>NZ_JBCFZG010000009.1:0-1935 GCF_038594485.1 Citromicrobium bathyomarinum | reverse complement strand
TAAGCCCGAGCGGGACACCGGCCTGAGGCAGAATCTTCGTCTCAAATGAGTTGCTGACAGATTCGAAACATCTGCAATCGTGTTGCCTAGAGCCATACGAGACAGGAGATGCGGATGCTGGTCGGATACGCGCGGGTAAGTTCGAGCGGACAATCGCTCGACATCCAGAACGAGAGCCTTGCCCAAGCAGGATGCGAGAAGGTCTTCGCCGAGAAGATGTCAGGCCGGTCGGCGAAGGACCGGATCGAACTCTCCAACGCAATCGACTTCGTGCGGCAGGGCGACACGCTCGTCGTCACTCGGCTCGACCGTCTGGCAAGGTCGGTGGGTGATCTTCACCGGATCATCGAGAAGCTGACTGGCAAGGGCGTCGAGTTCCGCTGTATCAACCAGAGCGGCGTCGATACCGACACCAGCACCGGCAAGTTGATGTTGTCGATCCTCGGAGCAGTTGCCCAGTTCGAGAACGACATCCGCCGCGAACGTCAGATGGAAGGGATCGCCAAGGCGAAGACGGAAGGAAGATACAAAGGCCGCCCTACAAGCATCGATCCCGATCAGGTCAAGGTGCTCAAGGAGAGGGGCCTAGGAGCCACGCAGATCGCTCGTGAGATGAAGATCGGTCGCGCCTCGGTCTATCGAGCACTCGCAGCCTGAAGATGCCCCAGAGCGCCCTACAGCTAGGTCTGCTGTTCCATGGTGACAGCGCGGGCTGCAAAGCCTTCCTCGGGCAAGGCAGCCAGCACTACGTGTATGTTCTGCGACGGCCAGATGGACGGCCCTTCTACGTTGGCAAGGGGATCGGGCAGCGCGTCTTTCAGCACGAGAACGAAGCGCGCCATCCCAACAACCGACTCTCGAACGCACACAAGCTGAACGTCATCCGGTCGATCTGGCGATCAGGTAATGCGCCGACTTACGAGATCGACTTCGTGACCGATGATCCTGCCGCAGCCTATGCGCGGGAGACCGATCTCATCACTCACTTCGGACGGTTGCACGAAGGAGGGCCGCTCACCAATCGAGCAGCAGGTGGTGGATCGACCGCAGGCCCAGCACCGATATCCAAAGAACGTCACTCGGCAACGCTGGGAGGGAATCCGCGAGACAATCCAGAACGCGCCATCCTCAATCGCTTCGTGCTCGGCATCGCCGAGATGGGATCGGTAGTGATAAAGCCCATCGGCCAGTTCATCGCCAAGCCGACCGTCAAGTTCCCCAAAAGCACACGCAGCTTGTCGCTGCGTCAGGCAGTAGCAGTCGCTGCATCGGCTGCGGCCAACGGAATCCTCATGGATGGTGCATGCCGTATCCCCCGTAAGCTCGTCATCGAAGATGTCGCGGGCCTGATCGAGAACGGGGTATCCTGCGACTTGCTCACCAGTGGCAGCGTCACGCTGCTCACCGCGCCCGATCCGGAAGACGAATGCTTTGATCTCTCCGCAGCACAGGCCGGTGCCGTCATCGATCTGATCGGCCTCCGCAAGGCGAGCGATCTTGGAATCATCACAGCGTTGGGCTGAACGCCCCGCTGGGAACTCACGATGTCAATCCGACGACCTCGATGGGAAGCGGGCCATGCACGCGGCAGCATGGACTGAGAATCCCATTCTAGAGCATCCTGATCGCGCCTGCATTATTCCCGTGCACGGTCGTCCGGATCATCACCGGCGTCGCGACATCGTTGACCAATCGACGATCCGTGCCACGCTCGAATGATGACCAAAACCGTCCCCGAAAACGTCGATCCCATCGTGACCACCATCGTCCCCGAAAACGCTGTCGGCGATACATCCGACGATCAGGATGACGATGACCAACGTTGGATCGAAACCGTCCTTGCCAGCTTACCGAGACGCTCGCGCGAAGCGCGCATGGCGTTGGCACAAGCTCTGCTAGACGGTGATGCCAAGCCCGATCCTGTCGGGTGCGCCA
>NZ_JBCFZG010000008.1:0-471875 GCF_038594485.1 Citromicrobium bathyomarinum | reverse complement strand
GCTTCCCGATATGGCCGGTCGCTAGCACCCTGTTATTTCGGAGCGCAGCACTCCCTCGACCTTGTCGACGCACAGCAAAAAGCGGCCGATCATGGATCGCGCCGCTTGATGCTCATTCCAGAAATGCGAAGCCGGATAGGTTCCGGCATACGGTCAGAGATAGCGCATCCGCATCGTCACGTTGGTTACGCCGCTGCCGACGCGGAAGGTGGCTTTCTGCACGCTCGGCTTGCCGAGGTTCCAGATATTGATCGGCGGATCGTTCGACATCGCTGCACCGTCGATCGTGATATCGTCTTCGTCATTGCCGTTCTTGTCATGCCGCGCGCCGAGCGCGTATTCGCCGGGGGCGTCGACGGGGATGCAGAAGGTCATGCTGCCGGCCTTGGCGGGGATGTCGATCCGTTTCAGCCAACGGCCCTTTTTCAGCCAGTCCGATTTCTTCGCGTAATAGCTGTGCAGGCGAACATTGCCGGTACTCGACTCGATACCGGTGATCGTCACCTTGATCGCAGGGCCCTTCCCCGGGGCGCAATCGGCAAGATTGTTCGAAATTTTCTGTTCGTACTGCGCCTGCGAGGCGACAGGCACGGCCGCGATCGCCCCGGCTGCGAACAGCAGGCCGATGCGCTTTCGGGTTTTCATGCTCGGAGTCTTCATAGCGTGTCTCAAAATCCTGTTTTTCGGGCGGTCGCCGCATGCAGGTGGCCCCGCGTCGCCGCCAAATCTAGTGACGTAAAGCCACATCTTCACTGAATTGCCGCTGAATTTGCTTCGCTAAGAGCCTGTCATGCCTGCTATTGCTTGCCGGTGGGGGAAAACGCACGCGCGCGTGTCTCATTCCGATTCGCGAAGCGCTAAGGGGTTCACTTCATCGACCCTGGCCTCAACCCGAAGTGCTCTTGCGCATGACCACCCCGCTGATCGCCCCCTCGATCCTTTCCGCCGACTTCGCGAAGCTGGGCGAAGAAGTGCGTGCGATCGATACTGCGGGTGCGGACTGGGTCCATGTCGACGTGATGGACGGGCATTTCGTGCCCAATCTCACCATCGGGCCCGCAGTGGTCAAGGCGCTGCGACCGCACAGCGACAAGCCGTTCGACGTGCACCTGATGGTCAGCCCCGTGGACCTGTGGCTGGAAGCCTTTGCCGAGGCGGGGGCGGACCACATCACGATCCATCCCGAGGCCGGGCCACATACGCATCGCACGCTTCAGACGATCCGCTCTCTGGGCAAGAAAGCGGGCGTGGTGATCAATCCCGGTACGCCCGAAAACGTGCTCGAATACCTGATCGACATGGTCGACCTGGTGCTGGTGATGAGCGTCAATCCAGGCTTCGGCGGGCAGAGCTTCATCGACAGCCAGCTACGCAAGATCGAGGCGATCCGCACAATGATCGACGCGACCGGGCGCGACATTTTCCTGGAGGTCGATGGCGGGGTGGATGTGAACACCGCGCCGCGATGCATCGCCGCCGGGGCGGATGTGCTCGTGGCGGGGTCGGCCACGTTCAAGGGTGGTCCGGATCGCTACGCCGCTAATATAGCGGCTCTCAAGGGGAAAACAGGTTGATGGTCGATTCGATGGGTCATGATCCGGTACGAGGGGACGCTGGAGAGGTGGCCGATGGCCCCGAGCTCGACAAGGAAGAGCGCGCCGCGCGCCAGCTGATCATGACCCTTGGCGGCAAACCCGAACCGACCGCGCTGAGCGACCGCGACGAAGAGAATCCCGTGCCGCTGCCCAGTCCGCTGCCCGCTGCCGCGTCGCGCGAAGCCCAGCCAGAGCTCGACGTCGTTCCGACTGCCCGCGCGCTGGTGCCGCAGGAAATCGGGGCACCGGCCGTCGGTCCGGGCGAGCGTCTGGTCCGGATCGCCTACGCGGCAGGCATTCGCGGGCGGCTGATAACATCGCCGCTATCGAAACCGGCAAAGCGCCGCGTCCTGTCGACGGTGACGCCGCCTCTGCCGGGCGATCGTGCCGCTGGCATGGCGCTGCGCGCGGGGCACTTCCTTATCCACGGGGTCAAGCTGCCGATCGCGCAGCTCGAATTCGGCCCGGGTACACGGCAGCAGTCTCCCCTGATCGAGCGGCACGTGCATTCGTACGCCTGGCTGCGCGATCTCGCCGGGTCGGGCGCGCGCCCGCAGGTCGAAGCGACCGCATTGCGCATTCACCGCATGTGGCTCGACGCGCATCCGCTGCCTGCCAAGGGGCCGGCGTGGGAAGTGGAGGTCAGCGCAAGGCGGACGCTGGCATGGCTGGTCCATGCGCCACTGATCCTGTCGAATAAGGCGGTGCGCGGGCGGACGCTTGCGGCGCTCGACAAGACTGCCCGATGGCTCGATTCGCAGGTCTCCAAGGCGTGCGACAAGCAGGCCGAGGTCTTCGTCTGGGGTGCGCTGGTCGCCGCAGGCCTGCTGCTGCCCGAAGGCAAACCGCGCCGCCTGTTCGCGGAAGCGGGCATGGCCCGCGCGCTGGGCGACTTCGTGGGCGAGGATGGCGGCGTGCAGTCGCGCAGCCCGCTCGCGCAGATGGAGCTGCTCGAACTGCTGACCGAGCTCGCAGCCTGCTACCGCTCGATGAAGATGGAGCCGCCCAAATTCGTTACGGCGGTGTCCGAATTGATCGTGCCGCCGCTGCTGGCGGTGGTTCATGGCGAGGGCGGGCTGGGCAACTGGCAGGGCGCAGGCGCGGTCTCATCCGACAAGGTGAACGAGCTTATCCGCGCGAGCGGTGTGCGCACACGACCGCTGAAGGAACCGCGCGGCTGGGGCTATCACCGCGCGAGCGCGGGCAAGACGATCCTGCAGTTCGACGCCGCGCCGCCGCCGCTCGCACGCTATTCGCGTTCCGGCTGCGCCTCCACGCTCGCGTTCGAACTGTCCGCGCAAGGCCAGCGGATCATCGTCAACTGCGGCGGCGCCGCATGGGCCGGGGCGCAGGTGCCCGCACGGATCGAGCAGGGCCTGCGCGCCACCGCCGCGCATTCGACGCTGGTGCTTGAAGACGTCAACTCGACCGCGATTCTGATAAAGGGCCAGCTGGGCGCAGGGGTGGGCGAGGTCGAGGTCGACCGGCGCACGATGGGCGGCGGCGCGCGCGGCGGCGCAACCCGGATCGAGGCATCGCACGATGGCTATGCCAGCCGCTTCGGGCTGGTCCACCGCCGCGTGCTGGTGCTGCGCGACGACGGTACCGAGCTGGCGGGCGAGGATGTGTTGCTGCCCGCGAGCAAGCGCGGCAAGCGCGGCAAGGTCGGCTATGCGATCCGTTTCCACCTCGGGATGGGGATCGCGGCGCGCCTGTCCGAAGACCGCAAGGGCGCAGGACTGGTCCTGCCTGACGGTTCGCACTGGCAATTCCGCGTGGCAGGAGAATATACGGGCACGCTTTCGATCGAAGACAGCCTCTTCGTCGATGGACAGGGTCGGCCGCAGGCGATCCAGCAGCTCGTTCTACAGGGCATGACACCGCGCAGCGGCGGTAGCTTTGCCTGGTTATTCAAGAAGATGGGATAGATTTTGACCGACATTCCGATCCGCAGGGCTCTCCTTTCCGTGTCGGACAAGGAGGGGTTGGCGCAGCTTGGCCGCGCGCTGGCGAGTCGCGGAGTCGAACTCGTCTCGACCGGCGGTACCGCGAAGGCGCTGCGCGAGGCGGAGCTCGACGTGCGCGACATCTCCGACCTGACCGGCTTTCCCGAGATGATGGACGGGCGGGTCAAGACGCTCCACCCCAAGGTCCACGGCGGCCTGCTCGCGCTGCGCGACAACGACGATCACGTCGCCTCGATGGAAGAGCACGAAATCGGCGCGATCGATCTGGTGGTGGTCAATCTCTACCCGTTCGAGGCGACCGTGGCCAAGGGTGCGGAGCGCGACGAGATCATCGAGAATATCGATATCGGCGGGCCCAGCATGGTACGCTCGGCAGCGAAGAACCACGCCTTCGTCACCATCGTGACCGATCCGGCTGACTATCCCACGCTGGTCGATGAGCTGGACAAGGGCGACGGCGCGACCACGCTCGATTTCCGCAAGGCCATGGCGGCGAAGGCCTTTGCCGCCACCGCCGCCTACGACAGCATGATCAGCCAGTGGTTCGCCTTCGCCGACCAGCAGCAGGAATTTCCCGAATACCTCTCCGTCGGCGGAAAGGCCCCCACGATCCTGCGATATGGCGAGAACCCGCACCAGCAGGCGGCGCTCTATACGCCCGTCGGCCCGCACGCGCGCGGCATCGCGCAGGCCGAGCAGCTGCAGGGCAAGGAGCTGAGCTACAACAATTACAACGATGCCGACGCCGCGCTGGAACTGTGCGCGGAATTCGCCGGGCAGGAGCCGTCGGTGGTCATCGTCAAGCACGCCAACCCCTGCGGCGTGGCGCAGCGCGGATCGCTCATCGACGCGTGGAACGAAGCACTGGCGTGCGACTCGGTATCGGCTTTCGGCGGGATCGTGGCGGTGAACCGCGAGCTTGACGGCGAAACCGCGCGCGCGATCTGCGAGATCTTCACCGAAGTGGTGATCGCGCCCAGCGTGAGTGACGAGGCGCGCGAGGCTTTCGCCAGGAAGAAGAACCTGCGCCTGCTGACCGTGGGCGATTTGCCCGACCCGCGCCGCAACGGGCTAACGGTCAAGCCCATCACCGGCGGGCTGCTGGTGCAGGGCCGCGACAGTGCAACGATCTCGACCGATGACCTCAAAGTGGTCACCAAGCGCGAGCCTACCGAGCAGGAATTGAAGGATTGCCTGTTCGCGTGGACTGTCGCGCGGCACGTCAAATCCAACGCGATCGTCTACGCGAAAGATGGGGCCACCGCCGGAATCGGCGCGGGCCAGATGAACCGCCGCGATTCGTCGCGCATCGCCGCGCTCAAGGCTGCAGAGGCAGCGGAGAAATACGGCTGGGCCGAATCGCGCACGGTTGGCAGCGCAGTCGCGTCGGACGCGTTCTTCCCCTTCGCCGATGGCCTGCTGGCCGCCGCCGAAGCGGGCGCGAGCGCGATTATCCAGCCGGGCGGGTCGATTCGCGATGACGAAGTGATCGCCGCCGCCGACGAGGCGGGGCTGGCGATGGTCTTTACCGGAATGCGCCATTTCCGCCATTGATGCGGCATTCTAACGGCAAATGGGCGTGATCGAACGCGCCGATTGCACCATTTGCCGTGCCTGACCGACAAATTCACTGAACCGAAAGCGTGCCATCCCCATATCGGAGGCAAGACGCAAACTCGCCCCCGGACTACCGCTATGAAACTTCTCCGCTCAGACATCTTTCGCAGCTTCGGCATCGGTTTCGGCATCGTCGCAGTGACGATGGCGATCACCCGGTTCGACGGTGCCCAAGGCCTCGTCGCGGTCCTTTCGTGATCCGCCGCGTCAAACCTGCGTTTGTCTCCCTCTTCGCGGCCGCGGCGCTATCGCTGGCCGGGTGCGGGCAGGCGCTGGCAGCGGAAAACTATGTCCGCGCGCCCGTCGCTGCGACCAAGGCCAAGGAGAACGGCCTCAAAACCGCGATCTTTGCTGGCGGGTGTTTCTGGGGCGTAGAGGCGGTGTTCAGCCACGTCAAAGGTGTGAAAAGCGCGGTGTCCGGCTATCACGGCGGGACAAAGCGGCAGGCGAAGTACAACATCGTCTCCAGCGGCGTGACCGACCATGTCGAGGCGGTGAAGATCACGTATGATCCGGCGCAAATCCGTTACGACCAGCTGCTCCGCATCTTCTTCTCGGTGGTTGCGGACCCGACGCTGCGCAATCGCCAGGGTCCGGACACGGGCGCGCAGTACAATGCCGAGATCATTCCGACATCTGCCGAGCAACGCCGCGTCGCCGATGCATACCTGGCGCAAATGAAACGGTCAGGCACGTGGGACAAGCCGATCGTCACGAGCGTGATGCCTGCCAAGACGTTTTACCCGGCAGAGGCCTACCACCAGAACTTTGCGCTGAAGAACCCGCGCCACGGCTACATCGTCCGCTGGGACGCGCCGAAGGTGGCTGCGCTCGAGGAATTCTACCCGGGCGTCTATCGCGCGAGCTTCCTGCGCGACTGACGGATCGCAACGCGATCTGGAAACCGGCCATCGTCGGCGCTATCTTCCCCGCATGGCTACCGCACACAAGCACAAGGAACACGAAGGCGAAGCGCTGATCGACGCGGCAAAGCGCTCGCTCGAAGATCAGGGCGAACGCTGGACGGGCATGCGCTCCGAAGTGTTCGAGGAACTCGCGCGGCACACGCGCCCCGTTTCCGCCTACGATATCGCCGAAAATCTGAGCAATCAGCGCGGCAGCCGCGTGGCGCCCAACAGCGTGTACCGCATTCTCGACATTTTCGTGCGTGGCAACCTTGCCAACCGGATCGAGAGCGCCAACGCGTTCCTCGTCAACTCGCACCCCGGATGCCGGCACGATTGCATCTTCCTGATCTGCGACGATTGCGGCGCTGCAGATCATATCGACGATGATTCACTCACCGGCTCGCTGCGCGATGCGGGCAGCCGGGCAGGCTATAGCGAAGTGCGGCCCGTGGTCGAGCTGCGCGGGCTGTGCGCGGAATGTAGCCGCTAGGGCACGCCGGGCGCGGATACCGAAGTGTCGGATCTGTATCCGCTATATCCCCCATAAGGATTGCGCGCGGGGTTGAGCGGGCTGCTATCGAGCGGCGCGCCCGGGCCGGTAAACGTATCGAGGATCGTGATCGCCGATTCGGCCCACTGGCGCTGGATCGCGATCTTGGACTCGACCTGCGCAAGATCCGCCCATTTCATGTCGAGCGCATAGTCGATCCCGCTCCAGTCGAGTTCAGGATAATCGTCGCGGAAGTCCGCGACGCGATAACTCAGTCGCTCCAGCCGGTCATATTCGCGGTCATAGGCCCGCTCCAGGCATTGTTCGAACACTACGCGCCGACGCATTGCAGCCTGCTGTTCCCAATAGGGTGCGTTCCAGCGGGCGGGTATCGGAACCGAGCAGCCCGTCCTGTCGGAAACGACATGGGCTTCGACCATCGACCGGGCTTCGGAGCGTGGATCGTAATCGCCATCGTCGGTCTGCTGGGCACAGAGTGGTGCCGAAACCAGCGCGAAGACCAATGCCAGAGGACGCAGTGCATCCATATCCCAACCCCCTTCGATGCGACCGCTACCACTGTTCAGTCGGCCCGCTTGAACCGTCGGTGAATGCGCGCAATCCTGCGGTGGTGCCGTTTTGGGTTCGACACGAACAGGGGCTGGCGGTAGAGTGAAGGGATGACTGAACGCCCTGAGACGCCGCTTCTCGATACGGTTAACCTGCCGTCCGACCTCCGCAAGCTCGAGCGCGAGAAACTGCGCCAGCTGGCCGACGAATTGCGCGCCGAGATGATCGACGCGGTCGGCACCACGGGCGGCCATCTGGGCTCCGGCCTCGGCGTGGTCGAACTGACCGTGGCAATCCATTACATCTTCAACACGCCCGAAGACCGGCTGATCTGGGACGTCGGCCACCAGTGCTACCCGCACAAAATCCTGACCGGGCGGCGCGACCGTATTCGCACGCTGCGCCAGGGCGGCGGCCTGTCGGGCTTTACCAAGCGCGCGGAAAGCGAATACGACCCCTTCGGCGCGGCGCACAGCTCCACCTCGATCTCCGCGGGGATTGGTTTTGCCATGGCCAACCTGCTGCAGGACAAGCCTGGCCGCGCGATCGCGGTGATCGGCGACGGCGCGATGAGCGCAGGGATGGCCTACGAGGCGATGAACAATGCCGAACAGGCGGGCAATCGTCTGGTGGTGATCCTCAACGACAACGACATGTCGATCGCGCCGCCGGTGGGCGGCCTTTCCGCCTACCTCGCGCGCGTCGTCTCGAGCGGCGAATATCTCGGCCTGCGCAGCCTTGCCTCCAAAGTCGCCAAGAAGATGAGCCGCCGCGTGCACTCCTCGCTCGGCAAGGCGGAGGAATTTACCCGCGGCATGGTGACCGGCGGGACTTTGTTCGAGGAGTTGGGTTTCTACTACGTTGGCCCGATCGACGGGCACAATCTCGATCACCTGATCCCCGTGCTGGAGAATGTGCGCGATAGCGATCAGGGCCCGGTGCTGATCCACGTCGTGACCGAGAAGGGCAAGGGCTACAAGTTCGCGGAGGAAAGCGCGGACAAGTACCACGGCGTCTCCAAGTTCGACGTCATCACCGGCGAACAGAAGAAATCGAAGGGCGGCCCGCCCAATTACCAGAACGTGTTCGGCGAAACGCTCGCCAAACTGGCCGAGACAGACGACAAGATCGTCGCGATCACCGCCGCCATGCCGAGCGGTACGGGCGTCGACAAATTCGCCAAGGCGCACCCGGAACGCACCTTCGATGTCGGTATTGCCGAACAGCACGGGGTGACCTTCGCCGCCGGCCTCGCCGCGCAGGGCATGCGCCCCTTCGCCGCGATCTATTCGACCTTCCTCCAGCGCGCCTACGACCAGGTGGTCCACGACGTTGCGATCCAGAACCTGCCGGTCCGCTTCGCGATCGACCGCGCGGGGCTGGTCGGTGCGGACGGCTGCACGCACGCCGGATCGTTCGACGTCACCTATCTCGCGACGCTGCCCAACATGGTGGTGATGGCCGCCGCCGACGAGGCGGAGCTGGCGCACATGACCTACACCGCCGCCGAATACGACGACGGCCCCATCGCTTTCCGCTATCCGCGTGGGAGCGGCACGGGCGTGGAAATACCCGAGAAGCTCGAAAAGCTCGAGATCGGCAAGGGGCGCATCGTCAAGGAAGGCAGCAAGGTCGCGATCCTCTCGCTCGGCACGCGGCTGGGCGAAGCGCTCGATGCGGCGGAGCAGCTGGAGGCACGCGGCCTTTCGACCACGGTCGCCGACATGCGCTTCGCCAAGCCGCTCGACACCGCGCTGATCGAAAAGGCGATGCGCGAGCACGAGGTGGTGCTGACGATCGAGGAAGCCGCGATAGGCGGCCTCGGCGCGCACGTGCTGACCTTTGCCAGCGACAGCGGGTTGCTGGACGAGGGGCTGAAGGTACGCACGATGCGCCTGCCCGATGTGTTCCAGGATCAGGACGATCCGAAGAAGCAATACGACGAGGCGGGGCTCAACGCGCCGGACATCGTCGATACGGTGCTGGCCGCGCTGCGGCACAATTCGGCGGGGGTCGAAGAGGCGCGGGCTTAGGGCCATACTTGCATGGCTGAGTTGCTCGGCATTCCCGCGTGGCTTTTTCCTACGCTCTTTGTTCTCGGCGGACTTTGCATCTGGTTCGGCATTGCCTGGCGCAATACCAGTAAACAGGTCCGCCGGATTTCGGCGCAGCGGTCCAACCCGACCGAAGCCGAATTCATGGACATGATGCTGCGCGATGTCTCGGAGGAGGCAGCCGGGTTCTTGTGGACGACCGCGCTGCCCTACCTCAAATTTTTCAAGGCCCCGCTTACCCCTCATCCCGAAGACAATCTCGTCAATGACTTACCGATTGACGACGACGACTTCGGCATTGATTGGCCGCGCGAATGGGCCGAGCTGAAGTGCTTTCACGAGAGCAACATGCCGGACTGGCCCGAAGGATGGCCGGTCACGATCCGCAACTATGGTCGCTGGCTCGACATGGCCCCCGCCGCTTTGTCACCCCGGACTTGATCCGGGGTCCAGCTTCTTCCTGTGAGACCACGTCAAAGAAAGCCTGATCCCGGCTCGGGGGCCGGGATGACGGAGTGGGCTGGGACTGGCATTGAGCGGGTGAAAGGAAATTGCATGCTCCCACTCACCCTCTCCACGACCAACCACATCGCCACGCTCACGCTCAACCGGCCGGACAGCATGAACGCTCTCGGCCAGGCGGGTGATGGCGAGGCGTTCGCGGCGGCGTGCGATGCGATCAACGCCAATCCCGCCATCCGATGCGCAATCCTGACCGGGGCAGGGCGCGCTTTCAGTGCGGGTGGCGACATCAAGGCGATGCGGGACCGCACCGGCAATTTCGCAGGATCGCCCGCCGATATCGCGGACGGCTATCGCAACAATATCCATCGAATCCTGCGCGCTCTCTACGGACTGCGTGTGCCTTTGATCGCCGCGATCAACGGGCCTGCGATCGGGCTTGGTGGCGATCTGGCGTGCCTTGCCGACATGCGCATCGCGAGCACATCCGCGAAATTCGGCGTCACCTTCCTCAAGCTCGGCCTCGTGCCCGGAGACGGCGGCACCTGGCTGCTGCCGCGGGTGATCGGCGAGGCGCGCGCGGCGGAGCTGTTCTTTACGGGCCATGTGATCGACGCGGCGACCATGCAGGAATGGGGCCTCGTCTCCCGCATCGTCGAACCCGACGCCCTGCTCGACGAAGCGCACGCTCTGGCCGAAAAGGTTTGCGCCATGCCGCCCGCCGCGCTGCGCCAGACCAAGATGATGCTACGGCAGGGGCGCGAGCTATCCTATGAAGGCGCGCTCGAACTTGCAGCCAGTACGCAGGGTCTGATGCATCACACCGCCGATAACGCAGAGGGCGTCGCCGCGCTGATCGAGAAGCGCGCGCCCGATTTCACCGGCGAGTAGCTAAATCCACCGCCACACGCCGGCCGCCATCGCGTGGAGCCACGTTGCGCCCAGCCAGATGGCGATGCCGCCGATCCACGGCAGCGACCCGACCGAGAGAAGGCGGTGAAGGCGTGGCCAGTAGCCGGTCTTCGCCTCCCACTGCTGCCACGCCTCGCCCATCAGCGCTTCCTTCTTGCGGTCCTGCAAGTGCGCGCCAACCAGCGCGAGCACGCCGATGGCGGTCGCGACCACCACGGTGCGCGCTGTCGGCGCGGCGATCAGGTGCGCGAGAGCCCATAGTGCGAAGCCCCACATCATCGGGTGGCGGGTGACCTTGAACACGCCGTGTGCGGGCTTCCTTGCCGCCTGCGCCGCGCCGGGTGCGGGCAGCGCGGGGTTGCTGATCAGCGAACCGGCGAACAGCACCATCGCGATCAGCGTGACGATGCTCGCCGCGATCCATACTCCATCTCCGTAATCGCCCCACATCGGCGCGCCAGCCGGGGTCGCGACGAAGGCAAAATACATCCACGCCATCGTGGCGGCGCTGACCAGCGAATAGGCGATCATGAAGCCGCCCGCGCCGAGCAGGCGCACCATCGGAGCGCGCAGCGGATGCGACATGGCGAAATGCGTACCGACGAAGGCGATGCTGGCGGCAATCAGCGAGGCAAGCGGGTCGATCATCTCCATCACTCCTCTGCGAAACGCCCTATTCGATGCCGATCAGTTCCACCTTGAAGATCAGCGTCGCATTACCGGGGATCGGCCCCTTGCCGACGGGGCCGTAGGCGAGGTCTGCGGGGGCATAGAGTTCGATCGTGTCGCCCACGCCCATCTCGGGAATCGCGAGCTGCCATGCTTTGACCAGCCGACCAAGCGGGAATGTCGCCGGTTCGCCGCGCTCGTAGGAGCTGTCGAACTCAGTCCCGTCGAGCAGGCGGCCGACGTAATGCACGGTCACGGTGTCGGCGACGGTCGGCCTCGGGCCGGTGCCATCGCCCGACAGGCGGCGATATTTGAGGCCACCGGGAAGGACCTGCCAGCCGTCCGCCTGCTTCAGCTCGGCGATCGCGAGCTGCTGGGTGTTATGCCACGCAAGGTCGTGCGTCGCCTCTTTGGCCCCAGCGTCATCCTGCGCGAGAGCTGCCGCCGGGAGGGCTAGCGCGAGTAGCGCAATGGCCGCCTTCACCAGTCGTACGCCTTGGGCAGGTCGCTTTCATCGAGATCGCGATAGCGTTCGCGCAGGCGGGTCTGGTGGTTTTCAACCGGCTGTCGCACCCCGTCGATAAAGACCGCGACGGGCACAGAGCCGACTTCCAGCGGATCGCCATCCCACATCACCACATCGGCGATGGCTCCGGGCGCGAGCGTGCCGAGCTGGCCGCCGAAACCCGAAATGGCTGCCGGGATCGAAGTGATCGTGGCAAGCGCCTGCCCCCAGCTCAGCCCGTCGGCCCCCGGGACACGGGTCAGCGCGACGAGGTTGCCAGCATACTGGCGCGCGTTGCGCGGCTGTTCGGCGGTGCCGCCTTCCATCCTGCCGATAGCGACCTTCACGCCCGCCTTCTGCATCCGCCCGATATTGCTTTGCGTGGCGGCGATCTGATCGAAGCCGGTGGGCAGGTCGTCGAGCGGATCGGCAATCACCGGCACGCCCGCCGCAGCGATATCGTCCGCCACCAGCCATCCCTCGCTGACGCCGAGAAGTACGAGGTCGAGGTTCGGGAAATCGCGCCGAAGCTGCAGGATCTCGCGAATGTCGGATGCGCGCTCCACATGCACGTACAGCGCCTGCTTGCCCGAAACGACCGGGCCGAGCGCGGCAGCATCTGCGCGGGTCAGCTCCGCATCTTCACCGCTCCAGCGGCCTGCCGCATAGGCATGCGCCTCGTGCAGTGCATTGTCGAGCCAAGCGTAGGTGCCCGTGCGGCCCCCGCCACCGAGCCTTGCGCCTGTTTCGCCCAGCGCCACGATCTGGAACGCGCGCGCCTTCGTGATGGGTTCGGCGTCCGCGCCCAGATCGATCACCGCGCCCTGTCCGCCGAAAATTCCCGATGCGGGCTGTGGGGCGATGCTGGCACGGGTGATCCCGTCCGCCCGCGCGACCAGCAATTGCTGCGAGGCGGGGTTGATCGCGGGCGCGACATCCAGTGCGGCGCTGAAGGGCGAACGGCCTGCGGAGGTATCGTTGCTTTCGCTGACCCCGTCGACATCGACCAGGCCCAGAGTGGTGATTGCCGAGAAGATGCCCGGCGTGATCCACTTGCCCGTGCCGTCGATCACTTCGACCCCGGCAGGGGTCGCAAGGCCGGCGCCCGCCGCGACCACCCGGCCGTTCTGCACCACCACGGTGGCGTTCTCGACCGGCTCAGATCCGTCGCCGGTCGCGACCGTAGCGTTGGTGATGGCGAAATCCTGCGCGGAGGCAGGGGCTACCAGTGCGAGCGCAGCGGTGGCGGCGTACAGGAACCGGGCGATCATTTGACGTCTCCCTCACCGGGCTGGCCAAGCTCGAAATCGCTCACCGGGCGGCGTTTGCGATCCATCGCATCGTACAGCAGCGCGCCATCGACCCAGACCTTCTCGGGCCGCGAATAGACGCTTAGCGGGTCGCCGTTCCACAGCACCACATCGGCCATCTTGCCCGCTTCGAGGCTGCCGGTCATCTTTTCGATGCCCATCGCCTTGGCCGCGTTGTAGGTGAACCAGCCGACCAAATCGGCGTCGGGAATGTCGAGCCCCATGCGCTGCCCCGCGGCCTGCGCCTTCGCGGCCTCCTGATTCAGCCGCTGGATGCCGTTCGCATCGTCCGAGTGGATGACGACGCAAGCGCCCGACTTCCACAGCAGTGCGGCGTTTTCGGGAATGCCGTCATAGCTTTCCATCTTGAAACCGTACCAATCGGCCCAGATCGCGCTGCACACGTCGTTTTCGCGCAGCAGGTCGCCGATCTTGTAGGCTTCGACCGCGTGGTGGAAGGCGGTGACCTTGTAGCCCATCTCCTTGGCCATATCCATCACCAGCGCCATCTCGTCCGCGCGGTAGCAGTGGTTGTGGACCAGGATATCGCCGTCGAGTACGCCCGCGAGCGTCTCGTTGCCGAGGTCGCGCCTTTTGCGATCGCCCGCTGCATAGGCCTTCGCGTCGAGCCATGTCTGCCGGTTGACCGCGAAATTGCCCATCCGGGTGGAGGGCATGCGCCCGCGATTGCCGTAGACGCGCTTCGGGTTCTCGCCGCAGGCCATCTTGAAGCCATAGGGCGCGCCGGGAAACTTCATGCCCTGAACGGTGCGCGCGGGCACGTTCTTGAGCGTGACCGAGCGCCCGCCCATCAGGTTCGCCGAGCCGGGCAGGATCTGCAAGCTCGTGACCCCGCCATTGGCGAGCGCGCGGCTGAAGCCCGGGTCTTGCGGCCACACCGAATGTTCGACCCACACTTCGGGCGTGGTCGGGCTGGTCGCCTCGTTACCGTCCGAATGCGCGTCGACGCTGGGGCTGGGATAGTCGCCGAGGTGCGAGTGGATGTCGATCACGCCGGGGGTGACGAACTTCCCGCTGCCGTCGATGACGTCATAGCCTTCGGTCGATAGACCGCTGCCGACCTCGATCACTTCGCCATCGCGCAGCAGAACGGTGCCGTTGTCGATCCGCCCACCGCGCCCGTCGTAGACGGTCGCGCCGACCAGCGCGGTCGGGCGACCGGGATAGCGCTGGTAGGTCGAGGGGAAGGGGGGCTGAGCATCCGCCGCCGGGGTGGATGCGGAGGCGGCAGGTGCTCCGCCGCCTTCGTCCATCGTCGAACATGCCCCCAGCGCCATCGCGCAGCCAAGCGCGATCAGTGTCCGTCCCAGCATTGTCCTCCCCCCCTGATGCCTGCCCTGCGCCTTAGTTACCGGGGCGCGTGGTCGGGTGGATGCCCGCACCCTGCGCTTCGCCCGGTCCTTCGGCCTGGCCTTCCAGATCGTCGCCGACATCGTCGTCGGTCAGCGTGTCGAGGTGCATCAGCTTCTTCACCAGCGGGCTGAGGACCAGCACCACCACACCTGCGCCAACCGCGAACCAGCCGATCTGGTTGTAGACGGTCAGCGTCAGCTCACGCGTCATCGTGCCTTCTTCGCCACCCGTGGCAGCGCCGATCATGCCCGCGACGAAGTTGCCGCCCGCGGTCGCGAAGAACCACGCACCCATCATCAGGCTGGCCAGCGACGCCGGTGACAGCCGGTTCATCGCCGACAGGCCAACCGGCGAGAGGCAAAGCTCGCCCGAGGTGTGCAGGAAGTAGATCGCGAACACGAGGATGACGGGGACCAGCACCGCCGGCCCGACGGCATTGGCACCCCACACAAACACCAGGAAGCCGAGGCCCACCTGAATGATCGCCAGCCCGAACTTGAACGGCGTCGACGGTTCGAGCCCGCGTTTGCCCAGGAACACCCAGAGCGCCGCGAAAAGCGGACCCAGGGTGAGGATGAAGATCGAGTTGATCGACTGGAACAGCGAGGCCGGCACGCCCTGACGATCGACGAAGCGATCGGTAAACAGGTTGAGCGAGCCCCCGGCCTGTTCGAACAGGCCCCAGAAGATCGGCTGCAGGATGATCAGGAAGATCGCTGCGAAAATACGATCACGCGCATGCGGCTCGAGCTTCATCGCCTGGAGGACGACGTAGAGCAGCAGAATCGCGCCCGCGATCAGCATCAGCCAGCCGACAACCGACTGGTACTGGATCAGCACCCACATCAGGGCGATCGCCGCGATACCGGTGAGGTAAAGCCACATTTCGAAGGGAACGCCTGCAACACGGCGCTTGAGGCCCTCGGGCATCGGGCTCTCGCCACGACCCAGCAGCAGCGGCTTTCCCAGCACGAAGACGACCAGGCCGAGCAACATGCCGACGCCTGCGGCGCCGAAGCCGTAGGACCAGCCGATCGTCTCACCCAGATAGCCGGCCAGGATCACGCCTGCCGCAGCGCCAAGGTTAATCCCCATGTAGAAGATCGTGTAGGCGCCATCGCGGCGGATATCCGTGCGCGAATAGAGCTGGCCGACGATCACCGAGATGTTGGCTTTCAGGAAGCCAGAGCCGACGATCACGAAGCTCAGCGCGAGCCAGAAGATGTTGATCGTGGGATCGCTTTGCCCGCCAGTCCCCTCGAATGCCATCAGCGCGTGGCCGCAGGTCAGCAGGATCGCGCCGAACAGCACCGCCTTGCGCTGCCCGAGATACCTGTCGGCCAGCCAGCCGCCCAGCACGGGCGTGATGTAAACCAGGCTGACATATGCGCCGTAGATGACGTTGGAATCGCTATCGTTGAACAGCCAGTGCTTGGTCAGGTAGAAAATCAGCAGGGCGCGCATGCCGTAGTACGAGAAGCGCTCCCACATCTCGGCGAAGAACAGGATGTAGAGCCCCTTGGGATGTCCGCCGACCTCCGCCTTGGGCCGGGTTACGGCGTATGCGCCGGCAGCCAGGAACAGCACCAGCACGGCCGAGGCAATGGCGGCAATCCAGTCGCCCTCGTCCCACAATGCGAAATCTTTCATGTAATCGCTTCCCCGAAATATCTCTCGGGCCGCCTCTTCCCGGCCCAATTATGGCGCGCACACTAGCGTCGAAAACCGGTGTGTGAAGCCCAAGTGACACCTATCCTCCTGATTATGGGCTGAACGACCCGCCGGTGGTGCATCGCGCGGGAACCTTGACCCGCCCCGCTGTATTATGTCACTGAAGCACCATGGCGAATGGCAATCCCTCCTCTGCGCGCCCCGTCTATCTGCGCCTGCGCGATCTGATCGCCGCGGCAATCCTCGACGGGGAATTTGCCGAAGGGGAGATGCTGCCTTCGGTGCGCGCCTTCGCGGCCGAACAGGGCGCCAATCCTCTCACCGTGGCCAAGGCCTTCCAGCAATTCCAAGACGACGGCCTGATCGCGGTGCGCCGCGGGGTGGGCATGTATGTCGTCGAGGGGGGGAAGGCGCGCCTGCGCAAGGCGGAGCGGGCAAGTTTCCTGCAGGAAGAGTGGCCCGAAATTCGCGCCCGGCTCGACCGGCTCGATTTGTCCCTGGACGATCTGCTTGCGCGCGACGCCTCCGCGACGCAACCCGCAGACTAACATTTATTGCATAGATGGATTGCGCCAATGGCCGCTTTCTGGCACGCAATCGTGACTGAGGGGTCAGGTCGCGCCGATTGAAGAGTCGGCGCTCTTTGTAGTGTGGCTGGGTGCCAGCGCTTTAACGGGAGGCGCGCATTATGATCAGGTCCGAACTTCTCCAGAAGCTTGCCAGCGACAATCCAGAGCTGCGCGCTCAGGAGGTCGACCAGGTCGTCGACATCTTCTTCGATGAAATCGCGCAGCGCCTTGCCGAAGGCGGGCGCGTGGAATTGCGCGGCTTCGGCGCGTTCTCGACCCGCGAGCGCGAGGCGCGCACCGGACGCAATCCCCGCACGGGCGAGGCGGTCGATGTACCGGCCAAGCGCGTGCCCTATTTCAAGCCCGGCAAGGAAATGCGCAACGCCCTCAACGGCGACTGAGCGCTTTCGCACCTTTTTTCCAAACTCGCCAAGATCGATCGACCCGTCTATGCGGCCATGCGCTGCGCAGGATGGCGTGCGCTTCGCGGGTGTGGCGGAATGGTAGACGCCGGGGACTTAAAATCCCCTGATCCTTGATCGTGTGGGTTCGAGTCCCACCACCCGCACCACCGGTTCGTCGCCCCGGCCTAAGCGCCGGTTTTCCGCCCGCGTTTACCTCTCCCTAACCAATTTCCTTCACTCCCCGGTCAAACGACCGAAACCCCGGGGGGTCCGATGACCGAAGCGAACCGATCAGCATTGAACATCTCGCCACTCGATGTGGACGTGGCGATTATCGGTGCGGGGCCTGCCGGGCTCACCGCAGGCTACCTGCTGACCAAGGCGGGCAAGAGCGTCGCGATCATCGAAAAGGACGCGATCTACGTGGGCGGCATCAGCCGCACCGTGGAGCACGAGGGCTATCGCTTCGATATCGGCGGGCACCGGTTCTTCTCGAAGAGCAAACAGGTCGTGGACCTGTGGAACGAGATCCTGCCCGACGATTTCATCGAGCGCCCGCGGATGAGCCGCATCTATTACGAGGGCAAATTCTACTCCTACCCGCTGCGCGCGTTCGAGGCGTTACGCAATCTGGGCGTGTGGCGCTCGACCGTGTGCATGGCGAGCTACCTGTGGGCGCGCGCATTCCCGGTGCGCGAGGTCAAGAGCTTCGAAGACTGGACGAGCAACCAGTTCGGCAAAAAGCTCTATTCGATCTTCTTCAAGACCTACACCGAGAAGGTGTGGGGCATGCCCTGCGATGAGATGAGCGCGGACTGGGCGGCGCAGCGGATCAAGGGCCTGTCGCTGATGGGCGCGGTGGTCGACGGGCTGAAGCGCAGCCTGGGGCTCAACAAGAAACCCAATGACGGGATGCAGGCCAAAACGCTGCTGGAGAGCTTCAGGTATCCCCGCCAGGGCCCCGGCATGATGTGGGAGGCCGCGCGCGACAAGATCGAAGCGACGGGCAGGGGGCAGGTCATCATGGGCCATGCGCTCGACCAGTTGGCCAGCGACGGGCAGGGCGGCTGGCGGATGACCGCCAAGGGCCCCTCAGGCATGCTCACGGTCAAGGCGCGCCACGCGATCAGCTCCGCCCCGATGCGCGAACTCGCGCGGCGGATGCACCCGCTGCCGCAATCGACCTTCCACGCGAACGAATTGCGCTACCGCGACTTCCTGACCGTGGCGCTGATGGTGGAGGGCGAGGACCTGTTCCCCGACAACTGGATCTACATCCACGACAGCAAGGTGAAGGTCGGCCGCGTGCAGAACTTCCGCAGCTGGTCGCCCGAGATGATTCCCGACGAGAGCATGGCCTGCGTCGGCCTCGAATATTTCTGCTTCGAAGGCGACGGGCTCTGGTCGATGGAGGATGAGGACCTGATCGCGCTCGCGACCGACGAGATGCGTATCCTCGGCCTGCTCGATCCGAAGAAGGTAAAGGGCGGCGCGGTCGTGCGACAGGAAAAGGCCTACCCCGTCTATGACGGGGATTACGCCGCCAATGTCGCTGCGATGCGTGACGAGCTGGAAGCGGATCATCCCACGCTGCACCTGGTCGGGCGCAACGGGATGCACCGCTACAATAATCAGGACCACGCGATGATGACCGCGATGCTGACGGTCGAAAACATCCTCGCCGGATCGCGCATCTACGATACGTGGTGCGTCAACGAGGATGCCGAATATCACGAGGCGGGTGACGAGGGGGCCGAGAAGGCGCTGCCCGCGCGCGCCAGCGTGACCGAGGATCAGGCCGCCGCGCTCAACTCGATGCGCGATGTGCCGACCCGGATCGTCGCCGATGGCGACAGCGACGCCGACAAGCGCCGCGCTGCCTGAGCAAAAGGAGAGGACGCCGCACATGCAGGCCGCGTTGCACCGCCTGACCGATGTGGTCTTCCTGCGCTACCTTCTGGCGAGCGTGGGCGCGCTTGCGGTGGACATGGGCTCGTTCCTTGGCCTGATGGCGGCGGGGATGGCACCGACGCCTGCCTCTTCCATCGGTTACGCGCTGGGAATCGTCGCGCACTGGCTGCTGTCGAGCCGCGCGGTGTTTGCCGGGCGGGTCGCAGGCAAGGGAATGGCGCGCACCCGGCAGAAGGCGCTATTCGTGATCTCTGCGCTGGCGGGACTGCTCCTCACCACGGCCATCGTCGCCGCCAGCGGCGCAGTGGGCATCGACCCGCGCGTCGGCAAGCTGATCGCCATTGCACTGAGCTTTGCGCTGACCTGGTGGCTGCGTGCCATGGTGGTGTTTCGTGCCGCTGACTGATCCGCAAATGGCGCAAGCCGGACAATTTCCTACGCGTAGCGCGCTGCCCCATATCCTGCGGATGTGGGGCCTTCTTGCGCTGATGATCCTGCTGGTGTCCGCATCGCGGATTCTCGAATGGCGTTTCCCCGATCCCGACGACATCATGCGGCTGGTCGAGGTGCGCGATCTGCTCGGCGGGCAGGGCTGGTTCGATCCCGATCAGTACCGGATCGATCCTTTGCGCGAAGTGCCCATGCACTGGTCGCGACTGGTCGACCTGCCGCTGGCATTGGTCATCGGCGGGCTGGCCCCGATCATCGGCCAGGGTGCTGCCGAAGCCTTCGCGCTGATCGCGGTGCCGCTGCTGACGCTGCTGGTCGCGATGAGCTTTACCGGGCTCGCCGCCGTGCGGCTGCTGGGGCGCGAGAACGGCAGCTGGGCGGTGCTTGTTGCCGGAATGCTGCCGCTGCTGATGCACCAGTTCCAACCGCTCAGGATCGATCACCACGGCTGGCAGATCGCCTGCTTCGCCGCGGCTTTCTGGGGCATGGTCGAGGGTGAGCGTCGACGCGGACCGATCGTCGCCGGGCTGGCGATGGCGTGGGGGATGATGATCTCGATCGAGATGCTGCCGCTGGCCGGACTGGTCGCGGCGATTTTTGCGCTGCGCTGGCTGCGCGATTCGCAGGCGCGCACCGCGCTCACCGATTTCATGCAAGCGCTCGCCGCGGGGCTGATATTCCTGTTCCTTACCACGCGCGGCTGGCCGGTGGCATCCGCCTTCTGCGACGTGATCACGGCCGCGCATCTCGGCTTCTTCCTTGTCACCGCGCTCGGTGTGACGAGCCTGCGCTACGCGCGCCCGCTTCCCATTCTGGCAATGATCGGCGCGTTTGCCTCCATTGGCGCGGGCGGAATTGCGATGTTCGCCTTTGCCTCACCTAGCTGCATCGGCACGCCCTTCGGCGCGCTCGACCCGGTGGTGCGGGACTTCTGGTACGTCAATGTGAGCGAAGGCCGCCCCGTATGGGAGCAGGACATCGCCATCCTGATCCCCTTCGCCCAGATCGTCTTCGCGTTCGTCGTCACGATCCTGCTGTGGGCGCGCGCAGCGCGCGAGACACGCGGGGCTTGGCTGGAAACCGTGCTGCTGTTCGCGGGCACTCTGGCGCTGGGCATGCTCGTTGCGCGCTCGCTCGCCTTTGCCTCGCTGCTCGCGACGGTGCCCTTCGCCTGGCTGCTCGGCCTCGCGCTCCAGCGTCTGCGGACCAGCGGCAAGGCGCTGACCAAGGCTGTGGTCGCCAGTGCGACGCTGCTGGTCATGCTGCCCACCGCGCCGGTTGCCGTGGCGAAGAGCCTCGCGCCCGAACATTCCAACACACCCCAACCGGGCGGCATCGCAAAAAGCTCCTGCGATCTCGAAGCGAGCGCGCGCCGGATCGGCGGGTTACCGCGCGGCACGGTGTTCGCGCCGCTCGATATCGGGCCGAGCATCCTGCTCGAAACGAAGCACGACGTGATCGCGACCGGGCATCACCGCGCCAGCCTGGCCATGCGCGATGTCATCGCGGCTTTCGTTTCCCCACAGGACGTGTCGCACCGGATCGTCGAGGCCTATGGCGCGGATTACCTGGTGCTGTGTACCGACCTTGTGGAACCGTCGATCTATGCCGAGCGTGGCGGCGAGCATAGCCTCGCCGCGCAGCTCATTTCAGGCGATGCGCCCGCGTGGCTCGAACCGATTTCCATCGGCGGGCCGCAAACGTTCCGCGTGTGGAAAGTGCGCTATTAAGCCGGCTTGAAATCCATCGCCACGCCGTTGATGCAGTGGCGCTTGCCCGTCGGTTTCGGACCATCGTTGAAGATATGCCCCAGGTGCCCGCCGCAGCGCGCGCAGTGCACTTCGGTGCGCGGGTAGCCGAGTTTCAGATCGCGCGAGGTACCCACCGCGCTGCTCCGGATCGGCTCCCAGAAACTGGGCCAGCCGGTGCCGCTGTCGTACTTGGCTTTCGATGAATAGACCGGATTGCCGCAGCCCGCACAGGCAAAGGTGCCCGCGCGCTTTTCCTCGTTGAGCGGCGAAGAATACGCGCGCTCGGTCGCTTCCTTGCGCAGCACCCTGAATTCGGCGTCGGTCAGACGCTTGCGCCATTCTGCCTCGGTCCGTGTGACGGGAAAGCTCTTCGCCTCGGCGCTGCGTCCGCAGGAGACCAGCGCAAGACTGGCAACACCGCTGCCCATTAGGGCGAGCGCGGAGCGGCGATTGGCGGTCGGTCGGGTCATGGCTGTATCCTCTCGCATGGCTTCCATGGCGGTAAGCTGAAGAAGATACGCAGCACGGGGCCCTTTGGATGCACCGGGCCGCTAGAATCGGGTGACTTCGACCTCCAGCTTGCGGAAGCCTTCGACGAAATTGGCGCGCACGCGCTGGACATCGCCCGCCACGTGGACGCGCAGGCGGCGTTTGTGCATCTCTTCCATCAGCACACGCAGCTGCAGTTCGGCGAGCCGCGCACCAACGCAGCGGTGGATGCCGTATCCGAAGGCGATGTGACGCCGCGCGTTCTCGCGGCGGATGTCGAGCCGCTCGGCATTCTCGAACACGCTCTCGTCACGGTTGGCCGAGTTGTACCACAGGATCACCTTGTCACCTGCGGCGATCTGTTGCCCAAACAGTTCGGTATCTTCCACGCACGTGCGGCGCATGTGCTTGAGCGGGGTCTGGTAGCGGATGCATTCCTGCACCGCGTTGGGGATCAGGCTCACATCTTCCTCGAAAGCTTTTCGCTGGTCGGGGAAGCGGTCGAGCGCGTGGACGATCCCGCTCATGGTGTTGCGCGTGGTATCATTGCCGCCGACGATCAGCAGCACCAGATTGCCCATGAATTCCTGCGGGTCCATCTGGTTCATCGCAGGCGAATGGATCATCCGGCTGATCAGGTCGGGCGCTTCGCCCTTCTTCGCGCGCTCGGCCCACAGCAACTGGAAATAGGCCGCCATTTCATACAGCATTCCGCGCCGGGTTTCATCGAGACCGCGTGCAGTCGCGAGTTCGGTATCGCCCGCCCAGTCGGACCAATGGGTCAGCAGGTCGCGGTCTTCCCACGGGAAATCGAACAAAATCGCCAGCATGCCGGTGGTCAGCGGGATGGAGACTGTGTTGACCCAGTCGAACACCTCGCCGCGTGGCAGGGCATCCAGCGTTTCGCCGGTCCGCTGGCGGATGTCGCCTTCCAGCCGGGTCATTTCCGCGGGAGTGAAAGCGGGCGCCACGGTCTTGCGCTGGCCGGTATGCTTGGGCCGGTCCATCGCGATGAACATCGGCAGTTCCAGGCGCTGTTCTGCAGGCACGTCCTCAAGCCGGTTGAGGATGGTGATGCCGCCGTGTTCCCAGCTGGAGGAGAATATCTCGGGAAGCGATTCGGTGTGCTGGATCGCCTTGTGACCGACGACCGACCAATAGGGGCCGTACGGGCTATCGGGGATATAATGCAGCGGTCCAGCGGCGCGCATCTCCCTGAAGATCGGCTCCCACGTATTTTCGAAATAGATGTCGCTACGGCTGGTGTCCCACTTGTGCGAGTGCGAGGGGCGGGTGTCCGGATTGGCAGCGTAGTAGGCTTCAAGCGCGTCGTGCGCGCTGGGCGAGCGGGTCCACGGAACCTTGCCGTCCGCGTCGCTGCGATGCGGAGGGGCGTCGTATGATCGTGCGGCGCTTGCCATGCCTATACTCTCTCTGCTCCGGGCGCACGCTCACGGTACAGCTCCGGCGTGGTCCATCCTGAACGAGCATAACGGCAAGTCAATAAAGGTTCGTTATCAGGACCGAAGTGAACCTGCGTTCAGCAAGGCAAGCAGGCCTTTGCGCTTGGTCGCCGTGTCGCGCCCGGCGCCGCCCGATTTCAGAACCGTGCGGCGGAACAGGTTGGCGCCCACCTTCACGAAGATTGCGACCCACAGGATCTGCCAGGCAATGGCCGCCAGGTGCCACCACAGCACGCCTTCCTTCGCCGCGCGCGCCAGCAGCATATAGGGGCTCGACAGCGGGAAGATCGCGGCGGCGATCTCTATTGGGGAGCCTTGCTGGCCGACCGCGAAATTGGCGAGGAAGAAGATCAGCAACTGCAGGATCGTCGCGGGCAGGGAAATGGTCTGCACGTCGCGCACGGTCGGTGCCATCGATCCAACGGTGAGGAAGATCGAACCGATCAGCAGGTACGCCATCGCGAAATAGATCACGAAAAGCGCGAAGAAGAGCGGCCAGCCCACCGCCGGAGCCGGGATCACCGGTAGCGCGCTCGCGCCGAGGACCAGAATCACGCCTGCAACGCCGCCCCACACGGCCAGCCCGAGAATGCTGACGCCGAGCATGGCGAACAGCTTGCCCACGAACACCGCATCCATCGGGATCGCGGCGGCGAGAATCTCGATGATCTTGTTGCCCTTCTCCTCGACGAGGTTGGACAGGACCATCCCTGCGAGCAGCATGGTGAGCATGAACAGCAGCACGATCCCGCCACGCGCCGTACCGTCCTGCGCCGCGCGTTCGCT
Organism: Citromicrobium bathyomarinum; assembly: GCF_038594485.1. Lineage (GTDB taxonomy): Bacteria > Pseudomonadota > Alphaproteobacteria > Sphingomonadales > Sphingomonadaceae > Alteriqipengyuania > Alteriqipengyuania bathyomarina_A. The sequence continues at coordinate 447,948 of NZ_JBCFZG010000008.1, read as the reverse complement.
GATCACGCTGGTTTCGGTGGCATTTGTGGTCAGCCGGGCCTGCGGGACGGGCGTACCGCGTGCCGCGCCCACGATCATCGCGACCTCGCCCTGCCTGCGCTCGATCGCCCTTTCGGGCCCGCTCAGCAGCGGATCGGCAAGCGAGCCGGTCAGCACGACCGAAAGGTTGTAGTCCTTGTCGTCGAGCAGCGCTGCGGGGTCGGTGCCTGCCGACGGATCGATCTGTTTGACTTCGGGCAGGTCGATCAATGGTCGCAGCTGCGCGGCCGCCTCCGCCACCGCGGCGTTCTCCGCCGCCGGCAGAGCGACGCCGATCTGCGGTTCGTCGATACTGTCCGCCGCGCTCGCGCCGACCAGTCCGCCGCCTGCCGAGATGGCAAGGAAGAACAGCGGGCCGACGAGGAACAGCAGGAACACCTTGCTGAACACGATCGCGGTGAAGTCGCGCCGCGCGATCACCCACGCGGCTTGCCACAGCGAGAGGCGGGCCGAATTGCTCATGCCGGTATCTCCTGCACGGTTTCGTCGGTCTGCATGGCCTTGGCTGCGGCCTCGCCCGCGATCGTGACGAAGGCGTCGTGCAGCCCCGCACGCTCGATCGACAGCGAGCGGATGCCTGCATTGCCTTCGATCAGGCTACGCAACAGCGGCTCGATCCCGCTCTCGGGCAGTTCGAACACCCATGCCGCCCCGTCGCGGCGGGCCGTATCGGGGAGGGCGGAGCGCCAGGCACCGTCTTCGTTCTGCGTCTCCAGCCGCACCTGCGGCGGCAGGCGGTCGCGCGCCACTTCGACCGATCCGGCATAGGGCACCTTGCCGCCCGCGATGATCGCGACATCGCTGCACAGGCGTTCGGCATGGTGAATGACGTGGGTGGAAAAGATCACCGTCGTGCCGTCTTCCGCCAGCTGGCGGATCAGCCCTTCGAGCTTGCCCTGATTGATCGCATCGAGGCCCGAGAACGGCTCGTCCAGAATCACCAGCTCGGGCCGATGGACCAGCGTGCCGAGCAGTTGCACGGTCTGCGCCATGCCCTTGCTCAGTTCCTTGATCTTCTTGTCGACTGCGTGGCCGAGGCCGTATTCTTCCATCAATTCGATGCCGCGCCGACGGCCTTCGAGCCGGGGCAGACCGCGCAAGGACCCCATGAAGGCAATCGCGTCGGGCGCTTTCATCGCGGGGTAGAGCCCGCGTTCCTCGGGCAGGTAGCCGATCCGGCGTGCGATTCGCTGCGGGCGATCCTCGCCGAAGATGCGCCGCACGCCTTCGTCGGGGTCGATAATGCCCAGGATCATGCGCAGCGTGGTGGTCTTGCCCGCGCCGTTAGGCCCAAGGATGCCGTAGATCGCGCCACGCGGCACGGTCAGGTCCACGCCGTTCACCGCCAGCGTGCCGCCGAACCGTTTGACCAACCCGCGCGCTTCGATGGCGTGATCGGTTGATCCTGTGGGGCTGTTGCCCGATTTGTCGCCATGCGACGCTTGGTCTAGCACATCGTCCATCACCCAGCAGCGTGCCGTGCCGCGCGTCCCGGAGCAAGCCTTGTCCACCCCCCACCGCGCCGAAATCGACGGATTGCAAAGCGACCTCGTCGAACGCGCGCGCGAACTCGGCTTTGCCAGCGTCGGCTTTGCCGATGCGCACGACGATCCGGTGATGGCGGAGCGGCTCACCGCATGGCTGGAGGCGGGGCACCACGGCACAATGGGATGGATCGAGCGCGAGCCTGCGGTACGATCCGGCCCGCAGAGCATGTGGCCCGCCGCGCGCAGCGTGATCGCGCTGGGGATGAACTACGCCCCTGCCACCGATCCGCTGGAAGAAGCCGAGCCGAGGGACCACGCCCGCATTTCCGCCTACGCGCGCGGGCAGGATTACCATGTCGTCCTGAAAAAAGCGCTGAAGGCGCTCGCCCGCTGGATGGTCGCCGAAGCGGATAGGCGCGGGCTGGGTGAGGCGCGTTTGAAGCTGTTCGTCGACACCGCGCCGGTGATGGAAAAACCGCTGGCGCAGCGTGCAGGCGTCGGCTGGCAGGGCAAGCACACCAATCTCGTCAGCATGGAACACGGCAGCTGGCTGTTCCTCGGCGCGATGTACACCACGCTGCCTTTCGTGCCCGATGGCCCGCACGAGGACCGCTGCGGATCGTGCCGCGCGTGCCAGGATGCGTGCCCCACGCAGGCCTTCCCCCACGCCTACCGGATCGATGCGCGGCGCTGCATTTCCTACCTCACGATTGAGCACGACGGCCCGATCCCTGAAGAATTCCGCGAGGCGATGGGCAACCGCATCTATGGCTGCGACGATTGCCTAGCGGTATGCCCGTGGAACAAGTTCGCCAAGAGCGCTGCCACGAACAAGGCCTTCCTGCCGCGCGCCGAGCTGACGCGGCCGCGCCTCGCCGACCTGCTCCAACTCGACGATGCAGGCTTTCGCGCGCTGTTCAGCAAGTCGCCGATCAAGCGGATCGGGCGCGACCGGTTCGTGAGGAATTGCCTGATTGCTGCGGGCAATAGCGGGGAGGCAGGGTTGCTGGCGCAGGTCGAGCTGCTGCGAGGCGATCCCGATCCGGTGGTGGCGGAGGCAGCGGAGTGGGCGGCACGCCGACTCGTACCATCCTCATAAGTCCGCTCATCCTGAGCCTGTCGAAGGATCGTCCTCCCTTTCTTCAGACTACGCAGAAGGAGTACGGCCCTTCGACAGGCTCAGGGCGAGCGGGTTCGAAAGTTATAGAAGGCTCTTCAGCGCAATCTCGGGATCGGCGAGCGCATCGAGATCTGGCTCGCTGCGCGCCTCGATCAGCCGCCGCCCTTGCGCATAGTCGCGCGTCGCATTGACGCAGTCGAGCGCGGCGACGCGGCCTTCGCGCAGGTAGACCACAGAAAAACTCCGGCTGTCCGGGTCTCCGCGCACGATGCAGTCATCGTCCTCGCTCGAAAAGCCGACCGTCTGCAGGCGCAGGTCGTACTGGTTGGACCAGAACCAAGGGACGGTGTTGTACCGCTCGCGCTCGCCGGTCAGATGCCTGGCGACGGTGTTGGCCATATCGGTGGCGTTCTGCACCGATTCGAGGCGGATCACCCGGTTGTCCGCATAGGGGTTGGAATGCGCCGCGCAGTCGCCGATCGCGTAGGTATCGTCGAGGCTGGTGCGGCAGAAATCGTCCACGTCGACGCCATTGGTGCCCGCCGCACCCGCTGCCAGCAGCGGGCCGACCGCGGGGACGATCCCGATGCCGACGATGACCAGATCGGCCTCCACCTCGCGGCCATCGGCCAGCGAGACGGCGCGCACCTGGCCATTGTCGTCGCCGACCAGCGCCTCGACCGTGTGATCCAGCATCAGTTCGACGCCTTGCCGGCGATGTTCGGCCTCGTAGAAAGACGAAAGTTCAGGCCCCGCGACGCGATTGAGCACGCGGTCCATCCGCTCGATCACGGTCACCGGCAGGCCCATCTTGCGAAACACCGCCGCGGCTTCCAGCCCGATATAACCGCCGCCGATCACCGCCACGCGCTTCACGCCGGTGTCGATCTGCGCGCGAATCCTGTCGGCATCGCCGCGCGTCCTGATCGAGTGGACCCCGTTCAGGTCCGCGCCGGAACACGGAAGCCTGCGCGGGTCGCCCCCCGCAGCCCAGATTAGCGAGTGATAGTCGAGACGCGTGCCGTCGCCCAGCTCGGCGCTGCGCGCCTGCGGGTCGATCGCGACAACGGCGTTGCCGGTGCGCAGCTCGATATCGCGATCGCTCCAGAAGCTTTCCGGGCGGATCAGGATTTTCTCGAAGGGCTTGTCGCCCGCAAGATAGTCCTTGGAGAGCGGCGGGCGCTCGTAGGGCGGGAAGGTCTCGCGCGTCACCATCGTCACGCGGCCTTCGAACCCGCGCTGCCGCAGCACCAGCGCCGCCTGCGCGCCGCCGTGCCCGCCACCGACAATCAGGACATCGGCAAAGCTCATCCGGCGATCACCTCCGTCACCGGCTCAGCAGGTTTCGCGCCTGGATGGCGATCTGCGCCAGCGTTGCCGGAGCGACCGGATTCTGCGCCTGCGCGCGGCGGATCATAGACCGGAACTGTTTGACCGCGGATTCGTGCTTTTCCACCCAGGTTTCGACGTTCTGGCATGCCTTGCCATCCTTGCCTTGCGAGGGCTCGCAGACCCGGCGCAGGAAATCGAGCCGCATCTGCTGGAAATCGCGGGCGAGCCCGGCGACCAGCAAACGGTCCCACACATCGGAGGGAGACATCAGCGCGGCCGTGCCCTGCGCCCAGTCGAGCCCGAGCTGCGCACCCAGATCGGTGAACGCCTTGGCCATGCTGCGCGGTTCGATACCAAGATCGCTGGCGAGCCGCGCAATCCCGATCCCGCCGTCGATATCGAACAGGTGCGCGACCTGCGCGGCGACGTCTTCGGGCGCACCGGCCTTGGCGAACTCGGCACGCATCTTGGCAGAGCGCTGGCGCGTTTCCGAGGCGAGCAGATCGACGGTGCCCTGGTTGAGCGCGTCGAGCGCGGGGCGCAGCTCCTCCACGATCTCGCTCGGCGCGGACGAACCGCACACGCGGATTGCGTCGGCCATCTGGATTCGCATCGCGGTTGCCACCCTGTCGAACAGGAGAAGGCGGGTCTTCTCGGGCATTTCGCTGGCATCGAGGGCATCCCAGATGCTCTGGATGTCGAGCAGGCGATCCGCCGTGACGAAGGCGCTGGCGACCTCGTTCAGGCCCACGCCTTCTTCTTCCGCCAGTTCGAACGGATGGACCATGCCCATCCGGTTGACGATCCGGTTGGCGAGATCGGTCGCGATGATCTCCGTCCGCAGCCGGTGCTGGCTGATCTGCTCGGCGTATTTCTCGCGCAAGGGGACGGGGAAGTACTGGAACAGCGTGCTTTCCAGCGTCGGATCGTCGGGCAGCCCGCCCGCCTCGATCGCATCCTGCAAGGTCAGCTTGGCGCTCGACAGCAGCACCGCGAGTTCGGGCCGGGTCAGGCCGATGCCTTCGCCCGCGCGGCGGGTGAACGTCTCGTTATCGGCAATGCCTTCGGTCCGCCGGTCGAGCATGCCTGCATCTTCCAGCGTCTCGATCAGGCGGATGGTCGAAGCGGTTGCCGCTTCGCCGCCCTGTTCGGCGATCGAAATGGCGAGCGCCTGGAGCCGGTTGTCTTCCAGCACGATCGCCCCGACCTCTTCGGTCATCGAGGCGAGCAGTTCGTTGCGCTCTTCCTCGGTCAGCAGATCGGCGCGGCGCGCGGCGGCGAGCGCGATCTTGATGTTCACCTCGTTATCCGAACAGTCGACACCTGCGGAGTTGTCGATGAAGTCGGTGTTGAGGCGCCCGCCGTGGAGCGCGAATTCGATCCGGCCCGCCTGCGTGACGCCGAGGTTGGCGCCTTCGCCGATCACCTTCGCGCGCAGGTCTTCGCCGTTGACGCGCAGCGCATCGTTGGCGGGGTCGCCGACCTGGATGTTGTTCTCCCGCTCGGCCTTCACGTACGTCCCGATGCCACCGAACCAGAGCAGGTCGGCGGGCGCCTTGAGGATAGCCGAGATCAGCGTTTCGGGGTCGAATTCGGACTGGTCGACGCCCAGCGCGGAGCGTGCTTCCTTCGACAGCGTGATCGACTTCTCAGTGCGCGCGAATACCCCGCCGCCCTTGGAAATCAGATCCTTGGCATAATCGTCCCAGCTGGAGCGGGGCAGGTCGAACAGACGCTTGCGCTCTTCCCAGCTTTTCGCCGGATCGGGATCGGGATCGATGAAGATGTGCCGATGATCGAACGCGGCGACCAGCTTGATCGCCTTCGACAGCAGCATGCCGTTGCCGAACACGTCGCCCGACATGTCGCCGCAGCCGACGACCTTGGTCGGCTCGGTCTGCACGTCGACGCCCATTTCGGCGAAGTGCCGCTGGACCGAGACCCACGCGCCCTTCGCGGTGATCCCCATCGCCTTGTGATCGTAACCGTGGCTGCCGCCACTGGCGAAGGCATCGTCGAGCCAGAAGTCGCGGCTCTCGGCGATGGCGTTGGCCACGTCGGAGAAACTCGCTGTGCCCTTGTCCGCCGCGACCACGAAGTAGGGGTCGGGATTGTCGAGAATCCGCACACCCTCGGGGTGGACCACCTCGTCGCCGACGATGTTGTCGGTGATCGACAGCAGGCTGCGGATGAAGACCTGGTAGCTCGCCTTACCCTCGGCGAACCAGGCGTCGCGATCCGCCGCGGGATCGGGTAACTGTTTGGGATAGAACCCGCCCTTCGCGCCCGTCGGCACGATCACCGCGTTCTTCACGCGCTGCGCCTTCATCAGGCCGAGCACCTCGGTGCGGAAGTCGTCGCGCCGGTCGGACCAGCGAAGCCCGCCGCGCGCGACCGGGCCGGAGCGCAGATGGATGCCCTCGACCCGGCGCGAATAGACGAAGATTTCGCGGAACGGGATCGGCTTGGGCAGGCCCGGTACCTTTGCCGAGTCGAACTTGAACGAGAGCGCGATGTCGGGATGCAGCGCAAAGGCGTTGGTGCGCAGCATCGCCTCGATCACGCTGCGGTAGAGGCGCAGCAGGCGATCGTCGTTGATCGCGGAAACGTAGTGCAGCCCATCCTTGATCGCAGCCTGTGCGTCCTTTTCGGCCTTCTCGCGGTCGCCTTCGAACGCCGGATCGTGGCGCGCGACGAACAGGTCGATCAGCGCGCGCGTCACCTTGGGCGCGTTGGCCAGCGCATCGACCACGGTATAGATGGTGAAGCCCATCCCGGTCTGCCGCAGGTAGCGATAGATCGCCCGCAGCCACTCCGCCTCGCGCGCGCCCAGTCCGGTGTCGAGCACCAGCCGGTTGAACGAATCGTCCTCCGCATAGCCGTTGAGTACCGCCGCGATCGCATCCTCGATGGCCGGCGCGCGTGCCAGCAGGTCCGCGGGATCGACGCCGGGGCCGAGGTTGCACTGGAAATCGTGGATCGTGCCCAAGTCGCCGTCGGACAGCGGGGTCGGAATCTCGGTGATCGTCTTGAGGCCGAAATTCTCCAGCGCAGGCACCGCCTCGGACAGCGGCAGCTGGCCTTCGTGCTGGTAGATCTTCAGGCGAAGATGCGTGGCACCCTCCACCGTATTGCGGCGCAGGCGCACTCCGCGCGCGGTTTCACCCGTCGCATCGTCGCCCAGCGGACTACCCAGATCGCGCAGTCGGAGAATGTCGCGCGAGGCTTCCTCCGCGCCGCTGCTGGCACGGTAATAGGTGGGGAAGTGGTCGGCATAGCGCCGCGCGAGCGTGGCGGCGTCGTCGTGATCGACCAGCTTGGACAGCTCGGTCTCGACCGCCTCGGCCCACACGCGCAGCATTTCCTGCAGGCGGGTTTCCAGATCGCTTTCGTTGTAGCGCGTCTTGCTCTTCCGGAAATCGAGCACGAAGCGCATCAGCGCGAGCGCGCCGCCTTCGATCTCGACGCTCCAGTCGAGGAGGCTCGACCCGGTGCTTTCCTCGAGCAGCGCCTGCACCTGCTGGCGTACCTGCGTCGACATCGTATCGCGCGGCAGCCAGACGAAGGCGAACAGGTGGCGCGACAGCGGTGCCTCGACCAGCGCGAGCCGGGGGCGCGGTCGGTCGGTCAGGCTCATGGTGGTGGTCGCCACCCGGCGTACGTCTTCGTCGCGGAAGCCGATCACCAGATCGTGCGGCAGCGCGCTGAGCGCGTGGACCAGCGCCTTGCCCGCGTGGCCATCGGGATCGAAATCGAGCTGGTCCATCAGTTCGCCCAGCTGGCGGCGCAGGCGCGGCACGCCGTGCGGATCGGTCGCCAGCGCGGCGCTGGTCCAGATCCCGGCGTGAACCGACAGGCCGACGATCTCGCCGCCTTCGCGCACCGGCACCAGGAACAGGTCGAGCGGTACGCGGCGATGGACGTTGGAAACGTGGTTCGCCTTGACGATCAGCGGTACGCGCGCATTGGCGTTCTGCGGATCGTCGAACCATGCAAAGGCGCGGCGGAAGGATTCATCGGCAAGGATTTCGCGCGCGCTCGCCCGACAGATGCCCAGCGCGTGGGCCTCTCGCCCGTCGCGATAGCGGACCATGTGGCCAAGCTGGGTGAGCATCCCTCCGCTCAGCCATTCGAGCAGGCTTGCCCCTTCCTTGTCGTCGAGCGACTGCGCGTCGGCCTGCATCGCCTTGCGCATCGCGGACCAGTCTTCCACCGCCGCACGCACATCGCCCAGCGTGGCGCGCAGCCCCTCTTCCAGCTCCTTGCGCGCCGCAGCCTCGGCATACTCGGTTTCGAGGTAGATCATCGACTCGCGGGGCGCACCGCTGTCCTTGCCCGGCAGGCTCTGGAGCTCGCCGTCGCCATCGCGCCGCACGCGCAGCACGGGGTGCACCAGCCGATCGATCGAGAGGCCGAAATCGGCAATCTGCGAAGAGATCGAATCGACCAGGAAAGGCATGTCGTCGTTGACGATCGCCATGCGCAGCTTTCGGCGGCCTTCGCCCGATCCGTGCGCGCCGTCGGTGATCGAGATCGCGGGTTCGCCTGCCGTCCTGCGGGTCGCGGTTTCCAGCACCAGCGCCGCCGCCTGTTCAAGATCGCCGTTGGCGAAAGGCTGGTCGACGGGCAGCAGCGATTCGCGCATGCGCGTGGCCAGTTGCTGCAACAAGTCGGCTTCGGACTGCCTGTGGTCGGCTGCCATGTATCGGTCCTGTCTTGCGCGCCCGGTCTTTCGGGCCGTCAGTTGTGCGTCGGCGCCGTTACGGCACCGCCTCTCCATCGCCGCCGTTAGAAGGTCGCACGGGTGCCCGCAAGGATCACCGCACCCTTCATGCGCCCAGTAGATGCTGCCCGACGATGGCCAGCAGCCGCGCGACGTCTTCGGCGCGCGACAGGCGATGGTCGCCATCCTTTACGAGTTGAACCAGTACCTTGGCGGAATCGAGCCGGTCGGCGAGCCGCAGGCTGGTCTCCCACGGAACATCCGCATCGCGCTGGCCGTGCAGCAGGGTGACGGGGCAGTCGATCGCGATCGGCGCACCCAGCAGGCGCTGCGCCTGCGCGTCGGCCCAGAAGGTCGTATAGGTCGGGGTCGGTTCGGGGCCGTAGAGGTTATCCTCCAGCACGGTCCGACCCGCTTCGAGGATGGCCTTCTGCTCTGCCGAATAGCCCCAGTCGGAAAAGTCGGGCGCGGCGGCGATGCCGACCATGCCGACCAGGCGTTCCCCCAGGGCAAGGCCCACGAGCAGCATCAGCCAGCCGCCCATCGAAGAGCCGACGAGCACTACCGGCCCATCGAGCTTCGCCGCGATGAGTGCGAGCACCTCGTCACGCCAGCGCGAAAGCGTACCGTCGGCGAAATCGCCATCACTCTCTCCGCAGCCCGAATAGTCGAGCAGCAGACAGGCATGGCCGTTCGCTTGTGCCCAATCGAACAGCGCGGTCGCCTTCGATCCGGCCATGTCGGACATGTAGCCGGGCAGGAAGACGATGGTCGGCGCGTGCTTGCCGCTCGCGGCGCCCTCGGCAAGTCGATAGGCGATCCTGCGGCCATCGGGCATTTCGAAGAAGTCGGTCATCGCGGGATGGAGTACGGCGCGGACAGAGCGCTGTAAATGCGCGCGAGGCGTGGCCGCAGGCGGAGAATTTCCTACCCGGTGCAGACTTGCTAGAAACTGCCTTCTGGGCGTCGGAAGCCTTCTTTTTCCGCCAATCCGGCCCGCAATCGCGCTTGGCCTGCGAGGACGGACTTTTTCGCCCCTGAACACTGTGTCAGGTGTGTCAGGCAATTGGGGCGCGCAGCGTCTCGGTATTTTCATGCAAGGGCCATAAGCGCGCGTCATGAGCAACCTTCTCGCACCCCCGCCCGCCACCGAGTCGCGCTCGCGCTCGCTTCTCCAACTCGATCGTCGCAGCGTGCTTGCTGGCGGTATCCTGGGTGCAGGGCTCGTGGCGATGCCGCTGTCTGCACAGGTCGGCGCGAAGGGCTTTACGCACGGGGTCGCGAGCGGCGAACCGAGCCAGGATGGCGTGCTACTGTGGACGCGCTTCGTCGGCAGCAACGACGCGAAGCTGGCGTGGCAGGTCAGCGCCAGCGCCGATTTCGGCCGGGTTCTGGCCGAGGGCGAAACCGTCGTTTCGCCGCAGAAGGACTGGTGCGCCAAAGCGCAGGTGACCGGCCTCGATCCCGATTCCTGGTACTATTACCGCTTCGTCGGCCCCGATGGCTCGAAGTCCGACATCGGGCGCACGCGCACGCTGCCGCAGGGGCCGACCGGCCGGTTCCGGATGGGCGTGTTCTCCTGCTCCAACCTCGGTTTCGGCTATTTCAACGCCTATGGCCACGCGGCGGAGGCGAACGACCTCGACCTGCTCGTCCACCTGGGCGACTATTACTACGAATACGATGCGCAGCATTACCCGACGCCCGACCAGATCGTGCCGGGCCGGATAGATGCGCCCGAGAACGAGATCGTGCAGCTGGCCGATTACCGCCTGCGCCACGCGACCTATCGCGCCGACCCCGACTTGCAGCGGCTGACCCAACTTTACCCGATGATCCTCGTGTGGGACGATCACGAAACCGCGAACGATTCATGGGAAGGCGGCGCGCAGAACCACCAGCCCGAAACCGAAGGGCCGTGGGACGCGCGCAAGGCCGCCGCGATGCGCGCCTATCGTGAGTGGCTGCCGGTCTCGGACGATCCGTGGAAGGCCTATCAGGTCGGCGATCTTGCGACTTTGTTCCGGCTTGAAACGCGGCTGACCGCGCGATCCGAGCAGCTCGATGTGGCGAAGGTGCTGGCGGGCAAGTCGACCCCGGACGAGATGATGGCTGCGCTGAAAGCGTTCCACGATGGCGCGTGGGCCGATCCGTCGCGCCAGATGATGGGCGCCGCGCAGGAGGCATGGCTGGCCAATGGGCTCAAGGCCTCGACCCGCAGCGGCACGCACTGGCAGGTGCTGGTGCAGCAGGTACTGATGGGCAACCTCAACACGCCGACCGGGCTGGCGGACGCGCTGCCCAAGTCGATGCCCGATGCGCTGCGCCAGCGACTGGTGGCGGGATCGATGGCCGCTGCGGCGGGCATTCCGTTCAACATGGACGCGTGGGATGGCTATCCCGCCGCGCGCAAGCGGGTGTTCGACGCGGCGCTGGCCGCCGATGCCAATCTGGTGGTGCTGGCTGGCGACACGCACAACGGCTGGGCGTTCGACCTTGCGCAGGACGGGGCGCCGGTTGGTGTCGAGTTCGGCGTGTCCTCGGTCACATCGCCTGGCTTCGAAGGCTATCTCCCGCAGATCCCGACGCCGTTTCTGGAACGCGCGCTGGTCGATGCCAATCCGCAGCTGCAATGGGCGGACACCTCGCGGCGGGGCTACATGGCGGTGGAATTGACCCCGCAGACGGCGAGCTGCGAATGGCGCTTCGTCTCGGGTGTTCGCCAGCGCAGCACTGCGCTGGGCGGTACGCATAAGATGGCGAGCGCGCTCGGGTCGAACACGCTCGCCAAGGGGTAGGGTCAGCTATTCGGTAGCGGCCGCGCGGATTTCTGCGCGGACGATCTCCGGCTGGTCGAGCTGGACGAAGTGCAGCGAGTTGTCGACCGGGACGAGGCGTACGCCGGGTAGCGCGGAATAGTCGGTCGCGTAGCGTTCGATAGCCATCTCGCGGTACTCGCCGTTGGCCATATGAACGACCGTGACCGGCATCTTGAGGCCCGCGATCTCGCTGCGCAGGTCGGTTGTCGCGTCTTCGTACACCAGCTCGGCGACGGCCAGCGGCTCGGCGTCGAGCGACCAGTTCGCGATCCGCACGCGGGTTGCCTCGTCGATCGACATGCCCGCCGCTCCTGCGCCGCTGGTGGTGTTCGCAAGGCCTGCCGCGCGCATCTGCTCGGCTCCGGCGATCATCATGTCGCGCATCTGCTTTGCCTGCGGCTCGACCTTCTCCAGCGTCATGTCGGGCGCGAAGACCATCCCGAAGAAGGGCAGCGAATCGAGGATGACGAGGCTCTTCGCCTGCTCCGCATGGGCCAGCCCGAACTCCATCGCGATCAGCCCGCCAAGGCTGTGGCCGACGATGGTGGCGGAGCCGAGATTGCGGGCGGCGAGATCGGTAGAGATGTCCGCGACGATCCCGTCGATCGCGCCCGCACTCTCGTTGGCCGTGCCCCGCTCTCCGGCGAAGCCGCGCACTTCGACCGTGAGCACGCGATGATCGGCGATCAGAGAGGCGACCGTGCCATCCCACACCTCGGCCGGGGTCGACATGCCGGGGATCAGTACGACGACCGGCCCGGTGTCGCCATAAAGGCGGGTGCGAATGTGATCGTGCAGCGCCTCGGGCTGGGTGATTGTGGCTTCCTGTGCATGGGCCTGAGCGGCGGGCATGAGAGGTGCAATGCAGGCGAGCGAAAGGGTTCCGGCCACGAGGGCCGATTGAATGCGTTTCATCGGATTGGTCCTTGGTTATGTTGCGGGGTCAGTCCCGCAGGAAAATCTCTTCGATGGCGAGGTCGAACACCTCGGCAATCTGGAAGGCGAGGGGGAGAGACGGGTCGTATCGACCGGTCTCGATGGCGTTGACGCTCTGGCGGCTGACGCCCAGTTCGTCGGCGAGGGCCTGCTGGCTCCAATTGCGCTCGGCGCGCAGGACCTTGAGCCTATTCTTCATCGGACGAGTCCATCTTCTGGCCCATGCTCTGCCAGGCCTGGCCCAGCCCCATGCCCATCGCCCAGATCGGCACCGCCCACCAGCCGGGCACGTGCGGCACCAGCTCGAAGGTTTCGAGGAAGCCCCAGAAGCTGCCGATGGCGAGGACGAAGCCAAGACCGATCAGGGATGCGATGATCGCGCGATGGCGCAGGTATTCGTCCTGTTCCTCCACGATATAGCGTCCCATGACGTATATCATTGCGAGGATCGGCGCGATGGGGAGCATCGCCAGACCCCAGGTGACCGTGACGGAAGGCTCGAGGTTGTTGAACGTCCAGATCGCGATACCCAGCCCGAGCATATAGGCGATGGATGTCGCCATCATGCCCATGGTGTAGCGGCGCGCGGCGCGGTTCCCCGCCGGTCCGCAGGCGGGATTGCGCGCGCTTGCCAGCGAACGTGCGGTCACGAACATGAAGGCGATCGGGATGATTGTCAGGATATAGGCGGTCGGCCCGTTGATCGCCCCACTGGACTTGAGTGCCAGGATGACGGCGGCGGTCCCGATCATCAGGCCGCCCCACAGTCCGGGGCGCGAGGTGCGAGCGGCGCCGGTCATGCCCGCCCCCCGCAGCGTGCCTTCTGCGAGACCGCCGCGATGGTCGCGACAGCAAGGGCGGGCATTACGATGACCAGCATCTGGGCATTGTCGGCGGGGATCAGGTCGCTGCGGCCAGCGGCGGCGATGCCGATCACTGCGGCGGCCCATGCGAGCGAGATGGCGATTGTGCGTTTCATTGGTCGGTTTCCTTTCGATAGGTCCGATTGCGTGGCTGCGATCAGCCAGCAGCGTGGGAGGTGCTGTCGCGGCGGCTTAGGCAGTTCCATGCCGAAAGTGCGGGCAGCGTGAGGATGGCGGCAAAGGTCGTCCAGTCGGGCAGGACGTCGAGGATGTTGAGCACGGCGACGGTAAGGACGAACAGGGCCCAGAGGTAGGGACGGTAGGCTTTCATGGACAAGGCTCCTTGAACGGTTGGAAAGTACCCTTGTCATACACCCTCGAAGCGATATGTCAACCACACTTTCCATAAAAGAAAGCGAGCTTGCCATGATACGCGGGCTGGCCAATTCGGCGGTCCTCGCTATATTGGCGCCATGCGCAGGCTTCCCGTCACGACCACATCGACTACCACCACCTCGGGCAACCGGGGGCGGTCGGTCGCTGCGTGACGCGACCGTCGCCGCCCGGTTCGGGCGGTGGCGTTTCCTCCCGAACCGGATCTTCCCGCAAACGCCGCTTCACCCGCGCGCGCTGCTATGCAATGGCGCGCGCGAGCCCCGAACTTCACAAAAGAGGGGCACGGACGGACGAGAGACAATGACCGAACTGCTCAAGATCAGCCTGCCCGATGGATCGGTGCGCGAGATGGAACCCGGCAGCAGCCCGGCGGACGTTGCCGCGGCGATCGGCCCCGGCCTCGCCAAGGCGGCGCTTGCTGCGCGCGTGAACGGCGAACTGCGCGACATCAACCGCCCCTTCGACTGCGACAGCGAACTTGCACTGGTGACCAGCCGCGACGAGGAAGACGCGCTCGAACTCGCGCGCCACGACTATGCGCACGTGCTGGCAGAGGCGGTGCAGAGCCTGTGGCCAGGCACGCAGATCACCTTCGGCCCGGCGACCGACGACGGCTTCTACTACGACGTGAAGGCCCCCGAGAGCCGCGACCCGTTCAGCATGGACGACCTCCCCGCGATAGAGGAGGAGATGCGCCGCATCATCGCGGCCGACAAGCCGCTCAAGCGCGAAGTCTGGACCCGCGAGCAGCTTATCGAGAAGTGGGAGTCCGACGGCGAGACGTTCAAGGCCGAATGGGCGCGCGAACTGCCCGAGGACGAGGAACTGACCGTCTACTGGTCGGGCGACGACTGGCTCGACATGTGCCGCGGCCCGCATCTTGCAAGCACGGGCAAGCTCGATCCGCAGGCGTTCAAGCTGATGCGCGTCGCGGGTGCCTACTGGCGCGGCGACCAGAAGAATGCGCAGCTGACGCGCATCTACGGCACCGGCTGGCTCAACAAGAAGCAGCTCAACGCCCACCTGACGCGGCTGGAAGAAGCCGCCAAGCGCGACCACCGCAAGCTGGGCCGCGAGATGGACCTGTTCCACCTGCAGGAAGAGGCGCACGGCAGCGTCTTCTGGCACCCCAACGGCTATCGTATCTGGCGCCAGCTGGAAGCTTACATGCGCCGAAAGATGGACGGTGCGGGCTATCGCGAGATCAAGACCCCGCAGGTGATGGACGCGCGCCAGTGGGAGCAGTCGGGCCACTGGGGCAAGTATCGCGAGAACATGTTCGTCATCCCCGACGAGGTGCCCAACACCGACGATGAGGGCGACCTCGTCTCCAAGGACGCCGATTGGATGGCATTGAAGCCGATGAACTGCCCGGCGCACGTTCTCGTCTTCAAGCAGGGCATCACCTCCTATCGCGACCTGCCGATCCGGCTGGGCGAGATGGGCTGCTGCCACCGCAACGAACCGCACGGCGCGCTCCACGGGCTGATGCGCGTGCGCCAGTTCACGCAGGACGATGCGCACATCTTCTGCACCGAAGCGCAGGTGGTCGAAGAGGTACGCGCCTTCTGCAAACTGGCCGACCAGGTCTATCGCGACTTCGGCTTCAAGTACGAGATCAAGCTGGCGCTGCGGCCCGAGAAGCGGCTGGGCTCGGATGCCGATTGGGATCGTGCCGAGCAGGAATTGCGCGACGCGGTGGCCGAGGCTGGCATGGCGAACGAAGCCTATGGCTGGGAAGAATTGCCGGGCGAAGGTGCGTTCTACGCGCCCAAGCTCGAATGGCACCTGACCGACGCGATCGGCCGTACCTGGCAGGTCGGCACGATCCAGGGCGACCGCGTGCTGCCCGAAAGGCTCGATGCGACCTATATCGGTGAGGATGGCGAGAAGCATCGCCCGGTCATGCTCCACCGCGCGATCTTCGGTTCGTACGAGCGCTTCATCGGCATCCTGATCGAACACTTCGCCGGGCGTCTGCCCGTGTGGCTCGCGCCGGTGCAGGCGGTGGTCGCGACGATCGTTTCAGATGCAGACGATTACGCGAAGGAAGCGGTGGCCAAGCTGGAAGCCGCGGGCATCCGCGTCGACAGCGATCTGCGCAACGAGAAGATCAACTACAAGGTGCGCGAGCATAGCCTTGCGAAGGTTCCGCACCTGCTGGTGGTCGGCAAGCGCGAGGCGGAGGAAGGCACCGTCGCGGTGCGCACGCTAGGCGAGAAGGACCAGCGCGTGATGAGTCTCGACGAAGCGATCGACATGCTCCGCGCAGAGGCGACCCCGCCGGACCTCAGACAAGGCTGATCCGCTGGAAATTCTCACCGGATTTACCCTGCTGCAGCTAGCGGCGGCGCTGACCACGGGGCTGGTCGCGGCGTTCATTCGCGGGCTGGCGGGTTTCGGCCTCGCGATCATCCTCGTGCCGGTGCTGGCGCTGGCGTTAACCCCGGTGGAGGCGGTGCTGACCACCAATGTGGTCGCGCTGCTGATCGGCGGGCTCGAACTGCCGCGCCTGCTGCGCGAGGCGGAGCGCAGCGTGTGGACGATCATCGCGGTGGTGCTGGTGACGACGCTGCCGGGCCTCGCACTGCTGGCGGCAACTCCGCCCGACATTGCGCGCCTGCTGATCGCGCTGGTGGCATTGTCGGCGTTCTTCGCGATTCTGTTCCCCGTTCGCGAACCCGAACAGCCGGGCATCGTAACGACCGGACTGACGGGCGCCGCATCCGGCATCCTGACCGGTTTCGCCGGCATGCCCGGGCCGCCGGTTGTGCCTTATTACGTCGGGCGGGCGATCCCTCGCCAGGTTGCCAAGAGTTCGATGATCCTGATCTTCACCTTTGCCGCCGCGATCGGAATCGGGTCGGGCGTGGCGCTTGGCCGGATGCACTGGCGGCTCGCGATCCTGGGGGCGATGCTGCTGCCCATGGTTATCTTCGGCACGTGGCTTGGTCGCAAGGCGGATGGCCATGTGTCGGACCGCGCGTGGCGGATTTTCGTGGGGCTGGTTCTGGGAGCTGCTGCGCTGGCCGCGCTCGCAAAGCTGGCGCTCTGAGGCGTCAGCCGAACGGTACGAAGCGTTCCGCCACGATCAGCGCAATCGCACAGGTGCTCACGATGATCGTGCGCGCCATGTCGAGCGTTTCGATCCGTCGGGTGAGGGCGATAGCGCGGGCCATGGCCTACAGTCTCGCGCCCCCGGGTAAACAAATTCTTACCGGTCTGCCGGCATCTGCATGCTGGCGCAGTGAAAGCCCCCACCACCCGCAAGAACGCCGAGCATCGGCAGGCCGATGGCGGTGCGGGTGGGAAATAGCGCGTCGATCGCGGCCACAGCGTCTTCGTCCTGCGGCACGCCAAAGGTCGGCACAGCGACGATCGCGTTGGCGATCAGGAAATTGGCGTAGCTCGCCGGTTCGACCCAGTCGCCTCGCGTGACGAGGCCGGGAGAGGGGATCGCGGCGACAGTAAGACCTGCGGTTTCGAGCCGGGCCTTCGCGTCCTGATAGACTTCGCGATTCGGATCGTGAGCGCCTGCGGGTTCGGCGAGCGCCACGGTATCTTCCGACACGAAGCGCGCCAGATTGTCGACATGCCCGTCGGTGTGATCGTTGAGCAGCCCCTCGCCAAGCCACACCACCCTGGTCAGTCCGAGGTCGCTTGCGAGCCGCGCTTCGATCTCCTCGCGGCTTAGCTGGGGATTGCGGTTGGGGTTGAGCAGGCATTGCTCTGTCGTCAGCACCGTACCCCGGCCGTTGGTGTCTATGGCCCCGCCTTCGAGTACCCAGTCCGGCTGGTCGAGCGCCAAACCCGCCTCCTCCGCCAGTTCGGCGCCAATACTCTCGTCGCCCGCCATCAGGTACTTGTCGCCCCAGCCGTTAAAGCCGGGACGGACGGCGGAACGTTTGCCCGCACGATCTACAACGATCGGACCGGTATCGCGCAGCCATACATCGCCATAGGTCCGCCGTTCCAGCGTAACCGCCCCACTTACCAGCGCCCGCGCGCGCTTCTCGTTCGCCGCATTGCGCACCAACAGGCGAACCTCCTGCCCGCTTTCGGCGACCGCATTGGCGAAGCCTGCGATCTCCTCCTGCGCCTGCGCGAGCGCGCCGCCCCATTCGTCGGGATCGTGCGGGAAGCCGATCCACAGCCACTCTTGCGGAGCCCATTCGGCGGGCAGCCGCACCTTACCCACGCCGGTCATGCGCTCGCTCCGCGGACAATCAGCAACCCTTGTTGGTGGCGGCGCAGCTTTCGTCGCGGATGCCGCGGAATTCGTCGCCATCGACCCAGTTTGGCCAGCTGGTCGACATCGCCATCATCCGTCCGAGCCGGTAATAGAGCTGCAGGTCGGCCATCACGCCCGACCAGTCCCAGTTCTCGTCGAACTCGTCTTTCGGCCCGTGATAGCGGTTGTCGCGGTAATCCTTCGACACCGCCTCGCCCGCGTCGCGACCGCCCTCGACCAGGTCTTCGCCGCCGTCGATATAGAGCATCGGCACGCCCTGCTTGGCGAAAGAGAAGTGGTCGGACCGGTAGTAGTAACCTGCCTCGGGCGCGGGATTGGGCGTGGCGACGCGGCCATCGGCCTTCAGCGCGGCGTCGAGGAACTTGTCGAGCTGCGACTTGCCCGGGCCCACCACGGTCACATCCTTGCTCGGCCCGGCGATCAGGAAGGCGTCCATGTTCACCCCGCCGACCGTCTGGTCGAGCGGGAAGACCGGGTTCGACGCGTAATAGGCGGAGCCGAGCAGGCCCTGCTCTTCCGCCGTCACGGCCAGGAACACCATGCTGCGATCCGCTGCGCCGGCTTTCGCGTTCGCTTCCGCGAGCGCGACCAGCGCGGCGGTGCCGGTGGCATTGTCGACCGCGCCGTTGCAGATGTCGTCGCCGTCGTCGGCGGGCGTGCAGCGTCCAAGGTGATCCCAGTGCGCGGTGTAGAGCACGTATTCGTCGGGGCGCTTGGTGCCCGGCAGGATGCCGATCACGTTCTGCGACATGTATTTGCGCGTCGCGTTGTCGAAGCTGGTGGATGCCTCGACCCCGAGCGGGACAGCCTTGAAGCCCTCCTTGCGCGCGGCTTCCTTGAGCTTGCCGAGGTCCTTGCCTGCCGATTTGAAGATCTTCTCGGCGACCGAGTTCTGGATCCAGCCGTTCATCTCCGTCGGCATGGGCGCATCCTCGCCGCGCTGCGGATAGGCCTGCGGGCCCGACCAGCTGCTTTCGACGACGTTCCAGCCGTAGGAAGCCGGTTCGGTCTCGTGGATGATCAGCGCCGCGGCAGCGCCTTGGCGGGCGGCCTCTTCATACTTGTAGGTCCAGCGCCCGTAATAGGTCATCGCCTTGCCGTTGAACGGCCCTTCGAGATCCTCGGCCCCGAAATCTGCATCATTGACGAGGATGACCGCAGTCTTCCCCTTCATGTCGATGCCTTCGTAGTCGTTCCAGCCCTTCTCGGGCGCGTTGATGCCGTAGCCTACGAACACCAGCTCGCTGTCGGCGAGGTCGGTTTTCGGCGTGTCGCGATAGCTGACGCCGACCCAGTCCTTGCCGTAGTCGAACGCCATCGGTTCGCCCTTGCCGCCCGAGATGGTGAGCGGCTCGAAATCGCTGCCGGTAATCTCGATCAGCGGCACGTCCTGCGTCCACGATCCGTTATTGCCGGGCTTCAATCCGGCTTCCTCGAACCGCTTCTTGAGATATTCGACGGTCATCTCGCCGCCCTTGGTGCCGGGCATGCGGCCTTCGTATTCGTCGGTCGAAAGCTCGCGCGTCACATCCATCATCGTGGCTGCGGAAATATCGCCATCGGCGACTTCGGGAATGTCGAGCGCGGTATCGTCGTCGCCACCGCCCGACAGCGCGGCGGCATCGCAACCGGCGAGGGTTAGGGCGAGCGTGGCCGCAGCAAGAATGCGTTTCATCACAGAAGTCTCCGGGGATTGGGCGTTGCCGCGCTTGTTGCAAACCCTGGCCCCAAGGGCAAGGGAGCGCGCTTGCCACGCCGCCGCCGCGCAGGCAGGGCGGAGCAATGCCAGGCGATTGGACCAATGCTATCGAGCGGGCGCGCGACAACGCGCCGTTCCTCGCACGCTGCCTCGACCGGCTGCCCGACCTTGCCGCGTTGCTGGCGGCGGGCGATGCCGAGGCGGCGTTCGACTATTGCGCGCACGCGGGCGACGGGGCCGAGGTTGGGGTCGCGCTGCGCCGCGAAAGGCTGGCGCTCGCGCTGACGCTGGCGATCGGCGATCTGGCCGGGGCCTTCACGCTCGACGATGTGATGAGCCGCCTGTCCGCCTTTGCCGACGATGCTCTGGGCCGCGCGATCGCCGAGGCGGAGAGGGTGCGCACCGGGATAGACAGCACCGACGGCTTCTTCGCGCTCGCGCTGGGCAAGCATGGGGCGTGCGAGCTGAATTACAGTTCGGACATCGACCCGATCCTGCTGTTCGACCCGGACGTGCTCGTATCGGGGGAGCGCTCCACGCCGCCCGAAACCGCGCAGCGCATGGCGCGCGATATCGTACGCCTGCTGTCCGACCATACAGAGGAAGGCTACGTGTTCCGTGTCGACCTGCGGCTGCGCCCGGCGGCGGAGATCACGCCGCTGGCGGTCTCGGTCAACGCAGCGGCTTCGCATTACGAAAGCGCCGCGCTGCCGTGGGAACGCGCCGCCTTCATCCGCGCGCGCTCTGCGGCGGGCGATATTGCCCGGGGCGAGCGTTTCCTTGCGAGCATACGGCCTTTCGTGTGGCGGCGCAGCGTCGATTTCGGCGCAATCGACGACATCGCGCAGCTGCGCGTGCGGATTCGTGAGGCTTACACTGGCGAAACGAAGCTCGGCCCGGGTTTCGACCTGAAGCGCGGACGCGGCGGCATTCGTGAGATCGAGTTTTTCGCCCAGACGCACCAGCTGATCCATGGCGGCCGCGATCCGAAATTGCGTAGCAGCGACACGCGCGCGGCGCTGCAGGCGCTCGCGCGGGCGGGGCTGGTGGAGGGGGAAACGGCGGATCGGCTCGCCGCTGCCTATGCCCGGCTGCGGGTCGTGGAACACCGCATCCAGATGCTCGAAGACCGGCAGACGCACGAGATCCCCGACGGCGACGCACTCGAACGGCTCGCGCGTCTCGATGGCTTTGCCGATGGCGCGGCGCTGCTGGCCGATCTGGAGCCGCACATCGCCGCCGCCGAGCAGGCTTTCGACCGGCTGCTCCAGTCGAGCGAGAGCGGCGATGCGAGGGATCGCCCGGTCAGCGAACTGGTCGCGGCGAGCCCGCTTCCCGACGCTGAGGAGATGTCCGCGCGGGTGACGGGTTGGCTCGACGGCCGGTACCGCGCGCTGCGCGGCACCGATGCGCAAACTGCCTTCCGCCGCATCCTGCCGCCCCTGCTGGCGGCGCTTGGGCAGTCGCAGGAGCCCGATCGTGCGATCGTGCGGCTGGAGCGGCTGCTGGAGGCCTTGCCGAGCGGGATCAACCTGTTCCGATTGCTGGAGGCGCGGCCCGGCCTGCTCGAACAGCTGATGGCCATCGTCACGCTGGCGCCGCCGCTCGCAGACGATCTCGCACGGCGACCGGCGCTGTTCGATGCGCTGATCGACCGTTCGGCGCACGACCTGCCCGAGAGTGTGCCCGCCCTCCAGCGCGCGATGCAGCGTGCCGAACCGCGCGGGAATTACGAGGCCTTGCTCGACCGGATCAGGGTGGTGACGGGCGAAGCGCGGTTCGCGCTAGGCGTGCAGCTTATCAGCGGGACGCATGATCCGCTGGACATCGCCCACGGTTTCGCGATTGTCGCAGAGGCGGCGTTGCAGACCGCGCTGGCCGGGACCGTCGCCGAGTTCGCCAAGACGCACGGCACGATCGACGGCAGCGAGATGGTGATCCTCGGCCTCGGCCGGTTGGGCGGCGAGGCGCTGACCCATGCCTCCGACCTCGACATCATCTACCTGTTCACCGGCGATCACGCGGCGGAAAGCGATGGCGAGAGACCGATGAGTGCCACGCGCTATTACAACCGCCTCGCTCAAAGAGTGGGCGCGGCGTTGAGCGTGCCGACTGCCGAAGGGCCACTTTACGAGGTGGACACCAGGCTAAGGCCGCAAGGCGCACAGGGGCCGCTGGCCGTGAGCGTCGAGAGCTTTGCCCGCTACCAGCGCGAATCGGCCTGGACCTGGGAGCATATGGCACTGGCGCGCGCGCGCGTGGTCGCAGGTTCCTTCGCGGCGCGCGCCGATGTGGACGACATCATCCGCGAAGTGCTGCTCGCTCCGCGCGATCCGGTGTCCTTGCGCGAGGATGTGCTGAAAATGCGCGCCGAGATGGCCCGCCACAAACCCGCGAAGGGCGTGCTCGATGTGAAGCTGATGCGCGGCGGGCTGGTCGATATCGAGTTCATTCTCCATTTTCTGCAATTGCGCGATCACATCGCGCTCGACCCGCGGCTGGCAAAAGCGTGCGCGACGCTGGTCCACGCGGGCACGCTGCCGCAGGCATTTTGCGAAGCGCACGACTTCCTGACCCGCCTGATCGTCGCCGCGCGCCTGCTGGCGCCCGATCTTTCGGTCCCTCCCGGCGATGCGGGTGCGGTTCTGGCGGAGGCGTGCGGGTGTGCCGACACCGATGCGCTCTTGCGCCGGGTGGACGAGGCACGGCAGGAGGTCGCGCAAGTCTGGCAGCTTATATTCGACGAGAAACTGGAGATCGACAGATGAGCGTGAGCGAAGGCGACACGTTGCCCGATATCGCGATGGTGCGGCACGACGGCGAAGAGGTGAAGCCCTCCGACTATCGGGGGCGCAAGGCGGTGCTGTTCTTCTACCCCAAGGACAACACGCCCGGCTGCACCACCGAAGCGAAGGATTTTTCCGCGCTGAAGGGCGCATTCGAGAAGGCGGGCGTCGCCTTGCTGGGGATCAGCAAGGATTCGACCAAGAAGCACCAGAACTTCATCGCCAAGCACGATCTGACGGTCGACCTCGCGACCGATGCGGAAGAGGGCGGGTTGTCGGACGAGCTGGGCGTGTGGGCCGAAAAGCAGATGTACGGCAAGACCTACATGGGCATGGTCCGCAGTACCTACCTGCTCGATGCCGACGGCAAGATTGTGCGCACCTGGCCCAAGGTGAAGGTGAAGGGCCACGCCGAAGAAGTGCTCGCCGCCGCACAGGCTCTGTGAGCGAGGGCGAACGTACCAGCCTGGCCCGCGCAATCCGCGCCGCGCTGCTCACCGGTCCGGCGCGCGCCAAGGTGTTCGCCGCACGACAGGTCGCGCGCGACTGGCGGTTGGGACGCCTCGCACCCGTGTTCGATGTGGAAATGCCCGATGCGCCGGCCCGCCCTGCGCGGCCCGAGCTCCTGGCGCCTTCGGCCATGCCCAAGCGCGGCAGGGGAGGCTCGCTCAAGGGGCGGATCGCGCTGTGGCATTCGCTGGCGCATATCGAGTTCGTCGCGATCGACCTCGCGCTCGATATGGTCGGACGGTTCGGCGCGGCGATGCCTCGCAGTTTTATCGACGATTTTTTAAGCGTCGCGGCGGACGAGGCGATGCACTTCGCACTGCTCGAACGGAAGCTGGCGTCGCTCGGTACCTATTACGGCGCGCTGCCCGCCCATGCAGGCTTGTGGGAGTCGGCTCGCAGGACCCGGCACGATGTCGGCGCGAGGCTTGCGGTGGTGCCGATGGTGCTCGAGGCGCGCGGGCTCGATGTTACTCCCGCCATGCTCGCACGCGTACGGGCGCAGGGCGATATCGGCGGCGCGAAAATCCTCGCACGCATTCTTGACGATGAAATTCGCCACGTCGCCATCGGTACAAGGCATTTCGTCGCACACGCAGAATCGGAAGGTATCGACCCGCCGGAACGCTGGCGAAGCCTGGTTAACCAGCATTTTGCAGGGTCGATTAAGCCACCATTCAACGACTCAGCGCGTTCGGCAGCCGGTTTATCGCGAGACTACTACGCAGCTATTGCCGCGGTAACCTGATGCTGGATAACCCTTCAACACAGACGGACGGGGATAGTTCCCGTCGAATTTGAAGGGTTTCGGCGCTCCACCGGATCGTAGGTGCGCAAGAGACCGGAACGGGCGGAGCGGTTCGCTTCGCCGACGACAGAGGGACGGACAACTTGCTGACCACTGATCGACTTTTCAGCCGTATCGCCATCGTGTTCGGTGCGGCCATCGCAACCGCCGCAGTACCAGCACACGCCAATTCCAGCTCAGCCGCCGCGGTCGACGTTACCGACGCGGTCGAGGAAGCGCAGAGCCCGCTCGGCAATGGCGACGCCCAGTTCCGCCAGCTCTTCGCCAGCTGGCAGGACCTCGACACCGAAAACGGCCAGCCGGTTGCCTTGCCGACCGTATCGGTTCCGTCGAGCATGCCGCTCGAAAACTTCCGCGTCAGCAGCAGCTACGGCATGCGCGACCACCCTGTCCTGCGCAAGCGGGCCCGCCATAACGGCATCGATCTCGCGGCGCCGACCGGCACGCCGATTTACGCGACCGCCGATGGCACCATCGAACGCGCCAACTGGTTCAGCAGCTACGGCAACTACATCCAGATCGACCATGGCAACGCTATCGAAACGCGTTTCGGCCACCTTTCGCGGATCGTGGTCAGCGACGGCCAGAAGGTCCGCAAGGGCGACCTGATCGGCTACGTCGGCTCGACCGGTCGTTCGACCGGCCCGCATCTCCATTATGAAGTCCGCATCGCCGGCAAGCCGGTCGATCCGCGCCCCTTCATGGTCGAAACCGAAGCGCAGGAAACCTTCCGCCTCGCGATGGGCCCGGGCGGTATCGGCGGCGGCGACGAAGACGAGTAAGCGCTCCCCCAAAAACCGATGAATTTCCGAAAAGGGCGGCGCGATGCGTCGCCCTTTTTCGTTGCGCGTTTTCGCTTGCCCTGCCGCCGACCATCAGAAAGACTGCGCGCCGGGAGAGAGACATGCATCCGATAAACCACGCGGCCACGCGGCCGGACCACGCGGCCATCATCGACGCGGCGAGCGGCAAAACCGTCACCTTCGGCGAAATGGACGCCTTCGCCAATCGGATGGCGCGCTGGCTGCGGGCCCACCGGGTCGAACACGGGACGCGGGTAGGGCTGCTGCTCGAGAACCGGCCGCTCTACCTCCAGCTGCTGTGGGCGACGCAGCGAATCGGCGCGATGTTGGTGCCGATATCGACCCGCCTTACCGCGCCCGAGATCGCCTATATCCTCGAAGACGCCGAATGCGCGCTGCTGCTGACTTCCTCGAAGTTCACAGAGGAGGTCAAGGCGCTTGAGCAGAGCGACATCGAGATCGTCGACGTCGATGCGGCGGCCTTTACCGATGACGTCGCCTCCCGCTCGCCCGAGATGGTGGAAGACCCCTCGCCGGGTCAGTACATGCTCTATTCCTCGGGGACGACCGGGCGGCCCAAGGGCATCGTGCCGCCCCCGCCACCCAGCGACGACATAACCGCACCCAATGCGCTGGTCGGCCTCGCGACGATGGGGGTGGGCATGCCGACCGACGGGAACATGGTCTACCTCTCGCCGGCGCCGCTCTATCACGCCGCGCCGCTGGGCTGGTGCAGCACGGTCCACCGGCTGGGCGGTACGGTGGTGATCATGGACAAATTCACGCCTGAGGGCGCGCTGGCCGCGATCGAGCAGTATCGCGTGACCGACAGTCAGTGGGTGCCGACGCATTTCGTGCGCATGCTCAAGTTGCCGGAGGATGAGCGTAGGCGGTACGACCTTTCCAGCCACCGGCGCGCAATCCACGCCGCCGCGCCGTGCCCGGTGCCGATCAAGGCGGCGATGATCGAGTGGTGGGGGCCGATCATCCAGGAATATTACGCCGGCTCCGAAGGGATCGGCATGTCGCTGGTCAAGAGCGAGGACTGGCTGGCCAAGCCCGGCACCGTCGGCCGGATGCTCTACGGCAAGGCGCATGTCTGCGGCCCCGACGGCCGCGAGCTGCCGCCGTGCGAAACCGGGCTGCTGTTCTTCGAGAACGACAAGCTGCCGACCTATCACAAGGATCCGGGAAAGACCGCCGAGGCGATGAACGAGCGCGGCTGGATGACGCTCGGCGATATCGGTCATATCGACGAGGATGGCTTCCTCTTCTTGACCGACCGGAAAAGCCACATGATCATCTGCGGCGGGGTCAACATCTACCCGCAGGAGATCGAGAACCTGCTGGTCGCGCATCCAGATGTGCTCGACGCGGCGGTGATCGGCGCACCCGACCCCGATCTGGGCGAGCGGGTGGTCGCGGTGATCCAGCCGGTCGACATGGAGCAGGCGGGCGAAGCGCTCGAACAGACGCTGCGCGACTACCTCGAACCCCAGCTCAGCCGCGTCAAAATGCCCCGCCAGTTCGATTTCCGCCCCGACCTGCCGCGCGAGGCAAACGGCAAACTCTACAAGCGTGAACTGCGCGACGAATACGCCCGAAAAGCGACCTGAAATACCCGTGAAACGTCCGGTTTTCCTAGGGTTTGGGGGCCGTTCATGCTAATATCCGGGCATGGATAAGAACAAGAAAACCGGCTCCGTCGGAGCCTTCTGCATGGCGATTATTTGCGGGGGTAATTCATGATGGAATTGCTCCAGAGCCATAATATCCCGTTTCTCGCCGCGCTGGTGTTGATGGTCATGCTGGCAGTCAGCCAGGTGCTCGGCCTGGGAGATGTTCTGGGAGGCGATGCCGACATCGACCTCGACACGGACGCCTCGGCAGGTGACGCCTCATCGGGCGAGCTTGGCTTTCTCGGCGGCTTGCTGAGCCTGCTGGGGGTGGGGCGCGTGCCCTTTCTCATCTGGCTCGCGCTGCTGCTGTTCGCTTTCGCGCTGATCGGCATCTCGCTGCAGGCGTTCAGCGCCGATCTGCTGGGCGACGTGCTTCATCCGGCGCTCGCTGCGGTGCTTGCAGGCCTGTTTGCCCTGCCGGTGACGGGTGTGATCAGCCGGCCCTTGGGCGCGATCCTGCCGGGCGACCGCACCAGTGCGGTGCCGGTGTCTTCGCTGGTCGGCCGCATGGCGACGATCCAGATCGGCACATCGCGCGCCGGATCGCCGGCAAGGGCACGCGTGCTCGACCAGTTCGGCCAGACCCACCTTGTGATGGTCGAGCCGCACGATCCTTCTGCCGAGCTGGCGGCCGATGAGGAGGTCCTGCTCGTCCGCCGGGACGGGAACACATTCTACGCCGAGAGGCGCGATAACCCCCTGCTGTCTCTCTAGGGCGCGGCGCGGGCCATCCAACCAATCATCGATACAGGAGAGACTATGCAAGATCTTTGGACCGTTCTCATCTTCGCAGGGGCCGGGTTTTTCGTCCTGCTGATCATCGGCTTGACGATCACAAGACTGTACAAACGCGCATCGAAGGAAACCGCCTTCGTGCGAACCGGTGTCGGCGGCGAGCGCGTGGTGATGAACGGGGGTGCGATGGTGCTGCCGGTGTTCCACGAGACCATGCCGGTCAACATGAACACGCTGGTGCTGAGCGTGGTGCGCCGCGACGGCGAGGCCCTCATCACGCTCGACCGGTTGCGGATCGACGTGAAGGCGGAATTCTACGTCCGCGTAAAGCCGGATGCGAATGCGATCGCGATGGCCGCGCAGACGCTGGGCCAGCGCACCATGCAGCCCGAAATGCTCAAGGATCTGGTCGAGGGCAAATTCGTCGACGCGCTGCGATCGGTCGCGGCGGGCATGACCATGAACGAGTTGCACGAACAGCGGGCGGACTTCGTGCAGAAGGTGCAGCAGGTTTCTTCCAACGATCTCGCGATGAACGGGCTGGAGCTCGAATCGGTCTCGCTCACCGGGCTCGACCAGACCAGCATCGAGCATTTCAACGCGAACAACGCCTTCGACGCCGAAGGCCTGACCAAGCTGACCGAGCAGATCGAGGCGCGCAAGAAACTGCGCAACGATATCGAGCAGGACACGCGCGTCCAGATGGAGAGCAAGAACCTGCAAGCCGACCAGCGCAGCTTCGAGATCAAGCGTGACCAGGAATACGCGCGGCTGGAGCAGGAACGCGAAGTCGAAATCCGCCGTGCCGCGCAGGCAGCTGAGATCGCCCGCGAACAGGCCGAGCGGACCCGCGAAGCCGATGCCGCACGGATCGAGGCGAAGAAGCAGGTCGACGCCCAGCAGATCGAAGCCGACCGGCTGGTGGAAGAAGCGCGGATCGACCAGCAGCGCGCGCTCGAGATTGCTCGGCAGGAACAGCAGATCGCGGTCCAGAACAAGAGCCGCGAGGAAAGCCAGGCCAAGGCCGAAGCCGACGAAGCACGCGCCAAGGCAGTTGCTGCCGAGGAACAGGTCTCGACCAGCCGCGCGACCGAGATCGCCGAGCGTGACAAGCGGATCGAACTGATCGAGGCGGCCAAGCAGGCCGAACGCGATGCGATCAAGATCCGCGTCGACGCCGAAGCGGAAAAGGATGCCGCGTCGAACCGCGCCGAAGCGATGCGCCGCGAAGCCGAGGGCGAGGCGGAGGCGGAGAAGCTGCGCGCCGAAGCCGCGCGGATCCGCTTCGAAGTCGAGGCTGCCGGTCAACAGGCGATCAACGAGGCGGCGAACCTGCTGTCGTCCGACCAGATCGGCCTGCAGACCAAGCTCGCGCTGCTCAAAGTCCTGCCCGAGGTCATCCGCGAAAGCGCCAAGCCGATGGAGGCGATCGATTCGATCAAGATCGTGCAAGTCGACGGGCTCACGCATGGCGGACGCTCGGGCGGAGGCGCGGGCGCGGGCACGAGTGGCGCTGGCGGCGGCAACGGCAACCTGGCCGGCGATGCGGTCAATGCCGCGCTCGCCTACCGCGCTCAGGCGCCGGTGCTCGACGGGCTGATGAAGGAACTCGGCCTCGACGGGTCCTCGCTCGGCGCGCTGGTCGAAGGCGCTGCCACCGGTTCGTTGGGCGAAGCGCTGGAAAAGCAGTCGCAGCCTGACGCGGAGGCTGCCGAACCCAAGCAGACGAATCGCGAATCGGCCAAGGCGCCAAAGACGCGTCCGTCCGATCCGAAGGAGGGCGCTGCCGAGAAACCTTGACCTGCGGTTACGCAGCGTCCGCATGGCGGGGGGTGACGGGGTGACACGTGTCACCCGGGTGTCACCCTGCGTATGCTGCGGGCAACTCGCTCAAAACACGCACCTTTTACGCCCTCTGAGGGCCAGAGGGTGACAGATTCGAGGTTTTGGGCCGCTTTTTTGGTCCTGCCGGCTGACGGGCGGGCGCAAGGGTACGATCGACGCTGTGAAAGAGCGAACTTCGCCCTAGCAAAGCCGCCGAGGGTAGGAAAATCGTCGGCCCAAGCTGCGCTTGGGCCGCAGGATTACGCGCTCAGGAGTCGCTTTGCCATCGCGCGCACTTCGTCGCCCATGTCGGGGCGTTCGAGCGCGAGCGCCAGCGTCGCCTCGACGAAGCCGGTCTTGCTGCCGCAATCGTACCGCGAACCGTCGAAAGTGACCGCGTGGAACGGCTGGTTGCCGATCATCTTTGCCATCGCGTCGGTCAGCTGGATTTCGCCCCCGGCCCCCTTGCCCTGCGTTTCCAGCACTCGCATCACCTCGGGCTGGAGAATATAGCGGCCCGAGATGATCTTGTTCGAAGGCGCTTCGGCGACGGGCGGCTTTTCGACCAGGCCCCTGACCTCGGTCAGCGCACCGTCTTCCTTGCCAGGATCGATCACGCCGTAGCTGGAAACCGATTTCTGCGGGACTTCGAGCACGCTGATCAGGTTGCCACCGACCTGTTCGTAAGCGTCGACCATCTGCTTCATGCAGCCCGCACCATTGGCCTTCCCGATCATCAGCTCGTCGGGGAGGAAAATCGCGAAGGGATCGTCGCCGACGATCGCGCGGGCGCACCAGATCGCGTGCCCCAGACCCAGCGGCACCTGCTGGCGCACGGTGATGATGTCGCCCGGCGTGGCGCGGGTCGAATCGAGGATGCCGAGATCCTTGCCGCGTTCCTCCATCGTCTGTTCGAGCTCGAAGGCGACGTCGAAATGCTCGACGATCGCGGTTTTCCCACGCCCGGTGACGAAGATCATCTGCTCGATCCCCGCCTCGCGCGCTTCGTCCACCGCGTACTGGATCAGCGGGCGATCGACGATCGCAAGCATTTCCTTCGGGATAGCCTTGGTCGCGGGGAGAAAGCGGGTGCCGAGCCCGGCGACGGGAAACACGGCTTTGCGGATAGGTTTGTGCGCCATGGGCGCGGGGTATGGGCGCGGTGCCCGCGCGCGTCAACGGCGGGTCGATTGCGCGGCGCGGGCCCTGCCGGATCGCGGCCCGGCTTGTTTTGCTGCGTGCGCCCGCTAAACGCCCGTGGGATGGACAAACTACGCATCATCGGTGGGCACAGGCTCTCCGGCACGATCCCGATCTCCGGCGCCAAGAATGCCGCGCTCACGCTGATTCCGTGCGCGCTGCTGACCGACGAGCCGCTGACCCTGCGCAACCTGCCCCGGCTGGCCGATATCGACAGCTTCCAGCATTTGATGACGCAGTTTGGCGTGGCGGTGAATATCGCGGGCACACGGCCGGAAGATTTCGGCCGCGTCGTGACCTACGAGGCGACGCGCCTCACCTCGACCACCGCGCCCTACGATCTGGTGCGCAAGATGCGTGCGTCGATCCTGGTGCTCGGCCCGATGCTGGCGCGTGCAGGCGTCGCCACCGTTTCGCAGCCCGGCGGCTGCGCCATCGGCAACCGCCCGATCGATCTGCATCTGAGCGCGCTGGAAGCACTGGGGGCCGAGATCGAGCTGGCGCAGGGCTATGTCCGCGCGCATGCACCCGATGGCGGCCTGCCGGGCGGTGAGTTCGATTTCCCCGTGGTGTCGGTCGGCGCGACCGAGAATGCGCTGATGGCGGCGGTGCTCGCCAACGGCACCTCGACGCTGCGCAATGCCGCGCGCGAGCCCGAGATCGTCGACCTGTGCAACCTGCTGGTGGCGATGGGGGCGGAGATCGAGAATATCGGCCAGTCCGACCTCGTGATCCACGGCGTCAAGCGCCTGAACGGCGCGACCTACAAGGTGATGGCCGATCGCATCGAAGCGGGCTCCTACGCCTGCGCCGCCGCGATCACGGGCGGTGAAGCGCGGCTCGAAGGCGCAAAGGCGGACGACATGTCCGCCACGCTGCACGCGCTGCGCAATATCGGCGTGCATGTCGAAACCGATGCCAAGGGCGTGACGGTCGCTGCCGAAGGCAAGCTGAAGGCCGTCAATCTTTCGACCGCGCCCTATCCGGGGCTGGCGACCGACATGCAGGCGCAGCTGATGGCGCTGCTGACCGTGGCCGAAGGCACGAGCGTGCTGACCGAAACGATCTTCGAAAACCGTTACATGCACGTGCCCGAGCTGACGCGGATGGGTGCCAATATCGAAGTGTCGGGCCGCACCGCCATCGTGCTGGGGCAACAGGGCCTCACCGGCGCGGAAGTGATGGCGACCGATCTGCGCGCTTCGATGAGCCTGGTGATCGCCGCATTGGCGGCACAGGGCGAGTCGCAGATCCGGCGGATCTACCACCTCGATCGCGGCTACGAGCGGCTGGAAGAGAAGCTGCAGGCGATCGGTGCCGAGATCGAACGGGTGGGCGACGAATAGCGCGAATTTATCGGACCCAAAGCCACCCCTCCGGCGTTCGTTCACCGAACACTTTTTTCCGGAGACGTGACATGGGTTTGATTCGTACCGCAATTCTGGGTGGCCTGGGTTACCTCGGCTACAAGGCCTACAAGAACCACAAGGACGAAAACGGCGTCGCTTTCGCCGATGGCCAGCCGACGGGTGGCGTGCGTGAAGCGGGCGCGGGCGCAACCGCCACCAAGGGCGACACAATGAGCGCCACCGACGAAGCTCTCGACGAAACCTTCCCGGCGAGCGACGCGACCGCCAAATATTAAAGCTGGCTGGTCGGGGGCGAGCCCTCGCGCTCGCCTCCGTCGGCGAGTTTCCCGACCAGATATTGCCGAATCGCGCTGGCGAGCCCCACCGGCTCGTCGGCCTCGATACGTCGTGCGTCGATCCGCGCGACCAGCGCGTTGATCGGCACCCGCTGCACTTCCGCCTGATCGCGCAGCAAATCCCAGAACACCGGCTCGAGCGTGATGCTCGTCTTGTGTCCGGCGATCTCGACCGATCGCTTGATGGGCGGGTGGTAGCGCATCGGTAAACCGTGGCGCACGTGTCTTGCGAGCGCAATCCTCGCGGCCAGCGATCGCCGCCAGAGCCTATGGGGCGGCAGCGTCCGGCTGATCCGCTTCCAGCGCCTCCCATTGCGCCCAGATACGCGGAGCAAGCCCGTCGAGCGGCACCCAGTGACCGCCACCTGTCAGGTTGATGTGCACCACATTGGGCCCGCCTGCATCCTCCAGTTGTGCCACCGCTTTCGAATCGACCACATCGTCCTTCGTGCCGTGCATCAGAAGCAGCGGCTCCTCGACCGCGCCGATTCGGGCGAGATTATCATAGCGTTCGGTGACCAGCGCGCGGGCGATCCCCGGAAACATGTCCTTCAGCCGGGTGAATGCGCCCATGGTCGCTACCCCGGACACATCATGCCGCGCCGCCATTTCGATGGCGACGGCACTGCCGAGCGAAAAGCCGAACAGGTAGCGCCGCGAATCGGGGGCCAGCTCGTCCGCTTTCGCCAGCCACGCTTCTGCATCGGCGTAGAGACCGGCCTCGGACGGCTTGCCCGGATTGTCGCCATAGCCACGGTAGGACGCGATCAGCACGCCGCGTCCGCCCACCTTCAAGGGTTCGGCGCGATAGGCAGATACCATGTGATTATAGCTGTTGCCGTGGAATACGACGACCACCTGATCGACGCCTTCCTCGGGTGGCCAATAAGCCCCCTCCAGCGTCAATCCATCGGCGGTGTGCGCGGTGATCGGCTGTGGCGGCTCACCCCGGAATTCGACATTCGTTTCGACAAGCGAGACCGGCTGATAGATGCGGCTGGAAACAAGCCCCGCAGCCGCCGGTGTGCCGACCGAGGCGACGCCGACACAAAGCAGGCACAGGGCGAAAACGTTCAGAACCCGGTGCTGCATGCCGAAATGCCTCATCGCTCCCATCGGGAGACGGTGGGGCGCGGCGCGTGACCGGGTGATGAACCCGTCAATACATGTGCTGCCCGCCATTGAGACTCATCGTCGATCCGGTGACGAAGCCCGCGTCCTCGCTGGTCAGGAAGGCGACGCCGCGCGCGATCTCTTCCGCGTGGCCGAGGCGGCCGACCGGGATCTTGGCGACGATCTTGGTCAGCACCTCGTCGGGTACGGCGGCGACCATGTCGGTGTCGATATAGCCCGGCGCGATCGCGTTGACGGTGATGCCGAAGCGCGCGCCTTCCTGCGCCAGCGCCTTGGTGAAGCCGTGGATACCCGATTTGGCGGCGGCGTAGTTGACCTGGCCGTACTGGCCCGCCTGTCCGTTGATCGAGCCGATATTGACGATGCGGCCCCACTTGGCTTCGCGCATTCCGGGGAAGCACGCCTTGGCCATGTTGAAGCAACCGCCGAGGTTGACGCGCATCACCTCGTTCCAGTCGTCGAAGCTCATCTTGGCGAGCGTGCCGTCGCGCGTGATCCCGGCATTATTGACCACGATCTGGATGTGGCCGTGATCTTCGGTGATGCGCGAACAATGTTCGAGGCACGCCTCGTGATCGCCGACATCCCATTTCATGGTGGTGATACCGGTGCGTTCGGAAAATTCGCGCGCGCGCTCGTCGTTGCCGGCATAATTGGCAATGACCGTGCGGCCCTGTTCCTTGAGCGCAAGGCTGATCGCCTCGCCGATACCGCGCGTTCCACCCGTCACCACCGCGACACGTGCCATCATCACTCTCCCCTGACTTCTCTGCCCTTTCCCCGTGACGTAGCGTCACGCGCGCCAACGGGCAAAGCAAAATGCCTTGGGGCGTCGATATTTAGGAAAGGATGCGGGCCTCCACAGCCGGCAGCATCAGAACCGCAGCTGGGTACCGATATAGACCGACTGGCTGTCGTCCGCGCCGTCGGTCAGCGGGGAGAGACGCGCATTCTGTTCTTCGGACAGGCGCACGCCCGCCGTCACATCCAGATTGCGCGAGACGCGATAGGCCCCGCCCAGATCGAGCTGCCGATCGCCGCGCCCTTCGAGCGTGCGCGGCGCGCGGCCCGGGGTGCGTTCCTGATCGACCGAGATACGCGGCTGGAACCGGCTGGGTTCGTCCTTCGCGCCTTGCGAGGGGCGGAACTGCGCCAGATCGGGCATCGCGATCTTGGAAACCGACTTCGGCAATTCCGACGCCGGCATCGTGAAGCTCTGGTATCCGCGCGCAACCCTGAGGTCGAACGCCGAGGGCGCCACGGTCACATCGCGGCGGCCAGGTTCGCTGCGCGCCGAATCGATCGCCGAGCGAATCGAGATCGCGCGGGCCGAATCATCGTTTACGCGAACGGCCACGGTGACGGTACGATCGGCAATCGACTTGCCCGCGGCGGGCGTGAAGGGCAGCGCTTCGCGCCGTGCGGCGTAGCGTTCGTTCACCCGGCGGGCGAGTTCGGGATCGACCGATGCGGGCGTGAAACGCGCCGTGCTGGCCGCAGCGCCGACGACGAACGAAGGCGCGGTCGCCTCCGCCAGGGCAGTTCCGGCCATCGGAACCACGACGAGCGCCAGCGCACCGCCCAGCAGGGGGGTGAGATGCTTGCGCAGTCGAGGAGCGATAGTCCCGATCATGCCTGTTATCCCTAGCGCCGCGAAGTCTTACGGCAGGTGAACGACCCAAGAATGGGTTCGATCCATATTGCTAAGCAATCGATCCGCAACTTGCCAGCTTTTCCACAGGGCCCGACCGCGCTTGTCATCCAACTGTTGCAAGACGCACACAATGTGGCTGCGAGTTCATCATCGGTACAGGCGTCCCACGCTGCTTAGCACATCGGGGCAGCCGTGCCCTTGCTGCGGCGGGTTCGCGGCGATAGAGACCATTTTCTGCGCGGTCTGCCGACCGTTTTTTCGCGTCCTTCACTGGAAAGTCAGCCACGATGATCAAGCGCCGCTTCTCGATAATGTCTGCAACCCTGCTGGGCGCGTGCGCCGCGCTGTCAGCATGCGGAGGGGGCAGCGCGCTGCCTCGCGCGGATGCCGCCGCCAGCCAGGTGACGACCATCGGCGTCAATTCCTACCTGTGGCGCGCCAGCTTGGAAGCGGTCAGCTTCGCGCCGCTGCTTCAGGCGGACAGCGCGGGCGGCGTGATCGTGACCGACTGGTACGCCAACCCCCAGAACCCGGGCGAACGCGTCAAGCTGACCGTCTCCATCCTCGATCAGGACCTGCGCGCCGATGCATTGCGCGTTGCCGCGAGTCGCCAGGTCAACCAGGGCGGCAACTGGGTCGATGCGCCGGTGCAGGCCGCGACCGTGCAGAAGCTGGAAGACATCATCCTGACCAAGGCGCGCGAACTGCGCCGCCAGGCGATCGCCGGCTAAGCCATAATCACGAACGCAGAACCAAACATGAGTGACACCCGCTTCGACCCGTCGACCGCCGACGGGCGCTGGCAGAAGGCGTGGGACGAGGCGCAGTGCTTCCGCGCCGACAGCAACAGCCCCAAGCCCAAGAGCTATGTGCTCGAGATGTTTCCCTACCCTTCGGGCCGGATCCATATCGGGCATGTCCGCAATTACACGATGGGCGACGTGCTCGCGCGGTACAAGCGGATGACCGGGCACGAGGTGCTGCACCCGATGGGGTGGGATGCGTTCGGCATGCCGGCTGAAAACGCGGCAATGGAAAAGGGCGTCCACCCGGGCGGCTGGACCCGCGACAATATCGCCAACATGAAGGCGCAGCTCAAAAGGATCGGCTTCGCGCTCGACTGGAGCCGCGAGCTGGCGACTTGCGAGCCCGAGTATTACGGCCACGAACAGGCGCTGTTCCTCGATCTCTACGAAGCCGGGCTGGTTTACCGCAAGGAGAGCGAGGTCAACTGGGACCCGGTCGACATGACCGTGCTCGCCAACGAACAGGTGATCGACGGCAAGGGCTGGCGCTCGGGCGCCGAGGTCGAGAAGCGCAAGCTCGCGCAGTGGTTCCTCAAGATCACCGACTTCGCCGAGGAACTGCTCGACGGGCTCGGTAGCCTCGAAAACTGGCCCGACAAGGTCCGGCTGATGCAGGAAAACTGGATCGGCAAATCGCAGGGCCTCGAATTCAGCTTCGACCTGTCGAATGGCGATCGTTTGCCGGTCTATTCGACCCGGCCCGATACGATTTTCGGCGCGAGCTTCGTCGCGGTGGCGGCGGATCACCCGGTCGCGCAATCGCTCGACAGTGATGCCGCACGCGAATTCATCGCTCTGTGCAAGCGCGGCGGCACGACCGCTGCCGAGCTGGAAACAGCCGAGAAGCTGGGCTTCGACACAGGGATTACCGCGAAGCATCCGTTCACCGGGGCGGACCTGCCGGTCTACATCGCGAACTTCGTGCTGATGGATTACGGCACCGGCGCGATCATGGCTGTCCCCGGGCACGACCAGCGCGACTTCGATTTCGCGACCAAATACGGCCTGCCGATTCCGCGCGTCGTGGCATCGAGTGCCGAAGATGCCGACAAGCCTTTCGAAGGCGAGGCCGAATCGGGCGAGGGCGTGCTCGTCAATTCGGACTTCCTCGACGGAATGGATGTCGAGGCCGCCAAGGCCGAGGTGATCCGCCGGATCGAGGAACAGGGCCGCGGCGAGGGCAAGACCGTGTGGCGCCTGCGCGACTGGGGCGTTTCGCGGCAGCGGTATTGGGGGACGCCGATCCCCTTCATCCATTGCGAGAAATGCGGCGTGGTGCCTGCACCCAAGGACAGCCTGCCGATCACGCTGCCCGAGGATGTCGACTTCAAGACGCCGGGCAACCCGCTGGTCCGCCACGCGACATGGAAGCACGTCGATTGCCCCAAGTGCGGCGGCAAGGCCGAACGGGAGACCGACACGCTCGACACCTTCGTCGATTCCTCGTGGTATTTCCTGCGCTTCGCGAGCCAGCCTACGGACAAGCCGTTCGACCGCGAGGAAATCGCCAGGTGGCTGCCGGTCGAACAATATATCGGTGGGATCGAACATGCGATCCTGCACCTGCTCTACGCCCGCTTCTGGACCCGCGCACTCGCGCATATGGGCCAGATCGAGGTGAAGGAGCCGTTCGCCTCGCTGTTCACGCAAGGCATGGTGACGCACGAGACCTACAGCCGGGTCGAAGGCGGCAAGACCGTCTACTACGCGCCCGACGAGATCAGCCGCGAGGCGGAGCGGGCGTTGCTGAAGGACGATGGCGGCGAGGTCGAGATCGGCCGCGTCATTAAGATGTCCAAATCGAAGAAGAACGTCGTCGACCCGGACACGATCATCGCGACCTACGGTGCGGATGCGGTGCGCTGGTTCATGCTGTCCGATTCGCCGCCCGAGCGTGACCTGCCGTGGTCCGAGGCCGGGATCGAGGGCTGCGGGCGGTTCGTCCAGCGCGTCTGGCGGCTTGTCTCTGCCGACATCGAGGGCGATGGCGAAGACCTCGACCTGCGGCGCAAGACGCACAAGACGATCGTCGCGGTGGCGCAGGATATCGAGGCACTGTCGTTCAACAAGGCGGTCGCCCGCCTCTACGAACTGACCGGCGCGATCGAGAAGGCGCAGCCGAGCGCCGACCGGCGCGATGCGACATTCGCGCTGATGAAGCTGGTCTCTCCCATGATGCCGCACCTCGCCGAAGAGGCGTGGCACCGTGCGGGCGGCGAAGGTCTGATCGCCGAGGCCGCCTGGCCCGAGCACGATCCCGCCATGCTGGTCGAGGACGAAGTGACCATCGCCCTCCAGCACAAGGGCAAGCTGCGCGACACGCTGACCGCGCCCAAGGGCGCCTCGAAGGAGGTGCTCGAGGAAATGGCGCTGGCAAGCGAGAAGGTGCAACGCTCGCTCGACGGGGCCGAGGTGCGCAAGATCATTGTGGTGCCCGACCGGCTGGTCAATATCGTCACCTGATGCGATTCGTTCTTGCCCTCCTCACTGCATGCATGCTGTCGGCCTGCGGGTTGCAGCCGATCTATGCCGGGGGCGGCAGTGCGGGCGTCGTGCAAGGGCTGTCGGCAGTGCAGGTCGCCCCGATCGAGGGGCGCAGCGGCTGGCTGGTCGCGACCGCGCTGGAGGACCGGATATCGCTGAGCGGATCGCAGGCGACGCCGCGCTACCGCCTCGACGTGCAGCTCGACGACAGCCTCGAAAGCCTCGGCCTGCTGAGCGACGAGCGGGTCACGCGCGAGCGGCGCATCCTGCGCGCGCGATACCAGCTGGTCGACCTGAGCACGGGGGCAATCCTGCTCGATGCCAGCGCAGGCTCGGATGCGGGGATCGACGTCGTGTCGAGCGACTATGCCACCATCGCGGCCGAGCGTGCCGCGCTCGAGCGGCTGTCGCAGGTGGTTGCGGACCAGATCGTCACCCGCGTTTCGCTGGCCCTGCGCAAGCAGGACTGAGCGCATGGCCGGGGCGCAGTCGTTCAAGGCCAATCAGAACACCTTCGGGCGGATCGCGGGCCAGGCCGCGCGCGATTGCCACACATTCTTCTTCTGCGGACCCGATGAAAGCGCGGCGTCGGCGGCGGCCACGCAGATCGTCGCCGGGCTGGCGGATGCGGGCGAGCGGGTCGAGATTTCGGGCTCGGACCTGCGCCGCGACCCCGTCCGGCTGGCGGACGAGGCACGCTCTTCCTCGCTCTTCGGCGACGCGCGGCACATTTTCGTCCGCGCGAATGGCGAAGAGGCGCACGACGCGTTGAAACTGCACCTTGAGGCGGAAGGCGAGGCGTGCCCCGTGCTGGTGGTTGCCACCTCGGCAACCGACAAGTCGCGGAGCGCAAAGCTGGTCGGCGGCGCGAAGGGCACGCTGGTCGCGATGTTCTATCCGCCCAACCTCGCCGATATGGCCAACACCGTGCGCGATCTGGCGGACCGGGCCGGCCTGCGGCTCGGCGGCGATCTCGCCCAGCGGATCGCGCGTGCCTCGGGCCTCGACCGGCGGCTGGCCGAAGCCGAGGTGGAAAAGCTGGCGCTGTATCTCGATGCCGCGCCCGACACGCCCAAGACCGCCGATCTGGAGGCGTGGGACGCGATCGGCGCGACCAGCGAGGAAGACGGCTTCATGCCGCTGGTCAATGCCGCGCTGGGCGGACATGCCCGCCGCCTGCCGGGCGAGCTGACGCGTTTGCGCACGCTTGCGCTCAATCCCGTCGGCGTGGCTCTCGCGTTCGAGCGGCGGGCGGCGCAGCTGGCACAGCTATCGGCACGGATGCGTCCGGGGGAGGATCTGGGATCCTTCATCGATGCGCAAAAGCGCGCCCGGCGCATCTTCTTCAAGGACGAGCGCGACATTGCGCAGCAACTGGGCATCTGGCGCGGACGGCGGCTCGATCGGCTGGTTTCGCGGCTGACCGCGCTGCATCAGGCACTGCTCGCCAACAGCCAGCAGGCCGAGCTGCTCCTGTCGCAGGAAATCGCCTGGATCGCGCGTGAAGCCGCGCGCTAGAGTGGGTTAACCGGCACCGGTGCGGGCTGGCACCGCCAGCTAGAAACTCAATCCTGCGGGACCGAGAACGAGCCGGTCACCCGGCCACCTTCGCCGCTGCCGCCCGCTGCATCGATGCTCGAAAGCCCGCTGCGCAGGTCGATGGTGAGACGGCCGCCGTTGAGCGTGTCCGACCCGCGCCGCAGCCGCACATCGCCGGTCATCGTGATGACCCGCCGGTTGAAATCGTACACCGCGACATTGCCGCGTGCGCTTTCGTTGCCGCGCGTCACGGTGACGCCGCCGGTCGCGGAAATGCGATTGATGCTGAGCGAGCCCGCGTCCGAATAATCGACGATCGTGCGCGCCGAACTCATGTGCAGGTTGGCCTGGTCGATCTTGACGTTGCCGGTCAGAACGACGCGATTCTGGCGGTCCTGCAGCTCGATCCGGTTGGCCGCGTAGTTCACCGGCGCATTCGAATTGTGCCCCGCGATCGCCTGCGCGTGAAGCTGCAGCCCGGCAACCGTGCAGGCGGACAGCGCGAAGCCGATCATGCCCGACCGCAGAGCGGTCCGGGTCAGCGGGCGGGCGGTCTTGTGCGGCCGTTGTGCCATTATTCCATGCTCTCCAATGCGCCCGGCACCATGCGCAGGCGGGCATTGCCGTCAAGCGTAATCGTTCGCGCCTCGAGGTCGACTTTAAGGCTGTTGGCGGAGAAGGTGCCCGCCGGAACGGACCCCGAAACGCCTTCGTCGCCCACCAGCATCTGATCGCGCAGGTTTACCGAAACGCCGCGCGCGACCAGGTTGTACCCGTCGGTTGCGCGCAGCATCACCGGGCCGCGAACTTTCAGCAGCTCGTCGGCAATCGTGTATTCGCCTCCATCGGCGGTCAGCTGCGCGGGGCCATCCGCCAGCAGGATGCGGGCAATCACTTCGTCCAGACGCACGATCCCTTCCTTGCTGGATTTCTGGACCGCCTCGTCCGCGACCAGCGAGAAGGGCCGTCCCTTCTTGTCCGCGCCGCGATAGGTCGCGTTGTCCACCCGCAACCGCTCGTCGACCTGTTCCACCTTGTCGCGGTCGAGGATGAAGGACACCTCGCTGCGCGGCGAGAACGGCGCGATCACCAGAAAGGCGACGATCGCGCCCGTGGCCATCGGCAGCGCAATGGCGAGGATCTTGATAAGCCGGTCGTGAAAGCCGCCGGGCGCGGCTTGGCGTTGCCGCCCGCGCCGCTGGCGCTGCGCCTCCTTCGTTTCCTCGACCGGTTCGTGATGCGCCACTTGCGTCAGCCTTTGCCTATTCGTGGCTGAAGATATCCGCGTTCGCCCAGCCCGCCAGATCGAGCCGCGCGCGCGTCGGCAGGAAATCGAAGCATGCCTGCGCGATCTCCAAACGGTTTTCGCGGATCAGCCGTTCCTCGAAAATGTCGCGCAGCCGGTGGAGGTAGCGCACGTCCGACGCGGCATATTCGCGCTGCGCTTCGGTGATCACGGGCGCGCCCCAGTCGGAACTCTGCTGCTGCTTGGAGATATCCTCGCTCAGCAATTCGTTCACCAGCATCTTCAGGCCGTGGCGTTCGGTATAGGTGCGGGTCAGCTTGCTCGCGATCTTGGTGCAGAACACCGGCGCGGCGGTAACGCCGAGGTAGTGCTCGATCGCGGCAAGATCGAACCGCGCGAAGTGATACAGCTTGGTCCGCGCGGGGTCGGCCAGCACGGCCTTCAGGTTGGGCGCATCGAAGCTGCTGTTGACGCCGAAGCGCACCAGATGCTCGTCGCCGCCGCCATCGCTGATCTGGACCACGCACAGCCGGTCGCGCGGCGTGACGAGCCCCATGGTCTCGGTATCGACTGCCAGTGCAGCCCCCTCGGCGAACACGCCTGCGGGAAGGTCTTCTTCGTGGAAATGTACCGCCATTGAAAACTTTCTACGTCTGGTGCCAGCCCGCCCCCTGCCTGCTCCTAGGGATATTGGGAAAAGAGGGGAAGGGGACGTATCGGTAGCTTGCGCAGTAATGATAGCGCAGCGCTGTGCCCGACCTGAACGGAGCCTGGTGTGCAACACGATCTACCCGATAGCTGGCGCGACGTACTCGAACCGGTGCTGGCCACGCCCGAGGCCCGCAAGCTGGGCGGATTCCTGCGGGCGGAGGAGGCTGCGGGCAAGGCGATCTATCCGCCGCAGGGCAGCCGCCTGCGCGCGCTGGAACTGACCCCGCTCGACGCGGTGAAGGTCGTGATTTTGGGGCAGGACCCGTATCATGGGCCGGGGCAGGCGATGGGGCTCAGCTTTTCGGTGCCCGAGGGCGTCAAGCATCCGCCATCGCTGCGGAACATCTTCAAGGAACTGGCGGATGATTGCGGCATCGCGCCGCCCAAGTCGGGCGATCTGACGGCTTGGGGCGAGCGCGGCGTGCTGCTGCTCAACAATTCGCTGACGGTCGAGGCGGGGCAGGCGGGCAGCCATGCTGGGCGCGGGTGGGACGCGATCACCGATGCCTGTGTGGCGGCGGTCGCTGCGCGCGAGCAGCCTGCGGTGTTCGTCCTGTGGGGCAGTCACGCGCAGGCCAAGGCTTCGCGGATTGCAGAGCTGAATGCGCCCACGCGGCACTGCGTGATCCGCTCCCCTCATCCGAGCCCGCTTTCCGCCCATCGCGGATTCTTCGGTTCGAAGCCGTTCAGCCGTGCGAATGCGTTTCTGGAGGATGCCGGGCGAGAGGCCGTCGACTGGCGGCTCGACTAGCCTTTCGCGTCAGGCCACATCGTCGAGTCGCGACAGGCGATCGAGCGCACCGCGCAATGCGCGATCGATATCGGGCGTTTGCGCCGCTCCGGGTGCCAGCGCCGATTCGTGCCTGTGACTGCCGGAGCGTGGCGGCGCGGTGTGGCTTTGCTGCTGCTGCGATCCTGCGAAACCGCCTTGCTCTTCGCCATGCTGTTGACCCTGCAAGGCGCGGGCGAGCCGTTCGACCAGTTCGGCCACGCCGAGTTCCTGAAGGGCAGGCTCCTCCGCGCGCGCGCGGGACCAGACCGGTGGCGGGGGCGGCGCTGTGTCGCTGGCAGCGGGGCGATCGGGTTCGGCGTGGGGCGCGGGTTCCCATGACGCCGTTTCCCATGTGGGCTCCGGTTCATCGGATGCGGGCGCTTGCCGCAGGTCTTCGCCTTCATCGGAGGCGATGAACTCCGCGAACGGATTGTAGCGCGTGGGTTGGGGATCGCGCGCCTCGCGATACGGGGCGGCGCGCTCGGTCTCCTGCGGTACGGTGTCGGTCCAT
This sequence comes from Citromicrobium bathyomarinum, assembly GCF_038594485.1. Taxonomy (GTDB): domain Bacteria; phylum Pseudomonadota; class Alphaproteobacteria; order Sphingomonadales; family Sphingomonadaceae; genus Alteriqipengyuania; species Alteriqipengyuania bathyomarina_A. Next base: position 405,378 of record NZ_JBCFZG010000008.1, on the reverse strand, counting down.
GCGGGGGTAGGGGCCACCGGTGCCTCGTCCAGCTCGCCGACATTATACGCATCCGAATCGCTCCACGCGGATGCGAAATAGGGATCGTCGATCGGCGGGCGGACCTCGTCGGTCAGGTCGAACGCGTCATGATCGGGGGCGTCGGAGAGGTCGGCGTCGTCCGCGAACGGGGGATCGAAGTCGTCTTCCTCATCCTCATCCTCGTCCTCGTCGTCGTCGCTGCCCAGGCCGAGGGCGGCGCGCACGTCGAGCGGCGGACGGGTGTCGCGCTTGCGGCTCTTTTTGACAGTCGGCGCAGCGGCGCTGGCACCGTCGTCGCGAACCCGGCTGGCGATGAACAGGCCAAGCAGCAGGCCGATCCCCGCCGCGCCCAGCGCAACGACGATCCGGGTCTGCGGGCCGAACGGCGAATTGCCGCCGAATACCATGTCGAACAGCACCGGCGGCAGGAACAGGCATCCGCCGCCGAACAGCGCGGCGAACCACAGCGCGACCAGCGCGGGGAATGCCTTGCTCGACGTCAGCCCGTCGGGCCTGGAAACGTCGTCATCGAGGTCGAATTCGGCCAAGCTTCCTTCCTTCATCGCGCGGCCCCCTGGCGGGCGCGGACGCGCGTTTCCGGCTGCATCCACGCCGCGCTTTCGGGCGACCGATCCGTCGGACTGCCTAACAAGCGATGGTAAACGCTCTGATAACGACGACTATTGATCTGCCAGTCGCGTTCGGCGGCGACGAAGGCGCGGGCGCGGTCGCACATGGCGGGCCAGGCGTCGCGATCGTCCAGCATATCCGCAAGCGCGCGTGCGGTGCCGGCGGGATCGTCCGCAGGGAACAGTACGCCCGTTTCGCCGTGCTCGATCAGCTGGCGATGTCCGCCGACGTCGGACGCGGCGACGATGCGCCCCTGCGCCATCGCTTCCAGGGGTTTGAGCGGCGTCACCAGATTGGTCAGGCGGCTCTTCTTTCTCGGGAAAGCGAGCACATCGATCAGCGCGTAGTAATCGGCGACATCGTCGTGCGGCACTCGGCCGGTGAACACGATCGAATCGCTGGCGGGGGAGGCGGCGGCCTGCACGCGCAAGCGTTCGTCCTCGGGCCCGCCGCCGACCAGCAGCAGCTTTGCTCGTGGATGGCGTTCGCGCAGCAGCGGGAGCGCCGCGATCAGGTCGTCGAGCCCTTCGTAGGGGTAGAAACTGCCGATGAAGCCGATCACCGGGCCTTGGTCGAGGCCCAGTTTCGCCGCCAGTTGCGGATCGCGCGCGGCGGGCGTGCCGAACTGCGCGAGGTCGACCGAGTTGGGCGAGATGCCGATCTTGTATGGCGCAAAGCCGCGCGCGACCAGATCGTCGCGCAGGCCATTGCAGATCGTGAACACGGCGTCCGCGCGTTCGACCACGGCATTTTCGAGCGCGCGGGTCAGCCGGTATTTGGCCGATCCTTCGCTGCCGGTTCCATTCCCGACCGCTGCATCTTCCCAGAAAGCGCGAATTTCGTAGACCACGGGGATGCCCAGCTTGCGCCCTGCGCGGATCGCGGCGAGGCCCGACAGGGCGGGCGAGTGCGCGTGGAGGATATCGGGCCGCCATTCGCGCGCCAGTTCTACGATCGCATTCGCATGCGCCGAAACTTCGCGCCATTCGGCGACCAGCGGCGGTCCGCCCGCTACCGCGCCGGTGCGGTGGAACCGCAGCCCCTCGCAGGTTTCGTCCGCCGGTCCATCGGCCGCATGACGCGGGCCGGTGATCCCGCGCACATCGAGCCCGTCTGCTGCCTGCGCGCGCATGATCGCGCGGGTGCGAAAGGCATAGCCGCTGTGCATCGGCAGCGAATGGTCGAGAACGTGGAGTACGCGCATGGCACGGCGTGCCTAGCGCAGGCGTACTTAACGCCGCGTCAACTCCACCCTGTTAGCGATCCTGTCACGGTGGGCGAAAAACTGCCCGCAACCGGTCGTGCGCAAAGGAGTGAGCCACCCGTGATCGACATGCTGGTCATCGTTGCGATCCACGGGCTGCTGCTGCTCGCGGGCTATCGCCTGATGCTGCGTGAAGATCTCGACGAGGACCCGCTGCTGGAGACCGAAGCCGAGGCCGAAGTGCGAGGCGACCGGGCGCCGTGACCGACCTTTTCCTCCTCGGCTTTTTTGCCGTCTTCCTGCTGTTCGGGCTGAAACGCCCGTTCCTGTGGGTGTGCCTGTACCTTTACGTCGATATCCTCGCCCCGCAGAAGATGGGTTACGGCCCGATCACGAGCGTGCCGGTTTCGCTGATCGCCTTTGCGGCGGCCTTCGGCGGTTGGCTGATGCTGGACAGGAAGACCCGGCCCACCTTCACGCTGCGGCAGGCGATCATGCTGTTCCTGCTGGTGTGGGCGTGGTTCACGATGCAGGGCGCGCAGTTCCCGGTCGAAGCGTCGGAGAAGTGGGACTGGGTGTGGAAGACGCTGGTCTTCGCGATCTTCCTGCCGTTCACCGTCACCACGCGGCTGCGCTTCGAAGCGGCGGCGCTCGTCATGGTGCTGACGGCGGGGGCGATCATCATTTCGGGCGGGATCAAGACCGTTCTGGGCGGCGGCGGGTACGGCACGCTGGCGTTTTTCATCAACGACAACAGCGGTATCTACGAAAGCTCGACCATCTCGACCGTGGCGATCGCCATCATCCCGCTGCTCTACTGGTTCACCCGGCACGGAACGGTGTTCCCCCCCAGCCTGCCGGTCAAACTGTTCGCGCTGGGGCTTGCCGGGGCGTGCCTGCTGATCCCGATCGGCACCGAGGCGCGGACCGGGCTGGTGTGCATCGCGATGCTGGGGCTGCTGGTCTTGCGCGAAAGCAAGCACAAGGTCCTGATGATGGCGGGCGGGCTGCTGTTATGCGTGGCCGCCTTCCCCTTCCTGCCGCAAAGCTACGCGGACCGGATGGCGACGATGACGCAGGCCGACGAAGACGAAAGCGCCTCCACCCGGGTCGCGGTATGGGAATGGACGCTCGACTACGTGAAGGACCATCCGCTGGGCGGCGGGTTCGAGGCGTATCGCGCCAACAGCTTCACCTATCGCATGCCGCAGACCACCGGCACCGGCAACATGACCAGCACGACCTACGAGAAGGTGACCGACGAAGGCCGCGCCTATCACTCGGCGATTTTCGAGATGCTCGGCGAACAGGGCTGGCCGGGGCTCGGCGCGTGGCTGCTGTTGCAGGCGCTGGGGCTGATCCAGATGGAGCGGGTGCGACGCCGGATGCGCAAGCGCGCCGATCCGCAACTCGAATGGCTCGGCCATCTGGCGATCGCGCTGCAATATGCGCAGCTGATCTACCTGGTCGGTGCGCTGTTCCAGGGGATCGCGTGGCAGCCCTTCATCATGATGCTGGCGGGCCTGCAGATTGCGCTTGCGATCTATGCCAAGCGCTTTGATTCGCCGCGCGAGGCGACGATTGGAGAGCGGTTGGCCGCCCAGCGGCGCGCCGGTGCTCCCGATGCCGTAGCGACAGGCCCGGCTCCATTGCGCTAGCGCGCGGCATACGGCATGGAGCGCGCACAAATCCAAGCAAAAGGAGAGGCGCGCGTGACCCCCCAAGAAATCGCAGAGAAGGTCGGCGAGCAGATCGGCACCAGCCCCTGGGTCGAGATCAGCCAGGAACGGATCAACCAGTTCGCCGAGGCGACGGGCGACCACCAGTTCATCCATGTGAACGAGGAAGCGGCCAAGATGACGCCGTTCGGCGGCACCATTGCGCACGGCTTCCTGACGCTGTCGATGATCCCCTATCTCAGCGCCGAAAGCGACCTGCCCAAGCCCGACGGGATCAAGATGGCCGTCAACTACGGCGGCAACAAAACCCGCTTCGTCAACCCGGTGCGCAGCGGCAAGCGCATTCGTGGCCACTGGAAGCTGCTCGAAATGACCGAGAAGCGCCCCGGCCAGTGGCAGCAGACGGTCGAGATCACCATCGAGATCGAAGGCGAGGACAAGCCCGCCCTGATCTGCGAATGGATGACGATGTTCTTCGTCTAAATCCCTGGTGCGAATCCCGGCGAAAGCCGGGACCTCGTTCAATCAGACAATAGCATTAAGGAGGCCCCGGCTTTCGCCGGGCCTCAGCAAGAGGACCCTTCCCATGACCCGCAGCGCAGTTATCGTTTCCACCGCCCGCACCGCCATCGGCCGCGCCTACAAGGGCGGCTTCAACGACACCAAGGGCGCAACGCTCGGCTCCTACTCGCTCGCCCCCGCGATCGAGCGTGCCAAGATCGACGCCGGTGAAATCAACGATGTCATCTGGGGCGCCGCGCTCCAGCAGGGCGCGCAGGCGGGCAACCTCGGTCGCCAGGTCGCGCTGCGCTCGGGCTGCCCGATCGGCGTTTCGGGCATGACCATCGACCGCCAGTGCTCCTCGGGCCTGATGGCGATTTCGACCGCTGCCAAGCAGATCATCGTCGACAACATGGATATCGTCGCGGGCGGCGGCCAGGAATCGATCAGCCTCGTCCAGACCCCCGAAATGCGCGTCATGCCCGATCCCGAACTGATGGCGATGCACAACGCGGTCTACATGCCGATGCTCCAGACGGCCGAAACCGTCGCCCAGCGTTACGGCATCAGCCGCGAGGCGCAGGACGAATACGCGCTGCGCTCGCAGCAGCGCACTGCGGCTGCGCAGGAAGCCGGCAAGTTCGACGACGAGATCGTGCCCGTCACCGTCACCATGAAGGTGAAGGACAAGGAAACCGGCGAGGTTTCCGAGAAGGAAGTCACCGTCGCCAAGGACGAAGGCAACCGCCCCGACACCAAGCTCGAAGGCCTCGCCTCGCTCAACCCCGTGCTCGGCCCGAACACCACGATCACCGCGGGTAACGCCAGCCAGCTGTCGGACGGTTCGTCGGCCAGCATTCTGATGGAAGAAAAGCTGGCCGAAAAGCGCGGCCTCACCCCGCTCGGCCGTTATGTCGGCATGGCGGTTGCAGGCACCGAGCCTGACGAAATGGGCATCGGCCCGGTCTTCGCGATTTCCGCCGTGCTCGAACGCACCGGCCTGAAGATGAGCGATATCGGGTTGTGGGAACTGAACGAAGCCTTCGCGGTGCAGGTGCTCTACTGCCGCGACAAGCTGGGCATCCCCGACGAAGATCTCAACGTCAACGGCGGCTCGATCTCGATCGGCCACCCCTATGGCATGACCGGCGCACGCTGCGTCGGCCACGCGCTGATCGAAGGCAAGCGTCGCGGTGCGAAGTATGTCTGCGTCACCATGTGCGTCGGTGGCGGCATGGGCGCGGCGGGCATCTTCGAAGTCCTTTAAGTCACGCGCGAATTGGGGCAGGATCGCACAGCGCCACCGAACAGGAGTCGCTGATGCGCCTGCCCCTTCTTGCACTTTTCGCGACGCTGGCCGTGGCTGGCTGCTCGTCCGAGCCAGATCCCGACGGTGCAGACGGCACTGCGGATGACACCAGCGCATCGCACACCGCGAGCCCGGCAGCGCAAGCGACCGGGGTGGAGGACACACCCGACGGGGAGTCTTCTTCCGGGAAGGGCTACACCTCCAGCTACACCAAGCTCGACCTCGACAAATGCCGCGTGCTCGACAAGAGCACGGGCGAGGGGAGCTGGATCGAATTCCGCTGCCCCGGCCTGCAGGATATCCCCCTGTTCGTAAGCGAGGGCGACGGGCGCTTCGATGTCGATGCGGGCATCAAGAACGGCGACTTCGCCACGATATCTGCCTTCAACGAGATCGGCGATACGATCGAATGGCGGCTGCGCGACGGCAAACCGTTCGCGGTGATATTCCGCTACCGCGATGTCAGCATGGAAAGCGCGCCCCGCTCGGTGCTGGCTGTGGAGACCATCGGGAGCGACGGCGTGCCCGGTTGCCGGGTGGCGCAGATCGACGGCAGTACCTCAAGCGCCAACCAGCGCGCGCGCGAAATCGCGGATAGCGAAGCGATCGGTTTCGATTGCGGGAAAGAGCCGCAATATATCGGCGACGCACGCTAGCGTGCGCTCGATTTACAGTACTGGCCGCTGAAATGTGCTAGGATGCCGCGATGGGCATCATCGAACTTCTCGGCCTCGCGGGCAGCGTCAGCCTGCTTTCCGGCTGGCGGCTTTATGCAACGATCCTGATCACCGGGCTCGCGATGCGGACCGGGTGGGTGCCGCTGCCCGAGCAGTTGCAGGTGCTCGACGTGCTGGCCAATCCCTGGGTGCTGGGAGTGGCGGCGGTCGGTGCGGTGATGGAATTCCTCGCCGACAAGGTGATGTGGCTCGATTCGATCTGGGATGCGATCCATTCGCTGATCCGCCCCGTCGGCGGCGCGCTGCTGGCGCTGGCGATCGTCGACCCCGGCGATCCGACGTGGCAGGTCGTCGCCTTCCTGCTTGGCGGGGGTGCTGCCTTCGCCGCGCATGCCGGCAAGGCGAGCGCGCGCGCAGCGGTCAACATGAGCCCCGAACCGGTGAGCAACGTCGTCGCCTCGACCGCAGAAGATGTCGCGACCGTCGGGCTGCTGGCGCTGGCAATCGCCAACCCGGTCGCCGCAGCGGTGATCGCAGCCGTGCTGCTGGTGCTCAGCATCGTGCTGATCGTGGTGGTCGGGCGCGCAGTGAAGCGCTTCTTCAGGCGAACACGCGAGCGACCAGGCGCGGTCTAGCGCCTAGCCGTTGGCGGCCATGAATTCTTCGACGACCGGCGCGATCTTGGTGCGCCACTTGCTGCCGTTGAAGATACCGTAGTGCCCTGCGCCCTCGGCGAGGTAGTACCGCTTCTTCTTGTCGGACAGGTTGCGCGCCAGCGTCAGCGCGGCCCTGGTCTGGCCGATGCCCGAAATATCGTCGCGCTCGCCCTCGACCGCGAGCAGGGCGGTCTGCTTGATATCGCCGAGGTCGATCACCTTGCCGCGATGTTCGAACTCGTTGTTGGGCAGTGAGTGCTTCTGGAACACCTCTTCCACCGTCTGGAGGTAGAATTCCGCCGTCATGTCGCACACGCTGCGGTATTCCTCGTAGAAATCCTTGGTCAGCTGCGCGCTGTCGTCCTCGCCTGCGACCAGATGCTTGTACATCTCGTAATGCGAGAGGATGTGGCCGCCCAGGTTCATGCTCATGAAGCTCGCCAGTTGCATGAAGCCGGGATAGACGCGCCGCCCGCTGCCCGCATATTGGGCGGGCACCGTGGCGATAACGTTCTGCCGGAACCAGCTGAGCGGCCGCTTCATCGCCATGTCGTTGACCGTGGTCGGGCTTTCGCGCGTGTCGATCGGCCCGCCCATCATGGTCAGCGTTTTGGGAGAAGCCTTGTCGTTCGCGCCGTTCATCAGCGCGGTCGCGGCGAGCGCGGGGACCGAGGGCTGGCAGACCGCGATCATGTGCGCCGCCTTGCCATCACCCCGCTGCGCGATCTCCTGCAGGAACTCGATGATGTAGTCGATGTAATCGTCGAGGTCGAAGCGCCCTTCGGCAAGCGGGACGTCGCGCGCATCGTGCCAGTCGGTGATGTAGACCTCGGCACTTTCGACCATCCGTTCCACCGTGCCGCGCAGCAGCGTGGCGAAGTGGCCGCTCATCGGGGCGACGATCAGCACCGCGGGCGCATCGTCGGGCAGGTTCGCGCGGCGGAACCGCTTGAGATCGCCGAAGGGGCGGTGCAGCACCAGCGTTTCGGACACCGGATCGGCCTTGCCCTTCACGCTGACGCTTTCGATGTCGAATTCCGGCTTGCCGCGCCGAATCGTCGCATGCGCGAACACTTCGAGCGCCGAGCCCGCGATCGGACCGAAGCGGGTATAGGCCATCGGGTTGCGCGGGTTGGTCAGCCATTCGGAGCCGATCGATGCCATCGCGCTGGCGCTGTTGAGCCAGGCGGACTGCAATTCGTAGGCGTGATAAAGCAAGGGGGCCTCTTGGATCAGTGTCGCGGCGAATATCGCCGCCGGGTTGGGCTATAGCCTGCCCGGGTTAACGCCATTGTGCAATGCACAAGGCAACAGCGCAACGCACAAGGTGGATCGCGTGTCCATCCCCCGTGGATTTCCGCAGACGAGGCGGCTAGGCGGGGTCGCACATGGCTCGCGAAAATCAGACTCCCACAGGGCGACGGCGACGCAGGGGCGGCATGCCCGACGAAGATGCCGGGCGTCCGCGCGCACGCTCGCTCGCGCCCCTTCGCATGGTATACCGTGAAGCGGCGCGTTACCCGCGCGAAATCGCCTTCGCGGTTGCCGCGCTGCTCACCACATCCGCCGCGACGCTGGCGATTCCCTGGCGCTTCAAGGTGATCGTGGACGACGCGTTCGGCGGGGGCGCCGGGCCGGATCAGATCGCGCACGCCTTCGAATACCTGCTGATGATCGTCGTGGTGCTGGGCATTGGCACCGCGCTGCGGTTCTACTTCGTCAGCTGGCTGGGCGAGCGGGTGGTCGCCAATATCCGCCTCAAGGTGCAGGAGAACCTGCTGCGCCAGTCGCCGAGTTTCTACGAGGAAAACAGCCCGAAGGAGATTTCGAGCCGGATGACCTCGGACACCGCGATCATCGAAACGGTCGTGGGCACCACGGTTTCGGTCGCGTTGCGTAACAGCCTGACTGCGATCGGCGGCATCCTGCTGCTGCTCTATCTCGCACCCTCGCTCACTCTGGGCCTGCTGATCGGGATTCCGCTGGTGCTCGCCCCGATCGTGTTCTTCGGGCGCAAGATCCGGTCGGTCTCGCGGTCCAACCAGGATCGGGTCGCCGATGTCGGGGCCTATGTGACCGAAGTGCTCAGCGCGATGCCGATCGTCCAGAGTTTCGGCCAGGAACGGCGCGAGGGCGAACGGTTCGCCGGTGTGGTCGAGCGGACCTTCGATAGCGCCAAGCGGCGCATCCTGCTGCGCGCGGCGATGACCTCCATCGTCATCGTGCTGATCTTCGGCGGAATCACGATGGTCATGTGGCGCGGCGCGATCGCGGTGTCGGAAGGCGCCATCACCGGCGGAACGATCACTGCTTTCGTGCTCACCGGCGGGCTGGTCGCCGGGGCTTTCGGATCGCTCACCGAGGTTTACGGCGATCTGTTGCGTGGTGCTGGCGCGGCAGACCGGCTGGCCGAATTGTTGCAGGCGGAGCCGACCATCGCGCCGCCCGCAAAACCCCAGCCGCTGCCGGTCCCGGCGCGCGGCAGCCTCTCTTTCCGCAACGTCAGCTTCACCTATCCCAGCCGCCCCGGCGAGCGGGTGATCGAAGACCTGACGCTGGAAATCGAACCGGGCGAGACCGTCGCGCTCGTCGGCCCTTCGGGGGCGGGCAAATCGACGCTCTTCATGCTGGCGCAGCGGTTCTACGATCCCAGCGAAGGCACGATCCGGCTCGACGGGATTGCCCTGCCGAGCGCCGACCCCGCCGAGATCCGCGAACGGATGGCCTTCGTCCCGCAGATCGGCACGCTGTTCTCCGGCACCGCGCGCGACAACCTGCGCTACGGACGCTGGGAAGCCACCGACGAGGAAATTTGGGAAGCCGCGCGGCTCGCCAATGCGGCCGATTTCATCGAGGCGCTGCCGCACGGGCTCGACACCGATCTGGGCGAGGATGGCACGCGCCTGTCGGGCGGTCAGCAGCAGCGCATCGCGATCGCCCGCGCAATCCTGCGCGATTCGCCGATCCTGCTGCTCGACGAGGCGACCAGCGCGCTCGACGCGCAGAGCGAGCGGCTGGTGCAGGATGCGCTGGCCCAGGTGATGCGCGGCCGCACGACGCTGGTGATCGCGCACCGTCTGGCGACCGTGCGTGCGGCGGACCGGATCGTGGTCCTCGAAGGCGGCCGGATCGTCCAGCAGGGCACGCATGACGAGCTGGTCGCGCGGGGCGGCCTGTACGGCAGGCTGGCGCAGTTGCAGTTCGACCCCGCGAACGCCGGAGCCATCCGATAATCGAACAACCTCAATCGACTAGCGACATATCGCAGCCGACGAGCGACACCGCTGGCGGCCCGTCCGGGTCTATGCCGGCACCATCCGCAATCCGCCATTCATCGGGCGGAGCGATACACGCGTTTTTTGCAAGCAAGAGGGATATCATGATCCGTACCGTTCTTACGACCACCGCCAGCGCGATGGCGCTGGTACTGGCGGTCCCCGCCGCTGCCGGGCAGCTCGACACCCATGGCTCGCAGCCAAGCGATCTGGACATGCTGGTGCAGGACGACGGGACCGCCGATGTGCCCATGCCGACGATGAGCTTCGGCGATTGGGGGGTCGATACCTCGCTGCTGTCCGACACGATCGATCCGGGCGACGACTTCTTCGCCTACGTCAACCAGGAATGGCTCGATGCCAACCCGCTGCCGGCCGAATTCAGCCGCTTCGGCGCGTTCAACCTGCTACGCGAAAAATCGACCAGCGACGTGAAGGCCCTGGTCGACGAGCTGGTGGCCAAGCCCGCCAGCGAACTGACCGCCGACGAGAAGCGTATCGTCGAGGCGTACGAATCCTATAACGACACCGCCGCGATCGACGCCGCCGGCCTTGCTCCGGCGCAGCCCTATCTCGACAAGATCCGGGGCGCGAAGACGCTGTCGGAACTCGTCACCTTGTGGGGCACGCCCGGCTATCCCGCGCCGATGGGCGGCGGGGTCAGCGTCGACGCCAAGGAACCGACCCGCTATTCGGTCTATCTGGGTTCGGGTGGCCTGGGCCTGCCCGATCGCGATTACTACCTTGATGACAGCGATCGCGGGAAGGACATCCAGGCCAAGTATCGCGAATACCTGACCTTCCTGTTCGACCAGGCAGGCTACGCCGATGCGGAAGGCATGGCCGAAAATGTCTATGCCTTCGAAGACAGCATTGCGCGCAAGGTTTCGTGGGATCGGGCCACCCGCCGCAACCGCGACCTGACCTACAACGCGCTGTCCCCGGCAGAGCTGGGCAAGCTGGTCGAAGGCTTCCCGACCACCGCGTTGCTCACCGCCAGCGGGTTTGCCGATACCGACCGCTTCATCGTCGGCGATCTGCCGCCGACTGCCGAAGAGGCCGAGGCGCTCGGCCTCGACGAAGCGACGCTGGCCAAGATCGGTGGCGGCACCCCGGCGATGATGACGCTGCTGCTCGACACGCCGATGGACGTGCTGCAGGCGTGGACGATCAAGGAATTTCTCGAAGGCAATGCTGCCGTCCTGCCGTCGAAGTTCGACGAGGCGGATTTCGCCTTCTACGGCAAGACGCTGAACGGCACGCCCGAACAGCGCGCACGCTGGAAGCGCGCCATCGGTGAAACCGAAGGGCTGCTCGGCGAACTGGTCGGCAAGAGCTATGTCGAGCGGTACTTCCCGGCCGAGAACAAGGCCGCGATGGTCGATCTGGTCGCCAACCTGCGCAAGGCGCTGGCGCAGAGCATCGATGAAAACGACTGGATGAGCGCGGCGACCAAGAAGGAAGCGCTGGCCAAGCTCGACGCGTTCGATCCCAAGATCGGCTACCGCGACAATCTGGAAACCTACCAGGGCCTTACCGTCACCGACGGCAACCCGCTCGCCAACCGTATGGCGGCTGCCGAATGGAACTGGAAAGACAACCTTTCCAAGCTTGGCGGACCGATCGACCGGACCGAGTGGGGCATGCTGCCGCAGACGGTGAACGCCTATTACAACTCGACCAAGAACGAGATCGTCTTCCCCGCAGCGATCCTGCAGCAGCCCTTCTTCGGGCTGACCGCAGACGCGGCCGTCAACTATGGCGGGATCGGCGGCGTGATCGGGCACGAGATGGGCCACGGTTTCGACGATCAGGGCTCCAAGTCGGACGGCACCGGGATGCTGCGCAACTGGTGGACCGATGCGGACCGTTCGGCGTTCGACGCGCTTACCGACGCACTGGTTGCCCAGTACGATGCGTTCTGCCCGCTCGACGATGGCGACACCTGCGTCAACGGGCGCCTGACGCTGGGCGAGAACATCGGCGATCTGGGCGGGCTCAGCCTTGCCTATCGCGCCTACAAGCTCAGCCTCAACGGCAAGGAAGACAAGGTGATCGACGGCCTGACCGGCGACCAGCGCTTCTTCCTCGCTTGGGCGCAGGTGTGGCGTTCGGCCCAGCGCGAGGAAAGCTATCGCCAGCGGCTGCGCGTCGACCCGCACAGCCCCGAGGAATACCGCGTCAACGGCGTCGTGCGTAACATGGACGAATGGTACAAGGCGTTCAACGTGACTCCCGACGATGCCCTGTACCTGCCGCCCGAAAAGCGCGTGCGCATCTGGTAAGCGCGGTTCGCGCACTTGCCACGAAGTGATCCGGAGGGCCGCGCAAGCTTGACTTGCGCGGCCCTCTCTCCATGAGGCTGCACGCATGGACACCACCCTCACCGCGATCCTCCTCGGCATTGTCGAAGGACTGACCGAATTCGTGCCGGTCTCCTCGACCGGGCACCTGATCCTGGCCTCCGAACTGTTCGGCTACGATTCGTCCGAATGGGCGATGTTCAACGTGGTCATCCAGCTCGGTGCGATCCTCGCGGTGGTCTACCAGTACTGGGGCACCTTCTGGAACGCGGGGATGGGTGTGCTGCGGCTCGAAAGCGAAGGGCTGCGGTTCGCCCGCAACATCCTGGTCGCCTTCCTGCCTTCCGCCGTCCTGGGCCTCGCGTTCAAGGACTATATCGACATCATGCTCGGCAGCCCGTCGATCGTTGCCTGGGCGCTGATCCTCGGCGGGATCGCGATCCTCGGGATCGAACGCGTCGCCAATCCGAAGGGCGATGCCACGGTGGCCGACCTTCCGCTGATCCAGGTGATCGGCGTCGGCTTCGCGCAATGCCTCGCGATGGTGCCGGGCGTGAGCCGCTCGGGCGCGACGATCATGGGTGCGCTGGCGATGGGCGTGAACCGCAAGACCGCGGCCGAATTCTCGTTCTTCCTCGCCGTGCCGACGATGATCGGCGCGACCACGCTGGAGCTTTTCCAGAAAGGCGGCGAACTGACCGCGGGCACCATGCGTGTCGGCTGGGGCGAGATCGCCATCGGCTTCGTCGTCAGTTTCATCGTCGCGCTGTTCGTGATCCGCGCCTTCGTGGCCTATGTCAGCAGACGCGGCTTTGCGCCCTTCGCATGGTACCGCATCGTCATCGGATCGGCGGCGCTGATCTGGCTGTTCGCGAGGTAGGCGGGGGGCCGCACGGCCCGGCAAGAGGGAACCTGAGGCCGCTTCGGCTGTTGCAGAAGTTAACCTAGAACAAGTTTTCGGATGCAATGGGCTTATTGATTCTTCTGTGCAGCGGTGCCGTGCTCGGCTGGCTGGTGGCTCTGATCACCGGCGCACAGGACACTCGGGCGGCCTGGTTCAGGGTGATTCTGGGCGCGGCGGCGACGGTCGCTTCGGGCGCGCTGGCATCCGACATGCCGCTGCTCGATACGCTCGGCGTACACACCCTGATGGTCGCGCTGGCGACCTGCTGCAGCGTTCTTGCGCTGGTTTCGATCCTCGAGCCGCTGGCCCGCCGTTAACCCCCATAAATGTTAGTCTCGCCCCCCGAATGAGGCAGATTCAGGGTATCCGTGTGGCAGAAAGATGGCTATGCGGGTCTCCTCATTCCAATCTAGGGGAAGAATCATGAAGACCACTTTCAAGGCTGCAATGTTCGCCACGACCATCGCTCTGGGCCTCAGCGTTGCTGCTTGCGGCGAAAAGGCCACCACCGAAGACGCAGCCGAAACCCCGGCTGACGACACCATGGTCGACGAAACCGTGGTTGAAGAGCCCGCAACCGACGCTGCGATGGGCGAAGGCACCATGACCGACGAAGCGACCACGGACGCAACCGCGACCGACGCTGCTACGCCGGCTGCTGAATCGACCGAAGCTCCTGCCGCCGAGTAATCGCGCGTCATCCTTTGGATGAATTCGACCGGCCCCGAAGCAATTCGGGGCCGGTTTTATTTTATCTGGAGAATGCGCGAAAGACGGCACTGACTGCGGTCGCCTCGGCTCGTCACATCGAGTCTAAACGGGGCGCGCAGAGCTTCCGCGACCGCCGCGCAGCAGATATTCCTGCGTCCCGACATTGAGGACATCGTCGAGATCGATCACCGCCGAATTGGCGTAGGTGAAAGATACCGGCAGGCTCTGGTACAGGCGCTCGAAATCGCGCTCCACCGTCTTGCGATAGAGATCTTCGAAACTCTCGATCACGAAATAGGTCGGCTGCAGGTCGGAGATCACATAGTCCGTCCGCATCACGCGATCGACGTTGAGCATGATCCGGTTGGGGCTCTGTGCCTCGACCGAGAATACCGCCTCGGTCGGGCCCGAAAGAATGCCCGCGCCATAGGCGCGCAAGCCTTCGTCTTCCATGATCAGGCCGAACTCGACCGTGTACCAGTACAGCGCGCCGAGCGCCTTCAGACGGTTGTACTCCATCGCCCGCCAGCCGGCCTTCCCGTACGCCTGCATGTAGTCCGCGAAAACCGGGTTGGTCAGCATCGGCACGTGGCCGAACACGTCGTGGAAGACGTCGGGTTCCTGGATGTAGTCGAAGGTTTCGCGCGTGCGGATGAAATTGCCCGCCGGGAAGCGGCGGTTGGCCAGATGCCAGAAGAACACGTGATCGGGGATCAGCATGGGCACGGGCACCACGCTCCACCCGGTCAGCTTGTCCAGCGACTCCGACAATTCCTTGAAATCGGGCACGCCGCCGGTGCCCAGATCGAGCCGGTCGAGTCCCTCCATGAACGCGCTTGCCGCGCGCCCGGGCAGGATTTCCATCTGCCGCGCGAACAGGTCGTTCCAGACGGCGTCGTCTTCGCTGTCGTACTCGGTCTGCTTGGGCTCGAGCCAATCTTCCCCGACATGCTCGGGCCGTTTGAGCGGCGCGGTGAACACATCGCTGTCGAGAGTGGGGATCTCCGAAAAATCCGGCTTGATTTCGGTCACTTCATTCATGCTGAGCGCGATAGCATCTTGCGCGTTTCCGCACAATTAAACTGCATGTCGCGGCTCTGGCGCACCCCTTACACCGCGCGTTCGAACAGCGCGGCGAGCCCCTGTCCGCCGCCGATGCACATCGTCTCGAGCGCGTAGCGCCCTTCGCGCCGGTGCAGTTCGTGCGCCATGTCAGCGAGTATACGCACGCCGGTCGCGCCGATCGGGTGGCCGAGCGAAATGCCCGAGCCATTGACGTTGAGCATGTCGCGGCGGCTGTCATCCCCGCTCCAGCCCCAGCCCTTGAGCACGGCGAGAACCTGCGGCGCAAAGGCCTCGTTCAGTTCGACGAGGTCGATGTCGTCCCAGCCCTTACCGCTACGCGCGAACAGGCGCTGCGTCGCCGGGACCGGGCCGATGCCCATGCGCGCCGGATCACACCCGGCGGCAGCCCAGCTGTCGAACCACAGCATCGGTTCGAGGCCCAACTCGGCCAGCTTGTCTTCGGACACCACCAGGCACGCAGCGGCGGCATCGTTCTGCTGGCTGGCATTGCCCGCGGTGACGATCCCGTCCTTCTCGATCGCCCTCAGGCTGCCGAGGCTTTCCATCGAGGCATCGGGGCGAAAACCTTCGTCGCGGTCGAACCGGATCGGGTCCTTGCGGCGCTGCGGCACGTCGACCGGCACCAGCTGCGCATCGAACTTGCCCGCGTCCCACGCGGCGGCGGCCTTCTGGTGCGAGGCGACCGCGTATTCGTCCGCCGCCTCGCGCGAAATGTCGTAATCCTTGGCGAGGTTCTCCGCCGTCTCGATCATGCCCGAGATCACCCCGAAGCGCTCGATCGGCTGGCTCATCAGCCGTCCGCGCGTCAGCCGGTCCCACAGCGCCATGTCGCCCATCTTGGCGCCCTGACGGGCTTTGGTGGTGTAGTGCTCGACATTGGACATCGACTCGACGCCGCCCGCCAGCACGCAGTCTGCCGCGCCAGTCTGCACCATCATCGCCGCCTCGATCACCGCCTGCAGGCCAGAGCCGCAGCGCCGGTCGAGCTGGAAGCCGGGCGTTTCGATCGGCATGTCCGCGGCGAGCCACGCCCAGCGGCCGATCGCGGGGGCTTCGCCACTGCCATAGCCTTGCGCGAACACCACATCGTCGACGCGCGACGGATCGACGCCCGAGCGTTCGACCAGCGCCTTGATGATGATCGCCGCGAGCGGCCCCGCCTCCAGCGGGGTCAGCGTGCCGAGGAAGCGCCCTACGGGCGTTCGCAGCGGGGAGACGATCGCGGCGCGGCGCAGCTCGCTCATGCCTGGCCTCCGGCGGCGAAGTTGCGCAGCATGTTCTTGGCAATCACCAGCTGCATGATCTGGCTGGTGCCTTCGTAGATGCGGTAGATGCGGCTGTCGCGGAAGAAGCGTTCGGCCTCGTATTCCGCCAGATAGCCCGCGCCGCCGTGGATCTGCACGCAGCGGTCGGCCACGCGGCCGCACATTTCGGACGCAAACAGCTTGGTGCTGGCGGCGGGCAGCAGCGAGGGTTCGCCCGCGTCGACCTTGGCACAGGCGTCTTTCAACATGCATTCGGCGGCGTAGATTTCCGATTCGCTGTCGGCGAGCATCGCCTGGATCAGCTGGAACTGGCTGATCGGCTCGCCGAACGCCTTGCGCTCCAGCGCGTATTTCATCGCCGTGTCGAGAATGCGCCGAGCGTAGCCCGCGCTTGCCGCCGCGACCGACAGCCGCCCGTTGTCGAGGCTCATCATCGCGGTGCGGAAGCCCTGGCCTTCCTCGCCGCCGAGCAGCGCATCGCCGTCGACATGCACATCGTCGAGATAGATGTCGGCGATCTGGCTGCCTTCCTGCCCCATCTTCTTGTCGGGCTTGCCGACGGTGACGCCGGCCTTTTCCATGTCGACGAGGAAGGCGGAAACATGCGCGTTCTTGGGCAGGGGTTCCTTGCTGGTGCGCGCCATGATCAGGCCCAGCTTCGCGAAGGGCGCGTTGGTGATGTAGCGTTTGGAGCCGTTGAGGATGTAGCCGTTGCCGTCCTTCACCGCGGTGGTCTGCATCGCCGCGGAATCGGAGCCGCTGCCCGGCTCGGTCAATCCGAAACACGCAATTTGACCGGCGGCGAGGCGCGGAAGCCATTCGGCCTTCTGCTCCTCCGTGCCCGATTTCTTCAGCGCGGTGCACACCATGCCGAGGTTGATCGAGGTGATCGAGCGATAGGCGGGCAGCGCGTAGGAGAGCACGCGGATCGTCTCGACATATTGCGAGGTGTTCATCCCCGCACCGCCGTATTCCTCGGGCATGGTCAGCCCGAACAGACCCATTTCGCGCATCTCGTCGAGGATCTCGGCAGGAATCGCGTTGGCGGCGATCACCTCCTTCTCGGCAGGGATCAAACGCTCGTGCACGTAGCGCCACAGCTGTTCGATAAACTGGCCGAAGACCTCGGCATCCATTCCCGGCATTGTCGTCCCTTTTAAGGCTCTGGTGTTCTGGTGGTACGATCAGGGCCGGGCAGACGCGTGGCGCTGCCCGGCCCTGGAATCGTAGTCAGCCCTAGTTTTCGTTCATCTTGTCCAGTTCGGCCTTGATATCCGCTGCCGCCTTCTCGGCCGCCTCGGCATCGTTCGCCATCTTCTCGCGCTCGGCAGCCTGACGTTCCTCGAAGGTCGAGGTTTCGGTCGGAGCGGGCGCGGGCATCGGTGCGGGGGTGGCAAGGCTGTCGTCTTCGACAGGCTCGGCATCGACGTCGCTCATCGCGTCGTCCGCGACGATTTCGACGTCTTCGGCCACGACCTCGTCGCTGGCGTCTTTCGAATCGCCGCACGAAGCCAGCGCAAGCGCGCCCATGCCGATCAGCCCCAAACGGATAGTGAATTTCATGTCGATGTGCCTCCAGATGTAAATTTCGTGCGCTGCGCGGCCCCAGCCGTCGCGCGCGCAAGTCGCTACGCTAGGCGCAAGGCGTGCCTTCGGTAAAGAGCGCATCGGCCCAAAATGCAGGCTTGCACAGGGCAGGCCCCGGTCGGGAATGATTAGCGGCTTGTTTACCATTATCCACTAATTCTGCCGCGCATGACCCAAGACCGCAAAAGCGCCAGCGCACCTATGCCCAAACGGATCACCCTTGGCCGTCCGCCGGTCGCCATGGTCGCGGGAATCGCAATTGCCGCCGTCGCGCTGATACCGCTGGCCGCGCTCATGGCTCAACCTGCCGCCGCGCCGTTCACCGTGGTCGAGACGAATCGCGGTTACGCATCGCTGCAGGAGGCGGTCGACGCCATCGGATCGGGCGAGGGCAGCATTGCCATCGCCCCGGGCACCTATCGCCAGTGCGTCGTCCAGACTCGCGGACGTATCGCCTTTCTGGCGACCGAGCCGGGCAAGGTCGAATTCAGCGGCACCGCCTGCGAGGGCAAGGGCGCCTTCGTACTGCGCGGCACCGAGGCCAGCGTATCCGGCATCATCTTCAGCAACATCAGCGTGCCCGACGGCAATGGTGCGGGTATCCGCATGGAATCGGGGACGCTGACGGTTGCCAATTCGTGGTTCCGCAACAGCGAGCAGGGCATCCTGACTGCAAACGATCCGAAGATGCGGCTGGTGGTCGACCGTTCGACCTTCACCCGCCTCGGCACGTGCGAGAATTCGGGCGGCTGTTCGCATTCGATCTACACCGGCGATATCGGGCACCTTCGCGTCACCCGCAGCCGGTTCGAGCAAGGAACTGGCGGCCATTACCTCAAATCCCGCGCCGCGATGGTCGAGGTGGCCGCGTGCAGCTTCGACGATTCGAACGGCAGCGCGACCAACTACATGATCGACCTGCCGCAGGGTGCGCGCGGTCAGATCACCAACAACTGGTTCGTGCAGGGTGAGGACAAGGAAAACTATTCCGCCTTCATCGCGGTCGGCGCGGAAGAGCAGACCCACAGTTCGGACGGCCTGACGATCGCAGGCAACGATGCCCGCTTCGTGCCCACCGTCTCGCGCCAGTCGGCCTTCGTGGCGGACTGGACGGGCGCGAGCCTGCGGATCAGCGACAACCGGCTCGGCACCGGTCTGACGCCGTTCGAGCGGCGCTAGCCCGCAGCTTCGTAACCGAAAGCCTTTGCGTAACGGACCGTGCCCCGGGGGCGCGGGCCCTCGCCGAGCATCCGAACCTGAAAGCGGTCGGCCGGAAATCCCGGCAGGGTCAGGTCCGCATCTTTGGCAAATCCGAAGCGCTCGTAGGCACCGGGATCGCCCAGCAGGACGAGGCCCTTCGCACCCATCGCCTTCATCCGCTCCATCCCCTCGGTCGCGATTCGCGAGCCGATGCCGGTCCGCTGCCGGGTCGGCATGACGGAGATCGGGCCCACCGCGTAC
Organism: Citromicrobium bathyomarinum; assembly: GCF_038594485.1. GTDB lineage: Bacteria > Pseudomonadota > Alphaproteobacteria > Sphingomonadales > Sphingomonadaceae > Alteriqipengyuania > Alteriqipengyuania bathyomarina_A. The sequence goes on along the minus strand of NZ_JBCFZG010000008.1, from coordinate 386,109 downwards.
CAGCCCTGCGTTCCATCCGAGATGGTGACGGGCGAAAAGGCGATATGGCCGATGATCGCCTCGTCCATATTGGTCGCCACGAGCGACAGCGTCAGGTCGCCGTCGTCGCGCAAGGCGTTGACGATTTCCTGTTCGTTTCCGTCGGTGCGGCCGTCCTTGGCAAAGGCGGCTCGGGTCAATGCATAGATCGCGGGGATGTCGGCTGGCTGCTCGTCGCGAACGGTCAGCCAGCTCATCGAAGAAGATGGCCCGATCGGTCGCGTTTCGTGGCGAGATAGCGGGCGTTGTGGGGGTTGGTGCCGGTATCCAAGGGAACTCGCTCGATTATTTCGATGTCTTGCTGTTCCAGTGCGGTAAGCTTGGCCGGGTTATTCGTCAGCAGGCGGATACGCAGAATCCCCAGTAAACGAAGCATGCGTCCCGCAATGGGAAAGTCCCTCGCCTCGTCGGGCAGGCCGAGCCGCTGGTTCGCCTCGACCGTGTCGTGCCCCTGCTCCTGCAACTGGTAGGCGCGCAGCTTGTTGACGAGGCCGATCCCGCGACCTTCCTGCCGCAGATAGAGGATCACGCCGTAGCCGCCGTTCTCCGCCTCGCGGGCACACGCGGCGAGCGCATTGTCGAGCTGCGGCCCGCAATCGCATTTGAGGCTGCCGAAAACATCGCCGGTCAGGCATTCGGAATGAAGCCGTACCACCGGGACCTTGTCGGCGCTCTGCCGCCCGATGATCAGCGCGGCATGTTCGCGCAGGTCCGCCGGGGAACGGAAGATCGCGATCTCCGCATGCTCGGCGGCGGCGGTCGGCAGGCGCGTGCGCGCAGCGATGCGCAGCGTGTCGGGCGCGGAAAAGGCAGCCAGGTCTGCGGTGTCGACGGCAACCGGCTCCTCCCGGTCGGGCGAAGGGTCGAGCAGGAAGGCGGGCAGTACCCCGGCGCGCCGGGCAATTTCCAGCGCGGTGCGCGGCCATTCGGCGTCGGGCAGGCCGAGCGCGCGAAACGGGCCCTTCATGGGGTTGGCGAGATCGAGCGCGGGATCGGAAACCGCGCGGGCCAGATCGAGCGTGAAGGGTTCGCCCCCCTCGATCAGGACAGGCGCGTGCGGCACCGCCGCTTCGCGCTGGTTGGCGAGCTTGAGCGTTTGCGCGCGCGCTGCCGAGATCAGCATCCGCTCGGCGCAGGCTTCGGGATCGGCGGCGGTCTCTGCGGGGAGCAGCACGGGGCCATCGTCGACGCGGATCGGCCAGCCGTGCCGCAGCGCGTCGATCGCCTGCGCCAGCGCCCGCGCGTTGCCCGATGCGTTGCCGGACGCTGGGCCGGGGGCTTTCGCGCTCAGAGGGAGAACTCCGTGGTCAGCGGAACGTGATCCGAAGGGCGTTCCCAATTGCGCGCTTCTTCCAGGATGGTGTGCCGGGTGGCCTGCTTCGCCAGATCGGGGCTGGCCCACATGTGGTCGAGCCGGCGGCCCTTGTCGTTGGTCTGCCAGTTGGGATTGCGGTAGCTCCACCAGCTATAATACCGCTGCGGCGCGGGCACATGTTCGCGCCCGATATCGGTCCAGCCGTGCGCGTCCATAAAGCGTTGCAGCGCCTCGACCTCGATCGGCGTGTGGCTGACCACCTTGAGCAGCTGCTTGTGGCTCCACACATCGCTTTCGAGCGGGGCGATGTTGAAATCGCCCACGATCAGCGTCGGCTGGTCGACCTTGTCGGCCCAGCGCGCCATGCGTTCGAGGAAATCGAGCTTCTGGCCGAACTTCGCGTTGACCTCGCGGTCGGGCACGTCGCCGCCTGCGGGGACGTAGACATTCTCGATCACCATGCCCTGGTGCGCGGGATCGGTCAGCTGCACGCCGACATGGCGCGCCTCGCCATTATCCTGCCAGTCGTAACGCGAGATTTCCCGGAACGGCAGGCGGCTGACCGTGGCAACCCCGTGGTAGCCCTTCTGCCCGTGGATCGCGATATGCTCGTAACCCAGCTCGCGGAACGCCTTGGCCGGGAATTGCTCCTCGATGCACTTGATCTCCTGCAGGCACAGGACGTCGGGCGCGTGGGCGGTGAGGAATTGCTCGACCAGCGGCATGCGCAGGCGGACCGAGTTGATGTTCCAGGTGGTGACAGAAACCATGCCGGGGGACTTAGGGTGGGGGGCAGGTCCGGGCAAGCCGGGTTGAGGTATGTTGCGATAGATCGCGCGTACCGGCCATTGCCGTCGTGCAATTGTCGCATTGATGCGCAATGGGGCATCGGCAATATGCGCGACATTACGACCACGGAGCCTGCCATGATCCGCCCTTCCAAGAACTCGCGCCGGGCCGCTGTCCTGGCGATGCTGATGGCGCTGCCGCTGGCGGCGTGCGGCAACACGACCAATTATTACGGCGTGGATCCTGCTGCGGGCACCGCTCCGGTCGCATCGCAAGGCAAGGCGAAGAACGTCATCCTTTTCGTCGGCGACGGAATGGGCATCTCCACCATTACCGCCGCGCGCATTCTCGCCGGGCAGCAACAGGGCCTCGATGGCGAGGAATATTCGCTCAGTTTCGAGAAATTCCCCGACACCGCGCTGGTCAAGACCTACAACACCGATGCGCAGGTGCCCGATAGCGCTGGCACCGCGACCGCGCTCAACAGCGGCAGCAAGACCCGCATGGGCGTGCTCAATGTCGCGCCCGAGCCCGCGCGCGGCGACTGCGCGGCGGCGCAGGGCCAGAACCTGCCGCTGATCGCCGACGAAGCGCACGCAAAAGGCAAGGCAGTCGGCATCGTCACCACCACGCGGCTGACCCACGCAACGCCTGCCGCAGTCTACAGCCACAGCCCCGACCGCGACTGGGAGGCCGATTCGGACATTCCCGCAAGCCAGCAGGGCCTCGGCTGCACCGACATCGCGGCGCAGCTGGTCGACTTCCCGTTCGACCTCGCTTTCGGCGGCGGCTCGCGCAATTTCTACGGCAGCGCGAAGGGCGGCAAGCGCAGCGACCCGAACGCGGATTTGCCCGCCCGCTGGGCCGCGCGTACCGGCGGCACCGTGGTGACCGACACCGCGAGCATGCGCCGCGCCGATCTGGACGAGCCGGTGCTGGGCCTCTTTTCGCCCAGCCACATGACCTACCAGCTCGACCGCACGGACGAGACCAAAGAGCCGACGCTGACCGAGATGACTGCCGAGGCGATTCGCCGGCTGTCGAGCGACCCCGATGGCTTCTACCTGATGATCGAAGGCGGGCGGATCGACCATGCGCACCACGAAGGGCGCGCCGGATATGCTCTGGAAGAGACGGTCGAACTGGCCCGCGCGGTCCAGTACGCGCTGGAGAATACCGATCCGGACGAGACGTTGATCCTCGTCACCGCCGATCACAGCCACGTGTTCACCATGGCGGGCTATCCCAAGCGCGGCAATCCGATCCTCGGCCTGGTCTACCCGCCTGCAGGCGGCGACGAAGAGCATCCCGGCGGCACCGAGGGGCCGATGCTGGCACGCGACGGCCAGCCTTACACCACGCTCGGCTACGGCAACGGCCCCGGCGCAGTACAAGGCGAGCGCGGCATGCCCGAAACGGGGCCGAACGCCACGCAGCAGTCGCTCATCCCGCTCGGCTCCGAAACGCATGGCGGCGAGGATGTCGCGCTGTTCGGCACCGGCCCGGGCGCGTTCCGCGTCCACGGCGTGATCGAGCAGAACCTCGTCTACGACATCATGCGCGCCGCCTACGGCTGGGAAGAAGAGTAAGGCGCACGACCCTCGCCCGGCGCGATATTGGCCAATATCACAAGAAAACCCCCGCGCCGGGGGCATTGGCGCGAGGGTTCCTTACGAGCGTTCGTCACGCTTGCTACAAGGCCTGCGGTATGAAGGGGAACCGAAGGGGCAACAGGGGGGAAACCCGCCGGTTCATCAGGCCTTGTGAGATTTAAACTAGGCCCGCCTGCCTTGCTTGCCAATGAACGCGAGGGGGCAGCCGACCGCTTTTGAGGGGCATCCCTCGACGAACGGTTTACCTGGGCCGACGGGATGCGCGGCGCGGGTCCTTGTAGGTGAACGACGACTCGCTCACCGACACGCCGTATTTCTGATTCGACAGCCGCACCGTGGTGCGATTGTTCTGCGCATCGAGCGCGACCCAGTTGGTCAGCTCCCACCCGCCCGGCGCGCCGGACTTGCGCACGAAGATCATGGTGATCGTGCCGTATTCGGGCTTCTGCGGGTCTTTCACCTCGACCGACAGCACGTTCGGATTGCCCGTGCTGCGCAGCTTGCCGTACTTCTTTACGTCGCGCTTGGGATCGAGCAGCGCGCCCAGCGGCGAATTGCCGATCGGCCAGCGCTGCACCTGATTGACCTCGTAATCGATCATGGTCAGCGACTTGCCGTTGGACACGATCAGCAGCGGCACGCCCTTGGCGTATTCGAAGCGAATCTTGCCCGGACGCTTGAGCGTCATCGTGCCGTTGACGGTCTGGCCGTTGCGGTCGGTCTGAGTAAAGCTGGCGCGCATCGTGTTGATGCCGCGCAGCGCGGCGACAGCATCGTCGAGCGTGCCCGCCGATGCGGCAAGCGCAGGCGAGGGCAGGGCGATCGTCGCGGCGATCGGTGCGCCGGTGATCAGGGCGAGGCTGGCGAGCCCGGCAAGCGGGCGGCGAAGCAGATCAGTCTTGGTCGTCATGCGGTCTTCCGTAAAGGTTTCGGAGTGAACCGCGCGTGAGCGGCACTGGTTCCGTACCGCAAGGTTGAAACCCGACCTTACTTGATCTTGGCTTCCTTGAACTCGACGTGCTTGCGCACGACCGGGTCGTATTTGCGGAAGGTCATCTTCTCGGTGATGTTCCGAGGATTCTTCTTCGTCACGTAGTAGAAGCCGGTGTCCGCAGTCGACACGAGCTTGATCTTGACGGTTGCGGGCTTCGCCATAACTCAATCCTGCCAGTTCAAAGGCCCGGCCATCGGTGGGTTGCCCGACAGGGCTTCACGATGTGCATCGGGTGAAAAAACAACAGGCGGCGCACGCGGCACCGCCCGATCGCAGGCGCTATTGGCTGCGGGCTGGGGAAAAGTCAAGCTGCCAGTGGCGATACCGGTCGCCCTAACAGTCCTGGCGGCTGGGCTTTCCGCGATTGGCCTTTACCTGCCCGCGCGCCTTCTTGGTCTTGAGCCGCTGCGTCTTGCCCACGCGGTTGAGCCGGGTCTTCGCGCGCGCCTTTGGCCGGCGATGGGCCTCGCGCAAGAGATCCTCCAGTTTCTCGCGCGCCAGTGCCCGATTCGCTTCCTGCGTGCGGTGTTCGCGCGCGACGATCAGGATATCGCCCGAATCGGTCAGACGGCTTCCCGCGACCTCGCCCAGCCGCCGGAAAGCGAAGGGCGACAGGCGCAGCTTGTAGGCATTGACCCGCAGCTGGACTTCGGTGGCGACCTTGTTGGCGTTCTGCCCGCCTGGCCCGGAGCCTGCGACGAAACGCTCTTCGGCCAGCGCATGCGCACGGGCGAGAACGTCGTCAGGCATCATCGCCCGAACCCGGATCGGGGAAGCCCAGCGCGGCGAAATCGGCTGGCAGCGGGCTGGTTGCGGCAATGTCGGACTTGCCTTCGCGCGCGACGACGATCGAACTGGCGTGCAGCATCGTTCGCGGTGCGCCGTCGCGCGATCCGTAGACCGGGTCGCCGATCAGCGCGATGCCGATCCCGCTGGCGGCATGGACGCGAATCTGGTGCGTGCGCCCGGTTTCGGGGCGAAACTCGACCAGCGCGCGGCCCTCATGCTCCGCCACCACGCGCCAGTCGGTCGCCGATGGCTTGCCCTTCTTCGCCGGGATCATCCGCCAGCCCTTCTCGGCGCTGCTGATCTTGGCGAGCGCAAGCTCGATTCGCCCTTCGCGTTCCTCGGGAATGCCTGCCAGAATGCCGTGATAGACCTTGGTCACCGTCTTGGCCTCGAACGCGGCGGCGAAACGCTTGTGCGCCTTGGGATTGCGCGCGAGCAGCAGGCAACCGCTGGTGTCGGTGTCGAGCCGGTGGACCGGGAGCGGGCGCCGCTGGAAGCCCAGCTTGAGCGAATCGAGATGATCCTCGAGGCAGTCGCCGCCCTTGCGCGGGCGGTCGATCGGCAGCCCGGCAGGCTTGTCGATCACCAGCGCTTCGCCGTCTTCGTAGAGTATCTCGATCGTCATATCAGTCTCGCGCGCATGAGGCCGCGCAGAGCGTTGCCGATGAAAAAGCCGTCAGAAAGGTCGTCCAGCGTCACCTCGCCCTCGACAGCGCGCCCTTCGGCGATCAGCGAATCGCGAAACACGCCGGGCAGCAGGCCAAGCGCGAGCGGGGGGGTGACAAGCGTGCCCTCGCGCTCGACGAAAACGCTGGTCCAGCTGCCTTCGGTCACCAGCCCGTCGCCCTGCACCAGCAGCGCCTCGTGCGCGTCCAGCTCGTGCGCGGCGGCGAGCGCGTCGGCGTAGAAGCCCCGGTCGGTGGTCTTGTGCCGCAAGCGCCAGTCGCCCGCATCGACGGGCAGTGGCAGGGCAATGCAGTCGAGCGGCTCGGTGGGTGTCTCGGGCAGCGGGGCGACCTCGATGGCGGTGGTGCCGGAACGTGCGCAGGTCAGCCGCACCTTTGCAGGGGCGTCGAGATCGAAGCACAGCGCCTGAATCTGGTTGCGCGCCGCGTGCCGGTCGAAGGCAAAGCCCAACTCGTGCGCGCTTGCGGAAATCCGCGCGAGGTGGCCTTCGAGCAACGGGATGCCCTCTTCGGGGTCGAACCGCATCGTCTCGATCAGGTCGAACGCGGGCGCGGTGCAGTCTGCGCTGCTCGATCTCGCGAACCCGGCCTTGAGCAGCGCCTCGCGCCATTCGCCCAGAGCATCGCTGTCCGCCACGATCCCCGCGCCCACGCCGAGCACCGCGATGCCGTGCCCGTTCTCGATCGGGGTCAGCCGCAGCGTGCGGATCGCGACGTTGAAGCTTGCCGTGCCATCCGCCTCATAGGCACCGATCGCGCCGCAATATGGCCCGCGCGCATCGCGTTCCAACGCGTCGATAATCTCCATCGCGCGGATCTTGGGCGCGCCGGTGATCGACCCGCAGGGGAACAGCGCCTTCACGATATCGGCCAACCCGGTGCCCGGATTCAGATCGGCGCGCACCGTGCTGACCATCTGATGCACCGTCGGAAAGCTTTCGACCTTGAACGGTTCGTCCACCGTGACCGAGCCTGGCTGCGCGACGCGCGACAGGTCGTTGCGCATCAGGTCGACGATCATCAGGTTTTCGGCGCGGTCTTTCTCGGAGCGTGCCAGCTCCTCGGCTGCCGCCGTGTCCTGCGCCGCATCAGCATGGCGCGGGCGGGTGCCCTTCATCGGGCGGGCGGTGAGCTTGCCGTCCTCCACCTTGAAGAACAGTTCGGGAGAGAGGCTGACGAGCGCGTGGCTGCCGTCCCAGATCACGCCGCCATGGCCTGCATTCGCGGCCTTGCGCAGCGCTGCGTAGAGCGCCAGCGGATCGCCGCGAAACGCGCCGGTGAGCGGCATGGTCAGGTTGGCCTGGTAGATATCGCCCGCGGCGATTGCCTGCTGCAACTCGGCAAAGCGCGCCTGCCAGGTGCCGAGCGAGATTGCCGGGTCGAGCGGGCCGAGGCTGGCGGCGCCGGGCGCACGCTCGGCCAGCCAGGCTTCGACTTCGTCGGCGGGAATCGTCCGCTCGCTCTCGAACAGGCCGAGCCACGCCAGCGGCCCTGCCGCACCGGTGCGCATGTCGGCCAGCGATCGCAGCTTGGGTTCGAGCGCCAGCCCCGCCTCGTAGGCGAGATATCCCGCCAGCGTGCCCCCGCGTTCGGCCTGCGCGGCCTCTGCCGCGGCGAGCGTATCCTCCACCTCTTCCGGGCGTAGTGCCCGAAACACCGCCACCGGCGCTCCGAACAGGCGCGCGCCAGCCCCCGCGCCGCCATCCGTAGTGGGGCGCGCGTCGTCGAGCAGGATGAAGGGTTCCGCCGTTGCCATTCGCTGTCCGCTCTATCGAAGCGTTCGCGAATTGGAACCACCTTGACGGGCCAAAGGTCCGCCGCGAAAACGCAAAGCCTGTCGGCACGACGGGGAGACGCGCGCGGTGAGTACGATTTTTCTGGGTCGCAACCATGCTGGCGAGGCGCAGGAGCTGCGGCTCGACCGCGCCAACCGCCACGGGCTGATCGCGGGTGCGACGGGTACCGGCAAGACGGTAACCTTGCAGGGCCTCGCCGAAAGCTTTTCCGCCGCCGGCGTGCCGGTCTTCGTCGCCGATGTGAAGGGCGATCTTGCGGGGCTGGCGGTGCCGGGATCGTCCAAGTTCAAGCATGCCGACAAGCTGGAAGGCCGCGCTGCGGAGCTGGGCATGGACGATTATGCCTATGCCGATTTCCCGGTGATCTTCTGGGACCTGTTCGGCGAACAGGGCCATCCGGTGCGTACGACGGTTTCCGAAATGGGGCCGCTGCTGCTCGCGCGCCTGCTCGACCTCAACGATACGCAGGAAGGCGTATTGCAGGTCGTCTTCCGCCATGCCGACGACAACGGGTTGCTGCTGCTCGATTTCGAGGATCTGCGCAGCCTGCTCGCGTGGGCGGCGGAGCATACCGACGAGGTTTCGGGGCAGTATGGCCGCGTCACCAAGGCCTCCATCGGCGCGATCCAGCGCGCGCTGCTGACCTTCGAAAGCGAGGGGGCAGACAAGTTCTTCGGCGAGCCTGCGCTGGAGGTGGACGATCTGTTCAAGGTCGATGCCGCGGGGCGCGGGTTCATCAGCATCCTCGCCGCGGACAAGCTGATGCGCAGCCCAAAGCTCTACGCGACCTACCTGTTCTGGCTGCTCGCCGAACTGTTCGAGACGCTGCCCGAGGTGGGCGACCCGGAAAAGCCGAAGCTGGTCTTCTTCTTCGACGAGGCACACCTGCTGTTCGACGACACGCCCAAGGCGTTTCAGGACACGATCGAGACGGTGGTGCGCCTGATCCGATCGAAGGGCGTGGGCGTGTTCTTCGTGACGCAAAACCCGATCGACGTGCCCGACAACGTGGCAGGGCAGATCGGCAACCGGGTGCAGCATGCATTGCGCGCCTTCACTCCCAAGGATCAGAGGGCGATCAAGGCGGCGGCGGAAACCTTCCGGATCAACCCCGATCTCGACGTGGCGCAGGCGATCACCGAGCTGAAGACGGGCGAGGCGCTGGTTTCCACGCTGGGCGAAGATGGCGCGCCCTCGGTGGTGCAACGCACGCTGATCAAACCGCCGCAAAGCCGCCTCGGCCCGCTGTCGGCAGGCGAGCGTGCGGTGATCCTCGGCGCGAGCCCGCTGGCGGGCAAGTACGATACGCCGGTGGATCGCGAAAGCGCGGCGGAAGTGATCGCGCAGAAGATGGTCGATGCCGCCGCAACCGCCGCCGAGGTCGAGGAGAAGGGCGAGGCCGAGGTCCGCAAGCGGGAACGCAAGAGCACCAGCATCTGGGGCAAGGCGATCTCGCGCGGCACCAAGGTCGCTGCCGGCTCTGCCGCCGGGATGGCTGCGCGCACCGTGCTGGGCAAGAAATCGCGCGCCAACCCGATGGCCTCCGGCGTCACATCGGCGGCAGGCTCTATCGCAACCGATCTGGCAGGGCCGGTGGTCGGCAGTTTCGTGCGTAACCTTGTGGGCGGGTTGATGCGCTAAAGGTCGCGGTTCCGGCCCGCACCCCCGCCCGGCCAACCGATCGGTAGTATCCTGTGTGGGTTGGCCGGGCGGGGGTGCGGGCCGGCGCCGTCAAACGAGTGTCAAACTAGCGTGTGACGGGCAGGCGAATCTCTGCACGCAAGCCGCCTTCGGGCCGATTGGCGAGCAGCAGCTGTCCATTATGGTCGCGCACAATGGCGCGCGTGATGGCAAGGCCGAGGCCCGCTCCGCCGGTGCCGCGATTGCGGCTTGCCTCGCCCCGGCGGAAGGGTTCGAGCATGGCGACGACCTCCTCCGGCGGGATGCCCGGGCCTTCGTCCTCCACTGCAAGCACCGCCCACTGGCCGTCGCGCGTCAGCGAAACGCTGGCCGTGCTGCCATAGCGCAGCGCGTTCTCGATCAGGTTGCGCAAAGCGCGCCGCAACCATGTGACGCGAACCGGGGCGACGATCTTCTCGACGTTCGCGATGGCAACCGGCCTGCCCATATCCTCGAACTCGTCGACCACGCTTTCGACCAGCGCTGCGAGCTGCGCCGCCTCGGGCGCGTCCTTCGCGCGGCCGATCCGGGCAAGCGAGAGGATGTCGTCGAGCGAGCGGCGCAGATCCTCGATCACTTCGGCCATGCGCGCGCGCTGGCCTTCGTCGGGGACCGATTCGATCCGCACGCGCAGCGCGGCGAGCGGCGTCTTGAGATCGTGCCCGATCGCGCCGAGCATCACGTCCTTCTCGTCGAGCAGACTGGCGATGCGGCTTTCGAGCAGGTTGTGCGCCACGATCAGCCGGCTGACATCCTCGGGCCCGCTGGGCACCAGCGGTTCGCCTGCCTCGTGCGTGCGGGCAAAGCTTTCGACCTGTTCGGTCAGCTGCGCGAGCGGGCGCGTGATCCGGCGCAGCACGAGGTAGGTGGTGCCGAGCAATACGAGGAACAGCAGCACGGTCTGCGCAGCAATCAGCCATAGCGCGCCAGCTTCCACGCGAGGGGGAATGGTGCGCGCGACGATCCAGCGCGGATCGCCCTGCTGCCGCATGCCCGCCACCATGACCTGTACGTCGCGGTCCTTGATGAGTGCGTGAAGCCGGGGCCTGCGCTCGGCCAGACGATCCAGCACACCATCTTCGGTTATCGGGCGGGTGGTCACCACCAGATCTTCCCCGGCTACGCCTTGCCGCGCGAGCACTTCGCGCAGGCTAGCCTCTGCTGCGCGATCCCGGGTGTCGCCCGGGTGCAGCGGCGAGCGATCGGATATTTGCCCTGCGATAGGCGGTGGAAGTCGCAGCCGCGTCTCGCGCCCCTGCTGTGCCATGCCACCTCCGCGATCACGCTCGATCCGGCGAAAATTGCGCCGGAGGTCGCGCGGCGCGGCCTCGCCGCGATTGGCAGTTCTGATCAGGTGAAACGCGGCGGCGTTGACGGCTGCGACATCGCGCCGGTCCTCCACCGCGCGGTAGAGCAGGAAGGCCGACACCGCCTGCCCGATCAGCAGCGTGATTGCGATGGCAAGCAGGCTCTGGCCCAGCAGGCTGCGGGGGAAAGGATTGCGAAGAGAGCGCGCCATTGCCGGGTCGAATCCTGACGTCAGGTGCTGCGCACGCGGGTGACGTCGGCGGCGAAGCGATAGCCGCCGCCGCGCACGGTCTGGATGAAATGGGGCTGCTTGCTGTCTTCCTCGATCTTGCGGCGCAGGCGGCTGACCTGATTGTCGACCGCGCGATCGAACAGGTGCGCCTCGCGCCCCTGCACCATGTCGAGCAGGCGATCGCGATCGAGCACGGCGCGCGGATGGTCGAGGAAGGCGCGTAGCATGCGGAACTCGGCGGTCGAGATCGGGATCACCGACCCTTCCGGATCGGTCAGTCGCTGCTTGAGCGGATCGAGCTGCCAGCCTTCGAAGCGGTAGGCGGCATCGTCATCGTCCTGGTCGGCGTGGTTGCGCCCCGCGCGGCGCAGGACCGAGCGGATGCGGGCGACCAGCTCGCGCGGTTCGAACGGCTTGGTCACGTAATCGTCGGCGCCGATTTCGAGCCCGACGATCCGGTCGGTCGCCTCGCCCATCGCGGTCAGCAGGATCGTGGGCAGGTTCTGCGCTTCGATCAGGTGGCGGGTGAGCGATAGGCCGTCCTCGCCGGGCATCATGATGTCGACCAGCGCGATATCGGCGGTCTTGTCGCGCAGGATGCTGCGCGCGGCGGCGGCGCTCTCCGCCTCCAGCACCACGAAGCCCTGGCCGACCAGATAGTCGACCAGGGGCTCGCGAAGCGTGCGCTCGTCGTCGACGAGCAGCACGGTGATGGACGTGTCGGGATCGGACGCGGCCACCATTGACGGATTACTCGCCCGCGGGGGCTGCGCGGCGCTGCTCCCGGCGTTCGCGCATCTTTTCGCGACGGGCGTCGTGTGCGGCCTTGCGTTCTTCAGCCGTGATGGTGCCGTTCTTGTCGGTGTCGATGCGGTCGAAGCGTGCGAGAGCGTGTGCCTGCACCTCCTGCAGCGTCAGGCGACCATCGCCATCGGCATCGGCGCGCGCCATCATGCCGCCGCCCATCTGGCCGCGTTTGCCGCCACGCATTCCGCGCATCTTGCGCTTGCCTTCGCGGCGTTCGCCGTCGATGCCGCGCTCTGCCAAGCGCTCGGCGCGGCGTTGCTTGCGGGCCTCGCGCGCAGCGTCACGCTCGGCCTTGCTGATTGCGCCGTCACCGTCGGTGTCGAGTTTGGCGATCATCTGCTTGCGGCGAAGTTCCTGGTCGGCGAGGTCGAGCACGCCGTCCCCGTTCAGATCCATCTTCTTGAAACGCTCGACGCTCTTCTGGGCCGCTTCGGTGCGGGTCATCGGGGTGGAATTTCGTTCGCCCGGCTGGGCCAGCGCGGCGGTACCGGCGAGAAGGCCGATGCCGGTGATTGCTAGAACTGTCTTTTTCATGGCGAAATCCTGTTCGGTCTGCGGTCGGGGGAAAGGCAGAGCTGCGGGGCGGGGAGGGGTGGGGGGGAGATCGAAACCCGCCTCGCAGCTCATGGGACCTGTTCTAGCGCCGCATTGTCGCGCAGGTTTGCCACGATCGGCCGAAATTGTAACGCTTTGTCGCAGGATCGTGGGGCGGTTCATCCACCCGCAAGTTGTGCCGCAAGCTGAACCCTAGCGCGGGCGGTGTTCGGTCCCCGCACCGCAAGTGATGAACAGCGCCGTCGCTTCGCTCTGGACATCGGCGGTGTGCCACACACCCGGATCGTTGATCGCATATTCGCCGGGGTTCAGCGTGACCTGCTCCACCCGCCCGTCGGGGTAGTCCTGCGTCAGCGTGATCGTGCCCGCAGTGCAGACCACCACCTCATGGCCCTTGGGATGCATTTCCCAGCTGTCCCAGCTTTCGGCGAAGGAATGCATCGAGACCAGCCTGCCCTCGGCGCCATCGGCGGCGGTGCGCTGTTCATAATCGGCGTACCACTCCATCCCGGTGAAGGGGGGCTGCGCCTGCGCGATCGCCCCCAGCCCGAGATGGACCGGTTCTTCGGCCAGCCGCTTCGGCTCAGCCATCGGTGCCGACCATGCAGAACGCGTTGAGCTTGTTGCCGTCGCGGTCGCGGAAATAGGCGGCGTAGAAAACGAGGCCGTTCTCGTCCGCCTCGCCGCGCGGTCCGGGTGCGCCCTCGTCGGTGCCGCCATTGGCGAGTGCGATCTCGTGCAGGCGGTGGACCTGCTGCTTGTCCTTCGCCTCCAGCGCCACCATCGTGCCATTGCCGACGGTCGCCGTGTTGCCGTCATAGGGCTTGGTCAGCGCCACGCCTGCCGCACCGCCGGGCTCACCCCAAGCGATGTACATGTCGAAGTCCATCATCCGGCCGACGCCCATCTCCTTGGCGATGGCGTCGTAGAAGGGCGCGTTGCCCTGCAGGTCATTGGTGCCCAGCGTGACGTAACCGATCATCGTCCTGTCTCCCGAGGTGCGACCCTCACGGACAGAACATTACGAGAACGAAGTGCGATTCGCAAGCCGGTTTCAGAGCGGCTGCGTATGCCGTTCCAGCCAGTCCGCCGCGCGATCGTCACCCAAATCGGCAACCCGCTGCCTGAGGATTTCGCGGCAGCACGCGTGATAATGGTCGACCCAGTCGCGTTCCTCGGGCGTCAGCAGGTCTAGGTCGATCAGCGTGCGGTCGATCGGCACCCAGGTCAGGTTTTCGAACCCGAGCCACGTGCCTTCATCGGCGCCGTCGATCTGCCGTTCCTCGATCAGGATCAGGTTCTCGATCCGGATGCCGTACTCGCCCGCCTTGTAATATCCCGGCTCGTTCGAGCAGATCATCCCGGCAAGCAGCGGCTCCATCGTGCCGCCCTGCGATCCGGTCGTCTTGCCGATCCGCTGTGGACCTTCGTGCACGCCCAGCGCGCTGCCGACGCCGTGGCCGGTGCCGTGCGCGTAGTCGCAGCCTGCCTCCCACAGATGCATCCGCGCCAGCGTATCGAGCTGGCCGCCGGTGGTCCCTTCGGGGAAGATCGCGCGGGCGATGGAGATGTGGCCCTTCAGAACGCGGGTGAAGCGGTCCTTCATCTCCGCCGTGGGCTCGGCGCTGCCATCGGCACTGCCGACCCACACGGTGCGCGTGATGTCGGTCGTCCCTGCGCCGCCGTCTCCGATATACTGGCCGCCCGAATCGCACAGGAAGATGCTGCCCGGCGGGATGGTGATGTTGCTGTCTTCATCGACCTTGTAATGCGGTAGCGCGGCGTGGCCTGCGGCGGCGGAAATGGTGTCGAAAGAGGTATCCTTCAGCCCGCCATCGACCGAACGGAATTCGAGCAGCTTGGCTGCCGCCGTCAGCTCGTCGATCGTGCCCGAGGGAGCCTCTGCCTCGATCCACGCAAGGAAGCGGGAGACTGCTGCCCCGTCGCGCGCCTGCGAATCGCGGTGGCCGGCCACTTCGGCATCGTTCTTGATCGCGCGCGGCAGGATCGTGGGGTCGCGCGTTTCGACAACCTTTGCGCCGCCGTCCTCCAGCGCTTGCGCAATCGCGGCGACGCCATATTCGGGGTCGAGCGCGATCCGCTTGCCGTCGAAGCCGCCCAGCGCGCTTTCGAATTCACTGCGCGGACGGATAGTGACCGCGTTGCCCAGATGCTGCTTCATCTCGGGCGAGACCTTGTTTTCGTCGATAAACAGCTGCGCGGTGCCATCCTGGCCGACCAGCGCAAAGGCCATGGCAACGGGCGTGTGGGCAATGTCGCCGCCGCGAATATTGAACGCCCAGCCGACCGAATCGAGCGCGCTGAGCACCACGCCGTCGAGCTTTTCCTTCGTCAACCAGTCGGCGATCGCGGCGCGCTTTTCCTGCGCGTTGCGGCCTGCGTGCGTGTCCTCGTGAATGCGCGCGGGGGCATCGCTCTGCGCGGGCTGGTCCTGCCACACCGCGTCGATCGGATTGCCGTCGACCGCGACGAGCTTCGCGCCCACCTTTTCCAGCGCGGCGCTGGTCGAGCGGACCCAGCCGGGGGTCGCGAGCCACGCGTCGTAGCCGATCGTCGCGCCTTCGCCGGCATTGTCCGCCAGCCAGTTGGCCGGATTGTCCTTCGGCACGCCGCGGTATTCGAACAGGCGTTCCTCAACCTGATCGCGCACCTGCACGGTGTAGCGACCGTCGACGAAGATCGCCGCCTTTTCTTGCAGCACCACCGCGCTGCCGGCAGAGCCGCCGAAGCCGGTCAGCCATGCGAGGCGCTGCGCATCCTCGCCGACATATTCGCTCATATGGGCATCGGCGATGGGGACGACGAAACCGTCGAGCCCGCGTCGCTTGAGTTCTTCGCGCAAGGCGGAAAGGCGGGCTTCGTGGGTCTGCATCAGCATGGGGGGCTCTTTCTGTCAGCGTAAAATCGTGGGCCCGATATAGACCCTCGACCGCTTCCTCGCCACCCAGGCGCTATCGCTCGGTCGAGGCTGCGACCCAGACGAGCGCGGCATAGTCGGGCACGCGCCCGAAAATATCCTCCATCGGCTCCATCACCACCGTCTCGCGCGCGGCCCGGCAGGCGGCGATATCGCCTGCGTCGGTGCCGGTCGAAACCCAGATACGGCAGCGGGCGACCTTGCCCTGTCCATCCGGGCTCAGGCCGATCCGCAGGGGGCTCGCCTCGCGGCCCTCGGGAAAAACCCCGGCATTGGTGAGCGCGGTAACGAAGCGCTGCTCGATCGTGTCGCCGATCGTGGTGGTGCGGCGATGATCGGGGTCGGGTGCGTAGGCGACGGTCGCATCCCCCTCTCCGCCGATATAGAGCGGGATGCCGCGATGATTGCTGGCCGAAGCATCCGCCCACACCGGCTTGAGAACCGACCTTGCGTAGCCGCAGGCGGCATCGTCCTGAGCGCGCACTCCCGATCGTTCGATCATGCGGCAATCGAGGCCAGAGCCCTTGTCGAACAGCACGATCGCGGTCATCGGCAGCGCGTCGCCCGCTGCATCCTTCGGCAAGCCGGCGTGCGGGGCATGCTGCCACTGGGGCGCACTGTAAAACGACCTCATCCACGATGGGGAAGGCGGAAAGGAATAGAGCGAATCCACCCGCGGCGCCATCGTGGGCACCGGTGTCGGGTCGCGTTCAGCGGTGAACAGCGGATGGGCTTGGGACCTGTCCGCTGCATCGAAGCGGCGCGGCGAAAACGTCACGATGTAGCCCCCGGCAATCCGCTTCCCGCTCGGATCGAGAGCGGGGAGGAATTTTTGCGACGCAAGATCGCTGCACACCGCCGCAACGTCGACCGGCAGTTCCATATTATCGGTGCCTCGGCACCCGGAAACTGCGCCGCCAGCATCGATGTCGAGCACCAGTTTGGCAAAGCCCAGCGCATCGGGCCGGGCGATGTGCGCCAGTGCCAGCTGCGAATTTTCGCCGAACCACTGGAAAGGCTTTGCCAGCGGCTGCGGCAGGCGCATCGGCGGGTCCGCCTGATCGGGCGTCTGCCCATAGCCACCGACCGTGATTGCGACATCGACGGGCTTTCCCCGATAGGTCGCTCGCGGTGCTGCAGGCTCCGATGCATGCGCAAGCGATGGCAGTGCGATGGCGATCGCGCCGAAAATTCCGAGGCACGATGAACGACCGGCAGACATGCGTTGGAACCTCCGATACGCTTGCTTATGCGGCGCTTCCCTCGCTCTGCCAAGCAAGCTCTTGCAAGCCCGTGTGGCGCCACCTAGCACCGGCCACGAACCTTCGTTCGTGCAGGGGAATTGCCATCATGCGCCGTGTCCTTCTCAGCAGCCTTTCGATTGCCACCTGCCTCGCGTTCGCCCCGGCGGCGCTGGCCCAAACGTCTTCCGAGGAATCTTCCAGCGTGACCGACGCCAAACCCACCTCCCCGCCCGTCGCCGAGCAGCGTGAGCACACCTATACCCACCACGGGATCACCCTGTCCGATCCCTATCACTGGCTGAAGGACCCATCCTACCCGGTCGTCGATGACGAGGATGTGCTCGACTACGTCAAGGCGGAAAACGCCTGGTTCGAAGCGCAGATGGCCCCGCATCAGGCGCTGGTCGACACGCTCTACGAAGAGATGAAGGGGCGGCTGAAGGAAGACGATTCCAGCGTGCCGCAGAAGGATGGCGACTGGCTCTACTGGTCCGAATTCGAGCAGGGCAAGGAATACCGCCTGCATTATCGCAAGCCTGTCGCGGGCGGCGAGCCCGAACTGCTGCTGGACGAAAACCAGCTGGCGGATGGCAAGGATTATTTCCGCCTCGGCGCATTCTCGATCAGCAAGGGCGGGCGTTACCTCGCTTTTTCCGCCGACGACAACGGCTCCGAACGCTATACCGCGCGGATCAAGGATCTCGAAACGGGCGAATTGCTGCCCGACGAACTGACCAACCTGCGCGGCGGCCTCACCTGGGTCGCGAACGACAGTGCGCTGGTCTACGGCCCTTCGACCGAGGAATGGCGCACGCTGGAGGCGAAGCTCCATGTGATCGGTACGCCGGTTGCCGACGATGTGACGCTGTACAAGGAAGCGGACGAGAGTTTCGGGGTCGGCACCGGGCTGAGCGCGCAGGAAGACTGGCTCGTGATCGCCACCGGCGACAACGAGACGAGCGAGATCCGGCTGGTGCGCGCCGACAATCCGACCGGCGAGCAGATCCTGGTCAAGCCGCGGCAGAAGGGCGTCGAGTACGACGTCGACGTGCGCGGCGATACTTTGTTCGTCCACACCAACGACGATCACATCAACTTCCGCCTCGCGACCGCGCCGATTGCCAGCCCAAGTGAGTGGACCACGCTGATCGAAGGGTCGGACGATTTCTACCTGACCGATTTCGAGCTGTTCAAGGACTTCTACGTCACCGAAGGGCGGCTCGCCGGGCTCGATCAGATCCAGCTGCGCGCATATGACGATGCGAGCGACCTGACCCCGATCGCCTTCCCCGAAGCGAGCTTCGTCGCAGGCCTCTCCAACAATCCCGAATACGACGTTTCCAAGCTGCGCCTGTCGTACCAGAGCATGGTCACGCCCAGCTCGGTCTACGATTACGACGTGAAGACCGGCGCCCTCGAACTGCTCAAGCAGCAGGAAATCCCGAGCGGCTACGACGCGACGAAGTACAAGTCCGAGCGGCTGATGATCACCGCGCGCGACGGCACGCAGGTGCCGGTCAGCGTGGTGATGCTGAAGGACCGACCGATGGGCGGGCCGCTGCATCTGTATGCCTATGGTGCCTACGGCTACGCGGTGCCGCCGGGCTTCTCGACCAGCCGCCTGAGCCTGGTGGATCGCGGCATGGCCTATGCCATCGCGCATATCCGCGGCGGCGACGATCTGGGCCGCCGCTGGTATCTGCAGGGCAAGCTGAACGAGCGGACCAACACGTTCGAGGATTTCGTCGATGTCGCCAAGGGCCTGATCGACGCAGGCTATACCGAAAAGGGCCAGATCAGCGCCAGCGGCGGCAGCGCCGGGGGCGAGCTGATGGGCGTGGTGGTCAACACCGATCCCGACCTGTGGGGTGCGGTCGCCGCGCATGTGCCCTTCGTCGACGTGCTCAACACCATGCTCGACAAGGATCTGCCGCTGACGCCGGGCGAGTGGCCCGAATGGGGCGATCCCATCACCAGCAAGCAGGCCTTCGCCTACATGCTCAGCTATTCGCCCTACGATCAGGTGGTGGCGCAGGACTATCCGCCGCTGCTGGTGACCGCAGGCCTCAACGATCCGCGTGTGACCTATTGGGAGCCTGCCAAATGGGTCGCTAAGCTGCGCGCGACCAAGACCGATAACAACGCGCTGCTGCTCAAGACCAACATGGGCGCGGGCCACGGCGGCAAGTCGGGTCGTTTCGCCTCGCTTTACGAGACGGCGGAAGAATTCGCCTTCATCCTCACCCAGCTGGGTGTGGTCGAGTCGGATGGGGCGGCTGGCGAATGACCCTTCGGAACGTCGTCTTCGATGTCGGCAACGTGATCGTGCGGTGGGAGCCGCAGACAATCGTCGAGCTCGCCTTCGGCCACGACCTGCCTGCCGGGATCACCAGCAAGGACCTGTTTGGCGGCGACATCTTCCGCGCATTGAACCGCGGCGCGATGAGCCTCACCGAAACGCAGCGCATGTTCGGCGAGCGTCACGGCTTCGATCGGAAGACCTGCGACCGGCTGGTCTCCGCGCTGTTCGAAAGCCTCGTCCTGATCGAGGAGACGCCCAGGCTGATGCGCCGTCTCAAGGCGAGCGGCTATGGCATCTACGCGATCACCGACAATGTGCACGAAATCGTCGCCTACCTGCGCGGGCGCTACGACTTCTGGCCGCTGTTCGACGGCGCGTGTGTCTCCGCCGATCACTCCACATTGAAGCCCGATCCGCGCATGTACACCTGGCTGACCGAAACCTACGACCTGGTGCCGGAGGAATGCGTGTTCTTCGACGACCTGCCCAAGAACGTGGACGGCGCGAAGGCGGTGGGCATGGAAGGCTTCGTGTTCACCACCACGGCCAAGGCGATCGAGGATCTGAAGAGCATCGGCGTCGATCCTGATCGCCAGCTGGAAGCGGCGTGAGGATGGGGGCGTGAGCGATTCCGGCTGGGCCTTCACGCGCGATTACACTGCAGCGCCCGAGCATATCGACGAGCTCGGCCATGTGAACAATGCCGAGTGGGTCCGCTGGATCCAGGATATCGCGGTCTCGCACTGGCACGCGGTTTCGCCCGACGAGCATCGCGACCGGTTCATCTGGGTCGTGACCCGGCACGAGATCGATTATCGCGGCAACATCAAGGCGGGCGAGGTCGCGCATGGCCGCACGCGCGTGCACGGGGAGCCGAAAGGCGCGCAGTTCGGTCGCGAGGTCCAGTTCGTCGACGATACGGGCAAGGTGCTGGTCGCAGCGGTGACCCGCTGGGCAATGCTCGACAAGAACACGATGCGCCCGCAGCGGATTACGCCCGAGATCGCCGCGCCGTTTCGGGCGGATGACTAAGCCTCTGCCACCATCTCCTCGCTCATCGCCAGCAGCCGCTCAGTTCGGCCAAAGTTCGAACCGGGTGGATTTGGCGGAAGTCGGACGCCAATCATACAGCCTGTCCGAGCGATAGCCGTACTGCTTGCCGTTTGCGTACCAGGCGAACATCTGGTCGCGATCGGCTGAAACAACGCAGTTGATGTCCCTGTACTCGTAGAGCTGGTGGAGATCTTCGCTCATGTCTGAGCCGAAGGTCATCGACATCGGGTGCTTATAATTGATGCCGTAGTTGCGAATCGTTTCGTAATCGAGGCCATGCGAGCGACCCGGATCGAGGTAGTCGCCGTCGAAATAGAACAACGGGGTCACATCTCGCGAACCGTCCTGATAATTAACGACGCAGGCAATCATGATCTCCGATGCCGACGCCGCGCCCGCCGACACGGCATACCCCAGCGCGATCACGGCCAACGCCGCACGAATTCCTGCTTTCACAATCCGCTCCCCCAATCGCCACCACACTCGATGGCTCGAGGTTGTCACATTAGACACATCGGGCGCGAACAGCAATATTGAGGCATCACAGCTGGTTACTTGCTCGCCACCAGAATTGCCACCGTCTCGGCAGGGTGCGCCGTCAGCACATCGCGCTTGATGAGTGCTTCAATGATGCGCGCACGAACGCAGGCTTTCAAACCCCCGCCACCATTTCCTCGCTCATTGCCCAGAGCCGCTCGGCACTGTCGGCGTCGACGGCATAGGGCTGAACAGTGCGGTGGCGGATCGGGTTTTCCTGGCTGCCCAGCTCGGCGACATCGCAATCCTCGCAATAGAGCCCGCCCTTGTCGGCGAGGTCAGGGCTGGTTGCCGCCCACAGCGTGGTCGAGGCGCCTTGCGTCAGGCTCTTGAAGCCTTTTGCCGCTGCGTCCGACAGGGTGCCGTCGGGCTTGGTCCAGCCGAGTGCAACCATCTCCTCGTTCGGTAAATGCCGTTGCAGCGGGGTGACGATGCCGCCGGGGTGCACCGCGAAAGCGCGCGCGCCGTGTTCGGCAAGCCGCTTGTTCATGCCCAACGCAAACAGCGCATTGGCGGTCTTCGCCTGCCCGTAGGCCTGCCACTTGTCATATTCGCCGCTTTCCCAGTGCGGATCGTCCCACCGGATATCGCTCAGCTTGTGCCCGGTGGACGACAGCGCGACCACGCGCACATCGCTGCCCGGCTCGCTCGCGGTCTTCTCCAGCAGCGGCATCAGTGCCTGCGCCAGCGCGAAGTGGCCGAGGTGGTTCACGCCGAACTGCGATTCCCAACCCGGGCCGACGCGATCGAGCGGACACGCCATGATCCCGGCATTGTTGATCAGCAGGTCGAGGCGATCTTGCTGCGCAGCAAAGTCCGCAGCAAATTTGCGGACCGAGGCGAGGTCGGCGAGATCCATTTCCATGATCGTGACGTCACCGGCCACATCGGCCAGGTTGCCCGTCGCCTTCGCGTGGTTGCGCGCAGGCACGATCACCTTCGCCCCGACGGCGGCGAGCCCGCGGACGGTCTCTACCCCGATACCCGAATAGCCGCCGGTGACGAGGGCGACCTTGCCTGACAGGTCGATGCCGCTGAGTACCTCCTGCGGTTCGGTCGTGCGGCCGAACCCAGAATTGGTCGGTTGCTGCGTGCCCATCGTCTGTCTCCCGGTGCTATCTCTGTGTCGTCAGGCGAGTGCCTTCTCCACGGGTACATACTCGTAACCGAGGTCTTCGGCGACCGCCTGGTAGGTCACCTTGCCATCCCACACGTTCAAGCCTTCGGCGAGGTGCGCATTGGCGCGCATCGCGCCCTTCCAGCCGAGGTCCGCGATCTGCAGTGCGTGCGGCAGGGTGACGTTGTTGAGCGCGTAGGTGCTGGTGCGCGCGACCGCGCCGGGCATGTTGGCAACGCAGTAGTGCACGATCCCGTCGACCACGTAGGTGGGGTTGTCGTGCGTGGTCGCCTTGCTCGTCTCGAAGCAGCCTCCCTGGTCGATCGCGACATCGACCAGCACCGCGCCCTTCTGCATGTCGCCCAGCATTTCGCGCGTGACGAGCTTGGGGGCCGCCGCGCCGGGGATCAGCACCGCGCCGATCACGAGGTCCGCCTGGCACACCGCATCGTGCAGGTTTGCCGCGTTGGAGAAGCGCGTCTTGGCGCGCGTCTCGAAATGCGTGCCGACGCGTTCGAGCACTTCGGGATCGCGGTCGAGGATGGTCACGTCCGCGCCGACGCCCGCAGCCATCTGCGCGGCGTTGAAGCCGACCACGCCGCCGCCGATCACCACGACCTTGCCCGGCATCACGCCCGGCACACCGCCGAGCAGCACGCCGCGCCCGCCATGCGCCTTCTCCAGCGCGGTCGCGCCTGCCTGCACGCTCATGCGTCCGGCAACCTGGCTCATCGGCTTCAACAGCGGGAGCGAGCCGTGCGGGCCGGTCACGGTTTCATAAGCGATCGCGGTGACGCCCGCGTTGACGAGGTCGACCGTCTGCTCGCGGTCGGGGGCGAGGTGCAGGTAGGTGTAGAGGATCTGGCCCTCGCGCAGTTTCGAGCGCTCACCCGCCTGCGGTTCCTTGACCTTCACCACCATCTCGCACTCCGCGAAAATCGGGTCCGGCCCGTCGACGATCTTGGCGCCCGCCGCGCGGTATTCTTCGTCGGTTGCGTCGATGCCGAGCCCGGCGCCGCTCTCGATCCAGACCTCGTGACCGTGGCGGGCGAGTTCGCGCGCGCTTTCGGGCGTCAGGCCGACGCGGTATTCGTGATTCTTGATTTCCTTGGGGCAGCCGATGAGCATGGTGTTGAAAAGCCTTTTGCAGTGTTGCCGCGCTCGTTAGGTTGCGGCGCGTGAGGGGGCAAGACCGGGCGCGCATTCCGTAAGGTAAGCCGGTATGGTCACGCGACTGTCACACGAGGGTGCTCTAGCGCGGCGCTTGAATGGCTCACTTCGATCCGAGTGAAAGGCGATACATGAAATTCACCAATGTCCTCGCGCTGGCGGTAACCGCCGGCCTGATGCTGACCGGCTGCGACAGCAGCGGCGGCACGCGCGATTCGATCCGCGCGGTCGGCTCTTCGACCGTCTACCCCTTCGCCAAGCAGGTTGCCGAGAGCTTTTCGCGCTCGAACCCCGACCTGCGATCCCCGCTGATCGAATCGACCGGTTCGGGTGCGGGCATCGCGCTTTTCTGTCAGGGCGTCGGCGCGGATACGCCCGACATGGCCAACGCCTCGCGCCGGATGAAGGTCAGCGAGTTCGAAACCTGCCAGTCGAACGGCGTGGACGCGATCACCGAAATCCAGGTCGGACTGGACGGGATCGCCTTTGCCAGTGCGCAGGGTGGCATCATGATGTCGCTGACCCCGGAAATCGTCTACAAGGCGCTCGCCGCGAACCCCTACGGCAAGGAACAGACCGCGCAGACCTGGCGCGATGTCGATCCCTCGCTGCCCGACGCGCCGATCCTCGTCTACGGCCCGCCCTCGACCAGCGGCACGCGCGACGCGCTGAAGGAACTGGTGCTGACGCCGGGTTGCGAAGGCAATGCGGACATGGCCGCGCTGAAGGAAAAGGATGAGGACGCGTTCGAGCGGACCTGCACTGAAATCCGCAGCGACGGCAAATATGTCGACCAGGGCGAGCAGGACAACCTGATCGTCCAGAAGATCCAGGGCAACAAGAACGCCGTCGGCATCTTCGGCTATTCCTATCTCGAAGAGAACGAAGGCCGCGTGCAGGGCCTGCCGATGAACGAGGTCGACCCGACCTACGATAACATCGCCAGCTTCAAGTACCCCGGCGCGCGCCCGCTCTACATCTACGTCAAGCAGGCGCACCTGCAGGCGATCCCGGGCCTGCAGGCCTATCTCGACCAGTGGATGAAGATGTGGGACCGCAATGGTCCGCTGGCCAAGATCGGCCTCGTCGCGCTGCCCGCCGGCACGATGGAAGAGATGGCGGGCCGCATCAGGACCCAGCCCAAGCTGACCGCCGCCGAACTGGAAAGCGACAGCACGCTCGACGCCGAACGTGCCGAAGCGGAAAGTGGCAACGCGGACAAGGCCGCCAAGCCCGCCGAGTAAGGCTGCGGCCGCAAGGCCCGACAAAAAAGGCCGCCCGCTCTGCCCGAGCGTGGCGGCCTTTTTCGCATCCGCTTGCCCGTATCAGCTTTCGAGCCGCTCCTGCTCTGCAACCGTTTCGGGGCGCTGGGGCAGCAGCGTCACCAGCAGGACGATCGATGCCGCGAGCACCGCCGATGCCGCCAGCCGGCTCAGTTCCAGGCCGCCATGCGCGACCGGCTTGTCGAGGAAATCGCCGACCACCGCGCCCAGCGGGCGGGTCAGGATGAAGGCCGACCAGAACAGCAGCGGCTTGGAGATGCGCGTGGCGTAATGCGCCAGTGCGACCAGCGCGAGCGCGCCGCCGAAGATGCCCGCAGCCCCCAGATAGCCCAGCGATCCGTCCGCCACCCAGTCGCCCAGCGCGGTACCCAGCGTCTGCGAGAAGGTGATCGTGATCCAGTAGAACAGCTCCGCCTCGCGGGTATGGACCGAGGCCGCCGAAATCCCGCCGAGCGTGCGGTGCCACGCGATCAGCGACAGGACGACCAGCGAGAACAGCAGGATCGATCCGCCCGGGTATCCGATGCCGAGCGATCGTGTCGCGAAATCGGCCAGCGTGGTGCCCGCAGTGGTCGAAGCGATGATCGTCGCCCAGTAGAGCCACGGGTAGAACCGCCTGGCGCGGATCTGGAAGAAGGCCAGGATCGCGAGCGCGGCCCCGAAGATCGCGGTGCCGACGACATAGCCGTTCAGCCCGGATTGACCTGCGGTGGCCGAGGTTTCGCCCAGCCAGCTCATGCTCACGGTGTCGCCCGCGGTCTCTCCCAGAGTGGTCGCGAGGATCTTGATGATCCAGAACCCCAGGGTGACCGCCGGCACCTTCGCCGCGGTTTCGATCATTTCGTCTCGCGTCATCTCGCCAACTCCATCTGCCCGGCCCGCTTCCAGGCCGTGGCGACAGGTTGGACGAGGGCGCGCCCAAATCTATAAGCACGCGCTTATGCGGCGCAGTTTCCGCATGTGCTTAGGAGTGTGCGACCTTGCCCCAAACCCCGCGAGACACCCCGCGGCAGGGCCCGGAACCGGGACGAACGCAGCGCCGGGCCGCGCTCGCCGCCTCCGCCTTCGTGGCGTTGCAGGGGATCGCGGCGCTCTATTTCCTCGGCGACGGGATCGACGATATCGCGGCGCAGATGCGTTCGGGGATCGGCGTCGAATCGGTCATGGAATGCATCATCGCCGTCGCCCTGCTGGCGGGCACCATCCTCGGCGCGCGCTACACGCAGCGCCTGCTGGCCGACGCCCGGCGCAGCGAACAGGCGCTGGGGATGGCGCGCGGCGCGATGGCGCAGCTGATCGAAGTGCGCTTTGCCGAATGGAACCTGACCCGTTCGGAAGGCGAGGTCGCGCTGTTCGCGATCAAGGGCAGCACCATCCCCGACATCGCCCGCCTGCGCGGCAGTGCGGAGGGAACCGTGCGGTCCCAGCTGAGCCAGGTCTACGCCAAAGCGGGAGTCGCCAACCAGACGATGCTGCTGGCGCTGTTCCTCGACGACCTGATCGATCCGCTGGCGGTGGATGACGCACAGGGCTGAGCACGCGACGCATGTTCGCAGAAACGAAATCGGCGCACCGCGGTTCACCCGTCATGAAATCCAGCGAAACCCGGCCAAGCGCCAGCCCCGCACTGGTCGGCACCGTGATCGTTGCGGCGCTGCTCCAGATCGTCACGACCTCTCTGCCCGCACTGGGCATCGGCGATCCGATCGGCTCGCAGTCGGACGCGGTGCGCACGCTGATCACGCCTGCGGGCTGGGCGTTCTCGATCTGGGGGCCGCTGTTTGCCGGTACGATCGCCTTTTCGATCTATCAGGCGCGGCCCGGGCAACGCACGAACAGGCTACTGGCGCATATCCGCATGCCCGCAGCGGGTGCCTTCCTCGGCAATGCGCTGTGGGCGCTCTACACGCAGTTCTCCGGGCTCGCCGTGTTCTCCGCAGCGATCATCGTCCTCACCCTGTCGTGTCTCGCCGCGATCTACCGCGTGTTCGCCCGGTGGGAGCCGAGGTTCTCTGCGGGAGAGCGGTGGCTCGCGGTCCTGCCATTGAGCGCGCTGGCCGCGTGGCTGACCGCCGCCACCATCGTCAACATCGCCGCGACGCTGCTGTTCTACGGCGTCGACGGCGGAGAGGCCGCGCCGCTGATCTCGGCGCTGGTGGTGCTGACCGGCGGGATCATCGCCTGTCTCGCGCTCGCCAGGGGGCGGGGCAATCCGCTCTACGCGATCGTGTTCCTGTGGGCGCTTTCCGCGATCTATGCTGCGGGCGGACAGCGCGCCGAGCCGGTCGCTCTTGCAACCGGTGTTGCGGCGCTGCTGGTGATTGCCGGCGCTTCGATCGGTCTGCGATCGGCGGGCCTGAAGCGCTGGTTCGGCGGCTGAGCGCGCGGGGGTGTCTCCCTCGCCGGAGCGTTCAGTCGCGCCCCTCGCTGCGCCGTTGCTCGTCCTCGCGCGCGTGCATCTCCGCCCACAGCTTCTCCGTGCCTGCCTCGACCGATCGGTTGACGTATTGCGAGGCGACCAGCCAGCCCTTGATCGGGCGGAGCGGGAGGACGCAGCCGATCGTCATCAGCGGCACCGCGAGCAGCAGCAGCAGCCACAGCGGCGGTTGCAGCGCGACCTGCACCCACACCATCAGGAACAGCAGCGGAAACGCGACGAAGCACAGCGAGAAGAAGGCCGGGCCATCGTCGGGCGAGGCGAAGCGGTAATCCAGCCCGCACACTTCGCACCGGTCGCTGACCTTGAGCCACGACTTGAACATGTGCCCCTTGCCACAGCGAGGGCACAGGCCCTTCCAGCCGGATTTGAAAATCCAGGCAGCGTGCTCGTTGATTTCGAGTTTCATCTCTCGCCTTTCGGGGGTGTGGCGGCGATTGCCTGCCTTGGGACACGCGATCTCACACCCGGCGATGCCGGTTTCGTGCGCAAAGCGCAATTGCGATGAAGGCTACGCGGGTTGCACGGAGGGCATGTGTGAGGAGCAATCAGCTTGCCAGCCGACGCTCCTTTGGCTCGCGTTCCGCATTTACAGAACGGGTCTATCTCCTGATCTTGCGCCGCGAGGATATTCCTCAGCGCTCTATCAGCCGCTCAAGCCATTCGCGGAGCAGCGATTTTTCCGCTGTCGAAAGCGCGGCCGTGTCATCGAGATGCGCACGCAGGGCGATCGCGTGGGGCACCGGCCCGGCTGCCTGCGAAGCTGCCGTCTCGTCCACGATCGCAGCAATTGCCGCATCGCGGGCCAGGGTAAGCATCCGCTCGTCCCGTTCGTCCGGTGGCAGGGCCAGAACCGTGGTCACGATGCCGACCGCGGACGCATGGATAAGTGCGACGGCCCGCTCCTCCGCAACACGAAGCCGGCCCGCCTGCGCGATCTTTTCCACGCGGCGGCGCAAAGCTGCCATCCCGGCCAGCGACGCGGGCGACTGCGCGAGCGGTGAGCCGATCTCGTTCATGATCGCGAATACGTCCGGGTTCTCGAGGCCGAAGGCGACATACCGGCTCCACCCCCGCCGCAGCTCCTCGACCGGATCGGGATGCGGCGGATGCGCTTCCTTTTCCGCCACGAACCGCGCCAGCCGGTCCTGCGCCACCGCGTCGAGGAGCCCGCGCTTGTCGCCGAATATGCGATAGAGAGTAGGTGGCTGGATCGACGCTTTCGCAGCGACCGCGCGCGTCGTCAGCGCAGCGGTCCCGCCGCTCGCAATCAGCTCGGCAGCGGCATCGAGCACTGCCCGCCTGGTATCGGTATCGGTCGCTTCGTCCGTCGTCATGGCCAATCATTATCGACGATACGGGAACAATGATAGCGCCGATTGCGTATCGTTGTTATCGCCGATAACGCTGAGGCAATATCGTTGGAAGGAGCGCAGCCATGATTCTCGTCACAGGCGCCAGCGGCCACCTTGGCCGGGGTGTCGTCGAATATCTTTCGGGCCGAATGGGACCGGCGCAGATCATCGCCGCTTCGCGCGATCCGGGTTCGCTGTCGCGCCCCGACGGCGTCGCCGTGCGACGCGCGGACTTCGCCGATCCGGCCAGCCTGCCCGCCGCCTTTGCCGGGATCGAGCGGATCGAGATCGTCTCGGTCGACAAGCTCGGGGAGGAGGCGCGCGGATTGCACAGCAATGCGATCGTCGCGGCCAGCGACGCGGGAGTCGAACGCCTCTTCTACACCTCCCATGCCGGCGCGCGCGAGGGATCGCCCTTTCCGCCCGCCGACCAGCACGCCAGGAGCGAGGCGGACCTCGGGGCGAGCGGCACGCCATTCACTGCGCTGCGGCACGGCTTTTATGCCGAGAGCTGCCTGCAGATGATCGGCGAGGATCTGAAGCGCGGCGACTTGCGCGTGCCCGAGGATGGCCCGGTCTGCTGGACCGCGCGCGACGATCTGGCACGGGCGGACGCGGCGCTCTTGGCGGGCGAGGCGAACTTCGACGGGGCAACCCCGCCGCTGACGGCGTCGCGCGCATGGACCATGAGCGAGATTGCCGAACTCGCCTCGCAGATCACGGGCCGCGAGATTCGCTACACCGTCGTTTCGGACGCGGAATGGAAAGCGGCCAAGGTCGCCGTCGGCGTGCCCGAGCACTACGCCGAAATGCTGCTGGGCACCTTCCGCGCTGCTCGCCGGGGCGATTTCAATACGCTCGATCCGACGCTCGAAAACCTCCTCGGCCGCAAGCCCACGCCGCTGCGCGACGTGCTCGCCGCGGCACTGGCTCCCGCCACGCAAACCGATCAGAAATAAAGGAACTCCCATGCTCACGACAGACAACGCCATCGCCCGTTCGGGCACCTTCGCCTTGGGCCACCGCACCGTCCACAGGATGGGCTACGGCGCGATGCAGCTTGCCGGACCGCATGTTTTCGGCCCGCCGAAGGACCGCGAGGGTGCGATCGCCGTGCTGCGCGAAGCACTCGCGCTGGGCATCGACCATATCGACACCAGCGACTTCTACGGCCCGCACCACACCAACCGCGTGATCCGCGAAGCACTCGCCCCTTTTCCCGATAATCTGACGATCGTGACCAAGCTGGGGGCGCTCCGCGACGACGAAGGCGCCTGGCTGCCGGCGATGGAGCCGCAGGAACTGATCGATGCGGTCGAAAGCAATTGCGACAATCTCGGGATCGAGCGGATCGAGATCGCGAACCTGCGGCTGATGTTCGGCGCGGGCGACGCAGGGCCTACCCCCGGCGACGTGAGGCCGATGCTTGAACCCCTCATCGCGCTGAAGGACCGCGGCCGGATCGGCGCGCTGGGGATCAGCAACGCCTTGCCCGAACAGGTCGAGGCGGCGCGTTCGATGACCGAGATCGTCTGCGTGCAGAACATGTACAATCTCGCCAATCGCGGCGACGACGATCTGATCGATCATCTCGCAGGAGAGGGGATTGCCTATGTCCCGTTCTTCCCGCTCGGCGGGTTCGATCCGCTGCAGTCGGAAGCGCTGGAGAATGTCGCGCAGGAGCTGGACGCAACTGCGATGCAGGTTGCGCTCGCCTGGCTGCTGCAGCGCTCACCCAATATCCTGCTGATTCCGGGCACGAGTTCGGTCGAGCACCTGCGCCAGAACGTGGCCGCGGCCAATCTCGCTCTGCCGGAAGAGGCTGTCGTGCGCCTCGACCGGATAGGGGGCTGACCGATCGAGCCCCGCGCGTTGTCGCGGCCCGATCGCATGAGGTGTGCGCTGTCCTGCACGCTCCCGCAGCGCTAGAGCGGGTTGCCGTCCTTGTCGCGGTAGACGTCGCGGCGGCCGACGTGGTTGGCGGGGCCGACCAGGCCTTCGCTCTCCATCCGCTCGATCCACTTGGCGGCGGTGTTGTAGCCCACGCCCATCTGGCGTTGGAGCCATGAACCCGACGCCTTCTGGTTCTCGAACACGACCTGGCACGCCTGGCGGTACTTGCGCTCTTCGGGATTATCGCT
This sequence comes from Citromicrobium bathyomarinum, assembly GCF_038594485.1. Lineage (GTDB taxonomy): Bacteria > Pseudomonadota > Alphaproteobacteria > Sphingomonadales > Sphingomonadaceae > Alteriqipengyuania > Alteriqipengyuania bathyomarina_A. The sequence goes on along the minus strand of NZ_JBCFZG010000008.1, from coordinate 355,929 downwards.
CGCGGTGAACTCGTCCTCGAAGGCGAAGCCGCCGCCGAAGCCGTCCTGCGGTTCCTCGGTGACCGCGTCGACATAGGCGGGCGCGCCCTGCTTGCGCCAGTGCTCGGCCACCTTCTCGACCTCCTCGTCGCTGACGAAGGGGCCGTGGACGCGGGTGAGGTTGCCGATGTTGGGCTTGAACAGCATGTCGCCCTTGCCGAGGAGCGTTTCCGCGCCCTGTTCGCCCAGGATCGTGCGGCTGTCGATCCGGCTGGTCACCTTGAAGCTGATCCGGGTGGGCAGGTTGGCCTTGATCACGCCGGTGATGACGTCCACGGAAGGCCGCTGCGTTGCCATGATCAGGTGGATGCCCGCCGCGCGGCTCTTCTGCGTCAGGCGGCGGATCAGGATCTCGATGTCCTTGCCGACCACCGCCATCAGGTCTGCGAGCTCGTCGACGATCACCACGATCAGCGGCAGCTCTTCGTAGTCGAGCTCCTTCTCCTCGACGATCTCCTCGCCCGTTTCGGGGTCGTAGCCGGTCTGGATGCGGCGGCCGAGCGGTTCGCCCTTCGCCTTGGCGCTGCGCACGCGATCGTTGAACCCGGTGATGTTGCGCGCGCCGACCTCGCTCATCTTGCGATAGCGCTGCTCCATCTCCTCGATCGTCCACTTCAAGGCGCGGATGGTCTTCTCCGGCTCGGTGACGACGGGGGAGAGGAGGTGGGGGATATCCTCGTAGCTCTTCAGTTCCAGCACCTTGGGATCGACCATGATCAGGCGACACTCGGCGGGCGTGAAGCGGTAGAGCAGCGAGAGGATGATCGTGTTGAGGCCGACCGACTTACCCGAGCCGGTGGTCCCCGCCACCAGCAGGTGAGGCATTGCGGCAAGGTCTGCGATCACGGGTTCGCCCGCGATATCCTTGCCCAGGATGATGGGCAGGTCGCCCGGCGCATCGACGAAGTCGGAACACGCGGCGAGCTCCTTGAACCCGACCATCTGGCGTTCGGCATTGGGCAGTTCGATCCCCATCACGGTCTTGCCCGGCACCGTGCTGACACGCGCCGAAACCGCGCTCATGTTGCGGGCGATGTCTTCGGACAGGCCGATCACGCGGGCCGCCTTGGTGCCCGGCGCGGGCTCCAGCTCGTACATCGTGACCACCGGGCCGGTGCGCACGGCGGTGACTTCGCCCTTCACGTTGAAATCGTCGAGCACCGATTCGAGCAGCCGCGCATTACGCTCCAGCGCCTGCCGGTCGAGCGGGACGATCCCGGCATCGCCGCGGTCGGAAAGGAGCTCGATCGAGGGCAGTTCGAAATCGGCGAACATGTCTTTCTGGCGCGTGATCGCGTGGCCATCCGCCTTGCGCGGCGCGACCTTGGGATCGACGATTTTCGGCGCTCGGCGTTCGGGCGCCGGTTCGGGGGCGGATGGCTGCGCGGTGTCGGATTCGGACATTGCAGCAGGTTTGCGCCTGACGGTTTTCTGCTTTGAAGGCGCGGGCTCGGCAGCGTCGCGCACCAGCCGCCTGGGCATGGAGGGCAGCGTCATGAGCGAACGCCAGTCGATCGCGAAAACGCGCGCCACCAGCAGCGCGCCGCCGGCGAGCATCGCCAATGCGACGGCGAGGATCAGCCATCCTGCGGCACCCCCCAGCAACCGCGTGGCGATCGCCTCGAGCGCGGTCGCGCCGAGCAGGCCCACCAGCCCTCCGGGCCCGGCGGGCAGGGAGAGTTGCTGCTGGGTCAGAGCCAGCGCGACGACGCTGGCCAGCAGGACCATGGCGAGCAGCAGCAGCCCCGCGGGGCGCCACCACCGGGTCTTGGCCTCGCCTGCGTGATCCTCGTTCGCGGCGCGCCACAACCCGCGCGCCCCGGAATAAAGCAGCGGCAGCACCAGCACCGATGTCCAGCCGAACAGGAACAGCGCGCGCTCGGCCGCCCATGCGCCGGGGCGGCCCATCCAGTTCCCGATCGGCCCGTCGGGCGCGGCGGCGGTCGAGGGGCTGGGGTCGGTCTGCGTGTAGCTCACCAGCGCCAGCGCAAGGAACAGCATCGCCGCGAAAAGCACGAGCGCGCCGACCATCTGCAGCGCGCGTCGCAGCGACTGCTGGAATGCCTTGCGGACGTCGACCGGTTCGGTGGTTACAAGCGCTCTGCTCGCCACGGGTGTTCTCCCTGGGGGGTGGGGTGCGGAACGCACCATGAATCCGCAGGGACTCTCCCGTCAAGGACTTTGGGCGGCGCGTGCGGCGTGGCGGGTCAGGAAAGCCCGTCGATTGCCGCCCATCGGCGCACGCCAAGCTCCCGCGCACGCTCCGCCGTCATGCCGCCCAGCGCGATGACCGGGATGGTGCTGCGCGCGGCAAGATCGTGAAACAGCGTTGCGCCCAGCGCGCCGCCACCGGGATGCGACCGTGTGGGAAAGACCGGGGAGAGGAACAGCGCGTCGGCTCCGTTGCGGTTCGCGAGGTGGATTTCGCGCCCATCATGCGCGGTGGCGAGCCGCAACAGACCGGGGCGCCTGCCGAGCTTTCCCGGGGGTCCGTAAATACCGTCGGCCCCCCATTCGACACCCGTGTCGGCATCGCCCGAGAGGACCATGAGGTGATTTTTGCTGCGCACAATGCTGCGCAGCATTTCCCATCGCTCCCGGCGCTCCGCAGGCTGCAAGTGATAGTGCCGGAAGACGAAGCCCGACCTCGCGGGCATGGTGACGAGCGCCTCTGCCAGCACCGCATCATTGCGGGCATCGGACAGCAGCCAGAGACATGGCAGTTCTTCGGGTCGGGGCTGGATCGGCATCGTCCAGTCGCTATAGCGGCGCGCGATGGATAGTGCAGCAGCCCTGAGCGAAGTCGAAGAGCGGATCGCCCGCGCGTGCAAGATCGCCAAGCGAGAGCGTGCGGATGTGAACCTGATCGCGGTGAGCAAGACGCATCCTGCCGGGGCGATCGAGCCGCTTCTGGACGCAGGCCAGCGCCTCTTCGGCGAAAACCGCGTGCAGGAAGCGCAGGACAAGTGGCCCGATCTGCGCGAACGCTTCCCCGACGTCGAACTGCACCTAATCGGCCAGCTGCAATCGAACAAGGCGGAGGATGCCGCCGCGCTGTTCGACGTCATCCACTCGCTCGACCGGCCCAGCCTGCTGAAAGCGCTCGCCAAGGCATACGACAAGCTGGGGCGGCGCGTGCCGTGCTTCATCCAGGTCGATGTCGGCGAGGAGGACCAGAAGGGCGGCTGCGCGATTCCCGACCTGCCCGGCCTGATCGAACAGGCGCGCGAGTTGGACATCCCCCTGCTCGGCCTGATGTGCATCCCCCCCGCCGACAAGGAACCCGCGCCCTTCTTCGCGCTGCTGGGCGAACTGGCGCGCCGCCACGAACCCGAGCCCGGCGCATGGGGCCTGAGCATGGGCATGAGCGGCGATTACGAGACGGCGATCATGCTGGGTGCGACGCATATTCGCTTGGGATCGGCTCTGTTCGGCGCGCGGGGATGATGGGGTAGGGGCTGTTTGTGGGCCGACAGCGTAATGTCTGTACCGCGAACAGAGTGGCGCGAAGCTGCCGGAAGCTAAGTCTGTTGCAAGTCATCGGGGATCGCTACCCGGCAAAGATGTCGGCAGTTACGTGGCTCAGCCAGTCCAGGAACACCTGCATTCGGCCCAGCCTGCCGGCGGGCTCGGAGTATAGCGCGCTAACTGGAATGGCAGGGGTTCGCAGCTTGTCCTGCAGAAGCGAGATGACCTTCCCAGACCTGATATCGGCATCGATCATGTAGTCGGAAAACTGTGCGATGCCGTTGCCTGCCAGGACAAGTGCGCGCACAGCTTCTCCGTTGTCAGCGTGAATGGCGGGCGGAAGGCGGAGCGGTTTCGAGCGCCCTTCGAACCACAGGTCATTCAGGCGAGCGGGGTTCATGAAAGCCACCTGCTCGAAATTCTCGAGATGGGAAATCTCATTCGGCACACCGCGGGCCTCGAACAGCGAGGAGGCACCAACCAGTCTCCACGCCGAGTGTCCGAGGTGTCGATAAAGAAGAGACGAGTCCTCCAATTCGCCGAAACGGATCGCGACATCGGCATGAGCGGAGATGAGATCGACCAGGGTATCGGTCATCGACAGTCTGACCGTCACATCCGGATAGACCGAACGGAACTCGTGTATCCTTGGCGCGATGGCGTGAAGGATGAACGGCACCGGCGCATTGACGTTGATCACGCCTGCGGGTCTGCCTCGCGTAGAACCGAGATCGGCGAACTGCTTTGCGGTCTCGATGAGATCGCGCGCCCGCGCCAGGGTCGTCGCGCCCTCTTCGGTCAAGCTCACCTGTCTTGTCGTGCGACGGAAAACGTCGAAGCCCAGTCGCCTTTCGAGCCGCGCCACTGAACGGCTCAACGACGAGGGCGCGACGCCCAGCCGTCGGGCAGCTTCTGCGAAACCACCATCCTCGGCCACCGCTATGAATGCAGTGATCTCCTTCAGATCGGGCAATTCGTGCGGTGTACGCAATGCTCAATTGTCTTTCGTGCGGTTTTTCGAACGATATCTCAGGATTACTTGGTCGTCGAACCTATTCTCGAAACTGGAGTGTATCATGGTCGGACAAAAGACGATGCCGCTCGCTCTGTGGGCGCTGACGATCAGCGCCTTCGCAGTCGGCACGACCGAATTCGTAATCGTCGGTCTCATACCCACAATCGCCAGCGATCTTGGCGTATCGCTTCCCTCGGCCGGCCTTCTCGTCAGCCTCTACGCGCTGGGCGTCACCATTGGCGCACCCGTTCTCACGGCATTGACCGGCAAGCTTCCGCGCAAGACCCTGCTGCTCTCGTTGCTCGTCCTGTTTACCGCGGGAAACCTGCTTGCTGCTCTCGCGCCGAGTTATCTGGCCCTCGTCACGGCCCGCTTCATTACGGGCCTCGCTCACGGCGTCTTCTTCGCGATCGCTTCGACGATCGCGACTAAGCTCGTGCCGAAAGACAAGGAATCCAGCGCCATCGCCTTGGTCTTTCTCGGCCTGACGGTGGCACTGGTAACCGGCGTTCCGCTCGGAACGTGGATTGGCCAGAACTTTGGCTGGCATGCGACCTTCTTCGGCGTGGTGGTGCTCGCCCTGATCGGGCTCGGAGCCAGCGCCTTGCTGGTCCCGTCCAATCTCGAGAGCGATGAGCCGCCGAGTCTTGGCCAGCAAGCGCAGGTCCTCACCTCGCCCCGCCTGCTGCTGGTCTACCTGATCACGGCGGTGGGTTACGGAGGCAACTTCATCGCCTTCACCTACCTTGCCCCGATGCTGACCGATGTCACCGGCCTGTCCGAAGGGTCGGTCAGTCTGGTGATCCTTCTCTACGGCGTGTCCGTCGCCATCGGCAACATCCTCGGCGGCAAGCTCGCCGACCGGATCGGTCCGGTTCCTGCGCTGACCATTGTCTTTGCTGGCCTGGCGCTCTCGCTCATCCTCCTTGGGTTTGGGCTTACCTCGCCCTGGGCTGCGATTGCCGTCACGCTCTTCTGGGGTGGCTTCGCGTTCGGCAATGTCCCGCCGCTGCAGTCCTATGTGGTCCAGATCGCGCGCGAGGTTTCGCCGGAAGCCACCGATGTCGCGTCGGGCATGAACATCGGTGCCTTCAATCTCGGAATCGCATTCGGCGCATGGGTGGGCGGCCACGTCGTCGAGCAGATGGGCTTGCAAGCCGCGCCTTTCGTTGGAGCCGCGATCGTCGTGATCGGCATTGTCCTAGTCCGCTGGAGCGGCTCGCTTGAGCGCAAGGCGAACGGTAAGGAGGTTGCCTACGAACACGCTTGATAAGCTCGCATCGCGGATGACCATTGTGGTGGGGTGACCGCTCGACTATGACCGGTCGCCGGTGGACGGTAGAAGGCTGCGTCCGACGGACGTGCGTACGGAGTGCCTGATGTAAGCCGTATGTCCGAGCGGGTCCTTCTTGCCAAAAAGCTTTGGCTTCGACGTCGCATCTGTCGTTCGCGGCTTCAGCAGGCGGACGGATTAAGTCATTGAAAAGATGGAGAGCGAAGCTTTCCCGATTGTCTCGCTATTAGAGGAGCTGGCAGGAAAGCACGTCCAGCTGCCAAGAGCCCGAGCGAGTGCGCGCGGCAACTCGTGGGCCGCCGTGTCAATCGCAGGAATCGCCGAAATTGAGGCGCAAACCTGTCGCTCTCCTTCCCCTTTTGCGATCCGGCATTTTCCTACTTCTGCGCCCGGTGCTAGCGTCGCTGGCCGGCTCTTTCACATCGTGGTCCGCGACGCCTCTAGGCGCCTTTCTTCATATGCAATGCGCTGCATGTGCTTCATCAACTTGCATTTCGTGCAAGCGGGTGTCGCACCCGCAACCTAGGCAGGTTCCAGCTCGGCCTGCATCTCGTCGCTCGCCGCTTCGATCAGGGCTTCTCGAATGTTCGCGAGGCGGTTCTCGTCGGTGATCTTGTCGCCCGTCAGATCGGTGACGTAGAACGTATCCGCCGCGCGCTCGCCGTAATGGGTGACGTGTGCCGAACGGATCATCGCGTGCTGTTCGAACAGCGCGCGCGCCAGCCGGTTGAGGAGGGCGGGGCGGTCTCTCGCGCCCACCTCGATCACGGTGAAGCGATGCGAGGCGTCGTTGTCGAACGCGACGAAGGGCCGCACGTCGAACGCGCCCGCACCCCGGCGCGGCAGCGGACGTTTGGCGAGCTTGGGAACAAGCTCCCTCCCGCTCGCCAGCGCTTCGGCAATGCTGCGCTCGATCCGTTCGAGCTGGTTGTCTTCGCCGAAGGGCCGCCCGAGCGGGTCCTGCACCAGGAAGTTGTCGATCGCGAAGCCGGTGCGCGTGGTGTGAATCCGCGCGTCGATGATGTTGCCGCCGACGAGGTGGATCGCCCCCGCGATCCGCATAAAGATACCCGGATGGTCGGCGGCGATCACGGTGACCAGCGTCGCGCCGCGTTCCTCGTCCGCCTCGCAATGGACCGACAGCGCTTCGCCGAGTTCGCGCGCGACCGAGTATTGCACGATGTTGCGCGCCGCGATGTCGGGCGGTTCGGCGATCCAGTAGGGCGCGGTCAGCAGCTCGCCCAGTTCGTCCATCAGCCCGGCCTTGTCGCCCAGCTCTTCGCGCACCGCCGCCTTGCGCGCGGCCACGCGTTCCTTGCGGCCACTGGTCGCGTGGCCCAGCCGCAAACGCTCGTGCGCAAGATCGTACAGCTCGCCCAGCAGCTGGCCCTTCCAGCTGTTCCAGGTGCCCGGCCCGACTGCGCGGATATCGACCGAGGTCAGGATGGCAAGCTGGCGCAGCCGTTCGAGAGTCTGCACCTCGGCGACGAAATCCTCGACCGTCTTGGGATCGGCAAGATCGCGCTTGAAGGCGGTGTGGCTCATCAAAAGATGCTGGCGCACCATCCACGCGGCGAGGGCGGTTTCCTCTTCGCTCAGGCCGAAACGCGGGCACAGCCGCTCGGCCACTTCGGCACCGAGCACCGAATGATCGCCCCCGCGCCCCTTGGCGATATCGTGCAGCAGTGTGGCGACGAACAGGGTGCGGCGGCTCTGGAGCTTGTGGATTTCGCGGGTGGCGCGCGGATGCTCTTCCGCCAGCTCGCCTTTCTCGATCGCGTTGAGGAAGCCGATCGCGCGGATGGTATGCTCGTCCACCGTGTAGTGGTGGTACATGTTGAACTGCATCTGCGCGTTGACCCGCCCGAAATCGGGCACGAAGCGGCCGAACACGCCCGCCTCGTTCATCCACCGCAGCACCATTTCGGGCTCGTTGCGACCGCACAGCAGATCGAGGAAGAGGGCATTGGCACGCGGATCCGCGCGGACTTCGTCGTTGATCGACCCGCTGTCGCGATCCGCCTGTCGCATCGTGCGCGGATCGATTTCCAGCTGTTCGGCCTCGGCGATCTGGAAGATCTCGATCAGACGCACCGGGTCCTTGCGAAACCAGTCGTCACCTGGCGCGGCAAGCTTGCCCGCGAAGACGGTATAGCCGCGCAGCGTCCGCGGGCGGGCGTTGAAGCCTGCGAAAAACCCCCGCCGGGCGCGCTTCTTCGCGAACTGGTCTTCCAGCTGGCCGAGGAACACCCCAGTAAGCGAGCCGACGCGTTTGGCCTGCAGGAAATAGTACTGCATGAACCGCTCGACTGAGCTTTTCCCACGCCGGTCGGCAAACCGCATCCGCCGCGCGACTTCCTTCTGCAGATCGAAGGTGAGGCGGTCCTCGGCTCGGCCGGTAATATCGTGCAGGTGGCACCGCACCGCGAGCAGGAAGCCCTCGGCGCGGCGGAAGCTGCGATATTCGGCCTTGGTGAACAGCCCTGCATCGACGAGCTCGGCCGCATCGCGCACGCGGTGGATATACTTGCCGATCCAGTACAACGCCTGAAGATCGCGCAGGCCGCCCTTGCCCTCCTTCACGTTGGGTTCGACGACGTAGCGCGTATCGCCCATCCGCTTGTGCCGCGCATCGCGCTCGCGCAGTTTCTCGACCACGAACTGCCGCTCGGTCCCGTCGACGACCTCGGCATAGAAGCGCTGCTTGCTCGCTTCGTAGAGCGCCTCGTCCCCCCACAGGTAGCGACATTCGAGCAGCGAGGTCAGGATCGTTCCGTCGGCCTTCGACATGCTGACGATCTCGTCCACCGTCCGCACCGAATGGCCGACCGTCAGGCCCAGATCCCAAAGCAGGTACAGGACAGCCTCGATCAGGCTGACGGTGCGCTTGTCGTCCGCCCGCTCGACGATGAAAGTCAGGTCGACATCCGAGTGCGGCGCCATTTCCTCTCGACCGTATCCGCCCGCCGCGACCACGGAAATCGCACAGGCTCTTTTGTCATCGGGAGCGGGCGCAAGCTGGCGCGCGGCGTAGTCGTAGATGAGGCGGATGATCTGATCGAGCAGGAAGCTCTGCCCGCCGCACTGTGCGTGCCCCGCCGCCGGATGCTCGACGAGGCGACGCGACAGTTCCGCGCGCCCGTCCTTCAGCGCCTCGCGCAGCAGCGCCAGCACCGCATCGCGAGATTCCCCTCCCTCGCCCGGCAATTCGGCGATCGCCTGGGCGAGCTTGCGCCGGTCGATGATGGCGCGCTGGTTGGAGAGGGGCGGGGCGCTCAAGTGCCGGCGTGGAGCGCCGCGTACTTGGTGCGCAGCGTCCTCCGATCGATCTTCTGCGTGCCGAGCCGGGGCAGCGAATCGGTTTCCTGCCAGATATGGGCCGGGCGCTTGAACGGCGGCAGCTTCGTTTCGAGGAATGCGGCCAGATCGGCTTCGCTCAGGCTGGCACCGTCCTTGGTCTGGTACACCGCGCCGACGATTTCGCCGTAGCGATCGTCGGGCAGGCCGAAGACCGAGCATTCGGCGATCGCGTCGTGGGCATAGATCGCTTCTTCGACTTCGAGGCAGCTGATGTTCTCGCCCCCGCGGATGATGATGTCCTTCTTGCGGTCGACGATGAAAAGGTAGCCGTCTTCATCGAGCCGCCCTAGGTCGCCGGTGCGAAAATACATGTCGTCGGTGAAGGCTTCCTTCGTCGCCTCGCGGTTGTCCCAATAGCCGAGGAAGTTGGCGACCGTGCGGATGCAGATTTCGCCCACCTCGCCATCGGGCAGCTTGTTGCCCGCCTCGTCGAGGATCGCCATGTCGACCAGCGGGCGGCTGGCCTTGCCGGTGCTGGTCGGCTTGGCGAGATAGTTCTCGTTAAAGTTGCCGCAGCCGATGGCGTTGGTTTCGGTCAGGCCATAGCCGAGCAGGGGGAAGCCGCCGGGGAACGCCTTGTGAATCTTTTCCACGTGATCGGTCGGGCGCGGCGCACCGCCTGCCGCGAAGGACGTGCAGGTGGAAGTATCGTACTTCTCGCGATCGGGATGCGTTGCCATCTCGTAGCTCATCAGCGGAACGCCGGTGAAATAGGTCACCTTCTCGGCCTCGATCAGCCGCAGCGCCTCGCCCGCATCCCACTTCTTCATCAGCACCAGCTTCCTGCCCAGCGCGAAGCTCTGAAGGAAGACCGGGACTTCGCCGGTCACGTGGAACAGCGGCACCGAAACAAGCGCGGTGGGCTGCAGGCTCGGCGCCTCCCCCTTGCCCTGCATGTAGGTGAGCGCCATCAGCGACTGCACGACATAGCTCATCGTGCCGTTCATCACGCCGCGATGGTCCGAATAAGCACCCTTCGAGCGCCCGGTGGAACCCGAGGTGTAGAGCAGCGTCGCGTAATCGTCGGGCGTGAGCGTGGGCAGCGCGGTCGCGGCGGCATCGCCCCACACCGCTTCAAGACCATCGGCCGGGTTGCAATCGTGCCCCAGCGACAGGATCGTCGCACCGTGCGCGGTGCCTTCGAGGCGTTCGGCCCGCTTGCGGTCTGCCAGCACGAGGCGGCAGTTCACCATCCGGATCGCATCGGCCATTTCCTCGCCGGTTGAAAAGCCGTTGACCAGCGCGGCGCAACCGCCCGCCATGGTGATGCCCATGTAGGCGACAATCCAGTTGGCCGAGTTGCGCGCAGCGATGCCCACGCGGTCGCCCTTGACCAGCTTGTGCCGCGATAGCAGTCCGGCTGCCACATGGCGTGCGGCGTCGTAAGCTTCGCCGAAGGTCAGGCGACAGCCTGCGTCCACCAGAAATTCGCTGTCCCGATGCTCGTTGCAATAATGCGCGAAATAGTGCGCCAGGCTGGGCGGGGCGTTCTTGAACGCCGGCATGGTCACGCCATGGCGTGCAAACGGCACGGTTTCTGCCGGGCCGCCGGGTGCGACCAGCTTGTCCATAATGGCATCCAGCGTATTGTCGAGCTCGGTCGGCATTCGTTTCCTCTCGTATCGCGCCCTGACGCTTTGCCGCGCGGGGTCGCATTGTCCCTTTTGTCCGGCGCCTGCCTGTGCCAATGCACGCCGCATTGACGCAAGACGAGGCCATTCGGGCGTATCTCTAAGGGGTCGATGGGATGCTGTCACTAGTCGCCGAAGCCGCAAATCAGCCAATTTACTGGTCGGATCTGGGGCTGACGCCGGGTATCGAGCTCGGAAGTTTCACCCTGCGCTGGTACTCGCTGGCGTATATTTTCGGCATTGTCGTAGCGTATTTTCATCTTTCGCGGATGATCAAGGCGCCCGGCGCGCCGATGGCGCAGAAGCATGTCGAGGATCTGCTTTTTTATTGCACTCTCGGCGTGATCTTCGGCGGGCGGCTTGGCTACGCGATTTTCTACAAACCCGATCTCTTCCTCGATTTCAGCCATCCAGGGTGGATGCCCTGGGGCCTGCTGCGGCTGTGGGATGGTGGGATGAGCTTTCACGGCGGGGTGATCGGCGTTGTGCTCGCGCTGCTGTGGGTCAGCTATCGCAGCAATCTCAACTGGTTGCGCGTCGCCGACTACATCGCGGTCAATGTGCCCTTCGGCATGTTCTTCGGACGGCTGGCCAACTTCGTGAATGGTGAGCTGTGGGGCCGCCCCACCGATGTGCCGTGGGCGATGGTGTTCCCGGGAGGCGGCGACATCGCACGCCACCCAAGCCAGCTTTACCAGGCCGGGCTCGAAGGGCTGGCGATGGCGGCGATCATGCTCTCGCTGTTCTGGCTGACGCGGGCACGATGGAAGCCGGGCCTGCTGGTCGGCGTGTTCACCGCGGGCATCGCGGTCGCGCGGTTCATCAACGAGTTCTTCCGCCAGCCGGACGCGCAGCTGACCGAGTTCGCGGCCCGGTCCGGCCTGTCGATGGGGCAATGGCTGAGCATTCCGATGATCCTGATCGGGCTGGGCATCGTTGCCTATGCAATCAGCGGCAAGACGGGCACGGCGAAGCCGGTGCCGCAGGACGATCCCGAGAGCGCATCCTGAACGACACAGCCGATCAAGCAAGCCTGACCGGGCGGTTCCGGCGGCTGATCGCCATGCACGGACCGTTGCCGGTTGCCCGTTTCATGGGTGAGAGCAACGCGCAGTATTACGCCGCGCGCGATCCGCTGGGTGGCCCCAGGGAAGATGGTGGCGGTGACTTCGTGACCGCGCCCGAGATCAGCCAGATGTTCGGCGAGCTGGTGGGGCTATGGCTGGCGGATATCTGGACGCGCGCGGGCTCTCCCGAAAACGCCATCTATTGCGAGCTTGGGCCGGGGCGCGGCACGCTGGCCAAGGACGCACTGCGCAGCATGGCGCGTTTCGGCTGTAACCCACAGGTGCATTTCGTCGAGGGATCGCCCGCGCTGCGGAGCGTGCAAGCCGAAGCCGTCCCAGGCGCGCAGTTCCACGATGACCTGTCGAGCGTGCCCGAAGATGGTCCTCTGTTACTGGTAGCGAACGAGTTCTTCGACGCGTTGCCCGTACGCCAGCTGGTGCGGACCGAGGGGGGCTGGCGCGAACGGATGGTCGGATTGGGCGAGGATGACGCCTTCGTATTCGTCGCGGGCGACCAGCCGATGGACAGCGCAGTGCCCGCCCAATGGGCGGACAGCGCAGCGGGTACCATTATCGAAACCTGTCCCGCCGCAGCGGCGGTGATGGACGAGATCGCCCGGCGCCTGGCGGGCCAGGGCGGTGTTGCACTCGCAATCGATTACGGGCACCTCGCTTCGCGGACAGGCTCGACTTTTCAGGCGATCGCGCAGCACCGGAAGGTCGATCCGCTGGCCGGTCCGGGCACGGCAGACCTGACGGCACACGTCGATTTCGCCGCGCTGGCCGAAGTGGCGCAGCGCAAGGGCGTGCGGATGCTGGGAAGCGCGACCCAGGGCGAATGGCTGACCGCGCTGGGCATCGATGCGCGCGCAGCCGCGCTGGCAAAGGCGTCACCCAATAGGGCGGAGGAAGTCGAGGCCGCCCGCATCCGCCTCGTCGCAGCCGACCAGATGGGCGACCTGTTCAAGGTGATCGCGTTTGCCCATGCCGACTGGCCCGACGGGGCGGGGCTGCGGAACGGAGGCGGAGACTGACCGTTTGCGTCACATGAAACCGATCATCCCAGCATCGCTAGCCGCTGCCGCCGCGCTCGCCGCCCTCGCCAGCCCGCTCCTTGCAGCGGAGCCGATCACCGGCAGGTGGGTCACGCAGGATCGATCGGCAGTGGTGACGATCGGCGATTGCGGCGCGAGCCTGTGTGGAAAGATTTCGAAATTCCTCGAGACGCCCCCAGACGGTGCGGACCAGCGCGACGTCAACAACCCGAAGAAAGCGCTGCGCAGTCGCAAGTTGATGGGGCTGCCCGTGCTGACCGGCTTCAAGGAAGAGGACGACCTGTGGCGCGGCGAGATCTATGACCCGAAAAAGGGGAAGACCTATCGCTCCGTCATCCGTCGCAAGAGCGCGAGCGAACTTGAGGTGAAGGGCTGTATCGGCCCGTTCTGCCAGACCCAGGTGTGGAAGCGACCCTAAGGGCGACCCGCAACTGGCTTCCGATCTTCACTCGAGACCGATTTTCTTCGCGAGCGTCTCTGCCGCCTCTTGCGGGCTCTTCTTCTCGCCATCGGTTCGGTCGACCGAGAAGTTCGCCTCGCGCATGGCCTCGACATTGATCGATCCCAGCAACGGGCGCAGCGCGGCGATCAGGCGCTCGTCGTTCGCACGCTCGGGCGACAGGATGATCAAGGTGTCGTAGCTCGGCAAGGCCTCCCGCGGGTCCTCCAGAACGCGTAGCTTGTCCGCCGCGATCCGTCCGTCGGAAGTGTAAGCGGTAATTACGTCGGCTTCATCGGAGCGCAGAGCGTCGTACATGAAGGTCGGCGAGAAATTGCGCTGGTTGGCGAATTTCAGCCCGTAGGCATCGCGGACGGCAAACCACTCGGGCCGTTCGAACCATTCGGGATCGCCGCCCGCTACCAGCCGGGGGGCGGCACGCGCCAGATCGGTGATGGTGGTGATGCCGAGTTCCTTCGCCCGATCCTCGCGCATGGCGAAGGCATAGGCATTTTCGAAACCCAGCTTGCCGAGCACGCGGGTGCCCTGCTTCTCCCGCTCCCACTTCACGATCGCATTGTACATCGCGTCGCGGCCGGGATTGTCGGTCCGCTTCATCTGGTTGGCCCAGATCGTGCCGGTATAGTCGAAATAGAGGTCTATCGACCCATTGGCGACTGCTTGCGCGACCACCGCCGAGCCGAGCCCTTCGCGATACTCCACATTGTAGCCCGCATCGCGCAACCGATCGCCCACCAGTCGCCCGAGGATCAGTTGCTCGGAAAACTGCTTGGTTCCGATCACGATGGTGTCGCGCCCGTCGTCGCGGCTCCAGTCGACCTGGCTCGCGAATGCCGCCGCGACGCCCAGCGCCACTGCGATGGCACCGCCCAGCCAGCGCCGCCGGTCGCGATGGCGGAAGCCCGATTCGATGATCCCGAGCAGCGCGTCGGCGACGATGGCCAGCCCTGCGCTGGCGATGCAGCCCGCCAGCACCAGCGTCCAGTTCTGCGTCTGCAGCCCGGCGAAGATCGGATCGCCGAGACTGGGCCGGCCGATGGTGGTCGAAAGCGTCGCTGCGCCGATGGTCCACACCGCTGCGGTGCGAACGCCCGCCATGATGTAGGGCGCGGCGAGCGGCGCCTCGACAATCCGCAGCCGCTGCCAGAAGCTCATCCCCACCGCGTCGGCCGCCTGAAGCACGCCTGGGTCGAGGTTGGTCTGCGCTGTCACTGCGTTGCGCAGGATCGGCAGCAACGCATAAAGTGCTAGCGCGAGGAGCGCGGGCAGGAAGCCGAGTGTCGGCAGGTTGGGGCCGAATACTGCGCGCAAGCTGAGCAGGATTGGGAAGAACAGCGCCAGCAGGGCGAGTGCGGGGATCGTCTGCACCAAACTCGCAAAGCCCAGAGCGCCGCGCGAAACGGCCTGACTGCGGCTCGCCCACACCGCCAGCGGCAGCGCCACGGCGGTGCCGAGGCCGATCGCGCAGGCGGACAGGATGACATGCTGCGCCAGCACATCGCCGAGCCCGAGCAGCGCGGTCCACACCGCACTCACGCTTCGAGCTCCTTCATCCGTTGGGCCTGATGGCGCGGGATTTCGACCAGTGCCTGCGCGATGTCACCACCCTTGCCGCTGGCGAGCGCCTGCGGAGTTTCGTCGGCCACGATCCGTCCCCGGTCCATCACCAGCACGCGTTCGGCGAGGATCAATGCCTCGGCCATGTCATGCGTCACCATGATCGTGGTCAGGTCGAGCCGGGCGTGCAGATCGCGCACCCGCGTGCCCAGCGCATCGCGCGTCACCGGGTCGAGCGCGCCGAAGGGTTCGTCCATCAATAGCAGCTTCGGATCGCCCGCCAGCGCGCGCGCCACGCCGACCCGCTGCTGCTGCCCGCCCGAAAGCTCTGCCGGCAGGCGGCTGGCCATGTCGGGCTGAAGGTCGACCAGTTCGAGCAGTTCGGTAATCCGTTCGCCGGTCAGCTTTTCCCCCACCAGCCGCGGCCCCATGGCAATGTTCTCGCCCACGGTGAGATGCGGAAACAGCCCGATGCCCTGGAAAACGTAGCCCATCCGGCGGCGCATCTCGGTCGGGTCGCGGGTGGTCACATCCTCGCCATCGAGCAAAACGCGGCCCGTAGTCGGATCGACCAGCCGGTTGATCGTCTTGAGCAGGGTGGACTTGCCCGATCCCGACGCACCGACCAGTGCGATGAAGCTGCCCGGTTCGACGTTGAGGTCGATCCCGGCGAGTGCCTCGGTGGTGTCATAGCGTTTGGTGACGCCTTCGAACGCGAGCGATGAAGCCATGCGGTGGGACGTTACCCGGCGAGCACGGGAAGGGAAAGGTCGAGGGTCACGGACATGCCGCCATCGTCCCACTCGCGCTCGATCCTGCCTTGCAGCTGGCCCTCGACGCTCATCCGCAGCAGGCGCGAACCGAAGCCTTCGGTGTCCTGATCGTACTGCGGCACGCCCGGCTCGCGCCAGACGATCCGCAGCATCTCGTCCTCGCCATGCGAAATTGCGACGTCGACCACGCCTTCGTCGCGCGAAAGCACGCCGTACTTGGTCGAATTGGTCGCCAGTTCGTGAAACACCAGCGCCAGCGGGGTGGCGGCGCGCGGCTGCACCGCCAGATCGACGCCGGAAATCGCGATCCGCGGCGTATCGCCATCCACATAGGGCGCGAAGATCTGCTGCAGCAGGCCGTGCAGCGAGTTTTCCTGCGCCATGCCGGTGGGCGCGACGAACTCGTGCGCCCGACCGAGTGCCGAAATCTTGTCCGTCATCTCCTGCGCGAAATAGCGCAAGGTCGGGTCGCGGCGGGCGGACAGGGTGATCAGGCTCGAAACCACGGCGAAGATGTTCTTGATCCGGTGCGACAACTCGCGGGCGAGCAGGTCGCGGCTGTCGGAGAGGCGATGCACGTCGTCGATGTCGATGATCGTGCCCACCCAGCGCCAGGTGCCATCGCCCAGCTCAATCGGAACCGCGCGGCTGAGCGCCCAGCGATAGGACCCGTCGGCAAGCCGCAACCGCCATTCGTCGCTGTAGACCAGCTTGCGCTCGGTCGAAAAAGCGAACTTCTCGATCGTTGCGTCGAACTCGTCCGGATGGATGTAAGCGCGCCATTCCTCGATCGACTTCGGCGGCTTGGCCCCGGTGACTTCCGCCCAGCGGGCGTTGAAGAAATCGAAGGTAAGGTCCTCGTCGGCCGACCAGGCGATCCCCGGCACCGAATCGAGCACCAGATTGAGCATCCGCGCGCGATCCTTCTCGCGCGCCCGCGACCGCTTCGCCTCGCGCTCGTTCACGAAGCGGCGCAGCGCCGAGCGTGCAAGCACGCGCAGACCGTCCTGCTGCAACTGGGTAAGGCCGCCCGGACGCGGCTCTGTGTCGATCACGCACAGCGCGCCGAGCTGCGTTCCATCCTCGGTGATCATCGGGGCACCCGCGTAGAAACGCAGATGCGGCGGGCCCGTGACGAGCGCATTATCGGTAAAGCGAGAGTCCTCGGTCGCATCCTCGACGATGAACAGCTCTTCCTGCTGCATCGCTTGCGCGCAAAAGCTGACCGAGCGCGGCGTCTCGCGGTCTTCCATTCCGTGACGGGCGAGGAACCGCTGGCGATCCTGTTCGACGATGGTGACGCTGGCGCTGGGCGTGCCGCACAGCTGCGCGGCGAAATCGGCAATCGCGCGCAGCTCGTGATCGTCTTCGAGCGAATCGATGCCGAACGGAGCAAGCTCACGCGCGCGCGGATCGTCGTCCGTGGAAGAGGCATCCGGACGTTCCATGTCCGGGCCCTGATTCGATACGAGAGAGTCCATCTTCCCCTTCCAGCTTCGCCATATAGGGGCGTGAGCGACGAACGCTACAAAAGCTTCGCGAAGCATGATTTTTGTTAAGTCTCTCAAACCTCTGCGCCGATCGGTCGGGCCGCCGGTTTGCGATGGCGGGCGGGGTTGCTATGCGCGGCAGCGAAAGAGAAGGATGCCCCCAATGTCCAGTATGCGTGCGACCCCCGATTTCGACTTCCAGCTTGGCGAGAGCGCGGAGATGATCCGCGAAACCGTAGGCCGTTTCGCCGACGAACAGATCGTGCCGCTGGCCGAGAAGATCGACCGCGAGGACTGGTTCCCCCGCGAGGAGCTGTGGCAGCAGATGGGCGAACTCGGCCTGCACGGGATCACGGTGGACGAAGCCGATGGCGGCCTTGGCCTGGGCTATCTCGAGCACGTGATCGCGGTCGAGGAAGTAAGCCGGGCGAGTGCTTCGCTCGGGCTCAGCTACGGCGCGCACTCCAACCTGTGCGTCAACCAGATCCGCCGCTGGGGCAACGAGGAACAGAAGGCGAAGTACCTCGGTCCGCTGATCTCTGGCGAACACGTCGGCTCGCTGGCGATGAGCGAGGCGAGCGCGGGTTCGGACGTCGTCTCGATGAAACTCAAGGCCGACGCGGTAGAGGGCGGCTACCGCCTGAACGGCACCAAGTTCTGGATCACCAACGCGCCCTACGCCGATACGCTGGTGGTCTATGCCAAGACCGACAGCGAAGCCGGATCGCGCGGCATCACCGCCTTCCTGATCGAGAAAGGCGACGAGGGTTTCTCGATCGGCCAGAAGATCGAGAAAGTCGGCATGCGCGGCTCGCCAACGGCGGAGCTGGTGTTCGACGACTGCTTCGTGCCAGAGGATCGCGTCATGGGCCCGGTCGGCGGCGGCGTGGGCGTGCTGATGAGCGGGCTCGATTACGAGCGGGTGGTGCTTGCCGGACTGCAGCTCGGCATCATGCAGGCCTGCCTCGACACCGTGATCCCCTACCTTCGCGAGCGCACGCAGTTCGGCAAGCCGATCGGTTCCTTCCAGCTGATGCAGGCCAAGGTGGCGGACATGTACGTCGCGCTGCAATCGGCGCGCGCCTACACCTACGCGGTCGCCAAGAGCTGCGATGCGGGCCAGACCACCCGGTTCGATGCGGCGGGCGCGATCCTGCTGGCGAGCGAGAATGCCTTCCGCGTCGCGGCCGAAAGCGTGCAGGCGCTGGGCGGGGCGGGCTACACGCTCGACTGGCCGGTGGAACGCTATATGCGCGATGCCAAGCTGCTCGACATCGGCGCGGGCACGAACGAAATCCGGCGCATGCTGATCGGTCGGGAACTGATCGGGGCCGCTGGCTAAGGGGGGAATGACCATGCTGAAGAAGTTTGCTCTCGCGCTGGGTCTCGTCGCAGCTCTGGCCGTGCCCGCCGCTGCGCAGGACGCAGCGCGGCTCACGATCGAGACGGTCCATAGCCCCGCGATCGAGGGCAATCTGGAAGGCAACACCGCAACCCGCGAAGTCTACGTCATCACCCCGCCGGGGTACGACGAGCATCCGGATGCGCACTATCCCGTGGTCTACTTCCTCCATGGCTACTGGGGCTCGCCCAAGCGCTATATCGAGCATCACATCGACTTCACCGCTGCGGTCGACAAGGCGGCCGAGGCCGGTCACCCGATGATTCTCGTCGTGCCCAACGGCGACTCCAAATGGAAGGGCGCCTTCTATTCCTCCGGCCCGACCGTGGGCGACTACGAGGGCTTCGTAGCGCACGATCTGGTCGACTGGATCGACGCCAATTACCGTTCGATCCCGGACGCTGCGAGCCGCGGCCTGTCGGGCCATTCGATGGGCGGCTACGGCACCGCGCGGGTGGCGCTGAAGAACCCGGGCATCTTCTCCAGCATATACATGATGAGCGCGTGCTGCCTCGACCCGGCGGCGATGACGCCCGAGATGGCGCAGAAGATCGAGAGCATGAGCCCCGAAGAGGTCGAGAATGCCGAGTTCTTCCAGCTCGCGGCGATCTCCACGCTGGTCGCCTGGTCGCCCGACCCGACCGCCGAGGGCTTCCTCAAGGCCGACACCGGCCTGCGCGAGGACGGCACGATCGATCCGCTGGTCAACCAGCGCGTCGCCGCCAACGCGCCGGTGGTGATCCTGCCGCAATACCTGCGCTCGCTGACGACGCTCGACGGGTTCGCGATGGATATCGGCGACAAGGATTTCCTTCTCGAAGGCAATCGCATCTGGCGCGCCGAGCTCGACCGGTTCGGCGTCGACTACGATTTCGAACTCTACGAGGGCGATCACACCAACCGCGTGAACGAGCGTTTCGCCGATCACGTGATGCCCTTCTTCGCCGAGCATCTCGAAGGCGACAGCGAATGAGCGCCGACGAAGACTACGTCTACGACGAGGAAAGCGGGGAATGGATGCCGGCCTCCGAACTCACGGCGAAGCAGGCTGCGGCGGACACGGTCGAAGTGCGCGACGCGGTGGGTAACCTGCTGGCCGATGGCGACCAGGTGACGCTGATCAAGGATCTGGAGGTGAAGGGCGCGGGCCAGACGCTGAAGCAGGGCACGCTGATCAAATCGATCCGCCTGACCGGCGACGCGCAGGAGATCGACTGCAAGTACCCCGGCATCAAAGGCCTCGTCCTGCGCGCCGAGTTCGTGAAGAAACGCTGAGATAGAACATATGACCGCACCCGTACTCACCTCGATGCTCGACCGTGAAGCGCCCGATGCAAAGGCGCGCTTCGATCATAACAAGGCGCTTGCCACCGAACTGCGCGAGAAGGTCGCCGAGGCGGCGCTGGGCGGGAGCGAGAAGCATCGCGAGCGGCACGTCAGCCGCGGCAAGCTGCTTCCCCGCGAACGGGTGGAGCGGTTGCTTGATCCGGGCTCGCCTTTCCTCGAAGTCGGGCAGCTGGCGGCCAACGGCATGTACGAGGGCGACGTCAACGGCGCCTCGATGATTTGCGGCGTCGGGCGCGTGTCCGGGCGGCAGGTGATGATCGTGTGCAACGATCCGACGGTCAAAGGCGGGTCGTACTACCCGATGACGGTCAAGAAGCACCTTCGCGCGCAGGAAATCGCGCAGGAAAACCGCCTGCCGTGCATCTATCTGGTCGATAGCGGCGGCGCGAACCTGCCCTATCAGGCCGAGGTTTTCCCGGACAAGGAGCACTTCGGGCGCATCTTCTTCAACCAGGCGCAGATGAGCAGCCTCGGCATTCCGCAGATCGCCTGCGTGATGGGTTCCTGCACTGCGGGCGGGGCCTATGTGCCCGCGATGAGCGACGAGAGCGTGATCGTGCGCAATCAGGGCACTATCTTCCTTGCCGGCCCACCGCTGGTGAAGGCCGCGACGGGCGAGGAGATCAGCGCCGAGGATCTGGGCGGAGGCGATCTGCATGCGAAAAAGTCCGGCGTGGTTGATCACCTTGCCGAGAACGACGAGCACGCGCTGACCATCGTGCGCGATATCGTCAGCCATCTGGGTGCTAACACCGATGCGGCGACCAATATCGAGCTTCAGGAGCCGGTACCGCCCAAGTTCGACGCGGAAGACCTCTACGCGCTGATCCCCGAGGATGTGCGCGCGCCATACGACGTGCACGAGGTGATCGCCCGGCTGACCGACGGCAGCGAATTCCATGAGTTCAAGAAGGACTACGGCTCCACGCTTGTCTGCGGCTTCGCGCATATCTGGGGCATGCCGGTGGCGGTGCTCGCGAACAACGGCGTGCTGTTCTCCGAAAGCGCGGTGAAGGGTGCGCATTTCATCGAATTGGCGTGCCAGCGGCGCATCCCGCTGCTGTTCCTGCAGAACATCTCCGGCTTCATGGTCGGCGGGAAATACGAGGCGGAAGGGATCGCCAAGCATGGTGCAAAGCTGGTGACGGCGGTCGCCACCGCGAGCGTGCCCAAGGTCACCATCCTGATCGGCGGCAGCTTCGGGGCAGGCAATTACGGCATGTCGGGCCGCGCTTATTCTCCGCGCTTCCTGTTCAGCTGGCCCAACAGCCGCATCTCGGTGATGGGCGGCGAACAGGCGGCGTCGGTGCTCGCCACGGTCCACCGCGACGCGGACACGTGGACCGACGAACAGGCCGAGGAATTCAAGGCTCCCATCCGCCAGAAATACGAGGACGAGGGCAACCCCTACTACGCCACCGCGCGCCTGTGGGACGACGGCGTCATCGACCCCGTGCAGACCCGCGACGTTCTCGGCCTCGCCTTCGCCGCCTGCCTCGAAGCGCCGATCGAGGATCGCCCGCGCTTCGGCGTTTTTAGAATGTAGGCGCGGTGCTCGGCTATCGCTTCGAGGTCGTCTCTCGCCATCCTCCTGAGGAGGTAAAGCGACGGCTGAAATCCGAGATGCTACCTTGGTTTGAGGCGAAGAACGGCGCGCGCGGCTGGATCGTCGGCTCCTATCTCTGCCTTTGGCGGAGCGCCTTGGACAGGTACGGGCCGATGATCTTCGCCCGCATCCGTGGCGACGCTTTTGGATCGAAAGTGTCCGGCCGGGCCGGTTCCGATCTGAACGGCACGCTCTGGTTCGTGATCCTGACCCCGATCATGGCGTGGATCGTGTTCATGGCGCATCGGGAAGGCCAGTACTCGATCCAGATGTTCGTCACGGTCGGGATCGTCTTTGGGCTGGGTCTCCCCCTAACGCTTTGGTTCAACCACAAGATTCGGAAAGATGCCGATCCGCTGGTCCGCTTTGTGGAGCGATCGGTTGGAGCAGTGACACCGCAGATGCGCGACGCCGGACGCATAAAAATCCTATCCGCAGTGCCGGTCCCCGATGCACGAATAGAAGTCGACGGGGTGCGGGACCATCGGGCCCCTTCCGAGGAAGCCATCTTCGCCGGACTCGACGGATTGGAGGCCGACGGCATCCTGATCCTCGAATTTGGGAAGCATCACTACATGCAGACCTTGAGGGAGGGCGACTTGTTCATCCTTGAACGTCGCGATGGGAGTTCGAACGAGCATTATCGGTCGCGCGATAAACTCACCTTTGCCGAGGTGACTGACGCCTTCTGCCTATATTTGCGGCGGGAACCTGCAATCGACGAAATCAGTTGGGAGCGGGTTTTGTAAGCCCTGCTGGAGACATCCTCGCCGAGTGACAAGAGTGACACGTGTCACCCTCGTGTCACCCTGAAAAAATGCCCGTCTACCAGAAGCTTGGATAGCGGAAGGCGACACTTTGCGGGATTCGCGCGGATTTTTTTTGCGCGAGGGTTCCGCGTGAGGGACCGGGCAACGACGATGCGAAAGAGCGGCGCCGATGTTAGCGCTGGAAGGTCGAGTAGGAAAATTCCTCCGTCCGCACGCGCAGCAGCCGCGGTCCCGCAATCTCTCGCCGGGGTGCCGTTCGTCGATGGGGCACGTGCCCCCGTCGCGGGTCGGCTTGACGGGCAGGCCGATGCGGTGTGCCTTTGGCCCTCGCAACCGGGGGGACGCATTTGATGGCTATCGCACTCAGACAGATCGGGCTGACGCTCCTCATCGTCGTCGTTTGCGTGCTGCTGCACGAGATCGGGCACCTGATCGCCGCCAAGGCGCTCGGCTACGACGCGGTGATCCGGATGAACAGCGTTTCGCTGGTCGGGGGAGCGGCCAGCCTTCGCGACGACATCATCGTCGACGCTGCCGGGCCTCTGGTGACGGTGCTGCTGGCGCTGATCGGGCTGGCGATGAGCGCGCGCGGCGCGGTGGTCGGGCCGACAATCGTGTTCGGCGCGCTGATGATGCGCGTCCTTGCTGCCATCATCAGCTTGCAGATGCCCAACGACGAGGCACGGATAAGCGAACTGCTGGGTCTGGGCACGTGGACCGTGCCCGCCATCGTCGTTGCGCTGCTGGCGATCGTCATGGCGCTTTCGGCGCGGCGTTCCGGCGTCGGCTGGGCATGGTTGCGCGCGACGTGGATCGGTGCGTCGCTGGGCTTCGTGGTGGTCGTGTTCGGCGAGCCTTACCTGCCTGCGATCGGGGTTTGAGGCACGCTATTCGGCCCGGGTGTACACCCCGCTGAAAGTCACGTTCACGCCGCCGCACTGCCGGTTGTCCGAAATCACGAGGAAATCGGCGAGTAGGGTCAGCTCCAGCTCGCACAGGTTGTCGTCTGCATAGCCCGCGTGCGCGCCCGCGATGTCGAGCGCTCCGGCCACCTCGCCAATATGGATCGTCGGCCAGTCGAGCTCTTCGGGGCGGTCGGGCCAGTAGGCTTCTCCAACGATCGATAGGCGGCCATATTTCTCGCCGATCGTAACTTCGGGATTGCCGTTGCTGGTCCAGTCGCCGAGCCACGCTTGTGGCGAGGGATGGGCGTCGGGGGGAAGCACGGCGAGATCTTCCATCCTGAGCCAGCCAGCCGTGCCGCCGCCGTCATTGGGATAGAACGCGCACACGAAGCCACCGCCCTGCCGCCCGTCCACCACCAGGATATCGCCTGCAATGACATAGGAGCGCGTGCGGCATGCATCCGCTGTCGGGCAGCCATCGGTATCCTCGTAAAAGAACGCGCGCTTCGCCGTGACCCGTGCTTGCCGGAAACCCTCGCCATCGGCGAACAGGCCGTTGCGGCAGGTGGTGTCCTCAGCCTGTGCGGCTACCGGGCCGAACAGGACGGCGATCAGCCCAGCGACGATCATGCGACGAAGAATGGTCTCGAGCATGGCAGGCTCCCGTGCGGTGCGACCCCGTGCGCATGTTGCCGCGATCCGCGTCGCTTGGCTAGCGTCTCGTGCTCGTGGAAGCGCCTAGAGCGCCTGCCCGCAGGCATGGCCGCTCGCCCATGCCCACTGGAAATTGTACCCGCCCAGCCAGCCGGTCACATCCACCGCCTCGCCGATGGCAAAGAGGCCCGGCACGCGCTTTGCCTCCATCGTCTGCGAGGATAGGTCGGTGGTCGAAATGCCGCCTGCGGTCACCTCGGCCTTGGCGAAGCCTTCGGTGCCGTTGGGGTGGAATTGCCAGCCGCGCAGGCGATCCTCCGCGCGTGCAAGCACCTTGTCGGACAGTCCCTGGAGCGGTCCTTCGAGCTTGAGCCGCCCGGCGAGCGTATCGGCCAGCCGTTCGGGCAGGTGTTCGCGCAGCACGCCGGCGAAGCTTGCCTTCGGAGTCTCTCCTTTGCGCGCGATCAGCCAGCCGCGCGGTGCGTCTGGCAGGAAGTCGATCCGCAGCACCTCGCCATGCCGCCAGTAGGAGCTGGCCTGCAGGATCGCGGGGCCGGAGAGGCCCTTGTGCGTCAGCAGCGCCGCCTCGCGGAATTTCGCAGCCGTTTTCCCTTGGCCTGCCTGCGCCTCGACCGGCGCGGACACGCCCGACAGCTCGCGGAACAGCACATCTTCCCCGCCCAGCGTCAGCGGGACGAGCGCGGGGCGCGGTTCGACCACCTTGAGGCCGAACTGGCGGGCAAGATCGTAGGCAAAGCCGGTCGCGCCCATCTTCGGGATCGACTGACCGCCCGTGGCGATCACCAGCGAAGGCGCGCGATGGGTTTCGCCGTTCGCCTCGACGCTGAAACCTTCGTCATCGCGCCCGACCCGTGTAATCTCCTGACCGACCCGCACATCGACCGCGCCTTTCGCGCATTCTTCCAGCAGCATCGCGACGATCTGTCTCGCCGAACCGTCGCAGAACAGCTGGCCCAGCGTCTTTTCGTGCCAGGCAATCGCGTAGCGATCGACCAGGTCGAGGAAATCGCGCGGGGTGTAGCGGGCCAGCGCGGATTTGGCAAAGTGGCGATTGGCAGAAAGGTAGTTGTCCGGTCCTGCGCCCAGATTGGTGAAATTGCACCGCCCGCCGCCGGAAGTGAGGATCTTTTTCCCGACCGCCTCCGCCTTTTCGAGCACGAGCACGCGTCGCCCGCGCTGCCCCGCGACGGCGGCGCAGAACAGCCCCGCAGCTCCGCCGCCCAGTATGATTGCATCATGGCCCATGCGCTGGTCGTTGGACGTTCCCTGCGAGCATGTCGAGCGGGCGCGGAAAGGTTTCGGTAACGGTTCGTCCTAGTAAGAGACGCGCCTATCCACGCGCGCGACAAGGCCGGGGGACCGGTGCAATCGCGGTTCATGCACCCGGCACCCGCCCCCGACGCCCAGCGCTACCATCATCTCGATGCCGCACGTGCGCTGTTCATGCTGCTGGGCATACCCTTTCATGCCAGCCTCGCCTTTGCAGGCGGCCACTGGCTGGTGATGAGCGGGGCGCACGATCCGCTGCTGAGCCTGATCCCGCCCGTGCTCAGCGATTTTCGCATGCCGGGCTTTTTCGTGATCGCGGGCTTCTTCGCTGCGCTGCTGCTGGAACGGCGTTCGCGCGGGGAATGGCTGAAGGGGCGGATCGAAAGGCTCGGGCTGCCGCTGACGGTGGGCATCGCGACGATCGTGCCGGTGCAGGCGGCCATCCTTGCCCACGCGCCAGCAGGTATCGTCGATGGCGAGGCGACGCACGATTTCCTCTCGCACCTGTGGTTCCTGCCCGTCCTGATTTTGCTGTGCCTGCTGCTGTCGGCGGTCTGGCCGCTGGTGGTGCGGGTCCGCAAGGTGCCCGTGCCCGGGGTCATCACGCTCGGCCTTGGCTTCGCGGCGTACGAGCTGGCGCTGTTCGCGCTGGAGCACATCTTGCACAGCGATCTGAGCTTCCTCGGCGGGTTGGTCGATCTTGGCAGGCTCGCGATCTACCTGCCGTTCTTTGCCGTCGGCGTGGCTTTGCGCCGATCCCGAGCGTTGTGGGCAAGGTTTTCGGCCCTCGATCCGGCGGTCCCGACCATCGGGCTGGTCGCGCTGCTGCTGCATGTCGGGCTGTGGCAGGATCAGTCGCGGATCGGCATCGCGCTCGATCTGGCGTTCGACGGGCTGGCATCGCTGTGCCTGACGCAGACCATCCTTGCGCTGCTGGTGAAGATCGCACGCCGGCCATCCGCCCGGATAGACCGGCTGGTGGATGCGTCTTTCACGATCTACCTGCTGCACCACCCGGTCGTGGTGGCGCTGGCGATTTTGTGCGTCTGGGCGGCGCTTCCGCCGCTCCTGTCGTGGAGCGCGATCTGCCTCGCCGCCTTCGTGTTGCCCTATGCCGCGCATCGCGTGCTGCGCCGAAGCCCGCTGGCGCTGTGGCTGTTCAACGGCGTGCGCCCGAAAGAGCGCGGCTGGGGGCTGCTGGTGAGAGCGCGCGAGGGCGCCCCCGCCTAGATATCGAGGTTCGCGACGTTCAGCGCCCCCAGCGAACCGGAGATTCTGGCGTCAGCTAGATATCGAGGTTCGCGACGTTCAGTGCATTATCCTGAATGAACTCGCGCCGGGTCTCGACCACGTCGCCCATCAGGCGGCTGAAGATCTCGTCCGTCACGTCGGCATCCTCGATCTTCACCTGCAACAGCGCGCGGTTGTCAGGGTCGAGCGTGGTCTCCCACAGCTGTTCCGCGTTCATTTCGCCAAGACCCTTGTAGCGCTGGACCGACAGCCCCTTGCGCCCCGCCGCGATCACTGCATCGAACAGCTGGGTGGGGCGGATGATCGTGCCCTGCCCTGCGGTGGCCGAGCGATCGGGCGTGCCGCCGTCATCCTCGCTGTCGGGTTCGGGAGCATCCTCGACCGCGCTCGGCTTCACCAGCTTTGCCGCGCTTTCGTAGGCGTCGAGGTTTTCGGCCGCGACCTTGTGCAGCTTGCGCGCTTCGGCGCTTTCGAGGAATTTCTCCTCGATCAGGTGCGTGTCGGTCACCCCGCGCCACAGGCGGCTGAGCATGATCCCGCCATCGGGCGAACGCTCTCCGCTCCACTTGGCTTCGGTGTCGCCCATCTGGAGCCGCGCTGCCGCACGGTCGAGCGCGTCGCTTGCCGCGAGGTTTTCAGGATCGAACGCGCCCGCCATCGCGAGCGTTTCGACGATCGCGGTGTCGTATTTGCGCGGCGCGTAGGCGAGCAGGTTGCGCATCCGCAGCGCGTGGTCGACCAGCGCGGAAAGGTCCGCCCCGGCGCGCACGCCGGTGGGGCTGTCGAGCACGCGGTCCTGCAAGCCCTCGGCAACGAGGTAGCGGTCTAGCGCGCGCTCGTCCTTCAGGTACACTTCGCTGCGCCCGCGCGCGACCTTGTAGAGCGGCGGCTGGGCGATGAAGAGGTGGCCTGCCTTCACGATCTCGGGCAGCTGGCGGTGGAAGAAGGTCAGCAGCAGCGTACGGATATGTGCGCCATCGACGTCGGCGTCGGTCATGATGACGATCTTGTGGTAGCGCAGCTTCTCGATGTTGAAATCGTCGCGAATGCCGGTGCCCATCGCCTGGATCAGCGTGCCGACTTCCTTCGACGAAATGATCCGGTCGAACCTTGCGCGCTCGACATTGAGGATCTTACCCTTGAGCGGCAGAATCGCCTGCGTCTTGCGGTCGCGCCCCTGCTTGGCCGAACCGCCGGCCGAGTCGCCTTCGACCAAGAAGAGTTCGCACTTGGCAGGATCGCGTTCCTGGCAGTCGGCCAGCTTGCCCGGCAGCGAAGCGACGCTCATCGCGCCCTTGCGGCTCATCTCGCGCGCGCGGCGTGCGGCTTCGCGCGCGGCGGCGGCATCGACGATCTTCTGGACGATGGTCTTGGCGTGGTTGGGATTTTCCTCCAGCCACTCGGTCATCTTGTCGCCCATCAGGCTTTCGAGCGGAGAGCGGACCTCGGACGAAACCAGCTTGTCTTTCGTCTGACTGGAAAACTTGGGATCGGGCAGTTTGACCGAAACGATTGCGGTCAGCCCTTCGCGCATGTCCTCACCGCTGAGGCTGACTTTCTCTTTCTTCAGCAGGCCAGACGCGGCGGCGTAGGTGTTGAGCGTGCGGGTCAGCGCGGCGCGGAACGCTGCAAGGTGCGTGCCCCCGTCGCGTTGCGGGATGTTGTTGGTGAAGGCGAGCACGTTCTCGTAGTAGGAATCGTTCCATTCGAGCGCGACGTCGATGCCGATCCCGTCCTTCTCCGCCGAGACCGAAATCGGTTCGGGAATCAGCGCTTCCTTGTTGCGGTCGAGATAGTTGACGAAGGCCGCAATCCCGCCCTCGTAGAACAGGTCGTGTTCGGCCACGTCCTCGCCCCGGCGGTCGCGCAGCTTGATGTGCACGCCCGAGTTGAGGAAGGCGAGCTCGCGGTAGCGATGTTCGAGCTTGTCGAAATCGAACTCGGTGACGTTCTTGAACGTCTCTTCGCTCGCCTTGAAGGTGACGCGCGTGCCCTTCTTCAGGCCGTTCTCGTCGCCGTTCGAATCGACCGGCGGCGCAAGCCCACGCACTTCGAGGCTGTTCACGGCATCGCCGTGCTCGAAGCGCATCCAGTGTTCCTTGCCGTCGCGCCAGATGACCAGTTCGAGCCATTCGCTGAGTGCGTTGACCACCGATACGCCGACGCCGTGGAGGCCACCGGAGACCTTATAGGCATTGTCGTCGCTGGTGTTCTCGAACTTACCGCCCGCGTGCAGCTGGGTCATGATGACTTCGGCGGCGGAGACGCCTTCGCCCTTGTGCATGTCCACCGGAATGCCGCGGCCGTTATCTTCCACCGAGACGCTGCCATCGGGGTTGAGCTCGATCAGGACGAGGTCGCAATGGCCCGCCAGCGCTTCGTCGATCGCGTTGTCCGACACCTCGAACACCATGTGGTGCAGGCCCGATCCATCGTCGGTATCGCCGATATACATGCCGGGGCGTTTGCGGACCGCGTCGAGGCCCTTGAGCACCTTGATCGAATCCGCACCATATTCGCCGGTATTCCGGCCGTTTTTCGTGTTCTCGTCCATCGGGCGAATATAGGCACACGACGGCTGAAACCCAAACGAAACATGGCGAAATTGCAGGCTTTTTCCACGGGGTATGGCACCGTGTGGGCACATCCGCTGCGGACGTGCGTAGGTTGGGTGATGATGATGACGCTGATCGTGGTGGCAGTGGTGTCCGGAGCGCTCATGCTCGGCGCCGCCTGGGGGCTTTATGCACCGCTGGGCAAGAAGACGGAGGGGTTCCTCGTCGCGCTGGCGGGCGGGGCATTGCTGCTGTCGGTCACGAGCGAACTGATCGAGCCGTCCATAGAGCGCAGCTCTCTCTGGATCGCCGCCGGCGGCGTCCTGGCGGGCGCAGGCGTGTTCACGCTGGCCGACTGGCTGGTGAAGGAGAAGATGGGCGGCGGTTCGGGCGGCGGCTTGCTCGCTGCGATCACGCTCGACGGCATTCCCGAAAACCTTGCGCTGGGCGTCGCACTGATCGGCGCGGGCCCGATGGAGGTCGCCGCGCTCGCCGGATCGATCCTCCTGTCCAACCTGCCCGAGGCGGCAGGCGGCGCGAAGGAAATGCGCAGCGATGGCCGGTCGCGCGGCAGGGTGTTCCTGCTGTGGGCGTCAACGGCGCTGATCCTCTCGCTGGCGGCAATTGCCGGTAACCTGCTGCTCGAAGGCGCGAGCGAACACCTGCTGGCGGTGATCCGCTGCTTTGCCGCAGGGGCAGTGATCGCCAGCCTTGCGGTCGAAGTGTTTCCGCAGGCTTTTCGAGAAGACGATTACTGGGCGGGAATTGCTACCGCGATCGGTGCAGTGCTGGCCTTCGCGCTCGGCTCGCTCGGCGGCGGGTAGCGATTGACGTAGCGGAAGGTGTGCCCCATCCGCGCCCCATGCTTTCAGTACTCGACATCTTTCGGATCGGGATCGGTCCATCCTCTTCGCACACGGTCGGCCCGATGCGAATCTCGCGGCGTTTCGTTCAGGCGCTGGAGAAGGCTGGCGGGTTCGCCAAGGTCTCTCGGGTCGCGGTGGAATTGCAGGGCTCGCTCGCGCTGACCGGGGTGGGGCATGGCACGGTCGACGCGAGCATCCTTGGCCTCGCAGGTTTTCAGGCCGACCGCACCGACCCGGACAAGGCGGCGGACGCGCTCGCCAGCATTCGCGAGACGCACCGGCTGATGCTGGGCGGCAAGCGGGAGATCGCGTTTGACCCGCATACCGATATCGATCTGGCCGGGCACATCATCCCCGACCTGCATCCCAACGGGATGGTGCTGCGCGCCTACGACACCTCTGGCGCTACCCTGCTGGAGCGGACCTATTTCTCGACCGGCGGCGGGTTCGTCGCGTCCGAAGCGCAGCTGCGTCGTCCGCCCAAGAACGACCGCGTGAAAGCGGGCACGGATGTGCCACATCCCTTCGGCTCGGCGAGGGAACTGCTCGCGCTGTGCGCCGAGCATGATCTGTCCGTCGCGGACCTGATCCTTGCCAACGAGGACGCGATGCGCCCGCGCGAGGAGACGATTGCCGGGCTCGACCGGATTGCCGCCGCGATGGACCAGTGCATCGATCGCGGGCTGACCCAGCGCGGCATCCTGCCCGGCGGGCTGAAGGTGCAGCGCCGCGCACCCGATTTGTGGGACAAGCTTTCGGGCAATCCCATGTCGAATGAGCGCGAGCAGCTGTTCGACTGGCTCAACTGCTACGCGATGGCGGTGAACGAGGAAAACGCCGCCGGGGGCCGCGTCGTCACCGCGCCGACCAATGGCGCCGCGGGCATCATCCCCTCCGTGATCCGCTTTTATTGCAAGACCGCCGAGGATGAGGATTGCATCGAGAAGCGGCGGCTGTTCCTGCTGACCGCAGGCGCGGTCGGACTGCTGTACAAGCAGCGCGCAAGCATTTCGGGCGCGGAGATGGGCTGTCAGGGCGAAGTCGGCGTCGCGTGTTCGATGGCGGCGGGCGGCCTCGCGGCACTATGGGGCGGAAGCCCGGTGCAGGTCGCCTCGGCAGCCGAGATCGGGATGGAGCACAATCTCGGCCTCACCTGCGATCCGGTGGGCGGGCTGGTGCAGGTACCGTGCATCGAACGCAACGCGATCGGCGCGGTCAAGGCGGTCAACGCCGCGCGCCTCGCGCTGCACCGTACGGGTGCGGAAAGCCTCGTCAGTCTCGACCAGGTGATCGAGACGATGCGTCAGACCGGGCTCGACATGTCGAACAAGTACAAGGAAACGAGCCAGGGTGGGCTGGCGGTCAACGTCGTCGAATGCTGAACGGCGACAGCTGAACGGGGCCTAGGGAAATGCGCGGCGGAATTTGACCGCGCCACCCCATATCGACTGGTCGAACAGCGGCACCATCGCGGCGCGCGTCGCGGCATCGAACTGGGTGGCATGGCAATTCGCGGCCTCGGCGGCGCGGGCCAGCTCCGCATCGTCGTATTCGGCGCGGGCGTTGATCAGCTTGGGATCGGTCGTCGCCCAGCGCTGCATCTCGGGCACCGGGGGAAGGGTGCCGTTTTCGATGGCGGGGAACAGCAGCAGCGGCGCGGTGGGATCGTGATCGGTCCGCTGGACGATCTCTGTCACCAGCGCGCTCACCATGCGATGGTCGGCATGGCCATAGCCGCCATCGGGCCCCCAGGTGATGATCGAGGCGGGGCGATAGGATTCGATCAGCGCGCTCAGCTCTGTCTCCAGCGGGCTGGCCGCACCCTCTTTCGACTGGGCCTGTTGCCACAGCGTGCCGTCGCCATAGCCAAGAAACAGCGGGTCTTTGAGCCCGAGCGCGCGCGACGAACAGCGTGCCTCCGCCTCGCGGGTTGCGGCCAGTTCGGGGCCCTTTTCATAATCCGAAACGCCCGGCCCGGCATCGCCGCTCGTCGCGTAGATCACCGTCACCTCGACCCCGTCCGCCGCCGCATCGGCCAGCGCGGGGGCGACCACCAGTTCGTCGTCGGGATGGGCGAAGATCGCCAGCATCGTCGGCGCCTTCTCCTGCGCATTGCCCACCACGCTCATCAGCATGCTCGCGCACAGCGCGCTGCCTGTCAGCCAGCACCGCATCCGTATCCTCCCACGCAACCTCTCGCTGCGGTTATGGCAGGCATGGTCCGCCCGGTCGAGCGGGCGCGATCGTGACAAGTAAAAGGCCCGCCTGCCGGGGGTGGCAAGCGGGCCGTAGGTGCATCCGCGGCCGGGGGGGGGAGGGGCCGCGAGACATGTCACCGAGGAGGAAGGCCGGGGCGGATCAGGGGGGGGAGAGGACGATCCGCCGCCGGCTCGAGAGGCGAAATAATCTTACACCGCCCTTTATGAAAGTGAGAAAACCCGCAGGTCAGTGCACTTTTATGCAACCTCGCCCAACGGCGGTTTTCTGACGATTCTCGGAAAATAAGGGCCTTCCACTTGCGGTTGGCAGCGCGGGCAGTTTCCTGCTTCGCAAGTGTCACCATGGCGCATGATGGCAGCGGCGCAGGTCAACCGTATGACGATGTCGGAAGATCGGGGATTCGCGATCCTTTCCTCAGCAGCTCATCGACCCGGAAAATCAGCTTGTCCGGATTGAACGGTTTGATCAGGTAGTCGTCTGCGCCCGCGACATAGCCGGTCTGCTCGTCGGAGCGCGAACGAAGCGCCGTCAGCATGAGGACCGGGATCTGGCGGCACAGCATGGATCCACGCACTTCGCGCAGCGCAACGATGCCGGACTTGCCAGGCATCGAGCAGTCGAGAATGAGCAGATCGGGCTGTTTGGCCTCCAGCACCTCGCGTACCCGCGTGCCGTTCTCCAGCGCCCCGACGATGTGCCCGCGCGCTTCGAGCAGCTGACGCACGGCTTCAACGGTGATCGGGTCGTCGTCGGCAATGATGATACGGGCCAAATCCCCTCTACTGGATCGGTCGTCGGAAGTCTTTGGAGTCACCTTGTAAAAGTAAGACGTTAACGCGCTGCTAGCAGATCGCCCTTCGACCCTGCTGGACTTGCTCTCCACCATTACCTAACCGCCGCCTATGGAAGAGACAGCCGCTACCAACCCAGCCCCGGCCCACCCTGCGCAGGCCGATTCCATCCTCATCGTCGATTTCGGCAGTCAGGTGACCCAGCTGATCGCGCGCCGCGTGCGCGAGGCGGGCGTCTATTCCGAAATCGCGCCATTCACGCAGGCCGAAGAGGCGTTCCACCGGATGCAGCCCAAGGGCATCATCCTGTCCGGATCGCCCGCCAGCGTGTGCGACGAAGGGAGCCCGCGCGCCCCGCAGGTGCTGTTCGGTTCGGGTCTGCCGATTCTGGGCATCTGTTACGGCCAGCAGGTGATGACCACACAGCTGGGCGGCGAGGTGAAGCCGGGGCACGAAACCGGCGAAGGCGGCGAGTTCGGCCGCGCGTTCCTGACCGTGACCGAGCCTTGCGTGCTGTTCGAGGGCCTGTGGAACGTAGGCGAGCGGCACCAGGTGTGGATGAGCCACGGCGACAAGGTGACGCAGTTTGCCGAGGGTTTCCGCATCGTCGCCACCAGCGACGGCGCGCCCTTCGCGCTGATCGCCGATGACGAGCGCCGCTATTACGGCACGCAGTTCCACCCCGAGGTGTTCCACACGCCCGACGGCGCGAAACTGCTCGCCAATTTCGCGCGCCACGTCTGCGGCCTGTCGGGCGACTGGACCATGGCCGAATACCGCGCGACCAAGATTGCGGAAATCCGCGAGCAGGTGGGCGATGCCAAGGTCATCTGCGGCCTCAGCGGCGGGGTCGATTCCTCGGTCGCCGCGATCCTGATCCACGAAGCGATCGGCGAACAGCTGACCTGCGTGTTCGTCGACCACGGCCTGCTGCGTCTGGGCGAGCGCGAACAGGTCGAGACCATGTTTCGTGACCACTACAACATTCCGCTGGTGGTGGTGGACGCCGAGGAACGCTTCATGGCGGGCCTTGCGGGTCAGACCGACCCAGAGAAGAAACGCAAGTTCATCGGCGCGGAATTCATCAACGTGTTCGAGGAAGAGGCGAACAAGCTCGGCGGCGCGGACTTCCTCGCGCAGGGCACGCTCTATCCCGACGTGATCGAGAGCGTCTCCTTCACCGGCGGGCCGTCGGTGACGATCAAGAGCCACCACAATGTCGGCGGCCTGCCCGAACGCATGAACATGAAGCTGGTCGAGCCATTGCGCGAACTGTTCAAGGACGAGGTGCGCGATCTGGGCCGCGAACTGGGCCTGCCCGACATATTCGTCGGCCGCCACCCGTTCCCCGGCCCCGGCCTCGCGATCCGCATTCCGGGCGAAGTCACGAAAGAACGCTGCGACATCCTGCGCAAGGCGGACGCGATCTACCTCGAGGAAATCCGCAACGCAGGCCTTTACGACGCGATCTGGCAGGCCTTCGCCGTGCTGCTGCCTGTCAAGACCGTCGGCGTGATGGGCGATGGGCGCACCTACGACAGCGTCTGCGGGTTACGCGCCGTGACCAGCACCGACGGGATGACGGCGGACGTCTATCCGTTCGACGGCGCGTTCCTCAGCCGCGTGGCGACCCGCATCGTCAACGAAGTGCGTGGCATCAACCGCGTGGTGTATGATTATACTTCAAAGCCGCCCGGCACGATCGAATGGGAGTGAACCAGTGAGTTTGCTGACGCGAGCGAGTGCGGTCCTGCGTCGGCATGGACCGGTATTATTTGCCCGCCGGGTCGCGCGCGAGCTCTCGCGCCGGGGTTCGCTTGCATCGAGACGATTGGCCACCGGCCGGAAGGATTTCGTCCTTTCGGATTACGGGGTGAAGCTCATCCCGAACTGGGGCGACAGCACCTTCCAGCTTTACGTCATCGGTGGGTACGGCACCTTCTTCAGCGACTTTTTGGCCACACGAACGGGCGATTTCGCATTCATAGATATCGGTGCGAACCAGGGGCTCTATTCTATCCTTTCCGCGCGCAATCCGCATTGCCTTGGCGTGGCGGCCTTCGAACCGTCGAGCGCGACAGCCGATCTCATGTCGCGCAACGCTGCCCTCAATGAAGTCTCGAATATCGGGGTCCACCGGGTCGCGATCGCAGCGAAGGAAGGCACGGAGCAGCTAACGACGTTCCCGGGCCATAGCGGCAAAGCCAGCCTCAACCCCACGAAAGACGGGTTTTCGGAGCCGGCGACGGAAATCATCCGAACGGTCTCTGCCAAAGGCATCGATGCGAGCATTCCCGATGCGCCGACCTACATCGTGAAGGTGGACGTGGAGGGCCTGGAGGAAGTCGTCCTGCGGGAATTCTTGAAAACCCAGGCGGTTCGTCGCACCAGCCACATCTTTTACGAAGTCGACGAAGATTGGGTCTCGTCCGCGACTCTCGAAGAAATCCTCCGCGCATCCGGGTTCACTCGGTTCGAGCGAGTGGGCAAGGATCCCATCCATTACGACGTGCTTGCCGTTCGCGAATAAGCTGCGTCAGCGGTGACTTGCGGTCCGGGCAGGTGCACCAGGGTGGTACTAGCGTCACGCCAGCTGCGGGCGATTCGGGCGCGACATCGACAGAACCGATCCGCGCCCTGCTGCGTTGCCCGGGTAAATCCCGAAGCAACGGAGCATTCCCATGAAAGCCGTAAAGGTCCGCAACGCCGCCAGTCTCGACAGCCTCGAAGTCGTAGACATCGACGCTCCCGGCGAACCGGGACCGGGCGAAGTGCGCGTGAAACTGCACGCATCTTCGCTCAACTTTCACGACTATGCGGTCGTCGCGGGGATGATCCCGACCGAGGATGGGCGCATCCCGCTGTCCGACGGCGCGGGCGAGGTCGAGGCGGTGGGCGAGGGTGTCGATGGGTTCGCCGTGGGCGACCACGTAATGTCGGTCTTCTTTCCGCAGTGGCAGGACGGTCGCCCGCCGATGGGCAGCTTCGAGACCACGCCGGGCGACGGGATCGACGGATTCGCCTGCGAGGCCGTGGTGAAACCCGCCCGCGCCTTCACCCGGATGCCCGAAAATCTCGACTTCACGCAGGCGGCGTGCCTGCCGTGTGCCGGGCTGACCGCGTGGCGCGCGTTGATGGAAGACGGCAACCTTCAGGCGGGCCAGACCGTGCTGCTGGAGGGCACCGGCGGCGTCTCCATGTTCGCGCTGCGGATCGCCAAGGCGGCGGGTGCGCGGGTGATCATCACTTCCAGTTCGGACAAGAAGCTGGCGAGGGCACGCGAGCTGGGCGCCGATCATACGATCAACTACAAGAGCACCGATGACTGGGGCGAAGAGGCGTTCGACTGGTCGAAGGGCGGCGTCGATCATGTGGTCGAGGTCGGCGGGCCGGGCACGGTCAACCAGGCGATCGACGCGATCCGTCCCGGCGGGCATATCCACCTGATCGGCGTGCTCACCGGGCGCAAAGGCGAGGTCGAGACCGCTGCGCTGATGCGCAAGATGGGGCGGCTACAGGGGCTGACGGTAGGCAGCCGGGCGATGCAGCTGCGGATGATCGCCGCGATCGAAGCCACGGGGATCGAGCCGGTGATCTCGGATCGTTTCGCGCTTTCCGATCTGGCCGACGCATTCCGCCACGAGCAGGACCAGAAGCACTTCGGCAAGATCGCGATCGATATCTGACGCGCCATGCAGCTCCCCCTCGGCGACGATCCGCGCACCGACGTGCTTCGCCAGCTCCAGCCGCGCCTTATCCAGCGGTTCGGGCGGATCGAGCGGGCTCCGCGTGAGCGCCGCGCGCCCGAGTGGGTGCTGGTGCAGGGAGTAATTGGCGCGCGCACGCGATCTGAGGTTTCCAATGCGGCGACCGACCGCTTGCTGGCTAAATATGGCACATGGGAAGCGGTGGCCGAGGTTCCGCTCGACGAATTGCAGAATGAACTTTCCACGCAGACCTATCCCAATGTCGCGGGCGAGCGGCTCAAGGCCTGCCTGACCGATCTGGTCGCGCGGCGCGGCGCGGTCGACCTGTCGCATCTCGAACCGATGAAAACGAGCGCGGCGATGGCGTGGCTCGAAACGCTGCCCGGTGTCGGGCGCAAGATCGCGGCGGGGGTGGTCAACGCCTCGACCCTCGACCGCAAGGCGATGGTGCTCGATTCGCATCACCGCCGCGTGCTCCAGCGCATGGGGCTGGTCCCGCCAAAGGCCGATACGAACCGCGCCTATGAGGCGATCATGCCCGCCATCCCGCCCGAATGGAGCGCGGCCGACTACGACGAGCATCATCTGCTGATGAAGGAAGTGGGGCGCAATTACTGCCGTCCGGGCAGCACGGACTGCGCTGCATGCCCGGCCCAGTCGCTTTGCGCGACGGGGCAGGCGAAGGCCGCCTGAAGCGGCCCCGCCGGCCCCTGTGTCGACGCTATCAGTCGGACGCGCGCTTGTAGGGGATGAAGTCGGTCAGGAAGATCGGATAGCCCAGCGAATCGCTGGCGTAGGAGCGACGCATCTCGACCCGCGACGTGCGGCAGAACGAGGGTGTCGCGTCCTTGATCACCAGCATGTCGTTGCTGTCGAGCGCTTCGGGGTGGGCGGTGTAGTTGATGTAGATCGTGCGCCCCGCGTCATATACCAGCGCGGTCTTGTCGATCATGTAGATACGCGCATTCACATGACTGGGCACGCAATTGGTCGGCTCGCCTGCGACCCGGCCTTCTAGCAGCTTGGCAAGCTGTTCCTCGCCCGTGAGTCGCTCGGCGCTGGCAGGGGCGGTCACCGTAAGGGCTGCGAGGCCGAGTGTGGCGAGTGTGGCGAGTTTGAACGTCATGGGGTCGATCCTTCGTCCGCATTGGAGCCTTGCGAGGTGGAGCGAAGCCCGCATGGCATCGCTCGCAGGCATGTTTTATGCGGACGAGTAGATCACAAATCAGGTGAATGATCGCTGACTTTCGCGCGCGCGGCGCGGCGATCGCACCGGCTTACGGGTGCCCCGGATCGGCGCCTTCGCTGATGTCGCGCAGCGCGGCCTGGTCCACACCGTCCGCTGGCCCGCCTTCGAGCACGAAGCGCCGGTCGCAATAGCCGCAATCGACGTAGCCGTGCTCGTCGATTTCGAGATAGATCTTCGGGTGGCCCAGCGCGGCAGGACGGTAATTCTCGCCGCTGCGGATGTCGGTGGCGCCATCGCACCACACGCGGCGGGCGGTGACCTTGGAGATTTCTGGCGGCGGAATCGACATGGCAGCGCGCATATCCTCGTGGCCCGTTGGCGGCAAGTCCCGATAAGACTGCCAAAGCTGTGGCCAAGCACGCAGGCGCGCATTAGGGCGGATCGCATGACGACCCGCCCCGCGATCTCGATCCAGAACCTGACCAAACGCTACGCCCCCGCCAAAGGGGAAAGCGAGGGCAAGCTGGCGCTGAAAGGCGTCAGCTTCGATGTCCCGCAGGGCGGCATTTTCGGCCTGCTTGGCCCCAATGGCGCGGGCAAGTCGACGCTGATCAATATCCTCGCAGGACTGGTCACGCGGACCAGCGGGAGCGCGGAAATCTGGGGCTTCGACACCGCGAAGAACCCGCGCAACGCCAAGCGCGCGATCGGCATCGTGCCGCAGGAAATCGTGTTCGACCCGTTCTTCACCCCGTTCGAAGTGCTCGAGAACCAGGGCGGGTTCTACGGCATCCCCGCGTCGCAGCGGCGCAGCGAGGAGCTGCTGAAAGCGGTCCACCTGTGGGACAAGCGCGATGCCTATGCCCGGACCTTGTCCGGCGGCATGAAGCGCCGCCTGCTGATCGCCAAGGCGATGGTCCATTCGCCGCCGATCCTGGTGCTCGACGAACCGACCGCGGGCGTCGATGTCGAACTGCGCCGCCAGCTGTGGGAGCTGGTGACCGACCTGAACCGCCAGGGCGTCACCGTGGTGCTGACCACGCACTACCTCGAAGAGGCCGAGCAATTGTGCGACCGGATCGCGATCATCAACCATGGCGAGCTGATCGCGGACAAGCCGACCCGCGAACTGGTCGGCATGGCGCGCGAGAAGATCATCCGGCTGGAGGTCGACAAGGATCTGGCGGGCCCGCCGATGGACGAGGCGTTTACCCGCGCCGAAGTGACCTCCCCGCGCACGCTCGAGATCGCCTATGATCGCGACAGGATGACTGCGGGCCAGGTGCTGACCATCGTGCAGGGCCACGGCTACGCGATCGAGGATGTCTCGACGCTGGAGCCCGATCTGGAAGACGTTTTCGTGCAGCTGACAGGCGCGGGCTAGGCCTAAAGCCCAGGGTATCGTCACCTTATCGATAACCATTGGTCAACGCATCGTCGTTAATGCGACGTTGTGACGAAAATCGTGCACTTTCTCAGGATTTTGGCGCAGCTGCCCGCAGCCGCCGCGATTCTTGCCGCCCTGCTTTGTGCGCTGGTCGCAGGGCCGGCATCGGCACGGTGTGTTGGCAGTACCGATCCCGTCATCATGCGCGCGGAGCTGGAGACCGGGCGGGACCCCGATCGCGCGGTCGATCTGATCGCGCGACAGATATCCGCCACCGACCCCGCCAACAAACGCCGCCTGGCCGAACTCTACCTCGCCAAGTGGGTTGCGCTGACGATGAGCGGACAACCCACGGCACCAGCTCTCGAGAAAGCGCGGGGCGCGGCGAGCGGATTTCCATCCGGCGATCCTGCGAACCTGATGGTGCGGCTGGCCGATCTCCACAAGCTGGACAACGGCCCCGCAAAGCGCAGCGCGCTTTCCTCGATCGTGCGCGACTATCGGGCTCTTCCCGACGGAAGCAAGGCGAAGGCCTGCCGCGGGGTCGACCTGTCGTTTCACTACGCGCTACTCGAAGATCATCGCAACGCCTTCATCTATGCGACGCAGGCCTATCGCAACAGCCCGGCAAACGAGCGGTCGCTGGCGCACGCGAATGCCGCATCGATGCTCGCCTACCTCGTCTCGTCCGGGCACGATTTCCCTTATGCGAGACAGCTGCACTCCGAAGCGCTCGACACCTATCTGAAGACGGGGATGAGCGACCTTGCCTCGAACGAGCTCGTCCTGCGCGGCTATACCGAGCTGGACGACGGGGATACTCGCGCCGCGATGGCCGACTTCAAGGCCGCAGCGGATCAGGCGCGCACCTACGGAAACGACTATGCGGTCGACTATGCGCTGCTGGGCGTCTGCCAGACAGCCTACGAAGGCGGCAAGATCGTCGACGCGGGTGCGGAGTGCGAGCGGGTGTACGCGTCGCTCGCCAGGGACGGAGAGCGAATGGAGCTGCCCGCAACGGCGCTGATGGCAGACCTGCTTGTCGAAAGGGGCGACCCGGCACGGGCCGTCGCCCTGCTCGATCCGCAAATTGCCAAGGGCAAGGGCGAAGCGTCGCACCAGGACTGGATACTCGCGCTGCAGACGCGCGCGAAAGCCCTGTCGATGCTCGGCCGCAACGCGGAAGCCTATGCCGACATGCGCCGTGCAAGCATCGTGCAGACGGAACAGCGCGAGGAAGAGCGGCAAAGCGGGGTCAATGCATTGCAGGCACGGTTCCAGACCGAGGAACTGCAAAACCGGCTGGTGAATGAGGAACGCGCGAGCAATGCGCGATTGCGGCTGGCGATCGCGGTGATCGTGGGGGCTGCGACCACTCTCGCGCTGCTGGGCACGCTGATCTTCTTCCTGCTGCGGCACCGCCGCCGCTTCCGCCGCCTGGCGATGACCGATCCGCTGACCGGACTCGGCAACCGGCGCGCGACGCTGGAGAAAATGGACCACGCGCTGCGTAACGTCGGGGCGAGCCAGCCGCGTGCTTCGTTCGTGCTGCTCGATATCGATCACTTCAAATGGTGGAACGATAGTTTCGGGCACGATGCAGGCGACAGAATTCTCAACGATTTTGCCCGCGTGGTGGAGCGCAGTGTGCGCCCGACCGACATCGTCGGGCGCTGGGGTGGGGAGGAGTTTCTCGTCGTGCTGCCGGCGACCGGGCTGGAGGAAGCCAGGCAGATCATCGAGCGCGTGCGTACCGAAGCGGCCCAAGAAGTGTTCGATTTCGCGCCCGGTTACCGGCTTCGCTTCAGTGCGGGCATTGCCATGCCAAGCGAGACCGGCGGCCTGACCGACGCATGCATCAGGCTGGCCGATCGGCGGCTCTACGCCGCGAAGGCCAGGGGCAGGAACCGGACCTGTATCGAGGGGGAAGAGATGCCCGACGATAAGGCTGCGCAGGCCCGTACGGAACCGGTGGCCGCCGCACATTCGAGCCCTGCCAAAGCTGCGTGACCCCCGTATAGAGCTCAGCCAAGGATACGTGACGCGCGGCTCAGCCCCAGGCGCGGATCTTCCAGTAGGGATTGCCGAAATCGATGGTCAGCAGCCACTCCCCGGCGGTGCTCCACAGTTCGACATGGCTTAGCGACACCCCGGCCAGCGGCTGATGCTCGATGTCGCGATACCCCATCGCCACCAGCGAGTGGAACGCGGGTACGAGCGCGACACGCGGCATCAGGACGTAGGGTGAGCCGGTCCGGTTGTGCGGCACGCCGTACATGCCCACCGTGGCGACCAGTGTCGCGTCGGGTTCGCAGCGCGCCTCCACGAAATCGCCCACCAGCGCCTGCAAGGCGTCGATATCGCCCGGATCGACGATTGTCTTCAGGCTCTCTTTCTCAAGCCCCGGCCTGTCATTGTAGACATGGCGCGGCCGCCGGGGACGGCGAGGGTCGTCGTCGCGGACAAGCTCGTGCGTGATCCCCAGTTCGGCGAGCGTTTCGGGGAGGGGGAAGGCATAAAGCTGCGCCAGCGCGGCGAGCCGGGCGTCTTCTTCGGGCGACACTTCCGGCGGCAGGGCGAGCCGCGCGATGTTGTCGCGGTTCATCTCGATCAGCCAGTTCTCCGGATAGCCGGTGATCCAGATCGTCCATCCGAAATCGAGCAGCACGTCGAGATTGGCGATCGCATCGCTCGCCCTGAGCGCCACGTTCGTTTCGAAGCCGCTGTCGTAGCTGAAGCGTATCTGGGTATCGGGATCGGTCGCCCGTGCGATCATCCGGCCGATCACATCGATACGCAACTGCGCGGTCTGCGTGCCCTTGGGATCGACCTCGTCATTCAGCCAGCAGTGATCGATGTCCGCCGGTTCGGGGCTGTCGGGCCACCACACGCCATTGCCCGCGACGCGGATATAAGGCGGGGTCCAAATCCCGTCGAAACGTGGCTCGTGCGGAACGCCGCGTTCTACGAGCCGCGGGATGATGGTCCCTTCCACGCGTTGCGGCGGGGCCTCGCGCAGTGCAGCGCGGCGTTCCTCGAGCTGCTTTCGCCGTTCCGGGTCCATGGCCGCTTGCACAACGCAAAGGGCCGGCGATCAAGCAAAATCTTGCAGCAGGGCATCGCGCCCGCCATGACGCTGGCATGACCGAAACCCACGACGTCCTCATCATCGGGTCGGGTGCCGCCGGGCTGACCGCGGCACTGGCCCTTGCCGAAGAGAAGAAGGTGCTTGTCCTCGCCAAGGGCTCGCTCACCGGCGGCAGTACCGCGTGGGCGCAGGGCGGGATCGCCGCCGTGCTCGACGCGGGCGACACGTTCGAGGATCATATCCGCGATACGATGGTGGCGGGCGCGGGGCTGAACGATCGCGATACGGTCGAATTCGTGATCGAGCGGGCACCGCACGCGATCGACCGGCTGATCGAGCTGGGCGTGCCGTTCAACAAGGAAAGCGGCGCGCTCCACCTCACGCGCGAGGGCGGGCACTCGCATCGCAGAATCGTCCATGTGAACGACGCGACCGGCTGGGCGGTGCAGTCCGCGCTGCTGAAAGCGGCGGAGGAAAACCCCAACATCACCCTGCTGCCGGGGCGCACCTGCATCGACCTGATCACCGGGCGGCACGAGCTGCGCTATTCGGGTGCAGGGCAGGTGTGGGGTGCCTATGCGCTGAACGAGGAGACGGGCGAGGTCGAGGCGCATGTCGCGCGTGCGACCGTGCTGGCGGCGGGCGGCGCGGGTCGCTGCTACCTGTTCAGCACGGCGCCGCGCGGCGCGACGGGCGACGGAATCGCGATGGCGTGGCGCGGCGGTGCGCGCGTCGCCAACATGGAAATGATGCAGTTCCACCCGACCTGCCTCTACAACCTCGAGGTCAAGAACTTCCTCATTACCGAGGCCGTGCGCGGCGAGGGCGGGCGACTGTTCAACCCGCGGACGGGCGAGCGCTTCATGGAGCAATACGATCCGGAGCGGATGGAGCTGGCCCCGCGCGACGTGGTGGCGCGCGCGAACGACGACCAGATCAAGCGCTTCGGGCTCGACTATGTGCATCTCGATATCAGCCACAAGCCGCCCGAGTTCGTGCGCGAGCATTTCCCCACGATCCATGAAAAGCTGCTGGGCCTCGGCATCGACATGACGAAGGAGCCGATCCCGGTGGTGCCCGCGCAGCACTATACCTGCGGCGGGGTGCTGGTGGACCTCTACGCGCGGACCGACCTGCCCGGCCTGTGGGCGGCGGGCGAGTGCATCGAAAGCGGGCTGCACGGGGCGAACCGGCTTGCGTCGAACAGCCTGCTCGAATGCTTCGTGTTCGGCGAGGCGGCGGCGCGCGACATCCTGTCGATGTGGGACGAACTCGACGCCCCGCCCGAAATCCGTCCGTGGGACGCCAGTCGGGTGACCGATTCGGATGAAGAGGTGGTCATCAAGCAGAACTGGACCGAGATCCGCCGCTTCATGTGGAACTATGTCGGCATCGTGCGCACGACCAAGCGGCTCGAACGTGCGGCGAACCGCATCCGCCTGCTGCAATCGGAGATCGACGATTACTACGGCAGCTTCCGCGTGACGACCGACCTGATCGAGTTGCGCAATCTGGTCCAGGCGGCGGAGCTGATCGTGCGCTGTGCGCTCGAACGCAAGGAAAGCCGGGGGCTGCACTTCACGCTCGACCACCCGCAGACCGATCCGATCGCCCGCGATACGGTGTTGCTACCGCGTTGAATTTCATAACAATTGCTAATTATGGCCAAATCGCGGCGTTCACCCATTGATGGGGGGAGCCGCCCTTGCCGGGGTGGATGCAACAAAAAGGACGAACTCTCATGAAGAAGATCGCAATTTTCGCCGCCCTGCCTGCCGCCGCGCTCGCGCTGAGCGCCTGCGGCCAGGACGACGCCGTCGAAGAGCAGGGCGACATGCTCGAACAGAAGGCCGACGCGGTGGAAGACTATGGTGACGAACAGGCCGCTGCGCTCGAAGAGCAGGCCGACGAAGCTCCGACCGACGCGCAGGAAGACGCGCTGAACGCCCGCGCAGAGAAGATCGACGATATCGGCGATGAAAAGGCCGACGCGTTGAACGAACGTGCCGACGAAATGGAATAATTTTTCCGAATCGGAATTTTCGGTCCGCCCGGAATCCTGAGGGCCCTCGCCTAGGTGCGAGGGCCCTTTTGCATGTATTGCCATCGCCCGGTCACCATCATTGCGCCCGCCGGTTTGCAGGCCATCTTTTTTTTGCACAGTTTGATGGCTGCCGATCGATGCGTGCGAATCGGCGTGCCTGTTGGTTTTGCCGTCTCGTCCAGACTCTTCGCGAAACCATTTCGCCTCTTTTTGATCCGCTCGACCTTGCGCGTACGGGCCCACTGATTCATTGTCGCAATCCTTCGCAATGCGGATGAGGACCGGAAAACCACCCGGCCATTCGAGATGCAGGGGCCAACAGGGGCTGCCTTTCGCGGCAGGATTTCCCTACGCGGACTTTGCGTGGCGGATCGGGATTCTCCGTCGGAAACCGCGCGAAGGTGAATGATTTTGGCGGGCGCGGCCCGTCGCGGCGGGCGAGCACGCACATGGGGCGGGGGAAGGTCGCTTCATCGGGCACTACATTTAGGGGCGAGACCATGGAATTCAGCACAGGCGAAACCGATATCTCGACGGCAGGTGAAGACATGACGCGGCCCGCCACCAAGACGAAGCGCAAGAGCGCGCGCGCCAAGAAGACCC
This sequence comes from Citromicrobium bathyomarinum, assembly GCF_038594485.1. GTDB lineage: Bacteria > Pseudomonadota > Alphaproteobacteria > Sphingomonadales > Sphingomonadaceae > Alteriqipengyuania > Alteriqipengyuania bathyomarina_A. The sequence goes on along the minus strand of NZ_JBCFZG010000008.1, from coordinate 311,045 downwards.
CGGCCAAGGCCCAGACGAAAGCAGTTACGATGGACAAGGACGATCGCGGATCGGAAGAGCTGGTGGCGGGCGCCGCTGCCGACGCCATGGCCAAGGCGGTCGCGGCCAGCGTTGCCGACACGTCCGACAGCAAGAAGGTCAATCCGCGCCGGTTCAAGGTCGTCACCGACGAATCGCGCGATGCGAACCTGACTGAATTCGGCAAGGAAACGCTCGAGGATCGCTACCTGCTGCCGGGCGAGAATTATCAGGACCTGTTCGCCCGCGTTGCCGATGCCTACGCCGACGATCAGGATCACGCGCAGCGGCTGTACGACTATATCTCGAACCTGTGGTTCATGCCCGCGACCCCGGTGCTGTCGAACGGCGGCACGCATCGCGGCCTGCCGATCTCGTGCTACCTCAACTCGGTCGAAGACAGCCTCAACGGTATCGTCGACACGTGGAACGAAAACGTGTGGCTCGCCTCGAAGGGTGGCGGCATCGGCACCTACTGGGGCAATGTGCGCGGGATCGGCGAACCGGTCGGCCTCAACGGCAAGACCAGCGGGATCATTCCCTTCGTGCGCGTGATGGACAGCCTGACGCTGGCGATCTCGCAGGGCTCTCTGCGCCGCGGTTCGGCCGCCTGCTACATCGACATCAATCACCCGGAGATCGAGGAATTCCTCGAAATCCGTAAGCCCAGCGGCGACTTCAACCGCAAGGCGCTGAACCTGCACCACGGCGTTCTCGTCACCGACGAGTTCATGGAAAAGGTTCGTGCGGGCGAGGAATTCGACCTGGTATCGCCGCGTGACGGTTCGGTACGCAAGACGGTCGACGCGCGCAGCCTCTTCCAGAAGCTGGTCGAAACCCGGCTGGCAACGGGTGAGCCCTATATCGTCTTCTCCGACACGGTGAATTCGATGATGCCCAAGCATCACCGCGATCTGGGCCTCAAGGTTTCGACCTCGAACCTGTGCTCGGAAATCACCCTCCCCACGGGCCGCGACCACCTGGGCAACGATCGCACGGCGGTGTGCTGCCTCAGCTCGCTCAATCTCGAAAAGTGGGATGAGTGGAACACCGACAAGCGCTTCATCGAAGACGTCATGCGCTTCCTCGACAACGTGCTGCAGGACTATATCGACCGCGCCCCGCCCGAAATGGCCCGCGCCAAGTATTCCGCCAGCCGCGAACGCTCGGTCGGCATGGGCGTAATGGGCTTCCACTCGTTCCTGCAGAGCAAGAACCTGCCGCTCGAAGGGCCGATGGCGAAGGCGTGGAACATCAAGATGTTCCAGCACATCAGCACCGCCGCCAACGAAGCCTCGATGATGCTCGCGCACGAACGCGGGCCCTGCCCCGATGCCGAGGAAATGGGCGCGATGGAGCGGTTCAGCTGCAAGATGGCGATCGCACCGACTGCCTCGATCAGCATCATCTGCGGCGGCACGTCGGCCTGCATCGAGCCGATCCCGGCGAACATCTACACGCACAAGACCCTGTCGGGCAGCTTCATCGTGAAGAACCCGTACCTGCAGGAACTGCTCGCCAAGAAGAGCAAGGATTCGACCAATGTGTGGAATTCGATCCTCGAACGCGGCGGCAGCGTGCAGCATCTCGACTTCCTGACGCCCGAGGAAAAGGCGATCTACAAGACCAGCTTCGAAATCGACCAGCGCTGGCTGCTCGAATTCGCGGCAGATCGCTCGCCGATGATCGACCAGGCGCAGAGCCTCAACCTCTTCATCCCCGCCGATGTCGACAAGTGGGACCTGATGATGCTGCACTTCCACGCGTGGGAGAAGCGGATCAAGTCGCTGTATTACCTGCGTTCGAAGAGCGTGCAGCGCGCAGGCTTCGCGGGCGGTGTGGAGGCGGACAACACCTCCGAAGCTGCGAAGTACGAACTCGCGGCGGGCTCGGGCGAGCAGACCGACTACGAGGAATGCCTCGCCTGCCAGTAAGAGGCACGCCCCGCCAGTGCGGCGGGTAGCAAGAAAATTCGGCTTGGCGGGTATCCTGCCTGCATTGCAGGCCCGGATATCCGCCATTCTTGCATGACCGGACTGAGCCGGTAGGATGCTCCCAGACGCACAGGAAGGGGGGCGCCTTGAAGTTTTCTCACACCATATTCGCGCATGCTGCAGGGCTTGCATTGGGTTTGCTGGCGGCAGGAGCGGTTCCGGGCTCCGCGCAGGAACCCGACTATGAATTTGCCGACGTGCTGGCGCCGTATTACGACGCGGCGCCGCAGGAGGACATCCTCGACCTCAAGCTGGGCATGACGGTGCGCGAGGCGAACCTTGCACTGCTCGACAAGGGTTTCCGCCTCAAGGGCACGAGCCTGGGGCGGACCGCGCGCGGCGCGGGCAACATGCGCTATCTCGAAGCGGAGCGGGAGCACGAGGGCACGCGCCCCACTTACGAGCGGATTACGATCTATTTCGACTTCAGCGAGAACCCCCGCGCGCTCGCCATCTACCGGAACAGTTCATACCGGCGCGACCATTATCCCAACTACTCGACTGTCATGACCGCCTTGCTGGACAAGTATGGCGATGCGCCCGTTTACGAGACGCGCAACAACGAGATGATGGGTGCGTGGTATCCCAAGAAGCTGCCGCGCAAGTGCGGGCCGATGCGCAACAATTTCCGCTATTTCCGCGCTCCGCAAGACATCGAGCAGCACGAAGGCTGCTATTGGGGCCTCGCGGTCAAGGTCGGCTTTCAGCCGAGCGTGGCGGGTCGCCCGGTCGAATATACCCGCAGCTTCCTGGTCGACACGCGCATCATGGACGCGAATTACAAGGAGACGTTCCGCCTCGCCCGCGAACAGGCCGAGCAGCGCGAACGCCAGCGGCAGGACAAGCAGCGCGCCAACCCCGCCAGCGAGTTCTGATCGCGACCAGCTGAATGGCGCTTGGCAATTGCCCGGCCGGTCGGACCACCGGCCGGGCCTGTTGCTTTCGGTTTTCCAAAATCAAGCAAGTGCCGGTTCGGCACGCCACGCGTACGCTGCATCGCTAGGCTGCGTAATCGGGCCGCTCGATATCTTCCACGATACCGGCCTGCTCCGGCGTCCAGCCAAGCGTGCGCCGCGTCCACTCGCTTGAGGCCGGGCCGTTGTTGGCGACCCAGATTGCCAGCGGACCGAAGTGCTCTTGCGCCTCCTCCGGAGTGAGCGATCTCGCCGGCAGGCCAAGCTGCCGGCCAATCGCCTCCGCGATCTCGCGATATGGCACGGCCTCCTCGGCGACCGCATGATAGGCCTCCCCACGCGCACCGCGTTCGAGCGCGAGGCGATAGACGCGCGCAGCATCCAGCCGGTGAACCGCCGGCCACAGATTGTCGCCGTCGCCCACATAGGCGGACACGCCTTTCTCCCGAGCCACGGCGGCCAGCATGGGGACGAAGCCATGCGTTTCCCCCCTGCCGTGGACCGAGCGCGGATTGCGGACGACATTGGCGTGGATGCCGCGTTCGGCCAGAGCGAACGCGGTTTGCTGCGAGGCACGGGGAAACTCGGGCATGATCTCGGGCCGGTCGGTTTCTTTCGCTTTCTCGCCCGTCAAATGCAGGAAGCCGTCGGTAACGATGATCGGGCGGGTCGAGCCCGCAAACACGTCTCCAAAGGTCTCGATCGCCCTTCGGTCTAGTGCGGCAAGCTCGCCGATGCGCGAGATATCGAGCCCGAATGCGGTGTGGATGATGCCGTCGGCATTCTCTGCGCCCCGGCGAAGGGCATCGAGATCGTCGAGTGACCCGACCAGCGCAGTTCCGCCCGCCGACGCGAGAGCCGCACCCTTCTGTGCGGATCGTACCAGACCGACGACGGTGTGACCCGTCTCGATGAGTTCGCGCGCGATAGCGGAGCCGATCCAGCCATTTGCACCCGTCAGGAATACACGCATTGCAACCTCCTTGCTGCCCGACACCGACCGTGACTATAGTTGTGTCAGTGACTGACATAGGTGTGATGTCAGTGACTGACAATGGGGTAGCATGACTAATTCTGGATCGACCGTCCGAGATCGCCTGCAACAGGCAGCGGTCGAGCTGTTCCTGAAAAACGGCTTCGACGACACCACGGCAGCGCAGATCGCCGACCGCGCCGGAGTGACCGAGCGGACGTTCTTCCGTCATTTCAGGGACAAGCGGGAAGTGTTGTTCGACGGGCAGGCGGTGCTGGCGGACGCACTGACGAAGTCGATTGCCGATGCTCCGCCGGGCACCGAACCGCTCGACCTGTTGTTTCGCGCATTCGGCTCGGTCACTCAGCTGATCGAGGCCAACCGCCCCTTCTCGAAACCCCGGCAAGACGTAATTTCGGCGACCCCGGCACTCCAGGAACGCGAGCTGTCGAAACTGGCCGCGCTGACCGACATACTGGCCGCGGCCTTGCGCGAGCGGGGTGTTCCCGCCGCCCAGGCGACGATGGCAGCCCATGTCGGCATGGCTGCCTTTGCCGATGCCACACTTTCCTGGCTCGAGAACGAGGAGCCCGGCCTGGCGGACCGTCTCGATCAGGCCGAGAAGGCTTTGCGGAGCCTTTTCTAGGCGAGCCGCCACCTGAACAGGGGGGCTGAAGCGCACGCGAAAAACCCCGGCACGCGCGATCGCGGGCCGGGGTCGCTCATTGCCCAGCCTGTGAGGGCTGGCGCGGGGGAAGTCCGATTATGCTGGCATCGTCGCCTTGTTGCCGAGGCCGACGGGCAGCGGGGTGCCGTCCTTCAGCACGACGCGATTGTCGTCGAGCTTCTCGACCGCGTCGAGCGCGATGAAGTGGTGTTGGTCGTCCATCGCATCGGACTTGGTCAGCTTGATACGGTCGTCCTTCACTTCGTCGACCGTGCCGACGTGCTCGCCGGTGGCGTCGGTGACTTCCATATGTTCCTTGATGCGAATCTTCTCGAACATAAAATGCTCCAATCTTGTCTTTATTTTCAAGGGCCTGCTTGGGCCCGCCTTACATGAAAACAATGCTGCAAGCGGGGGATTCGTTCCGGCCTGCGCCTAAAGGCGGTATTCGCCGCCCGGCTTGTCGGCCTTGCGGTGATGGGGCATCTTCCGAGCCATGGGGGAGGACGTAGCTCTGCATATCGGCGCAGCGGACTTGGGGTGGAGCGACCTTTGGGTGTTCGCGATTTCCGCCGCCATCGGCGCAGGTATTGGGCTTGTCGTGTGGGGCCGCTGGCACCTGCGCGACTGGCGCATCCGGCGTGCGATCGGGCGGGGCGATCATGATCAGGCCGATCTGCTCGCGCTCGACCATGACGATGGAGCGCGTCCCCGCCCACTTCGCCACATCCTGAAGGGTTTGGCACTCATACTGATCGGCACCCCGGCACTGATGGTCTTCCAGATCAACTTTGCCGACGAGCTAGAGCATCTGCTGGGGCAGGGATGGGGCGTCGCCGCCACGATGCTCACCATCGGTTTTTTGATGGCCTGCTGGTGGATATGGGAGAAAGTGAAGCGCAACGCGATGTCGCCCGACGAACTCGCCGCGCTGGAGGAAGACGAGGAGCACCGGCGCTGGCTCCGATCGATCGATGGCGATTCGATGCCGGGGCTTTTCGCGGCGCTCGCATACGGAGCCGCGATCCTGGCGGGCCTCTATTTCCTCTTTGCTGCGATAACGCCCGGCTAGCTGCGGCCCCCGCCCAAAGGCGGTAGCGCCGCGCACCGCTTATCCCCGATCCATTCGCCCCGCTTGCTATCGAATCACGGCTGTGATTCCTTATGTTGTCGGACCCGACAGAATCGCAACCACCGCAGAAGGCCCACGCGCCCCGGAGAATTACCAATGTCGCTGCTCGAAGCCCGCAAGACCTACAAGCCGTTCGAATATCCGTGGGCGTACGACTTCTGGAAGCGACAGCAGCAGGTCCACTGGCTGCCCGAAGAGGTTCCGCTGGGCGAGGATTGCCGCGACTGGGCGCAGAAGCTTTCGGAGCACGAGCGTAACCTGCTCACCCAGATCTTCCGCTTCTTCACGCAGGCCGATGTCGAGGTGCAGGATTGCTACCACGACAAGTACGGCCGCGTGTTCAAGCCGACCGAGATCAAGATGATGCTGACCGCGTTCAGCAACATGGAAACGGTCCACATCGCCGCCTACAGCCACCTGCTCGACACGATCGGCATGCCCGAGAGCGAGTATGGCGCCTTCCTCGAATACGAGGAGATGAAGGACAAGCACGACTACCTGCAGATCTTCGGCGTCGACACGGACGAGGATATCGCCCGCACGCTCGCGGCGTTCGGCGGCTTCACCGAAGGCATGCAGCTGTTCGCCAGCTTCGCGATGCTGATGAACTTCCCGCGCTACAACAAGATGAAGGGCATGGGCCAGATCGTCAGCTGGTCGGTCCGCGACGAAAGCCTCCACTGCGAAGGCATCGTGCGGCTGTTCCACGAATTCGTGCGCGAGCGGGATTGCTACACCAAGTCGGTGAAGGAAGACATCATCGACATCGCGCAGAAATCCGTGCGACTGGAAGACAACTTCATCGATCTCGCGTTCGAGATGGGTCCGGTCAGCGGCATGACCGCGAAGGAAATCAAGAAGTACATCCGCTACATCGCGGACTGGCGGCTGGGCCAGCTGGGCCTGCAGCCGATCTACATGATCGACGAGCACCCGCTACCCTGGCTCGCCCCGCTGCTGAACGGCGTGGAGCACGCCAACTTCTTCGAACAGCGCGCCACCGAATATTCCAAGGGCGCCACCAAGGGCGACTGGAACACGGTGTGGAGCACCTTCGACAAGCGCACGAAGGCCAAGGCCGCGAATGAGGTGGATGGCACCGAAGACGATGGGCCGGGGCTGTTCGGCGATGATGCTGGGGGCGTGCAAGCGGCGGAGTGATTCTTGCCCATCTACGAGCCCCAGATTGCTCTATCGGAAGTCGACCGAGAGCTTCTTGAACTATTAGGCCAGTTGCTTCTTTCCCAACATTGTTTGGGACATAATATGCCTGCGGTGAATGTGCCCCTGTCTTTGGCGGAAGCTAATCGCCTGCTCTATTTGCTTGAGTCCTTTGTTGAATCTCGTTACTTCCGTGAGGCGGCTTATTTTATCGAGGGGATGGCAAACGGAGATGCGTGGTCAAACGATAATTTAAGAGAAATCTATTTATCCTGGAGGAAGTACAAAGGCCGCTCTCGTGCGATGTCTTCACGGCATTGGAACGAATTCGTCGTGCGTGCTGGTTTCAATTCGAGCGAAAATTCCGCGATTTATGCTGGCGGCTTTCGACAAGCTCCGGTGCGTCCCATGCCTTTAGAGCACTTTGTAAAAATGGAGGCTAAACTTGCCGGGTCGGCGAATATCCACCCTCGTGTCACTCAATTGATATTGGAATTGGTAACAGAAGCTTCGCCGAAAATAACAGCGCTAAGAAAATCTAAAGGCGGTTTAAAAAAAGACTCCGTGTGGACCGGGGTGCGAAATCTTGCAGACAAGATTTCCGAGGTGGCCCGGGGATTGGAAAGACATCCAGTATCAAAGTTTGAGCTAGTTGCTATAACAACCACCGTCCTTGATGCGTCGGCTATGTACACGACACGTGATTGGACAGCGACAGGTGTGTTATCTAACCTAGCAGCAGTATCTCTCCAGTCGCTCGATTTCAGGGCCTGGCCAAATTCTTGAGGCACCCCAGGCCAACCTCTCAGCCCGCCCGGAGCACTCCACCACTCACCGCCAGTAATCCCGCCTCTCAGCGCCGTCGTAGCGGCCCGAGCGCAGGCAGCAGAGCTTGAAATCTCTTCCCCGAACCGCACGGGCACGGATCGTTCCGCCCGAGCTTTTCGGAGGTACTTGCGTATCCACCCCCGCTGCTTAACCTGCCGGCCCAGCAGTCAGGAAGGGCCGCAAATGTTCGTCAGAACCGCAATCACCGCCATCGCTATCTTCGCCGGTATTTCCGCTCACTCGGCAGCGCAGGCGTGCAGCGTCGTTGCTGATTATCGCGTGCCGACGAATCTCGAACTTGCAGCCGATGCCCAACTCATCCTCCTCGGCAAAGTGACTGGTGGCGAGCAAGATGACTCACCCATGGATTCATGGATCACGATTGAACCGATCGAGGCCATCAAGGGGGCATTGCCACCGGGGCCGATCGCGATTTCGGGCAAGTACGTGGTCGAGGAAACGAATGATCGCGGCTTCTACGTCTTCAGCGATCCTAACGAGCTGCAAGAGGCCCATCCTCTGAGCTATATCGGAGGGTGTATCCGCTACATGTTCCCTGCCAACACGACCGCGCTCTTCTTCCTCGAACGGCGCGAAGGCGAGTGGCGCTCTGCTGGCGGTCCCTTTTCGCGTTGGGCGGAGGATGTGCTGACCGAGGATGCGCCGTGGCTGCGGCTGACGCGGTTCTACGCCAAGGTTGCAGCAGCGCCCCCCGATGCGCGTCTCGCCATGCTCGAAGCGGAACGCGGGATCCTGCTGACACAAGAGGATCGCGTATCGCACCTGATGGCGGAAGATATCGCGCGTCAGCTCGAGGGGCCCAACGAGCCTTGGAACATCATAATGGAGCGTGCGATTGCAAGCGATGAATGGGGCCGGATCGAGGCTGAGGATCGGGTCGCAAGCGAGAGACGCGCCGCTGAGGCGGAAGACATGGCCGAGGAACTTATGACTGAGGAAATTGACGACGAATAATCTTCCTCGCAATCCTCAACACCACCCCCGCCCGCGACCGCCCCAGCGCGTGGCCAGCCCTTCCGCCTCCAGCACTGCCACCGCGCTTGTCCCGCTGCGGGCGAGGATGCGCAGTTTGCGGCCGTAGGTGTCTTCGTCGCGGCCGTCGGGGTTGGGGTGGACTTCGAAGGCTCCGGCGTTGAGCCACTGCGTCAGCCGCTCAGTCGCGCGGAGGCCCAGCGCGCGCTCGGCCGGGCAATCGGGGCTGTAGATCTCCGGCGCGTCTACGTCCGCGATGCGGATCTTTACATCATTGAGCCAGATCGTGTCGCCGTCGACCACGCAGGTGTGCCGCTCTCCCCCGATGCATGGGCCGAAACTGGACTGCACCACCTGGGGCCGGGCGGCGGCCTGCGGCACCTCTGCCGACGCGCGCACCTCGGGTGCCCCGTCGACCAGCAACACTGCGGTGAACACCGCCACCGGGGCCACCAGCAGCACCATGCCGAGCCCGCGCGCAGCATCGCGCCACGACGAACTCTCCGCCTGACGCGAAGGCGCGACGGGTCGTTCGCGCCCACCCGCGCGTGAAGCGGACCGGGGGGAAGGCCGGCGGAAGGAGGCAAGATCGCCCATTCCCACCCCATAGGGCCCGATCCCTCAAAGGAGATTGAACAGCGATGCTTAACGCAGGCTCACCGCGCGCAGAGCCCCAAGCCTTTCAAAACAGACATGTTTTCGGGTTCGGCATCGCCTGCTGGCTGGCCGCATTGGCGAGCGAGCGGATCGTCCGCACGCAGTACCACACGAACAGCGCGAACCAGATCGCCAGCCCGCCGAACACGACCACGATCATCGCGGAATGGTCCGCGTCGATCACGACATCTTCCGGGCCGACCGGATGGGCCGCGGACAGCGCGATCGCGCTGCCGATCATCGCCGCCGCCATCACGATCGCGACCCAGAACCCGATCCAGAAGGTTCGGATCAGGTAGGTGAAGTGGGTTTCTTCCCACGCGGTCGTGCCTTCCTCCCCGCGCCAGACATAGGCGAGGATCAGGCCGACCAATATAGTGAACCCGGTGAACAGGGTGGCGAGGTAAAGTATGGCGACGATGACCGGGCGGTAGAGCGTCACACCCGTCTGCTGCCCTGTATCGCGCTTATCTTCGCTCATCGTCGCTGCCCCTTGCGCCCTCTTCGCGGTTCGATCCTAGGCATGGTGAGCGCGATCGATCAAGCGCCCGGCTAGCGAACCCTGCGCCGCTTCCTGCGCGGACGGTCCCTGTCGTAGACGTAGTTCTCATCGATCTCGGGCACCACCTGCGCGTGGGCGAGCAGGCCAAACAGCAGCCCGCCGCCGATCACGTTGCCGAGCACGGCGGGCACGAGGAACCCGAACAGCCCCTTCGCCACGCCGATCTCCCCGGCGAGCATGATGACCCACAGCTCCGCCGCGCCGACGATCGAGTGCGCGACGCCCGCGAGGTACATCAGCCCGGTGATCGCGGCGATGATGAAGACCTCCTGCCGCTCAAGATTGGGCATCGCCCACACCAGCGTGGCGAGCATGAACCCGGCGGGGATGCCCTTCAGGAACGGGTTTTCCATGTACGATGTGATCGCTTTGAGCGAATCCTCGCGGATATGCATCGCGATCTCCGGCTGGCCGGAGAGGTTGAAGTGGACGAACAGCGCGAAGGCGAAAGTGCCGACCATGTTGCCCGCCAGCACGATCACCCACAGCCGCAGCGTCCGGTTGAAATTGCTCCAGCACGGCGTCGTCGCGAGCGGGATGACGGCCGTGACCGTGCTTTCGGTGAACAGCTGCAACCGGCCCGAGATGACCGCAATGAAGCCGAGCGAGTAGCCGAGCGCCATCAGCAGCGGCATCCACGGCCCGTCGGGCACCTTGTTCAGCAGCGCGCCGATTGCATAGGGCGACAGCCCGATGACGAAGCCCGCGGCGATCGCCGACCACAGCAGCGCAGACGCAGGCCGCTCCAGCTCCTCGATCCCGCGCTGGCGGATGATTTCATGGACCAGCTTGGCGCTGGCGATTTCGTGGCTGGAGACGATCTCGCGTTCGTGATCGTCCAGATCCTCGCGCACGATGTCGTGCCCGCTCTCCTTCGCGGCGTCGCTGCCGTTGGACTTTTCCTGCCCGGGGCCCTTCTCGTCCTCGGAGCCGTTTCCCTCAGCCATCTGCATCACACCCTTGTGGTGGCTGCCAGGCGTGGAACGCGGCAGCGCCAAGCGCCCGAAGATCAACAATGCGCGAAAGGGCACAAATATCCTCGCGGCCGGTCGAACCCCTGTGGGGGCGCTGTCCTACAGCGGGGTCGCGCTGCTAGGATCGGCGCACGGCGAAAGCATTGCCCTTGCGCAGAATGTCTCCGGCGCGCGGGCTCTTTCGACCGCTCGGCGAGGGGAGGTTTTTCCGCCCCTGGACACTGTGTCAGGTGTGTCAGGCGACCGCTGCGGAGAACCGATCGCGGAACTGCGCGGCGCCTTCGCGGCTTGATGTCAGGAACACGAACGCAACAGGAGACACCGCAATGGCCAATGACGACGTGATCGAGACGAAGAGCAAGAGCAAATGGTTCTGGCTCGCGGCGATCGTACTGCTGGCGGTGGCCGCGGTGATCGTCTTCCTCAACGCCGATGGCGATGACCCCGCGCTTTCCGACAATGCCGTGACCACGCAGGAAGAACGGCTCGACACCGATCTAGACAGCACGGCGGGCGAGGATGCCATGGCCACGCCAACCGCAGAAGGCAGCGACGATGCCATGATGGCGAGCGACGAAACGACGCCCGCCGAGTAAGCTCCGACTACCAAGGGAGACCTGTGATGATGAAACGAACTGCCATTATCGCCTTGCCCATCGCCGCGATGCTGGGGCTTGCCGCCTGCTCGCAGGCCGACGAGAAGACCTACGAGGCCGATGCCACCGACCAGAGCGGGGGCGAGCTGATCGTTACCGACGAAGATCCGGACGCGGTGCCGGTCGACACGCCCGACACTGCGATGACGCCCGTGCCGACCGAAGAGGCTTCGCCGACCGCCATGCCGAGCACAGAAACCACGCCCGACGAATAGGGCGCGGCGAACAGCGCGATCCGGAGGCGGGGCGCGCGTCCCGCCTTCCCAAACCGCACGGTTCGCGGTAGCGCGCGGGGCATGAGCGAAACCATCCCCTCCGCAAGCGAAGCCTCGCTCGACGCGGGCGCCAAGGCCAGCGTGCTGATCGAGGCGCTGCCCTATCTGCGCCGCTACGCCGGGCGCACCTTCGTGGTGAAGTACGGCGGCCACGCGATGGGCGACACCGCCGCCGCCAGCTTCGCGCAGGATGTCGTGCTGCTGAAGGCGGTCGGCATCAACCCCGTGGTCGTTCACGGTGGCGGGCCGCAGATCGGGGCGATGCTCGGGCGGCTGGGTGTCGAAAGCCGGTTCGTCGATGGGCTGCGGGTCACCGACGAGGCGACGGTCGAGATTGCCGAGATGGTGCTGTCGGGCGCGATCAACAAGCAGATCGTCGCCGCGATCCACGCCGCCGGGGGCCGCGCGCTGGGCATCTCGGGCAAGGATGCAGGGCTGGTCCGCGCCCGCAAGGTCAGCCGCGAGACGCGGACCCCCGATTACCAGAGCGACAGCGCGATCGAGCAGATCGTCGACCTAGGCTTCGTGGGAGAGCCCGAGACGGTCGATCCCAACGTGATAACGATGGCGACCGCCAGCGGCCTGATCCCGGTGATCGCCCCCATCGGCGCGGGTGAGAATGGCGAGACCTTCAATATCAATGCCGATACCATGGCGGGCGCGATCGCCGGTGCGATGGGCGCGGCCCGGCTGTTGCTGCTGACCGATGTGGCGGGCGTCCTCGACGGCGATGGCAAGCTGGTGACCGAACTCGACGAGGCAAAGATCGAGGCGCTGCGAAGCGAAGGCGTTATCACCGGCGGGATGATCCCCAAGCTGGAGACCTGCCTTGCCGCCACGCGCGATGGGTGCGAGGCGGCGGTCATCCTCGACGGGCGCGTGCCGCATGCCATGCTGCTCGAGTTCTTCACCGCCAGCGGTGCGGGTACGCTCGTCAGGGCAGCCGAAAACGGCTAGGGCGACCTTGCCTTTGCCCAGAGGCGTCTTACTCTCCTAAGACGCCCAACCGAAACCTCAGGAGACAGGGCCACCATGCAAGCCCTCTATACCATCTACCAGATCGTCGAGCTGCTCACGAACGTGTTCGTGATGCTGATCATCGTCCAGTTCGTGATCGGCCTGCTGCTCGCGTTCAACGTCGTCAGCCGCGGCAATGATTTCGTGATCTCCGTCTATCGCTCGATCAATTCGCTGCTCGATCCTGTGCTGCGGCCGATTCGCGAGAGGCTGCCGCAGACCGGCGCGATCGACTTTTCGCCGCTGGTGCTGATCATCGTGCTGCAAATCTTCCTCATCATCCTCAGCTCGATCATCCGGAGCCTCGGGTGACCGCCGAGCTGATCGACGGAAAGGCCTTCGCGGCCGACCTGCGCGAGCGCGTGGGCGCGCACGCCGCTGCGTTTGCCGAAAAAGCGGGTCGCAAGGCGGGGCTCGCGGTGGTGCTTGTCGGCGAAGACCCGGCAAGCGACGTCTACGTCCGCTCCAAGGGCAAGGCCACGATCGCGGCCAACATGGAAAGCTTCGAGCATCGTCTGCCCGCCGACACGTCCGAAGCCGATCTGATCGCGGTGGTCGAACGGCTGAACGCCGATCCGGCTGTCGACGGCATCCTGGTGCAGCTGCCGCTGCCCGGCGATCTCGACGAGCAGGCGGTGATCGCGGCGATCGATCCGGGCAAGGATGTCGACGGTTTCCATGTCGAAAGCGCCGGGCGACTGATGGTCGGGCGCGAAGGCTTCGTGCCGTGCACCCCGCTCGGCTGCATCATGCTGCTGAAGGACCGCCACGGCGACCTGTCGGGCATGAACGCGGTCGTCATCGGCCGATCTAACATCGTCGGCAAGCCGATGGCGCAGCTGCTGCTCGACGCGAACGCTACCGTCACCATCGCGCATAGCCGGACGAAGGACCTGCCCGATGTTGTGCGCCGTGCGGATATCGTGGTCGCTGCGGTGGGTCGCGCCGAAATGGTCAAGGCGGACTGGCTGAAGCCCGGCGCGACGGTGATCGACGTCGGGATCAACCGGCTCGCACCGGCGGACGGCGAGAGCAAGGGGCGGCTGGTCGGCGATGTCGATTTCGAAGCCGCGAAGGATGTCGCGGGCGCGATCACCCCAGTGCCCGGCGGGGTCGGCCCCATGACGATCGCGGTGCTGCTGCGTAACACGCTTGTCGCCGCGTACGCCCACGCGGGGATCGAGGCACCGGAGGCCCTGTAATGAGACTGGTGCCGCTCGTCTTGCTGTCTGTGGTCGCTTGCGGCGTTACCGCTTGCGCGGGTGGCCCTCCCTCGCGTTACAGCGATAGCCAGATCGACCGTGCATTGTCGAGCGCACCCTACGCTGCCCAGCCGAGCCTGATTGTGGCGCGCGAGATCGCATTCGCCCGCGCCGCGCGTGAAGAGGGGCAGTGGACGGCGTTTGCCGAATTTGCCGCCGACGATGCGATCCTTCACGGAAGGAACGGACCGGTTCCGGCCAAGCGCTTGCTCGCCGGGCTCAGCGATCCCGCGGAAGCGGTCCAGTGGTCCCCGCGGACCGTGATGATGAGCTGCGACGGCAGGGTCGCGGTCAGTCGCGGGCGCTTCCGCGATCCGGAAGGCAATATCGGCAGCTTCGTGACCGTATGGAACCGCAGCGGATACGACGACGAATATCGCTGGGTGTACGACGCGGGCGGGAACGATGTGCCGCAACCCACTCCGGTGGAACCCGCCGAAAACGAGATTATCGCGACCGCATACGATTATGTGCAGGGGCTGGTGGCCGATTGTCCGCGTGGCGGCGAGAGCGTGCCGCCCCCGCCGGCTTTGCCCGACGCGGTTGACGCACGGCGCGAGGTTCACCTTTCATCCGACGGCACGCTGCGCTGGATCTGGGAACATCGTGTCGACGGCAGCAAGTATTTCCGCGCGGATTATCTTACCTCTGGCGCCTGGGAAAAGATCGTGGAGGAGCGGTTTGCTCCATCCGAATGATTATCCTCCACTCGCCCTTTCCCGTCGGCCCTGAAGGTTAGCCGTCATGCTCGAACTTTTCTTCTCTGCCTTCGTGACGTTCTTCGTGATCGTCGATCCGCCCGGCTGCGCCCCGATCTATGCCGGTCTGACCAAGGGCGCGAGCGCGCAGCAGCGGCGCAACATGGCGGTGCGCGCCTGCCTGATCGCGGGCGCGATCCTGCTGGTATTTGCGCTGTTCGGTGTGGATCTCCTCGCGGCGCTGCACATCGAACTGCACAGCTTCCGCATCGCGGGCGGGCTGATGCTGTTCTGGATCGCTTGGGAAATGGTGTTCGAGAAACGCACCCAGCGACGCGAGGAACGGGCCGAGAAAATCGCCGCCAGCCCGGAAGTGGAGGACGTGTCCGTTTTTCCGATGGCGATGCCGATGCTCGCGGGGCCGGGCGCCATCGCCGCAATCATGCTGCTGATGAACGAAGCGTCCTCGCTCGAAGAAATGGGTGTGGTGCTCGCCGCGCTCGCCGCCGTGCTCGTCATCACCTCTCTGGCGCTTATCGCCGCGGGTCCGCTCATGCGCCTGTTCGGCGACAAGGTGGAATCGGTGATTACCCGGCTGCTCGGCGTGCTGCTCGCCGCATTGGCCGCGCAGTACGTGATCGACGGCCTGCGCGGCGCCTTCAACATCTGACCCTTCGCGGGTCTGCTACTGCAGGGTCACCCGGTCGTCGGTGCCATTCTGGCGTCCGAAGAAGTACATGAGCTGGATCAGCAGTTCGCACCGCGCAGCGAGGTCGGGTGCTTCCAGCAGCGCCTGCTTGGATGCGGAATCGAACGGTGCGATCTGGCTGACGCCGTTGATCAGCGACTGGTCGTCGAGCTGGGCAACCGCGTCCCATTCCACCGCATAGCCCTGCGCATCGGCGAAGCGACGTGCCTCTCGCTCGAACCCGGCGCGCTCTATCCCGCTGAGCACTTCGTCGCCGTCTTCGGCGATCAGTTCACCTTCGACCTGGCGGAAGGGCGTGGCGACGTCGAGCTCGCGGATGACGCGAAAGCGGCTCTCCCCGTCGAGCACGAGGTTATAACGCCCGTCATCCAGCGCCTCGACGTCGGAAATCTTGCCGACGCAGCCGACGTCGTAAAGCGGCGCGCCTTCGCTCGCCGTCTTCGGCTGGATCATCGCAATCCGCCGGTCGCGTGCCAGCGCATCGCTGACGAGCGCGCGGTAGCGCGGCTCGAACATATGCAGCGGCAATTGCAGGCCGGGGAACAGGATCGCCCCGGTTAATGGGAAGATGGAAAACCGCATGCGTTATCCGAACAGGATCTTCGAGAGGCGGCGGCGAGTCGCGACGACCCACGGGTCTTCCAGGCCGACGGCTTCGAAAATCTGGAGCAGCTTGGTCCGCGCCGCGCCCTCGTTCCATTCGCGGTCGGCTTCGATCATGGCGAGCAGCTCGTCTGCCGCGGCATCGCGCTGACCGGCGGCGAAGGCCGCTTCGGCATAGGCGTAGCGTGCGTCCATGTCTCCGCCCTCGGCCTTCTCGCGCAGGCTGGCCAGTTCGCTATCGTCGACCTTGTCGCCCGCCAGTTCGATCGCGGTGCGTGCCTGCTTGATCTCGGGCGCTTCGGCGAGTGTCGGATCGAGGCTGTCGAGATGCTCGCGTGCTCTATCCGTCTCACCCATCGCAACCATTGCGCGCACCAGCCCCGCATGGGCGGCGGCATTGTCGGGCGCCATGTCGATGACCTGCGCGAAGATGCCCAGCGCGCGTTCGTTCTCGCCTTCGGCAAGCACGCCTTCCGCCATTTCGATGAACTGGCCGACGTCGTGCTGCGGCTGTTCGCCGCCACCTTCACCGATGGGAAGTTGGGCGAGGATCTGATCGAGCGCGTCGCGAAGCTGGGTTTCGCTGCGCGCGCTGGTCAGGTCGGCAACGGGGCGACCCTGGAACAGCGCATAGACGGTCGGGATCGATTGTACCTGGAACTGGCTGGCGATGAACTGCTCTTCATCGACATTGAGCTTCTTCAGCACCACGCCCTTGTCGGCGTATTCCGCCGTGACTTTTTCCAGTACCGGCGTCAGCGCCTTGCACGGCCCGCACCATTCGGCCCAGAAGTCGAGCACCACCAGCTTCGACATCGACGGTTCGACGACATCATCCCGAAAACGGTCGACGGCTTTCTGTTCATCGAGATTGAGCCCCATGCTGGCCAAGTGCGGTCCCCTTCGTACGGTTTGATGCGGTTATAGTACGCCCCAATGTGGGCCTTTGGCGGGCGATGTGAAGGGCATTTCCGTCTGTGCGATTTTGCGCTTGCGATAGGGTGAACTCATTGCTACTTGCCCGCTTCCCGTTCCGGAGAGGCTGTTTTGCAGCTTGCCGGAAACGCCATGTGAGCGGGCGTAGCTCAGGGGTAGAGCACAACCTTGCCAAGGTTGGGGTCGGGCGTTCGAATCGCCTCGCCCGCTCCATTTTCTTCAGGACAATTCGATGTCGGTCGCATTCGTGCAATGCGACTGGCGGTGTGCGCGGTGCGGTCTTTCTCGCCGGGGCACGCGATTGATCCTGCTTGTCCCGCTTTCCGACGAACCGGCAATTGCGTCCGTCGAAGCGCAAGATCGGTCTTGCGCTACCGAGCGCGAGGCTCTAGCGGCGGATGATATAAAGTCACAATCTAACAGGATCGTCCCCCATGAAGCTTTCCCCCTTCGGCAGCCTGCCGTTGCTCGCGCTCGTCCTCGCCGCCGTTCCCGGCGCAGCCCAGGCGCAAACCGCCGCCGATCCTGCGCAAACCAGCGATGATACCGGCGACGATTTTCACAACCGCACCAGCCAGCAGGCGGACATCGTTGTCACCGCAGGGCGGAGCCTCAGTCAGCTTGACGTGCTGGCGGGGACATCGGTGGTCGAGGGCGTGGAGCTGCAGCGGAACATGAACGGGCAGGTCGGCGAGATTCTCGAAGACTTGCCCGGCGTCTCGGGTAGCGGGTTTTCTCCCGGTGCCTCTCGCCCGGTCGTTCGCGGCTTCAGCGGCGAACGCGTGCGCGTGATGGACGACGGGATCGGATCGCTCGACGCATCGAATACGTCCGACGACCACGCGGTCAGCATCGATCCGCTGACGGTCGAGCGGATCGAAGTCCTGCGCGGCCCGGCCGTGCTGCTCTACGGCAGCCAGGCGATCGGCGGCGCGGTAAACGTGATCGACAAGCGCATCCCCCGCAGCATCCCGAACGAGCCGATCCATGTCGACGGCCTCGCCAGCTACGACAGCGTGAACGACGAATACCGCGTCGGTGCATCGATCGACGCGCCGCTGGGTGGTGGTTTCGTCGGCCACGTGGACGGCAGCTATCTGAATTCCGGCGACATCCGCGTTCCCGGCTACGTTTTGAGCGACGGGTTGCGCGCCGATGTGCTGGCCGATGCGACCGAGCACGAGAATGATGGCGAGCCGGAAGAGGCCGCCGAACTGCGCGAGGTCGCTAACCAGCGGGGTGTCGTCCCCAACACCTTCGTCGAGACCAAGTCGGTCAACGCGGGCCTCGGCTTTTTCGCGGGCGGCAGCAGCTTCGGCTTTGGCGGCGGCTATTACGAAACCAGCTACGGCGTCCCCGAGAACCCCGCCGCCGGACACGCGCACGAGGATGGGGGCGCAGAGGAGGGCGATGCGGGCGTCTCAATCGGCCTGAAGCAGTACCGCGCGGATTTCCGCGGCGACCTCGATCTCGGCTCGGGCTTCCTCGACCGGCTGCAGACCCGCGTGGGCTATAGCGACTACACCCACACCGAATTCGAAGGTTCGGAAGTTGGCACGGTGTTCGATATCGAAGGGCTCGAGGGCCGGGCGGAGTTCATCCAGGCTCCGGTCGGCAAGCTGCGCGGTTCTTTCGGCGGGCAGTTCTACATTCGCGATTTCTCCGCGGTCGGCGAGGAGGCATTCGTTGCTCCCAACCAGACCGAGCAGTACGGCTTCTTCACTCTGCAGGAATTGAGCTTCGGCGACTTCCAGATCGAGGGCGCAGCCCGCTTCGAAACGTCGAGCGTGTCCTCCCAGCCGCTCAACGTCGACCGCAACTTCAACATCCTCTCCGGGGCGCTCGGCGCGTCGTACGACATCGGCGGGTTGCGCGTCGGCATCAACGGATCTCGCGTCGGTCGCGCCCCGGCGGGCGAGGAGCTGTTCGCCGACGGGCCGCACGTCGCGACCGGCCAGTACGAGCTGGGCGACACGAACCTCAAGGTCGAACGCGCGTGGGGCCTCGAAGCTTTCGTGCGTGGCAATGTCGGCCCTGCGACTCTCAGCCTGACCGGCTTCAAGAGCTGGTTCGACAACTACATCTACCTCAACAACACCGGATCCTTCGTCGGCGATGATGGCATCGTCCTGCCGGCGGGCGACGAGGATGGCCTGCCCCTGTTCGCCTACCAGCAGCAGGACGCGACCTATTACGGTCTCGAAGCCCAGATCAGCGCACCCTTCGTCGAGAGCGACGGTTTCTCCCTTACCGGCGAGGCGAGCGCCGAGTATGTCAAAGCCGAACTGGCCGACGGCAGCCCGGTCCCCCGCATCCCGCCGCTCGGCCTGACCGGTGCTCTGACTGCCAAGACCGGCCCGATCGAGCTGCGCGGCGAAGTCCAGCACTTCGGCAAGCAGGACGATGTGCCCGCGTTCGAAAGCACCACCGATGCCTTCACCTACGTCAACGCCTCGGTCGCCTGGCGCCCGCTGCGCGGGAACGAGAACGTGACGCTGCTGGCCAAGGTGGACAACATCTTCGACGTCGAAGGCCGCCGCGCGACCAGCTTCACGCGCGACTTCATCCCGATGGCGGGTCGCAACCTGTCGGTCAGCGCGCGGTTCAGCTTCTAAGCCGACGGCAATGCATCAGTGGGCGGCGGTCTCCTCCGCCGCCCGCACTTCCGCCCGGGCGGCGCGAAGCTCTGCCCGGCGCGCGCGGTCGCGTTCGCGCCAGACATCCACCGATCCGCGCGCCTGCCCATAGGCGAACACCATCAGCAACCCGCCCGCAATGGCGACGTTCTTGAGCGCCATCTGCACCTGCAGCGGATCGCCCACCTTGTTGTGAAACAGCACCACTGTGGCCAGCGTGAAGCCGAACAGCAGCACGCTGCTGACCCGGGTCATGAACCCGACCGCCAGGAACACGCCGAATACCAGCTCAAAAATCCCGACCGGCAGCGCGATCGAGGGGGGCAGCGTAGTCGCCTTCGCGATCAGTTCCGCCGTCGCGGATACGTGCATGATCTTGGCTATGCCCGAGACGATGAAGATCAGGCCGAGGAGCATGCGCCCGATTACCGATGCGAGAAAGGCCATGCCGCTATTCCTCCACTTCGAAGGTCAGCGCCGCGTGTTCGCGCAGGCGCTCCACCAGAGCTTCGCCCAGGATCGAACCCGGCGTGCCGATCCCGCCCGGCGCGGTGCTTTCGTTGAGCGCGATCCCGGTTTCACCGATCATCCGGCTGGTCGAGCCATAGCCCGGATCGTAGCGGCCCTTGACCGTGTAGCGCAGCGTTTCGCCCGCAGCCGTCTCGCCGACGAACAGCACGTCGTAATAGCCGTTCTCGCGCTCTTCGGGCGTCGGGCCTTCGCCGGGCTTGGGCGGTTTGGCGCCGAACGGATTCTTCATCATCTCGGCGGCTGCGTTGGCCGCCGCCTTGCCCGCCTCGCCGGGGCTGGTGAGCACCATCTCGTCATACCGGAAATCCTCGCCCCAGGGGTGCCCACGCAGGAAATTGGTGCGGTGGACGTTTTTGGTGTTGATCGGCGCCATCACGAAGGGCGCGGCCCACTTGCCCAGATCGCTCTCGTACTTGGGGATCATCCCGTTCGGCTGGTCGGGCCCGTCGAAGCCCGGGGTCAGGCCGAAGGGGCTACGCATGATCTTGATGAGCGAGGGATCGCGCGCCATCGCTTTCATGCTTTCGGCAAGGCTGGCTGCGGTGCCGCCCGAGAAAGTGCCCTTCATCGCCCGCACGCGCCCGCGCACGGTCTTGCACGGTGCGCCGAAGCGCTCCTGCGCTTCCTTCTGGAGCATTAGCATGCCCAGATCGAAGGGGATCGAATCGAAGCCGGAGGAGAAGCTGATCCGCGCCCCGCTGGCCTTCGCGTCCTCGTGATACTTGTCGATCATCTGCCGCATCCACGCAGGCTCTCCGCACAGGTCGGCGTAGTGCGTTCCGCTCTTGGCGCAGGCGGCGAGCAGAGGTTCGCCATAGAGCTGGTAGGGGCCGACCGTGGTGATGATGACCTTCGCCTGCTCGCACATCCGGTCGAGGCTGACTGTGTCGGCAGCGTCGGCGACGATGGTGGGGGTGGAATCGGGCGCGCCGATTGCGCGCTTCACCTCGGCCAGCTTGTCCGGATTGCGGCCCGCCATCGCCCATGTCGGCGCATCCGGCCTGTCGCCATATTCGCGCAGCAAATGCTCGGCGACCAGACGCCCGGTATAGCCCGTCGCGCCGTAGATCACGATGTCGAATTCGCGTGCCATGTCTCTCTATCCTCTCGCTTCGTCACCCCGCACGCGCAGCAATGACGCGTGTTGTGTTGCCGATATGTGTGCTTTGGAAGGGCGGGCGAGTCAAAGCCGCTTTGCGGGCCCGGCGCCCACGCCCTGACACACCTGACACAGTGTCCAGGGGTGAAAACCTGCCCGCGGACGAATAGGTGCAAATCATGGCGGAGGTCGGAGGCTATAACCGAAAGCGGGGTGCATGGCCGCACTAACGCTGGCCTTGGCCAAGTAGGAAAATGCCTATCGCGGTCTCGGGGCGTCGACACTCACGAGAGCGGGCAGCCGCTTCCTCCGGATCGCCCGAGAAAGCCCGCTCGGCTGCGCCTTGCGGGCTTTTCGACGCGCTAAGCCGAACAGGATTGCACCAATAAGTCTACATATGTATATAGTCGGAGTTATGGTTCGATCCCGACGCCCGTCCCCGCAGATGCTCGCTGTTCTTGCCGCACTTTACGAGCAGGCTCCTGAGCGCATTCACGGCTATGATCTCATGAAACAGACCGGGCTCAAGTCCGGCTCTCTCTACCCGCTGTTGATGCGGATGACCGACCGGGGGCTGCTCTCCTCGGAATGGTGCGAGCCCAGTGCGCCCGGGCGGCCCCCGCGGCATGCCTATCGACTTACGGCTGACGGCGTGGCGCTAGCCCGTGAAGTCAAATCCGATCCGCGGGCGTTCGGCTTGGGGAGCGCAAAGGCGTGACCGTCTTGTTCGCCCGCGCCGTGATGAAGCTCGCGATGGCGGGAATGGGCTCGCATCGATGCGATTGGGCGGCGGCCATGCACGCCGAGTTCGCCGTGGCGGCGCGGGCCGGTGACGGACTGTCCTTCGCGTTCGGCTGCCTTGCGACCGCGTGGAGCGCACTGCCGACGCACGACGAGGGCAGGCTTGCGCTGTGGCGCTATGCCTTCGCGCTTGGGCTGATTTTGCCCGCTGCGGCCATTCTCCTGACAGGCCTTTGGCTTGGCTACCCGTGGGTGGAGCCGCCTTACGCGCAAGGCATCGCGAGTTTCGCCAGGGCGCCGACGGGCCTGCCGACGGCCACATGGGCGGGCAATGCCTTTGCCGTCACGGGGCTGGCTACCCTGCTATTGATGCTGGCAGCGGGACTCGTCCTGCACGCCTGGTTCGTGGTGGAGGCCGATTGGGACAGGGCGGCAGCAATCCTGCGCGCAGGCGCGGCGGGTACGATTACGCTCGCGCTCTTTTCCGCCGTCGCCTTCGCAGATCTCACCTGCGTCGTGCTGCCAATATTCGCCCTCGGCGTCGAGCTGCTGTCGATCGCTGTGCTGCGACGGTGGCACGAAGGTGACGACGTCGCAGTGGCATAGGCCGGTTGAGGCAAATCTCGCTCGTCGGCCCGCGGGGGCGGATCGAGGGGTGCAACAGGAAGAGATGGTACGATGACAGAGAAACAGGAAAAACCGCGTCTCGAACCCATCTCTGCGACAGGGCAGCAGCGGCTGGCGAGCCTTGATTTCACGCGCGGGATCGCGGTGATGGGCATCCTCGCCGCGAACATAATCGCCTTCGGCCAGCCGCGGATCGCCTACATCTGGCCCGGCGGCTTCCTGACCGGACATGGCCCCGTTTCGGACTGGCTATGGGTTGCCCAGTTGACGCTGATCGACGGCAAGATGCGCGGTCTGTTCACGCTACTCTTTGGCGCGGGGATGATCCTGTTCCTCGACCGGGCGTGGGCGCGTGGCCAGGGACGCTGGCTGCAGGTGCGGCGCCTCTTCTGGCTGTTCGCCTTCGGCTACGCGCATTACTTGTTCGCCGCCAAGACCGACATCCTGGCGCTGTACGCGGTCTGCGGGATCATCGCGTTGCTGTTCGTCAAATGGAAGCCGAAGACGCAATTGATCGTCGGCATCGTGGTCTATTTGCTTGGCGCGGTGAAGGATACCGTGGTCTGGGGCATGGTGTATGCGAAGGGCTCCCGCAGCATGGCGGATATGGCGGGCGAGATGCGCGATGCCGCCATTGCCGACGGCCGGGTGGAGACCGCGCTGATCCGGGCGGGGGACTACGGCAATTGGGTGAGTTACAACCTCGCCGAACACTGGTCGCAGCCGTTACTGTCGTGGACCCAGAACACGCTCGAGACGATCCCGCTGATGCTGATTGGCATGGCGCTTTACCGGCTCGGCCTGTTCGATGGGCGGCTCAATCTGCGCCGGCAGGCTGTATGGGGGTGGATCGGGGTGCTCGTCGGCCTCGCCGCGACGCTCGCGATCGCGCTGTGGGCTCACGCCGAAGGGTTGAGCTACATGGCCACGCTCTGGTCGTTCGACGGCACGTCGAGACTTGCGGCTCTCCCGATGGTCGCCGGACTGGCAGCGCTGCTGGCGCTGTGGGGGCCGCGTGCGACCGGCTGGCTAGGCAGGCGGATATCCGCGACGGGCCGGATGGCTTTCTCGAACTATCTCGGCACGTCGATCCTGATGCTGTTCGTCTTCCATGGCTGGGCGCTGGGTCTGTACGGCGAACTGACCCGGCCTGCGCTGTATGGCGTGATGCTCGCCACCTGGGCGGTCATGCTGGTATGGTCGCCGGCCTGGCTCGCCCGATACCGGTTCGGGCCGCTCGAGTGGTTGTGGCGCTGTCTCACCTATATGCGGATTTTCCCGATCCGGCGTGAAAGAGACCTGGCGTAGCGGATCTCCACCGTCGGCAGCGATCCTGTCCGCCTTGCTTCTAAAGCCGCGGCAGCGTGACCCCGCGCTGGCCCATATATTTGCCCGCGCGGTCCTTGTAGCTCGTCTCGCAGCGTTCGTTGCCTTGCAGGAACAGGAACTGGCACGCGCCTTCATTGGCGTAGATCTTAGCGGGCAGGGGCGTGGTGTTGGAAAACTCCAGCGTCACGTGACCTTCCCAGCCGGGCTCCAGCGGAGTGACGTTCACGATGATCCCGCAGCGCGCGTAGGTGCTCTTGCCAAGGCAGATGACCAGCACGTCCTCGGGCACGCGGAAATATTCGACCGTGCGTGCCAGCGCGAAGCTGTTGGGCGGGATGACGCAGATGTCGGTCTCCCGGTCGACGAAGCTGTTCGCCGCGAAATCCTTCGGGTCGACCACCGCGCTGTCGACATTGGTGAAGATCTTGAACTCGGGCGCGACGCGCGCGTCGTAGCCGTAGGAGCTCAGCCCGTAGGAGATGCAGCCGTCGCGCCGCTGCGCCTCCTCGAACGGCTCGATCATGCCGTGCTTTTGTGCCTGTTCGCGAATCCAGCGGTCGGAGAGAATGGCCATGGCGCCAGTGATGTGGAACGCGGAGGCTGCACGCAAGCCTCCGCGAACCGATTATCCGCCAAACGCGATCACATGCTGGCGAGCAGGCTGGCGTTCCCGCCGGCGGCCGTCGTGTCCACCGTCACCACGCGTTCGGTTGCGAAGCGCGCGACGTAGTGCGGGCCGCCCGCCTTGGGGCCGGTGCCCGACAGGCCTTCGCCGCCGAACGGCTGGCTTTCGACCACCGCGCCGATCTGGTTGCGGTTGACGTAGAAATTGCCGACCTTGATCTTCGATTCGACCAGCCGGCGCGTTTCTTCCACGCGGCTGTGGAGCCCGCAGGTGAGGCCGAAGCCGACCGCGTTGATATCGTCGACCACCTTTTCGAGGTCTTTGCCCTTGAACCGGGCGACGTGCAGGACGGGCCCGAAATTCTCGCGCTGCAAGTGACCGATCCCCTCGATCTCGATGATCGTGGGCAGCACGAAGCTGCCGCGCGCGAACGACGGATCGTCCTCGGCCCGCCAGATCGTGCGGCCGATCGTCTCGGACCGGGCGATGTGGCGTTCCAGCGCGGCCTGCGCGTCGTGGTCGATCACGGGGCCGACATCGGTCGAGAACCTGGTCGGGTCGCCGACGTCGAGCGCTTCGAACGCGCCCCGGATCATCGTCAGCATCTCGTCGTAGACGTCTTCCTGGATGTACAGCACGCGCTGCGCGGAGCAGCGCTGCCCGGCGCTCTGGAACGCACTGGCAACGACATCGCGCGTCACCTGTTCGGGCAGTGCGGTCGAATCGATGATCATCGCGTTCTGGCCGCCGGTCTCCGCGATCAGCGTGGCGATCGGGCCCTCGCGCGCGGCGAGACCGCGGTTGATCGCCTGCGCGGTGGCGGTGCTTCCGGTGAAGGACACGCCCGCGATGCGCGGATCGTTGGTGATGAGCTGGCCGACCTCGCCGCCGCCGGGCAGCAGCTGGAAGACTTCTTCGGGAATGCCGGCCTCGTGGCACAGCTTCACCGCGAGCGCGGCGATCAGCGGAGTCTGCTCGGCGGGCTTGGCGATCACGGTGTTGCCTGCCGCGAGCGCGGCGGCGGCGGGTCCGGTGAAGATCGCCAGCGGGAAGTTCCACGGGCTGATCGTGGCGAACACGCCGCGCCCGGCCAGCTTCAGATAGTTGTGCTCGCCCGTGGGGCCGGGCAGCTGGATCGGTTCGCTGAACAGGCGGCGTGCCTCGACCGCGTAATAGCGCAGGAAATCGACCGCCTCGCGGATTTCGAGCACCGCATCGACCAGCGTCTTGCCCGCTTCCAATTGGCACAGCGAGAGGATTTCGTCGGTGTGCGCTTCGAAGGCATCCGCCGCCGCTTCGAGCAGCAGGGCGCGCTTCTCGCCGCCCAATGCATTCCAGCCCGGCTGGATCGCTTCGGCGCGGGTGATCGCATCTTCGACTTCCTCGGCGCTCGCATCGCGGCGGGTGCCGATCCGCATGCCGTGGTCGAACGGAGCGGTGATCGGCGCGATCTCGCCCGGTACTTCGGCCTTGAAGGTCGGCGAGGCTTCCCACTGGCGACCGCGCAGCTCCTCCAGCCGCTTGAGCAAGGGCTCGCGCACCAGCGGGTCGGCCAGGTCGATCCCGGCGCTGTTTTTGCGGCCGGGGAACAGGTCCTTGGGCAGCGTGATCGCCGGATTGCGCTTGGGTTCGAGCGCGGCGAGTTCGGCCACCGGATCGGCTGCCAGATCTTCGGCCGTCTGGCTGGAATCGGCCATCCGGTTGACGAACGAGCTGTTGGCTCCGTTCTCGAGCAGGCGGCGCACCAGATAGGCGAGCAGATCCTTGTGCCCGCCCACGGGTGCATAGATGCGCACCGGCGTCCTGGCGTTGCCCTCCGACTTGGCGAGCGCGGCGTACAGTTCTTCGCCCATGCCGTGCAGCCGCTGGAATTCGAACTCGGTTCCGGCTTGCGCCCGCTGCTTGATTGCGGCGATGGTGTAGGCGTTGTGCGTGGCGAACGCGCCATAGATCCGCTCGGGCGCGGACAGCAGCACGTCGGCGCAGGCCATGAAGGAAACGTCGGTCGCAACCTTGCGGGTGAAGACGGGGAAGTCGTCCAGCCCGGCGACCTGCGTCACCTTGATCTCGGTATCCCAGTAGGCGCCCTTGACGAGCCGGATCATGAATTTGCGGTCATGCTTTTCGGCCAGGTCGATCAGCCAGCGGCACAGCGGAACGCCGCGCTTCTGATAAGCCTGCACGGCCATGCCGAAGCCTTCCCAGCGCGAGCCGTCGGGCCGGATGAACAGCGCATCGTTGGCGGCCAGCAGCTCGACGATGTCGAGCGAAAGTTCGAGCCGGTCGGCCTCTTCCGCATCGACGGTGAAGTGAATGTTCGCGTCGCGCGCCTTTTCGGCCAGTTCGGTGACGATCGGCAGCAGCGCGGCAATCGCCTTGTCCGCGTGAAAGATGTCGTACTTGGGATAGAGCGCGGTCAGCTTGACCGAGATGCCGGGACTGCCCGAAATCGTGCCGTCGCTTTCCTTCTCCAGACGCTCGATCGCGGAGACATAGGCCTTACGGTAACGTTCGGCATCGGCGAAGGTCATCGCCGCTTCGCCGAGCATGTCGAAACTGTGGGTCAGGCCCTTGGCCCGTTCCGGTCCCGCGCGCTTGAGCGCTTCGTTCATCGTGCGGCCGAATACGAACTGTCCGCCCAGAATGCGCATGGCCTGCAAGGTTGCCTGACGGATCACCGGCTCGCCCAGCCGGTTCATCGCCCCGCGCAGCGTGCGGTTCATGCCGCGCTGGCTCAGCTGCGGCCTCTCCAGCACTTCGCCGGTCAGCATCAGGGAGAAGGTCGCCGCGTTGACGAAAGTGGATTTCGATTCGCCGAGATGCTCGGCCCATTCGATATCGCCGATCTTGTCGCGGATCAGCGCGTCGGCGGTGCGCGAATCGGGCACCCGCAGCAGCGCTTCGGCAAGGCACATCAGCGCAATGCCTTCCTCTGTATTGAGCCCGTACTGGTGCAGGAAGGCATCGATTCCGCTGACGTCGCGCTTGCGCGCATCCTTGATCAGCGACACCGCCCTCTCGTGAATCGCGGAGTGCTGCCGCGTATAGACCTCCGTCTCGCGGAGGCGCTCCGCGATGCATTCCGCCTCTTCCTGGCGGAAGGCGCGGCGAATCGCGGTTCGATCGAGCGGCTCGGCATTGGCGAGCGGGGCGTGATCGGCGGGCGGGTTCTTTGTGAGCATATCCATATAAGCCTTGCGAGGTGGACCCGACGCACGCGCTATTCAAGCTTTGTGAAATCCAGGCAACCATCTCGCGTTGCTGGATTACCTTGGGTTGCCAGCTACGCGTCCGGTTTGCGAGGGTCGACGATCCGATATCGAGCGGGTAGACGCGTCTGCAATGCGAGCCGCGATAGAGCAAGCGGCCGGAGGGAAGCATGACACTCGAGGAGGAATTGCGCGAGTTTCCGCTGACGGGGCGCTTCCTTTTCGGGCGCTTGCGCCAGACGCTCACCCTCGACGAGCGGAGGATTATCGAGAATCTGCCCGAAGAGGTGGCGCATTACGGATCAAGCTCACGGATCGTGGAAGCAGGGACCAGCTGCAATCGCAGCACCTTGCTGATCGAGGGATTCATCATCCGCGGCCTCGAAAAGCGTAGCGGAGAGGGCGAGAAACGTTCTGCGCTCAGCCTGCACGTGCCGGGCGACTTCGTCGATCTGCACTGCTTCGCCCTCAAGCGGCTCGACCATAATGTCGATACGGTCGGCCCGGCGAAGATCGCCTATGTTCCACACGAAAAGCTGCGCGAGGTGCTGAAGGAGAAGCCGCATCTCGCCCGGTTGCTGTGGTCGTCCACACTGCTCGATGCGGCCATGCACCGGCAATGGATCATGAAGCTGGAACAGCTGACCACGCCGCGCCGGATCGCGCACATCTTCGCCGAGATGTGGCGGCGACTGGAAATGGTCGGCCTTGCGCGGCGCGACGGGTTCGAAACGCCGCTGACGCAGGCCGATCTTGCCGACATGAGCGGATCGACCGCGGTCCATGCCAACCGGGCCTTGCGCGAGCTGCGCGAGAAGGGGCTGGCCGAGTTTCGCCGCGGACAGGTGGTGTCGAACGATCGCCAGGCGTTGGAAGCCTACGCGGATTTTGCGGCAGACTATCTGTACGGAGAGGGGCAACTGGCACTCGAACCGGAGATTTTTGCAGTCTGATGCGTGTTTTAGCCCGGTCGGTTACGGTCGATGCGGAGGCTTTTAAGCAGGTTTGGTAAGCTAATGCACCGAAGCTAACATGCATCAGTAGACGGTTCGCGCGAGTGCTGGCTATCGCGAACCAGACAACGCAACGGGTGGAAAGACGGGGGGCGATGGAGTTTCCGAACACCGGTGATTTTCTCGCTGGACGACTTCGAGACAAGCTCGGTCATGACGACCTCGAGTATATCGAATCGCTTGTCGTCGAGCGGCGCGAGGCGGAAACGGGCCAGGTCCTGCTTTCTCGCGGTGCGATCGCCGACACCAGCACTATTCTGATTTCCGGCTACATGTTCCGGACGATCGAGAGCGGCAATCAGCGCTTCATCGTGGGGCTGCACGTGCCCGGCGATTTCGTCGACCTGCATGGCTTCGCGCTCAAGCGGCTCGATCATAACGTCGTTGCCGCCGGGCCGGTCGTCTACGGGGTCGCGCCGCATGAAAAACTGCGCGAGGCGCTGGAAGAGCGGCCGCGGGTGGCGCGTGCGCTGTGGTTTGCGACGCTGCTCGACGCGGCGATCCACCGCAAGTGGATCCAGATGCTCGAACAGCTCGATGCGCCGCGCAGGATCGCGCATATCTATTGCGAACTGCACCGCCGGTTCGAGTTGATCGGGCAGGCGAATGCGCGTTCGCTTCGCACGCCCTTCACCCAGATCGACCTCGCCGACATGTGCGGCGTCAGCGCGATCCATGCCAACCGCGCGGTCGGCAAGCTGCGCGAGCTGGGGCTGGGCGAAATCCGGCGCGGCGATCTCTACACGTCGGACTGGGATGCCTTGCGCAAATACGCGCAATTCGAACCGGACTACCTCTATGGCGACGGCCCGCTGAGGTTCGATCAGGACTGGCTGTAAGCGCGCCGGTCAGCCGATAAGATCGTCATCGGCAATCGGGTACGTGGCCCCGTCGGTGCCGGCGGCTCCCGACGCATCGTCGAAGGCGCCGCCTTCGGCCGCAATCCGGATGGCCTGCGCGGTGTTCTCCACCCCCAGCCGGATGAGGATCGCCGCGCGATATTTCTCGACCGTGCGCGGGCTGATATCCAGATGCTTGGCAATCGCCTTGTTGGTGCCGAGGCTGGTCAGACTGACCAGCACCTCGCGTTCGCGCGCGGTCAGCCCGGCGAGCAGCGAGCGTGCCCTTGCGGTACGACGCTTGCGTTCGAGGCCCTGCCCCAGCAACGGCTCGATCCGCTCGATCTCGGCCACGAAGGTCTTGAGCGTGAACGGCCATTCGAGATAGCTGGACGCGCCCGCCTGCATCGCGGCGACCACCCGGCCGAGCGCGGGGGCTTCCTCGTATCCGATCACCGGCACCAGTCTGGGATCGTCGCCCAGCATTTCGCACAGGCGGGTTGCCGCCCCGGCTTCGTTATGGACCAGCGCCAGCCCTTGCGAGCGGTTGAAGGCGAGAAATTCCTCGATCGTGTCGAACGGTTCGGCGTGGCCATCGCCTGCCAGCAGGACGCGGCAGACCTCGGCCCGCCGATCGGCCTGTGAATCGATCACGAAAAAGGCGTTCATCGCGACCCCGCTTCCCTTCGATGCAGGTGCGATCTCTATCCCGGCAGGCGGAGCAAAGCCAATCGCTTGCGCCGCTTGTGCCCAAGTGGCTGTAATCGGGAAGGGCCGGGGCCGAAGCCTAGCCCGCGGCGCCGGTTGCCGCCTGGAGCGCGTCGCGGATGTCGATCACGTCGGCGCGCAGCGCCTCGATCGCGTCGACCTGCGTCACGCTGACCGAGCCGAGCAGGAGCCGGCGCGATCCCTCGTAGAAATGCAGCAGGCTGCCCGCCAGCGGGTTCTCGCGGTCGATGCCCATTTCCAGCGCGGTGAGGATCGCAATGCCCCGCGTGATCGCTGCGCTGCGCCCTGCCGGGTTGCCGCGCATGTCGGCCTGGCGGAGCATCCCCAGCGTGAGCGCAAGCTCGTCGAGGCAGTAGACCACGATATCCTGCGCGGTGCCGCCCCGGACGCGGGCGTCGAAGTTGCTCTGCTGGTAGGCGGCGCGGGGTTCTGAGGATGCGAGCACGATCAGTTCCGCTGCGCGTTCCAGGCGTCGATCTGCGATTTGAGGAAGTCGAGCGTCGACTGCGATGCGGCGATCCGCGAATCCGAGGCGGAGAAACGCGCGACCATCGATGCGCGCAGTGCCTCCTGCTTTTCGGCCAGCTTCGCGAGATCTTCTGTCAGCTGTTCGGATTGCGAAGTATAGCGGGCGACCGATCCGGCGAGCGAGCCGGGGTCGGAAGATATCGCGTTGTTGCGTGCGATCTTGTCGATCGTCGCGAAAATGCCGTTGAGCCCGGGCGTGAACATCGCCGCGACCTCTTCCGGGTGATCGGTCAGCGCCTTTTCCAGCCGCGCACTGTCGAGCTTGAAGGTGCCGTCGCGCTGAATCGCCACGCCCAGATCGGAGAGCGTGCGCGGCGTGCCGGCTGGCGCATTGGGCATGATGATCTTGCTGCCCAGCGCGGAGAATTCGTTGCGCAGCGCGCGCGCGCCGTAATCGCGGGAAAGGTCGCCGGACATCGGATCGGTTGCCGCATTGAGCTCGGCGGCGATCTCGTTCAGCGCGCCGACGATATCGGTCATCGCGGTGGTCACGGCAGCCTTGGGATTGCCGAAGCCGATGACGGTCGCAGAGCCTGCGTTGGTCCCGGTCAGTTCGAGCGCGAGACCCGGCGCGGCATTGGCGATTTTGTTGCTCGCGCTGCTGCGGGAAAGCCCGTCGAGCTTGTACTGCGCATCCTGCGATGTCGCCAGCAGGCGGGAGGCGTCGTCGCCCGGGGCCCAGGCAAGGTTGGCGAGGCCGGGATTCGCGGCATCCTCGCTCGCTTCGACGACGAACCCGCTACTGAGGCCCTCCGGCCCCTTCATCACCAGCTGCGCGCCGGCGGTCGTCTGCGAAATATACGCGGTCACGCCCGAGTTCTTGGCATTGATCGCCTTGGCGACGTCGGCCAGCGTCGCACCTGCGGCAACGTCGATCGTGACCGTGCCTTTCGAGGCATCTTCGGTGAACGCTGCATTGGAGGTCGCGCCGAATCGGATCGTCAGCTGCCCCGCGCCGACCGTATCGGTGGATGCGGCGTAGGCGGGGCCGGCCAGCGTCTGCCCCTTGGCGAGCTGCGTGACCTCCAGCGAGTATGTTCCCTTGCCCGACGTGCCGATCGGTGCCGAGACCTTGGCGATTGCCGAATTGGCAATCGTCGGCTGGGCGGAAAGGTCGCCGGTGCGGACCCGGTCGCCGAGCGCGCTGGCAAAGGAGGAGAGCAGGCCGCGCAGCGTCGAGGCGAGCGAAATCTGCCGATCGAGCACCTCGGACTTGCTTTCGAGGCGTTGCTGGCGCGATTCGAACTGCGCCTTCGCCAGATCCTCGGCCAGCGCGACCATGTCGACGCCGCTGCCCGCTCCCAGCGTGCTCGCGATTGAAGATGCTCGGGTGCTGCTCGTTTCCATTGCAGGTTAGAACGGCGCGAGGGCGCCGGAATTAATGGGTGAATTCGATTTTACAGGCGACCGTCGGCGTCGAAACGCAGCGCGACCGGAACCTCGATCGCGGGCAGCGGCGGCAGTTCGCCGCGCTTGAGCGACAGGACATAGGCGAGCACGGCGGCGATGGCGCCATACAGGTCTTCGCAGATCATCTGCCGTTCGCGGCTGGTGAAATAGACCGAACGGGCGAGCTGCGGATATTCGAGCGTCGGCAGGCCGAATTCGCGCGCCAGTTCCTTCATGGCCAGCGCCTTGTCTCCGCGCCCCTTGGCCAGCACGATCGGCGCGGAGGCCTTTTCGGGATCGTAGGTGAGCGCGACGGCGAAGTGCGTCGGGTTGGTGATGACGAACTGCGCCTCGCGCATCGCGCCCGAGACCGAACCGGCGGCGATGTCGCGCTGGCGCTGGCGGCGCGCGGACTTCGCTTCGGGCGAACCTTCGCTCTCCTTGTTCTCGTCCTTCACTTCCTGGAAGCTCATCTTGAGCTTCTTGTTGCGGCGGACCCACTGGATCGGCAGGTCGACCGCGGCGATCACCACCAGCCCACCACACAGCGCGACGAACAGGGAAATGATCGCGCCCCATGCGGTCGTCAGCTGCTGCGACAGGTTGCCGCGCCCCAGCCCCAGCAATCCCTCATAGGATGTGTACCACCAGACCGCGGCAATCGAGCCGAGCAGCCCGACCTTGAGCAGGCCCTTGCCCATCTCGATCAGGCCGTTCGGCCCGAACATCCGCTTGAGGCCCGAGGCGGGATTGATCCGGGTGTGCTTGAATTCGAGGTTCTTGACCACGAACCGCCCCTTGCCGAAGGCAAGCTGGCTGGCGAGCGTGACGAGGATGACCGGCACTGCCAGCGCGAAGATCGGGGGTAGGGCCACGGTTAGCCCCTCCATCATCAGGCGATCCGGGCGGAAATCGACGATCTCGCGTGAATCGAACTGAAAGGCCTCGCGCAGCAGGCTGGAAATATCGGCGACCAGCCACGGTCCGCCGAACGCCAGCCAGGCCGCGCCGACCAGCATCACCACCGCCGTGCCCAGATCTTTGGAGCGCAGCACGTCGCCCTTGTTGGCGGCGTCGCGCAGGCGCTTTTCTGATGGCGCATATGTCTTTTCGCCCGCCGTCTCGCTCATGGCGTCATCACGCTTTCGGTCTGGCCGAGCGCGACCTCGACCAGATCGCCGAACTGGTCATAGATCAGCGGGGCGGCGATGATCAGCGCGGCAATGCCCGCCAGCACGCCCGCAGGCAGGCCGAGCGCGAAGAGGTTGAGCGACGGTGCGGAGCGGCTGAGAATGCCGGTGACGATCTGCACCAGCAGCAGGATTACCGTGACCGGCAGCGCGATCCGCAGCGCGGTTTCGAACAGCGTTCCGCCGAAACCGGCAATCGCCTCGAACCGTTCGGGTGCGACCCATGTCTGGCCGGGCGGGAAGGCATGATAGCTTTCGGTGACCAGCGCGATCCATTGCAGATGCGCGCCGGTGGCAAGGAAGATCAGCGTCAGCACGATGATGAAATACTGGCCGAAGGCAGTCGTGGTGCCGCCGGTGCCCGGATCGCTCGTCTGCGCCATGCTCATCCCCATGCTGCCACCGATCACTTCGGCGGCGATGGTCGGCGCGGCGAAGGCGATCTGAAGTACGAAGCCGAGCATCAGCCCGACCAGCGCCTCGCCCGCGAGCGCGAGCATCCCGTCGAGCGTGAGCAGGGCGGGGGGCGTCACGATTTCGGGTAGCCAGATGGAGACGAAGATCGCCATCGCGCCGGTGAACGACACGCGGACCATGACCGGGATATTGGACGCCCCGAAGAAAGGCGCGGCCAGCAGCGCGGCGCCGATGCGCGTCATCAGGAAGACGACGCGCCACAGGTCACCCTCTAGCCCCCCGATCCCCAGGTCGAGCGCGATCATCGGCCCGTCCTAGTGCCCGATCCGGGCGATCTCGACGAAGATTTCCTGCGTGAAATCGGTCACCAGAGCCATCATCGATGCGCCGAGGATGACCAGCACGAAGGCCACCGCCGCCAGCTTGGGCACGAAGGTCAACGTCTGTTCGTTCACCGAGGTCGCCGCCTGGATCAGACCGATCACAAGGCCGAGCCCCAGCGCGGCGAGCAGGATCGGCGCGGCCACCAGCGCGGTGGTCCACAGCATCCGGTCCACCATCGAAAGCAGGAGAGACATTTCATCCATCGGTCGGGTCACATGAAGCTGGAGGCGAGGGACCCCATCAGCAGTGCCCATCCGTCGACAAGGACGAACAGCAGCAGCTTGAAGGGCAGCGAGACGAGCATCGGGCTCATCATCATCATCCCGAGGCTCATCAGCACGGACGAGACGACGAGGTCGATGACGAGGAAGGGCAGGAACAGCATGAAGCCGATCTGGAACGCGGTCTTCAGTTCGCTGGTCACGAAGGCGGGCAGCAGGATCGAGAAAGGCACGTCCTGCGGGCTCTTGAACTTGGGCGCGTCGGCGATGTTGGCGAACATCTGCAGATCGGTTTCGCGCGTCTGCTTGATCATGAACTTGTGGAATTCGCCCCCGGCGCGTTCGATCGCGACTTCGGCGTTGATCTGCCCGCCAGAATAGGGTTCGAGCGCGGCGGTGTTCACGCGGTCGAGCGTGGGCGCCATGATGAACAGCGACAGGAACAGGGAAATCCCGATCAGCACCTGATTGGGCGGCGATTGCTGCAGGCCGAGCGCCTGCCGCAGGATCGCCAGCACCACGATGATGCGCGTGAAGCTGGTCATCATCAGCAGCAGGGCAGGCAGGATCGTCAGCAGCCCCATGACGAGGAGCAGCTGGAGCGACAGGCTCAGCGGTTCGCCGCCCGCTCCGCCAAGCTCACCGAACGCCCGGTCGAGCGCGCCGGCAGCGGCGCTGTCGGTCGGCACGGCGGTGGCTGCGGTGGCAGCGGCGGAAGCAGCGGTGGTGTAGGCGAGCGCGCCGAATGCGGCGGCCCATCTGGCGAGGCGTGCGATCACGCGGCAAACTCCGTCAGGTCCGATCCCGTTTGCTCCGACGCGGGCCGCGCCCGCGCGGGTGCCTCGGCCAGGCGGGTCAGCCCGCCCTTGGAGGTCGAAACGAGGATTTCACGCCCGTGAAACTCGATCACGGCGAGCCGCAGCGTGGGCGAAAGCATGGTGGTTTCGACGATGCGGACGGCCTTTTCGCCGCCGGCCGGTCCGCCGAACTGGCCCTGCATGCGCTTGGCCAGCTTCAGGCTGCCCCAGATCATCCCCCCGATCAGCGGCAGAAGGATCAGCAGCTTGAGGATGTAGATCAGCATCAGAGCTGCTCCACCGTCGGCGGCGGTGCGCGGCGTTCTTCCATCGGCTGCTGGCCCGGCTGCGCGGCTACCTGCGGCGCGGATGCCGGTGCGGCGGTGGGCGTGCCTGCGCCGACCAGCTCGAGAATGCGGATCGCGAAGCGATTGCCTTGCGCAACCACTTCGCCGCGGGCGATCAGGCGGCCGTTGACCATGATGTCGAGCGGCTCGTCGGTCAGCCGGTCGAGTTCGACCAGGCTGTTCTCCCCCAGCGTCAGAATCTCGCGCAGGGGCAGGTTCTTGCGGCCGAGTTCGACCGTCAGGCGAACGTCGATTTCCTGGATCAGGCCGTAGCCATCGAATGGCATGGTCATGGCTTACTTGTCCTTCGCAAACGCGGTGTGATGGATTTCAAGCGCGACGCGGTCGTCGAGCGCGCCCACGGCTCCGTGGGCGATGGCGATGTCGGCAATGCTCAGCGGCACGGTACGGTGAATCGGGACCGGCAGGACGGTGCCCACCTGCAACGCGACGATGCGCGACAGCGGGATCGCCATGTCGACCAGCGTCGCGGTTGTCGCGAACTCGACATGGCCGAGCGCGGAGACGAGGATCGATTCATCGCCGATGCAGCGGCGGGCGGGCTGCCCTGCCGGAGTATCGGTGACGAACTGGACGAAGCTCGTCTCGCACGTGGTGAAGGTCAGCGTCAGTTTGGGCAGGCCGGGCCGGTTCACGGCGATGGTCGCCATATGGGCTCTGGCCCGCGCACTTGCCGGGATGATTTCGGTCAGCTTGCTACCGCGTTCGGCGGCGGCAAGGTCGCTGCGCCCCGTTGCCTCTACGCAGGCCGCGAGCAGTTCGGCTTCGATCTGGCGGGCGAAACGGTTGGCAGAAGCGGGCAGCACGGCGGCATCGGGCGCCCCCTCGCCGTCGCCGCCGAGCATCCGGTCGAATTCGCCGATCATCGCGCTGACCTTGGCGCTCACCATCACGCCGATGCCCTTGCCGGGCAGCGCGAAGCGCGCGTGGTGCATGTTTGCGCCCAGCGTATCGGCCAGCGCGTCGATGTCGCATGCCTCGCACCCGACCAGTTCCGTCTCGAGCTTGCGCACATCGAGCAGCGCCGCCAGTCTGGATCGCAGAGCGCGCGCCAGGCGCGTGCCGAAGCGCGTGAAATCGCCCGCGACGTCGAGCGTCTCGAGCGAGTTCGAGAGCAGCTCTTCGCAGTGCTGCGCGGCGCGGGTTGCGCCGGTCGGGGCGGGGCCTTCGATCATTGGATGATGAGCGAGCGGAAGTAGACGTTGTCGACCCCGCCGAAGCCTTCGTGCGCGATCAGTTCGTCGTTGATGGCCTTGGTCAGCCGCTTTTGCAGCTGCACCTTGCCTTCGGCGGTTTCGAGATCGCCCGCGTCGGTGGATGCCAGTTCGACAAGGATGCGCGAGCGGATCGACAGTTCGTGATCGTGCAGCCACATCAGCACGCGCCCGTCCTTCATGGTCGACGCGGCCAGGCTGACCTGGATCAGGTTCATCCCGCCCGCGAGGTTGGAAGTGAACTCGTCCTGGAATTCGTAATAGGCGGTGCGATACTTGCTGCCGCCCGTGCCGTGGACGACCTTGGCACCTTCTTCCTTCTCGCCGACGACTTCGTAGGGATCCTCTTCGCCCTTGAGGACGAATTTGGGCCCGGTATCCTTGGGCTCTGCATGCTCGCCGCCGATCATCCCGGTGGCAAAAGCCGCGTAGGTTCCGCCGCCGCCTGCGCCAAGCAGCACGACGCTGAGGATCAGCAGTTTCAGGAATCCGCCCTTTTTCTTCTTGGGCGTTTCGTCGGTGGTTTCAGCGTCGTTGCTCATGGTTAATTCCGTCTAGGTCTCGATGGTTAATCAGGCGTAAATTCCGCCATCGGATTTGGGATCGGGCCTGCCCTGCGCGCTGGCTTCGTTGCCCTGGCGACCGGTGCCGCGCCCGCTGCCATCGGTGTCGCCGCGACGATCGGACTGTGCATCGCCCGCCATGCCGGACTGGCGCGCATCGGTGCCGCCCCCGTGGGCGGAGCTGGCAAGCTGGCTGTGCAGGGTCTGCGAGGGGGCCTGCGCCTGCGCGTCGACGGTGCGCAGGTGCGGACGGTCGGCGGCAATTGCGGCGGCCAGCGACCGCTGGGTATCGCTGTCCTGCGCGGCCACCTCGACATCCAGCGTGTTGCCGGTCGCTTCGAAGGTCAGCGAAAGGTTGCCCAGTTCCTTGTGCGCGACTGCGATGGTGGCCGATGCGCTGCCCGCGCTGCTGCGTGCCGCAGCGATCCGGTCGACCAGTCCGGCGAGGTCGGGGAAGTGGGGCAGGGGGCCCGTCTGCGGTGCGCTGCCCAAGGTGGGTGTCGCGAAAGGCGTATGGCCCACCGGTGCCGCAATGCCCTGGACGGGCGAGGTGCCGCTGGCGGACTGCGTCGCAGGCTGGCTGGCATCGATGGCGATCATGGGCCTGTCTGCCGCGACCGGCTTGTCGGCTGCGCGCAGCTGGAGGCTGAGCCCGGTCTGCGGAAGCTCCGCGGCGACCTTCGCGGGGGGAGCAGCTGGCGCATCGCTAGTCGGCTGGCTTGCCTGGCGGATGGACTGGTCGGGCGCGGGCTGAACGGTCTGTGCCTTGCCGTCTCCACGCGGCGCGCCGTCTCTGCCGAGG
The DNA here is from genome assembly GCF_038594485.1 of Citromicrobium bathyomarinum. GTDB lineage: Bacteria > Pseudomonadota > Alphaproteobacteria > Sphingomonadales > Sphingomonadaceae > Alteriqipengyuania > Alteriqipengyuania bathyomarina_A. Next base: position 272,765 of record NZ_JBCFZG010000008.1, on the reverse strand, counting down.
AACTGCTGCGCGGTCTGCGAGGCCGCGCCGTCGACCTTCGCAAACGCGGTCGGCGTGTTTGCCGATGTCGCAGGGGAAGCGGTGCGTCCCGCGGCCGGATCGGGGGCTGTATTGCCCTGCTGGACGACAGCGATATTGGCTGCCGCGATCACCGTCGGCACGTCCACCGGAGCCGCCGTAGGCGTATCGAGGGTTTCGACGGCAAGGTCGATCGGGGCGGGCTGGGCGACAGGCACCGCACCCTCAATTCCGCGTGTGGCTTTCGCCTCCTGCGTGCGCTCGATCCTGGGATCGTCTGAGCGTGCCTCTTTCGGCGTTGCCCCTGCGCGCTCCTTCACCCCCACTGCGACCTCGGGGGCCACATCTTCGCCCTCTATCGCAACCGGCTTGGCCTTGACGATCGGGGGAACTGACGTCTCGCGAGATGTCTTGGCCGGAGCCGCCGGAGCTGCCGGGGGGGCGGGGGTGGCGGGCGCGGCATCGCTCTTCGCTCGCGGTTTCGGCTCGGACCCGGTCTCGCGCTGATTGGCAAGCGGGGTCGCCTTGCCCGATTGATGAATCGGTGCAGGGATGGAGGGCGCGGGCGGTGCGGCGGCAATTTCGGTCCGCACGGGCGGCAAGTCTTTGCCGGTTTCCGCCTCGATCTCGCCGGGGGGAAGCGGCTCGCCATCTGGCAGCGTCGTGTTCGAAGGCGCTGCAGGAACCGGCGGGACCAGCTTTGAAGTCGGTCGCAGTCCGGCGTCGATGCCTGCTTCAACGCCGTCCCCCTCCGCAGCAACCTCCGCCTCGGCAGCCTTCGGTTTGCCCGGGCTATCGCCCTCTACCGCTGGCTTGCCCGCGGCCTTGCTCGCCTTGCCGAGCAATTCGGCAAAGGCGCCGGGCAGCGTGCGACCGGCTTCGAGCGGGGGCAGGCCCTCCAGGGGAAGGCCCGCGATATCGATGGATTTGGAGGGCGTGAGATTGAAACTTAGCGCTGTCATGCGGACCCCGTCGATTGATTGGTGCTCTCTATTCAAGATGCGTGCCAATCGTCGGGTGTGGGGCGCAATTCCTCAGCGTTTGGCGAGTTTCTCGCGCAGGTTGGAGACCGCGACCTGATAGTTTTCCTCGGCCTTGCGGCGACGCCGTTCGGTCTGGGCAAGCGCCGCCATCGTTGCGTCGGACTGATCGCGTGCGTCCTTCGCATGTCGCTCCGCCACATGGCTGAGGTCGCGCAGCTGGCTGCTCATCGTGCCCGCGCGCCGCAGGCTTTGCGCGTCGGTTGCGTTGGTGGCGCTGGCGTAGTGGGCGGCGAGCGCGCGGGTCTTGGCCGAAACCGCGTCGAGCCGGGCGCGCTGCGCTTCCGCCTCGGCTGCGGCGAGCGCGGACTGGCGCTGCTCGACGGTACGCACCCGCTCGATCAGGCGGGTCCGCCTGATGCGGCGATGCTCAGGCGTCATCGGCCATCAATTCCTGCAATTGCCCGACAGCCTCGAACAGGGTGACGTGGTCGCCCAGTTCCTGGCCGAGAAAGCGCGACATTGGTTCGTGCATCGCAATCGCCTTGTCGAGCGTGGCATCCTGCCCGGGGCGATAGGCCCCCATCAGCACCAGATCGCGGTTTTCCTCATACACCGCGTTGAGCGCGCGGAACTTGCGCGCCGCGACGACGTGCGCGGGGTGAACGATATCGTTCATCACACGGCTGAGCGACGCGCCCACGTCGACCGCCGGATAGCGCCCGCGCTGCGCGATGTCGCGCGACAGCACGATATGCCCGTCCAGGATGGAGCGCGCGGTGTCGACTACCGGATCGTTCTGGTCGTCGCCATCGGCGAGCACGGTGTAGATGCCTGTAATTGCGCCGCCGCTCTCGCCCGAATTCCCCGCGCGTTCGATCAGTTTGGTAATCGTCGAAAGCGCGGAGGGCGGGTATCCGCGCGCCGCGCCGGGTTCGCCCAGCAGCATCCCGATCTCGCGCGCGGCGTGCGCCACGCGGGTCAGGCTGTCGAGGATCAGGAGCACCTTCTTGCCCTGCGCGCGCAGCTCCTCGGCAATCGAGGTCGCCAGCATTGCGCCGCGCAGGCGCAGGTTCGCCGCATGATCCGCCGGAACCGCGACAATCGCGGTGCGGGGACCTGCCGGGCCGTTCATGTGGCGGGCCACGAAGTCGGAGACCTCGCGCGCACGCTCGCCGATCAGGCCGACGACGATCGCATCGGCTTCCGCGCCGCCCACGATCATGTCCATCAGCACGGATTTGCCCACGCCCGATCCCGCCATGATGCCGACGCGCTGGCCGATCCCGATGGTGGTGAGCGCGTTGAGCGATCGAATGCCGGTGTCGAAGGGCAGCGAAACGCTCGTCCGGTCGAGCGCGCCGGTCCGCCAACCGCCCGCAGGCCATTCGCGCGTTGCATGCACGGGCGCGCCGCCGTCGATGGGCTCGCCAGAGGCATCGACCGCGCGGCCCAGAAATTCCTGCCCCACGCGGACCATTCCCGGGCGGCCTTCGGGGCGCACGATGGCGCCGGGGCGCAGCAGCACCGTATCGCCCAGCATCATCATGATCGTGTGGCCGTTGCGAAAGCCGATTGCCTCCGCGAGGTGCTGCTGCCCGCCGCCATGGACGATCGAGCACACGCTGCCGATGGGCACGCCAAGGCCGCTGACTTCGATCAGCCCGCCATCGCAGGCGACCACGCGGCCGAAGCGGCGCGCCGCAAGGTCGACCGACCCGCCCGAGATGCCCGCAAGCGTTTCGTCGATCAGGTTCAGCATTGGGCCAGGGCTTCGGCGATGGCCTGCCGCCATTGGGCCGGGCCGTCTTCCACGCCGCCGTCGTCGGTATCGATCCGCAGGCTGCCGCGTTCGATGGCCGGATCGGGCACCAGCGTCAGCGCGGGGTCGACCAGCGGGAGGACCAGTGCATGGTCGCTCGGGTGCAGGCGGATGATCCGCTCGTCGGTCTTGCGTTGCAGCAAGGCGGCCGCCGCCTCGACCCTGCGGCCGAGCCCTTCTATATCGAGCGCCAGAGGCAGCACGGCATCCTCGCACAGAGCCACCACGGTTTCCCGCAGGCGTTCGCGCAGCTGCTGCGCGCTGTCTTCGTCGAACCGGGCGAAGGCGAGAGTGATGGCGGCACGCGCCGCATCCTCTTCGGCGCGTTGCGCGGCGACTTCTGCCAGCGCTGCGCTGCGGCCTTCTTCGCGGCCCCGGGCATGGGCTTCCGCCACCGGGTCGATGCGCCCCGTCGCTGCACCGGGCGCACCCTGTTGGGGGGCGGTTCCTGCGCGGAACGCGGCGTGGGGCGTAAACCCGCGCCGTTCGCGCAGTTCCGACAGCGGCAGCCTACACGTAGTCGTCATCGGCATCGCCCATAATCAGGTCGCCCTCGGCAATCAGGCGCTTGGCGACCGCAATCACCTCGCGCTGCGCCGATTCGACGTCGGCACGTTTGATCCGGCCCATGCTTTCGATCTCGTCGCGCAGGCCATCGGCGGCGCGGGTCGACATTGCCCCGTAGAAAATCTCGCGATCGTCTTCGTTCAGGCCGCGCAGCGAGTTGATGAGGATTTCGTTGTCGACCTCGCGCAGCAGGGTGCCGATCTGCTTGGTATCGAGCACGAAAAGGTGCTCGAACTTGAACATCTCGTGCTCCAGCTGCTGGTGCAGGACTTTGTCGATCTTGCCGATTTCCGGCATCACTTCCTTTTCCACGCTGCGATGCGCGCGGTTGATGATCTCGGCCGCTTCCTTGACCCCGCCCATCGTCAGCGGGACCGAGCCATGGCGTTGCTGGATCATGCCCTCGACCGTTTCTTCGAGGATTTCGATCGCCTGGCGTGACACCGGGCCAAGCCGTGCCACGCGGTGCAGCACTGGCGTGTGCAGCTCACGCGGCAGCGCGGCGAGCGTCGCGGCGGCGGTATCGGTATCGAGCTGCAGCAGCAGCACCGCGATTGCCTGTGGATGTTCCTCGGCCAGCATTTCGGCGATCACCCCCGGATCGAGCCAGCGCAGTACCGCCAGCGTGGGAGAGGGCTCTGCCTTCTGCTCGGGCGCGACCTGCCGGATCAGGCTGTCCGCCTTCATGTCGCCGACCGCGCTGGTGAGCATGCGCTTGACGCTGTCCACCCGCCCGTGGGCGGAAATCGCGCCCGTGCCGATCGAGCGGGAGAATCCGGTGATCGCATCGGAAATCGATTTGGGATCGATTTCGCCCAGCGTGCACATGCGCGAGGCGAGCTGGCGCAGTTCTCCCGGTTCCATCTGCGACAGGATGCCGGTTGCGTCCTGTTCGCTCATCAGCATGATCATGATCGCGGCGCGATCGATCCCGCCAGGTGTGTGCGGTGCCATGTCGCTCATCGTGCGGCCTCGCTCGGGACGGGTTCGGCGAGCATCCGGCGCAGCGCCTGCACGGCGTCGTCGGGCTGTTCGCGTGCGATCCGCTGCGCGAGCTGGATCTGCGCGTCGAGGTCTTCACGGTCGAACGACGCGGTCGCCGGAAGCAGCGCCTGCGTGCCGTCCACGCCGGGCAGTTCGTTCTTGTCCGCCTTGCCGCCCTTGCCCTTCAGCATCTTGAGCGCGGGCCGCACGCCCAGCAGCAGGACCAGCAGCACCGCAAGCAGCGCGACCGCATTGCGCACGATCATCGCAAACCAGCTCGTTTCGTAAAACGGCGGTTCTTCCATGGTCACTTCACTGAACGGGCGCATCACCACGGTGACCTTGTCGCCGCGTTCTGCGCGTGCGCCGACGGCGGCGGACACCAGTTCCTCGATCTTCTTGATGTCGGCGGCGTTGGCGCCTTTCATCGCGTTCTTGTCGATCGCGACGGCGACCGACACGGTCTTGATCGCGCCCGGCGTGAGGTTGGAGACCGAGACTTCGCGGCCCAGTTCGTAGGTCCGCGTCGCAGAGCTGTCGTCGATAGTCGGCTTGGCATCGGCGGGCGGTGTATCCTGCGGCGCGCGGTTGGCCGCTTGCGCATCGGCAGGCGGAGTATTCGCCGTCGCACCGGGAATGCCGCTGGCGGGTGCCTGCGAGCTCGAGGATTGCTGCGTCGTCTCGCGACGAACCACCCCATCCTTGTCGTAGCTTTCACGCGCCGAGGTAACCTCGTTCATGTCGAGTTCGACCTGGACCTGGCTCGAAAAGGCATTGGCGCCGATCATCGGGCTCAGCAGCTGGTCAACCTGCGCGGTCAGCTTGGCTTCCATCTGCGATTGCAGGTCGAGCCGTTCGCTGCCTGCGCCTTCGCGCTTGCTGGTCAGCAGGTTGCCGTGCTGGTCGACCACGCGCACCGCGTCGACCGTCAGGCCCGGGACCGATCCGGAAACGAGATTGACGATCGCGGCGACCTGGTTGTCGGCCAGCTGCCGACCGGGTGCCATGCGCACCATGATCGATGCCGAGGGGGCGACGTCGTCGCGCACGAAGACCGAGCGTTCGGCCTGCGCAATGTGGACGCGCACGGCTTCAACGCCGTCGATTTCCTTGATCGTCAGCATCAGCTCGCGCTCTTGCGCGGCGCGCAGGCGATCGCCCTCCAGCGTGCGGCTGGCGCCCAGCGGCAGGCTGTCGAGCATTTCGGAGCCGGTTTCGGGCGCGGCGATCGCACCATCGGCGGCTACCATCATGCGCGCGCGATAGAGATCGCTCTCGCTCACGCTCAGCGCGCCGGTGTTGTTGTTGATCTGGTAGTCGATCCCCGCCTGGTCGAGCGTCGCGACCACCGCGGCGCGGCTGGTGTCGTCGAGCGAGGAATACAGCACGCGCTGCGGCCCGGGGGCGAGCGTGCTCCACAAAAGCGCGGCCACGCCGACCCCGGCGAGACCGACGAACCATGGCAGAGCCTTGCGCACCAGCGGCTGCGCGGCAAAGGCGCGGGCGCGCTGGCCCATATTGCCTTCACCGCTCATCAGCGGTTCGAGGACGCTGTTCTGCCCGGGAGGGGGCGAGGAACCGGCGCCGTTCGGCGCACCGGCAGGGACGAGACCGGCCATCTATCAGACCCCCATCCGCATGATTTCCTGGTAGGCGCTCAATAGCTTGTTGCGCACCTGCAGGGTTGCTTCGAAGGCCACGCCCGCTTCCTGACGGGCGAGCATGACCTTTGCGATATCCGTAACCTCACCACGTTCGTAGGCGGCGGTGATGTCGCCAGAGCGTTGCTGCGCGGCGTTGACGCCGTCGAGCGCGCTGCGGAGCGAATCGGCAAAACCGCCGCTTTCCTGCGCGGGCTGCGTCGCGTTCGTGGCCGCGGCCTTGTCCTGGTGCAGTTCCTGCAGCACCGAAGACCGGTCGATGATCTGCTTGCGCAGCGCCATCACCTGTTCGATTGCGCCTCCTCCGGCGCCGGATACCGGGTTCATCGTGCACCTCCGACCGCGATGCCGGCCTCACGGAACGAGGCGAGGCGATAGCGCAGCGTGCGCTCGCTGATGCCCAGCTGCCGGGCGGCTTCGGCACGGCGACCATTGCACGCATCCAGCGTTTCCATGATCGCGTTGGCTTCCGATTCCCGCACGATCTTGGACAGCCTGCGCGCACCGCTGGGCTTCACTTCGTAGACGCTTGGATTGATCGGAGGATTTGCCTGCGGCAACGGAGCCTCGCTCGACGCGACCGAGCGCACCGGCGTGTCGAACACGATATGTTCGGTCCAGATCGCCGGCTTGCCCGAGGCAAGCAGCAGCGCGCGGCGGATGACGTTTTCCAGCTCGCGGACATTGCCCGGCCACTTGTGGGCCCGCAGCACAGCCAGCGCGCTGTCGGACAGCCACGGGATCGTCTGGCCCTTGGTGTGATGACGCAGGATCATGGCGAAGGCGAGCGGGGCGATATCGCCCGGACGTTCGGCCAGCGGGTTGAGCGTCATCGGAAACACGTTGAGGCGATAGAACAGGTCTTCGCGAAAACGGCCCGCGGCGACTTCCGCCGGAAGATCGCGGTTGGCGCACGCGATGACGCGGACGTCGACCTTGACCGGGGTGGTCGCACCGATCGGGACGACTTCGCCTTCCTGCAGCGCGCGCAGCAGCTTTGCCTGCAGCGGCAGCGGCATCTCGGCGATTTCGTCGAGCAGCAGCGTGCCCCCGTCGGCGGCGCGGAAGAAGCCTTCGCCCGACGCGTTGGCGCTGGTGAAGGCACCTTTCTCATGGCCGAACAGCAGCGCTTCCAGCATCGTTTCGGGAATGGCGGCGCAGTTGACCGCGACGAACGGCTTCTCGGCACGGGCGCTGCGCTGATGGATGAACTGCGACAGCACTTCCTTGCCGGTGCCGGTCGGCCCGTGGATCAGCACGGGAATATCGGTCTGTGCCAGCCGGTCGGCGAGCGAGATGACCGCCAGCGAGACCGGATCGGCCGCAACCGGGCCGCCATTGGCGCACAAAAGTGCCACCAGGGCGGCGACCGTCGCCTCGCTCGTTGAATCATTATACCGGATCGTGCCGCCCTTGCCGGCAAGTTCCAGCCCGTTGGCCTCGGCGCGTTCGAGAACGATCGTGCGGCCATGATGGCTGCTTTTCGGATCGCCTGCATCGACCAGCTGTACCGGTCGGTCGAAGAACAGCGAGGTGGCAATCCCCGTCAGCCTCGATGCGATTGCCCCGTGTTCGCGCTGGCAGCGCGCCGTTTCGTTAACCCCGATCATGACGACCCCGTTCCACCCTATAGCGTCACTTGTTGAGGCAGCTTTTTGCCGGTGGGACGTGCAATATGTGGTTACTTTTAGTCGTAGTAGAATTCCCACGGGTAAAAATACCCATGCGGCAAAACTTTTTGATCGAGCCCCTTAACTTTCCCGTTTCCCCGCCGGTCTGTGTCCCAGCTGCTGCGAACCGATCCAAGCCACGGCAGTGAGTTTTGTGTCAGGGAGACTACCAAGATGAGCGTTATCAACACCAATATCAGCGCCATGAAGGCGGCGAATGCCACCTCGCAGGCGACCAAGGCCATGGGCACCGCAATGGAACGCCTTTCGACCGGCAAGCGCATCAACTCGGCCAAGGACGACGCGGCCGGCCTCGCGATTGCATCCTCGATGACGTCGCAGGTCCGCGGCATGGCCCAGGGCATCCGCAATGCGAACGACGGCATTTCGATGGCGCAGACCGCCGAAGGCGCGCTGAACGAAGTGACCAACATGCTGCAGCGTCAGCGCGAGCTGGTCGTGCAGGCTTCGAACAACACCTATTCGGCCGACGATCTTGCCAACCTGAAGTCCGAAATGGACGCGCTGAACACGCAGATCGGCAACATCACGTCGAACACGCAGTTCAACGGGCAGAACCTGTTCGACGCGACTGCCGGTACGGCCGGTACCGTGACGATCCAGGCTGGCGCGAACGAAACCGACACGGTCGATATCGACCTGTCGACCGACCTCACCACCGATGCCGATCTGGTTGCCGCAGCTGCGGTGGACGTGACCGCGCTGGCGGCGGGCGACATCGCCAAGTTCGACGACGCGATCAAGGTGGTTTCCACCGTGCGTGCTGGCCTCGGTGCTTCGCAGAACCAGCTCGAATCGGCTGTTACCAACCTCAACAACAACATCACCAACCTCTCCGATGCGCGTTCGCGGATCGAAGACACCGACTATTCGACCGAAACGACTGCGCTGGCGAAGGCGCAGATCCTCAGCCAGGCTTCGGGCGCCATGCTGGCCCAGGCCAACCAGAGCCAGCAGAACGTTCTTTCGCTGCTGCGCTAAGTACCGGTTCAACAACACTAACGAGGGCGCATGGCCCGTCGCTTTCGAGCGGCGGGCCATTTGCTTATGGCGAAGGGGACCCACGTTCCGGAGGTCGCTCTGCAGGCAAAACCTCGAGCGGCCAGATGATGACGCTGGAATAGCTGCGCATGACAGGCTCTTCGTCGAAGCCGTAGAACCCGGTGCTAAACTGGCTCTCCTTTGCGATCCGCATGATCGCCGCACATGCGGAGGCTTCATACCGGCTTTCAAACGCGATCGAACATCCGGTCGCCTTTCCTTCGGGGTCGATCGTCAGATAATAGAAGATCGCTGCCCCTTGCGATCCATAAGGAATGGAGCGGGGCATCAAACCGGGCATGTCTTCCCAGGTGATGACCTGACCCGAGACGAGTTCCACGGGCGCGGCCCAATTGACCACATCCTCGAACACGCGGTAATCCGGTTGCCTTCCCCCAGACGGCAGGTGTGTGAAACGGGCATTGCGTGTTGCCAGCGCACAGGTACGTTCATTGAGGGCAGGATGAATGCTCGGGCGGGTAACTTCGCAACTTTCAACCAGGCCATCGCGATCCACGATTAGGCGGAAACCGACCTGCCCTTGTCGGTCGACGCGCGCGGTGATGTCTGGACGATAAAACCATTCGTACGGTTGGACCGTGGGCTCGGCCCTGGGCAATTCTTCGGCCTGCACTTGCTCGAGCTGTGCTTTTAGCGGTGCACTCTGAAGGGGCGCCAAGCTAGCTATCAGGATCGCGGGTATATTGCGCCACATTATCGCTCGCCCCCGCATCAAGACCGGGTGTCACACCTAATCGATGCAACTGAGAAGGCAAAGCGCCGCGCTTCATCCTTCGAGGCGTGGTCGCCCGGAAAATTAACCAAGCCTGGTAACGGGTTGTTCAGACCGCGAGAACGCGGCTGCGCCCATCACCCGCAGAAATGCGTGCGACGGGCGCAAGCGCGTTAATTGTGTTCTTCCGGCGATCGTCGGAAGGCGGACGAAACCGGCTTTCCGGTTCCTGCCAGCATCGCCCGATCAGTGGGCGAGAACGATGGAGATGCGGCGGTTGCGCGGGTCGGACGGGTCGTCCTTCACCAGCAGCTCGGTATCGGCGACGCCCTCGATCCGGCGGAAGCTCGAATCGGGGATGCCGTGAACCATCAGCGTCTGCCGCGTGGCTTCTGCGCGACCGGCGGAAAGCGACCAGTTGTTGATCCGCCCGGGGTGCTTCCACGGCAGGCTGTCGGTGTGCCCGCGCACGATGATTTTCCGCTTTTCGGGTTCGATGGCCATCGCGATCGCGGTGAGCAGTTCGGTCGCATCGCGGGTGAGCACGGTGGTGCCGAGGTTGAACATCGAGAAGTCGGCATCGTCGACCAGATCGATCCGCACGCCTTCGGTGGTGTCGACCATCTTGATCTGGCTCATCAGCTTGGAAAGGCGCGGGTCCTTCTCCAGCTTGTCTTTCGTGCGCGAAGAAATCCGCTGGATCATGCGCTCGGCTTCCTTGGGGCCGCCGATCGCATCCTTGGGAACGGTGATTTCCTTGTTGCCGGTCTGCCCCTGGCGATTGGGATAGTCGTCGACCGACGTCAGCGAGTCGCCGGCCAGCAAGCCATGCGCGCCCGCGCCGCTGTCCTTGATCTTGACCAGCGTCGGCGTGAAGTAGTCGGCCAGGCCCTTGCGCTGGTCCTCGGTCGTCGCACCGAGCAGCCACAGCAGCAGGAAGAACGCCATCATTGCGGTCACGAAGTCCGCATAGGCGACCTTCCAGGCCCCGCCATGGTGGCCGGCCTCGACCACCGTGACTTTCTTCACGATGATCGGTGGCAGGTTGTCTCCGGTCTTCGATGCCACGTCAGCGACCCCGCAGCGCGTCGAGCAGTTCGGTCAGGCCGGGGCGTACCGAATGGCCGAGGCTGGAGCGCGCGCTTTCCACCACCAGCGGCTGCGGGTGGCCGTAGAGCGAGGCGATGATGACCTGTTTCACCGCGTGGAAAATCTGTTCGTCCTGTTCGATCACCTGCTTGAGCCGCGTCGCGAGCGGGCCGACCATGCCATAGGCAAGCAGCACGCCGAGGAAGGTGCCGACCAGTGCAGAGCCGATCATCTCGCCCAGAATTTCGGGCGGCTTGTTGATCGAACCCATGGTCTTCACCACGCCCAGCACGGCGGCGACGATGCCCAGCGCGGGCAAGGCATCGGCGAGCGTCTGGAGCGCATGCTGCGGTTCGTGCAGTTCGTGGAAATGCGTCTTCATCGCATTGTCCATCACCTCTTCCACCGCGTGGGTTTCGAGCGTGCCCGACGATACCACCAGCAGCGTCAGCGTGTCGCTGATCAGGCTGATCAGCGCGTGGTTCTTCATGAGGTTGGGATAGGCGCTGAAGATCGACGAGTTTTCAGGCTCGTTGACATGGCTTTCGAGCGCGACCGGGCCGTCTGTCTTGAGCACTTTCATCAGCTGCGTGGTCAGCGCGATCGCGTCGATATGGTCCTGCTTGGTGTGCTTGGGACCTTTGAAGATCTTCATGAACGCGCCGCCGATCGCCTTGAGGTGATCGAGCGAGTTGCCCGCGATCGTCGCGCCAAGCGCGGCACCGCCGATGATCATCATCTCGTAGGGCAGGGCATGCAGCACCGGGCCCATCGCGCCGCCGCTGATGACGAAGCCGCCGAAGACCAGAACCAGTAGAACAACGATGCCGATAATCGCGTACATGAATCAAATTCCCCCTAGGTCCACGCGATCAGCGCAGCATCGAAAACAGGTTGAGGTTGGCAAGGCGCACGAAGCTGGACTGGCTCGCTTCGAGCACGGTCAGCATTTCCTGCAGGCGGCTCATGGTCACCGCCAGATCGGCCCCGCCCATGACCGTGCGCTCGTCCGCGATCCGCTCCATATTCTCGGTCCGCCGTTCGGTCATCACTTCGAGCCAGGCGAGCCGCGAACCGAGCACGGTCTGCGCGGTGGTCACCTTGTCGAAACTGGTGTCGAGCATGGTCAGCCCGTCGCGCGCGGCATCGGCGGCGGCCTGGCCGCCTGCGCGAAGCGCCGTCGAAAGCGCCGATAGCTCGGCAAAGATGTCGGTCTGCGCGCCGCTGGAATCGGTGAACGAGAACACTTCCGGCCCGGTGTTGCCCGGAACGATGGACTGGCCTTCGCCGATTTCGACCGCATCGAGCGTCGCGGTCCCGACATAGGTCGCAACGCCGGTCGCGGAATCGATCTGATAGGCATTGCCGGCCGCCTGACCGCCGAACAGCGCGTGCCCGGCGGCGTTGCGGCCATTGGCGAGGCCGAGCAGGTTCTGCCGCAGGCCATCGAGTTCGGTCGCGATCGACGCGCGCTGTTCGTCGCTGGTGGTGGCGTTGGCCGCCTGCAGCGCGAGTTCGCGTGCGCGGCTGATCATCACTGCCGCCTGGCCGAAGGCTTCGTCCGCGAACTTGAGATTGTTCTCTGCCGTCTGCGAATTGCGCGTGTCGACAGCGGAAACCCGTTCCTCGCGGTCGAGCATCCGCAGCCTTGCGGCGGCAACCGGGTCGTCCGACGAGTGTTCCAGCCGCTGTCCACTGCCGATCTGCTGTTGCAGGGTTTCGGCACGCGACCGCAGCGACCCGATCTGGGTGGTCGAGCGTTCGTAAAATGCGCCGGTGCTCAGATTGATCATCGTCCGATTCCAATCAGCGTGTCGAAAATGTCGCTCGCCACCTGCATTGCCCGGCCCGAAGCCTGGAACGCCTGCTGGAAGCGGATGAGGTTGGCTGCTTCGTTGTCGAGGTCGACGCCCGACTGTTCCTCAAGCGCGATCCGCGCAGAGGACGCGATCGTTTCGAGCGCGCTCTGCGTCACCTTGCGGCCCGCGACCTTTGCCGAAACGTCGAACAGGATCGAGTTTACATTATCCGCCGGATTTGCAGCGGAAAGCGCCTGGCGCATATCGGCGAGGTTCTGCTGGTTGCGCTCGTTCGCGGGGGACCCGGCGGGAGCGGTCGCAATGCCCGATCCGCTTGACAGCACGACCGAAAGGGTCGCGGCGGTGTTGCCGGCAAAGATCGGCTGCCCCGCAGTCCCGTCCAGCGCGACGCCGTTCGCCTGCGCGGTGTTGATCGCGCTGGCGATGGAGGACGCAGCCGAGTCCAGCCGGATGGCAACCGCGGCGAGATCGTCCAGCGCAAGAGCGGCGCCTGCCAGGCTGCCCGCACCGGGCGAGATCGCAGTGCCGTCGATGGCGAAGCTCATCGTCCCGTTGGCGGCAGTGGTGGAGGACAGCGTGCCCACATTGCCACCACTGACGAAGCTGGTTGCAGGGCTGCCGACCGAAACTGCGACCGTGCCGTCCGAAGCGAACGTGGTGCTGATGCTGGCAAACGCGCTCATCTTTTCGAGCAGGTTGTCGCGCTGGTCGAGCAGCGAGGCCTGATCGTTGCTGCCGAAGCCCGCCCGCGCAAGCCGCAGGTTCACCCGCGCCAGCTCGGCGCCGTAGGTATTCATGTCTCCGACATTGGCCACCGCATTGAAGCGCAGGCCTTCGCCCACCGAAGACAGGCTGCCCGAGGTGATGTTGAATTTCGCGGCCAGCGTTTCGGCTTCGGACAGGACGGCGGCGCGCCGTGCGCTGTCGGTAGGGTCGCCGGAAAGCTGCTGGAGCGCGGCCTCGAATTCGACGATCGAGTTGAAGATGCCCGACTGTTCGACGGCGGCTTCGATGTTTTCCAGCCCCGACAGCTCGACATTGGCGCGTTGCAGGTCGGCCTGCGTGCGCCGCATCTCGGCCTGGCGGAACCCGTCGGCATTGCGGCGAACCTCGGCCACGCGCGACCCCGAGGCGGCGATATCCGTCCCGCGCCCCGAAATAGACCCGCTGGCGACCTCCTCGATCCGGACGCTCCGGCGCACGTAGCCATCGCTCGAGGCGTTGGCGATGTTGTTCGCCGTTACCTCGAGCGCGCCGCGCGCTGCACGGGCGCCGCTCGCGCCGATCGAAAGAAGGTCCGAAGCCATTTAGATCTGTCCTCCCGGGGTTTCGCCTTGCGGCAGAAACCTGGCTAACTGACGCTCGATCGAAGCCGCAAAGCCAAGCTGGCCGGACTTCGATGCGATATCAGCGAACTGCTCATCGCGCATTTCGGTAAACGTATCGTCACTGCCCTCGAACAAATCCTCGCCGCCGAAGTCGGTCGCCCGGGCCGAGGACAGCATCTGCCGCAGCAAAACGGCTTCGAAAGCCTGCGCGGCCTCGTGCAGCTCGGCACGCTGATCGCCGCCGGACGGGCGCTCTGCACCCAGCGGGGTCGGCTGGCGAACCAGCGAGAAATCCATGGGGCTGATCGCGTTCATATCACCACCACCTCTGCCGTCAGCGAACCGGCCTGCTTCAGCGCTTCGAGGATCGCGACCAGGTCCGCCGGGCTCGCGCCCAGCATGTTGAGCGCGTCGACCACGTCGGCGAGCGATGCACCCGCAGGCAGCGGGGTCACGTAGCCGCCGTTCTGGCGCGCATCGATGTTGCTGTCGGGCTGCACGGCGGTGCGCCCGCGAGAGAAGGGCTGGGGCTGGCTGATCGTCGGGTTCTCGTCGATCCGCACCACCAGGCTCCCATGGCTCACCGCTGCCGGTGCCAGGCGCACCGCGCTGGAGATCACGATCGTGCCGGTGCGGCTGTTGACGATCACTTTCGCCGCGCGCTCGGCCGGCGTGATGTCGAGCATCTCGATCTCGGCCATCATCGTTGCGCGGGTGTCGGCACCCGGTGGCAGCATCAGGGCCAGCGTCACCGCGTCCTCGATCCGCGCCATGCCGGGGAAGCGGTCATTGATCGCGTCGCGCACGCGGCTGATCGTCAGGAAGTCGGCCTGGAACATGTTCCAGCGCAGCACTTCGCTGAAATCGAAATTGGTGGTGACCGCGCGTTCGACGCTGGCACCGTCGGAGATGCGACCAACCGTCGGCACGTTGACCGTCAGCTTGGACCCGTCATTGGCCGAAATGCCGAGACCACCGACGGTCAGGTTGCCCTGCGCCATCGCGTAGATCTCTCCATCCGCGCCATACAGCGGCGTCAGGATCAGCGCGCCGCCGCGCAGGCTCTTCGCCTTGCCCATGGTCGACACGGTGATGTCGATCTTCTGCCCTGGCTTGGCGAAGGCGGGCAGTTCTGCGGTGATGATCACCGCGGCAGCGTTCTTCAGCGCGGGATTGACGCCCGGTGGCAGCTGCAGGCCGAAGCGACCCGAAACGCCGCGCATCGCCTGCGTCGCATAGGCGAAGTTGTCGTCGCCCGTGCCGTCGAGCCCGACCACGATGCCGTAGCCGGTCAGCTGGTTGGAGCGGACCGACTGGAACTGGCCGATGTCGCGCACCCGCTCCGCCGAGGCGGCGGACGGAAGCGCAAGCGCGAAGAAGGCTGCGAGCAGGAGAACGATGCGGGTCATGCTGTCGGCTCCGGATCAGAAGGGGGAAACGGCGTTGAAGAAGCGCGACAGCCAGCCGGGTTTGCTCGACTGCTGGACGGCGCCCTTGCCGCTGTAGGTGATGTGCGCGTCGGCCACGCGGATCGAGGAAATGCGGTTGTCGGGATCGATATCCGCCAGGCGGATGATGCCCGACAGCTGCACCCATTCCTCGCCCTGGCTGAACTGCATGACCTTTTCGCCACGCACCAGCGCGGTGCCGTTCGGGCGGACTTCGGCGATGGTCACGGTCAGGTCGCCGCGCAGCACCGATGTCTGCGAGGCGTTGCCCGATCCGTTGAACGAGGCACCGGCCGAGGCGGTCAGGTCTTCCGGGGCGATCGGAACGAACGCCGGCAGGTTGAGGCCGAGATTGCCGTCGCGCTGCGTCTTGCCAGAGGTGGCCTTGCTGGTGGTGGTGCGTTCGATCAGCACGATGGTGACGAGATCGCCGACCTTGCCCGCGCGCAGCCCGTTATAGAGCGGCGAGTAACCCTGCGCGGGGCTGAAGATCGCCCCGTCGTTCGATTGCGGAGCGACGTAGGCGCTCGCGCTCTGCGGAGCGGGCGGCAGCGTCGCGCTGAAGCCGGCCGGGCGCGCTCCACCGCCGCACGCGGCAAGCGTGAGGGCAACGGGCAGGGCGATAAGGGTGCGATATTTCATGGATTTCAATCTCACAGCGTCTGGTTGGCGTTGCGGAGCATTTCGTCGACGGCGGAGACCATCTTCGAGCTGATTTCGTAGGCGCGCTGCGCCTCGATCATTGCGACGAGTTCTTCGACGATGTTGACGTTCGATCCCTCCAGCATCCCCTGGCGGACATGCCCGCGCCCGCCTTCGCCGGCGACGCCCAGTTCGGCAGCACCGCTGGCAGCGGTTTCGGCGAGGAAGTTGTCGCCGAGCGCCTGCAGGCCTGCCGGATTGGTGAAGCGCGCGATCTGGATCTGGCCCAGCTCGGTCGGCTCCGCTTCCCCGTTGATCGAGGCAGAAACGGTCCCGTCGGGCGAGATCGCGATCGCGGTCGCACCTTCGGGCACGGTGATTTCAGGCTGCACGGCGAAGCCCTGCTGGGTGACCAGCATGCCTTCGGCGGAACGGGTGAAGTTGCCCGCGCGGGTGTAGCCGATCTTGCCGCCGGGCATCGCGATCTGGAAGAAGCCGTCGCCGTCGAGCGCGAGGTCGAACGCGTTGCCCGTGGTGTCGAGCGTGCCCTGCGTCATGATCTGGCTGGTCGACTGGACCGCGACGCCGGTGCCGAGGTTGAGCCCTTCGGCATAGGCGGTTTCGCCCGAAGACTGCTGCCCGGCGACGCGGGTGTCCTGATAGGCAAGCGTGGCGAAGTTGGCGCGGTCGCGCTTGAAGCCGGTCGTGCCGACGTTCGCCAGGTTGTTGGCGATCACGCGCATGCGGGCATCCTGGGCTTCGAGCCCGGTGCGGGCGACTTGGAGAGCTGAGGTGGGCATTGCTTGCTAAGTCCTTCGCTTTGAATTCTGGCGCTCAGGTGAGGCGCATCAGTTGCGCGCCGCTTTCGTCGAGGTCGCGCGCGGTCGACACGAGCTTGGAGCGCATGGCGAACAGTCGCTGCTCCTCGATCATGGCGACGAGCACTTCGGTCGGCTTGACGTTCGACTGTTCGAGCTTGCCGGTATGAACGCGGGCTTCCTCGTCGGTCGGCAGGATGCCGCCGCCTTCGACGCGGAACAGCCCGTCGAGCCCCTTGGCGATCGGCGAACCGTCCCAGCTCGCCAGCTTGATCCGGCCGACTTCGGCAGGCGGCTGGTCGGGCGCATTGGGATCGGTCCGCGTAACCGTGCCGTCCTCGGAAATGGAGATGCGGCCACCCGGTGGAACCGTAATCGGTCCCGTGTCCCCCAACACCGGGTGGCCGTCTCCCGTCACCAGCAGCCCCGTGGCGCCGAGCGAGAGATCGCCGCGTCGCGTATAGGCTTCGGTGCCGTCGTCCGCTTGCACTGCCATCAGCGATTTGGTCGCCATGGCAATGTCGAGTTCGCGACCGGTTTCCATAAGTTCGCCGCCGCTCATGTCCGCCCCGGTGACGCGCGCGGTCTGCATCGCGCGCGCTTCGTTGGGGTGGCCTTCGATGGTGACGGCACGCTGCTCGATCAGTTCGGCGCGAAAGCCGATCGTGTTCGAGTTCGCCATGTTGCTGGCGATCGCGCGCTGGCGATCCATCGAGGCCTGCATCCCCGACAGGGCAGTATAGATGAGGCGGTCCATCTACTTAGGTCCGCAGGTTGATGACCGTCTGCGAAATCTGGGTCGCAGTATCGATCGCCTTGGCGTTGGCCTGGAAGTTGCGCTGCGCGGTGATCAGGCCAACCAGCTCTTCCGCGATGTCCACGTTCGAGCGTTCGAGCGCACCCGACAGCAGCGCGCCGTACTGGCCGTTGCCCGGTTCGCCGTAGCTTGCCGCGCCCGAAAAGCCGGTGGCCTGCCAGTTGGAAGAGCCGACCGCCTTGAGGCCGTTCGGCGCCATGAATGTTGCGAGCGCGACCATCCCGATCGGTTCGACCGAGCCATCCGCATAGGAAGCGCGAACGACGCCATCCTTGCCGACGGACACGCCGGCATAGTCGGCGCCCGCCGCGTTCTGGGCCTGGATCTGGATGCTCTGCGGGGTATTCGACGTCGTGTCGCCGTTTGCATCGACCGGGTAGACCTGCAGGTTGTTGCCACGCGCATCGACGATGGCACCGTTCTCGCTGATCGAGAACGAGCCTGCCCGGGTATAGAGCGTTTCGCCGTTTTCACCGCGCAGGGTGAAGAATCCGTCGCCGGTGATCGCGATGTCGAGCGCGGAGCCGGTCTGTTCGATCGGGCCCAGTGCGAAGTTCTGCGTAACCGCCTCTACCGACGCGCCGATGCCCTGCATTACGCGCGGGTTCGACAGCGCCGAGCCGGCGACGATTTCCGAGAACGAGGCGCGACCGCGCTTGTACCCGTAGGTTTCCGAGTTGGCGATGTTGTGCGCGATCGTCGAGAGCGACGACTGGGCGTTCTTCATGCCGTTGAGCGAAGTGTAGAAGGACATTGGTGCGACTCCCTGGTTATGCGTCGTTCGCGGGCTGGGTTTCGCCCGGATTCTGGGCTGCGATCAGTGCGTCGAGCTTCTCGACGATCTTCCCCAGCGTTTCGTTGGTTTCGGCGGTCCCCGCGAGCGAGGAGAACTGGGCCATCTGGGCCAGCATTTCCTTGTTATCGACCGGGTCGAACGGGTCCTGCTGCTGCACCTGCACGGTCAGCAGGCGCAGGAAATCGGCCTGGCCCAGCTGGTCCATGCCGCGACCCTGGTTCTGGTTCGTCGTCGGGTTCGAGGCGGAAGCCGCGCTCGCAAAGGGATTTACGCTGCTAATCATTTCATCCTCATCGTTTCGAGCATCAGCTGCTTGGCGGTGGACATGGCTTCGACCATGTTGCTGTACTGGCGCGATGCTTCGAGCATCTCGATCATCTCGGCGTTCTCATCGACCGGCGATTCCCACACATCGCCGTTCTCGTCGGCGAGCGGGTGGTTCGGATCGTGGCGGCGGATAGGCGCGACGTCGGCCCGCACGACGCCATCGACGCGGACCGAGCTGAGACCGCTCTGGCGGTCGAGCTCTTCCGAGAAAACGGTGCGCATCGGGCGATAGGCTTCGTCCGCGCTGCCCGCGACGCTGCCCGCATTGGCGAGGTTCGACGCGGCGGCGTTCATGCGGACCATCTGCGCGGACATCGCGCGGTAGCCCATCTGGAACATGGTCATGGGGCCGCTCATCGTCATTCGCCCCTGATCGCGCGGGTGACGGTTTCGACGCGGCCGCGCAGGAAGCCGAGCGTGGCGGTGTAGGCGACCGCGTTCTCGGCGAAGGCGGCCTGCTCGGTCGCCATCTCCACGGTGTTGCCGTCGAGGCTGGCCATGGTCGGGATGCGATAGACGGTCGCGCGGCTGGCCGCGTTCTCGGAATCGTTGCCACCCAGACGCTCTGCAAGCGCGGCACCGAAATCGATGTCGCGCGCCTTGTAGCCGGGCGTGCCTGCGTTCGCGATGTTGGAGCCGAGCACGTTCATCCGCTGTGCGCGGACTTCCAGCGCTGCTCCATGAATGCCGAAAAGGCCCTCGTTCATTGCTCTCATCTCCGCCAGAAAATTACGGACGTTCGTATGTCCCGGTATGTAAGCAAGGGGCGTGCCAATCCGGCTTTGGGCGCGGAATTGCGTGATTTCGACGGTAGGGCGGCAAACAATTGCCGGTGGGCGGCAAAAATCCGGCGCTTGGGGGTGAAATGTCGCCCACGACTGCCGTTCTTGAGGGCGTGAACACGATTACGACTTTGGCGGGCCAATGGTTCGACCCAGCATCGCTGGGTATTGTGCTGGGCGGGACGATACTGGCCACCCTGCTGCGGTGCGGGCTGGCGGAATCGCGCCTCGCACTGGGCAAGATCGGTGCGCTTGCGACCAGGCCCTTCGATCCGGCAAAGGCGAAGGCAGAGCTTGCCCACCAGCTTCGCGGGATCGAAAGCGACGGGCTGTTGCGCGCAGCGCCGATCCATTCCGGCGACGGCGAGTTCGATTCGCTGTCGGACACGCTTGCGAAGCGTCGCTCGGCCGACGGGCTGCGTTCCGAACACGAAGATTACATGCGGCAAAGGACGGAGTCCGCGCGCACCGCGATGCACGTGCTTGGCCAGGCGGCAGAGCTGGCCCCGGTGCTGGGACTTGCGGGCACGCTGATCGGCCTTGGCATGATGCCGTCCGATCCGGCGGGCGGCAGCATGACCGGCGCGATCGCGATGGCGGTGATCACCACCTTGTATGGGCTTGCCGCGGCAAACTTCCTTTTCAGCCCGCTCGCCGCCGCGATCATGCGCCGCTCTGCGCGTGAAGAGCGCGACCGCCAGGCGGTGCTCGACTGGCTCGAAAACGGCGTGCGCAGGGCCGCGGCCCATGGCCGGGCGGACCGGGCGAAGGGCGCACCGGTTGCCGACTTGCGCGCGGCCCAGTTGCGGAAAGCGTCGTGAATATGCGCGGCCTCAGCGGCTGGCAGACGGCGCTTGCCGACCTGTCGCTGATCCTGTTCGCCGTGGTCGCGGCGGCCTATCGCGATGACCCGACCGAAGCCGACCGGACCGATCAGGCGGTGGAAATCTCCCTCGGCCAGCCGATGGCCGTGTTCCGACCCGGCGGCGATGCCGACCTCACGCGCTGGCTCGGTTCGCAGGACATGGGGCAGGGCGAGGTTGCCACCGTGGTCGTGCGGCACCGGCCCGGTGCGGCAGCCGCGGCTACGCGCGAAGCGGCGAGCCTGGTCGCGCAGATCGAGGCTGCGGGCTATCCGGCACGGCTGATGGTAGAGCCCTCGTCGCAGCCCGAAGTGCTGGTGGTGATCGCCTTCGACCAGCGCAGCGGCTCCGGGATTCAGGATGGCACGGAAATTGCAGTAACGCGGTAGGACCAGAGCCAGGCCGCGTGCCTGTCGTTCACACCTATTGCCGGAGCACTGCGACCATGCCTTTCAAACCTTCGATTATCGCCACGGCGCTGCTGTGTGCCGCCGTTCCCGCCAATGCGACCACTCCGATGGACCCGGCGCTGATCGATCGGGCGGTGATGGAGTTCACCGGGGCGGCCATCGGCCAGCCGGGTGGCGCACGCCTGCCGGTCGACCGGCGGATGCGGCTGAACGCCTGCGGCATGCCGCTGCAGATCGACTGGTACGGCAAGAACCGCGACAGCGTTCAGGTCCACTGTCCCGACGCCGGATGGCGCATCTATGTTGCGATTGCGCAGGTTCCTCAGGCCGATGAGCCGGGTACCGGGCAGATCGTCGTCGCCCGCGGCGAAACCGTTGCCATCGTGGTCGAGGGTGGCGGCTTTTCGCTGTCGCGCCAGGCGGTCGCGCTGGAAGAGGGGGCGATCGGATCGTGGATCAAGGTCCAGCCCGCGCAAGACAAGAAGGCCGAGCCCGTTCGCGCCCAGGTGGTTCGCCCCGGGCAGGTTGCCGTCCGCCTGCACTAGGCTCCCAAGAAAAAAGTTGCCGGCCCCTTAAAGTGGGGCTGGAGATGACGTTCTAGGGTGTGACAAGGCCGTTCGCACGAACGGAGAGCAGGAAGGACACAAGCAATGCGAGACATCGGATTGCCGGACATCGGAGGACCAGCTGGCTTGCGTCGCGGCGTCGCGCCGGTCGAGCGTGTGTCCGCTGCGCAAAGGGTGGCCGATCAGGCCGCCGTACCTGAGGGAATGAGCGCGGTTTCCGCGGTCAACGCCGGCGATGCGGCACCGGTCGATGGAGACCGGGTGGCGCAGATTCGCAAGGCGATCGAGGACGGCACCTATCCGCTGATCCCGAATGAAATCGCCGATGGCATCATCGCCGCCGGCCTGTTCCAGATCATCGGCGAGTAAGGGCCACCTTGATGACGACGCGTACGGCCTTGCGGCAAATGCTTGCCCTTCTCGAAGGCGAGCGGCAGGCACTTGCCGCTCTCGATATCGACCGCATTACCAATTGCACCAATGGCAAGATGGAACTGTGCGACCAGCTGGATAAAGTCCGGCCCGAAGATCTGGACGAGGAATGCCTCGGCCTGCTCGACGCGGTTCGCCGCCTGAACACGATCAACCGCCGTTTGCGCAACCTGATTGCGACCAACGTACAGTCGCGGATCGACGCGATTGCGGGTGCGTCTGGCACCTATCAGGGCCTGCCCGGGCACGCATTGCCGCAGGGTTTCTGATCCCGGGCGCTTTTCACGGCCCAAACTGGCACGGAGCTTGCTTAATACTTCCGGACGATAACTTCCGGGAGGTCCTGTGCCCACCGCCACTCAAGTATCCGGCGTTCCAGTCGCGAATGCCCAGCCCGTAAGGGCCGACGTTCGCGGAGCGATTGCGCGCGCGTCGGAGAGTACCGGCGTGGACTTCGACTACCTGCTGGCGCAGGCGCGGCTGGAATCGGGTCTCAACCCCGATGCCAAGGCCCGCAGTTCCAGCGCGACCGGGCTTTATCAGTTCATCGATTCGACCTGGCTGCGCACGATGGACCGGCACGGCTACAAATACGGCTATGCATGGGCAGGCGACGCGATCGGCCCCGGCGGCGGCGTCGCCAATGCGGGCACGCGCGAACAGCTGCTGTCGCTGCGCTACGACGCGGATGTCTCCGCGCTGATGGCGGCGGAGCTGGCGCGCGACAACTCGGCGGGCCTGAAGGGATCCCTGGGTCGCGAACCCGAACCGGCAGAACTCTACCTCGCTCACTTCCTCGGTCTCGGCGGCGCGCAGACGTTTCTGGGCGCGTACCGCACCGATGCGGGCCAGTCCGCCGCCGCGCTGCTCCCCAAGGCAGCCGGATCCAATCGCGCGATCTTTTACGAGAACGGCCGCGCCCGCTCGGTCGCCGAAGTGATGAGCCTGCTGCAGACGAAGGTGGCCAACGCAATGGGCCAGGATGGCGGAATGCCGTTTGCACCCGGCGCGGGCGGGATGACCCAGGAATTCGCGCAAGCGCGCTACGCCAGCACGGCGATGATGCCGCGGCAGACATCGCGGATCGCGGCAGTCGCCGCGCCACAAGGCCTGCAGGCGCGCCCGTCCATGGCGGAAACCCTGCGCGCGACCTTCGGTGCGAACGGCACCGACAACGACATCGGAGCCCGCGCCCGCGCGCGGATCGACCAAGCCTATAGCAAATTCGAGGTATTCGGCCTGTGAAGCTACCCGCATTCATCAGCCCCGCGCTTGCGCTTCCCGCCGGGATCCTGGCGATCATCATCCTGATGGTCGTGCCGATCCCGTCGCTGATGCTCGACCTGTTCTTCGTGCTCAATATTGCGCTGTCCGTCTCCATCCTGATGGCGGCGATGAATGCGCAGAAGCCGCTCGACTTCTCGTCCTTCCCGTCGGTGCTGCTGTTCGCCACGCTGCTGCGGCTGGCGCTCAACGTCGCGTCGACCCGCATCGTGCTGATGAACGGGCACGAGGGCGGTGACGCGGCCGGCAAGGTGATCGAAGCCTTCGGCGAGTTCCTGATCGGGGGCAACTTCGCGGTCGGGCTGATCGTGTTCATCATCCTGACGATCATCAACATGGTGGTGGTGACCAAGGGCGCGGGCCGCGTGTCCGAAGTGACCGCGCGCTTCACCCTCGATGCCTTGCCGGGCAAGCAGATGGCGATCGACGCCGATCTTGCCGCCGGGCTGCTGACGGCGGACGAAGCCAAGGCGCGTCGGCGCGAAATCGCGACCGAAGCCGATTTCTACGGTTCGATGGATGGTGCCAGCAAGTTCGTGAAGGGCGACGCGATTGCCGCGCTGCTGATCCTGATCGTCAACGTGCTGGCCGGGCTGGTGCTGGGCATGGTGAGCCACGGCCTGTCGGCGAGCGAGGCGGGCGCGATGTACGTCACGCTGGCGGTGGGCGATGCGCTGGTCGCGTCGATCCCCGCGCTGCTGCTGTCCATTGCCGCCGCCGTGATCGTCACCCGCGTTTCCGATACGCGCGACCTGACGGGGCAGATCGGCGGCCAGCTGGCCGACTCCAAGATCTGGCTGCCGGTCGGTGGCATCCTCGGCGCGATCGGGTGCATCCCGGCGATGCCGCAGATGATCTTCCTGCCGCTGGCTGCGGGCGCGCTGCTGCTGTGGCGCGGCCTCAAGAAGCGCGAAGAGGCGGCCGCCGTATTCGTGCCCGAGCCCGAGGAAGCGCCCGATCCATCGCGCATCCAGATTTCCGATGTATCGGACCGCACGCTGGTCACGATCCAGCTGGGCTACGGCCTCGTCCAGCTGGCCGACGATCGGCAGGGTGCGCCGCTGGTTGCGCGCCTGACCGGCCTGCGCAAGCAGATGTGCCAGGCGTTCGGCTTCGTGATCCCGCAGTTCCGCATCGCCGACAGCTTCGAGATCGCGCCCGACCAGTATCGCATCATGCTCGGCGGGGCTCCGGTCGGCTCCGGCACGCTTCGCGCGGGCAAGCTGCTTGCGATCGATACGGGCGAAGTGCTCGACGGGCAGGTGCTCGCGGGCGAACCCACCAAGGACCCGAGCTTCGGCTGCGATGCCAAGTGGATCGACGCAGGATCGCGCGATCTGGCGGTGGCCGAAGGCTATCTGGTGGTCGACCCCGAAAGCGTCATCGCCACGCAGGTCCACCAGCTTCTGGCCAATCGTGCCGCCGAACTTCTCGGCCCGGACCAGGTGCGCGAACTGCTCGACCTGCTGCGCGAACGCCATGCCCAGCTGGTCGACACGATCACCCCGCAACCGCTCTCGCTCGCGGCGATCACCTCGGTGCTCAAATCGTTGCTCGCGGACGGTATCTCGCTCACCCATTCGGTGCGCGTCTTCTCCAGCCTCTCGCAGGCTGCGCAGCGGACCAACGACCCGACGCAGATCGTCGAACTGATGCGGTCCGATCTCGGCACGCTGCTGGTCGGCAGCATCTGCGGCCCCGACCAGCGCCTGCCGGTCATCACGCTCGCGGCGCAGCTGGAAGAAATGGTCGTCGGCGGAATGCAGGATCCGACCACGGGCGAGATCGTGATCGAACCCGATCTTGCGCGGTCGATCGGTGAACGCATCACCAGCCTGCTCCGCAACCGTCCCGCCGGGGCGCTGACTCCGGCGCTGGTCGTCCAGCCGCGCGCCCGGCGCGCGCTGGCCAGCCTGCTCAAACTGCGCGCGCCCAACGTTCTCGTCCTGTCGATCAACGAACTGCCTGCCTCGCAACCGATCGAGGTGGTGTCGGTCATCGGCGACGATGCCGAACAGGTCGCGCACCATCAGGCGCCGCAGCTACCTGCGCCTGAGTACGAACCTGCGGAGGCGCTTGCCGCATGAAGCACGATGCAACCCAGTTCGCCGTTCGCCGGGCCTACGGATCCAGCGTTCAGGAAAAGGTGACGCAGTTCCTCCCGCTCGTGCGCAAGCTCGCGTGGTATTACGAGGGGAGCGGCAGCGCGACGATCGACGTCGACGACCTGATGCAGGCGGGAATGATGGCGCTGACCGAAGCGGCGCAGCGGCACGACCGGCCGAGCGACGACGGCTTCGCAGCTTACGCCAAGATGCGCGTTCGCGGCGCGATGGTCGATCTGCTGCGCGGCCAATCACACCGCCCGCGCAGCGCGGCCGGGTGGGCTCGCAAGCGCGATCACACCGAACAGACGCTGCGGGCGGAGCTGGGCCGGATGCCGTCTGCCGCCGAGATGGCGCAGGCGATGGAAATCCCGCTCGATCGCTACGAAGCGATGCGCCTTGCCGCTTCGACCAGCTCTGCCTCGATCGAGGAATGCTATTCGGACACCGATGTCGCCTTCAGCGACGAGCGGCCCGACCCCGAAACGAACCTGCTCGCCAGCGAGGACAGTTCGGTCCTCGCCCAGGCGATCGGTGCCTTGCCGGAACGGCTGCAACTCGTGCTCAAGCTCTATTTCATCGAAGAGCTGAACCTGAACGAGATTGCGGCTGTGCTCGGCGTCAGCGTGCCCCGGGTCCATCAGCTGAAGGCCGACGCGCTGAAGAAGGCGCGCGTTGCGATGGTTTCGCAGACCGACTGACACTCGCCAGCGCACCGCAGCGTTTGCGTTGCACCGCAACATAAGACTATGGCCGTGCGGATGGCACCGCTCGACCCTCCGCCGCGCTTGAGTGAAATCGCCGATCCGGCGCTGCTGCTCGATTTCGATGGAACGCTGGTCGATCTGGCGGAGAGCCCCGATGCGATCACCGTGCCCGACCATCTGGGCAAGGCGCTGGAGCGCAAGGCTGCCGCTATGAACGGGCGTCTCGCGATCATCAGCGGACGCTTCATCGCCGATATTCGCGGGCATCTGCCAGACTGTGCCTTGGTCATCAGCGGATCGCACGGCGCCGAAATCGAAAGCCCCGAAGGCTCGTCGGTCTCCGAACGCGAGGCTCCGCGCGTCCCCGCAACCGCACTCGCCGCCGCGCGAGACTTTGCCGCGCGCACCGAAGGGCTGCTGCTGGAAGAGAAAGCTCTCGGCCTTGGGTTCCACTACCGCGACTGCACCGACCGCGAGGACGAGGTGCGGGCCTTTGCGCAGGATCTTGCGCGCGATCACGGCCTCTTCCTGCGCGATGGCAAGATGATCCTGGAGCTTGCCACCACCGATGCGAACAAGGGCGACGGCGTGCGCGCGATCATGGCGCAACCGCCCTTCGCGGGCGCGACGCCCATCTTCATAGGCGACGACCTGACCGACGAAGACGGGTTCGCGGCGGTGAACGAACTGGGCGGTTTCGCGATACTCGTGGGCGAAATGCGGGAAACCGCAGCGCGGTATCGTTTGTTGGATGTGGCAGCGGTTCACAAATGGCTGGAGATTGAATGACACAGATTCCGCAAAGCTCGCTCGAACTATGGCCGGTCGGCAATTGCCAGGTAACCGGGCTGATCGACGAGACTGGCGGGCTGGTGTGGGGCTGCGTGCCACGGGTCGATGGCGATCCGGTGTTCTGCGCGCTGCTCAATGGCGACAAGCAGGACCAGGGCGTCTGGCGGATCGAGCTGGAGGATTTCGCCAGCGCCCACCAGGAATACCAGCGCAACACCTCGATCCTGAAAACCCGCCTCGAAGCGAAGGATGGCAGCGCGATCGAGATCATCGACTTCGCGCCGCGCTTCCGCCGCGCAGGGCGGATGTACCGCCCGGTCGCGTTCGTCCGCATCGTTCGCTGTGTCGCGGGCGCGCCGCGCATACGGGTGCGGCTCGCACCGATGAAGAACTATGGCGAGGCGCTGGCGGAAACCACCAATGGCACCAATCACATCCGCTACCTCGTCGGTCCGCAGGCATTGCGCCTGACCACCGACGCGCCGGTCGGCTACGTGCTGGAAAACCGCACGTTCCGGGTCGAAGGCGATTTGCACTTCTTCCTCGGCCCGGATGAGCCTTTCGGCGGCAATGTCGGGCGTGAGGCGGAGACGATGCTGGAGCTGACCGACCATTACTGGCGGCACTGGGTGCGCGGGCTCGCTACGGTGATGGAATGGCAGGAGGCGGTCATTCGCGCGGCGATCACGCTGAAGATCTGCCAGCACGAGGAAACCGGCGCGATCGTCGCCGCGCTGACCACCTCGATCCCCGAAGCGCCGGGCAGCGAGCGCAACTGGGACTATCGCTATTGCTGGATCCGCGACGCCTATTACACCGTGCAGGCATTGAACCGGCTGGGCGCGCTCGACGTGCTGGAAAAGTACCTCGCCTACCTGCGCAACATCGTCGACAACGCGAAGGGTGGGGCAGTGCAGCCGCTTTATTCGGTGATGGGCGAGGCACAGCTCGACGAGAGTTTCGCCGATAACCTCGCGGGCTATCGCGGGATGGGCCCGGTCAGGAAGGGCAATGCCGCCTACCACCAGGTACAGCACGACGCCTACGGCCAGATCGTGCTACCAACGGTACAGGCGTTCTTCGACCAGCGGCTTTACCGTCTGGCAGGGGAATCCGATTTCGAAAGCCTTGAAAAGGTTGGCGAAATGGCGTGGTCAATGCACGACCAGCCCGATGCAGGCCTGTGGGAATTCCGCACCCGGCAAGAGGTCCACACCTATTCTGTGCTGATGAGCTGGGCCGCATGCGGGCGCATCGCGACCGTCGCCGACCGGCTCGGCATGGTGGACAAGGCGGAGTTCTGGCGCGAGCGGGCGGCGATCATCCGTGGCAAGATCGAAGATGAGGCGTGGCACGAGGAAGGGCAGCACTATGCCTCCGCGCTCGGCGGAAGCCATCTCGACGCGAGCCTTTTGCAGATGATCGATCTCGGCTTCCTCAAGCCGGAGGACAAACGCTTTCAGCAGACGTTTGCGGCAATCGAGAAGGGGTTGAGGCGCGGCGAGCACATGCTGCGCTACGATGCGGAGGATGATTTCGGTCTGCCCGAAACCGCCTTCAACATCTGCACCTTCTGGTTGATGGAGGCACTTCACCTTGCGGGGCGCGAGGACGAGGCGCGCGCGCTGTTCGAAACGATGCTGTCGCATCGCACGAAGTCCGGCCTGCTGTCCGAAGACCTCGATTTTAACAATGGCGAACTCTGGGGCAACTTCCCCCAGACGTACTCTTTGGTGGGTATCATCAACTGCGCCACGCTGTTGTCCAAACCATGGAGCGTCATCCGATGAGCCGCCTGATCGTCGTATCGAACCGAGTATCCATCCCCAAGGCGCGGGGTGCGGCCGGGTCGCAGGGCGGGCTGGCGGTGGCGCTGGGCTCTGCCTTGCGCGAACGGCGCGGGATATGGTTCGGATGGTCGGGCGAGGAGACGAAGAAATTCTCCGGCCATCTCGACATGCAGAAGAACCATGGCGTGACCACCGCGACGATCGACCTCGAGCCGCAGGACGTCGAGGAATATTACAACGGCTACGCCAACCGCACGCTGTGGCCGCTGTTCCACTACCGGATCGATCTGGCGGAATATGAATCGGGCTTCGGCAAGGGATACGAGCGGGTCAACCAGCGTTTTGCCGACAGCCTCGGCCCGCTGATCGATCCCGAAGACGTGGTCTGGGTGCACGACTATCACCTGATCCCGCTGGGTGAGCGGCTGCGCGCGCGCGGCAACAAGAACCGCATCGGCTTCTTCCTCCACATCCCCTGGCCGCCGCGCAATCTGCTGGTCGCGCTGCCGTTCCACGAACGGCTGGTGCAGACCATGCTCGCCTACGACCTGATCGGTTTCCAGGACGAGGAATCGGTCGACAGCTTCCTCGGCTATTGCCGCAAGGAATTGCAGGCGGATGTCGCCGACGACGGCACCGTGACCTATGATGGCCGCTCGGTGAAAGTCGCTGCCTTCCCTATCGGGCTCGACTACGACGAATTCCTCGAAGGGGGCGAAAGCGGCGTCTCGCGCCAGGCGGAACAGCGGATGCGTTCCAGCTCGCGCTATCGCAAGGTCATCATCGGGGTCGACCGGCTCGACTATTCG
Source organism: Citromicrobium bathyomarinum (assembly GCF_038594485.1). GTDB lineage: Bacteria > Pseudomonadota > Alphaproteobacteria > Sphingomonadales > Sphingomonadaceae > Alteriqipengyuania > Alteriqipengyuania bathyomarina_A. The sequence continues at coordinate 243,643 of NZ_JBCFZG010000008.1, read as the reverse complement.
AAAGGCCTGCCCGAACGCTTCGATGCGCTAGGGCGTTTCTTCGATACCTATCCCGAGCGGGTGAAGGAAACGCTCTACGTCCAGATCGCGCCACCGTCGCGGCAGGACGTTGCGACCTACCAGCGTATCCGCAACACGCTGGAACAGAAGGCGGGGCAGATCAACGGAGAGCGATCCGAGGTCGACATGGTGCCGATTCGCTACGTCAACCGCGGCTATTCCCGGCAGGAACTGTTCGGCATCTACCGCTCCGCCCACGTCGGGCTGGTGACGCCGCTGCGCGACGGGATGAACTTGGTCGCCAAGGAATATATCGCCGCGCAGGACCCGGACGATCCCGGCGTGCTCGTCCTTTCGCGCTTCGCCGGCGCGGCCGAGCAGCTGAACCTAGATGGAGAGGGCGCGCTGCTGATCAATCCCTACAGCATGGAAGAAACCAGCGAGGCGATCCGCGCCGCGATCGACATGCCGCTGGAAGAGCGCAAGGCGCGCTGGGAGAAGCTGAACGAAGTGGTCAGGACCACCACGGTCGAGCGGTGGCGCGAGAATTTCGTCGAAGCGCTGAGCGCCTGACCGGCCGGCCTAGTCCGCCGCGAGCGGTGTGCGTCCGTCGCCCGCCAGCCGCACCAGCAGCAGGATGATGAGCGGGACCAGCACAAGGCTCAGCACGACCTTGGCGAGCGCCTGCCCGATCAGCAGCGGCACGATGTCGAACTGGCCGTAGAATGCGACCGTGATGAAGATCACCGTATCGACAGCCTGGCTGATCGCAGAAGCGAACCCGCCGCGCAGCATCATCCATACACCGCCGCCATCGCCGGTTCCGCGCAGCCGTTCGAACAGCCAGACGTTGAGAAACAGCGAAACGCCATAGGCGATCGGCCCGGCGATCATGATTCGCCCGGTCTGGCTCAGCACGGTTTCGAAGGCGGCAAGATTTTCGGCGGGCATCTGCGGGCTGGGCGGGAAGGCAAGCACCACCTGGATCAGCAGGATCGACAGCCCGAGCGGGGCAAAGCCCCAGAAGACCAGCTTGTTCGCAGCGCTGCGCCCGTAAACCTGCGCGATGGCGCTGGAGATCGCGACCAGCATCAGGAAGGCGAAGATCCCCGATTCGACCGCCAGAGTCGTAAAACCCAGCGGCAGCGCGATCTGCTTGAAGCCGAGCACGCCCGCCAGCACCGTCATCCCGCCGTAAAGCAGCGCATAGACGAAGAGCGGACGGGGAATCGCCGTGGTCGGCGCGGAAGGTGTGTGGTCCATCGACATCCGCTTATGATCCGGCAGGGCAAAAGAAAAGGGAAGACGGCGGGAACCGGTTCTCCGGCTGTGAATTGACTACCTCCGCCGAACAGGCGAAGGAGGCGGTCTCTTCCCGCAGACGACCCGAAAGCCATTTAATGCCGCCAGTGCTCGCCAGCCTGCTTGGGATCGTTGCGATCCTCGCCTTTGCCTTCCTGATTTCCAACGCCAAGACCAAGATTCGATTGCGCGTCGTCGTTTCTGCCTTCGCGCTTCAGGCGCTGCTGGCCTTCCTGATCCTGCGCACATCCGGCGGACGCATGGTGATCCGCGAGATGAGCAACGGCGTCGCCGCGCTGCTTTCCTATGCGGATGCGGGCACCGCCTTCCTGTTCGGGGCGGACAATCCGTTGCAGAACACCTTTGCGCTCGGTGCGCTGCCGGTGATCGTGTTCTTCGCCGCGCTCGTTTCGATTCTCTACCATCTCGGCATCATGCAGGTGGTGGTGCGCTGGCTGGGCGGGGCGATCGGCTTCGTGACCGGGATCAGCAAGGTCGAGGCGCTGGGGTCGGCGGCCAACATCTTCGTCGGCCAGTCGGAAAGCCCGCTGGTGGTGCGCCCCTATCTCGCCGCGCTTTCCCCCAGCCGCCTGTTCACGCTGATGACCGTCGGCATGGCAGGCGTCGCGGGCACGATCCTGGCGGCCTATGCCGGGCTGCTGGGCAATGAATATCTGCCTTTCCTGCTCGCCGCGGCTTTCATGTCCGCACCCGGCGGCATCCTGATGGCCAAGATCATCATGCCCGATGTCGCGGACGCTTCTCCCGAGGCGGAAGGCGAACTCGCCCTGCCGCGCGGCCGCGTCAGTGCCGAAGGGCCCGCCGCCATCAAAGAAGGCACGGCGCACGAAGTGGAAGTTGCCGAGGCTTTCGAGGATGGGGAGCGTCCCGCCAACGTGATCGAGGCCGCGGCACAGGGCGCGCAGACCGGCGTAAAGCTGGCGGTTGCGGTCGGCGCGATGGTGCTGGCGTTCGTCGCGCTGGTCGCGCTTGCCAATGGTCTGCTCGGCTGGGCGGGCAGCTGGTTCGGATATAGCGACCTTTCGTTCCAGCACCTGCTCGGTTTCGTTTTCGCCCCGATCATGTGGCTGATCGGCGTGCCGTGGGAAGATGCGGGTGTCGCAGGTGGCCTGTTCGGCACGAAGATCGTGCTCAACGAATTCGTCGCCTTCATCGAGCTGGGCCAGATCGGTGCGGCGGATATTTCCGAGCGAACCCGTGCGATCATCACCTTTGCGCTGTGCGGCTTCGCCAACTTCAGCTCCATCGCGATCCAGATGGCGGTAACCGGCGGACTTGCGCCGAATCAACGCCCGGTGATCGCCAAGCTGGGCATTCGCGCGCTGATCGCCGGATCGCTCGCCAACCTCATGAGCGCGGCGCTCGCCGGGCTCTTCCTTCCTGCCTGACCAGAGCCTTTCTCCCATGTCCGACATTGCTTCCGTCTCGCTCGACAACCCGCTCGAAGACATTGCCCGCGAGCTGGGCGACAGCTTCGCCGAGTTCGGTTTCGCCATCGTCCGCGATCATGGCGTGCCCGACGATCTGATCGCGCGCGCCGAAGAGGCGAGCCGCGCGTTCTTCGCACTGCCCGAGGAAACCAAGCGCGCCTACAAGATCGCCGGGATCGGCGGCGCGCGCGGCTACACGCCGTTCGGGCAGGAGCAGGCGAAGGATGCCGCCATCTTCGACCTGAAGGAATTCTGGCATGTCGGACGCGACCTGGCGCCCGATCACGCGCTGGCCGAATTCATGGAGCCCAACGTGTGGCCCGCCGAAGTGCCCGAATTCGAATCGGTCATGCGCGAGCTCTACGATTCGCTGGAAGCGAGCGGGCGGCGCGTGCTTTCGGCCATTGCGATCCATCTGGGCGAAGACCGGCATTTCTTCGATTCGACGATTGAGGACGGCAATTCGGTGCTGCGCCTGCTGCGCTATCCGCCGCTGCCCGAGGACGCGCCCGATGGTGCGATCCGCGCTGCGCCGCACGGCGATATCAACGCGATCACACTGTTGCTGGGTGCCGAAGAGGCCGGCCTCGAATTGCTGAGCCGCAAGGGCGAGTGGCTGCCGGTCAGCCCGCCGCCGGGCGCGCTGGCGGTCAATATCGGCGACATGCTCGAACGCCTGACGAACGGTCGGTTGCGGTCGACGACGCACCGGGTCGTGAACCCCGCAGGCGATGCCGTGCGCCGGGCACGCTATTCAATGCCCTTCTTCCTCCACTTCCGGCCCGATTACCTGATCGATCCGCTGCCCTCGTGCGTGGCGGATGGCGAAAAGGAGAATGCGCCCGAACCGATTCTGGCGCATGATTTCCTGATGCAGCGATTGCGCGAGATCAAACTCGTCTGAGGGGCCCGGTTCCCGGTAAAAGCGCCGCGAAAATACGTTTACCGGGCTTATGTTGCAGTGCGGCAACACCTGTAGCCCGCAGGTTTCCGCGATTTTCATAGGCGTTGCATAAACTGCAACACTCGGCGCTGTTTGCGTAATTTTCCTGTCATATTACTCCTCTTAGGCGCCCTCGACCGGCCCACGAGGGGCTTGGCCCAGTTTCCGTATCTACCACGCATCAGACGCTCAAAAGGGGTGATCCATGAAGCTCAAGTATCTGCTGGCAACCAGTGTTGTCGGCCTCACCGCCGCAGCCGCTGCGGCTCCGGCCTACGCCCAGTCGACCGGCTCGGTCGATTTCGATGACGACAGCGTCATCATCGTCACCGGCAACCGCTCGACCGATGTCGCCGGTGTCGACATCCCCGATTCGCCCAAGGCGAAGGTGCAGATCGATTCCGAACTGATCGGTCGCCAGGCCCCCGGCCAGACGATCAACGACACGCTGAACCTGGTTCCGGGCGTCAGCTTCCAGAACGACGACCCGTTCGGTTCGCTGGGCGGCACCTTCTCGATCCGCGGCTTCTCGTCGGACCGTATCTCGCAGACCTTCGACGGCGTTCCGCTGAACGACTCGGGTAACTACGCGCTCTACACCAACCAGATGCTCGACCCCGAAATCATCGAGTACGCGACGGTGACCCTCGGCTCGACCGACGTCGACAGCCCGACCGCGGCAGCCGCCGGCGGCACGATCAACATCCGTTCGAAGAACCCGGACGAAGAGTTCGGCGTGATGGCCAGCATGACCTACGGCAACATCATTGCCCGCGGCAGCTCGTTCGAACGCCCGATGTATCGCGCATTCGGCAAGATCGAAACCGGCGAACTGACCTCGGGCGGTCTGCGTGCCTACGTTACCGCTTCGAAGACCCAGAACGACTCGGTTTTCTCGAACTACGGCGGCGTCGACAAGCAGCAGTACAACGCCAAGCTTTTCCAGCCGATCGGCACCAATGGCGACTTCATCTCGATCGCCGGCCACTACAACGAAAACCGCAACAACTTTAACGGTTCGCCGGCCTTCTTCGGTGGCGTCCCCGGCTATTCGATCCAGGATCCGGAAGACCGCTTCTACAACCTGTACGACGGCACTCCGTGTACCCTCGTCGCCGGCACCAACGGCGTGAAGGACCGCTACAACTCGTGCGGCACCCCGTTCGAGCGTCGCTACAACCCGTCGAACACCGGCAACATCCGCGGCAGCTCGCGCTTCTCGATCACCGACTCCCTGACGCTGACGGTCGACCCGAGCTACCAGTACGTGAAGGCAAATGGCGGCGGCACCTCGATCGGCTATGAAGGCCTGTCGCAGGACGGTTTCACCGGCGGCGAATACGTCACCGATGTCCGTAACCCGCAGCGCAGCACCCGCTCGACGCAGTACTACTACTTCGGCGGCGTCGATCTGAACGGCGACGGCGACACGCTGGACTATGTGACGATTTCGTCGCCGAGCCAGACCGTGACCAATCGTTACGGCGTGATCGCCAACCTGATCTACGACATCACCGAAGGTCAGCGCGTTCGTATCGCTTACACCTTCGACCGTGCGCGTCACCGCCAGACCGGCACCGCGGGTGCGCTGGCCTTCAACGGCGAACCGCTGGACGTCTTCGCGATCAACGATCCGCTGCTCGACGCCAACGGCGTTGCTCCGCAGAAGCGTAACCGCAAGTCCTTCGCGACCCTGAACCAGGTTTCGGCGGAATATCGTGGCGAATTCGGCGGCCTCGTGGCCACGCTGGGTCTGCGCGCGCCGTTCTTCACCCGCGATCTGGATCAGTACTGCGTCACCACCGATGGTGAGGGCAACGTGAACTGCATCAACGGCGATGCCGATATCGCTGCCTATGTGGCCGCGAACACCGACACCGTTGCGCCGACCTCGGCCAAGTTCAAGTACGACAAGCTGCTGCCGAACGTGGGCCTGACCTACAACCTGACCCCGGCATTCAGCGTCTTCGGCAGCTACGCGCAGAACCTGTCGGTTCCGGGCACCGATGCGCTGTACGGTGCGCTCTACACGGGCGTCGCGCCGATCCCCGAAACGTCGGACTCGTTCGATGCGGGCGTGCGTTACCAGACCGGTACCGTCCAGGCTCAGCTCTCGGGCTGGTTCAACCAGTACCAGAACCGTCTGCGCGCGGCGTATGACGAAGCGACCCAGACCACGAGCTACGTGAACCTGGGCAAGGTCGAAAAGTACGGTGTCGACGGCAGCATCGCCTTCCAGCCGATCCGTGCGCTGTCGCTCTATGTCTGGGGTTCGTACCTCGTTTCGGACATCAAGAACGACGTCCTTGCGGGCAGCGTTTGCGATCCCGACGATGTGACCGACGGCTTCTGCTACAACCAGGGCGGCGCCGGCTACTACACCACCGAAGGTAACCGCGAAGCGGGTGCGCCGGAATACACCGCCGGTGCCCGCGCCCAGGGCAACCTCGGCCCGGTCGAGCTCGGCTTCCAGGTCAAGCGTACCGGCCAGCGTTGGCTGAACGACATCAACACCGTCGCGCTGCCGGCCTACACCACTGCCGATGCAGACGTCCGTGTGAACCTCGGGTACTTCGAAGAGAACCTCGACAAGGCCTATTTCCAGGTCAACTTCACCAACATCTTCGACGAAGTCTACGTTGGCGGCACGCGCGGCTACGACATCGCGACGACTGGCGACTACGTGAACATCGGCCCGCCGCGGGCATTCACCGCCTCGCTGATCTGGGGCTTCTAATCCGGCAGGGCGCTGCGTAGCGGCGCCCGCGGATCTGAGCAAAAAGCGGCGGCCTCCCCCCTGTTGAACGGGGTGGGAGGCCGCCGTTTTCTTTTGCATCGCCCCAGCGGAACCGCGCACCGGCCCGCCGAGTTTTACCGGGCATGGACGACGCGCGTGGTTTTTCCGATGCCGGTAGACGGCCCAGCTGGCCCGTACTGGCGGGCATCGTGCTGCTCCACGTAGCGCTGCTCTACGGCCTGATCCAGGCTTTCGCGCCCGATCTGGTGGCGCGCACCCTCGGCAATCCGATGGCGACCTTCGATGTCGACCTGCCGCCGCCGCAACCGAGCCCGACCCCCGAGGAATCGAAAGCGCCCGGCCCGCCAGAGGATGAGGCGGGGGCAGAGGGCGATCCGGGCAAGCGTGCCAAACCGAAAGAGGTCGTCGCCCCCCAACCGCCGATCCCCATTCCCAGCCGCAGCCCCGCCCCGCGCGCGGCATCGACCGGCTCGGCCAACCAGTCGGGTGCCGCCGATAGCGGCGACGGCACCGGCGCGTCCGGAAGCGGCGAAGGTACGGGTGCGGGCGGCGCAGGGCAGGGCAGCGGAGGCGGCGGTGTGGCGACCAAGCCGGTCCTCACCCGCTCGATCAGCGACGTATCCCTTTTCGAGATACCTGCAGGCGGCCGCGAAGCGCGCATCGGCACGCGCACCATCGTCGTGCTTGGGGTGTCGGCCCAAGGCCGCGTGACGAGCTGCCGGGTGTCACGATCCAGCGGCTTCCCCAGCACCGACGCAAAAGTGTGCGAGCTGTCCTACGACCGGATCCGCTTCGATCCGGCGCGCGATTCGGCGGGCAACCCGGTGCCCGCCCAATTCTACTACCAGCAAACCTATTTCGAACGTCGCTAGCGTGGGTCTGGCGGCTGGCTACTCGTCCTGTGCCAGCGCCTTGGCGAGATCGGACTTGTCGTAGGGTTTCTTAAGGATGGCGCGCGCGCCCAGTTCCTCGAACTTGACTTCCTTCGCGCTGTACCCGGTCGCAAGAACGAAGGGCACGCCGTCGCGGGCCAGCTGGCGCGCGACGGGTTCGCTCGACTCCTCACCGAGGTTGAAATCGAGCACGGCGAAGTCCGGCTGTTCCTTGTCGATCGCCCGCAAGGCCTGGGTTACGCTGCCGGAGACGATCACATCCGTCACGCCCAGTTCGCGCAGCATCTCTTCGGTATCGAGCGCGATGATCATGTTGTCTTCGATCAGCAGGACGCGCTGTGGAAGGTTTCCGGCCTGCCCCGTCGCGCTTTCCTCGCCATGTTCGACGTGGGTGGTCATTTCGTGCTCCGTATCCGCATCCTGAACAAATCTGCCGGGGATGAGGAAGCGTGCTTCCAGTCCGCCCAGAGCGAAATCGACATCGGCCTTGCCCTGCAATTCGTGCGGGATCGACTTTTCGATGATCGTGCTGCCGAAGCCGCGCCGTTCGGGTGCCTGCACGGCCGGCCCGCCGCGCTCCCTCCATGACAAGGTGAGATCGCCGTTTGCCGCCCGGTCGAAGGTGATCAGCAGGTCGCCCGACTGGTCGGAAAGGCTGCCATACTTCGCCGAATTGGTGATCATCTCGTGCAGCACCAGCGCGAGCACCGTGTAGGCCTGCGGAACCACGAGCACGTCGCGGCCTTCCACGGTCAGCCGGGTGGTCTTGGAGCCGAGATAGGCATCGGCCTCGTCCGCGATCAGCTTCTTGAGCGAGGTGGGGCCCCAGTTGTCGCGCGTCAGGTTGTCGTGCGCCGCGGCGAGTGCGCCGATCCGTCCGCCGATCAGCCTCGTCAGCGTGACCGCGTCGGTTGCCTCGTGCCGCGACTGGTTCACCAGTCCGCGAATCAGGTTGAGGATGTTGCGCACCCGGTGGTTGAGTTCGGCGATCAGCAGATCCTGCTGTTCGCCCGCGCGCTTGCGATCCTGCGCGGCGGCGTCGGTCAGCCGAAGGATGACCTCGAGCAGGGTGATCCGCAGCGTTTCTGCAAGATCGCTTTCGGCCTGTGTCCATTCCGCGCTGCGACCCTCGACGGTCTGCTGCCACGCGGCAAAGCTCTTGCGCGGCGTCAGGCGCCCGCCTTCGACGCTGTCGTCGACAGGCTTGTCGGGATTGCCGGCCCAGGTGATGACCTGCTTGAGCTCGCGCCGCCAGAGGATGAAGAAATCGCGTGGGCTGCGCGAAACGGGGATGACCAGCGCCCCGGCGGCACGTTCGACAAACGCTCTCGCGGCATCGATGTCGCGGCTCAGCTCGCTGGTTGCGATGATCTTTCCGGCAGGTCCCGATTGCAGCGCGGGCAGGATGCGCAGGAACTCGTCCTCGCTCGGCGCGTGGCCGGTGGCGACGTATTCTCCGTCGATGAAGATGCTGGCGCCATCGTGCGGGATCGAATCGCCGATCGTCAGGCCGACCTGCGTCAGCGTATCGCGCAGCGAGGCACCGCCCGCCATCCGGGTCATCAGCCGTTCGTGCAGGCTCTGCCCGAGCGCCTTTCGCGCTGCGCCCTGATCGTACAGCGCGCGATCGAGCGTGAGAGAGAACATCTGCGAGAAGACTTCCGCAGCCGTCCGGTTCGAGAACGCGAGCGCGCGCGGTTTGTAGTGGTGACAGGCAAACAGGCCCCACAGTCGCCCACGCACGATGATCGAGATCGACAGCGAGGCGCGCACGCCCATGTTGCGCAGGTATTCGATATGGATCGGCGAGACGGAGCGCAGGGTCGACAGGCTCAGGTCGACAGGTTCGCCACCGAACTGCTTGCCGGGTTCGACGGGCACGGGGGTGTCGTTGACGTTCGCGATAATCCGCAGGCGGTTGCGCAGGTATAGCGCGCGCGCCTGCTGGGGAATGTCGCTCTTGGGATAGCGCAGGCCCGAATAGCTATCGACCTCGCGCTCGCGCGCCTCCGCGATCACTTCGCCCGAACCGTCTGGATGGAAGCGATAGACCATCACCCGATCGAACCCGAGCAGCGACTTGAGGCGCTGTGCGGCCGCGTGGCACAGGTCGTCGATCCCTTCGATCGAGTCGAGGCCCGACATCATGGGCCTGATAGAGGCGATGTGATTGCCGAACCCGGCGGCATCGTGCCGTTCGAATTCCAGCACCAGTTGCCCGCCGCTTTCATGGACCGAACAGTCGAAGCGCGAGGCCGGATCGTCGCCCACGGCAAGCCCGAACAGCCGTTCGGTATCGTCGGGGTCGGACAGGCCGCGGATCGCGACATGCAGCGCCTGAAGCGTATCGGGCGGCAGCAGGTCGTCGAGGCGAGATCCCTGGCCGATTTCTCCCACGCCGAGGAATTCGGCCGCGTTGGCAGAATAGTGGGCAACCAGATTGTCGCTGGAAACGATCAGCATCGCCCCGAAGGGCTGGATATGGCCCAGTTGGTGGATCGGTTCGCGGTCGCAGCTGGTCAGATCGACCTGGTAGGCGGTTTGGTTCACGCGGTCACCGCCAGCATCTCCTGTTCGGCGAGGCTCAGGAAATGGGCGAATACGGCCTTAGCGGCATCCACTGCGTCATGGTTTGCGGCGTCGTCTTCAAGCAGCGGCCGCAATGCCGTGAAGTAGTGTGGCATGGTCTTGTCCTGCAGGAACGCCATCGGCCAGCTCGCGGGAGCCTTGGCGGCGAGTTCGCGCTCCATCATCTTGTTGCCGAGCGACGACCCGGCAAGCACCCAGGCTGCGCCGATCCATGCGCGCCGATCGCTCGCAGGCAAAATGAACGACGGCGCGCGCGCATTGCGCGATTCGTCCCCCAGCCATTCGAGATCGCGCCGGAGAAGAGAGACCTGCGAGGGCGGCAGCCAGTGCGCAGCGGCATTGAGGTAGAGCCACTGCTCCACCCCGCGACGCGCGCTCAGCTGGATATCCAGAAAGCGCGCATAATCATTCCGGTCGGCGAGATCGAGCCGACCGAGCAGGTCATCGAGCTTCTGGTGCTGTTCTCGTGTAGCGGCGCGCAATGCTGCGCGCAGCTGGGGTGCAGTGGCGCACCGTGCAGGCATTCGCGCGTTCCTTTTAAGACCCAAGTTCTCGACCCTCACCGCGCCACCACTCGCGGGAAGGCGATAAGTCAATATAGGCTTGGGGCTGCCCGAAAGTTCCCGGGCTAACATCTATCAACTCAAATATCTTTGCGCGGGCCCGAAAGCAGCTTGGTGCCCTTGTCCGATACTGCCGCAGCGATCAGCGGCTTGAAGAACGACAGCATGGGCGGAAGATCGAGCTCGACGATCACCTGCGTTTCCTCGATCGTCACTTTCGTCCGCACGGTCTGGCCCATCGCGCCGACGGTCATCTTCATGCAGTCTTCGCTGGGCCATTCGGTCGTCACGTCCGCGGTTCCGCCGGGCATGTGCGCGGGCAGTTCGGGCATGCGTTCGCGCAGCCTGCGGCGGACTTCTTCTTTCGGGAGATTGTGCTGAACGGGCACGCGCATCAGTTCGCCCCGCCTTCGTCCGCCTGCTCGCCGGCAGGGCCGTCGCCGTAGCGATAGCCGAGATAGCGGTGCTGCACGGCCAGATCGTCGAGCGCGCCGTCGGCGATCTTGCGATTGATCGAGTCGATCTCGCCGCTGATCTTGGAAAGGCCCTCCACCAGCCGCTCGTCGGCGGTGGCACCCGCATGCTGCTCGCCGCGCATCGCGGCGGGCACGCGGGTATAGCTCTGGACCATTTCGGGCAGCGTCTCGCCCACCAGCTCACGGATGTCGCGGATCGAATCGTGCCCGGCGGGCGCGGTTTCGAGCTGCTGGCCGAGCAGGTCGAGCTTCACGCCCAGATCGTCCACCAGTCCCACCGCAGGGGCGGGCAGGGCAGGCCGCTGCGCTTCCAGCCACAACTCCGTGCGGGCGATCATCTGGCGCGGGGTACCCTTGTTGAGGTCGTCCGCCTGCGGGATCGAGATGCGCGGGTAGACCGAGAAGAGCCCGGCCGCGGCAATCAGCGCGAAGAACGTCAGGACGAGGCCGATAAACCCGATCCCTTCGACCACGATCCCGGTCAGGACCGAGATCGCGAAAATCGCCGCCGCGGCGAGGGCAATGTTGCGCAGCTTCTTCAGCCGGTGCCGGTTGCGCACCTCCGCCGATTCGCGCCCGATCGGCACGACACGGCGATGCCGGCCGCCACTGCGGTTCTCGACCAGCAGCTTGCGGCTGTCGCTGAGCAGTCTGTCGCTGTCGCGGGTCAGGTCGTTCACCTAGCCCTCCAGCTTGAGCAGCGAGTCTTCGGATGCGTTGAGCTGCGCCTGAGCCTGCGCCTGGCTCTCCGCGCGCGCGATGTATTCCTTCGACTTTTCGACCTCGCTCGAAAGCGTGGTGACGGTCTGCTTCATCGTGTCGAGCGCCTTCAGCTTGAAGGTGTCGACCTCGTCCATCGTCGCGTAGATGTTCTGGAACGCGTTTTGCAGCGTCTGCATCGGGATCGTGCTGGCTGCGGCCTGTTCGTGGATCTTGCCGGTCTGCTCGCGCAGCAACTTGCCGGTCGAATCGATGATGCCTGCCGTGGTGTCGTTCAATGCGGTGATCTGCTTCAGCACCAGCCGCTGGTTGGTCATCGCCTCGGCCACGGTCACTGCCGTGCGCAGCGCGCTGACGGTGGTGGTGCTGGCACGGTCGACGCCCTTCACCAGCTCGACATTGTTCTTCTTGACCAGATCGAGCGCGAGGTAGCCCTGCACGCTGACGGCCATCTGCGTCAGCAGGTCCTGCGTACGCTGACGGACGTAGAACAGCGCGGTCTCGCGGATGGCCTTGGCCTTTTCCGGGTCGGTCGCATCGAGCTCGTTCGCCTTGTCCTCCAGCCGCGCGTCGAGCGTCTTGGAGATGTGGATCATCTGTTCGAGCTTGCCCATGGCCTCCCACAGGTGCTGGCGCTCGACATCGATCGCGGCGTTGTCCTTCTGCAATTCGGTGCGGCCCGAATGCAGCTTGTCGAGGATCGCCTGGATGTGGCTCTGCGCGCTCTGGTAGCTGCGGAAATAGCCCTTCAGGCTGTTCCCCCAGGGCAGTTTCGACAGGATGCCGCTCTTGCCCCGTTTGGCGGGATCGAGTTCTTCCACCGTGGTGCGCAGTTCGGCGAGGTTTGCGCCGACACCCTGGTCGCGATCCATCGCGCGCACGGGCCGATCGAGGAAGCGGTTCGACATGCTGGATGCCGCCGCGATTTCCTTGCGGCCCATGTTGGAAATCTCGTCCACACGCTTGCTGAACTCGGGCGATTGCGTGTCGTGCGCCACCAGTTCGGCGACGAAGCTGTCGACCTTGGATTCCAGCTCGCTCTTCTTGCCTTCGTCGACCGGCACCAGCCCGACAGCCTTCTCCACATCGACGGCCGGAATCGGTTCGGGCGGCGTCAGGTTGAGGCCGGTGGCAGTGGCGGTTTCGGTCTGAGAGGCCATAGGGCACTGGTTTCCTTGTTCTGACGCTACTGTATTAGCTACACAAGACACGTGTTTCAAGTTTTGGCACCGGCTAGTTTCGGCGATAAGGGCCGCTCATGCAAACCTCATCTCACCCTGCCGATACGAACAGTACACCAGGATCGACGAACATACGGCGAGGCGGGATCCAGACGGTTTTCCGCTCGATCGCCCGCTGGTGGCGTATCGAGGTCTCGGGAACGGTCGATCAGGCGGCGGTGATCGCGAAGCGGCGCGCGGAATGCGACGTTTCCGCGCGCTACCTGCTGATGATCTGCATGTCCGCGGGGATCGCGATCCTCGGCATGCTGCTGTCGTCCCCGGCGGTGGTGATCGGCGCGATGCTGCTCTCTCCCCTGATGGACCCGATCATGGGGGTGGGCTTCGCGCTCGCCATCGGCGATTTTCACTGGCTGCGCCGTTCGGTCCGCTCGCTCGCGCTCGGCGTGGGCCTCGCAATCGTGTTCTGCGCGATCATCGTGATCTTCTCCCCCATCCAGACGGTGACGACCGAAATCGCATCGCGCACGCGGCCCAACCTGTTCGATCTTCTGGTGGCGATCTTCTCCGCGATTGCGGGCGGTTACGCCGTCATCCGGGGGCGGGAAGGCACCATCGTCGGGGTGGCCATCGCGACCGCATTGATGCCGCCGCTGGCTGCGGTCGGCTATGGTCTCGCGACCTGGAACTGGACGGTTTTTTCGGGCGCACTGCTGCTGTTCGTCACCAACCTGACCGCGATCGCGCTCACCGCGACTGCGATGGCGCGTGGCTACGGTTTCAGTACCAGCCTGTCCGAAAAGCAGAGCCAGTTGCAGGCCTTCCTGATCTTTGCTGCCTTCGTCGCGCTGGCGGTGCCGCTGGGGCTGTCGCTTTACCGGATCGGGTGGGAAGCCAACACGACCCGCCAGATCAATTCCATCGTGCTCGAAACTTTCGGCGGGCGGGCGCGGGTTTCCGACATCCAGCCCGACTACAAGGTGCACCCGATCCAGGTGACCGCGACCGTGCTGACGCCCGAGATCATCGCCGATGCAGAGCAGCTGGCGAGCCGCGAGATGGAGCTGAAGCTTGGCCAGCCGGTCGACGTGTCGATCACCCAGCTGCGCGTCGGCACCAGCGCGCAGGCGGCGGAAGAGGCCGAACTGGCCAATGCGCGGGCCAAGGAAGCGGAGGCTGCACAGCGCGCGCAATCGATTGCGGATCGGCTCGCGATCCTGGCGGGCGTGCCCGCGTCCGACGTGACCATCGACCGGCAGCAGCGCCGGGCGCTGGTGAATGCGAAGCCGCTCGATGGCGCGACTCTGGCGGCATATCGCGAACTTGAACGGCGGATCGATGCGACCGAGCCCGAATGGGACATCCGGATCGTCCCCCCGCTACGCGCGCTGCCCGCGATTGCCTTCGACGAGGAAGGCAAGCTGACGCCCGAGGGGACGCGCGCGCTTGGGCTCGCCATCTGGGCGCAGCGCCGGATCGGCATTCCCATCCGCCTGCGCGGCACAGAGGCGCAGCTGGAGGCTTTGCGCATGCCTCTCGCCGATGCACGCATCGACGCAGAGGAAGACGTCGTGGATGGCGATGCGCGGTCGGTCGAAGCCACATGGGCCGTCCCCGCGCCCGCCAGCTAATGGGCGGTCAGGCGGCCAGTTTGTAAGGCTGGATTTCGCCCGACAGATACAGCCGCTTGGCCTTGGCGCGGCTGAGCTTGCCCGAGGAAGTGCGCGGCAGCGTGCGCGGCGGCACCAGTTCGACCAGGCAGCTCATCCCGGTAACCGACTGCACCTTCTCGCGGATACGCTCGCGCAGCACGCGGCGCTCTTCGGGGTCGGACACGCGGCAATGGACCAGCACTGCGGGCGCTTCCTCGCCATCGTCGCGTTCGACCGCGAAGGCGGCGATGTCGCCGTGGTTGAAGCCGGGCAACTGTTCCACCGCCCACTCGATATCCTGCGGCCAGTGGTTCTTGCCGTTGATGATGATCATGTCCTTCGCCCGGCCGACGATGAACAGGTAGCCATCGGCCATGTAGCCCATGTCGCCCGTGTCGAGCCATGCGCTGCCGCCGTCGTCTGCGGGGACCAGGCAATCGGTCGTCGCGTCTTCGTTGCGGAAGTAGGAATGCATGATGCTGGGGCCGCGGCACCACACCTTGCCGATCTGGTGATCGCCGCGAATGTCGCCGTTTTCGCCGCGGATCTCGACATCCATATCGGGCAGCGGCTTGCCGCAATTGACGATCGCGCGGTAGCGGGCGGGGCGGTTGAGGTTGGGGCGCGTGCCCGAAAGGCGCTCTTCCTCGACCAGTTCGACGCGGATGCCTTCACCCGGGGGCATGACGGTGACCGCCAGCGTCGCTTCGGCGAGGCCGTAGCTCGGCGTGAAGGCCGCAGCCTTAAAGCCCGCTTCAGCAAAGGCATTTACGAAATTCTGCATCACGTCGGGCCGGATCATGTCCGCCCCGTTGCCCGCGGTGCGCCAGCGCGACAGGTCGAACCGCTCCGCGACGTTCGACTGGCTGGAGATGCGCCGCGCGCAGATGTCGTAGCCGAAGGTCGGCGAATAGGAGAGCGTGCTGCCCGGATTGCGGCTGATGAGGTCGAGCCATGCGAGCGGACGGCGCGCGAAATGTTCGGTCTTCAGGTAATCGGCGGAAACCTGATTGGCGATCAGGCTGAGGAAACAGCCGACCAGCCCCATGTCGTGATACCACGGCAGCCAGCTGACGCAGCGATCGTTGGTGCCCAGGTCCATCGCCTGCGCATGGCCGTAAAGATTGTGCAGCAGCGCCTTGTGCGTGACCGCAACTCCGGTGGGGAAGCGGGTCGAGCCGCTCGAATATTGCAGGTAGCAGATATCTTCGGGCTGCGCCTCGGGCAGATCCGCCTCGGGCGCGTCCTGCGCGGCGAGCGTATCCCAGTCGATCGACTTGCAGCCGACCCGCTCAGCCGCAGCCTGCGTCATCTCCGCGATCTCGGGCGGGAAGATCAGCAGCGCCGGGTCCGAACTCTCCAGCTGGACGACCAGCTGGTCGATATAGCTTTCCTTGCCGCCGAAGGTGGTCGGCAGCGGCAGCGGCACGGGCCACGCACCGGCATAGACGCACGCGCAGAACAGCGCGGCGAATTCGGGGCATGTCTCCGCAATCAGTGCGACGCGGTCCTTGGGGCGGATGCCCGCCGCGACCAGCCGGTGCGCCATCGCCAGCGCATCTTCGCGCATCTCGCGATAGGGATAGGCACGCTCCAGCGTGCCGCGCATGTCGTGAAAATTGAGTCCCTTCTCCGATCGCGCTGCGTAGTCGATCGCTTCGTTGAAGGTCGCGAAGTCCGCCCGACGGCGCGGGAGCGCGCAATCGTTGGGCGTCGATTGAATGAGAGTGTCTTGCATAGGAGAGAGCGTAATCCCGTTATCCGCTATCGACCCGAGGCTCAGGCTTGGACCAGAGCAATGAAAGGCCAGGCAGGCGTTTTATCGATCACAATCGTCGTTCCCAAGATGATGGCGGTTCCAATCCTCAAGGAGTGTGGCATCATTATGTCCCATGGGCCAATCCCCAGAGACTTCACACCGGCGTCGCAAGAAAGGACAGCCGCTAGAGGATGCCTCGCTCCGCGATCTCGCGCTGAGCTACGCGGGCCGCTACGCCACCACGGCCGCCAAGCTCAAGCATTATCTGCAACGCAAGCTACGCGAACGGGGATGGGCGGGGGACGATGAACCGCAGGTGGATGCAATTGTCAGCCGTTTCGTCGAACTGGGATATATCGACGATGCGCAGTTCGCCGAGGTGCGCACGCGCGACCTGCTGAGGCGTGGCTACGGCGCGCGCCGGGTGGCGCAAGCGCTGCATCATGCAGGGGTCGATAGCGAGGAACTGGACCTGACCCCGCCGAGCGAGGCCGAGGGGCGGCAGGCGGCTCTGGCGTTCGCACGCAGGCGCCGGATCGGGCCGTTCGGGGCCGAGCGGCCCGACGATCGGACGCGCGAAAAGCAGCTTGCAGCGCTGGTGCGCGCGGGCCATGACTTCGCTGCGGCACGCGCACTGGTGGATGCCGCAAGCGAGGATGAGGCCGAAGAATGGGCATCGAACGCAGACGACTGACGATCGGCGTCGCAACGCTGCTGGGCGCGTCGCTGGCCGCTTGCTCCCCACAGGGCTCCGCCGATTCGGCGCAGGCGACCGCCGCCACGCAATCGACGCAGGAAACGCATCCGGTTTCGGGCCTGCGTGTCATCCCGGTCACGGTGCAGACCGCCAAGGGGCCGCACCGCTTCGCCACCGAAGTCGCCGCAAGTTCCGCCGAGCAGGCCAAGGGGCTGATGTTCCGCACCGAACTGGGCCCGGACGAGGGCATGATTTTCCCCCGCGAGGGCGAAATCGCCAGCTTCTGGATGAAGAACACGCCGCTGCCGCTCGACATCATTTTCATCGGGAAGGACCGGCGGATCATCAACATCGCCGCCCAGACCACCCCCTATTCGACCGACCCGGTCTCCGCGATGGGGCCGACCAGCGCGGTGTTCGAGATTCCCGGTGGACGCGCCGCCGAACTGGGGATCGAGCCGGGCGACACGGTCGAATGGTGAGCATTCGCGTGAAAGCGACTTGGCCGCGCCATGGCCTTGCGCTAGTCCGCAGCCCGCTATGAGCATCCTCGGAAACATCTTCACCTGGTGGAACGGTGCCACCATCGGCACCGCCATCTTCACGTCGCGCAAGGGCGAGGAGGTCGGCAGCGACGCCGCCGGCAATCGCTATTACCGCAGCAAGAACGTCAAGGACGGCCAGCGCGAGCGGCGCTGGGTGATCTACGACGGCGCGAACGACGCGAGCCGCGTGCCGGCCGAATGGCACGGCTGGCTGCACGGTGCGGGCGACGACGTGCCCGAAAGCAACCTTCCCCCGCCCCGCATCTGGGAAGCGGACTACACCCCCAACGCGACCGGCACCGCGCAGGCCTACCTGCCCAGCGGTGCGCTGGAACGTGGTGGCCGCCGCGCCCGCGCCAGCGGCGATTACGAGGCGTGGACCCCGGGCGAGTAATGGCGATGCGCGCGCCTGCCGCCATCATCGCGTGCGCCCTGGCGCTGGTCGCGTGCAAGAACGACGCGCCCGATCCGACACCGATCGAAACCGAGGTGCCGGACGAGCTTGCCAAGGGCGGCACGAGCGATCGCGGCGATGCGACCAAGCGGATCGGCACCCCGATGGAAGAGCGGGTGGCGACGATCGGCCTGCTCAACAAGCGCAACAATGTCAGCCGCGATTTCGAAATGAAGCCGGGCGAGGCGGTGCGCGTCGGCGACGTCGTGATCCGCATGGAAGCGTGCGAGAAGACCGCGCCGTGGGAAATGCCGCAGGAAGAGGGCGCCTTCGTGCAGCTCTTCGTGCGCGAACGGCGCGGCAACGAATCCGAGCCGAGCTGGCAGAAGGTCTTTTCCGGCTGGCTGTTCCGCAATTCGCCCAGCCTCAACGTGGTCGAGCACCCGGTCTACGATGTCTGGGTCAAGAAATGCGCGATGAGCTTCCCCGGGGAAGAAGACAGCGCCGCGGAAGGCTGAGCCGCCGCTTCGGCCTCCACCTCGGCGAGCGCCTGCGGCAGCGACATGCGCTGTTCGCCGCGGGCAGCTTCCAGCCGATCGAGATATTCGCTTTGCGGGATGGGGATCGCTCCCAGCGATGCGAGGTGCCCGGTCATGAACTGGCAGTCGAACAGCTCGCACCCTGCGCGCTCGAGCAGTGCGAGCAGCCACGCCAGCGCCACCTTCGAGGCATCGCGGCGGCGGCTGAACATGCTTTCGCCGCAGAATACGCGGTCGAACGCGACGCCGTAGACGCCGCCGACCAGCTCGCCATCCTGCCAGCACTCGATCGAGTGCGCGTGGCCAACCTCGTGCAACCGCTGGTAACTCGCCGCGATTCGCCCGCTGATCCAGGTATCCTCGCC
This sequence comes from Citromicrobium bathyomarinum, assembly GCF_038594485.1. Taxonomy (GTDB): domain Bacteria; phylum Pseudomonadota; class Alphaproteobacteria; order Sphingomonadales; family Sphingomonadaceae; genus Alteriqipengyuania; species Alteriqipengyuania bathyomarina_A. The sequence goes on along the minus strand of NZ_JBCFZG010000008.1, from coordinate 224,816 downwards.
AGTCGCCCGCGGCGCGGCGCATTGCAGCACGGTGCCCGCGAAATCGCTGTCGACGCGGATCGTGAACTCCTCACGCCGAATCGTGCGCGCGAGCGAGCGCGAACAGTGAAAGCCGCCGATGGGGATGATCGCGCGTTCGCGCGGTTCGACCCAGAAAATGTCCTGGTCGCTGCGCGCCTCCGCCATCGGGAACAGGCCCTGGCGATAGGCGGACAGCAGGATCGGGGGAGGGACGATCGGCAGCATGGGTTGGCCAAGCCTAGCACACCGATTGCCTCGTCACAGACATTTCGCGCAGTTTCGCTTGCGTCCCACCGCAGCTTTCCATAAGTCGCCCGCTCCGGCTGCAGGGGTGTAGCTCAGCTGGTAGAGCATCGGTCTCCAAAACCGAGGGCCACGGGTTCGAATCCTGTCACCCCTGCCATTTCTCTTTCGACACAGGCCGACGACCGGGAAGCGCACATGGAATATCTTCACACGATGGTCCGGGTTCGCGACCTCGACGAGTCGCTCGATTTCTACTGCAACAAGCTCGGCCTGGTGGAAACCTCGCGCAAGGATGTGGAGGCGGGGCGCTTCACGCTCGTCTTCCTCGCCGCGCCCGGCGATGCCGAACGCGCGCGCGATGCGCAGGCTCCGCTGGTCGAACTCACCCATAACTGGGACCCGGAAGAATACGCCGGCGGGCGCAATTTCGGCCACCTCGCCTACCGTGTCGACGATATCTACGAGAGCTGCCAGCGGTTGATGGATGGCGGCGTCACCATCAATCGCCCTCCGCGCGACGGGCACATGGCTTTCATCCGCTCGCCCGACGGCATCTCGATCGAATTGCTCCAGAAGGGCGAATCGCTTGCCCCGCAAGAGCCCTGGGCGTCTATGGAAAACACCGGCTCCTGGTAGCCGCCTGGGGCACTGCGCCCCGATTGCCACAAACATGTAAAATTGCATCGCGCGGGGAACCCATGGGATTCCCTCGCCTTTTTCGCTGTGCGCGATGGCTCCCTTTTGTTCCCACAGAAATTTCGGGAACGCTCCTTACGAAGTGTGCATTTTTCGAGCCATAATGCACTCAGGTGCCCACATCAGGAGTTGACCAATGTCGAGCATGCCATTTCGTAGCAGCCGTCCGGACAGCTGGACCACGCCGCAGCCGCACACCGATGCGACCATGCGGATGATGAAGTACGGCAAGATCCAGCCGATGCATCAGCCATCGTTCTGGGAACGCCTTTTCGGCATGGTCTGACCGACCGCCGACTTTCACAGATACGAAAGTTTCAGGGACAACGAAAAAGGGCCGGAGCGCGCGAACGCTCCGGCCCTTTTCATGTGGCGTCGGGCCGTCAGTATTCCTCGGGCTCTTCCGGGGTTTCGGCATGGAAGTCCTTGCCCGCGGTCTTGTCGCCCCGCGACAGGGCGAAGACCACGCCCGACAGCAGCAGCAGCGCCAGCAGGTTGGGCAGCACCATCACCGCGTTGGCGATATCGCCCATCCGCCAGATCAGATCGCTCTCGCGGCTGGCCCCGATGAAGATGCCGACGCACCACAGCACGCGCCAGATCATGTGCAGGATCTTCTCGCCGCCCAGCGTCGATCCGGGGATCCGGTCGTAGAGGAAGGTGATCGCCCGCTCGCCGTAATAGCTCCAGGTGAGCAGCGTGGTGAACACGAACAGCAGCAGCGCGAGGCTGGCGACCAGAGTGCCCAGCGGAATGCTGCCGATGGCGAACGGGAAGGCGGCGGCAAACGCGCCGCTCGTCACCGCAAAGCCATCGAGGTCGGCCTGCCAGGCGTGCAGCACCGGCTGGCCCGCGTGGGTGAAGTTGCCTTCCACCGTCAGGATCACCAGCGCGGTCATGGTGCAGATCACGATCGTGTCGATGAAGGTGCCCAGCATCGCCATGCGGCCCTGGAATTCCGGATCGTCGGTCTGCGCCACCGCGTGCGCGATCGGGGTCGAACCCTGGCCTGCCTCGTTCGAGAACAGCCCACGTGCCACGCCTGCGCGGATCGCGAGGATGACGGCCGCGCCGACGAACCCGCCGCTGGCCGACTGCACGTTGAACGCGCCGCCGAAGATGCGCCCGAAAGTCTCGGGAATATCCTGAATGTTCAGGATGATCGCGATGATCGCCATGACGATGTAGGCCAGCGCCATGATCGGCACGACGCTTTCTGCGACGCGCCCGATCGACTTGATCCCGCCGATGATAACGATGAACACCAGGACGGCGACGATCAGCCCGCCGAGCCATTCCTGGATGCCGAACAGCTCGTTCAGACCGTCGGCCACCGCGTTCGCCTGGATGGCGTTGCCCGTGACCAGCCCGCTGATCAGCGTGCCGATGCAGAAGAAGATCGCCAGCCACGTCCACTTGGGCCCCAGGCCCATCATGATGTAGCTCATCGGGCCGCCACGATAGGTGCCCTCGCTGGTGGTTTCGCGATAGCGGATCGCCAGCGCGCCCTCGGCAAAGGCGAGCGCCATGCCGAAGAGAGCGGTAACCCACATCCAGAAGATCGCGCCCGGTCCGCCCAGCGCGATCGCGGTCGCCACGCCTGCAAGGTTACCCGTCCCGACCTGCCCGGAAAGTGCGGTAGAGAGCGCGGCGAATGGCGAAATCTCGCCCGCGCCGCCTTTCTTGCGGCCCGCGAACAGGTTCTTCACCGCCGATCCCAGATTGGTGATCGGATAGAACCTGAGGCCGATCATGAACCACAGGCCAGCGCCCAGCAGTACGATCGCGAGCGGCGGGAAGGGCAGGACTTCCACCCCGTCCCACGTGCCGCCCCAGATAAAGTCGGCGACATTCGTCACCGGCCCCAGCAATTGCTGGTCGAGTGTCATCTGCGTGTCCGCAGCCATTCCATAGTCCCCCGAATGCGTCCCTGAAGGCGCGAAGGCTATAGCCGCGACCGGGGCAGCGCAACGCCTTTTAGGCAGGCTTGCTTTTGGCCCACTGCCCGCCTAGATGCGGTCGGGTCTCAAGACATCGAAGCTTACGACCCGCCCTCCCGATCATCCGATTGTGAAGGCGATCCCGGCTTCCCGAAAGAGACGCGAAATTTGGTCCAACAGTTATCAGATGGAAACGGCAGCGATGGCCGAAGGCAAAGTCGAGACGAAGAAGCGCAAGACATCGCCGGGTGAATTTGCCCGGCAGGTGCGCGCCGAAGCGAGCAAGGTCGTGTGGCCGACGCGCCAGGAAACGATCCAGACCGCGATCTTCGTCAGCATCCTGGTGCTGATCCTGTCGATCTTCTTCCTCGGCATCGATACCCTGTTCGGGGCCGTCGTCCGCTTCCTCCTCACGCTCGCCTGAGCTGATCCCACTTCCCGACCGCAGGATATTCCATGGCACGCTGGTACATTATTCACGCCTATTCCGGTTTCGAGAACAAGGTTCGCGACGCGATCATCTCCGAGGCCGAGCGGCTTGGCCTGTCCGAGGGCGTCGAGGAAGTTCAGGTCCCGACCGAAACCGTGACCGAGGTGAAGCGCGGCAAGAAGGTGCAGGTCGAACGCAAGTTCATGCCCGGTTACGTGCTCGCCAAGCTGAACATGACCGACGATATCTATCACCTCGTGAAGAACACGCCCAAGGTCACCGGCTTCCTGGGCGCCGGCGCGAAGCCGCAGGCGATCAGCGAGAAAGAGGCTGCGCGTTACTTCGGCGGCGTCGAAGAAGCCAAGGCCGCGCCCAAGCGCGACATCAGCGTCGATTACGAGATCGGCGATTCGGTCAAGGTGCTCGACGGCCCCTTCGCCAGCTTCAACGGCGTGGTGGAAGAGCTCGATTTCGACAAGGCGAAGGTCAAGGTTTCGGTCTCGATCTTCGGCCGCGCGACCCCGGTCGAGCTCGATTTCGAACAGGTCGAACTGTCGAAGTAAGGGGCAGGGGCCACGCGGCCCCTCCCGCTATTCGAGCACGCCCATCTCGATCCGCAGCCACACCGGCTCGGTGCCGAAATTGAATCCGTAGTCGATCTGGTCGCCGTTCCAGCGGCGGCGCATCTGCCATTCGCCATCGACGAAGCGGCCTTCCTGCGCCTCGATGATCTCGCCCTGCTGGCCTGCGCCGGGCTGGGCGAGAGCGATCCGCAGCTTCACGTTCTGCCCGCCGACCAGAAACACGTCGTCGGCCAGTTGCGCCACGACGAGCCCGCCGGTCGCCACATCGGCCAGCGGATGCGGATCGCGCGCGATCCAGGTCCAGTCGTCCTCCCCGAACGCCCAGCGGCCATATTGCGCGGTCAGCTGCCACCGGCCCATTATGCGCGACTGGTCGGCCCCGTCATCGCCCTTCGCCGCACCCCATAGCGGCTTGTCGCGCGCGATCCGCGCCCATTCGCGCGGCATCTGCGCAAACAGCCGATAGGGCGCGGCAAAGGCTTCGAGCGTGTCCGCGTCCAGTTCATTCGCGCCCAGGGGGTAGTTCGAATAGCCGGTGCCATCGATCCCGAAGGGCGAGAACATCACCGCCCCGCGCCCCATCGCGGGCCAGATGAAGCGGGCGTACTCGGCCGCATTACCGATCTCGGGCACCATCAGCGGACCCGACGCGGCGTAGCGATCGAGATAGGTCTCCACCGCCTTGGGATCGCGCGCATAGATATCGGGCGCGAAGGCGGAGATGTGCGGCGCTGCAATCCGCCAGATCGGCAGCGCGTTCCAGTTCGGTCCACCCGAAGGCCCGACGTCGCCACCCTCGTCGGTGAAGGCATTGCCCAACGCTGCGTTGACGTACATCGGCAGGTTCAGCTCGGCCTGCCCCGCCGCCGCGACGCTGTCGATATAGCGCGCGACGTACCAGCTGTTGAAGAACTGCGCCGCGCGCGGACCGAAAGCCTCGCTCCAGCTTTGCCGTTCGATCCCGAGCCCGTCGGCCAGCTCGTGCGGGATCGGCCCCGCGAACAGCGCCTCCGCCTCGGGCGCGCGGTCGCGATCGAGCCCCCAGCTGCCGCTCTCGTTCTCGACCTGCATCATCACCACCGTGTGCTGTGGATCGACCTGCGCGAGATGGCGCATCAGTGCGGCGAAGGCACGCGCATCGGCCTGCATCGTCGCCGCACCATGCGGACTGAAGACGCTATGCGTCGAGCCGTCCGCCTTGCGCATCCGGGCAAAGCGCCGCGTATCGCGCTTGACCCATGCGGGCACGTAGGACGGGCCGGTGTTCTTCCACGTCCCGTACCACAGCAGCACCAGCCGCATCTCGCGCGCCCGCGCCTGATCGAGCAGCGTGTCGACGAAGGAGAAGTCGAAACGCCCCTCGCCAGGCTCGACCTGCTCCCACGCGACCGGCATCAGCAGCGTGTTGGCGCCGAGCTGCTCGACCACCGGCCAGACCTCTTCGAGCACGGCGGGATAGTTGGACGAATTATTGGGCTGCGCGCCGAGCATCACGAAGGGTTCGCCATCGACCACCAAAGAGGGGCGCAGCGCGCCTTCCTCGAAGCGCGGCAATGCCTGAGCGGTCGCGACACTCGCAGCGGCCAGTGTGGCGAGCGCAAACGTCATCAAGTGCCAGATTCTCATCGCTTCGCGCTCTCCCCGCCGCAGCATGGTTGCGCTAACACGCAGGTCAATCGGGGGAAAGTGCCACGCTACCCGCAGGCAGCGATCCTGTTTGCGACGATCAGGGTGGGGCGATCCGGCGGATGGCACTATAGGCGTCACCCGCATGCGAACACGACCCGGCATCTGCAATCGCAAGAAGCGCTACGCGAGCCGCGAGGCAGCCGAACTCGCCGCTCGCGATGCACCGTTCAGGCTGCGCGCCTACAAATGCGAATTGTGCCGACAGTTTCATCTGACGAGCCGCACCAAGGGCATGAAGCTGCCGCCCCATGAGGTAGAGCGGGCGCGATCGGGCGAGCCGCCTGTCTAGGTGAGCCAGCCGAGGCTTTCGCTATAGGCGAGGGTCAGCATGATCGTGTCGACCGCTGCGTGTGCGAGGATGCACGCCCACAGGTTGCCCCGATTGGCGAAGCGCAGCCATGCGAGGAACAGGCCGACGCTGGCGGTCACCAGTACGCCGCCCCATCCCTGGTAGAGATGCGGCAGGCCGAAAATCGCCGCCTGGATGATCGCAGCGGGCCATTTGCGCCCGCGCATCCCGCGCAGCCGCATCAACCGATCGAGCAGGAAGCCGCGAAACAGCAGCTCTTCGCCCAGACCCGCAGTGAGCCATGCGACGAGCACGATCCACAGCATGAAGGACACAGGGCTCGCGGTCGCCAGTTCGGTGACGAGCCTGACATCGACCTTGGGCAGGCCCAGCGCCTCCACCACGATGTGCCCGATCGCGAACAGCGCGATCACGCCCCCGGTGCCCAGCGCGGCGAGCGCGAGCGTGCGCCGCATGTTGACCGGCGGGCGGATATTCCATGCGAAGTGGAGCGCATTGTCCGATGCAAGCCAGAACCGGGCAACCACCAGCGCGGCGAGCATCCCGGCGACTGCGGACACGAGCATGCCGGTGTTCGTCGGACCGAACAGCAAAACCGGCGGGATGCCTGCGAGCGAATAGACGAGGGCGACGCTGCCCAGTTGCAGCAGGAATCGCAGCCAGCCCAAACGGCGCCAGCGGTTTCGTGCAAGGGAGCGCTGCTTCATCTGGCTCGACAAGTGCCTGATCATGCGGGCTTTCGCAACCGGTTGTCGGGCGCAGCGATCCGTAACGGGACGGGGCGGGGCAATTTGCGTGCAAGCCGTTACTGGCGAAGCCTCGCAGACGCCGATCCAACCGCCGCCACGCGGCCCATGGTACGGACACCGTTTTCCTACATTGTTTCGATTTGCGATACGTCGTGCGGGCTGCTCCTGTTCGCGTGGAAACAGGAAAAACGGCCGGAAAACCGCAATGTGTCACCCCGGGCCCTGTCGACGGAGGAAAATTGCGGACATTACAACGCGTTGACCCCCGGCTGCCGAGGGTGACACATGGGTGACACGTGTCGCCCTGTCACCGGGGCTCGGCCTCTCGTGGTCACCACCCGACAGGCCGGGAATCGCTTGCAAATGGCGGAAAAATCGCTATCTGCGCGCCTTCCCATACGACAGTTCGGGAATCCCATGCGGAAGGGGTGCCTCGGTACCCCGCCAAACCGCTTACCATGAGCGTGACGCGAAAGCGCTACGCGACAGTGAGAAAAGGAGGCCTCTCATGGCCAAGAAGATCGAAGGTTACATCAACCTTCAGGTGCCCGCCGGCACCGCCAACCCCTCGCCGCCGATCGGCCCTGCGCTGGGTCAGCGCGGCGTGAACATCATGGAATTCTGCAAGGCGTTCAACGCCGCGACGCAGGACCTTGAAAAGGGCGCCCCGATCCCGACGAAGATCACGGTCTATGCGGATCGCAGCTTCACCTTCGTCACCAAGAGCCCGCCCGCTAGCTTCCTCATCAAGAAGGCGATGAAGATCAAGTCGGGTTCGAAAGAGCCGGGCAAGAACATCATCGGCTCGATCAAGACCAGCCAGCTGGCCGAGATCGCCGAAACCAAGATGAAGGATCTGAACGCCAACGACATCGACCAGGCGGTCAAGATCATCGCCGGTTCCGCCCGTTCGATGGGCATCGAAGTGGTGGAGGGCTAACCGATGGCTACTTTGACCAAGAAGCAGAAGACGCTGACCGAGAAGCTCGACGCTGAAAAGCTGTACACCTTCGACGAAGCGCTGAGCACGCTGCGCGAGCACAAGGCGAAGTTCGACGAGACCGTCGAAGTCGCGATGAACCTCGGCGTCGATCCGCGCCACGCCGACCAGATGGTGCGCGGCATGGTCTCGCTGCCCTCGGGCACGGGCAAGGACGTGCGCGTCGCGGTGTTCGCCAAGGGCGACAATGCCGACAAGGCGCTGGCCGCCGGTGCCGACAAGGTCGGTGCCGAAGACCTGATGGAAGACATGCAGAACGGCAATCTCGATTACGACCGCGTGATCGCAACGCCGGACATGATGGGTGTCGTCGGTCGCCTCGGTAAGGTGCTGGGCCCCAAGGGCCTGATGCCGAATCCCAAGCTGGGCACCGTGACCCCGAACGTGGAACAGGCCGTGAAGGACGCCAAGGGCGGCCAGGTCGAATTCCGCGTGGAAAAGCAGGGCATCATCCACTCGGGCATCGGCAAGCTGTCGTTCAAGGACGAAGACCTGAAGACCAACTTCAAGGCCTTCACCGACGCGATCGTCAAGGCCAAGCCGTCGGGCGCGAAGGGCAAGTACCTGCGCAAGGTCACGCTGACCTCGTCGATGGGCCCGGGCCTGAAGCTCGACCTGACCGAGGTCGAAGGCGCGTAAATTCCGCCTGGCAGCAGTTTTGAAGAGGGCCGGGGGAGCGATCCTCCGGCCCTTTTTCTATGCCCGCAACAACCGTCGCGCCGAAGCGAGCGAGCCGCTTTGCTGGCTGAAGGATTTCGCCAGCGCCACGCCCGCATCGAACCCGCGCCGCGCGCCGAGCAGCGCACGGTTCGCCAGCGTACGGCGCAGCAGCAGGAAGGAACAGCACGCGACGCTATGGGTGCCGAACAGCGCCTTGTGCGCGCCTTCGCCCTCGGTGAAATCGAAGAAGCGGAAGCGCTCCTCGCCAAACAGCATCCGCAGCGCTTCCATCTGGAGCACGGTGCCGGGCGACAGCGCCGCATGCGCGGGATCGTAGCCGAGGTGGGCATAGACCAGAGTTTGCCCCTGCACCGGCAGCGAGAGGTACGCGACCGGCTCTCCGCCAAGGAACAGCAGGAAGCAGCGCATGTCTCCGCGCCCGGCGCGTGCCAGCATCGCTTCGCGGGCAGCGTCACTATCGGGCAACCCCGCATCGAGCAGCCGCGACTGATAGGTCTTGGCGGATAGCGGCAACGCGAGGTCTAGGAAGCGCTCCACCTCGTCGCGGGTGCGATACGTCCGCACGTCCAGCGCCCCTCCGCCAGCGGCTGCGAACTTCTTTGCCTTGCGCCGCAGGGTGCTGCGCGTCTTGCTGGAAAAACGCGCGAGGTAATCCTCGAAGTTTCCGTCCATCGCGATGAAATGGCGGCGATAGTCCTCCCGCGCGCCGGCAACATGGTCTGGAAGGGCAAGAACAATCTCGTCCGCTATCGAATGCGGAGCCGACAGCACGCGTACGCCGTCCGCCGCCGGGACCGGTTCGAGACTTGCGGGCAGCGTTTCGGAAAGTGCATCCTCGAGCGTGAAGGCCATCGTAGCCACATGGCGCTTTACCGCGAACAGTCGACGCGCGCCGATCGTGAAGGCGACTTGCGTATCTTCCACACTCATCAGATCGCGCCGTAGAGCGAATTGGAAACAGCCTGTTCGGCGTACCGCATCCCCACCGTCAGCGTGTTCGCCGGGACGGGGCGGGGCATCTCGGATCGACGGAACACCTTAACAGGCGGACTGTGCGTATAGTCACCGGTCCAGATGCCCGGCGTTTTCTGAAGCAGCCTGCACAATCCTTCGAACCGGTTGCGGACCAGCTTGTTTATCGCGAGGCTACGACGGTTGATCAGCTCGAAGCTGTGGCTGACCAGCGTGAAGCTGGCCATACGGCCGTCACGCGCGTGCAGCAGCCCGGCCCGCATTTCCTTGAGCGAGAGTGCGGTGACCTGCGCGTGGCGCAATCGTCCGCCGATATCGCCCACGCACGATACCGGCACCTCGATCATCCCGTCATACAGCAGCGGCTGGGTATCGGTCTCGCTCAGCTCGAGGTCGCAATGACCATCGGGGATCCCGGGCGTATGGCTGCTGTCGTAGTTGAGGCCGAGTTCGCGAAGCGCGCGCAGCGTGTCGCGGTTCGCACCGTAATTGCCCGCGCGGAAGGCAACCGGCGCCGGCGCGCCTGCTGCGACCAGCGTATCGCGGCACCATTCCAGGACCCGGCATTGATCCTCGAACGTGAAGTCCTTGATATTGCCCCCCCTGAGCCCTTTGAGCGGGCTGTCCGGCAGCGCCAGATCGAGCCATTCGGTGTGGCAGTGGAGCTGGATATCCTGCCCTGCTTCGAGAATGGGTGCGACGACATCCTCGATCGCGGCGACGCCCCACAGAAGTGCGGGCATCGGATCGACGAAGAACACGCCGCGGTGGCCGTAACGCTCCAGCAGGTCGAGCTTGTGCGTGATCCCCGCCGGCCCGTCGGGCGTAATGCAAGCGATCGACCGCGCGAAGTTCTCAGCCCGATCCACCCGGCACGGCCCGTTCGCCAGCGCGGCCGAATACTCGGTATCGATGGTGAGATAGACGCTCGTCATGACGAACGTGGCTTAACTGCAACGGGTTAAGACCGCGTTCCGATCCGCGCGCGAGGGTCCTCAGATGCCCCCTGCCACCGGCTGGTAGCCCGCTTCGGTCAGCGCATCGCAAAGCGATTTCGTGCAGGCCGCCAGTGCATCCGCATCGGTAGAGCGGACCACGAAATTCGCTCCGACCTTGCCTTCGCGAAAGAACGGATAGCTGCCGATCTGGCATTGATCGTGCTGTTTCACGACCTCGCGCAGCAGCCCCGCGACCTCGCTCTCCGCCGTCCAGCAGCCGATCGTTTCGGCCATGAGCGGGGCGCCGCCCTCCAGCGTGCCGGTCAGGGCATCGAGCATCCCTGCGGTGATGTGCGGGACGCCTGCCATCAGGTGGATGTTACCGATCTTGATCCCCGGCGCGCCCGACATGCGGTTGGGGATAAGCTCTGCCCCTTTGGGCACCCGCGCCATGCGCAGCCGGTCTTCGGTCAGGCCCCCCGGCTTGTCGGCATAATAGCGTTCGAGCGTAGCGCGCGCTTCGGGGTGGACCACCACGCCCAGTCCCAGCGCAGCGGCCACCGCGTCGACCGTGATATCGTCGTGGGTCGGGCCGATTCCGCCGGTGGTGAACAGGTAGTCATTGCGCACGCGAAGGGCGTTGACCGCCTCAACAATGCGCTCCTCGATATCGGGAACGACCCGCACCTCGTCCAGCCGGATGCCCTGCACCTGCAGCCATTCGGCCACCTGTGCGATGTTCTTGTCATGCGTGCGGCCCGACAGGATCTCGTCGCCGATAACGACGAGCCCGGCAGTCCAGATACGTTCGCTCATAGGCCTCTAGATCGTGCTTTGGGTGGAGCCGGAGCGCGCGGGCGCGGCTTCGTCTGCGGGGGCGTGCGGCAGCGCCTTGAAGTGGAGAATGCCGTCGTCGATCGGATCGCTCTTCATCTGCTTGCGATCGACCCGGTAATCCTGGTTGAGCCGCCAGGGGAAGCCCACCGCATTTTTCGGCATGATCGCCTTCGAACGCTGGATATAGCCCGAGGAGAAATCGAAGATGTCGTCTTCCTCCAGCGCGGCGGCCTCTGCCTCGGTAAGTGCGGGCACTGCGATGTCCGCGCCTTTTTCGTCCATCATGTTAAGCACGTCGCACACGTAGGCGGCGTTGAGGTCGGCGCGCAAGGTCCAGCTGGCATTGAGGTAGCCGAACACCACCGCAAGGTTCGGCAGGTTCGAGAACATGCAGCCCTTGTAGTAGAAGCGCTGGGCGAAATCGACCGGAGTGCCGTCGACCGAAACCGCGATCTTGCCCGCGATGGCCAGCTTCAGGCCGGTCGCGGTGACGATGATATCGGCGGGGATTTCGCGCCCATCCTCCAACGCGACGCTGTCTTTGCCGAAGCGCGCGATGCGGCCCGTGACCACCTCTGCCTTGCCATCCTTGATCGCTTCGAAGAGATCGGCGTCCGGTACCAGGCACAGCCGCTGATCCCATGGGTCGTAGGGCGGGGTGAAGGCGGTGGCGTCGTACTTGTCGCCAAGGTGCCCCTGCATCTTCTTGGTCAGGAACTCCTTCACCTTCTCCGGCTTGCTCTGCGCGCGCTTAAAGCCGATGTCCTGCATCACCACGTTTTTCCACCGGGTGATCTTGTACGCGGTCTCTTCGGGCAGGACCTTGCGCAGGAAGTTGGCCATGCCGTCGCGCGCAGGGCGGCTGAACATCCATGTCGGCGTGCGTTGCAGCATGGTCACCTTCGCCGCGCGCTTCGCCATCGACGGCACGATGGTGACGGCAGTGGCACCCGATCCGATCACCACCACGTTCTTGCCTTCGTAAGAGAGGTCTTCGGGCCAGAATTGCGGGTGCACCACGTCGCCCGCGAACTCGCCGAGTTCGAAGCCGGGATCATAGGGTTCGTCGTAGTCGTAATAGCCCGATCCCAGATACAGCCAGTTGGCGGTCAGCCGCTTGCGCTCCCCTTCCGGCGTAACGACGCTGACGATCCAGCGCGCCCTCTTGCTGTCGAAATCCGCGGTTTCGACTCGCATTCCAAAGCGGATGTTTTCGCGGATGCCCCGCTCGTCGACGATGCGGTTGAGGTATTCGAGGATCGCGGACCCATCGGCGATGCTCTTCTCGTGCTTCCACGGTTCGAAGATGAAGCCGAGCGTGTGCATGTCGCTGTCCGATCGCACGCCGGGATAGCGGAACAGATCCCACGTCCCGCCCAGATTCTCGCGCCGCTCGAGGATTGCGTAGCTCTTGCCCCGGCAGTGCTCTTCGAGGTGGGCGGCCATTCCGATGCCGGAAATGCCCGCACCGACGATCAGCACATCGAAATCGCTCTTGCTCGTATCCATCACAAACTGTCCAATCCCCGGTCCAAACTTACGTTCTGTTTCGCAACCTATCCTATGGGCGTGCGCTTGACGAGAGGGTGCTGACGTGAACGGTAATCGCAGCTAGGGCCGCGCACATGCTCCGCGCTTCTCTCGTCATCGCTACCACACCGCTGCTTGGTTTGGCAGTCCCGGCTATCGCCCAGGATGGCGAGGAGGAGCGTGAGCCCACCGTCATCGTGGTGACCGGCAGGGGCCTGCCCGATACCCCCGCGAGCCCGGCCTACGGCACGGTCGTGATCGAGCGCGAGACGTTGCAGACCGTTCCTTCGGGCCGGATCGAGGAAGCGCTGGGCAGCGTCGCGGGGTTCCAGGAGTTCCGCCGCTCCGACAGTCGCTCGTCCAATCCCACGGCGCAGGGCGTGACACTCCGAGCGCTCGGCGGCAACGCCACGAGCCGCGCAGCTGTCACGCTCGACGGGGTGCCGGTGGCCGATCCCTTCTTCGGCTATGTGCCCTTCGCAGCTTTGCTGCCCGAGCAGATCGGGCGGATCGCGGTAACGCGCGGCGGTGGGTCCGGACCGTTCGGAGCGGGAGCGCTTGCGGGCACCATCGCGATCGAGAGCGAGGCACCCGAGCGGCAGGCGCCGCTGGGCTTGAGCGCGCTGGTGAACGATCGCGGCGGGACCGAGGCAGCGGGTTCCTTCTCGCAGGCTCTCGGCTCGGGGTATGCGACCGGTGCGATCCGGTGGGATCGGGGACCGGGGTTCTACACCACGCCGGAGAGCCAGCGCGTTGCGGCGAGCGTCCCGGCGAAGTTCGACAGCGTTGCAGGTCAGGTCCGTGCCGTGGTGCCGCTTTCCCCCGATCTCGAAGTGCAGGCGAGGGTGGCGGCATTCGACGATGCGCGCACGCTTCGGTTTGCTGGCGCGGACAGTTCGGCGAGCGGGCAGGACGCGAGCGTGCGGATCGTGGGGCGCGGGCGCTGGCAGGTCGATGCGCTGGGCTATGTGCAGGCACGCAACTTCTCCAACCGCGTCGTCAGTTCGAGCCGGTTCGTGCCTGTGCTCGACCAGCGCAGCACGCCCTCGACCGGGCTTGGCGGCAAGATCGAGGTGCGCCCGCCGGTGGGCGGGGCGCATGTCTTGCGCGTCGGGGTGGACTACCGGCGCGCGTCGGGAGAGTTGCAGGAAAACCCGATCAGCGCCTTTACCGGGCAGATCACTGCGCGGCGGCGCGCGGGCGGTGTCACCAGCGACCTTGGGTTCTTTGTAGAGGACGACTGGGAAGTTGGACAGCTCGTGCTCACGGGAGGGCTCCGCGCCGACCGGACAGTGATCGCGGATGGCTTCTACCGCGAGACGACGCCGGGCGGCGCGGTGACGATTGACGACGCCTTCGCCGACCGCAGCGACTGGACGCTGACCTGGCGCGGCGGTGCGCTGCTTCGCGTGGCGCCCTCGCTCGATTTGCGGGCGGCGGCGTATAGCGGGCTCCGGCTGCCAACGCTGAACGAGCTCTATCGACCCTTCGTGGTCTTCCCCGTGGTGACCGAGGCGAATGCCGACCTCGCCAACGAGCGGTTGCGCGGGTTCGAGGCGGGGCTCGACTGGCGACCGGTCGACGGCATGGCGTTCTCGCTTACCGCGTTCGACAACCGGCTGGAGAACGCGATCGCCAACGTCACGCTCGGCCCGAACCTGCGCCAGCGGCGGAACCTACCCGCCATCGAGACGCGCGGGATCGAGGCTGGGGTGCAGGTGCAACGCGGCCCCATCAGTTTCGATGGCAGCCTCTCCTACTCCGATCCAAGCGTCGTGGGCGAAGGGGCTTCGCTGGTGCTCGACGGCAATCGACCGCCGCAAAGCCCACGCTGGATGGCGGCGGCGAGCCTTGCCTATGCACCTGCCGAAAACGCCATCGTCTCACTCAGCCTTCGCCATGTCGGCGATCAATTCGAGGATGATCTGGAAACCGATGTGCTGCCCGCCTTCACCACGCTGGGCGCCTACGCGCAGGTGCCGCTGGCAGGACAGCTCGATCTGATCCTGCGCGCGGAGAACCTGTTCGACGAGGCCATCGTGACCCGCAACGACGGCGGCGATCTGGACCTCGGCGCGCCGCGCACTCTGTGGGCGGGGCTGCGCTACGGGTTCTAGGCGCTTTCGGGCTCGCGCAGATCGCGCACGCCTTCAAGGATCGTAGGGTCGAGGCTCTCACCGTGCATTACCGAGATGTCGCCGGTGGTCTCCAGCACCACCGCGCGCACTTCGTCGAAGTTCATCGTGTTCGATTCGCGCAGCTTGGCGATGATGTCCGACCGGGCGACGCGGGTTTCGTCCATCGCCTTCTGGCAGAACCGTCCGTCTATCATCAGCAACACCGGCTCGTTCTGGATAGTCTTCTCGAATCCGTCGGATGTCTTGCGGATCTTCGCGAGCACGAGTTGCACCGCAAACAGCGCGAACATCACCACCGCTGCCTGACCGAATCCCTGCCAGTCAGTTGCGCGGCCCATCCCGGCCAGCACGGTGCCACTGGCGACAGTGATGACGAAGTCGAAATTCGTCATTTTGGAAAAGCTGCGCAAGCCGACGATCCGCGTCAGTGCGATGACGTAGACGATGGCAACTGCGGTCAGGATCGTCCCGCGGGCGATGATATCGTAGGTTGTATCGTCGAAGAACATCAATACCCCCGATCGCTCAGGCTTCGACCACCTTCTGCTCGATCGCGCCGAAGATCGAATGGCCCTTTTCGTCTTCCATCCAGATCTTCACCGTGTCACCCGGGTGCATGAAGCGCGTCTTGGCTTCGCCGCTGGCGATGGTTTCGATCATGCGGATTTCCGCGATGCACGAATAGCCCTTGCCGCCTTCGCTGACCGGCTTGCCGGGGTCGCCATCGGGCCCCTGGTTCGAAATCGTGCCCGAACCGATGATGCAGCCCGCACTCAGATTGCGCGTCTTGGCCGCATGGGCGACCAGATCGGCGAGGCTGAAGGTCGCATCCTGGCCGACATCGGCCCGGCCGAAGGCCTCGCCGTTATAGTCGACCATGAGAGGGCGCTGGATCACGCTGTCCTTCCACGCATCGCCCAGTTCGTCGGGCGTAACGCACACGGGGCTGAACGCGGTTGCGGGCTTGGACTGGAAGAAGCCGAAGCCCTTGGCGAGCTCCCCCGGGATCAGTCCGCGCAGCGAGACGTCGTTGACGAGCATCAGCAGCTTGATGTGATCGGCTGCTTCGTCCGAAGACACGCCCATCGGCACATCGTCGGTGATGCAGGCGATCTCGCCTTCCATGTCGCAGCCCCAGCTGGTGTCCTTTAGCGGAATATCGGCGCGCGGGGGCAGGAAGTCGTCGCTGCCGCCCTGATACATCAGCGGGTCGTGGTAGAAGCTCTCCGGCACCTCGGCGCCGCGCGCTTTGCGCACCAGCTCGACGTGGTTGATGTAGGCGCTGCCATCGGCCCACTGGTACGCGCGCGGTAGCGGCGAATGCGCCTCGCGCTCATGGAATCGCTCGCACGGGACGGCTTCGTTGTTCACATCGCGATAGAGCGCGTCGAGCTTGGGCGCGATATTGGCCCAGTCGTCGAGCGCATCCTGCATGGTCGCGGCGATATTGTCCGCCGCGCAGTAGCGGGTGATGTCTTTCGAGACGACCACCAGCTTGCCGTCGCGCGTTCCGTCATTGAGCGTGGCGAGTTTCATTGGACTGTCTCTCCTTCGGGGGTGTCGTTCTGGTTGTCGGGGTGCGCCCTTTGCACTTCATCCAATGCGAGGCAGGCGGCTTCGATCCGGGTTGTGTGCGGGGCATCGGCGAAATCGTAGCCGAAGCGGCGCGCATTGTAGATCTGCGGCATCAGCACGACTTCGAAGAAGCCGGGCTGATCGAACAGGAAATCGCCCGTGCCCAGCTGCGCAAGCCGCCGTTCGATCGGCTGCAATGTGCGTGCGAGCCAGTGGCGATACCAGGTGTTCACGCCGTCCTGATCCTGCCCGTATTCGCTCTTGAGGTACTTCAGCACCGGCAGGTTGAGCGGCGCGTGCAGCTCTGTCGCGATGGCATAGGCGAGTTCGCGCGCGAGGTAGCGCTGTTCGATATCGGCCGGCAGCAGCGGCTTTTCCGGGTAGGCTTCGTCGAGCCATTCGATGATCGCCATCGATTGCACGCGGTCCTTGCCGTCCACTTCCAGCATCGGAACCGTGGCAAACGGGTTGCGACCGGCAAAGGCCTCGCCCTTCTGCTCGCCTTCGACCAGATTGACCGGGCAATTCTCGTATTCGAGGCCCTTCAATTGCAGCGCGAGCCGCAGCCGGTAGCTCGTGGAGCTGCGGAAATAGCCGTAGAGTTTCATCTCATCCTCTCCTGCGTCGGGCCGTTCGCTTCGCGGCCCTGACACACCTGACACACAGTCCTAAGACGAAAAACCTGTCTCCGGTTCCCAACCTTTGCCGGTCTCGGTCAGTGCGGGCGGGGAGGGCTGCATTCCCCGCCTATCGCACTGCTGGCGCATGTAGGACAGGCGGACTTCAGAACGCCGCAATACCCGTGATCGCGCGGCCCAGGATCAGCGCGTGGACATCATGCGTGCCCTCGTAGGTGTTGACCGTCTCCAGGTTCACCATGTGGCGGATCACCTGATATTCCTCGCTTATGCCGTTGCCGCCATGCATGTCGCGCGCGACGCGGGCGATATTCAGCGCCTTGCCGACATTGTTGCGCTTCACGATCGAGATCATTTCGGGCGACCAGTTGCCCTCGTCCATCAACCGACCGACGCGCAGGGACGCCTGAAGCCCCAGCCCGATCTCGGTCATCATGTCGGCCAGTTTCAACTGATAGAGCTGCTTGGAGGCGAGCGGTACGCCGAACTGCTGCCGGTCGAGCCCGTACTGGCGCGCGGCGGCCATGCAGAACTCGGCCGCGCCCATGCTGCCCCAAGAAATGCCATAGCGCGCGCGGTTGAGGCAGGAGAACGGGCCCTTGAGTCCCTGCACTTCAGGGAACATTGCGGATGCGGGCACCCGCACCTCGTCCATCATGATCATGCCCGTGGTGCTGGCGCGCAGCGAGAGCTTGCCTTCGATCTTGGGTGCGGAAAGCCCTTCCATTCCCTTTTCGAGCACGAAGCCGCGAATGCCGCCGCCGTGTTCCTCGCTCTTGGCCCACACCACGAAGACATCGGCGAAGGGCGAGTTGGAAATCCATGTCTTGCTGCCCGAGATGACGTAATCGTCGCCATCCTTTTTGGCGTAGGTCTTCATGCCCGCCGGGTCCGATCCCGCATCGGGTTCGGTCAGGCCGAAGCAGCCGATCAGCTCGCCGCTCGCAAGGCCGGGCAGGTATTTCTGTTTCTGCTCTTCGGTGCCGAATGCGGTGATCGGGTACATCACCAGGCTCGATTGGACGCTCGCCATCGAGCGGTATCCGCTATCGACACGCTCGATCTCGCGCGCGACGAGGCCGTAGGCGACGTAGCTCGCGCCGACCCCGCCGTATTCCTCGGGCGTGGTCACGCCCAGCATCCCGGCCTGGCCCATCAGCGGGAATAGCTCGGGGGCGCTGGTTTCGTCGCGGAAGGCGTCGATCACGCGCGGCTGAAGTTCGCTCTGTGCAAAGGCGTGCGCGGACTCGCGGATCATCCGCTCATCCTCGGTCAGCTGGTCGTCGAGGCGAAAAGGGTCGGTGGGATCGAAGGGGATCATGTCGATGGGCGCTCGCTGCTAGTTGTGCGGCAGCCCATGGCAAATGCGGGTATGATCCGGCAAGCCCTGCCATAGGATAGGGCGCCGGACATTCCCGCGCGCATCGTCAGGCGGTTTCGATGTCCCGGCCTGCGACTTCGACTTTTTCGTCGTCCTGCACGCCTTCGGGCTTAAGCGTCAGCTGCACATGCGTGATGATATCGCCCGGTGGGCAAGGCTTCGCCAGTGCCAGCGCATCGGGGAACCTGTCGGACACTTCGGCCAGCGGCAGGTGCCCGGAATGAAAGATTACCGGCACGTCTTCGGCGATCAGCTTCTCCGCGAAGGGATAGACGACCGTGTCGTGCAGGCGGATATCGAGGATCGCGAGATCGGGCCTCCGCTTCTGGAAGGCAAGCATGGCAGAGTGGAGATCGTCGTAAGGGCCTTCGACCTCGTAGCCAGCTTCCACCATCGTGTCGGACAGGTCGAGGCCGACGATGTGTTCATCTTCCGCGATGAGAATGACTGGCTGTTCCATGTGCTCTCCTCTGCGACCGCAATCAAAATCCAACGGTCGGTGGGTGGAAACGTTCCCGCCCCCGCCCAACCAGGCCGTCAGCGTGTCGGCAGAGGCTTACAACTTGCCGAATTGCGCCTCGTAAGCGGCGGTGTCTCCGCTGGTGAGCAGGCGGGCCTGTTCGATCCAGTTATCACGCCGGATCCGGCCCTTAAAGCGGCCCAGCTGGTCGTCGATCCGGTCGATATCGGCTTCGGACCATGCCGCGATCTGCGCGAAGGACGTCACACCGAGTTCGTTCAGCTGGAGGGCAAGCTTGGGACCGACGCCCTTGAGCTTGGTCAGATCGTCGCCATCGACAGCGCTGGCCGGTGCCGCAGGGCTTTTCTCGGCGGCCGCCGTGCCGACCGCCGCACCTGCTCCGCCAAGGCTGTCGGCCGGGGCTGCAGGCTTGTCTTTCGGTGGCGCGGGAGGTGTCGTCGTGGTGGGCTTTGCCGGGGCTGCGGGTTCGGCCTTGGGTGCCGGCGGAGGACCAGGTTCCTTTGCCGAGGCAGGCGGCGCGTCGATCAGGGCCTGGTTGCGCTTTGCGCCGGCAGGCTCGTCGCTCGATTCCTCGCGGGTAATCTTGGTCTTGCGCGATCCCGACAGCAGGAACCAGGCGACGACGAAGCCGACCAGCACGGCGAGCAGGATCAACAGCCAGTTGGCTTCGATCAGTTCAATCATCGGTGGCTAGGCCTCTCTACTGGATTCTCTTGCGCGTTTTCTTTCTGCCGCATTAACGTGAAAGCGCGGCCCGCGCAAAGACCAAAGGTTCCACGCAGCCGCGCCGAGCCCCAGGCCCACGACATAGCCGGCGAGCGACAGGACGATCAGTTCGATGGATATTGCCATGCTCGCTCCCCCTATCGTGCCGCGGGCGTGTCGATCGGGGTCGGCTTGGTCGTTTCCATCGAAACGACCCGGAACTCGATCCTTCGGTTGGCCGGGTCCGCCGGATCGAGGCCGCGCACCGGACGCGACGAGCCGAACCCGTTTGCCAGCAGGTTCTGCGCAGGTATCCCGCGCTCGACCAGTTCGCGCCGCACCATTTGCGCGCGATCCTGCGACAGGGCCAGGTTGACCTGCGGCGAACCCGAGGTGTCGGTATGCCCGCTGATCGCCACGATCGCACCGACGCAGGGGCGCAGCGCGGTGGCCAGTTCGTCGAGCACTTCCTCGCTGCCCGGGATGAATTCGGCAGAGGATTCCTCGAAGCGGATCGTGCGTTCGGCGAGCACGCCGAGCAATTCGTTCTCGCACCGCAGCGATTCGATGTCTGCATCGCCTGCGGCCAGCATCGTTCCGTCTGCCCAGTGCACGCCGCCGACCCCCGGAATATTCGCAATCGCCTGCGCGATCCTCGCGCGTTCGAGTTCGGACAGGTCGCGGCGCGGGCTCAGCATCGGATGGCGGGTGGGCCAGCCGCGCGCGTTGACGAAGCGGATGTCGACCGCCGGCTCAGGCCCCTGCTGTGCGGGCAGCGCGCGCGCCGTGTGCGCCAGCCGGGCGGAAAAAGCCGTCGCGGTCTGGCTTGCCGAAAACAGCGCCATCGCGGCGACCAGCAAGGCTCCGGCAAGGATGATAAAAGCCGGGTGGGGGGCGGGGCGTTTGCTCACCCCACCCCGATAGCCAGAGCCTGCCCCCTAGGACAAGCGCTCTGGCCGCGTTCTATTCCCGGTCGAGCCCTTCGGCGACGCCGACCAGCTTCAGGAATTCCTGCCGGTAGAAGTCCGTCTGCGGCCCGGCGAGCCGCTGGATCGCATCGTAGGAATAGCCATCGAGCAGCGTATCGCCACGCAGCTTCTGCGCGAAGGCGGCGACCGCCGTGGCGAAGGCGAAGTCGCCCGACGGCGCGGGCGCAGCCGCGAGCATCCGCGCGGGCAGCGCCTCGGTAATCAGCGTCGAGGTGTCGCCATCGGGCTGCTTGTAGCGCAGCTTCACGAAGGCGGCTTCGGTGGCCTTGTCGCTCGCCGCCTGCGGGATCTTGTCCTGATAGCGGCGGCCCGCGACCCAGCCGTCCGCATTTGCGGGCACGACTTCGTAGATCGCGGTGACCTGATGGCCCGACCCGATATCGCCCGCATCGACCGCGTCGTTGGCGAAGTCCTGTTCGCGCAGCGCGCGGTTCTCGTACCCGATCAGGCGGTACTGGCTGATGACGGCCGGATTGAACTCGACCTGGATCTTCACGTCCTTGGCAATCGTGAACAGCGTCGCGCCGAGCTGTTCGCCCAGCACCTTGCGCGCCTCGATCGCGCTGTCGATGTAGCCATAATTGCCGTTACCCTTGTCGGCGATCTGCTCCATCAGCGCTTCGTTGATATTGCCGGTGCCGAAGCCCAGCACGCTCATCGCGATACCGTTCCTGCGCTTGTCCTCGACATATTCGAGCAGCGCATCGTTACCCGACAGGCCGACGTTGAAATCGCCGTCGGTGGCCAGGATCACGCGGTTGATCCCGTCGACCTTGCTTGCCTCGGCAACCTTGTAGGCCAGTTCCAGACCCGCGCCGCCGGCGGTCGATCCGCCCGCCTGCAATTCGTCGAGTGCAGCCATGATTTCGCGCGAATCGCTGGTCGGTTCGAGAACCAGGCCCGCCGCGCCCGCATAGACCACGATCGACACGCGGTCCTTGGGCGTCAGCTGATTGACCAGCGTCTTCATCGCGGTCTTCACCAATGGCAGCTTGTCCGCGCTCGACATCGAGCCCGACACGTCGAGCAGGAAGACGAGGTTGGCGGCCGGACGCTCCGCCTTGGGGGCTTCGTACCCCGCGAGCCCGATGCGCACGAGCCGCGTGTCGGCATCCCACGGGGTGCGCGCAACATCCATGTTGACCGTGAACGGCGCATCTTTCGCACTGGTCGGGCGCGGATAGTCGTAGCGGAAGTAGTTGACGAATTCCTCGGTCCGCACCGCGCCCCTGGGCGGCATCTGGCCGTCGGTCAGCATCCGGCGGGCATTGGAATAGGCACCCGTGTCGACATCGACCGAGAAGGTGGAGACCGGCTGCTCCATCGTGATCGCAACGGGCGAGACGTCCTTGCCGTCATAGCGTTCGCGGTCGGGCTCTGTCGGCACGACGATCGATGGCACATAGCGCAGATCGGGCGAGGTCGCCTGCGGCTGGCCCGGTGCGGCTGCCTGATCGGCACCAATCCGCGTTGCCGCCGCAACCATCGAACGCGGTGATGGTGCGTATCCGACCGGCGGCGGAGGAGGAGGTGGTGGAGGTGGCGGAGGGGGAGGCGGCGAAGGTATCCATCCATCCCCTTCGGCAGACGATCCGGTGACGACGATCTTGTCCGCCTGATCGGCGGTGGCGCATCCTGCCAGGCCGATGCTGGCAATCGTCACCACGGCTATTCGCTTCATTCCCATTTCACCATCTCCCCATGGCCGGACTCCGGCTATCGCTGCCAAGGCTCGACTCACCCCCGTGAACGCCCTCTGAATAGTGATACTTTGTCTCTCGATCACCCCTCTTCGGGCGCGAGGTTGCGGCGGAACAGCACGCGGTCGTCTTCGCGGAAGCCGAGGAACCAGATGATCGCCCCATAGGTCAGCAGGATCGCCGGGATGCCCACAACCAGCTCCAGCCATTCGGGCAACTGCGTCGCCAGCCAGCCCACCCCTGCGGCGGGGACGGCCGCGTAGAACAGCCCCATGCGGAAATTGTTGACCGTCTCGCCCAGGATGCGGCCGAGCAGTACGCTTTTCGCGATGCTCGACATCGCTAGCGCAATCGCCAGCGCCAGTGCTGCGGCGGGCGCGCGCCACAATTCGGGCAGGTCGTAGGCATTGATGGCCAGCATGAAGCCGACGGTAAGCGCAGCCTGCAATCCGATCGCGAAGAGCGAGATCATGAGGTTGCGCATCCGCGCGATGTAGATGAGCGCACTTTCGGAGACGACCGCGAGCGCGGCGACCACCTCGGCCACCAGCAGGATAGACAGCGCGCCGGTGCCGCTTACGAAATCGGGACCGAGCAGGCCCATCACCGCTTCGCCCGGCAAGGCCAGCGCAAGTGCGATGCCAGCCTGCATCGCCACGATCCAGAAGCCGACCTGGCACACCTGCTTGGCGATCGCGGAACGGTCACCGACCTTCAGGGCCGCGGTGATGACCGGGCCGAGGATCGGATCGAAGCTGGTCTTCAGCTTCTGCGGCAGCGTCGCGACCTGCTGCACCGCGAAGTAGACCCCGACCTGCGCGGGCGAAGCGAATTGGGCGAGAATGGCGAGGTCGAGTTTGCGCGTGCCCCATTCGATCGCATCCGCCCCGGCGAGTGGCAGGTTGCGCATCGCCAGCCGAAACATCCGTACCGGGTGCGGCGACCACCCGATCGGCATGCCGTAATGGCGCAGCACGGGCATGAAGGCGACCACCGCAGCTGCGATGATCGAGAGAACGTAGGCAAGCTCGAGCCCGCTATCGGGAACCACGAAAAACAGCGCGCCCACTGCAATGGAGATGGTCCATGGTTCCGCCAGCGCGCGGCTGCGCACCGTCGCCCCGATGTCGTAGCGGTACGCACAGGCCGCCAATGCCACTTCGGTCAACGCATAGGGAAGGATCGTCAGCGGCAGCAGCCACGACAGGTCGCCATTGCTGCCATTGGGGAACATTGGTTCGGGAAAGATCAGCAGCAGCGCGGTGAAGGCGAGCGAGGTGAACAGCGACAGCACCATCGCGTCTGCGACGATGTGCGACGGCGGGCGCGCGTCGTTCTCGCTCAACTGCTGCGCCAGGCCGCGCTTCTGGCCGAGCACGGCGATCTGGCTCGCCAGTTCGACCACCACCAGCGCGGCGGCGAAGCGCCCCAGCATGTCGTCGCCATAAAGCCGACCGGCGATGAACAGGAAGGGGATGCGCGCGGCCAGCCGGATCAGGAAACCGAAGAAATTGGTCCGCCCACCACGCGCGAGCGCGGCCATGTCGGCACTCGGGCCGTCCGCGGGCCCGACTGCGCCGCGCGGCGCATCGCCCGAGTCGCCATCGCCGGGCTTGGTCAAGCATCGCGCCTTTCGGTGGTCAGCGGGCGCGACAGCAGGGCATCGGCGACGTCGGCGGCGCGCGCACCGTCGAGCAGCGCGACCACCGCATCGACGATCGGCATGTCGATCCCTTCGGCGCGCGCGAGCCGCTGGAGCACGGGGGCGGTGTGCGCGCCCTCGGCGACAGTGTGGCGGTTCGCCATAAGATCGGCCGCGCTCTGCCCTTCGCCGATTGCCTTGCCGAGCGAGAAGTTGCGGCTGGAGGTGGACGAACAGGTCAGCACCAGATCGCCCAGGCCGCACAGGCCCGCCATCGTGTCAAAGCTTGCCCCGCGCGACGTTCCGAAGCGGGTCATCTCGGCAAAGCCGCGGGTGATCAGCGCGTTGCGGGCGTTCTGACCCAGCGCGAGCCCGTCGACCACGCCGCAGGCAATCGCGAGCACGTTCTTGACCGCACCGCCGATTTCCGCCCCGATCAGGTCGTCCGAATAATAGGGGCGGAACGTAGGGCGCGCGATCACCGGGGAAAGCCGCTCCCACTGTTGCTCGCCCCCTTCGCAGGCGAGCGTGACGGCGGCGGGCAGGCCTGCGGCAACCTCCTGCGCGAAGGTCGGGCCGGAGAGTGCGGCAAGCGTCGCCTGCGGGCAGGCTTCGTGCGCCGCATCGCTCATCAGCGCGCCGGTCGATTGCTCGATGCCCTTGGCGCAGATCACCAGATCGCCAGCGTAGGCGGGCATTTGCGCCAGCACCTTGCGCAGATGCTGCGCGGGGACCACCGCGAGCACGACCCGGGCATCCGCGACATCGGCCAGATCTCCGGTCGCGCGGATCGATGGTGCCAGCTCGGCATCGGGCAGGAAGGGGGTGTTGCGGTGGTCGGTGTTGATCTCCGCCACCACTTCAGGCTCCAGCGCCCACAGCGTCACATCCCGTCCATCGCTGGCGAGCATCTGCGCGAGCGCGGTGCCCCACGCCCCGCCGCCAAGAACCGCTACATCTGCCATTATGCCTTCACTCCCGCCCCGCGCGCAGGGGCCGCCTCGGGGTCGAGCGGCCAGCGCGGACGCGCCTTATAGTCCAGCGGGTCGTTCTGACCCAATCGCTCGCAGCCCGCCCACGCGATCATAGCGGCATTGTCTGTGCAAAGCTTCGGCGGCGGCGCGACGAAACGCATCGAGTGCTTTTGCGACAGCTCCTCCAGCGCGGCGCGCACGCTGGCATTGGCGGCCACCCCGCCCGCGACGACCAGCGACGGGGCATTGCCGCCGCTCTCGATCGCGCGTTCCAGCCGGTCGGTCAGGCAATCGATGGCTGCCTGCTGGAAGCTTGCGGCGATATCGGCGGTGGAATGCAAGCCGCTCTCGTGAGCACGCAGCACCGCGCTCTTGAGCCCGGCAAAGGAGAAATGCGGCTCGCCGCTGTTCACCAACGGGCGCGGCAGCGGCACGGCAGTCGGGTCGCCTTCGCGCGCGAGCTTTTCGACCGCAGGCCCGCCAGGGAAGCCGAGGCCGAGGATTTTCGCCGTCTTGTCGAACGCCTCGCCCACCGCGTCGTCGATTGTTGTCGCCAGTCGCTTGAACTGGCCAACGCCCTCGCACCGCAGGATCTGGCAATGCCCGCCCGAAACCAGCAGGAGGAGATAGGGAAATGCGAGGTCCTCATCGACCAGTCGCGGGCTCAGCGCATGGCCTTCCAGATGATTGACCGCGATCAGCGGTACGTCGCTCGCCATGCTGAGCGCCTTGGCACTGACCAGCCCGACCATCACCCCGCCGATCAGGCCCGGCCCCGCGGTCGCGGCGATGGCAGCGAGATCGCCAAGCTCCATCTCGGCTTCGTTCATCACCTCGGCGATCATCGGCGCGATCCGCTCTGCATGGGCGCGCGCGGCGATTTCAGGCACCACCCCGCCATAGGGGCGATGCGCCTCGTCCTGCGAAGCGATGCGTTGCGCGATGATCCGCCTGTCGGTCGCCACCAGCGCCACCGCAGTTTCGTCGCAACTGGATTCAATCCCAAGTACCACCGGCATGGTGCTTTCCCTTAAAGCAGAGCGAGGGTAGGGCAAGCAAAGCCTATGCAGACACACGCCAAGACCGCTCCGCGCATCCGCCTCGGCACGCGCCGCTCCCCTCTCGCGCTGGCTCAGGCGCATGAAACCCGCGCCCGCCTGTGCGCGGCGCATGGGTGGGACGAGAGCGTGGTGGAGCTGGTGCCCGTGGTCGCCGGGGGCGACAAGGTGCAGGACCGCCCGCTGGCCGACATGGGCGGCAAGGCGCTGTGGACGCGCGAACTCGACGGCTGGCTGGCCGAAGGGCGAATCGATGCTGCGGTTCATTCGCTCAAGGATGTGGAGACGATCCGGCCCGAATGGATTGCGCTCGCCGCGATCCTCCCACGGGCCGACCGGCGCGACGTGTTGCTGGGCGCAAGCTCGATCGCGTCCATTCCGCAAGGAGCCCGGCTGGGGACCAGCGCGCCCCGCCGTGCCGCCCAGATGCGGAACCTGCGGCCAGATATCGAGGTCGTGCTGTTTCGCGGCAATGTCGCGACCCGCATGGCCAAGCTTCAGGCGGGCGATGCGGACGTGACGCTGCTCGCCGCCGCCGGGCTGGAGCGGCTGGGCGAGGAAGGCGTAGGCACTCCGCTGGAAACCGGCGACTGGCTGCCTGCCCCCTCTCAGGGCGCGATCGGGATCGAATGCCGCGCCGACGATGCCGCGACCCGCGAAGCGCTGGCCGCAATCGACCACGCGCCGACGCGGACCGAGATCACGGCGGAACGCGCCGTGCTCGAAGCGCTCGGCGGTTCGTGCCACAGCCCGGTCGGGATGCTCGCGATTGCCGACGCAGGCCGTGTCGCCCTGACCGCCGCATTGTTCAGCGCCGACGGGGCCGAGCGGGTCGACGGCGAAACCACTCTCGACGCGCAGGACGGCGATGGCTTGCGCGCTTTCTCCGCCGATCTGCTGAACCGCGCGACACCGGGCATCGCTGCGCTGTTTTCCCAGAACGGATGAGCACACGAGTCTTCGTGCTGCGGCCCGAACCGGGCCTCTCCGCGACGATGGAGCGCGGACGCGCGATGGGCCTGACGATGGAGGCGATGCCGCTGAGCGCGGCGGAGCCGGTGGCGTGGGACATTCCCCCGGGCAGCTTCGACGGTATCCTGCTCGGCAGTGCCAACGGGCTGCGCCATGCGGGGGAGCATCTTGCAGATCTCGGCCCGTTGCCAATCTATGCCGTGGGAGAAGCAACCGCCGAAGAGGCGCGCGCGCGCGGCATGCCCGTGGCAATGGTCGGCAGCGGCGGCTTGCAGGGTCTGCTAGACGCGCTGCCCGGCAACCGCCCGCTGTCGCTCCTGCAGCTGGCCGGGGCGGAGCACCTGCCGGTCAAACCGCCCCCGCACATCACTATCGCGAGCGCGACGGTCTATGCGATCGTCCACCATCCGCTCGCTGCGTCGGATATCGACCGGCTGGGCGGAGGCGGGGTGGTACTGCTCCATTCGGGCGGCACCGCTCGGCAATTCGAGAGCGAGTGCGCCAGGGCGGGGATCGACCGCAGCAAGCTGGCGCTCGCGGCGATCGGGCCACGGGTGGCGCGAAGTGTTTCTGACGGTTGGAAAAGCCTGCGTTCAGCATCCACGCCCGATGATGCCGCCTTGCTTTCCCTGGCAGATATTATGTGCCATTAACCATTCACCGCTAAGCTTCGATCCGGGACCTCGGGGCCAAACGGAATTGGATATGTAATGAATTTTGAAGAAACCCAGCAGGATGGGCAGCGTTCGCGCGCCTTGCTGGGCATCGCTTTGGTGGTGGTATTGCTGGTTGCCGCGGGGGCCCTGTTCTTCGTCTGGCGGCCGGAAGCCTATCGGAGTGCCGTCGCCGCACTGACTTCCAGCCCAGAGGATACCAGCGAGCCTCTGGTCAGCGCGGGCGCGACGCCGGTCGCAACCGGCCAGGCATCTGCCGGGACGCCTGCCGCAACCACCAGCGCGCGCGCACCCGCGCCGCGACCTTCGGCAAGCGACAATGCCAGTGTCGAACAGGTGGTAGAGCAGCAAGGCGGCATCGAGCAGCGCCTGACCGCTGCGGAACAGCGCCTGTCCCGCCTCGACCTGCAGACCCAGGCCGCCGCCGGAAACGCGGCGCGTGCGGAGGGGCTGCTGATCTCCTTCGCCACCCGCCGCTCGATCGAGCGCGGGGCGGAACTCGGCTATCTCGCCGACCAGCTGCGGCTGCGCTTCGGCGATGCACTGCCCAACGCCGTCAAGACGCTGACCGACATGAGCCGCAACCCGGTGACGGTCGACCAGTTGCTCGCGCGTCTCGAAGGGCTCGAGCCTGCGCTGCGCACCGATTCCGATGCGCCAAGCCTTGAACGCTTGCGGCGCGAGCTGTCCAACCTGTTCGTGGTCCGCCGCCAGAGCGCGCCTTCGCCGCAGCCACGCCGTCGGCTCGAACGCGCCAAGACGTTTCTCCAGACCGGCCGCTACGAAGCCGCGATCGAGGAAGTGCAGAACATGCCGGGCGCCACCGCAGCGGATCAGTGGGTCGCCGATGTGCGCCGCTACGCCGCCGCGCAGCGCGCGCTCGACCTGATCGAGACGGCTGCCGTGGTCGAACCCAACCGCTTGCGCGATGGTTCGGGCGAACGGGTCGAACAGCCAAGCCCGGCGGTCTCGCCCGGCCCCAAGAGATCGTCCAACTAGCTTACGAAGGTCGGGACCGACGCGCGGCGTCAGCCCTGCATCAGTTCGGGCACGTCTCCGCTAACCCCGCGCGCTTCGTCCATGAACCAGCGTTTCAGCGGCTCGAGCCGCTGCACGCCCGCCATCCCGAAGCGGCGGATTGCCGATGCGCCGGGGCCGGAGATGCCGAACAGCCGGGTGAGCCCGTCGGTCGCCAGCGAGACCATGAAGGAATCGAGCCCGCGCCAGCTCTCGTAGCGCTTCAGCAGCTCCGCATCTGCGGGATCGAGGCCGAGCCGCTTGCCCTCCGCGATCACCTCGACCAGCGCGCCCGCATCCCTCAACCCCAGGTTGAGGCCCTGCCCCGCGATAGGGTGGATGCCGTGCGCCGCATCGCCGACCAGCGCGAGCCGATGGTCGACGACCTTCGCCGTGTGATGAAAGCCGAGCGGGTAGGAAGAACGCGGGCCATTGGCTTCCACGTCGCCGAAAATGCGGCCCATCCGCTTTTCGACCTCGGCGATGAAGGCGCGGTCGCCCATCGCCAGCACGCCGTCGCCATCGGCCTCGTCGACCGTCCAAACCAACGCGCTACGGTGCCGGCCCTGCGCGTCGTCGAGCATCGGGAGCAGCGCGAACGGGCCTTCGGGATAGAAGATTTCCCACGCGACGTTGTCGTGCGGCTTGGAATGGATCAGCCCGGCGATGATCGCGCGGTGGTTGTACTGCCAGTTGGCGATCTTGATCCCGGCCTCTTCGCGTGTCGGCGAGCGCCGCCCCTCGGCAGCGACCATCAGCCGCGCTTCCAGCACGGTGCCATCGGCGAGCGTTGCAGACACCTTGTGATTGCCGCGCGTGCGCTCAATCACATCGACGCCTGCGTGCCATGCGATCAGCGGTTCCTTCTTCGCCGCCTCGAACAGGCTGAGGCGCAGCTGCCGATTGGCGAACATCCGGCCAAGGCTGCCGTCGCCCTCATCGGGCTGGAAGTCGATCCGGCCGGGTTTGAGCTGGTCGGTCACCGCGATCTTCGCGATCGGGCAGCCATGCGGTTCGAGCGAGTCGGCCAGCCCGATATTGGTGAACAGGTTCCAGCTGGCGGTGGAGATCGCCGATGCACGCCCGTCGAATCCATCGGCGGTCAGGCTTGCAGGATCGGCGCGGTCGACCACATGGCTGGTGATGCCCTTCTTCGCCGCCGCCAGCGCCAGCGTCATCCCGACCAGCCCGCCGCCCAGGATCAGCAGGTCGCGCGGTTCGGTGATTTTCGGCTTGCTGGAGGGTTTTGCAGGCATGATTGGCCGTTCCATCGCTTGTTTCGGCAGAGCCGCAGCCCTAGGCCGCTGACGATGATCCGCGCAAGTGTTCCCATCATTGCCCGTCTGCTCGGCGTGCTGTGCGCGGCGCTGCTCGCAACGGTCGCGGTGCAGGGACAGGGGCAGGCGCAGGCGCAGGACGCCAACATCGCCGCGCACCTGCAAGTGGAAGGTCCCGTGGCTCCCGGTGGCGAAACGCGCATTGCGATCCGTTTCACCCCCCGGTCTGATGAATGGCACGGCTACTGGTCGAACCCCGGCGACGCCGGGCTCGGCATGCAGGTCGAGTGGGAATTGCCCGAGGGGGTCAGCGTCGGCCCATTCCGCTATCCCCCGCCCAAGACGCTCCTGATCGGCGGGTTGATGAACCACGTCTTCGAAGGCGACTACGCGGTGGTCGCGCCGCTGCGGCTGGCGAAGGACGCGCCGATTGACGCGCCTTTCGAACTGCGCGGGACCGCGAACTACCTCGCCTGCACAGACAAGATCTGCGTCCCCCAGCGCGCTGAGCTGCGCGCAGTGGTGCCGGTAGGGGAAGGTGCTGCAAGCGCGGAATTCGTGCGCTACTCCAGTGCTCTGGCCGCGCCGCTCGATCGCGCAGCGCGGTTCGCCTACACCGACAACACACTGCGCCTCGCCATCCCCCTCCCCGAAGCGCTGGAGGTCGGTGCGCCGCACGTGTTCATCGGCAACCGCGAGATGGTCCAATACGCCGCGCCGCAGACCTTCCGCCGCAATGGTGACATGCTGGTGGCAGAGATTCCGCTGGCCGAAGACGGAGTGCGGCCCGCCGCGCTCAGCGGCATCATTCGCCTGGGCGATGGCACCGGCCTCGCCTTCGACGCCGAGCCGGGCACCGTGCCCACGGGAGGCAAACCGATCCGCACCGGAGGCGACCTCCCGCCATGGTGGATGCTGATCGGCGCCGCCCTGCTGGGCGGGCTGGTGCTCAACATCATGCCCTGCGTTTTCCCGATCCTCAGCCTCAAGGCGCTGTCATTGGCGAAGGCGGGCGGGGAGGAACGCGCGGCGCGTAAGGACGCGCTCGCGTATACCGCAGGCGTGGTGTTCGCCTGCCTTGCGCTGGGCGGAGTGCTTCTGGCGCTGCGGGCAGGGGGCGAGAGCGTCGGCTGGGCGTTCCAGTTGCAGCAACCGGGTGTCGTCATCGTGCTGTTCCTGCTCGCCGCAGCGCTGACCGCGAACTTCCTCGGTACGTTCGAGATTCCCGGCATGGCGATCACCGGGGGTGGCGCGAGCGGGCGCGGTAGTTTTGCGACCGGGCTGCTCGCCGCCTTTGTGGCAACACCTTGCACCGGGCCCTTCATGGCCGCTGCGCTGGGGGCGGCACTGGTCCTGCCATGGCCGCTCGCGCTCGGCCTGTTCGCGGCGCTTGGGCTCGGCATTGCCCTGCCATTTCTTGTCGTGGGTTTCGTGCCTGCGATCCGCCAGCGTCTGCCAAGGCCAGGTAAATGGATGGAGACCTTCCGCCGCTGGATGGCGCTGCCGATGGGCCTGACCACGCTGGCGCTCGGCTGGCTGCTGTGGCGGTTGGGCGGCTGGAGCTGGCTCGCGATCGTTCTCGGCTTCGCGGTCGTCGTCGTCGCCCTGTTGGCGCTTGCGGGGCGAGCGCAGCGCGCCTCGCGGCCTGCACTGCCTTATGGCTTGGCACTTGCGGCGACCTCATTGGTGGCGCTGCTCCTGATCCCGGAGCCGAGCGCGCCCGAAGCATCGGCGGACATGCTCGCCAGCCAGCCCTTCAGCGCAACCGCGCTTGCCGAGGCGCGCGCGGCAAACCGCCCCGTGTTCGTATACTTCACCGCCGACTGGTGCCTGACCTGCAAGGTCAACGAGGGTGTTGCGCTCGAGCGCGCGGAGACCGCTCAGGCTCTCGAAGAGGCGAATGCACTGGTGCTGCGCGGCGACTGGACGCGGCGCGACCCTGACATCACCGCCTTCCTGACGCAGCAGGGCGTGGCGGGCGTGCCGCTCTACCTATGGTATGCGCCGGGAGCCGCGCAGCCCGTGCGGCTGCCGCAGGTGCTCAGTCCACGTTCGGTGATCGATCGGGCCCGGTCGAAACCGGGAACGCCTGGCGAGCGGCGAGGCGGCAGCTCTCGATAAGGTCACGCGGCGCCTCGCTCGCATTCAATGCCAGCGTACCTGCACCGGGGATGGTCATCTCGACCCCGCGCCTGCCCGTAAGCACGTCGAGCTTGTCCGATTCCAGCGGGGCAGTCCCTTCCCACAGGAAGGCACGGCCATTGTCGACCGCCGCGACCGGGAAGCGTTCGCGGTGGCCATTGCCGATGATCGCCATCAGCGCCTGCGCGCCTTCGTCGGCGCGCGCGAAGCGGGTGAAGCGGATCACGGGTTTCCGGGGGCCATCCTTGCTCGGCAGCGCGCATGCCATCGCAGCGAGCGGCGGCTGACCCGGAATGCCGTACAGCAATCGCATCGGCTGCGCGCTCGGCGCCCACACCGCGCCGGTCGCGTCGGGCGAGGGCTGCGGTTCGCTGGCGAAACGCGAGGTGTCGGGCGGGTCGGTACGCCCTTCGTAACGGTCGGCGGCGGGCGGCTGGCAGGCGGCCAGCATCGCGCAGGTCGCCAAAATTGCTGCTATGGAACTACGCGCCATCACCGGCCCGCTAGCGCGATTTCAGCCGCAAGCAAAGAGGGTTAGGCGGCGGGTGTGTGTGGGATTTGGGGGCGGTCGCTGACAGGGCTCAGCCGCGCGCGGCGTGATCCGGTCGAGCGCTTCGCCATTCGTGCGCGTTTCCTTAGGGCCGACGAAAGGTCACCCGCTACTGGCGATCCCCAATCCAGATGCGTCACCCCGAACTTGTTTCGGGGTCCAGTTTTCGGATCTCGACGGACGGATCGGCTGGAGGGCTGGATGCTGAAACAAGTCCAGCATGACGGATGGGGAGGAGCGGGCTCACTTCTTCTCGCCGAGCGACTTGCCGATCTGGATGCCCGCATAGGCGAAGCCGCCTGCGAGCATGATGATGGCGACGATCAGGGAGACGATTTCGAAGGGGGTCATGGCTGCCTCGTTTTGAATGCAGCTACCTATTGATGCCACTCCTGCTCATTAAACAAGTCACCCAAAAGCTTACGACGACATTGCAAATCGGAGACATTCGAGGACCAAGTCTTCCAACACTAAGGCGGTCGTCTCGGAAGATTTCTCATCATGTCAATGTCTTATAGTGAGATAGCTCTTCCAACACGTCAAGTCGGGGATAAATTCTCACTTCCCCCACTTCTTCTGCGTCCGCCCGTACCGCAGCTTCCGCGTCCCCGGCTTGCCCTCGTTACTCCGGCCAACCCTCGGGGCCTTCTGCTCGCCCTCGGGCAGGCCAAGCTCATCCGCCTCCAGCGCGCGGATCTCGTCACGCAAACGCCCGGCCTCCTCGAACTCGAGGTTCGCGGCGGCTTCGCGCATCTTCTTTTCGAGGTCTTCGATATAGGCGCGCAGGTTGTGGCCGACCAAGGGTGTGGCCTCGTCCTCGGGTGCGCCGTCCTCGCCCTTGGTGGCGTGGGCGGTGATGTCGGCGATGGCGCGGCGGATGGTTTGCGGGGTGATCCCGTGTTCTTCGTTGTATTCGCGCTGTTTCTCGCGCCGCCGCTCGGTTTCGGCCATAGCCCGTTCCATCGATCCGGTGATCCGGTCGGCATACAAAATCACCCGGCCATCGACGTTGCGCGCGGCGCGGCCGATGGTCTGGATCAGCGAGGTTTCGGAGCGCAGGAAGCCTTCCTTGTCCGCGTCCAGAATGCACACCAGCCCGCATTCGGGAATGTCGAGCCCTTCGCGCAGCAGGTTGATGCCGACCAGCACGTCGTACACGCCCAGCCGCAGGTCGCGGATCAGCTCGATGCGTTCCAGCGTCTCGACGTCGGAGTGCATGTAGCGGACCTTCACGCCCGCTTCGTGCATGAACTCGGTCAGGTCTTCGGCCATCCGCTTGGTCAGCGTGGTGACGAGCGTGCGGTAGCCCTTGGCGGCGGTGGCCTTGCACTCCTCGATACAGTCCTGGACCTGATCCTCGACCGGGCGGATCTCCACCGGCGGATCGATCAGGCCGGTCGGACGGATGACCTGTTCGGCGAAGACGCCGCCGGTCTGTTCCAGCTCCCATCCACCGGGCGTGGCGGAGACGGCGAAGGTCTGCGGGCGCATCGCGTCCCACTCGTTGAAACGCAGCGGGCGGTTGTCGATGCAGCTGGGCAGGCGAAAACCGTATTCGGCCAGCGTGATCTTGCGACGGTGGTCGCCCTTGGCCATCGCGCCGATCTGCGGCACCGTCTGGTGGCTTTCATCGACGAACAGCAGTGCGTTTTCGGGGAGATATTCGAACAAGGTCGGCGGCGGCTCGCCCGGCAGGCGGCCGGTCAGGAAGCGCGAGTAGTTCTCGATCCCGTTGCAGCTGCCGGTCGCGGCGATCATCTCGAGGTCGAAATTGGTCCGTTGCTCCAGCCGCTGGTGTTCGAGCAGCTTGCCCTCCGCTTCCAGCTCCTTGAGCCGTTCGGCGAGTTCGAACCGGATGGCTTCGGAAGCCTGCTTCATCGTCGGACCGGGGGTGACGTAGTGCGAGTTTGCATAGACGCGCACCTTCTCCAGCTTGCGACCGGGCTTGCCGGTCAGCGGATCGAATTCGACGATTTCCTCGATATCGTCGCCGAAGAAGCTGATCCGCCACGCCGTGTCTTCGTAATGCGAAGGGAAGATTTCGAGATTGTCGCCGCGCACGCGGAAATTGCCGCGCGCGAAGGCAACGTCATTGCGCTTGTACTGCAGCGCAACGAGCTTGCGGATCAGCTCGCGCTGGTCGACGCTCTCGCCCTCCTTGATGTCGAAGATCATCGCCGAATAGGTCTCGACCGATCCGATACCGTAGAGGCAGCTTACCGAGGCGACGATGATCACATCGTCACGCTCCAGCAGCGCGCGGGTGGCCGAGTGGCGCATCCGGTCGATCGCCTCGTTTACCGAGCTTTCCTTCTCGATGTAGGTATCGGAGCGCGGCACGTAGGCTTCGGGCTGGTAGTAGTCGTAATAGCTGACGAAATACTCGACCGCGTTGTTGGGGAAGAAGCTCTTGAACTCGCCATAGAGCTGCGCGGCGAGGATCTTGTTGGGTGCAAGGATCAGCGCGGGGCGCTGCAACTGCTCGATCACCTTGGCCATTGTGAAGGTCTTGCCCGAACCGGTGACGCCGAGCAGCACCTGCGTCTGTTCGCCGTCCTTCGCGCTGTCGACCAGCTCGCGGATTGCGGTCGGCTGATCGCCTGCGGGTTCGTAGTCGCTGACCAGCTCGAACCGCTTGCCCGGCATCGACTTTTCGGGCCGCGCAGGCTTGTGCGGGGTGAATTCGCCGGTGGTGTCGGGCTCTTCCAGCCCGCGCCTGATGATCAATTCCGCCATGTCGTTCATATTGGCGTGTCGGGCGCTCGCCGCAATGGCGGTTGTGAGGTCTCTGCCCGCGCGATAGGAACCTGGACGAACAGGCGGATAATGCCCGCCGAGCGTTCCGGGAGATTCAACATGCGCACCATTATCGTCGCTTCCGCCTGCCTCGCCCTGCTTGCCGGCTGTTCGGACGGGGGTGCCGATGCTGACGGCGATGGCGAAATCACGAGCAAGGAAGTGGCCGCCGAAGCTGCCTCCGGCGGCGAGATCAAGATGCGCGCCGGGGAATGGGAAAACACGATCGAGTTCACCGAATTCGATATCCCCGGTGTTCCGGAGGGTATGAAGGAGATGATCGCCGGGCAGATGGGGAAATCCATCACCGCCAAATCGTGTCTGACCCAGGAAGAGGCCGACAAGCCGGACGCAGGCTTCTTCGGGGGTGAGAAGAGCGACAACTGCAAGTACGACGAATTCGACCGTTCGGGCGGCAAGCTGACGCTGCGGATGACCTGTGACACGGACGAGGGCGGCTCCGCGAAGATCGCAATGGACGGCAAGTTTGGGCGGGACAGCTTCACGATGACCATGTCCAACGTCATCTCGGGTTCCGAGAACGGCGATGTGACCATGAAGGGCACCGTC
The DNA here is from genome assembly GCF_038594485.1 of Citromicrobium bathyomarinum. Classification (GTDB taxonomy): domain Bacteria; phylum Pseudomonadota; class Alphaproteobacteria; order Sphingomonadales; family Sphingomonadaceae; genus Alteriqipengyuania; species Alteriqipengyuania bathyomarina_A. The sequence continues at coordinate 188,914 of NZ_JBCFZG010000008.1, read as the reverse complement.
TCCGGCAAGCGGATCGGCGACTGCGCCGGGTAGGATTGCGAACCCGCCTGCAAACGGGCGGGATCGGTAAGGGAAGGCTGATTTCCATCATGCGGATTGAAATGGCGGGCATCCTAATGTCCGTAATCGCGCTCGCTCTGGCGTCCTGCGGGGAACCGCCGGGCGGGACGATGGGCAACGATGCGGCAGAAAAGATCGACGGCGACGTCCGCCAGCTCGCAGGCCTCTATCGCGAACGGATCACCATAGAAGGTCCCGCCAATGGTGGTGCGGGGAGCCAGTACGGCGAGGACGAGAAGTGCCTTACCGAGGAAGACGTGAAGGATGGCCACCGTGCCATGCTCCTTTCGTTCCAGGGTGATGCCTGCCGGTTCGAGAAATACGATCTCGAAGGCTCGACGCTCGACGCGGTGCTGGTCTGCAAGGCCGATGCCTACCAGCCCGAAACCCGCGGGAGTATCACCGGAACAGTCACACCCACCGGCAGCAATCTGCGGATGACCTATTCGGGTCTCGGCAGTGGCGAGGGTGCGGTCGGGATGCGGGTCGAGAGCGAACGCATCGGCGATTGTGCCGACGAGGAAAAATAGCACCGCATTTGCTACGTCGCGTGCAGCGCATCGGGTCTTCAGGAAACTCTAAGCCGCCTTTGGCATTATGAAGGTGTGAGAGACATCCTGAAGACACCGCTTGTGGCAACCCAGCAAGGCCTCAGCACCGGTGTGCCCGGCTTTACAGCTCTCGCCGACAGCGAGTGGGCGCGCCGTTTCGAGCTGGCGCGCGAGCCCGATCCCGATGGCGCGCGCGGTCCGCGCCTGTGGTATCTTCTCGCCGAACTCGGATACGTGCTGGAACCGCTGCGGCGGCTTTACCGGTCGCTGTTCAAACCATTCAGGATCGCCAAGGCGAGCCATCCCCGCATGGTCATGGTGCTGCCCGGCTTCGGTACGAACCCGATCAAGATGCGCTATTTCGCGCGGCGGCTGGAAGACGCGGGCCACACGGTCAAGCGCTGGGGATGCGGCTATAACTGGGGCTTTTCGGAGGAGCTTTTCGAGCAGCTGGAAGCGCGCCTCCTCGATCTGAGGGCGCGCGCTGGCGAGCCGGTCGTGCTGGTCGGCTGGAGCCTTGGGGGGCTCTATGCGCGCGAACTGGCCAAGCGCCAGCCCGACGCGGTCGCCAAGGTGATTTCGATGGGCTCTCCCTTCTCGGGCAGCCTGCGGGCCAACAACGTGTGGCGGATCTATCAGGCGGTCGCCGGGCACCGGATCGCCGATGTAAAGCTCGCAGCCCAGCTGTCGCGCAAGCCACCGGTGGAGACGGTCGCGCTGTGGAGCCCGCGCGACGGGGCGATCAGCCCGCGTTCGGCCGCAGGCTATCCCGGCGAACGCGACCGGGCCGTCGCGCTCCGCTGCAGTCACATGGGATTTTCATACTCGCCCGAGGCGATCTGCGCGGTCGCGCGCGAGATCGACGACTGACCTCGCCGGTCAGCGGCAGAACGAGCCGTCGCCGAATTCCAGATGCAGATGGTCTGCATGCGCCGCGTTGTAGTCGGGGCTGAGCACGGTTCCGAAGCGCTTGCACGCGCTTTGCCGCACCACGCGGAGGAACTTCTTCTCCTCGCTCGACCCGGCGTTCCAGTCGGCCTTGACCGTGACCCTCCGTCCATCTTCCAGCACGAAGCCGGCGATGTCGATGGCTTCCGCCCGCGCATGGGCAGAGCGTTTCGAACTGCCCGCGACATTGCGGCAGGCGTAGCTGCCCATCGTTTCGATCCGCGCGATCCCGCTGCCGAGATAGGCCCGTGCCGCACGGTCCACGCCATAGCGCGCCCAGTCGGCGAACGTCCCCGCCGTGGAGCATGTCACCGCACCGAGGCTTGAAATACCAAGGCGGCTCATGTCGCCTTGCAGGTCGGTCAGCGACACCGCGTTGATCTGGGAGCAGCCGGGTGCCTCACTGGAGTTGGCCAGTGGTGAGAAACGCGCGCCGGTTGCACCGAGATGCGCGAGGCACTGCTGATCGACCAGACTGGGGGCCACGGTACCACCGCGATCGATCGTCGGCGGCATGCGGCGTGGCTGCGTGTCGTGCGCCGCGCCGCCTCCGCCCGGCAACAGCCGGCAGCCGGGCAGGGCCAGTGCGATGCAGGTCAGTAGCAGGAGGCGCGAATGGTGCATGTCGCCCCCGGGTATCGGCCGGGTGTGGTTAACACCGCCCTAAGACTGCTCGCCTGGAAACATACCCACGGCCCGCCCATTGCGAGGGTGAGGCATTTAAAAAGAGGAACCTATGCAACGCTTTACCGACCGCACCGTGATCGTCACCGGCTCCTCCAAGGGGATTGGCGCGGCCATCGCCCGCCGCTTCGCGCAAGAGGGCGCCAATGTGGTGCTCAACAGCCGCAGCCGCGACGATCTGGAAAGCGTCGCCAGCGAAATGGACGAAGCGCGCACCATGATCGTCGAGGGCGACGTATCCGACGCAGCCTTCGCCAAAAATCTGGTCGAGCGTGCTGTTAAGCGGTTCGGCGGGCTCGATTGCCTGGTCAACAACGCAGGTACGGCAACGGCGGGTCCACTGGCCGAGGCGAGTGACGAGGACATCGACGCAGTGATCGACATCAACGTCAAAGGCGTCATGTACCTGTGCCGCGCGGCGATCCCGCATCTCGCGAAGAGCGAGGCGCCCGGCGGTGGCAGCATCGTGAATACCTCCAGCGTCTCTGGCACCGGCGGCGACTGGACCATGCCGATCTATAACGCGAGCAAGGGCGCGGTGACGAATCTCACTCGCGGCCTCGCGCTGCAACTGGGCGCGCAGGGCATCCGCGTAAACGCGGTGTGCCCGTCGATGACCAAAACCGAGATGAGCGAGGACATTCGTGATAACGACGAGTTGTTCGACGCCTTCCTGCGCCGCATCCCGCTCGGCCGGGCGGGCGAACCGGAGGATGTTGCGGCGGTCGTCGCCTTCCTCGCCAGCGAAGATGCGCGCCATGTCACCGGCGTGAACCTGCCCGTGGATGGCGGGGTCAGCGCGTCGAACGGCCAGCCCAATTTCCAGGCGTTTCAGTCGTAGCGGAAGAAACTGACGATCAGCACCTCGAGGTCGCGGGTCGGCTCGAAGTCTTTCTTCACCACCTCGAACTGCGTCGGGCCGATCTTTTTCACGCCGTCCATGCAGAAGCTGACGAGATTGTCGGGCGATCCCTTGTCGACCACCAGCCGGAAATCGCGGATCGGTCCGTCCCAGTTCGCGCCCGAAGAAAGGACGTAGTTCAGCCAGGTCTCGCCCATGTAGGTCTGCATTTCTTCATCCCCGCCCGGGTTGGCGACTCGCCGGTCGATCCCGGCGACGATACCGTCGTCGAGGCAGTATTTCGTGCGATACTCGGCCAGGATGCTGTCCGCATCTTCGCTGCGATATTGAGGGTAGAGGGCGCTGCCTGCGCTGCCACCGACCAGCGGCACATATTCGTGCCGCACCGCGACTGTGCTGTTGGGTTCGAAGGTCTGCTCGCGCACGAAGTAGGTCACCTTATCCCAAGCCGGCACCGCCTCGTTGCCGAACAGCGGATCGCGCACAGCCCAGCCTTCGGTCACCAGCGCCTCCCGCTCTGTTTCGGATAGCGACGCGAAGGGATTGAGTTCGTCGGCGTAAGCCCAGGCCATCGGCCAGCCACGCTCTGCAACGGCATCGGTCACGTCGCGATCGCCGATCATCGCCCGGTCGAGCTGCTGCAAGCGCAGCGGTCGCCCGTCCACATGGGTGGCGAAATCGAACCCCGACCAGTTTTCGGTATTGTCGTAATACATGTCGCGCGCCGCCAGTCCGCGCGGTTGCGAGGGCATGGGGAAGGCGATCGTGGTGGTGATATATTCGTCTGTCGGGTTCTCGAACACGTAATCGACCCGCACCAGATCGGCCGAAACGTAGAGGTCTTCCTTGAGCATCCGCAAAGCGCTCGAAGGTTTGAGCTCGATCCCGCCAAGGCCGATCTCGGCCTCGGAATCGTTCGCCGCGATCGGGCTGGCGAGCAGGAAGCCCGCAGCAGCGAGAATCACGGCACGTGGCAGCAGACGTGAAAAGATCATCGGCAGAACTCCCCCGACAGCGCAACCCCGGCACCTTATACCACAGCTGGCGCGAGGGGGGAGAGGGGATCGGCGCGGTCAGGCCTCGTCGGGCGCTTCGCCCTGTTCCCACAGCTCGATCTTCACCCCGTTGGGATCGAGCAGCCACGCGAACTTACCATAGCCTTCGTCGACCTGGCCGACGATCTCGACACCCTTGGCTTTCAACTGTTCGACCATCGCATCGCAATCGTCGACCCTCAGGTTGATCATGAAGCCGCCCTTGCCGGGCCGGATGTACTCGTCGTCCTTGAAATGGCTGATCAGCGAGTAGGGGGCAGCGTGTGTCTCTTCCGACCACGCGAGTTGCGGGCCGTAGTCGCCCCTCAGGCCCAGCACATCCTCGTACCACTGCCGCGTCGCCGCAGGGTCGGCTGCGACGTAGAACACGCCGCCCAGTCCGGTCACTTTTGCCATTTCTGTCTCACTCCCAGCAGACTCGCCGCTGGCCGCACCCTAAACCAATCTCCCGTATCGTGCATACGGCATGCGACAGGACTTGACGAAATCGCCTTAGGTAATTAGCTAAATACCTATGAACAAGGTGTTCGATGCTCTGTCCCATCCCATTCGGCGTGAAGTGCTGGAACTGCTGAAGGGCGGGGGCATGACCGCGGGCGAAATCGCCGATCATTTCCCTGTCTCCAAGCCGACCATGTCGGGCCATTTCGCAAAGCTGAAGGAGGCGGGACTGATCCAGGGCGAGAACCGCCGGGGGGCGATCGTCTACACGCTTAACATGTCGACCCTCGAAGAAGCATTGCACGGCTTCATGGGCCGAATGGGGCTGGCACGCGAGGATGGCGTAGATCTCCCGGCGCTTGGCAAGAAGGAGTTGCCCGAATGAAGGTAAAGTCGATCCTGGCGGTCAACCTCTTGATCGTCGTGCTGATGGCGGGGTTCGCGCTGTGGGCTGCTGGCACGGCACCTCCCGGCATGGAGCTGCCGACCCACTGGAACATGCAAGGTGAGGTCGATCGCACCGCGCCCGCGCTGACCGCGTTGCTGATCCCGGCGGGGGTCACGCTGTTCCTGGGGCTGGTCTTCGCGATTATTCCATCGATCGAGCCCTTGCAGGACCGGATGGCGGGCTCTGCGCCGCTCTTGCGCGCGACGTGGCTCGGCACCGTGGCTTTGATGATCGCGCTGCAAGGCATCATCGCCGCGCCGATCTTCGGGCTCGATGTGGGCGCAGGTGCAGTGCTCGTGCTGGTCGGGCTGCTGTTCGTGGTGCTTGGCAACATGCTGCCCAAATCGCGACCCGGGTTCTTCGTCGGGATTCGCACGCCGTGGACGATCATCGACGCCGACACCTGGATCGCGACGCATCGACTGGGCGGCAAGCTGTTCATGCTCTCTGGAATCGTGATCATCCTTGCCGGAATCATCCCGATGCCCGGCCCCGCGCGATTGACGATAGTCCTCGCCAGCGTCCTTATCGCGGCGGTCCTGCCTACCGTTTACAGCTGGCGTGTCTGGCAGCGCGGTCATCGTCGCGATCGTGAGGCCTGACATGCGAGCATTGCGGACATTCGCTCTCGCGCTCGCCTGTACCGCGCCGATGGCAGCACCCGCCGCCGCTCAGGAGAAGACCGTGCAAGCGGATATCGTGACAACCCATCCTGGCCTGCACGGTGATCTTGCAGGGAGCATCGCAGGCACGCTTGCCGAGGGTACGCCCGCGATCCTCATCGTGCCCGGCTCCGGACCGACCGACCGCGACGGCAACAGCCCGCTCGGCATTGCGGCACAAAGCTACAAACTGCTGGCCGACGCGCTCGCCCAACGCGGCATTGCGTCCGTTCGGATCGACAAGCGCGGCATGTTCGGCAGCGCGGGCGCGGTGCCCGACGCCAATGACGTCATCGTGGGCGACTATGTCTCCGACATCGAAAGCTGGGCCGAGACGATCTCTGCGCGCACCGGCGGCGAGTGCGTGTGGCTGCTCGGCCATAGCGAAGGCGGCATCATCTCAATGGCGGCCGCGGCGAAGGACCCCGCGCGCTATTGCGGGCTGCTGCTGGTGGCGACACCGGGGGTGAATACGGGAGATGTGATGCGCGCGCAGCTGGCCGCGAACCCTGCCAACGCACCGATCATGCCGCAGGTGGATGCCATCATTGCGAAGCTGAAGGCGGGCGAGAGCGTGCCGCTGGACGCGATGCATCCGGGCCTCATCCCGCTGTTCGGGCCGCAGGTGCAAGGCTTCGTCGGCAGCATGTTGCGCCAGGAGCCTGCCGAACTGATCGCCGCGCACGATCTGCCAGTGCTGATCGTCAACGGGCGCGAGGACCTGCAAACGCCCGCCGCCGACGCCGAAGCGCTGGCTGGAGCGCGGCCCGACGCCACCCTGGTGCTGCTCGACGGGGTCAACCACGTGCTCAAGCAGGTGCCACCGGCTGACCGTGCGGCCAACATCGCCAGCTACGGAAACCCCGATCTGCCGCTTGCCCCCGGTTTGGCAGAGGCGATCGCAGACTTCGTCCTGACGGAGCGCTAGTCGGCCGAGACGGCGTAGCGATCGAGATCTTCGGTCCGGGTCGCGAGGCTGACCAGCACGGTCGCGATCGTCGCTGCGATGAAGCCGGGGATGATCTCGTACACGCCGGGCCCGCCCATGAACGCGGCGTTCCAGCCTTGCGCGATCCAGAAGCCGACCGTCGCCGCGCCGACGATCAACCCGGCGAGCGCGCCGGTGCCGGTCATCCGCGGCCAGGTCAGGCCGAGCAGGATCAGCGGACCGAACGCGGCACCGAAGCCGGCCCATGCGTTGGAGACGAGGCCGAGCACTTCGCTCTCCGGATCGCTCGCAACGAAGATCGCGGCCAGCGCCACGACAAGCACGCTGATCCGCCCGACGTTCACCGCCTCGCGCTCGCTTGCGTCGCGGCGCAGGAACAGGCGGTAGAAATCCTCGGTCAGCGAGCTGGAGGAAACCAGCAGCTGCGACGAGATCGTGCTCATGATCGCGGCCAGCAGGGCGGCGAGCAGGAAGCCCGTCACCAGCGGGTGGAACAACAGGTCGGCCAGCACGATGAAGATCGTCTCCGGATCGTCGACCACGATGCCGTTGCGGTCCGCATAGGCACGACCGGCGAGCCCGATGCCGAGCGATCCGATGAGGCACACGAACATCCACACCAGCCCGATATTGCGCGCCGTCGCCACCTCGGGAAGGCTGCGGATCGCCATGAAGCGCACGATGATGTGCGGTTGCCCGAAATAGCCCAGGCCCCAGGTCACCGCACTCAGCCAGCCGACCGCGGTCAGACCGTTGGTCAGGCTCAGGAAGCCGGGCTGGACTTCGGTCAGGCTGTCGCCCGCGCTCCCCCCCGGGCCGAACATCACGACCAGCGGCATGACGACCAGCGCCAGCAGCATGATCACGCCCTGCACGAAATCGGTCAGGCTTACCGCCAGGAACCCGCCGATCATCGTGTAAGCGAGCACCACCAGCGCAGTCAGCCACACGCCCATCATGTAGTCGCTGACCCCGATATCGGGCAGCAGCGCGGGGAAGGCGGTTTCGAACAGCTTGCCGCCACCCACGAGGCCGGCGGCCGAATAGACCATGAAGAACACCACGATGACGATCGCGGAGACCACCCGCAGCGCGACCGCGCGGCTGGGGAAGCGGTTGGCCATGAATTCCGGAATGGTCAGCGCATTGCCCATCCGCTCTGTCTGTTCGCGCAGGCGGGGGGCGACGATCGTCCAGTTGAGCACCGCGCCCACGAACAGCCCGATGCCGATCCACGCCTCGACCAGCCCGCTGGCATACAGCGCACCGGGCAGGCCCAGCAGCAGCCAGCCCGACATGTCGGACGCCCCGGCGGAAAGCGCCGCGACCCCCGGTGACAGCCCGCGCCCGGCGAGGAGGTAGCCTTCGGAAGTGTCGGTCGACTTCTTCCAGGCGAACAGGCCGATCCCGAGCATGAGCACGAAATAGGCGGCGAGCGAAATGAGTACCCCTGTCTGCATGGCGCTGCTGCCTAACGTCTCTTAACCGATTTGGCCACCGTTGCCCCGAAGACGCCGCGACGCACCGCATTCAGGCCCATCGTGCGGTCTAGTCCCACGCCATGTCGACCCGTGCGCGATGCGCCTTGGGCGGGTCGTCCGCGCGGCACGCCTCGCAGCAGCAATGCTCGCACTCGTCGCCCCCGCAGGTGCACGCCGTGTCGAGCTTCGCGCCGCACTTGCAGCATTTGCACAGGCTCTCGCGAAGATCCTTGCAGGCCTCCAGATCCTTCACCAGCGTATCGATCCCGGCGAAGTGATCGCGCCGGGTGTCGATCGTCTTCGCGGTCTTGTCGGAGAAGGGCAGCGCGATGTTCACCGCATGGCGCAGCAGCTGGAGGAAGTCGTTCTCCGCCTCCGCCGCCAGCCCGCGCGCCGCCGTCACCGCGTCGCCCGCACCCACCAGGTCCGCCGCGCGGATCGAGGTCGGGTCGTCCGCCTCGGCAAGCGCGATCGCGCTGCTCTCGAAGCTCTCCTTCTCGCCCGTGGTCAGGTCGCCGCGCCGGGCGACCGCGTCGATCAGCGTCTGCGCCTTCTTGCGCCGCTTCGCCTTGGGATCGGGCGGCGGCGGGTCCCCGAGCGTCGAGACGACCCACGCCAGCGCCATCATCCCCGCGCCCAGCATCGCGAAGCCTGCGAAGGCTAGGATCAGCCACCAGCTGCCCGCCGCCCACGTGCGCGGATCGAGCGCCGCGTAGGCCGGTGCGTCGGAGGCGTCGGGCGAGATGGCCCGCGCGGAGGCGGGCGCGATACCGGGCGCGGCGTGTTCGGCGAACCACTGCGCCAGGCCGGGCGAGGCCACCAGCGCGACAAGCAGCGCAACGGCCAAAGCGGCACCGAACCCCGACAGAGCATATTTCATCGCAGCGAATCCCCTCCGCTTTGACGACCCGGGGAGCATACTGTCAGCGCAGGAGCGATTCTGGCAAGCGCCGGGCACGCCCCCGGTCGGATAGGGTGTGCATTGTGGCGAAACCGCACGCACGCCCATCGCCGCCGCACGCGCGGGAGCGCGGCCTGACACACCTGACACAGTGTCCTGGGGTTGAAATCCCCTCGATCAGTAAGGCGCGACTGATCGAGCCGCTAGATCACCGCGCGAGCGAGGAAGAAGACGCGAACGAGAAGAAAGAGCCGGAGCGCGAAAGCGCGCTGCCGGGTATAGCGCGCAGGCGGGGGAGTAGGAAAATCATCGGGTTGTCGCGCGAGTCCGCTGCGCTAAGACCGACTGAATGGAGGGGCGAACTGACATGAAACTGATTGACGCTCTAGCTCGAGCTCGGACTGAGGAAGACGTGAAAGACGCCTACATCAAGGCGCTCGGGCTCAAGTCCTATTTTAAAGGCCTGGTCGACATTCAGACTGAAGAGGTCTGGTTCGAGGCAAAAGATACGCCAGCGCCGACCATCGTAATGTTCGCTCAGCTATTCTTCTATGTGCGTGCAGCAAAAAGGCGTGGCGAGCCAATTCCTGCATTCTTGGCTGTGATCGATCGCGAGAAAGCCGCCCTGATGCAGACCGAGAAGGCGGTCGACCTACTCGCAGACAAGAGCATCAATTGGCCCAAGTCCGGTTCGGGAGCGGACCGGAAACTTGCCGCTCAGATTGCTCCTTACGTTCAGGCTCATATCGTCGAATACGATATTGAGCACGATGAAGCTGCGTTTGTATCGGCAGTAAAGGATGCCATCCGCGATCGTCGAATCATTCGAACTCCAATCACGCCAGACAACTTGCGGCAGGTTTTCGACCGATGGGTCGACATGATCGGCACGGAGCTAGGTGTCCAAAACGAGGCCAACTATGCCGTGCTGTTCTTTGCCGATATCATGCATGATGGCACCAACGAATATATGCATAACCTGTCCGCGCGGATGCTTATGACGGCCGCCGGCCCCACGTTCCTGCTCGATGGCAAGACATATGAACTAGCGAGCAAGCGGGGCTACCAGAACTTCTGGGCTATCTATCATCGCCCGCCAGAGGAAAAACATCGCCATTACCTGTTGGAACGGCGCGACAGCTTACTGCCGCTGGACGAACAAAAGTTCAAAGGCGCTTACTATACGCCGCTACATATCGTCGATAAAGCCTATGACGAGCTGAAAGCCGCCCTTGGGGCAAAATGGCAGGATCGCTATTGGGTGTGGGATATGTGTGCCGGGGTCGGCAACTTGGAGGCAAAGCACTCCAACCTGCGCAACGTATTCATGTCCACGCTCGATGAAGCTGATGTGAAAATCATGAAATCGAACCCGGCCTTCGCCGGGGCTGAAATCTTCCAGTACGACTATCTGAACGATGACATCACTGACTTTGGTGAGATTGATTACGATCTTTCTAATAAGATCCCGGAGACCCTGCGTCAGGCAATAAAGGATGCGCGGGAAGGGAAGGAGGGCGCAAAGCCGATCCTGGTGCTAATCAATCCGCCATACGGTGAAGCCACGGGTGGCGGATTGGCCGTTGCGACTGGTGGCGGACATAATAAAGCGGGAGTTGCAAATACGAAATTCGCCAATTCTGGGATGTCGGAGTACGGAAAGGCAAGCAACGATCTATACACTCAGTTTATTGCTAGAATTCACCGCGAAATTCGTAATGCAAAGTTGGCGATATTCAGCACATTGAAGTATGTCAGTGCACCCACTCTTAGGGAGTTTAGAAAGGAGTGGAAGGCAAGGTATCTAGGTGGATTTTCACTACATAATAGGGCTTTTGACGGATTGATCGGTGATTTTCCGATAGGCTTCTTCATTTGGGATACGAGTAAGCAAATAGCGATAGATACGGTTGAGGGGGAGGTTCTGGATCGTAATGGAAGGTCTATTGGGGAAAAGATCTATCTTAATTATGATAAAGAGAAACTATTGACGGAATGGGTCTTTCGACCTCGCTCGAATTCGTCCGAAGTTGTTCCGCTGAAAAATGCAATCACACCCGCAACAGCAACGAAAGACTTGCGCGGTCTTCGCTGGTCTGACGATGCAGTTGGTTGGTTGAATTGCGCCGGTAATGACTTGCAGAATGCAGGATCAAAAACGATGTTATTCTCATCGGGTTATGGCAGCGCACGCGGTTTCTTCGTCACACCCGAAAACCTTTGGCAGGCCGCTGTGGTATTCGCCGTCCGCCGCCTCATAAAACCAACTTGGCTAAACGATCGAGATCAATTCCTCCAACCCTCAGAGCCGCTGACGGAAGAATTCAAATCTGACTGCCTCGTCTGGATGCTATTCAACGGTAGCAATTTGTCTGCTGGCGCGGATGGGCTCCAATGGGATGACCGGGTCTGGAGCCTCGTCAACCATTTCATCCCATTCACCGAGGCCGAGGTGGGCGCGAAGGGACGCTTCGAGTCCGATTTTATGGCTCGCTACATTTCAGACCTTGATTTGTCGCCGGAGGCGAAGGCGGTGATGGATGAAGGCCGGAAGCTGTGGGCGCGCTTCCACGCGACGCCGTTCCCGCGCAAAATCAGGGATGAGTTCAAGCTCAACCGTCCCGATGCGGGCTGGTATCAAGTCCGCCGTGCGCTGGAAGCCAACGGCGAGGCTGAACTGACCGATTTCGAACCGTTCCGTACAGCCTATGCGAGCCTATCCGACAAACTAAGGCCGATGGTGTTCGAACTCGGTTTCCTGCCGGAGTAGCCAAACCCATTGTTGGCGCCCAGGAGGTTGCCGCGCCCCTCCCAAAGGAGGAAGATTGCTGGACCCCGGATCAAGTCCGTGGTGACGAATGCTAGTAGGGTTTGGCGGAGGCCGAAGCCTCCGCCTGAGATGGCTTACGCGTCCATCTTGCGCTTGTGGCGCTTGCGCTCGTGGGGGTCGAGGTGGCGTTTGCGCAGGCGGATGTTCTGGGGGGTGACTTCGACCATCTCGTCGTCGTCGATATAGGCGATCGCCTGTTCCAGCGTCATCACGCGCGGCGGGGTGAGGCGGATGGCGTCGTCCTTGCCGGTCGAGCGGAAGTTGGTCAGCTGCTTCGACTTCATCGGGTTGACTTCAAGATCGTCGGGCTTGGCGTTCTCGCCGATGATCATGCCTTCGTAGATCTTCGCGCCGCCGCCGATGAACAGCTCGCCGCGGTCCTCCAGCGCGTTGAGCGCGTAGGGCACGGCCTCGCCCGGCACCATCGAGATCAGCACGCCGTTCTGGCGGCCTTCGATCGGGCCCTTGTAGGCGTCGTATTTCTCGAACAACCGGTTCATGATCCCCGTGCCGCGCGTGTCGGACAGGAATTCGCCGTGATAGCCGATCAGGCCGCGGCTCGGCGCGGAGAAGGTGATGCGCGTCTTGCCCTGGCCCGAGGGGCGCATCTCGGTCAGCTCGGCCTTGCGGCGCTGCATCTTCTCGACGACCGTGCCGGAGAATTCGTCGTCCACGTCGATCACGACGGTTTCGTACGGCTCCTGCCGCTGGCCGTTCTCTTCCTTGAACAGCACGCGCGGGCGCGAAATGCCGAGCTCGAAGCCTTCGCGGCGCATCGTTTCGATCAGCACGCCCAGCTGCAGTTCGCCGCGGCCCGCGACTTCGAAGCTGTCCTTGTCGTCGGCTTCGGTCACGCGGATGGCGACGTTGGTTTCCGCTTCCCGCATCAGGCGGTCGCGGATCATGCGGCTGGTCACCTTGTCGCCCTCGCGCCCGGCAAGCGGGCTGTCGTTGACGGCAAAGCGCATCGCGAGCGTGGGCGGGTCGATCGGCTGCGCGGCGATCGGTTCCTTCACCGCCGGGTCGGCGATGGTGTTGGCGACGGTCGCCTTTTCGAGGCCGGCCATCGCGATGATGTCGCCCGCCTGCGCGCTGTCGACCGGTACACGCTCGAGCCCGTCGAAGCTCATCAGCTTGGTTGCGCGGCCGACTTCGATCACTTTGCCGTCGCGGTCGAGCGCGTGGATCGGGTCGTTGACCTTGATCTTGCCCTGCTGGACGCGGCCGGTGAGCACGCGGCCCATGAAATTGTCGCGGTCGAGCAGCGTGGCGAGGAAGGCGAACGGGCCTTCGGTGTCGAGGCCGGGGGGCGGCACGTGGTCGACGATCAGCTTGAACAGCGGCTGGAGGTCGCCTTCGCGCGCGTTCTCGTCCTCGCTCGCATAACCGTCGCGGCCCGAGGCCCACAGGCTGGGGAATTCGAGCTGCTCGTCGTTCGCGTCGAGATTGGCGAACAGGTCGAACACTTCGTCCAGCACTTCCTGCGGGCGCGCGTCGGCGCGGTCGATCTTGTTGACCACCACGATGGGGCGCAGGCCCAGCGCCAGCGCCTTGCCGGTGACGAACTTGGTCTGCGGCATCGGGCCTTCGGCACTATCGACCAGCAGGATCACGCCGTCGACCATGGAGAGGATGCGTTCCACCTCGCCGCCGAAGTCGGCGTGGCCGGGGGTGTCGACGATGTTGATCCGGGTGGTCTCGCCCTCATGCTCCCACTCCACGCTGGTGCACTTGGCGAGGATGGTGATCCCGCGTTCCTTTTCGAGGTCGCCGGAGTCCATGGCGCGCTCTTCGACGCGCTGGTTCTCGCGGAAGGTGCCGGACTGGCGGAAGAGCTGGTCGACCAGCGTGGTCTTGCCATGGTCGACGTGGGCGATGATCGCGATATTGCGTAGGGACACGGGTGTTGCTGCTTTCGGGGAGAGGAGAAGGGAGGTGCCTGGCGAACGACCGCCAGACGCTTTCGCGATGCCCTTAGCGGTCAGCCTGCTGCGCTGCAACACATCACGAGTCGACCGAGAGATGTACCATTCCGCTACGGCATGCGTAATCGGCCGCATACGAATGTGCCGTTTTGGCAACAGATCGGCCCGTAGCCTGCGGTTTCCCTCATTTTCGCGGTTGAGCGAGTGCCAGCCACGGTTTATTGACGGCACATTAAGCGCAAAGACTGCGCACGGGATCACTGAGAGAGGATGCACCTGATGGCTAATAAGTTCTCCGGCCTGGCCGGGTTTTCGCGTACTGCGCTGTTTGCCGGGGTGGCCGCGCTGGCGTTGCCCGCAGTCGCTCATGCCCAGAGCGAAACGGATGCGCAGGCGACCGAGGAAGACCTCGCGGACGAACTGGCAGCCTCCAATACCATCGTGGTCACCGCGACCAAGCGCGAACAGACGCTTCAGGAAACCCCGGTTTCGGTCAGCGTGACCAGCGGCGAGACGCTGGAGCAGGCGCAGATCCGCGACGTGCTCGACCTGCAGACGGTCGCTCCTTCGCTGCGCGTCAGCCAGCTGCAGAACTCTTCGTCATCGACCTTCATCATCCGCGGCTTCGGCAACGGCGACAACAACTTCGGGATCGAGCCTTCGGTCGGCGTGTTCATCGACGGCGTGTTCCGTTCGCGCTCGGCCTCGTCGCTCAACGACCTTGCCAACGTGCAGCGCATCGAAGTGCTCAACGGCCCGCAATCCACGCTGTTCGGCAAAAATGCGTCGGCCGGTGTGATCTCGGTCGTCACGCGCGAGCCGCAGTATGAATTCGGCGGTTCGGTCGAAGCGACTTACGGCAATTACAATGCCGTCACCGTGAAGGGCGACATTACCGGCCCGATCGGCGAAGGCATGGCCTTCTCCCTCGACGGCAGCTACAACCGCCGCGACGGGTATGGCGAGATCGTCAACCTCGGCAAGGATATCTCCGATCGCAACCGCTGGAGCGCACGCGGCCAGCTGCTGATCGAGCCGACTGCCGACCTGAAGATCCGCGCGATCGCCGATTATTCGAAGATCGACGAAGTCTGCTGCGTCGTCAGCACGCTGGTCGCCGGGCCTTCGGCTGCTGCCATCGTCGGCGTGGGCGGTGGCCTCAGCACCGATTTCTTCAGCTACGACACGTACCTGAACCAGGAACCGATCAACAAGGTCGACAACTACGGCGGCTCCGTCCAGGTCGACTGGGATCGCGGTTCGATCGGCATCACCTCGATCACCGCCTATCGCGAGCTGAAGAACTTCGTCGATCAGGACGTCGACTTCACCAGCGCCGACATCGTTCGTGAAACGCGCGACCAGAAGGTCAACACCTTCACGCAGGAACTGCGGATCGCGTCGGACTTCGACGGCCCGATCAACTTCCTGCTCGGCGGGTTCTACTTCAACGAAGACGTGAACCAGATCAGCGGGCTGACGACGGGTGCGGACTCGCGCAACTTCTTCACGCTGCTGGCGCGCGCGGCGACCGGCGACCCGACCTTCACCTTCAACACGGTCGAGGCCGCGCTCGCGCCGTTCGGCGTGCAGCAGAACAGCATCTTCGCAGCCGGTCCGCTGACGGCTGAAGACTATTCGATGAGCAACGAAGCGGTCTCCGTGTTCGGCACGGTCGACTTCGAGCCGATCGACGGCCTCGTGTTCACCGGTGGCTTCAACTACACCGACGACAAGAAGGACTTCGCGCTCTCCGGCCAGGCCTACGATCCGCTGTCGAACATCAACGTCGTCGATGCGTTCATCACGCTCGCTTCGGGCGGCACGGTCACTACCCGGGCTCAGTTCCAGGCGCTGCCCGCTGCCAACCAGGCGGCACTTCTGGGCGCGGCGACCAGTGCGGCCAACCCGCTGCTGGGTCTGACGCCGTTCCAGTTCCAGCCGCCCTTCCTCGACGTTCCCAACTCGGTCGAAGACGGCAAGACGCGCGACGACAAGTTCACCTACCTGGCGCGGGTGGCCTACGAGGTTTCGCCGAACATCAACGTCTACGCCAGCTACGCGACCGGCTTCAAGGCGAGCTCGGTCAACCTGTCGCGCGATTCCAAGCCGCTGGCAGCCGACTACACGCCGGGTCCGGTTCGCTCGAACTTCGCTGCGCCGTCTTCGCCGATCACCGATGCGGGGCTGGCGACGGTCAACCTCACCACCGGTTCGCGCTTTGCGGGTCCGGAAAACGCCGAGGTTTACGAGCTGGGTCTGAAGGCCAACTGGCCGGGGCTGAACTTCAACCTCGCGCTGTTCGACCAGACCATCAAGGGCTTCCAGAGCTTCACCTTCACGGGCACGGGCTTCACGCTGGCCAATGCTGGTCAGCAGTCGGTCAAGGGCTTCGAATTCAGCTCGACCGTCACTCCGGTTCCGTCGCTGGTCTACACCTTTGCGGCGACCTACCTCGATCCGGTGTACGATAGCTTCGTCAACAGCCCGGTCGGCGACCTGACCGGTCAGCGCCCGGCGGGTATCCCCGAGTGGGCTCTGGCGACGTCGCTGACGCACATCCTCGACTTCGGCGCGGGCAACCAGCTGCTCACGCGCGTCGACTACAGCCACGAGAGCAACACCAAGATCAACAACGGCCTGCCGACCTTCGGGCCGAACAACTTCATGCGTGAAGTGAACCTGGTGAACGCCTCGGCCACCGTGTCGCTCGACATGGGGCTGGAGTTCGGCGTGTGGGCGCGCAACCTGCTCAACGACCAGTACATCATCACGGTGTTCGATAGCGTGGCGCAGGCCGGCACGGTCTCGGGCTACCCCAGCGCGCCGCGCACCTACGGCGCGATGGCACGCTTCAAGTTCTGATCCTCAGAACCGGACGTACCAATGCGAAGGGGGCCCTGCGGGGCCCCCTTTTTTTGTGTACTCGGCGAAGCAAAGGCGCGTGCCGCCGGTGCGGGAATGTGTCCTATTCCAGGGATTGTCGGGGGGAGGCGGCTCGCGCCAAAGCGACGTGGGACATGGGGGTTTCAAGATGTAGTGGATGTTTTTGCCGCTCAAGCGCTATGCCGATTTCCTGGGCCGATCGCGCAGGATGGAACACTGGATGTTCCAGCTGGGTCAGTGGATCCTGTTCTTCCTCCTGGCGCTTCCGCTGGTTGCCGTCGGCGCGGCGACCGATCCCGGTGAGCAGACCGCCCTGCTCGATATCCTGACCATTCCGTTTGCTATCCTCTGGCTCCGCCTGGTGATACCCAATCTCGCGGTGACAATCCGCCGGCTCCACGATCAGGACAAGTCGGGGTGGTGGTTGCTCATCAACTTCATACCGTTCGGCGGGTTCGTGTTGCTGATCTTCATGTTCCTCGACGGCTCACCGGGCGAGAACGAGTACGGCCCGAGCCCGAAGGACGATTTCACGGCGGAGACTTTCGCGTAAGCGCATGACGCCCCGCCTGCCCGGCGAGCGCGAGCGGGGCCTATATCCGGCGTAGCGTTCCGCCCGACACGTCCCATACCGCAGCGCGCGCCAGGATCGCGTCGAAGGGCGCGCGCTCGGTGCCCGTCATCCAGACCTGTTCGCCATTCGCCTCGATCCGGTCGAACAGCGCGGCGCGCCGGTCGGGGTCGAGATGCGCGGCCACTTCATCCAGCAGCAGCACGCCCGCGCGATCCTTTGCCGCCAGGCTGCCGTGGGCCAGCACGATCGCGATCAGCATCGCCTTCTGCTCGCCGGTGGAGGAATGCGCCGCAGCCACGCCCTTGCTCGCCAGCGTGACCGCTAGCTCCATCCTGTGCGGCCCGATAAGGGTGCGCCCGGCGCGCCTGTCAGCCCCCCGGTTGCCGTGCAGCGCCTTAGCCAGCGCGTCGCGTTCTTCCGGGCCCACAGGTTCGAGCGCCAGCGTGGGCCGTGGGAAGTGTGTGTCGTCCTGCGCGAGCAGCGCTGCGTCGAGGCGTTCGATCAGCTGGCGGCGGTTGGCGGCGAGTGCGGCGCCGTGCTCCGCCAGTTTTGCTTCCAGAGCGTCGAGCCAGCGCGGATCGGGCGCGAGCTCGTCGGCCAGCAGCCGGTTGCGCTCGCGCAGCGCCGCTTCGTAGCGGTTGGCAATCGTCGCGTGGCCGGGGATGGTCGCGAGTACGAGCCGGTCAACGAAGCGCCTGCGTGCGCCCGCACTGTCGGTGAACAAGCCATCCATCGCCGGGGTCAGCCAGCGCACTGAAAGCCATTCGGACAGTCCCAGCGCGCTTGCCTCCGCGCCATTGATCCGCACGCGGCGGCGGGTGGGGCGCGCAGGCTCTACCGATGTCCCCAGCCGCACCGGTTCGGGTGCGTCGAGCGCGTGGACCTCGGCGCCGATGGCAAAGCCCCCCGTCCCGCCATTGCGCGCCATCTCGGGCAGCTTCGCGCGGCGCAGGCCACGACCCGGTGCGAGCAGCGAGAGTGCTTCGAGCACGTTGGTCTTGCCCGCGCCATTCGCACCCACGAGCAGGTTGAATTGCGCCGTCCCATCGAGCGCGGTCGCGGCGTGATTGCGGAAATCCTGAAGTGAAATGCGGTCGAGCGCCATGCGAAAAGGCCTTTGCCCGGTGACTAGCGGCAGGGGCAAGGGCCCGCCAGTGCGGCGGCGCGGAAATGTCCCATCCAAGAAGTGGTGAAAATTCCCAAGCTTTCGGATTGGTGAACAAGTCGTTCGGGAAATGCTAGCCCAGAAACGGCGGAAAACTCCCGTTTCTTCAAACTGGCACGGCTCCTGCAATGTATGTCGTGTCCGGCGGGATGGTCCCCTGGAGAGTTACTGGAGACAAGAAAATGACCAACACCAACGACCTTCGCACCCGCCTGTTCGCCGCTGCTTTCGCAGTTGCCGTCTCGGCCGTGTTCTTCGCCACCGCCATCGTGCCTGCCAGCCCCAACGGCCTGGTCATCGCCTGATCCTTCCCCATCGACGCGGCATCGGCCGCCCCAATTACCGGAGTTAATCGACATGCATTCCTTCGCTCGCAACCTGCTCGCTGCCGTAGGTGCGCTCACCTTCACCGGCTTCGCTTTCGCCTTCGCGATCGTCCCCGTGATGGTCGACAGTGCAAGGATGGTCGCATGAGCCAGATCGATACCGAAAACCGCTCCACGCTGCCCGAGCGGACCTTCCGCCTCGACAAGCAGCATGCCCAGATCGGCGGCGTGTGCGCCGGGATCGCCAAAACCTTCGGGTGGGACGTGACGATGGTCCGCATCGCCTGGGCCCTCTCGACGATCTTCCTCGCCGGATCGCTGCTGCTGGTCTACCTGATCATCTGGGCGATCGCCGACTAGGCTCTTACGCCTGCCAACCCTCCCGACCGGGCATCGCAGACCCGGATCGGATTGCGGGGGGCGCAGCAAGACCGCAAGGTCGCGCCCCCGCCGCACACCTCTCTTCCAAAACGATCACATCGCGGAAATGCCGCCGTCGAGCCGCAGCTCCGCCGCGGTCATGAAGCTGCTCTCATCGCTTGCCAGAAACAGCACGCCATCGGCGATTTCCTGCGGCTTGCCCACCCGCCCGAGCGGGATCTGACGCGCCAGCTTGCCCATCACCACTTCCTTGTCGAGCCCGGCGTTCTTGCCGATCCCGTCCAGAATGGGCGTATCGACAAAGGTCGGGTGGATCGAGTTGCAGCGGATATTCCAGCCCATCTTCGCGCAATAGAGCGCGACCGACTTCGACAGCATCCACACCGCCGCCTTGCTGGCATTGTAGCCGGGCATGGTGTCGCTCGCGATCAGCCCCGCGATGGAGCTGATGTTGACGATCGAGCCGGGCTGATTGTCCTTCATCAGCGGCAGCGCCTTCTGGCAGCCGAGGAACACGCTATCGACATTGACCGCGAAGCCGCGCCGCCATTCTTCCAGTGTGCAGGTCTCGATATTCCCGCGCACCCCGATGCCAGCATTGTTGAGCAGGATGCTGAGCCCGCCGAGCTTGTCGTCCGCCATCGCAATCGCCGCGTCCCACTGATCGGGGTCGGTCACGTCATGCGCCAGCGCGAATGCTGTGCCTGCGCCCAGCTCCTCGTTGATTGCATCCGCAGTCGCCTGCGCGCCCGCGCCATTGATATCGGTGCACAGCACCTTCGCGCCCTCGCGCGCCAGCGTTGTCGCCGCCTGCGCGCCGAGCCCTTGCGCCGCGCCTGTTACCAGCGCGCGCTTGCCCGCTACCCGTCCAGCCATCCGTTCTCTCCGATCTTTTGTGTCATCAGCAGCATGGCGATGCGCACGTCCACCGCAACCCCTTCCGCGCGTTTCGCATCGACGAATTCGGAGATTCCCGCCAGCGGGACGCGGTGAACCGTGATGTCCTCGCCGTCGGTGCCACCGCCTTCGCCGACCTTGGTCAGCCCTTCGGCGCGTAGCAGCGAGAACCCTTCGGACACCATGCCTGGGCTGGAGAAGAACTCGCCCAGATCGGTGATCTTCGCCGCCTTGTAGCCGGTTTCTTCCTCCAGCTCGCGATGAGCGGCGGTAATGGCGCTTTCGTCCGCTGCGCCATCATCGTCGCCGACCAGCCCGGCGGGAATCTCGATGCAGCGGCGGCCAAGCGGTACGCGGTACTGTTCGACCAGAATTACGTGGCCGTCGTCTATGGCAATGATCGCGGCGGCGCGGATACCGCGCGAGCGGCTGGCATACTCCCAGCGGCCGCGTTGCTTCGCGGTGATGTATTTGCCCTGCCAACGGATCTGTTCGGGCGCGTCGTGATCGGGGGGGTAGCTCATTTTGGTCTGCCCTACTTAGCCCCTTCCCTTGAGGGAAGGGGTTGGGGATGGGTGTACTCGGGGCCGTGAGGTCGAACCCGCACCCCCGGCCCCCCCCCTCGGGCAGGGAAGCTTCAGTTTCCGCAGGCCATCAAAGCTGGATCAGCCGGTCGGGCAGCTCGTTCTGGTCGTCGTCCGCGCGCGGGAAATGGGGCGCAAGAATCTCGCCAACGTCGCGCACGCCTGCCGCAATCCCGGCACCCAGCTGACCCTGTTTGATCTCCTGAAGCATGTCCACCATCGCAGCGCCCCACACTTCGGGCTCGACCTTGGCGGCAATTGCTTCGTCCGCGACGATTTGCGCGCGGTGTTCTTTCAGAGAGACGTAGATGAGCACGCCGGTGCGGCCATGCGTGCGGCGTTCGGCCCCCACCTTGAAATGCCGGATCGCGGCGTCTTCCACGCGCAAGGTCTTCACCCGCCCGGGAATGAGCGCGAAACGGACCGCCGGAATGCACAGGATCGCGAACACGATCAGGAAGGTCGCGATGCCCACGGCGCTGGCGATGCCGAACAGCGCGGCGGGCGTCCATTCGGTGTTCCAGCCGCCGGTCAGCGTGTCGGCAATGCCGATCGTCACGTCCGACAGGAAGGCCATCGAGACCAGTTTGGTGAAGGCAAGGAAAGCCGCAATCGCCAGCGCGACGTCGGTATATCCGTCGGAGGACTGCGCGACGACCGTAACGATCTCGCCCGAGGTTTTCAGCTCGGCCTCTGCGACGGCTTTTGTGACGATCTCATTGTCGGCTTCGGTAATGCGCATCACCAACCTCCGCTCGCGCCGCCGCCGCCGGACATGCCACCGCCAAAGCCGCCGAAGCCACCGCCTCCGCCGCCTCCACCGCCACCCCAGCCGCCACCGCCGTGGTCGCCCGAGTTGAGAGCGGAGTTGATCGCGGTCCACAGCAGGACATCGCCCACCGCGCTGCCCGCGCCGTAGCGACGCCGCCTGCGTCCGCGCTTGCCCCGGCCGAAGATGGCAATGAAGGCGAAGATAAGCAGCAGCCAGACGACCGCTCCGCCGATCGTCGCCCCAGTCACCTCGTCACCACCCTGAGCCTTGGCGGCGGCTTCCGCCTCCGCAATGGCCTTGGCGGTCGCCGGGTCCATATTCATCGCCTCGATCATCCGGTCGACGCCCGCGGCGATTCCGGCAGAGAAGTCGCCCTTCTTGAAAGCAGGGGTGATCGTGTCGCGGATGATCCGGCCAGACATTGCGTCGGTCAGCGTCGGGGTCGATCCATAGCCGACCTCGATCCGGATCTTGCGCTCTTCCTTGGCGACCAGCAGCAGCGCGCCCTCGTCGGTCTTCTCGCCGCCAATGCCCCAATCCTCGTACAGCTTGACCGCGTAACCTTCGATCGTCTCGCCATCGAGGCTGGGCACCGTCGCAACGATCACCGCGCGCCCCGTCTCCTTGTTATAGGCGCGCAGCTTCTGGTCGAGCTGCGCCTTGGTGGCAGCGTCGATCATGTTCGCGCCGTCGTACACCGGCCCGTCGGGGCGCGGCGGCAGGTCCTGCGCCGCTGCCGGCAGCGCGAGCAGCGCAGCCAGCAGCAGTGTCAGGAAAGCAGCAAAGCGAGCAGGCATCCGCTGCCCGATCAATTATCGGTGCCGGTCGCGGCCCCAGTCTGATCGGCGCCCGCCGCGGCGTTGTCGTTCGCGGGGGCGGCATTGCTCGCCGCGCCGCCCAGATCGTCGAAGTTCACCTCGGGCGCGTCTTCGGCACCTGCCTTGGCTTCGAAGCCCTGCATCGGCTTGGACCCGTAGATCACGTTGGCGGCGATGGTCGCGGGGAAGGTGCGGATCGTGGTGTTATACTCCTGCACCGCTTCGTTGTAGCGATTGCGGGCAACCTCGATACGGTTTTCCGAGCCTTCGAGCTGGGTCATCAGGTCGGCGAAGCGCGCCTGGCTTTTAAGCTCGGGATACTTCTCGACGGTCACCAGTAGGCGGCTGAGCGCGCCGCCGAGCTGGCTCTGCGCCTGGTCGAACTGCTGGACCTTGGCCGGATCGTTCAGATCATCGGTGGTCAGCTGCACTTGGCTGGCGCTGGCACGGGCCTGCACCACCTGGGTGAGGATTTCCTGTTCGGACGAAGCGGCGGCTCCCACCACTTTCACGAGATTGGGAATCAGGTCCGCGCGGCGCTGGTACGCGCTCTGCACGTCGGCCCAGCGGGCCTTGGCATTTTCCTCTGCCGTCGGAACCGAGTTTATGCCGCACGCGCTCAGGGAAACGAGCCCCAGAATGAGCAGCAGCGAGCGGAAAAGAGTGCGGAACGCCATCGAATAATCCCTCCGGAAAACGGTGTATTGCCAATATACAACACGCAGCGTGCCGCGCAAGGATTCGTGCGACCGATTGTCTCGCAATCGGCGCTATGCCAAGGATCGCGGCAGGGTATTCTGCAAGCTTTGGGGGCATCGGCTCGTGTTCAAGGAATTCAAGAAGTTCATCGCGCGCGGCAACGTGATCGATCTGGCGGTCGGCGTAGTGATCGGCGCGGCGTTCAGCGGTATCGTGAAACAGCTGACCGATGCGGTGCTGATGCCGATCATCGGCTGGCTGTTCGGCGATATCGACTTTTCCAACTGGTTCTGGCGGCTGGGCGCGATTCCCGAAGGTTATGACGGCGCGCTCGACAATTATGAGCAGCTGAAAGAGGCTGGCGTGGCGATGATCGGCTATGGCGCGCTGCTCACCGCGATCATCAATTTCCTGATCGTCGCCTTCGCGCTGTTCCTGCTGGTGCGCGGGGTGAACCGCGTGACCGAGGAAATGCAGCGCAAGCAGGCCGAGGTGGAAGACAGCTCGAAGAGCGACGACGTGCCGACCGATCCGCAACTCGATGTGCTGAAGAAAATTCTGGCCGAGCTGAAGGCGGAGCGGGGGTAAAGCACACCTTCGTCATTCCCGCGCAGGCGGGAACCCATCACCCAAGCACGTGCAGTACCGGCGCAAGGAGCTGGGCCCCCGCCTTCGCGGGGGTGACGATCTTTGGATAATCCCGGGCCCCGATCACTTCACATTAAGCTGCAAACGCCTATATAGGTCGGTGCCGGTTTCGGCCGGCTATGGTGATAAACTGCGGTGTATAATAGACGCAATGGACCCGGGGGCAGTACCCGGCGGCTCCACCAAAAGGCCCGGCCTCACGCGAGAGGGGCGGGCTTCCTGATGGGGCCGAACCAGGATCGACATGCGTTGAAAAGCATCGTTTTTGCCCGGAATGAGCACTCCGTAAAAAGCTTATTTCACAAGTGCCAACGATAACGAAGCACTCGCTCTCGCTGCGTAATTTGATGGGCTAACGCCCTGAATTTACAAAGCTAAAGCGCGGTTGGACCGACCGGGCAACAGAACGGATACCGGGGGCCCGGGGGAGCCTAGCAACAGAATCCCCCACCTGATTCAGCAGCGGAACAACGCTGGTGTGGCCCCAAGAGCAACGGTGTTCGCCTCCGATGGGAGGGCGCGCGTGCCTAGCAACACAATCCCCTCTCTCTCTGACCGATGCGGCTGCGCAGGCCCGCGTGTTTGCATTCGAGGTCGACATCAATATGCTCCTGCCGAACATTGATCTTGGGGGATGCAATGCTTTCTTTGCTCGTGCTCGCGGTGGCAGCCGCACCCGTACCGCCGGCGTCGAACGTCGGGTGGGTCGTTGACGACAATAGCGAAGCCGGATATTGCTATGCGAGGCGATACGAACGAGGCGAACCGGCGTATGATTTGCGGGTCTCGCCCGATGGCGAAACGTCCCTGGTGATCGCCGTGGACGACCCCGACACATGGAGCGACGGCCACAGCACCATGACGGTCGGTTTTTACACCGGCGTCAACAACCCCGATCCGACGATCGAATTCACGGGCCGACGGTTCGCGGGCAAGGATTACGTCGGTTATCAGTTGCGTGGTCCCGTCAAGGAGGGCTGGGTCCAAAGTATAGTCACGGGCCGGTTTATCGAAATCCTGGGTGAATCGGCACGCATTCGGCTGAGTCACGGGGGCAAGCACTATTACAGCTACCTGCTCGGGTCGCGGAGTGACGCCGCCGCAAGCCAGCTCAATGCCTGCATCGTGAAGATGCGACGGGGCGAAGCGTTCTAGCCCGTTCGTCCGCAGGTATCGCGCACCTTATCGCTGCGCCTCCCGCGCCGCCTTCTCGTGCTTCAGGCAGTCGAGGATCTTCGCCCCTGCCATGAACACCGCGCCGGTGGTGGCGAGGAACAGCAGCTTGCCGCCCCAGCCGGGATATTCGTGAAGGTAGTTCGCCCCGCGTGCGGTTGCACCCAGCGCCAGCGCGTAGATGATCAGGAACGCTTCGAAGCGGGACTTGATGACGAACAGTCGGCCGATCTTGCGAAACATTCCAGAGACTTCCTTAACGCGCGCGAGCCAAGCCGGTCGCAATTCCCATGCCAGATGAGGATCACTGCGGGAGGCTATGGTTAACCCGAGCCCGAGTGTAAGCTTAACCGACAGCGTTGCCAGCGCGTTAACCGTGTTGGGCGCGTCGAAGGGCCGTCAGTCGATCAGCTCGCCCAGATCGAGCGCGCGGACCAGCGATATCCAGGCGGCAGAGATTGCCTGTTCCAGTTCGGGCGAATGGCCGATCTGCCCGGGCTCGATCCGCTCGGGCCAGTGCGACGCAATCACGCTTTCGATCAGGTCGGCCTTCGCCTCGTCGAGCAGGAAGCGCGGATCGACCGTTGCCGGATCTGCCACCACGCGCAGCCGCAGGCAGGCGGGGCCGCCGCCATTGGCCATGGACTGGCGCACGTCGACCGGGATGACCTGCCGGATCGGGCCGTTGCCCGCGATCATCTTCTCGCAGAAGTTCCACACGGTTTCGCTGTCGCGGCATTCGCTCGGCACGATCAGTGCCATCGTGCCGTCGGGCAGCGTGACGAGCTGCGCGTTGAACAGGTAGGTGCGAATCGCCTCTTCGAGGCTGACCGCGCTTTCTGGCACTTCGACCAGTTCGAGCGCGGGGAAGGCCTCTCGTAGCGCTGCATAAGAGCCCTGCGGATCGGCAAAGGCGCGGGCGTGGGTGAACAGCACGCGTTCGTTCGCCACGGCGACGACGTCGTTATGAAACGCACCCGCCTCGATCGCTTCGGGGTTCTGTTCGATGAAGACGCAGCGTTGGAAATCGAGACCGTGGAGCCGCGCCACCGCACGGCTTGCCTGTTCGTGCTGGCGGGCGGGGAATTTGCCGCCCGGCTTGCCGTAGACGAACACCTCGACACCCGGCCCCCCGTGGCTCTCGCACAGCCGCATGTGGTTCGCCGCGCCCTCGTCGCCGAAGGTCGGCGGGACCGCGCTATGGACTTCGAAATGGTCGCGATTCGCGAAGGCGATGTCGAGCTGGCGCTTGGTATCGGGCCATTCCTGCGCGCGGTGGACCATCGTTACGAGGTTCGCGGGCGTCAGGTGGCAGCGCGCGTCATCGGTATCGGGCGCAGGAGATACGGTCGCCGCATTGGCGGTCCACATGCTCGATGCAGACCATGGCGCGGCAGCAAGCGCGGGGTCTTCCGTACCATCGAGCGCGAGCGCCTGCATCAAATCACGGTTCGGGCGCGGCAGTGGCAGGAGGAAGCCCTGCGGCAGCCCGCGCTTCATATTCCCGCGCATCTTGGCCAGCCCCTGCAAGGCGGCCTCGCGCGGGAAGCTCGTCTGCCCGCGATGCGTCGCGCTGGCGATATTGCCGAGGCTCAGCCCCGCATAATTGTGCGAGGGGCCGATGATCCCGTCGAAATTGATTTCCTTGAGCAAAGGTAAGCCTCTCTAAGCCGCTCGTGCTGAGCTTGTCGAAGCACCGCACTTCTTCTTGAACGCGGTGCCCGAAGTGAAAGACGGCCCTTCGACAAGCTCAGGGCGAACGGTTGTGTGAGGGGGAAGGCGCTTCTGCCTCACTTCGCCACGCTCCACACGGTGTCGCCTTCGCCCACCCGCAAGGTTTCGGCACCCGCGGGATCGATCGCGATGCTGTCCCCGTCGACCGAGCGCGTGCCGTAGCAGCAGCGGAAATCGGTCAGGTGCCCGGTGGCGAGGAGCGCGCGCTCCCCGCTGTCGAGCGCCGCGCTGCCAAGCGTCAGCGGATTCGCATCGGCCACGCTCACCACATCGTCGGTGCGCGCGAGCATGGTCGGGCCGCCGTCGAAAATGTCGACATAGCCTTCGAAACGGAAACCCTCGTTCTCCAGCATCTTCATCGCGGCGCGCCCCGTGGGGTGGGGCAGGCCGATCACTTCGCGCGCATCATCGTCGAGCATCGCGACATAGACCGGGTGCTTGGGCATCAGGTCGGCGATGAACTGGTTGCCGTTGATCGCATTGAAATAGTCGGCTTCCTGGAAGGTCATCCCGAAGAAGCGGCCCGCAACGCCATCCCAGAAGGGCGAGCCGCCGCGATCGTCGATGATCCCGCGCAGTTCTGCCAGCACCCGTTCGGCGAAGCGCGCGCGGTGCATCGCGATGAACAGGTAACGGCTGCGCGCGAGCAGCAGGCCGAGCCCGCCGGCGCGTTCGTTCGGATGGAGGAACAGCCCGCCGACTTCGCTGCACCCTTCCAGATCGGTGACGAGATGCAGCATTTCGGCGCGCACGGTGCGGTCCAGCTCCTGGCTGTACTGGGTCAGCGTGTTCAGGCGGTAGGAATAGAACGGCCACTGCTGGCCCACCTGCGTCATCAGCTGGCAGGTGCCGCGCACCGCACCGGTCTCGGTATTTTCGAGCACCAGCAGGAAGGTCTCGTCGGTCAGCGCATCTTCGGTATTGGCAAAGGCCTTCGCCGACTTTTCGAGCTTACCATTCAGCGCGTCACGGTCGGCGGGCAGGTTGGTGAACCCGCCGCCGGTCAGCTTCGCCATTTCGTACAGGTGTTCAAGGTCGTCTTCGCGCGACGGGCGGATCACGAAACTCACAGCAGATTCTCCGTTGCAAGCCGGTGCAGGACCATCGCCGCCAGCGCGGCGCGTTCTGCAAGACTTGGCACAATCATGAATTCATCGGGCGAGTGAATCTTGCCGCCACGCACGCCCATCGTATCGACCACCGGCACGCCCGTGGCCGCGATGTTGTTGCCGTCGCACACGCCCCCGGTCGATTTCCAGTCGATCTCCTGCCCCAGCTCGGCGCCGCATTCGCGCACGAGGTCGAACAGCGCCTGCGCCTTGCGGTCGACCGGCTTGGGCGGGCGCGAGATGCCGCCGTGGATCGTGATGTCGACCTCCTGCGCCTGCTTCACCTCGCCGATCAGCGCGTGCATCTCCGCCTCGAAGCGCTCCGCAGCGGCGGGCTCCTTGGGGCGGATGTTGAAGCGCAACACCGCATGGTCGGGCACGACGTTGTTCGCCGCACCGCCGTCGATTTTGGCCGGGTTCACGCTGATATCGTCGCGCTGCAATTCCTTGAGCCGCACCGCGAGCGTGGAGGCGGCGACGATCGCGTTGCGCCCCTCGTGCGGGTTACGCCCGGCATGGGCGGACTTGCCCGTCACGGTCAGGCTGTAATTCCCGCTGCCGCCGCGCGCATGGGCGAGCGTCCCTTCGGGCGTTGCTGCGGGTTCGAAGGTAAGTGCGGCGTACTTGCCTGCGGCCAGCCGCTCGATCAGCGGGGCGGAGGAGAGCGAGCCGGTCTCCTCGTCCGCATTGATCAGTACGTCGTAGCCGACCTGCTGCCATGCCTCGATCTGCTCGAGCGCGGTCAGCGAGGCGAGGATGATCGCGAGGCCACCTTTCATGTCGGCGGTGCCGGGGCCGTTGAGCGTATGCTCGTCGAGCCAGGTCAACTCCTGAAACGGGTGATCGGCGGGGAAGACGGTGTCCATGTGGCCGGTCAGGATGAAGCGCCGCTCAGCATCGGGGCGCACGCGCAGGACGACGTGCTTGCCGCTCTGCACCGCTGTTTCCTTGCCGCTGGCGTCCACCGCCGTCACCGGCGCAGGCTCTTCCAGCGTGATCGTGCCGGGCAAGGTAGAGAACGCCTCGCTCAGTTCCTCCGCCATGCGGGCGAGCCCTTCGAGATTGGAAGTGCCCGAATTGATACGTGCCCAGCGCTCCACCTGCGCGAGCATTGCCGCGCCGTCGATGGTTTCGATGGCCTGCTGGAGGGGGCCGGAAAGTCTGCTCATGCCCGGGGCCTAGCCTGCGCGGGGCGGCGGGCCAAGTCCGGTCGGGCAGAGAGAGTGTGGGCAGCCTTCATCGGGTTGCCGCAAAGCGGTGAGGACAGCGCTACCCATTGCGTCGGACTTACCTCCGCGACATGATGGCTCATGGCCGACACGAGACCAATATCGCATGACGAGATGGTCGCCAGCCATGCGGCCGGCCACCGCTCGGTCAACCTGGCCGGGTTTGCCAGCATCGAGAAATACGTCATCTCGCTGTTCCACCGCTTGCCCTATGTTCGCGCCCTTCCCCTGGCGCGCGATCGACGCGTGCTCGATCTGGGGTGCAACAACGGATACGGCAGCCAGATGCTCTCGTTCGTGGCGGCGAGTGTGGCGGGGTGCGACGTTTCCGAGCGGCTGATTGCGCAGGCCAATGCGCTTGTGACGCCCAGTCCGATAGATTTTCGCGTCGCCGACGGGGCCGATCTGCCTTTTGCCGACGACGCGTTCGACCTGATTATCTGCGCACAGGTGATCGAGCATGTCGTCGCCCGCGACCGGATGCTTGCCGAAATGCGCCGTGTGCTCGCGCCGGGCGGGGTGGCGATCTTCACCACACCCAATGCGTGTATTCGTCTCGAGCCGGGGAAGCGCCCATGGAACCGCTTTCATGTGATCGAATTCACCCCGCGCGAATTCGCTGCCGAACTGGCCCCCTGGTTCGCGGCGGTCGAGGTGCTGGGTCTGCGGGCCAATCCCGCAATAGAAAAGGTCGAGCGGACACGGGTGGCGCTGCGCAAGAGCGGGCATGTCGGGCAGGTGGCCGAAGCCGGGAACGGTGCCGACGACCTTGACCAGTTCATGGAGCGCAATCGCATCGAAAACTTGCGGTACGTCACCTCTGATCTGGAGGATTCGCTCGATCAGCTCGCTGTGTGCAGCGACGACGCAGCCGCATGCCGGAACGCCTTGCGGCTGATGCGCGGGCTCGGGAAAGCGGACTAGCAGCGCTGGACGGCAAGCCACATCGTTGGAGTGGCGACGGCTTGCCGCAAGGTGTCGCTGCGCAGCGGCTCAGCTGGAGGCGGTGAGGAAGCGCGCAAGCTCGACGAACTCGCCGATGTCGAGCGTTTCGGC
This sequence comes from Citromicrobium bathyomarinum, assembly GCF_038594485.1. Lineage (GTDB taxonomy): Bacteria > Pseudomonadota > Alphaproteobacteria > Sphingomonadales > Sphingomonadaceae > Alteriqipengyuania > Alteriqipengyuania bathyomarina_A. Next base: position 159,066 of record NZ_JBCFZG010000008.1, on the reverse strand, counting down.
GCGGCGCGTGGGTTCGATATGCAGCGCTTCGAGTGCATCCAGCGCACCCGGCACGCCCTTCAGGCTCTGGCGCAGCATCTTGCGGCGCTGGCCGAAGGCGGCGGCGGTCGCCTGCTCCAGCTTCGCCGCCGACACGCCCTCCGGCATCGTGGCGGGTTCGACATGGACGATGGCACTCATCACCTTGGGCGGCGGGGTGAAGGCGCTGCGGTGGACCTTCATCGCCAGTTTCGCGGTGGCGCGCCACTGGGCAAGGACCGCGAGCCGCCCGTAGGCCGAACCGCCCGGCTGAGCGACGATCCGCTGCGCGACCTCCTGCTGGAACATCAGCGTCAGCGAAGTCCAGTTGGGCGGCCATTCCTCGCCCCCCATCCACCGCGTGAAAAGCGCGGTTCCCACGTTGTAAGGCAGGTTGGAGAGGATTGCGTAGGGTTCGCCGTTGAAGATCGCGTCGTGATCGATCTTCAGCGCATCGCCCTCGATCACGGTTAACTGGCCGGGGAAGGCCTCACCCAGCTCGGCGAGCGCGGGCAGGCAGCGGCGGTCCATCTCGATCGCCGTAACGTTCGCACCTGCGCGCAACAGGGCGCGGGTGAGGCCGCCGGGGCCGGGGCCGATTTCAAGCACATTCCTGCCAGACAGGTCGCCCGGGATCGCCGCGATGCGGGAGAGCAATTGCTCGTCGAACAGGAAATTCTGGCCAAGCGCCTTGGACGCGCTGAGCCCATGCGCCGCGATCACTTCGCGCAAAGGGGGAAGGTCGGGGCCTTGGGTCAATTATGTGATTCCGCCTGTCCTGAGCCTGTCGAAGGGCTGCCCATCTTCTTTGACCACCTCAAACAGGAAGTACCGCCCTTCGACAAGCTCAGGGCAAGCGGTTTTGAGCGGATGCTGCACGCCGCGCGGCAATCTCGCCCGCCATGCGGATCGCGGCGATCATCGCGTCGGGGCGCGCGATGCCCTTGCCCGCGATGTCGAACGCTGTGCCGTGATCGGGCGAGGTGCGCACGATCGGCAGGCCCAGCGTCACGTTCACGCCCTCGTCGAAATCGAGCGCCTTGATCGGGACCAGCGCCTGATCGTGGTACATCGCGATCGCAACATCGTAGGTGCCGCGCTTGTGCGGGGCGAACAGCGTGTCGGCAGGATGCGGGCCGGTCGCATCGATGCCTTCGGCGCGCAGCGTAGCGATGGCCGGGGCGATCACCTCGATCTCCTCGCGCCCCATGCGGCCATCTTCGCCCGCGTGCGGGTTGAGCCCGGCGATGGCGATGCGCGGATTTTCGATCCCGTAATCGCGCCGCAGCGCATGGCGGACGATGCGGGTGCGCTGCACGATCAGGTCTTGCGAAAGGCGTGCCGGCACGTCGGCCAGAGCGCAGTGCACCGTCATCGGTACGGTTTTGAGCGATGGCCCGGCGAGCATCATCACCGCATCCTCGCGCGCCATCCCACAGGCATCCGCGAGGTATTCGGTCTGCCCGACAAAGGACGGATCGATCTCTGCAATGGCGGACTTTGCGACCGGACCGGTGACCAGAGCGCCGCACTCGCCCGAACGGACCAGGGCGACCGCCTGCTCCAGCGCGTCGAGAGCGTACTGGGCGGACGCGCGATCGGGCTGGCCGGGGCGGAAGGACGCGGTGGATGGACCCACCAGCCGCAGCGCTGGCAAGCCGAACTCGGCCTCGCGCGCCTTGATATGCGCGAGGATCTCCGGCCCGACGCCCGCAGGGTCACCGATGGTGACGGCCAGCGGGAGAGGGGCGTTTACCGGTTCGGGCACCGGATCAGTTGTATTCGATGATCGCGTCGTTGCGCAGGTCACGCAGGTAACGCTGCGCGCGCTTGCCGATCCGCTCGTTTTCGATCTGGTCCATGATCTGCTTGAAGTCGGGCTTTTCGGCCACTTCCGGATCGTCGCGTCCGCACAGCAGCAGGACCCGGACGCCGTCCTGCAGCGAACCGAAGGGCGGGGTCGCCTGGCCGACCTGCAACTGGAGCATGGCCGACTGGAGCTGCTCGGGAAGATCGCGAATCCTGATCGAGTTGTTGTCGACCACGCTCGCGCCGACAGTGCCGGCAGCGCGGGCTGCATCGCCGCAGCCGCGGATCGAGCTTACCGCTTCGGCGAACTTCTGTACCTTGGCGTTGGCCTCTTCCTGACTCACGTCCGGCTCGAAACTGATCGAGATCTGCTTGAGACTGAGACTTGCGTCACGCGGATCGGCCATCAGGATCTGCCGCTTGTCGAGCAGCAGCATGATCACGAAGCCACCGGGGATCTGCACGGGGCCAACCACTTGGCCGACCTCGAGGCCCTTGGCCACGTCGGCCATCTCGTTCGGCAGCGTGGCGAGGCGCACAAAGCCGAGATCGCCACCGACCGCGGCAGTGCTCGATTCGGAATACTGCTTGGCAAAGGCCTGGAAATTGGCGCCCTTGCTGATCTGTTCCATGATCTGCTGCGCGTTGCGTTTGGTCGCGGCGGCAGTTTCCGGCGTTGCGGAGAGATAGATTTCGGCAAGGCGGTATTCGAACTGCCCGCGCGATTCCTCCAGCTGCTTGATGATCTCGTTCACCTCGTCGGCCGATACGTTGACGAAGGGGGAGACATTGCGCTGGATCAGCATGCTCCACGCCACTTCGCCTTCGATCTGGCGCTTGAGCGCGGCAGGCGATGAACCGATCTTGGTCAGGTATTCGTCCATCGCTGCGGGGCGTTCGGGAAAGTTCTGCTGCGCGAGTCCGAGGTAACGCTCATTCACCTCGTCCGCGTTGACCGTCATGTCCTGCGCGGCGGCCGCCTGGATCTGCAGCGTTTCGTCGATCAGGTTGCGCAAAACCTGCATCCGCAGCGCCTGCAGTTCCTCTGCGGAAAGGTCCTGGTTCTGCGATGCGGCCAGCACCAGCGCGACGCGCTGGTCGATATCGGTGCCGGTAATGATCGCGCCGTTCACCTTCGCGGTTGCGGTGCGAATGTTGGGATCGTGCTTTTCGAACATGACCACGTCCGACGGGATGCCGAACGGGCTGGCCGCCGACGTTTCCGCCTCTTGCGCCTGGTCCATCTGCTCCTGCGCCTGCTGCGCCTGGGCGGCGACGGGCAGGGTGGTCATTGCAAGCGTTGCGAGGCCGGTGGCGACCTTACTGAAGATGCTGTCGATCACGAAGAAACCTGTTGTCCGCATAATTTCAGGGTGTTCGGGGTTCACCCGAGGAAGTTCCATCGGACCGCGAGGCTGAACATTGCCTGAGTCCGTAATGCGTCGCCCCTAGCGCGTCTGGCCGCGCCTGCCAATGCAGCAGCAAGGCCTGTCCCGCACCTAGCCGCCCCCGCCGAGGTTGAGCAGGCGGAAAGTCAGTTCGATCGTGTTGCCGCGCAAGGCATCGCCCTGGCTGACGAAATCGCGCCGCCAGGTCAGCCCCAGATCGATGCAGTCGTCCTGGTAGGCGATGCCCAGGCGGGTGCGGATCGGCTCGAACCCGTCGGATTGCAGCGTCGGGTCCTCGTTGCGGTTGGTCATGTTGACCACCGCCGATCCGAAGACGGACCAGTAATCGGCGAAAGCGAACCGGCCTGCCGCGCGCAATTCCTCGCGGTCGCCCAGTTCCTCGTTCGCGAGCGGGATGTTCCGGTCGAGCCGCAGGTAGCCGATTTCGGCATAGGTGCGTCGGCTGCCGATCGTCGCGTCGACTTCCGTCCGGCGCGGGGTCAGGTCGTCCTTGTCGAGCCGGAAGCGGTAGGTGAAGGAGACGAAATCCTTGTACCGTACCCGCGCGCGCCCGACGATGTCGGAGAAACGGTCCGACAGGCCGGTGCCGTCGGGGAAGATGATCTGCTTGTCGTCGAGGCGGTAGGATTGCCCGATATTGGCCGATACCCGCCAGTCGGGCTTGGTCATTTCCCATTCGACGCCGTAGGTCACGCGCGCGCCATCTTCGAACCGGTCGTCGCCCGGGAAACGGTTGAGCGAGAACAGGTTGACGTCTTCCAGATCGATCGCGCGCGAATCCTCGTTGGGGATGGCCGTATTCTCGATCGGCGGGGTGGCGACAATCTGGACGCGCGGGGTGAGCACTTGCGTACCGCCGAACAGCGGCCCGACCAGCGGCCACGACACATCGACCGCAGCCAGCGCGATCGCGCGCGTTTCCCACCCATCGTTGCCGCGATAGCTCGCGATCGTGGTCTGCGACCCATTGGCCGTGTGGTACACATCGCCCCTGGCGAGCGCGGTCAGCTGCACCACCTGCCCCAGCGGCGTCACCCGGCGCAGGTCCCACTGGGCAGATGCCAGCGCGCGCTGGGTATCCTGGCCCTCGTCGCGCGTGATCGCGAGGCTGTTGCCGCGCAGCGTCACCGTGCCGCCGAGCAGTGGCTCGTCGATCCGGCGGCGATAGTCGATCAGCGGAAGCGCGAGCGGTATCTCGCCCTGTTCGCGGTCGAGCCGCAGGGTCTGCGTGGCGAAGCCCGCAACCACGAAATAGCTGTCCCTGTCGATCCGCTCCAGCTCGGCCATCGTCCGCAGGCGGTCATCCCGGCTGATATCGTAACGGCGCAGGAAGGTGCGGTCGCTGGCGAGCCGCGTGGAGCCGGTGAACTGCCAGTTCTCGTCGAGGATGAAGCGCCCGTTGGCGGCGATATAGCCGCGGAAATCGCGCTGGTCCTGCGCGGTCAGCGAATCGGTGTCGATCCGCCGGCTGTGCGTGGCGTAGCCGGTCACCTGATATGCCCCGTTGCCGGTCAGCTCGCGATATTTCGCGCTGACCATCGGCATCGCCTGCGAATACAGATAGGCGCCGATCTGGAGGTCGCGGTTATCGGCGAGCCGCCAGTAATAATCGCCGCTCAGTTCCACCCCGTTGGAACGCGAGATGCGCAGATTGGGCACGAGGAAGCCCGAGGTGGGCCCGCCGTCGGTGCGCAGTTCGAGCGTGGGGAGGGGCACAAGGCGCTGCCCGAACAGCGAGAAGAAGCCGTTTTGGAAGCGAATCTTGCTGGTATCGGGATCGTAGGTGACGCGCTCCGCCGTGATCTTCCAGCTCGGGTTCTTGGGGCAGCCGTCGGAGGTGACCACCGAACAGCCCGAATAGACTGCCCGCTGCAGTGCGACGCGCCCGTCCTCGGTTCGCTCGCCACGCTCGGCCGCCAGCCTTCCGCCTTCGCGCAGGACCAGCAGCAGGTCTTCGAGCGAGCCGGTTTCGAACTTGTCGGTCAGCTCAAGCTCGCTCGCATAGAGCTGGTTGCCGTCGCCATCGACGTAGCGGACATTGCCGCTCGCCTGGATCTGCCCGGCGGGCCGATCCCACCGGACCTGGTCTGCGCGCACCGATCGTTCGCTCTCGCGCAGCACCACATTGCCGCGCGCGACGATCGTATCGGCATCCGAATCATATTCGAGCGTGTCCGCCTCGAACCCGATCTCGCGCTCGGTGCCGGGGGCCGGGGCCTCGCCCTCGATATAATCCTGTACCGCGTCCTCGACGCCGTCCGGCTGGTCGGCGGTGGGTGGGCCCTGCGTGGCATCCTGCGCCGCCGCCGGGGTGCCGAGGCCGATCGCGCCGAGCGCGGCCAGCGCCGCCCCGGCGAGGAGCGATGCGCGGTTCGCGGGTGAGGCAAGAGAGGAACGATCGCTCGGGAGCATCGCTTGCCTATTGCACCGAGCCTTCCTAATCGCAATCGCACTTGGCGGTCCATGCGAACGCAACCAGTCGATTGGTGCGCCGGCCCCACAAAATTCTTTCGGAGGATTCCTTCCTTATGCAGTTCACCTTCGCCGACACCTTCCCCGCCGATGCGGCCCTTCTTGCTTCGATTGCGAACAAGGATTCGATGCCGGAGGGTATCGAACCGGCGCTCGCCGAAGCGGCGAAGCGCGGGCGTTTCAAGGGTTCGCCGGGGCAGGTGACCGAAGGGTTTGTAGAGCGCGCTGGCAAGGTCGTGCGCGTCGCGCTGGCCGGTGCAGGCCAGCCCGATGCAAGCGATCGCCGCGCGAATCTCGAAAAGGCGGGCGGTGCGCTCGCCGCGAAATACCTGACCTCTGGCGAAACCAGCATCGCCCTCGATCTTGGGGATCGCGGACTGTCGGCGGACGATGCGGCGGCGGTCCTCCTCGGCCTGCGGCTGCGCGCGTGGCAGTGGGACGAATATCGCACCACGCAGAAGGATGCAGAGAAGGTCTCTCTCAAGAACGTCGTCGTGATCGGCGCACCCGACGGCACGCAGGACGCATGGGCCCGCGAAAGCGCACTGGCCGAAGGCGTCGAATTCACCAAGACGCTCGTCACCGAACCCGCCAATGTCCTCTACCCCGAAAGCTTCGTCGAACGCTGCCGCGAGGCGCTGGGCGGCACGGGGATCGAGATCACCGTGCTGGACGATGCCGAGATGGAAAAGCTCGGCATGGGCGCGCTGCTCGGCGTCGGGCAGGGTTCCGACCGCCCTTCGCGTATCCTCGCGATGAAGTGGAACGGTGGCGCCGAGGGTGAAAAGCCGACGCTGTTCGTCGGCAAGGGCGTCACCTTCGACAGTGGCGGCATCTCGATCAAGCCGGGCGCCGGCATGGAAGACATGAAGTGGGACATGGGCGGCGCTGGCGCGGTGGCCGGAACCATGGTCGCGCTCGCCAAGCGCAAGGCCAAGGCGAACGTGATCGGCGTGTGCGGGCTGGTCGAGAACATGCCCGACGGCAAGGCGCAGCGCCCCGGCGACGTCGTCAAGACGATGAGCGGCCAGACGGTCGAAGTCATCAACACCGACGCCGAAGGGCGGCTGGTGCTGTGCGACGCGCTCCACTGGGCGCAGGAAGAGTACAAGCCCGCTGCGGTGATCGACCTCGCCACGCTGACCGGTGCGATGCTGATCGCGCTGGGCAACGAGCAGGCGGGGCTGTTCTCCAACGACGATACGCTGGCCGAGGACCTGTCGGCTGCGGGCAAGATCAGCGGCGACAAGGTGTGGCGCATGCCAATCGGCCCGGCCTACGACAAGCTGATCGATTCGCCGATCGCCGACATGAAGAACGTCGGCCCGCGCGAAGCAGGCTCGATCACCGCGGCGCAATTCCTCAAGCGCTTCATCAAGGACGGCACGCCCTGGGCGCACCTCGACATTGCCGGGATGGCCTGGTCGAACAAGCCGGGTGCAACCTGGGGCAAGGGCGCGACCGGATACGGCGTGCGCCTGCTCGACCAATATGTGCGCGACGTGCTGGAAGGCTGATCGTGGGCGCGGGCCCCATGCCTCAAGCAGCGAAGCGGTAGGCAGAAAAAATGCCTAAAATGCCCAAGAAGGGCGACCTGCCGAGCAAGATCTGCGCGGCCTGCGGGTTGCCCTTCGCCTGGCGCAAGAAGTGGGAGCGCGACTGGGACAGTGTGAAGTATTGCTCCGAGCGCTGTCGCCGGTCGTCCAGATCGGCTAGCTCCACCGTATGAAGGTGGATTTCTGGCTGCTGAGCCGCGACCCGGCGGAGCGCGTCGTCGCGATGATCGCCGAGCGTGTGCTGGGCGAGGGCGGCCGCGCGCTGGTGGTCAGCGAAGATGTTGCGCAGCATGTCGCGCTAGAGCAGGCATTGTGGGACGCGCCGCAGGCCTTCCTCGCCAACGGGCCCGCAGGCGGCGAGCACGACGCGCGCCAGCCGATCCTGTTGTCGGAAAGCTGCGCAGCGCCGAACGGAGCGAGCGCCTGCATTCTGGCTGACGGGACGTGGCGGGCGGAGGCCCTGGAAGGCGGCGCGTTCGAGCGCGTGTTCCTGCTGTTCGACGATTCGGGGCGCGACGCTGCGCGCACCGCATGGCGCGAGGTTTCCACTCGCGACGGGCTGGAGCGGTCCTTCTACGAACAGCGCGAGGGGCGCTGGGTAAAGGTCGCCTGAGCTTCCACGCGAGTCCCACGCACTTGCGGCTTGCGCCGAAGCTGCTACTGGCGCGCGCAATCCATTTCCCCCTGACAATACGAAGGATACGACCATGGCGGTTACCCGCACCTTTTCGATCATCAAGCCCGACGCCACCCGTCGCAACCTGACCGGCGCCGTCACCAAGATGCTGGAAGAAGCCGGCCTGCGCGTCGTCGCGTCCAAGCGCATCCACATGAGCGAGGACCAGGCCAAGAAGTTCTACGAAGTTCACGCCGAACGTCCGTTCTACGGCGAACTGGTCGACTTCATGACCAGCGGCCCGGTGGTCGTGCAGGTTCTCGAAGGCGAAGACGCCGTGAAGCGCAACCGCGACGTGATGGGCGCGACCAACCCGGCCGACGCCGCCGACGGCACGATCCGCAAGACCTACGCCGAATCGATCGAAGCGAACTCGGTCCACGGTTCGGACAGCGACGAGAACGCCGCGACCGAAATCGCGTTCTTCTTCAACGATGACGAGATCGTCGGCTAAAGACTTACCGCTCCGGCGGTAGACACGAGCGGCGTTCCCTTGAGGGAGCGCCGCTTGTTTCGTTTTTGCGCGCTCCCATATCGCGAAGATGAGCACCAAGCCTCGCCTCGATCATCTGACCATCCTCTATTCGGATCGCGCCGCGAGCGAGGCGTTTTACGGTGTATTGCTGCCGCTGATCGGCTTCACCAACCCGAAACCCGGCATCTGGACGGACGGGGACGGCTTCTGGCTCCAGTTCATGAAAGCCAAGGAAGGAACGCGGCCCTACGAGCGATACGGCGCGGGCCTTAATCACTGGGGCCTTGGCATGCCGAGCGGGGAAAGCGTTCATGCGTTGCGCGAAGCACTGAATGCGGCGGGAATGGACCCGCAGCCGGTGCAGGACCTGGACGGCGCACAGGCACTGTTCCTGCCCGATCCGGATGGTCTGCGGATCGAGCTTACGTATTACCCGCCGGGTGTGAGCGTGGTGGGTTGAGGGCGAGAGGCCAAATTCCGCTCATGCTGAGCCTGTCGAAACATCGTTCCACCGGGAAGCCACAGCCAGCCCGGAGGAAAGACAGCCCTTCGACAAGCTCAGGACGAGCGGTCCACAATGGAAGCCCTAAAACTCCTCAGCCGCATCCATCAGCTTGGTCAGCCGCTTGGGCGCGACGCTGCGCCATGAGCGTTCCAGCCAGTGCTGCACCTGATTCCAGTCGCAGTCCGGGCGGTTGAGCGAGATGCCGACCCAGCCGCTGGCGTGGTAATAGGCGGGGCGGAAGAACACTTCGGGATCGCGTTCCACCAGATCGGACAATTCGTCCTGACCGCTGGTTTTGGCGAGCAGTGCGATCGCTTCCGCGCCGTGGTGGCGATCGGCGAAATGGGCGAAGAACTTGCCGCTCTTGCCCGCGATCTTGAACCCGGGTGATCCGTGGCTGGTCGCGGCTTCGGCTTCGGGGAGCGCCAGCGCCATCCCGGTCAAACGGGCCAGCAGCCACTGCGGGTCATAGGGGCGCGACACGTAGTCGCCCAGCACGCGGGGGTAGAGCTGGTGCTCCGCCACTTTCACGCGGTGGGCCAGCGTTTCGGGCGTGTCACCGTCCATCACCGCGACCTCTGCCTGCCCCAGCACCTCGCCGCCGTCGAGCTCGGTGGTGACGAGATGGACCGATGCGCCGACCACTTCGTCCCCCGCCTCCAGTGCGCGGGCGTGCGGGTCGAGCCCTTTGTACTTGGGCAGAAGCGAGGGGTGGATATTGAGCATCCGGCCTTCCCATCGCTGCACCATCTCGTCCGACAGCACCCGCATGTAGCCCGCCAGCGCGACGAATTCGGCACCGCTTTGGCGGATCGCCGCATCCATCGCCCCGTCGTGCTCGGCGCGCTTGAGCCCCTTGTGCGAGAGCGCAAAGGTGGGAATGCCCTCCGCCTCGGCGAGCGAGAGCCCGCCTGCGTGCGGATCGTTGCTTGCGACCAGCACGATTTCGAACGGCGCACCTTGGCGGCTGGCATAAAGCAACGCGGCCATGTTCGAGCCCGCGCCCGAGATCAGCACCGCGACTTTCGCGCGCCGATCCTCAGCGCTCATGAGTCTCAGTGATCATGCTCTCCGACCCAGTCGTTCTGCGCGGACCACAGCCCGGCGGTTCCGTCGACGTCGCAGCCGCGCGTCCCTTCGACGACTTCGCCGATCGGGAAGACGGTTTCGCCAGCCTCTTCGAGCCGCTGCGTGACCGCGTCGACGTGTTCCTCGGCCACCATCAGCACCATGCCGATGCCGCAGTTGAAGGTGCGCGCCAGTTCGCCCGGTTCGATATTCCCCTGCGCCTGCAGGAAGGCCATCAGGCGCGGGAGCGGCCAGCGATGTGCGTGTACCTTCGCGCGCGTGCCATCGGGCAGTGCACGCGGTATATTCTCGAGCAGTCCGCCGCCGGTGATGTGCGCCAGCCCGTCGATCAGGCCATCGCGGATCAGTGGCAGCAGGCTCGCCACGTAGATTCGCGTGGGCTCCATCAGGTGATCGACCAGCAGCCGGTCCTGATCGAACAGGGCCGGGCGGTCCATTTTCCAGCCCTTATCCTCCGCGAGCCGCCGCACGAGCGAAAAGCCGTTGGAATGCACGCCCGAGCTGGCCAGCCCGATCAGTACATGACCCGGAGCGATACGTTCGCCGGTCAGCTGTGCCCCGCGCTCGACCGCGCCGACGCAGAAGCCTGCAAGGTCGTAGTCGCCCTGCGCATACATGCCCGGCATTTCCGCCGTTTCGCCGCCGATCAGCGCGCAGCCGGCCTGCTTGCAACCATCCGCGATGCCCGCGATCACCCGCTCCGCGACGCCGCTTTCGAGCTTGCCGGTGGCGAAATAGTCGAGGAAGAACAGCGGCTCTGCGCCCTGCACGATCAGGTCGTTGACGCACATTGCGACCAGATCGATGCCGACCGTGTCGTGCCGGTCGTGGTCGATGGCCAGCTTCAGTTTCGTGCCGACCCCATCATTCGCCGCGACCAGCAGCGGGTCCTTGAAACCTGCCGCCTTGGGATCGAAGAAAGCGCCGAAGCCGCCCAGCTCCGCATCGGCACCGGGCCGCGCGGTTGCGCGCACCAGCGGGCCGATTGCCTTGACCAGCGCGTTACCCGCCGCGATCGAGACACCCGCGCTTTCGTAGGTGTAGCCTGTTTCGGGATCGTTCATCGCGGCCCGTCTTACGCATTCGCGCTTGGAAATCCATCGCCACTTGGGCAAAAGGCACCCGATTTTCCCGATGACCCTTTCCGTCCCCCCTTTCGCGCGTGTCGCCATCGCCATTCTTGCCCTCGCCGGGGCAGTGGCCGCGCTATACGCGGGCTGGGCGAATGCGCAGGTCCAGGGCGATCGCGGAATCGCGCCGCTGATGGTCAGCACCGACATCAATGTCGGCGGGATCGAGGTCAACGTGACCGCGGACACCGCCGAGGAAGCGCGTCAGAAGGCGTGGAAGCAGGCGCAGGTCCTCGCGTGGGAGAAGCTGGGCGGGCCCAAGCTTTCCGAAAGCCAGATACAGGACATGGTCTCCTCTATCGTCATCCAGCACGAGGAAACCGGGCCGAAACGTTACATCGCGACGCTGGGCGTCACCTTCGACCGGCAGCGTTCCGCTGGCTATCTGGGCCGTTCGGGCGAGACTCGCCGCTCCGCGCCGATGCTGCTTCTGCCGGTGACGATCAGCGCGGGCAGCGAGCTGATGTACGAACAGGTCAACCCGTGGCAGCGGGCCTGGGCCGAATACCAGCCGGGCACGAGCCGGGTCGATTACGTGCGACCTGCGGGGCAGGCGGGCGAATCGCTGTTGCTCACCTACGGTCAGACGGGGCGCCGCAGCCGTTACTGGTGGGCGACCATTCTCGACCAGTTCGGCGCGGCCGACGTGCTCGTCCCGATTGCAGAGCTGCGCTATCTCTATCCCGGCGGCCCCGTCGAAGGGCGCTTCGTGGCGCGCCATGGGCCGGACAATGAATATCTCGGCAGCTTCACGATGCGCGCCGATTCGCCGCGGCAACTGCCCGCGATGCTGAACCGCGCGGTCGAAAAGTTCGACGAGATGTTCGTCACCGCGCTCGAGAAGGGGACGATCCGGCCCGACCCGACGCTCAACCGTGGGCGCGGATCGATCGATCCCGACATCGCGAGGCTGATTGCACAAAGTCGCGCGATCCTGGCGCAGGCCGAAGCGAACGCCCGCACCCGCCAGACCGAAGAAGAGAACGTGGCGGATGCGAATGCGGCGCAGGTGGCGACTGGCGAGGGCGACGATACCCCGCAGGTCATCAACCTGTTCATCACCTTCCCGTCGCCCGATGCCGCCGCCTTCGATGCAGCGATCTCTACCGTGCGCGGCACGCCTGGGATACGCGGGGCATCGGTTTCGAGCACCGCGATCGGTGGCAGTTCGGTGCTGAGCGTGACGTATGCGGGATCTCAGGACGAGCTCGTCGGCGCGCTGGCGCAGCGCGGCTACAACGTGCAGCGCGACGGTAGCAACCTCACGATCAGTCGCTAGGCGGGGGCCGCGAGGATGGGCCGTCCCGCATCGCAAATCGCGCTCCCGCTGCCTCCGGCGCGCGAGGGCGATCCCGAGCATATCGTGATCGGCAGCGCAAACTCTGGCGTGGTCGAGGCGCTGCGTGCGCCCGCCAGCTGGCCTTTCCGAACAGCGATCCTGCGCGGGCCGCCGCGTTCGGGCACGTCGCTGCTGGGGCGCTGGTTCGAACATGCCGGATTGGGCGAAACGATCGATCCGGCGGATGCCATGGACGAGACCGCGCTGTTCCATCGCTGGAACCGGGCGCAGGAAGAGGGCACGGCGCTGCTGCTGATCCCTGCGGCCGCCCCGTGGGAAATCGCGCTGCCCGATCTCAGATCGCGGTTGGGTGCGGCGCTGGCGCTTGAAATCGGTGCGCCCGACGATCAAATGATGCGGGACCTGATCCTGAGCCATGCGGAGCGGCGCGGACTGATGCTGGGCGAAGAATCGCTCGCCTACGTTATTCCGCGCATGACGCGCAGTTTCGAAGCGGCGGAACGCTTCGTCGCGGCAGTCGACCGTCTCGCTCTGGAACGACAATCGCGCCCGACGCGCAACCTGTGCCGCGATGCCCTCGAATCGATCGATGGCCCGGCGCAAGCCCGCTTGATTTAGCGGGGGAAGGGTGGAAGACTTGTGAGACGATGTTCGTGGGTCTGATCGACTATCTCGACTCCGTGAAGAAGCGGGACCCCGCGCCACGATCGCGGTGGGAAGTGCTGCTCTATCCGGGCGTGCTTGCGCTGGGCCTGCACCGCGTCGCGCACTGGCTGTTCGAGGCGAAGCTCTATTTCCTTGCGCGGCTGGTGAACCACTTCTCGCGCTTCCTGACCGCGATCGACATCCATCCCGGTGCGAGCATCGGGAAGTACTTCTTCATCGACCATGGCTTCACCGTCATCGGGGAGACGGCCGAGATCGGCGACTGGGTGACCATCTACCAGTGCGTGACGCTGGGCGGGACCAACCCGACCAACGGCAAGGCGGGCAAGCGCCACCCGACGATCAACGACTACGCCATCATCGGTTCGGGCGCGCAGGTGATCGGGCCGATCACGGTCGGCGAACGCGCGCGGATCGGGGCCAATGCGGTGGTGACCGACGACGTGCCCGATGGCGCGACGATGATCGGCATGAAGGCACGCTCGACGCTTGTTCCCGCAGAGGAATGGCTGCGCGAATTCATCCCCTACGGCACCCCGTGCGATGAGCCTTGCGAGGATCAGAGCACGGCAGGCAAACGCCGCGCCGACGCGTTCGAGGCCGAGCTCGCATCGCTGCGCGCGGAGATCGAGGCGCTCAAGAAACAGCAGCCGGATGATGACCCGGTGCGGCGCAGCGGGACGGGTAGCTGATGAGCACGCCCGCAGGCGGCACCATCCTTTCTTTTCCCGGCGCCCGACCGAACCAGGTGGGCTTTGCCCGCGACGAACTGATGCGTATCCTCGACCTGTATGGCCGCATGGTCGCGGCGGGCGAGTGGCGCGACTACGCGATGGATTTCGGCCGCGATGCAGCCAGCTTCGCCGCGTTCCGCCGGACCGCCGAGCGCCCGCAGGCCCGCGTCGAGAAGCGTCCATCCTTGCGCAACAAGCAGGGCATGTGGACGCTGTTCGGCGAACACGGCCAGATCCTGAAGCGCGGGCACGAACTCGCCGGCGTCCTCGCCCCGCTCGAACGGCGGCTGGTCAAGGCGATCGACTAACCCGACAAAAAGGCCCGCCATCCTTTGGGACGGCGGGCCTTTCTCGATAGCGGATGCAACCCGATCAGGCGGCAACCAGCTCCCGCTCGCTGCTCGGCAGGGCATCGCGCCAGTCTTCGGGTACGATCCCCAGAACGCCGCGCCGGATCGGGGCCCAGAAGGCGGACAGCGTGAGCAGGGCGGAGCCGATCACCAGCGCGGTCAGCGCGACAGTCAGCTCGACCGCGCCGAAGCGATCGAACAGGAAGGCGAGCGCGAACAGCACGTAGACGAGAGCGGAGACGAGCAGCGCCCGCCGGTCCACGATCAGTGCCACGATGCCGAAAGCGACGTAGATCGCCAGCACGGAGATGGCCTTGGCGAGGCCAATATCCGACCCGCCGACGACACCCAGCGTGTAGAAGATCGGGTGCGCAATCATCGGCGCGGCCAGCAGGTGGAGCCAGAAGGCGACGTCGCTGCGGCGCGTGGTGCGCTCCGGATCGCTGAGGTCCCAGCGCATCGCGAAGGCGAACACCAGCAGGCCCGCGACCAGCGTGAGCCACAGCATCACGTCCTGCGCATCGATGTCGAGCGGTTCGACCGCCGACAGGATCAGACCGATCAGCGTGGCCGAGAGCGCGGCAGCGCCGGCAGCAACCGTGATAGGAACCTTGAACCGCGCCCAGTGCAGCCACGCAGCCAGCGCGGCGATCACACCGGCACCGGCGATGAAATAGCCCGCCAGCGGTTCGCTTTGCTCGGTACCGATCAACGATACGCCGAGCGCTGCAGAACCGACGAAGATGCCGCCGACGAAGCCGAGCAGCAGGATGATGCTGGGCAGCGCCATGCGCCGCGCGCGGGTGAAGAATTCTGCCAGCGGCCATGACGTGACCGCAACGAGGCCCGCCGCAATCGCCACCGAAACGGCGGTGCTGAAGCTTTGCTGACGGCTAAGAGCTGCGAACTGGGCATCGGTCAGGTTCGCGTCCCAGTTCCAGTCGGGCGGCGGGACGAGCATCTTGCCGAGTTGCTGCCCGATCGCGCCTGCCGCGAACAGCATGATGGCGATGCCAATGGCGACAAAAATGTCGTTGAAGGAATTGAGGAGCCTGAAGTTCTCCTCGTCCCCGCGCGAAATGCCGCGCACCTCGCTCATGTGCGCGCGAAACGATGCCGCAGCATCCTCGCTCAACGCACCCGCCTCGACGGCGGAATTGATATCTTCTTCCGAATACACCGGCCAAGCCCTCCCCTGCCTGTTCAGCGGGGAAGGCTACGACCGGTGTATTAGAGTGTCAACACAGTCTGCGATCCGCCTATGCGACCGCCAGTTGCGGCGCGGCTCTACTCGAACACCTGCCGCACGTTCAGCTCGGTATTCTGGGCCGAGGTGATGTCCGTGATTATGGTGCGCAACAGCAGGGCGCAGGCGATTGTCAGCCCGCTACCCACGGCTCCGATCGCAATGCTAACGCTGAAACCTTCTCCGGTGTCGAAAGCGCTCATCCGCACGCTGACGTAGGACACGATGTTGCCGACGATCCAGCACGCCCACCACGCGCCAATTTCCCCCGGTGCCGGGTCGCCATAGGAGTCGCTTTCGAGATGGCTCTCCGCCCACAGTTCGCGCATGTTCTGGAACGGCTTGAACAGGTTTATGATGGGAACGAAGAACGACCCGACCGTCCAGCCGGGCGAAGACTCCATTTCGATTCCGCGCTCGCGCAGGTTGGCGTGCGCGCGATAGATCCACATGCAGACGAACACGACAGAGACCAAAAAGATCGCAGTGTGGGCGATCAGCACAACGGTATAGATCTGCTCGAGCGGCCCATAAACGGGCGAGAGGAGGTTCACCACACCGGCCAGTTCGAGCAGCTCGAACGCCAGCACGATCGCGGAGATGATCACAACCGCAAAGATCGCGTATCCGGCATTGCGCGCGCGCGCTTGCAGCCGGCCGATACCATTTTCGGAGAGAGACGCGCTTTCGCCCACTTCCGTCGTTTCCATGAAAAATCCCCCTCGCAAGCTACCGGCCAACGTGGCGGGTTCAGCTTCCGAGGGGGAATCTATTGCAGTCCTGACAGGCGCGCTATCGAAAAAGCGTGCCCGTCGGAGATGGCTCGAGGCTTAGCCTCGCGCGCTGTCGGGCCCGCTGCCCGTGACCTTCTGCATTGCGGTCAGGATCGCACCCGACTGCTCGGCACCCGACTGCGGGGCCTTGAGGTGGTCGAACTGGCTGATCTTTTCCCAGTTCTCGGCAAAGCCTTCGACCGTGCGCTCACCCTCGGGCAGCCACACGGCGTCGTTCATCACGACCCATGCCGAGTGGAAGCCACCGGCACCCGCGCCGACGATCGCGTTGCTCGGCGCGTCCTCGCTAACGAGGTACAGGGCGGCCGGAACCACGTTTTCGGGCGCGAACAGCTCGAACGCTTCCTTCGGAAAGAGGTCTTCGGTCATGCGCGTGCCTGCGACGGGCGACAGCGTGTTGACCTTGATATTGTACTTCGCACCTTCGAGCTGGAGCGTCTTGGTAAGGCCCGCAAGGCCCAGCTTCGCCGCGCCGTAGTTCGCCTGGCCGAAATTGCCGAACAGGCCGGTCGAGGATGCGGTCATCAGCACGCGGCCATAGGCCTGGTCGCGGAACGTGTCCCAGCAGGCCTTGGTCGCGTTGGCCGAGCCATTGAGGTGCACGTCGACCACGAATTCGAAGTCGGCCGGTTCCATCTTGGCGAAGCTCTTGTCGCGCAGCACGCCCGCATTGTTGATGAGGCAGTGCACGCCGCCCCACTTCTGCTTGGCGTCGGCGACCATCTTTTCCATCTGCTCGTATTCGGTGACCGATCCACCATTGGCCATCGCCTCGCCGCCAGCCTTCTCGATCTCGGCGACCACTTCGGCGGCTGCATCCGACGAACCGGTGCCGTCGCGCGCACCGCCGAGGTCGTTGACCACGACCTTCGCGCCGCGGCGACCGAGTTCGAGCGCATAGGCACGGCCCAGGCCGCCGCCTGCACCGGTGACGATGACGACTTTATCCTTGAACGAAATGGTCATGAGGGTCTCTCCATTCTCGTGTTCTACGGTTTGAATACGGCGCCGGGTTGGCAGGTTCCGGGGGCGCTTGCAACAACGCCCCGGCGAAACGTGGCTGCCGTAGCGGCGGGGCGCGCCGCTTGGCGGCCTAAAGGGCTTCCAGCGCAGGAATCAGCGCATCGAATCGGTCGATCACCGCGTCCGCGCCCAATTCATCTGCGGGCTTGTCGCAATAGCCGTAGCCCGCCGCGACCACCGGGACATCCGCAGCGCGCGCAGCCATGACATCGTACGAGCTGTCGCCCACGAAGGCGAGGCGGGTGGCGTTGCACCTTTCGATCGCGGCGTGGATCGGGTCGGCCGCAGGTTTGGCCCGGAAATTCCCTTCCGCATCGCGCCCCAGCGAGTCTCCCCCGATCAACGTGACGAAACGGTCGGCCAGGCCCAGCTGGCGCAGGATCCCGCTTGCGAAGCTTTCGAACTTGTTGGTCACCACCGCCAGCTTCACGTCCATCGCCGCGAGCCGGTCGAGCGTGTCGATCACGCCGGGGAAGGGCCGCGAATGGACCGCGTTGTTCTCCGAATAATAACGCAGCAGCACCTTGTAGAGCGGGCGGAAATCCTCCTCTGCCATGCTCCCGCCCTGGCTCTCTATCGCGCGGGCGAGCATCATCTTCGCGCCCCCGCCGATCATGCCCTCGACCTGTTCGGCAGGCACCTGCGCGTAGCCGCCTTCGGCGAGCGCGACGTTCACGGCCGCGGCAAGGTCCGCCTTGGTGTCGAGCAGGGTGCCGTCGAGATCGAGGCCGATGGAGTCGAATGGAAAATCGGTCATGCAGGGCGGCGTGGCGAAAGCTTCTTCATTCTGCAAGCCGATGGTGGCACAGCGACGGGCATGAGAGATTTCGCCGCCATCATCCTCGCCGCGGGCAAAGGCACCCGCATGAAGTCCGACCTGCACAAGGTGCTGCACCCGATTGCGGGTCGCCCGATGCTGCATCACCTGATCGACTCGCTCGACACGCTGGGCCCCAAACACAAGGTCGTGGTGGTCGGCGCGGGGCGCGAGCAGCTTGAGGCGGCGCTGGGCGAGGAAGCGCAGACGCGCGTGCAGGAGCCGCAGCTGGGCACCGGCCACGCGGTGCAGCAGGCGGAAGAGGCGCTGGGCGATTTCACCGGCGATGTGCTGGTGCTGTACGGCGACGTTCCCTTCGTTCGCGGCGAGACGATGCAGGCCATGCTCGACCGGCTCCATGCCGAGGATGCGCCCAAGGTGGTGGTGCTGGGGTTCGAACCCGAGGACGCACTCGCCTATGGCCGTGTGATTGCGGACGATCAGGGCAGGATCGCCAAGATGGTCGAATTCAAGGACGCGAGCGAGGAAGAGCGCGCGTGCACCTTATGCAATTCGGGTCTGATGGCGGCGCGCGCAGCAGACATGTTCGCGCTGTTGCGGCGGGTGGGCAACGACAATGCGCAGGGCGAATATTACCTGCCCGATATCGTCAACATCGCGATTGCCGATGGCGAGACTTGCGCGGCGGTGACCGCCAGCGATCCGGGCGAAGTCGCCGGGATCAACAGCCGCGCCGAACTCGCCCGCGCCGAAGCGCAGTGGCAGGAATTGAAGCGCGAGGAAGCGATGGCCGGCGGCGCCACGCTGCGCGCGCCCGAAACCGTGTTCTTCAGCTATGACACGCAGATCGGTCGCGACGTGACGATCGACCCCAATGTGGTCTTCGGCCCTGGCGTGACCATCGCCGACGGCGCGCACATCAAGGCGTTCAGCCATCTGGAAGGGGCCACGGTGGGTGAGGGCTGCGAAGTCGGCCCCTATGCCCGCCTGCGCCCCGGTGCGGTGATGGCGAAGGGCAGCAGGGTCGGCAATTTCGTCGAGATGAAGAAGGCAACGCTGGGCGAAGGCGCGAAGGCCAACCACCTGACCTACCTGGGCGATGCCGAGGTGGGGGCAGGCGCGAATGTCGGCGCGGGCACGATCACCTGCAATTACGATGGTTACTTCAAATACAGGACCGTGATTGGGGAGCGTGCGTTCATCGGATCGAATTCAGCGCTGGTCGCGCCCGTTTCCATCGGTGCGGACGCGATCGTTGCGGCGGGCAGCACGGTAACCCGCGACGTCGCCGCAGGCGAGCTTCGGATGGAGCGCGCCGAACAGTCGATCAAGCCGGGCTGGGCCGATCGCTTCCACGATGCCATGAAGCGCAAGAAGGCGGCGGAGAAGAAATGATGCGGGCGATGATCGTGATCGGTGCGGCGAGCCTGGCGCTCGCGGGTTGCGACAACACGGCGGGCGACGGGGCAGACCAGCTCGATACGCAGGATCTCGAAGCATCGACGGATGCCCCCGCTCCGGACGCGCCAGAGATGTCCACGGTGGACGATGCCACCTCCGCCGAAGCGGCCATGCGGGATATGGCGCAGCCGGTCGCCTGCGGGCGGGGCGAGCGGACGCTGTTCTTCTGCGAGGCGGGGCGCAAGCAGATCGCGGTGTGCGGCGTGACCGACGAGGCCGGCAAGCCGCAGGCGCAGTACCGCTATGGCTCGGACACTGCCGAAATGGTTCTCAACGGCGGACGCTTTGCCAACATGCCCTATTCGGGCGGGGGTGAATCGCAGATCGAGTTCGTCAACGATGCCACGCGCTACATCGTGTACAGCCGCACTGTCCGCACCAATTTCGCACCGGGCGAGCCGAACGATCCGGCATTCACCGATGGAGTGATGGTCGTGCGCGGCGGCAAGGTGCTGAGCGACAGGCAGTGTACCGGCGAGCCTAAATCGGTCGATGTGATGGCGGGCGACGATTATGGCGGCGTCGCGAGCGAGCTGTTCCATTACCCGGACTGATCGATCCGATGGGCCGCTCGCCTGCTGGTTATGTGGGCGCGCCATCGAGACGCGCCTGCAATGGCATCATCCGGTGCCCAAGGCGAAGAAGGGCAGGGCGACGGTGCCTGTGCACCCGATCTGCCACAGGACGATCCACGCCAATTTTACCAACGCCGAGCTTGCCCGGATCGGTGACGATCCTGCGCGGCTGAAGGAAAACGATACGGTCGCGAAATTTCTCGCATGGATCGCAGACAAGCCGCCCGATTTCCACGCGCCGACCCGGTGAGGCGTTTGGGGGTTCAGGCGGGGCGGGTGATGGCGCGTGTCAGGATCAGGCCCATTGCCGCGCCGACCATATCAGCCAGCAGGTCCATCCAGTCCGCATCGCGCCCCAACAGGTCGAGGCCCTGCACGATTTCGATCAATCCGCCGAACGCGGTCAGGGCGATGAACAGCACGATTATCGAACTGCGCCGCCAGCCGACCGAGGCGAGGCACGCCAGCACGAAGAACGTGCCGCCGTGCAGGACCTTGTCGTTATAGGTCTCCGGCCCCGGAACCGCGGGCAGGATCGCGAAGACAAATGCGAGGACCGCGGCGAAGACCAGCCCGATCCGCGCAAGGCGCCCGAGCAGCGCTGGAATCGGGATCCTCGGCATAGGTGCGTGACGCGAAGCGTCAGCCTTCGACGTGTTCGGCGAGGATAGTGAGGCCGTTTTCGCCTACTTCGGCAAAGCCGCCGCGCACTTCGATCGTCTCGGGCGTGGCACCCGCGGTCTTGAAGACCTGCACCGCGCCGTCCTTGATCGTCGACATGAAGGGCGCGTGGCCTTCGAGCACGCCGAATTCACCCTCGGCACCGGGTACCACGACCATGTGGACGTCGTCGCTGCGCACGTGGCGGGCGGGGGTTACGAGTTCGAAATGCAGTGCCATTCTAATACCTCACCTCTCTCCCCTTGCGGGAGAGATACGAGACTTGGGGCTGCGTCGCAGGCCCTAGTCGCAGTAGAGAGGGGCGATCGGAGCTGGCGTTCCGAACCCCTCTCCCAACCCTCTCCCGCAAGGGGAGAGGGCTATTGATTTACGCGTCTTCGGCCAGCTTCTTGGCCTTTTCGACCGCCTGATCGATCCCGCCGACCATGTAGAAGGCGGCTTCGGGCAGGTGATCGTATTCGCCTTCGACAACCGCCTTGAAGCTCTTCACGGTGTCTTCGAGCTGCACGAACTGGCCGGGGATGTTGGTGAACACCTCGGCAACGTGGAACGGCTGGCTGAGGAAGCGCTGGATCTTGCGCGCGCGGGCGACGGTCAGCTTATCTTCCTCGGAAAGCTCGTCCATGCCCAGAATCGCGATGATGTCCTGCAGCGACTTGTACTTCTGCAGCGTTTCCTGGACCTTACGCGCGGTCTCGTAGTGTTCCTGACCCACGACGCGCGGTTCGAGCACGCGGCTGGTGGAGTCGAGCGGGTCGACCGCCGGGTAGATGCCCAGCTCCGAAATCGCGCGGTTCAGCGTGGTCGTTGCGTCCAAGTGGGCGAACGAGGTGGCAGGCGCAGGGTCGGTAAGGTCATCGGCCGGCACGTAGATGGCCTGCACGGACGTGATCGAGCCCTTGTTGGTCGAGGTAATGCGTTCCTGCAGGTTGCCCATGTCGGTCGCCAGCGTCGGCTGGTAACCCACGGCCGAAGGAATACGGCCAAGCAGTGCGGACACTTCCGAACCGGCCTGCGTGAAGCGGAAGATGTTGTCGACGAAGAACAGCACGTCCTGGCCTTCTTCATCGCGGAAATATTCCGCCATGGTCAGGCCCGACAGCGCCACGCGGGCACGCGCACCGGGAGGCTCGTTCATCTGGCCGAAGACGAGCGCGACCTTCGAACCCTCGGAGGTCGCGTTGCCGTCGGCATCCTTGGCGATGACGCCGGCGTCGAGGAACTCGTGGTAAAGGTCGTTACCTTCGCGGGTACGCTCACCAACGCCCGCGAACACGGACACGCCGCCGTGGCCCTTCGCGATGTTGTTGATCAGTTCCTGGATCAGCACGGTCTTTCCGACGCCGGCGCCGCCGAACAGGCCGATCTTGCCGCCCTTCGCATAAGGCGCGAGCAGGTCGATGACCTTGATGCCGGTGACCAGAATGCTCGAATCGGTCGACTGGTCGACGAATTCGGGGGCCTCTGCGTGGATCGGGGCGGTCTTTTCCGCGCCGATGGGGCCGCGTTCGTCGATCGCTTCGCCGATCACGTTCATGATCCGGCCGAGCGTCTTGGGGCCGACGGGCACGCTGATCTGCGCGCCGGTGTTGATCACTTCGCTGCCGCGGGTCAGGCCGTCGGTGCCGTCCATCGCGATGGTGCGAACGGTGTTCTCACCGAGGTGCTGCGCGACTTCGAGAACCAGCGTGGAGTCGCCGTTCTTGGTTTCGAGCGCGGTCAGGATCGGGGGCAGTTCGCCCTCGAAGTGCACGTCGACGACGGCGCCGATCACCTGGGCGATCGTGCCGTTACCCGTAAGGTTGGGCTTGGTGGTGGTTGTTGCGGCGGTGGCCATGTTCGTTTCCTTGGTCCGTATCCTTAGAGCGCTTCGGCGCCCGCAATGATCTCAATAAGCTCGGTCGTGATCGCGGCCTGGCGGCTGCGGTTGTATTCGATGTTCAGGTCCTTGATCAGGTCGCCTGCGTTGCGCGTCGCGTTGTCCATCGCGGTCATCGAGGCACCCTGTTCGGATGCTTCGCGTTCGAGCAGCGCACCGAACAGCTGCGTACGCACGTAGCGGGGCAGCAGGACTTCGAGGATTTCCTCTTCGCCCGGCTCGTACTCGACCAGCGCGTCGCCGCCCTTCGTCGCCGCTTCGCCTTCGCTTGCGGGGACGGGGATCAGCTGCTGCGTCGTCGGGTCCTGCGCCAGCGCCGATTTGAAGATCGGGTAGACGAGGTGCGCGACGTCGAACTTGCCCGCTTCGAACATCTCGAGCAGGTCGCTCGCGATCGCCTCGGCCTCTTCGAAACCGGGGGTGCGCACGTCCGACGTGTCGAAGTGCTTGGCGATCGCTTCGGCGTTGTTGCGCTTGATCGGCGCGCGACCCTTCTTGCCGACGAGGTAGAACTGCACGTCCTTGCCCTTGCCGCGCAGGTCGTTCGCCTTCTTCAGCGCTTCCTTGACGATGTTGGCGTTCAGACCGCCGCACAGGCCCTTGTCGGTGTTGACCACCACCAGCAGGTGGCGCTGGTCGCTACCCGTGCCGCTAAGCAGCTTGGGCGCGGAATCGCTTCCGCCGACCTTGCTTGCCAGCGACGCCATCACCGCGTTCAGCCGCTCCGCATAGGGGCGCGCGGCCTCGGCAGCTTCCTGCGCACGGCGCAGCTTTGCCGCCGCGACCATCTGCTTGGCCTTGGTGATCTTCTGCGTCGACCTGACCGACTTGATGCGGCCCTTGAGTTCCTTGAGGCTAGCCATGCTGGCTCCCTGTCTTTCTAGGGCTTACGCGAACTGCTTGGCGAAAGCGTCGAGTGCGGCCTTGGTCTTGTCCGCGGTCTCGCCTTCGAACTTCTTGCTCTCGCGGATGTCCTTCAGGATGTCCGCATGTTCGTGGCGCATGAAGCTGAGCATCTGCGTTTCGTACTCGGTCACCCGGTCTACCGCGACATCGTCGAGGTAGCCGTTGGTGCCCGCGAAGATCGACACGGTCTGCTCTTCGAACGGCATCGGGCTGAACTGCGGCTGCTTGAGCAGCTCGGTCAGGCGTGCACCGCGGTTGAGCAGCTTCTGCGTCGAAGCGTCGAGGTCCGAACCGAACTGCGCGAAGGCCGCCATCTCGCGGTACTGCGCGAGCTCGAGCTTAATCGAGCCCGAGACCTTCTTCATCGCCTTCGTCTGTGCGGCACCGCCGACGCGGCTGACCGACAGGCCGACGTTAATCGCCGGGCGCACGCCCTGATAGAACAGGTCGGTTTCGAGGAAGATCTGGCCGTCGGTGATCGAGATCACGTTGGTCGGGATGTAGGCCGACACGTCGCCCGCCTGCGTTTCGATGATCGGCAGCGCGGTCAGCGAACCGCCGCCCATCGCATCGCTCATCTTCGCGGCGCGTTCGAGCAGACGGCTGTGCAGGTAGAACACGTCGCCCGGGTAAGCTTCGCGGCCCGGAGGACGACGAAGCAGCAGCGACATCTGGCGGTAGGCGACGGCCTGCTTGGAAAGGTCGTCGTACACGATCACGGCATGCATGCCGTTGTCGCGGAAGAATTCGCCCATCGCGGCGCCGGTGTAGGGCGCGAGGTACTGCAGCGGGGCGGGCTCGGACGCGGTCGCGGCGACCACGATCGAGTATTCCATCGCGCCGTTTTCTTCGAGCTGGCGCACGATCTGCGCGACGGTCGAGCGCTTCTGACCGACCGCGACGTAGATGCAGTACAGCTTCTCGTTCTCGTTATCGCCCTTGTGCGCGTCGCGCTGGTTGATGAAGGTGTCGATTGCGACGGCGGACTTGCCGGTCTGACGGTCGCCGATGATCAGTTCGCGCTGGCCGCGGCCGACGGGGACGAGTGCGTCGATCGCCTTGAGGCCCGACTGCACCGGTTCGCTGACGCCCTGACGCGGGATGATGCCCGGAGCCTTCTGTTCGACCAGGCGGCGCTCGGTCGTGGCGATCGGGCCCTTGCCGTCGATCGGGTTGCCCAGCGCGTCGACCACGCGGCCGAGCAGCGCCTTGCCGACGGGCACGTCCACGATGGTTTCGGTCCGGCGAACGGTGTCGCCTTCCTTGATGTTGGTGTCGGAACCGAAGATCACGACGCCGACATTGTCGGCTTCGAGGTTCAGGGCCATGCCCTTCACACCGCCGTTGAATTCGACCATTTCACCGGCCTGGACCTTGTCCAGCCCGTGGATGCGGGCGATCCCGTCACCGACGGAGAGCACGGAGCCGACTTCGCTTTCCTGCGCGGAGGAATCGAAGTTGGCGATCTGGTCCTTGATGACCTTGCTGATTTCAGCGGCGCGAATATCCATTGCCTGAGCCTTTCATCGACAGCCCTCGTAAAGAGGTCGCTGTCAGCCTTTCATTGCCTGCGTAAGCGCGTTGAGACGGGTGCGGATCGATCCGTCGATCCGCTTGGAGCCGATGGTGACGATGAGGCCACCGAGCATATCGGGGTCGACGCTGCTGGTCAGCTTGACCGTGCGGCCTTCGCGCGCGGTCAGCTTCTGCTTGAGCGACGAGAGTTGATCTTCGGTCAGCGGACGTGCGCTGATCACTTCCGCGCTCACTTCGCCGCGCTGTGCGGCGGCGATGTCGCGGAAGGCGCGGATCACGCGGCCGGTTTCGGCCAGCCGGCGATTCTCCGCGAGCACGCCGAGGAAGCGGCGCGTCAGCGTGTTGAGCTCGAGAAGTTTGGCAACCTCTTCGATCGCGCTCATCTTGGCCTTGCGGCCGAGCTGCGGATTGGTGGTCAGCGAAGCGAGCTCGGGCGACTGGTCGAGAGCGGCGGCAAGCTTGTCGAGGTCGGATTCGACCGCGCTCACCACGCCATCTTCTGCCGCCAGCTCGAACAGAGCGACAGCATAACGCCCTGCTAGGCTAGCCTGAATACCGGCGGAAATCTCCACGCGAAGGGGTCCTCTTCGGGTCCGGGAAAAACGATTCGGGTCGCCTGCCGTATCGGGCCGCATCGCGGGGGATGCAAGGTGTGCCCAGGCAAGGCTGGCGCGCGCCTAGCATCGGGGTTGGCGAAGCGCAAGCCGAGGGTAGGGGATTCGTTTGCTCGCTTCGCCTGCCCGGCGTAGGCTTGCTCGGGACAACCCCGGTGAGAGGGCAGGAGAGGATCATGGAAACGACAAGGCTGGCTCCGCTTTGCGGCGTCGAAATCAGCGGTGTGCAACTGGCCGATGTGCGTGGCGAGACGCTCGACGCCATTCGGCAGGCGGTTTGGGAGCATGGCGTTGCGCTGTTCCGCAATCAGGATTTCGGACCCGAACAGCATATTGCCTTCGCAAAGGCGTGGGGCGGGATCGACCTCAACAGCTACTTCCCGCTGACCGATGCCTATCCGGAGATTGCCGTTGTCGGGAAACGCCCCGACCAGGTCACCAATATCGGCGGTGGCTGGCATACCGATCATTCGTACGATCCGGTGCCCGCGATGGGCTCTATCCTCGTCGCGCGCGAACTTCCGCCAAGTGGGGGCGATACCCTGTTCGCGCACATGGGCGCGGCGTACGATGCCTTGCCCGACGATCTGAAAGCGGAGATCGAGGGGCTGGAGGCGTTCCACACCGCCGACCACGTTTATAGCACCGAAGGCTTCTACGCGCGGACCGACATCGGCGAATCGCTGCGCGGCAAGGAGGTGACGACCGGCGCGACGCATCCGGTGGTGGTCCGCCACCCGCAGACGGGCCGCAAGCTGCTCTACGTCAACGCCGCCTTCACCACGCATATCGTCGGGCGCACGCGCGAGGAGAGCATGCCGCTGCTCCAGCAACTTTTCGCCGCCGCGCTGCTGCCGGAAAATCAGGCGCGGGTGGTGTGGCGGCCGGGCTCGGTCGCGATCTGGGATAACCGGACGACCTGGCACATGGCGATGAACGACTATCAGGGCCACGCGCGCGAGATGCACCGCATCACGCTGACCGGGGAGCCGCTGGCGGCCTAGTTCGTCAATCCGCCGGCTGGCAGGAATAGACCAGTCGCTCGTTCGGCTGCCGCGGCAGCGCGGCGAGCACGGCTTCCTGCGAACGGCCGAGTTCCGCCGCCCCGTCGGGCGCTTCGCACGAAGGTGCCTGGTAGCTGCCGCGGGCCTTGCGCGCGGCGGCAATCGCGCTGCGGGACAGCAGGTAGCGATCGGCCTGGTAGGTGCGGCTTTGCGGGTCGTAGCGGGCGACGCTAACCGCATCCTCTTCGTTGGGTACGAAGACGCGCGCCCATTGCCCGTTTGCGAAGCCATACTGCGTGCGTTCATTGACGCATCCGTCGGCCGACCAGTTCAGGTCGATGCTGCGGGTGGCATCTCCGGTAATGCGGCTGCGCGTAGGCTCCAGCGTGCAGACGAACTTGCCCGCAGCCATGGCCGAGGCGTCGTCCGCAACCTGCTCGCTCCCCGTCTCTTCACCCAGCGCGGCGGCGACCCGCCGGTCGATCGCATCGAGGCCGGGGCGTGTGAGGAACAGCGCCGCCGCCGCGACCGCGAGCACCGCGGCGAGGGCGTAGCACGCATAGGGCAACCATTCGGGCAGCGCCTTGCGCGCATCGTCGTCCCACTCATGGTCCTGCTCGACCTGCGCCTCGGTCAGCGCCTCGCCCGTTTCGAGTTCCTTCTGGCGACGCTGCGCCAGCATATAGCCGAGCACGCCGAGACCGATCGCGGCAAGCAACAGCAGCAGCGAACCGGCGATGCGGTTCTCCCGCTCTGCCTGTACCGCCAGCTCGGCCTCCAGCTGCAACCTTGCGCGCCGTTCGCTCGCCGCATTGGAGCGTGCCTGCATCTGTTCGCGCGCAGCCTCGGCGGCAGCGGCGCGGCGCTCCCGTTCGGCCTCGTCGAGCTCGGCGAGGCTGCGGCAGGGCATGTCGTTGAGCTGCGCGGAGACGCCGTTGGATCGCAGGAAGGGGATCAGCTCCTTGTTCGACACCGCGAAATAGAACTCCGCGTCGGTCCCGTCGCTTTCCGCGCCGAAGGAATTGACCCCGAGCACACGCCCGCAATTGTCGAGCAGCGGGCCGCCCGAATTGCCGCGTGCGATGGGGGCGGTGTGCAGGATCGTGTCGAACTGGCGGCTCGGCCGCTCGCCCGAGATGAAGCCGCGGCTCTTCACCGGCGGTTGAGAGCGCACGATATCCCGGATCGAAAGGCCCTGTGCCCGGTCGACGTTCATTGGATAGCCCACCGATGTCACGCTGGCGCCGCTGCCACCGGGGCTCCCCCCGGCCAGCGTGAGTGGCGGCAGGCGCAGGTTGCCCTCGATCGCCAGCAGGGCGAGGTCGGTCCCCTGATTGATCTTCACGATGCGTGCGAACGCGGGCGAATCGCCCTCGGGCGGGACGATGCCGATCACCCGGTCGCCTTCGAACTCTCCGCCGTTCAGCGCCTCCGCCACGACATGGGCATTGGTCACGATCATCTTGGACGACACCGCGAAGCCGGTCCCGTGGCTGAGGGGGTAGAGATCATCGCCCGATTTCTCGAAAATCACGATCCGCACCACGCCGCGCGCGGCGGCGTCGATATCGGCAGGCTCGGCTTGCGCGGGCGCGGTCAGCGCGAGCGGCGCCAGCAGGAGAGCGAGAAGGAGCAGGATTCGCGTCATCACCCGCCTTTTGGCGGTCCGGAGGTTTGGCCGCAAGCTTCGGGATGCGCCGCGTTCCGCATGCGTACACAGATCGGGGCCAATCAGAGGAGATTGTCCCAATGCCCTATCTCATCACCGGCCTCGATCCTGCTCCCTACAGGCCCCTTTTCGGCGCAGATGATGCGGCGCTCAGCCAGCGGCACGTCCATCGCATGATCGCCGATTCGGATGGGGGTTTCCCGTGCCGGGTGACGCTGGCGGATGCTCAGAAAGGGGCGGCGCTGCTGCTTTTGAACCACCTCTCGCGCACCGATAATGGCCCCTACCGCGCAAGCCATGCGATCTTCGTGCGCGAGGATGCGCGCGAAGCCGCGGTCTACGAAGCGCAGGTTCCGCCGCTGATGCAGCGCCGCGTACTCTCCTTGCGCGGGTTCGGCGATGACGGGCTGATGGTCGACGCGCTGCTTGCCCAGCCGGGCGAGGCAGACGCGGGATTGCGCAAGCTGCTCGATAATCCCACAATTCGCGAAGTGGACGTGCACACCGCTACGCGCGGGTGCTTCCTCGCACGGGCGCGGAGGACGTGATGGCAATCGACGACAAGCAGGCGTGGGCTGCCGTAATGCGGCGCGACCGGTCGTTCGACGGGCAGTTCGTCACCGGCGTGCTCAGCACCGGCATCTATTGCCGTCCTTCGTGCGCAGCGCGGCATCCGGCGCGCACCAATGTGCGCTTCTTCGCCGATGGAGAGCAGGCCCGTGCGGCGGGTCTGCGCGCCTGCAAGCGATGCCTGCCCGACGATGTTGCGCGCGACGAAGCA
Organism: Citromicrobium bathyomarinum; assembly: GCF_038594485.1. Classification (GTDB taxonomy): domain Bacteria; phylum Pseudomonadota; class Alphaproteobacteria; order Sphingomonadales; family Sphingomonadaceae; genus Alteriqipengyuania; species Alteriqipengyuania bathyomarina_A. The sequence goes on along the minus strand of NZ_JBCFZG010000008.1, from coordinate 129,930 downwards.
GCGGTGCGTGCCGCGATCGACGCGATCCGCAGCGGGGAGAGCCCGACGCTCGACGAACTTGGCGCGATCACCGGCTATTCGCCCACGCATATCCAGAGGGTGTTCAAGCGTGCCACGGGCCTCTCGCCCGCAGCCTACGCGCGCGCATTGAGAGAAGAACGCGCGCGCGATGCGCTGAGCGGGTCGGAGCGCGTCACCGATGCGATCTACGATGCGGGATACGAAGCACCCAGCCGCTTCTACGCCGCGATGGAAGGGAAGATGGGAATGAGCCCGAGCGCATGGAAGAACGGCGGACGCGGAGTGACGATCCGCTGGGCGGTGGTCGAGACCACGCTGGGCGCAATGCTGGTCGCGGCGAGCGACAAGGGCGTGTGCCGCCTCTCCTTCAACGAGGGTGAGGTACAGCTGCGCGCGCGGTTCCCGAATGCGGAACTGGCGCAGGGCGGGGCGGATTTCGCCGCGCTGCTCCAGCAGGTAATCGACGCGGTCGAGGCCCCGGGCACCGGTGCGGCCATCCCGTTGGATGTCGCGGGCACCGCATTCCAGGAAGCCTGCTGGAAGGCGCTGCGCGACATCCCTCCCGGCGAAACGCGCAGCTATAGCGAGATCGCGGCGGCGGCGGGCAACCCGCGGGCGGTGCGCGCTGCAGGCAGTGCCAATGGCGCCAACAATGTCGCGGTGCTGATTCCGTGTCATCGCGTGATCCGCAGCGACGGCGCGATCGGCGGCTACGCCTACGGCACGCAGATCAAGGAAGAACTTCTGCGCCGTGAGGGGAAATCTGGCTGATCCCGCCCGAGGTGAAAGCCCAATGATCGCTGTGAATATTGCATTTGCGATGCATTCGCATTAAATGCGATGCATGAAATCCAGACCCTCTCCCCGTAACCTCACCGTTCTGGCCCGCAAGCGCCTAACCCCTTCCATGCAGCGTGTCACCCTGGGCGGCCCCGGCCTCTCCGATTTTCCTGCCGACCAGGTTGGCGGATACCTCAAACTGTTTCTCGGCGAAGACGCGAACGGCAAGCCGATCGTGCGCACCTATACCATCCGCCACCAGCGCGACGGCGAGCTCGATATAGACTTCGCTCTCCATGGCGGCGCGGCCGCCGGTCCGGCGACAGAGTGGTCGCTTTCAGCAGAGCCAGGCAGTTCGATTCCTGTTGGAGGCCCCGGCCCGGCCAAACCGCTTCCTCCCGGTCACGATTTCTACCTCGTCGCAGGTGACATGACCGCGCTACCTGCAATCGGCGTCAACCTGGCCGCGCTCGCCAGCGACGCCGCGGGAATCGCGGTCATCGAAATACAGAACGAAGCCGACAAGGCCCGGCTGGACAAGCCGGATGGGATCGAGATCCGCTGGCTCGTCAATCCGGAACCCGGCAAGCGGCCCGATCTGCTGGTCAATGCTCTGCGAGATCTGGACGTGCCCATCGGCAGGATCGCAGGTTGGGCCGCTTGCGAATTCTCCTCGATGCGCGAATTGCGCAGCTTCTTTCGCAACGAGCTGCGCCTGAGCGGACCGTCGCTCTACATCTCCAGCTACTGGAAGCACGGGCTGGTCGAAGACGAGCACAAGCTGGTGAAGCGCGAGGATGCGCAAGCGCAGCCAGCCTAGTCAATTTCCGGTTTGCGTTCGCTGAGGGCGGCCTTTTGCCGCCAAAGCAGCATTCCGAAGCGAAACGCCGCTATCGCCGGAAGATGGTTCTCGCAGCGAGATCGAAGCAGCGCGCCAGATCGTCTTCCGGCGGCAGGTCGTTCCCGAACAGCAGCGGCGAATAGATCGGCGAATAGATCAGTGCCAGCGCGGCGCGCGTATCCACCCCGACCCGCAATTCGTCATCCTGCGCGGCGCGCGCCATCCGGTTTCTCGCCCAGTTGCGCCGGGGATCGAGCCAGCGCTTACGAACCGCGACGGCGACCGGAGGGCTGGTGCGCCCCTGCGCGAGCAATTGCGTGAAGGCCTTGCCCATCGGGCCGCGCAACTGGCTGGCGAGACCATGGGTCTGGATGCGGAAATCGGTTTGCGCGCACTCGCTGTCCTGCAGGTCGAGCAGTGCGAAGAAGGTGTCCACTGCCAGTTCGCCCGCCGTGTCCCACCAGCGGTGCAATTCGGTCTCGTCGGCGCCTGCAACTTGCGCAACCCGGGCGAAGGTGAAATCGGCATATGCGGTGCCGGTCAGCACCGCATAGGCGGCGTGCAGCACCGCCTCGCGAGAAATGACCGGGCGCGCATCGCGCAGGGGCTTGAAGAAAGTCATCTTGGGCACGGGCTCGGACATTACATCAGCGTGCTACTGCCATGTGCGCGAGCGGACAAGCCGCGCTGCGACCCCGCAGCGCGTGCGGGAGACCCGCCCCGGGCCCGAAGGCTATCGACGCGATGCGGGCCCGCCTTGGGCGCGCTATTCTTCGCGCTCACCCCCGACGTCCGGCATTTCGTCTTCGTCGTCCTGCTTGCTCAGCTCGGTCTGGGCACGTTCCAGATCGCCTTCGTCGATGGCGGCGATGGCGGCCAGCGCATGTTCGGCGGCCTTCGAACGGTGGACGCTATATGCCACCGGGCGCAGCAAAGCGCGCGCTTCCGCCCCCTTGTCCTCGGTCAGCAGCATGCTCGCGGTTTCCATCCGCAAGCCCGGATCCTGCGGGGCGAGCTTGTACGCCTGCACCAGATAGGTCTTGGCGAGAAGCGGAGCGGGCTCATTACCGCCCATGTAAGTCTTGTAGTAAAGGCGCATCAGGGACGGGGAATCGGGTTGCTCGATCAGGCCTTCATCGATCACCGCGCGCTGGGCGTCGGCATCCTCGCCCAGTTCTTTCATGGCCTCGGCCTTGTAGTAGTACGCGCCTTCCGTCTTGGGATTCGCTGCGATAGCGCGGTTCGCCGCTTCGAGAGCGACATCGAAGTGCTTCGCATCGAACGCCGCCTCCGCCAGCATCCGCTGCGCACCGGCGTCGTTGGGGTAGGGCGCGGCGTCGGCCACCGCCTTGGTGTAGAGCGTGGCGGCTTTTTCTTCGTCGACACCGGCTTGCGAATGGATCGCGTCGAGTATGGTCGCAGCTTCGCCGGCGGACAGCTTCGTGACTTCGATCGGGCCAACGGTGATCTGGTCCGCAGGCACGACCACGCCGGGCAGGCTGGCCGAGCGGCGATACCGCTGCAGGTCGCTGCCGAGTTTCTTGAGATCGCCGAATGCGGTTTCGGCCGCCTCGGGGGCCGACTGCCCCTTGTTCAGAGCGACGAGATAATCGATCATTTGCCCCTGCCGCTTGTTGTCGAAGGTCAGCATGTGGGTCAGCAGCCAGCCGATCGAGTAATAGTTCGTCTCGCCGGTGCCGGCGGTCGACTTGTTCAGCATCGTCCGCATGTCGCCGCTGTCCATGTCGGCCAGCATGTACTCAGCATATTCGAGTTCGCGCCCGAAGACGACTGCACCGTCGGACTTGAATTCCGCCGTCGACTGCGCCTGCGCCATTCCCTCGTTCAGCCAGCCCGGGACCGACAGGCCCGCCCATGCAAGCGCGAGCTGATGGTGGGTGTATTCGTGGAACAGCGTGGAATCGTCCCCGTCGCTCGGCATGAAGATCAGCGTGCCGGTCGCGCGGGGGTAAGTAATCCCGCCGACCCTGCGGGGGAAGATCGCGTAGAACTCGCCGGTGGGCACCAGGAACACAGTGACCCGCCTCGATGCAGGGGTGGCATCCTTCGGCAAATTGCGGAGCGTGCGGGCAGCGCTGTCGTAGCGTTCGAGCTTTTCCGCATATTCGCTCAGCGCATCCGCATCTTCGTCGGCATAGACGACGAAGTGGCTGCTGACGGCTTTGTGCCATTCGGCATGCGCCACCGTCGGCAGCGATAGCAGGCCAAGCACCAGCAAAATCTTGCGGATCATGTATATTCCCCCCTGTCTGATTTGTGGGCCTATACAAAGCTATAAGGATCGATGTCGAGACCCCTCCCCAGGCCAGGCGAGGATGCTGGCGCTAGGGCTTGCGCGCCCAGCCTTTGTTTGCAGCCTCCAGCGCCTCGAGGAAGGCTTCCGCGGTTTCCAGATAGGCGGCCTGCTTCTCCTCGCCCATCCGGTCCCAGTTGGAATAGATCCGTCCGATGCGGTGATTGGCCTCCAGCGTATCGCGGTGGCGGTCCATGAAGTGCCAGTAAAGCGCATTGAACGGGCACGCGCCTTCGCCGGTCTTCTTGCTGACTGAATAGGCGCAATCCGAGCAGTAATTGCTCATCTTGTTGATGTAGTTGCCCGACGCGGCGTAGGGCTTGCTCGCCAGTTCCCCGCCATCGGCGTAGAGCACCATCGCCGCCACATTGGGTAACTCGACCCATTCATAGGCGTCGGCGTACACCACCAGATACCAGTCCTGCACTTCGCGAGGGGAAATCCCCGCGATCAGACAGAAATTTCCGAGCACCATCAGCCGCTGGATATGGTGCGCATGGGCGTTGTCGCGGGTGGAGCGGATGCAGTCGGCAAGGCAGCGCATGTCCGTCTCGCCGGTCCAGAAAAATTCTGGCAATCCGCGCTGGGCGTTCAGCGCATTCGCGCGTCGCAGGTGCGGCATCTGCAGCCAGTAGAAGCCGCGAACATATTCGCGCCAGCCAATGATCTGGCGGATGAACCCCTCGACGCTGTTGAGTGGCGCCTTGCCATCCTTGTACGCCTGCTCTGCACGCTGGCACAGCTCCAGCGGATCGAGCAGTCCTAGGTTGATGCTGGTCGAGAGCATCGAGTGAAACAGGTCGTCCTGCCCGTGGACCATCGCGTCCTGATAGGGGCCGAAGCATTCGAGCCGCTCTGCAAAGAACGCGTCGGCGGCCTTTTCGGCCTGATCGCGCGTTACCGGCCAGCGAAAGCTGTCGAGACTGCCGAAATGGTCCGCGAACTTTTCTTCGACCAGGTCGATGCATTCCTGCGTGATGGCGTCCGGCTCGAACAGCGGGCGTTGCGGCGCCGCCAACCCTTCCTTGGGCGGCTTGCGGTTTTCGCTGTCGTAATTCCACTCGCCGCCCGCAGGCTTGTCGCCATCCATGAGCAGCCCGGTCTTCCTGCGCATTTCGCGGTAGAAGAACTCCATCCGCAGGCTGTCGCGATCCTCGGCCCATTCGCGGAATTCGGCGATCGAGCTGACGAAGCGATCGTCCGGCAGGATTTCGACGTTGCAGTCGAACTTGTCGGGCCATTCCTCAATTGATTGCTGCACGCGCCATTCGCCCGCCTCGACGATATGCACCGCGCGCGGATTGTGGCGTTCGATCGCCCGAGCGACTTCGCCGGTGAAGCTGCCCGCATTGTCCGGATCGGTCAGCTGCACATAATCGACCGTCCACCCGGCTTGGCGCAGCTCTGCGGCGAAGTGTCGCATCGCGGAGAAGATCAGCACGATCTTCTGCTTGTGGTGCTTCACGTAGGTCGCCTCGTCCCACACCTCCATCATCAGAATGACGGTATCGTCCTTCGCGCGGCCTCGCAGCGAGGCGAGATCGCGGGTCAGCTGGTCGCCGAGGATGGGGACAAGAATGGGGCCGGTTGTCTGTTCTGCCATGGCCCTTCAATGCACGAGCACGCCGGGCAGCGCCGCTGGCCTTTGGGGCAGGGCCGGCGCTAGACGAAGCTATACGGGTCGATGTCGATCCCGACGCGCACTCCCCGCGGCAGGTCCAGCGGATCGAGCCAGTCGCGGATCGCGTCCTGCAGCGCGGCGGTGCGCTTGGCGTTGATCAGCAGGCGATAGCGATAGCGGCCGCGCAGCTGCGCGAGCGGGGCGGGCGCGGGTCCGAGGATCATGATGTCGTCCAGCCGCGGGCGCGCATCGCCGATCCTCGCAGCGGCCAGGCGCGCTTCCTTGTCGTCCTCGCTCGAGACGATGATCGCGGCCCAGCGCCCGAATGGCGGGGCATTGGCGTGGCGGCGTGCCTCCAGCTCGGCGGCGTAGAACGCGTCCCGGTCGCCCGCTGCGAGCGCGGCGATGACGGGCGCGTCGGGGTGGCGCGTCTGGATCAGCACTTCGCCGGGTTTGGAGGCGCGGCCGGCACGGCCCGCGACCTGCGCGATCTGCTGGTAGACGCGCTCGGCAGCACGCAGGTCGCCGCCTTCGAGGCCCAGATCGGCATCGACCACGCCCACCAGCGTCAGTTCGGGGAAGTGAAAGCCCTTGGTCACCAGCTGCGTACCGACGATCACGTCGATCGCTCCGCTTTCCGCCATCGCGACGAACTCGGCGGCGCGCGCGGGGCTGTTGAGCGTGTCCGATGTGGCGACCGCGATGCGGGCCTCGGGTGCGATCTCGCGCACTTCGTCAGCCACACGCTCCACCCCGGGGCCGCAGGGGACGAGGCTGTCCTTCTCGCCGCACTCAGGGCAGGCCGCGGGAGAAGGCTCCTCGTGCCCGCAATGGTGGCAGGCTAGCCGGTGGGTGAAGCGATGCTCGACCAGCCATGCGCTGCACTGCTTGCACTGGAAGCGATAGCCGCAATTGCGGCACAGCGTCAGGGGGGCATAGCCACGCCGGTTGAGGAACAGCAGCGTCTGTTCGCCGCGCTCCATTCGCGTGAACAGCTCGCGCGCAAGGCTGGGCGCGAGCCAGCGACCCCGCTCGGGCGGCTCCTCGGTCAGGTCGAGCAGGCGGATGGTCGGCAGCGATGCGCCGCCGAAGCGGCTGGGCAGGTCGAGCTTTCGATAGGTCCCGACCTCGGCCATGTGCAGGCTTTCGAGCGCGGGGGTAGCTGATGCCAGCACCACCGGTATCCGCTCGAAATGGCCCCGCATCACGGCCACATCGCGCGCGTTGTAGCGCACGCCATCGTCCTGCTTGAAACTGATCTCATGCGCCTCGTCGACCACGATCAGGCCGAGCTTGGCATAGGGCAGGAACAGCGCCGATCGCGCGCCGACCACCACCTGCGCGCCACCTTCTTCCGGGGGCCGGGCGATCGCACGCCACGCACGGCGGCGTTCGGACGACTTCAGGGAGGAATGCCACAGCGTTGGCTGCGTGCCGAAGCGATCCTCGAACCGGCGCAGGAAATTCTCGGTCAGCGCGATTTCGGGCAGCAGCACCAGCACTTGCTTGCCCGCCCGGATCGCGGAGGCGACGGGTTCGAAATAGGTTTCCGTCTTGCCCGATCCGGTCACCCCGTCGAGCAGGATCGGCGCGAAGTCCTCCGCCTCGACCGCCTTCACCAGCTCGTCCGCCACTTCGGCCTGCTGCGGCGAGAGCACCGGCTCGGCATGGTCGGGCTGGGCGCGCTTATAGGGGCGATCCGCATCGACCTCTTGGGGTTCGAGCACACCCTGGCTCACCAGTCCGCGCAGCACCCCGTCGGAGACGCCCGCAATCTCCGCCAGCTCGCGGATCGTGCCCTGCTGGTCTTCGAGCTTCTCCAGCGCAGCCTTTCTTTGCGGCGTCATCCGGTCGGGCTGCTGGCCCGTCAGGCGGTATTCGGTGACGGTCACACCACCCTTCAGCGCGCCGCCGCTCGCCAGCACCATCCGCGCGACCGAACTCATGTGCGCGCAGTAATAGTCTGCCGTCCATTCGATCAGCCGCCGCAATTCTGCGCGGATCGGCGGCACCGGCAGCACCGACAGGATGGGACGAAGCTTCTCTTCGGGCACCGACTGGCCCGGCAGGCGTTCCTCTTCCCACACGATGCCGGTGACCTGTCGCGGGCCGAGCGGGGCGAGCACGACGTTGCCGTGCTCGACCGCCATGCCATCGGGCACGCGGTAATCGAGCACGCCGAGCGCGGCATTGAGGACGAGAAGGCGGATACGGCGCATGGGTCGACTGCCAATATGGGCGCGGGGGCTCCCTCGCCACAAGCATGGAAGGTGAGATGATGACCGGAATTCTGGAAACAAGCCTCAACCGCCGCGGCCTTCTGGGCTCGCTGGGCGTCGGCGCGGGCGCACTGCTGCTCGGCGGTTGCATGACCTACGAGGATCGCGTGACCAATGTGATCGAGCGGTTGCTTCTGCTGTCGAGCGAGCGCGCGTTCGCCCGGCTGACCGCGCCCGGCGGCTTCTGGGACGAGCAGGTTGCTGCCATCGGGCTCGACACCATGCTGGGCGCGCGAGGATCGGTGCTTGCCAGCATCCTGACCTCGGGGCTGATCAAGTCTCGGGTGGAGCGCGAATTTGCAGGCTTCGCGATCGACGCGAGCGAGCGCGCCGCGCCGGTCATCTACGATACGATCCAGCTGATCGGGGTGCGCAACACGATCGACCTGATCACCGGCGGACCGACCGCAGCGACCAGCTATCTTCGCGGAGAAGCTGGCAATCGCGTGGTCGATGCGATGGTGCCCGAACTGGGCCAGGCGATGCGCGTCGCGCAGGACCCGCTGGTCGGCCAGCTGATCTCGGCGGCGGTCGGCGTCGATGTGAATGCGGCGGCCGGGCGCGTGGCGACCGAGGTGAACGATACGATCTGGACCGAGATCGGGCGCGAGGAAGCCGCGATCCGCGCCGACCCGCGCAGCACCAACGATCCAGTGCTGATCGGCGCGTTGGGAGTCGGGGCCAGATTGTAGGGCGGGGCGCCTCTAGAAGCGGTAGGTCGCCGTCAGCTGCGGCACGTGGGTGTAGGTGTCGCCGCCCGGACGCGGGCGCAGCACCAGCTGATAGCCGCCGGTCACATCCAGCTTGTCCGCCGCGCGGTAGGTCAGCCCGGCGTTGAAGCGCCACTGGTCGACCCGCTGCGGGCCGCCATCATTGCGATCGCGCAGCTGGTAGAGCAACTCGACCGAACCTGCCGCCTTCAGCTTGGGCGCAATATCGTCGCTCAACTGCAAGCGCTGGCGAAGGCGCAAAGCCATGCGATCCGAACCATCGTAGAAGCGCTCCTCGATTCGGGTGCGCAGCGACAGGATGCCGGTCGAATAGCCGACCTGCTGGTAGGGGCGGATTTCGGTGAACCCGCCGATATCGTGCACTTCCATTCCGCCGCCGATGGTGAAGCCGTCGCCCACCTTGCGATCGACCACCGCGCCGACGATGTATTCGTCCGGTCCCGCCTTCCGTCGCTGCTCCACCTCGACTTTCAGTGCGGTGCCGGGCGCGATATCGCCCTTCGCGCCCAGCTCGATCCAGAATTCGCTATCATCGGCGAGTGCTGCGCTCGGTTGCAAAAGCAGGGGCACGGCGGCAAGTGAGGCGAGACGTTTCGCGAGGCGCGTGCGATTCATGATGGGCTCTCCCGGTACTCGTGGATGCGCGCTTTGGCGCTTGCGGGCACCGCTACACAACATGACAGGAATGTTACAGAGATGAAATTCTTCGCCGATACTGCCGACATCGCGGACATTCGCGAACTGGCCGAAACCGGGCTTATCGACGGGGTGACCACCAACCCCTCGCTGATTCACAAATCGGGCCGCGACTTCATCGAGGTGACGAAGGAAATCTGTGGTATCGTCGATGGTCCGGTCAGCGCCGAAGTCGTCGCGCTCGATCAAGAGACGATGATGAAAGAGGCAGAAAAGCTGCGCAAGATTGCCGACAATGTCTGCATCAAGGTGCCGCTGACTCTCGACGGGCTGAAAACCTGCCGCGCGCTGACCGACGATGGCACGATGGTGAACGTGACGCTGTGCTTCTCCGCCAACCAGGCGCTGCTGGCGGCGAAGGCTGGTGCGACCTTTATCTCGCCCTTCGTCGGCCGTCACGACGACAACGGCTTCGACGGGATGCAGCTGATCGAGGATATCCGGCTGATTTACGACAACTACGCGTTCGAGACCGAAATCCTCGTCGCCAGCGTGCGCCATGCAACCCATGTGTTGCAGGCGGCCAAGATCGGTGCGGATGTGATGACCGCTCCGCCCAAGGTGATCCGCGGCCTCGTCAACCACGTGCTAACCGACAAGGGCATCGAAGGCTTCCTGAAGGACTGGCAGTCGACCGGTCAGAGCATTCTCTAATCGGTGATCGACTGAGTTGAGCGAAGAAACCCCTCTCGACCGTTTCAAACGCGCGCTGACCGGCGGCGCGCGGGCCATCGCGCGCGAGCCCGAGGTGGAGGTCGCGTGGAGCGCGGACCGCCCGGGTGCTGCGGGCAAGAACTTCCGCGTGCCGCTGCCAGGACGCCAGCTGCCGCCTGAACAGGCCGCCGAAGCGCGCGGGTTTGCGGACAGTTTCGCGCTCAAGATTCGCCTGCACGACAACGCGTTGCACGATGCGGGTGCGCCGGGCGATCCGGTGGCGCGCGCGGTCTACGATGCGGTCGAGCAGGTTCGTTACGAGGCGCTGGGTGCGCAGGGCTTTGCCGGCGTTGGCGAGAACCTCGCCGCCGCTACCGAGCTGCGCGCTGCCAGCGACCCGATTGCCCGCGCCACCGAAGCGCGCGACGTGCCGCTCTCCACCGCCGTATCCCTGATGTTGCGCGAGGCGCTGACCGGCAAGCCGATCCCCGAACGCGCGAAGAAGGGCGTCGATCTGGTCCGGAAATTCGTGGAGGAGCGCACCGGCGGCGATTTCTCCGCACTCGCCGACAAGCTCGACGACCAGAAGGCGTTCCAGGACCTTTCGATCGAGATGCTGCGCCAGCTCGACCTGATCGAGGGCATGGATACCTCGCCTGAGGACTCGGACGACGAAGGCGACGAGGACGAGGGCGAATCGCCCGAGGACGATACCGACGAGGAAGACTCGGGCGACCAGTCGCCGCAGCAGAGCCCCGAGGCCGCCTCCGAAATGACCGAAGGCGACGCCGACGAGGATGGCGAGGGCGAGCTTTCCGAAGAGGACGGCGACAGCGACGACGCCGGCGACGACGGCGAAGAGGGCATGATGCCCGTGCGCCCGAACCGCCACTGGACCGACATCCCCGACGATTTCGAATATCAGGTCTACACGCGCAAGTTCGACGAAGAGATCGCCGCGACCGAGCTGTGCGATGCCGACGAGCTCGACCGCCTGCGCGCCTATCTCGACAGCCAGCTGACCGGGTTGCAGCACGTCGTCACCCGGCTCGCCAACCGGCTCCAGCGCCGCCTCATGGCGCAGCAGAGCCGCAGCTGGGACTTCGACCAGGAAGAGGGAATGCTCGATGCCGCGCGGCTGGCCCGCGTGGTTATCAGCCCCGGCCATTCGCTGAGCTACAAGGTCGAGCGGGAGACCGAGTTCAAGGACACGGTCGTCACCCTGCTGATTGACAATTCGGGCTCGATGCGCGGGCGGCCCATCAGCATTGCCGCGATCAGCGCAGACATTATCGCGCGCACGCTGGAGCGGTGCGGGGTGAAGACCGAGATCCTCGGCTTCACCACCCGCGCGTGGAAGGGCGGGCACACGCGCGAGAAATGGCTGGCCGATGGCAAGCCGCAGAACCCCGGCCGCCTCAACGATCTGCGCCATATCGTCTACAAACAGGCCGACGAGCCGTGGCGCCGCGCGCGCCGCAACCTCGGCCTGATGATGCGCGAAGGCCTGCTGAAAGAGAATATCGACGGCGAGGCGCTGACGTGGGCGCACCAGCGCCTGCTCGCCCGCCCCGAGGACCGCCGCATTCTGATGGTCATCTCCGACGGCGCACCGGTCGATGATTCGACGCTATCGGTAAACCGCGCAGGCTACCTCGAAGCGCACCTGCGCAAGGTGATCGAGTGGATCGAGAAGGCCTCGCCAGTCCAGCTGGTCGCAATCGGCATCGGCCACGATGTGACGCGCTATTACAAGCGCGCGGTGACGATCATGGATGTCGAGCAGCTTGGCGGCACGATGATCGGGCAGATGGCGGATCTGTTCGAGGTGGATGGGTGAAGTCTTGAAGCGGGATATGGAGGTAATACGCAATCTGTTGCTCTGGATGGAGGAGCAGGATGAGGGCCTATTCATCTATCAGATGCTTCCACCAATGCCTGATTACGAAAGCTCTATGGAGCACGTTCAGATGCTAATTTCAGCTGGGTATGTCGATCAGACGGCCCAGAAATCCTTCCGTATTAGTTGGGAGGGACACGAGTTCCTCGACAAGGTCCGCGATGATGAAATCTGGCGTAAGACTAAAGAGGGTGCGTCGAGTTTGGGCTCTTGGAGCGTAAAAATTCTTGGGGAGCTCGCCAGCGGCTACATCCGCGCAAAAGCAGCAGAGCTTGGGCTGCCGCTAGCATAGATTGTTTCGATCACACATCGTGTGATATATGCATACGCATGAGCAAGCTCGAACGTATCACCGTCACCATGCCCGCCGAAATGGCTGCGCGGCTCCGCGCTGCGGTCGAGTGCGGCGAATACGCCACCACCAGCGAAGTGGTTCGCGAGGCGCTGCGCGACTGGGGCGAGGAGCGTGAACGAACCGAAGCGGAGAACCTCGCGATCCGTAAGCTTCTGGACGAGGCGCGGCAGAGTCCTTCGCTCCCTGCGAATGAGGTGTTCGCTCGTGTTCGGCAGCGGGTTGCCGATGTCGTTGCAGAGGCCACGGCGCCCGGGAAATGACCTTGCGGTTCGCGCCGGAGGCCGAGCAAGATCTGCTGGCGATTGCCGAGTTCATCGGCGAAGACAATCCGGATCGCGCCGCCGATTATATCGAGGAGATCATCGGCTTCTGTGTCGAACTCGAAGATCGCCCGCTGGCCTATCGGCTGAGGCACGAATGGGGTCAGGCGGTGCGCGCCGCACGCTTCGGCTCATACCTAGTGATCTACGAATGCACTGATGATGCGGTCTTGATCTTGCGCGTCTTGCAAGGCCGACGCGATGTTGGCTCCATTTTCCGGGGCGGTTAGCCGCAGGCTGCGGTTACACCACCATGCAAAACGGAGCCGACGGTAAAACCGCCTCCAGCTCTGCCGCACCCGCAACCAGCTTCGGCGTGCGATCCTCGCGTCCATCAAGCACCGCCGCCCTGAACCGCTCCCACGGGAACAGGCTGCCGGGATCGCTGCGGCGCGCGGGATCGAGCATCGCGTGGCTCACCACATGGCGCAGGTTGGGGTATTTGGCCCAGGCGTAGCGGACGATTTGCGCGGTCGCCTCAACCTGCCAGTCGGAAAATGCGTCGGTGCGCACCTGCCGGTTCACCACCTCGATCCCGAGCGACCAGTGGTTGATCCGTCTGCGCCCGTCCCAGATCGCGGGGTGAGAGCAGGCATTGCGGACGTGCCAGGCTGCGCGCGCCTCGTGGCAGGTGGCCCACACGAATTGCCCGTGCTGCGGCTCGTCCTCGTCGGGCACCAGCCAGTGGAAGCTCGCCTTGCGGCCGACGATCACGCTTGCCGCGCTCGCCGAGCTGCCGCCCGCCGTCGCGTGGATCACCACCGCGCGCACGCCCAGAATCGCGTCGTAAATCCGCGCGCTTGATGCCTCGATCGCAGCATCGCGGATGCCCGGCCACCAGCGTTCCTCGAGCGGAGCGTGCACCGGTCGCAGCGCGGGGTCGAGATTGAAATGATAGGTGGTGGGGTCGCCCATGATGGTCCTCGCAGAAAAGGTCGCAGGGCGAATCCAGCTAGAGCGGGTTTTGCGAGTAGGACAGCACGAAATGCGGCTCGCCGGGTTGGCGCGGCCCCGGCCAGCAGCTAGCCAGCCGCTCATGAGCGATCAAACAATGTCCGTTTCCGAAGCCGTCACCTCGCGCCGTTCGGTGCGCGATTTTCTGGACGCACCCGTGCCGCTGGAGACCGTCCGCCGCGTGATGGACACCGCGCGCTGGGCTCCCTCGGGCTGCAACTACCAGCCGTGGGAAGCGACCATCCTGACCGGCGAACCTCTGGCGCAACTGCGTGAGAAGCTGCGCAGCGCCGAGATGAAGCAGCCCGACTACGACTGGGACGCCCCCAAGCAGGAGGATCGCTACAAGCAGCGCCTCTACGAACTCTCCGCCAGCATGTTCGAATCGCTGGGCGTGGCGCGCGAGGACAAGGCGGGCCGCGCCGCTGCGATGGGGCGCAACGTCGTCAGCTTCGGCGCGCCCGTCCTCCTGCTGTGCTATTTCCCGCGGCTGATGAAGGAGGCGCAGTGGTCCGACACGGGCATGTGGCTGCAGACGATCATGCTGTTGCTGCGCGAACAGGGGCTCGATTCCTGCCCGCAGGAATTCATGGCCTACTACGCCGATCCGATCATGGAGCAAATCGGCGTGAGCACCGAAACGCACCGCTTCTTCTGCGGCATGGGCATCGGCTATCGCGATCCGGATGCGCCGGTGAACAGCTTCGAGCGCAACCGCGTGCCGCTGGAAGAACATGTCCGGTTTGAGGGTTGGGACGAGGCATAGGGCCGGAACCGCCCCGCGCTCTCGCGCGCTATGCCTTCGATTGAAGGAGCGGACATGCGCAAGGTGAAATGGGCGACGGTTTTTACCGCAGCATTGCTGGTGGCGGCGTGCGACGGGCAGGGCAGCGAGGCTGCCACGCCTGACGCGACCGGTGAACCGGTTACCCCGCCCGCAGCGCCGAGCGAAGCTGCGCCATCCCCGGCTACCGCAGACAGCGACGTGACACCTACGCCTACGCCTAAGCCTCCTAACGCCGAATACGAGAACAGCCGACCCCCGCTCGACAACAGCGGCGCGCAGCCGACCGAAGGTTCGTGCCTTGCTGAACTCGGGCGCGAGAAAGCGGAGGCGCTGTCGCAGCAGTGCTATGAAATGTCCCCCGCTACGCGCCCGCCGTGCAATATCCAGAATTCGTGCGAGCGAATCCGCAAGGAGCTCAAGCGCGGCTGCGAATTCGGCGATACGTCGGACAATCCGGCCTATTGCAGCGAGGTCTGACGCTTCGGCTTGACCGGCGGGCGGCGAGCTTTCATCGCCTGCCCCATGACCGATACGCCGCAACTCAAACTGTTCAATTCGCTGACCCGCCAGCTGGAGGAATTCCAGCCCGTCCACGAGGGCGAAGCGCGCGTCTATTCGTGCGGGCCGACGGTCTACAACTACCAGCACATCGGCAACATGCGTGCTTATGTGTTCGCAGACACGCTGGGCCGTACCCTCCAATTCCTCGGCTACAAGCTCACCCATGTCATCAATATAACCGATGTCGGCCATCTGACCTCGGACGCGGACGAGGGGGAGGACAAGATGGAGAAGATGGCGGCACGCGAGGGCAAGTCAGCGTGGGATATCGCCAAGTTCTATCAGGAGGATTTCGAGCGCGATCTGGCGCGGCTGAACGTTCAGCCAAAGCAGCACCCGCGCGCCACCGAATATGTCGATGCGATGATCGCGTGGGGCATGCGGATCGCGGACAAGCACTGCTACGAACTCGACAGCGGGCTCTATTTCGACGTCTCGAGCGTCGCGGACTATGGACGGCTGGCGCGCGCTGTGACGGAGGACGGTGAGGGCCGCATCGACACGGTCGAAGGCAAGCGCAACGCCGCCGACTTCGCGATCTGGCGCAAGACTCCGGCAGGCGAGACGCGGCAGATGGAATGGGATTCACCGTGGGGCCGCGGGGCGCCGGGCTGGCATCTTGAATGCTCGGTCATGGGCGAGGCGCTGCTCGGCTTTCCGTTCGACATCCACACCGGCGGGATCGACCACCGCGAAATCCACCACCCCAACGAGATTGCGCAGAACCAGGCGTACTGCGGGTGCGGCGGGCTGGACGACGCACGCCATTCGGGTGCGAAGATCTGGATGCACAACAACTTCCTGGTCGAGCGGTCGGGCAAGATGTCGAAAAGCTCGGGCGAGTTCCTCCGGCTGCAGCTGCTGATCGACAAGGGTTATCACCCGCTCGCCTACCGGATGATGTGCCTGCAGGCGCACTACCGCAGCGAGCTGGAGTTCTCGTGGGAAGGCCTCGGCGCTGCGCTGACCCGGTTGAAGCGGATGGTGATGGGCGTGCGGCAGGCGACCGGCGCGGCTTACAACCAGGCCCCGAATACGGCACTGCCGGCATCGCCGGAGAACCGCGCTGACGCGCTCAGGCAAGCCGTGGATCACCCCAAGCTCGTCCCGCTGATCGACAAATTCGAGGCGGCGCTGCTGGACGACCTGAACACCGCGGTCGCGTTGACTGCACTGGAAGAGGTGATCGCCACCAAGAAGGTGCCCGTCGACCAGAAGGCAACCCTCGCCCGCGCGATGCTCTGGCCGCTCGGCCTGGAGGCTTTGCCGCGCGAGGAGTTTCGCCTGCGCCCCAAGGACGCAGTTGTCACCGAAGCCGAAATCGAAGACGCGCTGGAGCGCCGCAGGGATGCACGGGCACAGAAGGACTTCGCCACCTCCGACGCGATCCGCGACGAGCTCGCCGGTAAAGGCGTCGAGGTGATGGATGGTGACCCGCTAGGGTGGGAGTGGAAGCTGGGCTGACAATCCCCCTCCCGCTTGCGGGAGGGGTTAGGGGTGGGCAAGAGTGCGCCCGTGCCGAGCTGGACCGACCGTGACACCAAGCGCGCCCGCGAATTGCGCAATGCCGCCACACCTGCGGAGCGGGAATTGTGGAGGCATCTCGCAAGATCCCAGCTCGGTGTGAGATTCAGCCGCCAGATGCCGGTCGGGCCGTTCTTCGCCGACTTCCTATGCCGCTCGCACAAGCTGATTGTCGAACTCGATGGCCATTCGCACGACGTGCAGCCGGAGCGTGACGAGGCCCGCGATGCGTATCTACGGAGCGAAGGATATCGCGTTCTGCACTTTTCAAACGCCGATGTAATCGCCAACACGGAGGGTGTGATCGACACCATCTGCGTAGCGCTCCAAGAAGAGCCCACCCCCGGCCCCTCCCGCAAGCGGGAGGGGAGGCAATGACCACCGCTGTACTCTCCACCCTCATCCGCCCGCTGGTCGAGCCACGCCTGCCCGACTGGGTCGAGCCGCTGTGGTTCATGAGCAAGGACCAGGCGCTGGAGCTGGCGCCGCGCGCGGAGATCGGCTGGTTCGATTTCAACGAACCCTCACCGATGTGCGAGGTCGTGACCGCTGCGACCAACCTCAAATGGCTCAACTCGATCTACGCCGGGCTCGATTTCCTGCCGCTCGACCTGCTGGAGGAGCGCGGCACGATCGTCACCAACGGTGCGGGCATCAACGCGATCACCATTGCCGAGTACGTGGTCATGCTGATGCTGACGCACGCCAAGGGCTACCGCGAGGTGGTGCGCGCTCAGGACCGCCACGAATGGCTGCTCGACAGCCCCGGCAAGCGAGAGCTGCATGGCGAACGGGTGCTACTGTTCGGGCTCGGCGCGATCGGATCGCTGGTCAAGCCGCGGCTCGAGGCCTTCGGAATGGAGGTCGTGCCGGTGCGCCGTTCGGGCGGCGAAGGCGCGCTGGGCCCAGACGAGTGGCGCGGGCAGATCGGCACGTTCGACTGGGTGATCCTCGCGCTGCCCTCGACGCCCGAAACGCATCACATGATCGGTGCGGACGAACTTGCGGCAATGAAAAGCACCGCTGTGCTCGCCAACTTCGCGCGCGGCGACGTGGTCGATCAGGCCGCGCTGGTCGAAGCGCTGGAGGCCAAGAGCATCGAGGCCGCGCTGCTCGACGTGACCGAGCCCGAGCCGCTGCCGACCGACCACCCGCTATGGTCGCTCGACAACGCGCAGATCGCCATGCATCTCTCGGGTCGCGCACAGACGAAGATGTTCCAGCGCAGCGCCGACCGCTTTATCGAGAACCTGGGCAAGTGGCATGCGGGCGAGCCGGTCGAACCGCAGATGGACCTCGCGCTTGGGTATTGAGCCGCGTTCTGACACACCTGACACAGTGTCCAGGGGCTGAAAAACCGGGGCACGCTGCGCGTGCCGTCAACCATCCTCCAGCAGCAGCAATTCGCACGTGACGGTGAGCTGCGGAGCGGGCCCCATCACATGATCTACCGCGCTGACCGTGGCATCGGCGACGAGCCGGGCGGGCAGCGCGAATTCGTGATCGGGCAGCGCTGCGATCAGCGTTTCGCCGCCGTCGATCGCCTCGGGCGTGTCGAACACTATGCGCAGCGTGTGGCGCGTGCCGGCGAAGGTGATGCTCGCCCAGTTGCGTTCGCGATGTTCGACGATCCGGCCATGATCGCCCGCGAGTGCGAGCACGGCGCGTTCGAGCCGGGCGGAGTTGCCGCGTCGGGGCTGGCGGGCGGAGGGTATCGATTCAGCTCGCATTTTGCGCCTCCCGCCAGGTTTGCATGAAGCCATCGACGCGGCGTTCGGTCCCGCTGCGCGGCATCCGCCCGTTGCGCAGGTCGAGCACGAAACGCGGATCGTGCGCCGCGAGCCGCCCGAATTTGGTCGCGGGCATGTCGAACTCGCGCAGAAACCTCTCTATCCTTCGAATCAGCATATTTTTCCCTCACTTCTGGCCTAAAGAGTCGAATCGTCCGCCGCGGTGAAGGATTGCTCGCGCGTGAAATCCTACTTGTCTAGGAAAAATCTTTTAGGTATAGGAATGATCATGAAGGATGATCCTACGTCCGTCCCCTCTGCCGAGAGCGATGCTGCGCGCGCGCGGCTGCTCGAGCTTTCGAGGTCGCGCGGCTCCAGTCTGGCCGGGCTTTCCGCGCTCATCGGGCGCAATTCCAGCTATCTCCAGCAGTTCATCCGCAAGGGCAGCCCGCGCAAGCTGGAGGAGCATGACCGCAAGGTGCTGGCCGAATTTTTCGGTATCGACGAATGCGAGCTGGGCGGGGTGGAGGAAAAATCCTACGCATCCTCGCGAAGCTCCTCGGGCGACGAGGATTTCCACGCGATCCCGCGCCTCTCGCTCGCCGCCGCAGCCGGGCCCGGGCAGTTTGCAGGCGACGAGAGCCCGTTCGACAATTTCGGCTTTTCGGGTCGCTGGCTGCGCGAGAACGGCTTCGATCCGAAAATGCTCTCCGCACTCACCGTGGAAGGCGACTCGATGGAGCCATTGCTACGTCACGGAGACGAGATTCTCGTCGATCGCGGCTCGCGGTTCGAGCGTGACGGGGTGCACGTCGTCCGGCTGGGCGAAGCACTGATGGTCAAGCGGCTGGCAAGTGCGGGGGCAGGGCGCATCGCGCTGCTCAGCCAGAACCTCGCCTATCCGCCGGTAGAGGTGGGGCTGGACGAGATCGAGGTGCTGGGGCGGGTCGTCTGGAAGAGCGGGCGGTTGTGATGGTCGAAGCGCCGCGCAGACCGTTGCTCAAGGGATGTCTCGTCGCGGCAGCTTTCCCAATTGCGATTGCACTCGTTTTGCTCGGCCCCGTTGATTGGTGGAAGCGATACTCAAGTTGGAGAAACCTCACCAAGGCCGACCTTGCGGCCGAGGCCCAGAACTATGTTGACGAGTATGCGCTCGGTAACTCGGCTTGCCTGTACGCGGTGGTTTGCAAGGACGGGAAGGCTGGACTCGATCGGATAGAGGCGATCGAAGACTGGGATATTGATGCTGCGAAGCGCCTTGCGTGGAACCGCCGTTTTTCAGGCAACTGCCCCGGTCGGACCGCCAATTTTGCCGTGAGAATTGCGGCTGACGATCCCCTCGACGAGATCACGAACGATCGGGTGCGGTATGGTGTATGGTCTTTTTCCAATGACAGGTTTGTGCCTTCATGGGGGCGGTTTGCGCCCTTCAGGGCCTTCAGCGAGCTGCCGACCGAAAGTTGCATCTCACAGTATTCTGTTACCCGTTCGCCAGGGCGAAGGCAGGTTGCGCCAACCGACAGTTGAGGCCACATCCTCCCCATGACCGAAACGACTTCCCCCATGAAAGCCGCGATCCTGCCGGTGACGCCGCTGCAGCAGAACTGTTCGCTGATCTGGTGTACCGAGACGAACAAGGCTGCGCTGATCGATCCGGGCGGCGATCTCGACAAGCTGAAGGCGGGCGTCGCGAAGGCTGGCGTGGAGCTGGAGAAGATCCTGATCACGCACGGCCATCTCGACCATTGCGGACAGGCGGGGATGCTGGCGAAGGAGCTGGGCCTGCCGATCGAGGGCCCACACGAAGCGGACCGGTTCTGGATTTCGCGGCTGGATGACGATGGGGCGCGCTGGGGGATGGAAGCCGCCAGCTTCGAGCCCGACCGCTGGCTGGACGATGGCGACACCGTCACCGTCGGCAACCTGACATTGGAAGTGATCCACTGCCCCGGCCACACGCCGGGCCACGTGATCTTTTTCAACCGCGACCGCAAATTCGCGATCGTCGGGGACGTTCTGTTCCAGGGCAGCATCGGGCGTACCGATTTCCCGATGAGCGATCACCAGAGCCTGATCGATGCGATCACGAAGAAGCTGTGGCCGCTGGGCGACGACGTCACCTTCATCCCCGGCCACGGCCCGACCAGCACCTTCGGGCAGGAACGCCGCACCAACCCCTTCGTGGGCGACGCGGCGCTGGCTTGAACGCAATGACTCCCCTCCCTTGAGGGGGATGGGGTTGGAAGTGCGAGCGGTAGCCTAAATCACCCGGAACCCCACCAGCGCGGCGAACAGGCTCAGCCCCAGCAAGGTGAGCATCGTCACGATCACGCCGATCTGGCGCGGCAGGCCGCCTTGCTCCGCGTCCATTCCGATCCCGTGAAGGATTCGCGCGAAGACGAACAGCACGGAGAGCAGGTGGAGCCACATGCCGCCGCGTCCGGCCAGCTCGATCAGGACGATCAGCGCGAGCACGAAGGGCGCGGTCTCGACGAAATTGAGCTGCGCGCGCATCCTTCGGGCGAGCAGCGGATTGCCCCCGTCGCCGTGCCCGACCTTTGCCTTGAGGCGCGCGCGGCCGCAGCGTACCGCCAGCCACAGGGCCAGCAGGCCGAACATGGCAGCACTCGTCAGCGATACCGGCAGCATGATTTCCATCGCAAAACCCCTCCTCACCCGATAGGTGCTGCATTCTTAGCGCAACCGGGCGCCGCGCCAAGCGCCAAGCGACGGTTGCGATGCCCACGCATCGCTTGCATCATTCGCCAGAATCGGTATAGGGCGCGCCTCTTCCGCCATTGACGGAGCGTGAGCGCCGCACGACATAGACGTTGTGCCGGCCTTACCCCTCGCTTAAGGCGGCTCACAAGTTTGAAGATTAAACGCAGGAACAGGTGCCGCCATGGCTGTCCCCAAGAGAAAAGTATCGCCGCATCGCCGGGGCAATCGGCGCGCGCATGATTCGCTGAAGGTCGAAGCCTTCCATGAATGCGACAATTGCGGCGAATTGAAGCGCCCGCACAACATGTGCGGCCACTGCGGTCATTATAATGGCCGCCTGGTGCTCGAGCCCAAGGGCCTCTGAGCCCATCACGGTAAGGACGTAATCGCATGAGTCTTCCGCGTATCGCCGTCGACGCGATGGGCGGCGACGAAGGCGTGCGCGTGATGGTCGAGGGTGCAGCCCTCGCCCGCCGTCGGCACGAGAAGTTCAACTTCCTGCTGATGGGCGACCGTGCGCAGATCGAGCGCGCGCTGGAAAGCCATCCCGGCCTCGCCGGGGCTGCCGAAATCCGCCACTGCGATCGCACCATCGAAGGCGAGGACAAGCCTTCGCAGGCGCTGCGCCGCGCCAAGGGCACCTCGATGGGCGAGGCTGTCGCCGCGGTAAAGCGCGGTGAAGCGGGCGCCGCCGTGAGCGCGGGCAATACCGGCGCGCTGATGGCGATCAGCAAGGTCGCGCTGCGCACGCTTCCCGGCATCGACCGGCCCGCACTTGCCGCCCTTCTCCCGACGCTGGAAGAGCAGGACGTCATCATGCTCGACCTCGGTGCCAATACCGAGTGCGATGCGCGCAATCTCGTCCAGTTCGCGATCATGGGGGCGGCCTATTCGCGGATCGTCACCGGGCGCGAACGCCCGCGCGTGCGTCTGCTCAACATCGGCACCGAAGCAATCAAGGGCACCGACGAAGTGCAGGAAGCCGCGCAGCACCTGCGCGATGCAAGCACGCTGGCGATCGATTTCGATGGCTTCGTCGAAGCGGACAAGATCAACCGCGGCGATGTCGACGTGGTCGTGACCGACGGGTTCTCGGGCAATATCGCGCTGAAGGCGATCGAGGGATCGGCCCGCTTCGTGACCGACCTGCTCAAGAGCGCGTTTGCCTCATCCTTCCGGTCGAAGGTCGGCTTTCTCGTCTCGCGTCCCGCGACCGAGCTGCTGCGCCACCATCTCGACCCCGACAACCACAATGGCGCGGTCTTCCTGGGCCTGAACGGCGTCGTGGTGAAGAGCCACGGCAGCGCCACGGCAAACGGCGTGGCCAACGCGGTCGCGGTTGCCGCCCGTCTGCTCGAAGAAGATCTCACCGCGCGAATCCGCCAGGACCTGGCAGAACTGGGCGATCACCTGATGACCAATGGCAGCGCGAACAACAACAAGATCGAGAGCGACGCCAAGTGATTCGTTCGATCGTCCGGGGAGCAGGGTCGGCTTTGCCGCCGCGCGTGGTCACCAATCGGGAGCTGGCCGAGCGACTCGACACGAGCGACGAGTGGATCGTGGAGCGGACCGGCATCCGCCAGCGCCATATTGCGGGCGAGGGTGAAACCACCGCCACGCTCGCGACCGATGCGGCGCGTGCCGCGCTGGCCGACGCAGGGATCGAGGCGGGCGATATCGACCTGATCGTCCTCGCCACCGCGACCCCCGATAACACCTTCCCCGCCACCGCCACCAAGGTGCAGGTCGCGCTCGGCTGCGGACCCTGCGCCGCGTTCGATGTCGCTGCCGTGTGCTCGGGCTTCCTCTATGCGATGAGCACCGCCGACGCGATGCTGGTCAGCGGGCAGGCGAAGCGCGCGCTGGTGATCGGCGCGGAAACCTTCAGCAGGATTCTGGACTGGGAAGACCGCACCACCGCCGTGCTGTTCGGCGATGGCGCGGGCGCGATCGTGCTCGAAGCCCAGGACGTGGGCGATGTCGGCCATAACGAAGGGCCGGGCATCCTGACTTCGCAACTGCACGCTGACGGCAAGCACCACGACCTGCTCTATGTCGATGGCGGGCCGTCGACCACGCAGACTGTCGGCCACCTGCGGATGAAAGGGCGCGAAGTGTTCCGCCACGCGGTGGTCAACCTGGCGCAGGTGCTGAACGATGTCGTCGCAAAGGCAGACATTGCCGTCGACCAGATCGATCTTGTCGTGCCGCACCAGGCGAATATCCGCATCCTCGAAGCGACCGCCAAGAAACTGGGGCTGCCGCCCGAGAAGCTGGTGGTCACGGTCGATCGCCACGCCAACACCTCGGCCGCGTCGGTGCCGCTCGCTTTTGCCGCCGCGCGTGCGGACGGGCGGGTCAAGCCGGGCGATCTCGTGCTGTTCGAAGCGATGGGCGGTGGCTTCACCTGGGGTGCAAGCCTGGTACGCATGTAAACCGGCCATTGCGTGCAGGGCATAAATCGGGCACCGCAATTGCGATCCTACGCAATATTCGCTAGGCCTTTGAGCCTGTTGCAATGGGTCGCACGACAAGAACCGAGACAACATAAGAGGGGTTCACCATCATGTCGCGTTCGGCGGGTACGCTGACCAGGGCCGATCTGGCCGAAACCATCAATCGCAAGCTCGGCTTCAGCCGGGTCGAATCGCTCGCGCTGGTCGAGTCGGTACTCACCCACATGTGCGATGCGTTGAAAGACGGCGAGAACGTCAAGATTTCCGGCTTCGGCAGCTTCGTGCTTCGCGACAAGAAGGAACGCATCGGGCGCAACCCGAAGACGGGCGTCGAAGTGCCGATCACCCCGCGCCGTGTGATGACCTTCCGCGCCAGTCAGACCCTGCGCGAACGGATAGCGGCGGAAAGCTGATCGAGGTGCCATGAAACGCTGGGGCTTCGACGATGGCAAAGACGCGGAAGCGCTCCGGACCATCGGCGAGCTTGGGCGGGCGCTGGGTATCAAGCCGCATGTGCTGCGCTATTGGGAAGAACAGTTCCCGATGCTCAAGCCCTTGAAGCGCAGCGGTGGGCGCCGCTATTACCGCGCCGAAGACGTTGCGCTGGTCGAAACGATCGACCGGCTGGTGAACGAGGAAGGCTACACCTTGAAAGGCGCGCGGGCAGCAATCCGGAAGGGCCGGACCGGCGTGGAGGATGCAGGCGAGGGTGCGCCGGAAGCGCCCCGCGAAGGCATGCATCGCTACCTCACCGCACGCGACCTGCCCGACCGCGACGAACTTGCCCAGCCACGCAACGAAGGCCCGCCGCTTCGTCGGGCGGCGGACAGGGCGTTGATCGAGAAACTCAAGGCAATCCGCGAAGGCCTGGCTGCAGCGATTGCGGATTAGGCGTCGGGTAAAACCAAGTCCAAGAAGAACCCGTCGGCTGCTTTGGCAAAAGCCCCATCGTCGCGTCGCTCGGGCACTTCACCAGCCCGCTGCAGCTCGGCTTTGATGATCGCTTCCAGCCGCCGCTCGATCTCTGCACGGGCGCTTGGCTCAATCGTCATGGCAGACGCTACTCCGCCGCCAGCAGCTCTGCGGCCTGTAAGTCCACACTGACCAGGCGGCTGACGCCCTTCTCGATCATCGTTACCCCGAACAGGCGGTGCATCCGGCTCATCGTGACGGCATTGTGGGTGACGATCAGGTAGCGGGTGGTGGTCTCGCGCGTCATCGTTTCGAGGAGGTCGCAGAAGCGATCGATATTGGCATCGTCGAGCGGCGCATCGACCTCGTCGAGCACGCAGATCGGCGCCGGATTGGTCAGGAACAGTGCGAAGGTGAGCGCGATCGCGGTCAGCGCCTGTTCGCCGCCCGAGAGCAGGGTGAGCGATTGCAACCGCTTGCCCGGGGGCTGGGCGTAGATTTCCAGACCGGCCTCCAGCGGATCGTCGCTGTCGATCAGCGCGAGGTGCGCGTTTCCACCTTCGAACAGGCGCGCGAACAGTTTCTGGAAATGCGCGTCGACCTGCTCGAATGCGGCGCGAAGCCGTTCGCGCCCTTCGCGGTTCAACTGCCCGATCGATCCGCGCAGGCGATGCACTGCCTCGGTCAGTTCCTCGCGCTCGGCGGAGGTCGAGCCGTGCTCTTCCTCGATCTTTGCAAGCTCGTCTGCCGCGACGAGATTGACCGGACCGATCCGCTCGCGCGACTGGGTCAGCCTGTCGAGCGCTTCGGCTTCCGCGTCGCGGTCGGCCACGCCCGTTTCGTCGAATTCGAACGCGGCCGGCAGGAGCGGCGGCGGCTTGTGGAATTTCTCTCCCGAAACGCGCGCCATCTCGGCGCGCCGGGCATCTTCGTTTTCGGCCTGGTTGACGAGCTGCGCGCGCCTTTCGCGTGCTTCGGCGAGGGTTTCGTTCGCGGCACGCTGTGCGGTATCGGCGGCGTCCGCGGCGGCCTGCGCAGCGTCGAGCCTTTCTTCCAGAGCGGCCAGGCGAGAGGCCGTTTCCCGGTGGCTGGTCCGCGCGGTTTCGATATCCGCCAGCAAGCGTTCGGGCTGGTCGCCGATCGCCTCGCGCGCGCTGGCGATCTCGGCAAAGCGACCGTCCATGTCGGCAAGGCGGCGCGCAGCTTCGTCCGCCCGGCGATCCCAGTGGGACCGGTCCGCCTTGTGCGCGGAGACGCGTTCCTTCGCGACGGCCAGCGCCTGTTCCTGCGCGGCGCGTGCTGCGGTCGCGGCGGTCAACTGCGCGCGCGCGGTCTCGTGCCCCGTGCGTGCGGTATCGCGGCGGCTGGCGAGCGCTTCGGGATCGGTCAGGTTGGCGAGCGTGGCCTGCGCCGCCTCGACATCGCGCTCTGCCGCCGCCCGCTGATCAGCCAGTTCGGATTGCGCCTGTTCGATCTGGCGGGCGCGGTCGGCATGGCTCGCAAGAGCTGCCTCGGCCCGGTCGAGCGCACGCAGCGCCTCTCGTTCGCCCTGCGCGGCAGCTTCGGTCTCGCTCTCGGCGCGAGAGAAGGCCCCCTGTGCGGTGTCGAGGCCGGAGCGCGCGTCGCCAACCCCGGCTTCGGCAGCGGCGACCGCCTGCTGCAATGCGGGCAGACGCTCGGCCAGCGCGGCAAGGCGGTTGGCGGCTTCGAGCCGCGCGGCTTCCGCGCCGCCTTCGCCGCGCACCACCAGCCCGTCCCACCGGCGCAGCGCGCCGCCGAGCGTGACCAGCCATGTACCGGGATCGAGCGGGCGACCATCGTCGCTGTCTGCGACCACGACACGGGCAAGCCGCGCTCTGAGTTCCTCAGGGCAGTCTCTCAGATGGTCGAGGAGATTGCCTGCGACGGGTTCGGGTTGCGGGGCCCCTGTCCAGAAGCGGCCATCCTCCGCCTCGGGCATCATGCCCAGCGGGCTGCGTCCGTCGCGCCCGAGCACTGCGGCGAGCGCGGCTTCATAGCCCGGAGCGGAGCGGACCCTGTCCAGCGCGACCGGTTTGCCCGCCTTGGCGGCGCGCGCCTTGTCGCGGCCCTGGCGATCGCGTTCGAGCGCTGCGTGCTCGCGTTCCACACCTGCGAGTTCGGCGCGCGCTTCGGCAAGCGCGGCCTGCGCCGCTTCCATGTCGACCCGGGCGGCATCGCGCGTCTCGCGAGCCGAGGCGATCGTCCCGGTGAGCGATTCGCGGCGTTCGGCAGCGTCCTTCGCCTCCCTCTGCGCGACTGCGAGCGCTGCGGCGGGATCTTCGGCACCCGCCTGCTGGCGCGCATTGGCCTCCAGACGTTCCGCCTCCCTGGCAAGACCTGCCAGCCTCCGCTCCGCCTGCTCGAGCGCGGCGCGAGCGACCCGCCATTCCGCATCGAGCGCGGCGTAATCCGCGTTCGCGCGCGCCAGGTCGAGCTCCGCCGCACGCTCCGCCTGCTCGGCACGCTCGGCCTCGGCGATCATCTTGGGCAGAGCTTCCTCCGCTTGCGCGCGCGCCGACTCGCTCGCCGCCAGATCGGCTTCGAGCCGCTTGAGCGCATCGGCGGCGTCGCGTCCGGTTCGCCCGTAATCCTCGCGATCCTGCTCCAGCCGCTCGGCCTGCCGGTCGAGATCGGCGAGGCGGGCAAGCGCGGCCTCGCGCTCTTTCTCCAGGCTGGCGAGCCGCTGTTCCTGCGCGCCCGCATCTGTTCGCGCAGCGACCAGCGCATCGCGCGCATCGGCGAGCTTTTCCGCCGCTTCGCGCTGGGCGCTCTCGGTCTCCCCTGCACGTTCTTTTGCCGTTTCGACCGCGCACTCCGCCTGCGCAGCAGCCTTGCGAGCAGCATCGGCGCTCGCCGCGGCATCGCGCCAGCGGGCGAAGACCAGCCGCGCTTCGGCCACGCCGATCTCGTCGGTCAGTTTCGCGTAGCGCTCGGCCTGCTTGGCCTGCCGGCGGAGGCTGACGATCTGGGTGTCGAGCCCGGCGAGCAGGTCTTCGAGCCGCGAAAGGTTGTTCTCGGTCGAACGCAGCTTGCTCTCGGCATCCTTGCGCCGCACGTGCAGCCCCGCGATGCCCGCCGCTTCCTCGAGCATCTGCCGCCGCTCGACTGGCTTGGCGGCGATCATGTGGGCGATCTTGCCCTGGCTGACGAGCGCGGGGGAGTGCGCGCCGGTGGCCGCGTCGGCGAAGGCGAGCGCGACATCCTTCGCGCGCACATCATTGCCGTTGACGCGGTAGGCGCTGCCTGCGCCGCGTTCGATCCGCCGCACGACTTCCAGCTCGTCGCCACGATCGTCGGTGCCGGTCAGCACAACTTCGGCGAACTGGCGCGGCGGGCGCTGTTCGGTCCCGGCGAAGATGACGTCTTCCATCCCGCCCGAGCGCATCGACTTGGCCGAGGTTTCCCCCATGACCCAGCGGATCGCTTCGAGCAGGTTGGATTTGCCGCATCCATTGGGGCCGACCACGCCGGTCAGCCCCGGTTCTACACGCAGTTCAGCGGGCTCTACGAAGCTCTTGAAACCAGAGAGGCGAAGGCGCCGTATCTCCATCCGCGAGCCCTGCTATGTCCTCAGCGAGCGCCCGCGCGCTGCAAGGCTGCCTCGACCGATTCCCAGCTGCCGCCATCGAGCTGGGTACCGTTGATGACGAAGGTGGGCGTACCGCGAATATCGTCCTTCGTGCCGTAGGATTCGGAATATTCGGCAATCTCGCTCAGCCGCTTCGCATCGGCGAGGCAGGTGCGCGCCTGGTCGCGGCTGATCCCGCGTGCGGCGAAGAAATCGAGCAGGCCGGCAGTCTCCGCGAAGGCGACGAAACGCTGGTCTTCCGGCAGCGCGAGGTCGGCATCGAGCTGCTGGCTGCGCTGCTGCACCGGTTGGAGCAGCGTGGGCAGGTTGGCCCAGATCTGTTCGGCCAGCGGAACGGCCTGCGAGGGCGAGCCGCAGTCGATCAGGCGGGTCAGGGCAAGGTCGATCGGCCCGTGGATCGCAAAGCTGCGGAACTCGAAGCTGACCTTGCCGGTATCGACATAGTCCTTCATCAGCGGTTCGATCGCCTGTTGCGAGAAGGCGGCGCAGCCCGGGCAGGTCAGCGATCCGTATTCGATCATCTTGATCGGCGCGTCGGGGTTGCCCACCAGATAGCCGTTGCGATCGGTCATCTCGGCGATTTCGGACCATTCCTGACCCTCGGGCGCGGCTACCGCAGCAACCGGTTCGCCGCTCAGCGCGGTTTCGGCGTCGTCTTTCGTTCCGCACGATGCGAGCCCCAGTGCAAGCGGCAGGGCGATGGCGGTCAGGGCAAGGGTCTTGGTGGTCATTCGGGCGATCATCGGACGGTCCTTTTTCGAGCCGATTGGGAAGGATAGGCGCGCTGGCCAGCGATTCGGAAGGGGCACCCGGCGGTTCTCCACCGGGCGCGAGGTGATCATTGCTCTTGTGCCGCCGGGGCCTTGCCCGACAGGGCGGCGCTCAGGCCGTCCCACGTGTGGACGTCCTCGAGCACGGTGCCGTCGATCGCGAAGGCGGGCGTGCCGGAAATCTTGCTCCAGTCGACGTCGGCGGATGCCTCCAGCCGGTCGGCGAGGTCCTGGTCGTTGAGGCACTGGTCGAGTTCTACCCGCGTGTATCCGCGCCGTTCGAATACACCATAGAGACCCAGATCGCTCGCTACCGCACGGCGGCGCGCGCTCTTGTCGCCGAAATTCCAGCGGTCCGTTTGCGACTTGGTGGCCATTTGCCGAAGCACGTTGATCTGCGGCTGGGCGGCCATCAGCGCGGCATGGTTGCCGGGGAACTTGTCCGCATCGCCGCAGCGCGCCAGCATGGTCGCGGCGAGATCTGCCGGGTTGGCGATCGCGTGGCGATATTCGTAGCGCACCTCGCCCGACTGGACATAGCCGAGCTTGAGCGCCTGTTCCCCGGTCATCGTGAAGTCGCGGCAGTGCGGGCAGGTGTAGCTGAGATATTCGGTAAGCGTGACGGGCGCGTCGGGATTGCCGACGATGTGCGATACCGGCGTGCGTTCGATAGTGGCCAGCCAGTTCTGCGTTGCCGCGACGCTCGCCATCCCGGCCATCAGCACCAGTGCGGCTGCGATCAAGCGTTTCACGTCTTCGTCCCTTCCGTCCCGTCGTCGCCCAGCGTACGCGCCAGCCCTTCGAGCACTGCGCGCAATTCCGGGTCGCCAATATCGCGCAGACTTTCGCCCATTTCCATAGGAATCGGCTTGAGTTCGGGCGGTCGTGCGCTCTTGCCTCCCTCTATTGCCCGCACCTGAACCGGGCCTTGCCGCATCTTGACCTTGGCGACGGCGCGATAGCCGAAGAAGCGGTTGGTTCGCTCGATTATCTCGGGGATCACATGCTGGATCAGCGGCGCGTGCGCAGGCGCGACGACCAGCTGCAGGATACCCTCGGCGCGTTCCCCCGGGGGGAAGCGGATTGCCTCTGGCGCGCAGACTTTGGCATGCTCGGAGCCGACGATCTCCGGCCAGCGCGTCACGACCGAGCTCTGAACGAAACCGAACCGGCGAAAGGCGGTCCGCCCGACCTGCGGCATCAGGTCGCCGACAGCCTTCGGCCCGCCGCCGCGCGGACGCTCGAACGGGCGGACATTGCTGCCCTTCTTGCCAGTCTTCTTGCCGCTGGTCTTGCTGCCTGCGGGTTTGGGGGGAGGGGTGCGTTCCATCGGAGGCGCACTGATGCCATAGCACGGGCGTGACTGCCACCCGTCCCGATCCGGAGATCCCGGCAAAACTGCTCGCCTGGTACGACAAGCATGCGCGCGCGCTGCCGTGGCGCGCGATGCCCGGAGAGCCTGCGCCCGATCCGTATCGCGTCTGGCTGTCCGAAATCATGCTCCAGCAGACCACTGTAGCGGCAGTGAAGCCCTATTTCGCGGCGTTCACTCAGCGCTGGCCCGATGTCGCGGCTTTGGCCAACGCGTCCGACGAAGACGTGATGGCCGCATGGGCGGGGCTGGGGTACTATTCGCGCGCTCGCAATCTGGTGAAGGCGGCGCGCTTCGTCGCCGAGCTGGGTGGCTTTCCCGAAACCGAGGAGGGGCTGCGCGCACTGCCCGGCGTCGGCGATTACACCGCAGCTGCGATTGCCGCGATCGCCTTCGGGCGGCGCGCGGTCGTGGTCGATGCGAATGTCGAGCGGGTCGTCGCGCGGCTGTTCGCCATCGAGGAGCCGTTGCCGGGGGCACGCAAGGCGATCCGTGCGGCGGCGGACAGGATCACGCCGGACGAGCGCAGTGGCGATTTCGCGCAAGCAATGATGGATCTGGGCAGCCGCATCTGCACGCCGCGTGCGCCGCGTTGCGACGCCTGCCCGCTCGCCGCCGATTGCGCCGCGCGGGGGCACGATCCCCAGCGGCTGCCAGTAAAGGCTCCGAAAAAGGTAAAGCCCGTGCGGCGGGGCAGGGCGTTCTGGATCGAGCGCGAGGGGTGCGTGTGGCTGGTCCAGCGCGCACCGGAGGGAATGCTTGGTGGAATGCGCGCGCTGCCCGACGATGGCTGGTCGGCGGCAGGCGACGGGTCGGGCGAGCCGCCGCTGGTTGGCGCATGGCAAGAGGCAGGCGTGGTCCGCCACACCTTCACCCACTTCGTCATCGGGCTGAGTGTGCGGCGGTACGATGGCGCGCCCGCCACGGTATCCGGAAAAGGAGAATGGTGGCCGATCGACCGGCTGGACGAAGCGGGCCTGCCGACGCTGTTCGCCAAGGCGGCGCGACTGGCCAGAGCGGCGAGCGAGCGCCTGCTCTGAACCGGTTACGCTAGGTGGCGATCAGAAAATGCCGCCGCCAATCATCAGGCGGATGACCGCCAGAATGGTGACGATGATGCAGAACGTTCGCCCGCTGGTGTGCGACGACAGGAGGCCGAGGATGATCCCGAGAATCAGGAACGGCATGGCGAAGTAGTTCGCCCAGCCGAGCAGCGGGATGGTTGCGGGGATGACGATGATGAGGCCGACGATACCGAACAGCCAGGAAAGAATGTTGAGCATGTGTCTTATATGGATAAGGCACCCCTTTGTGACAAGATGGTAAATGCGCCGGTCACCCACGATCTTTCGCTGGCGAGGGAGTCTCCCGGTCAAATGTCCAATTGACGGCACGCGACGCAGGTTTAAGTTTCGCGCGGAAACCGAAACGGGAGAGCACAGATGGCGTATACGGACTTCAGCGAGGGCGGGCTCTCTCGCCGCAGTATCCTCAAGGGCGGCGCGTTGCTCGCAGGCGGCAGCATGCTGGCAGGGATGCCCTTCGGCCAGGCGCTGCTTGCGCATGATGTCAGTGAAAACTGGCCGAGCGTCGCCGCCGCGATCGAAAAATACGTCTCAGAGAAAAAGATCGCCAACGCGATCGCCTCGTTCGGCTGGAACCTTGATGAAAAGTCGCACTCGGTCGGCGGCGGCACGCTCGCCTTCGGGAGCACGGCCAAGGCCGATCTCAATTCGCTCTACCGCATCTATTCGATGACCAAGCCCGTCACCGGCATGGTCGCGATGCAGCTGATTTGCGAAGGCAAGCTGGGGCTCGACCAGCCGCTGTCCGACATCCTGCCCGCCTTCGCGCAGATGAAGGTGCAAAAGGAATACGACGGCGCGATTACCGAGGATAACCTCGAACCGGCGAAGAACCCGATCACCATTCGCCAGTTGCTGACCCACACTTCCGGGCTCGGATACCAGATCATCCAGAAGGGCCCGATCATGGATGAGTACTACCGGTTGGGTCTCCTTCCCGGGCAGGTCAGTCGCATGCCCATACCCGGCATCCCGACCATGAAGCCGGTCGGCAGCCTCGAGGCCTTTGCCGATACGCTCGCCACCGTGCCGCTGGTCTACCAGCCGGGCACCAAGTGGTCCTATTCAGTTGGGCTCGACCTGATGGGGCGGGTGATCGAAGTCGTCGAAGGCAAGCCGTTCGATCAGGTGATGTACGACATGATCCTGGGCCCGGCAGGGATGGACAGTTCCTACTTCACCGTGCCGGAAAGCGAAATTGGGCGGCTGACCACCAATTACGGCGTCGTCAACGGGCAGAACTTCCCGATCGACCCGGCGGCGACCTCGATCTATCTCGACAAGCCGGCTTTCCCCTTCGGCGGGGCAGGGCTGGTTTGCTCCCCGCACGATTACGACCGCTTCCTGCATGTGCTGCTGGGCATGGGCAAGATCGGCAAGACCCGGGTGCTGAGCGAGCTGGCGGTCAGGGTCGGCACCTCGAACATTCTGCCCGCGACGGCCGATCTCACCGGAACGTGGGTCGAAGGGCAGGGCTTTGGTGCAGGCGGCCGCGTGGTCGACAAGGCGTTTGGCTGGGGCGGGGCTGCGGCCACTGCGGCGTTCGTCGATTTCAAGACGGGCCTGCGCGCCGGGTTCTTCACCCAGTACATGCCGAGCGACGCCTACGCCATTCAGGGCGAGTTCCCCGATCTGGTTGCCAAGGATCTGGCCGCAAAACATAATGGCTGATGCCGTAGCGGCCCCGATTGCGTTTTCCGGCAATCCGCTCGACCGGGCGGACAATCTGCGCGCCGATCCCGACGCGCTGGCGGGAATGATGAACTGGAAGGCGCGGCTGTTGCTGCTCGACGGGCTGATGCCGTCGATGGATGACGGCGGGCGGCTGGCATGGGGCACGCTTGCCGATGCGCCCGAGGATGCGGAACTGGTGTTTCTCGGCCTCGACCGGGCGGATGGGGGAGAGAAGGCGTGCTTCGCCGCGGTCCCGCCGCAGGGCGATGCCCGCCCGCGCATGGCGAACCCGCAGCTGTGGTCGCTGATGACCAGCCTCGCGCCCGACCAGCTGGCGCTCTACGGCGGAGCGCGCAGTCTGGTGGACTGGCACGCGCGACACCGCTTCTGCGCGCAGTGCGGCGGATCGACGAAGGTCGCCAAGGGCGGCTGGCAGCGTACCTGTACCAAATGCGGCACAGAACACTTCCCGCGCACCGACCCGGTCACCATCATGCTGGTCGAATATGACGGCAAGCTGCTGCTCGGCCGCGGGCTCGGCTGGCCCGAGGGGCGCTATTCCGCGCTCGCCGGGTTCGTCGAACCGGGCGAAACGATCGAGGAAGGCGTCGCGCGCGAAGTGCTGGAGGAAACCGGCGTGGTGGTGCGCGATGTGTCTTACATCCTCAGCCAACCGTGGCCGTTCCCGAGCCAGCTGATGCTCGGCTGCATGGCCTATGCGGATGACGACGCGATCACGCTCGACGAGACCGAGCTGGCCGAAGCGGGCTGGTTCACCCGCGACGAGGTGCAGGCCGCACTCGAAGGACGCGATGACGCGCCGATCGTCGCGCCCCCGCCGCATACGATCGCGCATCAACTCTTCCGCTGGTGGATTGCCCAATGACCCAGACCCTTTCGATCGACATCTGGTCCGATGTCATGTGCCCATGGTGCCTCGTCGGCTGGGGCGGCCTGCAGCAGGCGCTGGAGCAGCTCGACGGAGAGATCGACGCGCAGATCCGCTGGCACCCGTTCGAACTGAACCCCGACATGCCCGCCGAGGGTGAGGAGCGCACTGCGCATATCGCGCGCAAATGTGGTCGCACGCTGGAGCAATCGCGCGGGGTGCAGGACCAGATGCGTGAGGCGGCGCAGCGTGCGGGCGTCTCGCTCGACTACGAGGGTGACGATCCCGCTCCCGATGCGATGATGTGGAACACGCTCGCCGCGCACAAGCTGCTGACCTGGGCGCTCGAAGAGCATGGGCCGGAAAAGCAGACCGCGCTCAAGCTCGCGCTGTTCCACGCCCACTTCAACCAGCACCGCCGGATCGGCGAGCCCGCGGTGTTGCTCGATATTGCCGAGGAGGTCGGGCTCGACCGCGCAGGCGCGCAGGCCGCGCTCGAAAGCGAGGACTACACCGCGCAGGTCCGCGCAGGCGAGCGCGCAGCGTATGAGATGAACATCACCGGCGTCCCCGCGATGATCGTCGCGGGCAAGTTCATGATCCCCGGCGCGCAGCCCGCCGAGGCTTACGCCGACATGCTGCGCCGCGTGGCGGAGAAGGTGGGGTGAGGAGACTCTGCCTGCTGGCAATTGCCTTTCTTGGTGTCAGCGGCGCTGATGCACGGAGCATAGCTACCGGCCCGTTCTATCTTGCCTATGAGAACGGGGCGCTTGTGCCGTCATCGGACCACGCATTCGAAGTGGTCGATGACGTCATAGGCACGGTGCCTGTAAGCAGGATTCTTACCTGCGCGCTCGATGCGACCCAGCCCAACGCAAGCCAACGCCTTGAGCTGGTTCACCGTCGGCTCGCCGCAATCCTTGCCGGGCGCGCCGAACTGGACGTGAAGGCACAATGTCCTGAGGCGGTAGTGAATGCCGCGCCAGCGAGCGTGGCCAGGACGTCGGTGTTTCTCTGGATCGAACTTCCGGCGTCCGAAGAGCGAGAAGACGATGCCTAGGATTGCGCTGGCGCTGCTCTGCTGGCTCGGTATTCTTGCCGCCGCGCCTGCCTCCGCCGCCGAACCGCGCAACTTCATCTATACCGGCGATCTGGCGGAGCACCTCGACCTGCTCGACCGCCCCGATATCGAGGGCGCGCAGGTCGTCTATCCGTGGCGAATGCTCGAGCCTGAGAAGGGCGTGTACGATTTCAGCGCGATCGAGGCCGATCTGGCGCGCACCGATGCGGCGGGCAAGCAGCTGTTCGCGCAGATACAGGACCGCTTCTTCCTGCCTGACGCGCGCAATGTGCCGCAATACCTGCTCGACGATCCCGAATATGGCGGCGGGCTCGCGCGGCAATACGACAATCCGGGCGAGGGCAAGCCGGTTGGCCAGGGCTGGACCACGATGCAATGGAACCCCGCCGTCCGCGCCCGCTTTCAGGCGCTGCTCGTGGCGCTGGCCGAGCGGTTCGATGGCCGCCTCTACGGCGTGAACCTGCCCGAAAGCGCGTTCGATCCGCTATCCGAAGACGGGGACGAGAACGGCTTCACCTGCGACGCCTATTTCGACGCGACGCTCGACAATATGCGCGCCGCGCGCGCGGCTTTTCACGAGACGCAGGTGGTCCAGTACATCAATTTCTGGCCGTGCGAGTGGAACAATGATCACCGCTATATGGAGCGTGCCTTCGCGCTCGCGGTGGAGCAGGGTATTGGCGTCGGCGGGCCGGACATCGTCCCGCAAAAGCGCGCGCAGATGAAGAACTCCTACCCGTTCTTCCATCGCCACAAGGACGATCTGCCGCTGATCGCGATGGCGATTCAGGAGCCGACGCTGACCTATACCAACCCCGAAACGGGCAAGAAATTCGCCCGAGACGAATTCGTCGCCTTCGCGCGCGACTATCTGGGCGTCGATGTGATCTTCTGGAGCGTCGAAGCGCCTTGGCTGGCGGAATAGGACGCTGGCGGGCCGTTCAGTAAATGAAACCCGATGCGGCCAGAACCTCTTGCGGGTTATCCTGCTTCAGCATCGCAACCAGCGCCGCGTGCTTGTCGGGCGACGCATCGTAGTACGCCTGCCAGAGCCTGAAACCCATCCAGTATCCCAGCTCGGACGGCCAGCCCTCCGGAGGGCTGCCGTAATTGCCGACCCAGCGACGGACGGCCGCATTGGCAGCATCCTCAAGCGCCGGATCGGTTGACGCGCGATCGATCAGCGCGAGATCGGCGGCGAGCCGGTCGCGCAACTCCGCTTCGCGCGGTGCCGCCCAGGCGGAGCGATCGGCGTTCGTATCTGCGCCCGTCACCAGCGTGGCGATGAAATCGGCTGCACCTTCGGCCAGCACGTTTCGCAGCAGGACATTTTCGGGCCGGTCGGTATCGAAATCGCCCTGAAGAGAATGCACGGTTTCATGGGCGAAGAACTGGCGCAGGCGCGCCGCGAATGCCTCGTCTTTGGGGGAGATGGCACAAAGCACTTCGAGCCCGAGGACCTGCGCACCCGGTGCTGCTGTGCCGCCCGAATTGCCTGCCCCCATCACGATATAGACCTGCGGCAGGCGCGCCTCGGGCAGCGCGCCGCGAAGGCCGAGATAGATCGAGCGCAGGTCAGCGTTGGCCTCTCGCACCAGCGGCAGGCATCGGTCGAGAGCCTGCCTGTAGGCCGCAGGGTCCTCGGCAATGGCGGCAGCCAGGTTTTCGCCGGACCGGATGCGGTAGGGTGTGAACACGCGTACCCCGAAACTGCCGGGATCGATGTAATCGCGCTGGAGCCGCTGTGCGTCCGGTGCTCCACCGCTCGCATCGAACAGAGCCGCGAACCGCTCGACATCCTCTAGGTGGACTGTCGCGGTCAGCGGGTCTGCGTCGGCGGGGCGCTCTTCAGCATCGTCCTGAGCGAGAGCGGGAGAAGCGCAAGCGAGCGCGAGCGCACATGAAAAAAGGTATCGGACCATACGGCCCGATACCCCGAATTGCGGCGACCGGGAATTGCAGGGGTCGCGCCGTCGATACCGTTCGTCGATCAGCCTTCGGCCTGTTGTTCCGCGCGAAGCTTCGCGACGGTCTGCTCGACCCGCGCCTGAAGCTTCTGGTCGGTCTGAAGCGCAGCGCCGATCTTGTTGAAGCGCGCCGGCGTCATCTGGGCCTGCGACAGAACGCTCATAGCCGCCTTGTCCTTTTCCGCTTTTTCCATCTCGGCATCCTGCTGGATCTGGCCGATCATGGAAGCGGCGACGACGAAGTTTTCGAGCTCGGCGTCGGACACGGGGGCCATTTGAGCGGTGGCGGGCGCTTCCGCCTGCTGGGCGATGGCGGGCTGTGCGGCGATGGCGAGCGATGCGCCGGCGATGGCGCAGTGCAGAAGTTTCATGGGGGTCTCCCGTTCGTATGAATCGATACGGGCGCGCACGTCGGGGTGGCGCAGCGCAACATCAACCATAGCGCGCTGGACCGTGAATGAGGTTGGACGAGTGGGGCGCGCCAGAGGGAAGGGGGCGCTCCACTCCTCGAAGGCGATCAGGCCTGATTGCCGTTCTTGATCGCCCGCATGGTCTTCTCGCCCTTGCGCGCATCCTGTTCGGGATTGTCCGAGCCGACTGTGGGCTCGCGGTTGTCCGGATCGGTCGCGCGATTGAGTTCGTCGCGTGCGCCGACGCGGCGGTTGACGTCGCCTTCGGCACGGCCCTGCTGCGAGGGTGTGGCTTCTCCGGTGATGCGGTCGATCAGTTCATTGTCGGGGTGACGCGATTGGCGTTCGGGCATAAAAATTCTCCTTTCCCCTTCAATGGTTAGGGGCAGGGGAGCGTTCCGATTTTCCGAAACTCGCGACTAGATCAGGCCGAGCCGTTGCAGCTTGGTCGCCAGCGCGCCGGGCAGCACGTCGCCCACTTCCTCGCCCTGCGCCAGATCGCGCGGCGGCTCGCCCTTCAGGTAGCGCCAGCCCTGATGCGCGCGTTTGGGCTGCGGGTAGACCGGGATCAGCCGCGGTTCGAGGTCGATCGACCAGCGGCCGTTGTCGGTCTCGCTGAAGCCGAGGATTTCGCTACGCGCGACAAGGTTGTGCTGGTGGATCCAGAACAGCGACCCGCCGATGCACTCTTCCCACCTCGTCGGGCGATAGCGGGTGGTGAGGTTGGGGCTGCGCCGGTTCGCGTACCAGCTTTCGAGGTCGGCAAAGCTCTGCGCGCCGAACGCGATCTTGGTCAGGTTGAGCGGCATGGGGCTGAGGTAGGGGCTGGATGCTCACGCATCAACTTGCCCGCCTATCGACTCCCCCGTCCATCGGCCTACACCCATTGGGAGAAGGCTCAGGACACCAGCCCGCTCGCCACTGCCAGCCCGAGGAATGCGAAGAAGCCCATCGAATCGGTGACCATCGTCACGAACACCGACGACGCGACCGCCGGGTCCTGCCCGGCGCGTTCGAACAGTACCGGGACCAGCACGCCCGCCAGCCCCGCAGTCACCACGTTGATCACCATCGCCAGCGCGATCACCGCGCCGAGCGGAACCGAGAATACAAGTGCCGTGCCGATGCCGACCAGCACCGCCACGGTTACCCCGTTGAGGATCGCCACGCGCGCCTCGCGCCACAGGATCCTGCCGGTGTTGGCCTTGGTCAGCTGATTGGTGGCGATCGCGCGGACGGTCACCGCCATGGTCTGCGTGCCCGCATTGCCGCCGATGCTGGCGACAATCGGCATCAGGATGGCGAGCGCCACCAGCTGTTCGATCGCGCCGCCAAACGCGGCGATGATCAGCGAGGCGACCAGCGCCGTGCCGAGGTTGGCGACCAGCCAGCGCACGCGGCTGCTAAACGCCTCGCGGATCGGTTCGTTGATGTCGCCGTCGCCCGCACCCGACAGCAGCAGGGCGTCCTCGCCCGCTTCTTCGGAGATGATGTGGACCACGTCGTCGACCGTCATCTGCCCGACCAGCCGCCCGCTCTCGTCGACCACGGCGGCAGAGATCAGCGCGTATTTCTGGAACATCAGTGCGACCTCTTCCTGATCCATCTGAACAGGGATCAGCGTCTGGTCGCGCTTCATCACGTCGGTCAGCGCGATCTTGCGCGGAGTGGTCAGAATCCAGCTGAGCGAGCAGGTACCGACCGGATGGTGCGCCTCGTCGACCACGAAGACTTCGAAGAAATCGCCCAGCACCGTGCCGTGGATGCGCAGGTAGTCGATCAGGTCGCCCACCGTCAGGTGTTCGGGCACGGCCACGAACTCGCGGCTCATCAGGCGCCCGGCGGTTTCCTCCGGATAGGACAGCGCGCTTTCGATCGCGGCGCGGCCCTCCGCCTCCATCTCGGCAAGGATCGCGCGCTGGTCGGTCGCGTCGAGATCCTCGATCAACTGGACCGCGTCGTCGGTCTCCAGCTGGTCGGCAATCAGCGCCACCGCGTCGGCGGGCAACGCCTCCATCATTTCTTCGCGGACCCAGTCGTTCAGCTCGGCGACCACTTCACCGGTCATCAGGTCGCTGATAGCGATGGTCAGGTCGGTGCGTTCGTCGGTGTCGAACAGTTCGAGCAGGTCGGCCACGTCGGCGGGGTGGAGCGGTTCGACCAGCTCGTAGACTTCGCCCTTGCGGTCTTCCTCCAGCGCAAGGCGCACCGCGCGGACATATTCGGGCTTGAGCCGGTTTTCCTCGTCGTGACGTTCGTCGTCCACGCGATCGTCGGGGCGGCCCTCGTTGGCGCCTTCCTCCACGGCCACCTCTGCCGGGTCGATCGTTTCGTCGAGGAGAGGGTCCGCGCTCATGGTCTGGCCCCTAAGCGGATGGCCCGCAAAAGCAAGTCAGGGCGGCGTCTTGCGAGGGTAACGCATACTCGGGGTGACAGGGCACCTCTGTGCGGCTAGCGCTCGCGGCAACGCATTACCCAAGGAGATTCCCGATGGCAGAAAAACTGACCTTCACCCTCGACACCGGCGATGGCGAAGCCAAAGACGTGGTGATCAAGCTGCGCCCCGACCTCGCGCCCGGTCACGTCGAACGCATTACCGAGCTGGCCAAGGACGGCTTTTACGACGGCGTCATCTTCCACCGCGTGATCCCCGGCTTCATGGCGCAGGGCGGCGATCCGACCGGCACCGGCATGGGCGGCAGCGACAAGCCTGACCTGAAGGCCGAGTTCAATTCCGAACCGCACACGCGTGGCACTTGCTCGATGGCACGCACCCAGGTTCCCGACAGCGCGAACAGCCAGTTCTTCATCTGCTTCGACGACGCCGAATTCCTCGACGGCCAGTACACCGTATGGGGCCAGGTCGAGAGCGGGATGGAGCATATCGACGCGCTGCCCAAGGGCGAGCCGCCCGCAAATCCGGGCAAGATCGTCAAGGCGACGGTCAGCTGACCGGACCACCAGGATGACGGATCAGGGGCGCTTCGGCGCCCCTTTTTCGTGGGGTCGGCGACTGCGCCTGCGGAACGTCCGGGCCATGTCTGCGTCGGTAAGGTGAACACCGATAAAGGACCTCCCCCCGATGAAAGTACTCGTTTCAGGCGCGACCGGGCACACCGGTAAGCGCATCGTTTCCGAATTGCTCGACGCGGGCCACACCCCCGTGGCGCTGGTCCGCGAGAGTTCGGACACTTCGGACCTGCCCGATGGCTGCCAGACGCGCCTCGGCGATCTGACCGACCTGCCCGAAGACGCCTGCTCCGGCATGGACGCGGTGATGTTCGCCGCCGGATCGGGCAGCGGCACCGGCGCGGACATGACCGACAAGGTCGATCGCGACGGGGCGAAGGCGCTGATCGATCGCGCGAAGGCGGCAGATGTCGATCGCTTCGTGATGCTAAGCGCGCGCGGGGTCGACGACCCGGACCCCGACAGCGATCTGTATCACTATGCGAAGGCAAAGAAGGCGGCGGACGAGCACCTGGTTGCCTCGGGCGTGCCCTACGCCATCGTGCGCCCCGGCCCGCTGACCCATGGCGATGGCGCGCGCGACGTGCGGCTGGGCAACAATGTCGAGGGGAAGGGCACCACCGCGCGCGGCGATCTGGCTGCCGTGATGGTGCGTGCGCTGACCGACGACACGCTGGCCAACCAGACCTTCGTCATGGAGAGCGTCGGCGAGACCGCAGAGGCCTGACGCTCTAGAGCCCCGCCTTGATCAGCCAGTCGTGGAACATCCGCACCGGGCGTTCTTCCAGCGCGACGGGCTTGCACACGAACCAGTAGCTGTAAGGGCTGTCGACATCGGCGTCGAACAGGTCGACCAGCCGGTCGTCCGCCGCACGGCGCCGGTGGTCGTCGTGCATGATCGCGATGCCGAGGCCCTGCGCCGCCGCCTCCAGCATCAACTGCCCCGAATCGTAGTGGTCGATCGCGTTCGGCTCCAGGTCGGACATGCCCAGCGCCGCCTTCCAGGCGGTGAAGCTTTCGGGCAGGCCGTTGTGGATCAGGAACGTCTGGCGCGAGAGCAATTCCGCGTCGGGGTGCGATCCCAGCTTGGCCGCGAGTTCGGCATTGGTGATCGCGTGGACCTTGTTCTCGTCCAGCCGTACCGCGTGCAGCCCGGACGATGGCCCGCGCGAGAGGATGATCGCTGCGTCGAGCGTGTCGCCCACGCGGTCTTCCAGATGCGGGCCGGTGTCGATGTCGATATGCAGGATCGGGTGCAGTCGCCGCAGCTCCGCAAGCCGCGGGAAGAGGCGCTGCGTACCGAACAGCGGGAGCACGCCGAGGTGCAACCGCAGGACGGAACTGTTTTCCGACTGGCCTTCGACCGCACGCGACAGCGCTTCGAAATGCGGCAGCACCGCCTCGTGGAATGCCGCGCCTTCGTCCGTCAGTTGCATCGCCTGGCGGGCGCGGGTGAACAGCTTCTTGCCGATGAATTCTTCGAGCGTCGCGATCCGGCGGCTGAGCGCCGAGGGGCTGAGGCTGAGCTGATTGGCAGCCGCGCGCGCCGATCCGAGCCGAACGGTGTACATGAACGCTTCGAGCGAGCGCAGCGGGGGAAGGCGACGTTTGGCCATGACGGCGACCTTTGCAAAAGGTGGCGACCCGCAAAAGCCCTATTTTGGCCTGTGGTCCCGCTTGGGGGCGGTGAGGCGAACCCGCCTGCCTATTCTTCGTCGTCCCACCCGTCTTCCGGAGCATGCAGACGGACGCGCTTCACGTGGGTTTCGTCGCCTTCGATCACCTCGATCGTCCAGCCCTTGGGATGCTGGACCTTCGCGCCGACCTGCGGCACCTGCTCGGCGAGGATGAAGGTGAGGCCGCCCATCGTATCGACCGATTCCTCGACCTCGGCCAGCGCGGGATCGATTCGCTTGGCGATATCGTCCAGCTCGGCGCGGGCGTCGATTTCCCACACGCCCTGGCTGAGCGATTCGATCCATTCCTCGGGCGCGTCGTCGTGTTCGTCTTCGATCTCGCCGACGATTTCCTCGACCAGATCCTCGATCGTGATGATCCCGTCGGTGCCCGAAAACTCGTCTACCACGATGGCGAGGTGCATCCGGTTGGTCCGCATGTCGGCCAGCACGTCGAGCGCGCTGCGGCTCTGCGGCACGTAGAGCGGTTCGCGCATCAGCGTGGTCCAGTCCTCGGGCGGCGGTGTGCCGTTGATGAGGAAGGGGAACACATCTTTGATGTGGATCATCCCGATCACATCGTCGAGCTGCTCGCGGTAGACCGGCAGGCGCGAATGGCCGTGTTCGGAGAACACGCCGAGCAGTTCTTCCCACGAAGAGCCTGCCTCCACCGCGATGATCTCGCCGCGCGGAATCGCGACGTCGTCGGCGTCGTGTTCGCTGAAATGCAGGAGGTTGCGCAGCATCTCGCGCTCTTCGCGCGACAGGTCGCCCGTGCCCGGTGCCTCGCCGCTGGCCGCTTCGTCGCCCTCGTGCTCGTTGATCTTGTCCTCGAGCTCGCGGCGCAAGCTGCGCTCGCCGCCCTGACCTTCGAAGAATCTGCGCATCGCGAGCCAGAGCCCGCGTCTACTGTCCGCGTCTCCCGCGGCAGTGCCCCTATCGCTGTCGGTTTCGGGCATGGCCCAGTGCTGTACTCCTATTGCTTCAGCGATCCCCATATGGGTCGGCGATGCCCAGCTGTGCAAGCGCCTTCACCTCGAGGGCCTCCATTTCCTCTGCATCCTGCGTCGAAATCTCGTGATCGAGCCCCGCCAGATGGAGCAGCCCGTGGATCACGAGGTGGGTCGCATGCTCTTCCAGAGTGGCATTCTTCTCGCCCGCCTCGCGCGCGCAGGTCTCGTGCGCGAGCGCGATGTCGCCCAGCAGCACGGGCGGTCCGTCGGCGGGAAGCGCGAGCAGTTCGTCACGCTCCAGCATCGGGAAGCTGAGCACGTTGGTCGGCTTGTCCTTCTCGCGCCATCCTTTGTTGAGTTCGTGGACTTCGGCATCGCTGGTGAACAGGATGCTCGCTTCGAGCCGGGGATTTGCCAGCGCCGGCTCGGCCGAGGCGGCGGCCTGCGCGGCCCGCTGCGCCAGCGCTTCCCACGCGCCTTGCGGCCAGCCGTCGACTTCGGTCTCAAGCTCCATGCGCGCCTCGATCGGGTGCGCGCGCGCGATCGCTGACACACCTGACACAGTGTCCTGAGGGAGAAAACGAGCGGCTTCCATGGTGGCGGCGCGACGCGGTGAAGAAGGGCGAAGGGCAGGCGATCATCGCCCCATGCCTAGCGCAGCGGCGCCCGGTTAGGAAAGCGGATTGGGCATGTCCGCGACGTACTCCGCATCAGACCCATTCGACTCCATGCAAATATGACACAACCCCCGCTACTCCCCGATTTGCAGCGGAACTTCCCCGGCGGCCAGCAGTTGACGATTACCGCAAGGTGCTAGGGGTCAGATTGGCAATCGATTTTCTCGAACTGGCGGAGGCGTCGCCCAATCCATATGTTCTGCTGGACCGCGATCTGCGGCTGGTATGGATGAACCGCGCTTATCTCGAAGTGACGATGCGCGATCGGGACGACATCGTGGGGCGCACGATGTTCGACGCGTTCCCGAGCGATCCGGACTCCGAAAGCTATCGTCAGCTCAGGGATTCGTTCGAACACGTCCTCGAAACGGGCGAGACGGACGAGATCGCGCTGATTCGTTACGACATTGCCCGGCCCGACGGCGGAATGGACACCCGGTACTGGAGCGCGACGCATACTCCGCTCAGCGGCAGCGACGGGTCGCTGAAATATATCCTCCAGCACACGGTCGACGTCACCGAGCTCCATGAGCTGCGCCAGCTGCGCAAGGAAATCGGCGTGGTTCGCCGCGCCGAAGCGGTCGAGGCGCGCAACCGCGATCTCGAGCGCGAGAGCCAGCGAATGCTCGAGTTTTTCGAGCAGGCACCCGGCTTCGTTGCGGTGCTTGGCGGGCCGGATCACGTCTTCCAGATGGCCAACGCGTCCTACCTCGATCTTGTGGGGCGCGACGATATCCTGGGCAAGCCTGTGGGCGAGGCGCTGCCGGAAGTGATCGAGCAGGGCTTCGTCGAGGTGCTCGACCGGGTCTATGCGACGGGCGAGGCCTATATCGGCAGGCGCGACCGCGTAATCCTCGAAGGCACAAACATCCCGGCATACAGCCACCGTGTGCTCAACTTCATCTTCCAGCCGATATCGGAAGATGACGGCACGATCACCGGTATCATCGTGCAAGGGTACGATGTGACGGAGGAAGTGGAGTACGAGAAGCGCCAGTCGTTGCTGATCCAGGAACTGAACCACCGGGTGAAGAACACGCTGGCGGTGGTCCAGAGCCTGGCCCAGCAGACCTTCCGCAACGTGCCTGATTCCGCGCCGGCGATGGCGATCTACAAGGCACGGCTCCACGCGCTGGCCGCCGCGCACGGGCTGCTGACCGCATCGAGCTGGAGCCCGGCGAGCGTGCGCGAGATTGTCGAACTCACGACTAGCGCCGCGTTCGGATCGCTTGACGGTCGGGTGGTGCTTGAAGGGCCGAGTTACCTGCTAAACCCCGAAGTCGCGCTGGCGCTGACGATGATCGTCCACGAGCTGACCACCAACGCGATCAAGTACGGCGCGCTGTCGAACGACGAGGGGCGCGTCCATGTCGGCTGGTCGGTCAATTCGGATGGCGAGTGCGAAAAGCTGGCTTTCGTGTGGCAGGAACGGGGCGGCCCCGAGGTTCAAGAGCCCGAGCGCGAGGGCTTCGGCACCCGGCTGATCCGCAGTGGAATTACCTCGAAACGGGGCACCACTGTGGACATGCGTTACGAGCCCGCCGGGCTGGAGTGCGAACTGACCGTCACGCTCGAATGCGGCGCGCTCCGCGACGGCGGGATCAGCTCGCCGATGGTGCCAGGCTAATCTGCAACCGGACAAAT
This sequence comes from Citromicrobium bathyomarinum, assembly GCF_038594485.1. Classification (GTDB taxonomy): domain Bacteria; phylum Pseudomonadota; class Alphaproteobacteria; order Sphingomonadales; family Sphingomonadaceae; genus Alteriqipengyuania; species Alteriqipengyuania bathyomarina_A. The sequence goes on along the minus strand of NZ_JBCFZG010000008.1, from coordinate 84,992 downwards.
TGTGCGCTTCACTGCGCAATCACTAAGAGTTTCCTCTTGGAACAATTCCGTCAAATTCAGCCGATCAACAGGACTACCGGAACAATGATCGCGCCGAGCCCGGCAATAATGAGGGCGACCCAAGAATTTCGTTTCGCATTGTAGATCACCCATGATGCGGTGCTGGCGGCGATTGAAAGGGTCAGTATCGCCAAAAGCGGCCAATCGTCGGAGATAGATAAGCCGTCACGTGTCAGGTTTGCGTTAAAAATCCAGAAATACAGCAACAGGATCCCGCCACCCGCCGTAGCGATAGTCGCCAAGCTCAGAATTGCAGAGATGATCGGCGATCTGATCTTTTGACTATCCATGCGGAATCCTCTCTGCTCCGGGCTGCACGCGTGTCAGAACGACCGCGGCATGCCAAGCACGTGTTCGCCGACATAGCTCAGGATCAGGTTCGAACTGATCGGCGCCACCTGGTAGAGCCGGGTCTCGCGGAACTTGCGCTCGACATCGTATTCTGCCGCGAAGCCGAACCCGCCGAAGGTCTGCATGCACGCGTTCGCGGCTTTCCAGCTGCTTTCGGCGGCGAGGTGCTTGGCCATGTTCGCCTCCGCGCCGCACGGCTGGCCCTCGTCGAACAGGCGGCATGCCTCGTAACGCATCAGGTCCGCCGCGCGCACCTCCATATAGGCTTGCGCGATCGGGAACTGGACGCCCTGGTTCTGGCCGATCGGTCGGTCGAACACCACGCGCTCGCTGCCGTACTCCGCCGCCTTCTCGACGAACCAGTAGCCATCGCCGATGCACTCCGCCGCGATCAGCGCGCGTTCGGCGTTCAGCCCGTCGAGGATGTAGCGAAAACCCTTGCCTTCCTCTCCGATCAGCGAGGAGGCGGGCAGTTCGAGCCCGTCGAAGAACACCTCGTTGGTCTCGTGATTGACCATATTGCGGATCGGGCGGATTTCCATGCCCTTGCCCAGCGCGGCGTGCAGATCGACGAGGAAGATCGAAAGCCCGTCGGCCTTGCGCTTCACCTCCTCGCGCGGGGTCGTGCGGGCGAGCAGGATCATCAGGTCCGAATGCTGGATGCGGCTGATCCACACCTTCTGCCCCTCGACAACGTAGGTATCGCCCTTGCGCACCGCGCGCGTTTTCAGGTCGGTGGTGTTGGTGCCGGTGGTCGGCTCGGTCACCGCCATGCTCTGCAGCCGCAGCGCGCCGCTGGCGATTTGGGGGAGGAACTTCGCCTTCTGCTCCGCGCTGCCATGTCGCAGCAGCGTGTTCATATTGTACATCTGCCCGTGGCACGCGCCCGAATTGCCGCCCGCCCGGTTGATCTCCTCCATGATGATGCTGGCTTCGATCAGGCCCAGCCCCGCGCCACCGAACTCCTCGGGAATCAGCGCGGCCATCCAGCCTTCCTTCGTCAGCGCTTCGACGAATTCTTCCGGATATTCGCGCGCCTCGTCCTTCTCGCGAAAATAGGCATCGCCGAATCCGCGCACCAGCGCGCGCACCGCATCGCGGATTTCGGGGTAGTCGGTGCGAGCGGCGGGAATGGGCAAGTCGGTCGGTCCTGTTGCGGCTGGACCGAGGTCTTAGCCGGAAGATGCGGCGCGGGAAAAGCGTTGGTGCGCGTGCAGGGGCCCACGCAGGAGGCTCGACCCGTCCCTTCGACGCCTCGAACCATCGTAAATACGTGCTTTTGTCAGGATCGGGCCGGAACCGCTCTCGATCGGGCGGCATTGGGTTGGCTCGTCAGTCGACGTTCGTCACCACGCTGACGGGGGCTTCACACGCCGGTCTCTCATCAAGGGGCGACCGGCTCCACTCTCGCGGGCCAGTTTCGGCGCGCGGGCAAAACCGATGGAGTCGCAATGATGAAAAGCACTTTTACCTCCACCTTCACCACCACAAAAGGCGCGCTCGTCTGCGGGATCGCAGCCTTTGCCCTGCCGGCGAGCGTCTCGGCGCAGGAGCAATGGTCGCAGCCTTACGAAGAGACCACGCTGACCGTTACCGGCAATCTGCCCGCCGATATCTCCGGCCTGCCCGAAGGGCCCGAGATCGACGGGTTCATCTCCGCGCGCAGCGACAACCGCATCCAGGTGACGACGGCGGACGGATCGAAGACCGTCGTGTTCGTGGCCGATGGAACCGAGATCAAGGCGCGCGGCGGCTTCCTCGGCCTCGGCCGCACCTCGCTGGAGGACGACCAGCTCTATAACGGGGTGCCGGTAACCGTGCGCACCGTGCAGTGGGACGATGGCCTGATCGCCCAGCGGATCAGCATGAAAAGCAGCGATCTGAAAACCGCGGCGATGATCCAGCGCGGGACCGAGCAGGGCTTCGCCGAACAGACCGCCGCGACCGAGGCGCTGCGCGGGCGCGTGGCCGATATCGACAATTACAACGTGAAGGGCACCACCAACGTCTATTTCGACACCGGCAAATATGCCCTGTCGGGTCCGGCGCAGGCGCAGCTATGCGGTGCCGCCGCGCAGGCGGACCAGATGGACAACGCGCTGTTGCTCGTCGTCGGCTACACGGACTCGACCGGCAGCTACGAGATCAACCAGGAACTGAGCGAAAAGCGCGCCGAGCGGGTGGTGAATTATCTGCAGCAGCAGTGTGGCTGGAAGCCGTACCGGATGCTGACGCCCACCGGCATGGCGCAGGCCGATCCGGTGGCGGACAACAGTACCGATTACGGCAAGCAGCAGAACCGCCGCGTGGCGGTGAACATCCTCGTCAGCAAGGCTGTCGACGGGATGTAATTGTCCGGGGGGGGGCGGGTTTGAAAGGGCCCGCTCCCTAATCTTGGCTCAGGGTGCAGGTGTGCCAAGCGCCAAGCTTTGCGGTGATGTCGGGCGAGACACCCGAGGATTGACCGGAAAGCGGACAAAAGTTACCCCACCATCCCCTGGGGGGATGAGGCCGTGCCGGGCACGGACAGGCCCACGCAAAATCGGGGTCTTCAGACATCATGACCAGCTCTGCCAACACGCCCGGGGATCGGGATATCGCCGGCAAGCGAGGCTTTTATTCGCCGCAGATCGATGGCTTGCGCTTTGTGGCGGCGTTGCTGGTCTTCGTCCATCACGCACCGACGCTGCCCTGGCTCGGCACGATCAAGACCTACGGCTGGGTCGGGGTCGATCTGTTCCTGGCGATCAGCGCCTACCTGATCACGCATCTCATCATCCTGGAATTCCGGCGCACGGACACGATCGCGCTCAGATCCTTCTTCATTCGAAGGGCGTTGCGGATCTGGCCCCTGTACCTGGTCTTCGCGACCTTTGCCTGCGCGCTTTCCGTCGTGACCGGGGCAAGTGCCCCGACCGAGACGCTGGGCTGGTGGCTGAGCCACCTCAGCTTCACCAATAATGTGATGACGGCGATCAAGGGATATTCCCCGGTCCTGTTTTCCCAGCACCTCTGGACGATCACGCTGGAAGAGCAGGCGTACCTGGTCATGCCGCTGGTGCTCTTCGCGTTCCTGCGGTCGGGTGCCAGTCGAACGGCTGCGCTGTGGGCGGGCGCCGCTTTCATCCTCGTGCTGATGGTCGCGCGGCTGGGGCTGGCGATCGTCGGGGTCGAGCATCCGTTCATCTGGGTTTTGCCTCTGCGGGCCGACCCGTTCATCGTCGGCGCGCTGGCCGCTATCCTCCTCGCCAACCGCGACGCCATTGCCCGGCCGATCCTGCTGATGGCCGGTGGCGCGGCACTGCTATGTTCGGTGGCGCTGTTCCCGTCGGTCGAAACCGTGGGGTATTATCAGGTGTTCGGCTACACGATCGTCGCGCTCGCCTGCATCGCCATCGTAATTGCGGCGCAGAGCGACCGGTTTCTTGCCATCCTCGGAAATCGGCCGATGGCCTACCTCGGTAAGATTTCTTATGGCATCTACGTCTATCACCTCGCGGCGCTGTTCGCTGCGACCCGCGTGCTGGAACGGGTCGGCATCGGGGGCCCGTTCGCGATATTCCTGCTTGCACTGCTACTCACGATCGTAACAGCCGCGATATCCTATCGCGTGCTCGAAAAACCGTTCCTCAGGTTGAAAGAGCGGTTTGCGGTCGTGCAGTCGCGGCCGATCTGAGCGCCCCTCTGCAACCGGGCAGCGTGATCGGCCCGAATACCTGTGCGGGACCATTCGGCCCCTTTCGACTCCCCTGCCGCTTGACCTGACGCCCGCTCTCGACGAGCGTTGGACCTAACGGGGCAAGGGGAAGCGCACATGAGATCGGGTCTGTTAACGGCGCTTGCACTGTGTTTGTGCGCTTCGGGCGCGTCTGCGTCTGAACCCGTGCCCACGCCCCCGATCGCTCCCAATCCGAAAGCGCGTCTTTTCGTGCTGACCGATATCGAGGCGGACCCCGACGATACGCAATCGCTGATCCGCTTGCTGCTATACGCGAACGACATCGATATCGAGGGACTCGTGGCGACGACCTCGGTCCATAAGAAGGCTGTGCCCGCGCCAGCATCGATCCGGGACGTTATCGCGAACTACGCGAAGGTGCACGACAACCTCGTCCTGCATGATCCTGCCTATCCCACCGCCGCCACGCTCGCCGATGTGGTGAGCGCAGGGCAGCCCGTTTACGGGATGGCGGGCGTCGGTGAGGGCAAGGACAGCGCGGGCTCGGACGCGCTCATCGCCGCGCTCGAACGGCCCGATCCGCGCCCGCTCTGGGTCGCGGCGTGGGGTGGGCCGAACACGCTGGCGCAGGCACTCCAGACCATCCGCGCGACCCGCTCTGCCCAAGAGGCGGATCGGCTGATCGCGAAGCTTCGTGTCTATGCGATTGCGGACCAGGACGATTCCGGCCCGTGGATGCGCGAGCAGTTTCCCGGCCTGTTCTACATCGTTAGCCCGGGCGGATACGGCGCGGCGACATGGATCGGGATGAGCGCGGTGGTCGACGGCCTCGACAACACGACGATCTCCAACAGCTGGATCGCGGACAACATCCAGCAGGGCCACGGCCCCTTCGGCGCGAGCTACCCCGATGTGGCCTACGGGATGGAGGGCGATACGCCATCCTTCCTCGGCCTGATCCCCAACGGGCTGAATGCGCCCGAGCGACCGGACTGGGGCGGCTGGGGCGGGCGCTATGTCCTGCGCACGCCCGCGCGCGAGGAAACCGATCCCGACGGGTTCACGGGCGGCGTACCCGTTCCGGCGGAGACGCGCCCGATCTGGACCAATGCGTCCGACAGCGTGACGCCGTTCCGTGCGAGTGATTTCGGCGTGACGATCGTGCCGATGGAGCGGACATATAACGGTTACCGCGAGACCATCTGGCGCTGGCGGGACGATTTCCAGAACGATTTCGCCGCGCGGATGGACTGGACCGTGCGGCCCCCCGCCGAGGCCAATCATCAGCCGCAGGTGCAGATCGCGACCCCTGCCCGGCTGCGGGTGCGCAGCGGTCAGCATGTCGGTCTGAATGCGCTCGGCACTACCGATCCCGACGGCGACAGCCTGAGCTATCACTGGTTCGAATACCCCGAAGCGGGCACCTGCCCGGCGCGCGCGGTCCCCTCCGGCGCGGCAAACCTCTATGAACGCGGCTTCACCGTTCCCGAGGTCGAGAGCGAATGCGAACTGCATTTCATCCTGCGCGTAACCGACAAGGGCTCCCCACCGCTGAGCCGCTACGCAAGGGTGATCGCCACGGTGAGTCCGTGACGAAATACTACCGTCACCCCCGCGCAGGCGGGGGTCCCGCTTCCTTGGGCCTCACAGAATATTGCCGAACCGGTCGAGCCAATCAGGGTTCTGCTCTTCGATGAGGCGGATTTTCCATATGCGGCGCCACTTCTTCATCGCTTTCTCGCGAGCAATCGCGTCTTCGATCCGCTCGTGGTGCTCGGCGTAGACGAGGCGGTGGAGGCCGTAGCGCTTGACGAAGTCCGAGCCGTCACCGGTGCGGTGCTGATGGATGCGTGCTGCAAGGTCAGCCGTCACGCCGATGTAGATCGCCCCGCGATAGCGGTCGGCCATGAGGTAGACCCAGCCGCCCTTGGCCATGAACTAAGCGGGACCCCCGCCTTCGCGGGGGTGACGAGGGAGAATTCTCACTCCCCCGTCCCCTCGTACGCATCGACGATCCGGCCCACGATCGGGTGGCGCACCACGTCGGCGCTGGTGAAGCGGATCGTGCCGAAGCCTTCGATGCCCTCCAGCTTCTCGACCGCGTCGGCGAGCCCGCTCATGCGGTCGCCGCCAGGGATGTCGACCTGCCGCGGGTCACCCGCGATCACCATGCGGGCGTTCTGGCCGAAGCGGGTGAGGAACATCTTCATCTGCTCGCGCGTGGTGTTCTGCGCTTCGTCGAGGATCACGAACGCGTCGGCCAGAGTGCGCCCGCGCATGAAGGCGATGGGCGCGATCTCGATCACGCCGCTGGCGATGTGCCGCTCCACCTGTTCGGGCGGCATGCAGTCGTACAGCGCGTCGTAGAGCGGGCGCAGGAAGGGATCGACCTTCTCTTTCATGTCGCCGGGCAGGAAGCCGATTTTCTCGCCCGCTTCCACTGCGGGACGGCTCAGGATCAGGCGCTGGACGCTGCCGCTGATGAGCTGCGCGACCGCCTGCGCGACCGCAAGGTAGGTCTTGCCCGTACCTGCCGGGCCGAGCGCGAAGATGATGTCGTCGCGGCTCAGGGACCGCATGTAATGCGCCTGCACCGCGCTGCGCGGAACGATCGTCTTGCGCCGGGTGCGGATCATGATCGGCGGGCCGTCGTCCTCGCCCGCGCGGCGGCCCTTGATGATCCCGTCGAGCGTGGGTTCGTTGGTCATCGCGATGATCGCCTCGATCGCGCCCTCGTCCAGATCCTGACCGAGTGCCAGCTTGTCGTACATTGCCTGAAGAACATCGCGCGCGCGGGCGACCGAATCCTCGGGCCCTTCGATCATCACCTTGTCGCCGCGGGCGGAGATGAACACCGACAGGCGGTTTTCCACCTGCACCAGGTTGGCATCGAACTGGCCGAACAGCGGGACCAGCAGCGACTGGTTCTCGAAATTCATCTCGGCCCGTGCGCGGCGTACCTCGCGCTGGGGGTGCGGTGGCGGGGAAAGCCGGGGCTCTCCGGCGCGGGATGGTCTGCGGCCCATGCGTCTCCTTGGCGAAAGGGTGTTGCGATTCGTGAATGTAAGCCGCCTTCGGGGGGAGGCAAGCGCGGCGCCATCGGCACGGTGGAAAGTCATCGGGCTGTCACTCGCGGGCATCCCGATACACACCGCGACAATTTTACGGCCAAGATGAACACGCCTGCCGGGCGGCTGTTCATATTCGCTGGACTATTTCTGAATACGTGCTCGATCGGGGCATGTTTTGTGGAGTAACCGAAATGCGTAATGCCGTGATTTTGGCGGTTGCCGCAGGGCTTGTCCTGCCCACCGCCGCCTATGCCAAGCCCGCCAACGAAACCCGCCAGCAGGCGCGGATCGAGGCCAGAGTGGATGCCCGGCAAGATCGCCGCGACGACCGCCGTGAAGCCCGTCAGGATCGTCGCGAGGACCGGCGTGATTATCGTCAGGACCGGCGCGAGGATCGCCGCGACTACCGTCAGGCCCAGCGGCAGAATTACCGTGACTGGCGCGCCTACCGTCAGGCCGATCGCAACGCGTTCCGTCGCGGTGCCTACGTCGCCCCGCGTGGCCTCCGCTATCGCCCGGTGCGGGTCGGTGCGCGGCTGAATTCGAACCTGTTCTGGGGCTCGCGCTACTGGATCAACGCGCGCGACTACTACCTGCCGCAGCCGCGCTACGGCTACCAGCGCTACATCCGCTACGGCAATGACGTGCTGCTGATCGACACCCGCAACGGGCGCGTCATCGCCGTCTATGATCGCTTCTTCTGGTGATCGAGCACGGGCGCCCGGTCTTCGGTCGGGCGCCCCACTTCTTGCGGCGGCCCCCCCTGTAAAAGGGGCCTGCCAATACCTAGATTATGGGCATGCGGAACTTTGCCCTCCTGCTGATTGCCCCGCTGTCCGTTGCGGCTGTGATGCTCCCGAGCGCGTTGGTCGCGGCTAACGAGGACAATGCCGGCCCCGAAAAGCTGGCAGCGATGAACAAGATCGAGGCGCAGTACGGCGCGCTCGCCGCTGCGCCGGAACGGTTTGCGGAGGTCGATCTCGACGGTGATGGATCGCCCGAAATCCTCGGCTATATCCGCTCTCCGGAAACCTGCGGCAGCGGCGGATGCACGCTGATGGTGTTCGACATGAAGGGTGGCGAACTCGTGTCGATCGGGCGCATCCCGGCATCACGCCTTCCAGTGAGTATCTATCCGGAAAGCCATGGCGGCTTTCGCGATCTCGGCGTGACGACCGCATGCGGCGGCTATGGCTCCGCGATCAGGCGGGTGCCCTTTATCGGGAGCAGCTACGCGCCGAGCGCGTGGGACGATGCGACCACCAAGGAACGGCGCCACGGGACCATCGTGCTTCGAGACCAGTAAGGCGCGGCTTCTCAGGCCGATGCGTGCGCGCGAACCGGTGCACCGCGCAATGAGTTCGGCCCGGCGTCGGCCAGAGTAACCTGCACGAGGTCGCCGATTTTGACGCCCTCATCCTCGAAGAACACCGATTGCAGCCATGGCGACTTGCCCAGCCACTGGCCGGGCAGCTTGCCCTTGCGCTCGACCAGCACTTCGCAGGTCCTGCCCACGCTCGCGGTGTTGAAAGCGTGCTGGTCGCGGTTGAGGCGATCCTGTAGCCGGGCGAGCCGGTCTTTCATCACGTCCGCTGCGACCTGCCCGTCCATGCCCGCTGCGGGCGTGCCGGGGCGGGGCGAGTACTTGAAGCTGAACGCCTGCGCGTAGGCGACTTCGTCGACCACCTTCAGCGTATCTTCGAACTCGGCCTCGGTCTCGCCGGGGAAGCCGACGATGAAATCGCCGCTCAGCGCGAGGTCGGGCCGCGCGGCGCGGAAGCGTTCGAGCAGCTTGAGGTAGCTTTCGACCGTGTGGCTGCGGTTCATCGCCTTCAGGACACGGTTATTGCCCGCCTGCACCGGCAGGTGGAGGAAGGGCATCAGCTTGTCGATCTCACCATGCGCGGCGATGATCTCTTCATCCATGTCGGCCGGGTGGCTGGTGGTGTAGCGGATGCGCGCGAGGCCATCCACTTTCGCCAGCTCGCGGACCAGCCCGGCGAGGCCGGTGCGGTGACCCTTCGTATCCTCGCCGCTCCACGCAGAAACGTTCTGCCCTAGCAGCGTGATCTCGCGCGCGCCGCCTTCGACCAGCCGCTGCGCTTCGGCGACGAGCTCGGCAAAGGGACGGCTGATTTCCGCGCCGCGCGTATAGGGCACCACGCAATAGGTGCAGAACTTGTCGCACCCTTCCTGAATGGTGAGGAACGCCGCCGGGGGCGCGGTGCGGCGCTGCGGGAGCCCGGCGAACTTGGCCTCCGCCGCAAGGTCCATCTCGGTCGTGCGCTGGCCGGAGACCGCGCGTTCGAGCATCGCGGGCAGGTTCTGGTACGCCTGCGGGCCGACCACCATGGAGACGGCGGGCGCGCGGGCCATGATTTCTTCCCCCTCGGCCTGCGCAACGCAGCCCGCGACCGCGATCAGCGGCGAAGAGCCATCCTCGCGCCGCAACCGGCCGATGTCGGAATAGACCTTTTCGGTCGCCTTCTCGCGGATATGGCAGGTGTTGAGCACCACCAGATCCGCCTCCTCGCCCTCGGGCGCGGGCGTGATGCCCTGCGCCGCTAACAGCTCGCCCATCCGCTCGCCATCATAGACGTTCATCTGGCAGCCGAAGCTCTTGACCCGGTAGGTCTTGGGTTTTGCGGTCGGTTTCATGGGAAGGGCGCGTTTATCGCACGGCTTGCAGCCAGGCAACTCCCCTCCCTCGAGGAGGGGGTGGGGTACGGCGCTTGCCATTATGGTCGAACAATCCCACCCGGCCTCCCCCTCAAAGGAGGAGGGGATTGCCAAACGTCTCCAGTTCCTGGAGCCTTACGCCTCGATCCGGTAGTGGATCGGCCTGAAGCTTCCGCCGTTCGAGGCATAGGCCGAACACGCGGTGAGCCCGATGACGAGGTCCATATGCGCGCGGAAGCGCACGGCGTCGCCCGGCTGGCTGGTCGGCGGGTCGACTGAGAGGGAGCCCGAGCCGCCGTCCACCGGCACGTTCATGAAGACGTTGAACGCGGTGGGGATCGCATCGCGTTCGACCCCGTAGGGCGCCAGCGCTTCGGCCAGATTGCCCATGCACCCGCGATGGACCGGCTTGTCGGGGTAGAAGTGGCGGAAGGTGTCCTCGCTGCACGGGGTCAGCAGGTAGTCGTGCTGACCCAGCGTATCCTCCTCGATCGTCAGCATCACGTTCGACCGGTTCGACCACAGGCGGTTGCCTTTGGTCAGCCGGATTGTCTCCTCGTAGTCGAAGGTGCGCCCGTTGGACATGACCTCGCGCACATCGTCGCGCACGAAGGCGATCATGTCCGACACCTGCGACCCCTGCGGGTCGATCACGGTGAACGCCTGACCCTTCTTCACAACGAAGGCCGCGCCGCTGCGAGGCGGAATTTCGATCGTCTGGCTCATGTGCGCCCCCTGAACGGGCACGCCCAGTCCGCTTCGACCGCGCGCCCGCTATATTGTCGTGCCTCGCTGCTCTCGCCATGCCGGGCGAGCATCGGATTGATGTCGCCTGCGAGCGAGACGTCGCGGTCGAGAATACGCTGCCGCATCCGCTCGTACACACCGCTGTCGCGCAGCCACTCGAACTGCTTGTGCAGGTTGAACACCAGCGACGGCTTCGGGAAGCGGCGCGCCGGGCGCGAGGCGTTCGGATGCAGGCCGACGACGAAGAACGCCTGCCCGCCGAAGCTGAGCGAGAAATCGGGCTCGGCCGGGTTGCTGCTGACGGTGGGATCGGGCTTTTGCGAGAGCCACTCGTCCTTGTCCGACAGCGATTGAATGCGCTCCCACATCGCATGCTCGAACTGCACTTCGTCCAGATCGCACGGCCCGTCGAAAATCACCACCAGACTGCGCAACTGGTCGGGCGGAGCATCGCGCTTGGCCCAGTGCATCAGCGCTTCGTGGATTTTGAGGTCGTTCCACGCGCTGGTGAGGTCGCGCGCGAGGACGAACTCCATGTTCCCCGTCGCCAGCGCCGACTTGGCACCCACGCAAGGGAAATCGCGGCCCCTGATGACGTCTTCGAATTGCTCGACCCGTTCGTCTGCAACGGGGTCGGTAAGGCATGTTCTCTCCATGCAGGCAGCAATCTGCGCCAAGCAGACTGGAGTCCGAATTTAACCTTGGCTAGGATTGCGCAGCACCGCGCTGCGGTCAGCTCTGCGGGCCCTCGGGAATTTCCGGAACCGGCGGCAATTTCGCCTTGCTGTAGCGGATCGGAGCGACGTCGTGGTCGAAGGGGCGCAACCCGTGGCCCATTTCGCGCACCAGCGTTTCTTCGATCCGCGCCCGCGCCTCTGCCGCGATTGCCTTGCGCCCGCGGAACTCGGCGGGGCTGAAGGGTTCGAGGAAGTGCACACCGAGCGGGAAGGTGCCCTTGCGGCCCATAACGCGCTTGTAGTTGTTGAGCCCGTCTTCCTCGCCGATCCAGCCGATCCACTCGGCGACCTTGCCGTAATCGAGCACCACCGGCTGCACCAGCACGCCCGGCGGCGGCGGTTCGAGCACGCTGAGCATCGAGGATTTGAAGGGCAGCAGCGAGTGTCCGTCGGTCGTGGTGCCTTCGGGGAAGACGGTGACCGACCAGTTATCCATCAGCGCCTCGCGCAGCGCGTTGATCTGCGCGGCAACCCCCAGGCGATCCTCGCGCTGGACGAAAACCGTGCGGTTGAGGTTGGCGAGCCAGCCGACCAGCGGAGAGCTGGCCAGCTCCTTCTTCGCGACGAAAGCCGTGCCGCTGGCCCCGGCAAGCGTCAGGATATCGACCCAGCTGACATGGTTTGAGATGAAGAACACGTCGCGCCGCAGGGGCACGCCATGCCGTTTCACCCGCGCGCCCACGACCCAGGCGGCATAGGCGAGATACCACTTGGGGAAGGGCGATCCGTAGGAAATCGCCCGATAGATATAGTGCAGCGGCACGGTGACCAGCAGGCCCAAGCCAAGCGCGAGCGTGCGCGTCCACAGCCGCACCCATTCGACAAACGAGAGGGTGGTCTTTTCGCCGCGCGCCGCGGCCTGCCGCCGGGCCCATTCGGGCCCCTGATCCGGGCCCTGATCGGGGGAAGGATCAGTTGTCGCGTTCGAGGCGGACGCCATACAATTCCATCCGGTGATCGACGAGGCGATAGCCGAGCTTTTCGGCGATCTGCTTTTGCAGCGCTTCCAGCTCGGGGTCGACGAATTCGACCACCTTGCCGCTTTCGACGTCGATCAGGTGGTCGTGGTGCGCTTCGGGCGCAGGCTCGTAACGCGAGCGGCCATCGCCGAAATCGTGCCGGTCGAGCACGCCCGCCTCTTCGAACAGGCGGACCGTGCGATAGACCGTCGCGATCGAGATGCCCGAATCGATTTTCGATGCACGTTCGTGCAGCTGCTCGACATCGGGATGGTCGTCGCTGTCCGACAATACGCGCGCGATGACCTTGCGCTGTTCGGTGATGCGCAGGCCCTTGTCGGCGCAGAGTTGTTCGAGATCGATTTTATGGGGCACGTGCAACGTCCTTGAGCTGTCGTGCCGGGCATAGGCGGGGTGTGCCGCCCACTCAAGCCTCGCCGGTCGGCCCTTCATTCGGACCGACCGGCGGGATGATGCCTATTCGGCGGTCTTCTTGCGGCGGCCACGCTTCTGGCCGGGGGCGCGGCCGAGGCCGATCTTCTTCGCCAGTTCGCGGCGCTTTTCCGCGTAGTTGGGCGCAACCATCGGGTAATCGCTCGGCAGGTTCCAGCGCTCGCGATATTCCTCGGGGCTCATGTCGTAATTGGTGCGCAGGTAGCGCTTGAGCATTTTCAGCTTCTTGCCGTCTTCGAGGCAGACCAGATAGTCGGGCTTCACCGAGGCGCGGACCGACACGGCCGGTTCGGGGCGTTCTTCTTCCTGCGGCGCACCGGCGGAGAGATTCGCGAGAGCCGAATAGACGTTATTGATCAGCCCGGGGATTTCGTCGAGTTCGGCGCTATTGTTCGCGACGTAGGCTTCTACGATGTTCGACGTGAACGCGATAAGCGTCTGCGTCATTTCGATATCTTGGTCTTCCATCAAGTTCCTCTAGGGTTTTACATATGCTGTGCCTGGGGGGATCGGACGGCATACGCAAAATTCCCTGTCGCATTCACTTTGCGAATGCAACGGCAAAAACCATCTTTACTATACTTTGACCCGGCGAGGAGTGCTATTGCGTGGACAGTTCGAGCCCGAATGTAATCGCATCCATCCGCGCGCCATCGCCAAGCGAATAATAGTTCTTGCGCCGCCCTATCGGAACGAAGCCCTGTGCTTCGTAGAGCGTGCGGGCAGGATTGTTCTCCCGCATTTCGAGGAAAAGCCGTTCCGCGCCGCGCAGCCGCGCATCCGCCGCCAGGCTTGCGATCAGCCTCGCGCCCAGCCCCTTGCGGCGGACCGGCGGGTTGACCGCAATGAGCAGGATTTCCTCTTCGCCCGGCGCTGCGCGCACGATCGCGAAGCCTTCCGCCTCCGCCGGGTCGTGCATATCCTCTCCATCGGCTGCAATCAGCGTGGCGTGGGTGTTCGACAGCATCAGCGCAGAGGATACCTGATTGCGGGTCCACGCCTCGCCCCATTGCGGATCGAACGCGCTGTCCATGATCCGCATGATCGCGTCGAGTTCGGCATCGGTCATCGTGCCGCCCCCGCGAGTGCGGACGGCGTCGCGTCGGGGCCGCGGCCATAGATCGGTCCCAGGTCGTGCGTGAGCAGCGTCTTCGGCAACAGCGGGGTTGCGCGCGCGTCGGGCAGGATGTCGGACGCCCGGTGCCTAGCGTGGGGCGCATCGCCGACCAGTTCAGCAGCCCGGTCGCCCGCCACGGTTGCATGGAAATCGCGCGCTGCGGCCGCTGCGGGTGCGAGCGAGGCGACCTGAGCCTGCGGCAGCCCTGCGGCATCGAAATCCTGCACGAACCACTCGCCGTGGCCGCCGTTCATACACACCGTCACCGGACCTTGCGCATCGTCCGCGCGCGCCATGGCCGCGACCAGCGCCAGCGTCGGATAGCCGAGCACTTCAGCCTGCCAGGCAAAGCCGAGCGCGCGGGCAGTCGCGATCCCGATCCGCACGCCGGTAAAGCTGCCGGGGCCGAGCGAGACGAGGATCGTGTCGGCGCGGCCTTTTTCGGGCAGGTCGGCGATCATCGGGACCAGCCGTTCGGCGTGACCGCGCCCGAGGACCTCGTGCACGCCCGAAAGCAGCCGCTCGCGCTCGAACAGCGCGACCGAACAGGCCGCAGTTGCGCAGTCGATCGCGAGTGTTCGGTGAGATGTTATCGGTTGCCCCCTTCAGCGCGTTCACAAACCGCATCCGCGTTTCCACGTTGCAGTGCGAAAGCGCAAGAAGGGTGCAACGGGTTTTAGGCGATCCGGTTGAATTTATTGAAATCGGGGCGCGGGCTGCGGTCGAAAATCGTTTCCTTGTCGCCATAGCCGATCGAGCAGATCCAGTCGGCGCGATACTGCGGCTGGTCGGCGAAGAAATCTTCGGTCACCTTGTTCAGATCGACACCCGACATCGGCCCACAATCGAGCCCCAGCGCGCGCGCGGCAAGCATCAGGTAGGCACCCTGCAAAGCCGAGTTGCGCTTGGCATGCTCGATACGTCCTTCGACGTCGCCTTCGAACCAGCTCTTCGCATCGGTGTGCGGGAAAAGCCACGGCAGTTGTTCGTGGAAATCGATGTCGTAGCCGATGATGACACACACCGGCGCGGTCTTGATCTTCTTCTTGTTGGCCTCGCTCGCATGCTCGGCAAGCTTGTCCTTCGCGTCCTGCGATTTGCACCACACGAAGCGGGCCGACTGCTGGTTGGCCGAGGTCGGCCCCATCTTCAGCAGGTCGTAGATGCGCCGGATCTGGTCTTCGCTCACATCCTTGTCGAGCCAGCCGTTATAGCTGCGCGCTTCGAGGAAGAGTTGCTCCAGCGCTTCGTGCGACAGGGTGTTATCGTGAAACTGCTTGGTCATGGGGCTCGCCTTATTGCGGGTGATTATGCCTGGGGAAGGTCGGCTGAAGATCAGCTTGCGCGAACCTCAACGACCTCGGGCACGTAATGTTTCAGCAGGCCCTCGATCCCGTGCTTGAGCGTGGCAGTCGACGACGGGCATCCATCGCACGCGCCCTGCATCGCCAGGTAGACGATGCCTTCCTTGTACCCGCGATAGGCGATGTCGCCGCCATCGCCCGCGACGGCCGGACGGATGCGGGTTTCCAGCAGTTCCTTGATCTGGTCGACGATGTCTTCGTCCGCCGGGTCCGCCTCGACCACCAGCGTATCTTCCTCGGTCGGGACGGCGATGCCCGCCGCGCTGCCGCCGTGGAACAGCGGTGCTTCGGAAACGAAATGGTCGAGTAGCACGGCAACCACCTGAGGCTTCAGGTCGGTCCATTGCGCGCCTTCGCCTTTGGTGACGGAGATGAAATCGTGGCCGAAGAAGACGCCGGTCACCTCGCCGGTGTCGAACAGGGCCTGCGCCAGCGGGCTGGCCTCGGCGTCCTCCGGACTGGCGAAATCGCGGGTGCCCTGCGGCATGACCTGCCGCTGGGGCAGGAACTTGAGCGTGGCGGGGTTCGGTGTGGTTTCGGTTTCGATATACATTGCACGTGGCATGTAAGGGCGCGGCGGGAACGTCACAAGCGGTCGCTCGTCCTTGCCATGATCGGCCAGCAAATGGTCCGGCCTTTTTCTTCCCCAGTCGCCAGCTAACGGCCTTGTTCACTGGGCCTTCACTTCTCCGCCCTCTATAGGCTCGATTCATGCACCCAGCTTCCCGCGCGCCGCGTTTCCTTGCCCTTTTGCTGCCGTTCTTCCTCGGGGCTTGCGCGATCTTCGGGCCGGACAGGGCCGCCACCCTCCCGCCCGAACCCCAGCACGAAGCGTCGCAGCCGGTTGCGAATCCTGCGCCCGAACAGCAGCATTCGGCCTCCGTGCCCGCCAATCCGGGCCCGCCGGCCTCGATCCAGCCGACCAGCGAGACGCCGTGGCTGTACGAGGGCAGCAATATCCCGGTGGATCGCCAATGGCGTTTCGGCGTGCTCGACAACGGGCTGCGCTACGCCACCCGAGAGAACGGTGTGCCGCCCGACCAGGTGTCGATCCGCATCCGGATCGATGCAGGATCGCTTTTCGAGAAGGATTCGGAGCGGGGCTACGCCCACCTGCTCGAACACCTCCTGTTTCGCCAGTCGCGCTATCTCGGCGTGGGCGAGACCATTCCGACCTGGCAGCGTCTCGGTGCGACCTTCGGCAACGACACGAACGCAGTGACCAGCGCGACGCAGACCGTGTTCCAGCTGGACCTGCCCGAAGCCGACCCGGCAAAGCTCGACGAAGCGTTCAAGCTGCTTTCGGGCATGATCGAAGCGCCGGTCATCAACGAGGTCAACGTGCGCACCGAAGTGCCGATCGTGCTGGCCGAGAAGCGCGAACGCGGCGGGCCGAACGAACGCGTCGCGAACGAGAGCAGGGATCTGTTCTTCCACGACCAGATGCTCGCCAAGCGCCCCCCCATCGGGACCGAGGAAACGCTCGAGGCGGCGACGGCAGAGGATGTCGAGGCCTTTTACAAGCGCTGGTATCGACCGCAGGAAACCGTCATCGCGGTGGCGGGCGACGCCGATCCCTACGTTCTGGCCCGATTGATCGAGAAATATTTCGGCGACTGGAGCGTCGAGGGCGAAGTCTCGCCAGAGCCGGACTTCGGCGATCCGACCCCGCCGGCAGGCGTCGCGGCCGACAACCCGGTGGGCGAAACCGCCGTGATGGTCGAACCCGATCTGCCGCGATCGCTCACCTATTCGGTGATGCGCAAGTGGGAACCGGTGCAGGATACGATCACCTATAACGAAGGCCTGCTGATGGATGCGCTCGCGCAATCGCTGATCAACCGGCGGCTCGAAGCGCGCGCGCGCAGTGGTGGCGATTACCTCTATGCGCAGGTGCAGCAGGAAGACGTCAGCCGCAGCACCGACGCGACCTTCGTCAGCTTCGCCCCGCTGACCGAGGACTGGCAGGCGGCGCTGGCCGATGTGCGCGCAGTGATCGCTGATGCCACCACCAACCCGCCGACCGAGGAAGAGCTGCAACGCGAGATTTCCGAATACGATGTCGCCTTCGTCGCCGGAGTGGAGGAAGCCGCGGTCGAGGCGGGCTCCAAACTGGCAGATACTCTCATCAATGCGGTCGATATTCGCGAAACCGTCGCCTCACCGCAAACGGTGCTCGACATATTTCGCGGGATGCGTGATCGCGTCACGCCCGAGGCTATTATGGAGCGCACCAAGGCGCTGTTCGCGGGCGACGTGATCCGCGGCTTTTACGTCACCCCGCAGCAGGGCGAGGCGACTGCAGGGGAGCTGCGCGCGGCCTTGCAGGCCCCGGTCGAGGCGGATGGGTCCGCGCGGATCGCGGCGAAGACGATCGATTTCGCCGAGCTGCCCAAGATCGGCACGCCGGGCACGGTCGTCGCCGACGGACCGCTGGGCATCCTCGGGATCGAGCGGGTCGAGCTTTCCAACGGTGCCACCGCGTTGCTGTGGCCCAACGACGCCGAACCCGGTCGGGTCGCGGTCAACGTGCATTTCGGTGCCGGCCTGCGCGCATTCGACACCAAGGATGCGCCCTACATCACGCTAGGTGAATCGGCGCTCATCAGCTCGGGTTTCGCGGGTCTCGATCAGGAAGACATCGACCGGCTCGCCACCGGGCGCAAGCTGGGCTTCGACTTCGGCGTCGACCTTGCGACCTTCACCTTCTCGGCCGAAACCCGCCAGGCGGACCTGGCAGACCAGCTCTATCTGTTCGCGGCCAAGCTGGCCTATCCCGAATGGGATGCGCGCCCGCTGGCCCGCGCAAAGGCGGGCGAGCGATTGTCCTACGACAACTACGCCACCAGCCCGGCAGGCCTGCTCAACCGCGATCTCGAAAGCCTGATCCGCAATGGCGATCCGCGCTTCGGGACCCCGACGCCCGAAATGGTCGAAAAGACCAGTGCAGAGGGTTTTCGCAAGGTGTGGGAGCCGCTGCTGAAAGAGGGCGAGATCGAAGTGATGATCTTCGGGGACTTCGATCGCGACGCGGCTATTGAATCGCTGGAAAAGACCATCGGCGCGCTCCCGCCGCGCACGTCGGTCGACCCGGCCACCTTCGGACCGCGGCCCGCCGCGCCCGAAGCGGGTGGTCGCGAAGTGGAGTACCACCGAGGCGACGCCAACCAGGCTGCAGTTGTGCTCGCCTGGCCGGTGGGCAGCGGCCCGGCGGAAATTTCGGAGAGCCGCCAGCTCGAAATCCTCAGCCAGATCTTCATGAACCGCCTGTTCGACGAGATGCGCGAACGCGCCGGGGCCAGCTACGCGCCGCAGACCCGCGTCGACTGGCCGGTCGACGATGTCGGCGGCGGCACCTTCATCGCCCTCGCGCAGCTTCGCCCGGGCGATGTGACCGCATTCTACGACGCATCGGAGAAGATCGTCGCCGATCTGGCAACGAACGGTCCGACCGAGGACGAACTCGCCCGCGTCACCGAACCGCTGCGCCAGACGATCCTGCGCGCGTCCACCGGCAACGGGTTCTGGATGTGGCAGCTGCGCGGGACCAGCCGCGATCCGACGCTGCTGAAATCCATGTCCTCGCTGGTGGAAGACTACTCGGTCGCCACGCCCGAGCGCATCAAGCAGCTGGCGGCGAAGTACCTCGCCAGTCGCAAGCCGCTCGAAATCGCGATCGTGCCCGAAGGAACGCAGCTTCCCTGAGATACCCCGGTGGCGGGTGGGCGATCGTTCGCCCCCGCCGGGCATGGGACACACTTCGCAAACAAATCTGCTTGCGTGTGCCGTGGCGAGTCGCCACTCTTTTTGCATTAGCGAACACAATTAGCGGAAAAGAGCGAGACCGATGGCCTCCACATGGAGCCCCGATAGCTGGACGAAGTTCGAGGCGAAGCACCTGCCCGCCTACGAGGATGCCGATGCGCTGGCCAAGGCCGAGGCGGAACTGGGCGCATGCCCGCCGCTGGTCTTCGCAGGCGAATCCGATGCGCTGAAAAGCGAACTCGCGCGCGTGGAGGCGGGCAAGGCATTCCTGTTGCAGGGCGGCGATTGCGCGGAAAGCTTCGCCGAATTCGCGCCCGATACGATCCGCGATACCTTCCGCGTGATCCTGCAGATGGCGGTCGTGCTGACCTACGCCGGATCGCTGCCGGTGGTGAAGGTGGGCCGCATGGCGGGCCAGTTCGCCAAGCCGCGTTCCAGCGATACCGAGACCCAAAAGGATTCGGAGGGGCGCGACCTGACGCTGCCGAGCTATTTCGGCGACAACGTCAACGGGATCGAGTTCACCCCCGAATCGCGCCGCAACGATCCGCAGCGCATGGTGCGCGCCTATTTCCAGGCGTCCTCCACGCTCAACCTGCTGCGCGCCTACGCGGGTGGCGGCTATGCCAACCTGCGGCAGGTGCACGACTGGACGCTCGATTTCATGGGCCGCAGCCCGTGGTCGGAGAAGTTCCTGTCGATGGCCGACCGGATCACCGAAGCGCTCGACTTCATGGCCGCCTGCGGCATCGATCCGTCCGAACTGCCGCAATTGCAGGGCACCAATTTCTACACCAGCCACGAGGCGCTGCTGCTCCCCTACGAGCAGGCGCTGACCCGGCGCGACCCAACGAGCGGCGACTGGTACGATACCAGCGCGCACATGATCTGGATCGGCGACCGGACCCGCTTCGAAGGCAGCGCGCATATCGAATTCGCGCGCGGCATCCGTAACCCGATCGGCGTGAAGTGCGGGCCGAGCCTCGATCCTGAAGTGCTGCTGGGGCTGCTCGATACGCTCAACCCCAATCGCGAGAGCGGGCGGATCGTGCTCATCACCCGCTACGGCCACGATATCGTCGAAAAGCACCTGCCTGCGCTCATCCGCGCGGTGCGGCGCGAAGGGCATCCGGTCGTGTGGTCGAGCGACCCGATGCACGGCAACGTGGTCAAGTCCGAAAGCGGCTACAAGACGCGCCCCTTCGACCGGATCAAGGGCGAACTGGCGAGCGTGTTCGCAGTGCACCGTGCAGAGGGCAGCCATCTGGGCGGCGTGCATCTGGAGATGACCGGCCAGAACGTGACCGAATGCGTCGGCGGCGCGGTGGCGATCACCGATGCCGAGCTTTCGAGCCGCTATCACACGCATTGCGACCCGCGCCTCAACGCGGCGCAGGCGCTCGAACTGGCCTTCGCGATTGCCGAGATGCTCCAGCCGCAGGTCGATCGCGCGGCTGCGGCGGCGTGAGTCTTCAGGTTCGCTCACGCGAGCCCGTCAGCCGCCCACCTCCCCACCCGGCCACCATAGCCTGATGGTATCCTTGGTGGCCGGGTGGGGAGGTGGGCGGCTGACGGCCCTCCTTAAAAAAACTCTCCCACCACCTCCTTTGGACCACACAAAGGATAATTCGGGAAAGGGGGTTTCCCCTGCTGCATTCCTGTCTCTAGGGTGGGACAGGATTGCTCGCCAGGTGGGAGAGAATCCGTGGCTTCGACAAAACTCCGGACACAGGCGGCGCAAAGCCCGCTCGAAGAGCGCTTTCATGCGACGCGCGCACTGACCGAAGCGCTGGCTGCGCCGCTTTCCGAAAGCGACGCCACCATCCAGTCGATGGAAGACGCCTCGCCCGCCAAGTGGCATCTGGCGCACACGACATGGTTCTGGGAAACCTTCCTCCTGCGCGACCACGTGCCCGGCTACCGGCTGCACGACGAGCGCTGGCCGTTCCTGTTCAATTCCTATTACGAGGCGGAGGGCGACCGGATCGGGCGCTTTTCGCGCGGGATGCTGTCGCGCCCCAGTGTAGACGAAGTGCTGGGCTGGCGTGCTCATGTGACGCAGGCGATGGGCGACCTGCTGGGCGATCCCGCGCTCGCTCCGCTGATCGAGCTGGGCGTCGCACACGAACAGCAGCATCAGGAATTGCTGCTGACGGACATCAAGCACGCACTGTTCCAGAACCCGCTCGGGGTGGCGATGTTTCCTGCTCCCTCTCCCCTTGTGGGAGAGGGAAGAGCGCCGTCAGGCGCTCAGGGTGAGGGGACGGCAGCGCACGCTGCCGCTGGCGCGGCATACCCCTCCCCCAACCCCCTCCCGCAAGGGGAGAGGGCTAGAAGCTGGACCGAGCATCCAGGTGGCATCGCGGCAGTGGGTCACAATGGAGAGGGTTTCGCGTTCGACTGCGAAGGCCCGCGGCACCGCGTGCTGCTGGAGCCTTTCGCGCTCGCCGACAGCCTCGTCACCAATGCCGCGTGGGACGCGTTCATCGCGGACGGCGGATACGAGAATGCTGCGCTGTGGCTGTCCGACGGATGGGGGTGGGTGCAGGAAAACGCGATTTCCGCACCGCTCTACTGGCGTGACGAGGATAATGGCGCGGAGCATTTCACGCTCGCGGGATGGCAGCCGCGCGACCCGGACGCACCCGTTACGCATATTTCGTATTACGAGGCCGATGCCTTCGCGTCGTGGGCGGCGGCCCAGTGGGACAAGGCGCGCCTGCCGACCGAGTTCGAATGGGAAGCCATCGCGCGCGGCCAGCATGCAGACGAAGCGCCAGCGCACGATCCCGCTGCGGGCAACCAGCTCGATGGTGCAGGCCCCGTCCAGCCGGTGGGCAGCGACGGGCTGTTCGGCGATTGCTGGCAATTCACCCGCAGCGCCTACCTGCCGTACCCGCGCTTCCAGCCTGCCGAAGGCGCAGTGGGCGAGTACAACGGCAAGTTCATGAGCGGGCAGTTCGTTTTGAAAGGGGCGAGCTGCGCCACCGCGCGCGGCCATTCGCGCGCCAGCTACCGCAATTTCTTCTACCCTCACCAGCGCTGGCAGTTCACCGGGCTGCGGCTCGCGAAGGATATCTGATGACCGACAAGACCGGGCTCAAGCTCGTCGATCTGGACGAGCAGGGCGTCGATCGTGCGTTTCGCGCCGACGTGCTGGCGGGGATGCGCGAGCGGCAAAAGGCGATCCCTGCGCGCTGGCTTTACGACGATGCCGGATCGCAGCTGTACGAGGATATCACCCGGATCCCCGAATATTATCCCGCACGCGCGGAGACCGAAATCCTGCAACAGCGCGGCGCCGAGTTTGCCGAGGCGATCGGGCCGGGCCGCGCGGTGGTCGAATTCGGTAGCGGCTCTTCGGTCAAGACGCCCGCGCTGCTCAGCGCGATCGATCCGGCGGCTTACGTGCCTCTCGATATTGCGGGCGATTTCCTGCGCGCTGCCGCCGCCGATCTTTCCGCCAAGTTCCCCGGCCTGCCGGTCTATCCGGTGGAGGCGGACTTCATGCGGCGTGTCGCCTTGCCCGAAGAGGTCGCCGACATGCCCAAGCTCGGTTTCTTCCCCGGCGGGACAATCGGCAACATGGTCGCGCGCACCGCGACCGATCTGCTGCGCACCATGCGCGAGACGCTGGGCGAGGGTTCGATGCTGCTGGTAGGCATGGACCTGATCAAGGATACCGCCGTGCTAGAAGCCGCGTACGACGATGCGGGTGGGGTGACCGCGGAGTTCAACCTCAACCTGGCGCGGCGGATCAACCGCGAGCTGGACGGTACGATCCCCGTCGACAAGCTCAAGCACGAAGCGCGCTGGAACGATTCGCGCGCTCGGGTCGAGATGCATCTGGTGGCGCGCGAGGCCATTGCGTTCGAAATCGCGGGCGAGGAGTTCGCGATGGCCGCAGGCGAGACGATCCACACCGAAAACAGCCACAAATTCGACCGTCGCAGCGCGGACAAGCAATTACTGGCTGGCGAGTGGACCCCGATCGGACGCTGGCTCGACAGCGAGGAGCGTTTCAGCGTCGTTCTCGCCGAGGCCAGCGTGCCCCGCAGTGCGCCCTGACGGTCTGAATCGGAAGCTCGACGCAATCCCATTTATGGAATAGTCCTCTACCAGCCCCTATAAGAGAGCGATGGACATCAAGCCCGTGTTCGACCAGCTCGCCGCGACGATTGGCAGCATCCCGCAATCCGGGCTGCTGATCATTGCCGTGGCCGCAATGCTGCTCGGCTGGCTGGGTGCGGCGCTGGCGCGGCGCGAGATATTCGTCGGTCGGGTGATGAGCACGGGCAGCACGCTGGTGCTGTGCGGCGTGCTGGTGCTGATCGTGCTGCAACTCGCCCGGTTGGACCCGCGCTTCGACGTCGCGATGTCCGAAGTCGGCCTGCCCGAACAGAGCGTGGTCGGCGGCGAGACGCGCGTCGAGCTGGCGCCCGACGGGCACTACTGGCTCAATGCAGAGGTCAACGGCGTGCCTGCGCGCTTCCTCGTCGATACCGGGGCGACGCTGACTGCGATTTCCGCCGATACCGCCCAGCGCGCGGGGCTGGAACAGCGGCGCGACCGGCTGCCGGTGACGATGACCACCGCCAACGGCACGATCACGGTGCCCAGCACCACAGTCGACGAACTGCGCTTCGGCAATGTCGCGGCATTCGGGCTCGACGCGGTGATCGCGCCCAATATCGGCGAGACCAATGTGGTCGGCATGAACCTGCTCAGCCGCCTTGCGCAGTGGCGGGTGGAGCAGGGCACGCTGGTGCTGGTGCCCAACAACCCGCAGACGCAGGAAGTCGGGACGAAGCCGAAAAGCTAGGCTTCCTGCCGGCTAAGCGTGTTCGAGCGTTTCCAGCTGCTCGCCCAGCGCCAGCCATTGCGCTTCCGCCTCATCCAGCTTCGCGCTCACCTCGGCGCGCTGGATCAGCAGATCGTCCATCGCAACCGTAGCGAGGCGCGGGGGTGCGGAGGCGGGATCGCACATCGCCTGATCGATTTCGGAAAGGCTGGTCTGCAGCCGTGCCATTGCCTTTTCCGCCGTGGCCAGTTCGGACTTGATGAAGCGCGCCTTCGCCTTGGTCTTGGCGGGGTTGGCCGGGGCAGGTTTCGCCGCGCCCGAGCCGGACGACTTCTTGGGCTGGTTACGGCCCATCACGAAGTCGATGTAATCGTCCATGCTGCCCGAATATTCCTTCGCCGTGCCGCCATCGACCAGCATCAGCCGGTCCGCCGTCAGTTCGACCATGTGGCGATCGTGGCTGATCAGGATCACCGCGCCCGAATAGTCGTTCAGCGCCTGCACCAGCGCCTCGCGCGCATCGACGTCGAGGTGGTTGGTCGGCTCGTCGAGGATCAGCAGGTGCGGCGCATCGCGGGTGATCAGCGCCAGCGCCAGCCGCGCGCGCTCCCCGCCCGAAAGCTTTTCCACCTTCTGCGTCGCACGCGGGCCGGAAAATCCGAAGCGGCCCAGCTGTGCGCGCACCGCGGCAGGCGTCTTGCCCTCCATCGCGCGGGTCATCAGCTCCAGCGGCGTCTCGTCGCTGGCGAGTTCCTCCACCTGGTACTGCGTGAAATAGCCGACCTTCAGCTTGCCCGGCGCATTCATCGCGCCTTCCACCGGCACCAGCTGCGATGACAGCAGCCGCGCGAGCGTGGTCTTGCCGTTGCCGTTGCGCCCCAGCAGCGCGACCCGGTCGTCCGCGTCGATCCGCATATTGAGTCGCTTGAGGATCGGCGGGGCCTCGCCATAGGCGACCGCCGCCCCGTCGAGCGTGATCATCGGGGAGCGCAACTCGCCGGGCGAGGGAAATTCGAAGCTGAGCGAGGGATCTTCCATCAGCGCGGCGATCGGCTGCATCTTGGCGAGCATCTTCGCACGCGCCTGCGCCTGTTTGGCGGTGGAGGCGCGGGCGCTGTTGCGCGCGACGTAGTCCTGCAGGCGCGCCCGCTGCGCATCCTGCGCGGCTCTGGCCGATTCGAGCTGCGCCGCGCGTTCGGCCCGCTGCTTCTCGAACGCGTCGTAGCCGCCGGTGTAGATCGTCAGCTGACCGCCCTGCAGGTGCAGGATGTGGTCGACCACATTGTTCAGCAGATCGCGTTCGTGGCTGATGACCAGCAGCGTGGCGGGATAGGACTTGAGGAAATTCTCCAGCCACAGCGTCGCTTCGAGATCGAGGTGGTTCGACGGCTCGTCGAGCAGCAGGATGTCCGGTTCGGAGAACAGCAGCGCACCCAGCGCGACGCGCATCTTCCACCCGCCCGAAAAGCTGGAGAGCGGGCGGTGCTGCATCTCTTCATCGAAGCCCAGTCCGCTCAAAATCTTCGCCGCGCGCGCGGGCGCGGTGTAGGCGTCGATGGCGAGCAGCCGCTCGTGCACTTCGCCCAGCCGGTCGACATCGGTGCAGGTTTCCGATTCTTCAAGCAGGCTGGCGCGCTCGACATCGGCGGCCAGCACGGCCTGTTCGGGCGTGGTCGTGCCATCGGGCGCTTCCTGCGCGATGTAGCCGATGCGCGCCCGCGACGGCTTGCCGATCGAGCCGTCATCGGGCTCGATCTCGCCGATCAGCGTCTTCATCAGGGTGGACTTACCCGCCCCGTTGCGGCCGATCAGCCCGACCCGCGCGCCTTGCGGAATCGTCGCGCTGGCGCGTTCGAGAATGGGCCGGCCGCCAAGCCGGACAGTGATACCGTCGATCGTAAGCATCGCGGGCCCATAGCAGCACTGTCGCCCGGCCCCAATGATATGAATCGCGTCGGGCGGAGGCGGGCGTCTCGCCTAGCGCTCGTACTGCCGGATCACCTCCAGAAACGCGTCGCCATAGGCGCCCAGCTTCTTCGCCCCGATGCCCGGCAATTCGCCCAGCAGGCTGCGGGTCTGCGGGCGCAGCCCGGCCATGTCGCGCAGTACCGAATCATGGAAGATGACGTAGGGCGGCACCTGGTTTTCCTTCGCCAGATCGCGTCGCAATGCGCGCAGCGCGTCGAACAGCGGATCGCCTACGGGGTTGAGCTCCTGACTCGCTCCGCCACGAGTGCGGCCTTTCCCGCCGAGGCGTTTCGGGGGAATCACCAGATCGAGCGGCTCTTCGCCCTTCAGGAAACTGCGCGCCTCCGGGCCCAGCATCAGCCCGCCATGCTCGGTCGGCAGTAGCGCGCCGCGCACCAGCAGCGCGCGGTGGACAGGCTTGAGCAGCGCGGCTTCCTCACCCTCGACGATCCCGAAGACCGATAGCTGGTCGTGCCCCTGCGACCGGCTGCGCTCGCTCGACTGGCCGGTCAGTACGCTCTCGATATAGCCCGCGCCGTACATCTGCCGGGTGCGCGCGACGGCGGAGAGGTATTTCTGCGCGACCACCGTCGCGTCGACCGCCTTGGGCGGATTCAGGCAATTGTCGCAATTGCCGCAGGTTTCGGGCGGGTTCTCCCCGAAATGGCGCAGCAAGATCGCGCGCCGGCAGCCAGCGGTCTCGACCAGCGCGCCGAGTGCGGCGAGCCGCGTGCGCTCACCCTGCTGGCGCGCCTCGCCCACCTCCCCGATCCGCATCCGTGCCCGCGCGAAATCGTCCGCGCCCCAGAACAGGTGAGCCACCGATGGATCGCCATCGCGGCCCGCGCGGCCGGTTTCCTGGTAGTAGGACTCGATCGACTTGGGCAGCCCGGCATGCGCGACGAAGCGTACATCCGGCTTGTCGATCCCCATGCCGAAGGCGACCGTGGCGCAGATCACCATGTTCTCGCTCTCGACGAAGGCCGCCTGGTTCGCTGCACGCGTTTCGGGTGGCAGGCCTGCGTGGTAGCAGCGCACTTCGCGCTTTCCGTCGGAGAGCGAGGCGGCGAGCCGCTCGGTCGCGGCACGAGTCTGTGCGTAGACGATGCCGGGTCCGGGGTTTTCGGCAAGCAACCGGCGAAGTTGCTGCGTCAGAGAATCGCGCGGGCGGATCGCGTAGGTGATGTTCGGCCGGTCGAACCCGGCGACGATCAGCCCCTCGGGCGCGATCCCCAGCTGGGTCAGGATGTCGCTGCGCGTGTGCGCATCCGCCGTCGCGGTCAGTGCGAGGCGCGGGACATCGGCGAACTGGTCCATCAACGGGCGCAGGAGGCGGTAATCGGGGCGGAAATCGTGCCCCCATTCGGAGACGCAATGCGCCTCGTCGATGGCGAACAGCGCGATCCGACACTGCGACAGCAGATCGCGAAAATGGCTCTGGCTCGCACGTTCGGGCGCCACGTACAGCAGGTCGAGCTCGCCCGCGCGCAGCCGCTGGACGGTCTCGGCGCGGTTCTCGTCCGCGCTGGTGAGGGTGGCGGCGCGGATGCCATTGGCGGTGGCGCTGCGCAGCTGGTCGTGCATCAGCGCGATCAGCGGGCTGATGACCACGCAGGTGCCGTCCAGCATCGTGGCGGGCAGCTGGTAGGTGAGCGACTTGCCCGCGCCCGTCGGCATAACCGCCAGCGTCGACTGGCCCGCCATGACCCGGTCGACCACCTGTTGCTGTACGCCCCGGAACGAGCGGAATCCGAAGACTTCGTGCAGCTTGTCGAGCAGCGCCGACGGGGGAGCGGCGGCGACCTCTCCGGGGCGGGGATTGCGCGTTTCGACCTTCATGGGCCGCGCCATGCCAGATCGGGTCCGGGCAGAGAAGCGCCTGCCCTCGACCAATCCGAAGGCTGTGGACATGCGACCCACCTTGCGCAGCGCGCGCAGATCAGGCGGGCAGGCGGAAGGTGGCCCAGACGGGCAAATGGTCCGACGCGTGCGAGGCCAGCGCGCTGTGATGCACGCCCGTCTTGATGGCTTCCAGCGAAGCGCTGTGCATGATCCGGTCGAGCCGGCCGAGCGGCCGCTGGCTGTGGAAGCTGCGGCCGCAGTCGAGCAGCGTGAAGTGGCGCGCGAATTCCTTCAGGCAGCCGCCCTTGGGGCGCCATTCGTTGAGATCGCCCGCCAGCAGCGTGGGGCGCTGCTCCTGCGCCGCGCGCGCCAGCGTGGAAATCGCGCGCGCCTGCCGCATGCGCCACAGGCCCGACAGGTCGAGATGCATCCCGAACACGCTCACTTCGGCCCCGGCGGGCAGCCGCACGCTCGCGGTCACGACACCGCGCGGTTCCAGATAAGGAATATGGAGAATGTCGTGTTCGAGAACATCGATACCGCGCCGAACCATGATCGTGTTGCCATGCCAGCCCATCGAATCGTTCTGCACATCGAACGGCACCGGCACGTAGTCGGTATGCTGTTCGACGAGGATATCGGGCAGCGTGCGCTCGCGCATGCCGAAGCGGCGATCCGCCTCCTGCAGGATCACGATATCCGCATCGACTTCGCTCAGCACGTTCAGGATGCGCAGCGGATCGCGCCGCCGATCGATGCCGATCGCCTTGTGAATATTGTAGCTGACGAGCTTGAAGGTGGAATCGGAGGCGGCGCGGTTCATCGGTTCAGATCAGCTCGCTCATCATGCGCGCCGTGTTCTCCAGCACTTTCTTCCTCAAGGGGCGGTTCTTCCATTCATCGGCGCAAACGCGCGTCGATTGCTCCAGATACCGATTCTCTACCTGCTCCAGATCCTTGGCCAGCGCAGCATCGTAGCACAGCAGGTCGATCTCGGCATTCAGTTCGAACGACCGGAAATCCATGTTGCTCGACCCCAGGATCGAGACTTCGTAATCCACGCGGCAATGCTTGGCGTGCAGGAACTCCGGCGCATACAGGTATACCTGCACGCCGATCGACAGCAGTTCCTGATAATAGCTGCGCTGCGCCAGGCCGGGGAGACGCTGGTCGCATTTCGCCCCCGTGATCAGCCGAACCGTCACCCCGCGCAGCACCGCGCCGCGGATCGCGGTCAACAGCGCGTCCGTCGGCACGAAATAGGGGGTGACGATGACGATATCCTCGCTCGCATTGTACATCGCCTGCGTGATGATCAGGTCGAGCCCGCCCACCGGATTGTCCGGCCCGGTGGCGATCATCTGCGCTCCCATTCCGGGGCCGGTTTTGCACGGCGGGAACATGGCCGCGTCGTCGAGGTCTTCGAGCGTTTCGAGATACCAGTCGCACACGAAGATCGCCTGCAACTGGGCCACGATCGGCCCGGTTACGCGGACCATCAGCTCGCGGTTGGCATTGCGCCCATGCTCGGCAGGGGCCCACATGTTCTGCGATCCGGTAAAGCCCACGCGCGCATCGACCACCACGATCTTGCGGTGATTGCGCAGGTCCACGCGCGAGCTGGAAAGGCGCCGGCGCAGCGGCAGGATGTCGTGCACTTCGATCCCCGCCGCTTCCAGCCGCCGCTTGATCGACGCGACCGCGCCGTAAGAGCCAAGCGCGTCGAGCAGCACCCGGCAGGTCACCCCGCGCGCGCTGGCCCGTTCGAGCGCGGCCATCAGGCGCTTGCCGACGCCGTCGTTCTTGAAGATATAGAATTCGACGCTGACATGGTGCTGCGCCGCGTCGATATCGCCGATGACCCGGTCGATCGCACCGTGATAATCGCCCAGAGGCTCGATCCCGTTGCCGATCACCGCCGGGAACTGGCCCAGCCCGTGCGCGAGGCTGGCCAGCGAATGGTTGTCTTCGCAAAGTTCGGGCGAGAATTCCGGATGATCCATGCCCGTCTGCCGGATCACCCGGTCCAGAATGCGGGGCAGCTCCGCGACCCGTTTCTGGCGCTGTTTGGCGTATTGCGGGCGACCGATGACCCAGTAGATCGGCAGGGCGACCCATGGCAGCGCGAAGAATATCAGCAGCCAGTTGCGCGCCTTTGCCGGCGGGCGGCGGAAGGGCACGACCACGAACGCGATCATGGCAATGATCCAGCCGACGATCGCCAGGATGTTGGCCCAGATCCACGCAAGCGTGCCATCGATTGCGAAACCGATATCCATCATCGCTGCTCGCGGGTGGCTGGATTCGGCTGAAAATCGATCATTGCGTAGCTGCCCCGGTCCCCTCCCGATGTGCTTAACGCATCTAGCAGCTTGCCGTTTCCCGCAGTAGCCCCGTCCGCGCAGCGCCAGGTATTGGCGAAGCGCCGGAGCCGTACTTGGGTTATGAGTTTTCTGCGCGCCCGGCAGAAGTTGGGATTATTCTTCCCGGTCTGCCAGCCAGGCGGCACTTTGCGAGCGGGCGAGGTTGAGGAGGTTGCCCATCACCAGATTGATGTCGATCAGGCGCAGGCCCGTGTCCGGGTTCAGCTTGCCATCGGTATAGATGTCGCCGGTAATATCGTCGGTTCGCAGATCGTTGGGATCGGCCTTGATCCGGATGGTCAGGTACTGCCCGTTTTCGTTCGAAACGCACTCGCCGGTCAGCAGGCCGGGGACCGATGCGAAGGGGGTTTCGACTTGCCTGCCATTGGCGCGTGACACCTGCCCGGAAATCCGCGCCGCCGCCTTGCGTGCTTCCGCAAAGCTGGGTCATCCCGGTAGCAAGGAATGGATTCT
Organism: Citromicrobium bathyomarinum; assembly: GCF_038594485.1. GTDB lineage: Bacteria > Pseudomonadota > Alphaproteobacteria > Sphingomonadales > Sphingomonadaceae > Alteriqipengyuania > Alteriqipengyuania bathyomarina_A. Next base: position 54,562 of record NZ_JBCFZG010000008.1, on the reverse strand, counting down.
GGCCGCTCTGCGCGATCCGGATTCGAACGTGAGGGTGCAGTCCATCAACACCTGCGCCGCGCTGGGGTTACGAGAAGCGCAGGGCGCGCTGATCGAGCTGCTCGACGATCCGGAACTGTGGGTCAGTCTCCGGGCCGAACAAGCGCTGGAGGCATTCCAGTTCGGAGTTGACGACACCGCCGGGTCGAGGAGTGTCGCATGAACTGGGCCGAGATCCAGCAATTTGCCGCGGACGCCACGATCGCGCTGGCGTCCTTCTGCTTCATCGTGGTGCTGGTGCGCAACATGATCAGCCTTGCCCAGTTGCTGATTGCGGCTTGGGTTTTCGCGACGAGAATTCAACCGAGCGAAAGTGCACGCGAGTTGTGGCAACGCTATGCCGACCTTGCTCTTCCCATCTCGGTGATCGCGCCCGCCTTCAACGAAGAGCTCTCGATCGTGGACAGCGTAAAAGCGCTGCTGTCCCTCGAATATCCGGACCATGAAGTGATCGTGGTCAATGACGGGTCGAAGGACGATACGATGGGGCAACTGCTCCGTTCGTTCGACATGGTTCCCTGCCAGCGAAAGCAGATCGCGAACTTGCAGAAGACGGAAATTCGGCAGACTTATATTTCGCGGCACTATCCCAACCTCCTGGTGGTGGACAAGGAAAACGGGCGCAAGGCCGACGCGGCAAACGCCGGGTTGGGCTTTGCCCGAACCCCGTTGGTGTGCGTGATCGACGCCGATTCGATTATCGAGCCGGATGGGCGGTTGCGGGCAGCCGAGCCCTTCATGCACGATAACGGGCGGCTGGTGGCGGTTGGCGGGGCGATCCGGGTGGTCAAGGGGAGCGTCGTGAAGGGAGGATCGCTGCAGGAGATCGGCGTCGCCAAAGGCCTCGTCCCGCGTTTCCAGGTGGTCGAGTATCTGAGAGCCTTCCTCACCGCGCTTGTCGCCAACGCGCAGACCGACACCCTGATGCTGATCTCCGGCGCCTTCGGGCTTTTCCGCCGCTCGACCTTGGTAGAAATCGGCGGATACCGGCACGACACCGTCGGCGAAGACCTGGAACTGGTCGTGCACCTGCACCGCCACCTGCGCGAACAGAAGCAGCCCTACCGCCTTGCCTTCATTCCCGACATCGTCTGCTGGACAGAGGCGCCGGCGGCCTTGAAGGGTCTCGATAACCAGCGTGCCCGCTGGCAGCAGGGATCGATGGAAACGCTGCAGCGTCATCGGCGGATGATCCTCAACCCACGCTACGGGCAGATCGGAATGCTGGCCCTGCTGCATATCGTATTGGAGGACATTCTTGGACCTCCTGCCGAACTTCTTGGCTACCTCGTCCTGCCGGCAGCGGCCTTGATGGGACTGCTGGACCCGATGATGGCCGTCGCGTTCTTTTTCGAAGCGATCGTTTTCGGCAGCGGCCTGACGGTCGGCACGCTCGCCCTCGAGGAACAGCAGTTGCGTCGCACACCGTCAGCCAGGGACCTGATGAGGCTTGGCTTGGCTGCGCTGCTGGAGAATTTCGGATACCGGCAGGTGAACCTCTGGTATCGAATCCAGGGCATCCGCCGGTTCCTGAGGAAGGACGCTACCTGGGCTGCGGTGCCGAGAGTCGGTTTCGACGCTGGATGAGTGTGGCTGTTGAGCGAGGACCGATGGCCCGGTGCGAGCGTTCGCCAAATCGATCAACCACGGTCATCGCTCGAGACACCCGAATGTGAAGCGCGTCGCAGGTCGACGAACGGAAAAGCGAAAAGATGACGACCGATGTGCCGCGCCTTCCATCATTTGCCGAGCGAGCGATTAGGGAGGTTCGCACACGTCGACGTGTACCAGCTCGGCCGACGGCTCGGTGATGCAGGCAAGTGTCGAGGGGCGCGACAGGGTGCCACGCTATTTCGACTCGCAGGGAAGCCCAAGTGTTTTCAGCTACTTGATGGCGGCAACAAGCCTGGCTGGGGTGGCAGGGACCCCAGTCGAAAATGGCGCAAGTGACTGAAAATGCTCGTTTCCCACTCCAGCCCTGCCGGGTTTTACCACGGCAGGGTACCACGGCAGGGGCCACGGCACATGTGCGGCATTCAGAACGTCACCCGCAAGCAGGGCACGTATTACTATCGCAGACTCATACGTTTAGGAGGCGATAAGCCTTTCCGGCTACGCCTCTCGCTCAAGACAACCAGTCGCCGGCGCGCAAGTCTGCTCGCGCCTGCACTGACCTTGATCTGCGAGAGGGTTGCGATGAACATGATGAGCAATATGGCGCGCGACGGGCTAACCGGCGCTCAGCGGGCCGAGATCTTCCGCCGGCAAATGCTGGTCGAACGCGACCGGCTCGAGGCCATGCACGCAAGTCTCCATGTCCTCCCGCCCGAGGACCACGAGGATATCGACAAGGCGCTGACGCTTCGTCTCGGCGCGAGCGAAATGGCCGCACACGATGGCGCCATGCAGGGCAAGGTTGCAGATTTCCTCGTCGCCCGGATCGATCCCGACAATGATGATGAGGACATCGTTGTTCTCGCCTGGTCCGATCTGGCAGCCTCGATAGAGCACGAAGGGGCCGAAGATGCCGCGCTCGCACGGCTTGCCGAAATCGGTGTGCAGCAGTCGGCGCTGCGCGAAGCAATGGCCCGCAAGGTCGTCAATGAGGCGCGGATCGTAGCGATACGCGAATTTCGCGAGGTGCTGGCCAATCCCGGCTGCGCCTACCCATCGGTGCCGATCGCTCAATACGAGCCCGCTGCGCAACACTCGGCAGCGCCAGCGGTGTCGACGGCGCCCCCGGCGCAGCCGGCCACGGCAGGCCCTTGGGCGACGATGACCCCCACACAGGCGGTCGATAAATTCTTCGAGTACAATCCGCGCACCGGCGGCAAGGATGGCACCGCCAGCAAGACCGGAATGAAGCCCTGGACAGCCAAGACGCGCGACCAATTTCGCTTGCCTGCCCAATTCCTGGAGGAGGTCATGGACGGGCGACCGCTTGCGCAGGTGACGCACGAAGACCTCGTCAGGCTGAACCAATGCTTCCAGAACCTGCACGGTGCGACTTTTCGCAAATCAAAACGGCAACGCGAAATGACGATCCTGGAAATCGTCGCCGAATATGCGAGCCAGATCGCTGAAGGGGAGAGAGCAGCCGAGCGCGAAGCGAAACGCAAATCGAGCGCAGACCGGACCGGCCATGCGCAACAATATCTTTCAAAAGGTGATCTTGGACTCAACCCTATTACCACCAACCGCCATTGGGGTTTCCTTAGGCAGCTGACCGACTGGTTTTCTCGTCGCCACCCACTGGCCGAGCTCGACTACGGAGCATTTATCGTGAAGGACGGGCGCAATCAGCGGAGCCTCCGGCAAGTATATACCAGGGCGCAGGGCGAGGAGCTATTCAGGCTTTCGCCATGGACCGGTTCCAAATCCTACCTCAAGCGCTTGGAACCGGGCGACGTGATTGTACACGACGCTTGGTATTTCGTGCCGCTCATCGCTTGGTATTCCGGTATGCGTCGTGACGAGATATGCGGGATGGAGCTCGCTGATATCGAGTTTGATGGCGGCCTATGGAGCTTTAATGTGCGCGACAATTCGACCCGACGGATCAAAACGGTAGGCTCGGAACGAAAGCTACCATTTGCCAGCGAACTCATTCGGCTCGGTCTGCCGGACTATGTCGAGGCACTGCGCGCTGAAGGCGAAACGTTGCTTTTTCCAGAGCTTGCTTCCGAGAGCGGCAAAGGCACGCTTGGGGATGCCTATTACAAGCGAATCTGGATCAAGATCGTCCGTGAGCTGCCGTTTCTCGGGGGAGGCCAAGGCATTCATGCGTTCAGGCACACGGCTATCGATTCGCTGAAGGGTGCGAAAATTTCCGAGGCAGTCGCTGCCGACTTTGCCGGTCACTCGCTCCAGGGAGAGACCGCTGCAAGGTATTCGAAGGCGCATATCCCGCTTCTGAAAGAGGCAGCCGATGCAATCCCTGAAGTCACTAAGCACCTGGAACGACTGCCGACTACACTTCTGCCGACACGGCTAAGAGCTCCCCGCGCAGCAAGGGATACCCTCAGCAAACCTACGGCCGACCAAAATCCTCGTTGTTGAGACTTCCCGGTGGCAACGGCTCACTCGCTCGGATAACGCTCAACAGCGACCAGTCTTGCGGGGCTACCGGAATATATTGCATTTTCTCGCAAGTCTTGCATCGCGTCGCTTCCTGCCTCCAAAATCGTACCGCTCCCGACGGTCACGCCAGCGCTGACCGCTGCCTTGGGTGCTATTACACATCGGTGTTCCAGCACGATTTGTCCCGCGACCGGGTAGTATCTGTTCTGTCTGGCCTGCAAAAAGCTGCCACATAGAAATGCGCCTTGACCCACCCGGACGCCTATTCCGATATATATTTTGTCGCGGCAATAGCACTCAACGTCCGCAGCGAGAACGGCATCCTCCTCCATCGTGAGGTTCGGAGGGAACCATATCTTCGCGCTAGGGTGGACTCGCGCACTATCCGCGATTTGAGCGCCAAATGCCCTAAGTAGCAGTCGCCGCCAGCCATGCATTGGTAGGGGCGTCCACCGGGCGAGAAGGGTCCACGATGCGATCCAGCAGCACCGCAACAATCGATCCGTCAGGGCAAGAGGCTCCGCGGCCATTCGAAAAAGTTCCGAAGGCGGCGTGGGTGCCCGTTTGTCGATTTCGCCCGAGTTACTCCACATAATCCCCCGTCACGTTCAATAAGTGTGATCCGAATCCCTGTGCCTTGGTAGTCTAGAAAACTTCTCGATATTGTCCATGTTGGCTTAAGAGAAATTGATTTGCCTATGTCATTGCGATGGTGCGGCTGTGCTTGGGGCGGTTTGGTCTCACTCATTGCGTTAGAGATCGGTGGGGATCTTGAGAATATTCCAACCAAAAGGCTCAAAATGTTTCTCAGAGAACACTTCCGAAGCTGACATCGGACACTGGCTGCTTCGAAGTTTGCTTCGCGCCCCATCTGGGCCGCCGCGTCCGCCGCGCTGACCTCATAGGAGCGGACTTTTGACATGGGTACCGACCGACAGTTTTCTGACCCAACTTCAGTCTTTCGCTGAATCCGCCCCGAGGGAGGAGTCGAAAAGGGTCGCGAATGTGTCAGAGACCATCAAATCCTTTCACACATTCCACCAACAGAACTCGGCCCCAATTACTCATCGTTTTCAAATCACATTGGACGCGCGCCCGACCTGCAGAAAACTCTCAGTGCGCCGATTTGTCACTCTGAGATTCAATTTTCCCGATATGTCATGATCAATTAATTTCGCGAAAAGTGGAACCTCAACAGGCGCTTGGGGCATTAGGGCACCCAGTGACGGGAGGGCGACTCTGTTCGGGGAGAACATATGAGCGCTCGTAAGAATCTGAATGCTATCAAGCTGGCCGCGATTGGTTGCACATCGGCAATCGCCCTGAACGCGACACCATCTTCCGCGCAGGTTGCTTGCACCACCGATTTGCTCGGGGTGCTCAACTGTACCGCCCCCACACCAGCACCGCCGACGCCGCCTTCGGGCACAATCGATCTCGACGCATTCGTGCAGCCGGTTGTGGTGGCGCTGCCGCCCGAGTTTGAATCGACCGTCGGAGCACTGATCAATACGAGCGGGCCGATCACGATCACCGGCGACGCAGTGATCGACACGCTCCTCGACGACGAGCCTGCACTCGAGCTCATTTCCGGAGCCGACATCGACGCACAGGTCGGCCGCCTCACCACCATTGGCGACAACAGCACCGGCGCCCTATTGCGAGCGGTCGACGGGGTAATTTTGTCCGTCGACGACCTTGTTTCGACGCTCGGCGACAACAGCGACGGGGTGAATATCCAGGCGGGCGAAGCTACGGTCTCGCTTGACGAGGTACGCACCGTCGGCGTCAATTCGCAGGGGGTGGAGATCGTGACGGTTTCTGGCCCCGCCGTTCTGAATGCAAACCTGATAGAAACGATCGGAACCGGATCGACCGCGGCGTTCCTGACAGCAGCTGGCCAGATCGGTCTCGATGTCGGCTTGCTTCGGACGCAGGGCGACCAAGCGCTCGGCCTTAATTTGCAGTCCGACCCTGCCCTGTGCGCCACGCTAGGTGCGGGCTCATGCGACATCGATGCGGTCGTTGGCACGATCACGACCGACGGCTTCGGCTCGATCGGCGCGCTCGTGACCGCCGCGGGCGAGACGACTCTCACCGCAGACGTGATCCAGACCAACGGCATCGAGGCCGCGGGTATCGACCTGCGTGCGGACCCGACGGCGTGCGTCGCGCTAGGCGTCGGTTCCTGCGATCAGGCCTTTACGGTAAACAACCTTACCACCACCGGCGCGCGTTCGCCGGGCGCGGTGATCCGCGCGGTGGGCGATGTGGACGGCAGCATCGGCGTGCTGAGCACCGACGGCGAAGATTCGGTCGGCATCGACCTCGCCAGCGACCCGACGGCTTGCGCGAGCCTTGGCGCTGGCGGGTGTGAAAACGCGCTCAGCGTCGGACAGCTGACCACTAACGGTGACGGCGCGATCGGCGCGCTGATCCGCGCTGCCGGCCCGACCACGGCCGATATAGGCATTCTAGAGACCTTCGGCGACAATGCGACCGGGATCGACCTTGCTGCCGACCCGACCGCCTGCGTGCTGCTCGGCGTGGGCCAGTGCACGACAGCGATTACCGCCGACCGGATTTCGACCGGTGGAGACGGTGCAGCGGGTGCGCTAATTGCGGCTCCGGCAGACATTACCGGCGATTTCGGGACGGTCGAAACGCTCGGCGCGAATGCACCGGGGATCGATATTAGCAGCGATCCTGCTGCCTGCTTGCTGCTCGGTACGGCACCTGCGATCCGACGCTGACGGCGGACAATGTGTCCACCCAGGGGAAAGACAGCGCCGCCGTGCTGGTCAGTGCACCGGGACAGATCGCGGCCAACCTTGGCCTGGTCTCCACTGACGGCGACAATTCGCCAGGCGTTACTCTAATCACCGACCCCGCCATTTGCGCCGTGCTCGGTGCGGGCGCTTGCGGCGGGACCGTTGCAGGCCCAGGCGGACCCGGCGGCGGCGGTGACGGCCCCGATATCGATACCGACGGCGATGACTCGCCCGGCGTGGATATCGACAGCCCGGGCCCGATAGATGTCGAGGTCGACGATGTCGACACAGATGGCGACAATTCTCCCGGCATCGATGTCGATGGTGGCGAAGGCGATATCGACATCGACTTCGGCGATATCGACACAGATGGCGACAATTCGCCCGGCGTCGAAGTGGATGGCACCGGTTCGATCGATGTCGATGGCGACAGCGTGCAGACCGACGGCGCGAGTTCCCCCGGGATCGATATCGATGGCGACGACGATCCTGTCACCGTCGATGTGGGTATGGTCATGACGACCGGCCCAGACTCGGACGGCATCAATGTCGATACCACAACCGGCCCGATCACCATCGTCACCGGACCTGTGATGGTGACCGGCCCCGGCAGCGATGGCATAGACGTCACCGCGACCGAATGCACCACCGTTTCGGTCACTGCAAACGGCGATGTGTCTTCCGCACAGGGCACCGGCATCGATGCCGAAAGCGGTTGCGACCTGATCATCACCACCGCTCCGGGAGCGGACGTGAGCGGCGCGATCGCCGGTATCGAGGCGACCTCGGGCACGGGATCCACCATCACTTTGGGCGGCGACGTGTCCTCGACCACCGGGCCCGCGCTCGATGCCGATGGCGCTGCCGCGACCGTCAGGATCGGCGCGACCGGTAGCATTACCGGTCGGATCGATCTGACCGACAATGATGACTTGCTGACCAATAACGGGCGGTTCAACGCCACGCAGTCGAGCGACTTCGGCGCTGGCAACGACACGCTGGCCAACAGCGGCACCATTGCAGTCGCGGGCACCCAGACCTTTGCCGGACTCGAGACCCTGGCAAACAACGGCGTCATCGACATGCGCGACGGCGCAACCGACGACAGTCTCACCATCCCGGGCGATTACTCGGGGGGCGGTACAGCGTTCCTCGGGGTCGATGTCGGCCCCGGTAGCGCATCCGATCGTTTGAATATCGGTGGCGCAGCCACGGGTTCCACCTCAGTCGTGTTCGACGCGGGTGGCAATTTTGTGAACGGTGCGATCGTGGTCGATGCCGGCGCAGGGACCGACGCGAGCGCGTTCACGCTGAATGCGGTCCAAGATCCGCTGGTCGACTACACGCTGCAGTTCGATGCCGCGAATGGCGACTTCCTCGCATTCGGTACGCCGAGTGCCTTTGCTGCGAGTGCGGTTCTAGTCGCCGAGGGTGCGCGCCAGATTCTTTACCGCAATAACGAGGCGGTCGGATCGCATCTGGCTTCATTGGGTGTCGGTGCCGCTGGGGGAACGACCGAAAATCCCCGAATCGGTTCGGCGCTCTGGGTGAACTTTTCCGGTAATGTGCAGAACCGGGAAAACGCCTTCACTGCTTCGCCCTTCGGCGTCGCGCGGACTTATGACCTTAGCCACAGCCAGGACTTCTTCGGAGTGCAAGGTGGGGCCGACCTGTTCGGTGGAGCGAACAGCGTTGTCGGCGTGACGGTCGGCTACGCCAGCAGCGACCTTCGCACCGATACGACGCTCTCGAGGATCGACTACGAAAGCATCAATTTCGGCGTCTACGGCATGGCCAGCTTCGGCCCGGCCTACGTCGCCGGTCTCGCCAAGTACGAGATGATGAATGTAGAATACGGGCGGCGCTCCGGCCCGACCTTCGCCGATGTCGACGGGGAAGGCTGGGGTGGCTGGATCGAAGTGGGTGCGCGTTTCGGCAACTCCTTCTTCTTCCAACCTGCCGTGTCGCTCGAATACGCGACCGTGGATATCGACGACTTCACTCAGGGCGTGACGGACTTCGCTCTCGAGGAGGATGACGGGCTTCGCGGCAAGGCGGGCGTACGCATCGGCACCAATGTCGGTACCGATCTCGCTCCTGCCGAATTCTACGCCACGGCTCAGGTGATCCATGAATTCCAAGGCGAGGATACGATCACGCTTTCGAATGTGGGCGGTACGGTCAGCTTCGTGAGCCCCGCCATCGATACCCACGGCAGGGCTGGGGCAGGCTTCCGGGCCCGCATGCGAAACGGCGTGTCGGGCTTCATCGAGGGCACCGTCGATTTCGGGGACGGCGTCTCCGGCGGCACCGTTCGCGGCGGGGTCAGGGTGCCGCTCTAAACGGACCCATCCCGCCTACCAAGTAGGCGAGAGGCCGACGACGAGCCCGGTGCGCAACTCGCATTCCGGGTTCGTTGACGCCTCCCCATGCGTTGTGGAAATCCGATCCTGGCACCCGCATGGCTGCGGATTCGAGTATGGCGGCAACTCCAAAAACTGCGCCCGTCCCATCTGGACGAAGCCCCTTCGATTGAGCAATGCGGTTGCCTAATCCACGCTTGCGACAATAGCAGACAGTCTGCAAACGACCCAAAACCTGCCATCAGAAGCGTGCTCCAATTCTGGTAATTCAGCTGGTTAGGCAACGGGCGCTGGAACCTAGGGCTGTCTCAACAGTGGGAAGCTTACCATCACATTGGTCGAAATTTGTAAGGCCGGGGCGACACCTCGGCCCCGGCCTTACTTTAGTGGGCCTTCAAGGTATTAACTGACGTGGCAAAAATCAGATCGTAATGAACTCAATCTGGCCAGGGCCCCACGAGTTATCGCCGTTGAACTGTCCCGTGTACTGGAACGCGTTGTCTTCCTCGTAGGCGGAGCCATCGAACACCAAAGCCGGAAACTCGGCGGCGATAGCCTCAAGAACGGGCGTGGGGAAATCCCAGGCAGTCGTGAACTGGAAATGCAGCGACCCGTCGGGGTAGTCCCACACATCGACATCGAAGCCGGTCCACTTCGTACCCCAGTTTTCAACCGCCCACCACTCGTGGATTCCGTTCTTCATGGAGTCGGGCGGCGGAATGATCGCACCGAAATCCATGATCGTCTCGAACGGGCGGAGCGGTTTGGTATACTCCGTTTCGACAGTAGGTACGGTTTTGAACATCAGCTTTGCGAAGCGGTCGATCTCTTCGCGTTCTCCGGTAACGTGGAAGCCGCTGTATACGTAGTTCGGCACAGTCTTTCTCCTTTGCTGGACAAGATGGGCGCCAACTCGGACCCATCGACCAGCTTCTAGGTCGGCCTTGAACCTCGCATGCAACAGCGCTACATTTTTGCAGCCCGATCGTAAAAAATGTTCTGCGATGCGCCTTCCAGAGAACTACGCATGTTTGAAGCCCGGACTGGGTGACTTCCTCGCACAGAGGCGGAAAGCCCAGGGGCGACGCCAGAAGGAAGTCGCCTATGAGCTCGGGATAAACCGCGTAAACCTCTCCCGAATGGAAAAGGGCCACTTGACGCCTTCCTATGAGACACTCAGCAGAATGATGGATGTCCTGCGATTCGAGTGGAAACATGTTGCCGTGGAGGGCCCTTCGCCTCACGGAAATCGCAGATATCTGAGCGGCCAGCTCGATCGCATGGGGAAAGCTCTGCGCGCCGGCAGAGAAAAAGAAGGCCGGAAGCTGCGCGATCTCGCAAATACGGTCGGTCTTTCCTATTCGCAGCTATCTAGGATCGAACGAGGTCTGATATCGTACAGCCGGGTCATCTCGGTAAGATTTGTCGGGAAGCGCCCGTCACCCGACGAGGTGGACCCGGACAAGGACCAAACTTGGCGAATTTTCGAGTTCGCTCATCCCGAACTCGTTCGGCTGGCTGCGCTTGGAGGCTATGAGGAGCTCAGATAGGGCAAAGCCTTTCCGGGAGCCGAGCATCCGTCCGTGGGGCTTCTGGCAGCTGTAGGTGTGCTTCAGCTAGAGCATTCGTTTCCATCACTGTACAAGTGCCGCAGGCGAGGTCGAAAGAGTTCTGCGCAGGGCGAATGCGGATGCAAAAAAGGGGGCGCATCATGCGCCCCCGATCAGCCATCCACTGGGACATTCATCTTCCTTGCCCGTTCGATGGCCTGCCAGGCGCTATGACCGGCAAGCAAGCGGCGTCGAACATGTGACGAGCATGATTTGAACAACCAGTAAATCCATGCGGCCTGCGCTTCGATGCCTAGCTGACCGACGCGTTGCAAAGGCGAGGGGTTTGCGGTGGAAAAGCTTAAGCCGGCGATGCCCGCCGAATGAGCAAGGATATCACGCGACAGAACTGCAAAGACATTCGACAACAGCCCGACGTGCGGTACCAGATCGAGGAAGGTCGAGGGGAACTGCGCCTCGGCGAACCGTTGCCCATGGACGTGTGGCGGGGTAGGCATGCAGATCAGCGACCTGGTTTCAGGAGTGAAAAGCGAGCGGATGTCGCGGCGTATCCGTTGCGGTTCATACCCCGCACCGTAGCCATGGGCATGGAGCGAGAACTTCGCCTCGTCAGGGCCAAGACGCGTAATGACAAAAGCTCCGAACCCGAACGGGCGTAAAGGTTCGAATGCGTGGGGTGGCGGCAGAAGCGACAGTGCGACCATGTGCTCGGGCATGGTCTCGATGATGCCATCGCGCATGACGGCGGTTCCTCAATACGGGAGCGGCCGGCATCCCAGCTGGATACCGGCCGCATAGGTGGTTTCGGAGAAGCTGGCGTAGATTGAGCGGCTAAGGGGAGAGTGCTGCCGGTCGGTCGGCAAATGCCAACTCCAGCAGGAGCTCGCTCAATTCACGCGGGCTCTTATGCGCCGCAAGTTCACCCCACTCTTCCCATCGGTCGATCCGGTGCGCGAGCCACGCGAACAGCCGGTCGCGCGCATGATCGTCGGGGAAAGTCATCGACCAGAGCACTCGAGTGAGTGGAATGTTGCTGCCGATCTGGACGCCCATCAGCTTAATGCCGGGATGTTCGCCGATGGTTTCGCGCGTGAACCGATAAGGCAGTTCGCGCGCAAAAGCCTCCTGCACTGCCAGCAAGCGCTCGCGCTCTTGCCTGGTCTCGCCTCGATCGAGGCCTATGCGCGGGGTCAGCGTGGGAAGGCCAATCGGCAGAGGAGCGGACGTCGCGCTGCGGGTCGATGCAAGCATCACAAGCACGGCTCGGCCCTCATGTGTCAGTTCCTCGACGCGAGTGTCGGATGTCAGCCCGACGCCTGCGAGCCAGTGCCCGTAGAACTCCTGAAGATGCCAGAGACCGTCGAACAGGTCGCGCACGCGCTCCTCGGTCATCACCACCCGCCGGTCGATCGCAACGAGGACCGCGAGCAGGAATTCCAGCTGGGCCTCGACTGCCTTGGCAGAGCGAGGTCCCATGCGAAGTCGCCAGGTCCACAGGTAGTCGCGCACGCTTTCCCAGGCATTGCCCTCTTCGTCATAGAGCCGTTCGCCATCTTCGCTTGCGACGAGCCAATAGCCCCAGGGCAAGTTCGGGTTGCGCTTCGCGGCGTAGGGAATGTCGTCCATGTTCGCCTCCCTCATGCCTTGTGCGGTTTGCTATCGGGCGCACGAAGCGCAAGCGGCACGCCGCTGGCCGAACCCGCCTGATCCTCAATGGCCTTGAGCGAGCGCGCCAGCGAGCGGGTTTCCTCGAACACGTAATCGATCGAGCGATAGACCTCGCCCTCCTCGCGATGGAGGGGCGGCTTGTAACCATGGGGGACGAGATCGCCGGCCCTGTCGCACCCGAACCCGAACCACCATGTGTCGTCCGAGTTGTCCCGTACGCGGCCACTAGGGTGCGCTCGACCGCTGCGGCGCCGTTCGCTCACATGGCAGATCGCGATCGATTCCCGCTCATACTCGCGGCAGGACTCGGAATAATCGAGCCCGCGATGTGCCGAGAGGTCGAGGTCGGCAGGGATTGCATCGTAGGCAAAGCCCCAGAGAGGATGGCCGACCGGAACGGCGACATACCCACCGAGGACGCCGCTCGCCTGGCGCAGGATGATACAGGACAAGCCTGTCTCGGCATCGACCCAGGCCAGCTTGTCGGGTTCATCACTCCATGGGCCTGCCGCACGCGGATGGCGTTCGGGGTTGCGGTACAGTTGGAGGGGACGGATCTCGGTATCGCCGATAGCGAAGCGCTGGGCGGGCTTGGCAAGGTTGGTGTCAGACTTGGCCGGCGCGATGGCGCGGCCGGGTTTTTTCTGAGGCATTGGACATTCCTTTCGGGCATAAAAAATGCCGCGTGTCCGGGGCTGGACAGGCGGCTTGCTGATGACCTCGATCGAGGCCGGTTTTTGGTCGATAGTGGGGACGGTTCGGGCAGTGCACTTCGCCCGTTCTCTTACTTGCTACGTCATCGTCTTTTCCTTCCTCTCATCGCTACGCATAGCTCGTCACCGATCACGCCATTTCGGGGGCGCGGAAGACCGTGCCGCGCAGGCCAGCTTCGGCGTGGCGCGCTCGGGCCCAGAGCGCGAAGCTGCGCTTGCAGAACTGCGAGTTCGCAAAGGCCTCGCCGACCGCTTGCGCAAGCGCCAGCAGAGAGGCGGGACGATCGATCCGGATGCGTCCCGCCGCACCCAACTGCATGATCGCAATCACGCTGGTGGTGATGACATCGGCAAGGACCTGTTCCTCGACCTCTCGCCACGCGCCAGCTTCGACCAGCGGGCCGATGCTTTTGCTCGGGCTTGGCTTGGCCGGAATACCCATCGCTGTAGCGATCTCGGGCAGGTGAACGGTCTTGGCCGCGACCGAGGTAGCGAAGCAAAGATCGAGCCGACGATCGCTATGCGGATGGAGATCGGCAAGCTGGGCGGGGAGCACCAGGTCCTGCATCATCGCGACCTGGCGCAGCACGGCAAGATCCTTGGTCTCGCCACCCCAAGTGACGAGCTGTGCATCGAGCTGCGCGCGAAGCGCATCGAAGAATGCGGCAACCATTGCCGCCTCACTCATGGTTTCCGCGGTCAACACGATCGGCTTGCCGATCTCTGGGACGGCTTCACCTGCGACAAACCGCAGCACGATCCAGCTGGCTGCCGCGATGCGATGAAACGGCCAGCGGATGGTCGGCTCGGCGCTTGCGCCTTCGGCGACCCGGTAGGCGTCGTGGCGATCGCGGTCCCAAGCATATTCGAAATCGGCGACGATGATGGTTTGCGCGCCGTCGACCTGGCTGCTGGCGTTGGCGCGAAACAGGCGCGCATCCTCGGCCCACTGGTCGAGGCAGTTGGGTGTGTTGGTGGTCATAGTTATCTCCATTGGGATATGCCTCGGGCCTCGCGCGGCGCGCGAAGTCCAAGGCCAGTGATTGGAATGTGTGTGGAAGCAATCGGTTAGCGGTGCCGCTCGCGCGCAGTGACCGGCCGCGTGGTCATTGCCGGAAGACCGTGGCGATAACCCCAAACCTGCTCGTGCTCGACGCGCTCGGGGGCGAGCTCGATCTCCCAGAACTTCTTCGGCGCATTCCAGCGATAGCCGCGCGCGCGCAGCAGTTCCTTCTTCGAGAACGGCGCGCGCTCGGCCTGAACCATCACCGTGGGCTGCTGGGACGCCTCGATGAGGCGCGCAAGATGTGTGCGAACCTCCCTCTCGCCCGGCGCGCGCTGGCGGTGCTGCAGGAGCCAGTGCAGGGCCCAGACGTCTGCCGCCGCACGGTGCGCGTCGGAGAACCATCCGACATGCGCAAGGAGCGCGGATTGCGAGCGTCCCTCGAAGCCCAATCTGAGCCAGTCGACCTCGCTGCACGAGCAGGCCCAGGCCTTGCCTGCGAGGTCCGGATAGCGGCGCTCGATAAAGCCCACATCGAACGCAGCATTTTGAGCCACGATCAGGTCAGCTCGATCGAGCAGTCCGCGCGCAAAATCATCGTCGATTTTTTGACCCCGCAGGTGCTGTGCGCCGAGGCCGGTGACCATGGAAATTCTGGGGTCGAGCTCACGTTCGGGATCTTCGAGCCAGCTATGGGGCATCGAATGCCCGATCACCTCGCCATCGTCGCCGACGAAGACGAGCTGGATCGCGAGCTCGATGATGACATCGTTCTCGCTGTCGAGCCCGGTAGTCTCGGTATCGATGATCGCGATGCATGTGCCGTCGGGAGCAGGGCCCAGATGCGGCAGCGATGCATAGGGCCTGGGCACGCGTCTGAGCACGCGATAGCCCTGCTGGGCTTCAAGCTCTGCCGCCAGCGCTTCGGCGTGTGGCGGCAGGTGTTCGGTATTTAACATGGCGGTTTCTCCTGTTGGTGAAACCGGCGAGGCGGGAGCCGAGCGCTATCGCTCTTTTTCCTTCACCCTGCCGGCTTCAACCGGCAGGTCACTTTCAAGTGTTCCAAGATCACTACCCGGCCCGAAGCTGTCAGCGCGAGGGTCCGCTTCCCAAGGTGCCGATAGCACCGCCCCAGGAGCGCAGCCGCGATCCGCACCCAAGGGCCGCATCCGGCCCCGTGCGAACGCCCGCGTTCGCTATACTCGGGAGGGCCATCGGTCCGGACGAGCGCAGCAGTTAAGTCTGGAACGAAGTGCATACCTTACTGCGGTATTGCGCCTAGAAAAACGGGTTCGAACGATATGTGGTAAAGTCGTTCGGAAGGGCTATGTTCCTTCTGGTTTGAACAGAATGGAGAAAGGCGTTCGAGAGATCGGGTTACGGAATTTCCGTAAGTTCCGATCCCGAATTGACATAGTAAGTGAGATGCTGGCATCGGAGCCGGATGCCTTTTCCGCCTGTGGCGGCAAAATTTTTTGGGCGGGTGTTAGGAAACCGCGATTGCGCGTCCTAGAACCCCGTTACCATGACTTACGATCCGCTAGAAAATCTGCTCGTCTCCGCTTGGAAAGAGCTCGCCCAGTATATGCCAGAGGAAGCGTCGCATGCGGCGCTTTATCTCGACCTCGAGCGCCTTGCGGAGGAGACCGACGACAAGGGTAATCCAACGCCCCAAGCCCATCGTGCGAAGGCAAGAGTACGCAACGCATTTCTCGTCGAAGAGACCAATGCCAAGTCCAAAGGCAAGGTTCTGAAGAACCAGGCCAAGCTCGAAAAAGAGCTTGTCGACGCAGTCTCCAACGCTCTCAAACTGATGGTCGCTGCACGTGCAAACGCAGCCAAGATCGCCCATATCGACAGCATCGAAGAGCGCCAGATGGCGGTCTCCGAGAACCGCGAGCAACACGATCCAGAGAGCAAGTTCGCGCTCGCAAGCCCGTTCATCGACAAGCTTGCGCGAGCCGGCACCTCTCCCTCCGCGATAGGTCGGATGCCGGCTCTCATGGTGTCCTTCATCGCGCTGCTGATCAGGGATCACTCTGCCGATCCCAGGTTCCAGAACCCCGACAATGTGTGGAACCGGATAGTGCAATCGGGGATCCTCGAGGCCTACCTCGGAAACCTCGACGAGGAGCATCTCAAGGTCGTCGCGCAAGCTGCCTGCGAGCGCGACGAGCAGACCAATGAATGGGCGAAGAAGGCACGAGAGGAGCTCGATCTGCCGGCCGGCATGGACGATCGGTTCCTCGAAGGCGTGGCCCGCATGCGCGATGCAGCGCGCTCGCTGACCGAGGGCGAAGTTCGCGCTTACTACGATGCGTACAAGCTGCAGGATAATCGCGATGTCGATCGCCTGGCGAAACTGTTGCAGATGGAATCGCAGGAGGACCGGATCCGGCTGCGAGCGATGTACGACTTCATCATTCGCTCGAGCGGACCGCTCAAGCGCGACTGGAAAGTGGAGATGCATCTCGGCATCCTGAAGCGCGAGATCGATGCCATCGCCCCGCACGCCAAGTGGCACAAGGACTGGAAAGCAGAGCTTCGCGAAAGGCTCGAGATTACCTTCGAGCGCCTGGACACCATGACAAGCGTCGAGGCTTTCAATGCACTACTGAAAAGCGGTCTCGCGGTCTCCGATGCCGACTGGCAATTTACCAAGCGGCTCGAGCGCGACGTCCTCGACGGGCACTTCATCGCGTTCGAGAACGAAGTCCGTGCCGCGTGCAAGTCCGACCGCTATTTCAAGATCTACGACAACCGTGTCGTCTATTCTCACGAACTCGATTTCGAGGCGATCGAGACCGAGACCTGGACCGGCTACGACTGGCTGCAAGAATATGGCGAGTGGCCGGGCGAGGATACCGAGGACCGCGAGCTTAGCGATAAAATATCAGACTCTACGGTAGCGAATACGACCGCGCGTCCGGACGGTGAAGAGGGGCCGACCGATGACGGTAGTGGCCCGATGATGCTACTGCGGGATTCAGACGGCGAAGGACCGGTGGGCAGTGCATCTCTGGCCTCGGAGGCGGTCGATGTAGGTCGCGTCGAGGGTCCTTCGCAGCAGTCGGCGCCGTGCGAACCCACGCCGGTCAACGCATCCGTCCCGGACGCTACCGGGGCAGCTCCGACGATACCGGAGGACCACACGCACGAGAGCGCTGAACCGGTAGACGACGACTTCGTTGACGGCAATCCCGACGACTACGACTGGCACGATGAGAACCCCGATCTCGAGCCGATGCACCTCGCTCCGGGTCCTGAATTGCAGGATAATTCTTCGTCGTCTGACAGACCTTCGGATGCATGTGTTGACGAAGATCCGACCGGTCCGTCGGAGCAACGGGAGCCCGGTGACGCTCCGCCTGAGGCGATCTCATCGCGGGACGATCAAGCTGCGGACCGTCCGCTGAAGCCGCGCCCCTACCGGCCCCACACAGATCACGAAGAGGATGACTGGAATGAGTAGCGATCTTGTCAGGAGCGATCCGCGCGCCGTCGCGCTGCGCGATGAACTACAGCGGCGCTGGAACGCCAACACCGCAATTCTCGAGCTGCGTCAGAACGAGAATGCGGCCGTGGCACCGACGATCTTCGCAATAGGCAAGGGCGGAGGGCAAGGCCTCAGCACGCTTGCGCTCACCCTCGAGTTCATGACTGGCAGCGAAGCGCTGATCATCGAGGTTGGCGGCAATCGTTGCCCGGCATTCCGCAACCGTCCGCCTGAACGCCACCTCCATTTCTCGTCGCGCGATCCCGATCGGATCGACCGGGCACTCGACGCGCGCTTCAATGCTCCCGGCAAGGTCGCGATCATCGAATTCGAACCGGCACTCTATCGGGAGACGATCGAGGTAGCTGCCAACTTCGAGGCGATGCTGGGCCAGTCGAACCTCATGGTGTTCTACGTTGCGGGGCGCCACGAGGAGGACCCCGCCTATCGAGTGAAGGCGAAAGCGAGCGGACTTCGCGAGGTGATTTTTTGTCGCCAGGCGGTCCAGAGCCCGGCCGGCCGAGATGCAGGCTTCGTCCCGCTTCCCTGGCTGCACCACGACATCATGCACTCGATGCATGCCGGATGCGCAAATCTGGCCGAAGCACTCGACAAATGTGCCGGACTCTGGACGCAGATGGAGGCACGTGGCCGCCTCGAAAGCTTCGCGCACGCCATTCTTTCGGGAGAGGGGCGATGACCTATTTCGAGGAGATGTGGCAGACCTTGTTCGGGGTGAACATCACCCCCGTCGAGGAGCGGATCATGGTCGGAGTCGCCAAGCGGGTAGACCGCGATGAAAGCTTATTCGTCCTTGCAGCGGTCCTAGTGCGAATGATCTACGAGCTTTGCTACGAGGATAATCTCGGGCCGTTCCGGATACTGCGCAACCTAGCAAAGGCTGGCGAAGATCATCGGCGGGCCACAGTCCTGATCTCGCAAACCTACGAGCGCTTGCAGCCGCGCCTTTCCGAACTCGAAGGAACGCTGGTGCGCCTCGAAAACGCGCTGGGCGAGGCGCGTGAACTCGCGTCGGCCAAGACCGGTTATCACCCGATGTTGGGGCACATCCCGATCGGTGAAACAGATGGCACCGCCCATCTATCAGTACGGTCGATCATCCTCGTGTGCGTGGGAGCAAGCTTAAGCGCATTCCTCGGGCTCACCGTCTGCCTAATGATCTTCTTCGGATGATCAGGCCAACACGAACGCCCGCGAGATCAGCCAAAGAAGGAGTAGAGGATGGACGATGAAGCATGGATTTCTGTGAGCATTTATGGCCCCCAGCCGGAAATCGACCGATTCAAAAGATGGTTTGTCGTGAGGACCAGTGATGCCCGCGCCCGTGAAAAGCTCGAATTAGATTTCACGGGCCTGTTCAGGCACACAGGCCGCTATATACACTCGTTGGAGTCCCACGGCGAAAGCCCTGGGGCTTCGAGGACTGGCAGCAGGATACGTCCGGCTGCTACCATTTCAAATTCGACACTTAGCGGGGATTTCCGCAAGAGCTCTTTGAGAATCTCGTGGAGATGTTTCCGAATGTGATGTTCGACTGCAGCTACATCGCAAGTGATAGCTCGGAGATCGGTTATGGGTGGTACAACGGCCCGAGGGACAGTGATAAATTCGCCTATTATGAAATGCCCGAGGGATACTGGGAAAGCAACGGCGCAAGCTTGCGCGAAGGAGCATCGGACGCGCGGCACACTGAGCAGGTAAAGAGAGTCATCCGAGCTGCGCGGAAGGCTTCGGAGCGCGCTGGCGCTGCTGGTGTGGTGTAGAGGACCTAGGCGCATTCCAGCATTGCAACGACGTTTGCGCGGCCTTCTGCTGACTGCTTCGCTTGGGCTGCGGTGCTTGTTCGCCAGTGCAAGTGCCGGTGCGTTCCTGGTTATGGTGGCGTTCAAATGACTCGCTTGCGGATCGATTCGAGCTCAAGTGGGAAGGGCTATAAAGATGCCGGAATGGCGGGCCAAGGATAGCGATGAAAGCCATGATCGCTTTACGAAGGCGATCGTTAATACACTCGCGGCGAAGCTGTTGAGGGCCTGTGGCGGTGGCTGCGCTATCCTCTCTGTAAAGACCAGTAGTCCAGCCGGGCACGATTACCGTGATGTTGTCGTCGACCTTGAGTTGCCCGGTAACGTCCAAATTACGGTGGACTGCTGGCGTGATCCAGAAGCTGAAGCGCACCCGCTCCGGCGGCTGAATTTCGGCGAGAACGTTGCCGAGGTAGCCGCAATCGTCATCGCTTGTGTTCAAACCTGCCAATACCACGGTTTCGAGACTCTCGCCGGGATACTCGACGAGGCATGGCGGGATGCAAGATCCTTCTCTTCGCAAATGCCAATAGGCATCCGCAAGTCGATGCATCTGCTTGCCGTTCGCTTCGTGTTCAAAGCCATCTGGGTAAGATCAAACGAACTTCTGATGGAAGCAGAATACGCTTCTCTCGATCATTGGCTTCGACCTTTCACTTACGAGATCGAGGTTGTCGATCCCGCCGAGATAACAGCGCACCTCCGCGCGCTCTGCTATCAATTCGGAACGCGTGCGCTCGCGCTTCATCGGTTTGAACAGCACGGTGCGACAGGCGAAATTGATCTGTTGGCAATCAATGCCTTGAAGCGGTGTGGCAACCTTGTAAGCGAATTAAAACGCGATCCCTCAGAGTTTGGCGCTCCGTCGAGCCAACTCGAATTCGATTGCGGTCGCATATCGCTGCGGACCGGTATTGATAGTACTCCCGATCTGTTCATCCGTGGGGACAAGGTCCATGTGGAGTGCGGTGTGTTACCCAAGGCGGTGCTCACGAACGCAATCGGAAAGCAAATCACGCAGATTATCGACTGTGCATTGTTTTCCGAAGAGATGGTCGTCATTGATGCGTACAGAGGGTTTCTCGGGGACTCTGTGGTCATTGAGGTCCAACAGCCTCGAATGTTTTATTGCAAATCATCTGGATGCTATTGGGGCCAAAATCCCCAGTGAGCTTATTGCTATGCCGAAGACAACTCAGTCATCGGTTTTTTTCGACGGCCACGCTTCTGGCCGGGCGCACGGCCAAGGCCGATCTTCTTCGCCAGTTCGCGGCGCTTTTCGGCATAGTTGGGGGAAACCATCGGGTAATCGCTCGGCAGGTTCCAGCGTTCGCGATATTCCTCGGGGCTCATGTCGTAATTCGTGCGCAGATAACGCTTGAGCATTTTCAGCTTCTTGCCGTCTTCGAGGCACACGAGATAGTCGGGCTTCACCGAAGCGCGGATGGACACCGCGGGTTCGGGCCGTTCTTCTTCCTTCGCCTGGCCACCCGAAAGGCTCGACAGCGCCGAATACACGTTGTTGATCAACACGGGGACTTCGTCGAGCTCGGCGCTATTATTGGCGACGTAGGCCTCGACGATGTTGGACGTGAACGCGATAAGCGTCTGCGTCATTTCAGTGTCTTGGTCTTGCAATTCACGAATGCCTTTTTTTTAGCCTCTCTCTATGAGAAAGATAGTGGCTTTTGGGGCCATCACAATGCCATAGAGGGGAAATCCTGTGAAAAAGGCCACAGAATTTCTGATTAGGTTCTGGGGCGTGACAGGCGGCGGGAGGGGTTATCATAATACGTATTGCGCAAGCATCTATTTTTTAGGCCCGTCAATTGGCAGAGAGAGGGTAAGGGATGGCGTAATTTCATATTTGTTGGTTAAAAAACAAATTAAAATTGAGAAGTATGCCAAAAATATAAAATATCGTATGAGACGTGCACCACCTTGGATCGCCTAACCTCAAAGGTTTTCTTTGTAATTTATTGATTTTCGTTTTTAAAGTTATAAGATTATATTAGCAATATTTCTCCTTTCTGATTGCTATCGGCGAGCCAGAAATCATTGGCTCGGCAAATCTAAAGTATTCAAGTTAGCTAGGAACCCGGCTAAGGTTTGCAGATATGACGGTGAAGATTCAGCCAGTGATTCTCTGTGGCGGCGGCGGGAGACGCCTGTGGCCGCGAAGTAGGTCGACGCGACCGAAGCCCTTCTTGCCACTGCTCGGTACTCAAACATTGTTTCAGCAGGCGCTGAGCCGTGTCTCGGACAGCGACTTGTTTGGCTTACCGTTGGTAGTGGCAGGGGAAGGCCATATACCGCTGGTTCGCCAACAGGGCGGGGACGATCTTTCCTGTATTGCCGAGCCGGTGGGCCGTAACACTGCGGCTGCGATCGCGCTCGCCGCGCATCGCGCTCCTGCGGGCGCTATTTTACTAGTTTGCCCGAGCGATCATCATATTGCCGACACATCAGCGTTCCGGTCAGCTGCGCAGGCAGCGGCAAGGCTTGCGCAGGACGGCTATCTCGTCAGTTTTGGGATCGAGGCCGTCAGTCCGCATACCGGCTATGGGTATCTTAGGCGTGGGGAGGGCCTGGATGGCGGCTTTGCGCTGGACGCATTTATCGAAAAGCCCGATCTCGACACTGCAAAGGGCTTCCTAGCCGACGGGCGACATAGCTGGAACGGCGGAATTTTCGCATTCTCACGTGATCGATTTTTGGAGGAACTTGCAGCCCATCGTCCAGAAATGGCGAGGTTATGCGAAGCAGCTGTGGCAGAGGGGGGTGAAGATGCTGGTGTCTTTCGCCCCTCTTCCAGCCATTTTGAAGATATAGCAGGCGAGTCGGTCGATTGCGCAGTAATGGAAAATACCAAGCGGGCGGCGATGGTCCCCGTCTCGATGGGCTGGTCTGATATCGGTAGCTGGGACGCGTTGCGTGTGGCGCGTGGTGGTGCCTCGATCGGCCCGCACGATTTGCTTGGCTGCACAAATGTGATGGTCGATAGTGACGGGCCGCGCGTCTCGGTCGTTGGGGTGGAAGATGTCGTCGTGGTGGTTGATGGTGATGAAATTCTAGTCACCAGCGCACGCGGTGCGCAGGATGTAGGAAAGCTGGACGGCGCGAGGGGAGCATGAGGCAACTCCCCACCCACGTGGTGAACAAGGTCTGGGGTCGACAGATCTTGCCCGAGCCCTTTGTCAATCCGGGTGAGGAGCCGCTTGGCGAGATCTGGTTTGACCCACCGCCGGAACTCCCAAACCTTCTGGTCAAGTTCATCTTCACAGATGCCACCCTCAGCGTGCAGGTACACCCGAACGACGAACAGGCACCCGCAGGCGAACGGGGCAAGAACGAGTGTTGGTACATTCTCGATGCCGAGCCAGGCGCGCAGTTGGCGATTGGACTTATGCGCGAAATGAGCGTCGAGGAATTGCGCGCCGCCGCGCTCGATGGGACGATCAAAGAGAGTCTGCGCTACGTCGATGTCGAACCGGGAGACTTTTTCTCAATCCCGGCTGGTACCATTCACGCCATCGGAGCGGGGATCAGTCTGCTGGAAGTGCAGCAGAATAGCGACGTCACTTACCGCCTATACGATTACGACCGTCCTCGTGAGCTTCATCTCGACGATGGGTTGAGGGTGGCTAAGCTTGGTGGTGATTGTTCCGCCCTCCATAGCCGCGGGGCAGATGCCGGCTACGCAGAGCTAATCCGCGGCCCCTTCTTCCGGGTTGCGCAGTTGGCGGGGCAGTCCCGGGTCCCCCCGGATAATTTTTTACGCCACACACTTATATTGCCTATCGCCGATGGTGCGACCTTGGACGGTCAGCCGCTTGAGGTCGCTACCTGTATACTGAATTACGGGGTTTCCGGCCTAGAGGTTGGTGGCGAGGCGCGAGTGATATTGGTGGAGGATATGTCTGCGGTTTAGTTTCTTCCAAGACGCGCCCACTCGCGGGTCTGCCGGGCGCTCGATGGTGATGAGCTTCGCAGGGCGCTTGGTTTTCCAACGAAGGCGCTGCGCGCGCGGCCAAAGCGAGGATGGAGGGATAGCTGGTCGAGCAATTTGCCCCTCTTGCTTGGTTGAAGAACGCAAGAGGCAATGAGAGCTGCTCAGTCAAATTGACAGTTCGGATGCGGCTAGGCCGGCGGAGCCCGAAGCATTTATTTAAGCAACCGCTGGGCCATCGCGCGGACCTCGTCGCGCATGTCGGGGCGTTGCAGTGCCAGTGCCAGCGTCGCCTCGACGAAACCGGTCTTGCTGCCGCAATCGTAGCGCGCGCCATCGAACGTGACCGCGTGGAACGGCTGGTTGCCGATCATCTTGGCCATCGCATCGGTCAGCTGGATTTCGCCGCCCGCGCCCTTGCCCTGGTTTTCCAGCACGCGCATCACTTCGGGTTGCAGGATGTAGCGGCCCGAGATGATCTTGTTCGAGGGCGCCTCGGCGACCGGCGGCTTTTCGACCAGTCCCTTCACCTCGGTCAGCGCGCCCTCCTCCTTGCCCGGATCGATCACGCCGTAGCTCGATACGCTTTCCTGCGGCACCTCGAGCACGCTGATCACGTTGCCGCCGACTTCGTTATATGCGTCGACCATCTGCTTCATGCAGCCCGTGCCGCCCTTTTTCCCGATCATCAGCTCGTCGGGCAGGAAGATCGCGAAGGGATCGTCGCCCACGATCGCACGCGCGCACCAGATCGCGTGGCCCAGACCCAGCGGCACCTGCTGGCGCACGGTGATGATGTCGCCCGGCGTGGCGCGCGTCGAATCGAGGATCGAGAGATCCTTGCCGCGCTCTTCCATCGTCTGTTCGAGCTCGAAGGCGATATCGAAATGCTCGACGATTGCGGTCTTCCCGCGCCCGGTGACGAAGATCATCTGCTCGATCCCCGCCTCGCGCGCCTCGTTGACCGCGTACTGGATCAGCGGGCGATCGACGATCGCGAGCATTTCCTTGGGGATCGCCTTGGTCGCGGGGATGAAGCGGGTGCCAAGCCCGGCGACGGGAAACACGGCCTTGCGGATCGGTTTGTGGGTCATGGGCGAGATCATTCTACATATCACTCTGCTAGTCCACATCTAGCTACGGCGGATGGATTGTTTATGAGAAACGGGACGGGCAGTCCTTTTGGATGCGGCGCGCTGCTTCGAGATTTGCTCGCCCATCCATTCTACAAAGTTCGCTATTGCTGCGCACGCGAAGAGATGCTAGCAATTCTCTTGAACGAAACGATTTCAAGGAAGCCTAGTATGCGTAAGATCTTGAATGTCCTCGCTGCCGGGGCTCTAGTGGCGGCTCCAGTGGTGGCGTCTGCGCAGAATACTCGCGCTGGTGATTCGGTGCCTGCATCCTTGGCGAAGGTTGATGGTGTGAAGAGCGTTTTGACTGAACGTTCGTCGAAGCCGGTCCGCAAAGGTGAAGGGAGCTCTGCTGTCGGCCCCCTGCTGCCGTTGTACATCATTGGCGGTATCATCGGAGGCGGGGTGATCCTGGAAGTTACTGGCGTCATCGATATTTTCGAGGACAAGGATGAGCCGATCTCCCCCGGAACTTGATGCGCTTTTCCGATTGCTGATCTATTGAAGCCGGCCGTTATCGGTCGGCTTCTTTTTTGGGGGTCCGATTTTGGTCTGGCACAATCGCGAGCTGCGCGCCTCGGCTGGTTTGGCGTTGATGCTAGTAATTGCGATTTCCTTTGGCGGCGGAGGCCGTAGCGCTCCGCTGGCAAATCTGATCGTCCAGCTGGCTGCCCTGCTAGCTCTTGCGGTTTCAATCGCAAATTTGCGTGAGTTTTTATTGGCCGTTCCGAGGGGGCTTGTTGTCCTTATCGCGATATCGATGGCCATTCCTATGGTTCAATCCATCCCTTTGCCACCCACCGTCTGGACTGCACTGCCGGGGCGAGAACTCGTAAGCGAATCTCTAGCCTTGATAGATGCTTCTGGCACGTGGATGCCCTTTTCGGTCGATCCAAGCCTTTCGCTGCTTGCTTTCATTGGTTTGGTTGCCCCCCTGACCGTTCTTGTGCTGGCCGCCCCTTATCGTGCTCAGCAAATTAGAGCCGGATTGTTGGCCCTTTTGGGCGGGGCTTTGGTTTGCCTATTTATTGGGTCAGTTCAGTTCGCATCCGGCGGCGACGCGCTCGATTTTTATGCCGGCGGCAGCGTAAATCGACTAGCTGGAACATTCGCAAATCATAATACTGCGGGAATTTTTTTCGTTATCCTTCTCTGTTTGCTTGTAAGTGCGCAGAAAGATTGGTTTCCCAGCCCTTTCGTAAACCTAGGCCCAAGGATTGCTCTTGGCTTAGTATTTCTAATCGGGGTGATTTTGTCGCAGTCTCGATCGAGTATAGCTCTTTTGCTATTTCCCGCTCTCGTTCTAGTGTGGCGATTGTATTGTGCTCATACATTGATGAAATGGAGCCGACGATCGCTGGCGCTTGCCTCGGGAAGCGGTGCGCTCGCAATAGCCATGGTAGCACTTCTGACATTTTCGGGAGGCCGAGGAGCGCAATCGATTGAGCGTTTCGAGAGCCTGGAGGATTTGCGTCCGGCAATTTGGGCCGATGGTCTCGTTAGTGCGGATCGGTTTTGGCCTGTGGGTTCTGGTATGGGGACGTTTGACGACGTATTCCAACTCGACGAATCTCTCGAGCATGTGACTCCTCGCCGCGCTGGCAGGGCACATAATGATTATCTTGAAATTGCGATTGAGTCCGGAGTTTTGGGTCTCGCTATGGTCTTGGGGTGGGTGGCGTATCTCGGTTCTTTGACGTGGCGTAGTCTGCGTTCGAGGAGCGACCTCCTCCCTTTGGGGGCCTCTGCTGGGTTGGCGTGCATCGCGCTGCAGAGTGTTGTTGATTATCCTCTCCGCAATCAGGCGATGTTGTGCGTGGCAGCATTCCTGGTTGTCATCCTCGTGAGTGGGGTTAGTGATGTGCGCGGTAAGGGGGCGTCGCGTGGTTAGCATTTTCCGAATATTTCCGATTCTGGCGTTGCTGGCGCTTGCGGGATGTTTTTCGCCGTCGGCCGATTTTCCCCGCGGAGAAGCGGCCTATGCGGTGATGCCGGCGGCTGATCCTGCTGCAACACGCTCGTCCTATCGTATCGGTGTGCTGGACACGTTGTCGATTCGCGTATTCCAAGAGCCCGAACTCACCTTCGACCAGCTTCAGGTTGATGCAGGCGGAAGCATCAACTTTCCGCTGATCGGCGAGGTGGAAGCCGCCGGGCAAACGCCGATCGAATTGAGTCGCAATCTGGAGCGCGGTCTCGGAAAGCGCTTCATCCGCAACCCTCAGGTGGTCGTTGGCGTGGTTCAGTCCGCCGCACAGCGAGTAATTGTTGAGGGTAGCGTGACCGAGCCTGGTGTCTATGAAATTGCGGGTAGTTCAAGCCTTCTTGAATCTATCGCGCGTGCGAAGGGGGTGACACGCGTCGCGGTGCTCGACGAAGTCATCGTGTTGCGTACCGTGAATGGTCAGCCGATGGGCGCGGTGTTCGATCTGCAGGCGATACGTGAGGGCAAGGCACCCGATCCCGAGATTCTCGGCGGAGATCGGATCGTGGTCGGCTTCGATCTCTTGAAGGGAGCTTACCGCGATCTTTTGCAGGCCGCGCCTTTGTTTAACGTCTTTCGGGCGCTATAAGTCATGGAAGAACCACAACCCCCTGCTTTGGACGGCTCTGTTACACCGGGTTCTAATGACCCCAAAGATTTTAGGTCGGTCTCAGAAAACGAGGCGCTGTTGGAGATCGACCTCAGCCGCATCGTTGCGGCTTTGCGACGGAACCTTTGGTGGATGGCTGGCATTATCGCGGCCTCTCTGGTTCTTGGCGCATTAATCACTATGCTTATTATGCCACGATATACGGCCGAAGCGACCGTCCTGATCGAACAAGAAACAGATCAGATTATCGAGAATAGCGAAGTTGCACCGACGGTTTCTTACCAGGATGCAGAACGTTTCCTGCAAACCCAGATTGATGTGATCAAGAGCCGCGCATTGGCCGAACGGGTTCTCGAAGGGGAAGATCTAGCGGCCGATCCGAGGTTTTACGACGCCGTCGAAGCGGAAATGCCCACAGAAGCCGATGTGGAGGGTCGATATGTCAACGCCGGCGGGGTCAATGCTCTGCGACGTGATAGCACACTCGATCTATTGCAAGAAAATCTCAGTGTTAGTCTTCCGGTTGACAGCCGCCTTGCTAAGATACGTTTTGAGAGCACCAATCCGGCTCTCTCGGCACGAATCGCGAACGCGTTTGCCGAGAATTTGATCGAGAGCAATCTGGGGCGTAAGTTCGAAAGCTCGTCCTATGCGCGCAAGTTCCTCGCGCAGCAACTGCAGGAAGCTCGCCAAAATTTGGAGAACTCCGAGCGCGAGTTGAACCAGTACTCGCGCGCCGCAGGCCTGATCCGCGTGCCAGGGCAGGGCGAGAAAGCCGACCAAGAAACCACCCTATCGGTGACCAATGATAGTCTTGTTCAGGTAAACCTTGCCGCCAGTGAGGCGACTGCCAATCGTGTAGCAGCACAAGAGCAATGGCAAAATATCGCAAAAGTGCCAGTACTCTCGGTGCCCCAGGTGCTCTCAAACCCGGCTGTACAAGATCTGATACGTCAGCGCAGCCAAGTTCAGTCAGCCCTAGCCGAAGAGCGGGCTCGGCATCTCGGCGATCACCCCACCGTACAAGCTCTTGAGGCGCAGGTGGACCAGCTCAACGCACAAATCCAGGATGTCGGCTCATCGATCAAGCGCTCAGTCTATCTCGATTACCAATCTGCACGTGATCGCGAACAGGAACTTCAGCGACGGGTCGGTCAATTGCGTTCGACCGCTCTAACCGAGCAGGATCAGGGCGTGGAGTATAATGTGCTCAAGCGCGTAGCTGAAACCAATCGCTCTTTGTACGACACGCTGCTCGAGCGCTATAATGAACTTAACGCAACCGCTGGCGCCACCTCGAATAATATTTCGCTCGTCGATAGAGCAGAGGCGCCTCGTCTCCCTTCCTCGCCTAGCCTTCCCGTCAATATGGCACTCGCCCTTCTTGCCGGTTTGACTTTGGCTTTTGGCTTCGTCTTCGTGCGCGAGCAGTTCGACGACACGATTCGGTCGCCCGAGGATGTGGAAGCCAAACTCGGCCTGGCGCTTCTGGGCCTTATCCCCGTCGTTAACGAGAGAGAAATAGAAGAGGATAGGGACGCACAAGTCTCCGAGATCGGCGAGGCGTATCGCTCGCTTGTCGCCAATTTGCGCTTTGCAACAGCATCCGGTTTGCCGCGCTCACTCGTCGTCACCAGCGCTCAAGCAGCCGAAGGCAAGACAACCAGCGCGCAGGCCATGGCCCTCAATCTTGCTCGCATGGGTCATAAGGTGATGTTGATAGATGCCGATCTACGGCGCCCGACGCTGCATAAGCAATTAAAGAGGGCGCCCAAGTACGGGCTGACCGAAGTACTAGCAGGGCAAGTCAAACTTTCCGAGGCGATCAACCAATCTGGCCAAGATAACCTAGTCTATCTCACCGCGGTTCCGCTGCCACCTGACCCCTCAATGGTGCTCAGCAGCCCCCGAATCCATGAAGTTTTAAATGAAGCACGGGCAACCTATGACGTGACAATTATCGACAGCCCGCCCATGCTTGGCTTGTCAGACACCGCAAACCTAGCGGCGTATGCCGACGCCCTCATTATGGTGGTCGACGCTTCCCGGAGCCACCGGGGGGCGGTCAAGTCTGCCCTGCGCCGCCTCGAAATCGTACACGCCAAAGTCCTTGGCGCCGTTCTGACCAAATTCGACCCTGGTGCCGCGGGCGCCAGATATAGTTACTACGGCTACCAGTACTATAGCTATGGAAAAGGCGAGATTGAAGCGTAATGACTTTGATCCGCTCGAATGTTACGAATTTTATACGAATAACCATATTATTTTTTGCCGCCGTGGTTTGCCTCGGCCTGCAACTCGACTTCGCGACCCAAGCGCGACCAGCATTATCACCTTGGATCCCTGAGATATTCAGGGCGCACGCTTATCAACCGCTAACGCTTAAAGATCTCAGAAATAAGAATACTGAAAAAGCCCGGGTCCATGCGCGTTTTTTGATAGAACGGAGGCCTATCCCGGCGGAATCTTTAACATTGTTAGCGGTTGCATCGCTGGACGCGGAGCCAGCTATTGCCTCACGAGCACTGCTCGCGTCTGCAACTCGAGGCTGGCGCGAGCCTCTTGTACAATCGGCTGTGATCAACGCAGCTCTAGCTGACAAAGATTGGCGGGTGCTTTCAGAGCGTTTGGATGCACTACAGCGCACCGGTAAGATTGATGCTATACCAACTAATGTTTGGAACACACTTCTCTCTCACGACGAGGGGCGCCGCGCGCTTGCCGATAGGCTGGCTCAGGACCCAGTCTGGATGAGCAGGTTTTTGAATATGGCAGGCCGCCAAATTTCAGCGAACATCTTTGCCGCCACGATCAGTGAAATTCATTCGCAGCGCGGCACTATAGATTGTCACGAACTATCTCGAACTGCGACCCGACTCATTCGGCAGGGGCATAGTCGGCAGGCGTCGACGATTTGGGGAGGCGATTGTGCTGCGTCAATAAGTTCGATGCCATACCGATTCCAACACGGTGGCGATGGAAAAGTTGCAGGACCCTTTGATTGGTCTTACCCGCCTTCGCCAGGAATCCGCAGGGATTTTACCGCGCGCAACAACAGTTGGGCGATTAGCTATCGGCATAGTGACAGATTGCGTGGAGTTCTCGCTGAGAGATTTATTGACCTGCAGGCAGGAAACTACGTGATGATGATTGACGCTGACGCTAGGTCGTCTTCGACTATTTCACCTGAGATCAAATGCTTCGGCAATCGTTATAACGTTAGGCCAGTCTCTTTGAGCCAAGTCGGAAGTGCTTGGCAGCTTAAAATTCCTCAGACCTGCCCTGTCCAGATGTTAAGGCTCAAAGTAACCCAAGGTGAGGGGAGGGTCAACGATGTTGAAATACGGCCAAATGATTGATGTTTTGGATTTTCTCTCTGGAGAAATTGAGAGAACCGGGCCCTATCTATGATGTAAATGAGGTTGTTTAACTAGGAATTATCTTATCGGAAGATTTGGCGGTTCTGTCTGTTGTAAGATGCGAGAGGAAGCGTTGGAGGTGTTGCGCAATCGCAATGGCGCGATCAATTCCTCGGGCCGTCACTTTCGAATGTTCGCCGTTATTGTAGTCAGTGTGCTGCTGATCCAATGCGATCCGAAGAGCGGGGCGCCGCATACTATCAGCATGGTAAGCTACGATCGCCACGGTAAAGAGGATTCATGTTGGCAACCGCGTTGAACAATAGCGAATGGTATCGCCTCATTCGCTGGTTCGCGTCGTTAGGTTACGAATGTCGCTCGATTATTAGACCTCCATGATCTTTGCGCTCCCAGCGGTAGTGCGCTGCATAGTTCACTCGAATGTGAAAGGCTCGCTCGTGGTTGCCGCGCTCGCGCAGGAGCATAAGGGCACTGAACTAGCTTGTGCACACGCCGAGCCAATGCGGTCGACTAATTCCTCGCTGCTCGGTGTACCGATGCGCGGGTCTGCACGACGATCTCGAATTACAGGCGATCTCCCCAGAGACGTAGCCCGACTAGTGCGATTCATTTGCGAATGACGTCATTGCTGGCTCCGTCCTCAATTCGCACAAAGGCTCTAGCGCGGCTATGGGGCCTGATGCGGTTGAATGCGGCGTCGTGAGCTCCTTAAGAATGCGGATCGCCTCGCCTACAGCATTTAGAGGCCGGCCGTAATTCGGATTTGGCTTGCGCTGGATTGTCCTCCGTATTGCGGCGCGCTATGTACTTCTATGCGGATGCCGGAGGGCGGAGATGTACAATGTGCGCGCACTAGGTGCAGGGCATTGCCGGCGGGGTAAGTGGCACCGCCGGATTGGATTTCACCTGGCCTTTCGAGGACTGGGCCGCCGGGCCTTCGCGTAGATGCCCTTGATAGCTCGATCCGACGGAATGGCAACTTGGCGGAGCCCGGAGATGTTGAATTTCCCGCGGGTCACCTGCACCTTCGTGGCATTGCGACTCCTACCACGACTTCCCTACGAGTTGGAATATGATCCGCTCCAACGACATGCCAAGCGGATTGACTGATACGCTACCCTGTTAATCGCGAGCACCTGTCTTACGAAAGGCACGCCCCAAATCAATGTTATAGTAGGCACTCACGAGCTTCTTGGTCATTATCGGCGTTACCGGTGAGCCATGACGCTATGTTGGTGCATATGTGAACGGGGCCTAACCGTAATTTCTGTGGCCAATATTACAGGAGACTATGTCGACGGATGATCGTTTACGCCGCATGTCTATCGGCGTATTAATATCAGCTTGCGCCGCGAAGCTGCTTGCCGTCTTCCCGATCGTGGACGGTTGGCATCTTTGGCAGGACTTACGGACAGTACCACCGTTACGACGACCAGAAACAGCGGCATGATTCCACCGGACAGGAGAGCGGTGCTGAATTCGCGACTGTTAAAGAAATACATGTTCATCGATAGCGCTACGGTCAGGATGGCGCGGATATCCGCGAAATAGATGCGGTTGATGAGGATGGTCGAAAGTGTGGCGATCGCTCCGCCGATCACCGCGAAGGCGACAATCCCGTACCAGCCGAAGCTGGCATATCCCGATCCGATGAAGCCCGCCTGATAGGTGGTTTCCGCTCTGAAATAGGTCTGCGGGATAAAGCTGGTAACTTCGAAGGTTTCCTGACCCAGAACCGACGCGAAGGTTCCAAGATTGGCGACGCCTAAAAACTGCGTGCGGTCCGGGAACTCGTTGAACCAGAGCCTTAATGCGTCGGCTTGTGCGAAGGTCCCTCGGTAAAAAACGAGCTTGTAGAGGTCCGCTACCTCAACATAGCCTTCGTCGATCGCGGAACGATATTGTATTAAATAGAGAGATAGCAATAATGTCGGGATTGCGAGGATGACCAGCGGCAGGAAAAAATACTCCTTACTGCTCAGGGAAAGTCGACCCTTGTAGACGATGAATGCCATAATTATGATACACAGGATCGTATAGATCAATGGAAACTTGTTCATCTGAATCATTGTAAAAATGAACGTTGCGATGATCGAGAGGGTCGCAATGAGCCTGAGTTGCCGAAATCTGTAAAAGATGAACACTGAGGCGAGGACGAGGCAAATCGAGATCGTTTGCCTCGAATAGTTCATCAATATCTCGATCGGAGTTCCGGCGAATAGCTCCCGCCGGATCTCCTCGTAAGTGAAATTGGTGTTGCCGGCAAAATACCCCAGGATCGTCGCAAGGCGTGGGGGGCCCATCAACTCCACGAGGTAAAACAGGCCGCAAATCATGAATCCTACGGCGAGGATCGCCGTCGCTGTCCTGGTGTCGCGGATCAGTAAATGGCGCAGATCGCCCGTGTCGATCCGGCGGTTCAAGAGTTGTGGCATAAGCGACCGGATGGCAAGGATGGTCAGCGCCAGTATGACGTTCACCAGCGTGATCGCCAGGATGTATCGCAGTTCAATCGTATCGCTCACATTCGCGCTGAGATCGCGCCACGGGCGAATCAGGGTGTGCGGACCGTATTGTAGAAAATAGATCGAGACAAAGAACGTGACCGGCGAGATGGTTGGGAAACGGCTGCGGATCAGCACGAACAGGAGCGCGATATATCCTAGAAGCGCGGCGAGATAGGCGATGGCTTCGATCATTATAGCGCTTCCGTCTTGCCTGTCAGAGTTTCACGCAGGAGGTTAAGATATCCCAGCCCCATTATGCCAAGCGCCACGGTCGCCCCGATCGCCGCGCCCAGCGCACCGTAGCCGGGTATCAGGAAAAGGTCGATGACTAGGTTCACCGCCGCTGCGACCAGCATGATACGGGCCAACTTTCGGTTCAAGCCGAGCAGTACAAACAGCGGAAGCAACGCGACGAAGGGGGTGGTGAAAAGTTTGCCGAGGGCAAGGATGCGCAGCACGTCCGCTGCTTCCGCATAGGCTGGGCCGAACAAAGTGGTCAGTATGGTCGCCGGGAAGAGGATGCAGGGGACGATGATAGCGAGCGTCATGACGGTTGTAGCGCTTAGCACGGCCAAAGCAAAACGCCGCCGCTGCGCCAACGGCACGCGATCCAGCTTCAGCAAGAGAGGCCCTGCGATAAAATTGGTCAACTCCACGATCGCCTGCAGCAGGAACGTCACCCGCACAGCGACGCTGAAGTCGGCGACCTGATCCGGCGTGGAAAGCGGGGCAAGGAGGATGATGTCGACCCGGTTCAGAAGCTGCGCAATGCCCTGCGACATCAGCGAGGGCAGCGACATCAGCAGCAGCATACGGCGCGCGGGCGGCGCTGGGAGTGCTTTTGTGCCGATTGGCGATGCTGGCAGCAGTCGGTTGAGGGAAAACCAGGCCCAGATGCCGGCGCCGATATAGGCTAACAGCAAGAGGCCGGAGAATGCCATCGCGCTTCCAACCGGGATGGCCAGCAGCAGGATGATGAGGAACGCGCTGGCGACGGTGGTATCGTGCAGGATCGCCTTGAGCCGCGCTGCCGCGCCCAAAAACGCTGTGCGACCGATCCGGCGATAGATCGCACTCATCGTGCAGAGCACCACCACTGTGATCAGGATCAGCACTTCCGGAGTCGTCCTGTCCGGGCGCTCCACGAACAGTGGCAGCGAGAGGAAGAGCGTGACGGGGATTGATATGATCACGCCCAGCCAGAGATACTGGCGCATCTTCCACAATTTCTGCGACCGCGAATAGCGCGGGTAGACGTAGCTCACAAAGCTATCGAGGCCGATGGCGCCAATGCCCTGCGCCAGCGCCACAAGCCCGACGAGGTAAAAGATCGAGCCCGCCTCGGTCTTGGTAAACAGGTGCGCGATGAGAATGGTGACCACAATTTGCAGCGCTTTCGACGCACCATAGGCGATCAGGATTGGTGCGCGCTTTTGCGCAATCTGGGCAAACTTGCGCAGGCGGGATATCACCCGGTCGCACCATCGAAGAAGTCTTCTAGCTGCTGCTTGCAGCGTGCGAAGGCGGGTACGACGATACGGTTATGCAACTCGCTGCGTCTGGCCAGAAGCTCTCCGGTCCGTTTGCGGCACTCCGGCTCAGCTTCGATGATCAGCCCTGAAAGCTCGCCTTCGGCTAGCGCGCCCCTAATTTTACGCTCCTCCGGATGTAGCAGCGGGAGGGGCAGCGCGCCTGCCGCCGCCGCGACGAGAAGGCCGTGCAAACGGTTGGACACTATCGCTCCAGCCCGCGCATAGACCTGCATCGCCTCGTCGAACGAGGGGCGATGATTTCCGGTGTTGAGCTCGCGGATGCCGAGATCATAAGCCAGTCGCGCATGGAGCGGGGCGTCGAGCGAAACCTGGAAGAACATGACAGGTTCAAGCTGAACTGCGTGCATGGCCACGGCTATGGCAGCGACCGTCTTCCGCAGCTGCTCATAGGGTTGGGACTTGTGCTCGCGCACTGCGATCAGGCCAATATCGCCCTCGTTATGGGTGCTGCATTGGAGCCCGAAAGCGAGATCCGGAACGATCGGTAGATTAATTCCGCGTTCGGCGAAACCGTTGCGCGAGATGATGTCGCGCACCGAGAGCGGATGGCCCGCCTTGCGCAACTGGGAATATAGCCGGGTCGTCTCCGGAAAAGCGCCTTCGAAGGATGCGCCGACTTGTAAGATCCGCAGGCGTCCAAGCCCATAGTGTGTCGCTGTCGAGAGTATCTGGCGCGTCCGTGTGGGCTGGTCGAGCGTGTTGTGACCAGGCGATAGGACTAGCGTCATTCCACTCCCTGCGGCCGCCTGCAGAATGCGGGGAGCCATTTGCCGCAATTCGCCACAGGTGATCGGTGCGCCACTTAGTTGCTCCGCCAGCGCTTGAAAATCGTCCACATAATCTGCAGGCGCACCGTTCGAAATGCCCAAGAATCTGCCTCGGCGATTCAGTTCCGCTGCCAGAACCGCGTTGATGACGAGGTCGCCCAGATTCTCGTACTGGGTCTTGAGCGACATGACGTGAAGGCGATGTCCCATGATCGTTCAGTGCTCTGACCGTGTCATGCGCAGGTCGGCGTTGGCGGGATAGCGACTGCGGATTGGGCGTGCCGGGTTGCCCACGCAGACGGTATAGGGAGGTAAATCTTTCACCACGACCGATCCAGCGCCGATAATGCAACCGTCACCGATGGTGACCGAGCCGACGATGATGGTGCCGTAACCTATGAGCACGTCGCTGCCGATCTTCACGACGCTATCGTCCACTCTCGGCTGCGTGAACACGGTGCGGTTCGGGTCGTCGAAAGGATGATCCTTGCCGATCACAGACACATTGCTCGACACCAACACGTAGTTTCCGACTTCTAGATCGGCTTCGCAGGTGAAGTTCTTGCCGAAAGAAACATGGTGGCCGACCCGGCAGAAGTGCGGCGGTCGGATGTCACTGCCGCGCGCGATGGCGACATGACTGCCCCACGTCACCTGCCCATGGCTACCTGCGGCAGTCTTCAGCAGCCGCGCGCGATGCGCCAGACGACGCAGGCCTCCGAGCGGCCAAGAGGTCTTGCGATAGGGCGATGCATCTTCCGGACTGCCCACGTCGGTCGGGATTGCCCTCATCTCGCCACCTCGCGAATCGCATTTGCAATGATCTGTGCCTGCGTTTGTGGATGCCATTTATCGTGGATCGCCGCGCGGGCCATCTTGCGCACATCTTCACGGGTACGCGGTGTGTCGAGCCATTCCGCGATAGTCCGCGCCAGATCTTCCGCGTCGCCGAAGGTGAAAAGGGCGCCCGTCCGCCCCGGCTCAATCGCCTCGACCTCAGGCATTTGTCGATCGAGGTTCGAATGCGTGATCGCAGGCGTGCCATACATCAGCGAATGCATGGCAGTGAGGCCGATCTTGCCGGGCGCGACCATGATATCAGAGTGGTAAATCAGCTGTCCCGTGATCTCTTCGTCATAACACTCTCCGTAGAAGTGGACGTTCAGCTCCTGTTGCTGGGCCTGCCGTTCCAACTCCTCGCGCACCGGGCCGTCGCCTACCAGCAGGACGTTCACTGGGCGACCATCCTCGCCGAGCTGCGCCGCCGCGTCGAGCAGCAGGTCGAGCCGTACCTTTTCTGTCAGCCGCCCGACGCATATCAGCAAGGGGTGCTCCGGGGCGGCGAAAAAAGTGTGCGGATTGACCGACGCGAGCGCTCGGTTCTCGATTCGCGCCACAATCCCGTCGGCGGCGGCGACGTCGAGGCTGTTGAACACGGTGACGATTCGATCGGCAGGAAAGCCCTGCGCGATGCCGCCCTCCCGCCCGCGTTCGGAATAGACCAGCACCCGATGCGCAAGCCGGTGGAACAACCATCGAAGGAAAGCCCGGGGCGCGCTTTCCCGTTTGATCCAGCCGTGCGACCAGAGGAGCACTCCCTTACCGGTGCTTCGCGCGGC
Organism: Citromicrobium bathyomarinum; assembly: GCF_038594485.1. Classification (GTDB taxonomy): domain Bacteria; phylum Pseudomonadota; class Alphaproteobacteria; order Sphingomonadales; family Sphingomonadaceae; genus Alteriqipengyuania; species Alteriqipengyuania bathyomarina_A. The sequence goes on along the minus strand of NZ_JBCFZG010000008.1, from coordinate 17,533 downwards.
GATCATGCCAAGCCACATGCCGATCTGGTGCTGGTCGCCAAGGAAGATCATCGCGTCGTACTTGGGCGATAAAGCTTGCCGCACCGCCTCAGGCTGCCAGATGAAGCTGCCGATCATCTTGAACGGAGCAGGGCGAAACCTGCGCACTGCACTGAGAGGAGCGGGTTTGATGCCTTGATAGGGTGCCGTATCCCCGAAAAAGACGATATCCAGTCCCTCGAGAGCGTCGAGCGCCCGCATCACGGGCAAGCGATAATGCGGCCAGATATGATAGACCGCCGCGACACGGGCAAGGCGTTCGCGCGGCTCTTCCAGAGCACTCATCCAGAAACGACCCCCTTCGCCCTTTTGCCGCACTGCGGTATAAAAAATTGCGTGTAGTGACAAGCACGCTATACCCCGATTGGGCGGCGGTTTGGAACAGGGGACGGATGTGGTGAAGACGGCTTTTCGAAAGTCGCGCAAATTGGGCGGTTTACTGGCAAGACCGGGTACTTGGCCGGGTCTGAAACACAAGGTCGCCGCCGCAATCGAACACGAGAATGCCGTGCGCAGCGCCACGATCGGCACGCTGGTGGATGTCGGCGCCAATGTTGGTCAATTCTCGCTGCTCGTCCGCGTGCTCCATCCCTATGCCCAAATCCACGCTTTCGAGCCACTTACCTCGATGGCCGCGCGCTATCGCAGCCTGTTCGCAGGCGACGATCGGGTTACGCTGCACCAGATGGCCGCAGGTGAAGAACCGGGCGAGGCCACCATCAATGTTTCGGCCAGTGCTGACAGTTCGTCGCTTCTGCCCATTACTGAGACGCAGGATGCGATCTTTCCCGGAACCAAACGCGTAGCGACCGAAACGATCCAGGTCTCGCGAATCGATGATGTTCTCTCCGAACCGCTCGAAGGGCCGATTTTCGTGAAACTAGATGTACAGGGGTTTGAACTGGCGGCGCTCAAGGGCATGCCGCGCCTCCTGGAACGCGTCGACCGGCTTTATGTGGAGGTGTCCTTCATTGAGCTTTACGAAGGCCAGGTGCTGGCACCGGAGATGATCGCTTGGTTGGCGGACCAGGGCTTCACCATCCGAGGCGCGTATAATCCGGTCTGCGCCTCCGATGGATCGGCAGTGCAGTCGGACTTTCTGTTCGCGCGGGCCTGATCTCTACTTTCGGACAAATACCAGCAGCACGGCGTTGAGCCCCGGCGGGGTCAGACCATGAAGGAGCTTGAATGCCCTGAATACCAGCGCGTTGTTGAAGTGGTAGGCTGGCTCCCACGAGGAATCGTAGACGACCACTTCGTCCGCCTTGGTGAAGGCTTTCGACAAAGCACCGCGCGTGTTCATTCGGTAGAATGTTGGGAAAACATCGTGCTCCAGCCGCTCTGGCTGGATTTTGCGGAGCAGCGCCGTGTGGTTGACATTGCCAGCTAGACGTGATGCCAACGAGATGTAACCGAACTTGTTTGGTGTGATCGCACAAAAATACCCGCCGGGCTTTAGCACCCGGAGCAATTCGCGAGCCACCTGCGCTGGGTCCGCAACATGTTCCAGCACCCAGCTGGAATAGATTACGTCGAAAGTGTTATCGCCGTAAGGGAGCGGCTTCTCTGGTTGGAACACCTTGGCCGAATTGAGAAACGGGTTTCCCATCACCGTCTCGTCGATATCGCACCCTTCGAGGTGCTTCACGCGGCCCTTCAGCGTCTTGAGATGCCGCACATAGGGCACGCGTTCGGTATCGATTTGGGCTCCACGACCTGCGCCATAGTCGAGCACCACTGAATTCTCGTTCACCAGGGCGTTAATTCGGGTGTAGAATTCTATGCTGCCATTGACCCGGGAGAAGCCGCCAACCGAAGCCTCCGGATAGTGTCGCCGGACCAGTTCCGCACCCTCTGCCATTTAGCCCCCTCGTTCCACCGCATATTGCGCTTGCGAAAGGATTACCGGCAAATGCGATGACAGACAATCCGATTGTCTGCCATTGCATTTGCCCCCTGCCTGTCACAGGCCGCGCGGCAAGAGACCCGGCACCATCGACACACTTCGAAGTGAACCGTATGGGGAGATGGGGTGACGTTCCGTATCGTGGTGGAGGAGGACCCGCAACCGCGCTCAGTCGGCTGGTACGGGCACGCCCGAAAGATACCACGGCACCCACCGTTCAACTTGGTTCAAGTTTTAGTCGCGCGTGGGGTTGATATCTGTTTAGGGCGCTTGCGAGGACGTTTACACCGACCTTCGACCAGCGGTGATTGGGCCGCGGGCGGGCCTTCGCAACTAGCCAGCCAGTCTCACGTCGCGCCCGCGTCGCGCTTTGAAGGTGGCCATGTCCTGGGAAAGGCAGCCATAGCCAGAGGCGCAGGTGCGCTTGATCGAATTGGGGGAGGCGCGGATCGCGCCGCATAGCGGTGTCGGCTTTGACGTAACATTGGTGGGTCTGGTCCATCGGCTTGGGAAGGAGCCGTGGGGCGCGTGAAGCTCCATTGTCGATCAGGTTGAGGTCCGCGAGGTGCGAGATCGACGAAGATGCCGGACGCGATGGGCTGGGACTCCACAAGTCGCGATACCTCCAGCGGCTTTCCGCCAGCATTGGCGAGTTCCATGCGCATCGTTGATCCACCATTTACCAGCATGTTCGACAGTCGCCGAGGGGAACGCGGAACTTGCCGTGTTCCAGGTTTCCACTTCCACCCTTGATGCCGCAGGGTGGATAGTGACCAAATCGGAAAGTCGATCGACCCGCTGTCCCCAAGCTCCAGTATCAGACTGCTTGACGCCTAGGCGATGATGACAAGTGCGCAACCGGGATCAATCGCGGTGGGCAGCGGAGCTGGCCCCGCGGCCCTATAGTCGATCTAGCTTAAGGGTAGGGGATGCACAACGCTACCAATGATCGCCTCGCAGTCTTCGTCAAAGGCGACTGCCGTAGTTGAGACATAGGGTGTGGGGCACTAAATCGGTCTGGGTATGGGACCGTCGGAAGAAGATCGCGCGCCATATAAACGGGCGCAACGACGGTGCGGCAGCGCGATTTGCTAGCTGCCTCCGGCCGATAAGGCCCTTGGCACAGTGATTCTCTGGAGGATTTACGCCTTGGATAGCGCAACGAGCTGTTGCTCGAAGGCGGACAGGATCTTGCTCCGTTCCCACGTCTCGACCGCCTTTTCGCGTGCCGTCGCGCCGAGTTTCGCGGCGAGGTCAGCGGAATCGAGCACTTGTTCGATCGCAGCGACAAAGGCGCCTGTGTCACCCGGCGGGGTCACGATACCTGCGCCTTCCACTTCCAGCGCCAGCCCGGTGCCGGGCTCGGCGGTGGCCACGGTCGGCTTGCCGGAGGCGAGCATGTTGGTCAGCTTGGACGGCAGGACAAGATCCGCCGCGCCCGCGATCTGCGGCAGCAGGTGGACGCTGGCGAGGCCGAGGAGATCGGACAGGCGCCCTCGCGGCTGGAGATCGTGGAACTGGATATTGTCGAGACCGCTCGCTTGGCGTTCGAGGTTCGCACGATTGGGCCCGTTGCCGCACACCGCGAACACTAGATCGTCCCGGTGTGAGAGCAACCGCGCGGCATCGACGACAATCTCAATCCCCTGCTTGTTCGCAATATTGCCCGAATAGAGCGCGACCTTGCGGCTGCCGATGCTCCATTCATCCTGGAAAGGAGAAAGGCCGGTCAGAGGGACAATATTTTCGATATTGGCCCAGTTGCGGAATTCGTAGGTATTCTCGGGCGCGACGCCTTTCTCGATCAGCTTGGCGACCATCGCGGGCGAGATAGAGCTGACTCGGTCCGCCGCGCGCAGGACTGCGCGTTCGACGCCCACGGCACGGTAAGCGATCGTGCTGTCGCGATCAATGAGGCCGGTGGCGAGCGCGGCCTCGACCTCGAAATCCTGTATGTGCAGCCACAGCGGCACCCGCGCGGTGCGCGCGGCGAGGATGGCAGTCGAAGCCGCGATCATCGACGGGGCCACAGTCAGCACAACATCCGGCCGACGCTTCCCGGAGAGTGCGGCCTTCATCATCGGCATGAGCGCGGCGTTTGCGAAGGTAGCGTGGTGGGCAAGCCGCTTCGAACCGCTGGGCTCTGCCGGGACGTAATGCATGCAGCGGGTGATCGAAACGCCCTGTTCCACGCTTTTGCGGTAGAGCCTGCCGCGCCACTCCTGCGGCACGTCCCATCTGGGGTAGTAGGGCTTGCCCGCGACTACCACTACTTCGTGTCCTGCTTTGGCCAGCCATTGCGCGGTGCCGGTGGAGTAGGGACCGATACCGATCTCTTCGGGCGCGTAATTGAGCGTCAGGAAAAGGACTTTCATGCGCCGCGCACGTCCCCGGCGAGGAAATCACGATAGGCCCGTGCGATACCGTCCTCCAGCGGGATCGAAGGTCGCCAGCCCATGGCCTGAAGGCGACCCGAATCCATCAGCTTGCGCGGAGTGCCATCCGGCTTGGTCGGATCACGCTTGACCATGCCGTTAAAGCCGATCACCTGCGCAACCATATCCGCCAGATCGCCGATCGCGATTTCTTTGCCTGATCCGACATTGACGTGCTCTTCGCCCGAATAGGTCTTGAGCAGAAAGACGCAGGCATCGGCGAGGTCGTCGACATGCAGGAATTCGCGAAGGGGCGTGCCCGATCCCCAGATCGTGATGCTGTCCGCCCCCGCTTTCTTTGCCTCATGCGCCTTGCGGATAAGTGCCGGCAATACGTGGCTTTTTTCCAAATCGTAGTTGTCCCCGGGCCCATAGAGGTTGGTCGGCATCGCGCTGATGAAATCGCGTCCGTACTGGCGGCGATAGGCCTGGCACAATTTGATCCCGGCGATCTTGGCGATCGCGTACCATTCGTTGGTCGGCTCTAGCGGCCCCGTCAGCAGCGCCTCCTCGCGCATCGGCTGGGGTGCCATCTTCGGGTAGATGCAAGACGAGCCCAAGAATAGCAACTTCTCAGTGCCATACCTGTGTGCTGCCTCCACCAGATTAGCCTCGATCATTAAATTGTCGTAGAGGAATTCCGCCGGGTAGGAATCGTTCGCCAGGATGCCGCCGACCTTCGCGGCGGCAACCACGACGACATCGGGCCGGTGCTCGGCGAACCACCCTCTGACCGCGGCCTGTTCACGCAAGTCCGTGCAGCGATCGGATATCAGGATACGGGAGGCTTCGCCTTTTAGACGTCGAACGAGGGCCGCCCCGACCATGCCTCGGTGGCCGGCCACGTATACCGACTTACCGGAAAGATCGAACATCATCGGGCCGGTCTCCCCCGTCGGCCTACTGCGACTTATCGATCGGAGCGTCGCGCATCACGATCATGTCAGCCTCGACCATCTCGCGAGCCAACTCCCGCGGGCCGGTGTCGTGGGTCCAGCCGAGCTTCTCCTTAGCTTTCGTCGGATCGCCAAGGAGCAACTCGACCTCGGTAGGCCGGAAATAACGCGGATCGACCTCGATCAACAAGCGGCCGTCGTCCTGCGCGTAGCCTTTCTCGTCCACGCCTTCGCCACGAAATTCGATCGGGATGCCAGCATCCTCGAAAGCCCACCGCACGAATTCACGGACCCGAGTTGTGACGCCGGTGGCCAGCACGTAATCGTCCGGGTCGTCCTGCTGCATCATCATCCACATGCCGCGGCAGTATTCGCGGGCGTGACCCCAGTCGCGCTGTGCGTCTAGATTGCCGAGAAACAGTTTGTCCTGTCGGCCATGTGCAATCGCCGCGGCGGCGCGGGTGATCTTGCGGGTCACGAAGGTTTCGCCGCGCAGCGGGCTCTCGTGGTTGAAAAGGATGCCGTTGCTTGCATGCATACCATAAGCCTCGCGGTAGTTCACCGTAATCCAGTAGGCGTACAGCTTAGCTGCGGCGTATGGACTGCGCGGATAGAACGGCGTTGTCTCGGATTGCGGGACTGCCTGCACCAACCCGTAAAGCTCCGATGTGGAAGCTTGGTAGAAGCGAGTGTACTTTTCGAGGCCGAGGATACGGATCGCCTCAAGTAGCCGCAGCGTGCCGATTGCGTCCGCATTGGCGGTATATTCGGGCGTCTCGAAGCTGACTGCGACGTGGCTTTGTGCAGCGAGATTGTAGATTTCGGTCGGCTTCACGTCCTGAACAATGCGGATGAGGTTGGTCGAATCGGTCAGGTCCCCGTAATGCAGGATCAGGCTGGGGTCCGGATTGTGCGGATCCTCGTAGATATCTTCAATCCGCCCAGTGTTGAACGAAGAAGACCGCCGCTTAATACCGTGCACGACATAGCCTTTTTCCAACAGCAAACGCGAAAGATAGGCCCCATCTTGCCCAGTCACGCCCGTAATGAGCGCCACCTTTTCATCTGACGGTGCGGCCATGAGTCCCTCCCTCTAGTCAGCGGCAGTCCTAGCGATCAAGTGAGCAGGCGCAACATGAAAGTTGGCAGCTGCCAATTTCTCGATGGGGTCGTGTTGTCGGGAATGCGAGCATCTCAATTCGTACCCTCGTGTACGCCAGCAATTGTGCGTTGGAGCACCCGCAAAGTTACCTCATTAGTAAAGCTTTAAATGCCGTTGTCAGGGTTGATGCGGCAATAGTTCGCGTGAGTCGTGAGGGTGCAAAAACCAACAAGGCCATCAGTGCCATAATAAAGATCGATGCCCCATTGCTTTTGTTTCGGTTTGTACTTTGCGGCAATGAAGTAGTTCAATATACTAAGTAGTAATATTGTAATGGAAATATTGATTGATATGTAGTTTCCTAGTTGATCTTTGTCGTTGGTTGAATCAGTTCAGATTTCCCCCGGCGATTGGAGAGCAAAATTAGTCCGTGTTTGGTCGCCCCCTTTCGAGTAAATGCGATCATGTGCGGTTCTCTTGGTCCGCAGTTTGGGCGCCTTATGCCGGTCTCATCCTTGATCGGTACGGCCGTGCAAAAAAACTTGATCCAACCCACGGGTCGGTAAATGTCATATAGAGTTGCGCGCCGATGGAGAATCATCGGAGCAGGTTGTGGTGATGCCGCGGAGGCTGTCGCAGTAAAATTCACGTTTTAAGGGGCAAAACGATGGGGGTCGTGGCTGGGTTGGAGAAGAGAGTTTCCTCGCAGATGGAGGGGGATCCTTTTTCCGCAAGCTCTATGCAGGTTCGGTACTCGATGCAAAAGCGTCGACTCCGTCTCTATGTAGCGCTGCTTCTGGGTGATTTGCTTCTTACTTCGGTATCGTACTTAGTCGTTGCGGCGTTTTACATAAACTCTTGGGGTTCGCCGGTGGGGCAACAGCTGGCAATTGCGATGAGTTCGCTCTTCGTGCTGCTTGCTTTCTATCAGGGTCTATATTCTCTTGCAGCAATCACCAATGTAAGGGCGACGGTTCGCCTTTCGGTCCAAGCGATGGCGTCGGCATTGGTGCTATATCTTTTGGTGACATTCTTCGCTAAGACTACGGCGGAGACATCGCGTATCGTTCTGACATTGGGTGCGGCGGTCAGTACCGCCATGGTGATCGTGTATCATTCATCAATGATCAGCTTGTGGCGGTATCGCCAAGGGGCGAGCTTCCAAAATGTTATGATTGTCGATGCAGGTGGGGATAAGATTGATTTGCCCGGGGCACATCATTTTCCAGCTCATAATATCGACGTAGATCTACTCCGCTCCTCACCTAGCGATTTGCATACAATCGGCACAGCGTTTCGGAATATGGACCGTGTAATTGTAGCCTGCGATCCTGCTGATCGCGCGAACTGGTCATTTGTTTTGCGCGCGATTGGCGTACGAGGGGAGGTCACCTCGCCCATCTTGCGTGAAATGGGGGTGCGCGAAGTTCAAATCGAAAAGGACTTCACAACGTTGCTTATCGCGGTCGGGCCGCTTGGAATCCGCGACCGTCTGCTGAAACGTATTCTTGACCTCGTGATCGCTCTGCCCGCCAGCATCATTCTCTTACCGCTATTCGTCATCATCGCTATCGCAATAATGCTTGAAAGCGGCCTGCCGATAATTTTCCGCCAACGCCGGATGGGCAGGAATAATGTGTATTTTACGATGTATAAGTTCCGCACGATGAAACAAGAGAAAGCGGACGCTCTCGGCCATCGATCAGCCTCGCGTGATGACGACCGGATCACCAAAGTTGGTAAGTTCTTGCGTCGCACGAGCCTCGACGAACTACCACAGATTTTGAACGTCTTGGCGGGCGACATGAGCCTTGTTGGGCCGCGACCCCATGCCATTGGGTCGCGGGCGGGCGATAAATTGTTCTGGGAGGTGGACGAGGCCTACTGGCTTCGCCACGCAGCGAAACCCGGCATGACAGGCTTGGCGCAAATCCGCGGATTTCGAGGAGCCACTGATTGCGAGGACGATTTGTCCAATAGGCTCTCGTCAGACCTCGAGTACATCGCCAATTGGTCTCCGTTAAAGGACCTGATGATTATAATTAAAACCTTAACGGTGTTAATTCATGCCAAGGCTTTTTGATGTGCGCAGCAAGTGAGAGATGCCGAAATATCTCTTTTCGAGTCAAGCAAGTCATTGTCGGCTATGTGAGGTCTCGTGGGCCGCGCTATAGCTCGACTACTCGTCTCTACATCGCGTGAATGCCCGGCGGTTTGGGTGAAATGAGTTGAGAGATTTGCGAAAATTCCCAGAGAGCCTAGTCTTGGCGAAAGGTCCCAAGACATGAAAATCGCGATGGTCGGCTCGGGCTATGTAGGCCTTGTTTCGGGGGCCTGCTTTGCAGACTTCGGGCATGACGTGGTGTGCATCGACAAGGACCAGTCGAAGATCGACCGGCTCCATGAAGGGATCATGCCGATCTACGAGCCCGGCCTCGACAGCCTGGTCGAGAGCAATACGCGCGCCGGGCGCCTGTCGTTCACGACCGACCTTGCCGAAGGGATCGCGGGCGCGGGCGCGATCTTCATCGCCGTGGGCACGCCCAGCCGCCGGGGCGATGGCCATGCCGACCTGTCTTTTGTGAAAGAGGTCGCGCGCGAAATCGGCGAATCTCTGACCAACAGCGCGGTCGTGGTGACCAAGTCGACCGTGCCCGTCGGCACCGGCGACCAGGTCGAACGGATCCTCGCCGAAAGCCCGGCGGTGCGCGAACGCGGGCTGACCGTCGCGGTCGTCTCGAACCCCGAATTCCTGCGCGAAGGTGCCGCCATCGGCGACTTCAAGCGGCCCGACCGGATCGTGATCGGGGCCGAAGACGAGTTCGGGCGCGAAGTGATGCGCGAAGTCTATCGCCCGCTGTTCCTCAACGAATCGCCGATCCTGTTCACCGGCCGGCGCACCAGCGAGCTGATCAAGTACGCGGCCAACGCCTTCCTCGCGACCAAGATCACCTTCATCAACGAGATCGCGGGCCTGTGCGAAAAAGTCGGCGCGAACGTGCAGGATGTCGCGCGCGGCATCGGGATGGACAACCGCATCGGCTCCAAGTTCCTCCACGCCGGGCCCGGCTACGGCGGATCGTGCTTCCCCAAGGATACGCTCGCGCTGCTCAAGACCGCCGAGGACTTCGAAAGCCCGGTGCGGATCGTCGAAGCGGTGGTTAAGGTCAACGACAGCCGCAAACGCGCGATGGGACGCAAGGTGATCGACGCGCTTGGCGGGATGGATGCAGCGCGCGGCAAGCGCGTCGCAATGCTCGGCCTGACCTTCAAGCCCAACACCGACGACATGCGCGATTCGCCCGCCATCGCGGTCGCGCAGACGCTCGCCGATGCGGGCGTCGAGATCGCTGCCTTCGACCCCGAAGGGATGGAAATCGCCGCCCCGCTGATGCCCGAGGTGGAGATGAAGGACGATCCCTACGCCGCCATCGAAGGGGCCGACGCGGTGGTCATCGTGACCGAGTGGGACGTGTTCCGCGCGCTTGATCTCAGCCGCGTGAAACAGCTCACCAAGGCCCCCGTGTTGGTCGATCTGCGCAATATCTACAATCCTGCTGACGTCCGCGAAGCAGGCTTCCGCTATACCAGCGTGGGACGGGTTTAGTTTTTGGGTGACGAAGTTACTCCATTTCTAGCTCCCCAGAACAAAGGCGGGTTCATGCAGTCGAGGCGGCAATCTGTCGCTAAAATGTCGCAAATATTCGACCGGACGTAGAGGGGCGCAATTTAGCGATTGCATAGTGGGTTTTGAAGTAAATAATATAGGTTGTTAGGCACCGCTTGCGAAGGGATCCAACCGTGCACTGGCTCCTCATTTGTAGATTGTTTGGGCATCGTATCCCGCGCCGGAAGGTGTGGCATGACGGCGCTGATTTCAGAACAACCTGTACACGGTGCCGCCGGCCTTTGCTCAAAGCAGAGACTCACTGGCGCGAATTCGACACGGAACGCGATCTAGCCGTCAGCCGAAATCCGCACCCAAATTTTCATATCGAGAGGAACTGAATTGCCTCCGCGATGAATTTGGGGATGCCAACGAAAAGGGGCTCGCATATCGCTCATTAGTTGTCTCCTGCTGGAGCTATTCTCCCACGTCGCCCCTCTTGCTTCGATGGCCGCACGTGGAGCGCATAGGGCCGCCCTTTTTGGTGCCTGTCTTGCATTAGCATTGGCCCGCGTTGATCAGATGCTGCCTTCAACCGATAAACCGAGTTGGGGGTCAAGACGTCAGATGTGGTGAGCCCTATTCTGGAGAAAGCAGATTGCAATCGAAGTCGACCAACGTCGGCTTGGCGCAGGATGAGCGTTGGCCTGGTATCTCGAGGCTGGGATGAGTTTGAGCACCCGCGTGAACGACGCGAGGTTCATTCGGGACTAGCATAATTCACAGGTAATCACGGAGCTCAGCCGACAGCCGCTTGCATCTCAAATCGACGCGATTCATGATGACAATATCGAGACCGCGACGAGGTACCACGGCAGGGTGCCACGCGATTTCGACTCGCAGGGAAACCTGAGTTTTTTCAGACACTTGGCTGCTGCCCAAAGCCTGGCTGGGGTGGCAGGGATCGAACCTGCGAATGCCGGTACCAAAAACCGGTGCCTTACCACTTGGCTACACCCCATCGCTGGCAGGACCGCCCCTATAGCGGCGCGTACCTCAATGTGAAGGGGCCGATGTGAAGGGGTGGCATCGGGTCTGCGTCGCGCTAGACCTTCGGCCATGACCGATCTCGCCACTGCTCGCCACATCCTTGACACGCTGATCGGGTTCGACACGACCTCGCGGGGCAGCAACCTCGCGCTGATCGAATGGGTGGAGGAGTATCTGGCGAAGCACGGCGTCGCCTCGCAAAGGGTGCCGAACGAAAGCGGCGAGAAGGCCAATCTGTTCGCCACCTGCGGGCCGAGCGTGGAGGGCGGGGTGATCCTGTCGGGCCACACCGACGTGGTGCCGGTCGATGGGCAAACCTGGTCGAGCGATCCGTGGACCGTGCGCGAGGATAGCGGCAGACTGTTCGGGCGCGGGGTCGCCGACATGAAGGGTTTTATCGCGCTCGCGCTGGCCTTCGTTCCCCGCTTCGTCGCGGGCAAGCTGCCGGTGCATCTGGCGCTGAGTTACGACGAGGAGGTCGGCTGTCAGGGCGCGCCCTCGATGATCGCGCGCATGGCGGAGACCATTCCCGCACCGCGCCTCGCCATCGTGGGCGAGCCGAGCCTGATGGGCATCATCACCGGGCACAAGGGGATCGCGGTGCACGAGGTCACGGTGCGCGGGCATGCGGCGCATTCGTCTCTGGTCGATCACGGGATTTCGGCCAACGCGGTGGCGGTCGAGCTGATGCACGATCTGCTGGCACTCGCCGAGGAGTTGCGTGCTCGGGCCGACCCCGCCAACGGATTCGCACCTCCGCAGGCGACGCTGACCGTGGGCGTGATGGAGGGGGGCACTGCGTCCAACATCCTCGCGGAGCACGCGCGCTTCCAGTTCGATCTGCGCTGCCCGCCGGGCGAGGATGCAGAGGCGATCCTCGCTCCGTTCAAGGACAAATGCGCCGCGCTGGATGCCGAGCTGAAGCGCAGGTTCGCCGATGCTGGCGTGCGGATCGAACAGCACGCCAGCACGCCGCCGATGACGCCAGCGGGCAGCGAGGATGCGGTCGCGTTCGTCCGCGCTCTTACCGGAGAGAACGCCGCGCCGGGCCAGGTCGCCTTCGCTGCCGAGGGCGGGCTGTTCCAGGCGGCAGGCTTCCCCACCGTGATCTGCGGCCCCGGCTCGATCGAGCAGGCGCACCAGCCGGACGAGTGGATCGCGCTGGACCAGCTGGAGAAGGGCGCGGCGTTCATGGCGCGGCTGGCGGAGACATTAAACTGAACCGCTCGTGCTGAGCTTGCCGAAGCACCGTCCTTCTTGAAGAAAAGTGCAGCCCTTCGACAGGCTCAGGGCGAGCGGTGAGATGATGGATCGGGGGCCTAAACCGGCTTGCTCGGCTCCAGCACCTTGCCTTCGAAGTCCGCTGCCGAGTGCCGTTCGCGCAGTTGCGAGGCCTCGTCGCCCCAGGTCTTGTTGACGATCCGTCCGCGCCGCACCGCGGGTCGGCTGGCAATTTCGTCTACCCAGCGTGCGACGTTTGTGTACTCGTGGATCGAGAGGAAGGTCGTCGCGTCGTTGTAGATGATCCCTTCGACGAAGGGCGCGAGCCAGGGGAAGGCGGCGATATCGGCGATGGTGTACTCGTCGCCCGCAAGGAAGCGCGTCTCGCCCAGCCGCTGGTCGGCGACGCTGAACAGCCGCTTGGTCTCCATCGCATAGCGGTTGATCGGGTATTCGTATTTTTCGGGCGCGTAGGCGTAGAAATGGCCGAAACCGCCGCCGATGAAGGGCGCGCTGCCGATTTGCCAGAACAGCCAGCTGAGCATTTCGGCGCGGGCCGGGCCGCTCGATTGGAACGCGTCGAACTTCTCCGCCAGATGCAGCAGGATCGCGCCGCTTTCGAACACGCGAATCGGGGCTTCGCCGGTGCGGTCGACCAGGGCGGGAATCTTCGAGTTGGGATTGATCGCGACGAAGCCGCTGGTGAACTGATCGCCTTCGCCGATATTGATCGTGTAGGCGTCGTATTCGGCCGGATGCCCGGCTTCGAGCAATTCCTCGAGCATGATGGTCGCCTTCACGCCGTTGGGCGTGGCGAGTGAGTGGAGCTGGAACGGATGTTCGCCCGCAGGCAGTACCTTGTCCTCGCGTGCTCCAGCGGTGGGGCGGTTGATGCTGGCGAACCTGCCGCCGTTTTCAGTATCGTTGGTCCAGACCTTGGGGGGAGTATATTCGCTCATCGGGCTTGTCCTTTTCCGGCGGATGCGGCGATCCTTGATGGCGACAAGGTGGGCCTTGCGCGGGCGAGCGCAAGCGCGGGGCTTCGCTTCGGCTGGCAAGATGATCTGGCGGGGGTGAAACCATTCCTGTTTTGCGCAGTCCCGGCGAGGCGGATTGGCAAACCTAACGGGACTTGTGTGGTGCGCTGCGCGAATTGGTCGCTAGCCTGTATGTCGAGCGGGGATACGGCACCATGCAGCGCATATTGTTTCTGGCATTGATGATCGCACCAGTCGCCGCGTGCAGCGGTTCGGCGGCGGAAGCCGAACCGGGCGCGGAAACGGAACAGGCAGCTGGCACGCCGCTGCCCGCAGTTGACGACCAGGCGGAGATCGAGCGGATCGCCGCGACCTTGTCCGACGAGGGCGACTATCCGGACCGGAAAATGTTCACCGGCTTCATGTTCGGCAAGAAGCTGCTTGAAAGCGGTGCGCTCAAGACCCGGGACAAGGATCGCTACAGCGAAACCACGGTCGAGACGGCGATTGCCGCCGAGCGGGCGCGCAAGGTGGCGCGCGACGAGCGTTCGGCGAAGATCGCGCAGCGCCGCGATAGTGGCGACCTCACGCTCGCCAGGGCGGACTGCAAGCAGATGAAGGACGGCATCGATGGCCGCCCGGTCCTATACCCGATGGGCTATTCCTTCAGGGGCCGCAAATACCCCGACCCGTGCACTGCCCTGGCGGACGGCAGCGAGTAGCGGGAACCGCCGCATCTTACGGGAGTCGTCTCAGCAGCACCCAACTGCGGACGCAACCACATGGAAAAGCTCATTTTCGTCGACGACAGCCTGCCGGGGATCACCCGCAAGGGGGCCGGGCGTGGGTGGGCCTATTACGATCCGGACGGGGAGCTGATCCGCGATGCGCAGGAGCGCACACGGCTGAATGCCATTGCGCTGCCGCCCGCCTATTCGGATTGCTGGTTCTGCCCCGCGCCCAACGGCCACATCCTCGCCACCGGGTACGATGCCAAGGGGCGCAAGCAATACCGCTACCACCCCGATTTTCGGGCCACCCGCGAGGGCGAGAAGTTCGACCGCTGCCTTGCGTTCGGTAACCGTCTCCCGCTGCTCAGGAAGCGGGTGGTGGAGGACCTGACGCAAGGCGACATGCGCCTGCCGCGTGCGCTCGCCGGGGTGGTCCGCCTGCTCGACCTGGGGGCGATCCGGGTGGGGAACGACACCTACGCCCGCTCCAACGGCAGCTACGGCGCGACCACGATCAAGAGCCACCACGTAACCGTGCGCGGCAAGACGCTGCGGTTCCGCTTTCGCGCCAAGTCGGGCAAGGAGCGCGACCTGGAACTGACCGACCCGCACCTGGCCAAGATCGTGCGGCAGATGCAGGACCTGGACGGGCAGGACCTGTTTTCTTTCGTCGACGACGGCGGCGATGGCGCGCAGGTCGTGCGCGACGTCACCTCCAGCCACGTGAACGCCTACCTGCGTGAGACGATGGGCAAGGATTTCACCGCCAAGAACTTCCGCACCTGGCACGCGAGCGTGATGGCCTTTGGGCTGCTGGCGGGGGCAAAGGACGATCTCACCATCAAGGCGGTGACGCAGCAGGTATCGGAAAAACTGGGCAATACGCCCGCGATTACCCGCAAGAGCTATATCCATCCCGCCGTGTTCGATCTGATGGACCGGCAAGGGGAGTGGCGCGAAGGGCTGATCCTGCCGCGATCCACCAAATGGCTGACCCGTGAGGAGCGCGGGCTGATCGCGTTCCTCGAACACGCGCCGCCCGTTGCGGATCTGCTGGCGGCCTAACGAATTAGGAAAAACTAACATAGGGCAATCGCGCGCGACATATTTCGCTGCTAGACTCGCGCAAACACCAGCAGCGCCGAATCTGGTGGGATAGGCGCGAAAAAGGAAATTGTTTGCCCAACCACAAGCTGACCGCGGTCGACGCGGCCAATTTCCTGCCGCAAGGCGTGCCCGCGCTCGTGTCGCAGATCATGTTCGGCCTGCTGCTGGCGGTCGCGATGATCGGTCTGCGGGCGCTGATCGATGTCGTTGCACCGACTTCGGGCCCGTTTGCGCTGGTCTATCCCACGGTCCTCATCGCCACCCTTTTCGGTCGGCTATACGCGGGTATCGTCTGCCTGATCGTGTCGTTCCTTTGGGCGTGGTACGTCGTACTGCCGTTCAATTGGTCTTTTGCCTTCGAGCAGGACACGGATCCAGCGCGTGTTACGATCAACATGTTGTCGTGCGTGGTGGTGCTGGCGCTGGCCGAGATCTTCCGTAAGGCGGTGCGCATTCGCGAGGCCGAGTTGCACGAGTCGCTGGAGCGGCGACGCTGGCTGATGGCGGAGCTTCAGCACCGCACCAAGAACAACTTCGCGCTGGTCGCCAGCATGATCGAGTTGCAGAAGCGCCGGCAGGACAATCCCGCCGCCGCCGCCGCGCTGGAGGATGCCGCCAACCGCGTGTTCTCCTTCAGCCGCGCCTATGCGCAGTTGGCCGTCGACGGGGCCGACCGCAAGGAAGGCGCGATCGACATGGCGAGCTACCTCGAAGATGTAATCGACCATCTGGTCCACGCCTCTTTCGACGAGAACGTTACGGTCAATCGCCGGATCGCCGCGATCCCGCTGCCGCGCGACCAGGCGGTGGCGATCGGCCTGTTCCTGAACGAAGCGCTGACCAATGCGGCGAAATATGCCTTCGGCGATGGACGCAAGGGCGAGCTGACGATCACTCTCGACGGGACGGCGAGCGACTGGCGGCTCGATGTGCGCGACAACGGGGCGGGCGACGCTGCGACCAGCGATTCCGACGGCGGGCTGGGCAGGAGCCTGATGCGGACCTTCGCCCAGCAGGCGGGGGCGGAGCAGGACATCGAAGTGAACGATCAGGGCTGCCGCGTCACCCTGACGCGTCTGCCGCTCAACACGCAGCGCGCCTGACCGGGCCGCAGACGCGATGATGCGCGCGCTGGCCCTTGTGTCGCGCGCAGCATGCGGGCACAGGCTGACCCGATAATGGGTGAGCGCGCACATCCCTTCTTCGACATGCACACGCACGGCTTCGTGCGCGTCGCGACCTGCACGCCCTGCGTGCGCCCCGCCGACATAACCGGCAACACCGACTCGATCCTGACCGAAGCGCGCCGCGCGCACGAGGCGGGCGTCGACCTGGCGGTCTATCCCGAACTGTGCGTTACCGGCTACGCGATCGACGATCTGCACCTGCAAACGGCAGTGATCGACGCGGCGGAAGCGGCGGTCGGGCGGATCATCGAGGAGAGCGCCGGGCTGACCCCGGTGCTGGTAATCGGCGCGCCCGTGCGGCGCGGGCACCGGCTGTACAATTGCGCGCTCGCGATCGCCGATGGCCGCCTGCTGGGGGTGGTGCCCAAGAGCTACCTCCCCAATTACCGCGAATTCTACGAGAAGCGGCAGTTCACCCGGGGGCAGAATTGCCACGGGCTCGATGTGAGCGTGGCCGGCCACAAGGTTCCTTTCGGCACAGATTTGATTTTCGGCGCGGACAACCTGCCCGGCTTCACCTTCGGGATCGAGATCTGCGAGGATTTCTGGGCTCCGCAGCCGCCGGGGATGCTCGCCGCGATGGCCGGGGCGACGATTCTCACCAACCTTTCCGCCTCGCCCGTCACCATTGGCCGCGCGAGCGATCGCCACCTGCACTGCGCCTCCAGCTCCAGCCGGGGCATGTGCGCCTATGCCTATTCGGCGAGCGGGCACGGAGAGAGCACCACCGACCTCGCGTGGGACGGTCAGGGCGTGATTTACGAGCTGGGCGAGATGCTGAAGGAAAGCGTCCGCTTCGACCGCAAGGCCGAACTGTGCATCGCCGACATCGACACGCAGCGGATCGTCAACAACCGCACGCAGAACGGCACCTTTCACGATGCGAGCGAGGATGCGGGCCGGCCAGAGGACTGGTATCGCCGCGTCGCATTCACGCACAGCCACACGCCCGGCGACATCGGATTACAGCGCGCCGTGCGCCGCTATCCCTTCGTGCCCGACGATCCCGCGACGCTGAACGCGGACTGTTACGAGGCGGTCAACATCCAGGTCGATGCGCTGATGCGTCGGATCGAGGCGACCAAGGCCAAGTCGCTCATCCTCGGCATTTCGGGCGGGCTCGATTCGACCCACGCGCTGCTTGTCGCGTGCATCGCGTGCGACCGGCTGGGCCTGCCGCGCAGCACGATCCGCGGCTATACGATGCCGGGCTTCGGCACCTCCGACCGGACGAAGAACAACGCGCTCGCGCTGATGGAAGCGGCGGGATCACCG
>NZ_JBCFZG010000007.1:0-68219 GCF_038594485.1 Citromicrobium bathyomarinum | reverse complement strand
TATCACCGCCGATACGATTGACATTACCCCGGCAGCCGAGCGCATGCTGGCGGACATCGGGCATCCGTTCGCCGATGGCGAGAAGGTGTACGACACCACGTTCGAGAACGTGCAGGCAGGTCTGCGCACCGATTATCTGTTCCGCCTCGCGGGCCACCACGGCGGCTTCGTGATCGGCACCGGGGACCTTTCCGAACTCGCGCTGGGCTGGTGCACCTATGGCGTGGGCGACCAGATGAGCCATTACGTCGTCAACTCGGGCGTGCCTAAGACGCTGATCCAGTACCTGATGCGCTGGATGATCGAGACTGGGCAGTTCGACAGCGCGCTCCATGCCGTGCTGGAAGACGTCCTCGACACCGAAATCAGCCCCGAGCTTGTTCCGGCGGGCGAAGACGGCGCGATCCAGAGCACCGAGGACCATATCGGGCCCTACGCGCTGCACGATTTCTTCCTCCATCACATCGCCCGCTACGGACAGTCGCCGAGCCACGTCGCCTTCCTCGCGTGGCACGCCTGGCGCGACGCGAGCGAGGGGCGCTGGCCGCAGGGCTTCCCCGAAGATGCGAAGCGCGCCTACGACCTGCCGACGATCCGCAAATGGCTGGCGGTGTTCTGCCGCAGGTTCTTCGGGTTCAGCCAGTTCAAACGGAGCGCAATGCCCAACGGCCCCAAGGTTTCGATGGGCGGTGCGCTGAGCCCGCGCGGCGACTGGCGCGCGCCGAGCGATGCGGTCGCCGACGTCTGGCTTGCCGAGCTGGAGACACACGTACCCGATACGCGAGGATAGCGGCGTGCCGGCAAAGACGATCGCGCTGCTCGTCCTCGTCAACCTGCTGTGGGCGCTCAATGTCGTGGTCAGCAAGGTCGCGGTGGACGATCTGGGGATGCCGCCGCTGTTCTATGCCGCGCTGCGGGCGCTGCTGACACTCGTCGTGCTGGCCCGCCTGCTCCGGCCGCTGCCCCGCAACTGGCCCGTGGTCGCCGCCGTCGGGCTGGCGATCGGGGGCGGGTCGTTCGCGCTGTTCGCCATCGGGCTTTCGCATGCCAACCCGTCGACCGCCGGGATCGTCAGCCTGTCGGGCGCGCCGATGACGGTGCTGCTGGCGATCGTGCTGCTGGGTGAGGATGTGGGCTGGCGGCGCGGCCTCGGCATCGCGCTGGCGATTGCAGGGGTGGTCATCGCGATCTCCTCGCCCTCGGGCCTCCAGAGTTCGGCGGGGCTCGGCTGGATCGGGCTGTCGTGCCTCGTGGGTGCGCTGGGGTCGGTCTATGTCAAGAAGATCGACGTCGGGGGCAAGCCGCTTCAGGCATGGTCCGCGCTCGCCTCTTTCGTGGTCCTGCTACCCTTCGCGCTGGCGACAGAGCGCGGGCTGGTCGCGCCGCTGACCACGCATCCGTTGCAGGTGCTCGGCTGCCTGATTTTCGCCGGGCTCGTCGTTTCGGTCTACGCGCATACGATCTACTTCAACGCGCTGAAGGATCACGACGCCAATCTGGTGGTGCCGTTCACCCTGCTGCATCCGCTGATGACCGTGGCGCTGGGCGCATGGTTGACGGGCGACCCGGTCGGCATACCGCTGCTGGTCGGCGGGAGCATCGCGGTGGCAGGCGTTTCGATCCTGGTTTTGCGGCCGAGCGAAACCTTCACGAAACGCTTCCTCGTGCGCTCTCGGCTGTAGCGCGCTCGTCGCCGACGGTGGGGGTGTATTAACCACCTTGCGTTATGGCGGGTGGCGTGAAGCAAGAGTCGCATTTCCCGCCCGCTGTGCACGCGCCCGATGTCGAAAGCATGGTGGAGCACGCGGCGAAAAACGGCCTGCCGATGCGCAAGTGGCCCGCGCCGCTGCGCGCGCTGTGGCACGCCGAGCTGCCGCTGCGCGGGCGGCAGGATCTCGCCTTCATCAACGCGCTCGGCCTCGTCGCCGTGCTGCTGTGCGTTCCGCTCGACTACTCGGTCGGGTCGCGGACCTTTGCTGCCGGGCTGGTCCTGCGGGTGGGTATCGTGGTGCCCGCCTACCTGCTCGCGATCTACGCCGCATTGCGGTGCAGCTGGCCGATCCGCCGCCTCGTCTCGATCGTGCCGCCCGCCTGCTTCGCCACCGTCGCGACCTTCCTGGGTACGTTTCAGGGCGGAGCGGAGATGTCCTCTTACCTGATGGGGGCGGCGCTGATCGTCCTCATGGCGACCGCGGTGCTGCCGCTGCGCGCTGGAATGCTGAGCATGATGGTCGGCCTGTCGCTGGCCGGGATGTGGACGGTCTGGGCAATGCTGCCCCTGTCCCCGCCCGTGAGCGGCGAAAGCCGGGCGCTGCTGGCCTACCTGACGGCGACGATGCTGGTCGCGCTCGCGCTGCCGATCCGGACCGACCGGATGAAGGACCGCGCCTTCCTGTCCGACCTGCGCAGTCGCTTCGTCTCCGAACGGCTGGTTGCTGCGAACGCGCAGCTGCGCGAGCTTTCGCACCGCGACGACCTGACCGGGCTGCCCAATCGCCGCTATTTCCAGCGCATATTCGGGTCAGCGCTGGAGGATTCGATAAAGCGCGGCGACGGCCTGGCGGTGATGATGATCGACGTCGACCGGTTCAAGCACTTCAACGATAGTCACGGACATCTCGCTGGCGATCGTGCGCTGCGGCAAATTGCGGCCCAGCTGGAAAGGCATTTCGCGTCACTTGAATGCACCGTTGCGCGCTATGGCGGGGAAGAATTCATCGCGCTGGTCGAACGGTGCGATGCCGCGCACGCCCTGGCGCTGGCGGAGACGGTGCGGCAGGCGGTCGAGGGTCGCCCCGTGCCCACCGGTCAGGGTGCGAAGGTTCCGGTCACGCTGAGTATCGGGGTCGCCATCCGCGAGGGCGCAGACACGGCCCCGGGGGACCTTGTCGCGCGCGCCGACAGCGCGCTGTACGAGGCGAAGGAGTCAGGCCGCAACCGCGTGCGGCTGGCAGGCCACGCCCCGGATGCTGCGGCGTCACAGGACGGCTGCCGCCCGGCGTCACGAGCGTAGGGCGCGCCATCGCCGGGCGCGGTGCATCGGCTCCTGTCGCAGCGCCAGTCGCCGGAGCGCGTGCGTCAATCCAGCTTCATCACCCAGCCGTGCGGATCGGGCGCGGTGCCCATCTGGATGCCGACCAGCTTGTCGCGCATCTTCTGCGTCAGCTGGCCGGTGCCGCCGCTGCCGATGGTGAACTTCCCGTCCGGCCCGTTGACGCTGCCCACGGGGGTGACGACCGCCGCGGTGCCGCAGGCAAAGGTCTCGATCAGATCGCCTTTGGCCGCATCGGCGTGCCACTGGTCGATCGAATAGGGCTCCTCGCGCACCTGCAGCCCTTCGTCGCGCAGCATCTGGATCAGGCTGTCGCGGGTGATACCGGGCAGGATCGTGCCGGTCAGCGGCGGGGTGATCGCGCTGCCGTCGGCAAAGACGAAGAACAGGTTCATGCCGCCCAGTTCCTCGATCCACTTCTTGTCGACTGCATCGAGGAAGACGGTCTGCTGGCAGCCCTGTTTCGTCCCTTCGGCCAGCGGAACGAGGCTGGCGGCGTAGTTGCCGCCGGTCTTCGCCGCACCGGTGCCGCCGGGGGCCGCGCGGGTGTGATCGCGGCTGACCCACACGTCGACCGGCTTCACGCCCGACTTGAAATAGCTGCCGACCGGGCTGGCGATCAGGCAGTAGAGGTATTCGCGTGCCGGACGCACACCCAGGAACGCCTCGGTCGCGAACATGAAGGGGCGCAGGTAGAGCGATCCGCCTTCGATTGTGGGCATCCAGTCGCGATCCTTCGCGACCAGCTGGCGGATCGATTCGAGAAACAGCTCCTCGGGCAGTTCGGGCATCGCCATTCGGCGCGCGCTCGCGTTGAGGCGGCGAGCGTTCTGTTCGGGCCGGAACAGCGCGACGGAATCATCCTCCCAGCGGTAGGCCTTCATCCCTTCGAAGATTTCCTGCGCGTAGTGCAGCACGGCGGCCGCCGGATCGAGCGGGATGGCTTCGCGCGGGCGGAGCTGCGCGTCGTGCCAGCCACCCTCTCCGCGTTCGACGCGGGCGGCGTCGAAGGCGATCGTCACCATGTGATCGGTGAAGACCGATCCGAAGCCGGGGTCCGCCAGCGCTTCGTCGCGCGTTTCGGACGGCACAGGGGCGGGGTGGGGCAGGTGGGCGAAATCGATCATCGGCGCGTCGGCCATAAAGCGTAAGTCTCCTTGGCGCAGGCGGTTATGCCCGAGCGCCGCCGGGGGCAAGACCTTTCGCGAAAAATTTCACGATTAAGCCGAAAAACTTTTGGAAAGTTGCGCCTCCCGTTGTCTCGAAGAACATCGAAGGCCCTCCTCACCAATCCTCGATAATGATTGTGCGTCTCTCGCAAAGCGAATAGCGCTCGGCAATCCTGCTGGAGGGCAAATAGATGAAATCCTTGGGTTCGTTTCTGCTTGTGCTGTTCGGTTCATTCGCCTTGCAGGCTTGCGCCACGCCGATGGCCGCCGAACCGCCCGCAATGGTTGCGCCCACACCTCCGGCAGCCCGCCATGTCGATCTCGAAGTCGCGGGGCGCACGGTCGATGTCTCGGTTTTCGATGCTGTAGGAGAGCCCGCTGCGGTGATCTTCCTTTCGCATGGTGCAGGTTCTTCCCCCGAACGCCTGATGCCGCTGATCGGCGCGCTGCAAAAGGCCGGGCTCACCGTGCTCGCGCCGCTGCACGCCGACTCGCTCCTGATCCCCGAGGCGGAGCGGCAGGACCTGCAGGCCGCCTTCATGAGCCGCATGGCCGAATTGCAGGCGGTGTCCGCCTACGCGCGGCAGCAGTATCCGGACCTTCCGCTAGGCGGCGTCGGGCACAGCTATGGCTCGCTGATCGCGCTGATGGCGGGCGGTGCGCTCGATTCGATGCTCCACGCGCGTGTCCCGGCGATGAAGGCAGTGGTGATGTTCTCCTCGCCCGGCCCGATTCCCGGGCTGACCGCGACACCCGGCGCGCTTGACCCCGTTGCGGTGCCGACGTTGACGATCACCGGGCCCAGGGATGTCGCGCAGCCCTTCGCGGGGGACCCTGCGGTGCAGATCGCCCAGTTCGATGCCCTGCCTGCTGGCGACAACACGCTGCTGGTGGTCGACGGTTCGGACCATTCCTTCGTCTACGGGGAAGAGGCTGGATACGACGAGGCGATCGATCTTGTGACCGACTTCCTCCTCTCGCGCATTGCAGGCGATGCCTTTGCAGGCGATCGGTTCGACGGTGCCCAGTCGAGCGAGCGGGTCGAGATCCGGCGGCGCTGAGCCGGTCGGTTCGGGCTCGCGGCAAGCCCGGGCCCTCAACTCAGCACCTGTCGATCAGCGCGGTCTGGAGAACCGCGCCCGACCGGTCGAGCCAGCGATAGAAATAGGAACCGCCGCGGTTCAGCGTCGCGAGCATGTCGGGGTCCCCGCACACACTCTTTCGGGCACTCGTCGCGATATATTCCTTCTGCGAGGGGGAAAAATCGCTCGCCGCCCGGTTCACCACATAGGTGTAATTGAGCCGGGCGCCGGTCGCGGAGATCGCGACAATGGACGTGGTGTCGTCAAGCTTCATCGGCAGTTGCGGATCGATCTGTGCCGCTGTTTCCCTGAAAATGCAGCCGATGAACGCCTTCCACTCATCCTCGCTCATACCTTCGGTGTCTGGCG
Source organism: Citromicrobium bathyomarinum (assembly GCF_038594485.1). Taxonomy (GTDB): domain Bacteria; phylum Pseudomonadota; class Alphaproteobacteria; order Sphingomonadales; family Sphingomonadaceae; genus Alteriqipengyuania; species Alteriqipengyuania bathyomarina_A. The sequence continues at coordinate 62,547 of NZ_JBCFZG010000007.1, read as the reverse complement.
TTGCGAGCGAGATGCAGACGTCCGCAACGGCACCGGCGTCGGTCTCGACGTTCGTCGTGCTGCCCGATGCCTGAAGCGCCAGTGCCAGCACCGCGCCGACTCCTACCGAAAGAAACGACATCCGCTGATTTCCTCGTCCAGTTGATACAGAGGTTTTATCGCGCCCACGCGAATTGGGAATGGCAGAAATGAAAAGGGCGCTTCCAGCCCGCCAATGGATGGTGGGGGTGGAAACGCCCTTTCATGGTCAGCGGCCAGGAAGTGCCGCTCACGAAGCCTCTAACGGTATGCGACTTTACCGATAGTGCCTCGCGCGGAAACTTGCCGACCTCTCTGCTGAACCATGAGACATCGGATCACCTCCTTTCGCGCTTGTAAGCCAAGACCCGCACCGTATCACCGGGGGCCGAGAAGCGACGTGGGCCGTCGCCCTCAAGTGCATATTTGAGTCATGCGATTCGCCAGCACAAGCCTTGTAAATATGTTTTTCCCCGTCATACTCGTGCGCTCGTCAATTGGCCTGCCACGCAGCGCCGATCGCGCCGGTTCGGCACATTTGTCTTCCTGAAAATCGACGGTTTCTTGCGGGCAGCGCTGGCCGCCTAGCGGCAATCCTCGATCACCCGCGTCACCTCGGCCCAGGCGGGCACGTACAGGCCGGGTTCGCCCTCCACTTCCACGGCAAAGCGCCCGCGCGTGATCGCCATCGCGTCGAGCAATGGATCGCGCGCGTCAAGCGTCGCCAGCACGCGCGAAGGTTCGCCCGAAGCCGGCTTTGCCATTAGCGCGCGCGAGGCCGTTTCGGTGCCGATACGCATGACGACTTCGTCCTGCAACGGCGCGGAAGCGGCGCGCACGATCGCGATCTTGCGCGTGGCAAGGTTGCACCCGATGACCAGCCTGATCGCGTCCGACGTGCCGAACGCAGCCAGCGTTTCGCCCGGCTCGACCACGTAGCGCCAATCGCCCGGCGTCTGCGGCCGGTCGATCCAGTTATCGGCGGGCGGCAGCGCGACTTGCGGCGGAACAGGCGTCGGCGCGGGGGTCGCAACCGGCCTGGGGGCGGGCGGCGCAGGCGGCGTGGGCTGCGGCGTCTGGCAGCAGGTCACGATCAGCAGCGAAGATGCGAGCGCGAGGCGGGCGGGGCGAAGGGTGCGAAGTGAAACCATATGTGAAGGTAAATGCGCGCGGACGCCGGGCGGGTCCATACTTTTCGATTTATGACGCGCGGCGGCCGATGGCCCGAAGACGAGAATACGCGCTTAGCCCCCTTGCAAAGCTTCACGCGGCCCGAGTTTGGTCTAATACGCGCATCCATGGCGAAGAAGATGCGGGTGGATCAGGTGTTGGTGGCACGCGGGCTGGCGGAAAGCCGCGCGCGGGCGCAGGCGCTGGTGATGGCGGGGCTGGTCTTCGCGGGCGAGACGAAGATCGCCAAACCGGGTCAGCCGATTGCCGAGGATGCCGCGCTCGACGTGCGCGGACGCGACCACCCCTGGGTCAGCCGGGGCGGAATGAAGCTCGCCCACGCGCTCGACGCCTTCGATCTCGACCCGGCGGGCGCGGTGGCGATGGATATCGGCAGCTCGACCGGGGGGTTCACCGACGTGCTGCTGCAGCGCGGTGCCGCGCGCGTCTTCGCGGTCGACAGCGGGACCAACCAGCTCGCGTGGAAGTTGCGGCAGGACGATCGCGTGACCGTGCTCGAACAGACCAGCGCGCGCATCCTGACGCGCGATCAGATCGACGCGACATGCAACTGGGTGGTGTGCGACGCGAGTTTTATCGGCATGGCCAAGGTGCTCGAACGCCCGCTGGAGCTGGCCGCGCCGCAATGCCGCCTCGTCAGCCTGATCAAGCCGCAGTTCGAGGTCGGGCGCGAAGAGGTCGGCAAGGGCGGGGTCGTGCGCGATCCTGCGCTGCATCAGCGGGTGTGCGAAGAGGTGCGTCACTGGCTCGAAGCAGGCGGCTGGCAGGTGCAGGGCATCGTCGAAAGCCCGATCACGGGGCCAAAAGGCAATGTCGAATTCCTGATTTCTGCGGTTAGGGCTTAGGAATAGGTGCAGCGCGCGTACCAATTCGGTATAGGGCGCGCGACATTGCTTGTGGCCGGGGGAGTCGGCCAGCATTGGGGGAATCGAAAATGATCGGGTCGGAGGCAAAATGACTACGCTGGCTTCGCGCGCGCAATTGCGCGCCAGCTTTATTCGCTGGGCGCTGTTCTGCGTCCCCGCCGTGGTGCTGCTGGGCTTCCTGTCGGGCCAGCTGGCCGGATCGGGCGCGGGCGATCCGTGGTACGATGCGCTGGTAAAGCCCGAATATCAGCCCGATCCCAGCCTGTTCCCGATCGTCTGGAGCATTCTCTACGTCATGATGGGCCTCGCCTTCGCGCTGGTCTGCTCTGCGTGGGGCGCCAGGGGGCGGGGCATCGCAATCGTGGCATTCCTGATCCAGTTCGCGCTCAACCTTGGGTGGAGCCCGCTGTTCTTCGGCCAGCACGAGATCACTTATGCGTTCTACCTGATGGTCGCGCTGTCGGTGATGATCTTCCTCACCATTGTGCTGTTCTTCCGCGTGCGCAAAATGGCGGCGGCGCTGCTGATCCCCTATTTCGCGTGGGCGCTGTTCGCGACCTACCTGAATTACGAGATCATGCAGCTGAACCCCGAGGCGGACGGTTCGGATACCACCGGCGCGGTGCAGCGGATCGATCTGTAGGGCGGCAAGCGCGGGCTCTGGACAAACCGGAGCCCACGCGCCATCTCTCGCACCATGCAGAGCCAGAACCCCATGATCGCCGATTTCGTGAAGCTGGTGAACGGTGCCGCGGGCACCTTCGCCGGGATGACCCGCGAGGCGCAGCAAAGCGCGCGCGAGCGGATCAAGGAAACGGTCGGCGGGCTTGACTTCGTCAGCCGCGAGGAATTCGAGGCGGTGAAGGCGATGGCCGCCAAGGCGCGCGAAGAGACCGAAGCGCTCGCCGCGCGGCTCGACGCGCTGGAAGCCAAGCGCAAGTAATCCGGCACGCTGGCGGTAAAGCGCCGGTTTTCAGTCGAAATTTAGGAAATGATGAATCGGGTGCGCCCGGCCCCTTTGCGCGTTTCATCGCCGCAAGAGAGGTCTTCGCGCCATGTTCACGCAACTCGATCCGCCGATCCCGCTCCACGTTCTGGGCAAGGGAGACGGCTATGCTTTGGGCGTCATCGATTACGGGCAGGAACACAACCTGCTGTGGGTGACCGCCATCGACTCCACCGGAGAAATCTGGTGCGCCCCCAACCCCGAAGTGCGGATGCAGGCCAACTGGTCGATGGGCCGCGCCCGCTCGATGGCAGTCAAGGCGTCGAAGGAAGCAATGGCGGGGTAGATTGCGCGCGGCCTCGCGGCCTGCTTAGCACGACGCCATGCAGTTGAAGGCCCCCGCCATCGTCCTTGCAGCGCGGCCGCATGGGGAGAACGCGGTGATCCTGCGCGCCCTTACGCAAGAGGCGGGGCTGGTCGCGGCCTATGTCGCGGGTGGACAGGGGCGGCGGCTGCGGCCCGTGGTGATCCCCGGCAACGTGGTGGAGGCGGATATCCGCGCGCGCTCGGCCAGCCAGCTGCCCTTCGGCAAGGTCGAGCTGGTCGCCAGCCGCGCGCCGTGGCTTGGTGAACCGCTGCCCGCCGCAGCGATCCTGTGGGTGACCGCGCTGACCGCATCGACGCTGCCGGAACGCAATCCCTATCCGAGCCTCTATCAGGCACTGGGCGCCCTGCTCGATGCGATCTGCCATGCACCCTCGGCGCGCGGCTGGGCGCCTGCGCTACTTTCCTACGAAGTGCTGCTGCTGCGCGAGCTGGGCTATGGCGGGGCGAAGCCGCAAGCGGGCGACCTGCCCGAAACCCTCGACGCGCTGCGAAAAATCGCCCCCGCGCTCGAACGCTACCTGCTTGCCGACCGGCGGGGCGATGCTATGGCCGCGCGCACCCGGCTGATCGAACGACTGGCACGGATTGCCTGAGACGACAGCCTGAGGGGGCAAAGGGAAGAGCGAGTGCCCGAAATCGCCGTCATCCTGCCCACGCTCAACGAGCGGGAGAATCTCGCGCCGATGATCGCGCGGATCGAGGCGGCGCTGGCCGGGATCGACTGGGAAGCGATCGTGGTCGACGACGACAGCCCCGATGGCACGGCGGACGAGGCGCGTATGCTGGCGCGGACCAACCGCCGCGTGAGCGTGATCCACCGCGTCGGGCGGCGCGGGCTTGCCTCTGCTGTGATCGAAGGTGTCTGCGCGACCGCCGCCCCGGTGATCGCGGTGATGGATGCCGACCACCAGCACGACCCCGCACTGATCCCGCAAATGCTCGAAAAGCTGCGCGTGGGCGAGGCCGACCTCGTCGTCGCATCGCGTTTCGCGGAAGGAGGCAGCGCGCAGGGCCTTTCGAGCGCCAACCGGGAGCGCGGATCGCGCATCGCCAACCGGCTGGCGCGGATGCTCACCGGGGTCGAGCTGACCGATCCGATGAGCGGCTATTTCGTGATTGGGACCGAACGGGTCCGGGCGCTCGCCCCGCGCCTGTCGGGGATCGGGTTCAAGATCCTGCTCGATATCCTCTCGCTCTCGCGCGGGCAGCTGCGTGTGGCCGAGGTGCCGATGCAGTTCGGCCAACGGCTGGCGGGGGAGAGCAAGCTCGATCGTGCGGTGGCGTTCGAATTCCTCGCCGGATTGTACGAGCGGTATTTCGGGCGGATCATCCCGACCCGCTTCGCCATGTTCGCGACCGTCGGCGGCGCGGGGGTGCTGGTCCATCTCGCAGTGCTGTCGATGCTGTATCCCGGCATGACCGCGACCTTCTGGAAGGCGCAGGCAATTGCGACCTTTTCTGCGATGAGCTTCAATTTCTGGCTCAACAACTGGCTGACCTACCGCGACAAGCGGCTGCGCACGCTGCCCGCCTTCGTGCGCGGGTGGGCGCTGTTCTGCGCGGCGTGCTCCGTCGGCGCGCTGGCCAATGTCGGGCTCGCCAGCCTGATCGAGGCGCTTGTCGGCCATTGGCTGCTCGCCGCGATTGCCGGGATCGTGGTCGGATCGGTGTGGAACTACGCACTATCGAACCGCTTCGTCTGGGGGCGGGGAAGCCGCTAGATCCAGCTTTTCAGCCACGCCCATTTCATGAAGGCGTGCTTGTCCTCCAATGCGCAGGCGCTGAGGATGGGGTAGAAATAGGCGAATATCGCAAGGCTGCCCGCCAGCACCAGCCAGAACGCCCAGCGCTGCCGCAGCTCGCGCAGGCGGTCGATCGCGAGCGCCAGCGCGGCGAGCTGGAAACAGCTCGGCAGGAAATAGTGGTAGTAGAACTGCACGGGCTTCGCCGCGACGATCCAGAAAAGGATGCTCGCCGCGTAGAGGATCACGACCGCCGCCGCGTCCGCGCGGCGCAGGAAAACGGCGGCGTAGGCGCACCACGTCAGCGCGACCAGGCCCAGCCACATGGTCAGGGGGTTGCCGATCAGGATGATCCCGCGCTGCGCGCCGTCATACATGTTGAACGCGTACCAGATGCCGCGCGTGTTCAGCACCCAGTCGCTCCAGTGCGTCTGGTAGGGATGGAACGCCTTCACGCTCATCTGCAGGCTCAGCATGTATTCCTGCGAGGCAATCGGGCCGAGGCCCGCCAAGGGGCTGTGCGGCAACACATAGGCCGGCCAGAAGGTGATGGCGTAGACCAGCACCGGCACCAGCCCAAGCCATAGGGCGCCTTCGATCAGGCTGATGCCGCGCACCGGCGCCGCCTTGCGCGCAGTCGCGAGATGCTTAGTGCCGACAGCCCGCCAACGCAGGACCAGAAAGGCGAGGCCGGGAATCGGCGCGAGCGGGATCGTGTTCCATTTGGACGCGAGCGCGCACCCTATCGCTATTCCGGCCAGCGCAAGGTTCCCGCGCGCCCTCGCGGTGGTGGGGGCGTTGCAGGCGGCGGCGAACAGCCACAATGCGATCATCACGAAGACCGCCATGAAAATGTCGAGCATCGCGATCCGCGACTGGACGAACAGGATGAAACCCGTCGCCAGCAGCACGCCATAGGCCAGCGTGGCGGCCTGCCGATGGCTGACGTGCCACAGCGCGCGCATCGCGGCGAACATCGTGGTCGCGCCCGCCAGCACGGAGAAGAATCGCCAGCCCCACGGATTGTCGCCGAACAGCGCGATTCCGCCTGCGATAATCTCCTTGCCCAGCGGCGGGTGCTCGGGATTGCGGTAGGATGTCCCTGCGAGCAGCTCGCGCGCCGCGGGCAGGTAGTGGATCTCGTCGAAATAGTGCGAGCCGGGGATGGTGATCCGCCACAGGCACAGCGCGAAAAAGACCAGCGTCAGGCCAAGGCTGGCCAGCATGGGATCTTCGCTGGCGTGGACGCGCTGCGCGTACTCTCGGCTCATTTCGGCTCACGAGATACGGGAGCAGCGCGAGCGCGACAAGCGGCGCGATCCTGTTGCAGCGGACCCGTGGCCGATGCGCCACGCTCGGCTTGCGAGAGCGGCCGGTTGAAATTCCCTTTGATCGCTTGCGCCCACGCGCCTAGCCGGTGGGCCATGAAGAAGACCACCGGAATGGATCGCTCCGTCACCTCCAAGTGGCGTCCCGCAACGCAGGCCGTGCGCGGCGGCACCTGGCGATCCGAGCATGGCGAGACGAGCGAGGCGCTGTTCCTCACCTCTGGCTATACCTACGATAACGCCGCCGAAGTCGCCGCGCGCTTCGCGGGCGAGGCCGAGGGGATGACCTATTCGCGCCTCCAGAACCCGACCGTCGCGATGCTCGAAGAACGCATCGCACTGATGGAGGGGGCAGAGGCGTGCCGCGTGCAGGCGTCCGGGATGGCCGCGATGACCGCCGCGCTGCTGTGCCAGCTGTCCGCCGGCGATCACTGCGTCGCCGCGCGCGCGGCGTTCGGTTCGTGTCGCTGGCTGGTCGACCACCTGCTGCCGCGTTTCGGGATCGAGACGACCGTGATCGACAGCGCGGACAACGCCGCGTGGGAAGCGGCGATCCGGCCCAACACCAAGGTCTTCTTCTTCGAAACGCCTGCCAACCCGACGCTCGACGTGGTCGACCTCGAGCATGTCTGCGGCGTGGCGAAGGCGCACGGTATCACCACCGTGGTCGACAATGCCTTCGCCTCGCCTGCGCTCCAGCGACCGATGGAATTCGGCGCGGATGTCGTGGCGTACAGCGCGACCAAGCTGATGGACGGGCAGGGCCGCGTGCTCGCGGGCGCGGTGTGCGGCACGAAGGAATGGATCGACGAGGTGCTGCTGCCGTTCCAGCGCAACACCGGGCCCAACCTCTCGCCCTTCAACGCGTGGGTGGTGATGAAGGGTCTCGAAACGCTCGACCTGCGAGCACATCGCCAGAGCGAGAACGCGGTGGCGCTGGGCAAGATGATGGAACCGCGCGTGCCGCGTATCCTCCACCCGGGGCTGGCAAGCCACCCGCGCCACGCGCTCGCATTGAAGCAGATGCGCGCCACCGGGCCGATCTTCGCCTTCGATCTGGGTAACCGGGCAAAGGCGCACGCGCTGCTCGACGCGCTCGAACTGGTCGATCTGTCGAACAATATCGGCGATTCGCGCAGCCTCGCCTGCCACCCGGCCAGCACCACGCACGCAGGCATGAGCGAAGACGCGCGCGCCGAAATGGGCGTGACCGAAGGTCTGGTGCGGATCAATGTCGGCCTCGAAGATATCGAGGATATCAAGGAAGACATGGACCGCGCGCTGACTGCAGCGGGGTTCTAGTCCTTTAGGGCAGCTGTCGGAACGGGCGCGCTGGCTCACGTTGTTTCCTGTGAAAGCCATTCACAGGAGACGACCAAGGTGAGCGAACTACTCGAAGCGGCACAGCAGCGGATGGAGCGGGCGGCCCAGCTGATCGGGCTGGAGGACGAGGTGGTTGCGCACCTGCGCGATCCCATCGAAACGCTCGCCGCCTCGGTCAGCCTGCGGCGTGACGATGGGTCCGCCGTAACGCTCAAGGCGTGGCGTTGCCGTTACAATTCCTCGCTCGGCCCGACCAAGGGCGGCATCCGCTTCCACCCGAGCGTGCATCTGGGCGAGGTCCAAACGCTTGCCTTCCTGATGACCATGAAGTGCGCGCTGATGGGCCTGCCCTTCGGCGGCGGCAAGGGCGGGGTCGAGGTCGATGCGCACGACCTTTCGACGATGGAGAAGGAGCGGGTGGCGCGCGGTTACGTCCGCGCGATGGCCAAAATCCTCGGCCCCGACCGCGACGTGCCCGCCCCCGATGTCGCCACCGGCGAACGCGAGATGGCGTGGATGGTCAGCGAATATTCGGAGATCGCCGGATCGATCCAGCGCCACGCGTTCACCGGCAAGCCCGTGGCGCTCGGCGGAATGCCGGGGCGCACGCCTGCGACCGGGCGCGGCGGGCATATCGCGCTGGAAGCCATGCGCGATCTTGCCGGGCTGGGCGAGGAAGGCGGGCTGACGATCGCGCTGCAAGGCTTCGGCAACGCCGGGCGCTGGTTCGCCCGCGCCGCCGAGAACGCAGGCCACACGATCGTGGCAGTTGCCGATTCCTCGGGCACGATCAGCGATCCCGACGGGCTCGATATCGACGAACTGGTCGAGGTGAAGGACGACAAGGGCAAGGTCACCGCCTACGACGGCGGCGATGCGAGCGACGACCCGGAAAAGGTGCTGTCGACCGAATGCGACGTGCTGGTGTTCGCTGCCCTCGGCGGAGTGATCGCCGACGAAGACGATGTGAAGGCGCTCAACTGCAAGGCGATCGTCGAAATCGCCAACCGCCCGATCCTGCCCGCCGCCGACAGCGCGCTGGCAGATGCGGGGATCGAGGTGGTGCCCGATATCCTCGCCAACGGGGGCGGGGTCACGGTCAGCCATGCCGAGTGGGTGCAGGGCCGACAGGGCATCGACTGGGACGAAGAGGACGTTACCGACTATCTCGAGCAAAAAATTTCGGATGCCGCCGATAACGTGCGCGAGGTGATGCAGGAGTGCGACACCGACATGCGCACCGCCGCCTATGCGGTAGCTTTGCGGCGGCTGTGCGCGGCGATTTCGGCCCATGGAACCCGTGCCGATTTCGGCAAGAGCTGACGCGCGGGCGCATCTGTGGTGGGAAAGTCGCGTTCGTGCGCCTTGCCCTCGGCCCGAATCGCATTACGCTCCCGAATCGTGATGAAGAACCTGTTCGATCATGCAGCGACAACCGACGGTGTTACCGTGCGGGTCACAGTCAATTTCCTGCCTGAGCAGAGCGATCCTGCGAACGGCAAGTGGTTCTGGATCTACCATATCCGGATCGAGAACGCTTCGCGCGAGCGGGTTCAGCTGATGACGCGCCACTGGCGCATCACCGACGCGCAGGGCACGGTTCGCCATGTTGATGGCGAAGGCGTGGTTGGCGAACAGCCGGTCCTCACCCCCGGGCGCAGCCACGATTACGTGTCGGGCTGCCCGCTGACGACCCCGTTCGGATCGATGGAGGGATTCTACACCTTTCACCGCGAAGACGGATCGCCGATCGAGGTGCGGATTCCCTTCTTCCCGCTCGCCGCGCCCGCCACCGCGCATTGATCTGCGACTTGTGAGGCAGGGACGCCCGGGCTAGCGCTCCGTCCGTCATGAAGCGCACGCTCCTGCCCCTCAACGCCCTGCGCGTGTTCGATGCGGCCGCCCGCCACCTGTCCTTTACCCGGGCGGCGGACGAACTGGCCGTCACTCCGGCGGCGGTCGGCCAGCAGATCCGCGCGCTTGAAGACCATCTCGGTACGGTCCTTTTCCGCCGCACCAGCAAGGGGCTGGAACTGACAGAAGAGGGCAGTGCGGGGCTCGATTCGCTGCGCGAAGGGTTTCTCCATTTCGAGGAGAGCGTCGCGTCGATGCAGGCGGGCCAGGCGGTCGATCGCTTCGCCATCGCCGCACCGCGCGGGATGCTCGAAAACTGGCTCGCGCCGCGCCTCGCAGGCTTCCAGGCGGAGCACCCCAAGGTCCGCTTCCAGCTGCGCGAGCGCGAGCGGGCGGATTTTTCCGAAGCCAACCTCGACGTCGCCATCTGGCTGGCCGAAGGACCCGACGAGTTCCCCGGTGAGCCGATGTCCGAGAGCGCGTGGGTCACGGTCGGCCCGGTCGATCCATCCTTAGCCGATGGGCGCAGGATCGGCTGGCCCGGCGACGGGCGGAATGACGAGGCCGAGCCATGCATTTCGGTGGGCAGCGCTGGCCAGGCGCTCGCCTGCGTGGCGGCGGGCATGGGGTCGGCACGGCTGCCACACGCGCTCGCGGCGCAGGCGATCGAGGCCGGTACGGTTGCGGTGCTCGACGGGCCGGTAGAGGGTCGGCGCGGTTACTGGCTGGTCGCCCCGCCACCGCAATGGCGGCAGAAGAAAGTCCGCGCGCTGGTCGAATACCTCAAGGGTACGCTCTAGCAGCGCGCCGGTGCGGCGATGCTGGCTGACGCTACGTAACAGTCACGAGCGCGCAATCGCTACCCCTCCCGGTAACCCAAAAGAAACCATCTCGGATCACAATTGGGCAGGCAGTCGCAGTTTCGGGCTGCATCGCGTTAACAGGGGAGCGCTCCAGGTCGCCATGCCGAAGCTAGTCGAAATCCCGGAATCCCCGCGTGCCACGCACGACGGGAAGCCCGTCGATGCGGCTCCCGTGGCCGATCGTCGCAAGAACGAGCGTCAGATCGCAACCTTCCGCACCTGCTGCATCGTTATCGATGGGGAGGCGCATCCGGCCATCCTGCGCAATATGAGCAATGGCGGCGCCATGTTCGAAGCGCTCGTCCCCGCGCAGCCGAACACACTGCTCACTTACTGGTGGGATGGAATCCAGCCCGTCGAGGCGCGCGTCGCCTGGGTGGAGGGCAATCGCATAGGGGTTGCCAACCTTTCGGGCCCGGCGGCTGCGATCCCGGTGCCACGCCCGCGTGCGACACGCGTTCCCGCGCGTCTCCATGTCCGCATCTGGCAAGGTTCCAGCCCGCAATGGTGCGAACTGGAGAATATCTCGATGTCGGGCATCGCTGTCCACATGCTCGATGGGGCGGTTGCCGGCGCGCTGTGTACTATCGAAGTCGGCGGGCAGACGCTCCACAATGCCATGATCGTGAGGTCGGACGATCTCGTCACCGGCATCAGGTTCGAACGGCCGCTGCCCCCGGCCAAGCTGATCCAGATGCTGGAAGATGGTCTGGCCGCGGAACATGAAGGTACCAGGCCCCTCGTGCGGCGCGATACCGGCGCGACCGCCAGCGGGTCCGCAGGACAAATGGCCGCGCCGACCGCGCCCGCCGAAGACATCGACGAGCAGACCGATCCGCGCCATTCCGACGAACCGCCCAAGGCAATTCGCCGCTTCCTTTAGCCTGGCAAAGCGGCGCCTCGCTGAACTGTTCGTGCAATTCAATTGCAGAACCGGGTCGCAAAGTTGCGACTTTCCGGGCGTCTCGACGCGCATCGGGCAGAAAATTTTGTGAGCGCATAAACTACGCTTGCTTTAATGATACGCATTCGCAATAGCACCTCCCAACACTCAGGGAGGTTCCATTGTCCGATTCATCGATCCATCGCTCACAACAGGCCGGCACGGCCCAGCGCGCAACGTTGCTGGCAGGCGCTTTCGGCGCGGCCTTTCTGTGCGTGCCCGCGCAGGCTCAGGATCACAAGGATTCCGACATTATCGTGATCGGCCAGCGCGATGTGAACGAGAACGCCGAGCCCGACGCGCCCTACAAGGCCGAATCGAGCGACGGTAAATTCACCGACAAGGTGCTCGACACGCCCAAGACGCAGACTGTCATCCCCAAGGAAGTGATCGAGGATATCGGCGCGAACAGCTTCCGCGAGATCGTCCGTAGCACGCCCGGCGTGACGCTGGGCACGGGCGAGGGCGGCAATGCCTTCGGCGACCGGATCTTCATCCGCGGATTCGAGGCACGCAACGACGTCTATATCGACGGCCTGCGCGATCCGGGTGTGACCAGCCGCGAGATCTTCGCGATCGAGCAGATCGAAGTCATCAAGGGGCCGAGCGCGGTGTTCGGCGGGCGCGGGACGACCGGCGGCCTCGTCAGCCTGCAGTCCAAGCGCGCGCAGTTCGGCAACGACTTCGTCGTCGCAGAGGGCGGCATCGGCACCGAGAATTACTATCGCGGCACGATCGACGCGAACTACCAGCTGGCCGATGGGGCCGCGATCCGCGTCAACGGCCTCTATCACGACGCCGACACGCCCGGCCGCGACTATGTCGAGAACGAACGGTATGGCGGTGCGTTCGCAGGCACTTTGGCGATCACCGACACGCTCAGCATCAATGCCGACTACTATCTCTACCGGCTCGACGGGGTGCCCGACTACGGCCACCCGTTCGATTCCACCACGCAGCAGCCCTACCGGGTCGATCGTGACAATTTCTACGGCGTGGTCGGGCGCGACTTCATCTCGAACGGCGCGGATATCGGCACCGTGGGGATCGAGTGGAAACCTATTCCCGATCTCTCGATCTACAGCACCACCCGCTACGGCGAGACGTGGAACCGCTACGCGGTGAGCGAACCCTCGCTGTGCGTGTTCGAGCGCGATCCCACTACCAACAGCTGCCCGCGCAGCGGCGGCGTGCCGGTGCCGGAGAGCGAGTACACCGTCAGCCCCGCGATGAAGAGCAGCTGGCGCAACAACTCCTATTGGGCGAACAGCACCTATGCCGTCGCCAAGGCTGAGACCGGCGGCATCGCGCACGAAATCGTGATGGGCGGCGACTACAGCTTCGAGACGATCGACGCCTACCGCCTCGACGTGCCGACCACGGTGGAAGACGCGCAGGGCAACATCATCTCGATCCCCGGCAGCTTCGTCTGGGACCTGTTCGATCCCAACCCGGTGCTCGGCTACGAGATCGAGATCGGGCCCGACACCGCGACCGGGCCCAGCGTCACCGAAGCGCAGAGTTTTGGGGCGTACCTGGTCGACACGATCAAGTTCTCCGATGCCTTCCGGGTCGTGCTCGGCGGGCGGCTGGATACGTTCGACATCGATTACCGCTCCTCCTCGGGCGATACGCTCGATTACAGTGCGACGCTGTTCAACTGGCAGGCATCGGGTGTGTTCAAGCCGTCTCCGGCGACCACGCTCTACGTCTCCTACGCCACTAGCGCGAACCCCAGCGGCGAACAGCTCGACGGCAACGGGGCGAGCTATGACGGGATCAGCAGCGACACGATCGACTTCAGCCCGGAGCAGAACACCTCGTGGGAAGCGGGCGCCAAGGCGGAGCTTTTCGGCGGCAACCTGCTGCTGAGCGCGGCGGCGTTCCGGATTGAGAAGGACAATGCCCGCGAAAGCGGCGGGCGCGGCCAGCCCTACACCAACGTGGGCACGCTGCGCAGTCAGGGCGTGGAGCTGGGCTTCGCCGGCACCGTGGCGGACCGGATCAAGCTGTTCGGCGGCTACACCTATACCGACGCGACGATCACCAAATCGGCCAACCCCGCCAATGTCGGCCGCCGCTTCGCCAACATCCCCGAACATACCGCGCAGCTGCTCGCCACCGTGCTCGTGACCAGCCGGTTCGAGATCGGCGGCCAGGTGTACTACCAGGACGAGATGTACGGCGGCACGCAGCTGGCGGGCACCGCGATGGTGCCGGGATACGCCCGGTTCGACGCGGTTGCGCGCTATCGCGTCAACGACCACCTGACCGCGCGGGTCAACGTGCTCAACGTGACGGACAAGCGGTATTACGATGCGATCTATCGCTCCGGCTCGCCGTTCAGCTATATCGCGCCGGGCCGGTCGGCCTTCTTCACGCTGACCGCCGACTTCTAGGGAGGCGAGCGAGGCCGATGATGCTGCACATCCCCGATGTGCTGACGAGCGAGGAGGCGGTGCAATTGCGCGATCGCCTCCTCGCCGCGCAATGGGTCGACGGGAATGCGACCAGCGGCGCGGGCGCGGCGCAGGCGAAGCGCAACCGGCAGCTGCCCGAGGATGCGCCCGCCACCCACGCCGCACAGGAAACCGTCAGCCACGCGCTGATGAAGAACGCCACGTTCCTCTCCGCCGCGCTGCCGCACACGATCTTCCCGCCGCTGTTCAACCGCTACGGCCCGGGCGAGACCTTCGGCCTCCACGTCGACAACGCCATCCGCTACCACGCGGCCACCGGCGCGCGCATCCGCACCGATCTTTCCGCCACGCTGTTTCTCACGCCCCCGGAGGAATACGAGGGCGGCGAGCTGATCGTGGAGGGCAATAGCGGCACGCAAAGCCACAAGCTGCCCGCCGGATCGCTGCTGCTCTACCCCTCCACCACGCTGCACCGCGTGGCCGAGGTGACGCGCGGCGAGCGGGTGAGCTGCTTCCTGTGGCTGCAATCGCTGGTGGCGGACAATGCCGCGCGCGAGATGCTGTTCGATCTCGACCGGAGCGTCCAGACGCTCAGCGCGGATCGCGGCGCGACCGACCGCGAAGTGCTCAAACTCACCCAGCTCTACCACAACCTCGTGCGCCGCTGGGCGCAGAGCTGAGGCCGCACGTCTCCTCCCCCTTGAGGGGGAGGCCGGGTGGGGGTGTACCCAGGCCGATGGCTGGGAACCCCCACCCCCGGCCCCACCCCGGCGGGGAGGGGAGGCGATCGCGCGAAACCTAATCCTCCCCCGACCCGCGCCGCTCCCGGATCCGGTCCAGCTTGCGGTCGATCGAGTCGTAGACCGCCTGCAGGTTCGCCTCCCGCTTGCGCCGGTCTTCCTCCAGCACCTCCTCGCGAATGCTCTCGTACACCGGATGCCCGGGTGCGAGGTTCTGGACGCCATACCGCTGGGGCAGACGGTGCTGGAGGAGGAAGCGCAGCAGCGCATTGTCCGGCTTGTCCCACGTGCCGAGCAGCTTGCCGCCCGAGACGATCGGCGTGGGCGTGCCCTTGAGCGCGCGTTCCAACGCACAATCCTCCAGCCGCTGCACCCCCCGCTCCAGCGCCGCATCCCACGCCGCGGCAAACCCCTCCGCGCCCGGCTTGCTGCGCAGCTTGTAGAGCGCCTCCATGCTTTTCCCGATAGAGCGCGCCGCCTGCGTGACGATCCCCGTCGCCGCGAGCGTCGCGATAAACCGCCGCTGCCGCTCGGGCGTGATCGAGTTGGAGCGCGGGTGCGGGTGCAGGTAGGGCGCGAAGGAGAGGAGCGGATCGTCCGCGTCGGGTGTGGGGCCGGTGTAGGCCACGGCGGAGGTCGCCTGGCGGGCTATCTTCCTTGTGCTCCTCCCCCTTGAGGGGGAGGTTGGGTGGGGGTGGTCTACCCTCTCGGGCAGCAAAGACCCCTCCCTCAATCCCTCCCCATCGGGGAGGGAGGCCGAAGCTCCCGAAGCGGAAGCCAGATCGCGTGGAGCCGGGGAGGGCGTGTTCGAGCGACGGTCCTCGGCGGACCCATCCTTCCGCCGGTGGCAGTTCGCTTGCCCCGGAGCGGAGGCTAGATCGCGTGGAGCCGGGGAGGGCGTGTTCGGGCGACGGTCCTCGGCGGACCCATCGGAAGACTCATCTGGAGGCATAGCCGCAGGTAGATTGCAGAATGTGGGGGAGTAGGACAGCGGTCAGATCGTACTAGTGCTAATCTTTCCAATTTCCCGGTCAATGTGTTCAAGTTGCGCCCGCCACCAATACACCGCTTCGCGAAAAAGTTGGGTTCCATCCCAGTCATCATGGGTATCATAGACCAAAATACGTCGATCATCAGAATTTTCTGGCAAGGAAGCGCCAAAAGAAAATTCTTTCAGTATGTTATTCCTCTCACGCTGAATAAAGTCGAAAAAAATCCAGTGAGTTATTCTGTTGTCTTGAACATCAGACCAAAAATCATCGACAATGATCCGTGTCTCATCTGATCGTTTCCGATCCACGTTCCTTAGGACGTGGCCTATAGTCCTTAGTATCGATACGCCAGCAAACCAACTAACCATCCATTCTGGATGTTCTTCGTCAATGTCGCTGTTTTGGAACTCAAACAGAATATGACGAGTAAATTCCCACGGCTCGCCTGCGTGCAAGTGACCAAGCTGTGCGCTCCGCGTGAAAATGTCACCTGAAACCCAGCTCGGTCGGCCCAAATGCGCATGGTGGAAGTTTCCGTCAGCCCCGGCCATGTCTATAGTGAGAGGGCGGCGATTATAAAGCGGCCGAGTCGGTTCCAATAAGCTCTAAATTCATTATCCATGGGGGCGAAATCTGGAGAGTGTAAAAGTCTCTGCATGCTGGCGACTGATATAAGCTGGTCATTTCTCCGAATGCGATCCAATTCGTCGAGGTACTGAGCATCTATCAAGTCTCGATCTCGGAGGGACCGGGCGACCGCTCCGACTCGCCGCGACAAATCCGGGCGCTCGTCTAATCCGTGCTCAATCATGTACCCCTCAACCGAATGCTCGAGAAGCATTCTGAGTAACGCGGCTGCGGCATTCGGATAAGTCTGTAGGGGGAGTCGACAGAGCTCCTCCCATATTCGAGCGACCCGTTGCTGGTCTGCCGTCCATTGCGGGGTCGCTGTTCCTTGGGGAATTAGAGTTCGTGAGGGGGGCTGACGGCGCGGCGGTCGTCCGGGTCTCGCCGGTGCGGGCCCTACCTGATTTGTCCCTTCCTCATTGGCAATTCTGTGCTGCTCGGTGGGGAGGATGCCCTCTGCTTCAAGCTGATCTAAGTATCGCCGTTTTCCCTCGTTGTTCCACAAATGACCAAGCGTAAGGTGTCCATTCGCAAGATCGTCTGCGATCCTTTCTAGGACGTCAACAACCGCATCGTGGTCGTGCGTCAGACGAAACCGTCTGCCAGCCGTAGAAATGCCAACTCGACCGCGGAACTGCTCAGATGAAAGTAAGCGGGTAAGCGTGGACCAGGGAATGCGTTCAGCTGGTAGGCGGTCGTTATCTCTCAGAAATTCCTCAACTGCTGCGCCGACGTTGATTTGACCGCCGCGTCCAGTCCGTTCGACAAAATTATGTTTAGCGCGATCATCCCAGCTGATCTGCCCGATCCCTGCTTGGCTCCCAGTGTGCCGTCGAGATAAAATATCGTCGATGACGTCACGGTCCTCCTCAAGTTGGCAGGAAATTCGGTTCGGAAAGCGGCCAGTCCAACTTTCTCGTAAATCGCGAAAGAACTGTGTTAGTTCATCGTTCGGCGCCATCGAGGGATCGCGAAGCAGTTTCATACAGGTTACGCGACGATTGCCGTCGAAAACGACATATTGCTCATCGTGAAGCATCACTAGTGGCGGATCTAAGATTCTGCCTTGGGCCACGATGTCATTGGCCAGATTCTTCATACGCGGCTCATGCAGGCGAAAAAGCTCATCGATTGCTGCGCTTTCGTCACGGAGCTCTCCGTGGCGATCATTGGAAGGATTCACCATAAGTTGGGAAATCAAAATATTTTGGAATGCCATCCGTCACCTCTTCGTTTAGCTTTATTCGGATCGTATTTCGAATCAAGCGAGGCATGACGCTGAAGCGCGCTCCCTTGACCCCGCCCCCAAATTCAACTAAGCGCGCATCCAACCGAGGCGAGGGCTAGCTCCCGCCGAGGCTTACAGAGCTGAACATTGCCGGTTTTGTCCCGGGGCTGTCGCATACGCGATGGCCTTTTCGTTTTTCCCGTATCGGGTTGGGCTGGGCAGCCGTCAGAGTAATCCGGGTGGTCCCTTGCGGGCGCGTTCGGGTGGAGCGTTTCAGGCTCGTGCTATCTCGGGCGCTCCTGCGAAAGCAGGAGCCCAGGGCCCCTAGGTTCCTGCTTTCGCAGGAACTCACGACAGGGCGTCCGGCACGACCCCGACACACTCCATTCTAACGCACACGCGAAGCCATCCATTGGCCGACACAGTCCCGCCCGTGCTGAGCCTGTCGAAGCACCGTTCTTCTTTCTCGCAAGAAGAGGAGTGCGATCCTTCGACAAGCTCGGGATGAGCGGGGTTGGCAAGGCCCTCGAAACGAACAGGCAGAAGAGAGAATTTAATGCCCACCATCAACCAGCTGGTCCGCAAGGGCCGTACACCGCAGAAGGCCAAGTCCAAGGTCCCTGCGATGGAGCAGAACCCGCAGAAGCGCGGCGTCTGCACCCGCGTCTATACGACGACCCCGAAGAAGCCGAACTCGGCTCTGCGCAAGGTGGCCAAGGTTCGCCTGACCAACCAGCGCGAAGTCATCAGCTACATCCCGGGCGAAGGCCACAACCTGCAGGAGCACTCGGTTGTGCTGATCCGCGGCGGCCGTGTGCGCGACCTTCCCGGCGTGCGCTACCACGTGCTGCGCGGCGTGCTCGATACGCAGGGCGTCAAGGATCGCCGCAAGAGCCGTTCCAAGTACGGTGCCAAGCGGCCGAAGTGACCTGTCCGGGGGACAGGTCATCCTGAAAAGGTCGCCCTCGGGCGACCGCAGTTCAGGATCCAGCCTTCCTCCGCTGTGACGTTTGCAATGTGATTTGAAAGGTCTGCCCCACGCCGAAAACTGGACCCCGAAACAAGTTCGGGGTGACGGCATGGGGAAGGGCCCAACAGAAGGAATAACGACATGAGTCGTCGTCGTCGCCCAGAGAAGCGCGAAATCCTGCCCGATCCCAAGTTCAAGGATCTGGTGCTGTCGAAGTTCATGAACAACCTGATGCTGGACGGTAAGAAGGCCGTGGCCGAAAAGATCGTCTACGGCGCGCTCGACACGGTCGAAGCCAAGGCCAAGGCGAACCCGGTCGAGGTGTTCCACGCCGCGCTCGACAATGTGAAGCCGCAGGTCGAAGTGCGCAGCCGCCGCGTTGGCGGTGCCACCTATCAGGTGCCGGTCGAGGTTCGCCCCGAACGCGCGCAGGCGCTGGCGATCCGCTGGATGATCTCGGCGGCGCGCGGTCGTCCCGAAACCACCATGGCGGCGCGTCTTTCGGGCGAGCTGATGGATGCGGCGAACAATCGCGGCAACGCGGTCAAGAAGCGCGAAGATACGCACCGCATGGCGGATGCGAACCGCGCGTTCTCGCACTACCGCTGGTAAGGCATATCGGATGGGGCGCGCCGGCTTTGCGGCGGGCGCGTCTTCAACCGGTCACATAACTCCCCATATGGGGGTGGCTACCCAGGCTCCCCCTCACTCTGACTCTTCCGAGGAATTGACAATGGCCCGCGACTATCCGCTGGAGCGCTATCGCAATATCGGCATCATGGCGCACATCGATGCCGGCAAGACCACCACGACCGAACGTATCCTCTACTACACCGGCAAGTCCTACAAGATCGGCGAAGTGCACGATGGTGCCGCGACGATGGACTGGATGGAGCAGGAGCAGGAGCGCGGGATCACCATAACCTCGGCCGCGACGACCACCTTCTGGTCGGCCGAAGATGGCCAGGGCCCCAAGCACCGCATCAACATCATCGACACGCCCGGACACGTCGACTTCACCATCGAAGTCGAACGTTCGCTGCGCGTGCTCGACGGCGCGGTTGCTGTGTTCGACGGCGTGGCCGGGGTCGAACCCCAGTCCGAAACCGTATGGCGCCAGGCCGACAAGTACGGCGTTCCGCGTATGTGCTTCATCAACAAGCTCGACCGCACCGGCGCCGACTTCTATTACTGCGTGCAGTCGATCATCGACCGCCTCGGCGCGACGCCGCTGGTGCTTTACCTGCCGATCGGCATGGAAAGCGATCTGCGCGGCGTGGTCGATCTGGTCAATAATCGCGGCATCGTGTGGGAAAACGACGGTCTTGGCGCCGAGTTCAACTACATCGACATCCCCGAAGAGCTGGCCGACAAGGCTGCCGAATATCGCGAGAAGCTGATCGAGACCGCCGTCGAGCAGGACGACGATGTCATGGAAGCGTACCTCGAAGGCAACGAGCCCGATGCGGCGACGCTCAAGAAGCTGATCCGCAAGGGAACCATGGCCCGCGCGTTCGTGCCCGTGCTGTGTGGCTCGGCGTTCAAGAACAAGGGCGTGCAGCCCCTGCTCGACGCCGTGGTCGATTACATGCCGAGCCCGCTCGACGTGCCTGCCATCAAGGGGGTGCTGCCCGATAGCGACGTCGAGGAAACGCGCCCGTCGTCCGATGACGCGCCGTTCTCTGCGCTCGCCTTCAAGATCATGAACGACCCGTTCGTCGGCTCGCTCACCTTCACCCGCATCTATTCGGGCAAGCTCAGCAAGGGCTCGGTCCTGAACTCGGTGAAGGAGAAGAAGGAAAAGATCGGCCGCATGCTGCTGATGCACTCCAACAACCGTGAGGACATCGAAGAGGCATTCGCGGGCGACATCGTCGCGCTGGCCGGCATGAAGGACACGACCACGGGCGATACGCTGTGCGATCCGGCCAAGCCGATCATCCTCGAACGCATGGAATTCCCCGAGCCGGTCATCGAACTGAGCGTGGAGCCCAAGACCAAGGCCGACCAGGAAAAGATGGGCGTTGCGCTCAATCGCCTGGCTGCCGAGGATCCCAGCTTCCGCGTCAGCACCGACCACGAATCGGGCCAGACGATCATCAAGGGCATGGGCGAGCTTCACCTCGACATCCTGGTCGATCGCATGAAGCGCGAATTCAAGGTCGAAGCCAACGTTGGTGCGCCGCAGGTGGCTTACCGCGAATACCTCGGCCGCGAAGTCGAAGTGACCTACACCCACAAGAAACAGTCGGGTGGTTCGGGTCAGTTCGGTGAGGTCAAGGTCGTCGTCACCCCGGGTGAACGCGGCGCAGGCATCGATTTCGTCGACGAGATCAAGGGCGGTAACATCCCCCGCGAATACATCCCGGCGATCGAAAAGGGCTTCCGCGAGCAGGCCGAGAGCGGTCATCTGGTCGGCTTCCCGATCATCGACTTCTCGATCCGTCTGATCGACGGTAAGTACCACGACGTCGACTCGAGCGCGATCGCGTTCGAAATCGCCGGTCGCGGTGCGATGCGCGAAGTGGCCCAGAAGGCAGGCATCAAGCTGCTGGAACCGGTCATGAAGGTGGAAGTCGTGACCCCGGAAGACTATCTGGGGGATGTCATCGGTGACCTTAACAGCCGTCGTGGCCAGATTCAGGGCACCGACACGCGCGGTAACGCGCAGGCGGTCGAGGCATTCGTGCCGCTGGCCAACATGTTCGGGTACGTCAACGAGCTGCGTTCGTTCACTCAGGGACGCGCGCAGTACTCGATGCAGTTCTCGCATTACGACGAAGTCCCCGCGAACGTGGCGGCAGAGGTCAAGGAGAAGCTTGCCTAAGGCGAGCGATCGGTTTAGGGGCGGCGCCTGATTTTGAGCGGGCGCCGCCTTTTCCCCGCACAAATCCCATTTCAGACAGAGGTAATTAGAGAAAATGGCGAAGGAAAAGTTCGAGCGGAACAAGCCGCACTGCAACATCGGCACCATCGGTCACGTCGACCACGGCAAGACCACGCTGACCGCAGCGATCACCAAGGTGATGGCTGACACCTACGGCGGCGCGGCTGTCGATTTCGCAAACATCGACAAGGCTCCCGAAGAGCGTGAGCGCGGCATCACGATTTCGACCGCGCACGTCGAATACGAGACCGAAGCGCGCCACTATGCGCACGTCGACTGCCCCGGCCACGCTGACTATGTGAAGAACATGATCACCGGTGCCGCGCAGATGGACGGCGCGATCCTGGTGGTGAACGCTGCCGACGGCCCCATGCCGCAGACCCGCGAGCACATCCTGCTCTCGCGTCAGGTCGGCGTGCCGGCGCTGGTCGTGTACCTGAACAAGGTCGACCAGGTCGACGACGAGGAAATCCTCGAGCTCGTCGAACTGGAAGTTCGCGAACTGCTGAGCGCCTACGACTTCGACGGCGACAACATTCCGATCGTCAAGGGTTCGGCTCTGGCCGCTCTCGAAGGTCGCGACGACAACATCGGCAAGGATTCGATCATCGAGCTGATGAAGGCCGTTGACGAATACATCCCGCAGCCGGAACGTCCGGTCGACCAGGCATTCCTGATGCCGATCGAAGACGTGTTCTCGATCTCGGGTCGCGGTACGGTTGTGACCGGCCGTGTCGAAACCGGCGTCGTGAACGTTGGCGACGAAGTCGAAATCGTCGGCATCAAGGACACTTCGAAGACGACCGTCACTGGTGTCGAAATGTTCCGCAAGCTGCTCGATCGCGGTGAAGCCGGCGACAACATCGGTGCGCTGATTCGCGGCGTTGCCCGTGAAGACGTCGAGCGTGGCCAGGTGCTTGCGAAGCCGGGTTCGGTTACGCCGCACACCGAATTCAGCGCCGAAGTCTACGTGCTGTCGAAGGATGAAGGTGGCCGTCACACGCCGTTCTTCGCCAACTACCGCCCGCAGTTCTACTTCCGCACCACCGACGTGACCGGCGAAGTGATCCTTCCCGAAGGCACCGAAATGGTGATGCCGGGCGACAACGTCACGATCTCGGTCAAGCTGATCGCGCCGATTGCGATGGATGAAGGTCTGCGCTTCGCAATCCGCGAAGGTGGCCGCACCGTCGGTTCGGGGGTTGTCAGCAAGATCACGAACTAATATAGGCGCTGCACCGGCGGGGATTCGATTCCCCGCCGGTCAGTTTCACGAGGGCCGCCCCTCACCGAAAACTTCGGTTTGGTGGGGCGGTTCTTTATTTTTTTGGAAGGGCTCCCTCTGGAGGGAGTGGGGCCTTTCTCGGCTCTTTCGCATCGGTAGACTAGGACATGGACGCACAGAATATCCGTATTCGCCTCAAGGCCTTCGATCACCGCGTGCTCGACCAGGCAACTGGCGAGATCGCGGATACTGCACGCCGCACCGGCGCGCTCATCCGTGGACCTATTCCCCTGCCGACGCGCATCGAGAAGTTCACCGTGAACCGCGGCCCGCACATCGACAAGAAGTCGCGCGAGCAGTTCGAGGTGCGCACCTACAAGCGGCTGCTCGATATCGTGCAGCCCAACGCCCAGACCGTCGACGCGCTGATGAAGCTCGATCTGGCTGCTGGCGTGAATGTCGAAATCAAGCTGGCCTAAGCCGCAGGATTTCCGTCCTCCCGCCGGACGTTAACAGGGCGGGGAAGTTTCGGGGCGCTCCATGGCCCCGCCGGTTCGCAAGTTCCGGCAAGACATAGAGATACCGCCGGAGCTTGCTCCGGGCTGCGTCTCCCGTCTCGCGCTCCTCTTTAACGGGGAGTGCAATCAGCCCGGGCGGGGCGATGCATCACAACTCGGGCTGGGGTCGTTTGAAAGAGCGGCCCGTCACGCACCTCGGATGGGCCGGGGTGCCTCTGTTTTAGGAGTTTTACGATGCGCACTGGCGTAATCGCCAAGAAGGTCGGGATGACCCGCCTGTTCCAGGAGGATGGCCGGCACGTGCCCGTGACCCTTCTCGCTCTGGAAGGGTGCCAGGTCACTGCCAACCGCACCGCTGACCGTGACGGCTACTGGTCCGTCCAGGTCGGTTCGGGCGAAGCGAAGCAGAAGAACGTCAACAAGCCGCAGCGCGAAGCTTTCGCGAAGGCGGAAGTTGGCCTGAAGATGAAGGTGGCGGAATTCCGCGTCGAGAACGAGGAAGGTCTCCTTCCCGTCGGCGCGACGATCACTGCCGATCACTTCATCGCCGGCCAGAAGGTCGACGTGACCGGTTACACGCAGGGCAAGGGCTTTGCCGGCGCCATGAAGCGCTGGAATTTCGGCGGTCTGCGGGCAACGCACGGCGTCTCGCTGTCGCACCGCTCGCATGGTTCGACCGGTAACCGCCAGGATCCGGGGCGTGTCTTCAAGAACAAGAAGATGGCCGGCCACATGGGCGACCGTCAGCGCACCCAGCAGAACCTCGAAATCGTCCGTACGGACTCCGATCGCGGTCTGCTGTTCGTGAAGGGCTCGGTGCCCGGTGCGAAGAACAGCTGGATGCTGGTCGCCGACGCGGTTAAGTTCCCGATGCCCGAAGATGCGCCGTTCCCCGGTGCGATGCGTCGCAACGCCGACGAGATCGAGCATGTGGAAGCCGACGCCGGCCTGGTCGAGAGCGCGGCGGAGCACGAAGTGCACACCGACGTGACGCCCGAGCAGCAGGAAAAGCTGATGCAGCAGCAGGATGCCGGGGCTGACGCCGAAGGCACCGACGAAGGCAAGGAGTCCTGATCGTGAAGATCGCGGTACAGAAAATCGACGGCGGTAAGGCTGGCGAAATCGAGCTCAACGATGCCGTGTTCGGTGTCGAGCCGCGCGCCGACATCCTTCACCGTGTCGTCACGTGGCAGCTGGAAAAGCGCCGTGCGACGGCCCGCCCGACGCGTGAGCGTTCGGATGTGGCGCGCACCGGCAAGAAGTTCGGTCGCCAGAAGGGTTCGGGCGGCGCTCGCCACGGCGATCGCGGCGCTCCGATCTTCATCGGCGGTGGTAAGGCTCACGGTGCGCGCAAGCGTGACTTCGATCCTTCGCTGAACAAGAAGATCCGCTCGCTCGGCCTGCGCATGGCGCTGTCGAGCAAGGCCAAGGATGGCCTGGTCGTGGTCGACAGCCTCGAGCTGAAGGACCCCAAGACGAAGGCTCTCAAGGGCCAGTTCGACAAGGCGGGTTACAACGGCAAGGTGCTGTTCATCGACGGCGACGCCGTGAACGACAGCTTCCGTCTGGCAGCCGGCAACCTGCCCGGCATCAACGTGATGCCGGCGATGGGTGCCAACGTCTACGACATCCTGAAGCACGACACGCTGGTCCTCACAAAGGACGCGGTCGAAAAGCTGGAGGCGCGCTTCAATGGCTAAGAAAGAAGCAATCGACGCGCGGCATTACGATGTGATCCTGGCGCCGCACATCACCGAGAAGAGCACGCTTGCGAGCGAGCACAACGCGGTGGTGTTCAAGGTCGCCAACGACGCAAGCAAGCCGCAGATCCGCGACGCCGTGGAAGCGCTGTTCGACGTCAAGGTCACCGGGGTGAACACCATTGTCACCAAGGGCAAGACCAAGCGCTGGAAGGGCAAGCCCTACAAGCGCACCGACGTGAAGAAGGCGATCGTGACTTTGAAGGACGGCGATTCGATCGACGTCACGAGCGGCATCTGAGGGGCTAGAGAGAAATGGCACTCAAGAATTACAAACCGACCAGCCCGGCCCGTCGTGGCCTGATCCTGGTCGACAAGTCCGGGCTCTACAAGGGCAAGCCGGTCAAGGCGCTTACCGAAGGCCAGCGCAAGACGGGCGGACGCAACAACAAGGGTCACGTCACCAGCCGCGGTATCGCGGGCGGTCACAAGCAGAAGTATCGTTACATCGACTTCAAGCGCCGCAAGTGGGACGTGGAAGGCACTGTCGAGCGGATCGAATACGATCCCAACCGCACCGCCTTCATCGCGCTGATCAAGTACGCCGACGAAGAACTGGCCTACATCATCGCGCCGCAGCGCCTCGGTGTTGGCGACAAGGTGATTGCCGGCGAACGCGTCGACACCAAGCCGGGCAATGCGATGCCGCTGGGCAACATGCCGGTCGGCACCATCATCCACAATGTGGAGATGAAGCCGGGCAAGGGCGGGCAGATCGCCCGTTCGGCAGGTGCGTACGTGCAGCTGGTCGGTCGTGACCGTGGCATGGTTATCGTGCGCCTGAACTCGGGCGAGCAGCGTTACCTGCGCGCCGATTGCATGGGTACGGTTGGTGCGGTTTCGAACCCGGACAACCAGAACCAGAACTTCGGCAAGGCGGGCCGCATCCGCTGGAAGGGCCGTCGTCCGCTTACTCGCGGTGTTGCAAAGAACCCGGTCGATCACCCCCACGGCGGTGGTGAAGGCAAGACCAGCGGTGGCCGCCATCCGGTGACCCCGTGGGGCAAGCCGACCAAGGGTGCGCGCACTCGCAAGAACAAGCAGACGGACAAGATGATCATCCGTTCGCGCCACGCGAAGAAGAAGAGGTAAGCGAAGATGGCACGTTCCGTTTGGAAAGGTCCGTTCGTGGAACTCAGCCTTCTCAAGAAGGCCGAGGACGCACAGGAAAAGACCAGCACCGCGCCGATCAAGACCTGGTCGCGCCGCTCCACCATCCTGCCGCAGTTCGTTGGGCTGACGTTCAACGTCTACAACGGCCACAAGTTCATTCCCGTGTCCGTCTCGGAAGAGATGGTCGGCCACAAGCTCGGTGAATTCGCGCCCACGCGCACCTTCCCGGGTCACGCCGCAGACAAGAAGGGCAAGCGCTGATGAGCAAGCAGAAAGCTCCGCGTCGCGTCGCCGATAACGAGGCGCTGGCCGTCGGCACCACGATCCGTGGGTCGGCCCAGAAGCTGAACCTCGTTGCCGAGCTGATCCGCGGCAAGAAGGCCGAAGATGCGTTGAACATCCTCGCCTTCTCGAAGAAGGCAATGGCCAAGGACGCGAGCAAGGTGCTCGCCTCCGCGATCGCCAATGCCGAGAACAACCACGATCTCGACGTCGACGCACTGGTCGTCGCCGAAGCGAGCGTGGGCAAGTCGATCACGATGAAGCGGTTTCACACGCGCGGTCGCGGCAAGTCGACCCGCATCCTGAAGCCCTTCAGCCGCCTGCGCATCGTCGTGCGCGAAGTCGAGGAAGCGTAAGATGGGTCAGAAGAGCAATCCGATCGGTCTGCGCCTGCAGATCAACCGCACCTGGGACAGCCGCTGGTACGCCGAAGGGCGTGACTATGCCAAGCTGCTCAAGGAAGACATCGAGATCCGCAAGTACATCGTGAACTCGCTGCCGCAGGCCGCGATTTCGAAGGTGGTGATCGAGCGTCCGGCCAAGCTGTGCCGCATCTCGATCTACGCTGCGCGCCCCGGTGTCATCATCGGCAAGAAGGGCGCGGACATCGAGAAGCTGCGCACCAAGCTTTCGAAGATGACCGAAAGCGAAGTGAAGCTGAACATCGTCGAGATCCGCAAGCCGGAAATCGACGCCAAGCTCGTCGCGCAGGGCATTGCCGATCAGCTGGTTCGCCGCGTGGCTTTCCGCCGTGCGATGAAGCGCGCCGTGCAGTCCGCGCTGCGTCTGGGTGCCGAAGGGATCCGGATCACCTGTGGTGGCCGTCTGGGCGGTGCCGAAATCGCCCGCGTGGAATGGTATCGCGAAGGCCGCGTTCCGCTCCACACGCTGCGCGCCAATGTCGATTATGCCGAAGCCGAGGCACTGACCGCCTACGGGATCATCGGCATCAAGTGCTGGATCTTCAAGGGCGAGATCCTCGCCCACGATCCGACCGCGCAGGACCGCCTGATGATGGAAGCGCAGACTTCCGGCGTACGGCCGGCGCGCTGATTGCAGGATTAGGAAAGAACCATGCTGCAACCGAAACGAACCAAATACCGCAAGGCCTTCAAGGGCCGGATCAAGGGCAATGCCAAGGGCGGTAACGAACTCAACTTCGGCTCTTACGGGCTGAAGGCGCTGGAGCCGGAGCGTATCACCGCCCGCCAGATCGAGGCCGCTCGCCGTGCGATCACGCGTCACATGAAGCGCCAGGGACGCCTCTGGATCCGCGTGTTCCCCGACGTGCCCGTGTCGAAGAAGCCTGCCGAAGTCCGGCAGGGTAAGGGCAAGGGCTCGGTCGAATACTGGGCTGCGCGCGTGAAGCCGGGCCGCATCCTGTTCGAACTTGACGGTGTGTCCGGTCCGCTGGCCGCCGAAGCGTTCGAACGTGCCGCCATGAAGCTGCCAATCAAGACTAAGGTTGTCGCGCGGCTCGGCGACCAGTCGCATCTGAAAGGCGAATAAGTGAGCACCACCGAAGATCTCCGCGCCAAGAACGACGACCAGCTGACCGCCGAGCTTACCGAGCTCAAGCGCGAAGCGTTCAACCTGCGTTTTCAGGCTGCGACCAACCAGCTCGAGCGTCCCGCTCGCGTCCAGGAAGTTCGCCGCACGATCGCGCGCATCAAGACGCTGCAGACCGAGCGCACTCGCGCCGCCGCCGCGAAATCGAAGGCTTAAGGAGCAGACCATGCCCAAGCGTATTCTTATCGGTACGGTCACCTCCAACAAGACCGACAAGACCGTGACCGTGCTGGTCGAACGCAAGGTGAAGCACCCGCTTTACGGGAAGATCATCCGTCGTTCGAAGAAGTACCACGCCCATGACGAAGCGAACGAGTACGAACTCGGCGACGTCGTGCGGATCGAGGAAACCAAGCCGATCTCGAAGACCAAGACCTGGGCCGTGAAGGACCGGGTGGTTGCCGGTGGCGTACAGGCGGTGGAAGCCGACCTCGACGTCGAAGGCGCGAGCAACAAGTAAGACGTTTTAGGAACTGCCGGGCACGTGTCTCGGCAAGCCATTGAGAAGGAACCGGATCGATGATCCAGATGCAGTCCAATCTCGACGTCGCGGATAACAGCGGCGCAAAGCGCGTCCAGTGCATCAAGGTACTGGGCGGCTCCAAGCGCCGGTTCGCGAGCGTCGGTGACGTGATCGTGGTTTCCGTTAAGGAAGCCCAGCCGCGTGCGAAAGTGAAGAAGGGCGACGTGCACCGTGCGGTGATCGTTCGCACCAAGAAGGATGTGCGCCGCCCCGATGGCAGCGTGATCCGCTTCGATTCCAACGCTGCGGTGCTGGTCAACAAGAGCGAGGAGCCGATCGGCACCCGTATCTTCGGCCCGGTGGTGCGCGAACTGCGCGGCCGCGGCTTCATGAAGATCATCTCGCTTGCTCCGGAGGTGCTGTAATGGGCATGGCCAAGATCAAGAAGGGCGACAGCGTCGTCGTGCTTTCGGGCAAGGACAAAGGCAAGACCGGTACGGTCGCCAAGGTCCTGCCGAAGGACGGCAAGGTCGTGGTGGAAGGCGTCAACATGATCGCCCGTCACCGCAAGCCGTCGCAGACCAATCCGCAGGGCGGCATCGATCGCTATGAAGCGCCGATGCACATCGCGAAGGTTGCGGTCGCCGATCCCAAGGACGGTAAGCCCACCCGCGTGCGCATCGAAGAGCGTGACGGCAAGAAGGTGCGCGTTGCCGCAAAATCCGGGGAGACCATCGATGGCTGATTACAAGCCCCGCATGAAGGCCAAGTACGAGGACGAAATCGTCAAGGCCATGACCGAGAAGTTCGGTTACACCAACCGTCTTCAGGTCCCCAAGCTCGAGAAGATCACGCTCAACATGGGTGTGGGCGAGGCGAGCCAGGACAAGAAGAAGGTCCAGACCGCAGCCGAGGAAATGGCGCTGATCGCGGGCCAGAAGCCCGTCATCACCAAAGCCAAGAAGTCGATCGCACAGTTCAAGCTGCGCGACGGCATGCCGATCGGCTGCAAGGTCAATCTGCGCCGCGACCGGATGTACGAATTTCTCGATCGTCTGGTGACGGTTGCGATGCCGCGTATCCGCGACTTCCGTGGCCTGAACCCGAAGAGCTTCGACGGCCGTGGCAACTACGCCATGGGCCTGAAAGAGCAGATCATCTTCCCCGAGATTTCCTATGACCAGATCGAAAAGGTCCGGGGCATGGATATCATTGTGACCACCACCGCGAAGACCGACGAAGAAGCGCGCGAGCTGCTGCGCCTGTTCGGTTTCCCGTTCCCGGCCGAAGCAAAGGCCGACGAAGAGAAGGAGGCGGCGTAAGCCGCCTGAGGAGAGCTTAAGTCCAATGGCGAAACTGAGTTCCATCAATAAGAACGAGAAGCGCAAGGCTCTCGTCAAGAAGTACGCGGACAAGTACGCGAAGCTGAAAGCTATCGCGGACGACAAGGACGCCGACGAGACCGAGCGCCTGATGGCCCGGCTCAAGATGGCCGAACTGCCGCGCAACGCGAACCCGACCCGGGTGCGCAACCGCTGTTCCACCACCGGCCGCCCGCGCGGCTATTATCGCAAGTTCGGCATCAACCGCATCGAACTGCGGAATCTGGGCAACAAGGGCCTGATTCCCGGTCTGACCAAGTCGAGCTGGTGAGGATACAATCATGGCGATGACAGATCCCTTGGGTGATATGCTCACCCGCATCCGCAACGGCCAGCAGGCGAAGAAGGACTCGGTCCTGACGCCGGCGTCCAAGCTGCGTGCGAACGTGCTCGAAGTTCTCCAGCGCGAAGGCTACATCCGTGGCTATTCGGAAGACGAGAGCGGCAAGCACAAGGCGCTGCGGATCGAACTGAAATATTTCGAAGGCGAACCTGCGATCAAGCATGTCGCCCGCGTGTCCAAGCCGGGACGGCGCATCTATTCGGCCAGCCGTGAGCTGCCGACGGTGCGCAACGGCCTCGGCATCACGATCGTCTCGACGCCGCGCGGCGTGCTTTCCGACGCAGAAGCACGCAGCCAGAACGTCGGTGGCGAAGTGCTGGCGGAGGTGTTCTGATGAGCCGCATTGGTAAACGTCCGGTCGAGATCCCCAGTGGGGTCGAGGCCAAGATCGACGATGGCATCCTGTCGGTAAAGGGTCCCAAGGGCACCCTGACCATGGGCCTGTCGGACCTCGTTTCGTACAAGCTGGAAGACGGCAAGATCGCGGTCGACCCGGTCAACGATACCAAGCCCGCACGCAGCCACTGGGGCATGCAGCGCACGATGGTTTCGAACCTGGTCGAAGGCGTGACCGAGGGTTTCACCAAGACTCTCCAGATCACCGGCGTCGGTTATCGTGCACAGTCTCAGGGCAAGAAGCTGAAGCTTCAGCTCGGCTATTCGCACGATGTCGACCTCGATGTGCCCGAAGGCCTGACGGTGACGACGCCCGATCAGACCACGGTCATCATTTCCGGGATCGACAAGCAGTCCGTCGGCCAGTTCGCCGCAGAAATCCGCCGCTGGCGCAAGCCCGAGCCGTACAAGGGCAAGGGCATCAAGTACCAGGGCGAGTATATCTTCCGCAAGGAAGGGAAGAAGAAGTAAGATGGCAAAGCTTTCTCTCTTTGAACGCCGCCGCCAGCGCGTGCGCACCGCGCTGCGCAAGCACGCCGGTGGCAAGCCGCGCCTGTCGGTTCACCGCACGGGCAAGCACATCTACGCCCAGATCATCGACGATGCGGCGGGCAAGACGCTTGCCAGCGCTTCGACGCTGGGCGTGAAGGGCACGACTGCGAATATCGACGCCGCCAAGACGGTTGGCTCGAACATCGCCGACGCCGCCAAGAAGGCGGGCGTCACCACGGTCGTGTTCGATCGCGGCGGGTTCCTGTTCCATGGCCGCGTCAAGGCGCTGGCCGATGCCGCTCGCGAAGGCGGGCTGGAGTTCTGATGATGGCTGACGACAAGAAGACCGAAGACAACGCGGCTCCCGAAGCCGAGGCGAAGACCGAAGAGGTCAAGGCCGAAGCGCAGACCGAGCATGCGGTGACCAAGGAAGAGCCGGCGGTTGCCGATACTCCTTCCGAGGCGGCCGACAACCAGAGCCCCGCGCAGGGTGCCGAGGGCCAGCCCCGCGGTGGCCGTGGTGGCCGTGGTGGCGACAATCGCGGCGGTGGCCGTGACGGTGGCCGCGGTCGTGGTCGCGGTCGTGACGATCGTCGCGGCAAGCGCGAGGAAGAAGACGACGGCATCATCGAGAAGCTGGTTCACATCAACCGCGTCTCGAAGACGGTGAAGGGCGGTAAGCGCTTTGGCTTCGCCGCGCTCGTGGTGGTTGGCGACGGCCAGGGCCGCGTCGGCTTCGGCCACGGCAAGGCCCGCGAAGTGCCCGAGGCTATCAGCAAGGCTTCGGCCGCTGCGCGCAAGCACATGATCCGCGTCGCGCTCAAGGAAGGTCGCACGCTGCACCACGACGGCAAGGGCCGCTTCGGTGCCGGCAAGGTGACCGTGCGCAGCGCGCCTCCGGGTACCGGCATCATCGCCGGCGGGCCGATGCGCGCCGTGTTCGAAAGCCTGGGTGTTGCCGACGTCGTGACCAAGTCGGTCGGTACGTCCAACCCGTACAACATGATCCGTGCCACCTTCGATGCGTTGCTGGATCAGAGCTCGCCCAAGGCGGTGGCTCAGCGTCGCGGCAAGAAGGTCGCCGATCTGCTGGCCCGTGGCGGCGCGAGCGCAGCCGAAGCCGAGGCGGATGCCGCGGCTGTAGTGGAGTAATCACCGATGGCTAAGATCAAGCTCAAGCAGATCGGTTCGCCCATCCGGCGGCCGGAAAGCCAGAAGAAAATCCTGATCGGCCTTGGCCTGGGCAAGATGCACCGGGTGGTCGAACTGGAAGACACCCCCGAAGTGCGCGGCGCGATCGCAAAGCTGCCGCACATGGTCGAGGTGGTCGAGGGCTAAGCGCCTTCTCGACAGGAATTGACGGCGGCGGCCCGCTCATAGTAGCGGGCCGCTTCCATTTTTATCAGCGCGAAGAAAAGCGAAAGCGAGTGCATCATGGCAATTAATCTCAACGACATCCGCGACAACGAAGGCGCCCGCAAATCCCGCATACGCGTGGGCCGGGGGATCGGTTCGGGCAAGGGCAAGACCGCAGCACGCGGCCAGAAGGGCCAGAAGGCCCGCGAAGGCGTGGCAATCAAGGGCTTCGAAGGCGGCCAGATGCCGCTGCACATGCGAATCCCGAAGCGCGGCTTCAACAACCCGTTCGGCAAGGACTACGCCGAAGTGAACCTGGGCATGGTCCAGAAGTTCATCGACGCGAAGAAGCTCGACGCCAAGAAGGACATCGATCACGCAGCACTCAAGGCCGCCGGTCTTGCGCGCGGCGGCAAGGACGGCGTCCGCCTGCTCGGCAAGGGTGAACTGACCACCAAGGCGACCTTCGTCGTTGCCGGCGCCAGCAAGGGCGCGATCGAAGCGGTCGAAAAGGCTGGCGGCAAGGTGGACGTGATCCCCGCTGCGCAGCCCGAGCACGAGAAGAAGGCTGCTCGCACCAAGACGAACAAGGAAGCAGGCTCGAAGGCCTGATTCAGGTAATCGGGCGCGGGGGTTCGACAACCGCGCCCGTGACACCTATCTGTCACTGCGGCAGCCGGGAGTGCCCGGTCGAATTTGCAGGATCAATATTTTCCCATGGCATCACGCGCCGATAATCTCGCCTCCAATCTGAGCCTTGCGAACTTTTCCAAGGCGACCGAACTGCGCCAGCGTATCTGGTTCACGATCGTTGCGCTGGTCGTCTTCCGGTTCTTGAGCTTCGTCCCGCTGCCCGGGGTCAATCCCCAGATCCTCGGCGATCTGTACGATCAGACGCGCGGCGGCGTGCTCGACCTGTTCAATACATTCTCGGGCGGCAGCCTTGAGCGCATGAGTCTCATCGCGCTCGGCGTGATGCCCTACATCACCGCCTCGATCGTGGTGCAGATGGCTTCGGCCCTGCACCCGACGCTGATGGCGCTGAAGAAGGAAGGCGCCACCGGCCGCCAGAAGCTCAACCAGTACACCCGCTACGGCGCGGTGTTCCTGTGCGTGATCCAGGGCTATTTCCTCGCCACCGGCCTGGAAAGCTACGGCGCGCAGAGCGGTCTGCAGGCGGTCGTGGACCCAGGCTACATGTTCCGCATCGGCGCGGTCATCAGTCTGGTCGGCGGCACCATGCTGCTGCTGTGGATCGGTGAGCAGATCACGGCACGCGGTATCGGCAACGGCGTCTCGCTCATCATTATGGCGGGCATCGTCGCCCAGTTCCCCAGCTTCGTCAGCAATATGTTTGAAGGCGGGCGGACCGGGGCGATCAGTGCGGTCGTGATCATCGGCTTCATCGCCATGATCGTCGGCCTGATCCTGTTCATCAGCTTCATGGAGCGTGCGCAGCGGCGCCTGCTGATCCAGTATCCCAAGCGCGCCACCCAGCGCGGCATGATGCAGGCGGATCGCAGCCACCTGCCGCTCAAGATCAACACCGCAGGGGTGATCCCGCCGATCTTCGCCAGCTCGCTGCTGCTGCTGCCGCTGACGATCAGCCAGTTCGCGGGCAGCTCGGTCGATCCCAGCAGCACGATTGGCGGCGTGATTACCACGCTGAACTTCTACCTGCAGCACGGGCAGCCGCTCTACATGGCGCTCTATGCGATCCTGATCGTGTTCTTCTGCTTCTTCTACACCGCGGTTGTGTTCAACCCGGAGGAAACTGCGGATAACCTGAAGAAAAATGGCGGCTTCATTCCCGGTATTCGCCCCGGCAAGCGCACGGCGGAATACCTTGATTATGTGCTGACGCGCATCACCGTGGTCGGCGCGGCATACCTTACGCTGGTGTGCTGCCTGCCCGAATACATGATCGCACAGACAGGGATTCCGCTGTTCCTGGGCGGCACCAGCCTGCTGATCGTCGTCAACGTGACCGTCGATACCATCAGCCAGATCCAGTCGCACCTGCTGGCCCACCAGTACGGTGACCTTATCAAGAAGGCCAAGCTCAAGGGCCGGTTGCGCTAATTTCTCAGCGTGGCAAGGGGATGGCCATGAACATCATTCTTCTCGGCCCACCGGGGGCAGGCAAAGGCACGCAGGCGCACCGTCTGGTCGAAGAGCATGGCATGCGCCAGCTTTCGACCGGAGACATGCTGCGCGCAGCGGTGAAGGCGCAAACGCCCGTCGGGCTGAAAGCCAAGGAAGTCATGGACCGTGGCGAACTCGTCTCCGACGAGATCGTCTCCGACCTGATCGACGCAGAGCTGGAAGCGATGCCCGCAGAGACGGGCGCAATCTTCGACGGCTATCCGCGCACCCGTGCGCAGGCCGAAGCGCTCGATCAGCTTCTCGCAAAGCATGGCCGCAAGCTCGACCGCGTGGTCGAACTTCAGGTCGACGAGGATGCTCTGGTCGATCGCATCACCGGTCGCTTTACCTGCGCCGTATGCGGAGCCGGTTATCACGACCGCCACAAGACGCCTGCCAAGGAAGGCGTGTGCGACAAGTGTGGCAGCACCGAGTTCAAGCGTCGGCCCGACGATAACGAGGAAACCGTGCGCCACCGGATGCAGGTCTACCGATCCGAGACCGCGCCGATCCTGCCGTTCTACGAAGAGCGCGGACTAGTCGCGAGAGTCGACGGAATGGCCTCGATCGAGGACGTCACCGACAGCATCGACGCACTCCTCGACGACTGAGGATTTGCTTTCCCGGGCGAGCGTGGAATAGCGTGGCGCTGTCTTTGATGAGGAGCCGTCCGATGATCCGCACCGCCATGGCAGTAGCCGCTCTGCTGGCGACGCCGATCCTCATGCCCGCCGCTGCGCAGGCCGAGGTAGTCGAGCAATCCGACACGCACTTCGTGGTTCGCAGTACGCTCGACATTGCCGCTCAGCCCAAGGATGTCTGGCTCGCGCTGATCGCGCCCGGCGACTGGTGGAACGACAGGCATACCTGGTCCGGCGATGCGGCGAACATGACGCTCACCCCGCAGGCGGGCGGATGCTTTTGCGAGACCATTCCGGCCGAAGATAAAGGCGCCGACACCTTCGGCCTGCAGGGCAGCGTCCAGCACATGGTCGTGGTGCAGGCCGTGCCGCGAAAGGTCCTGCGGATGCGCGGCGCGCTCGGCCCGCTGCAGAGCGAGCCGGTCGATGGTGTGCTGACGATCACCCTGCAACCGATCGAAGACCCGGGTAAAAAGGGCAAAGTGATCGGCGCGCAGGTTGTCTGGGAATACGTGGTCGGCGGGACCATGCGGTTCGAGATCGACACGATCTCCAAGGCGGTCGACGCGGTGATTGGCGAACAGGCACTGGGCCTGGCGGAGGCCGTCGGCGGTGTGATCGAAGAGGCCGACCCCGAGGACGAGAAGTCGAGCAAGTTCGACGAGGCGTTTGGACAGGCACCCGATGAAGAGACGCCGGTCACGGGGCTCGGCAAGGGGCGCTAAGCCGCGAATTCGTCCCGCGATGGAGCGGCACGGGGAAAAAGGATGCGTGTCCGCTTTGACAGCGGAGATGCTCCGGGGTAGATTCCCCTAGTTCGAATGATCGGGCGCTGGCTTTTTGATGGCCAGCGCGATTATTTGCGCGCAGCTGTTGACGCTGCGGCGTCTGCCGCTTATGTGCGCCGTTCGTCCGACCCAATGCATACCAGAATCATTGGCGCATTTCCGGCGCATCACCGGCCTGGTTTCATCGCCTGCCGGTTTTTGTCCGTCACCAATGATGCTGGCGTATCGGGTCGATGAAACTAGCGATGAGATAGGGGCGTCCGCCTGCGAAGGTCGGGTTTTCCCTGTGGAGCATGGAGAAGTAAGTGGCTCGTATTGCCGGGATTAACATCCCCACCAACAAGCGCGTGATCATCGCGCTTACCTATATTCACGGAATTGGACGCACCACCGCGGTTCAGATCGCCGACAAGCTCGGCATCGATCACAAGACCCGCGTGCAGGACCTCACCGATGAGGAAATCCTCCGCATCCGTGAAACGATCGACGAAGAGTATTCGGTTGAGGGCGACCTCCGCCGTCAGACCGCGATGAACATCAAGCGACTGATGGACCTGCGGTCCTATCGCGGCCTGCGTCATCGCGCCGGTCTGCCCGTTCGCGGCCAGCGCACGCACACCAATGCGCGCACCCGCAAGGGTAAGGCGAAGCCCATCGCGGGCAAGAAGAAGTAAGCGCGCGAACAGCGCTTCACTTCGGCTCTTTTGATCTTTTTTCCTTAAGGGGAACATATAATGGCACGCGAACCAGGCCGCATTCGGCGCCGCGAGCGGAAAAACATCTCCAGCGGCGTCGCGCACGTGAACGCCAGCTTCAACAACACCATGATCACCATCACCGATGCGCAGGGCAATGCGATCAGCTGGTCTAGCGCGGGCATGATGGGTTTCAAGGGTAGCCGCAAGTCGACTCCCTACGCCGCGCAGGTCGCCGCAGACGACGCCGGCAAGAAGGCGGCGGAACATGGCGTCCGCACGCTGGAAGTCGAAGTAAAGGGCCCCGGTTCGGGCCGTGAAAGCGCGCTGCGTGCGCTGCAGGCGGTGGGTTTCACCATCACCAGCATCCGCGACGTCACGCCGATCCCGCACAACGGGGTTCGGCCGTCGAAGCGGCGTCGCGTCTGACCCGATCCTGCCCGGCGGTGGGAGCCGTTCCCTCCGCCGACAACCTACGGGCCCGTCGCGCTTCACCTCCGCAGCGCTCCGGGCCCAGCCGATCTTGAATTCCTAGGGGACATCCATGGCCGTCAACACCAAGAACTGGCAGGAACTTAAAAAGCCCACCTCGCTCGAACTGAAGGACACCGGCAGCGACAAGAAGCGCAAGGCCACCTTCGTTGCCGAACCGCTCGAACGCGGTTTCGGCCTGACGCTGGGCAACGCGCTGCGTCGTGTGCTGCTCTCCTCGCTTCAGGGCGCTGCGATCACCTCGATCAAGATCGAGAACGTGCTGCACGAGTTCAGCTCGCTTGCCGGCGTGCGCGAAGACGTGACCGACATCGTCCTCAATGTGAAGCAGATCGCGATCAAGATGGAAGGCGAAGGCCCCAAGCGGCTGCAGCTTTCCGCGACCGGTCCTGGCGCGGTGAAGGCAGGCGACATCGCCGTCTCGGGCGACATCGAAATCCTCAACAAGGATCTCGTGATCTGCCAGCTCGACGAAGGCGCGACGCTGAACATGGAACTGACCGCGGATACCGGCAAGGGCTACGTCCCCGCCGTGCAGAACCGCCCGGCCGACGCGCCGATCGGCCTGATCCCGGTCGATTCGCTTTACTCGCCGATCAAGCAGGTGAGCTACAAGGTCGAGAATGCGCGCGTGGGCCAGGAACTGGACTACGACAAGCTGAACCTGACCATCGAAACCGACGGCACCGTCACCCCTGAAGACGCGGTGGCGTATGCCGCGCGCATCCTGCAGGACCAGCTGACCCTGTTCGTCCACTTCGAAGATGGCATTCCGCAGCCTTCCAGCCCGATGATCGGGATGGCTGCCGAACCGCAGGAATCGGACGCCAACCAGCTCAACCGTTACCTTCTCAAGAAGGTCGACGAGCTGGAACTGTCGGTCCGTTCGGCCAACTGCCTCAAGAACGACAACATCATCTATATCGGCGATCTGGTCCAGAAGACCGAAGCCGAGATGCTGCGCACGCCGAACTTCGGCCGCAAGTCGCTCAACGAGATCAAGGAAGTGCTTTCCAGCATGGGCCTGCGCCTCGGGATGGACATCCCGGGCTGGCCGCCGGAGAACATCGAGGAAATGGCCAAGAAGCTCGAACAGGAGCTGCTGGGCTAATCGACCTCGCAACGGGAATGGGCCGGACCCGCAATTCCGGCCCGTACCGGGCTACCTCGTACGGGCCCCTTACGAACGGAGAATAGAATATGCGTCACGGTATTTCGCAGCGTAAACTTGGCCGCAAGTCGGGCCACCGCACCGCCATGTTCCGCAACATGTCGGCCGCGCTGATCAAGCACGAACAGATCCTCACCACGCTGCCCAAGGCGAAGGAACTGCGCCCCTACATCGAAAAGCTGATCACGCTCTCGAAGCGTGGCGGCCTTTCCAACCGTCGCCTCGCGATGAGCCGCCTGCAGGACGAAACGCAGCTGAAGAAGCTGTTCGACGTTCTGGCAGAGCGTTATTCGGATCGTGACGGCGGTTACACGCGCATCATCAAGGCCGGCTACCGCGCCAGCGACAGCGCGCAGCTCGCGATCATCGAATTCGTCGATCGCGACGAAGACGCCAAGGGCCAGGATTCGGGCCCGGTGATGACCGAGGAAGACGAATACGACGACGCGTAAGCGCGCGGTCGCACAGTGAAAATCGGAGGGGCCGCAGGAGCAATCCTGCGGCCCTTTTCGCATGTGCGAGAGTGGCAGGCGTGGGAACCCGACGGATGGCGAACGGGTTAGTCGGGCCAAGGAGAATAGCTATGCGAATTGTAATCGCAGCGACCGGCGCCCTCGCGCTCGCGCTTTCCATGCCGGCCATCGCCCAGTCCAACGGCCATGGGAATGGTCAGGGGAAGGGGCACGGAAACGGAGCTGCCGCCAAGGCCAAACCCGACAAGGGGCCGGACAAGGAAAAGGGGCCGGGCAAGGATAAGGGTGCTCGAGCCGGTAACGGCAACGGCGGTCCGCCCGTGGCCATGCGCGCCAACGACAAGGGCAATGGCAGGCCCGACGTAGAGAAGGCACAAAAGCAGATCCAGCGCGAGGTCGAACGACGGGCCGATCGTCGGGACGACGCGCAGGATGCGCGCGTGTTGCGCGATGTTGCCGGCGCTGTCGCCGGTGAGGATGCGCGCCGTGTTCTCTCGCGCTATGATCGGGATGCACGCCCCGTGGAGAACTGGTGTCCGCCCGGCCTCGCGAAGAAGAACAATGGCTGCATGCCCCCGGGGCAGGCCAAGAAGCTGACGCGCGATCGCTTCGCTGGCTATTTCGGCTCATCCTACCCGCGTCTGGCGGGCGACGACTGGCGGTACTACGACGGTTATGCCTATCGACCGCAGAACGGCGTCATTGATGCGCTGATCCCGCTGGTGGGCGGTGCGCTGTTCGGTGGGAACCAGTGGCCCAGCGCCTACGACGATTATCGCGCCCCGTCGTACTACGGCAATTATTTCGGTCAGAACGCGGACAACAGGTACTACTATGCGGACCGCACGCTGTTTTCGGTCGACCCGCAGGATCACCGTATCCTCGGTATCGCCGCCCTGCTGACCGGTGACGACATCACCGTAGGTCAGCCGCTGCCGCGCGGATACGATGTGTACAACGTGCCTTATGCCTATCGCAGCCAGTATCGCGATGGGCCGGATGCGATGTATCGCTACAGCGATGGCTACGTCTATCAGGTCGACCCCAAAACGCGCCTCGTCGCAGCTGCCATCGAACTCCTGACGTGAAGGTATCCATGAAGAAAACATTCGCACCGACGCTCGCCGTCTTGGCCGTGGCCCTCACGCTTTGCGCCTGCGGCGACGCGGACACCGCCGATGCCTCCGTCACCAGTACGCAGGAAGCCGGCGATGCCTCGCTCAACGCCACGGTCGCCAAGATCGACGAGGTCTCGACGGCCTACAACCTGATCGAGAAAGCCGGTCTCAAGGATCCTTTCGACGGTGCGGGGGCCTACACCGTGTTCCTGCCCGACAATCAGGCCTTCGCGAAGCTTCCGAAGGAAGACCTCGAACTGCTGGGCACCGAAGAAGGCAGGCCGGAGCTGATCGCGATCCTGCGGCGTCATATCGCCGTAGGGGCTATCACGCGCGAAGATCTCGAGGCGGCGCTCGACGCCAATGGCGGGTCGATCCAGCTCGCCAGCGTAGCCGATCAGCCGATCGACATCCGCAGGGTGGATGGTGAGGTGCGGATTGGATCGGGCGATGACGCTCCGAAGCTGACCAAGCTCGCGGTGCCCGCCTCCAATGGCGTGGTGTACGTCATCGACGGTATGATCCCGCCGGGTAACTGATACCAGCTCGACACAGGTCGAAGGGGCCGCCGCCGTGCGAGGCGTGCGGCCCCATTTTTTCGTCGAAGGCGGACGGCTGCGGCGGGCGCCAGTTGCACCTCGCCGCTCTTGGGCTAGATAACGGGGACGCATTTTCCCGAACATTGCTCAGGACGAGAGGACTCCGCCCATGTTCCGCAACACCCTTCTCACAGGTGCCGCCACCGCGCTGGTCGCCGCCGCCATTCCCGCAGCCGCACAAGGACAGGATTTGACCGCCCCCGACTATCCCGAAACCCGCACTGGCGATGTCGTCGAAACGCCCTTCGGCGAGGAAGTCGCCGATCCGTACCGCTGGCTCGAAAACGACGTTCGCACCGACGAGGAAGTGGCCGCGTGGGTCGCCAGCGAAAATGCGGTGACGGATGCCTTCCTGGCCAAGCTGCCGGGGCGCGACGCGCTCAAGGCGCGCATTACCGAACTGACCGATTACGAACGCTTCGGCCTGCCGACCGAGAAGGGGGGCCGGTACTTCTATTCGCGCAACGACGGATTGCAGAACCAGAGCGTTCTCTATGTCCGCGACGGCCTCGACGGGGAGGCACGGGTACTGATCGATCCGAACGAGTGGTCGGAAGACGACGCGACCGCGCTGGCGGGCTACACGATCACCGAGGATGGCGAAAAGCTCGCCTACCTGATCCAGGATGGCGGCAGCGACTGGCGCACGGTGAAGGTGCTGGACGTCGCCACCGGTGAGGTGCTGGACGACACGGTCGAGTGGGTGAAATTCTCCGGGCTCGACTGGGCGAAGGACGGCAGCGGGTTCTACTACAGCCGCTTTCCGGCGACGGGGGAGGGCGAGACCTTCCAGGCGCTCAACAAGAACCACCGGGTCTACTTCCACAAGCTGGGCACCGATCAGAGCGCGGACGAGCTGGTCTATTCGACCGATGACCAGCCCGATCTCAATCATGGCGCACAGGTGAGCGATGACGGTCGTTATCTGGTGGTGACGAGTTCGAGCGGAACCGACGACCGCTACGAAGTCACGCTGATCGATCGCGAGTACCCCGACGCCGAGCCGATGACGCTGGTGCCCGGGTTCGAGAACAACTTCAGCTACGTCGGCAATATCGGCAATGAATTCTACTTCGTTACCAATGACGGCGCACCGCTCAAGAAGGTGGTGAAGACCGACATCACGACAAACGACCCGATGTGGCATACGGTGATCCCCGAAAGCGAGCAGACGCTCGATGGGGTCTCGCTGGTCGGGGGCAAGCTGATCGCCAGCTACCTGGTCGACGCCAAGAGCAAGATCGAGGTCTTCGGGCTCGACGGAACGCCGCAGGGGGAGGTCGAACTGCCCGGCATCGGCAGTGCAGGCGGTTTCGGGGGCGAGCCGGACGAGACTGAAACGTTCTACGCCTTCTCCTCCTATAACCGCCCCTCGACGATCTATCGCTACGATGTCGCGACCGGGGAAAGCACCGTGTGGGCGCAGCCCG
Source organism: Citromicrobium bathyomarinum (assembly GCF_038594485.1). GTDB lineage: Bacteria > Pseudomonadota > Alphaproteobacteria > Sphingomonadales > Sphingomonadaceae > Alteriqipengyuania > Alteriqipengyuania bathyomarina_A. The sequence goes on along the minus strand of NZ_JBCFZG010000007.1, from coordinate 20,771 downwards.
AAGTGTCGTTCGACCCGGACGATTTCGTGGTCGAACAGAAGTTCTACACGTCGAAGGACGGCACGCGCGTTCCGATGTTCCTGGTGCGCAGCAAGGCGGTCGCCGAAAGCGGCGAAGCCGTGCCGACGCTGCTTTACGGCTATGGGGGGTTCAACATCAGCCTCACGCCGGGGTTCAGTCCGTCTCGCCTTGCATGGATGGAAGCGGGCGGCGCCTACGCGGTCGCCAACATCCGTGGCGGCGGCGAATACGGCAAGGCCTGGCACGATGCCGGTCGGCTGAACAACAAGCAGAACGTGTTCGACGATTTCATCGCGGCGGGTGAATACCTGATCGACCAGGGCATCACGCCCGAGGACGGCCTCGCGATCCAGGGTGGATCGAACGGCGGCCTGCTGATCGGCGCGGTGGCCAACCAGCGGCCCGATCTGTTCGCAGCTGGCAATGCTGCCGTGGGCGTGATGGACATGCTGCGCTTCGATCAGTTCACCGCCGGTCGGTACTGGGTCGACGACTATGGTTACCCCAGCAAGGAAGCCGACTGGAAGGTGCTGCGCGCCTATTCGCCCTATCACAACATCCGCTCCGGGGTGGATTACCCCGCGCTGCTGGTGACCACGGCGGATACCGACGACCGTGTGGTTCCGGGGCACAGCTTCAAGTACACCGCCGCGCTGCAGGCTGCGGACCTGGGCGACAAGCCGCAGCTGATCCGGATCGAGACCCGCGCGGGCCACGGTTCGGGCAAGCCGACCGACAAGGCGATCGAGGAAGCGGCCGATGTGCTCGCCTTCCTCGCCGCGTTCACCGGGCTCAAGCTCGAGGAATAGTCAGGCAAGAAATGAGGGCGGGGCACCATGCTCTGCCCTCTTTCCCGAACAAGACGTACCTCGCGAGCCGGTGATTCGTTTTGCTTAACGGGGATTAACGATCGTTTCGGCGACACCCCAGCTCGCACTCATTGCGGAGCGGATTCTGCGACAAAACCTCTGTCAACTGGCGCAATTCTGCCGATTTCGCCGTTCAGATTTGTGGCGCTTTGTATTAACAACGGCTTTCGCCGCAATTCAGTCACACCTCACCGCGCGGTCTCTAAAACAGTTGGTGTTCGGGCAATGGCGCTCGGCACCACAGTGAGGAGACAATCATGCAAAGCTTCACCAAGGCCGCCCTGTGCACCGCTGCTGCGGGTGCCATGGCCTTCACCACCGCCGCACCTGCCGAAGCGCAGCGCTATCGCGACCGCGACAATGACGGCATCAGCGCGGGCGAGGTTATTGCCGGGGCGCTGATCATCGGCGGCATCGCCGCGATCGCTTCGGCATCGAGCCGCGATCGTCGCAATGACCGCTATCGCAACGATTACTACCGCAACAACGGCAATCCGCGCGGCGCGATCGACCAGTGCGTGCGTGTGGCAGAGAACCAGGCGCGTCGCGCCGGCTATCGCTACGCCAACGTCGTCGACATCAGCAACGTGCGCGATACCCGCCGTGGCTGGAATATCCGTGGCCGGATCGAAGTCGATGGCCTGCGCGGCTACCGCGACCAGCGTCGCGGCTATCGCGGATACGACAATCGTCGCGGGTACAATAACCGCACCGATCGCGGCAGCTTCAAATGCGAGATCCGTCGCGGCCGGGTGGTCGACATCGACTACAACGGCATCCGTGGCCTGAATCGCCTTTGATGCTCTCAATTCGTCACGCTCCGTCCGGGGAACCGGCAGAGCGACAGGGGTAGGCGGTTCAGTCCTTCGAAAGGGCTGGCCGCCTAATCCCGTTCATGGTCGCGAGAGGGCATAAGGCGCTCTCTCTTCGGGAAAGAACAACAAGAATGCGTCAGCTATCCAGAATCTCGCTCGCTTGCGCGGTCGCCGCGCTGGCCATTTCTCCAGCCCACGCGGTCGAACTTCCGCGCGCTGCCGCGCCGGTGGCGAAGACCTACGCGGCCCGGACCGTCCTGAACGACGGGGCCGACGAGGCCGACCATGGCCGCCGTTACCGCCGTCACCGCGACAACGGGATCGATGCGGGCAACGTGATTGCCGGGGCGTTGATCATCGGAGGAATCTTCGCGGTCGCTTCGGCGGTCGACAGCAGCAACAAGCGCGACGATCGCTACGATCAGGACTACCAGTCCAACGCCGACTTCGATCGCGCGGTGGACGCTTGCGTCAATCGGGTGGGCCGTGATGAGCGGGTCGGCTCGGTCGACAATGTCGGGCGCACGCGCACGGGCTATTCGGTCAGCGGAACGCTGGCGAGCGGGAACAGCTTTTCCTGCCGGGTTTCCGCCAACGGCCGCGTTTCCGACGTCGACTATGGCTATGGCGGCGTCACGTACCAGTCGGGCGGCCAGACTTACGGCGATCCGCAGTATTCCAGCTCCGAATACTCGGACGTCCAGTATTCCGACGAAACCTACGCCCGCGCCCGCTCCGACACCTATTCGCAGCGTGACCCTTATTCGCAGCCGGACAGCTACTCGACGCCGGACAGCAATGCCCAGCCAGCTTATCCCGGCGGGCCGGTGCCGGGGCAAGTCTACGAAGACTACGATGAAGGATCGGACGACGGATACGGCACTGCGGAGCCCTATTGATCCGGCCCCCTGACCGATGATTGCGCGGCTCTCGAACCTCAGGTTCGGGGGCCGTCCTCTTCGGGTAGCGCATCGTCTTCGAAGAATATCCCGTCGCTCTCCGGTGCGATCGCCTCTGCGACAGCCTCCGCACCGATCTCGGTCTCGCGGTCGCTGGCCATCTCACGTTCGTGGAAGGCCGGCAGGCCGAGGTTATAGCGGATCGCCGCGCTTCGCAGCACCAGCCCCGCCAGCGCGGCGAACGCCCAGACGGTCCAGTGGTCGACGCCGTAAGGCTGGGTCAGCCACATCCCGAAGCTGCACAGCGTCGCCGAGAGGGCGGCTGCCGTCACATAAAGCTCGGGCCGCATGAGGATCGACGGGCGGCCCGCAATGACATCGCGGATCGTGCCACCGACGGTCCCGGTGATGATGCCCATGATCGTGGCCGAGACGGGCGGCAGGCCGTAGCTCATGGCCTTCGCCGCGCCGAGCACCGAATAGGCCGCCAGCCCGACGCCGTCGGCGTAGTCGAACAGCTTGCCCTGCCACCAGCGGGTCGGTGTGTTCCACACGATCGCGGCCATGGCGATGCACACGGCTGCGTACCAGGGATGCCGCACCCAGAAGACCGGCGCATCGATCAGCAGATCGCGCACCGTTCCGCCGCCCACGCCCGTGACCAGCGCGAAGAAGCCCATCGTCACGAAGGTCTGCCGTTCGCGTGCGGCGATCAGCGCGCCCGACAGCGCGAAGACGGCGACCCCGACGAGGTCGAGCCAGTCGAGCACGGGGGTCAGGATTACGGCTGCTTCGGCTACGGGCATGGCAGGCTGCTAGCGATCTCGAACCGCGGGCACAATCGCGTGTGGCTTCAGCCTTTGGCGAACAGGTTAGCGGGGTTGGCCATCGCCTTGATTTCCAGCGCATTGCCGCTCGGATCGCGGAAGAACATGGTTGCCTGCTCGCCCGGCTGGCCCTTGAAGCGGATGGTCGGTTCGATCACGAATTGCAGCCCTGCGTCGGTCAGCCGGTCGGCCAGCGTCTGCCATTGCTCCATCGACAGGACTACGCCGAAGTGCGGTACCGGCACCGCCTCGCCGTCCACCGCATTGCGATCCTCGCCGCGCGAGGCGACCGCTGCGGGTGCGACATGCGCGACGATCTGGTGGCCGTAGAAATCGAAATCGACCCAGTCGCGGTCGGATCGACCTTCCGAACATCCGAGCAGCGCGCCATAGAAATTGCGCGCCATATCGAGATCGTGAACCGGAAAGGCGAGATGGAAGGGGGGGATGCTCATGCCCCCTCTTCTGCCGCATTGGGCAGGGCGAAGGCAACCGCGTGGGCCAGCGCGAAGCCGATAATCGCAGCCGCGCCATATCCGGCGAGCGGGGTTGGGTAGTTCGATATCAGCGCGGCGAGCCAGAAGCCGAACAGGCTCATGCCCGTGGGATAGCGCGCGATACGCGGCAGGCCGGTCCCGAAAAGCATGATGAGCACCGCACCTGCAATCGACAGCGTAATCAGTGCTGCCATCAGCGGAGCCGTTGGCAGCGCGTCGATAATGATCCGCTCGACGAATGGCACGGCAGGCAGCTCGCCGTGCAAGGCGGCGGCAATGGCGATGATGAACCCGCCGATCACGACCAGTCCGAACCGCCAGTCGCTGCGCACCTGATAGGCACCGATGGCCCCGCCGATCAGCGCGAAGGCGCTGGCGAAATCGGGTTGGGCGAGGGCGATCAGAAGTGCCACTGCCAGCGCGGGCGGACCAAGCCGCTCTTCGCGGGCCGAGAGAACCGCCAAGGTGGGAATGGTCAGCATTCCGGCATGGAGAATGAATGGGCCGATGGGCAGCCAGCGGGCGATTCCGTTCATCGAGGGACCGGTCAGCAGGGGCAGCGCGAACAGCGCGAGCAGAACTACGCCTGCAATGATGCGCGCCCCCTGTCCGAACTGCGGAACGCCGATCATTACGACCAGCGCCGCGAGGATCAGCGCGCCACTATTGACGATCAGGTAGGCGCGCGGCGCGCCGCCGGTCGCCATGTAGGCGAGCCCGACCAGCACGGGCAGGGCAATGGAAAGAAGCGCCGGAAATCTCTCTCGCCAACGCTCCCCCATGTGCTTGCCCTCAGACGTGGATCGGTTTGCCCTGAACCGCCATCGCCGCTTCCTTCATCGCTTCGGAATGCGTCGGGTGGGCGTGGCAGGTATAGGCGATGTCTTCCGACGTAGCACCGAATTCCATCCCCAGCGCGGCTTCGGCGATCATCGTGCCTGCGGGCACGGCGATGGCCCACACGCCCAGCACGCGGTCGCTTTCGGCTTCGGCGATCACCTTCACGAAGCCGTCGGGCTCGTGATTGGTCTTGGCGCGGCTGTTGCCCAGCATGGGGAACTTGCCGACCTTCACCTTGCTTTTATCGCCGCCCATCTTCTCGATAGCCTGCTCGGTCGTCAGGCCCACGCCTGCGATCTCGGGCCAGGTGTAGACGACGCTGGGGATTACATCGTGGTTCACGATGCCGGTCTGCCCGGCGATGTTCTCGGCGACGGCAATGCCTTCATCCTCGGCCTTGTGGGCGAGCATGGGGCCGGGGACGCAGTCGCCGATCGCCCACACGCCATCCACCTTGGTGCGGAAATCGTGATCGGTTTCGATCTGGCCGCGCTTGTTGGTCTCGAGCCCGATGGCATCGAGACCAAGGCCGTCGGTGTTCGGCTTGCGCCCGATCGAGACGAGCACGCAATCGGCTTCCATCGTCTCTGCATCGCCGCCCGCAGCAGGCTCCAGCGTCAGCGTGGCGGTCTTGCCCTTGACGGACACGCCGGTGACCTTGGTGCCGAGCTTGAATTCGATACCCTGCTTCTTGAAGATCTTGCGCGCTTCCTTGCGGATGTCGCCGTCCATGCCGGGCAGGATTTCGTCGAGGAATTCGACACACACGACTTCGGCACCCAGACGCCGCCAGACCGAGCCAAGCTCCAGCCCGATCACGCCGCCGCCGATGACCACCATCTTCTTTGGCACCTTGGGCAGTTCGAGCGCGCCGGTGCTGTCGACCACAACGTGCTTGTCATTGTCGATCTCGACGCCCGGGAGCGGGGTGACCGAGGAGCCGGTCGCGATGACAATGTCCTTCGCGGTAACCGTTTCGTCGCCCACCTTCACCGTGTGCGCGTCCTGGAAGGTGGCGTAGCCCTTCTTCCAGTCGACCTTGTTCTTCTTGAACAGGAATTCGATCCCGCCGGTCAGGCCTTTCACCGCGTCGCGGCGCTGCGCGTGCATCTGGTCGAGGTTGAGCTTGGGCTCCACGTCGATGCCCAGTTCCTTCATCGCGCCGTTCTTGGCCGCGTCGAAATACTCGGATGCGTGCAGCATCGCCTTGGAGGGGATGCAGCCGACATTGAGGCACGTCCCGCCCAGCGTCTCGCGCCCTTCGGCGCAAGCGGTCTTCAGCCCCAGCTGCGCAGCGCGGATCGCGGCAACATAGCCGCCGGGGCCAGCGCCGATAACAAGGACGTCGTAATCGTAGTTGTGGTCAGCCATTTCTCTACCTTCGTCATCCCCGCGAAGGCGGGGACCCATCTTCTGCCATTCGGAGCTGGGTTCCCGCTTTCGCGGGAATGACGAACGGCAGCTTCGTGCAAACTTACAGGTCGATCAGCATCCGGGTCGGATCCTCGATCGCTTCCTTGATGATCTTCAGCGCGGTCACCGCCTCGCGCCCGTCGATCAGGCGGTGGTCGTAGCTCAATGCGATGTACATCATCGGGCGGATTTCGACCTTGCCGTCGATCGCGACCGGGCGATCTTCGATCCGGTGGAGACCCAGCACCGCCGACTGTGGCGGGTTGATGATCGGGGTCGACATCAGCGATCCGAAGACGCCGCCATTGGAGATGGTGAAGGTGCCGCCCTTCATGTCTTCCATCGTCAGCGTGCCGTCGCGGGCGCGCGAACCGAAGTCGGCAATGTCCTTCTCGATCCGTGCGAAGCCCTTCTTGTCGGCGTCGCGGATGACCGGGACGACGAGGCCGTTGGGCGCAGACACCGCGACCGAGATGTCGACGAAATCGTGGTACACGATCTCGTCGCCTTCGATGTAGGCGTTCGCTGCGGGCACGTCCTTCAGCGCAAGGCAAGCGGCCTTGGCGAAGAAGCCCATGAAGCCGAGCTTGATGTCGTGCTTCTTGGCGAAGAGGTCCTTGTACTTCTCGCGCGCTTCCATCACCGCGCTCATGTCCACATCGTTGAACGTGGTCAGCAGCGCGGCATTGTCCTGCGCGCCCTTCAGACGCTTGGCGATGGTCTGGCGCATCCGCGTCATCTTGACGCGTTCCTCGCGACGTTCGCCGGAGGATACGGTTGCAGGCGCGGAAGAGGGCGTGGGCGCAGACGAGGCGCTGTCGTCCTTGTTCTTCGCTGCCGCGATCACGTCTTCCTTGGTCAGGCGACCATCCTTGCCGGTGCCCTTGATGCTGCTCGGGTCGACCCCGTACTCCAGCACCGCGCGGCGGACGGCGGGGGACAGCGTCTGGCTGCCTTCGCCGGTGCCTTCGTCGTGGTTGCCGTAGGCAGCCTGTCCGGCGTCGGCGTCCTTCGCCTTGGCGGGTTCGGCGCCCTTCTTGCCGCCCCCAGATTCTCCGGCGCCCTGATCGCGGTTGGCTTCCTTGCCCTTTGCCGCAGGCGCTGCGCCCTCGGCGACGGTGGCGAGCACTGCGCCCACTTCCACCGTGTCGCCCACGTCCGCGCGCAGTTCCTCGATCACGCCAGCGACGGGCGAGGGGACCTCGACTGCCACCTTGTCGGTTTCGAGGCTGACGATCGGTTCGTCTACAGCAACGGCATCGCCGGGTTGCTTGAGCCATTCGGCGATGGTGCCTTCGGTGACCGATTCACCGAGTTGGGGGACCGTGATCTCGGTAGCCATGTTTCGTCAGACCTTCTTTTCGGCGATTTCGGTTTTCTTGAGCGCACGCTTGGCCGCGCCGCCGTCGGCGAGACCCAGTGCGATGGTGACCAGCGCTTCCTGCTGCGCCTGATGGCGCTTCGCGAGCCCGGTGGCGGGCGATGCGGCTTCCTCGCGGCCGGCATAGCATGGAACCATGCCGTCCTTGCCGGCAGCGGCCAGTGCGGCTTCCAGCTTCTCGCGAACGAAGAACCAGCTGCCGTTGTTGCGCGGCTCTTCCTGGCACCAGACGATGCTTTCGAGGTTCGTCATCCGTTCGATCCGGGCGGCCAGCGGTTCGCCCGGGAAGGGGTAAAGCTGTTCGATCCGTACGATCGAGACGTCGTCCAGCTCTTCCTCGTCGCGGCGCTCGATCAGGTCGAAGGCGACCTTGCCCGAACACAGGACGAGGCGCTTCACCTTCTCGTCGGCGATGTCCTTGGTGTCCGAAAGGATGCGCTTGAACTGCGAATCGCCCATGAACAGGTTTGCCGGGCTCTTTGCCATCGGGTGACGCAGCAGGCTCTTGGGCGTCATGATGACCAGCGGCTTGCGGAACGGACGCAGCATCTGCCGCCGCAGCACATGGAAATAATTGTGCGGCATGGTGATGTTGCACACCTGGATATTGTCGTTCGCGCACAATTGCAGGAAGCGTTCGAGCCGCGCGGAGCTATGCTCCGGCCCCTGGCCTTCATACCCGTGCGGCAGCAGCATCACCAGGCCGTTGGCGCGCAGCCACTTGACCTCGCCGCTGGCGATGAACTGATCGATCATGATCTGCGCGCCGTTGGCGAAATCGCCGAACTGCGCTTCCCAGAGAACCAGCGTCTTGGGGTCCGCGAGCGCGAAGCCGTATTCGAAGCCGAGCACGCCGTATTCGGACAGCGGGCTGTCGTAGACCTCGAACTTGCCGTGCGGCAGCGTGGTGAGGGGGATATAGGTCTCACCCTCCACCTTCTGGTCGTGCCACACGGCATGACGCTGGCTGAACGTACCGCGACCAGAATCCTGGCCGGACAGGCGCACCCCGTAACCTTCGGACACGAGGCTGCCGAAGGCGAGCGCCTCTGCGGTGGCCCAGTCGAAGCCTTCGCCCTTTTCGAACATCTCGCGCTTGGCATCGAGCACGCGGCCGAGCGTGCGGTGGATGCTGACATCCTCGGGCACGGTGGTCAGCGTGCGACCGAGGCTTTCGAACAGCTTCTTCGGGATCGCGGTTTCGACGTTGCGCCGCGCGGTTTCCGGATCGACCGGCTTGTTCATGCCGGCCCAACGGCCGCCGAACCAGTCGGCTTCGTTGGCCTTGTAATCCTTGCCCGCGTCGAACTCCTCCTGCAGGTGCTCGGTGAATTCGTCGCGCTGTGCCTCCACGAAACCGTCGTCGATCACGCCCTCTTCCAGCAGCCGATCCGAGTAGATCACGCTGATCTTCGGGTGCTTCTTGATCGCGGCGTACATCTGCGGCTGGGTGAAACTCGGCTCGTCACCCTCGTTGTGGCCGAAGCGGCGATAGCACCACATGTCGATCACGATATCGCGACCGAAATGCTGGCGGTATTCGATCGCCAGCTTGCATGCGAAGGTCACGGCTTCGGGATCGTCGCCGTTCACGTGCAGGATCGGCGCCTGCACACCCTTGGCCACATCGCTGGGGTAGGGCGAGCTACGCGCGAACTTGGGGCTGGTGGTGAAGCCGATCTGGTTGTTGATGATGAAGTGGATCACGCCGCCGGTGTTGTAACCGGGGATGCCGGAGAAGCTGAGGGTCTCCCACACGATGCCCTGACCCGCAAAGGCCGCATCGCCATGGATCAGCACGGGCAGGACCTGCTCGTGCTGCTTCAGATCGTCGCGGAACGCCTGCTGCGCGCGCGCCTTGCCCAGCACCACCGGGTCCACCGCTTCGAGGTGGCTGGGGTTGGGCACGAGGCTCATGTGAACCTTGATGCCGTCGAACTCACGGTCGGTGCTGGTGCCAAGGTGGTATTTCACATCGCCCGAGCCGCCGACGTCTTCCGGATTGGCGCTGCCGCCCTGGAATTCGTGGAAGATCACGCGGTAGGGCTTGGCCATCACGTTGGCGAGCACGTTCAGCCGGCCACGGTGGGCCATGCCGTAGATGATCTCGCGCACGCCCATCGCGCCGCCATACTTGATGACCGCTTCGAGCGCGGGGATCATTCCTTCGCCGCCATCGAGGCCGAAGCGCTTGGTCCCGACGTATTTCTTGCCGAGGAAATTCTCGAACTCCTCGCCGCGAATGACGGCGGAAAGGATCGCGCGCTTGCCTTCCTTGGTAAACTGGATGACCTCTTCGGGGCCTTCGATCCGTTCCTGAAGGAAGCGGCGTTCCTCCACGTCGGAAATGTGCATGTATTCGAGGCCGACCTTACCGCAGTAATTGGCCTTGAGAACGTCGTAGAGCTCGCGCGGAGTAGTCCATTCGAGGCCGAGATTGCCGCCGACATAGATCTCGTGATCCATCGCATCGGCCGGGAAATGCCATTCCAGCTTCAGATCTTCAGGCAGCTCGCGCTTCGAAAGGCCGAGCGGGTCGAGATCGGAGGCGAGGTGACCGCGCACACGGAAGGTGCGGATCAGCAACATCGCACGGATCGCGTCTTCCGCCGCCTGCGTGACGCTGGCCTGATCGGTGGGCTTGCCGGCCTTTTCCGCGGCCTGCTTGACCGCGATCTTCATCGCGGTCGGGTCCATCGCCTGCGTCAGGTCGCTCTCGCTGTCGAGATCGGTCAGCGGCCATTTCGGATTGGCCCAGCTGGGGCCCTTTTGCGGGGCCTCCTGGTCGCCGAGCTCCGGCAGGAAAGACTGGTTTTCGTTACCCATCGAACTTCACTCATGCATTCCGGGGAATTGGCGGCTTCGATGAAAGAAGCCCTGACCCGGCGGATAGGTCCCCCGGAGGGGTGGCGGCCCCAGCTTTCGCCGGGGCTCACACTTCGTCGTTACGCGTCTTCTTTCAGCAGCGCCGCGAGGGTGGTGCCCAGCTCGCTGGGCGACTGCGCCACGCGAATGCCGGCTGCTTCCATCGCTGCGATCTTGTCGTCCGCGCCGCCCTGACCGCCGGAGACGATCGCGCCGGCGTGGCCCATGCGGCGGCCCGGAGGTGCCGTGCGGCCCGCGATGAAGCCGACAGTCGGCTTCCAGCGGCCCTTGGCCTTCTGGTCGGCGAGGAACTGGGCGGCCTCTTCCTCGGCGCTGCCGCCGATTTCGCCGATCATGATCATGCTCTCGGTTTCCGGATCGTCGAGAAACAGGTCGAGCACGTCGATGAAGTTGGTCCCGTTGACCGGGTCCCCGCCGATGCCGACGGCCGTCGTCTGGCCGAGGCCTGCATTCGTCGTCTGGTGCACGGCTTCATAGGTCAGGGTGCCCGAGCGCGAGACGACGCCGACGCTGCCCTTCTTGAAGATGGAGCCGGGCATGATGCCGATCTTGCACTCGCCCGGCGTCAGCACGCCGGGGCAGTTCGGGCCGATCAGGCGCGAGTTGCTGCCTTCGAGCGCAGCCTTTGCGCGCACCATGTCGAGCACGGGGATGCCTTCGGTGATCGTGACGATCAGCTCTACACCCGCGTCGATCGCTTCGCAGATCGCGTCCGCGGCGAAGGGCGGCGGAACGTAGATGACCGAAGCGGTCGCGCCGGTTTCCGCCACCGCTTCCTTCACCGTGTTGAAGTTGGGCAGGCCGAGGTGCGTGGTGCCGCCTTTGCCGGGCGTGACACCGCCAACCATCTGCGTCCCGTAATCGAGCGCCTGCTGCGTGTGGAAAGTACCGGTTTCACCGGTCATCCCCTGGGTGATGACCTTGGTATTCTTGTCTACGAGGATGGACATAATCTGGAGTCGTCCTTCTTGTCGTCATCCCGGCGAAGGCCGGGATCCAGTCTAGCTACAAATCGACTCGAACAGGTCGTCCCAGCCGGGGTTCATTTCTTCGATGGCGCGCAATTTCCACGCACGCCGCCATTCCTTCATCTGCTTCTCACGGCGGATAGCGTCGTCGATCCGATCGAATACGGCGTACCAGACCAGGGTCTTGCAGCCATATTTCTTCATGAAACCATCTATATCGCCTTTTCTATGCTGGAAGACCCGTCTGACCAAATCGCTGGTCACTCCAAGATAGAGCGTACCGTTGCGTTTGCTGGCCATGATGTAGACGTATCCGCGCTTCTCCATGCGTCTCGCCGCCCAACTGGATCCCGGCCTCCGCCGGGATGACGGAGTCTTACTTCAGGCTTTCGTCCAGCCCCTTGCACGCTTCGAGCAGTTCCTCGACCGCGTCGGTGCTGACCTTGAGGTTCTTCTTTTCCTCGTCCGACAGTTCGATCTCGATCACGTCTTCGGTGCCGCCCGCGCCGATCACGGTGGGGACGCCGACATAGAGCCCGTCGAGGCCGTACTTGCCTTCGACATAGCTGGCGCAGGGCAGGATGCGCTTGCTGTCGCCGAGGTATGCTTCGGCCATCGCGATCGCGCTGGTGGCGGGGGCATAATAGGCCGAGCCATTGCCGAGCAGCTGCACGATCTCGCCGCCGCCCTTGCGGGTGCGGTCGACGATTTCGTCGATGCGGCCCTGGTCGACGCCCTTGATCTTGGCGAAGTCATTGACCGGGATGCCGTTGACGGTGGTGTAGCTGGTGACGGGGACCATGGTGTCGCCATGGCCGCCGAGGACGAAGGCGTTCACATCCTTCACCGAAACGTCGAATTCCCACGCGAGGAAGGTCGCGAAGCGCGCCGAGTCGAGCACGCCTGCCATGCCGACGACCTTGTTGTGCGGCAGGCCGGAAAATTCGCGCAGCGCCCAGACCATCGCGTCGAGCGGGTTGGTGATGCAGATCACGAACGCATCGGGCGCGTTGTTCTTGATGCCTTCGCCGACCGCCTTCATCACCTTGAGGTTGATGCCGAGCAGGTCGTCACGGCTCATGCCGGGCTTGCGGGGCACACCGGCGGTGACGATGATGACGTCCGCACCGGCGATGTCCGCATAGTCGTTGGTGCCGGTAATCTTGGCGTCGAAGCCTTCGACCGGGCCGCACTGGGATAGGTCCAGTGCCTTGCCCTGCGGCATGCCCTCGGCGATGTCGAACAGGACGATGTCGCCCATTTCCTTCTTCGCGGCGAGGTGGGCGAGCGTGCCTCCGATCATGCCGGAGCCGATGAGGGCAATCTTCTTGCGTCCTGCGGGAGTGGCCATGGGAGCGTATCAGTCCTTTTTGCCGGGGACGCCGCGGTTGCCGTTCGTTCAGTGCAAGGCCTTCACGCCCCTTCGGCGTCCCCGAGGGATTGCGCGCGAAAGCCTGCTTCCGGGAAGCGACGTAGGCTCGGGTTTCAGGGATTGCAACCGGCAATCAGGCCTAGTTTTACGGGGATTTAGATAATGCTTCGCAACAGCAAAGATCGTCTTACGCCGCGCGCAGTCCGTCGCCGTCACGGTCCTGCGCCAGCAGCATCGCGGCGAGGTAGTCGGGCACCGCACGGCTGAAGAAATAGCCCTGGCCCAGCGTACATCCTGCGTCTCTTACGGTTTCGACCTGTTCCTGTTCCTCCAGCCCTTCGGCCACGATTTCCATGTCGAGCCCGCGGCCCATTGCCGCGACCGCGCGGATGATCGCGTGCGCACGGGGGCCAACGTCGTCGCCCGACACGAAGCAGCGATCCACCTTGATCTTGGAGAAGGGGAATTTGTGGATGTACGACAGCGAGGAGTAGCCTGTGCCGAAATCGTCGAGCGCGAAGCGGACGCCCTCGGCGGAAAGTTCCTTGATGAACTCGGCGGTTTGTTCGTGGTCCTGAATAAACAGGCTCTCGGTGACTTCCAGCTCGAGACGATGCGGGTCCAGGTTTGCGTCGCGGAGCGCCTGCTTGATCGCAAGCACGGCGCCCGGGGCCTTGATCTGCAGCGGTGATAGATTGACCGCAACGCTGATATCTTCGGGCCATTGTGCGCAGGCGAGCGCGGCCTGCCGGGTAATCCAGTTGCCCAGCGTCACGATCACGCCGGTTTCTTCGGCCACCGGAATGAACTCGGCCGGACGCAGCTCTCCCTTGGTGGGATGGAACCATCGCAGAAGAGCCTCGAAACAGCGGATGTGGCCCGTCTTCAGATCGACGATCGGCTGGTAGAACAGCGACAATTCGTCACGCTGGATCGCCAGCCGCAGCTCGGCCTCGATTTCGCGCCGGTTGGCCAGGTCGCGGGTCATCGCCGGGTCGAAGAAGCGCAGCGTGCCGGGGCCTTCGAACTTGGCATGATACAGCGCCAGGTCCGCTGCCTGCATCAGCCGTTCGGCATCGGTACCGTCATCGGGCATCAGCGCAATACCCATCGAAGCACTGATTTCCATCCGCTCCGCATCGAGCCGCATGGGCCGCAAGATGTGATTGAGGACGCGTCGCGCCAGCCGCTCGGATTCGGCTCGGTCGCTAACCTTGCAGAAGAACACGAACTCGTCGCCTCCGAAACGCGCGATACCGGCGTCATGGGAAAGGTTGTCACGCAATCGCCGTGCGACCTCGTTGAGCACCCGGTCGCCAATCTGGTGACCGAGCAGTTCATTGACCTCCTTGAACCGATGGAGATCCAACCAGAACAGGGCGAGAGGCTGGTTCGAATCGCTGTCGTTCAGCTGCCTGATCAGCATTTCGTCCAATCCGGCCCTGTTGTGCAGACCGGTCACGATATCCGTATGCGCAAGCTGCTCCATCTTGCACGCAAGCCGCTGGTTGGTGTCGGCTGATCCGATCGACTCGCGCAAGGTGTTGAAGATCTTGCAGCACACAAACGCTTGGGCCGGGATCAGCAAAAGGATCGTCAGGCCGAGAGCGACATAGCCCAGCTGCAACGTCGCAAACGCCGCCAGCGCAATGGGAAGGGAGGAAAACGCCAATTGGCCGATCGCAATGATCGGTCGTCCGGCATTACGCGCGGACACGCCGATCCCGTAGCCGAGCGCATTGGCAATCATCAGTACTTCGACCTGCGGAGCACTGCTGACGACGATCGTGTAGGCGGCCATCGAACCGAGGGTCAAGGCGAAGCTGAATGCGCCGACTTCATACGCCAGCTCGAGCATCGCCGTCGAACTGCCTTCTGAATTCGCTGCAAGTCGCAGGGCCGCGACAATCCTTGCCGCCGCAATGATCGCAAGAACCGCTGCTGCAACCCACATTTCGGGCAGTTCGGCAACCCACGCCGCAACGCACGCTGCACCAACCGTCGCGACTGCTCCGTTCAGGAGTGTCGCGGGACTGGAATACAACGCGTTAACCAAGGTCCTGCGGACCTGTTGGTCGACCGAGTCATCCACATCGCCGCCCGGCACTAGAGATTTCGGGTTGAAAATGAACGGTGTCCTACTGTTACCCTCTTCGTCCGTAGGGTGAAGAAGTCACAGAGGGGTTAACGTAGGAGAAATGCGTAGTAAGGGGTGCTGAAATTCAAGAGAATTTTCAACGGTCGAGCGATACTGACGCGAGCAGGCGTGGCTAGGAAGCCGACGCCTGCGCATCCTGCTTTCCCAGAAGGATGTGCGGATTCACCCCCTCTTCTCGCCAAATCTCGAGTACCTTCAGATACTTGGAAGGTTCGGGGATGTTGAGTCTGCGTCGCACCTCTTCGAGGGGGAGCGGCAGCAGTTCACGGATCGGCTGTTCGGCCAGGCGCTGGGTTATCCGGCCGTCGCGCCGCGCCTGCAGGTAAGCGCGAAAAAACGGAGCCTTGGACCGCAACTTCGCCTTGATGAGAAACATCGCGATCCACGAAATCGAAAGGCGCCCCGGACAAGGGCGCTGGTGAGACTGCCAGACGAACAGACACTGTTCGCCCAAGGTGTCGCGCCCATAACCCGTCAGCACATGAATGATATCGTGCACGTCGCGCAGGCGATCATTGTACCACTCGACACCATCGTTCAGCCTCACGACATCATTGCGGAGGGCGTTGAATTCTTCCACGATACCGTAAGCGGTCAGCCCCTCGGCCTCCATGAAATCGCAATAGGCTTGCGCGAAGCTGCCCTTGGGCATCTGCCTCAGGGTATCGTGATCGTCCATGATATCGGGCAGGAACGGCTCCGTCTGGAAAATCCGCTGCCCCTTGTCGGTAGCAAGAAAGGCAGCCGCTGTTTCGCCCACACTGCGCCATGGCAGTGCATCGAAATAGCCGAAGACGTGATCCGTTCTTTCCTTGTCTTTTACGATGACGGAGAAATGTCTCAAAGCCTTGGCAAAATCGAACTTTGGTCGACGCCTTTCGGGATGAATGATCGGGAAGACTTCCACCCCATCACGGGTATGGCGCGCAATGGTGTTCGCACCCAGCGTGCCACCCTCGTCGCCGCCGACCTCGCGAAGCAGGAACGAGCGTGCGTCATCATCGACCGGCGCAAATTGCTCGGTGTTGGCTTGCAGATTTCCGGAAGTCGCCATGCGTCAGATTTTGCCGCATGGTTAATTTCCTGTCAATTCCGTTAAGGATTATTGCGATTCCGGGTCATGGCGAGTTGCACCTGGAAAGCCGAACGACTCTTATTAGTCTGTCACGCAATCAGCCCGCTCTTCCCGAGCGTCTACAAGTGTGCCTGCCAGCCGACGGTCGAGCGCGCGGCAGACGTTCGACCAGAAGGCGAAGTCTTCGCGGTCACCCACTGCCAGCGCGGCGGTGGCGCGTGCGTGCGCGTCCTGCGCTGCGTTGAGGTGATGGCGTGCGAAATGGCCGAGGGCGGCTTTGATTTCCTCGTCGCTCTGCGGGGGACGGCCCGATGCTTCGTCGTCATTGGCGGCTTCGGGGACGCGAAGCGGCGCGGTGCCGGCACATGATAGCCGGAAAGAGGGGCGGGTGGGGGCGAGACCGCGGCTCATTCTGATGACATCCTTGTAAAAGCCCTGGGGGATCGGGCCAATTGTCGTATTCCTACCCTCAAGTGTCTGAATCATTGGAGCACAAGCAGGGTTTCGAAAGATTAACAAAGTGCCGGGCAGAGTGTGGGCCAGCGGCGGTTTGCGCTCAATTGGGCTGGGCGATCCACTGCCCGCTATTGGCATATTCGGGCCGGACGCTGCCGGGGCCCTCGGCAGGAGCGGGGGCCGCCTCGCGCGGTGAGAGGCTGCGCGCCTGCGCTGCGCCAGTACGTCCATCGAGAGATCGCACGGCTGTGTCCTGCGCCGGAGGAGGG
This sequence comes from Citromicrobium bathyomarinum, assembly GCF_038594485.1. Lineage (GTDB taxonomy): Bacteria > Pseudomonadota > Alphaproteobacteria > Sphingomonadales > Sphingomonadaceae > Alteriqipengyuania > Alteriqipengyuania bathyomarina_A. The sequence continues at coordinate 4,025 of NZ_JBCFZG010000007.1, read as the reverse complement.
GGCGTGCTCGCGCTCTCGTAGCGGCGGGCGATGGCGACCGGATCGGGAGCGGGTTCGACCGACCGGGCTGCCTGCGCAGGTTTGGGAAGCGGTTCCCCGCCGCTGTAGAATTCGGTGAAGGCTTGCGGCAGGCCCGCCTTGCCCGGCCAGCGGTAAAAGCGGTGCGCGCCGATCGTTCCGATATGCGCGAGGCTGGGTGCCCAGTAAGGGTTCACCCAGGTGGTGTGGTAATGCGTCGCCAGCCCGACCGGTGCGTAGACCTGCCCCGCAAGCGCTCGTCTCGCCACCGATAATGCGCGCGCCCACGCACCGGCAGAGGGCTTGCGGTCGAGCGACCCGTCGCAGGTGAAGGTGAACTGGCACCCGGTCCGGCGCTGCGATCCCTGATAGACCACGCCGCACACCGTTTTCGGGTAGGCGGGGTGCGCCACCCTGTTGAGAACGACTTGCGCAACGGCCTGCTGGCCGCCTTCGCTTTCGCTGGCCGCTTCGTAATAGACGGCCTTGGCGAGGCAATCGAGCGCGCGCGCCTTGTCCAGCCCGGTCCCCCGGCTGACGAAGGCGTGAGCCGCCGGGCCGGCGGACTCGATCGCGATGGCCGCATCGGGGTCGCCGTTCCACGCGGCGATCGGATTGACCCCCGCATCGCTCTCAGGCGCAATATTCACGGTGCTCGCGGCGGCAGGCGGATCGGCGAGGAAATAGAATGCCGATCCGGGGAAGGTCGCCCCTGCTTTCTCGAACGGCATCGGTTCGACCAGCTTGCTCGCAACGATATCGCTCGCCTGCGGGGCAAGCTGCGGAAGCTGCCATTGCGCGTGCGCCGCCATCGCCGGGATGGTCACTGCTGCACCAAGCACGACAACGCTGCGCCAGGCCTTGACCGGCCTTGCGGGACGTAAGCTGGCAGAGGCCGGGCGACGGTGAGCTGGCAAACGGGTCCTTGGTTGAAAAGGCGGGCGAAAAAGTACGGCCAGCATCTAGGCGTAAAGGGTTGGGGGCGCGCCTGGCGCTGGCCGCACTGTACTTTTACGGGGCACTCTCGACCAAGCTGTGAAGCGGCATGGTTAACGAATTGCTCGGTCCCCCGCGGTTGCACGCGCGATGCGAAGCGACTAAACGCCGCCGCAGCATTGCAGGTATGGGCGTGTCGCAAGGCGCTTCCATCTAAGAGGGAAGAGAGTTCGATGCTCTCGCTGCCCCCGCAACTGTAACCGGGGAGCGACCCGCTCGATACGCCACTGTTCCTCGCCAGCCGAGAGACGGGAAGGTGAGCGGGGCCGCAACGATCCGGGAGCCAGGAGACCTGCCCGCAATGCGTCGTTCGGCCTTGGGCGGGGTGCACCGGGGAAGCGGAGGAAAGGCTCGCAGGAATGGTCTGCGGCTTTCCGTCATGAGCGACATTGATGCTTGTGATGGAGAATTCATGCGTAAAATTCTGTTTGTCGGCTGCTCGATTCTCGGGCTCGTGGCCCCTGCTCATGCCCAGCAGGCCGACGGGGATCAGGCCGGCGCGGATACCTCGGACGCGATCACGATCGCCGACTACCGGGTTCGCGAGGAGAGCCTGACGATCACGGTCACCGGCAATCCGAGCGAGGTCGAGGATACCGGCCAGCCGGTCACCGTGATCGGCGCGGAAGAGATCGCCAATATTCAGGGACCGGATGTTGCCCGCGTGCTGCAGCGCGTCCCCGGTGTCACGATCAACCGCAATGGCGGGCTCGGTTCGACCACCGGCGTCTCGGTGCGCGGCGCGGCGAACGACAAGCTGCTGGTGCTGATCGATGGCGTGCGCGTGGCGGACACCGCATCCCCTGCGGGCGGGTTCGATTTCGGCACGCTGGGCGCTGCCAATCTTTCCAAGGTCGAGGTGATGCGCGGCGCCAACAGCGTCGTGTGGGGTGCAGATGCGCTGGCAGGCGTGCTCGTCGCTTCCACGTTCGAGCGCAGCGGCCTTGCCGGATCGGTCGAAGCGGGCTCGCGCGGAACGGCATCGACCAGCGTCGAAGGCGGGATCGGCGGCGATGCAGGCTTCGTCGGCGGATCGGTGGGCTATGTCACCACCGACGGGTTCTCGGCAGCGGCCAGCGGCACCGAACCCGACGGCTTCAAGCAATTTGCGGGCAATCTTCGCGCACGCGCCTATCTCAGCCGGACGTTCGAGCTGATCGGCAGCCTGCGCTATGCCGATGGCACGCTCGACATCGACGGTTTCGCACCGCCTTCCTACGCTTTGGGCGACACGCCCGAAGTGCAGGAGACGCAGCAGCTCTCGGGCAGCGTCGGCGCGATTTACGACAGCGGCCCGCTCTACCTGCGCGGGGGCTACAGCTTTTCCGACACCGATCGCGACAACCTGCCAAGCGCGGGCGCGGCCCCGACTTTCGAAAGTACCGGATCGTCGGACCGGGTCGAGCTGCGCGGCGAATGGCGCCCGATCGGGCCGCTGATCGTCAATTTCGGGGCCGAGAACCTGTGGTCCAATTACGAAAGCACGTCTTACGGGGTTAGCACGGCTGCCGACACCAGTATCTTCGGCGGCTACGTGCAGGCGGGGATCGAGTTCGGCGGGCTGTCCGGCCATGTCGGCGTGCGGCAGGACGAGCATGCCGATTTCGGCGGCGCGACCAGCTTTGGCGGCGACCTGACCTACGAGATCGTGCCCAACCTGCGCCTTCGCGCGAGTGTGGGCGAAGGGTTCAAGGCGCCTTCGCTGTACCAGCTCTACTCCGACTACGGGAACACCAGTCTCCAACCCGAGGAGAGCACCAGCTACGACATCGGCATTGCCTACGGCACGCGGACGGCGAGCACCTATGCCTCGGTCACGCTGTTCCAGCGGGATAGCGAAAACCTGATCGGCTTCATCGGGTGCCCGGTCCAGACCGGCATCTGCACCAACCGCCCCTATGGCACCTACGACAATGTCGACGTGGCCCGTGCGCGCGGTGTCGAGGTGGAGGCGGGTGCGACCCCGGTCGAAGGCCTCACTTTGCGCGCAGCCTACGCCTATACCCAAGCCGAAGATCGCAGCCCGGGAAGCGCCAATTTCGGCAACCAGCTTGCGCGCCGCCCGCAGCACGCGGGCACCTTGTCGATCGACTGGGCGGTCAAGCCCGACACCCTCTTCGTGCCGGTCATCGGCGGTGACGTGCGGATCGTCGGCAAGGCGTTCGACGATTCGGCCAATCTCGTCCCGCTCGATAGCTATACCGTCGTCGACCTGCGGGTGTCGCTGCCGCTCGGCAGCATTCTGGGAGAGCGCCCGGTCGAGGTCTTCGGGCGGGTCGAGAACCTGTTCGATGAAAGCTACCAGACCGCTGCGGGCTACAATCAGGCGCCGCGCGGCGTGTTTGCCGGAATCCGCGTGGGGCTTTGACCATGCGCTGCCTCGCGCTCCTAATCGCGTGCGCGCTGGCGGGGTGTTCTGCCTCGCCAGCGCCGCGTGCCGGCGCGGGACCAACCCGGATCGTCAGCCTGAACCCGTGCAGCGATGCGATCCTCGCAGAGGTGGCTCCCGACAAGCTGGTCGCGGTTTCCGAATACAGCCACGACCCGTCGGCTTCGTCGATGCCGGTGGGTCTTGCACGTCGATGGCCCGCGACCGGCGGTTCGGTGGAGGATATCATCGCTGCGCAGGCGGACATGGTGGTCGCCTCCAGCTTCCTGCCCGCACCCACGCGCAATGCGCTCGACAAGCTGGGTATCCCGGTCGTCACGCTCGGGATGGCGAACGATGTAGAGGGCAATCTGGCGCAGGTGCGCGAGCTGGCCGATGCGGTGGGCGAGCATGAGGCGGGCGCGGCGCTTGTGCGGCGGATCGAGGCTGCGCTGGCGGACGCGGCACCGCCCGAAGAACGCGCGGCCGTGAGTACGATCCTGTGGCAGCCGGGCGGGATCGTGCCGGGCGACGGCGCGCTGGTGGTCGATTTGATGCGGCGTGTCGGTTTGCAGCCCGCCGAGGCAACCCGCGGCCTGGGACAGGGCGATCGCCTGTCGCTGGAGGCGGTTATCGTGGACCC
>NZ_JBCFZG010000006.1:0-250383 GCF_038594485.1 Citromicrobium bathyomarinum | reverse complement strand
GTTATCGTGGACCCGCCGCAATTGCTGCTGCACGCCGGGGCGCAGGGAGACGAACAGTCGCGCACGCTCCATCACCCCGTGCTGCGGGATTTGCCGACACGCCGCGCGGAATTCTCCCCCCAGCTCTATTACTGCGGCGGACCAAGCCTGCTCCGCGCAGCCAAGCGCCTCGCTGCGATCAGGGACGGTGCCGCGTGAACCGCCCGAACCGCCCGAACCTCATCTTGCTGGCGTGCCTGCTCGTGGCGATCCCGCTGTCGCTGCTCGCGGGGCGGGCGTGGATATTCGGGCAGGAGCAGGGAACCGCGCTGCTCATTATCGCCGATCTGCGGCTGCCGCGCGCGTTCTTGGCGGTCACCGTGGGCGCAGGGCTGGGCGCGGCGGGGGCGGCGATGCAGGGCTACCTGCGCAATCCGCTTGCCGATCCGGGCCTGTTCGGGATCGCGCCGGGTGCCGCGCTGGGCGCGGTGCTGAGCTTCTATTTCGGTTATGCGGCGAGCGGGTGGCTGCTGCCGATCATGGCGCTGACCGGCGCGGGCGGGGCGATGGCGCTGCTGGCGCTGCTCGCCGGGCGTGGCGGCGGAATCGCACTGTTCACGCTTGCGGGGCTGATGATCGCGAGCCTTGCCGGTGCTCTGACCAGCCTTGTCATCAGTCTCGCGCCGAACCCGTGGGCGTTGAGCGAGATCGTCACCTGGCTGATGGGCGCACTGACCGATCGAAGCTGGGCCGATGTCGCACTCGCCGCACCCCTGACGCTGGTCGGGATCGTTGTGCTGGCACGGGCCGCGCCCGCGCTCGACGCGCTGACTCTGGGAGAGGATGCGGCGCGATCGATGGGGGTTCGGATGGACCACTTGCTTGCCCTGCTGGTGGTGGGCGTCGGCATGACTATCGGCAGCGGGGTCGCAGTGGCGGGGATCATCAGTTTCGTCGGACTGATGGTTCCGCATCTCGTCAGACCGCTGACCGACCGCAGGCCATCCTCGCTGATCGTGCCGAGCGCGCTGGCAGGGGGGCTGATGGTGCTGGTGGCGGACAGCGTGTTGCGCGCGTTGCCGCTGATCACCGAGCTGCGGCTGGGAATCGCGCTGTCGCTGATCGGCGCGCCATTCTTCCTGTGGCTGCTGCTGCGCTTGCGCCGTGGCGGCACATTGGGGCTCACCTGATGCTGGAAGCACGCAGGCTTTCGCTGGACGACCGGTTGCGCGGCGCCACGGTCGAGATTCCCGCAGGGCGCGTGACCGCGATCTGCGGCCCCAACGGCGCGGGTAAGTCGACGCTGCTCCGGCTGCTGGCGGGCGTACTCATCCCCACGAATGGCGAAGCGTTGCTCGATGGCACCCGCCTGCAAGACATGAAACCGCGAGAGCGCGCCAGGGCCATCGGATACCTGCCGCAGGAACCGCAGATCGCGTGGGACCTGTCGGTCCGCAATCTGGTCGCTCTGGGGCGGCTGGCGCATGGCAGCGTGCGCGGCGGAAACCGTCAGAAACCGGTCGACGCCGCGCTTTCTGCGTTGTCGCTGGAGCGGTTTGCGGATCGCCCTGTCTCGACCTTGTCGGGGGGCGAGCGCGCGCGCGTATTGCTCGCAAGGGTCCTCGCGGGAGAGCCGCGGTTCATCATTGCGGACGAACCGTTCGGCTCTCTCGATCTGGCACATCAGGCCTCGCTGGCGCGGCACCTGCGCGCGCAGGCAGAGGCCGGGCGCGGAGTCGTGGTGGTGGTCCACGATCTTGGGCTCGCGCACAATATCGCTGACCGTGTCGTCCTTATGAAGAGTGGCGATGTGCTGGCAGATGGGCCGCCAGATGATGCCTTGTCGCCCGCAAAGCTCAAAGCCGCCTTCGGGATCGAGGGAACTTGGCTGGGCGAGCAGGGCGCGCGCGTGCTGTCGGTGCAAGCGCGTTAGAGTCTGACGGCGATTGTCACTGGCAGGGCGAGCGGCTTCGGAGCAGTCTTGCGGGAATTATGACGCGAGCGACCTCGGGGACAAATATCAATGCGCATTTCACTACTGGTAGCGGCAGCCGGGCTGGCCCTTTCCTCCGCCGCAATGGCTTCGGCCAGCGGCGCCGGGCAGGAAGCCAGTGGCACTGCCACGGCTGGCGCGCAGCAAGCCTCCTTGCCGCCCTGCGAATACAAGACCCGGATGAATTTCAGCATCGGTAGCGGCACCACCGGCGCACTCCATGCGCGCCGCATTCGCTTCAAGGATGCGCCCGCGCCGACGACCGAGCTGCGCATGACGATCGAAGCGCCGATCACGAAGGCGCATTCGGACACCGCTGAAGGGATGGTGAAGGTTACGCTGGGCGTAGCGGATGGATACCTGCCGCCGGCCGCGAATGGTGCGGGCGCTCGCAAGGCGGGCCTTCAGTGGGTCCATGTCAAATCGCGGCAATTGCAAGGGACCAGCCCCGATCACCCCGCCTACAAACGCAAGCCCAAGCCTGCCGTGCGCTGGATCGTGGGCGGCAAGCCCCTGATGGGAGACGGGTTCTCCCCCGATGGCGACGCCTTCTTCGTCCTCAGCCCTGCCGGGAGCGAAAATGCAGGTGTTTTCGACCCGGCAAAGCTGTTTACCGATGGCGACTGGATGTTCGAAACGTCCAAGGGCATCGAAACTCCCTGGGCCGGGTACACGCTGCCGACCGCATTCGTGGCGGGGATCGGCGCGGATATCGTAAAGATCATGGCGTCGATCGACCAGGCGGCCGCCAAGGGCGAATGCTCTATCGGCACCAGCTTCGGCGAAATGCCGAAGGCGGATATTTTCTACTAACGGGGCGGGGTAGCCGGGACGGGGCGTCCATTCCGGCCTGGCAGTGCAGGATTGAACGCGCGGGCCACGGCCTTGCGAGACCGGCTGGCCCGCGCGTTACAATGTGTGTCTCTTACTGCCCTTGTTCGCCAGGCTCGCCAGCGATGCGCGGCCCATCGTCGATCGACTCGTCCGCGAGGCCCAGTGCGACCAGCATGTACTGCACATCGGGATCGCGGTTCGCGAAGTTGCGGTACATCTCGCCGTAATCCATCGTTCCTCCGCGGCTGAGCACGGTGTCGCGATAGTGATCGCCGTTGGCGCGCGTCAGGCCACCGTTTTCGAGGAACCAGGCGCGGCTGTCACGATCCAGCATCTGCGTCCACAAATAGCTGTAATAGCCGGAGGAATAGCCCGTCGGTCCGGAGAAGATGTGGTTGAAGTAGGTCGTCCGGTAGCGCGGCGGCACCAGTTCGATCTCCAGCCCCAGGTCCTTGAGCGATTTGGTCTCGTAGGCCGAAACCTTCTCCGGCGTGTCGATCGCGGCAGCTTCGTCCTTCGACAGCGCGTGCCACTTCATGTCGAGCAGCGCGGCTTCCAGCACTTCGCCGAAGTCGTAGCCCTGGTTGAACTTGGACGATGCGAGGATCTTGTCGACCAGCTCGGTCGGGATGGTCTCGCCCGTCTTGTAGTTCTTGGCGTAGTTCTGGAGGACTTCAGGGTAGGTCGCCCACATCTCGTTGACCTGGCTCGGGTACTCCACGAAGTCGCGCGCGGTCGCGGTGCCCGACAGGCTGGGGTAGGTCTGGTCGGCGAAGAAGCCGTGCAGCGCGTGGCCGAATTCGTGGAACGCGGTTTCCACCCAGTCGAAGCTGACCAGCTGCGGCTCGCCCTTGGGGGCCTTGGGGATGTTGAGTACATTGTAGATGACCGGCTTTTCGTCCCACAGGAACGACTGGTCGACGAAGTTGCTCATCCACGCGCCGCCGCGCTTCGATGCGCGCTGGAACGGGTCGAAATAGAACAGGCCCATGTCCGATCCGTCCGCGTCCTTCACGGTGTAGACCCACACGTCGTCGTTATAAACGGGCAGATCGGTGCGGCGTTCGAAGGTCAGGCCGTACAGCTTGTTGGCAGCGTAGAAGACGCCGTCTTCCAGCACCTTGTCGAGCTGGAAATACTTCATCACCTCGTCGTCATCGACCTGATAGCGTTCGGCCTTGATCATGTTCGAATAACGATACCAGTCCCACGGCTTGACCTCGTAATCGCCACCTTCCTCGGCAATCTTCTCGGTCAGCATCGCGCCTTCGCGGCGCTGCGTTTCGGCGAGCGCGGGGACCATCTGGCCCATGAATTCGAGCGCGGCCTGCGGGGAATCAACCATCCGGTCGTACATCGTGTAGCTCGCCCAGTCGGGCTGGCCGAACAAAGCAGCCTTCTCCGCGCGAAGTTCGGCGATCCTGGCGACCAGCGGGCGCGTATCGATATCGGTCGTGCCGTCGGCGCGGTGGTAGCTCGCCATGAACAGCTTTTCGCGCGCCGCACGGTTTTCCATGCTCGGCAGCAGCGGCTGTTGCGTGGTGTTCTGCAGGGCGATCGCGAACTTGCCAGGCTGGCCTTCTTCCTTGGCGAGATCGGCGGCGGCGGTGATGTCGGCTTCGGACAGGCCTGCCAGTTCCTCGCGACTGTCGAAGAACACCGGCTGATCCGCCATCGCGTTGCGCGCAGACTGCGCGAACTCTGTGGTGACGGTCGAAAGCTCGGTGTTGATTTCCTTCACCCGCTCGCGCTGCGTGTCGGTCAGTTCGGCACCGGCGTGGACCATGCCATCATAGGTATCTTCGAGCAGCTTGGCGTCTTCGGGCGTCATGCTCATCGCGGCGCGATTGTCGTACACCGCCTTCACCCGGGCAAACAGCTCAGGGTTCAGCGTGATGCTGTCCGAATGGGCGGAAAGCTTGGGGCTGATTTCGGCGTCGATCTCGTCGAGCTTGTCGGTGGTATCCGCACCCGTCAGGTGGAAGAACACCGCGCTCACGCGGCCGAGCATCCGGCCCGACTTTTCGAGCGCGACGATCGTGTTCTCGAAGGTCGGCGGCTCGGGATTGTCGATGATGCGTTGGATCTCGCCCTTCTGGATCGCCATCGCGGCCTTGAAGGCGGGCAGGTAATCGTCTTCCGAAATCTTGCTGAAATCGGGCGCCTTGAACGGCAGCGAGCTTTCGAGATCGAAGTAGTTCGCGCCTTCCAGGTGATCGGTCGTGGTGACCGAGCCAGCAGTGTTCGAGGATGTCGTCTGGGCCATGGCCGCTCCATGAAAGCCGCCGACCATGGCGACGGTCGCGGCGGTGGTAAGAAGAATGCGCATCAAGTGCTCTCCAGCTGTCTGTCAGTCTCTACGTTCGTGAATGGGTTGGGCTATGCGATAGCAGCGGCCACTTGAACAGCGGCTTGCGGATTATTCAGCATTCATTCGGATGATCTTTGCGGGGCCCGCGTTCCTTCGCCGGCCTCGGCCTTCGCCCGCACCGCATCGGCGGCTTCTCCCAGCGCCTGTTTGTTCACCGTGACGATGCGCGGCCGACCGCCGCTGCGATCGACCACCAGCCAGACCGATCCCAGCCGCACGAAGGCACCCTGGTCGGGCACCACGGTAAGGGCGTCGAGGTCGACATCGCGCAGCAGGGCGAGAACATTGTCGTCGAACACTTCGGAAAAGGCCGCGTCGACATCGTCGGATGCGGTCAGTTCCCGTCGATTGCCGTTGGCATCGATATAGAGAAGAGGCAGGCCGATTTCGTCGAGGATCGCCGCCTTGTCCTGCGCGCGCGCCGCGCTGCGGATCGCGGTGAAGGCGTTGGCGAACTGGCTTGCGCTGGTGCCGGTCGCGCAGGAAATGGCGCCGCCGGTCGCGCTGTCGTGTGCCAGATCGAATCGTTCGTCGCGCGTCTTCTGATCCTGCCAGACCACCAGCAAGCAGTTGTCGGACGCCTTGGTGGGCCCGGTTTGCGGAGGCGATGGCGGCTGGGCCACCTGCGCCGCTGCGCGTTCGTCGCTCTGCGGTTGTGCGGGGGAGCAAGCGGCAAGCGCAGCAATGCTAACGCCGAGCATGAGGTTAGCCGGGGCGGACATCCGCATAATTCGCCTTGAGGAAAATCTGTGTGCGCCGTTCGGATCGATGGACAAGGCCACCTGCAATTTCTCCACCTGCAAAGCGATACCTGAGTTCGGCGGCTATCGCCTCGTAATCGGCATTGGCAATGGCGCGGTTGAGGTCGGGGCTCTCTTCGGGGGACAAAGTGCCTTCGCCAACGTTGTATGCCAGATCGACCAGTGCATCGAACTCATGCTGATAGAGCTTGAGGTCGCCGACGACCGCTACAACGGATTTCTCCGCCGTTTCCAGATCGGCTTTCAGGAATGCCATCGCCTGTTCGCGCGTGATCCGGTCGCCCACGCGCAAGCCGTCTGCGGGTCGGACGAGGTGGCCGATGCCGACCGTAGGGTAGCCCGCAACATCGCGATAAACGGTCAGGCGCATCCCCTCTTCCTGCGCCAGCGCGTTGCGCATCCGCTCGCTGGTGGTGAGGAGCCGCGCGTTCATGCGGGTATAGTTGGGGTTGGTCTTCAGGTTGTTCTCGTAAGACCAGCCACGCACGTCGTCCTGCGAAGGGCTGTAGGCACCGAGCGACCCGGCCGCGACGGACATTGCCGCAAGCGCGACCGGCGCGCGCTTCATAAAGCGTTTGCGGCGCGAGAGGCGGGGGCGCTCTTGGGCCTCAGGATGTCTCTCGCGCAGGCGCGCACGCTCTCGGCGCTGGCGCCGGGCAACGCGGGGGCCGCCGCCATTGCGAACGGAAGTGCGGGAAGCGGACAGGTCTGTCATCGGCCGACGTGCCGCCAGCCGCATATCCTGTCCGATGTGGTCGCCACCCGGGCGATCATATGCCACTCTCCTGTTGCACTGCTCTTCGGCAGACATGCGCGGGCGCGTGCGCACCGGTCTGCCACCTTCACCCGATCAACGGACAAACAGCCTCAAAAGGTCCGCGCTTCGTCGGGCGAGTCCGGCGGGTCGTCTTGTCGATGTCGGTGAAAGGTCCGGAAAAATGAGGATGGCAGCCGGTGTGTATTCGAAAAGCTGTGCGGGAATTCGCGCAAGACACGATGCGCTTCGTGGTGCAGTCGAAGGCAGGCAATGCGGGGTGCGAATGCCCCCATCGGGCTTCTGGCAGAGCAGGCTCAGGCCGTGAGCGGAAACGCCAGCAGCGGCTCGTATTGCGCACCGCCCGCATCGAGGCGGCTTTGGTAAAGCCAGAACCGCTCGACCTCCCACTCAGGCAGCGCGAGCCGCTCATGATCGGCCAGCCACCCGCCGATCGGCCCAGTCGAGGCATTGGTGCGCGCGAGCGTGATATGCGGCACGAATTTGCGCGTGACCGGCGCCAGCCCCGCACGCTGGCACGCCCGCTCGACCCGGCGCTGGAGGATGGCGAGCGGCTCGCACGGCGCGACCCCCGCCCACAGCGAGGTGACGCGGCCCTTGGTCTCGAACGTGCCGACGCCCCGGATGGCGAGCGCGAACGGCTCCACGCTCACCTGCGACAGCGCGTTGGCGAGATCGTCCGCCGTGCGCGCATCGACTTCGCCAGCGAAGCGCAGCGTGAGGTGCAACTGCTCATCGAACTGCCACCGCGCGCCTTCGATGTCCTCCATCGTATCGATCAGCGCATCTCGGATGCCTTCGGGCGGACGCAGGGCGGCGAACAGGCGGTGCATGCTTGACCGGGTAGCAGGCGCGGGGGATTGTGAGGAGGGTACCCAAGCGGAGCCGCAGCTATTCCTTCTCGCGCAGCGTGCCGGTCAGGCTCAGGATGGTCACCGAAATCAGCAGCATTCCCACAACCTCATAGATTGATTTCGCAATCGTCACCGCGCTGGCGAGCACATCGTATCGGAACGCTGCGGGATTGATCGTCCAGGTCGAGTCCTGGTTCAGATCGATGATCGGGATCGCCGCGTCGAAAGCGTAGACGAAAGGATCGAACACCGTTTGCGGCTGCGCATCGGTCGACGCGAGCATGAGCGCGTTGTGCGTGCTCAGGAAGTAAGCTGCGATCGTCCCCAGCGTAACGTACAGGACCGTCCAGAAGATCGCCCGGCCGGGTGAATAGCCGTAGTCGCTCGTCTCTTTGAGCAAGCGCTGCATCGCACGGTTGAACGGCCCCAACCGGCCAAATTTCCGGTTCATGTCTCGCTTTGCAATAATGACCTTGCGCCGCCCGCGGTCGTTGCCTTCGGCCGCAAAAATCGATGCGAGCTGTTCGTAGGGCTGCGGTATGAAGGTCACCGGGTCGGCCTTGCCGCGGGGATATTGCAGTTCCAGCCAGCGCAAACGTTTGCTCGCCGCATCCCGGTTGCGCCGCGTGCCGGAGTTCTCATCTTCATGAATGTCGTCGAGATCGCGATAGATGCATCCGTCCAGCAACAACTGCCCGGGCTGTAGGCCGGCCTTTCGCCAGCATTCGCCGCCGGAGTCCGAAATAAGCCCGATATTGGCGTTGCGCATGTCGACCAGTCCGGTCAGCATGGGAACGGGATTTTTCTCTTCGTCCTGCGAGCAATGCCCGATGACGAGTTCGCCGCCTATCTGGGTGTCGTTGAGCGATAGGGCCACGCCGCGTTTGCGGCGCGCCACGCGTTCCTCCGAATTGAAATGGGCCAGAGGTCGCGCCGTGTCCCCACGCGCCTCGAGGATGCAATCATTCACGATCACATCGCCTGAGATCTTGGCGTCGTCGAGACTGAACGCTCCGACAAACTTGGGGGGCGAGAAGTGACTGGCACGCCGTTCTATGCGCGATGTCGTCTGCCCGATCCGAACATTGTTGCGGATGACCGCACCTTCCGCATCCACGACCCGCCCCTGCCCGATGGCGAAAGCAACGTCCGGCAGGATCAGTTCGCACGACTGGAATTGAAGATCGCCCAGATCGCCATGGTCGAAGAACGCCATCCCGATCATGCGCGTGGTCAGTCGGCGACCGTCTATTTCGATCTCGGTGATGGAAAAGGTCTGCTTTACTTTCAGGCCCGAGGCCCAGAGCGAAAACGGTGCGGAAGTTTCCGCATCATAGAAGCCGATCTGGCAGCCTTCGAATGTGACGAGTGCCCAACTGCCATCCCACAGCGTCACCGCCGACGTGATATGACATGCTCGCAGGAAGAGATTGCCGATGCTCGTACTCGACTGAAGGTCCAGCGATACCTGGCGCGTTCCTGATACGAATGCGGATTGCCAGAACTGGGCTCCACTCGCCATTTCGGAAAAGAACACTTCCGCGCCTCCCGATACGAGCGAGCGATTGAAGTAGAGGTAGCCACCGATCTTCGAATTCATCATAAAAAACGAAGGGTGATTTTCATCGACCTGCTGTTCTGGATCGAGGTCGCTCAAAGTGAGCCGGTCCTCGCCGAAAATCTTGCATGCCGACGCCAGAAAATTGAAGTCTCCGTCGATCCGGCAATTGGAAAAGCGCAATTGACCCACGAAAAGGCTGTCGTGAAATTCCAGAGCTGCAACGCTCAGCGAGATGGCAGACAGCGCCATCGAGTCTGCGCCTGCCGCTACCGCGCGCGAACTATGCACCAGCATCGGTCCATCGAGTTTCGCGAAGTTGAGCGTCAGCCCTTTCCTGAAATCCGACCGTGTTATGTACATGGACCCCGCGATCTTGCCGTAATCGAGGTTGAACTCGGAATGGCCGGTGCCCTGCAGAACGCGGCAATCTGCCACATAGCAACTGCTGGAAGAAATAAGGGAATGGGCCCAGATGCGGCCCCTGAACACGCTGCGGGTAATTTCAAAGCCGCCCTCCAGTTTCGCCCGGAAGAGGTTGAGCGCGACCTCGTTGACCTCGGTTGATCGGACGCTGCACCGGCTGATGGTCAGCCCCTGGATATTCATCGCCGCCATCTCGATCGACCCATCGAAGCGGCATCGATTCACCGTCAGTCCGCCTTCGAGCGCCAACTGGCTGAAATCGGCGCAGAAAGCGTGGGGCGAACCTCCTTTCTGATCCCGCCCGCCTATCGTACAGCCTTCGATTTGGACGGAGCCCTGCGACTTCGCGGACGCCATGTGGAGCGAGTGCGCGAAGGTACAACGGGTGATGTCCAGACCCTTGGCAAGGTTGGCAAAATCGAGCGCCACCTGGCCGACGAAGTTACAGCCCTCGAAAGCCACCTCGCGTTCGAATTCGGCTCCGAGAAAATGAAGCGATTCATTCGTCGGATTGACGCTGTATTGCGTCTGGCTCGAGCCGAAGTTGCAATTCTCGAACGAGATGGCCCGCACACGGGTGCCACGCAGATCGATCAACCCGCCGATCTCGCACTCCAGCAAATCGATCTCGGGCAGAACTTCGTACCCTTCGCGTGCGGGGTTAGCCCGCGCCTTGAGGTCGCCAGCGATCCGAACCCCTGCAATCCTCAGCCCGGCAGGATGGATATGGTGATCGGGCAGCAGGCCCATCCACAAATCGCCGAGGAAGCTGGCGCGCACGGTCGGCAGATCGGCGGATGACTTGGATTGCCGGAAATCTGCAAGTTCGCCCTTTCGGGCTGCGGCAATGATACGCCTTTCAGGCTCGGACAGGTTTCTCATCGACGCCCCTTCGATTGCCACTTTCACCGATCGGGCTGCCCGTGTGAAGGTGTTTTGTGGTCAAATCGGCAATTCGCTGTGCCTCCACACACCTTCAAATCGCGCCCCGCCACACCACATTCTCCCCAACAGGGCGGAACCGCCCATGCCGGTCGCTCGCTTTCCAGCGGATAGGCCACTCGGCATCCTTGACAGACCCGGAACACAAGCGGAACACGCGCCCTATGGCACTTACCAAAATCTCCGTGCGCGGTGCGCGCGAGCATAACCTCAAGGGCGTCGATATCGACCTGCCGAGGCATTCGCTGATCGTCATCACCGGGCTCTCGGGCTCGGGCAAAAGCTCGCTCGCCTTCGATACGATCTATGCCGAGGGGCAGCGGCGCTATGTCGAGAGCTTGAGCGCCTATGCGCGCCAGTTCCTCGAAATGATGCAGAAGCCCGATGTCGAGCATATCGAGGGGCTGAGCCCCGCGATCTCGATCGAGCAGAAGACGACCAGCAAGAACCCGCGCTCGACCGTCGCGACCGTGACCGAGATTTACGACTACATGCGCCTGCTGTGGGCGCGGGTGGGGGTGCCGTACTCGCCCGCGACCGGGCTGCCGATCGAGGCGCAGACCGTTTCCAACATGGTCGACCGGGTGATGGCTTTGCCCGAGGGAACGCGCGCCTATTTGCTCGCGCCGGTGGTGCGCGGGCGCAAGGGCGAATACCGCAAGGAAATGGCCGAGTGGCAGAAGGCGGGCTTCACCCGCGTGCGGATCGACGGGGAAATCTACCCGATCGAGGATGCGCCCGCGCTCGACAAGAAATTCAAGCACGACATCGAGGTGGTGGTCGATCGCCTCGCGGTGAAGGAAGGGCTGGAGACGCGGCTGGCGGACAGCTTCGAGACCGCACTGCGGCTCGCCGAGGGGCTGGCCTACGTGGACCTGGCCGATGGGACGGTTGCCGAGGTGATGGGCAAAGCCCCCTCCTCTTCAGGGGAGGGGGTTGGGGGAGGGGGAGGCGCCGAGCCCCCCTCCCAACCCTCCCCCCTGAAGGAGGGAGGGCTTCGTGGCGCAGGCGTGCCCGCCAACCGGATCGTCTTCTCCGAAAAGTTCGCCTGCCCGGTCAGCGGGTTCACGATCGAGGAGATCGAGCCGCGGCTGTTCTCGTTCAACGCGCCGCAGGGCGCCTGCGCGACGTGCGACGGGATTGGCGAGAAGCAGCTGTTCGACCCGCAGCTCGTCGTCCCGAACGAGGCGCTGACGCTGAAGCAGGGCGCGATCATGCCGTGGGCGAAGAGCAATCCGCCGTCGCCCTATTACATGCAGGTGCTCGCCAGCCTGGCGAAGGAATACGGCTTCGACCTGACCACGCCGTGGCAGGATCTGGGCGCGGAGAACCAGGACGTCATCCTCTACGGCACCAGGGGCAAGCGCGTGCCGCTGACCTTCAAGGATGGCCGCAAGCAGTACACGGTGAACAAGCCGTTCGAGGGCGTGATCGGCAACCTCAACCGCCGCCTGCTGCAGACCGAAAGCGCGTGGATGCGCGACGAGCTGGCCAAGTTCCAGACCGCGCAGCCGTGCGAGACCTGCGGCGGCAAGCGGCTGAACGAGAAGGCGCTGGCGGTGAAGATCCCCAGCGGCGCCGGGCCGACCGACATTGCCGAACCTTCCCGCATGAGCGTGGGCGACGCGAAGGTGTGGTTCGAGAACCTGCCCCAGCATCTGGGCGAACAACAGCAGCAGATCGCCCGCGCGATCCTGAAGGAAATCAACGAGCGGCTGGGCTTCCTCGACAATGTCGGCCTCGACTACCTCAACCTCGACCGCAAGTCGGGCACGCTAAGCGGGGGCGAGAGCCAGCGCATCCGCCTCGCCAGCCAGATCGGCAGCGGGCTGTCGGGCGTGCTCTATGTGCTCGACGAACCGAGCATCGGCCTGCACCAGCGCGACAACGACCGGCTACTCGAGACTTTGAAACGCCTGCGCGATCTCGGCAACACGGTGATCGTGGTCGAGCATGACGAGGACGCGATCCGCACCGCCGACTATGTGGTCGACCTTGGCCCCGGCGCGGGCGTCCACGGGGGCGAGATCGTGGCGGAGGGCACGCTCAAGCAGGTGCTCAAGTCCAAGAAATCGCTCACCGCGGCGTACCTCAACGGCACGCGTGAGATCGAAGTCCCGGCCACGCGCCGCAAGGGCAACGGGCACCAGCTGACCGTCCACGGCGCGCGCGCCAACAACCTGAACAACGTCACCGCGTCGATCCCGCTGGGCACCTTTACCTGCATCACCGGCGTCTCCGGCTCCGGCAAGTCGAGCTTCACCATCGACACGCTCTACGCCGCCGCCGCGCGCGAGCTGAACGGCGCGCGGGTGATCGCGGGCGCGCACGATCGTGTCACCGGCCTGCAATATTGCGACAAGGTGATCGAGATCGACCAGTCGCCCATCGGCCGCACGCCGCGCAGCAACCCGGCGACCTACACCGGCGCCTTCACCCAGATCCGCGACTGGTTCGCCGGCCTGCCCGAAAGCCAGGCGCGCGGGTACAAGCCCGGCCGCTTCAGCTTCAACGTCAAGGGCGGCCGGTGCGAGGCGTGCCAGGGCGACGGCCTGATCAAGATCGAGATGCACTTCCTGCCCGACGTCTACGTCACCTGCGAGGAATGCGGCGGCAAGCGCTACAACCGCGAAACGCTGGAGGTGAAGTTCAAGGGCCACTCCATCGCCGACGTGCTCGACATGACGATCGAGGATGCGGAAAGCTTCTTCAAGGCGGTCCCCCCGATCCGCGACAAGATGGCGATGCTCAGCGAGGTGGGGCTGGGCTATATCAAGGTCGGCCAGCAGGCGACCACGCTGTCAGGCGGCGAGGCGCAGCGGGTGAAGCTGGCCAAGGAGCTGAGTAAGCGCAGCACGGGGCAGACGCTCTATATCCTCGACGAGCCGACCACCGGGCTTCACTTCGAGGATGTGAGGAAGCTGCTGGAAGTGCTCCACCGGCTGGTCGACCAGGGCAATTCCGTGGTGGTGATCGAGCACAACCTCGACGTGATCAAGACGGCGGATTGGCTGGTGGACCTTGGCCCGGATGGCGGTGTGCGCGGGGGGGAGATTGTTGCGGAGGGTACGCCTGAGGAGGTGGCCGAGGTGAGCGCGTCTTACACAGGGCAGTACCTTGCCCCAATTCTCGCACGGCAAAAGGAATCGGCGGAGTAAGGCTTTTCTTGAACGCGGCGTCAAAAGATATGCGATTAAGTAGCGTCTCTTGAGAAGAGAACATTACAAGACCGAGTTATGGAAAAAGAGCGAAAGAAAAATTCATTTATATAATATTCTGGATAGGCTCTGTTGTCCTTAAAGGAAACTATTTTACTTCTCTTTCGGAGCATGAGGCCTGGAGCATCTCGAGTATTGTACTCAAAGGCGTTTCCGAAGTATATAAAAGATTTGACGACGGGTTCTTTTTCCAAAAATAGTTCAAGTATTTCAGCGAGTGGAGAGCTTGACGCGCTTTGATATCCATTTATTAACGGCATCAAGGAAATCTCGTGCATCAATCTACATAGAGCAAAGCTAAGCGAAAGTGAGGGTTCTAAGATGGGATTTTCGAAATTCGTTCTGTGCAAGAACGAATAGAGGGAGGATCTTGTCTCGATATCGCCATTTGATGAAACGAGATTATCAATAAATATATTGAGAGCTTCAGAAAAGAAGTGCGTTGGGTCAGATGAAATTGCACTCGCGACTGCGAGGCACGGCGCGGATGGTCTAATCTCATCTAAATATGAGGTCAAATTCGGTAGCTTTACCAAGTGGCAAGCGGCTAGATATTCCTGTAGAACCGGATGGCAAAATTCATAATTTCTGTAACCCGATTCTACAATGAGTCCGGTATGGGATTCTATTTCTGACAGAACATCAATTGACGCACTTGATCTTATCTTGTTCCTCTTTAGTGAATCGATAATTGCGACTTCAATATCAGAAAAAGAAAAGCGAACCTTTCTGATTTCAAATACTGTCTTAAAGGCAATTTCATCAATTAGGCGGCGTTTTGTCGTAAGCATCACGTCTTCGACAAGTGATTCCCGGACTATAGAATTAACACTGTCGATCCTATTAATAATTAGATCCACCACGTGCTCATATAGATCGGAAGGGGTGTCTGGCAGTTTTTTTTGCCTATTAAATATTATTATCAAAAGCATAAGAAAAAGTGGTCTATCGACAAGCTGGCGATAGGAAATGCTGTCGATGCGCTTTAAGAAATCTGTGGGCGTTTCAGACCAAGTGTTCGCGATATCGCGAATATTCTGATCGGAAAGGGGCGCTATCTGGTAGGCGGAAAAGCCCTCTACTTTCGTTGACCAATCTCCCGATCGGCAGGTCGCGATGATCCCTCCTCGGACCATAGAAAGGCGAAGGTCGGCTAGGTCGCTAAAGACTCGCTGCTTGCTCTGACCGTCTAGCTCGTCAATCCCATCCAGGACTAAGAGGGTGTCAGACTGTGAGAGGGCGTGAAAAACTGCATCTCGCTTCTCCTTTTCCCGGATTTTTACGAGTTCATAGTAAGATTCGTCGTCCAACTCCGTTCTATCGATAAATACCTCTGAGTATCCGAGGATATCGAATATATGATCGATAAGATTTTTATTTTGTAAATCTCTACGGCAAATTGCTAGCAACAGACTTCGTATCTCTGGAAGGTAGTTTTCACTTCCCGTAGAAAATATGTGAGAAATAAGTCTTTTAACAAACGTCGTTTTTCCGGATCCCGGATCTCCAAGGACGACGACGAATCTGTCATCAGAAAAAATATCTCTCTCTCGTATTATTTCCGAATAGAAATTAGTCCCAATTTCTTTTCTGGTCTGTGTTGCTATATCGATTGAGATTGTTCCGTCGGAAATATCACGTGGCTTATGGATCAATGCAAACTGAGTTTTTGACGCCCAAGTGTTAATGTCGGTGGCATGTTTCTTTAGAGAGAAATCAGATTTTGCGGAGCTAAAGGATATGTATTCTCTGACGGTATGTTCACGATTTTTCTTCAGAAAGCGGAATGCCTCTAAAAGGGACAGGCTAAGCCCAAACTCTATCAATTATGCCTCCCGGTCGTCATGATAAAATTAATTCGCTACCCTAAGAGAATAAGTAATGCTCTTTGCGTTCTTAGTTCTTCAAATAATCGCGAAAATAATAGATTGGCGTCGCATGTGGTATACTATCTGTGAGTTTTTCCGTCCGATCAAGGGTGATTCCGAAGGTCGCTGTCCTAAACCTCTCTCTCCCACTAGCCTCCCGGTCCCCACCCACGAACCCGAGAGGCCAATCCATGTCCAGACCCACCCCACAGCACGCCGACCTTATGGGCGGGCCGCCGTTCTCGGCGCGCGTCGCGTATGAGGAGTGGCAGCGCCACGTCGATGCGGGGCGGATCGGGAAGCGCGCCTCGCAGACGCCTGCGCAGCTGCTGCGCCATATGCGTGGACGAGGAAGTTCTGCTGGGGCGCGCGGTGAGCGTGAAAGTGCATGTGCGGGAGGAATTGCGGGGGCGGTAGGAGTGCCTCGCCCTCAAACCCGTTCGTGCTGAGCTTGTCGAAGTGCGGACGGGGCGCTCGCCCTTCGACAAGCTCAGGACAAGCGGAGTCTTTTTTGGCCTCGCTTTCGGGCGGCCGGTCGGCCTTGCCTCGGCTGCGCCTCGGATTGGTGCGTGTCTGTGAGGGGGCAGGGCGGGCTGTCCTACAGCGCCTCTCGCGTATAGATGAATCGGTCCCTCGCAGCAGATGCTCACGGACCGCTCATGACCCACACCCCCCAACCTTCCGCAAGCACCGCCAGCCTCCCGGTGCTCTCGCCCGGCACGGCGCCGCCCGTGCCGCCGCATTTCAGCCGGGAGGATCAGGCGTTCTTCCTCGATCGGCTGGCGCAGTGCGGCAACGTGCTGGCCGCGACGCGGGCGACCGGTGTCTCGCGCTCCACCGCGTACCGGATGCGGCGGGCGTGTGCGCGCTTTGCCCGATTGTGGGACGCGGCGCTGCTGCTTGCGCGGCCGCAGGTGGAGGCGGTGCTCGCCGACCGGGCGCTGAACGGGGTGGAGGAGACGATCTTCTACCACGGGGAGGCGGTGGCGACGCGCCGCCGCTACGACGCGCGGCTGCTGCTCGCGCATCTCGGGCGGCTCGACCGGCTGGCGAAGGATTGCGCGGCGAGCGACGCGGTGGCCGAGTTCGACTTCGAACTGAACGAGTTGGCGGCGGAGGAGGAGATCACCTTCGTCGCATGCGCGCCGACGCAGACGCAGACCTCCGATGCGGATGCGGGTCCGGATGACGAGGTGTGCGGTGAGGCGGCGGATGAGCGCGCGCCAGAGCACGCCGAAAGCGACGAGGTTTTTTCGCCCCAGGACACTGTGTCAGGTGTGTCAGGCGAGGGGGAAACGCCCGCACTCAGCCGCGCGGGTGTGCGATCACAAAATGCCCTCCAGCCCCCAGGTCGCGTAGGCGTGGAACAGCTGGGTGAAGACGATGAAGCCCATCAGCACGATGCACACGATCCGGCGCCTGCTGAAGGCGAGCCACAGGAAGGCGGGGAAGTTGAGCAGCATGATCATGCTCGAAATGGCGAAGGCGGGGTGTTCGAGAGCGGCTTTCTGCGCCGCCGCGACCTGCTCGGCCCCCTGCGCGCCGAGCATCAGCGACGCGACGGTGGAGGCGATGTTGATCAGCAGCACGCCGCCGACCACCACGCGCTTCTGCTGCCAGAAATAGGCGTCGAAATCGGGCCATAGCTCGGGCTCGTCGGGGAACACCAGCGTCGCGATCAGGTAGTAGCCGCCGATGAGGACGAGCACGCCGAAGATGGTCGCGATCCGCATGTCGAGCACGCC
The DNA here is from genome assembly GCF_038594485.1 of Citromicrobium bathyomarinum. Taxonomy (GTDB): domain Bacteria; phylum Pseudomonadota; class Alphaproteobacteria; order Sphingomonadales; family Sphingomonadaceae; genus Alteriqipengyuania; species Alteriqipengyuania bathyomarina_A. Next base: position 233,059 of record NZ_JBCFZG010000006.1, on the reverse strand, counting down.
GCGCATCGTCCAGATGATGCTCCAGAAGGTGGCGAGGTCGATCAGCACCAGCAGGCCGAGCAGCGGGACCAGCCAGCCGACCCGCACGCTGATTGCGGTGGGATCGACCCCCGCCTTGCGCCGCGCGCGCATCTTGAGAATGCGGGAAAAGCCCATCAGCATCTCCGCCACGGCGAGGCTGATGAGCAGCGTGAAGAGTTCGAAGATGTAGTCGAATTGCGGATTCACGCGCCTGCCCCCGATGTCGCTCCTTCCCGCTCTATTGCGCGGGGGAGGCCGGGCGGCAAGTCGCTAGTCGACCAGCGCAAGCTCCACGTTGCCGTGGCCGCGCTGGACCAGGCCGAGCTCGACCGCGGCGGCGCGGCTGACGTCGATCTCGCGGCCGCGGGCGTAAGGGCCGCGATCGTTGATCCGCACGATCACGCTCTTGCCGGTGCGAGGGTTGGTCACGCGGACCTTCGTGCCGAAGGGCAGCGTCTTGTGCGCGGCGGTGTAGGCATTCATGTCGAACCGCTCGCCACTGGCGGTGCGGCGGCCGTTGAACTTCGCGCCGTAATACGACGCGACGCCGCTGCGCCACACTTCGGGCTCCGCCTCGACCGGTGGATCGAAGCTGTCGAGATCGACGGCTGCGGTGCCCACGCTGGGTGCCGGCGGGTCGATATCAAAGCGCGCAAAGCTGGCGTCGAAGTCGGTCGCGGCGGCGCTTGCCGGAACGATCTCGTCGGTCAGCGATTGAGTATCGGCCTGGGCGATTTCGGCGACCATCGCGCGCTGGCCCGCCGCATCCTGCGCGCCCGCTCCGGCGAGCGGCAGTGCAAGGATGCCGAGTGCGAACGCCGGCAAGGCGACGCGGCGAAGGGTGTTCGTGTTCCCGTCCATGGCGAGGGAACTTAGGCCTGTTTGTCGGCGAAGGAATACGTCCGCAGGCAACTCGCCGCGCTTTCGCCACATTTGGCCCGATAGGAACGGACCTGTCGCAAAGTGACTCGGTTATTGCGCAGATTTGGCAGAAATCTGCATTTGATCGAGATTTAGCGAGCAATTTCAATGGCAAGTTAGGGTGCAAAAAGAACCCCTGGTCGCTGCGGAGCGATCGTCCGGCCTCGCGAAGTCGGGCGAGATGCAGTAGGCCATCGGACACCGCGCGCAAGACAAATGGGGCCGGCATTGCTGCCGACCCCACTCTCACCGGCCCGTGGTCCCGTCTTCAGGCGAACCTTCCGACGGTCGCTTGGCGCCCGATGCGTCCCCGTCACCTCCCGAAGGATCGGACGAATCATTCACCGGCGCTCGCACCGGCATCCGGTTTCGCCCGCGGTTGGACGAACCCGAAGGTCCATCCTCGTCTGGCGAGACCGAAACCGGGCGGTCCATGGTGGCCTTCCATCTCGAGCGGTCTCCCCGTTCGCCGAAGCTTGCAGGGTTTCCATCGATGTCCGGCCGGATTGCCCGGCTCATGGTGAAGCACCTTTCGCGGTTTTCTCGAACGGCTCGCTTGCTTCCGGCAAAAGCCTTTGCCAAGCGTTCCTCGAACTCCGCGCGGACAATCTCCGCCATCTCATCCGGTTCGAAAAAATCCTTCGTTTTCAGGTCTTTCGACCGTCATTCGAAGAGGTCTTTCGTCCCTTCCGATGTCTTGAGACTGCGCTCGACGAGTGAGTCGGACAAGCTTTTCAAGGTCGAGTTATCCACTTTCCCACGATTTCGCGGTGGACAGGGGTGGGTAACTCAACGCTTCGTCGCATGGCGCGCGATTGCGGTCAGCGATCCCGTTTTGCCAGCAGCCTGAGCCGCAGTGCGTTGAGTTTGATGAAGCCTGCCGCGTCCTTCTGGTCATAGGCGCCAGCATCATCCTCGAAGGTAACGTGAGCTTCGGAATAGAGGCTGTTGGGGCTGCGGCGTCCGACCACCGAGGCATTGCCCTTGTAGAGCTTGAGCCGCACCTCGCCGGACACACGCGTCTGGCTGTGGTCGATCGCGGCCTGCAGCATCTCGCGTTCCGGGCTGAACCAGAACCCGTTGTAGATCAGCTCTGCATATTTGGGCATCAGCTCGTCCTTCAGGTGCGCTGCACCGCGATCGAGCGTGATCTGTTCGATCCCGCGATGGGCGCGGGCGTAGATTTCGCCGCCCGGCGTCTCGTACATGCCGCGCGATTTCATGCCGACGAAGCGGTTCTCGACCAGATCGAGCCGTCCGATCCCGTGCTTGCGGCCGAGATCGTTGAGCGCCGCGAGCAGCGTGGCGGGCGACATCGCCTCGCCGTTGAGCGCGACGCCATCGCCCTTCTCGAACGCAATCGTGATGTACTCGGGCGTGTCCGGCGCATCCTCGGGATTGTCGGTGCGCGAATAGACGTAGTCCGGCGTCTCCTCCCACGGGTCTTCGAGCACCTTGCCTTCCGACGAAGTGTGCAGGAGGTTCGCGTCGGTCGAGAACGGGCTTTCGCCGCGCTTGTCCTTCGGTACTTCGATCTGGTGCTGCTCTGCCCACGCGATAAGGGCGGTGCGGCTGGTCAGATCCCACTCGCGCCACGGGGCGATCACCACGATATCGGGGTCCAGCGCATAGGCGCTAAGCTCGAAACGGACCTGATCATTACCTTTGCCGGTTGCGCCGTGCGCGATGGCGCCGGCGCCGGTCTCGTGAGCGATCTCGACGAGCCGCTTGGAAATCAGCGGGCGCGCGATGCTGGTGCCCAGCAGGTAGTCGCCTTCGTAACGGGCATTGGCGCGCATCATCGGGAAGACGAAGTCGCGCACGAATTCCTCGCGTAGATCCTCGATAAAGATGTGCTTGTCCGGGATCCCCATCGCCTGCGCCTTGCGGCGGGCGGGCTCCAGTTCCTCGCCCTGGCCGAGATCGGCGGTGAAGGTGACGACCTCCAGCCCGCGCTCGACTTCGAGCCATTTGGCGATGACGGAAGTGTCGAGGCCGCCCGAATAGGCGAGGACGACGCGGTTGTTCTGAGGGGTCGAGGTCATGGCAAGCGCCTATCAACGAGGTTTGGCCAAGACAATCCGCTATCGAACGCCAATCAGCGCAATTGGCTATCCTTGCTGCCGCGGCGGTTGATCCCGCTGGAGCGTGCGCTGCTGTCGCGTTTCGACTGGCATTCGACGCAAGTCTTTACTCCGGGCAGAGCGACGCGGCGCTTCTCGGGGATGTCTTCCCCGCATTCGATGCACCACTTCTCGCTCTCGCCCGTGGGCATCCCTGCCCGCGCGGCTTTCACCGCGTCGGACACCGTGTCGTCGATCTGGTCCTGCACCGCGCCGTCGCGTGCCCATCCGCCTGCCATTTGCGTAATCCCGTTCTGCCTCTCCCGCCCAAAATGGGTACGAAGATCAACGAAATCAAATCGTTCGGCAATTCAGGCCGCAGGAAGGGAGGTCAGGCGTCGCCGAGCAGCCGCTTCTCCGCCTCGGCCACGTAGTCGCGCGTAAGAGGCAGGGCATGTCGGTGGCGGGCGTACTGGATCTGGTAATTGCACATCGCACCGCTTTCGAATGCGGCGGCGGCACCGGCCAAATAGAACGTCCACATGCGATAGAAGCGCTCGTCGTACATGCCGACGATCGCGTCGCGATGTTCCTCGCACCTTTCGTACCACGCGCGCAGCGTATGTGCGTAATGCAGCCGCCAAGTCTCGACATCGGTGGCGATGAGGCGGCACTTCTCGCTCGCGGCGACGGTTTCGCTCAATGCGGGGATATAGCCGCCGGGAAAGATGTACTTGCGGGTGAAGGCGTCGGTCGATCCCGGAGGGCCCATGCGCCCGATCGTGTGGATCAGCATGACGCCGTCGACTGAGAGAAGCGTGCCGCAGGCACGGAAGAACTCGTCGAACTGCGCCCGTCCGACATGCTCGAACATGCCGACCGACACGATCCGGTCGTACTTGTGCCCCTGCGCGGCGTGATCGCGGTAGTCGACGAGCTCGATGGTGACCTTGTCCGACAGTCCGGCTGCGGCGATGCGCTCGTGCGCCAGGGCCGCCTGTTCCTTGGACAGCGTGATCCCGGTCACGTGAACATCGGCGCGCTCGGCAAGGAACATGGCCATGCCGCCCCAGCCGCATCCTATATCGAGCACGCGCTGACCCGGCTCCAGCGCCAGCTTGGCGGCGATATGCGCCAGCTTCGCCTCCTGCGCCTGCGCCAGTGACATGTCGGCGCCGCCGCGCTCTTCAGGCCAGTAGGCGCAGCTATACTGCATGTGCTCGGCATCGAGCATCAGCTGGTACAGCGGATTACCGATGTCGTAGTGATGCGAAACGTTGGATCGGCTGCGCACCGCATTGTTGAGCTGCTCTCCATGAAAGGCGAGCCGGTTTGCCAGCTTCTTGAGTGCGTGCGGCCGGTCATAGCTGGCACCCGCTTCCCACGGGGCGTTGCGGGCAAACAGTTCGATCATACCCATGATGTCGCCACGCTCGATCACCAGCCGCCCCTCCATGAAGGCGTCGGCCGCGCCAAGCGCCGGATCGAGAAGTATCTCCCGCGGCACGTGCGCATCGGTGAAGCGGATGGCGATTTCGAGCGAGCCGGGGGCGGGCGAGCCGTACCTCTCGACCGTGCCGTCGGCGAATGCGACCTCGAATGCGCCCGAGGTGATGTGGGAAGCGAAAAACCGGCTCAGCAGGCGACTTGCGAAACCGCTGGGCCGCGAATCGAAGGTTCGCCGAGAGGCGATTTCTTTCGTAAACATAAGGCGATCCGTCTACGCGGGGGCGAGATAGATGCCTTGTATCAAATTTCAGCCGGTTTTGCGTGTCAGAATGCGATCCAGCAGAGGCGGCTTGGCCCCTTTCGGAGGCAGCGTACCGCAAAGTTCGAACAGCATGTTGCCAAGCTGGACGGCCTGTTCCTTGTTCATCACCATGCGGGAAACGAGGATATCCTCCTCGCTTTCCGGCTTGTTGGTCGCCGTCTCGATCCGCACGATCATGTTCGATCCGAAGTCCTGGGCGGTCCAGCCGACCAGAACCCGTACCTCTTCATCATTCCAGACCTTGCCCATGACCCTGCTTCCAGTTCGGTAAATGCGGCTTAACGTTATCGTGCCCCACATAGCCGGACAAGGTTACTACATCCCTGCGTACCACTGGTAGCCACCGTGGTCTTCCCAGTATCCGCCCTTGCCGAGCCCGATGTCGTCCAGGCTCGCGACCGCCTCTACGCCCGTCAGATACTTGGCATGCTTGTAGCCAAGCTGACGCTCCACGCGAGCACGCAGCGGAGCGCCATTGCGGACGGGCAGCGGCTCTCCGTTGAGGCGGTGCGCGATGATCGTCTGCGGGTGGAGGGCATCCACCATGTCGATGCTCTCGTAATAGCGGCCTTGCGTGTAATCGTCGGCGCAGCGGAAGACGATGTAGTTGGCCGCTTCCTTCACCTTTGCCAGATCGAGGAAAGTGGAGAGTTGCGGTCCGGTCCACTGGCCGATCGCGCTCCACCCTTCGACACAGTCGTGGCGGGTAATCTGCGTGCGCTGCGGCAGGCGCATGATCTGGTTGAGAGTGAACGATAGCGGTCGCTCGACCAGCCCGCCGACGGTGAAGCGCCAGTTTGCGAAACCTTCGGCCACATGCTGGGGATAGCCATCGTTCTGCGGGTCGGTGGAGCCGTTGCCGCGGAAGAAGGGCGAGATATCCTCGGGCGCAAATTCGGGAGCCAGCGCGTTGCGTGCTGTGAGGCTGCGCTGAAGGCCTTTGTGCCAGTCGTCGACCACGCCGAACAGGCTTTGACCGGCCGTGCTGTCGTGCACCTTGGAACAGGCGCCGAGCATCAGGGCACCCGATCCCAGAAGGACGCTGCGGCGTTTCATAAGGATGCTCATGCGGCGTCTCCCTTGTCGTGCCGGGGCCTGGCGAAAGGCGGGTTGGCCGGTTCGTAATCGCCGCCCAGCGTCATCGCACGCAACTGGCCGATCGGACCCGTCAGCAGCACCAGTGCGACGTGCAGGATGAAGAAGCCGAAGATCGCCCAGGCGAACAGGAAGTGGATCGAGCGCGCGCTCTGGCGTCCGCCCAGTATATCGACCAGCCACCACAGCGTTGCCTCCATGCCGGGGCTAATCGCCAGTCCGGTCAGGATCATGCCGGGCAGCAGCACGCCGAACACGCCGCCATAGGCAAGCTTTTGGAGGAAATTGTACTTGCCGCCCTCATGCCGGAAATCGAAGCGCAGGTGCTGGACGATGTCGGACTTGATGGCCCGCCATCGCCATTCGTGTTTGCGGGTCACAAGGTCGCGCCGGAAGTGACCGTTCCAGAGCATGGCGATCCAGATGAACAGCAACCCGAAGGCGAAGGGCAGCGCCATGAGCAGGTGCCAGTCGCGCGCCTTGGCAAGGCTGTAGAAATCGGGGATCGTCATCCAGCCGGGAAAGCGCGGGACCGCCAGCCAGGCCTGATCGGGCGAGAACCCCCAGTTCCCCCAGTAGAGGTAGGGGTGGGCATTGGAGATGTTCAGTCCGCTCATGAACAGGATCACGATCGCGATCAGGTTAATCCAGTGCCACAGGCGCGTGGAAACAAGGTGCCTCATTGTCCGCCCTCCCGTTCGAGATAGATAACGTCGCGCGGCTGGCTGAGCAAATGCTGCCCACTGTCGACGAACAGCGTCTCTCCGCTCGCCAGATCGCCGCAGGCGAGCATCACCGCAGCCTGAGCCACGTCTTCGGGCGTGGTTCTGCGGCGGCGCAGGTTGAGCAGGTGCGAACGTTCCGCCTCGTCCTCGCTCTGATCGTGGCTCGCCAGGATCGCGCCGGGGGCGAGGCCGTAGATACGGTCTTCGGCGCGGGCCGCGCCCATCGCGAGCATCCGGATGGTGGCATCGGCGGCGTGCTTGCTCATCGTATAGCTGAAGAAATCCGGGTTAGGATTGGCCAGCTTCTGGTCGGTCACCTGAATCACGTGTCGACCTGCCCGTGCCCGGGCATGGGCGAGGTAGCTTTGCGCAAGCAGTGCAGGCCCGCGCGCGTTAACCTGCATCGCCTTTCCGAAAATCTCCGGGTCCAGGCCGGTGACGTCGTCCGGTTCGAAGATCGCCGCCGAATTGACGAGACAACGCCAATCGCCGAGCCGCTCGGCGAGTTCGCGTGCCAGCGCATCGGGGGCGCCGTCCTCGGCGAGGTTTGCTTGCATCGTTTCGGCGGAGGGGAGTTCGCCCGCCAGCGCCGCCGCTTCATCGCCCGACGAGCGGTAGTGAATGACGACATGCCAGCCTGCCTCTGCAAAGGCGCGCGAGAACGCTGCGCCGATCCGCTGTGCGCCTCCGGTGACGAGAACGGCTGGCTTGTCGGTCATCGGCGGGCCTCGGGCATGGAGGGGAGCCTAGCCTATGATCCGCCCCAAGTCTTCGGCCAATGCATCACGCTTCGGGATGCTTGCGGCGAATATCGCGCACCAGCCGGTCGGACACGCGGGGCAGGGTGGCGAGTTCGTCCAGCTCGTCGCGTTCCGGCTTCGATGCCCCGTAGACGAGGTGGAAGGCCCGCCTGACGGTCCAGTCGGTGGCGCCTTGCTCCAGCGGCGTGAGCACATCGCCGGCCCGAGCCGTTCCGGTTTCGACGACGCGAAAGAACATGCCGCAGCGCCCGCTGGCGACAATCGCCTTCACAACGCCTTTTCGGCCCAGATGACGCTCTATCGTGGCGCAGGGCTGGCGGGGTTGGGAGACTTCGATGACGGCGGTGCCCAGCCGGAACCGGTCGCCTATGTGGACCGAGGTCTCGTCGATCCCGTGCACGAACAGGTTTTCGCCCATGCTACCCGGCCCGTCGAGTGCGGGCAGATCGCCGAATTGCTCGCTTAGCCAAGCGTAGTGGTCTGCGGGGTACAGGTGCACGGCCATCGCCGGGAAGCCGTGATGGCGGCGGTCGACCTGTTCGTCTCCCGCAACGCCGCCTGGCCCGAATTCCACCGGGCCATCCAACGGAGATTTGACGATAGCGGTGCGTTTGCCATCGGAAAGCGAAGCTGCGCGTCCTGCGCAGATCGCTTCGACCAGCATGGTCACGCGGCGTCGACTTCCGCAGCAGCTTCCGCAGCTTCGCGATCGCGCTGGGCGCGGCTCTTCTTTTCCGCGGCCGTCTTCAGCTGGCCGCAGGCAGCGCCGATGTCGCGCCCGCGCGGGGTGCGGACGGGCGCGCTGATCCCGCCTTCGAAGACGATGTCCGAAAAAGCGCGAATGCGCTCGGGCAGGGAGGTTTCGTAATCGCTGCCGGGCCAAGGGTTGAACGGGATCAGATTGACCTTGGCGGGCAGATCATACTGGCGCAGCAGGCGGACAAGCTCGCGCGCATCCTCGTCGCTGTCGTTTTTGTCCTTGAGCATGATGTATTCGAAGGTGATCCGCCGGGCGTTGCTGGCGCCCGGATAGTCGGCGCAGGCCTGCAGCAGTTCCTCGATCCCGTACTTCTTGTTCAGCGGCACGATCTCGTCGCGGATGTCCTTGCGCACCGCGTGTAGCGAAACCGCCAGATTGACCCCGATTTCCTCGCCGCAGCGCTCCATCATCGGCACCACGCCGCTGGTCGAGAGCGTGATGCGGCGTTTCGACAGCGCCAGGCCGTCGCCGTCCATCACCAGCTTCATCGCGTCGCGCACATTGTCGAAATTATACAGCGGCTCGCCCATGCCCATCAGCACGATGTTGGTCAGCAGGCGACCATCCGAGGTGTATTCGGCGGTGTCCTCGACTTCATCCAGCCCGGCCATCGAACCCTTGGGCCATTCGCCAAGGCTGTCGCGCGCCAGCATCACCTGGCCTACGATCTCTCCGGGCGTCAGGTTGCGCACCAGCCGCATCGTGCCGGTGTGGCAGAAACGGCAATTGAGCGTGCAGCCGACCTGGCTGGAGATGCACAGCGTGCCCCGATCGGCATCGGGGATGAAGACCATTTCGAAATCATTGCCGTCGGCGGTGCGCAGCACCCACTTACGGGTGCCGTCTGTCGAGTGGTGCGCTTCGACTACCTCGGGCCGTCCGATCACGAACCGCTCGGTCAGCCACGGGCGCATCGTCTTGGCGATGTCGGTCATCGCCTCGAAGTCGGTCACGCCGCGATGGTAGAGCCAGTGGAACACCTGCTTGGAGCGCAGCTTGGCGGCTTTCGTGTCCAGACCGGCAGCCTCGAACAGCTCTCGAATGCGGGTTTTAGGCAGGCCGATCAGATCGACGCGGCCATCGGCACGCGGCGTAATATCGCGCGGGGTGGGCACCGGATCGAACGCTCCGGGCGTGGGCATGAGGTCTGTATCGGCCATGGGAAAGGCGCACATAATCTGTTTGCGGCCCGAATTCCAGCATCGCACGCATCCGCTCGCCCTCGGTTCCTACGGCTGGTCGCATCAATCCCTCAGCTGGGCGACAGATTGTTACCCTAATGCCACAGTTTCTTGTTGTGTGACGTTCATGAAACTTCGCGGGACCTTCCGACATTCCTTCCCTGCGTGCCGCATCGCAGGCGGCACTCGGATAAGAAGGAAGTACCCCCATGAATAAGATGATTGCATTGATCGCCACCGGCTCGATTGCAGCGCTCGCCACCCCCGCGTTCGCTCAGGATGCCGACTCGCCCTTCACCGGACTGCGCGTCCAGGGCGTGACCGGTTACGACAGCCTGCGTGCCGGATCCTCGGTGGACGATGATGGCAACGACAATAACGACCAGACCGCAGACGGCCTGCTTTACGGTGTCGCCGTCGGCTACGACGTCGACCTCGGCAGTGTCGTGCTTGGTCCCGAAGCTGAATTCTCCGGCTCGACCGCGAAGACCGACTACAAGGACGGCGACTTCGAAGGCTTCGGCTACGGCAACGTCTCCTCGGGCCGCGACCTGTACCTCGGCGCGCGTATCGGCGTGAAGGCGAACGAGAACATGATGTTCTACGCCAAGGGCGGCTACACCAATGCCAAGCTCAACGTTCGCAGCAACGATGGCACCACCGAGTTCAACGACGACTATGATCTCGACGGTTATCGCGTCGGTGGCGGGCTGGAATATGCCTTTGGCCGCAACATGTTCACCAACATCGAATATCGTTATTCGAACTACTCGCGGGCCGAAGTCGATTTCGACGGCACGCTGCCCGACAGCGACCGCTTCGATGTCGATACCGATCGCCATCAGGTGACCGTCGGTCTCGGCATGCGCTTCTGATAGCTTGACCTCACAACGCGAAGGGGCGTGGTCCTTACTGGGCCGCGCCCCTTTACTTTTGCGCGAACCGCAGCTGTCGCCCGCCTGTGCCCGACCTCAGTCCCTGGCGCAGGATATCGTCGCGGCGTCGATTGCCGTCGCAACCCCCGACAGGCTGTAGGTGTCGGTGAAGCGATTGCCGCCGCGGTCTGTCGCGGTGACAGTCATCCGGGAGCCCGCGCGCATGGTCGCGACGATCGCAGCATCCATCCGCTTGTCGACCGCCCATGCGTCCGCCTCGCCCGCTATGAGGCTGTAACTGTCGCCGCCAACGCGCAACACCACTTTCGGGTCTGCGGCAAGGCGGCGCGATGTCCGCAAGTGAACCTGATTGCGGATTTTGCGCTTGGGCCACGTGCCGACGGTTGCGTACGGCGTGAACTCGCGCGCACCCTTGCTGCGTTCGCCCTTCGAGATGGCATAGCAGCGTGGCAAGCGCGGGTCGCGAAACGCGCCCCAATCGTCGAAAATGCCAAGCGAGGAGCGTGCGAGGGCGGGGCTTGCCAGCATGGCGACCGTCGCAAGCGCCAAAATCGACCGTCTCATGCTGCCGCGCCTGCATTCTCTGGGTAGGAAACGGCGAGCACTTCCCATTCTCTAAGGCCAGTAGGGCCCTTCACCATACGCACGTCGCCGACTTCCGCGCCGCGCAGTGCCCGCGCCAGCGGAGACGACCAACCGATCCGGCCTTCGCCAGCCTCCTGTTCGTCGTCGCCCACCAGCGTGAGCACGCGTTTGCGATCATCCTCGTCGACCACGGTGACGGTCGCGCCGAAGAACACGCGGCCCCGGTTCGGCTGGTCTGCCGGATCGATCACTCGCGCGGTTTTCATCCGCCTCGCGAGATACGCCAGTTCGCGATCGATCTCGCGCATCTTCTTGCGACCATAGAGGTAGTCGCCGTTTTCGGAACGATCGCCATTGCCCGCCGCCCAGCTGACGATTTCCACGATCTCGGGCCGTGCAGTGCCGAGCAGATGGTCGTAACGCGCCTTCATCGCGGAATAGCCCGCAGGCGTGATGGGATTGTCTCCAGCCATGTCCGGCAGACTAGCCCGTCCTAGCGCAGGAAGTCACCCGCCATCCGTGGGCGGCCGAATTCGGAACGGTTGGGATTGAGCTGTTCGTAAACCGCTGCGTTCTCGATCACTCGCTGCACGTAGTTCTTGGTCTCGTAGATCGGGATACGCTCGATCCACGTGACCCAGTCGATCCCGCCTTCGCGCGGATCGCCATTGGCGCGCAGCCACTTGTTCACGTTGCCCGGTCCCGCATTGTACGCCGCGATGGCGAGCGGATATGACCCGTTGTAGTAGCTCATCATGCGGGCGAAGTACGCATCGCCGAGCTGCATGTTATAGCTCGGATTGTCGATCAGGTCGCTCGAGTTGTAACTCATGCCCAGCTTGCCCGCCTGCTCTCGCGCGGTGCCCGGCATCAGCTGCATTAGCCCGCGCGCGCCCGCATGGCTCTTCGCGTTGGCGGCGAACTGGCTTTCCTGCCGCGAAATCGCATGGACCATGGTCCAGTTTGCGCCCGGGGGCGGCGTGACCGTGGGGAAACCCTGCAAGACGAAGCCCCGCAGACCGTCCGCCGCAGCCGCCTCGGCGACGTTGACCGCGAGGTCGCGGCGCCCGGTATCGCGCGCCAGCTCGGCGACAAGCGCGTGTTCCTCCGGCGTATCGGCACGCTCGGAAATCGCCTGATAGAACTGGATGCCGGTACGCCATGGCGCGTCGCGAGCGACCTCGCGCACGGCCTTGGTCAAGGTCGAGTTCTCGAACTCGGCGCGTTGCTGTGCGGTCGGCAGCGCGACGCTGTTGCCGCCGAGCTGCGGAACGTCGCGGCCCAGCTTGGCGAGCGCCAGCTGGCCGTAGAAACGGTCGGGGTAGCTCGCCGCCATCTCGTAATAGCGGTTTGCTTCGCTGCGGTCGCCTGCACGTTCGGAAGCAAGACCTGCCCAGTAGAACCCCTTGGAGCGGGTCTGCGGGGTCTGTGCTGCTGCGCCATAGCGATAGAACAGCGGTGCTGCGCGTCCCGGCTGGCCGAGGTTCCAGTACGCATTCGTACCGCCCAGCCACATCAGCGATGTGTAATCGTCGCGCAGGCGATACGCTTCCTGGCTGATATCGGTGCCTGGCGCGAACAGATCGTCGACCTTGGCCGCGATCTGCGCCGAAGGGTCGGAGCCTGCACCGCGCGCCACGCGCAGCGCCTCGCCGACGAAATCCTCGGGGTCGAAAGCGGGGCGCTCGAAAGCGGGCCTATTGGCAAGGAGCGCAATCGCCTGCGGCAGCTGCCGGTTCTCGCGGTAATACTTCGCGAGATTGTAGACGTAGCCCGCATCCTGATGGGCGTCGGCGGGGATGGTCACGCCCGCGCTCGCCGGGTCATAGCCCTGAATCATGGCGAGCCGGATGGTGAACATGTCGCGCTTGTCGGGCGAAACGCGGGTGATCTGCCTTTGCGCAGCCTCCGTCGCGCTCTGCCACAGCAGCGCATTCATCCGCGCGTCTTCGTCGGCCTGCGTGAATTGCGAACCGAACAGCGACACCAGATAGGGTTCGCTGGTCGAGCTCATCTTCCCCCCGCGCCAAGCTTCGCGGGCGATAGCGGCAGCCTCGGGCCGCGAGACCGACGATAGAGCCAGCGCGTAACGCGCCTTGCCCGCATTGGTCACCGGCGGCAGCGCATCGAAATATGCGACCAGATTCTCTGGGCTGGCGAAGCTTTCGTCGAGGGCATTCTCGGCCCGTTCACGAAGCCTGTCAGCCTGCGGGAAATCGGGATAGGCCAGCAGAAAGCTTGCATATTCGGTGAAGGGTAGGTCGCGCTGCTCGAGCAGATATTCCCACCGGGCGATCACCTGCGCCATCTGGGTCGGTGCGGTTGCGATCAGGTCAGCCCGCGCGCGATCCCAGCTCGCCGCGTCCTGGGCGAAGGCGGGCGGGGTAATAGAGGTGGTGGAAACGAGCGCGATGGCCAGAAAGGGAAGTCGGGTCATGCTGGACATTATGGCCACTGGCTCCTTATCAGGCACTGAACAAATCGGGCGGGATGGGGCAGCTGACACCCCGTTTTCGCTCCCCTGTATAGTATCAACGAAAGAGCGGCTCAAATGTTCTCAGGCTCAATCCCGGCGCTCGTCACCCCATTTCGGGACGGCAAGGTCGACGAGGCGGCGTTTCGCACGCTGGTCGACTGGCAGATCGAGCAGGGCAGTGCCGCGCTGGTACCGTGCGGGACGACGGGCGAGGCCTCCACGCTTTCCAACGCCGAACACCACCGGGTGATCGAGATGTGCGTCGAGCAGGCGGCGGGCCGCGTGCCGATCATCGCGGGTTGCGGCAGCAACGACACCAACAACGCGCTGCTGCACCTCAAGTTCGCCAAGAAGGCGGGGGTGACCGCCGGACTGTGCGTCGCGCCCTATTACAACAAGCCGAGCCAGGCGGGCCTGATCGCGCATTTCAGCCATCTGGCCGAGCACGGCGATCTGCCGATCGTGCTCTACAACGTGCCCGGCCGCACGGTGACCGATATCCTGCCGGAAACGGTGTGCGAACTGGCGGAGAAATTCCCCGAGGTGATCGTGGCGATCAAGGACGCGAGCGAGGATTTGTCGCGCGTGGCCGACCACCGCATGGGTATCTCCCGAGATTTCTGCCAGCTTTCGGGCAATGACGAACTGGCGCTGCCGTTCAACGCGGCGGGGGGATCGGGCTGCATCTCGGTCACCGCCAATGTGGCGCCCAAGCTATGTGCTGAGTTCCAGCAGGCCTGTGCGGATAACGACCTCGTCCGCGCGCGCGAACTGAACGACCGCCTTTATCCGCTCCACTACGCGATGTTCGAGGATTCGAGTCCCGCGCCGGTGAAATATGCGCTCAGCCGCACGCAAAGCTGGATGACCGACGAGGTCCGCCTGCCGCTTGTCGCCTGCTCCGACCACGCCCGCCGCGCGGTCGACGAGGCGCTGGAGCATGCGGGGCTGGTGTGATCGTGGCCTACATCGGATGATGGGCTTGCGGAAACCTCCTAAAGCACCTCATCCTCGTCCAGCAGCGTGGTCGGCGGATGGGGTGGCTGGCTGACGGCCATGGCATCGGCGATGCTGCGGGCGTCTTTGCCCACGGCGTCCATCGTCTCGACCTCCGCGATATGGAACAGCGCGTCGCCCTGGTTGACCACGGGCAGTGTCGCGTGGCCGATGATGACTCCGTCGAACGGGTTGACCAGTTCCAGCCCGTCCTCCCCGAACAACCCGCCGACCACCGCCAGCAGGCTGCCCTTCTTCACGATGTCGCCCGATTTGCGCACGCGCCGCGTCACGCCGCCGCGCGGGGCGCGAACCCAGCTCGATCGGTTGGCGCGAACCGGCACCTCGGTCTCGTGCGCATTGCCATGCTGCTCGATCATCCCGATATGCGCCAGCACGCGCAGTACGCCCGCTACGCCGACCTTGATCGAATAGCGGTCGAAACGCAGCGCCTCGCCCGCTTCCAGCAACAGCATCGGCGTGTCGCGATCTTCGGCGAGCGCGCGCATCGATCCGGGGCGCAGGGGGCTCTCGATGATGATCGGCGGGGCGAAGGCCATCGCCAGCTCGGTCAGGTGCGCGCTGCCCGAGGCGATCCTGATCTGCGGCAGGTTGTAGCGGTGAACCGCCGCGGTGTGCAGGTCGATCCCCAGCGTGCAGCGGTCGATCACATTGACGAGGAAACAATGCGCCAGTTGCGCGGCGAGGCTGCCGTGCTCGTAACCGGGGAAGCTGCGATTGAGATCGCGCCGGTCGGGGAGGTAGCGGCTATGCGAGGCGAAGCCGTAGATATTGACTGCGGGTGCCAGGATCACCGTGCCCGCAATCTCCTCTGGCATTAGATGGTCGAGCAGTCGCTGGATGATTGCCGTACCGACGATCTCGTCCCCGTGGATTGCCGCGCTGACGAAGACCGCCGGGCCGGGCTTCGCGCCGTGCAGCACTTTCAGCGCGAGCGACGCGTCGAGCCCGGTGACCTGCTGGCTGACGGGGATAGTGAGAATTTCCGACGTACCCGGCGCAATGCTCCGGTCGTGAATTGCGAAAGGTTCGGTATCGTCCACCAGACTGTCTATTGGCCGGGAAGGGGGGCGCGACAAGCGTGTCTGCCCCCCGACGCCGACTAATCCGCAGGATTATGAGTCTGGACGAAGCGCATCGTGGCCTCGAGCATCTGCTGCCGGGTGGCCGACAGCGACAACCAGTGATCCTCGCCATCCAGAGATACAAGCTCGTAGGGTTTGCCGTTGTCCTTGAGCTTATCCGCCATCTGGGTCGAATGCGAATAAGGCACCACGGTATCTTCGCGCCCGTGGATTAGCAGGATCGGAGCATCTGCGCGATCGGCATTGCGTCGTGGAGAGACATCGTCCCACTGGTCGCGCGGTCCCAGCTGTTGCAACAGGGCTTCCTTGGTGATGCGGCGATCGCCGGACTCGCGATAATCCTCGTTGTACATCGCCTTGAGGTCGCTCACCGGAGCAACCGCCACTGCGCAGCGATAGAGCCCCTGTTGCAGCGTCACACCGGCGAGCGCGGCATACCCGCCGTAGCTCGCGCCGACGATACAGGCGCGCCGCGGATCGACGATGCCCGCATCTGCCAGCGCCGCCAGACCGTCCGATATGTCGGTCTGCATCTTGCGGCCCCACTCGCCGTATCCGGCCAGCTTGAACGCATCGTCGCGGTTGGTCGAGCCGCGAAAGTTTGGCTGGAACACGGCGTAGCCGCGAGACGCGAAGGCCTGCGCCCACCAGTCGAATTGCTCGCGATCGGATGCGTGGGGTCCGCCGTGCGGTAGCATGATAACCGGGAGGTCTTTTGCTTCGCGACCCGGAGGCAGCGTCAGGATGCCATCCATCTCGAGCCCGTCGACCGCCGTATATGCAAAGGTCGTAATCGGCCCCACCATGTCGGGCTCGATCGCCAGTCGTTCCCATCCGAAGCCTTCCGCGCGCATCGAGTGCAGATCGACGACATAGTACGAGCCGCTGTCGCCGTTGCCGCTCGTGCGGACGAGGACCTTGTCCATCTGCGGCGTCCAGTCGATCATCCGCATGTCGAGCTTGGAAAAGGCCCGGCGGATCTTGCTGGCCGCCGCCTGCCGCGCGGGATCTGCAAAGACAGGCCCCTTGTTGGCGTCGAGATAGCCAAGCAGATTGCCCGTCGTCTCGTCGAAATAGAGCCGGTCGACATCGGCATCCTGAAGGAGCGGGGTTACAGCGCCCCCGGCGAGCGGGACTTCGAACCACAGCGAGTTCCCTTCGGCATCCCGTTCGGAGTAGATGACCGATCTACCGTCGTAACCGAGCCCGATAAGGCCCGCGCGGCCGGCCTGATCCTGCCCATCGGCAATCTTGTCGCCATCTGGCCCACGCAGCACCCAGCGCCCAGAATCGCGGTTCATGTCGAATGTGGCAGCGACCCCACCGGTGGCATCGACCAGCCAATCGCGAGCGATGTCTTCAGGGGGTGCCCGGGAGACCATCTGCGACTTGCCGGTGCCCAGGTCGTACGAATACAGGTAGGGGCGACCGTGGTCGAATCTGTAGTCATTGTTGAAATCGCGTTTGAGTACGATAGCGCCGAAAAAAGCCTGCCATCGGCCGTCGATCTTGCGCGTACCGTAATTCCCGAAAACCGCCTGAACCAGCTTGCCATCGTTCGCGAAGACCGTCTCGACCTTACGATCTCCGCGGATCGGGATGATCTGCGCGCTGGAAAGTTCGATCTTGTCAGTGGTGAAGCCCCACACATCCTGCGTCTGGCTGGTTACCAGCAGCAGGCGATCGTCGCCGATCCAATCGAAATAGCGGACCTTGGCATCGCCCACTCCCCACCTGTCGACGATCGCCCTGTTCTGGTCGAGGACGACCAATTGTCGTTCTCCCTTGATCCGCGTCAGAATGGCGATGTTCGCTCCGCCGGTCGAAATCGCGGCGTCTTCTACATTGGGCAGGTCGCCGTAGACGGAAAGAAGCAGGGGCTCCTGCGCATGTAGCTGACCGAAAGAGAAAGCGAGCAGCAATGCCGCGAACAGCGACCGGATTTCGATAGTGTGCGGCATGGCTCCCCCCGAATGCCGTTATCCGACAAGCTTTGACGAATGCGCGAGGGAAGACAAGCCTCTTGGGTTCCCTTCCTGGGCGATCGCAGCCTCTCGGAACGGGTGGCGCGACACCTGCGCCACCCTTTTTCCTGGATCAGTCGGCCGGATTGTATTTCTCGACGAAGCGAACCGCTTCAGCGAGCATCTTCAATCGCGTGCTCGAAAGCGACAGCCAGTGGTCCTCTCCTTCCAAAGTGACCAGTTCGTAGGGCTTGCCGGCATCTTTCAGCTTGTCGGCCATGATCGTGCTCTGTTCATACGGGACGACCGTATCGTCCTTCCCGTGAATCAGCAGGATCGGTGCGCTCGCCTGATCGGCAAGCTTGGCTGGCGAAATCGAATCCATTTCGCTGCGCGGGCCGATCGTTTCTTCGCGGAAGTCGCGCAACGACCGGCTTCCGCCCTCGTTGTATTCCCGGCTGACCATCCTTTTCAGGTCACTCACCCCGGCAACTGCAACGGCACAACGGTAGACGTCCTTCTGCAAGGTAATGCCCGCCATTGCAGCGTATCCACCATAGCTGGCGCCGACGATGCAGGCGCGCGACGGATCGACGATGCCCTTTTCGGCAAGAGCGTCGATGCCGTCCGAAAGATCGGTCTGCATCTTCTTGCCCCATTCGCCGTTGCCTTTGTCGACGAAGGCCTGATCCTTGTCCGTCGAGCCACGGAAATTGGGTTGGAGCACCGCGTATCCGCGCGAGGCGAAAGCTTGTGCCCACCAGTCGAAGCCCTCTTCGTCGTGCGCTTGCGGCCCCCCATGCGGCAGCATCACCAGCGGCAGGTCCTTGGCTTCGCGGCCGGGGGGCAGGGTCAGGATCGCATCGATCTCCAGCCCGTCGCCGGCGGTGTAGGTGAAGGTCGATATCGGGCCGACCAAGCCGGGAGAGATAGCGGGCCGCTCAAGGCCGATCTGGAAAGTCGATCCCGCGGTGGTATCGACCATCAGCCATGTGCCGCTGTCGAAATTGCCGTTCGTAGTGACCAGCATCTTGGTGCGATCCGGGGTCCAGCCCACGATCTTGCCGTTTTGGGCATCGAAACCCTGGATGACTTTCCGCACCGCGTCCTGACGCTCCTCATCGAAGAAGATCGGCTCGTCGGGGGCATCCTCGAGCGCATATCCGATCATTCGGCGCGAATACCGGTCTGTGTAGACGGTATCGACTGTGCCATCGACATCGTCGAACAGTTTGGTTGTCGAGCCTCCCTGGAGCGGTACGGAGAACCACTCGACGTCGTTGTCGTCGTCGGTGATGGCCACGACCACACCCGTACCGTCGCGCGTGAATCCGGCAAGAGAAGCCCATCCGTCGTCAGAGGTGTAGTCCGTCGCCAGCTGCTTGTCGCTGCCGTTGCGCAAGACCCAGCGATGGTCCTGCCGGAAGTAATCGAGGTAGGCCCCGATGCTTCCATCGGCCTGGATTTCCCAATCCCGGTTGCCGCGATTTGTCGCGCCGCTGGCTATCCGCTCTGCCTTGTTCTTTGCGAGGTCCACCCGGTAGAGCGCGATAGGATCGCCGTCGTAGTAGGAATTCCCGCTCTGCGCGCGTTTCATCGGCAGGCCGGCATAATAGCCGTACCAGCGTGCGTCGATCAGGCGCTGGCCGTAACTGCCGTAGTTCGCGTTCAGAATATCGCGATTGTCGGCGAAGACGGTGCTCACCGGTTTCGAAGAGTCGACCGGCACGAGCATCGAGTTGCTGAACTCGGCCTGGTCGGCGATGAACCTGTCACCCAGTTCCTGGGTATCGGTCCGCTGAACGATCACGATGTCTTCCCCGGCCCAGCCGATCGAGCGGACCTTGATGTCGCCGACGAGGGCGTAGTTCATCGGCTTGCGGTTTTCGTCCAGCATCAGGACCATGCGCTTGCCGTTGACCTTGCCCAGCAATGCGATGCGGCCGTTGGGCGACAGCGATACGTCCTCGATGTCGGGCAATTCGCCATACGCTTCGAGCGGCGGCGGAGCCTGTTTGGCGGTCTGCGCGACAGCAGGCGATGTGGCCAGAGCTACGCTGGAAAGTCCTAGGCAAAGAATTGCGCTGAATACGGTTTTCACGAAGTCCCCCCTTGATTTCGTTAGCTGTTATTCATGCGGGGTCGGCGTTCCGCAGTCCAGTTGTTTTCCTCCCCGGATGCACTTCGGGCAGGGCCGGTTCGACCCCGGCGAACCGATTGGACGGCGTCTGAAATGCCGCACCCCCTTTCCCTTTGACCCGCGCCCGCCTACATCGCGCAGCCTTATGCCACGCCCCAAGCCCCCGACCTTCGACAAGCGCAAAGTCGTCGCCGAGAACCGGCGCGCGCGCTTCGACTACGAGGTCGAGGAAAAGTTCGAGGCAGGGATCGCGTTGCAGGGAACCGAGGTGAAGTCGCTGAGAGTGGGCGAGGCGGCTATCGCTGAATCCTACGCCGAGGTTCGCGACGGGCAGGCATGGCTGATCAACGCCAACATCCCCGAATTCAGCCACGGCAACCGCTTCAATCACGAGCCCAAGCGGCCCCGCAAGCTGCTGCTGCACGCACGCGAGATCGAGAAACTTCTCGGCGCGGTCGAGCGCAAGGGCATGACGCTGGTACCGCTATCGGTGTATTTCAACGGACAGGGTCGGGCGAAGGTCGAATTGGCACTCGCCAAAGGACGCCAGACGAAGGACAAGCGCGACTACATCAAGGATCGCGACTGGCAGCGCGACAAGGCCCGCATCCTGCGCGAGAGAGGCTGATTAGGCCAGATTGATTTATGCGGTGTGCGGTGAACGATTAAGGAAGCAGCCACCCCGTCCCGCCTATAATGCTACTGGCCTTTCGCAGGGCAAAATGCAGACGCGCGGCTTGCCCTTGGGGTCGGTCGATCCCATCATCGAACGAGACCTATGAGCCAACCTTCAGACAGCCTCCCGAAGCCGAGCGCCCGATCGGCAATTTGGGGGTATCTGCGCCGGTACACAGACCGCGAATCCCTGGCCGAAAGTCGCATCCTCAAGCCGATCGCGCACCGTTTCCTCAGCCCCGAATTATGGCGTTTCACGCGCCGCAATGTCCCGCGCGGCGTCGCGCTGGGTCTGTTTGCGGGTTTCGTGATTCCCTTCGGCCAGATCTTCCTCGCGCTGGTTCTCGCGTTCACCGTGCGTGCGAATGTGCCGATCGCGAGCGCAGTGACGCTTGTGACCAACCCCCTGACTCTGCCGTTCTGGCTGTGGGCGGCCAACCGCGTAGGACACAAGGTTCTGACGATTGCTCCCGATACGGGCGACGTCCTGCTGCGTAACGACAGCCTGCTGTCCTTCGCCGGACTGTTCGAAGCGGCGGGCGCGACCGTTCTCGGCTTCATGCTGTTCGCCGCACTATTCCCCCCGGTCGGCTACTTCATCACCAAGTGGGTATGGCGAATCGCGATGGGTCGGCGCAGGCGGCGGCGCCTCGTGCGGGGGCAGGTCGCGCGCCAGAAGGCGGCGCTCGACGCGATGGGTGAGGACGAGGGCCTGTGAGCCTGGCCGGCGAACCGGTCGAAAAAGCCACGCCGCTGGGGTGGGTGGTCCTTCTGCTCGCCCTGATCGTCAGCATTACCGCGGTATGGCTGCTTAGCGAGCTGCCAATCCTGACCGCCGCCTATGCCGGCGGGTTGGCAACGCTGATGGCGCTGCTGATCGTGCTGCGCAACAAGGCGGGCACGGCGAAGGCCGATGCGCTGGCTCCACCCGACTGGAGCGTGACGCTGGCGGCGATCGATCAGCCCGGCGTCCTTATCGCGATTACCGACCGCGCCAACCGGCTGGTCTGCGCGAGCGCGGCGTTTTCGGCGCGGTTCGGGATCGAGAAGGCACCGCCCAATCTTGCGCTGAGCGAGGAAGATGCGTCGGAGATGCTGCTCAAGACGGCGCGAGAAGCTTGGCGCGAGGGCAGGGCACATGCCTCGCACCTGTCGCTTGGCAAGGATGACGTGCGCTGGGAGGTCGAGGCGCAGCGGGCGGGGCGCGGCGAGGATCATCTGGTCTGGCGTTTCCGGCCCGAATCCAGCGAAGATCTTGCCACGGATATCGGTCAGCTGGTCGCAGGGCCGCTCGGGCGGATGCTCGGACGCGCAGGAGTGATCGCGGCGGTCGTTTCGCCCGAAGGCACGGTGCGTGCCTCGTCACCCGACTTCGCCGAACGTGCGAGCGGCGATCCCACCGCGACACTCGCGGGGCGTGAATTTGCCGACTACCTTCGGCTGGACGAGCGGGAGAGAATCTTCTTCGCACGTTCGGGCCGGGAAGGCGAAGCCTTTCAGCTGATCCATGTATCTCTGAACGATCTCGACGATGCATTGGTCGCCAATCCGCAGGACGCTCCATCATTGATGCTGCTGGTGGAAGCGCACGCCGCGCTCGCGGACAATAGCGGCGGCGATACTACGCCCAAACTCGAAACCCTGATAGAGGCGCTGCCACTGGGTCTCGCGATGACCGACCGTGACGGGCGCTTCCTATTCGCGAACCCGTCGTTCCTTCGTGCCTGCGGTCGCACCGATGTCGGGTTGCCGACATTCCCGTCCGATCTTGTGGTGCGCGAGGACAAGAGCGCGATTTCCGATGCGGTGCGGCGGTACGGCAAGGGCGGCGTGGCCAGCGGCGACGTTGCCGTGCGGCTCGCGTCCGCGCCCGAGGAACCCGTGTCGCTCGGCTTGGCGAGTATGCGCGGTCTGGGCGAACCTGCCGTTCTGCTGACATTGGCCGATTCGAAGGAAGAGACCGAGCTGAAGCGCCAGATGGCGCAGGCGACCAAGATGCAGGCGATCGGCCAGCTGGCGGGTGGGGTCGCGCACGACTTCAACAACGTGCTCACTGCGATCATCGGCTATTGCGACCTGATGTTGCTGCGCCACATGCCGGGCGACAGCGATTACGATGATATTCAGCAGATCCGGGCGAACTCCAACCGTGCAGCCAGCCTGACGCGGCAGCTGCTCGCATTCAGCCGCCAGCAGACGTTGCGGCCCGAAGTCGTTCAGCTGCCCGATGTGGTTTCGGAGGTCAGCCAGCTGCTCAAACGCCTTCTGGGTGAGAAGATCGAATTCCGGGTCCGACATGATCGCGATCTGGGGCCGGTGCGCGCCGATCCCGGACAGCTCGAACAGGTGATCGTCAATCTTGCGGTCAATGCGCGCGATGCGATTGCGGCTCAAGGCGATGGCACCGGCACGCTGGTGATGTCGACCCGAAAGGTGTCAGTGAAGGACCCGCGTGCACATGGGGCGACCGATATGCCGCCGGGCGAATACACCGCCCTGATCGTGCGCGACACGGGCGGGGGTATTCCGCCTGCGGTTATCAGCAAGATCTTCGATCCGTTCTTCACGACCAAGGAATTGGGCAAGGGCACCGGCCTGGGCCTGTCGACCGTCTACGGTATTATCCGCCAGTCGGGTGGCCATATCCACGCGCAGAATGTCCCACCGGCCGACGGGCTGGGTGCGGGCGCACTTTTCGCGATCTACCTGCCCGTTCACCACGGGTCCGTTGCGGGCGAAGACCGGCGCGGGGATACCGACGAGCCCGCCCGCGCGTGGTCGAGTGGAGGCCGCGTGCTGCTGGTGGAAGACGAGGACATGGTCCGCGCGGTCGCAGTGCGCGCGCTGGAGCGGGCTGGCTTTACGGTGACAGCCCGGCCCGATGGTGAAGATGGACTTGCCGAAATCGCCAATGGCGGCGAGTTCGATCTGATCGTCTCCGACGTGGTGATGCCGGGCATGGATGGGCCCGCGATGGCGCGCGCGATCCGGAAGTTGCGGCCCAGTCTCCCGATCCTGTTCATGTCGGGCTACGCCGAAGAAACGCTGCGGAGCGAAATCGATATCGACAATATGCACTTCATCGCGAAGCCGTTTAGCGTGGAGCAGATCTCCCAAAAGGTCGGTTCGGTCATGCGTGGAAACGGAACCGATACTTAGGGGCGTTCGCATATTTCCTTTTGCCTTAATTATGCGTAATTCATCCAGATGGCGGGGGTCTGCTTTTCATCTGATCATCTGATGAGCCAGCAGAGAACGGCTAGGGTCGCACCGAACCTGTTTGGGGGATGACGAAATGAAGAAAGCCAAATTTGCCACTTTGAGCGCCGCCGTGGCGCTTGCTGCCGGTTTGCCTACTGCACCGCTCAGTGCTCAGTCCGAACCGTTCATCGGGCAATTGGCCCTTTTCGGCTACGACTGGTGCCCGCGAAACTGGGCTCGTGCTGACGGGCAGCTCATTGCGATCTCGCAAAATGCGGCACTTTTTTCCCTGTATGGGACGACCTATGGCGGGAACGGGCAAACGACATTCGCGCTTCCTGATCTTCGCGGCCGGACGCCGATCCACGATGGCCGCGGTGGGGGGCTCACAAATTATACTCTGGGTGAAGTTGGCGGGGCTGAAACCGTGACGCTTGTGACACCCCAGATGCCTGCGCATAACCACAGTGGGCATGTCGTCGCCGTCAGTGGCATCCAGGCCGATAAGGCTTCACCAAATGGCACTGTCTTGGCCCGAACGGTGACCGCCAACATTTATACCAACGCCACTCCGACCGACGCTATGGCCAATGGGACGGTGCAGACAGATTTGACTGGCGGCAGTCAGCCGCATGAGAACCGCATGCCCTACCTTGCGATGAATTGGTGCGTCGCGCTGTATGGCATCTTCCCTTCTCGCAACTAGGTGTGACCCGACTGGGGAACGCAGTGGAGGGCGCGTCGCAAGGCGCGCCCTTTGCATTTCAGGCCAGCTCCGAGATATTTTTCGTTCCCCCCTTGTTCTTGTGGAACGTAACGGGTACATGCGGCTTATGTCGAAAAGGCGAGACCGCCCCTAGGCACTTGGAGGAGAGCGTGCGATGGCTGCCAAATTGAAGCTTGTAAACGACAAGGAAACCAACGTGGACCGTCAAAAGGCGCTCGACGCCGCGCTCGCACAGATCGATCGTGCTTTCGGAAAAGGCTCGGCGATGAAGCTTGGCTCGAAGGAGGCGATGAACGTCGAATCGATTTCGACCGGCTCGCTCGGTCTCGACATCGCGCTCGGCATCGGCGGCCTGCCCAAGGGGCGAGTGATCGAAGTTTACGGGCCTGAAAGCTCGGGCAAGACGACGCTGGCGCTGCATGTGATCGCGGAAGCGCAGAAGGCCGGCGGTACCGCCGCCTTCGTCGACGCCGAACACGCGCTCGACCCGGTCTACGCCAAGAAGCTGGGCGTCGATATCGACGAACTGATCGTCTCGCAGCCCGATACGGGTGAGCAGGCGCTGGAAATTACCGACACGCTGGTCCGCTCGAACGCGATCGACGTGCTGGTGGTCGACTCGGTGGCCGCGCTGGTCCCGCGCGCCGAAATTGAAGGCGAGATGGGCGATAGCCACGTCGGCCTTCAGGCGCGCCTGATGTCCCAATCACTGCGCAAGCTCACCGGGTCGATCAACCGTTCCAAGTGCATGGTCATTTTCATCAACCAGCTGCGGATGAAGATCGGTGTGATGTACGGCAATCCGGAGACGACGACCGGCGGCAACGCTCTCAAGTTCTACGCTTCGGTCCGTCTCGACATCCGCCGGACCGGGCAGATCAAGGATCGCGACGAGATCATCGGCAACTCGACCCGGGTCAAGGTGGTGAAGAACAAGGTCGCGCCGCCGTTCAAACAGGTCGAGTTCGACATTATGTATGGCGAAGGCATCTCCAAGATCGGCGAGATTCTCGATCTCGGCGTGAAGGCAGGGATCGTCGAGAAGTCGGGCTCGTGGTTCTCCTACGACAGCACCCGGATCGGCCAGGGCCGCGAGAACGCGAAGACTTTTCTCAAGGAAAACCCGGAGATTTGCGACAAGTTGGAGGCTGCGATCCGCGGCAGGACCGACGACGTCGCCGAGGAGATGATGGTCGGACCTGACGCGGAGGACTGATCGCCTTTTCTCAAGCGGGCGCGTGGCGCGCCCGGGAACCCGGAAAGCCGGATCGCATGCCTTCTTTCGAGAAGGTCTGGCGGCCGGCTTTTCGGTTATCTGCGCAGGACGTCGCCGTATGTACTTCGAAAGCTTGTCCGCCCGCAGGTTCTTGCCTAACTCACGCTCGTATGACGAGCACCAATGATATTCGCCGGACCTTTCTCGAATTCTTCGAAGCACGGGGCCACACCCGCGTCGCCTCCGCACCGCTGGTTCCCCACAACGATCCCAGCCTGATGTTCGTGAACGCCGGGATGGTGCCGTTCAAGAACGTGTTTACCGGCTTGGAAACGCCACCCGCCCCGCGTGCTGTAAGCGCCCAGAAATGCGTGCGTGCTGGCGGCAAGCACAACGATCTCGACAATGTCGGCTATACGGCACGGCATCACACCTTCTTCGAGATGCTTGGCAACTTTTCGTTCGGCGACTATTTCAAGGAACAGGCAATCGAACATGCCTGGACCCTGCTCACGAAGGAGTTCGGCCTCGATCCGGATCGTCTGACCGCCACCGTCTATCATACCGATGACGAGGCATTCGATCTGTGGAAGAAGATCGCAGGTCTTCCCGAAGATCGCATCATCCGCATCGCGACGAAGGATAACTTCTGGGCCATGGGGGACGATGGCCCGTGCGGACCGTGTTCGGAAATCTTCTGGGATCACGGAGACCACATCGCAGGCGGCCCCCCGGGATCGCCCGACGAGGACGGCGATCGGTTCGTGGAAATCTGGAACCTCGTGTTTATGCAGCACGAACAGCGCGGCGGTGAGATCATCGGGGACCTGCCGAACCAGAATATCGATACCGGCATGGGGCTCGAGCGGATCGCGGCCGTCCTCCAGGGCGTCCATAACAACTACGACACCGATACGTTCAAGACGTTGATCGAAGCCGCCGAAGCGCAGCTTCACGAACAGGCGACCAATGCCACGATAGCGAGCCATCGTGTAATTGCCGATCACCTGCGCGCGACCGGCTTCCTGATCGCAGATGGCGTTTTGCCATCCAATGAAGGGCGCGGATACGTGCTCCGTCGCATCATGCGAAGGGCAATGCGCCACGCACACATCCTGGGTGCCAAAACTCCGCTGATGCATCGGCTCGTCCCGACGCTGGTCGGCGAAATGGGGCAGGCCTATCCCGAACTGGTCCGAGGCCAGTCGCTGATCGAAGAGACCTTGCAGCGCGAGGAAACACGATTCCGCGAAACGCTGGAAAAAGGTCTGCGACTGCTCGATGATGCGACGGGCGACATGAGCGGTGGCGACGTGCTCGATGGCGAAGTCGCGTTCAAACTCTACGACACGTATGGCTTCCCTTACGACCTGACCGAGGACGCGTTGCGCGCGCAGGGCATCTCGGTTGACCGCGAGGGGTTCGATACCGCAATGGCGCGACAGCGTGCGGCTGCGCGGGCTGCCTGGAAAGGCAGCGGCGAGGCCGCAGACGGCGAAGTCTGGTTCACCATAGCCGAACGCGAAGGAGCCACCGAGTTCACGGGTTACAGCGCGACGCAGGGCGAAGGCCGGGTTGTCGCGATACTCAAGGATGGGGCGGAGGTGGAGTCTGCTTCTGCTGGTGAGGATGTAACCGTCCTGACAAACCAAACCCCTTTCTACGGTGAAAGCGGCGGGCAAACCGGCGACAGCGGCACGATCTCGACCCACGAAGGGCTGCGGATCACGGTCCGCGATACGGGCAAGCCGCTGGGGCGGTTGCACGCTCATTATGGTAAAGTCGATGCTGGCGAAGTGCATGTGGGCGACGAAGTGCGGCTCACCATCGATGCGGAGCGTCGCGATCGCATTCGCGCCAATCATTCCGCAACCCACCTCCTCCACACGGCGTTGCGCAATCGACTGGGCGAGCATGTGACACAGAAAGGGTCGCTGGTTGCCGAAGACCGCTTGCGGTTCGACTTCTCGCATCAATCCGCGCTGAGCGAGGGCGACATTGCTGCCATCGAAGCCGAAGTGAACGCCGAAATTCGTGGGAACGAACCGGTTTCTACCAGGCTGATGTCACCCGACGATGCGGTCGAAGCGGGAGCGCTGGCGCTCTTCGGCGAGAAGTACGGCGACGAGGTACGGGTGCTCTCGATGGGGCGTCAGGGCGATGGAGGCCGCAATTTCTCGGTCGAGCTGTGTGGTGGCACGCATGTCGATGCGACTGGCGATATTCAGCTTTTCCGAATCATATCCGAAGGTGCGGTCAGCTCAGGTGTGCGCCGCATCGAAGCACTCACGGGGGAGGCTGCGCGGCAATGGCTGGTGGCGCGAGAGGACGGGCTTAAACAGGCTGCCGCGGCGCTGAAGACCAATCCAGAGGAAGTGAACGCGCGCATCGATGCGCTTCTAGAAGAACGCAAAAGGCTCGAAAAGGATCTTGCTGCGGCGAAGAAGCAACTCGCTTTGGGTGGTGGAACCGGTGAGACGACCGCGGAGACCGAGACGGTCGGCAACGTTGCTTTCTCGGGTCAGGTCATTGATGGTCTCGATCCCAAAGAGTTGCGCCCATTGCTCGACGAAGCGAAGACGCGTCTCGGTTCGGGGGTGGCGGCAATCTGTGCCACCAACGATGGCAAGGCAGCGTTTGCGGTCGCGGTGACCGACGATCTGACCGGACGGTTCAGCGCGGTCGACCTTGTTCGTGCAGGTGTGGCCGCGTTGGGCGGGAAGGGCGGCGGTGGCCGACCGGACATGGCGCAGGGCGGGGGCCCCGACGCGAGCAAGGCAGATGCCGCGCTCGACGCGGTTCGCAATGCCCTGTCAGAGGCCGTCAGCGCCTAACGCATACTGGACGAGGGCTCAGCGTGCTCCGCTGCCGGCGCGACGCGTATCGGGTTCGCTCCCGCGACTAATCCCTTCGCCGCCGGTGTCTGCCGGGCTGGATGAGTCGCGCCGGGCAGAAGGTTTGGGCTTGCCTTGGCCCTGCACATTCTGCGGCTTGAACTTCTCGTCGTTCGGCGTCGGCTTGGTCGGATCATGGTCGGACATTTAAATTCTCCTTTCTCTCCCAATGGTTGGGAGACGAAGAAGGTCCTGATCACGCCTCGGGCGCGGTAGCGGGCGCGGTCGACGAGGCGGAGCTCGTACGCAACTTTGGCTTGTGTTCCAGTGCGCCCTCGGTCTGGATCTGCATCCGCATCTCGTCCCTCTTTTCATGGATAGAGGCGATCACGGGGCCCATGGCTACTCCGATATCGACCAGTACTGCCTCCGATAGCTGCAGCGAGCTTTCCAGCGTTTCCGGCACGGCGTGGCTGGCGCCCGCCTGATACAGCGCCGCTGCGTGGCTTGCATCGCGTGCACGACTGACGATCAGGAGAGCGGGGTAGGCCTTGCGCAACCGCGCCACCAGCCGCTGGGCCAAGACTGGCGCATCCATCGTCAGGACAATTGCCGACGCATCCTCCACCCGAAGCGCGCGCAGCGTTTCGAGCCGCGCGGCGTTGCCGAACAGCACGTTGTAGCCATCGCGCTTGTCCTGCTGGACGAGGTCGGCATCCGATTCGATCGCGATGTATGGCTTGCCATGCACCGTCAGCATGTCCGAAACGAGGCGGCCGACGCGTCCACCGCCGACCACGATCACCCGGCCGACGGGTGCGTCGGTGTCTTGCACGAGGTCGGGCACCGGGTCGACCCTGCGCGCGACCGCGCGCCCGACCAAAGCCAGCAGCGGTGTGACGGTGAGTCCGATTGCCGTCACGATCTGCCAGAACTGCGTGGTGCCAGGCTGGATGAGCATCGCAGAGCTCGCTGCGGAGAGGACGATCAGCGTGGTCTCCGAAGGGCTCGCCATAAGGATGCCCGTCTCGGTCGCGGTGTTGCGCCGTGCGCCCATCATTCGCAGCAGGAGCCCTGTCACCAGCGCCTTGAATACCAGAACAAGCACCACTGCGGTAAGGATCGTGCCGAGATTGTCGGCCAGTGCCTGCAGGTCGATACTCATCCCGATGGTGATCAGGAATATCCCCAGCGCGAGGCCCTTGAACGGCTCGATAATCGCCTCGACTTCGCCGTGGAAGTCGGTTTCCGCGATCAGCAGTCCGGCGATCAATGCGCCCACGATGGGGGAGAGGCCGGTCATCCCGGTCGCGAGGCTGGCGCCGATCACCACAACCAGCGTGGCGGCCAGGAAAACCTCCGGGCTTTTCGTACGCGCGGCCTGCGCGAACAGGGCGGGGAGGACATAACGCCCGGCGATGAGCAAAACGCCAATGACCGCTGCGCCTTGCCACAACGTGGTCCAGATGCCTGTCAGCCCGTCGGCCTGCGCATATGGGGCGAGCGCGCCGAGCATGAAGATGATCGGCACGATGGCGATGTCTTCGAACAGCAGCATCGACAGCGCGGCCTTGCCCACGGGTGACGCTGTGCCCGATATCGGGAGCACAATCGCAGTGGAGGACAGCGCGAGCGCGAGGCCCAGCGCCATTGCGCCAGTCCAGTATTGCCCCATCATAGCCAGCACCAGCGCGATCGAGCTGCCGATGATCAGCAATTCCATCGCGCCCAGGCCGAACACCAGCCTGCGCATCTGCCACAGGCGATTGAAGCTCAGCTCCAATCCGATGGTGAACAGCAGCAGGATGATGCCGAACTCTGCGAAGATATCGAGCGAGCCCGGCTCTGATATCGTCACCGCCGTCAGCCATTTGGCCTCGTCGGTCAGCGCGCCGAGCCCGTAAGGGCCGACGAGGATTCCCACCAGCAGGAACCCGATGACGGGGGTGATGCGAAAGCGTGCGAACAGCGGAATCACGATCCCCGCCGCGCCCAGAATTACCAGTGCGTCCGATATCGCAGTCGTCGGTTCGAGTTCACCCGCCATGTGAGTGACCTATGCGGGGTTTCGCGAAAAGTCACCCGGCCTGACGTTATGCTTGCCGGTGGGTTCGATCTTGGTAGCTTTGGCGGATAGACAGGGGGGGATGGACATGAGGGGTTTGGCTTGGTTTGTGGGCGCAGGCTTGGCAGTCTGCGCTGTTGGATCGCCCGCATCGGCACAGGACGCTGGGGAGGCGATGGATGAGGCGCTGCACGATGCGTTGGGCGCGCGTCGCGCGGGCGATGTCGGCAAGGCGCAGGACATCATCTCCTCCGCCGTCACCGCTTTTGAGGACAGTTTCGAAGACGGTGTCGACGTGTATTGCGCCTCGTCACCGACCGCGACGATCACCTACATGGCGCTGGCAGCCAGCCAGAAACACAAGGCCATCGCCGTGACCGATAGCTATTGCGACGCGCGGTTCCTACTCGCCTACCAGCTTGCAGAGGAGGGGACCTACGCTGCCGCTGCGCAGGCTATCGAAAGGGTTCTCGTCAACGATCCGATGAACTCGCACTACTTGAACGAGCTTGGTTTCGCCCGATCCCATGCCGGCGATCTCGCAGGCGGGCTGGAAGCCTACCGGTCCGCGCAAGGATGCGCGGGGTTGGCCGATGAAAGCGATCAGCCGCATTGGACGGCATTGGCACTGCGCGGCCAAGGCTGGGTACTGATCGAGCAAGGCAAGTGGGACGAGGCGGAAGCCGCGTTCCACGAAAGCCTCGAATTCGAGCCTGACAGCGAGGTCGCGCAGTCCGAACTCAATTATATCGCGCAGAACCGCAACTGATCGCAGTGGCGATCAGCCGCCGCCGGGTGTGTGCGGCCCCATCGGCTTGCTGTCCTGACCGGCTGCCTCGCTTTCGGCCTCGCCTATCCGCGGGGAGACCTGTCCCACGCGCTTGTCCCACTCGATCTGGTACAGATCGAAGCGGCGATCGGCGAGATTGCGGACCGTGCCCTCGGCACGTGCCCAGCTGAGGTCCGCCAGATTCACGTCGCTGATCGTCAGCGTTTCGACATTCTCGCTCGCTTCGGCGGCGATGCCGTCGCGCGCGAAGGGGAAGTCGCATGGCGTCAGGATGCAACTCTGCGCATACTGGATGTCCATGTTCGCGACATTGGGCAGGTTGCCAACATTGCCCGATAGCACGGTGAAGCACTGGTTTTCGATCGCACGGGCCTGCGCGCAATAGCGCACGCGCATGTAGCCCTGGCGGCTGTCGGTGCAGAAGGGCACGAAGATGATCCGCGCGCCTTCGTCGACCAGCCGGCGGGCAAGCTCGGGGAATTCGCTGTCGTAGCAGATCAGCACGCCGATCGGGCCGCAGTCCGTCGGGATTGCATCGATGCTGTCGCCTCCCTTGATGTTCCACCAGTAGGCTTCGTTGGGCGTCGGGTGGATTTTCTCCTGTGCGTGGATCGATCCGTCGCGCAGGCAGACATAGGCGACGTTGTGGATGTCGCCGTCGTCCATCCGCGTCGGATGCGATCCGCCGATGATGTTGATGTTGTAGCTCAGCGCCAGCTCGGAAAGCTTCTGGCGGATCTTCGGGGTATAGTCGCTCAGCGCCTCGATCGCTTCCATCGGGCTCAGCTCCTTTTCCTCCGCGCTCAGCAGCATCAGCGTGAACAGCTCGGGGAAGAGGATGAAATCGCTTTCGTAGTCCGCCGCAACGTCGACGAAATACTCGATGTGGCGCATGAACTCATCGAAGCCGGAAACCGCGCGCGCCTGCAGCTGGCATGTCGCGATGCGCACGCTTTCGACATCGCGCGGCAGGCGGTGCTTGCGCGGCGCGTCTGCGTCGACATACGGGTTACGCCAGACCATCCGCACCGCAAACGCCTTTGAACGCTTGTCTTCGGGCAGGTAGTTTTGGAGGATGCCCTGCGGTTCGAACCCGTTGGCCAGCTGGAAACGCAGCACGGGGTCGTGGATCTTGTTGTCGACGACCTTCTCGAGATAATCCTCGGGACCTTCCGCGCGGTTGCGCTTGCGGCGCATCGCGTTGGCCAGATTGGGCATCCGTCCGCCAAAAACGATGCCTGCAAGGTCGAGCCGCTCTGCCAGCGCCCGCCGCTCCTCGTACAGGCGACGCCCGATCCGGGTGCCGCGCACCTTGGGGTCGACGCACATCTCGTACCCATAGAGCCAATCGCCGGTCGGATCGTGCCGACTGCCGAACCCGTTGCCGGTCACCTCGTCCCAAGAGTGGTCGGACATGGCGACGCTGGCCTTCAGGCGCATCGATGCGCAATAGCCGACGATCACGCCGTCGAGCTTGGCGACGAAGCATCCCTCGCGGTAATTGTTCAGCTGCCCGCGAATCTCACCCAGGGTATATGGCGGCAGATCGGCGTATGCGCGACGGACTAGCTCGGCGATCTCGGGCACGTCTTTCAGCTTGGCCTGACGGACTTCGAGTCGCGCCTTGGTCTTTGCGGTGGTGGCGATCGGATCGTCTCCTGTAGATTTACGTTCGATGGGCACTAGTGCCTGAACAAGGAAAGGCCTCGAAGGTGCCGCACAATCCCGAATTGTCGGTAATTATCGTGGGTGGAGGCCCCGCCGGAATGTTTGCTGGCATGTTGCTCGCGCGTGCCGGCGTCAAGGTCACCGTGCTGGAGAAGCACGAGGACTTCTTCAGCGATTTTCGCGGCGACACCGTGCATCCCTCGACGCTCGACCTGTTCCACCAGCTCGGCTGGCTCGACGAGTTGCTGGCGATCGAGCACAGCAAAGTCGAACGAATCGGGCTGAGGGTCGCGGGCCAGCAGCGCGATATTGCCGATTTCCGGCACTTGCCGGTGCCCGCACCCTTCATCGCGATGATGCCGCAGTGGGACCTGCTCGACTTTCTCGCGGGCAAGGCGAAGCAGTATCCCGGTTTCGAATTGCGCATGGGGACCGAGGCGGTTGCCGCGCACACCGACGTCGACGGGCGGATCGCTTCGGTTGAGACCGGCGATGGCGAGGTGCTGCCAGCGCGGCTGGTAATCGCTGCCGATGGCCGCCGCTCGATCATGCGCGAAGAGGCTGCATTGCCGCTCAGGAACATCGGCGCGCCGATGGATGTCCTGTGGTTCAGGCTCGAACGACCGCCCGAGCTCGGGCCCGAGAGCTTCGGCTCGCTCGCCGCAGGGCGGTTTCTCGTGCTGATCAATCGGCGGACTTACCTGCAATGCGCCTTCGTCATCCCCAAGGGCGCAGGCGATGAGATCCGCCAGCAAGGGATTGCGGCGTTTCGCGATCGCTTGCGCGGGCTGGTGCCCGAACTGGACGGTGTGATCGACCAGCTAACCGATATTGATGATCTCAAACTACTGAGCGTATCGCTCGATCGGCTGACCCGCTGGTCGCGCGCGGGATTACTCGCGATCGGCGATGCGGCGCACGCGATGAGCCCGATTGGCGGGGTGGGGATCAACGTCGCGGTGCAGGACGCGGTGGTTGCGGCAAACGTGCTGGCAGCGCCGCTCGCGCGGGGAGAGAACCCCGACGCCCTGCTGCCGCGCGTGCAGCAACTTCGCGCCCGGTCGGTCCACTACACGCAGATGATGCAGAAGTTTGCGCAGGATCGCTTTATCCGGCCGATCCTCGAACGCTACACGCCGATCGAGCGCGCCCCGCTGCCAGTGCGCCTGATAGATCGCGTCGGTCCGCTGCAACGCCTGCCCGCCAGGATCATTGGCCTCGGGATCGACCGCCCGCATATAGAAAGCCCCGACGCCTACGGTTGAGGCGCCGGGGCAAACCTGGTGATGAAATCTCTGTTCGAGATTACGCGGGGGCCAGGCCCTGCTTCTTCATTTCGGTTTCGAGGTTGGTCACGATCGCCTCGAAGAACTGCTCGGTGGTCAGCCAGCTTTGGCCGGGGCCGATCAGCAGCGCGAGATCCTTGGTCATCTGACCGTTTTCGACCGTCTGAATGCAGACCTTTTCGAGCGTTTCGGCGAACTTCACCACTTCGGGCGTCTCGTCGAACTTGCCGCGGTACATCAGGCCGCGAGTCCAGGCGAAGATGCTCGCGATGGGGTTGGTCGAGGTCGCCTTGCCTTCCTGGTGCTGGCGATAGTGACGCGTCACTGTGCCGTGAGCGGCTTCAGCTTCCACGGTCTTGCCGTCGGGCGTCATCAGCACGGAGGTCATCAGGCCGAGCGAGCCGAAGCCCTGCGCCACGATGTCGGACTGCACGTCGCCATCGTAGTTCTTGCAGGCCCACACGAACTTGCCGCTCCACTTGAGCGCGGCGGCGACCATGTCGTCGATCAGGCGATGTTCGTAGGTGATCCCGGCGGCCTTGAAGTCGGCGGCGAATTCGGCGTCGAACACTTCCTGGAACAGGTCCTTGAAGCGGCCATCATACTTCTTGAGGATGGTGTTCTTGGTGCTCAGGTACACCGGCCACTTGCGATCGAGCCCGTACTGGAAGCTGGCGCGCGCGAAGTCGCGAATCGAATCGTCCAGGTTGTACATCGCCATCGCGACGCCGGGGCTGGGGAATTCGAACACGTCGATGTCGATGTTCTCGCCATCTTCGCCTTCGAAGACGAGGCGCAGCTTGCCCTTGCCGGGGATCAGCGTGTCCTTCGCGCGGTACTGGTCGCCGAAGGCGTGACGGCCGACCACGATCGGGTCGGTCCAGCCGGGCACGAGGCGCGGCACGTTGTCGATCACGATCGGTTCGCGGAAGACTACGCCGCCAAGGATGTTGCGGATCGTGCCGTTGGGCGAAACCCACATCTTCTTGAGGCTGAATTCCTCGACGCGCGCTTCGTCGGGTGTGATCGTCGCGCACTTTACGCCGACGCCGTACTGCTTGATCGCGTTGGCCGCATCGACCGTGATCTGGTCGTCGGTCTCGTCGCGCTTCTCGATCGACAGGTCGTAATATTTAAGGTCGATATCGAGGTAGGGCAGGATCAGCCTCTCGCGAATCCACTGCCAGATGATTTTCGTCATTTCGTCGCCGTCGAGTTCGACGACCGGGTTCTTGACCTGAATTTTTGCCATCATTCGTCCTGTCGGTACCGCGTGTTTCAAAATGGGGGTGAAATCTGGCGCGGCTTTAGCAGTTGGCCGGTGCTGTGCAAGGCGGCTGCTGGAAATGAAAAAGGCGCCGCAGTGCGACGCCTCTTGCAGTTTCAGGCGATGGTGGGCGTAGCAAGGATTGAACTTGCGACCCCTACGATGTCAACATAGTGCTCTACCACTGAGCTATACGCCCACACCATCGCGTGTGCCGCCATGACGGCGGACGCGCCAGATAGCCGCGCCGAACGCAGGACACAAGGCCCTAAAGCGGTTCTTTAAAGGCGGGCTTCGAACTGATCGGCAAAAACCCGGTCCACCTCCAGCACCAGATCGCGCAAGTGGAAAGGCTTGGATAGCACCTTTGCCTGCGGCTGGTCGGTACACGCTTTCAACGAAACCGCGGCGAATCCCGTGATGAACATCACCTTCGTATCGGGGCTGATCTCGTTGCAAAGCTGCGCCAGCTCGATACCGTCCATTTCCGGCATCACGATATCCGACAGCAGCAGATCGTACTCGGCTTTCTCGAGCAGAGGCAGCGCGGCCGTACCGCAATCGACCGAATCGACCGCGTAGCCCGCTTTTTCCAGTGCGCGGGTCAGGTAGGTCCGCATTGCTTCTTCGTCCTCCGCCAGGAGGATTCGCCGATAATGTACAGGTTCGCTCATAGACCTCCTCCTTAGCGCGCAGCACTTAAGGAATCTTTGGCGTGGCAGTGCCTTGCCCTGCTTTGACACACACGGTGATCGGGTTCAGCAATTGGTAAAGGGAGGCTGCCTTGCACGGCGATTCGCGGCGCGAAATTTCAGGGGGGCTGATCCCCGGCAGCGGGGCTCCCGCTTTCAGCATCCGCGGTGTGCGCGAGGCCCGGATTCCGGTACTGATCGCTGCGCCGCATGCGGGCCGCGCATATCCTGCCGAAATCGAAGCCGGACTTCGCAATCCGGGGATCGCAAAGTTGCGGCTGGAGGATCGGCTGGTCGACGAACTGGCGCTTCTCGTGGCGGACCTCGCGGGTGCGGCCACTCTGGTCGCACATGCGCCGCGTGCCATGATCGATCTCAATCGCGCGCCCGACGATCTCGATTGGTCGATGATCGAGGATGCACGCCCCGGGTCGCAGCATTCCAGCGCGAATCGACGTGCACGAAGCGGGCTTGGCCTCGTGCCACGCCGGGTGGCCGGGGTCGGCGAGATTTGGCGCAATAGCCTGTCGCAGAACGATATCGCCGACAGGCTGGCGGGGATACACGAGCCTTATCACCGGGCATTGACCCGCGCGCTGGACGATTTGCGCAAGGCGTGGGGCGTTGCGCTGTTGATCGATCTGCACTCGATGCCGCCGCTGCGGGTGCGCCACCCGGGATCGCGGGCGACCGATTTCGTGGTCGGCGATCGCTTCGGTGCATCGTGTGACGATCATGTCGCCAGTCGCGCACTGAATTTTTTCGCCCAGCACGATCGGGGGGTGGCCCACAATCGACCCTATGCTGGTGGATACATCCTCGATCGCCATGGCCGGCCGGCACTCGACCTTCAGGCTCTTCAACTGGAAGTGTGTCGGTCTCTCTATCTCGATCCCCGGTTCGAAAGCCTGAGCCCGCGGTTGCCGGGTCTGGCCCGCCTGCTTGCAGAACTGGTTCGCGCGCTGGCCGATGAGGTGCTGCCCGGCCGGCGTGAAGAGGGCCTGCCGCTAGCCGCCGAATGACATAAAAAAACCACCCCGTGCAATTGCTGCACGAGGTGGCCAAGGTTCAGGGAGGAAGCACGCATTCAGCGCGCTTATCCGGGCGGCTATGAGGGGGGAGGTCCGCCCGGACACCATGAATTTGGGGGGCGCTGCAGCATTGTCAAGGATTGCAGCGCACGCCCCTTAGGTAATGTTCCTATTGAGCCGGCGCTGCGGCCTGCGCGGGCAATTTGCCTTGCTCTTGCTGGCGCGCGAAGATCACTCGCAGCAGATCCAGCGAAGCGAGGTGCGCGTAGATCAGCGGAAGCATGCCGTCCTTGTTCCAGCGAGCGATCGTTTCGCCATCCAGTTCGCGCAGCTTGTTCTGATCGACCATCTGGAAGCCCTTGTAGACGTAGGGTTTGCCAGGTTCGCTGTTGCGTTCGATGCTGACCTCGCCATCCATCAGGAGGCCGTGCTTGACCAGCTCGTCGGTCATCAGCTTGGTGCGATGGCCTGCCTGTTCGAACTGTTCGCAGAAATTGAGGATTGCCTGCGTGTGCTCGGTCGGCGAACCGTCATCGTTGAACAGCGCATCGCCTTCGCTGAAATCGCCGACGGCGTCGCAGGTGGGGTCGAAGCACAGCGAAAGGTCTTCGCTTTCCGCGGTCAGGCGGGCGAGCATGAAGGGATAGCGGCGAACATAGGCAGGCACGTAAACCGGTTCGTGCGCCTTGCCGTTTTCGTCGAAGAAGGTGTTCACACCCTCGTTCAGGCCCATCAGTGCCAGCGGAAGCGGATTTTCGCCGGTCGAGAAGATGATCGGGTAATGACGCGCAACCTGGACGAATTCCTCGGCGGTCAGCGGAACCATGTGCTGTTTGGCCAGGTAGGGGGCCGTTTCACGCATCCGGTTGTGGAACTTCTTGTGATCCCGCGAATTGAGCGGCATCAGGTCCTCGTAGAACATCGGAAGCTGGGTCTGTTGCGGCTCACTGGCCATTGGTCTCTCCGTCAACGGGCTGAAGTGTCGAAGGGCGTCCGGCCTGAGCCATGCCCCGGATTTGGAACCCGCGCCTTTAGGGCGCGGGCGCGCGACTGGCAAGCGGGACGAGCTTGCCGGGATTCATGATGCCTGCCGGGTCGAGCGCCTGTTTCACGCTGCGCAGGATCGTCAGCGTGGCCGGATCGCCGAGGCGGGCGAGCTCATCGCGCTTCATCTGGCCGATGCCGTGCTCGGCACTGATCGAACCGCCCCATTGCGTTACCAGATCATGGACCGTAGCGCTCACCGCCTTTCCGTGAGTTTCCTCCCATTCGCCGGCCTTCGCCCCCTTGGGCGCGCGGAGGTGGAAGTGGACGTTCCCGTCGCCCAGGTGGCCGAATGCGACGGCTTGGGTTCCTGTGAAGCGGCCTTCCAGCATCTGGCTTGCTTCCACGATGAAGTCCGGCATCCGTTCGACAGGCACGGCGATGTCGTGTTGCACCGCCGGGCCGTGTGCACGCTCCGCAGACGAAATTCCGTCGCGCAAAGCCCACAGAGCTTCGGCTTGAGTTTCGTTGGTTGCGATCGTGGCGTCGGCCAGAAGCCCCTCGCGCAGCGCTGCGGCCAGAACAGCGGTAGCGCGCTCCTCCAGCGAAGGGGCCTGCGCTTCGTCGGCGACCACTTCGAACAGGGCGTACCATTGATGGGGCAGGGTCAGGGGATCGCGCAAGGCGGGCTCGTAGGCGAGGACCGATTCGAGCGCGGTGCGAGGCATGATCTCGAACCCTTCGAGCGTGTCGCCCATCCGGGCCGAGGCGAACAGGAGCAGTCGGCGCGCCTGCTGTACGGTCTCCAGTCCCGCAAACATTACGCGGCGCGCTGCAATCTTCGGCGCGAGCGCGAGCGTAGCGGCGGTTACGATCCCCAGCGTGCCTTCCGAGCCTATCAGCAACTGCTTCAGGTCGAATCCGCGGTTGTCCTTCTTCAGCGCGGCAAGCGTATCGAAAACCTCGCCGTTCGGCAGCACCGCCTCCAGCCCCAGGACCTGCGCACGCATCGTGCCGTGGCGCAGCACCTGCGTGCCCCCGGCATTGGTCGAGATCAGTCCCCCAATGGTCGCCGAGCCGCGCCCGCCCAGGGTCAGCGGGAAGCGAAGACCTCGCTGCTCCGCCGCATCGTGCAAGGTCTGCAGAACGACGCCTGCCTCGCACACGACCTGTCGCGCTTCCTCATTCCAATGACGAAACGCGCTCATCCGCCGCAGTGACAGCAGCAGCGTCTCGCCGCTTTTGTCAGGGGTCGCGCCGCCGGACATGCCGCTGTTGCCTCCCTGTGGCACGATCGGCACGCGATGCTGCGAGCACAGCTTGACCAGCGACGCGACTTCTTGCGTATTTGCAGGCGAAGCAAGCGCCAGCGCCCGCCCGGTATAGCGGCCTCGCCAGTCGGTCAGCCACGGTTCCATGAGGTCTGCATCGCGGGTCAGGCCACGCGGGCCAAGGAGGTTGACTGCGGCGTCGAGGAAGCGCGTACTCATGTTGTCGCATTGCCACACCCTGATGGCACTTTGCCACCCGTTTGGGCCAACGCCTTGCCGCAATTAAGCCTCCATTCAAAAGACGGGCCTATTGAAGTGTCCGGGTAGATCGAACGGGGCGGGGCGATCCGATCGGATTTCCGCCTCTGAGGAAGATGGCATAAGAATGCTTTTCATAGCCGCACTTATGGCACCGGCACTCGCGTTGACGCCCGCGAGCAAGGCAGACGCGCCCAATACCCAGCCGTTCGTCGCCGAAGGCGCCGCCTTGGCTGTCGAGATGCCGCGGCAACCCGCAGAGCCGGCTGCACGTGGCTGGATGGCAAGCGAAGCCTGGAGTGCGGATCATAATGCACGACAGGTCCGCATCCGGCGCGAAATCACCATTCGCGTCTCCCCTCGTCGGCCGAACACGCGCGAGATGGTCGCCGACTGGCGGGCCGTCATCCCGCAAAAGTTCGAACAGCGAGAGATCGGCAAATGCATCCCGGCGCGCAGTATCGTCGCGGTTCAGACAATGAGTGCGCGTGACCTGGTGCTGTACCTTTCGGACAGTCGGATGATCCGGGCACAACTGCGCAAGTCGTGCAGCGCGCGCGATTTCTATCTCGGATTTCAGATCGAGCCGAACAAGGATGGCGATCTGTGCGTCGGGCGCGATACCTTGCGCACACGCAATGGCGCGGCCTGCAAACTGAGCGCGATCCGCCAGCTCGTCCCCGTCGAATAGGGCGGGGCGGGGCGCATTTCCTTGACATTGTCGTGCGTTTGAGCGAAGGCGCGCGCGCCCCTGCGGGGCTATTCCTGTAGGGCAGTATTCCTGCGGACGTACCCGCACCAGCCCTCCACATCCGGAACCCTGAATGAAATTTGCCGATCTCGGCCTCTCCGACAAGTTGCTGCAGGCGGTTGAAGCCGCCGGCTATACCGAGCCCACGCCTATCCAGGCGCAGGCCATTCCGCCCGTTCTGATGATGAAAGACATTATCGGGATCGCGCAGACCGGCACCGGCAAGACGGCCAGCTTCGTACTGCCGATGATCGATATCCTGGCGAGCGGGCGCCGTCGCGCACTGATGCCCCGGTCCCTGATCCTTGCTCCGACGCGCGAACTTGCGGCGCAGGTGGCGGAAAATTTCGAGAAGTACGGCAAGGAGCATGACCTCCAGCTCGCCCTGCTGATCGGTGGCGTTCAGATGGGCGACCAGGTCAAGGCGCTCAACGAGGGCGTCGACGTGCTGATTGCCACCCCAGGCCGGCTTATGGATCTGTTCGAGCGGGGCAAGATACTGCTCAACGGCTGCGAACTCCTCGTGATCGACGAAGCGGACCGGATGCTCGACATGGGGTTCATCCCCGATATCGAGACCATTTGTTCCAAGCTGCCCGAGCCGCGCCAGACCTTGCTGTTCAGCGCGACCATGCCGCCGCCGATCGAAAAGCTGGCGCAGAAGTTCCTCACCAATCCCAAGCGGATCGAGGTAAGTCGGGCGGCTTCGACGAACGAGAATATTACCGCCTTCAAAATTCCCGTGAAGCCCCGCGAGAAGCGCGAGACGCTGCGCTGGTTGCTGGCCAACGATCACGTCGAAACGGCAATCGTTTTCTCCAACCGGAAGACGACCGTGCGCGAGATCAACAAGAGCCTGCAAAGCTACGGCTTTGCCAGCGGCGAGATTCATGGCGATATGGACCAGTCGAGCCGGATCGCAGAACTCAACAGGTTCAAGTCGGGTGAGATCAACATTCTCGTCGCGTCTGACGTCGCAGCGCGCGGGCTCGACGTCAAAGGCGTAAGCCACGTGTTCAACTTCGACACGCCCTGGCACCCGGACGACTATGTTCACCGGATTGGCCGGACTGGTCGCGCGGGGGCGAAGGGCCGCGCCTTTACCTTCGTGACGAGCGATGACGAAGAAGCGCTCACCAATATTGAGAAGCTGACCAAGACGAAGATCAAGTCTTTCGGGAAGGACGACGTACGCGTCGAGCTGGTAGAGGCGAAGCCGAAGCGCGAAGGTGGCCGCAGCCGCTCCGATGAACGCAAACCGGAAGCGTCTGAGCGAGAAGACGATCGCGAGGCGCAGGAAAAGTCCAAGTCATCTCGTGCACGCAAACTGCGGCGCGACGAGCAGGAGACGGATCGTTCGAGTCAGGCGAAATCTTCGCGTGGGCGAGGAGGCCGGGCGCGCGGGGAGGACAATGAGACTATTCCTGCCGGCGAATGGAATGGGCCCAAGCCCGATTTCCTTTCCGTGAGCGCCCTATAATCCTCATTTTTTTCTAGCGTCGGGTGCATGTCGATTAGGTCTGTTTTAACCATTTAGGGAGCAGGCTTTTCTCGACATAGAGACCTCCGATGACGAACACAGACACCAGCCCTGAGGCGATACGTCGGCGCACGCTTGCCGCGCTCGACATCCTCAATTCAGCTCCCGAAGACGAATTCGATGCCCTTGTCAGGGCTGCGCGCAGAATCTTTGGCGCGCGGACGGCCTATATTTCGCTGATCGATACCGACCGCCAATGGTTCAAGTCGCGAGAGGGTTTCGAACCGAGCGAGGTGTCGCGCGAATGCTCGATCTGCGCGACTGCAGTCGACGAGGGTCGCGAAATCGTTGTCGAAAACCTGCAAGAGCATCCGGTTTACAGCAAGAAGCCGGAGATTGCGGCCATGCCGCATTTCCAGTTCTTCGCCACAATTCCGTTCATGGGGCCATCGATCGACGGGTTGAGCGCGCCGATCGGTACGCTTTGCGTTATCGACGACCGACCTTGGATCGCAGCTCGGGAAGAACTCGACGAACTGCGCCATCTCGCCAAGGTCATCGAATCGCTATTGAGAAGCCGATTGCGTGCCAAGGTCATCGAGACGGCTTTGATCGAACGTAAGGAACTTGTCGATCGCTTGCGCCGGACCCAGCGCCAGTTCGAGCTTGCCGAAGAGATGGCGCAGGTCGGCCACTGGCGGATGGATCTCGAGACACAGGAACTGTTCTGGTCGCGGCAGACCGCGGCGATTCACGCAATCGAGAATCCGACCAGAGAGCATCTGGAGGGCGGGCTGGATTTCTTCCCTGCTCATGATCGCCCGCGTATTGCTCAGGCGGTCGAGGAGTGTGCCGCGAATGGCACGCCTTACGATCTGGAGCTCGATTTCCGCGATACGAAGGGTGTTTTCAAGCGGGTCCGTGCCATCGGCGAGCGTGAAGTTGTAGAAGGCAAACCGGTCGCGTTAATCGGCGTCTTCCAAGACATTACCGAGCGTTATAAACTCGAGACGCGGCTCCGCGCTGCCGCCCATGCGGACCCGCTGACCGGGTTGCCCAATCGTGCGCGTCTTAACCAGTATCTCGACGACGGGATAAGTTGCAGCCGGAAACACGGTACACCGATGGCGGTGCTGCTGATCGACCTCGATCATTTCAAGGACGTCAATGACCAGCTGGGTCACGAAGCGGGAGATCGGGTGCTCAACGGTGTGGCCGCGCAGCTGCTAGGCGAGCCTTTCGCGGGTCAGATGGCCGCCCGGCTTGGCGGGGACGAATTCGTTCTTGTGCTGGAAGACGAGCATTTGCTTGCCGATCTGCCGGCCACCTTGGACCTGCTGTTGGGCAAGCTACGGTTCGGAATCGGACGGGAAAGCGAAATTATGCCCGTCAGCGCGACGATAGGCGCGGCATGGCTGACCGATTGCAACGCCGACAGCAGTGCGCTCCTTCGCTGCGCTGACTACGCGCTCTATCAGGCCAAGCGCGCAAAGCGCGGCACTGCCTCAATTTGCCCCGATGCGATCGCGGGTGAACGTCTGCGCGCAACGCCTCAGCTTAGGATCGTCAGCTAGCGGCGGATTGGCGCGCAGTTTTGCGCATGATCGCAGCCAACCGCATTCTCAGTCTGCCAGCTGCACGAAGCTGTCGATCACACGTTTGGTGCCGCTCGTCTCGAATTCGATTTCGAGCTTGTTGCCCTCTTGATCGGTAACGGTTCCGTAGCCGAACTTGTCGTGAAACACGCGCGCGCCCAATGCGATGTCGCCACGCGGTTTCGCTGCGAAGCTGGCCGCGCTTCGGCGGCTTTCCTGCACGCGTACGGGGCGCGTTTCGTAGCCGGTAGCTAGCGCCCGCTGCCAACCGGGCCCGCGCTTCTGCGAGCGGTCGGGTCGATCGCGCGTGACATGCGCAAAGGGGTCTTCGCTCTCACTCCAGTTGGCGCGCCACAGCGATGCG
This sequence comes from Citromicrobium bathyomarinum, assembly GCF_038594485.1. Classification (GTDB taxonomy): domain Bacteria; phylum Pseudomonadota; class Alphaproteobacteria; order Sphingomonadales; family Sphingomonadaceae; genus Alteriqipengyuania; species Alteriqipengyuania bathyomarina_A. The sequence continues at coordinate 189,443 of NZ_JBCFZG010000006.1, read as the reverse complement.
CCGCCTGACATGGTCGTCTCGCTTTCGACATGATCCTCGGGCAGCTCCTCGATGAACCGGCTGGGGATCGAGCTGGTCCACTGGCCGTAGATGCGCCGGTTGGCAGCGTGCAGTATCGTGCAGGCCTTCTTGGCGCGCGTGATTGCGACATACGCGAGGCGGCGTTCCTCCTCCAGCGAGGCGAGACCGCCTTCGTCGAGGGATCGCTGTGAAGGGAACACGCCTTCTTCCCACCCGACCAGGAAAAGGTGATCGAACTCCAGCCCCTTGGCGGCGTGGATGGTCATGATGGTGACCTTGGCCTCGTCGGCATTCGCCTCGTTATCCATCACCAGCGCGACATGTTCGAGGAAGTCGCCCAGCGTCTCGTAATCCTCCATCGCGCGCGCAAGTTCGGAGAGGTTTTCAAGTCTGCCCTTGGCTTCAGGAGTGCGCTCGTTCTCGAGCATGGTCTGGTAACCGCTTTCCTCCAGTACCTGCCGCAGCAGCTCGGCGGGGGCGAGGCCGTCGGCCTGCTCGCGCCATTGCAGGAACTGTCGCATCAGGCCGCCGATGGTACCGCGCGCCCGCGCAGGCAGTTCGTCGCTATCGGCCAGGTCTAGCGATGCTGCGGCGAGCGGCATTCCGGTGCGCCGCGCGTGCTGGTACATCTTCTCCAGAGTCTTCGCGCCGAGCCCGCGCTTGGGCTGGTTGTAAATCCGCTCGAACGCGAGATCGTCTGCAGGTTGTGCGATCACCCGCAGGTAGGCGAGCGCATCGCGGATTTCGGCGCGTTCGTAGAAGCGAAAACCGCCGATAATGCGGTAGCCCATGCCGATCTGAATGAAGCGGTCTTCGAATTCGCGGGTCTGGTACTGCGCGCGCACGAGGATGGCGATTTCGTCGAGCCCGGTGCCGCCGCGTTCGAGGCTTTCGATTTCCTCGCCCACGCGGCGCGCTTCCTCGGGCCCGTCCCACACCCCGATGACGCGGACCTTTTCGCCCGTGTCTGTCTCGGTCCACAATTCCTTGCCAAGCCGCTGGCTGTTGGCACCGATCAGGCCCGATGCCGCGCCGAGGATGTGCGGGGTGGAGCGATAGTTCTGCTCCAGCTTGATGACCTTGGCGCCGGGGAAGTCCTTCTCGAACTTCAGGATGTTCGCCACTTCCGCGCCGCGCCACGAGTAGATCGACTGGTCGTCGTCGCCTACGACGCAGATGTTCTTGCGCTCCTGCGCGAGCAACCGCAGCCACAGGTACTGGACCTGGTTGGTGTCCTGATATTCGTCGACCAGGATGTATTTGAAGCGGGTCTGGTACTGGGCCAGCACGTCGGTATGTTGACGAAATACATTCAGCATATGCAACAGCAAGTCGCCGAAGTCGCACGCATTAAGTGCTTGTAATCGTTTCTGATAAGTCTCGTAGAGCTGGCTCCCGCGCCCGTTTGCGTAGCTTTCGTTCTCTACCGTATCGAGATCGCCGGGGTTGAGCCCGCGGTTCTTCCACCGGTCGATCAGCCCGGCCAGCTGCCGCGCCGGCCAGCGCTTCTCGTCCAGCTCGGCCTCGGCGATCAGCGCCTTCAGCAGGCGCAGTTGATCGTCCGGATCGATGATCGTGAAGTTCGATTGCAGCCCGACCAGCTCTGCATGGCGGCGCAGCATCTTGGCGCCGATCGCGTGGAATGTGCCGAGCCACGGCATTCCTTCCACTGCATCGCCCAGATGGCGACCGACACGTTCGCGCATTTCACGCGCGGCCTTGTTGGTGAAGGTCACGCACAGAATCTCGCTCGGCCAGGCGAGGCGCATGGCGACGAGGTGCGCCAGGCGCGCAGTCAATGCCGAGGTTTTGCCCGTTCCTGCCCCCGCCAGCATCAGCACCGGCCCTTCGGTCGTCAGCACCGCTTCGCGCTGCGGCATGTTCAGCCGTGCGGCATAGGGGGGGATGTCCGCGTCTCCGGCGGCTTCGGCGAGGGGGAAGGCATCATTCATGGCGATGCCCGAACAGGTAGGGAACGTCGACCGGGCGAGCAAGGGAAGCGACCAGTGCGCTCCCCAATTCGGAACCCTGCCGCCGCGCTTCCGTTGATGACGCAAGGACGAGGGAAAAAAGGAGACAGAGACATGAAGAACTATATTCTCGCCGCCACTGCCGCCTGTGGCCTCGCTGTTGCTGCAGTTCCGGCCATTGCGCAAATGGAGTCGGATGCCGAAACATATGTCATGACTGACGCACAAGAGCAGATGTACATGAATTGGCCTGCTGAAAACCGCACGACCTATCAGGCGTGGCCGATGAATGCTCAGGAGTACTTCTGGACGCTCAATGACAACCAGAAAAAGATCTGGTGGGACACGCTCAACAACGACCAGCGCGTCAAGATCGTTATGATGGAACCGGCGCAGCAGACCGCGACTTGGAATTCGATCTACCAGCAGCTGAACGGTACGGCGACGCCCATGGCGACGACCAGCGCCAATGCGAAAATCACATACTCCAGTAATGCGGTGGTGCAGCCCACGCCGGGCGACGCTGGTCCGCCCCCTGCAAAGCTGCCGATCTGCGAGCCGATGCAGCAGGACAACTGCATCAATCGCGGCGCAGTCTGATCATCGTTTAACCAGATATCTCATTTGGCAACGCCGGGAGCGATTCCGGCGTTGTCGCGTTTGGGGCAAGAGGAGACAAGCAACATGAACAAGATCCTTTTGACCGGCGTTGCCACCGCGATTGCGGGTCTCGCCATGCCTGCAGCGGCCCAGACCGCACCGAAGATCGATTACGTCAGGCAGGAAATGGTGCAGCAGGTGCCCCAGGGCGAACAGCCTGTTTCGGGCGATCTGCCGATCTGTAAGCCGAAGCAGGAAACCAATTGCATCAATAGCTGGGAAGCCAACAAGACCGGCAACCGCCCTATCAATTACTGGCCCGGTCGCCCGGCGAGCGAGATAAAGGAACCTTTGCCGCTCGACGATCCGAACGGCTGAGTGCAGTCAGTATAGAGAATTGACGAATAGGGGCGTCTGCATGAGCGGGCGCCCCTTTTTGCTGTCAGGCCTCGGCCCGCAGCAGCAGAAGCTTCGCCTTGCCGACTTTTCGCTCGCTCTCGATCTCGACCCCGCGCAGCTTCACATCCTCACGCGCGCCGACTTCCAGCGAGATCCACGTGGCCGGGCCGATCCAGCCCAGTCGCGCCAGCTTGTCGATCGCCACTGCCCCTGCGCCCGTATCGTAAGGCGGGTCGAGCATAATAAGGTCGTGCGGCACCTTGGCCGGTCCCAGCCGAAGTACGGACGCTTGCTGAACCGAACAGCGCTGCGCTGCGCCGAGCTTGGCAATGTTGGCCCGGATGGCATCGACTGCGCGCTTGTCTTCCTCGACGAACAGGCAGGAGGCCGCGCCGCGCGAGAGCGCTTCGAGGCCGAGCGCACCCGACCCGGCAAAGAGGTCGGCAACGCTCAACCCTTCGAAACTGCCGAGGCGACTGGTGAGCATGTTGAACAGGGTTTCGCGCATCCGGTCCGCGGTCGGCCGGGTGGTCTCGCCGGTCGGAGCTGCGATAGTCCGTCCGCGCCATTCGCCTGCAACGATCCGCATCAGTCGCGCCCCTGCTTTACCGCAGAGCGGAACTTGCCGATCTCGTGCTTCCTGACCTCCACCGCCTGCCCCCGCGGCAGATCACCGAGCGAGACCGGGCCGAAGGATGTTCGCATAAGGCGGTTCACCTTCAATCCCAGATGTTCGAGCACACGGCGCACCTCGCGATTCTTGCCCTCGGTAATGGTCAGCTCGATCCACTGGTTGGCACCCGTGCGCCGCTCCAGATTGGCGTCGATACGACCGTAATGGACGCCATCGATGGTGACGCCTTCGATCAGCGATTCGAGCTGTGCCTGCGACACTTCGCCGTGGGCGCGGGCGCGGTACGTGCGTTCAACCGCATTGGCAGGCAGTTCGAGGAGACGTTTGAAGCCGCCATCATTGGTCAGCAGCAGCAACCCCTCCGTATTGAAGTCGAGGCGACCGATCGGCATCACCCGAGGCGCGTCCTTGGGCAGGGCGTTGCGCAGCGCGTCGTAGATGGTGGGTCGCCCGCGCGGATCGCGTTCGGCGGTGATGAGGCCGGTTGGCTTGTGAAATGCAAATAGCCGGGTCGGCTCGGGTTTGGCGACCGGCTTGCCGTCGACCGTGACGCCACGGAGCGTTTCGAGAAGCGTGGCTGGTGTTTCCACCACCTTTCCATCGATTGCGACGCGGCGGTCCGCGATCATCCGCTCCACTTCGCGGCGGCTGGCGACACCGGCGCGAGCCAGCAGTTTGGCAATGCGATCGCCGCTCCGTTCGTCGTTCTTGGTCGTATTCATAGGGGCCGCTTAGCGCGGTCGACGGGTTCCACCAACCTTGCGCTTCGACCTGTTCGACATAACGCGCTCGAAGTTCGGGTGCGGTCGACGATCCATGTGGGCGTCATTCTCGTTATCGAAGATGCGCCAACCTTCTCCGGTGCGAAGAAGTGCCGCCCCACAGCACTCGCAAGTGGTGCGGAAGTTGAGATCATCGTGCCAGACCCGGTGTCGATTGACCACGTGTCCGCGCACCTTGCAGACGATTCCACGCAACATTGCAGGCGTTCCCCAATCAACGCCCCTTATCTAGCACAAATGGATAAGTTTGTTGCGCAAATTTAACGCTCAGGATTGCAATATTCTGATTTACAATGAAAATAATTTTCAAATGATTGCTGCAGGTGCGAAAACGCACCGCGAGACCTGAGCGCTGATTTTCGAATCGCGCGGCTCCGTTCAACCCTGCGTCAGGGGGCTATGCGAAGGGGGAGTTGGCAAGCTAGGAAGCTCTAGCAACGAGGAGGGGTGTCCGATGGGCGATGCACAAGCCGAAAAGAAGAAAAAGCCGGGCTGGCGGACCGTCCTGCGCTCTCTGCGGAATCGGAAAAGCGGATTCATGGCGCTGTTCGGGTTTGCCCAAGGCCTGCCGCCTGCGCTGTTTCTCGGCACGCTTTATGCCTGGTTGAGCGAAGCCGAGGTCGATCTGGAGACGATGGGCGTCTTCAGCCTCGTCGGTCTTGCCTATGCCTTCCAGTTCCTGTGGTCCCCGCTGCTCGACAAGGTGGATATTCCCGGCCTGAGCAAGCTGGGCAAGCGCAAGCAATGGATTGCGCCGATGCAGCTGATCGTCGGCATCGCGCTGCTGGTGATGAGCTTCCTTGATCCCAAGAACGCGCTTGGCTGGTTCAGCCTGCTCGCCGCGGTCGGTGCCTTCGCCAGCGCGACACAGGACATCGCAATTAATGCGTGGCGTATCGATGTCGCGGACGAGGAGGCAACGCTCGATATCCTGTCGACCATCACGCAGATGGGCTTTCGCCTGGCTGCCCTGGTCGGCGGTGCATTCGGCCTGATTATCGCCGAGCGTATCGGCTGGCCGCAGACCTATCTGATCATGGGGGCGATCATGCTGGGCATCGGGATCGCGAGCCTGTTCGCGCCCGACGCCACCGTTTCCGACGATACGGCGGCGACGGCTGCCGCCAACGCCGACGAAGTGGCGGAACTTTACAATGCCGGCGAAGTGACCGAGAAGGTGCGCACCCGCGCGCTGATCGCGGTCGGCGTGCTGTGGGGCTGGGCGATCATCACGGTCGTTGTCTTCATGGTCCGTTCGATGACGGCAACGCCCGACACGCGGCCCGACGTGACGCTGTTCACGACGACATACGGCCCGCTGATCGTACTCGCGACGGTGGTGCTGCCCGCCTTCATCGCGGCCTGGGTGGCCAGGCAGAAGCGCGAGGGCCGCAACGTCATCCACGCCGCACCTGGTGTGGGTGCGGGGCATACCGTCAAGTTTACCGATCACCTCTACCGTGCGCTGGTGCTGCCGCTGGTCGAGTTCGTCGGCCGGCTCGGCTGGTCGCTGGTGCTGATCCTGGCAATCGTGCTGACCTATCGCATCTGCGATTCGATCTGGGGCGTGTTCGCATACCCCTTCTATCTCGGCGAGCTGGGCTACACCGGGGACGAGGTTGCCTTCGCCTCCAAGTTCTTCGGCGTGTTTGCGATCATCTTCGGCCTCGCGCTGGGCGGATGGATCATCACGGTCTTCGGGCGCATGTTCACCCTGACGCTCGGCGCGGCGCTCGCCGCGGCGACCAACCTGCTCTACGCCGATCTCGCGGTCGGCGGGCCGGCGATGCAGGCGGCGAGCGATGCGATCGGCTTCAGCGCGCTGATCGGATGGATGGCTCCCTTCGGTGGCGAGGGTCTGCCGCGGCTGACCTTCACGATTTTCTGGGAGAATCTGGCGATCGGCATCGCCGGGGCGGCCTATATCGCCTGGCTTTCCAGCATCGTGGCCAAGAAGTACGCCGCCGTCCAATACGCGCTGCTCGCTTCGCTCACGCTGCTGGTCGGCACGCTGGGGCGCGGGGCGCTGGGCGAGATGATCGAGGTGAAGGGATATCACTACGTCTTCATCTTCACCGCGCTGATCGGGATTGTCGCGGTGGTGCTGTGCGTGCTCGAATGGATTCGCGAAACGCGTGCCGGTGCGAAGAGCGGCGTGGTCCAACCGGATCCGCAGATCGCCGCAGAGTAGGTCGGCCTTCAGTCGGGCAGCGCGCCGCTGAGCCGCAGGACGTCGCCCGCGAGGTAGAGCGAACCTGCGATCAGTACGGGCAGGCCGTCGCCGGGCAGGGCGGATAGCGCATCCGCGACGCTGTCGGCCGCGCGGGCTTCCCCGCCGAAAGCCTCCGCCGGGTGGTACTCGTGCCCCGGCACCGGCACGGCGGTGATGCTCGCGATGCTGTCCGCCAGCGGATCGACCAGCGCGCGGCGATCCTTGTTGGCGAGCATCCCGAGGATCAGATGGAAGCGCTGGCCTGCGAAGTGCCGCGCGAGCGCCTCGCCCGCGCTGGGGTTGTGCCCGCCATCGACCCACACTTCGCGCGCGCCGGTCAAAGGCGAGGCAGGCAGGCGCTGGAGCCGCGCGGGCCAGTTGGCGGTACGCAGCCCCTGCGCCATCGCGTCGCGCGACACGCTCACCCGGTCCTGATGGCGCAGCATCGCGATGGCGAGCGTAGCGTTCTCCGCCTGATGGACACCGGGCAGCGCAGGCAGGGGCATAGCCACTTCGCCGTGTTGGTCGGTATAATGCAGGCCGGTTTCGGTGCTGCTGGATTGCCAGTGCGCGCCGCGCATCGCCAGCAGCGCTTCACGCGCCACCGCCGCCCGCTCGATCTCTAGCGCCGCGCCTTGGGGGTAAGAGAGCGTAACCAGCGGCACGCCGGGCTTGGCGATGCCCGCCTTCTCGAACGCGATGCGCGCCATCGGATCGCTCGGCGTGCCGTCTTCGGGTGCGAGCAGGAAGCGTTCGTGGTCGATCCCCAGCGCCGCGATTCCGCACGCGGCGAGCACATCGGGGGCGAGCACATTGGTTGCGTCGAAGCGCCCGCCGAGCCCGACCTCGATCACGCAGGCGTCGGAGGGTTCGCGCGCGAAGGCGAGGAACGTCGCGGCGATGGTGACTTCGAAGAAGCTGGGGCTGAGGTCAGCGCCAGCATCGAGCACTTCCTGCAACAGGGCCGCGAGATGCGCGTCTTCGATCAGCTTGCCGGCGATCCGGATACGCTCGTTATAGCGCACCAGATGCGGGCTGGTGGCGACATGCACGCGCTTCCCGTCCGCCTCCAGCATCGCGCGCAGGAAGGCGCAGGTCGAACCCTTGCCGTTGGTCCCCGCGACATGGAACGTGCGCGGCAGGCGGCCCTGCGGGTCGCCCAGCCGGGCCAGCAGCGCGCGGATCGTCTCCAGGCCCAGCCGCCCATCGGGCACCGAGAGCGCGGCCAGCCGGTCGAGCTGGGCCTGCACGGCGGGATCGTCGGAGCGGGCGAAGTCCTTCATCGGTCAAGCCCCCTCCTCTTTGGGGGAAAGGGTTGGGCGAAGGGCGTTGCGCCCAGCTTTCCTCCGCCCCTCGATCCCCTCCCCCGAAGGGAAGGGGGGAATGTTCGTCACGCCGCCTTCGATCCGCGCATGTAGCGCAGCATCATCGCGAGCTCCGCCTTGAGGTCGTGGCGCTTGACCACGCGGTCGACCATGCCGTGTTCGTGCAGGTATTCGGCGCGCTGGAAGCCTTCGGGCAGCTGTTCGCGGATCGTTTCCTGGATCACGCGCTGGCCTGCGAAGCCGATCAGCGCGCCCGGTTCCGCGATCTGCACATCGCCGAGCATCGCGTAGCTGGCGGTGACGCCGCCGGTGGTCGGGTCGGTCAGCAGCACGATATAGGGCAGGCCCGCCTGCCGCAGCTTGCGCACCATCACGGTCGCCTTGGGCATCTGCATCAGGCTGAGAATGCCCTCCTGCATCCGCGCGCCGCCCGCCGCCGTGACGACGATATAGCCGCAGTGCCGCTTCAGCGCCTCTTCGGCGCCGTCGCAGAAGGCCTGGCCCACCGCCATGCCCATCGAACCGCCCATGAAGTGGAAGTCCTGCACGCCCATCACGGCGGGCTGGCCGTCGATCTCGCCGCTCGCCACGGTGAAGGCGTCGCGATGCGGATTGGCCGAGCGTGCCTGTTTCAACCGGTCGGTATAGCGCTTCGAATCGCGGAACTTGAGCGGGTCTTCCTTCACCTCGGGCTGCGGCAGCAGCTCGAAGCCTTCGTCCATCAGCATCGCGATGCGCGTGTCCGCACCGATCCGGCCATGATGTTCGCAGCGGGGGCAGACGTAGAGGTTGTCGGCATAGTCGCTTGCGAAGATCATCTCTCCGCACCCCTTGCACTTGATCCACAGCGTCTCGTCGGTGGAGCGCTTGTTGGCCACGAAGGGCAGCGAATTGCGGACGCGATTGAACCAGCTCATGAAATTGGCTTTAGACCTCTCTATTCGTCATTGCGACCCCGGGCTCGACCCGGGGGAAGCAATCCAACATCAGACGTTCGACCTTGCCGGGGCCTCGGAATCTGGATTGCCACGTCGCCTTTCAGGCTCCTCGCAATGACGGCTATTCGGAAATGTGTACGGCTTTCGCAAGTCTTGCGGTGAGATCGCGCAGGTATGCAGGGGCATTGGCGCCATGTTCCGCGACCAGATCGACCAGCGCGGAGCCGACGACGACCCCATCGGCGACCTTCGCGATCGCCCCCGCCTGCTCGGGCGTGCGCACGCCGAAGCCGACCGCCACCGGCAGGTCGGTCGCCGCCTTGAGGCGTTTTACTGCCGCCTCGATGCTGTCCTGCGCGGCGCTCTGCTTGCCGGTGATCCCTGCGACGGAAACATAGTAGAGAAACCCTTCGGAGCCCTCGATCACGGTCGGCAGGCGAAAATCGTCGGTCGTCGGTGTGGCGAGGCGGATCGGGGCGATACCTTGCTCGCGCAAGGCCGGGCCGAGCGCGGCGTCCTCTTCGGGCGGAATATCGACGCAGATCACCCCGTCGACGCCTGCGCCCGCAGCTTCCTTGGCGAACCAAGCGGGCCCGCGCCGCACCATCGGGTTGGCATAGCCCATCAACACCAGGGGCACGTGCGGATGCCGCGCGCGGAACTCGTTGGCGATCATCAGCACATCGGCCGTCGTGGTGCCCGCCTTCAGCGCGCGGATATTCGCCGCCTGGATCGCGGGCCCGTCCGCCATCGGATCGGTGAAGGGCATCCCCAGCTCGATCACATCCGCCCCGCCTTCGACCAGCGCATCGAGATTGGCGGCGGTATCCCCGTCGCCCGCGGTGACGAAGCAGACGAGCGCGGGGTGGGGCTTTGCGAAGGCGGAGGCGATTCGTTTCGCGTTGTTCATCGTAGGGCTCTCGGGGCTGAACGCTGACACACCTGACACAGTGTCCTGGGTTGGAAAAACTGGCTGGCTATGCGCATGGCAAAGAACGGCTGAGTGGGGAAGGGTTCGCGAGGGCTCATGCAGCGATTATGGCTGCGGGGAGAGATGTAGGACAGTCGGTGAAAGCCCCTCTCCCAACCCTCTCCCCGAGCGGGGAGAGGGCTATTCGGTGGGGCGCTTCAAGCCCCCTCACCTTCAGGGGAGGGGGTTGGGGGAGGGGCATGGCGCAACATCTCCACAATCGCGCCCAGCCGTTGCAAAACGCCGTCCATGTTTTCGATCACCTCTCCATTGCTGAAGCGAGCTACGCGATACCCTTGCGCTTCCAGATAGCTCGTACGCTCTGCGTCATAGTCCAGCTGGCCTACATGCGTATCGCCATCCAGCTCGATCACCAGTTTCGGGTGGTTCGCAGCAAAGTCCGCGATGTAACGCCCGATCACCTTTTGCCGCCGAAACTTGATCCCGTGAAAGCGACCGGCGCGAAGTTCGAGCCATAACCGCGTCTCCGGTTCGGTCATGCCCTTGCGCATATCGCGGGCGCGGGCTGTCAGTTCGGTTTCGCGCAAAGCCCCTCTCCCAACCCTCTCCCCTCAAGGGGAGAGGGCTTTCTGGGGCGCGAGGAGCCATCGTGAATCAACTCGCTAAGCCATTCTTGGAAGCGCGTCTTCGATACCGAATGAACTCACTCAGCGCGAACCCAGTGGTGACCCCAAGAACGATGACAACGCTACGCCTTTGCAGAATTTCATCGCCGATGAGGAGGTCCCCGACCGCGAAAATAGCCAAACCGAGGGCAAGCCAGAGAAGATACCGTCCGATGATCGAGAAGATCTTGAGGATCAAATCTCCACGCCCAGCTTTTCCGCGACGGTGAAGATATCCTTGTCACCGCGCCCGCACAAATTCGCGAGGATGATCGCGTCCTTGTCCATCTCCTTCGCGCGCTTTGCGACAGCCGCAATCGCGTGGCTCGGTTCGAGCGCGGGGATGATGCCCTCGGTCCGGCACAGCAGCTGGAAGGCGTCGAGCGCCTCGTCGTCGGTGACGGCGGTGTATTCGACGCGGCCGATGTCTTTGAGCCAAGCGTGCTCGGGGCCGATGCCGGGGTAGTCGAGGCCTGCGGAGATCGAGTGGCCTTCGGTGATCTGGCCGTCTTCGTCCTGCAGCAGGAAGGTCCTGTTGCCGTGGAGGATGCCCGGCGCGCCGCCGGTCAGGCTGGCAGCGTGCTGGTCGCCGTCGAGGCCAAGCCCCGCCGCTTCGACGCCGAGCATCTTCACATCCGCGTCGTCGAGGAACGGGTGGAACAGGCCGAGCGCGTTGGAGCCGCCGCCGATGCACGCGACCAGCAGGTCGGGCAACCGACCCACGCGCTTGTGCATCTGCGCGCGTGCCTCGGTTCCGATCACGCTCTGAAAGTCGCGGACCATCGCGGGGTAGGGGTGCGGGCCGGCGGCGGTGCCGATGATGTAGAACGTGTCCTCCACATTCGCGACCCAGTCGCGCAGCGCCTCGTTCATCGCGTCTTTCAGCGTGCCGCGACCGCTGGTGACGGGGACGATTTCCGCGCCGAGCAGCTTCATCCGGAACACGTTGGGCGATTGCCGCCGCACGTCCTCCGCGCCCATGTAAACGACGCACGGCAGGCCGAAACGCGCGCACACCGTGGCGGTGGCGACGCCGTGCTGGCCCGCGCCGGTCTCTGCGATGATGCGCGTCTTGCCCATGCGGATCGCGAGCAGGATCTGGCCGATGCAGTTGTTGATCTTGTGCGCGCCGGTGTGATTGAGCTCGTCGCGCTTGAACCATACTTGCGCGCCGCCGAGTGCCTCGGTCAGCCGCTCGGCGAAATAGAGCGGGCTGGGGCGGCCGACATAGTGCTCCAGCAAATCCTCGAACTGGTCGGTGAAGGCGGGGTCTTTCTTCGCCTCGTCGTAGGCCTGCTCCAGCGCGAGGATATTGGGCATCAGCGTTTCGGCGACGTAGCGCCCGCCGAAATCGCCGAAATGGCCGCGCTCGTCAGGCTGGTTGCGGTAGGAATTGGGAACAGCGTCGGTCACAGCAAATCCGTTCGTGCTGAGCCTGCCGGAGCATTGATCGTGCTCCGGACGCGGCTCGGGGGAGAGAATCGCGAAAGGCCTATCGGCCGCCACCCGTTCCGACAAGTTCGGCGCGCGCGGGTCAAGAGGGGCCAAGGGTGCCCCGGGGGCCGCCAGGTGCGCGGATGAAAAACCCCGACCAGGCGGAAACGCGCCTGCCGGGCCCTCTATAATGGAAGTCTTTTGCAATCGGGCCCGCCCTCTATCGAGCGCGCCGCCCCTTGTCGGGATGTTCCAATGTTCAAACCAGTTCTGCTTTCCGCCCTCCTGATCGCCCTGCCGGCGGCTCCCGCGCTCGCCGGGGAAGCAGCAGGCGGTCCGCGCGCCGAGCTGCGCGGCGGGGTCGCCTGGGCGGATGGTCATACCGATCCGGTTCTCGGTATCGCGGCGGGATACGATTTCGATCTTGGCGACCACGCCTTCGTGGGCGGCGAAGTCTCGGGCGAGAAAATCCTCGCCGAAGATACCTATGTGGAATTCGCCCTCACCGGTCGCCTCGGCACCAAGGTGAGCGGGAAGGGCAGCGTCTTCGTGGCGGGCGGCTACACCTTCACGCACCACGGCGATGCGCCGCACCTCGGCCTTGGGTACGAGCACCACGTCGGCCACGGCGGCACCTATATCGCCACCGAATACCGCCGCGTCTTCGTCGATCATCACGAAGGCAACGCCGTCACCCTCGGCATCGGCACGTTCTTCTGACCGTTGCGCGCGATCGGGGCCTCGGCGGATGGCCGCCAGCCCCGATCGGGCATCAGTCTTTCGGGCCCGCGCTGCGTACCGCGTCGCAGAAGGCGCGGATCAGTGCGACGTCCTTCACGCCGGGCGCGCTTTCTACCCCGCTCGAGGTGTCGACCAGCGGTGCGCCGGTCGCGGCGATCGCCTCGGCCACGTTGTCCGGCGTCAGGCCGCCCGCCAGCGCCCAGGGCATCGGATGGTCGTAGCCGTCGAGGATACTCCACTGGAAGGTCACGCCATTGCCGCCCGGCAGCGCCTTGGCAGGGGCATCGAACAGCACCCGGTCGACCTTGCCGACGAACTTGCGCGATCGGTCCAGCGTCGCCTTTTCCTGCAGACCCACCGCGCGCCATGTCTCCACGCCGAGCAGCTTGCGCACCATCGCCATCCACTGGACGGTCTCGCCGCCGTGGAACTGGACGATATCGGGGCGCACCGTGCGGTAGGCGTGTTCCATTTCGGCAGGCTGCAACTTGACCGTCAGCAGCACCACCTTCGTGCCCGCCGGAACGCGCGCACGCAGTTTCGCGGCGTCTTCCAGCGACACATGGCGCGGGCTCGGCTCGTGGTGGACGAAGCCGATGTGGGTCGCCCCCGCGTCGACCGCGGCATCGACGGTCTCGGGCGTCGAGAGCCCGCAAATCTTGATTCCGGTCATGGCGTGCCTCTTATCGCTTGGCCTGTGCGACGCCAATGCTAGTCTGATCCCCGGTTTTCATACCTAGGGGGGGCGGGCGATGATGAAGCGGATGGCGCTGGTGCTGGCGGCGACGATGCTGGCGGCGTGCAATCCTTTCGCGCAGGCAGAGGGCGCACGCGAACAGGTGGACCTGTTCCACGATCGGCTCAACGCAGGCGACGACCAGGCGATCTGGACCAACGCGGGCGAGGAACTGCGAAAGGCGACGTCGCAAGAGGATTTCGCCCGACTGCTCGACACGGTTCACAAGAGCCTCGGCGATGCGGGCGAAACCTCGCAGGCGGGGATGAGGGTGAACACCAATACGCAAGGCACCTTCACCACGCTGCAAATGGATACCCAATTCGAGAACGGGCGGGGTTCGGAGACCTTCCTGTTCCGCGGATCGGGGGATTCGCTTAAATTGATCGGCTACCACATCAACTCGCCCGACATGATGAGCGACGTCTTCGCGAAATATGCGGATGAGCCTTCGGAGAAGCCGAGCGACAGTGCCGACGCACCCGAGGCGCCTGCTGTCAGGATTGCGCCGGTCGAGCAGTAGGCGCCGGCTTCAGGGTTCGATCGGCGCGAGAACCGGGCCGCCCAGCGATCCGTCGAACGCGATGCGTCGTATGGAGCGGCTATCCAGATCGTACTCGACCCCGAAGAACCGGAAGCCGCCATCGCACATCTGTACCGGTTTGCTGAGGTCAGCGCGAGCGGTTGCGGGAATGAAATCGCCGTAGATCATCGGCCTACCATTCTCGTAATAGCCCACATACTGGCGGCGATAGAGCGCGGGGTTGACGGGCCAGTCGAAAGGCGTCGGTTCATCCGCAGCCTCCACGAAGGATCCGGCGTAGTCCCCGGCTCGCTCGCGAAGGAGGCGCATCGTGGCGGTTTCGGTCGCGGTGATCTGACTGGGCGAGGGGACGAAAAATCGCTCCGCACTTTCCGGCCCAGGGCGTGAGCACGGGCGAGTCAGCGCGGCGCCCATCGCCGGGTCGATCAGCGCGACCCTCTCGGATGCGCGCGGCGTGCCGACGCATGCAGTGAGGACAAACGCGCTTGCGGCGAGGACAAGCCCGCGCTTCATAAAGTCTCTTCGATCGCCTTGGCAGCCGCCAGCGGGTCGTCCGCTTTCGAGATCGGTCGCCCGATCACCAGCACGCTGGCACCTGCATCGCGCGCGGCGCGCGGCGTAACCACGCGCTTCTGGTCGCCCACCGCGCTACCCGCGGGGCGCAGGCCGGGTACGACGAAGAAGCCCTGTCTCCAGCGCCTGTGCACTTCGCCCACCTCATGGCCCGAGCATACGATCCCGTCCAGCCCGGCATCCTGTGCCACATCGGCGAGGCGCAGCACCTGGTCGTGCGCGCTGCCCGATACGCCGGTGCGCGCCAGATCGCGCTCGTCGAGGCTGGTGAGCATCGTCACGGCGACCACCTTCGTGTGCTCGCCCGCCGCAGCCTTGGCGTCTTCCATCATGGCGCGCCCGCCCGATGCATGGACGGTGACGATGGCGGGTTCGAGCACGTGGATGGCCTGCATCGCGCCCGCGACGGTGTTGGGTATGTCGTGAAACTTGAGGTCGAGGAAGATCGGCAGACCGACCTGCGCCAGCTCATGGACGCCGTGATGGCCGTGCGCGCAGAAGAATTCGAGGCCCAGTTTCAACCCGCCGATGTGTCCCTTGACCTTTTCGGCCAGCGCGCGCGCTGCGTCGACGCGCGGCAGATCGAGGGCGAGATAGACGGGATTGGTCACGGTTGAGTCGACTTGTCCTCTGGCTCGGCGTGATCCTCGGTAGTGTCCTCGCCGCCGGTTGCCGGCTCGCCGTCCGCCGCCGAGACCGCTTTCGCGTCCGTGGTGTGATCCGTATCGGAGGCTGCGGTGTCCGGCTCGATGGTGCTATCTTCAGCCGGCGTATCGTGGGTCGTCAGCAGCGGTTCGGGTTCTGCGGGTGTTTCCACCTCCGGCGTATCGTTTGCAGCGGCTGCTTCGGCATCTTCGCTGACGGCTTCGTCGGCGACCGGCTCCTGCCGCGAAGCTTCCTCGCGTTCCGCTTCGCGCGCCGCTGCCGAGACCGAGCTGGCCTTCGCGGCGATCTCGAGGCTGCGGATCTTGCGGTTGAGGCTCCAGATAATGCCGCGCGATATCAGCCATGTCGGCAGGAAGCCGAGCAGGAACGAGATGATGACCAGCGCAGGGACCTTCGTCTCCAGCACCAGATTGTCCCAGATCGTCACTTCGACCGGGTTCCAGTTGAAGAACGAGAACAGGAGGACGCCGAAAAGAATCAGCACCCAGATGATCGTCCGTATCACTTGCATCGCGAAGTCCCCCACCAAGGCTCAAGTCGAATGCGCCCGGCGCAACGACAGCGAGCCTAAACCGGCCTGCCGCGCCCGTCCAGCGAAACGCCCCCGGGAAAATCCCTAGCCGAAGACGCGCGCGAAGATCGTGTCGACGTGTTTCAGGTGATAGTCGAGGTCGAACAGGGCGGAGAGTTCGTCTTGGGACAGTGCCTTGGCGACATCTTCATCCTGTTTGAGCAGGTCGAGCAGTTGCAGGCGCCCGTCCGATTCCCACACCTTCATCGCGTTGCGCTGGACGATGGCATAGGCATCTTCGCGGCTGACGCCGTTCTGCGTCAGTGCCAGCAGCACGCGCTGCGAATGGATCAGGCCGCCCATCCGGTTCATGTTGGCCTCCATCCGCTCGGGGTAGACGAGCAGCTTGTCGACCACGCCGGTGAGGCGGGCGAGCGCGAAGTCGAGCGTGATCGTTGCGTCGGGGCCGATGAAGCGCTCGACCGACGAGTGCGAGATATCCCGCTCGTGCCACAGGGCGACGTTTTCCAGCGCGGGCAGAGCGTAGGCGCGGATCATGCGCGCCTGGCCGGTCAGGTTCTCGGTCAGCACGGGGTTGCGCTTGTGCGGCATCGCCGACGAACCCTTCTGCCCCTTGGAAAAGAACTCCTCCGCCTCGAGCACTTCGGTGCGCTGCAAGTGGCGGATTTCCACCGCCAGCCGCTCGATGGAGCCTGCGACCACGGCGAGCGTGGCGAAATACATCGCGTGGCGATCGCGTGGGATCACCTGCGTGCTGACGGTTTCGGGGACCAGCCCCAGCTTGTCCGCCACGTAAGCTTCCACATCGGGCGAGATATTGGCGAAGGTGCCGACCGCGCCGCTGATCGCGCAGGTCGCGATTTCGGTGCGCGCATCCCACAGCCGCGCGCGGCAGCGGTCGAATTCGGCATAGGCCTGCGCCAGCTTGAGCCCGAAGGTCACGGGCTCGGCATGGATGCCGTGGCTGCGCCCGATGGTGGGGGTGAACTTGTGCTCTTCCGCCCGGCGCTTCAGCGCTTCGAGCAGCGCGTCCATGTCGGCGAGCAGGATATCGGTCGCGCGGACCAGCTGGACGCTCAGCGTGGTGTCGAGCACGTCGGAACTGGTCATGCCCTGGTGCATGAAGCGCGCTTCCTCGCCCACATGTTCGGCCACCCAGGTGAGGAAGGCGATCACGTCGTGCTTGGTCACCGCCTCGATCGCGTCGATCGCCTCGACGTCGATTGCGGGGTTCGTGTCCCACCAGTCCCACAGCGCCTTGGCAGCGCTTTGCGGCACAACGCCCAGTTCGGCGAGCTTTTGCGTCGCGTGCGCCTCGATCTCGAACCAGATGCGATATTTCGCCTCAGGCTCCCACAGGGCGGTCATTTCGGGGCGGGCGTAGCGGGGGACCATGGCGGGGCTCCGGGTGCAGTGAAGGTGTGCAAGCGGCGCGGCTAGGCTGCATCGCGGTGGATGGCAAGGTTCGCGAACCGGCATCCAGCCCGCACGGGAACAGCTGATGATAATCGCTTGCTAGTGCAGCGGCGCAATGCAAGTCTGACTGGGCAACAGGACGAGTTTTTCCGGGGGAACAATGCGCTACATCTATCTCGCCTCAGCCGCGACGGGGCTTTTCGCGGCTGCGCTGGTTACACCTGCGCATGCGGGCGATTCGGTGCTTTACGCTCCCGTAGAAGACTGGGTCGATGTCAGCGATCTGCCGCCTGTCGACCAGGACCCGGGCATGCCCCTGCGCCTTGCCGAATCGCAGACCCGGATGGAAGGCGGGGTCGTATCGACCTATGGCGACATCGCCTTCGCGCTCGACAGTTCCGAAATGCGCGATGCGGTCAGCACGATCTCGCTCGGCTGGATGCCCGACAAGGGGGACCTCGTGGTCCACCGGGTCGAGCTGCTGCGCGACGGCAAGACGATCGATCTGCTGGCGGATGGCGAGCGCTTCGAGGTGCTGCGGCGCGAAGCCATGCTGGAACAGCGCATTCTCGATGGTGCGCTTACCGCGACGATGAAGGTCGCCGGCGCCAAGATCGGCGATGTCCTGCGCTACAGCTTCACCACCACGACCGACGAGCAGATTCTCGAAGACGACATGGAATACGCCAGTTCCGTCCTTTCGGAACCGGCTCCGCTGGCGAAAGGCCGGATGATCGTCTCCTGGCCGGTCGGCGAGGATGTTCGCTGGGCGACGACCCGCGTGGATGCGCCGGTCGAGGAAGTGACGCGCGACGGGTACAAGTACATCACGATCAAGGTGCCCATCGCGGAACTCAAGGATATCCCGGGCGACACACCGCCGCGCTTTCGCCTGCCGCCCGCGATCCGTGCATCCACATTCGACAGCTACAGCCAGATATCCGCCGACCTTGCGCCCTTCTTTTCCACCGAGGGTGCGATCGAGCCGGGCAGCACGCTTGCCGGGAAGGTTGCCGAAATCGCCGCGAAGTCGAACGACCCGCTTGAGCGGGCCGCGCTCGCCACGCAGTTCGTGCAGGACGAGATCAGTTACCTCCTCGATGGCCTCAACGGCGGAAACTACATTCCGCAGACCCCGGCAAAGACGTGGGAAGTGCGGACCGGCGACTGCAAGGCCAAGTCGATGCTGCTGCTGGCCATGCTGCGCGAACTGGGCGTTTCGGCAGAGGCGGTGCTGGTCAACAGCCGCACCGGCGATGCAGTGCCCGGGTTGCTGCCCACGCTCGGCAATTTCGACCATATGATCGTGCGCGCCGATATCGGCGGCGAACCTTACTGGCTCGACGGCACCAACGGCGGGCTGAGACTCGCCAATATCGGCGAAGTCCCGCGTTTCCGCTTTGCTCTGCCCGTTCGCGAAGGTGGGGCGGATCTTCAGGAAATGGCGATGCGCCCGCAGACCATGCCGGACGACGACATCCGCCTGACGATCGATCAGAGCGCCGGGATCGACCTGCCTGCGATCTACCAGATCGAATGGCGCGTCAGCGGGGCGGCGGCGCGCACCTACCAGGCGGTGGCCCTGCTCGACGATTCCGACATGCGCACGGACCGGATCGAGGCAACGATCGGCTCCCTGCTCGGATCGAACCACCCAACCAGCGTCGACGTCACCTACGACGAGGCGAGCGGCATCGCCGTGGTGACCGGTCGCGGGCTGGTCGAGCCGACGTGGGATCGGGAGAGTGGTCGGGTCGAGCTTGACGTGCCCTATCAGGCGCTCTCCTCCTTCTCGTTCGACGTATCGCGCGACCGGGCCGACATCGCGGATGTCCCGCTGACCGTGAACGGGCCGCTTTATTTCAACCGGCATATCGAATGGCGCCTGCCCGAACAGGACGGCGAATATCGCCTGCTCGGTGGCAAGCCGGTCGATACCGTGATCGGCGGAACGCAGCTGGTCGCCGATCCGAAGCTTGCCGATGACCTTTTCACGCTCGATGAATCGGTGCGGAGCCTCGTGTGGGAAGTGCCGGCGAGCGACCTGCCGCAAATCCGCCGCGATTCGCTGCGCCTGAAGCGCGGCTTGCCGCGCATCGTCGCGCCGCGCAATGCCCGGATGGTGTGGGACAATCGCGACCAGATCGTCCGGCTGACCGCGCCAATCGCAAGCATGTACGATGCGGTGCTCGCCCGCGAAGACGACCCCGAGGCGCTGGTCGATCTGCACCGCGATCGCGGGTATTTCCGCTACCAGATCGCCGATTTCGAAGGGGCCCTTGAAGACTATAGCGCAGCGGTGGACGGCGATCCGTCCGCCAGCAGCTACAGCTCCAGGGCATGGGTTCGGTTGCAGCTGGGCGACAACGAAGGCGTGCTGAGCGATATCGAGGCAGCCGCCGATCTCGATCCCGAATACGGCCTTTCCCGGCAGCGGATGATTGCGCTGGCACTGCTCGGCCGCGGGGAGGAAGCCGTGGCGCTGGCGGACGAGTATGCCGTCTATCTCGAGGATGCGAGCACGCAGGCGCAGGAACGCGCCTATGCGCTGGGGCAGGCCGGCCAGATCGAAGAGGGGCGGGCAGTTCTGGAGGAGGAGCTGGAGTACACCCCCAGCGATCCCAATCTGCTCAATGCCTCGTGCTGGTATGACGCGATCTGGAACCGCGTGAGCGAAGAAACCATCGACCGCTGCACGCGCGCGATCGAAGGGCTGGAAAACAGCGAGGAAGCACTCGACAGCCGCGCGCTCGCGCTATTCCGCCTCGGCCGCAGCGAAGAGGCGCTGCGCGACCTCGACCGGGTGCTCATTATCAATCCCGAGATGTACGGATCGCGTTACCTGCGCGGCGTCATCCGGTCGCACGGCGGCGACAGCGCAGGTGCCCGCGAAGACATCGAGATCGTCCGCTGGGCTAGCCCCTACACGCCGCGCCAGTATGCGCAGTGGGGCCTGGAGCCGAGCTGAGGCCACCACGCGTGGGGCGGGGCGAAGCGCGCCTCACCCCACGCCAGGCTAGATCAGGCCCTTCGCCTTCAGGCTGACATGGCTGCCCTGGCCGATGATCACGTGATCGTGGACGGTTATTCCCAGCAATCGCCCGGCTTCGGCGATGCGCTGCGTGATCGCGATATCGGCACGGCTGGGTTCGGGGCTTCCGCTGGGGTGGTTGTGGACCAGGATCAGTGCGGCGGCACCGAGGTCCAGCCCGCGCCGGATGACTTCGCGCGGGTGGATCGCCGCCTCGTCGATCGATCCGTCGCCGACGTGGTGATCCTGCACCAGCCGGTTCCTGTTATCGAGATACAGCACCCGCACGCGCTCCACCGTCAGGTGCGCCATGTCCGCGCTCAGGTAGTCGATCAGCGCCTGCCAGTTGCCGATCACCGGACGATCCGCGACTGCGCTGCGCGCCATCCGCCGCGCGGCCAGCGCGACAGCCTTCAGCGCAGCAGCGCTTGCCTCGCCCATGCCGGGCACCTTGGCCAGCGCAGCCGGATCGGCCTCCATCACCCGGCCAAGACTGCCGAACCGCGCCAGCAGCGCCTTGGCGAGAGGTTTAGTGTCGCCCCGCCGGATGGCAGCGAACAGCAGGTATTCGAGAACTTCGTAATCGGCGAGCGCTTCGGCCCCGCCGGTCAGCAGGCGGTGACGCAACCGCTCCCGATGGCCGAGCGCGCCGGTGGCTTCGGAAGCGCGGGCGGGGGCTCTCCCAGCCTCGTGCTCCGGCTCCCCGAACAGATCGTCGTTCTCCTGCGGCACCCGCTACCATCCCCCGTTCGATCGCGGCCCTGCGATGCGCCAAGCCTTGCCTTTGCCGGGCTATGCGCGCAAGCTCAGGAAATACCCCATGCAATGTGCAGGCAGCCTCGGTTGACTTGCCCATGACGCTTTTCTAAGGGGGCGGCGCCCTCGGCGGGCAGGTCCTGCCCATGCCGCATGATTCTCACACTGGAAGAGAGCCTTGGCATGAGCGACGACAAGTCCGCGCGAGAGCCCATACCCGAGGATGCGCGGATCGACGCGCTCGAGCAACGCCTTAAGGCTGCACGCGAGCGAGAGGAGAAGCGCAACCCGTCGGAAAGTTCACGCAAGTCCGATGCGAATTATCGCGCCGGCAACCGTGTACTGGCCGATCTGCTGGGTGGGCTCATCGGTGGTGCGTTGTTCGGGTGGGCCTTCGATTGGTTCGTCGGAACGTCGCCCTGGGGTCTGTTGGTCGGCCTGTTCCTCGGGATCGGGGTGGCCTTCAGGAACATCTTCCGCATGGCCGGAACGCAAAGCCCGCCCTCTGACGAGGGCTGATTGAGTTTACGCTGCACGAACGTGCGGCAAACGCGAACGGGAATTTCAGGTGGCCGCCGAAGAAGGCAAAGTCGATCCGATGCACCAGTTCACCATCGAGCCTGTCGGCTCGTGGGCTCACTGGGAAATCGCGGGCGTCGATGTGACGTTCACCAACAGCGCGCTGTGGATGCTGATCACCACCGTGGTGCTGATCGCGTTCGTCCAGATGGGCAACAAGCGTCAGCTTATCCCCGGTCGCTGGCAGATGGCGGTCGAGAGCCTGACCGGCTTCGTCGACAACATGGTGCAGGCGAACATCGGCAAGCAGGGTCGCAAGTACCTGCCTTACGTGTTCTCGCTGTTCAGCTTCATCCTGTTCGCCAACATCCTCGGCCTGCTGCCGCTGGGTGTCGCGGGCATCCACCCCTTCACCTTCACCAGCCACTTTACGGTCACCGGCATTCTCGCGGTGATCAGCTTCTCGATCGTGCTGCTCGTCGGCTTCTGGAAGCATGGCCTGAAGTTTTTCACGCTGTTCGTGCCGCACGGCACGCCACTGCCGATGATCCCGATCATCGCGCCGATCGAATTCATCAGTTTCATGGTGCGTCCGTTCAGCCTCGGCCTGCGACTCTTCGTGGCGATGATGGCCGGGCACGTGCTGCTCGAAGTTCTGTCGAGCTTCGTGATCGACGGCACCAATGCGGGCATCGGTTTCGGTGTGCTGGTCGGCCTGCCCAGCTTCTTGCTGATGATCGGTATCTGCGCACTGGAACTGCTGGTTGCCGGCATCCAGGCCTATGTTTTTGCGCTGTTGACCGCGCTGTACATCAACGACGCTGAAAACCTTCACTAAGCAATTTTCTCAAAACGAATATTTCTCAAGGAGTTAGTACTATGGATCCTGAAGCAGCCAAGCTCATCGGTGCGGGTCTTGCGGCGATTGGCGCCGGTATGGCCGCGATCGGCGTGGGTAACGTGTTCGGTTCGTTCCTCGAAAGCGCGCTGCGCAATCCGGGTGCGGCAGACGGCCAGCAGGGCCGCCTGTTCATCGGCTTCGCCGCCGCCGAACTTCTCGGCCTGCTGGCCTTCGTCGTCGCGATGATCCTGATCTTCGTCGCCTAACGACCTTCTTACGGTACGGGGCGCGCCTGTCGGGTGCGCCCCGGCCGACGACCTGCCGATCTTACGACCGGCCGTTTTTCTGACCGGATTGGCCCGCAATGCCTCAGATAGCCCAGCTCGCCGAGACCTTCTCCAGCCAGATTTTCTGGCTGTTGGTGTTCTTCGGCATCACCTTCTTCGTCGTTGGGCGTGGCATGGTGCCGCGCGTGATGGACACGATGGACTCCCGCGCCAAGCAGATCACCGACGATATCGCGGCGGCGCAGGCTGCCCGTGACCAGGCCGACAAGGAAGAGGAAGCCTGGCGGGTGCGTGAGAACGAGAATCGTGCCCGTGCGCAGGCCCTGATCGCGGAAGCCAAGGCGGAAGCCGCGGCCAAGTCCGAGAAGAAGATTGCCGCCGCGCAGAAGCGGCTCGACAAGAAGCTCGAAGAGGCGGACCAGGAACTCGCCGCAACGCGCGAAGCCGCGCTGGGCGAGATCGAAGAGGTCGCGACCGACGCGGCGCAGGACATCGTCTCGCGCCTCGCCGGGGTCAAGGTGACCAAGCCGGTCGCCAGCAAGGCCGTGAAGGAAGCGATGGCACATGGCTGAAACATCACCCGAACTCTTCACTACCGAAGAACCTGGCGCGACCACCGCGCATACCGAGCAGGCGCATGGCGGCGATGCCGCGCACGCCGAACCCGAACTGTGGGGCCTTGCGCCCTATCAGTGGGTCTCGGTCTCGATGCTGGTGCTGCTGCTGATCGCGTTCTTCGGCGCGAAGGTGCACAAGACCATCACCGGCGGCCTCGACGGGCAGATCGCCGCGATTCGCGAAGAACTCGACGAAGCCAAGCGGCTGCGCGCCGAAGCGGAAAAGCTGCGCGACGAGTACTCGACCAAGATCGCCAATGCGGAAACCGATGCCGAGGCGATGCTCGACAATGCCAAGGCCGAAGCCGAAGCGATCCTTACCCGCGCCGAAGCCGACAGCAAGGATCTTGTCGAGCGCCGCAAGCGCATGGCGCAGGACAAGATCGCCGCTGCCGAGCGTGACGCGGTTGCCGAAGTGCGCGCCAAGGCTGCGGCTGCCGCCGCTGCAGCGAGCCGCAAGCTGATCGGCGAAAAGCTGGACGCGCAGGCCGACAGCAAGCTGGCCGACGACCTGATCTCCAGCATCTGATCTGAACACTCGGACCGGTTACGAGAGACCCCGCTTCGGCGGGGTCTTTTCGTATGCGCGTCTTCGCGGTAGCGTTACCATAGGCGAAAGGGAGGGTGACGATGCGGCGGCTGTTGCGATTGCTATTGGGGTTGGCGGTATCGGCGCTCCTGGCGGGGACGGCTTCTGCACAGGACGCGCCGGATCCCGGGCAGCGTCTCGAACTGTGGCAGGGCGGGGTTCCGGGACATGAAGACCGCGCGAGCATCCCCGAGGAATCGCGCGACTACTGGACGAAGTCGATCAACAATCCCTCGCTGCGCTATTTCGCGGCGTTGCCCGAGCGGCGCACCGGTGCGGCGGTCATCATCATGCCGGGCGGTGCGCACGAATTCCTCGTCACGACGACAGAGGGCACCGACGTAGCCCGCTGGTTCGCGCAGCGCGGCGTTGCCGCCTTCGTGCTCAGCTATCGGCTCTCCCGGCAGGCGGGTTATCCCTGGACGATTACCGATTCGCGCCAGGACGCGGAGCGCGCCGTCCGCCTGCTCCGCTCGCGCGCCGGGGAGTTCGGGATCGACCCGAAGCGGATCGGGGTGATGGGCTTCTCCGCCGGAGGAGAGCTTGCCCGCATGACGCTGCTCAGCCCGCCGGTCGCGCCTCCGGGTTCGGGTGATGCGATCGACCAGCTATCTTCGCAGCCCGATTTCGGCATCCTCGTGTTTCCCGGCCCGCTCAAGGGTGACATCGAGACGATCACTGCGGATTCGCCCCCGCTGCTGCTGTCTGCCGCCAACGACGACGAATGCTGTGCGCAGCCGGTGGTGGATGTGTTCGACGCCTATCGCGCGGCTGGGGCCTCGGTAGAGCTGCACATGTATGCCGCGGGAGGCCACGCCTACAATATGGGCGAGGCGACACCCTCCGTCTCGCTGCGCCACTGGCCCGAACGGATCATCGACTGGATGACCGATCGCGGGCTGCTGCTGCCGTCAGGCGCGGAATCCGCGCCCTAATCGAAGATCGACAGGTCGAGCGGTTCGGACGGTCCGAACCAGACCACGTGATGCGTGTGATCGGCCAGGTCGTCGCCGCTCAGTCCGTGCGCGAAAATGGTCAGATCGCCGCGCTCGCTGGTGGCCCATGGCGCGAAGGCCCCGAATTTTTCTGGCGTGAGCGACAGCTGGCAACTGCCACGGGGGTGCGGGCCGACCGGCCTTTCGTGGAAATGGCCGACGCCGCAGCGAAACAATTCGCGTGCGCGCACGGCGAAGGCTCGCGCCGCCTCGATCTCATCGGGGTGGAAATAGATGTGGGCGTGAAACCCTCTGAGCGTCATGATCCGTTACCTTGCTGGCGCGGCACGCGCCCGTCAGCCCTCAGGTAAGGTGTAGCGCAGGCAATAGTAGTGCTTGCCCTCGCGGATATCGATCTTCAGCGATCCGCGAAGGCCCGTGAGCGCGCCTGTGCCCGAATCCGGCACCACGCTGATCGTCAGCGCGGGCGATCCGGCAGCGAGTAGCCCGCTGTGCTGCAAGGCGAAGCTCCCCTGACGACCGTCAAGCGTCCCTGTGACGAGCTCCATGGCGACGTAGCCAGCCGACCCGTCGACAGGCGTGCGGACGGCGAGCATCTGGCCGCTGGCCTTGCCTACCAGATCGCCCGAATAGCTCTTGGTCAGCGCCACGCTGTCGATACCTGCGGCTGCGCTTTCCAGCGGCGTCATGGCCACGGAAAATTCGCCCTGCGCAGTCGCTTCCCCTTCAGCGGTAGCCTCGACGGCGCAGAATGCCACCGGTGCCTCTTCGGGCGCTGGCAATTGTGCCGATACGCCGCTGCCCGCCAGCAGGCTTGCAAACAGAGATAATGCGACCCTGCCAATGGTCATCAGAACGCATCCTTCGCGGCACGCAGCGCGGCGAAGGTGGCCGCGGGCGTATCGCCGCCCCAGCGCGCCTGCATCGCGGGCGCATCCGCGCGCAGGAAGGGGTTGGTCTCCAGCTCGCGCCCCAGCTGCGTGGGCACGGTTGGTTCGTCCTTCGCGCGTTTGGCATCGATCTCGCGCGCATATGCTTGCAGCGCTTCGTTATCGGGATCGGCATGGAGCGCGAACCGGGCATTGGCTGCCGTGTACTCGTGCGCGCAGTAGAGCGTGGTGTCGGGCGGCAGCGCCTTTACCCGCTCGAGGCTGTCCCAGAACTGTTGGGGCTCGCCCTCGAACATCCGCCCGCAGCCAAGCGCGAATACGCTGTCGCCGACGAAAGCGATGCCGTCGCCCGGCAGGTGGTAGGCGATATGACCGTTCGTGTGGCCCGAGACGTCGATCACCTTCGCGACGTGGGCGCCCAGCGTTACCTCGTCACCATGCGCGACCACGCGGTCGATCGGGCTGATCCGCTCGACTTCCTGAGGGGCGATGACCTGCGCCCCCGTCGCCTCGACAATGGCCTTGTTCCCGCCGGCATGGTCGGGGTGCCAGTGCGTGTTCCAGATGGCGGTGATCCGCCAGCCTTTCGCCTCGGCCTGGCTGAGGTATTCGCCGCCATCGGGCGTGTCGATCGGGGCGGTCTCCCCGCTGTCGGGATCGTGCAGCAGGAAGCCGTAATTGTCGGACAGGCAGGGGAACTGGTGGATTTCGAGCATCGCGCTCCTTCTCCGTCAGGCGATCAGTAGATGGTCGCGTCGAGCCGCGCGGGCTCTCCGTCGCGTTCGTAGAGTTGCACGCGGACCAGCACATCGCGGTCGACGATCTTCTTCGCCATCCCATCGGTCAGGTTGCCGTTGGCGACCATCTCTTCGATCTTGTCGCGATTGGCAGCATCGCCGAACAGCGGATCGGTCTCGTCGGCATCCTGCTTCACGCCGCGCGCGTGGAAATTGGCGCGGTCCTCGCGCAGCACCTGCCACGCTTCGGTCAGCCGGTTGCCCGAAGGATCGGTGTGGTCCGGCCCGTAGAGAAAGGCCTTGTATTCGCCGACCAGCTTTACCGGGCTGCGCGTTGCTTCTGCGGGCGCAGGGGTCGCCTCCGCTTCGTCCGCCCCGGCATTGGTAGCAGCGTCGTTACAGCCACCCAGCATGGCGGTGGCGGCTAGCAGGGCGATGCCTGCGCAATGTGTGATGTTTCGCATAGCCGCAGCCTAGGCGTATCGAGCGGATACGAAAAGGCCCGCCTGCCGTGTGGCAAGCGGGCCTTTCCAATGACGCACTAAGCGCTGCTGGCTTAGTCTTCGTTCTTCTTGAGCGCTTCGCCCAGGATGTCGCCGAGCGACGCGCCCGAGTCGGCCGAACCGTACTGCTGCACGGCCTGCTTCTCTTCGGCGATCTGGTATGCCTTGATCGAGAAGGTCGGCTTCTTGCTGCGGTCGAATCCGGTGACCATTGCGTCGATCTTCTGGCCCGCCTGGAAGCGATCCGGACGCTGCTCGTCGCGGTCGCGGCCGAGGTCCGAACGCTTGATGAAGCCGGTCGCGCCGTCGTCGCCAACCTGCACTTCGAGGCCGCCATCGCGGACTTCGAGAACGGTGACGGTGACGGTTTCGCCGCGACGCAGCGAACCACCGGCAGCGGCTTCGGTCGGCGCACCCTTTTCGAGCTGCTTCATGCCCAGGCTGATGCGTTCCTTGTCGACATCGACGTCGAGAACGATCGCCTTGACCTCTTCACCCTTGCGGTGAAGCGCCAGCGCGTCTTCGCCCGAGATGCCCCACGCGATGTCGGACATGTGGACCATGCCGTCCACATCGCCATCGAGGCCGATGAACAGGCCGAATTCGGTCGCGTTCTTGACTTCGCCTTCGACTTCGCTGCCCACCGGGTGCTTCTCGGCGAACTCTTCCCACGGGTTGCGCTGGGCCTGCTTGAGGCCGAGCGAGATGCGGCGCTTTTCGGAATCGACTTCCAGCACCATGACTTCGACTTCCTGCGAGGTCGAAACGATCTTGCCCGGGTGGACGTTCTTCTTGGTCCAGCTCATTTCCGAAACGTGGACCAGGCCTTCGATGCCCGGCTCGACTTCGACGAAGGCGCCGTATTCGGTGATGTTGGTCACCTGGCCCGTCAGCTTCATGCCGACCGGGTACTTGGCGGCAACGCCATCCCACGGATCGCTTTCGAGCTGCTTCATGCCCAGGCTGATGCGCTGCGTTTCGGCATTGATGCGGATGATCTGCACGGTCACGGTCTGGCCGATTTCGATCACTTCGCTGGGGTGGTTGACCCGCTTGTAGCTCATGTCGGTGACGTGGAGCAGGCCGTCGATGCCGCCCAGATCCACGAAGGCGCCGTAATCGGTGATGTTCTTGACCACACCGTCGACAACCTGGCCTTCGGCCAGATCGTTGATCAGTTCGCTGCGCTGTTCGGCGCGCGTTTCTTCAAGCACGGCGCGGCGCGAAACCACGATGTTGCCGCGGCGGCGATCCATCTTGAGGATCTGGAAGGGCTGCGGCTGGTCCATCAGCGGGGTGACGTCGCGCACGGGGCGGATGTCGACCTGGCTGCCGGGCAGGAAGGCCACGGCGCCGTCGAGGTCGACGGTGAAGCCACCCTTCACGCGGCCGAAGATGCGGCCTTCGACGCGCTTGCCTTCGCCGAATTCGCTTTCGAGGCGATCCCACGCGGCTTCGCGGCGGGCGCGGTCGCGGCTGAGCATCGCTTCGCCATCGGCATTTTCGACGCGGTCGACGAAGACTTCGACTTCGCTACCGACTTCGAGGCCATGCTCGTCGTCGTTGCGCATGAATTCGCGCAGGTCCACGCGGCCTTCGCTCTTCAGGCCGACATCGATCAGCGCCATGCCGTTTTCGATGGCCGTGACGGTGCCCTTGACGACGCGGCCTTCGAAACCGCCATCATCGGCATCGCCGAGTTGTTCGTTGAGAAGCGCTTCGAAATCGTCGCGCGTCGGGTTGGCTGCAGTTGCCATAGGGTACTGGTTCCTAGTTCACATTTGCTACCGGCCACCGGTTGTCCGGGGTCTTTACCCGTCTGCCTGCACACCATTGCGCGGGCCGTACGGGGCAAGAGGGCCGTGTTCCGCGCGAGGCCGAATGCCACCGCGCAGGTTCGTCGAATCCAATAGATCGCGAGAACGGCGGGCAGGTACGCGCGATCCCCCGAAAATGCAAGCAAAAGCGCGTATTGGGTGGCCGCAGGGTGCCGCTCGACCCGGTTTCCCATGGCTGTTCGCGTTGGCCGCCATGAACCCGTCGCGGATCGTTACAGTTTCTTATCTGTTTTCAGTCACTAAGGTTCGATGATCGAAGAACCTAAGCCTTCACGGGGCGGATGCAGCGGGTGCCAGGCACCCGAACACACCTTTTCTATCGCGATGGCATTCCAGCCGATCGTGGATTGCGAGACAGGGGCTGCCTTCGCCTACGAAGCGCTGGTACGCGGCGAGAACGGGGAGAGTGCGCAGTGGGTGCTGTCGCAGGTGGACGAGCGAACCCGCTACGCCTTCGACCAGCAATGCCGGGTCGCTGCGATCAAGGGCGCGGTGGAGGCCGGTATCCTCGACACCGACGCCAGGCTTTCGATCAATTTCCTGCCGAACGCGGTCTATTCACCGCTGGCCTGTATCCAGCTCACGCTGAAGACGGCACGGGAATGCAATTTTCCCACGGATCGCCTGATGTTCGAACTCACCGAGAACGAGCGGATAGACGACACCGACCATGTCCGCAAAATCGTCGAAACCTACAGGAGCATGGGTTTCAGCACGGCGATCGACGATTTCGGTGCGGGCCATTCCGGTCTCGGGCTGCTGGCGAGGATTCAGACCGACTACATCAAGCTCGACATGGAGCTCATCCGCGGGATCGATAGCTCTGGACCGCGTCGTATCATTGTGGAGGGCATCGCGCGCACTTCCCAGCGGCTCGGCATCACGGTGATTGCCGAAGGGATCGAGACGATCGACGAGTGGCATACGCTCCGGCTCCTCGGCATTCGCTATTGCCAGGGCTATCTCTTCGCCAAGCCGGGATTCCGCACGATCCCCACAGTGGACCTGCCGATAGAGATCGGGTCCGCGCGCGCCGTGGCCTGATCGCCTAGCGCGGGCCCCCTCGCGCATTTTCGACCACTTCGATCGCAGCGGTAATGGACGCGGTCTTGTCCAGCGCCGTCGTATCGAGAACGAAGGCGTCGCTGGCAGGCTTCAGGGGAGCGTCCTTGCGGTTCATGTCCCGCTCGTCGCGGCGTTCGATCTGCTCGCGTACCTCCGCCCGGGTGATATCGCGCCCTTGCGCCTGCATTTCGGCAAAGCGCCGATCCGTTCGCGCGTCGAGCGAGGCGGTCACGAACAGCTTCACCTCCGCATCGGGGCAGATCACCGTGCCGATATCGCGCCCGTCGAGCACCGCGCCGCTTTCCTGCCGTGCGAAGGCGCGCTGGCGCTCGAGCAAGGCTGCGCGCACTTCGGGATGGATCGAGACGCGGCTGGCAAGGCCCCCGATCGCTTCGCTGCGCAGTTCCGGGTCGGATAGCAGGCTGTCCGGAAAGTCCGCCGCTGCCAGCGCATCGCCTGAATTGTCCGGGTCGGCGCCCGCCAGCTGCACCTGCCTCCCGACCGCGCGGTAAAGCAGGCCGGTGTCGAGATGCGGCAGGCCGAAATGCGCGGCGATCGCGCTGGCGATCGTGCCCTTGCCGCTGGCGGTGGGGCCGTCGACGGCAATGATCATGGCGCGTCGTGCCTTGCCAGCCACGCGCGCAGGATCGCCTCGCTTTCCATCGGGCGGTCGGTCAGGAAGCCGTGCGCGGCACCCGGAACCACGCCGAATTCGGCGCCCGGCGTCATCCGCACATAATCCTCTACCGTATCGATCCGGGCCTCGTCGTACTGGCCGATCAGGAACAGCGTGCGCGAACCGTCGATCCTGGCGAGCAGCGGGACGGCGTCGTAGGTCTTCAGCGATCCCTTGGAGCGGAACTCGCTCGGCCCCCACATTTCGTTGTAGATCACCGGATTGAAGCCCCGGCCGCCGATCTCGCGGGAGTAGGCGCGCGCCGCCTCGCTTGCCGGTTCGCGGCGGTTGAACTGCGCGTAGAAGGCGCTGGTGGCCCTCGAGCATTGCTCTTCGGAAGGCGGGGTGGCGGTTTCGCACGCCGCGATGGTCTGCTGGACATCCTGGGGCAGTTCCTCGAGCAGGAGATTGGCGTCGGCGATCCAGCGTTCGGTGTTGATGTAGGTCCCGCCAAGAACGGTCGAGGCGACATGCTGCGGGTATATCGCGGCGTATTCCAGCGCGATCGCCGATCCCCAGCTGTGGCCGACCACGTGCCAGCGTTCGATGCCGAGCGTTTGGCGGATCGTTTCCAGTTCGTCGACGAACCGCTCGACCCGCCAGTTCGCGGGATCATTGGGGCGGTCGGACTTCCCGCTGTCGAGCTGGTCGTAGAGGATCACCGCGCGCTCGTCTGCCAGCCCGAGCATGGAGGCGAGGCCGTTATGCGTGCCGCCGGGGCCGCCGTGGAGGAACACCACCGGCGGCGCGGCGTCGAGATCGCCGTTGACGCGCACGTACACGTTGCCGCCTTCGACGGGCACCATCAGCTCCCGGTCGGGCGCGGCATAAGCTTCCACCGCGACGGCTGGAATTGCGGCAGGTGCAGTCTCGGCCGGAGGTATCGTGGCGCAGCCCGACAGGGCGAGCGCGGCGGCCGCGAGGAGGGTTCTGATCATGGCTGTTGCGCGCCTTTCCTTTCGCGGATCGCCTTGGCGATGCCCCACAGGGCGATTGCCGCCCAGAAGCCTTCGAGCACGAGGCTGGGCAGGTTGGTGTGGACCAGCAGGCTGACGGTCAGCAGCGCCGCGCCCGCCAGATTGGTGCCGTGGAGGATGAAGGGGTTCGGTGCCTTGCTGAAGGTCAGGTAGGCGTAGGCCCCGATAATGCAGGCCATGCCAACGAAGCCGACGAGCGAATAAATGTCCATTGTCACCTTATCCTCCCCCGCCCGGGGAGAGGGAGATTGGGGGTATCGCAATCATCGCGTCGCCCCGTCGAGCAGCGCCATGAAATTGGGGAAGCTGGTCGCGATTGGGGAGGTGTCGTCGACGTCCACACCTTCACGGCTGACGAGGCCGGCGACTGCCATGCTCATCGCGATGCGGTGGTCGAGGTGGGTCGCGACCGGGCCGCCACCGGGCAGCGGCTCGCCGCCGGTCCCGTGGATCGTCAGCCCGTCCTCGCACTCCTCCACCCGCGCGCCGATGGCTTCCAGCGCGGCGGCCATGGTGGCGAGGCGGTCGCTTTCCTTGACCCGCAGCTCTTCCAGCCCGCGCGTGACCGTGGTGCCCTGTGCCAAAGCAGCGGCCACGAACAGCACGGGGAATTCGTCGATCATGCTTGGGGCGAGTGCGGGGTCGACTTCGATCCCCTTGAGCGGCGCATGGCGCACGCGCAGGTCCGCGACCGGCTCGCCGCCGACTTCGCGCACATCGACCTCCTCGATATTCGCGCCCATCGCGCGCAGCACGCCGACCAGGCCGGCGCGGGTCGGGTTCATGCCGACATTGCGGATCGTCAGGTCGCTCCCCTCGACCAGCGTGGCGGCGACCATGAAGAATGCGGCGGAGGAGGGATCGCCGGGCACGGTGATGTCCTGCGGTCGCAGGTCGGTCTGGCCGGTCAGGCGGATGACCCGCGCGCCGTCTTCTTCGGCGACCTCCAGTTGCGCGCCGAAGCCGCGTAGCATCCGTTCGCTATGGTCGCGTGTCGGCACGGGCTCGATCACGGTGGTGATGCCCGGGGTGTTCAGGCCCGCCAGCAATACCGCGCTTTTCACCTGCGCGCTTGCGACCGGCAGGCGATAGGTGATCGGCACCGCCGGGTGCGCGCCCTCCAGCATCAGGGGAAATCGCCCGCCGGGGCTTGCGGTGAAGCTCGCGCCCATCAGCGAAAGCGGCTCGATCACGCGGCCCATCGGGCGTTTCGACAGGCTTGCATCGCCGGTGAAGCTGGTGGTGATCCCGTGGCTGGCGACCAGGCCCATCAGGAGGCGTGCCGAGGTGCCGCTGTTGCCGCAGTCGATGGCGGATCCGGGTTGCAGCAGCCCGCCAACGCCCACGCCGTTTACGCGCCACTCGCCGTCGCCGAGGCGCTCGACGTCCGCTCCCATCGCGCGCATCGCGGCGGCGGTCGCCAGAACGTCCTCGCCTTCGAGCAATCCGGTGATGTGTGTCTCACCCACGGCGCAGGCACCGAGGAGCAGCGAACGGTGGCTGATCGACTTGTCGCCGGGCACGGCAATCGTGCCGCGCAGGGGGGCGGTGGGGGCGAAGCGATGCGGGGTGGCGGTGGCATTCATGCGCGGGCGGCTTTGACACCGGCATTGGTGCATGGCAAGGCGCGCGCCATTCTTGATTCGGGGCGGCGCGACCCCCAAGTCATCCCAAGCGAAATTCAAAAGAGGCGCGAGCGAACACGGCAGCGCCCGCAACAAGGAACTATCCGACCATGGTCAAACCCGAATGGGGCACCAAGCGTACCTGTCCCAAATGCGGCACGCGTTTCTACGATCTGGGCAACGAAGACCCGGTGACCTGCATCGAGTGTGAGAACACCTGGACGCCGGAGCCGGTGCTCAAGTCGAAGCAGCCGATTCCCTTCGAGGAAGAGAAAAAGAAGAAGGACGACGAGGCCGATAGCGATCTGGCCGATGACGATCTGGAAGATATCGACGTCGATGACGACGATGATTCGCCCGATAACGAGGTCGATCTTGGCGGTGACGACGACCTTGGCGTTGCCAAGTCGAAGGGTGACGACGACGACAAGGACGACACCTGATCGAAGGCAGCGATATTCCGCTTGCAAAGGGGCGCCGTGCTTTCTAAACGGCGCCTCCCATAACCGGCACGGGGCCTTAGCTCAGCTGGGAGAGCGCTACAATGGCATTGTAGAGGTCAGCGGTTCGATCCCGCTAGGCTCCACCACCGGTTTCAAGGATAGTGTTACTATCCGGATTGAGTTTCAGAAGGGGCACCGCCCCGACGCTGGCCGACGAGGTTTCGTCCGCCGGCGTTTTTCGCGTTTATTCCGGTTCTTCGCCGGAAATGGAGTGATCGAGTAGATGTTCGACGCACTGTCGGATCGCCTTGGCAATACCTTCGACCGCCTGCGCGGGCGCGGTGCGCTGCGCGAACAGGACGTGCGCGATGTGATGCGCGAGGTGCGAATTGCGCTGCTCGAGGCCGACGTGGCGCTGCCCGTTGCGCGCGACTTCATCGAGAAGGTCACCGAAAAGGCCGTTGGCGAGGCGGTTCTCAAGTCGGTCACCCCCGGCCAGCAGGTCGTCAAGATCGTCAACGACGAGCTGGTCGCGATGCTCGGCGGCGGCGATGGTGAAGACGGCCACGTTCCGCTGACCCTCGAAGCCAAGCCGCCGGTCGTCATCATGATGGTCGGCCTACAGGGCTCGGGTAAGACGACAAGCACAGCCAAGCTCGCCAAGCTGATCCGCGAGAAGCACGGCAAGAAGGCCATGATGGCCTCGCTCGACGTCAATCGCCCCGCTGCGCAGGAGCAGCTGGCGGTGCTCGGCGAGCAGGCGCAGGTCGATACGTTGCCGATCATCGAAGGCCAGCAGCCGGTCGACATCGCGCGCCGCGCGCTCGAATCGGCGAAGCTGCGCAATGTCGATGTCGTGCTGCTCGATACCGCAGGCCGCCTGCATGTCGACGAAGCGCTGATGGCCGAGATGAAGGCGGTCGCTTCGGTGGCGACGCCGACCGAAGTGCTGCTGGTGGTCGACAGCCTGACCGGTCAGGACGCGGTCAATGTCGCGCAGAGCTTCAGCGACGAAGTCCCACTGACCGGCGTGATCCTTACCCGGATGGACGGCGATGCGCGCGGCGGTGCGGCGCTTTCGATGCGCGCGGTCACCGGCAAGCCGATCAAGTTCGCGGGCGTCGGCGAAAAGCTCGACGCGCTCGAAGCCTTTCACCCGCGCCGCGTTGCCGAACGCATCCTGGGGATGGGCGATGTCGTTTCGCTGGTCGAAAAGGCCGCCGAGACGATCAAGGTCGAAGAGGCCGAGGCACTCGCCAAGCGGATGGCCAAGGGCCAGTTCGACTTGAACGACCTGCGCATGCAGTTGCAGCAGATGCAGAAGATGGGTGGCCTTGGCATGCTTGCAGGCATGATGCCCGGCATGAAGAAGGCCAAGGCTGCGATGCAGGCCAGCGGCATGGACGACAAGGTGCTGGTCCACATGGATGCGATCATGGGCTCCATGACGGCCAAGGAACGGGCCAATCCCGCACTGCTCAACGCCAAGCGCAAGAAGCGCGTCGCGGCGGGCAGCGGCACGCAGGTGCAGGACGTCAACAAGGTGCTCAAGATGCACCAGGAAATGTCCCGCGCGATGAAGCAGATCAAGAAGATGGGCGGGATGAAGGGCCTCGCCGCGATGCTCGGCGGCGGCGGCGGCCTAGGAGGAATGGCTGGCGGCCTTCCCGGCATGGGCGGCGGCAAGGGTGCGCTGCCCGGATTGGACGGTCAGGGCATGGGCGATGTCGACATGAGCAAGCTGCCGCCCGACCTGCAGAAATTACTTCCAAAGAAATAACCAAACCGACTTAGATTTAGACCAAGGACGAACCGAAATGGCTATTGCACTCCGACTTTCCCGTGGCGGCGCCAAGAAGCGCCCCTATTACCGCATCGTTGCCGCCGACTCGCGCTATCCGCGTGACGGACGCTATCTCGAGCAGATCGGCACCTACAACCCGCTGCTCGCCAAGGATGACGAGAAGCGCGTCCAGCTGAACGAAGACCGCGCCAAGTACTGGCTCGGCGTCGGCGCGCAGCCGAGCGACCGTGTCGCCCGCTTCCTCGACGCCGCCGGCATCCGCGAGCGTGCTGCGCGTAACAACCCGAACAAGGCCGAGCCGGGCGAAAAGGCCAAGGAACGCGCCGAAGAAAAGGCCGCCAAGGAAGCCGAAGCCGCCGAAGCGCTGAAGGCCGCCCAGGAAGCTCCGGCCGAGGAAGAGAAGACCGAAGAAGCACCGGCTGAAGAAGCTGCTGCCGAAGCGCCCGCCGAAGACGCTGGCGAAGAAAAGGCCGAAGGCTAAGCTCTCATATGGTCAGATCCGCTCGTGCTGAGCTTCTCGAAGCACCGTCATTTCTTCCTTTGGACGGCGTCAGAAGGGAAGAACGGCCCTTCGACAGGCTCAGGGTGAGCGGATCATGACTGGCAAGGCCTTGGACGAACCCATCACCCTTGCCGCCGTTACCGGTGCGCATGGGGTGGCGGGCGAGGTTCGCCTTAAGCTTTTGGGCGACGGGGTCGAGGCGCTGAAAGCGCACAAGACCTTTAACGCCGCAGAGGGCGGGGGCACGCTGACCCCCACCAAAATCCGCTCCGACAACAAGGGCGGTGCCATCGCGCGATTTGCCGAGGTGCCCGATCGCACCGCAGCAGAAGGCTTGCGTGGCACGCTCTTGACCGTGCCGCGCGATGCGCTGCCTCCGCTCGGGGATGACGAGTTCTACCACGCGGACCTGATCGGGCTGCCGGTCGTCACGACCGACGGGACGGCAATCGGCAGGGTCGTCGAGGTGGCCAATTTCGGCGCAACCGACATCGTCGAGATCGAGCGTGAGCCCGCGCCCGAAAAGGGCATGAAGACCCTGATGGTCCCGCTGATCCCCACCGCCGTGCCCGAGTGGGATGAAAACCGGCTTGTGATCGCGCCAGAATTCGCTGACTAATAGCGCATGTTCGCTATCGTCGGTCTGATCGTATCTCTTGCGTTTGCCCTCGCATTGACGATCGGCATCGCGTTCTTGCTAGACGTCATGGCGCCGAACAGATCCTGGAGGAGCCGGGCAGTCTGGGCG
Source organism: Citromicrobium bathyomarinum (assembly GCF_038594485.1). Lineage (GTDB taxonomy): Bacteria > Pseudomonadota > Alphaproteobacteria > Sphingomonadales > Sphingomonadaceae > Alteriqipengyuania > Alteriqipengyuania bathyomarina_A. The sequence goes on along the minus strand of NZ_JBCFZG010000006.1, from coordinate 152,920 downwards.
GCACTGATCGCGGCATTCCTGCCGATGTCGCTGCCGATCATTACCATTCTGAGCGAACTGGGCTTTACATCGGAAGCTATAGTACCGGTGGCCGGGCTCATCATCGGTGCGCTGTTCATTGCGGCAGTGGTGTGCTTCCCGGCGGCCTATTTCTTCTCCAAGAAGCGCACAGCGGGGCGGGATCCGGTTTCCAGGACGGTGTTCGACTGATTGCGAAGCCTTGCCGCGGCGGCGGCGTCCGTTGACGAAGCTTGCCGAAGAGCGGCGCGCGGTCCGTCCCAGACTTTCGGAACATCGCGCCCGCCTCGCGCACTGACAGGGCATGACGACATTCAGAAACACGACGAGCCTGCTCTGCGCGCCGCTGCTTCTGCTCGCCTGCGCGGCACCTTCGGACGATGCCGACCAGAGCGGCGACGATATCATAGCGACGCCCGGTGATGTGGAGGAGACCCCGGCAACGGGTACGCGCCCGTCTGGTGAGCCGAGCATGGTGACTGTCGAAGGTCGCGTCGCACAAGGTGTCGAATGCCTGACGCTCAAGACGCCCGATGGAGATACCTGGTCGTTCAATGTCGGCGAGGCAGATTTCGGACCGGGCGACTATGTGCAGATCACCGGAGAAGTCGCCGATGCCAGCTTCTGCCAGCAGGGCAGGGGGACGCTGGTCCCGCAACGGATCGAAGCCAAGGATCCGCCCGCGCGCGATCGCGATCCGGCCCGCGCGGGTGGCCTCGCGGTGACGAGCGCATATGTACAGGGAAACTGGGTGGCCAAGGGGCTGAAGGCGGATTGTACCCGGCCCGATTTCGCGGTTACGCGCAATCGCAACGGCGGCAGCATCATCGAAACCCGCATCAATGGTGTACCTGCAACGGGCTATGTCGACGTCGGCGATACACCTGCGCTGCAATGGGACGAGGGTATCCCCCCTCTGCCGATCGAGACGCGCGGGCCCGATGGTCTGGCAGTAATGCCCGCAGCGGGAGCGAACATTGTTACGCTCGCCGGTCACCGGATCGAAGGCGACGGCGTGGTCTTCGTAAAGTGCGCCGATTGAGGCTGGCCTGCCAGCCCCGACTGCCCGATAGTCGAAGGCGATGGACGCGGAGCAGACAGACCTCTGGCAGCGGCTGGCCGATTACGAGATCGGCCCGCCCGGCGCCGCGTTCACCTTCGCCCAGCGCCTCGCACGCGAGAACCGCTGGAGCGGAGAATATGCCGCGCGCGTCCTCTCCGAATACAAACGCTTCTGCTGGCTGGCGTGCGAAGCAGGGCACGAGGCCACCCCGTCCGACGCGGTCGACCAGGCGTGGCACCTGCACCTGACCTATAGCCGCGACTATTGGGACCGGTTCTGCCCGCAGATCCTGCTCATGCCGCTGCACCACGGGCCGACGGCCGGGGGCACGGCGGAGCGCACGCGCTATTACGATCAATATGCGCAGACGCTTGCGAGCTACGAAGCGCATTTCGGCGAGCCCGCACCGCTCGATATATGGCCCGGCGCGCGGCGGCGTTTCGTGGTCGATCCCCTGAACGCTCGAGTCAATCCGGCAGATGTGCTTATCGTGCCGCGTGGGCTTGCCTATGGTTTGGCCTTGGCAATCGCGATACTGATGCTGGGACTGGTCGCGCTGGCGATCACCTGAGTGGGGGACGCGCAATGAATCTCGGCTTGTCGGAATACGACGCAGGGCAATTCCTTGTCATCTATTCGGCGATGATCGTTTTCGGCTGGCTGATGACGGTGGTCGTCCCGATGATCCTGCGTCCCACCGGCGAACCGGGTGTGCCGCAGACCGTTGGCCAATACGCCGCGCTGGCGAGCGGGAAGGAGCGTTATGCCGAAGCGGTAATGGCCGGGCTGCTGGCCTCCGGACATCTCGAGCTGGAGGGCAAGACCTTCCATGTCCGCAACCGCGATTTGCCGAGGGGCGGGGCGGAAACGCGGCTGCTCTCGCTTGGCGATACCTTCGGCTGGAAGACCTTCGTGCGCGCGATCGACAGCGGGTACGAGGAAGAACGTGACGCGCTGCGCATGGCCGGGCTGCTGACCGGATCGGGCAAGGTGCTGAAGGCGCGGCTGCTGTCGATCGTCCCGATGGTCGTGATTATCCTGTTCGGGCTCTATCGCTTCGACGAGGGCAAGGCGCTGGGCGAGCCGGTCGGTGTGCTAGGTGTCTTGATCGCCGTCGGGCTGGTCGTGATTGTATGGCGGTTGCTGGCGGGCATCCGCCGCACGCGCGAGGGCGACCGGGCGATGCGCGACGCGCGGCAGGACCACCTTGGGCTAAAGCGCGCGCCGACCCGCGACGAGATGGCGCTCGGCGTCGCAATCTTCGGCACTGCCGTGCTTGCGGGCACGCCGTTCGATCCGCTCCATGCGATGCGCAGCGGCGGCGTCGGCGATTCCAGCCACGCCGGAGGCGATGGCGGATCGGGCTGCGGCGGCGGTGGCTGCGGTGGTTGCGGGGGGTGATTACGCGCGGAGCCCGTTCTGCCTGCTACTCGCAGCGCGATGCGTCAAAGCTACAGATGGCCGGGGCGGATCATCACGGCATCTCTCTTTCCATAGGCGGTCAACCTTGAACTGGCTTACGCTGGCGAGCGTTTCCCAAACAGAATTCGGGTTCGTGGATGACAGATCGCTTTTCTACGATCCCGTGCCTGCCTATATTGTCCTCGTTGCAATGGGCGTCATTGTGGCGATGATCGTCCACGCACTTATTTCCCACTTTGCATGCAAGTTGCCTGGAAAGGTTAGGGTAGTATTGGCGGTTTTGTCGCCAATAACTGCCCTGTATTTAATACGCCTCGCTAATCGATCAAATTATGATGGTTCGTTGAGTGCTGGTCTGGATGATGCGATCTATATCACAGGTGATGAAATCTTGGTCCCATGTGTCATAGTAGCTTCTGCGATTGTCGTTGCAATAATGGAACGAAAATCGAAATCGAATAATTTGCGCTCCCGGTTTAGTGACAATCCTTAATGACCTTCGCTGCCACCGTCCTGACCCTCTACCCAGAGATGTTTCCCGGCCCGCTGGGCGTCAGCCTTGCCGGGCGTGCGCTGCGCGAAGGCGCATGGTCGCTCGACACCGTGCAGATCCGCGACTTTGCGACCGACAAGCATCGTACGGTTGACGATACGCCTGCCGGGGGCGGGGCGGGCATGGTGCTCAAGTGCGATGTGCTGGCGGCGGCCCTGGATAGCGTCACGCAAAAGCCCTCCCTCCTTCAGGGGGGAGGGTTGGGAGGGGGGCTTTCCCCGGGCGAGCCCCTCCAGTGCGATCCTCTGCCCCTCCCCCCGACCTCCTCCCCTGAAGGGGAGGGGGAGAGTAGGCCGATCCCCGTCCTCGCGATGACCCCGCGCGGGAAGCCGATCACGCAGGCGCGCATTCGCGAGATCGCGGAAGGGCCAGGCGTGACCATCCTGTGCGGCCGGTTCGAGGGGTTCGACGAGCGTCTCTTCGAGGCGCGGCCAGAGATCGAGGAAGTCAGCCTTGCAGACATCGTCCTGTCGGGCGGAGAAACCGCTGCAATTGCCATACTCGACGCTTGCATTCGGCTGCTTCCGGGAGTAATGGGCGCGGCTTCAAGCGGGACCGAGGAGTCGTTCGAGGACGGACTTCTGGAATACCCGCACTACACCCGACCTCAGGAATGGGAAGGGCGCACGATCCCCGAAGTGCTGCGATCGGGGGATCATGCGAAGATCGCGGCGTGGCGAAAGCAACGCAGCGAAGAGATGACACGGTTACGCAGGCCGGATTTGTGGGAGCGTCACACTGGTGCTCCGGTCCAGTCTGCCTCTGGCGCGCAGCGAGAAACGAAGGACCAGGACCAATGAACCTGATTCAGCAGCTCGAAGCCGAAGCGATTGAAAACCTCGGCAAGGATATTCCTGACTTCCGCCCCGGCGACACCGTTCGCGTCGGCGTGAAGGTCGTCGAAGGTACGCGCGAGCGTATCCAGAACTTCGAAGGCGTGGTGATCGCGCGTTCGAACCGCGGCATGGGTTCCAACTTTACCGTTCGCAAGATGAGCTTCGGCGAAGGTGTGGAGCGTGTGTTCCCGCTCTACTCGCCGATCGTCGACAGCCTGACCGTGGTTCGCCGCGGTGTCGTGCGCCGTGCGAAGCTCTACTACCTGCGTGGCCGCACCGGTAAGAGCGCGCGTATCGCCGAACGCCGCGACAACCGGCCTGCGAAGGGCGAAAAGACCAACGCGTAAGCGCGTCTTTTCCGATCACGAATTGCAAAAGGGCGGTCCCGACGGGCCGCCCTTTTTCGTTGTGGACTTGCCAATTTCGATCGTCGTTGCGAGGAGCATAAGCGACGAAGCAATCCAGGGCGCAACAGTCGGACATATCGGCCGGTCGGACCCTGGATCGCCGCGCGACCTTTCAGGTCGCTCGCGATGACGATTGAGAGGATATCGCAAATGCGCCACCTGCTTGCTGCCGCCGCCGTTCTGGCCCTTGCAACCCCGCTCGCGGCACAGGAGAGCGATGGTATGACTGCCCAGGCTACCCAGGCTACCGACCTTTCCCTCGAACGGGTTTTCGCCAGCCCCAGCCTCAATGGACCAAGCCCGCGCGGCGCGAAGCTTTCGCCCGACGGCCGGTATCTTACGCTTCTGCGCAACCGCGAAGACGACAAGGACCGCTACGACCTGTGGGGCTTCGACCGCGAGACCGGCGAGTGGACGATGCTGGTGGACAGCGAGAAGCTGAGTTCGGGCCGCGAACTTTCCGAAGACGAGAAAATGCAGCGAGAGCGCGCACGCGTCGGCAACCTCAAGGGCATCATCTCCTATCAGTGGAATGCGGACAGCAAGGGGGTGCTCGTCCCGCTCGATGGCGATCTCTACCTCGCGAAGCTCGATGGAACGGTCACCCAGCTGACCGATACCGAGGAAAGCGAACTCAACCCGAAGCTGAGCCAGGAAGGCGGCTACGTTTCCTTCGTCCGCGACCGGCAGCTGTGGGTCGCGCCGATCGGGGGCGATGCGCATCCGATCACCCCGAAAGAGGGCGATCTGATCCGCTGGGGCGAGGCGGAATTCGTCGCGCAGGAAGAAATGGACCGCCTCACCGGCTACTGGTGGTCGCCCGACGACAGCCGCATCGCCGTGCAACGGACCGATGAAAGCCCGGTCGGCGTGGTCACGCGCGCTGCGATCGGTGCGACTGGCACCAAGACTTTCGACCAGCGCTACCCCGCGGCGGGCACCGACAACGCGATTGTCGAGCTGTACGTGATGGACCCCGATGGTCAAAGCCGGGTCAAGGTGGACCTGGGCGACAACACGGACATTTACCTCGCGAGGGTCGACTGGGCGCCCGATGGCACGCTCTACGTCCAGCGTGAGAACCGCGATCAGTCCAAGCTGGACCTGCTGCGGGTCGACCCCAAGACCGGCAAGAGCAGCGTCGCGCTGAGCGAGCATGCCGCGAAAGACTCGTGGATCAACCTGTCGAACAATTACCGCTTCCTCGACGATGGATCGCTGATCTGGTGGTCTGAGCGCGACGGCTTCGGCCATCTCTACCACATCGTCTTCGGTAGGGACGGGACGCCGGGCGAGACCACCGAGCTGACCAGCGGCGATTTCGTGGTCACCGATCTGGTGGGCGTCGACCAGCAAGAAGGGCGCGTGTTTTTCACCGCCAATGCCGACGACGTGCTGGAAATGCAGGTCTATTCGGTTCCGTTGACTGGGGGTGAGCGCAAGCGGCTGACCGAGCTCGGTTATTCCAATGGCGCCGGGATGGACGGCAAGGGCAAGACCCTGCTGATCGGGCGTTCGGGGCAGGATCAGCCACCGCAATCCTACCTCGCCGATGCTTCAGGCAACCGCCTGACCTGGGTCGAGGAGAATGCACTCGACGCGGATCATCCCTACGCGCCGTACCTTGCCAGCCAGGTCGAGCCGGAGTTCGGCACGGTTCAGGCAGAAGACGGGACCGAGCTGCACTGGATGATGCTGAAGCCCGAAATGGAGCCGGGCAAGCGCTATCCGGTGTTCTTCTCGCACTACGGCGGCCCCGGCCCTCAGACGGTAACCCACGGGTGGACCGGCGCCTTGGCGCAGGCGGTCGTCGACAAGGGCTATATCTGGTTCCAGCTCGACAATCGCGGATCTGCCAATCGCGGCGTCGCTTTCGAACAGCCGATCTACCACGCGATGGGCGGGGTCGAAGTGCGCGACCAGAAGAAGGGTGCGGAGTACCTCAAGTCGCTCGACTTCGTCGATCCGGACAAGATCGCGATCTATGGCTGGTCCTACGGCGGTTACATGACGCTCAAGCAGCTGGAGGCCGATCCCGGGCTCTACGCGGCGGGCATCTCGGGCGCACCGGTGACAAAGTGGGAGCTTTACGACACCCACTACACCGAACGCTACATGGGCGATCCGCGCAAGGTGCCCGAAGCCTATGAGAAGGCAAGCGCGATCCCGGATGCGACCGACATCGCCGATCCGCTGCTGCTGGTGCACGGCCTGGCCGACGACAACGTGGTGTTCGAGAATTCCTCCGCGCTGATCGCCACGCTTCAGGAAGGCAACGTGCCGTTCGAGATGATGCTCTATCCCGGATACACGCACCGCGTGTCGGGCGAAAACATCAGCCCGCATCTGTGGAACACGATCTTCCGCTTCCTCGAAAGCCACGGGGTGACGCCGCCCGAATAATTGCGTTTCGCGCAATTGAGCGGGACCATTTTTCGCTGCGCCTTCGTTATGTCAGCAATCCGCAGGCACGGGCGAAGGGCAGCGAATGGCCGAGAAGTCAGATCATTCCGCGAGGGGCGACAAGGACAAGCTGAGCCTGAACGCCGCCTGGTCGATGGCGGTTGGCGGGATGATCGGCGGCGGCATCTTCGCGACGCTCGGCGTGGTATTCACCGTCGCCGGGCAGCTTGCGTGGCTGAGCTTCGTGATCGGCGGCGCAATCGCGCTGCTGACCGCCTTCAGCTACGCCAAGCTGACGGTGCACCACAAGGAATCGGGCGGGGTTTACCTGTACTTGCGCGAGGAAGGGCACATCGCGGCGGCGCGGGTCGCCGTGTGGGCGCTGTTGATTGGTTATACGCTGACGGTCGCGGTCTACGCCTACACCTTCGGGGCCTATCTTTCGGAAGCGCTCAATCTCGGCAGCTGGGTCCGTCCTACGGCAGCGGTGGTAATCATCGCGGTGCTGTGCGGGGTGAACCTGCGCGGTGTGAACGAGAGCGCGGGGCTGGAAATCTTCGTCGTGTGGGCCAAGCTGGTCATCCTGCTGGTGCTCGCCGTGATCGGTTTGATCCACTGGGCGCCTGCGCAACTGGAGCCGAGCCATAGCCTTGGCGCTGGCGAGAGCGGGCTGCTGGGCGCGGTCGTGGGCGCAGCCAGCGTGTTCATGGCCTACGAGGGTTTCCAGCTGCTGAGCTACGACTATGAGGAAATGCGCGATCCCGACCGCAACGTGCGCCACGGCATGATCTGGGGCGTGATCGGGGTGATTGTGATCTACGTCCTGGTTACGCTGGGCGTTGCCATGCTGGTGGGCGCGAACGAGATCATCAAGGATGGCGAGGTATCGCTGGCGGTTGCTGGGCGTGCGGCGGCGGGCGAGCCAGGGTTTATCGCCGTGACAGTGGCAGCGGTATTCTCCACCGCGTCGGCGATCAACGCGACGGTATTCTCGGCCGCCCGGCTGGCACACCGTGCAGGCGAGCATGGCGCCTTGCCCAGCGTGTTCGAGCGGACCATCGGCAAGAACGTGCCCTGGGCCGCAATCGTGCTGATTTCCGGCGTAGCTGCGCTGCTGGCGCTGTTCGGCGGGCTCGATCCGTTGGTGAAAGCGGCCAGCTTCGTGTTCCTGGCGGTGTTTGCGACCGTCAACTTCTTCGCCGCCCGGCTCGACGACAAGAATACCTGGGTCGGCGGGCTCGGCTTCGCCGGGGCAATAGCGGCTGCGATCGTCCTGCTGCTGCATATGGTGGGTGTGTTGTAAAAGGGCTGGATTGACAGCGAAGCCGATAGAGGTGTGAAGGTCCTCACCGGAGCGGGGTAAGAATGAGCGGCAGTCAGCAGGGACGCGAGGGCCAGCTTGGCCTTGCAGCAGTGTGGGCGATTGCGGTCGGCGGGATGGTCGGCGGCGGGATCTTCTCCACGCTGGGGGTGGTCATCTCCAGCGCCGGGCACTGGGCTGCGCTCAGCTTCGTGCTTGGCGGGCTGGTCGCCTACGCCACCGGCCACAGCCTCGCCGCGCTGACCGTCGAAAAGGACGAGGCGGGCGGCATCTACACCTTCCTGCGCGATCTCAAGTTCACCCGGCTCGCCCGCGTGTCTGCTTGGGTGCTGCTGGCAGGCTATGTGCTGACCTGCGCGGTCTATGCCTACACCTTCGGGGCCTATCTGGGTCAGGCCGTCGGCGGGACTGCGTGGCTTCCCCCGGCGATGGCCTCCGCCGTGATCCTGGCCATGACCGCGATCAACCTGCGCGGGGCGGGGCAGGCGGCGGGGGTCGAGATTGCCATCGTGGCGATCAAGCTCGCCATCCTTGCCGCGCTGGCCGCGTTCGGCCTCTCTCAGTTCGAGGTGGACAAGCTTTCCATCGCCCAACAACCGGGCCCCATCGGCATCGCAATCGGCGCAGCATCGGTGTTCATGGCTTACGAAGGGTTCGAACTGCTCGCCTACGACTATGACGAGATGAAGGACCGCAAGCGCCTGATGCGCCGGATCATGCCGCTCGCCATCGGCAGCGCTGCGCTCATCTATGTGCTGGTCGCGCTGGCGGTGCCGATGCTGACGGGCACGAAGGCGGTGATCGCGGTCGGCGAAGTGGCGCTGTCGCGCGCGGGGCAGGCGGCGCTCGGCACGCCCGGCCTGATCGCGGTGACGATTGCTGCGGCGCTTTCGACCGCGAGCGCGATCAACGCCACGCTGTTCAGCTCTGCCCGGCTGGCACGTGAAGTGGCGAGGGACGGCGCCTTGCCGAGCGCGCTCGGGCGCGAGAATGCCGAAGGGTCGCCCTACTGGGCGGTGCTGCTGCTTGCGGCAGGCGCACTCGCGCTGGCGGTGATGGGCGGGCTCAGCGGGCTGGTGAGCGGGGCGAGCGTGGTCTTCCTGCTGGTGTTCGGCACGCTCAACGCGCTCGCGATGAAGGAAAATGTCGGGCACCGCTGGATCACCGTGCCCGGTACGCTGCTGGCATTCGGCGCGATCGTCGTGCTGATCCTGCATATGCTCGGCGCAATTTGAGCAAGAAATGCCGCCGCCTCTAGAACTTACCCAGTGGCCTAACGTTCTTTGTCACTTCTCCTTCGATACAAAGCGAATAATCCTCGCGCGGTAGAGGGAGAGGCCGACATGAAATTCCTTGGAATGGTCGCGATGGTAGCAGCAGCTTCCAGCGCGCAAGTCGCCGGAGGGCTGATCGACTACAGCTGGGGAATGACGCCCGCACAAGTGCTGGAGCATTCCAAGGGAACCTTGAAAGAAGGCAGAAGCGGGAGCGGCTTCATAGACTTTCGCGAATACGGTAACGGCATCGACTACAAGGTCGGCAACGTAGGCACGATCACGATCTTCGACCGCACCATGGATACAGGTTTTTATTACAGCGACGGAAAGCTGGGCCAGATCAGAACCTACCTGAAAGAAGCCTGCCCGGATTTCCGCTTCAAGCTGAAGGCGCGCTATGGCGAGCCGACCAAGTAATCGGATTACCCCAGCGGTTATTACGCAACCTGGATCGACGCGGCGTCGAAGACCGAAATCAGGCTCATGGCCAGTACCGATTGCAGGGTCTTCCTGGTCAGGAAAGATTGACGCGCACTGCACCCAACCAATTCTATCTGCTCCGTGAGCGGAAATGACCGACAATCGCTTGCGGCGTGGCGCGCTTGGCCCCATGTGGCAGTGCAGCACGCACAGGAGTGATTGATGGGTTACAAGGTCGCCGTTGTCGGCGCGACGGGCAATGTCGGGCGCGAAATGATGCAGGTTCTGGCGGAACGCGAGTTCCCGATCGACCAGATCGTGGCGCTGGCCAGCTCGCGCAGCCAGGGCACCGAGATCGAATTCGGCGACACCGGCAAGATGCTCAAGTGCAAGAACCTCGAGCATTTCGACTTCACCGGCTGGGACATCGCGCTGTTTTCCGCCGGTGGCACCATTGCCAAGGAGTACGCGCCGAAGGCGGCCGCGGCGGGCTGCGTGGTGATCGACAATTCCTCGCACTACCGGATGGACCCGGACGTGCCGCTGATCGTGCCCGAGGTGAACCCCGACGCGATCGACGGCTACACCGCGAAGAACATCATCGCGAACCCGAACTGCTCGACCGCCCAGCTGGTCGTCGCGCTGAAACCCCTGCACGATGCTGCCGGGATCAAGCGCGTCGTCGTCTCGACGTACCAGTCGGTCTCGGGCGCGGGCAAGGAAGGCATGGACGAGCTGTTCCAGCAGAGCCGCGCGATCTTCGTCGGCGATCCGGTGGAGCCTGCCAAGTTCACCAAGCAGATCGCGTTCAACGTGATCCCGCATATCGACGTCTTCCTCGACGATGGATCGACCAAGGAAGAATGGAAGATGGTGGTCGAGACCAAGAAGATCCTCGACCCCAAGATCAAGCTGACCGCCACCTGCGTGCGCGTGCCGGTGTTCGTGGGCCACTCCGAAGCTGTGACGATCGAGTTCGAGCGTGAGATCACCGCCGAACAGGCGCAGGACATTCTGCGCGAGGCGCCGGGCATCATGCTGGTCGATAAGCGCGAGGACGAAGGCTACATCACCCCGGTGGAAAGCGTGGGCGACGGCGCGACCTATATCAGCCGCGTGCGCGAAGACCCGACGGTCGAGAACGGTCTCAACCTGTGGTGCGTTTCCGACAACCTGCGCAAGGGTGCGGCACTCAACGCCGTGCAGATCGCCGAACTGCTGGGCCGCCGTCACCTCAAGAAGGGGTAGGCGATGCTCGGCCCCGATCCCGAACAGCAGCGCCGCATGGCGGGCGAGATGGATCGCTCGATCGAGCAGATAGAGCGCGAGACGTCCGCTTTCTTCGTGCGGCTGGTGGGGCGCTGGGCGGTGCGCTGGGCAGTTGTCTTCGCAGTGATTTTTCTGCTGACGCAGAGCGTCGACTGGCTCGACTGGCTGTGGTGGATCGCGGTGCCCATCGCAGTCATCTCGCTGGCCGCTCCGCTGCTGCTGCGCCGGTTCCTCACGAACCGGCTGGAGCGGGTGCGCGGGCAGATGGGCGGGATGGGAGAAACCATCGACGGTTCCTGGCATGAGGCATCGGGCACTGCCCGCTATGATCCGCCGCGCAACGCGGACGGCGAGCCTGCGGGTGTCATCATAGACCAGCGGGTCTCCGAGACGACGCCCGACAACAAAGACGACAGCTTGTGAAGCATGCGGAGCTGGGGCAGTGTCCGCGCGGGTTCTAGCTCCAGGAGAGTGACATGATGGCGCGTTTCGGATTTGCTTTTGCTGGCGTGGCAGCTCTCGCTCTGGCGGCGTGCCAGCAGTCCGACGAGGCCTCGCAGCCCCCCGAGCCTGTGACCGAAGACCAGATCGCGGCGCAGACGCCCAATGCGCCGAGCGACCGCCCGATCAACCTGATTGCCGACGGTCTCGTGATCGCTGCGCCCGAGGCAGGCGGCGATGCGACGATCCTGAATTTTGGCGACAAGCAGGAATCCGTTGTGGAAGCGCTGACGATGATCTTCGGCGGCCCGCAGTTCGGCACGAACGAAGAGTGCGGCGCTGGCCCGATGGAATACGCCAACTACGACAAGTTCGTCGCTCACTTCCAGGACGACCGCTTTGTCGGCTGGATGGTCAACGGGCCGAGCGATCGGGCCAATTTCAGCGGACCGGACGGCGTCAAGCTGGGCATGTCGGCCGCGGACCTGCGCAAGCTGGGGACCTTCGAGGCGTTGACGGACAGCACCCTTGGCGAGGAATTCATGATCGGCGATGGCGAACTCGCCATCTCGGGCCTGATCGAGGATAATCAGGTTTCGGTCTTGTGGGGCGGGGAGACCTGCAATTTCCGCTGAGCGCAGCTAGCGCAGCTAGCGCGGCCCCGCGCTGGGCGATGCCTTGCGCATCAGGAATACCAGCGGAATGGCGGCCAGCGCCATCCACATCATCAGGTAGAAATCGTCGATATAGGCGATCATCGCGGCCTGCCGGTTGACCTCCGCATCGATCATCGAAAGGACCGCTTCGCCCGCAGACTGATAGCGATCGACCATCGAGATATCGACCGCGTTGACCGTTGCCGAGGTGACGTGGCTGCCGATATCCGAATGGGCGGTCTGGATGTTCTTGGCGAGCAAGACGGTGGTGACCGAGATCCCCGCCGAGGCGCCGATAGACCGCACCAGGTTGAGCAGGCTCGACCCGTCGGTGCGCAGCCGCCCGGGCAGGGTCGAGAACGCGGTGACATTGAGCGGGATGAATACGAGTCCCAGGCCGAGGCCCTGGACCAGCCCGGTCGTAATGAAATGCCACTCGTCTGCTGCAAGCGACCAGCCCGCCATCATCCACTGCGAATAGGCGGCGATCGCAAAGCCGGTGCCCACGATGATCCGCGAGTCGAACCCGCGACGCATCAGCAGGCCCGATAGCTGCATGCTCAGCATCACGCCGACCCCGCGTGGCATCAGCACGATGCCCGTATCTATCACGCCGTAGCCAAACAGGCGCTGCAGCATCGGCGGGAGCAGTGCCATGTTGGCGAACATCACCACCCCGATGACGAGCATGAAGATGAGCGCGATCACGAAGTTGCGGTCGGCGAAGATGGCCGTGTCGAACAGCGGCTCGCGCCCGGTCGCGAAGTGGATCACGGCGATCCAGGCGGCGCTTCCCATCAGAATGGCATACAGCCATATCTCGGCCGACTGGAACCAGTCGAGCTGCGATCCGCGGTCGAGCATGAGCTGGAGCGACGCGAGCGCAACCCCCAGCATCACGAACCCGAACAGGTCGAACTTGCGTGCCTTCGCTTCGCGGTGCGGCAGCTCGAGCAGCAGAACCGCCAGAGCCACCGCCCCGACGGGCAGGTTGACGTAGAACACCCAGCGCCAGTTCACGCTCTCGGTCAGCCAGCCGCCAAGAATGGGCCCCAGGATCGGCCCGATCATGATGCCGAGCCCCCAGATCGCCATCACCTGCGGGTGGCGGCTGGGCTTCGAGGTATCGAGCATGAAGCTTTGGCTGAGCGGCGGGATAAACGCCCCGCTGACGCCCTGAAGCGCACGGAACAGCACCATCTCGCCAAGGTTCTGCGCCATGCCGCACATCATCGATGCAAGAATGAACCCCACGACGGAGAAGATGAAGAGGCGTTTCGCGCCGACCCGGTCGCTCAGCCAGCCGGTCGCAGGCATCGCGACCGCGCTGGCGATGATGTAGCTGGTCAGCACCCACGTCACGCTCTCTGCGGTCGCGCCTAGGCTGCTCTGCATATGCGGGATCGCAACGTTGGCGATCGTCGTGTCGAGCACCTGGATCAGCGATGCGGCCATGATCCCGACCATCAGCAACGGCTGGTTGCGGGCTACCAGTGCCGGCTGGTCTTCGGCCGGATCGGCACCGGCGGCAGGAGAGGCAGGTCGGGCGGCGATGGCCATGGCCTTAGCGGCCGTCTGTGAAGACGGTCACTTCCGCCGAAAGGCCTGCGATGAGCCGCCGCGGGCTTTTGCTCGTGATGCGGATCTTCACCGGTACGCGCTGGGTTACCTTGACCCAGTTGCCGGTCGCGTTCTGCGCAGGGAGCACGGAGAATTCCGAACCCGTGCCAGCCCCGATGGTCTCGACCTGACCTTTGAGGACGAGGCCGGGATAGGCATCGAGCTTGATCTCGGCAGGCTGGCCGACTTTCATATCGTCGAGATCGGTTTCCTTGAAATTAGCCTCCACGTAAGAGCTGCCGTCTTCCACCAGCGTCAGCACCGGCAGCCCCTGGACCGCCTGCTGCCCAACCTGAAGGCGATCGGCTTGCGTGACCGTGCCTGCCACCGGCGCGCGAACTTCGGTGCGGTTGAGGTTGAGCTCGGCGCCTGCTTTCTTGGCTTCGCCCGCAGCGATGGCCGGGTTCTGCCCCGGCACCGCTGCGCCGTCTGCCAGCTTGGCCTGCGCAGCCGCCTGCCGCGCGAGGGCCAGGCGCAGCGCTTCGCGCGCCTGGTTGACCTGATGCTGTGCCGCGTCGTGCTCCGTCTTGGTCAGGAAACCGCGCTTGTACAGCTCGTCCTTGCGGGCGAAGTTCGCCTCGGCAAAGGCAATGTCTTCCTTCGCGGCGGAGATGGACGCGCCCGACAGATCGGCATCGCTGCCCAGCGCGGTCCGGCTGGCCTGCGCCTGCGCGATTGCTGCGTTGGCTTCGGCAATCTGCACCTGGTAGGGTTGTTCGTCGATGCGGAACAGCAGCTGGCCCTTCGTTACCCTGTCGCCGTCACCCACCAGGACCTTGACGATCTGCCCGGCGACTTCGGACGAAATCGCAACGCGATCCTGCTGGATATAGGCGTTGTCGGTCGAGACCTTGCCCTGCAGGCTCTGCCAATAGGCAAACGCGCCAGCGAGCAGCAGCAGCGGCACCAGCGCCATCAGCGCAATGCGGCGCCAGCGCCGCTTCTTCGGCGCGGGCGCGGCAGGTTCTTCGATTGCGGCGACTTCGGTTTCGATGGTTGGATCGGCCTCAGCCATGGGCGATTCCTTGGGATTTGGTGGAGGCGGAGAGATTGTCGGAGACGAGATTCAGCATTCGCGAAAGCGCCGCCTGTTCGGTTTCGTCAAGCCCGGCGACCATCTGGTCTAGCATGCCGGTAAGTGCAGAGCGAATACGTGCAGCTTCGCCTTCGGCACGCGGTGTCAGATACAACAGGCGGGCTCTGCGGTCGGATGGGTCCTTGCGCCGTTCGACCAGGCCGGACTCCTCCATCCGGTCGACCATCCTGCACAAGGTGATCGGTTCGACCTCAAGATGCTCGGCATGAAAGGTCTGGTTCTCGCCCGGCGCACGGTCCAGCGCCAGCAGAAGGCGTGCCTGCGGCCCGGTCATGCCCGTGGTGCGCACACGCTCGTCGAACGCGCGGCGCAACAGGCGTGCATTATCGACCATGAGGAAGCCCAGGTTCTTGTCCATGCGCAGGCATATAATAAGGGCGCTTATTATGTCAATGTGATTGGTCGGAGGTTGGCTCATTTGCTATGCGAAGGCGTGTCCAGGTGGGAGAAGCGGATGAGCGAGATCGAACAGGGTGGCTGCGCATGCGGCGCGGTGCGGTACACGCTAAAGCCCGGTTATCGGCTGAAGCCCTATGCGTGCCATTGCAGCGACTGCCAGAAGCGAACAGGGACTGCGTTTAGCCATCACATGCTCGTCATGCGTGCCGATCTGGAACTGACCGGAGAACTCGATCGGGGCCGGATGACGCAGCCGAGCGGAGCGATCAGCACGATTTCGGGATGCCCGCAATGCAAGTCGCGCATAATGGCGGAGAACAGCACTCGGGCTGGTACCGCAAGCTTGCGGGTGGGCACGCTTGACCGGGCAGGACGTTTTCCTCCGGCGGCGCATCTGTGGGTCAAGAGCAAGCAGCCGTGGCTGGTGCTGCCCGACGAAGTGCCGCAGCTCGATGAGCAGCCGCGTGCGCAGGAAGATTGGATCGAGCTTTTGGGGATCAAATGATGGCCAACGTCACCAAAACCGGCGGATGCCAGTGCGGCCGGGTCCGCTATTCCGCGCAGGTCGACCCTTCGAACGCGTATCTTTGCCACTGCCGCATGTGCCAGCGTGCGACGGGCGGTGTTTCGATTGCCTTCATCGGCCTGCCGAAATCGGACATGACCTGGGAAAGCGAGCCAGACTGGTATGCCAGTTCCCCGTTCGCCAAGCGCCCGTTTTGCTGCGAATGCGGAACGCCGCTGGGTTTCGCATTCGACGAGGGCGAGAATATGGACATCACCGTGGGCAGTCTGGACGAGCCCTACGGCATCGAACCGCACTGGCATTTCGCATCGGAGAAAATCCATGAGAGCTGGATCGATACATCCGGCTTGCCGCGCAAACGCCTGTCCGAGCATGTCGTTCTGAGTAACAAATGGATCGAAGCAACAGGATCGGTGCCCGAATGAAGACTGAACAATTTCGCAGTTTCGACGGCACGAAACTGGCGCTGCACCGCGTGGGCGAGGGCAGGCCGCTGGTGCTGCTGCACGGGCTGTTCTCCAGCGCGCAGATGAACTGGATCAAGTGGGGCCATGCAGACCGGATTGCGGAACAGGGATACGAAGTCCTGATGCTCGATTTCCGCGTGCACGGAGAGAGCGAGGCGCCGCATGGCGCAGAGCATTATCCGGCGGGCGTGCTTGTGAAGGATGTCATTGCGCTGGTCGAGCATCTCCGGCTCACCGACTATGACCTCGCCGGCTTCTCGCTCGGCGCGCGCACGTCGATCCATGGCGTCGCCACGGGCAAATTGAAGCCCGAGCGGCTGATCCTCGGCGGAATGGGCGTCGATGGTCTGTCCGAGTGGGAAAAGCGGGCGGCGTTCTTCATTCGGGTCATCGAAGAGTTCGACGCGATCCCCAAGGGCGATCCGGCCTATTTCTCCATGCAGTTCCTCAAGTCGCAGAAGGTCGACCGGGTCGCCGCGCGGCTGCTGCTCGATACGATGGAAGACCTGCCGCTGTCCCAGCTCGCCAACATCACCTGCCCCACGCTGGTGGTGTGCGGCGACGAGGACCGCGACAACGGATCGGCGCAGGAGCTGGCCGAGATGCTTCCCGATGCCACCTATGTCGAGGTGCCCGGTACGCACATGACCAGCGTCACCAAGCCCGATCTGGGCCGGGCGATGGCACAGTGGCTTGGCCCGGCAGAGCGCTGACGCCTTCGCTTGCTATTACCCCGCGCGAAGCTAGTTTTGGGCGCAATGACACATACTACGACAGGATGCCGCCCATGAAACTCCTTTCCGTCTCGCTCGCCGCGCTTGCCACCGCGACCATTGCCACGCCCGTGCTGGCCGACGATCACGGCGCACAGACCGAGCAGGCGACCGAGCAATATCCGATGACGCCGCAAGGCGCGGCGGACTGGGTTGCGATGGTCGAGAAGGACCTGTTCGATTACACGGTTCGCGCCAGCCAGGTTTATTGGGTCAACGCGACCTACATCACCCACGATACCGACGCGCTGGCCGCGCAGGCGGGTGCCGAAGGGACCGAGAGGTCCGTCAAATACGCGCTCGAAGCGGCCAAATATGCCGAGGTCGACGGGCTCGACCCCGAGGTTGCGCGCAAACTCGATATCCTGCGCAACGGTATCGTTCTGCCCGCCCCGACCACAGAAGGCGCTGCGACCGAGCTGAACGAGATCGCGACCAGCCTCAACAGCCAGTACGGCAAGGGGAAGGGCACGCTGAACGGCAAGGAAATCAGCGGTTCGGATATCGAGGCCGAGATGGGCAACCTCGACCACACACCCGAAGAATACGCGGAAATGTGGGCCAGCTGGCACACCAATGTCGGCGCGCCGATGAAGGACGACTATGCCCGCATGGTCGAGATCGCGAACGAAGGCGCGGTTGAACTGGGGTTCGACAACGTCGGCACGATGTGGCGCTCTGGCTACGACATGCCGCCGGAGGAATTCTCCGGCGAGCTGGAGCGGATGTGGCAAGAGGTCGCGCCGCTCTACCAGTCGCTGCACACCTATGTGCGGACCAAGCTGAACGAGAAATACGGCGACGATATCCAGCCCGCGACCGGCCCGATCCGTGCCGATCTGCTTGGCAATATGTGGGCGCAGGAATGGGGCAATATCTACCCGCTGGTCGCACCCGAAGGATCGGGCGATCTCGGCTATGACATCGGCGATCTGCTGAAGGCGCAGGATGATGGCCCGCTCGACATGGTGAAGATCGGGGAGGGCTTCTACTCCTCGCTCGGCTTCGAGCCGTTGCCCGAGACCTTCTGGGAACGCAGCATGTTCACCAAGCCGGCCGACCGCGAGGTGGTGTGCCACGCGTCGGCCTGGGACGTGGACAACAAGGACGATATCCGCATCAAGATGTGCATCAAGGTGAATGCGGACGACTTCGTCACCATCCACCACGAGCTGGGGCATAACTACTACCAGCGCGCCTATAACGAGCAGCCGTTCCTTTACCTCAATGGCGCGAACGACGGCTTCCACGAGGCGATCGGCGATTTCATCGCGCTGTCGATCACGCCCGAATATCTGGTCCAGATCGGCCTGCTCGATCGCAAGGACGTGCCGAGCGCGGACAAGGATATCGGTCTGCTGCTGCGTCAGGCGATGGACAAGGTCGCGTTCCTGCCCTTCGGCCTGCTGGTCGACAAGTGGCGCTGGGGCGTGTTCGACGGGTCGATTACGCCTGCCGATTACAACACCGCGTGGCACGATCTGAAGCGCGAATACCAGGGCATCACCCCGCCGGTCGAGCGGCCCGACGACGCGTTCGATCCGGGTGCGAAGTACCACATCCCGGGCAACACGCCCTACACACGCTACTTCCTCGCCCGCATCCTGCAGTTCCAGTTCTACAAGGCCGCGTGCGACCAGGCGGGCTGGAAGGGCCCGCTGCATCGCTGCAGCTTCTACGGCAACAAGGAAGTGGGCGAGAAGCTGAATGCCATGCTCGAAATGGGTGCGAGCAAGCCGTGGCCCGATGCGCTGGAAGCCTTCACCGGCAGCCGTGAGATGAGCGGCAAGGCGATGATGGAATACTTCGCCCCGCTCAAAAAGTGGCTCGACGAGCAGAACAAGGGCAAGCAGAGCGGATGGTGATCCGGGAGCCGGGCGGGCGTCGGCGGGCATGATCACCGTCGGATGGCGCGAACTGGTCAATTTGCCAGAGCTGGGGCTGAAAGGCGTGCCCGCAAAGATCGACAGCGGCGCGCGGACCAGCTCGCTGCACGGGATCGTGGTCGACGAGTTCAAGCGCGACGGCGAGAAGTTCGTCCGCTTCGAGGTGTTCTTCCCGGGCAGCAAGGTGATGCAGGTGTGCGAGGCGGTGCATGTCGACGTGCGCGGGATCACAAGCTCGAACGGGGAGACCCAGCTGCGCTACGTCATCAAGACTCCGTTGCAACTGGGGAACCATACTTTTCGCGCGGAGATAAGTCTCGCAGATCGTAGCGACATGAAGTTCCCAATGCTGATAGGGCGAAGCGCCCTGCGACGAAAATTCCTCGTCGATTCGGGTAATTCCTGGCTCCAGTCCCCCGGCCGGGAACCCGTAAAAGGCCACAAGCCATAAGGATCAGGCCATGAAGATCGCGCTGCTTGCCCGAAACCCCAATCTCTATTCGCACAAGCGGCTGATGGAGGCCGCTGAGGCGCGCGGCCACCAGATCGACTGGCTCAACACGCTGCGCTGCACGGTCCACATCGCCAGCCACAAGCCCGAGGTCTATTACGACAGCGAGCCCTGCATCGGCTACGACGCCGTGATCCCGCGCATCGGCGCATCGATCACCAATTACGGCCTCGCGATCCTGCGCCAGTTCGAAATGCGCGGCTGCTGGCCGCTGAACGAGAGCGTTGCCATCGGGCGCAGTCGCGACAAGCTGCGCAGCTTGCAGATCCTCGCCAAGCACGGGCTCGGCCTGCCGCTGACCGCCTATGCCAACGATCCCAAGAAGGCGGAGGAGATCATTCGTGCGGTCAAAGGGCCGCCGGTGGTGATCAAGCTGCTGGAAGGCACGCAGGGCATCGGCGTGGTTCTGGCGGACTCGATGTCGAGCGCGAAATCCGTGATCGAGGCGTTTCGCGGCGCGAACGTGAACATCCTGGTGCAGGAATTCATCAAGGAAGCCGGCGGCACCGATATCCGCGCGCTGGTGATCGGCGGCAAGGTGGTCGCGGCG
The DNA here is from genome assembly GCF_038594485.1 of Citromicrobium bathyomarinum. Taxonomy (GTDB): domain Bacteria; phylum Pseudomonadota; class Alphaproteobacteria; order Sphingomonadales; family Sphingomonadaceae; genus Alteriqipengyuania; species Alteriqipengyuania bathyomarina_A. The sequence continues at coordinate 133,006 of NZ_JBCFZG010000006.1, read as the reverse complement.
ATGAAGCGCACCGGCGCGGCGGACGACTTTCGTTCCAACCTGCATCGCGGCGGCAGCGCCCAGCTGATCAAGATCACGCCCGAGGAACGCAGCACCGCCGTGCGCGCGGCCAAGCGCATGGGGCTGAACGTGTGCGGCGTCGACATGCTGCGCAGCAACCACGGCCCCGTGATCATGGAGGTCAATTCCTCGCCCGGTCTCGAGGGAATCGAACACGCGACGGGCAAGGACATTGCCGGTCAGATCATCGAATTCATCGAAAAGAGCGCGAAGATCGGCGCGACCAAGACCAAGGGCGCCGGGTAGGGATCGGGTTGCGAGGCAGAACGACTGCCCCGCCACTGCGCAATCCCTCGGGTGCCCCCAATTGCAAGAGGCATAGATTTTCCGCTTTGTCGCTTGAAAGCAGGGCGATATTCGATTGCCAGTTGCATTGAGGGGGAGAGCGGTGTGCTCAGGTTGAAATGCTCCGTACTCGTCGCCGCTTTGGCGGTCGGTGTCGCATTTGCAGCACCGGTGGCAGCCGAGGAGGCAGACTGGGAGGCAAGCGAGGCGATGAAGCCATGCTTCGCCGGAGGGAGCAATGCGGAAGAACTTGCCGCTGCACTCAAGGCGTGCCGAGAGCTTTTGGGCAGTGCGCGTTACGGCGGCGAAGATGCTGCGATGATCCGCTACGCGATCATCGACTATCAGGCGGACAGTGCCAGTACCGCGGAACAGATCGAGCAGCTTGCGTCGCTATCACGCGACAGCCTGCCCGAAAAGTTTCGCTACGGCCGTGACGAGCGCCTGGCCCGCCTGTGCTACAACGACAAGCGTTGGCAATGCGTCATCGACGCCATGCGCCCCGATCTCGAAAGCACTTACATGGCCATCGACGGTCTTTCGATGTTCCGCGAGGCAATGGTAGAAACGCAAGGGGCTGCGGCGACCGAAACGCTTGGCAGCGAGCTGATCCAGAAGCGCGGGACATCGGCGGTCGGCTATCTGGTGAGGGCGGAGGCGCGGACCAAGTCCGGCGACAAGGCCGGTGCGATTGCCGATCTTGTCGCTGCGGGCGAACGCTTGCCGGCCGACAATGCGTCCGGAATGAATGGGGTATGCTGGACTCTCGTGACGGAGCTGGCGGCGGCGGAAAAGGCGCGTACCTATTGCGACAAGGCAGCGGCGGAGTCGCCGCTCAACTGGCTGATATGGGACAGTCATGGAGCGATGAACCTCGCGCTTAAACGCAACGCCAACGCCTGGGCCGACTACGAACAGGCTGTCCGTCTGGCTCCAGAGGCTGCCAGTGCACTCTACGGTCGCGGATTGGCGCTCGAGCGTTTGGGACGGGATGCCGACGCCGAGAAAGACAAGCAGGCAGCGATCGCGATCGATCCGGACATCGCCAAGACCTACAAGGGCTACGGTATCTAATTGCCATTGCAGGCGGTGCGGCGTCTGGCGCTCTTGCGATTTAAGCCGACCCCGCAAAGCAAAAGGCCGCTACGCACCGTGGTGCGAGCGGCCCTTCGTTATCCTTGCGGATGCCTGAGGTTTATTCGCCTGCAGGCGTCTCGTCGTCACCTTCCGGCGCAGTCGCTTCGATCAGCGCTTCGCGGGTGGTTTCGCCTTCCGGAGTGCTCACGCCGTCTTCAAGCAGCTCGGCGGGGATCTCGCCGGGCTCGAGGTTCGGGTCGATCTTGTTCTCGGAAGCCGCTTCCTCGATTTCCCGCTGTTCGTCTTCGAACATCTGGGCGAGGACGTCGACGCCCTGGCTCTGCAGTTCGGCTTCGTCGTCCGAACGGGCGACATTGGCCTTCACGGTCACGTGCACCTCGGGGTGCAGCGCAACGGTGACGTCGTGCATGCCGATCGTCTTGATGGGGCTGCCCATCACGACCTGCTTCTTGTCGACTTCGTGGCCCTGGGCTTCGAGGCCCGCCACGATGTCACGCACGTTGACCGAACCGTACAGCTGGCCGGCGTTCGACGACGCGCGGATCAGGACGATTTCCGCACCGGCGATCTTCTCGCCAGCCTTTTCGGCTTCGCCGCGACGTTCCGCGTTTTCCTTTTCCAGGCGTTCGCGGTTCGCTTCGAAGACCTTCTTGTTCGCAGCGTTGGCGCGCAGCGCCTTCTTCTGCGGCAGCAGGAAGTTGCGTGCGTAGCCGTCCTTGACGGTCACGACGTCGCCGATCGAGCCGAGGTTGCCGATGCGTTCGAGGAGGATGATATCCATGTGTCTAGCTCCTCTTACTTCACGACGTAGGGAAGAAGGCCGATGTGGCGCGCGCGCTTGATCGCCTTGGCGAGTTCACGCTGCTTCTTCGCGCTGACGGCGGTGATGCGGCTGGGCACGATCTTGCCACGTTCGGACATAAAGCCCTGCAGCAGGCGCACGTCCTTGTAGTCGATGACCGGAGCATTCTTGCCCGAGAACGGGCAGGTCTTGCGGCGGCGGAAAAACGGGCGGGCCATTAGTCGTCTCCCCGATCGGAGCGCTCACGGCGCTTCTTGGAATCACGTTCGTTCTTGCGCATCATCGCCGAGGGGCCTTCCTCGTGTTCGTCCACGCGGATGGTCATGTAGCGGATGATGTCTTCGTTGATGCGGATCTGACGCTCCAGCTCGGCGACCATTGCGCCGGGGCCTTCCACGTTCAGCAGCACGAAGTGCGCCTTGCGGTTGCGGTCGATCTTGTAGGCAAGGTTCTTGAGGCCCCAGGTCTCCGTCTTGGTGACCTTGCCTTCGTTCGACTCGATAATCTCGGTGGCTTGCGCTGCCAGAGCGTCGACTTGCGACTGGCTCAAATCCTGGCGCGCAAGGAATACATGCTCGTACAGAGCCATGCCTTTTCCTTTCACATTGCTGCCGATCGCTGGCTTGTCCGCGCGGATCGCGGGGCCCCTCCGGCTTTCTTGGTTTCCCCACTGCGGGCCGTCACCCACAGCAGGGAAGCGGGGCACATAGCTGGATCGTGGGATAATGCAAGGCTTCGCATGCGACGCTCGCGGTGCCAAAGCGGATGCTGGCGCGTTGGCGTGCAGTACCACGAAACGAGAAGGAAATGCGATGCCCGGGGGCCTTGCTGCACTATTGGACGATGTATCGATAATCGCGCGCGCAGCGGCGGCCTCGGTCGACGATGTCGCGGCGGCCGCGGGCCGCGCGGGCACGAAGACCGCAGGCGTCGTGATCGACGATGCGGCGGTCACGCCCAGCTACGTCACCGGCTTCTCGCCGGCGCGCGAATTGCCGATCATCGCCAAGATCGCGGTGGGCAGCGTCAAGAACAAGCTGCTGATCTTGCTGCCGGGCGCCTTGCTGCTGAGCCAGTTCCTGCCGCAGGCGATCGTGTTCATCCTGATGTTGGGCGGCTGCTACCTGTCCTATGAAGGTGCGGAGAAGATCATCGAGAAGCTGACCGGTGCGAAGCACGGCGAGACCGTGGAGGCACCGATCAAGAACGAAAAGGCGTTCGAGAAAAAGCGCGTGGATTCAGCGATTCGAACCGATCTGATCCTGTCGGCGGAGATCATGGCGATCGCGCTGAACGAGGTGGCGGCGGAAACCTTCGTTACGCGGGCGATCGTGCTCGCGCTCGTCGGGCTGGCGGTGACGGCGGGCATTTACGGTGCGGTCGCGCTGATCGTGAAGCTCGACGATATCGGACTGCACCTGATGAAGAAGCCGGGCGATTTCGCGAAGAAAGTGGGCAAGGTGATGCTCAACGCGATGCCGCATATCCTGACCATCTTGTCCGTGGTGGGGACCGCCGCGATGCTCTGGGTCGGTGGCGGGATCATCCTGCATGGTACGCACGAGTTGGGCTTCCAGCCGCTCTACGGCGCGGCGCACGGCCTCGAACATGCGGTTCATACTACCACCGGGGCGCTGGGCGGCGTGCTCGGCTGGGTGACCTACGCGTCCGCCTCGGCATTACTCGGGCTGGTGCTAGGCTCGGTGATCTTTGTCGTGCTGCACAAGGTGTTCGGGATGGGCCACGACGAGAAAGGTGGCGAGGGCGCGCACTAGCCGCCCCGCCATGCCTCCTTGGTAAGGTCCGTACCGCAGCGGCTGCACGTCTTGTTCGGCCACGGCAGCATCAGCGGCCCGCGAAAGAACAGGTTGCTGCCGCAGTTCGGGCAGTTGAAGCCGAGAATGCCGATATTGGCCATGAACAGGCCGAAGATGACGATGGCAAAGGCAATGCTCGAATGCCCGATCCATGCATCGACCGCGATGATGAACACCACCCCGATCACTACTCCGGCGAGCATCTTGAGCGCGTGGCGGCGGGCGGCTCGGTAGGCGGTCATGTAAGCTGCTCGTCGGTGAGATCGTGTCGACACTTCCAACACTCTGAGCGCGGCCACGGCCAGAAGAACCCGTACGCCCTGAAAACGCTGTAGCCGCAGTTCGGGCATACGTAGCTATAGGTCCAAAGACCTAGACCGATCCATACGAGCGCGAACAATCCGCCAGCCCATTCGAAAGGAAGGAACCGGGTCGTGATGAGCATCCAAGGAATAAAGCAAAGGAAAGCGAGAATGATGCGTTTCGCGTGTCTCTCGGCATTTTCGTAAACGCTCACCCCAGCCGCTCCTGCTCATATCTCGCAAACCTGCTTCAGGTATCGGCGCGAGTGCTCATGAAGGCAAGCTGGCTGCCTGTTCCCGCTAGCCATCCTGCGCCGCAGCCGCCCGGTCGAGCGCGTCGAGCTGGGCCTTGTAGGTCGGGCAGTCGTAGTGCTGCTGGCCACTCATCCCCAGCGTCGTCCCGCCAAAATCGACCATGAAAGTTTCGTCGCTCAGCCGTGCCTGCATCTTGTCGAGCACCCGGCAGCTCAGCCCGCCATAATAGGTCTGCGTGCGCGGGCTATCGGTGACCGCCTGGTAGGCCGTCGTGTAGTGCGCGTAGGCTTGCTTGAAACGCTCGGGCAGGTCGACGAAGTCCTCTGCGGTGCAGGCATCCCAGTCGACCACACCGTCGATCGGCGGCCTGCCATAGGCGCACATCACCGAATTGATGGCGTCGGGGTCGGTGCCCGCAGCAAACAGCGCGTCGATATCCTGCTGGGAGAGTGCCGCTGCAATTGTGCGATGTGCGTACTCGCTGATCTTCAGCGAATAGGGCGCGAATGCGGAGCGGATCAGCGCATTCGACTCTTCGGCAGTGAAGTTTGCGTGGGCAGCTTCTTTGGTAAGGCCCTGGCCATCAGGCGAAATGACCATATCGGTGATGGTCTGCTGAGAGAGTTGTTCGAGCATGCGGGCCAGCGAAGAATCGGACACCGCGCGTTCGAAATGCTGGGTCTTTTGCCAGTTCTCCAGCGGCTCCTCGGCATTGCAGGCGGTCGTGGCGAGCAACAGTACCCCCGTCGCAGCCAGCGTTATCGCATGTCTCATCGTTTGCATCCCCCCAATTGCGGGGAGCCTAATGCGCCCCGCAGCACCCTGTCGATGGGGGCTGCGATGACAAATGCTGTCAGGTTTGCGCAGCTAACCGAGCCGGTCGAGCAGATCCTTCGCAAACACGCTCAACGTATCGTCGCGTGCGCCCATGATCGCGATACGGTCGCCGGGCCTGGCGTTTGCTACCAGCCAGTCGCCACAGCCTTCGCGGGTGTTGATGCACAGGGCCTTTCCGCCGTGCTTCGCGATCAGGTCGACGATCCGCTCGCTGCCCTCGGAGCGATCCACCGTGCCGCCGAAATAGACCGGATCGCACAGCAGGGTGATATCCTCGGGGCCGAGTTCGCGGGCGAAGGTCTCGGCGAGTTCGGCCCCCATCTGCTTCAACGGCCCGTAGCCATGCGGCTGGAAGAACGCGAGCACGCGGCCGGGATGCGATTTCAGCGTGCGCAAAGTCGCCGCCGCTTTCTCCGGATTATGGCCGAAATCGTCGATCACCGTCACGCCCGAAGGCGAGGTACCGACAATATCGAACCGGCGTGCGAGCCCTTTGAACTCGGCCAGCGCCGCGACGGCATCGGGCACCGGCACGCCCGCCGCATTCGCGCCTGCAATCGCCGCAAGCGCATTGGAGAGGTTGTGCCGCCCCGGCAGATTAAGCGTCAGCGGGTGCTGCGTATCGTCGCGCTTGTCGTGGACCATCGCCGCCTGCCGCGTCGGCCCTTCCGCCAGCGAACCCTCGACAATGCCCAGTGCGGCACAGCCATTGGTCACGCCGAAGGTCAGCGGGGCATTGGCGTGTGCGACCAGCCGGAAGGCTTCCTCGTCATCGGCATTCACCACGCCGCGAGCCGATGCCTCCAGGAAATCTCCAAACAGCTGGCGCAGTTCGTCCATACTCTTGTGATCGAGGCTGACGTTGAGGAGAATTCCGACGGCAGGAGTGTATTGCGCAATCGAGCCGTCGCTCTCGTCGACTTCGGACACATACAGGTCCGCGTCGCCGACCACCGCGCTGGCGAAGGGGCGGTCCTCGCTGACGAAGTTCTTCATCACCGCCCCATTCATGATCGTCGGGTTGCGGCCTGCGTGATGCAAAATCCAGCCGAGCATCCCGGTCACGGTCGACTTGCCGCTGGTGCCCGCGACGGCGACGCCGGTTTCGGCGGCGTTGAACAGCGCCGCGTTGAGGTCCGCGCGGGTTAGGCGGGGCACGCCCAGTTCCTTGGCGCGTACGACTTCGGGCACGGTGTCCTCCACCGCCGCGCTCGCCACCAGCACCTGCTCGGGCCGGGTGATCCCGCTGCCGTCCTGCGGGAAGAGCTGAAACCCTTGCACTTCCAACGCGGCGAATTTCTCGGGCGTGCGGCCCTGGTCGAAACTGCGGTCCGATCCGGCGACCTCCGCCCCGCGGCCCTTAAGGATCGCGGCGAGCGGCTGCATTCCCGATCCGCCGATCCCGCAGAAGAACCAGGGGCGGGCGGTGAGGTCGGCGGTGGGATCGGGAAGGTCGTTCATGGCGGCAGCACTATTGCGATTAAATCCTCTCGTCACCCCCGCGAAGGCGGGGGTCCCGCTTTATTGCGGCCAGGCTCGATAGAAGTCAGCGGGATCCCCGCCTGCGCGGGGATGACGGGGTGAGGTTTGCCGGGTACAGCGATCGCATGACACGCATCGCTATTTGCGCGCCCGCCACCGCCATCACGCCCGACCACGCCCGGGCCATCGAGCAATTGGTGGCGGACGAATTCCCCGAACACAGCGTTTTCGTCCATCCGCAGTGCTTCGAGAGCTGGGGGCATTTCGCGGGCGACGACCTTACCCGGCTGACCGCGCTGCTCGATTGTGCGAACGATCCGCAATTCGACGCAGTGTGGTTCGCCAAGGGCGGCTACGGATCCAACCGGATTGCCCAGGCGGCAGTGGCACAGATGAATAATGCCGCGCGGGAGAAGACCTATGTCGGCTTTTCGGACATGGGCTACATGCTCGCCGCGCTCTACCGCGCAGGGATCGGCCAGCCGGTGCATGGCTCCATGCCGGTCAGCGCACGCAGCGAAACGGGGCGCGAGGCGGTTCGCCGGGTGCTGCGCTGGTTTTCAGGGGACGGAAGCGGGCTTGAACCGCATCTCGATGGCAAGACGCCAACGGTCGCCTTCAATCTCATCACGCTGGCGATGATGGTCGATACCCCGATGCTGCCCGATCTTTCGGGCCATGTGGTGATGGTCGAGGAAGTGAGCGAGCACCTTTATGCGGTGGATCGTCTGTTTTTCAGCCTTTCCAACACCCTGCCGCGCGTTGCTGGACTGCGTCTGGGGGCCGTCACTAACGTGCCGGAAAACGACCGCGAATTCGGCATGACGGCCGAGGAAATCGCGCAGTTCTGGTGCGCGCGGGCGGGCATCCCCTACCTCGGTCGCGCCGAAATCGGTCACACTGCGGCCAACCGGATCGTCCCCTTCGGCCTTGCAAGCCCCGCGCGGGGTTCCTAGTCGCCTCGTCGACAAGGAGATTTAGATGACAGCCTTTATCTTCCCCGGACAGGGGAGCCAGAAGGTCGGCATGGGTGCCGACCTCGCCGACGCAAGCGCCGCCGCTCGCGAAGTTTTCCAGGAAGTCGACGACGCGCTGAACCAGAAACTCTCGGTGATGATGCGCGAGGGGACCGACTCCGAACTGACGTTGACCTCCAATGCGCAGCCCGCGATCATGGCCAACGCCATCGCCACGCTGCGGGTTCTGGAAAAGGACTTCGGTCTGAAGCTGAAGAATGCGGCGTCGTGCGTCGCGGGGCACTCGCTGGGCGAATACACCGCGCTGTGTGCGGTCAATGCCTTCTCGCTGACCGACACCGCAAAGCTGCTGCGCCTGCGCGGCATCGCGATGCAGGATGCGGTGCCGATCGGCTTGGGCGGAATGGCCGCGCTGCTGGGTTCGGACATCGAGACCGCGCAGAAGCTCGCTGAAGAGGCCGCCGGTGGCCAGGTGTGCGAGATCGCTAACGACAATGACCCTTCGCAGGTCGTGCTTTCGGGCCATGCGCAGGCGATCGACCGCGTGCTCGAACTGGCGAAGGCGCACGGTGTGAAGCGTGCAATCAAGATCGCGGTTTCCGCACCCTTCCACTGCTCGCTGATGCAGCCCGCTGCGCAGCGCATGAAGATCGCGCTCGAGAACACGTCGCCTTCGGCGATGGACCTGCCGCTTTACGCCAACGTCACCGCCGCCAAGGTGAGCGACTCGGCGGAAGAGAAGGCGCTGCTGGTCGAACAGATCACCGGCCGCGTGCGCTGGCGCGAGAGCGTGCTGGCGATGCGCGCCGACGGTGTCGAGCAGTTCGTCGAACTGGGCGGCAAGGTGCTGGGCCCGATGGTCAGCCGCACCGACAAGGAAGCGAGAGTGACCAGCGCGATCACGATGGAAGACTTGGAAGCGCTGGCAAAAGACCTCGCCTGACAGGACGGTGAAGGCGCCACGAATATGAGTGGCGCTCCGCAGGATTCCCCCTAAGATCGTGCTGCAACCACGACCTTGGGGGGAGGCGGTCATGCGCATTTCAGACAACCTGTGGGTGGCGACGCTCCTGTCGGCAGCCGTGCTGCCGCTCTGTTCGGCTTGCGCCACGGTCGATCCGCGAGTGGCGTCGAGCGATGCGAATATGCCGTCGCTCGACGGGGATGCAGCGATCGACGCATATGTCCGCAAGCTGGAGAAGCTGGCCGAGGCTCATCCCCCCGAGCCGGTCCCGTTGGTTCTCCCCCCGCCCATGGCATCGGCCCCGTCCCCTGCTTCGGACGGATCCGGCGTAGCGGATATGGCCATGGCGGAGGATACATCCGGCTCGGTCGTCGTCACCGGGTCGGTCACCGAAGAAAGCATCACCAACACGCAGGAAGCGGGCGTGGACGAGGGTGGGATCGTCAAACGGCGCGGCGACACACTGGTGGTCCTGCGGCGCGGGCGGTTGTTCAGCGTTGCCATCGGCCGCGACGGGCTGGTGCCGGTCGACAGCATAAACGCCTTCCCGCCGAACGACGATGACCCGTCCGACACCTGGTACGACGAGATGCTGATCGACGGGGATACCGTGATCGTGATCGGCTATTCCTATGGCGATAACGGCACTGAAGTCAGCCGCTTCGATCTCTCGGGCGACGGGCACCTTGCCTATCGCGATACGCATTACCTGACCTCGGGCGACTACTACTCGTCACGCAACTACGCGTCGCGGCTGATCGGCGACGAGTTGCTGTTCTACACTCCGATCGATTTCGATTCGGTCGACTGGCGCGAAGGCTTGCCCTCGGTGCGCAAGCGTGGCTCGGACGGGCGCCTGACAGAGGCAAAGCGCAACGAGGGGACCAGTCGGATATTCTTGCCCAAGCGCTACCTCGACAGCCCGAGCTTCGGTCTGGAAACGCTGCACACGGTGACGTCCTGCCATCTCGGTGAGGCTGAGCTGCCGTGTCGTTCGACCATGGTGCTAGGGGCGTGGGGGCGCGATTTTTACTTCTCTCCGGGCAGTGCGTGGGTGTGGGTCGATACGTCGGACATCTGGACCGACGGCGACGATGACGACGAGGAAGAGCAAACTTCCGAAGCGATCCTCTATCGCATCCCGCTCGACGGATCGGACCCTAGCGCGGTCGGCGTGGCGGGCTCGCCGGTCGACCAGTTCTCCTTCCGCGAGAATGGCGGCGGATCGATCGATATCCTGGTGCGATCCGAGGATTACGGCGGCGGCATGTGGGGCGGGGAGGTCAGCTATGGCGATCCGATGCTGCTCCATCTTCCGTTTGGCGCGCTGGGCAATGGCTCCAAGGACGCGGCAAAGGATCGGTATCGCAAGCTTCCGCCGGTAAAGGGCTATCGCTTCTTCAACCGCTATGTCGGTCGGCACTTGCTCTACGCTTCGGGAAGTTACGGGAACGAGGAGGAGACTCCGCAGATCTACATTGTCCCGCTCGATCACGACTGGGTCGTCGCGATGCCTCTGCCGCACGGGATCACGCGGTTCGATGCGCTGGACAGCGATGCCGTGGCGATCGGGCCGAGTGGCGACGATGCGTTGGGCTTTTCCTCGATCGCGCTCGACGCGAAAACGGGCGCGGCGCGGCTCGCCAACACGTATCTGATGCCGGACGCGGAGGAAGGGGAGACGCGCAGTCAGGCGCTGTTCTACCGGCCCGATGCGGGCAGTGCGCAAGGTGCCGACGGCACGCTCGGCTTGCCCGTCTCGCGGCAACTGCGCGACGATTTCGGGGAATTCCTGGGCGATGCCTCGGCAATCGCTTTCCTCCGGCGCGAGGATCGTATTCTCTCGCCCGCCGGGGTGCTCGAAAGCCGGGTGGCCCCGAACGACGAAAACGCCTCGGACAGTTGCCAGGCTTCGTGCGTCGACTGGTATGGCAATGCACGCCCGATCTTCATCGGCGACCGCATCTTCGCGCTGATGGGCTACGAGATCGTCGAGGGCCGGCTTGATGGCGACGCCATCGAGGAGGTACGACGGATCGACTTCACTCCGCAGTAGGACAGTTCGCCCCGACCATTGACCATCGCGGCGCGGATCGCGAAGGCCTCTGCATCACTTTTGCAAGTTTGGCGGAGATAGATTCGTGTTCTCACTCGAAGGTAAGACGGCGCTGGTCACCGGCGCGAGCGGCGGCATCGGTTCGGCGATTGCCAAGGCGCTGGCTGCGCAGGGCGCACGGCTCGCGCTGTCAGGCTCCAACGGAGACAAGCTGCGCGCGTTTCGCGAGCAGCTGCAGGATGAGGTCGGCGGCGATCACGTCGAGATTACCTGCGATCTCTCCAACGCCCAGAGCGTCGAGGAACTGGTGCCCGCCACGATCGACACGCTCGGCAAGATCGACATCCTGGTGAACAACGCCGGGATTACGCGCGACAATCTGGCGATGCGGATGAAGGATGATGAGTGGGATCAGGTGATCCGTATCAATCTGGAAGCCGCCTTCCGCCTGATGCGCGCCGCCGCACGCCCGATGATGAAGGCACGCCACGGCCGGATCGTCTCGATCACCAGCGTGGTCGGTGCCACCGGCAATCCCGGCCAGATGAACTACACCGCCGCGAAGGCCGGGCTGACCGGCATGTCGAAGAGCCTCGCGCAGGAGCTCGCCAGCCGCGGGATCACGGTCAATTGCGTCGCGCCGGGCTTCATCCGTACCGCGATGACCGATGCGCTGGACGACAAGCAGAAGGATGCCATCAATGCGCGCATTCCTGCGGGCCGGATGGGCGAAGGCGAAGAAATCGGTGCAGCGGTCGCATACCTCGCCAGCGACGAGGCCTCCTACGTCACCGGACAGACCCTGCACGTCAACGGCGGTATGGCGATGCTGAGCTGATGACACGCCGGGGTGGCGTCGGTCGCTGTTAGGCCTTATCCCCAGCAATCCCGGCAGAGTCGCGCTTGTCGCTTGCCCCTAAGTGCAGGCGCGATAAGGAAACCGGATAAGATTTCTCGCGCCAAGGCAGACTCGAGGGGGAGTCGTGCCGACTATCAAGCGCTTATGAGACGAGAGAAGGACCGATGAAGGCCACCATCGAACGCGCAACGCTGCTCCGCTGCCTATCCCACGTGCAGTCGGTCGTGGAGCGGCGGAACACCATCCCGATCCTCAGCAATGTGCTGATCGATGCCGACGCGGGCGGCGGGGTGAAGGTCATGGCGACCGATCTCGACCTGCAGGTGGTCGAGACGATGACCGCGGCCAGCGTAGAGAGTGGCGGGGCGATCACCGTGTCGGCTCACCTCCTGTTCGACATTGCTCGCAAGCTTCCCGACGGGAGCCAGGTCAGCCTGGAAATGTCGGAAAACCGCATGATCGTGAAAGCCGGGCGTAGCCGTTTCCAGCTGCCGACCCTGCCCCGCGACGATTTCCCGGTGATCGTGGAAGGCGAGCTGCCGACAAGTTTCGAACTGCCCGCGCGCGAGCTCGCCGAACTGATCGACCGCACCCGCTTCGCGATCAGCACCGAGGAAACGCGCTACTACCTCAACGGTATTTTCCTGCACGTCTCGGACGAATCGCGCCCCGTCCTGAAAGCTGCGGCGACCGACGGCCACCGGCTGGCGCGCTACACGATCGACCGTCCGGAAGGGGCGGCGGGCATGCCCGACGTCATCGTGCCACGGAAGGCCGTGGGCGAGCTGCGCAAGCTGCTGGAAGAAGCGCTCGACTCGAACGTCCAGATCGACCTTTCGGCCAGCAAGATCCGCTTCGCGCTGGGTGGTGAGGGCGGCGTGGTGCTCACCAGCAAGCTGATCGACGGCACTTTCCCCGATTACAGCCGCGTGATCCCGACCGGGAACGACAAGCTGCTGCGCCTAGACCCAAAGAGCTTCTACGAGGGTGTCGACCGCGTTGCGACCATCGCAACCGAGAAGACCCGCGCGGTGAAGATGGGCCTCGACGCAGACAAGGTCACGCTTTCGGTCACCAGCCCCGATAACGGCACTGCTGCCGAAGAGATCGCGGCGGAGTACAAGTCCGACGGGTTCGAGATCGGCTTCAACGCCAATTACCTGAAAGACATCCTGAGCCAGATCGACTCGGATATGGTGGAACTGCACCTCGCCGACGCAGGTGCCCCCACGTTGATCCGGCGCGACGAGAACAGCCCCGCGCTGTACGTTCTCATGCCGATGCGGGTGTAAGCAATAACCGCAGTTGTCACTGGAATGGTGGCCCCGACGCTATAGGCTGCCATCCGGTCTACAATTTGTCTTGGGATGGCTTTTCCGATGAAGTTTTTGCTCGCCGTTGCATCGCTCTCGCTGCTGGTATCGCCTGCTGCTGCACAGACTGCCGGACAGGTACATGATGCGCGTTGCGCTTACGTCAAATCGGTTATCCTTGGACGTCTCATGGAAGATGAGGGCGCGAACCAAGAGGTCATCCAAGGGGTTACCACCCATGTGATGTATTATTTCGGAAGACTGGAAGCGGTTATGGAGCGCCAGGCAATTTCCGACCTGATCATCTCAGAAGCGCTGAAATTCGAGAATTTCGATCAGATCGTGGACTCGGAGTCGGCTTGCGACGCCGGCATGGAAAAGACCATCGATTTCATGCTGTCGGTCGGCGCGCGATTGAAAGAGAATGCGCGCTAGGGCAGGCCGCAATCCGGCCGCGGCAAGAATCTCAAGCCAGAAATTCGCGGATCAGCCGGATCGCCTTGCCCGGGTGGGTCATCAGGAACAGGTGACCTGCGCCTTCGAACACCTCCAGCCGCGCGCCGGGAATCGCCCCGGCTAGCAGGCTTCCGTTGGCCAACGGCACGATCGGATCATTCTCGCCCATCATCACCAGCGTCGGCTTGTCGAGAAACGGCAGCGCGGGCAGGCTGGTCCACCCGGCAAGCGCCATCAACTGGTAGAAATAGCCGGTCGCACTGGGCGGGGAGATATTGCCAACGGAATTGCGCGCCAGCTTGCTCTCATCGGAATTTTCCAGCGCGGTCAGGTATTCGCGCATCAGCATCTCGTTGATCGCCGAATAGGGATCGGCCATCTGCAACAGCATCTTCGGATCGCCGGGGATCATCAGCATGCCGGGCGACGTTGCAGCCAATACCACGCGCCGCACATGTGCGCCGTGTTGCAGCGCGAAGTGCTGCGCCATGGAGCCGCCCCAGCTCATCCCCATTACATCGACTTCGTCGAGGCCAAACCGTTTGAGGAGCGAAAGCGCGGTCCAGCTCATCGTGAAGGGGTTGTAGGGCACCACGGGATCGGGCGATTCGCCCGTGCCTGGCATGTCGAACATAATGAAGCCGCGCTCTTCCAGCGCCTCGGCCAGGGGGGCGACCGCTTCTATGTTTGCGCCGATTCCGTTGAAGAACAACAGTGGTGGATGTTCGGAAGGCTGGTCGAGCCGCCAACGCGCCACGCGCAGGGCCATTCCGTCGATATTTTCGAAAGAGACGTCCGCGCTCAGCGGTCCACCCGGTTCACCGCTACGCACAGGGCGTTTTTCGCCCTCATCGGCGGCGCTGCCGAACAGCCCCCATCCGGGCAGGCGAAAATCCAGATCGGTAAAACTGATCATCTGAAAGTCTTCCTGAAACCCATGGGCGTGCTTTTGCAAAGGTGGACTAGCCAGTTCGAGGGCTCCGCTCTGGCGCACCGATCTATTCCGCAGGCCCGTGAGGCGCTGATGGCCGCTCAGGCCTCGGGGGACAAGTGTACGCTGCGCGCCGCCCCGGAGAAAACGCCGGCGTGCGCTTCGAGTTTACGCGCTGCTAACCATACCGCTTCATCACTTTCGAGCCTCTCATTGCGATAAGGCGACACATGTACGCGGGCGCGCAAGATTTAGAACAAGGGCAGGACTCTGTGCAGAACCCGCAAGCGGTCATCCCGCAGGAGGCGGAGCGTCGCCGCGTGGGCAAGCCGTCATTGCGCCAATTGGTGAACGCGCAAGCCGACGTCGACGAAGATGCTGAAGACGAAACGCCCCTCGTTCCTGCGCAATGGCCGATAATTGCCGCCGCGACGGTCGTATCGGTACTTGTTTGCGGCGCGATAGGCCATGTCGTACCTACGATCCCCGCAGTCGTGGCCTTCATCGCTGCATGTCTTCTGTTCATGATGTCTGGCCGGATTCGGCTACGGTTGAAAAAGCGAGCCCTGGCGATCGGAGCTTTCGCTCTCCTGCCCCACATGCTCGTCGGTTTTGCGTATTCCGATTGGATGCTGGAGGGTGGTCTGCCGGCCGGCCTTGGGCTCGCTGCCATTATCGTGTCGGGCAATCTCGCTGCGGTTTTCCTGTCCGGACGCCCCTTCACCTTTCTGCTGACGAAGTTGGGCCTTTGGGGGCCCCTCTCCGCGCAGGCGTTCCTGACCGGCGATATCATCGTTCTTGTCGCCTTCCTGCTCGCAACTTGCGGGGGAATCGCAATCGCGCTGTATCAGGAACGCTTCGGGCGGATGAGCGAGGAGGCGCGGCAGGCCGACGAACGTCTACGTAACCGCTCGATCGACATTATGCGCGATTACGAGGCGACGGGGCAGGGATGGTTCTGGGAAACCGATCATGCCGGACGGATCGCTTATATTTCTCAGGAATTCGCAGATCGCTACGGCCTGGATCACGATGGACTGATCGGCAAGGTCTTCACCGATGTCTTCGAAGTCGCCCCCGAAGAGCGCGATGCGGAGCGGACGATCAAGTTCCACTTTACGGCGCAATCCGCCTTTCACGACATGCCTGTGCCCGGGGTCGACATCGACGGTGAAGGCATGGTCTGGTGGGCCATCAACGGGCGGCCGATCTTCGACGGGTTCGACAATTTCTGCGGTTTCCGGGGATCGGGCACAGACCTGACCGAAAGGCGCCGGAGTGCCGAACGTGCATCGCGTCTGGCGATGTTCGACTCGCTCACCGGACTCGCCAACCGGCACTCGCTGTCGCAGATGCTCTCCAAGCTGCTGACCCATCGCGATCCGAATCGCCGCATCTGCACGATCCTGATGCTCGATCTGGACCGGTTCAAGCACGTCAACGATACCTACGGCCATCCAACCGGCGATGCCTTGTTGGTGCAGGTCGCACGAAGGCTCGAAAAGGTCGTCGGTGGGCTGGGCGTAGTGGGTCGCCTGGGGGGCGACGAGTTCAAGATCATCATTCCGCGCGAATGTCCGCAACAGCAGCTCGATCAGCTCGCTGGCGACATTATTCACGCCCTGTCGCAGCCCTATTCGATCGATGGCAAACGGATGGTGATCGGCGTTTCGATCGGGATCGCGACCTCCCCCGGCCATGGTAGTTGCAGTGAACGCTTGATCCGCAGTGCCGACCTTGCCCTTTACTCGGCAAAAGACGCCGGGCGCGGACGCTTTCGCATGTTCAGCTACGATCTCCACGCGGCGGCGCAGGAGCGTAACCAGCTGGAGGAAGAGCTGCGCAAGGCGGTCGATGACGGTAGCTTGCAGCTCTACTACCAGCCCGTGGTCGATACTCTCAGCGAGGAGATCAGCGGGTTCGAGGCGCTGTTGCGCTGGAATCACCCGACCCACGGCTGGATCAGCCCGGAGAAATTCGTTCCCGTAGCGGAAGACGCCGGATTGATCGTCGCGATCGGCGAATGGGCGATCCGCAAAGCTTGCGACGATCTGTCTCACTGGCCTGAAAAGGTGCGGTGCGCGGTAAACGTTTCGCCGCTGCAATTCGCAGATCCGCACCTGCCGGAAATGATCGCTCGCGCGATCGCCAAGGCGGAAATCGATCCGTCCCGCCTGGAGCTGGAAATCACCGAGAGCGTCTTCCTCGATGATGGCGAAAACACCGACGCCACTTTCGCTGCGCTCAAAAAGGTTGGCGTACGCCTTGCACTCGATGATTTCGGTACAGGCTATTCGTCGCTCGGCTATCTCAAGAACGCGCCGTTCGACAAGATCAAGATCGATCAGGGCTTCGTTCGCGGGGCCACGCTGCCGGGCAGCCGGAATGGCGCGATCATCGCGGCCATCAGCAGCCTTGCCTCTGCGTTGGGCATGGATACGACCGCCGAGGGGGTGGAGAACCTCGACGAACTGGACCTGATCCGCCGCCATGGGTGCAGCCACATCCAGGGGTACATCTATTCCAAGCCGCTCTCTTCGAAAGAAGCGTATGAACGACTGGAAGAGGGGCTGGCGATCAAGCCGACCGGTCCGCGCATGTCGCGCGAACCTCGCCAGGCGATGCTTCGCCGCGTCGTGCTCCAGCACGAGGAAGATTTCTACAACGGCACCATCCGCAATCTCTCCGCGCAGGGTGCGCTGATCGAGGGATTGTGGAACGTGCCCGAGGGTACTCGTTTCCGTATCGCCCTAAGCGAGAAGGTGGCGGTGAATGCCGAAGTGCGATGGTGTGTGGAGAACCGTATCGGAGTACGCTTCGCCGAAAGGTTAAAGCGCGACGATCGGGGCAAATTCGATCTCACCGCCCTGGCGCGCGACCCTGCGCAAAGGGATCAGGCCCAGCAGGCCCGCCGTTCGGCCTGAACTTACAGCAATTGCCGCTGTCCTAGACAAGACAGATAGTGCATTCCCTCAAACATGCTGACAGGCGCAGCGCGCGTGTCTATTGCGGCGCGGTAATGACTGACCTTTCCAAGATCCGCAATTTCAGCATCATCGCCCACATCGACCACGGCAAGTCCACGCTCGCCGACCGGCTGATCCAGCTCACCGGCGGGCTGACCGAGCGCGAGATGAGCGAGCAGCTGCTCGACAACATGGATATCGAGCGCGAGCGGGGCATCACCATCAAGGCGCAGACCGTGCGCCTCAGCTACACCGCCAATGATGGCAAGACGTACCAGCTCAACCTGATGGACACGCCCGGCCATGTCGACTTCGCCTACGAGGTCAGCCGCAGCCTCGCCGCGTGCGAGGGCGCGTTGCTGGTGGTCGACGCGGCGCAGGGGGTGGAGGCGCAGACGCTCGCCAATGTCTACCAGTCGATCGAGCATGACCACGAAATCCTGCCTGTTATCAACAAGATAGACCTGCCCGCTGCCGAGCCCGAAAGGGTCGCCGAGGAGATCGAGGAGATCGTCGGCATCCAGGCCACCGGCACCTGGCAGAACGGCGGCGCAGTGCTGACCAGCGCGAAGTCGGGCATCGGCGTGGAGGACGTCCTCGAAGCGATCGTCGCCCGCATCCCCCCGCCGACGGGCGACCGCGAAGCACCGCTGACCGCCAGCCTGGTCGACAGCTGGTACGACCCGTACCTCGGCGTCGTCATCCTCGTGCGCGTGATCGACGGCGTCCTGAAAAAGGGCCTCAACGTCAAGTTCATGCAGGGCGGCACGCAGCACCTGATCGACCGCGTCGGCGCCTTCACCCCCAAGCGCATCGACCTCGCGGAGATCGGCCCGGGCGAGATCGGCTTCATCACCGCGCAGATCAAGGAGGTGGAGCAGGCCCGCGTCGGCGACACGATCACCACGGTCAAGAACGGCGCCACCAAGGCGCTGCCCGGCTATCGCGAGCCGCAGCCGGTGGTGTTCTGCGGGCTGTTCCCCGTCGACGCCGCCGATTTCGACAAGCTGCGCGAGAGCATCGCGCGCCTGCGCCTCAACGATGCCAGCTTCACCTTCGAGACCGAAAGCTCCGCCGCGCTGGGCTTCGGCTTCCGCTGCGGCTTCCTCGGCCTGCTGCACCTCGAGATCATCCAGGAGCGCCTGAGCCGCGAATACGACCTCGACCTGATCACCACCGCGCCATCGGTCGTCTACCGCATCCACCTCGGCAAATCGAAGACCGAGGATGCCAAGGTGATCGAGCTTCACAATCCCGCCGACTATCCCGACCCCAACCGGATCGAGATGATCGAGGAACCGTGGATCAAGGCGGTGATCTACACGCCCGACGAATATCTGGGCAGCATCCTCAAGCTGTGTCAGGATCGGCGCGGCATCCAGACCGACCTCACCTACGTGGGTGGCCGCGCACAGGTGACCTACGAGCTGCCGCTGAACGAGGTGGTGTTCGACTTCTACGACCGGCTGAAGAGCATCAGCCGCGGCTATGCCAGCTTCGATTACGAGCAGATCGGCCTGCGCGAAGGCGACCTCGTGAAGATGAACATCCTCGTCAACAACGAGCCGGTCGACGCCCTGTCGCTGATCGTCCACCGCGGCGTGGCGGAGGAACGCGGCCGCGGCATGTGCGAACGCCTGAAAGACCTGATCCCGCGCCACCTGTTCAAGATCCCGATCCAGGCCGCGATCGGCGGCAAGGTGATCGCCCGCGAAACCATCGCCGCGCTGCGCAAGGACGTGACCGCCAAATGCTACGGCGGCGACATCAGCCGCAAGAAGAAGCTGCTGGAGAAGCAGAAGAAGGGCAAGGCCCGGATGAGGGAATACGGCAACGTCTCGATCCCTCAGGAAGCCTTCATCGCCGCGCTCCGTATGGGGGAGGAGTAACTCTCATTCTGAGGATGCGCGAGCGCCCTTTTCAAGATTGAAGTTGGCGTTCGACTCTAGACTTATAGCTAGATTCTCGTGATGGCGCAGTCACAATATCCAGGCGTCCGTGAACGTACCACGGTCCTTCTTCTCAACACGATATTCGCCTACGTCGTTTTTGTACTTATCTCTGGCCACCTCCTGCCAGATGGTGGAATTGAATCTGTATGGTTTGCCTGTGCGATCTCATATTGGTTTTTGAAGCTACTATCGGCGCCGTGGTTTATACCGCCAAGAGATGCCATTATTGCAGGCGTGGGATCATTACTAATTTTGGTGGCCTTGGAACTTGGCGCGGCCAAAGAGTTTCAGCTTGAGCTAGAGGTAATTAGGTCTGTCGCGGTCGTATTTGACCTTATCTTGATTGGGACGGCCGTAACGGCCCTTTTCTTGAACGACGGCGGAAAGCAAAGCCTGATAGGGAATCTCGCATTTCGATTGACCGGTATTTTCGGAGGCGGTGAGCTCCTGTTTTCTGCTCCAGCAGTCATAAGTGCAGTTGCTGCCTATCAGAATGACTTCGATAAGTTGGCTTGGCTTATAATTTTTTGGATTACCGTTGTAGTTGCGCAGCCAATCGAAAAAATCGCTTCTGTCGTTCGTATATATAGAAGCGAAAAGGGTCAATTAACATCGCATCAAGCAGTTGGGACAATAAGTCGCATCGATTATCCAAATATTGTTCGTGTCCGACTTTCTAGCGCTCGTTCTTGGATACCCAATAGACTTTTCACAGTGGCGATGCCTGATGAGACTCAGCAGTACGTCGTTTCGTTGTTCTCACAGACGCAAGGTTCCGAAGTTGTTGGTACTGGCCTCATCGTGGCGACAGCTCATGAGTCGATTGCGCTCGCAAGCGGCTTTGTTTGTAGTACTCACGATGAGGCGATGACCGCTGAGTTTCTGGGCAATCTAAGTGGTACGCCTGGGGCAATGCTTGTGGGCTTTGTCGTCGAGCAGTCGAACATCGCTACGATCACATTTGAAGTTTCTGCCAGCTCCGAGCTTAACGAAGGAGACGTTGTTTTTGCGCGATTGTCGGGAACCAGGGTATTTTACCAAATCGTTTCTGCAGAAACCTCTGAAGAAAATTTTGATCAGAACCCTCGTGGCACTCACCTAGTTAGGGCTACTCAGATCGGTGTTCATGATGAACAGTTGGGCTTCCGAAAATACCCTTGGTTACCGGCGATGAACACGCCGATATTTCTGTCGCGTGGCATAGAGTTTCCAAAGACCAAAACGACCGAGCGTGACATTCCGTTGGGCAGAGTTCCGACGGCAGGAATCGACGTTTACGCAAATATCGATGATCTCATCGAATACCATACGGCAGTCCTTGGCGTGACCGGCACCGGAAAGACCGAAGTCGCCCTTGAGATTGTGCGAGGCGCTGTAGGCTGCGGCGCGAAAGTCTTCTGCGTAGACTTCACGGGTGATTATAGGGCCCGCTTGGCCGATCTGAACCCTGTATTTCCCACGCCTGACTCGCGAAAGGCGAGGGCAATAGAAGGCTATCTGGCTACTATCGATGCATACGGGTTCAAGGCAGGTGACGAGAAGACGAAACTTGCGGCGATTCTTAGGGATGTCCGAAAGCAGACCGTTTCGGAAATTGATGAGTTTCTATCGAAAGAGGGTGGTGGGCTCGCGATTTTTGAGCTCGCTGAAATTTCGAACTCAAAGGCAGGCTTGAGACTCACGGAGATTTTCCTTTCGGCAATCATGACTTGGGCGAAGGATCATCGCGGACAGGAAAAAGTTCTAATTTGCCTCGAAGAAGCACACACGATCGTTCCTGAGGCGTTCGGCAGTGGGTTTGACGGTGAGACCAAGTGGGTAGTTGAGCGTATTGGGCAAATTGCGTTACAGGGTAGAAAATATGGAGTTGGTCTGCTGGTTATAACCCAGAGGACGGCTCTTGTTAGCAAAACGATCTTGTCACAATGTAATACGTTCCTTACGCATAATCTTATAGACCAAACGAGTCTGAATTTCCTCGAGAGTGTTTATAGTAGCCAGCACACACGAATTATTCCGAATTTAGGTCGCTTTGAGTTTCTGGCGTTTGGCAAGGCAATTCACTCTGAACGTCCAATCTTGCTCCGGAAGGATTTTGATCAATCTAAGCTCGATGCAAGTAAGGCCGTTCACGTGAGGTCGCGGCCTGCAGCTAAGGATGAAGCCGTAGCGAAAGACGGGGCCATTGGTGTGGGCGAAGTTAATAGCGAAGCAGTTTCACCACCACCAAATGGCGGAGCCTAATATAAGGAGTGGAGTGGCTTCTATGATCGCCATATTCCTGTCCCGCGCCGTTCCGCGTTTGCTGGCGCAAACGCTCCATGCGTCGCGTGACGTCGAACGGGTTCGGCTAGCGCCGCCCCGCCGGCCGGTGTTCGCGATGCGCGTTCCGCGCACCGGCTCCTAGCTTGTAGGTTGCTGCGCAACCTCCTGCGCTAGTCGCCTTCGCTCTCAGCATACCCCGGATGCTCCGGGTCCTCCCACCAGCGGTAGCCTGCGGCCTCGTCCTCGGCCTCGATGGCTTTGAACGCGTCGTAGGCCGCGCGGGCGCGGGGGCTCAGGGCGTTTAGCCACTTGTCGCGCGCGGCGTTCAGCTTCGCGTCGATCGCGTCGTACACGCGCTGCTCGCCGCCCTGCGCGCGCTCGCGCTCGTATTCTTCGCGCCATTGTTTCTTGAGCCGCTTCAGCTCCATCTGGCCGACCGCGTTGAGGCCCTTTGCGCGCCCCTCCGTGAACCGCTCGGGCGCGCGGTTGCGGAGCATGAACATCAGCAGGCGGTCGTTATAGGCGGTCCGCGTGCCGACCAGCTTGCCGTAGGAGTACACCGGCACGTCGACGCCGTTGAGCGCGCGGTCCATCGCGACATCCTCGATCCGCTGCACGCCGAGGTCGATCGCCGCCTGCCATGCGGCGCGAAAGCTCTCCGCGCCCCGCTGGCGGCGCAGGTAATAGGCGCCGGCCTGGCTCATGTTGACCGCCTTGCACGCGGCGTGGACGGAGCCGGTATCGGCGAGCGCTTCGATGAAGCGGCGCTGGCGATCCTCGGTCCAGCCATCGTGGCGGCTGGTCTGGCGGGGGACGGGGACGAAGTCGGGCAGTTCGCCGCCCTGTTCGATCACCTGCTGCACGGGCAGGCGTTCCTCCCGGTTGTCGGCGCGCCTAGTCATGGTGCGGGCTCATGCTCGGGGTCATGCGCGGGGTCCTCGCTTGCGAAAAGGGCCGCGGCATATGCCCCGGCCCCTATGCTGTAGGACAGCGAAACTTGGGCGATGGCTCGCCCGGGCCGCTAGGCGACCTTGCGCTGGGGGAGGCTGGTTTGCGGGATCACGCGGTCGACCGGGGGCGGGGCCGCCGTCTCCAGGTCCATCGCGTGCACCGCCCGGTCGCGCCCGCGCTGCTTCGCGGCATAGAGCGCCTTGTCCGCGCGGTGGTAGAGGTTGCGCCAGGCGGATTCGTCCTCCAGCGTGCCCTCGGCCACGCCGATGCTGATGGTGCAGTGCCCGCTGTGCGGCATCGCCGCCTCGCGGATCGTGCACAGCAGCTCGATCGCCTTGCCTGGCGGCAGCGCGTCGACCGGGCCGAGCAGCGCGAACTCCTCGCCCCCCAGCCGCGCCGCGCAGACATCCTCGCCCGCAGCCTCGCCGATCAGGCGGGCGACTTCCTGCAGGACGGTGTCGCCGACATCGTGGCCGTGCGTGTCGTTGATGACCTTGAAGCAGTCGATATCGATCAGGAGCAGGCGCGATTGCGCGGGCTGCGCGCCCAGCTTGCCCGCGAAGTCGAGCAGCGCGCGGCGGTTGATGAGGCCCGTGAGCGGATCGGTCAGGGCCAGCTGCTGGCTCTTGTGCTCGAGCATCAGCAGCTCGACCACCTGGCGGTGGTGCGCGGTGATCATGCGCCACTGGAACAGGCCCGCAACGCACAGGCTGACAGCCACGGCCATGTCGAGCGTCGATCCGGTCAGCAGCATCAGGATCGAGATCGCGCCGATGTCGACCACCAGATGAGTCGCCGCCGCGGCGCGGATGCTCGCCATGCAATATGCGGTGGCGAGCGCGCCCATCACCAGGATGACGGGGAAGTGCAGCCGCTCGCCCGGGTCCGCGGCGGACCAGCAGGCAACCGCCCAGCCGGTGCTGAGCAATGCGCCGAAGAGCGAGGAGGTCCAGCTCTGGACGATGAACCGCTCGGCGCGCCATGGCTTTTGCGGGAAGTGGTTGTCCTTGAAGAGATCGCGCAGCCCCATCAGGCAATAGAGCGCCATCAGCGTGGGCAGGCCCCAGCGCACGAACCATCCTGCAGCCTCGGGTGTGGCGAGCGCGGCGAAGGGGCACGTCAGCAGCAGCCCGACGAACAGCCAGCGCCCCTGCTTTTGCACCGTGGTTGCGCTGGCGACGACAAAATCGGTCCGCACCTCCGGCGGCAGGTCCGGAATCGCAGCCTTGCGCAGTAGAGTTTTCGCCCCGTCCATGCCGTCAAGATAGACGGAAAACGTCTAAGCAAATCTTAAACGGAGCGAGCGCGCGCGCCGCCATAAGGCCGGTATTAACCATTGTGACGGAGCGTTTCTGCGGATCTCAACCGCTATGCAAGCGGACCGCGTGGCCGCACGCAGTCCATGCGGGGCCGGGCATCATGCCCCGGCGCCGCATGTCCTTCGCAGGCGATTGCGGTCTGCGCCTCAGCCGCGCCGGGCCTTGTCCTGAAACACGGGGAAGTCGCTCGCATCGCCATAGTCGGCAATGGGCGCGCGGTTCTTCAGAGTTTCCATGTCCGCATCATTGATCTCGAAATCGACCGCAGCATTGCTGCGCATATGATCGAGTGTCTGCGTCTTGGGCAGCGGCAGCAGACCCAGTTGCAGGCAATAGCGGATGGCGAGCTGGGCGACGCTGGCGTCGTACCTTGCTGCCATCTCCTTCAGGTCGGCCTGGCCGAGAAGCTCGCCGTGGCCGATCGGCGAATACGCCTCGCAAAGCACACCCGCCTTCGTGGTATGCTCGATCAGCTTGAACGGCGTGTTGCTGATGTGGGTGAGAAACTGGTTCACAGCAGGCTTGACGGTTCCATGGTCGAGGATGTTGTCGAGATCGGCCTCCTCGAAATTGGACACGCCAATCGCGCGCAGCTTGCCAGCGTCCAGCGCGTCTTCGAGAGCACGCCAGGCGGCAAGGTTGCCTTCGAAGAAATGCTCGCCTTCCCGGAAATCCTGCCACGGCTGGGGGCTGTGGATGATCATCATGTCGATCATATCGAGGCCGAGCGTGTCGAGCGAACCGTCGATTGCTTCGCGCGCCTTGTCGTAATCCTTGATTTCCGCATGCAGCTTGGTCGTGACGAACAGGTCGTCGCGCGCCACGCCAGACGCGCGAATGCCTTCGCCCACGCCGCGTTCGTTGCCGTAGGCCTGGGCAGTGTCGATATGGCGATAGCCGGTGGCTATGCCCTGGCGAACCGCTTCTGCAGCCTTGTCGTCCTCGATCATCCAGGTGCCGAAACCGATCTTCGGGATCTCGACGCCGTTATTGAGGGTGTATGTCTCGTTCAAAATCATCAGGTCTTCTCTGTCTGTGTCCGAAGCGGGGGGGGAGGACGCGCGTCCTCAGGCTTCCGGCTTGCCCGTAACCGGTTCGCCGGCGAGATATTCCTCGTCGGTCACCTTCTCGAGCCAGGTGACGTTGGTGCCGTCCTTTGCTTCCTGAAGCGCGATGTGTGTCATGCCTTCGGTCGGCGTTGCACCATGCCAGTGAACCTTGTCGGGCGGGCACCACATGACGTCGCCTTCGTGGAATTCATACTTCTCGCCGCCCTTCACCTGCGTCCAGCCGGTGCCTTCGGTCACGATCAGCGTCTGGCCCAGCGGATGCTTGTGCCACGCGGTGCGCGCGCCGGGTTCGAATGTGACGATGGCGCCGGTCAGCCGTGAGGGGTCTTCGCGGTTGAAATTGCCCCGGATGGTGGCCTTGCCGGTGAAGTATTCTTCGGGCCCTTCGACTGATTGCTGATCTTCCTTGCGGGTAATTTCCATGTCGGGTTCTCCTGCTTCTTGCGCGAGCGCACCTGTCGCAGCCATCGCGGCGAGGGTGAGGGCGGCTGTCATCGTCCGTGCGGGCATGATGTGCTCCGTGGTGGTGAGGGGTTACCCTCCGTCCAGACTTTGCAAGATAAGGGCTCTGTGCGCCGGGATAAGCGCCACATGGCGCAACGAAGTGATGAATAATTTTCATCAATCGGCTAGGGCGGTGTCATGCAGATCAGCAAGAACGACCTCGGCGACTTCTCCTATTTCATAGCGATTGCCCGTCACCGAAGCTTCCGCAAGGCTTCGCTGGAGATCGGCGTAACACCGTCGGCGCTGAGCCACGCAATGACCGCGCTGGAAACCCGCCGCGATGTGCGATTGTTGAATAGAACCACGCGGAGCGTCACGCTAACCGCCGCCGGAGAGGATCTGCTTGCTGCAATCGAAGGGCCGATGCAGGCCATTGGCGAGGCGTCGCAATCGCTGGACCGCTTGCGCAACAATCCTGCGGGTCGCATCCGCATAAACGTGCTTGGCGATGCCGTGCCACTTTTGCTGGTGCCGGTAATCCCGACGTTCATTGAACGATACCCGGAAATCGAGCTCGACATCAGCGTCGACAATCGCCTGCTCGATATAACCGCCAAGGGGTACGACGCGGGCATACGATACGGCGGCACCGTGCCCGAAGATATGGTCGCGCGGTCATTGTCCGACGACATCCCGTGGGTCGCTGCGGCGGCACCGGACTACCTCGATCGCTTTGGTCGTCCATCTCACCCTGCCGACCTGAAACACCATCGTTGCATCGCGATCCGGTTGGGGAACGACCAGATCTACAAGTGGGAGTTCGAGCGGGCAGGCGAGGAGGTTGCCATAGAAACGCCGCGCCCGATGATCGTGGACGAAAGTAGCGCAGGGATAGGGCTCGCCCGCGCGGGGGCGGGAATCACCTACGGGGCGGAACCGGTGCTGCGCGAGTACGTGCGGCGCGGCGAACTGGAACTGGTGCTGGAAGACTGGGCGTCGATGGGCGAAGGCTTCCACGCCTATTACACCAGCCGTCGGCAAGTGCCGACCGCGCTGCGATTGCTGATCGACCTCATTCGCGAATTGAAGCCGCTACGGGCTGGCTAGGCGCAACAAAAAGGAGGCGAGCCGCACAGGCCCGCCCCCTTCAGTCTCTGGCTTTTGCAAAACCTTACGGCCGCGTCTGACCGGACCCATGAACAAGGTACTTGAAGCTGGTCAGCTGTTCGAGGCCGACCGGACCGCGTGCGTGCATCTTGCCCGTCGCGATGCCGATCTCCGCGCCCATCCCGAACTCGCCGCCATCGGCGAACTGGGTGGAGGCGTTGTGCATCAGGATCGCGGAATCGATGCTGGTCATGAACTTGCGCGCCGCGTCGTCGTCCTCGGTGATGATCGCGTCGGTGTGGTGGCTCGAATAGGTGTCGACCCAGTCGATCGCCTCGTCGAGGCCGTCGACCACCTTCACGCTCGCGATGGGGTCGAGATATTCGGTACCCCAGTCTTCGTCCGTCGCGGGCTTGATGCTCGGCGCGAGTGCGACGGCGGTTTCGTCGCCGCGCAGCTCGCAGTCGTCGCCGAAGATCGCCGCGATCTTGGGGATCGCCTGATCGGCCACCGCCTTGTCGACCACGATGCTCTCGGTCGCCCCGCACACGCCGGTGCGGCGCAGCTTGGCATTGCGGATGACCTCGGCTGCCTTGTCGAGGTCTGCCTTTTCATGGACATAGGTGTGGCAGTTGCCATCGAGGTGGAGCAGCGTGGGAACGCTCGCCTGGTCGCGCACCAGTTCGACGAGACCACGCCCGCCGCGCGGGATGACGAGGTCGACGAACTCGTCCGCCTTGAGAAGTTCGGCCACGGCAGCACGGTCGGTCGTGCCCACGGTCTGCACGGCGTGCTCGGGCAGGCCGGCGGCCTTGAGGCCTTCCTGCATGCAGCGCACGATGACCCGCGTCGAATTGCGGCTTTCCGAACCGCCGCGCAGGATCACCGCGTTACCCGACTTGAGGCACAGCGCCGAAGCGTCCGCGCCCACGTTGGGCCGCGATTCGTAAATCATGCCGATCACGCCGATGGGCACCGCGACACGTTCGATCTTCAACCCGTTGGGCCGGTCGAAGCTGGCGAGCTGACGGCCCACGGGGTCGGGCAGCTCTGCAATCTGTTCGAGCGCGGATGCCATCCCCTCGATCCGGTCGGGGGTAAGCTTAAGCCGGTCGATGAAGCTGTCGGGCTTCTTGCCCGCGACGCTTTCGACATCCTTGGCGTTGGCTTCGAGCAGCTCGTCCTGGTTGTCGCGCAGCGCCTTTGCGGCGGCGGTGAGCGCGGTGTTCTTGGCCTCGGTCGATGCGGTCAGCAGGCCCTTCGCGGCGGCGCGGGCGTTGCTGCCAAGCTCGTGAATATGGATCGCGGGATCGAGTGTCTGGTCGTTCATGGTGGTCCTCTTCGGATCGTTCTTATGGGTGGTGTTCAGTGTATAGACGGGCAAGCCGGGGCCCGGGTTCCGGGCCGATGCTAGCGCAGTTCGACCGCGCGCTTGTAGGCAGCATCCAGCGTCTCTTCGAACTTGCGTGACATCGCGCCATCGCCGTTGAGCGCGTCGAGCCCGGCGGCGGTGGTGCCGCCCTTGCTGGTGACCGAATTGCGTAGGTCTTCCAGCGACTTGTCGTCTTCTGCAATCGCCATCGCGATGGTACCTTCGAGCGTGCCGAGCACCAGCGCGCGGGCCTGTTCGTGCGAAAAGCCGATGCCTTCGGCCGCTGCGACATAGGCGCGCGCCAGTTCGAAGACATATCCGGGGCCCGAGCCTGCAACGGCGGTGACACGGTCGAGCTGGTCCTCGTCGTCGACTTCGACCACGGTGCCGGTGCGCTCCATCATCGTGGTTGCGTGGGTGCGCTGGTCGTCGGTGATGCCGGGGCCTGCGACGAGGCCGTTGGTCGCCTTGCCCACGAAAGCGGGCAGGTTGGGCATGATCCGGATGACCGGGGCGTCGCCCATGACCTTGGAGATGCGCGCGATCGACGCGCCCGCCGCCATCGAGACGACATAGCCGCCATCGGCCAGCACCGGCGCATAGTCGGGCAGGATGTCGTCGATCATCTGCGGTTTGATCGCGACGATGATCACATCGAAGCGCTGCTCGCCCAGATCGCCCTTCTCCTTGACAAGATTCACACCTTCGGGCGCACTCTCTAGGAAAGGATCGACAATAGAGAATTTCTCTTCACCCCTTTTCCAGTATTCGAGAAGGGCGCCGCCCATCTTTCCGCAGCCGATCAAAAGAATATTCTTGGAAATAGTCTTTCTCCATCACTTCCTGGTCTTGAGTAGGGAGGGATTGGCCTGATATGGCGCGCGTCCTCCGTGAGATTGCGTTTATTCTTTTATAACATAGCTGTGCAATTTTTCCAGTGGGTTGTGCAGCGCAGCACTGCACCCTATGTCGCCGCCACTGATTTGGCAGCCCGGGTGGATAGAATATGTCGCAAGCGAACACTGTCGTCGTCAAAATCGGCTCCACGCTGGTTGCCAACAGCGAACGCCTGACTCCCCGGTTCGGGTTCATCCAGCGCCTGCTGGAAGATGTCGCCAAGCTGCGCGAGCGCGGCACCAACGTGATCCTGTGCAGCTCCGGCGCGGTGGCGCTCGGCCTCAAGATCGTGGGTGAACGGCCCGAGACGGCCGGAGTCAGCGACAAGCAGGCCGCCGCCGCCTGCGGGATGCCGCTGCTGACCAATGCCTACAAGCAGATCGGCCACGAGTTCGATTTCGAGATCGCGCAGGTCCTCCTGACGCTCGGCGATTTCGAGGATCATCGCCGCTTCCTCAACACGCGCAACACCGTGCATCGTCTGCTCGAAGCGGGCGTGATGCCGATCATCAACGAAAACGATTCGATCACCACCGAGGAAATCCGCGTGGGCGACAACGATCGTCTGGCGGCCAAGGTCGCGCAGATGGTCGAGGCGAAGGACTTCATCATCCTGACCGAAGTCGATGGCCTGTTCGATCGCCACCCGGACGAGGAAGGGGCCGAGTTCATCGAGGAAGTGACCGATGTCGCGCCCTTCATGGAAGCGACCAAGGGCAAGAGCACGCTCGGCACGGGCGGCATGACGACCAAGCTGATGGCGGCGAACATCGCGCAGGAAGCGGGCGTCACCACCTATATCGCGCATGGCGAGGCGGACAATCCGCTCAGCTCCGTGCTCGATGGCGAGCGGCGCTGCACGCGCTTCCTGGCGCATGAATCGCCGGTGTCGGGATGGAAAAGCTGGATTGCCAACCGGCTGCAAATGGCGGGCAGCATCGGGATATCGAACGAGCTTGCGGACGACCTGGCGGATGGCGAACGGTCGATCCGCCGCGAGGATATCCTCTCGATCGACGGCGACTTCACGCGCGGCGATGTGCTCCATGTGTACGACCAGACGGGGCAGGAGCGCGCGCGCGGCCTGTCGGACTTTACGTCCGAAGAGCTGCGGGTGCTCGCGGTCAATCCGCACCTCGATGCCGAACAGCTGCTCGGTTACACGACCAAGGGCGATGTCATCCGGTCTAAGAACCTGGTCAGCCTGGAGGGGCGGCACCTGCTCTGGGAAGCGCCCGAGGGCAGCGAGATCGCCGGCCACGGAGAGCGGCCGAGCGCCTGATCGTCGCCGCGCAGGACGGCCGCTCAAATCGCCGCCCGTTTCACTTGGCGTTCATGGCACCCGGCGCTATACCGCCGGCCCATGAGCACAACTCGCAAAACCTTCCTCGCCGCAGCCGTCCTCGGCTCCCTTGCCACCGTGACCACGGGCTGTGCCGGGGGCAGCGGCGGTCCTCGCGATACGGCCTACGTCGCGCGCGATGTGGAAACGCTGTATTCGAGCGCGAAGGAACGGCTGGATGCGGGCAATGCGAAACTTGCCGCTGCGCTGTTCGACGAGGTCGAGCGTCAGCATCCCTATTCGCCCTGGGCCCGCCGCGCGCAGCTGATGAGCGCGTTCAGCTATTACGTCGCGCGCGATTACACAAAGTCGATCCAGAGCGCGCAGCGATTCCTGTCGATCCACCCGGGCAACAAGGATGCGCCTTACGCCTATTACCTGATCGCGCTCAGCTATTACGAGCAGATCAGCGACATTACCCGCGACCAGAAGACCACCGAGCTGGCGCTTGCCGCGCTGCGCGAGGTCGAACGGCGCTTCCCGCAGAGCGAGTATGCCTCCGACGCGCGGCTCAAGATCGACCTGGTGAACGATCACCTTGCCGGCAAAGAGATGGAAATCGGGCGCTTCTACGAACGATCGGGCAAGTGGACCGCCGCACAGATCCGCTTCCAGAACGTGATCGATACCTACCAGACGACCAGCCACGCCCCCGAAGCGCTGTATCGCCTCACCGAAACCAGCCTTGCCCTCGGCATTCCGCAGGAAGCCAAGAAGTACGCCGCCGTGCTGGGTGCAAACTATCCGGGCAGCAAATGGTACGAAAAGGCTTACGAGCTGGTGCAGGACAATGC
Organism: Citromicrobium bathyomarinum; assembly: GCF_038594485.1. Lineage (GTDB taxonomy): Bacteria > Pseudomonadota > Alphaproteobacteria > Sphingomonadales > Sphingomonadaceae > Alteriqipengyuania > Alteriqipengyuania bathyomarina_A. The sequence goes on along the minus strand of NZ_JBCFZG010000006.1, from coordinate 102,030 downwards.
GCCCGATACGCAGGTCGCCGTCGCAAAATAGCCCGCGCAAGGCGCCCGCAGGGGTGCTTTCGCCGCGTTTATGCACATCCACGAGCGGTAAGGCGCATGCCCGGCGGTGACGCGGGCGTGCGCGCACGCTAATCTGCGCTTTGCGATGCTGACCCAACTTGCCGTCCGCAATGTCGTTTTGATCGAAGCGCTCGATCTCGATTTCGGTCGAGGGCTGGGCGTGCTGACGGGCGAGACTGGTGCGGGCAAATCCATCCTGCTCGATGCGCTGGGCCTGGTCCTCGGCAACCGTGCCGAGACGAGCCTGGTGCGCAGCGGCGCGAAGCAGGCAAACGTTACCGCCAATTTCGAATTTGCGACCTTTCCGCCCGCGCTCTCCGAAGCGCTGGAGGACGCAGGGATCGAGATCGAGCCGGGCGAGCCGCTGATCCTGCGGCGGCAGGTGAAGGCGGACGGTGGATCGAAGGCCTTCGTCAACGACCAGTCGGCCAGCGTCGGCCTGCTGCGCAATCTCGCGCCGATCCTCGTCGAGCTGCATGGGCAGCATGACGATCGCGGGCTGGTCAATCCGCGCGGCCACCGGCAATTGCTGGACCGCTTCGCAGATGCCGACACCGCCAAGGTGGCGCGCAACTGGCGCGAATGGCGCCGCGCCGCCGAAGCGCTGGATGAAGCGCGCGAAGCGATCGACGCTGCCAGCGCGGAGCAGGACCTGCTGCTGGCGCATCTTGCCGAACTGATCGAGATCGAACCGCAGGCGGGCGAGGAAGCGCGCCTCGCCGAAGCGCGGGCCTCAATGCAGAAGGGAGAGCGTCTTTCGGGGGATCTCGAGGAACTGCGCCACATCTGGGAAGGCTCGGATTCGCCGCTGAGCGAGCTGCGCACCGCCGCGCGGCGGCTCGACCGGATTGCGGGCGAACACAAGCTGCTGGCCGAGGCGCTCGCCGCGCTCGATCGCGCGATCCTCGAAGGCACCGAGGCGGAGGAGAAGCTGGAAGAGGCCGCCGAGGCGCTGGTCCACGATCCCGCCGCGCTCGATGCTGCCGAGACACGCCTGTTCGACTTGCGCGCGCTTGCCCGCAAGCACCGCTGCGAAGTGGACGAGCTGCCGGGCAAGATGCGTGAATTGCGCGCCAAGCTCGATGCGATCGAAGGCGGCGAGGCGCAGCTCGACGCGCTGCGGCTGGCCGAGCGCGAGGCATACGATGCCTACGAGGGCGCGGCGACGCGCCTGCGCAAGGCGCGCAAGGCTGGTGCGAAGAAGCTGGACGCAGCCGTCGCAGCGGAGCTTGCGCCGCTCAAACTCGATGCCGCGCGCTTCCGCACCGATGTGCAGCCGCTGCCGCAGGAAAAATGGGGCGCAAGCGGGATGGATTCGGTCGAATTCCTGATCGCGACCAACCCCGGCGCGGATTTCGCGCCGCTCAACAAGATCGCCAGCGGCGGCGAACTCTCACGCTTCATCCTCGCGCTGAAGGTGGCCCTGGCCGAGCAGGGCGGGGCGGCAACGATGATCTTCGACGAGATCGACCGCGGCGTGGGCGGCGCGGTCGCCTCCGCCATCGGCGAACGTTTGGCCCGCCTTGCCAGCGACGGGCAGGTGCTGGTCGTGACCCACAGCCCGCAAGTCGCCGCCCGCGGCCGCGTCCACTACCGAATCGCCAAGGCGAGCAGCGGGCCCAAGGCGGGCAGCGTCACCAAGACCTCTATCGAATTGCTGGATGCGGAGGGGCGGCAGGAAGAGATCGCCCGGATGCTCTCAGGCGCGGAAGTGACGCCCGAGGCGCGCGCGCAGGCGGATCGGTTGCTGGAGGTCTAGCTTCCACGCCAAGCGGCATCCTGTCGGCGCGGAACCCTTGTCGCCTCGTTACAATTATACCGTCATGCCCCACGCGAATTTTCCCGCATGGCTACACACGCTCTCTGTCGTCTCGCTGCTGATCGCAGGGGCCTGTGCGTTGTGGATCGCCATCGACGTCGCTCGGCATCCGCAGAAGATGGCGGTGATGAATTTCGTCTGGCCGCTCGCGGCACTGTTTGGCAGCGTGCTGTGGGTGTGGCTCTACCGTGCGTTCGGCCGCCGCAAGGGGCGGGGGATCGACGCACCCGACGAAGAGCTGCCCTTCTGGGCATCGGTCGCGAAGGGGGCTTCGCATTGCGGGGCGGGGTGCACGCTGGGCGACATCATTGCCGAATGGTTGGTCTTTGCCCTGCCGCAGATCGCAGTGTGGTTCGGCTGGCACTCGCTGTTCGGCGAGAAGATCTTCGCGGTGTGGATCGTCGACTACATCGTCGCCTTCGTGCTCGGCATCGCCTTCCAGTATTTCACGATCAAGCCGATGCGCGATGTCTCTGTGGGCGCGGGGATCGGGCAGGCGATCAAGGCCGATTTCCTCTCCATCACATCGTGGCAGGTCGGCATGTATGGGCTGATGGGCCTGATCCAGTTCGCGTGGTTCAAGCCCGATTTCGGCGGCGTCGCCGAAGTCGCCACGCCAGAGTTCTGGTTCGCGATGCAATTGGCGATGCTCGCCGGGTTCTGCACCGCCTACCCGACGAACTGGTGGCTGATCCGCAAGGGCGTGAAGGAAGAAATGTGAGGCGGCAACGAACCGCCCGTCAGTTCTCGCCCCCACCCGTCGTATCGCGCAGGAACGCCACCATCTCGCGATAGCTTTGGCGCAGCGCATCGGCGTTGCCTTCGGGCGATCCGCCAAGATTGTCCAGCTTGTCGAAAGCCTCGTCATCCTCGCTCACCGGCGCGCCGAAGGCGTAGTGACCCGCGTCCGGAAAGGCGAGCAGGCGCGCGTCGTCCTTGCCCGCCTGCGCCGCTGCATCGGCGATTGCGCGGCCCATCTGGCACGATGGCCATACGATGTCCGATTCTCCGCATATCATGAGCACGGGCACGGCCACGTCGGTGATCGGGATCGTCGCTTCGGGGTGCTGCTTTTCGCGCGCTGCGATTTCGCGCCAGGTCTCGTCCATGTCGCCGCCCATCGTCTGGATACCGCCGAGGTCGAGGAACGGCAGTTCCTCCCCGCGCCAGCTCCAGGGGCTGCCGAACTGCTTCCACGGTTCGTCCCACGAAAAGCCGGGCCACACGGCGTTCCCCGGCATCCCGAGCACGATCGCCTTGATCGATTTGTCGCGGATGGCGAGCAGCTGCGTCGCCTCGGTCCCGCGCGACCAGCCAATCATCGCGGTGCGCGCCGGGTCGACCTCGGGCCGCGCGCGCAGCCAGGAAAGGCCGCGCTGGAAGGTTTCGAGCCGGATGTCTTCGAGCCGCTCGGGTTGGCCGGGGGCGCGCCAGTAGCTCTGGTGGAGGACCGAAAAGCCATCGTCCTGCAAGGCGAGTGCGAGGCGGGTCATGACGCTGCCGAGTCCGCCTTCGCTGCCGCCGATCAGCAGCACGCCGGGGCCGTTGCTCGCGCCCTTCGCCGGGTAGAAATTGCCGAGCACGTCGCCGGTATCGACCCGCTCGCCCTGCGCGGCGGTGGGCTCGACCATTTCGAGCGGCACAATCTGCGTCCACGGTTTCCAGACCCAGATGCCCGCCGCCGCCGCCAGCAGCAGCAACAGCATCACCAGGCAGCCGCAGCCGATCTTCCTTGCCAAACCCATGCCGATTCCCCCTTCGCCCCGAGCGCGACGATACTCGTGCCCAGCAATCGAGAAAATGGCTTCCGTAAACTCGCGACTGTGCCCTATCGACACGGGTGATGGCCGACCCTCAAAACCTCTCCGAAGACCTGTCCGAAGCGGACGCCGCGAACGAGCTGATGCGGCTCGCGCGCGAGATAAAGAAGCACAACCGGCTCTATCACGCCGAGGACGCGCCTGAGATTACCGATCAGGAATACGACGCGCTGGTTCGCCGGAACGAGGCGCTGGAGGCGGCATTCCCGCACCTGATCCGCGCCGATTCGCCGTCGAAGGGCGTGGGTCACGAGGTCGCCGCATCGCCGCTGTCCAAGGTCACCCACGCGGTGCGGATGATGAGCCTCGAAAATGCGTTCAACGCGGAGGAAGTCGGCGAGTGGGTCGCGCGCGTGCGGCGCTTCCTCGATCTGGATGCCGACACGCCGATCGCCTTCACCGCCGAGGACAAGATCGACGGTCTCTCCTGCTCGCTGCGTTACGAGGACGGCGAGCTGGTCCGCGCGGCGACCCGCGGCGACGGGCAGGTGGGCGAGGATGTGACGCCCAACGTGGCGCATATCGCGGATATTCCGCAGACGCTGAAGGGCGATCCGCCCGAAGTGTTCGAGGTGCGTGGCGAGGTCTACATGGAACGCGCCGCCTTTGCCGATCTCAACACGCGGCTGATGGACGAGGCGCGGGCGGCTGCGGAGGCGAAGGGCGAGGAATTCGACCCCGCGAAAGTCCGCCAGTTCGCAAATCCGCGCAACGCGGCTGCGGGATCGCTGCGGCAGAAGGACGCGAGCGTCACCGCGAAACGCCCCTTGCGCTTCTGGGCGCACGGCTGGGGCGAGGTGCAGGGCGATCTGCCGGGCGAAACGCAGTTCGACGTGATCCGCGCGATCGAGGCGTTCGGCCTGCCGGTCTCGCAGCTGTTCACCCGCGTCGAGGGGCTCGATGCGCTGCTCGCCCATTACGAGAGCATCGCCGCGCAACGCCCTGACTTGCCCTATGAAATCGACGGCGTGGTCTACAAGGTCGATCGCCACGACTGGCAGGAGCGGCTGGGTTTTGTCGCCAAGGCCCCGCGCTGGGCACTGGCGCACAAGTTCCCCGCCGAACGCGCCGAGACCACGCTGGAGGCGATCGACATTCAGGTCGGGCGTACGGGCAAGCTGACCCCCGTCGGGCGGCTCGCCCCGGTGCTGGTCGGCGGCGTGACGGTGACCAACGTGACGCTCCACAACCGCGACGAGATCGCGCGGCTCGGCCTGCGCGTCGGCGACCGGGTGCTGATCCAGCGCGCGGGCGATGTGATCCCGCAGGTGGTCGAGAACCTGACCCGCGAGGTCGAGCGCGAGCCTTATCACTTCCCCAGCAACTGCCCCGAATGCGGCAGCGAAGCCGTGGCGGAGGAAGGCGAGGTCGACGTGCGCTGCACCGGTGGCCTCATCTGCCCGGCGCAGCGGCTCGAACGCCTCAAGCACTTCGTCAGCCGCGGCGCGCTCGATATCGAGGGGCTTGGCGAGAAGACCATTGCGCAGTTCATCGAGCATGGCTGGCTGTCGAGCCCGGTCGACATCTTCCGCCTGCGCAAGCGGCGCGAGGATATCCTCGCGTTGGAGGGCTGGCAGGACAAGTCGGTGGATAACCTGTTGGCCGCGGTGGAAGACAAGCGCGCGCCCGATGCCGCGCGGCTACTGTTCGGGCTGGGTATCCGCCATGTCGGCGCGGTGACCGCGCGCGACCTGCTGAAAGGACTGGGCGATATTCGCAAGCTGCCGGGCAAGGCGGCACAGTTCCACGAGTACCGCAGCGAAAACCCGCAAGGGGCGGACGAAAAGGTCAGCCCGTTCAACACGCGCATGCTCGACGCGGTGCGCCGCATTTACGAAGTGCGCGCCGACGGGATCGGCACGGCTGTGGGCCACGCGCTCGCCGACTTCTTCCACGAAGAGCACAACCGGCAGGTGTGGGACGATCTGATCGGCACCGAGCCGGGGGCGGGCGAGGTCGACCCGCCGATCTACGAGGTCGAGACGGTCGAAAGCCCCGTCGCAGGCAAGACGGTCGTCTTCACCGGCAAGCTCGAAACGATGAGCCGCGACGAGGCCAAGGCGCAGGCCGAAAGGCTGGGTGCCAAGGCCGCAGGCAGCGTGTCGGCCAAGACCGATCTGCTGGTCGCCGGGCCGGGTGCAGGCAGCAAGATGAAAAAGGCGGAAGAGCTGGGCATCGAGATTATCGACGAGGCGGGCTGGGCGAAGATTGTCTCAGGTGCGGGCCAAGCGTAGGTCAGGAAGGTAAGTCAGTCTTCACGATCCCAATTGACCCGTATTCATCTGCGATATAGCTCTTTGCGGGGTCTTCCAACAAGGAAAACACGCATGCGTATGTACCATGTGGCGATCCTCTTAACGCTTTCGACCCTTGCAGCTCAGCCGATTTCGGCCCAGCCCACCGCGGAAGATATCTGCTTGACGCATTACTATGAACCGCAATTGCGCCTAAATGCGTGCACGCAGTTTCTGACCGACAAGAGTATATCGAAAATTCTTCGGATTCAGGCGCTCAACAGTCGTGCCTATGTCCGCATCAAGCTCAGTCAGGATGCAGTATCGGTCAGACGAACCCTAGCAGACTACGATGAGGCATTCGGTATCGCTGCCACTTTCGCAGAGCAGAAGTATCGCGACAAAGCACGGCTCATGGTCTTGCGGGAGCGCGTGAGTACGAATCGTCTCCTCGGCAATGATTCGGCTGCGGATGCGGACCGGGCCGAGATCGACGCCTTGAACGCAAAACTGAAGGCGGGCTGATCCGCGCTTCGGCCATTCCTTTCGAGCCGATGGGGTCTATATCCCCGCCATGCGCCCCCTGCTAATCTTCTTCTTCTGCGCCCTCGCGCTCGGTTCGCTGGCAACTTGTCATCTGACCGATGCGACAAGTGATACGTCGGGCGCGCCGACTTTCGAGGAGCGGATCGAGCAGGCAGCCGAAGACCTGACGGTCGAGCGGTCGCCGGAGGAGGAGTGGCTCGACGATCAGCTGTTCGCGCTCGGCACCGGGCTCGATGGCAAGGTGGGGATCGCGGTGTATGATCCGGCGCGCGGACGCATGGTCCATTTCAAGGGCACGAAACTCTACCCGCAGCAGAGCGTCAGCAAGCTGTGGGTCGCGCTGACCGCGCTCGACATGGCGGATCGCGGCACGCTCGATCTGGGTGAGACCGGCACGGTGCGGATGGGCGACCTCGCGGTGTTTCACAGTCCGATCCGCCAGAACGTGATCGCGCAGGGCAGCTTCTCCAGCAGCTATGCCGACTTCATCAAGCGTGCGCTGACCCAGAGCGATAACACCGCCAACGATACCGTGCTGCGCCGGGTCGGCGGGCCCGAGCAGGTTCGCAGCACGCTCGCGAAGAAGGGTTTCGCCGATATCCGCTTCGGCCCGGGCGAGCGGCCGATGCAGTCGCAGATTGCCGGGCTCGAATGGCGTCAGCCCTACGCGCTGGGCGATACGTTTTTCGAGGTGCGCAAGGGCGTGCCGCAAGATGTGCGCAAGGCCGCCTTCGACGCATATGTTGACGACCCGGTGGACGGCGCGACGCCCGTGGCGATTGCCTCGGCGCTCGCGCAGCTGAAGGAGGGCGAACTGCTCTCGCCCGCGAATACCGCGCGCTTCCTAGGCTGGCTGGGCGAGGTCAAGAGCGGCCCCAACCGGTTGAAGGGCGGGCTGCCCGAAGGGTGGAGCATCGCGCACAAGACGGGCACGGGGCAGGTGCTCGACATCGTGCCGCAGGGCACGCCGGCCGATCAGGCAGGCTACAATGATGTCGGCATCCTCACCGCGCCCGATGGGAGCATCTACACCGTCGCGGTGATGATCGGGCGGACGCATGTGCCGGTGCCCGAACGGATGGAGATGATGCACGGCGTCGTGCGGGCGATCGCGGGCTATCATCATATGGCCAGCGGGCCGGGTGCGAACGAGAAAGACCCAGGCCCCTCGAAAAAATCTGCCGAGCCTGTCGAAACGCGCGCACCGGCGGCGTCTCAGGTGTAGAGTACCGCCACAGGGGCGGTGCCGAACCGGAGGACGGGCGATGCAATACATGCTGCTGATTCACGAAGACGAGAGCACCTATGCGGGTGCGGATGGCGAGGCGGTGCTTGCGGCCACGCTGGCGGGCCATATGAAGCTGATGGAAGAGCTGGGTGCGGCGGGCGTCGCCTTCAGCGGAGAGCGGCTGCGCGAGGCGCAGACCGCAACCACGATCCGTTACGAAAACGGCGGCGAGGGCACGCTGCACGACGGCCCCTTCGCCGAAACGCACGAGGAACTGGGCGGCTTCTACCTGATCGAGGCGCAGGACCATGACGATGCGGTCCGCTGGGCGCGGATGATCCCGATCCCCGGCAACGGGGCGGTCGAAATTCGTCCGGTCTGGCAGGACTAGCCCTGGGCGGTCTGGGCGTTCTGGCTGATGCGCTTGCGGCTGCGCGACCCCGGGTCGTCGCAGCCCTTGCCGCGCAGTTCCGCGATCTCGACCTCGCCGAAGACGCGTTTGCGGCGGCGTGCGAGGCGGCCCTGCGCGAGGAAACGCCGATCCGCGATCCGGCGGCGTGGGCTTACGTCGCCGCGCGGCGGCGCGCGCTCGATGCGCGGCGCAAGGCGGAGCGGGAGGCGCGGGCGATCGCCAGCCAGCCCGAGGTGGACGGCATGGGCGATGTGATTGCCTTCCCCGAGCCGATCCCCGACGAACGGCTGCGGCTGCTCTTCATCTGCTGCCATCCCGCGCTCGCGCTGGAGGCGCGGATTGCGCTGGCCTTGCGGACGATCTGCGGTGTCTCGGTCCTGAGGATTGCGCGCGCCTTTCTGGTCAGCGAGGCGGCGATGTATCAGCGGATCACGCGTGCGAAGACGAAGATAAAGGCAGCGAAAATCCCGTTCGAGACGCCGCCTCCGGGCGAATGGGCGGAGCGTGTGGGTGCGGTGCTCGAAACGCTCGAAACCGCGCTGGGCATTGCCTACCGCGATGCCGGCGGTGGAGGCGACACCGAAGGTCTTGCCCCGGAGGTCGAGCGGCTGGCGGAGCTTCTCGCCGAGTTGATGCCGGAGGAGGCGGAGGCACTCGGATTGCTGGCGGTGGTCTCCGTTGTTCGCTCGCGCGAGAACGCGCGGCTGGACGACAAAGGTTCGATGGTGCCGCTGACCGAACAGGATGTTGCGCGGTGGGATGCGGTGAGGATCGAGGCGGGGCGCAGGGCGCTCGACCGGGCGACCGCGTTGCGCACACCCGGACCGATGCAGACTCTCGCCGCGATTCACCTGACCCATGCGATGCGCTTGCACCATCGATCGGCCGACTGGCGCACGATCCTGCGCCTCTACGACATGCTGCTGGCGATGCGGCCCACACCCGTGGTCGCGATCAATCGCGCGGTGGCGCTATCTCGCGCGCACTCGCCCGAGGATGGGCTGGCAGCAATGGACGAACTCGATGCAAAGACGCTGGCCGATTTCCTGCCGTTTCATGCGGCACGCGCCGACATGCTGGCGCGGGCTGGGCGGGGCGAGCAGGCGCGCGCCGCCTATGATGCGGCGCTAGCGCTTGAGCCGGAGCCTGCCGAGGCGCGCTTTCTTGCCGCACAGCGCGACGCGCTCACGGCTTAGGCCGGGGCGGCTCCACCCGCCGATTCCTTCTCCCGCATCGCTTTGCGCGTGCGTGCGGTCACCTTGCGGAATTCCTCACGGTAGCGCGGGTGCTCGGTGCCCATCCAGCGATCCCACCAGGTGAAGTAGAGCCCGAAATTGGTGTTGCCCGAGCTGTGGTGCAGATCGTGATGCGTGGTCGTGTTCCACCAGCCGACCCAGCGATTGTCGACCCAGCCCGCCGGGTACAGCTCTACGCCGAGGTGCCCGATCACGTTGCGGACGATCATGTGCCACAGGAACAGGAACACCGCGAGGCCGGTCATCGCGAAGCCCATCGTGCTGGTCGCCAGCATGAACAGCGGGATGAACAGCGCCTCGGTCACGGCCTCCCAACTGGAAAAGCTGTACGCGGTCCAGGGGGTCGGAGTGCGCGACTTGTGATGGTGCAGGTGCGTCGTGCGGAACAGGCGCCTGTGGTGCAGTGCGCGGTGCATCCAGTAGAAATAGGCGTCGTGCGCGACGATCATCAGCACCAACTGCCAGGCGACGGTGACGATCGTGAAAGTTTCGATCTTGAGCTTGACCAGCCCGACCTCGCGCAGGGCCAGCGTGAGGAAGGTGGTCAGCGCGAAGATGAACGAGGTGTGCAGCGAAGAGGCGATTTCGCGCGTATAATCCTTGCGCGCCGCGCGGCGGTTCTGGATCCGCTTGCGCTGCGCCCAGCTGCGAAACACGAGCAGCGCGATGGTGAAAAGCCCTGCCGCCACGAAGTACCGCTGCATATCGAAATAGATCACCCGCATCATGCGGTCGGCGAAAAGGTCGAATGCGGCGGGCAGATCGATCATGAGGTTATTGACATTAATGCAAGCAGCGCGCGCCGTCATGCATATTTTTGGCGATCCGATCGGCTGACGATCAGGATTCCTTGTCGCCTTGCGGTATCCACTTCATCACGCCGCCCGACAGCGGGGTCCAGGATCCGATTGTCACGCCCGCCTCGGCCAATGCGTCTGCCACCCACTGGTTGCAGGTATAGCCGATCCAGTAGCGTCCCCTGGCGTCGAACACCTTCGCCTTCGGATCGAAGCTGGAATAGCTGACCCTTTCAGTCGGGTCGTCGAGAGGGGGCAGCGTGTGCTCCACCTGCGCGACCAGCCGTGCATATTCCTCTTCGCGCAGGATCAGCCAACGGCGGTGCGTGCTTGTGCCGGGGCGATAATAGCCTGCGACCTGCATCACGGCAGGCCCTCCGCGCGTGGCGACCCGCAGCACGGTGGAGGCTTTGAGGTCGTCCCATGTGGCCACGGTCCGGTAAACCTCGCGGTCGCCCCAGCCGACCGAGACGTGCGTCGGCCGCGCGCCATGTGCCGTCGGCCCGGCCAGCGAAGGGAAGGTATCGCGCCAGTCCTTCACCGGCGTGACCACCGGCATGACGATACCGGTATGATACCCATTGTCCTCGACCATCACCGGGATGCCGGTCTCGGCCTCGGTCCATCCCGAATTGCGAGGGATCGACGATCCGATCCATGCGGCGAGGAAATAGCCCGCTACGATCAGCGCGAGCAGCGCGATCAGCCAGCCAATTGCGCGGCCCAGGAGGCCGAACGCTCTCACCCCCGCACGCTGCGCAGGCACAGGATCGACCAGTCGCCGTCGGCAATCTGCCGCTCCATCCGCAGGCCCTGCCGCTGGTACGCACGCGTCACTTTCGCTTCCTGCGTGGTCAGCAGCCCGGCCAGGATCACCCGCGCGCCGGGCATCAGCGTGCGGGCGAAGTCGGGCGCGAGTTCGATCAGCGGCCGGGCGAGGATGTTGGCGATCAGCAGGTCATAGGGCGCGCGAGCCTTCAGCGCGGGATGATCCATCCCCGGCGCGGTGACGTAATGGAGCGCACCTGGCCTCTGCCCTAGCGGAACCGCGTTGCCAGCCGCATTTTCCCCGACGATCTCGGCGCACACCGGGTCGATATCGCTGGCGATGACGTTCGCCGTGGGAAACAGTTTGAGCGCGCCGATGGCGAGCAGGCCGGTGCCCGTCCCGATATCGGCAATCCAGCGTGGACGAACGCCGCGCTGCTTCAGCCAGCCGAGCATCGCAAGGCACCCTGCGGTGGTCTCGTGCTGTCCGGTGCCGAAGGCGCGGCTGGCGGGGATGATCAGGTCGATCGCGCTTTCGTCCGCCGGGAAATCGGGCGTGCGGATATGGAACGGCCCCGCGCGTACCGGCTCGACCGCATGCTGGCTGAGCGTCACCCAGTCTTCCGGCTCGACCTTTTCCAGCGTGAAGTCCGGCGGGTTGCCGTCGAACATGGTCTTGAGCGTGGCGCGCAGTGCCTTGTCGGGCTTGCGCGGATACCATGCCTCGATCCGCCACAGGCCCGCATTCATCGGGTCGTAGCGATCCGCCTCGACCTCGTGCGCGCTCATCACCAGATCGCTGTCCCACGCCTCCTCCACACTCGCCGCGAGCGCCGCCTCGGCAGCGGTGCGGTCGACCAGTGCGGTCAGCTTCCAGCTGATTCCGGCGTCTTCGGCAGTAATGTCAGCCGACATGGGCGGTCGTTTCCTTCGTAAGGCGCGTCGGGGTGGAGACAGGCTCCAGCGTTTCGGGATCGAACAGCGCGCTCCGGCGGCGGTCGCCCGAGACGATGTCCTTGACCATCCTGACGAAGAAACGGCGCATCAGCGTGTTCATCGAAAGGCGGCGGACCGGCCCGGTACACGCCGGATCGTCATCGACAAAGAGGTGTCCGATCGGTTCCCCCAGCATCCGCGTCCGCGCCTCGGCGTCGCAATTGCCGACCAGCGTGGTGACGTAGGGAATTTTGCCGGTCTTGAAGGTGTTGAACATCGGCGTGTTGCAGCATCCCGCGTACCAGCGCAGCGTGGGCTTGTCGGTCAGGTGGAGGCATTGCAGACGGTCGATGCCGCTCTCTATACGCATCCGCGCGCAGCGGCTCTGGTAGAGCGGTGTGCCTGCGTTCTGCTCGTCCATCACCCTGTCGCCCGCATCGAAGCGATTGGCGAACGTCTGGCAATCGGTGCAGTGGCACACGACGAAGTCGCCCTCCCGCCGCGTCGCCTTCCGGATCGTGCCCCGCACGGTGCCACATCGGCAGGCGAAGGACAGATCGTCGTTCATCGACGCTCTTTCGCCAACCGCTCGTCGAGACGCTTTGAGAGGGCTTGCGCGTAATCGGCGCAAGCGGCGCCATCCAGCAACCCGCCGCCCTTCATCCGGTCGAGCATCCCGCTCGACGAAGGATGCGGCGTGACGAGCAGGTCGCAAGGAAGCGTGGCGACGCTGGCGATGCTGCGCCGGAAATCGGCCACGACTGCCGGGTGATCGCTAAAGCGGTAATCGTCTGCCGAGACGGGCGAGAGGCTGTCGACATAGGCGATACGGCGGCACACGGGCGGCTGCCAGGGAAGCGCGCAGGCGCTCCACGTCCAGCTCGTCGCGCCCGGCGTGTGGCCGGGGGTGAAATGCGCGGTGAATTCCTTGCCGCCCAGCTTCAGCACTTCGCCATCGCTGACGACCCGGTCGACCTTCACCGGCGTCATCGCGGGGTGGATCGCGGCCTGCGGATCGTCCGCGCCGACCTTGCCGCTGGCCAGAACCTTCGCCGCTTCGGGCGAGGCGATCACCTGCGCTCCGGTCGCTTCCACGAGGGCAGCATGCGCGCCGACATGATCGAAATGCTCGTGGCTCATCAGCAGGTAGCGTATGTCGCGCGGGTCGATCCCGATCGCGCGGATATTGTCGAGGATCAGAGGGGCGGCAGCCTCGACCCCGCTGTCGATCAGGACGTGGCCATCCTCGCCAATGACGAGGATCGCGGAGATACCGCAGGTGCCGACGTACCATGTGTCGCCGAGCAGCTCGAACGGCGGGGAGGGCTTGTCCCACTCGTCGAAGTCCTCGCATTGGTCGAGGAACTCCGACTGCCGGAAACGTACGGCGAGGTCGGGGGAGGTGACGATGCTCGTCTGCTCTGCCTCGGCAGCGCTAGAGACCGGTTCGGTCGCGGGGGCGCAGCCTGCTGCGAGGAGAGCCAGCGCCGCGAGGGCCGGGAATTTACCGGACATAGCTTGCTCCATTGGCGTCGATCGTCGCGCCGGTCATGCTCGGCGGCGCATCGAGCGCGCACCAGATCGCGATATCGGCGATTTCCTCAGGCTCGGCCACGCGGCCCAGCGGAATATCGGCGAGCAGGCCGGGGCCGCCCCGGCTTTCAAGATAATCGCCGGCCATCGCGGTGTCGGTGAAGCCCGGCGTGACCGCGAAGCTGTAAATCCCCTCGCTCGCGTAGGCGCGCGCAATCGTCTTGTGCAGCGCCAGCATCCCGCCTTTCGCCGCAGCATAGTGCCAGTGTTCGGGCGAATCGCCGCGATGGCCTGCGCGGCTGGCGACGTGGACGACCCGCCCCGATACGCCGCGTTCCTGCCAGTGGCGCACCGCGAACCGGCTGAGCTGCGCGGCGGCGGTCAGGTTGATCCGCAGCGTTTCCTCCCACGCATCGAGCCATTCGATATCCGAGGTATCGAGCGGGATTCCGTCGAACAGGCCGGCATTGTTAATCAGCACGTCGATCTCGCCGTCGGACTGCCGCAACGCCTCTTCCCACAGCATCGAAGGCGCGGAAGGCTCGGTGAAATCGGCGGCAATCTCGCCTTCTTCCAGCCCGCGTGTGGAATGGCCGATCACGCGCACGCAGCGCGCCTCCAGCTGTTCGCGAATGGCCGCCCCGATGCCCCGGCTCGATCCTGTGACGAGAATGCCTGTCATGGGCCCACCTGTTAGGCCGATTGCGGCAGGCTACCAACCCCCACGCTTGCACTGACCCCATTCCCCGTGCTTTGGCACATCCAGCCTTTGGACTCGCTTGAACCTCCCCGTGCTTTCGCTAAGTGGAGGCGCAAGACTTACCGCATCCGGCCAGATTGGACCCGCTAGACACCATGTCGAACAGACCGCTCTCTCCCCATCTCCAGATCTGGAAGTGGGGCCCGCACATGTTTACCTCGATCCTGCACCGCGTCACCGGCGACGGAATGGCGCTGGTCGGTCTGGCCGTACTGCTGTGGTGGCTGGGCGCGATGGCGAGCGGGCCTGAGGCTTACGAGACTTTCGCCGGTGTGATGACCAGCCCGATCGGCTACATCGTCCTGATCGGCCTGACCTGGGCGTTCTTCAGCCATATGATGAGCGGACTGCGCCACTTCGTGCTCGATATCGGCGCAGGCTACGAGCTGACCATCAACAAGCTCTGGGCCACGCTCGCACCGATCCTCGGCGTCGTTCTGACTATCGCCTTCTGGGCGATCATCTTCACCAAGTAAGGCTTTTCCCAATGGGTAACGGAACCTCCATCGGCCGCGTTCGCGGTCTCGGCTCGGCCCACGAGGGCGCGCATCACTGGCTGCTGCAGCGGTTCACCGCGATCGGCAACCTCGTGCTGGTGCTGTTCCTGCTGGTCAGCTTCCTGATGCTGCCGGGCTACGACTATGCCACGGTGACCGACTGGCTCGCCTCGCCGATCGCATCCGCCGCCCTGATCCTGCTGATCGTCAGCACGTTCTGGCACGCGCGGCTGGGGCTGCAGGTGCTGATCGAGGACTATATCCACCAGGGCGGCAGCCGCTTCGCCCTGATCGCCCTTCTCAATCTCGTGGCAGTGGCAGGCGCCGTATTCGGCATCTTCTGCATCGCCAGCATCGCATTTGCAGGAGCCGCCTGATGGCGACCGATACCGACAGTAAGACCACCAATTCCGGCAAGGCGGGCGAAGCCTACCCGATCATCGACCATGAGTTCGACGTGGTCGTCGTGGGTGCGGGCGGATCGGGCCTGCGCGCGACGATGGGCGCGGCAGAGGCTGGCTTCAAGACCGCCAATATCTCCAAGGTTTTCCCCACCCGGTCGCACACCGTGGCGGCGCAGGGCGGGATCGCGGCCAGCCTTGGCAACAATACGCCCGATCACTGGACCTGGCACATGTACGACACCGTGAAGGGGTCGGACTGGCTGGGCGACCAGGACGCGATCGAATATCTCGCACGCGAAGCCCCGCAAGCGGTGTACGAGCTGGAGCACGCAGGCGTGCCCTTCAGCCGCAACAATGACGGCACGATCTACCAGCGTCCGTTCGGCGGCCACATGCAGAACATGGGCGAGGGCCCACCCGTGCAGCGCACCTGCGCCGCAGCCGACCGTACGGGGCACGCGATGCTCCACGCGCTCTACCAGCAGAGCCTGAAGTACGACGCGGACTTCTTCATCGAATATTTCGCGATCGACCTGATCATGGCGGGCGAGGGTGCGGATCGCCGCTGCGTCGGTGTGATAGCGATGTGCCTGGATGACGGCACGATCCATCGCTTCCGCGCGCACGCCGTGGTGCTGGCGACCGGCGGCTATGGCCGCTGCTACTACACCGCGACGTCGGCCCACACCTGCACCGGCGATGGTGGCGGCATGGTACTGCGCGCTGGCCTGCCGCTGCAGGACATGGAATTCGTCCAGTTCCACCCGACCGGCATCTACGGTGCGGGCGTGCTCATTACCGAGGGTGCGCGTGGTGAGGGTGGCTACCTGACCAATTCTGAAGGCGAACGCTTCATGGAGCGTTACGCGCCTTCCGCGAAGGACCTCGCCAGCCGCGACGTCGTCTCGCGCTCGATGGCGCTGGAGATGCGCGAAGGGCGCGGCGTAGGTGCGGACAAGGACCACATCTACCTGCACCTCGATCACATCGATCCCAAGGTGCTGGCAGAGCGCCTGCCGGGCATCACCGAAAGCGGCAAGATCTTCGCCGGTGTCGACCTGACGCGCGAACCGCTGCCGGTGACGCCGACCGTCCACTACAACATGGGCGGCATCCCGACGAACTATCACGGCGAAGTCGTGACGCTGGGGCCGGACGGCAATCCCGATCATGTCGTGCCGGGACTCTACGCCGCGGGCGAAGCGGGCTGCGTCTCGGTTCACGGGGCGAACCGCCTCGGTTCCAACTCGCTGATCGACCTCGTGGTGTTCGGGCGCGCGATCGGCCATCGCCTGGCCGACACGATGAAGCCGGGCGCGAAGCACGATGCGCTGCCCGCCGACAGCGCCGACCTCGCGCTGACCCGGCTCGACCACTTCCGCCACGCCAAGGGCAGCCTGCCGACCGCGCGGATTCGCGAAGACATGCAGAAGACCATGCAGAAGCATGCTGCCGTGTTCCGCGACACCGAAACGCTCGCCGCGGGCAAGAAGCATTTGGCCGAGGTCAACGCGAGTATGCAGGACATTCACGTGTCCGACCGCTCGCTGATCTGGAACAGCGACCTGATCGAGACGCTGGAGCTCGACAACCTGATGGCTCAGGCCAGCGTCACCATGACCAGCGCCGACAACCGCAAGGAAAGCCGCGGCGCGCACGCGCACGAGGACTTCCCCGAGCGCGACGATACCAACTGGATGAAGCACACCGTCACGTGGTTCGACGGCTGGGGCGGCGGTGCCAAGGGCGCGGGCAAGGGCGAGATGAAGATCGATTACCGCCCGGTGCACGAATACACGCTGACCGACGATATCGAGTACATCAAGCCGAAGAAGCGGGTCTATTGATGGGTTGCGGCGGGCCGATTGGTCCGCCGTTCATCTGGACGGGTATAGGTCTCGCCGGATGATTATCCGTGCAATCGGTCTGCCCAGCCTGCTGGCGCTTTCTGCCTGCGCTACGATGGCTGCGACGTCCCCGCCGCCCGCGCTCGGCATTCCATCCTTCTACACCCAGTACCGCGATGCGGACGGTATCCCCGTGGTCTCCTCCAGCGAAGTGCGCGAAGATGCGCTGGTCGCGGCGGAAGCGATGATCGAGGATATGCTCGCCTACCGTCCCGACCTCGCAGACTGGCTGCGCCGGGAAGGCTATCGCGTCGCCATCATCGGAGAGACGGAGGCGCTGCTCGACCTTCCCGAAAACGCGCACTGGAAAAAGCCGGCCCCCGACGATCCGCGCCTGACGCGGTGCGAGAAGAAGCATTATGACGAGCGGATCGGGCGGCTCACCGACCGCGCTTACTGGGATGCCCGCGCGCGCGGGATCGGTGGGCAGCACACGGTGGGTGCGGAAGAGGACGTGCTCGGCCTGCCGACCAGCCGGTATTACGGCGAGACGATCCTCGTGCACGAATTCGCGCACAACATCCTGTTCGCGATTCAAGGCGTGGACCCGGCTCTCTACGCCGAGGTCGAGGCTGCCTATGCGAACGCTCAGGCGAACAGGCTGTGGTTCGAAGAATACAACATGACCACCATGCAGGAATACTGGGCGGAAGGAACGCAGTTCTGGTTCGATTCGAACCGGTTGCAGGTGTTCGATGGACGTCGGATCCTCAGCCATCGGGATCTGGAGAGCTACGATCCGCAGCTCGCCGCCGCGTTGCGTGCCGCCTACGGCGACCGGCACCGGCTGGCGGCGGACCCATTCTGGATGAGCGACGCGCGCGTCCCGCCCGGCCCGATTCCGGAGAATACCGCCGAAGTCTGCTGACCGGCGATCATCTCAAAAAAATGCTGTTCGTCGAACCGCGAGCGTCATTCATCCACCGGTAATGTTTACATCCGTAATCGATGCGGCTACAGACGTAATCGACTACGGAGGGTGGAGATCGATGGCGCAGTCGAAGATCGATAAGAGCGAACGGATCAGCGAAGCGGAACACGCGATCATGGAGGTGATCTGGGATCGCCATCCGGTGAGCGCGACCGAGGTTTGCGAGGAAATCTGCGAGCCGCGCGGCTGGTCGATGCCGACGGTGAAGACGCTGCTTTCCCGCCTTGTGGGCAAGGGCGCGCTGGCGACCGAGCCCGACGGGCGCCGGTTCCTTTACACCCCGCTGATCGAACGCTCGGACTATGTCGACGGCGAATCCCGTCGGCTGGTGGATCGGCTGTTCGGCGGCCGCGCGGCCTCGCTGTTCGCCCATCTCGCCGAAAGCGAGGCGCTGACCGACGAGGATCTCGGCGAGATCGAACGCCTGCTGAAGGAGATGCGCAAATGAGCATCGACCTGCAAAGCTTCGCGCTCGACACGCTCATGTGGACCGGTGGCCTGATCGTGGCCGTGCTGGTGCTGCGCCGTCCGGTATCGCGGCACTTCGGTGCCAAGGCTGCCTACGCGCTCTGGGCGCTGCCTTTTCTGCGGCTGATGTTGCCGCCCATCGTCCTCCCCGCATCGGTCGCGCCCGCCAGTGTCGCTACTGTGCCGGTGCCGATCGGCGGATATGGCGTGGCGGAAACCGGCGGTGCGGGCATGATGCTGCAGCCGATGGTCGCGACGCAGCCGACGATCGATTGGGTGCTTCTCGGCCTGACCATATGGCTCGTGGGAGCGGCGGTCTTCCTGACCAAACGCTACGCCCTCTATTTCGCCATGCGCCGCGAATTGATGCGCGGGAGCGTGCAGGTCGGGGTGCGCGGTCGCGTCCGCCTGATCGAATCGCCTGCAACCGCTTCGCCGGTCGCGTTCGGCGTGTTCGACAAGGTGATCGCGCTGCCCGAGGGTTTTATGGCGCAAACCGAGGAAACCCGCCGCGATCTCGCGCTCGAGCATGAGCTGGCACACCATCGTGCGCGCGACCTGCTGGCCAATGCGATCGTGCAGCCGCTGTTTGCGCTGCACTGGTTCAACCCGCTCGGCTGGGTGGGCTGGCGTGCCATGCGGCGCGACCAGGAGGCAGCCTGCGATGCCCGCGTCGTGGAACGCTGCGATGCCCGTCTGCGGGAAACCTACGCATCCACCATCGCCTCCTTCGCGACCCGCAGCGACCGGCGAGCCAGCCTGGCGCTCGCCGCGCCGATGGCGTGCCCGGTGCTGGGTGACAAATCGATAATTCACCGCCTGAGGAGTTTGACCATGTCCGATGTTTCCCCCCGCCGCCGCATCGCTGCGCGCGTGCTGACGATCGGTGCACTGGCGGCGCTGCCGCTGACGGCTTCGATTTCCTACGCCGAGACCGCAATGGGTAAAGAAGTGCCTGAGGCGCCGGAGCCTCCCGCTGCGCCCGCAGCGCCAACCGCGCCCGAGGCGCCGGTCGCCCCCGAAGCGCCGCTGGCACCTGTCGCCCCGGCGGCTCCAGACCACGTGTTGACGATCAGAGATGAGGCCGGCGGCGAAAGTCGGACCATCGAGGTCGAACGCAAGGTGGTGACCGACGACGCCGGTCGGTCGACCGAGCATACCAGCTACAAGATCAACGGCCGCGAGGCGACGACCGAAGAACGCGCGAAGCTCGAAGTCGAGGTCAGGAAGCTGAGCGCGAAGGCGGAAAAAAGCGAGCGCGCAGCGCGTGAAATGGAGATCAAGGCCGAACGCATGGCTCGCAAGGCCGAAAAGCAGCGCGAAATCTCCGTGCAACGTGAATTGTCGGTCGCCCGCAGCGAAATGCGCCGCGATCTGGCAGATGCCCGGCGCGAGATCAACGCGACGACCGAGCTCGACAAGGACACGCGACTGGCACTGGTCCAGATGGTCGACAGCCTGAGCGACATGCGCTTCGACTGCGACGGGTCGTCGCAGGCGAGGGCTGCCAATGGCGGCGGCATGGGTTCCTGCATTTCCGGCGCGCTGGCCAGTGCCAGGAGCGCGATTGTCCAGGCGCGCGTTTCGATCGAGCGCGATCGCACGCTGTCCGCAAGCGAGCGTGCCGAAGCGCTCCGCGACCTCGACGAGGCGATGCGCGAACTTTCCGCGGTGAACTAACCCTAAGTCAGCCGCACTGATGGCAGCGCACGTTTTCCCCCTGGCGTGCGCTGCCAATTTTCATGTGTCAGCCGGGGAAGGGTGAGCGGGCGAAGCCCAGCGGCGTCAGGCTGCGGCGCGTTCACCCGCGAAAGCCTCTGCCGCCAGCGTGAGGCTGCGCTTGCGCTTTTCATGATCGTAGATGGACCCGGCGATGATCAGCTCGTCCGCCTTGGTCCGGTCGACAAAAGCCTGCATCTGCTCGCGGACTTGCGAGGGCGTGCCGATCGCGGTCGCTTTCAGCACTCCGTCGAGCATCGCGGCGGCCTGCGGCGGCAGGCTTTCGCGATAGCCTTCGACCGGGGGCGGCAGTTTGCCAGGCTGGCCGGTGCGCAGGCGGACGAAGCTTTGCTGCATCGAGCTGGCGAGCAGGTGCGCTTCCGCTTCGGTCTCCGCCGCGAAGACGTTGTAGCCGCAGATCGCGTACGGCTCGCTCAACACGTCGGAAGGTTCGAACCGCTCACAATAGATCGCCAGCGCATCGTCGAGCGCCTGCGGCGCGAAATGGCTGGCAAAGGCGTAGGGCAGGCCCAGCACGGCGGCGACCTGCGCGCCGAACAGGCTCGAACCCAGAATGTAGAGCGGCACTTTCGCGCCCGCACCCGGCGTTGCCTTGATGCCCGTGCGTCCGTCGCCTGCGAGGTAGCTTTGCAGTTCCACCACATCGCGCGGGAAAGCGTCCGGATTGGTATCGAGATTACGGCGCAGCGCGGCGGCGACGCGCTGGTCGCTTCCCGGCGCGCGGCCGAGCCCGAGGTCGATCCGACCAGGGAACAGCGCCTCCAGCGTGCCGAACTGCTCGGCAATCACCAGCGGCGAATGGTTGGGCAGCATGATCCCGCCCGCACCCACGCGGATGGTGCTGGTCGCAGCGGCAACGTGGCCGATCACTACGCTGGTCGCGGCGCTGGCGATGCCTTCCATCCCGTGATGTTCGGCGCACCAGTACCGTTCGAACCCCAGCGATTCTGCATGGCGGGCAATATCCGCCGCGTTGGCGAGCGAGGTGGCCACATCGCCGCCTTCGGTGACGTGAGCGAGATCGAGCAGGGAGAGTTTGGTCATGCCCCTCAAGATGGGGGCGCTGCCGATTTTTCAAACACGGTGCGGTCGCAGATTTTCTTTGCGGGCGGCTAGACGACCTCTGCGATCAGCCCCATCGCCTTCGCCTCGCTCGCGGTGATGAACCATTCGTTCGGGGCCTTTTCGCGCAGTTCCTGCACGCTGACGTTCGATCCTTCGGAGATCGCCCGATAATCCTCGTCCTCCTGCTCGATCTCGCGCTGGATTTCGCGCTGGACGTGTTCGAGCTGGCTGGCGACGCTGCGCAGCGATCCGCCCGCAAGCTCGATCGGCTGCGCGCGCTTGTTCTCGGTCACCAGCACCTTGGTCGCGCGGGTAAGGTAGCGGTGGCTGACGGGAAAGGCGGCCATGAACAGCACGCCCGCGCCGTAGACCGCCGTCTTGCCGAGAAAAATGATCTCGCGCCGTCCGCGATCGCGCAGCAGGCGAATATCGTCGGCCATGCTGCGTGCGATTTCGGGATCGCCCTCCATCGTGGTCAGCGCGATGACGATCGGCCCGCCGGGCTTCTGTTCGGAAAGTTGCTCGGTGAACTCCGCATACATCTTCGCGTCGAGCGTGCCGTAGAGGCGGATGCCGGGGTTCGCGAGCGTCTGCGAGGCGGGCTGGGTTGCCGGATTGTGGGGGTCTCCGGGAATGATCTCGACCTGATGCGGCCGCCGCGCCTGTTCGGGCGGGGCCGATCGCGCCGGCGCCTCGGGATCGTCTCCGGCGGTAGGCAGGGCCGCCGCAGCGACCGGAGCAGCCATTGCTGCCGCTGCCGTCCACCCGGCACCGTCTGCTCCGGTGTCGTCTATCGTTTCGTCGGAGCCTTTGCCGAGCGGGATTGCGCGGGTCTCTCCACGGTCGTCGTCGTCCTCTTCATCGCGGTCGAAGAAGCGGTCCTTGATCGCCATCGCACCTGCGGCGGTCGCCGCAGCTGCTGCGCCGACACCGGCGACCTTGAGCGCGGTCCCCTGCCAGTCGTCCAGGTCGAACCAGTCGTCGTCCCTGTCGTCTTTCCGGGGCGGTTCGCCGCCTTCTTCGACGACAGGCGCAGGTTCGGCCGGTGCGGGAGCGGGCTCGTCTTCGGCGGCAGGTGCGGCAACATCCTGCGCCGGTTCGTCGTCGTGGTCCCAGTTCACCGCGGAGGCTACGGTTGCGGCCTGCGCAGGCTCGGGAGCGAGCGGTGCCTCCGGGGCCTGCCGTGCATCGGCCTGCGGCTCGGCTTCGTGTTCGGGCTGCGTTTCGGGTGCGGGCTGTGATTGCGGTTCGGGCTCCTCGGCGCGAACCGGCTCGGGCACCTCGGGAATCTCGGCGGGATCCGCCGAGGCGGGTTTGTAGTCGTAGTCCTCGCGCTGCAATGGCCCGGCAGAGGCAGGCTCGGGCAGTTTTTCCGACGGATCGTCGGCATTGCGCGCGGGCGCCCGGGCCGGTTCGAGTTCGGCCATGAAGTCGGAACCGGCAGGGCTGCGGTAGACCGCGGGTTGGGGCAAGTCGGTATCGCGCGCGGCCCTGTTGCGTGCGGTCGCCCGCGATGCGGCGGAGGGTGTGCCCTGATCGGCCTGCGCGCGCCTACCCTGATAGACTGCCGGACCGTCGCCCTGGCCATCGGCGTCCCGGTCGCTGCCACGCACTTCGCGGACCAGAGCCATCGCCATGCCGGGCACATCGCCGCGCTTCTGCCCGTCGCGGATGATGTCCTGCAGACGCTGGAACAGCGTGAAAAGGTTGCGGATGAAGTCCATCGCCTGCCTGTTCCAGCCCCCCTAAAACGATGCGCCTAGAACGAGTCGGGCGCGAAATAGCGATCGCATATCGTATCGTTGCCGCTGTTCATGCCCAGCCGCAATGCCTGCATACGCTGTTCACTGGTACCGTGGGTGAAGCTTTCGGGCGAGACCCTACCTCCCATGCGTTCCGAAATGGCATCGTCGCCGATTGCGGCGGCGGCCTGCATGCCTTCCTCGAAATCGCCCGGTTCGATCCGGTCCTTGTTCTTGCCGGCCCAGACTCCGGCGTAGCAATCGGCCTGCAATTCCATGCGCACCTGCAGGCGGTTGGCGTTCTGCGGGTCCCTTTGCTGGGCGCTGGCGACCTGATCGGCAAGGCCGGTCAGGTTCTGGATATGGTGGCCGTATTCATGCGCCACGACATACAGCCGGGCGAAATCGCCGCCTGCGCCCAGATCGCGCTTCATCAGGTCGTAAAAGCTGGTGTCGATATAGATGCCGCCATCGCGCGGGCAGTAGAAAGGCCCGGCGGCAGAGGTCGCACTGCCGCAGCCGCGCGTGTTCACGCCGCCGCTGTAGAGGTGCAGGAAGGGCTGCTGGAATTCGATGTTCGCCCGCTCGAACTCGGGCTGCCAGGTTGCATTGAGCGACTGCAGCGCGTTGCACGCCTCGGTCGCGTACTGGCTGCTGGTGCACAGCTCCTGTTCGCTCATCTGCCCGTCGGCGTTGGAGACCTGGCCGTTGCCAGCCGTCTGGTTGACCGTATCGAACACGGCGACCGTCTGGCCGAAATCCGTGCCGAACAGCAGCGAGACGATCCCTGCGATAATCAGCGTGCCGCAGCCCAGCTGGCCTGCTCCGCCGCCGGGAAAGCGGCTGCCGCCGCCGCGCACATCGATATTGTCGGTGTTGAATGGATTGAGCCGCATTGAACCGGTTCCCCTTGTTGTCTCCCCCGTGCGCCTTGCAGAAAAAGGATTGCAATGCGCACTCGCGCACGGAACCACCCCGCTCGGGCAGCGGTTGGGCCCACACGGCTTGCATAATCTCCGAAAGGGTAGCGATGTTCCTCGAAGGTAAGAAGGCTCTTGTCACCGGTTCGACCTCGGGCATCGGTCTGGCGGTCGCACGGGCGCTGCATGGCGAGGGCGCGCGGATCGTGCTCAACGGTTTCGGCGACGAGGCGGAGATCGGGAAATTGCGCGAGGAGCTCGGCGGGGCGGAATATTCCGGCGCCGACCTGACCGACGTGTCCGCGATCGAGGGGATGATGGCCGACGCAGGCGGGATCGACATCCTCGTCAACAATGCGGGGATGCAGCACGTCGCGCCGGTGGACGAATTTCCGCCCGAGAAATGGGACAAGATCATCGCGCTCAACCTGTCGGCGGCGTTTCACACCATCCGGCTGGCCGTACCGCACATGAAGGAAAAGGGCTGGGGCCGGATCATCAACACCGCCAGTGCGCACTCGCTGGTCGCATCGCCCTACAAATCGGCCTACGTCGCTGCGAAGCACGGAATTGCCGGTCTGACCAAGACGGTCGCGCTGGAAGTCGCGACCACCGGCGTCACCGTGAACTGCATCAGCCCCGGATATGTCTGGACGCCGCTGGTCGAAAACCAGATTCCCGACACGATGAAGGCGCGCGGGATGAGCCGCGAGGAAGTGATCGACGAAGTGCTGCTGGCCAAGCAGCCGACCAAGAAGTTCGTCCAGCCCGAGGATATTGGCGAGATGGCCGTCTTCCTGTGCCGCGATTCGATGGCGAACGTGAATGGCGCGAACTGGAGCGTCGATGGCGGCTGGACCGCCGATTGAGGGGAAGAAGGCAAGTGGGGACTATGATCAGGGGCATTACGGCGGGCGCTGCTGCGCTGCTGTTGAGTGCATGCGCAAGCGTGCAGAGCGTGCCGTCGAGCCCGCCGCCACCTTCGCTCGACGCGGTAGAAACGGCTTTGGCGCGCGACATCACCACTCTTTCCGCCGACGACTTTGGCGGCCGCTTCCCCGGCTCCGAAGGCGAGGGGAAGACGAGGCGCTGGCTGATCGAGCGCTATTCGGAAATCGGCCTGCAACCGGGCATGGGCGAGGGCGACTGGACGCAGGACTTCACCCTCGTCCGCCGCGCCCCCGCGAGCGAGCCTGGCGCGAGTAGCGCGACGATTACGCGTGGAACGCGCAGCATTTCGCTCTCGCCGGGACTGGTCGCCGTCCAGCCAGGTGAGGACGATGGGCACCTCGCCGATGTTCCGATCGTCGGACTCGATCCGGACCTGAAGGAATTGCAGCCGCGATCGCTGGTCAACCGCGCGCTGGCGCTGCCCGCATCGTCGCTCTTCAAGCTGTTCCCGCAATTCGAGGCGGCAGGACCCAAGGTCCTTCTGATCATGACCGTAGACGAGGAGGAATATCGCAAGACTGCACCGCTGATTTCGCGCGGCCGCTGGCGGCTCGACAGCGATTCCTCGGGGCCGGCGATCCTGCTTCTGACCCCGCAGGATAGCGAGCGACTGATGGATGTCGTCGGCCAGAATGCGTTTCGCCATCCCGATGGGCTGGGCGTGATCGCCTACGACACGATCCTGCAGGCCAGCATCGTCCAGCAGGTCGACCGAATCGAGACAGCCAATGTGATCGGCAGGATGCCGGGCAAGGTGCCGGGCGCAGGGGCCGTGATGGTGCTGGCGCACTGGGATCACCTGGGCGATGCATGCGGCCCGACCGATGCGAAGGACCGGCTGTGCAACGGCGCGGTCGACAACGCCAGCGGCCTTGCCGTGATGACCGAAGCCGTAAAGATCGCGCTGCGCGACGGCCCGCTCGACCGCGATGTGATCGTGCTGGCGACCAGTTCCGAAGAGCTTGGCCTGCTCGGCGCGAAAGCCTTCGTCGCCGACCCGCCGGTGCCCTTGCCCACGATTGCGGCGGCATTCAATCTCGACACCATGGCGATCGCGCCGCGTGGTACGCCGGTGGTGGTGCTGGGGGCGGGCAAGACGCAGCTCGACTACGGGATATCGGAGGTTGCGCGAGTGCAGGGCCGCGAGGTCGTACCGTCCGACATGCAGGATGCCTTCCTGCCGCGGCAGGACGGGTGGATATTGCTGCGCGATGGCGTGCCCACGGTCCTCGTCAGCAGTGCGCTGGCAGACACGGGGGCGTTCGAAAGCTTCATGCAGGGCCCGTATCACCACGCCAACGACGATACGGCCGCCGGGCTCGAGCTTGGCGGGGCGGCGCAGGACACGTTACTGCACGCCGATCTGCTCCGATATTTCGGCAACCTGACGACCTATCCGGGAAGCGGCGAGTAACGCGTCCGCGCGCATGTGCAATCTCTACAAGATCCGCAGCTCGCATACCGAGATTGCCGATTTCTTCGATGCGATCGCGCAGGATTTCGGCGCGAACACGGCTGAGGAACTCTACCCCGGCTATCCCGCGCCCGTTGTTGCGGAGGGGAGGGTGCGGCCGATGGTATGGGGCTTTCCGCTCCAGCGGACGGGCGCGAAGGGCCAGCCGCTTAAGCCCAAGCCGGTCAACAATACGCGGACCGACAAGCTCAAGAGCTTTTTCTGGCGCTATTCGTTCGAGGAACGGCGCTGCCTGATCCCGGTCAGCCGCTTCGCCGAAGCCGAGGGGGAAAGGGGCGCGATGACCCGGACATGGTTCGCCGTGCCCGACGCGCCGCTGTTCGCGACTGCGGGTATTTGGCGGCAGACCGAGGAGTGGGGCGAGGCGTTCAGCATGATCATGACCGAGGCCAATCCGCAGGTCGCGCCGATCCACAACCGTATGCCGGTAATACTGCCTCGCGAAAGTTGGGCGCAATGGCTGGAGGGGACGCCGCAGGACGCGTACCGGCTGTGCGCTCCCTTTACCGAACCACTTGCGATCAACCGCACGGACGAGCCCTGGTTCAAGCCGAAAGGTACCTGACCGGGCACAAAATCGCGCTTCGTCTGCCAAAGCGCGTTGCATTTTTCGCTGGTCCCGCCTATCTGCCCTTCATCCCGACATTGCTGGCACCGTGTTGGGCCGGGCCGAAAGGCACCGGCGCCAAACCGCATTGCCATGCAGATCGAAGATGAAACGGAGACCGAATGGCGGATATCGCGCGACTGACACAGATCATTGAACCCGAGGCGCAGGCCCTGGGATTCGATCTCGTGCGCGTGAAGATGATGCCGTCCGAAGCCGGCGACGGCACGCAGGCGCTGCAGATCATGGCGGAAGACCCGGCAACCGGGCAGCTGGTGATCGAACAATGCGCCGCGTTGAGCCGCGCCGTTTCCGCGAAGATCGACGCGCTGGAAGAGCAGGGCGATGTGCTGATCGAGGGGGCGTACCACCTCGAAGTCAGCTCGCCGGGCATCGACCGTCCGCTGACCCGCACGAAGGATTTTTCCGACTGGGCGGGGCACGAGGCGAAGATTTCGATGGCGAAGGGCTATGATGGCCAGCGCAATTATCGCGGGAGCCTGAAGGGAATAGAGGGTGACATCGTCACCATCGCCGACCGCAAGGCGGGGGATGTCGAACTTCCCCGCGACCAGATTCATGCAGCCCAGCTCGTCCTCACCGACGAACTGATCGCTGCGACCAGACCGCTCGACACCACGGGGGCGGACGAGATTTCAGAAGACGAAGAGAATTAGAGTTTTCCGTTCGCCCTGAGCCTGTCGAAGGGCTGCACTTTCCTCGAGTGCGACCTTCGCGAAAAAGAAAGACAGTGCTTCGACAAGCTCAGCACGAACGGGTATTGGATTGAGGCAAATCCCGCTTCGCGGGATGAATGATGAGAAGGTAAGACCAATGGCCACTGCCATTTCCGCCAACCGTGCGGAGCTCCTCGCGATCGCGAAATCGGTCGCTTCGGAAAAGATGATCGACGAATCGATCGTCATCGAAGCGATGGAAGAGGCGATCCAGAAATCCGCCCGCAACCGTTACGGTGCTGAGAACGACATTCGCGCCAAGCTCGACCCGCAGAGCGGCGACCTGCGCCTGTGGCGCGTCGTCGAAGTGGTCGAAGAGGTCGAGGATTACTTCAAGCAGGTGAACCTGGAGCAGGCGCAGAAGCTGCAGGACGGCGCATCGCTGGGCGACTTCATCGTCGATCCGCTGCCGCCGGTGGACTTGGGCCGCATCGACGCGCAGTCCGCCAAGCAGGTGATCTTCCAGAAGGTCCGCGATGCCGAGCGTGAGCGTCAGTACGAGGAATTCAAGGATCGCAGCGGCGAAATCATCACCGGCGTGATCAAGTCGGTCGAATTCGGCCACGTGATCGTCAACCTCGGCCGCGCCGAGGGCGTGATCCGCCGCGACCAGCAGATCCCGCGCGAGGCCGCCCGCGTCGGCGAGCGCGTGCGTGCGCTGATCACCAAGGTCGAACGCAACAATCGCGGTCCGCAGATCTTCCTCTCCCGCGCGCACCCCGACTTCATGAAGAAGCTGTTCGCGCAGGAAGTGCCCGAAATCTACGACGGCATCATCGAGATCAAGGCCGCCGCCCGCGATCCGGGCAGCCGCGCCAAGATCGGCGTGATCAGCCACGACAGCAGCATCGACCCCGTCGGCGCCTGCGTCGGCATGAAGGGCAGCCGCGTGCAGGCCGTCGTGCAGGAACTGCAGGGCGAGAAGATCGACATCATTCCGTGGAGCGAGGAAGAGGCGACCTTCATCGTCAACGCGCTCCAGCCCGCCACCGTCAGCCGCGTGGTGCTGGATGAAGACGAGAGCCGCATCGAAGTCGTAGTGCCGGACGACCAGCTTTCGCTGGCGATCGGTCGCCGTGGCCAGAACGTGCGTCTCGCCAGCCAGCTGACCGGCAACCAGATCGACATCATGACCGAGGAAGAAGCCTCGGAAAAGCAGAGCAAGGAATTCGCTGCTCGCTCCAAGATGTTCGAGGAAGAGCTCGACGTCGACGAAACGCTCTCGCAGCTGCTCGTCGCCGAGGGCTTCGCGGAACTGGAAGAAGTCGCCTACGTCCAGCTGGACGAGCTGGCGATGATCGAAGGTTTCGACGAGGAACTGGCCGAGGAACTCCAGAGCCGCGCGACCGAAGCTCTCGAACGGCAGGAAGCCGCGCACCGCGAGGCGCGCCGCGAACTGGGCGTCGAGGATGCGCTGGCCGAGCTGCCGCACCTGTCCGAAGCGATGCTGGTCACGCTGGGCAAGGCCGGGCTCAAGACGCTCGACGATGTGGCCGATCTCGCCACCGACGAACTGATCGCCAAGAAGCGCGAAGCGCCGCGCCGCCGCAACAACAATCCCGATGGTCCGCCGATGCGGCGCGACCGTCCGCAGCGCGAGCAGGACAAGGGCGGCGTGCTGGGCGAATACGGTCTGACCGAAGAGCAGGGCAACGAGATCATCATGGCTGCGCGCGCCCACTGGTTCGAGGACGAGGAACCGGCAGCGGCCAAGGCCGAGCCGGCAACCGAACAGGAGGCCGCCGATGCGGACTCCGAACAATGAGTCTCTGACGCCGACAACTGAGCGCACGCGCCCCGGCGGGAAATCGCCGGAGCGCAAGTGCATCCTGACCGGACGCCACGGCGAGCGGGGCGAGCTGATTCGGCTCGCGATCTCGCCCGATGGTGACGTGCTGCCCGATCCGCGCGCGCGTGCGCCGGGTCGCGGCGCATGGCTGGGCGTCTCCCGCGCCGAGCTTGAAGCCGCGATGGAGAAGGGCAAGCTCAAAGGAGCGCTGGCCCGTGCGTTCAAATCCGCGCCTCCGCGCGTACCCGACGATCTGCCCGCGCAGATCGATGCGGGGCTGCTGCGCACGCTGACCGACCGGTTGGGGCTCGAAATGCGGAGCGGACACCTTATCTTGGGGTCTGAACGCATTGCGGAACATGCGCGCGGGGGAGTGCTGGCCGCACTCTATCACGCAGCCGATGCGAGCGATGGCGGCGCTGCCAAGCTCGACCAGGCGTGGCGCGTGGGGAACGATCGCGAAGGTTCGGGCGAGGGCGGTACGCGCTTGCCACTGGACCGTGCGGCGCTGTCTGTGGCATTGGGCCGCGACAATGTCGTCCATCTGGCGCTGGCCGATCATGCGGCGGCCGAGCGGGTCGACCAGGCCCTGACGCGCCTGCTGCATTACCGGAATGCGTCTGCGGACGTGAGCGAAGCGGGGGCCGCCTAGGCGGTGACCCTCGATTTCGCGACGATGTGACTGAAGGAAGAAACGAGTTTTATGAGCGACGACGAAAACAAAACCCGGACCCGTAAACCGCTTGGCCTCAAGCGGAGCGTGGAATCGGGCGAGGTCAAGCAGACCTTCAGCCACGGCCGCACCAACAAGGTGGCGGTCGAGGTGAAGCGTCGTCGCAAGATCCTGAAGCCCGGCGAAACCGCGCCGCCCGCCGAAGAAGCGAAAGCTCCCGAGCCCGCTCCCGCACCGGCGCCTGCGCCCGCACCCGCGCCCAAGCCCGCGGCGAAGAAACCTGCGCCGAAAAAACCCGCACCTGCCGACGAAACGCCGCAGGAACGTGTCGCTCGGCTCCAGCGCGAAGCCGAGGAAGAGCGCCTGCGGCTGGCGGAAGAAGCGCGCAAGCGCGACGATGAAAAGGCCAAGCAGGCCGCCGAGGACGAGAAGAAGCGCGCCGAGGAAAACGCCAAGGCAAAGGAAGAAGCTGCCAAGCGGGCCGAGGAAGACGCGAAGGCCGCCGCCGCAGCTCCGCCTGCCGAGCCCGAGGAAGCCAAGGCTCCGGCCGAAGAGGAAGGCAGCAAGACGACTGCGCGCCCCGCTGCACGCAAGTTCACGCCCGTTGCACGTCCCGAACCCAAGAAGCCCGAGAAGAAGCCAAAGAAGGAAGAGAAGCCCGCTCGCGGTGCCGAACGTCCCGACAAGCGCCGTTCGGGCAAGCTCACCGTCACCAAGGCGCTGAACGAGGACGAGGGCCGCCGCGCCCGCAGCCTCGCCGCGCTCAAGCGTGCGCGTGAGAAGGAACGCCGGATGCAGGGCGGCGGCTCGTCCAAGCCGCGCGAGAAGCAGGTCCGCGACGTGGTCGTGCCCGAAGCGATCACCGTGCAGGAACTCGCCAACCGCATGGCCGAAAAGGGCGCGGACCTGGTGAAGGAACTGTTCAGCCTGGGCATGGCGGTCACCGTCAACCAGACGATCGATCAGGATACCGCAGAGTTGCTGGTCGAACAGTTCGGCCACAACATCCAGAAGGTTTCGGAGGCCGATGTCGACATCAAGGCCGAAGAGGATGTCGATCCCGAAGAAACGCTTAAAGCCCGCCCGCCGGTGGTCACGATCATGGGCCACGTCGATCACGGCAAGACCAGCCTGCTCGATGCGCTGCGCGGCACCAATGTGACGCGCGGTGAGGCGGGTGGTATCACCCAGCATATCGGCAGCTATCAGGTGAAGACGAAGAACGGCGACAAGATCACCTTCCTCGACACGCCGGGCCACGCCGCCTTTACGGAGATGCGCGCCCGCGGTGCCAACGTCACCGATATCGTTGTGCTGGTGGTCGCTGCCGACGATGGCATTATGCCTCAGACGATCGAAGCGATCAGCCACGCGAAGGCCGCTGGCACGCCGATCATCGTCGCCATCAACAAGATGGATAAGGAAGAGGCCAACCCCCAGAAGGTGCGCGAGCGCCTGCTGGAACAGGAGGTTATCGTCGAGGCGATGTCGGGCGACGTGCAGGACGTGGAAATTTCCGCGCTCAAGGGCACCGGGCTCGACGAACTGCTCGACAAGATCGCGCTTCAGGCCGAGCTGATGGAACTGAAGGCCAACCCCGATCGCGCGGCGGAAGCCACCGTGATCGAGGCGCAGCTCGACAAGGGCCGTGGCCCGGTCGCCTCGGTGCTGGTGACGCGCGGCACGCTGAAGAAGGGCGACGCCCTTGTGGCCGGCACGATGAGCGGCCGCGTTCGCGCGATCGTCGACGATCAGGGCAAGCAGATCAAGGAAGCCGGGCCTTCGATGCCGGTCGAGGTCCTCGGCCTCGGCGGGGTGCCGAATGCGGGCGACCAGCTGACCGTGGTCGAGAACGAGCAGCGCGCGCGCGAAGTCGCCGAATACCGCCGGGACAAGGCGAACGAGCAGCGCACCGCGCTGGCGCCGACCAATTTCGATGCGATGTTCGCCGGGCTCGCCAACAAGGCGATCGAATTCCCGGTGCTGGTGCGTGCCGACGTTCAGGGCTCGGTCGAGGCGATCAAGACCGCGCTCACCAACCTGTCGAACGACGACATCAAGGTCCGCATCCTGCACTCGGGCGTGGGCGCGATTACCGAGAACGACGTGACGCTGGCCGCAGCGGGCAAGGCACCGATCATCGGCTTCAACGTCCGCCCCAACGCCAAGGCACGCCAGCAGATCGAACGCGAAGGCGTGCGGATGATGTATTACGACGTCATCTACCACCTGACCGAAGAGATCGCGAAGGAGATGGCGGGCGAGCTGGGTCCGGAGCGGATCGAACACGTCGTCGGCCGTGCGGCGGTCAAGGAAGTCTTCAAGTCCGGCAAGAAGGACAAGGCGGCCGGCCTGCTGGTGGAGGAAGGCGCGATCCGCAAGGGTCTCCACGCCCGCCTCACCCGCGACGACGTCATCGTTTCGTCGACCACCATCGCCTCGCTGCGGCGCTTCAAGGACGACGTGGACGAAGTGCGCGCCGGCCTCGAATGCGGCGTGGTGCTGGAAGACACGAACGACATCAAGCCGGGCGACCAGCTTGAAGTGTTCGAAGTCGAGGAGCGTGAACGGACGCTGTGACCTGAACTCCCCTCCCGCTTGCGGGAGGGGTCGGGGGTGGGGCGATGCACGCACAATGGCCCACCCCGCTGCGACTAGGTCGCTTGCGCGACCAAGTCTCGCTACCCCTCCCGCAAGCGGGAGGGGAGTTGGGAGGGAAGGCGAGTGACCGAACTCTTCAAAACCCAACGCTCGCCCTCGGCGCAGCTGATGGGGTCGCAGTTCGTCGGCTGGGACGCTTCGAGCGGCGAAATCACCTTCACCTACGATCCGCCGCCCAGCTTTGCCTCTCCCAGAGGGGCGGTGCAGGGCGGATTGATCGCGGGGTTTCTCGATGAGGTGATGGGTGCGGCGCTGCTGGCCTCCACCGATAACGAGGCGCTGCCGCTCAATCTCGATATGAACCTCAGCTTCGTGCGCATGGTCCCGCTCGAACGGATCACCGCCAAGGGCCGGGTTATCAAGCACGGGCGCAAGGTTGCCTTCCTCGAAGGCGAGCTGTTCGACAAGGAGGGCCGCCTGCTCGCCCGCGCGACCTCGACTGCGATCCCCACACCCGTGCCGGACGCACCCGTCTGATGGCGCGCAGCGTGGCCTTTCTCGGCTCGATCAATGTCGGTGGTAACCGGCTCAAGATGGCCGACCTCAAGCTTGCCCTGGAAGACGCAGGACTTGCGCAGGTCGGAACGGTCGTCGCCAGCGGCAACGTGCTGTTCGATCCACAGGGGCGCAGCACCGCGGATGCCGAAACACTCATCGCCAGCGTGTTGGCAGAACGGTTCGGGCTCGAAGTGCTGGTGACCGTGCGCTCGCGCGGCGAGGTTTCTACGGCCATCGCGGACAATCCCTTCCACGGGGAAGGCGAGGACAAGTTCGTCCATACCCACTTCCTCGAACGCCAGCCCACGCAGGCACAGTTCGATCAACTGGTCGCCGATCACGCGGGCCGCGGGTCGGAAAAGCTCGCGCTGGGCGAGCGAATGCTGTTCCTCGACTATGGGGACGGGGTGGCGGACAGCAAGCTGACCGGAGCCTTTATGGAGAGACGGCTTGAATCGCGCGGCACAGCGCGCAACATGCGCAGCCTGAAACGTATACTCGAGAAGATGGAAGCCTGATGGCCCGCCAGCAATTTTCCGCCGAACAGCATTCCGTCCGCGTCCTCAAGGTGGGCGAACGGGTGCGCCACATTCTCTCCGAACTGCTTGCCCGGCAGGAGGTGCACGACGAGACCCTGTCTGCCCACACGGTCAGCGTGACCGAAGTGCGGATGACGCCCGATCTCAGGAACGCGAGCGTCTACGTTAAGCCGCTGCTGGGCGAAGACGAGGCTGCGGTTCTCAAGGCGCTGCGCACCAACACCGCGTTCTTCCAGCGCGAGGTTGCCAAGCGGCTGGGCCTCAAGTTCGCGCCCAAGCTGCAGTTCCGCGCCGACGAGAGCTTCGAGGAAGCCGACCGGATCGAACGCCTGCTGAACGACCCAAATGTCGCACGCGATCTTGACGGGGACGAGGAGGAGTAGGCGGCCTCGCTGCGACAAAGCCGATGGCCAAGCTCTATTTCTACTACGCCAGCATGAATGCCGGGAAGAGCGCACTGCTGCTGCAGACCGCGTTCAATTACCGCGAGCGGGGCATGGACGTCTCTCTATGGACCGCGGCGGTCGATAATCGCGCGGCATTCGGCGCGATCAACAGCCGGATCGGGCTGACCAGCGATGCGCATCGCTTTGCGCCTCAGACGGATATCGCCGCACAGGTGCGTGACGATGTAGCCAATCGCGGGCCGGGCGATCCGAAGCTCGCCTGCGTGCTGGTGGACGAGGCGCAGTTTCTGACCTCGCAGCAGGTGTGGCAACTCGCCCGGCTGACCGACCGGGACGATATCCCGGTCATCTGCTACGGCCTTCGCACTGATTTCCAGGGGCGGTTGTTCCCCGGATCGGCAGAACTGCTCGGCATTGCAGACAAGCTCGTCGAGATGAAGGCGGTCTGCCATTGCGGTCGCAAGGCGACGATGAACCAGCGGGTCGACGACGCGGGCAATCCGGTGACCGACGGCGCGCAGACCGAGATCGGCGGGAACGAACGCTATGTCGCGGTGTGTCGCCGCCACTTTGTGCGCAGTCCGCAAGCACCTATCTGACGGGTATGGTCGACACACTCGCATTTGCCGCAATCCTGATCCCCGCGCTGATCGTCGCGATCGTGTTTCACGAGGTGGCGCATGGCTGGGTGGCGCGGCTGCTGGGCGACAGCACTGCGTATGATCGCGGGCGGCTGACGCTCAATCCGATCCGCCACGTCGATCCGGTCGGCACGCTGCTGGTGCCGGGCTTCCTCGCGCTGGTCGGCGGGCCGATCTTCGGCTGGGCCAAGCCTGTGCCGGTGGTGCGTCACCGGCTGAACAATCCGCGTTACGACATGATGCTGGTCGCCGCCGCCGGGCCGCTGACCAACCTCCTGCTCGCACTGATCGGCGCGACCCTGTTCGGGCTGACCATGCCCGACGGTGCGTTGCTGATGTCGAGCGAGACCGGCCTGCCGCAGGTGGCGGGGCTGGATGGAACCGTCGCCCTGATCCCGAGCGTGCTGTTCGTCTTCATCCTGATCAACGTGTTCCTCGCCTTCTTCAACCTGCTACCGATCCCGCCCTTCGATGGGTCGCACATCGTCGAAGGGCTGCTGCCGCGATCCTGGGCGGTCCACTGGAACAAGCTGCAACAGATCGGGATGGTGCTGTTTATCGTGCTGATCGCGATCGTGTGGGTGTTCCCCAACACCGGCCTGATCGAAAACACGATCGGCCCGCCCGTCGAATGGATGATGGGGCGGTTCCTGACGATCGCGGACTGGGTCGCGCGCTAGGCTTCGAACCAGCGCGCGATGGCCGCGCGATCCGCCTGCTTCAGGTGCAGGCCCAGCTTGCTGCGGCGCCACAGCACATCATCTCCACAGCGCGCGAACTCGACATCGCGCAGGTAGCGCAATTCGGCTTCGTACACGCCCGCTGCAATCTTTTCGCCCGTTTCCCGCGGGGCTTCCTCGGTCCCGAAAATATGTTCGATCCGGGTACCGTAGGCGCGCACCAGCCGGGCGATATCTTCGATCCGCATATGCTGGCGCAGCCAGGCGTAGCGTTCGACCATCTCTGCGTGGCCCCCCACCGCCATGTCGCCGCCCGGTAGCGATGCATCGGCGGTCCATGCCTTGTCCCCGATATCGAGCTTCTCCAGCGCGTGTTGGGCCAGCCTGCGATAGGTGGTGATCTTTCCGCCGAAGACCGACAGGATCGGCGCGCCGCCGTCCTCATCGACCTCGAACACATAGTCGCGGGTGACCGTGGAGTCGCTCGCCGCCTCGTCCTCGTAGAGCGGGCGCACGCCCGAATAGCTCCACACCGCGTCCCCGGGGTGGACCTGCGTCGCGAGGTACTCGTTGACCGAGGCGCAGATATACGCGGCTTCCTCGTCGCTGATATGCACTTCGTTCGGGTCGCCCTCGAACCGTTCGTCGGTGGTGCCGAGCAGGGTGAATTCGCGCTCGTAGGGAATGGCGAAGCAGATCCGGCCGTCGCCGTTCTGGAAGATGTAGCAATGCGCGCCGTCCCACAGCTTGGGCACGACGAGGTGACTGCCCTTGACCAGCCGCAGGTGCGCAGGCGCGTTGGCGCGCGTCGCGCGGCGCAGCACCTCGTCGACCCACGGCCCGGCGGCATTGGCGACCGCGCGCGCCTGCACCTGCGTTTCGCCCGAGCCATCGCGCAGGGTCACGCGCCACAGCGCATCCTCGCGTTCAAGTCCGGTGCATTCGGTGCGCGTGCGGATATCCGCGCCGCGCTCCTTCGCGTCGAGCGCGTTGAGCACCACCAGCCGCGAATCCTCCACCCAGCAATCCGAATATTCGAACCCGCGCTTCAGCGATGGTTTGAGGATCGCCGCGTGCGGAGGCTGGCGCAGGTCCACGCCCTTCGTCGGGGGTAGCAGCTTGCGCCCGCCGATATGGTCGTAGAGGAACAACCCGAGCCGCAGCAGCCATGCCGGGCGCAGGCCCGCATGGTGTGGCAGCACGAAGCGCAGCGGCCAGATGATGTGCGGTGCGAGGGCGAGCAGCACCTCGCGTTCCTTCAGGCTCTCTCGCACCAGCCGGAATTCGTAGTGCTCGAGATAGCGCAGGCCGCCGTGGACCAGTTTGGTACTGGCGCTGGAGGTGTGCGCGGCCAGATCGTCTTTCTCCACCAGCAGCACCGACAGGCCGCGCCCGGCGGCATCACGCGCGATCCCCGCGCCGTTGATGCCGCCACCGATGACGAGAAGGTCGAAGGGCTCGCTCATACATCTAAGTAATTGGCCTATCCCGTGTGGTTTGGCTAGGCGGGCCTGCGTGAGTGACCATAACAAATCCGTGCCGCCTTCGGGCTGGCTGATTCTCGACAAGCCGCGCGGGATGGGTTCGACGCAAGGCGTTTCGGCGGTGAAGCGCGTGCTTCGCGAGGGCGGCTATGCAAAGACCAAGGTGGGCCACGGCGGCACGCTCGATCCGCTGGCCGAAGGCGTACTGCCGATCGCGCTGGGCGAAGCGACCAAGCTTGCGGGCCGCATGCTCGACGCGACCAAGATCTACGTCTTCACCATTCAGTTCGGCGAGGAGACGGACACGCTCGATACCGAAGGCGAGGTCGTGGCGCGCAGCGATCGCTTTCCTCCGCTGGCGGCGGTGGCGGGCGTGCTCGACCATTTCACCGGCGAAATCGAGCAGGTGCCGCCTGCGTATTCTGCGCTGAAGGTAGACGGCAAGCGCGCTTACGACCGGGCGCGGGCGGGGGAAGATGTCGAGCTGAAATCGCGCGCGGTGACGATTTACGCGCTGCGGCTTGCCTCTCCCTTGACGGGAGAGGACGGCGAAGCTTGGTCGCAAAGCGACCTAGCGCAGCCAGGTGAGGGTGACTGCGCGACGCCCCCCTCACCAACTTCGGCTAGTGAGCAAGCTCACGAGCCTGCGTATCCTCTCCCGCAAGGGGAGAGGAGCGATGGCGAGCTGGAGTCCACCTTCGCCACCACCACCGGCCGACCGGACCCCTACGACCCTTCCATGCCGCTCGAACTGGCGGAGAGCGTCACGCTGGAAGCGACCGTCAGCAAGGGCACGTATATCCGCTCCCTTGCACGGGATATCGCGCTCGCCCTTGGCACGCGCGGGCACGTGACCTACCTCAGGCGGACCAAGGCCGGGCCGTTCCGCGAGGAACAGGCGATTTCGCTGGACAAACTGGGCGAAATCGGTAACGGCGCGCCATTGCAAGACCTACTCCTGCCGATAGAGGCGGGGCTGGACGACATCCCGGCCCTCTCCCTCGACCCGGAGCAAGCGCAGGCGGCCCGCCAGGGCCGGGTCATCTCCGGAATGCCCCTTGCCGACGGGCTCTATTTCGCGAAATCGGGCACTGTTCCGGTGGCGCTGGTGGAGATCGAAAGCGGTACGATGCGAATCGTACGGGGTTTCAACCTTCCAGATGTCGCGGAGTAGAATGAATGACGGTTACTGCCGAGCGCAAGCAAGAGATCATCAAGGACAATGCCCAGGCCGAAGGCGATACGGGCAGCCCCGAAGTGCAGGTCGCGATCCTGACGGAACGTATTCGCAACCTGACCGAACACTTCAAGGACAACCACAAGGATAATCACTCGCGTCGTGGTCTCCTGATGATGGTCAACAAGCGCCGCAACCTGCTCGCCTATCTCAAGAAGAAAGACGTCGAGCGGTACAACGCGCTGATCCAGAAGCTGGGTCTTCGCAAGTAAGAGTTTTCTCGGAGGGGCGGCTCGGTAAGGGCCGCCCCTTCGTCTATCCGCATTCCAAGCAATCCGGCTGGGTGCGGACCAAAGGGGCATAAAGACGCCCCGCACCGGACCGGGACGGTATCCCCGGCACAAGAGGCCCCGCGCGGCAATATGGCGGCGTGGGTCAGAAGGATAATCAATGTTCGATACGAAAACTGTAAGTCTGGAGTGGGGCGGAAAGACCCTCACTCTGGAAACCGGCCGCATTGCCCGTCAGGCCGACGGCGCCGTGCTGGCCACCTATGGCGAAACCGTGGTGCTGTGCGCCGTGACCGCCGCCAAGAGCGTCAAGGACGGGCAGGACTTCTTCCCGCTGACCGTTCACTATCAGGAAAAATTCTCCGCTGCGGGCCGTATCCCGGGCGGCTTCTTCAAGCGCGAAGGCCGCGCGACGGAGAAGGAAACGCTGGTTTCGCGCCTGATCGACCGCCCCGTGCGGCCGCTGTTCCCCGAAGGTTTCTACAACGAAATCAACGTGATCTGTCAGGTCCTGTCGTATGACGGCGAGACCGAGCCCGATATTCTCGCGATGATCGCGGCCTCGGCTGCGCTGACCATCAGCGGCGTGCCCTTCATGGGCCCGATCGGTGCCGCGCGCGTCGGCTTCCGCAATGGCGAATACGAACTCAATCCGTCGCTCTCGTCCGCGCTCGACGAAGAAGGTCGCCTCGACCTCGTCGTCGCCGCGACCAACGACGCGGTGATGATGGTCGAGTCCGAAGCCAAGGAACTGACCGAAGAGGAAATGCTCGGCGCCGTCATGTTCGCGCACGAGGAAAGCCGCAAGGTCATCGGTGCGATCATCGAGCTGGCCGAACAGGCCGCCAAGGACCCGTGGGAACTGGCTTCGAGCGACGACAACGCGTCGATGAAGGAAGCCATCCGCGCAATGATCGGCGACGACATTGCCAAGGCTTACAAGCTGACCGACAAGTCCGCCCGTTCGGACGCGCTCAACGAAGCGCGCGAGAAGGTGAAGGCGCACTATTCTTCGGAAGAGTTCGACGGTCAGCAGAAGATGACCGCCAACAAGCTGACCAAGAAGCTGGAAGCGGAAATCGTTCGCGGCGCGATCCTCAAGGATGGCCAGCGCATCGACGGTCGCAAGCTCGATCAGGTTCGCCCGATCGAAGCGATGGTCGGACTGCTGCCCCGCACGCATGGTTCGGCGCTGTTCACGCGCGGTGAGACGCAGGCGATCTGCACCACCACGCTGGGCACCAAGGATGCCGAGCAGATGATCGACGGGCTCGAAGGCCTTTCGTACAACCACTTCATGCTGCACTATAACTTCCCGCCCTATTCGGTCGGCGAAGTGGGCCGCTTCGGCTTCACCAGCCGCCGCGAAACCGGCCACGGCAAGCTCGCATGGCGCGCGCTGCACCCCGTGCTGCCGAGCCATGAAGACTTCCCGTACACGATCCGCATCCTGTCCGACATCACCGAGTCCAACGGCTCGTCCTCGATGGCCACCGTGTGCGGTGGGTGTCTGTCGATGATGGACGCCGGCGTTCCGATCGAACGCCCGGTCTCGGGCATCGCGATGGGCCTGATCCTCGAAGGCGACGAGTTCGCCGTCCTGTCGGACATTCTGGGTGACGAAGATCACCTGGGCGACATGGACTTCAAGGTCGCGGGTTCGGAAGCGGGCATCACCTCGCTCCAGATGGACATCAAGGTTGCCGGCATCACGCAGGAAATCATGACCAAGGCGCTCGAGCAGGCGAAGGCCGGCCGCGCGCACATCCTGGGCGAGATGACCAAGGCTTTGGGCTCGTCGCGTACGGGCGTTTCCAAGCACGCTCCGCGCATCGAGACGATGCAGATCGACAAGTCGAAGATCCGTGACGTCATCGGCACGGGCGGCAAGGTGATCCGCGAGATCGTCGCCGAAACCGGCGCCAAGGTCGACATCGACGACGAAGGCGTGATCAAGATTTCGTCGAGCAATGCCGACGAAATCGAAGCCGCGCGCAAGTGGATCGAAGGCATCGTCGAAGAGGCGGAAGTCGGCAAGATCTACAACGGCAAGGTCGTCAACATCGTCGATTTCGGTGCGTTCGTGAACTTCATGGGTGGCAAGGACGGCCTCGTCCACGTCTCCGAAATGAAGAACGAACGGGTCGAAAAGCCGACCGACGTCGTTTCCGAAGGCCAGGAAGTTAAGGTCAAGGTCCTCGAGATCGACAACCGCGGCAAGGTCCGCCTGTCGATGCGCGTCGTCGACCAGGAAACCGGTGAAGAGCTGGAAGACACCCGTCCGCCGCGCGAACCGCGTGGCGACAAGGGTGATCGCGGGCCCCGCGGTGATCGTGGCGGCGACCGTCGCGGTGGCCGAGGCGGTCGTGGCGGCGGCGGTGGCCGTGGTCGCGATGGCGACCGTGGCGGCGATCGCGGTGGCAAGGGCGGCGACAACGGGGGCGGCGACGGCCCCGCGCACATGCCGGCCTTCCTGCGCGACGACGACTAAGTCTTCGCACAGTAGGAATACACGAAAGGCTGCGGGAGCATTGCTTCCGCAGCCTTTTTTCTTTGCGCAAAACATCAAGCGCTGCCATTCGCCAGCAGTGTCGCAATCGCCCCCATCAGAATCGAACACGCCGAAATTGCCGAGCGCGGCACGTCGCTTCGCCGCGCGTGTGCCGCTGGCGCGCAATCGACCCTGGATCGGCTATGGGGTTGCCCTGCTCCTGACGTTCGTCGCGTGGGCGATCCGTTACGAAATCGGGGACGGACTGCCGCCGGGTTTCCCCTACCTCACATTCTTTCCCGCTGTCATCGTCACCGCGTTCTTCTTCGGAGCGGGGCCGGGCGTGGTGTGCGCGGTGCTGTGCGGGATGCTGGCCTGGTTCTTCTTCATCGCGCCGTTTGGCAGTTTCGATCTGCAATTCGGCTCCGCGCTGGCGCTCGGGTTCTACATCTTCATCGTCTCGGTCGACATCACGCTCATCCACTGGATGCAGATGGCAAACCGCGATCTCGATGCGGAGCGCCGCCGCAGCATCGCGCTGAAGGACAATACCGAAGTGTTGTTCAAGGAGCTGCAGCACCGGGTCGGCAACAACCTGCAGATGGTCGGTTCGCTCATCTCGCTGCAAAAGAATCGCATGACCGACGAGGGCGCGCGCGCCGCGCTGGAAGAGGCGTCACGTCGACTGGGTCTCGTCGGGCGCATCCAGCGCCAGCTGTACGATCCGGCAGGCGCGCAGGTCAGCCTGGCGGCCTATATCGACCAGATTTGCCGCGATGTGATCGCAGCCTCGGGCCGCAGCGGGCTGGGCTACGAATTCGTCGCCAACGCCGACACCGTACTGCCGCCGGACAAGGCGATCCCCACAGCGCTGGTGGTGGCCGAAGCGCTCAACAACGCGATCGAGCATGGTTTCGGATCGCGCGAAGGCGGGCAGATCGTGGTCACCGTCGCCCCCTTCGAAGGCGGCACCGAAGTGATCGTGGCTGACGACGGGGTCGGGCTGCCCGAGGGTTTCGACCTGGCGCGCGCCGAAAGCCTCGGGCTCAAGATCGCGCGGACGCTGGCCCAGTCGCTCGGCGGGCGCTTCACGAT
This sequence comes from Citromicrobium bathyomarinum, assembly GCF_038594485.1. Lineage (GTDB taxonomy): Bacteria > Pseudomonadota > Alphaproteobacteria > Sphingomonadales > Sphingomonadaceae > Alteriqipengyuania > Alteriqipengyuania bathyomarina_A. The sequence goes on along the minus strand of NZ_JBCFZG010000006.1, from coordinate 59,993 downwards.
GGCGGCGGCGCCGGTCGGACCGGGCGCGATTGCGCGGCTGGAGATCGATTCACACATGCTCGAAGTGCCGGTGGTCGACTGATATGCTGCCTCGTGAAACCATTGCCACCGCCCAGATTCCCGATGGGAAGGAGCTGACGCTGGTCAGCCACGGCCGCGACTTCATCATCATGCTCGGCCGGGACGAGCTGATGGGCACGCGGATGCAGTTTTCGGAAGAACAGCTCGCGGTGCTCACGCTGGCGGAGCTGGACGCGCCCAAACCCCGCGTCCTGATCGGCGGGTTCGGCATGGGCTTTACCTATCGCGCCGCGCTCGCGCACCTGCCCGCAGGCGGCAGCGTGACGGTCGCCGAGCTGGTGCCCGAGATCCTCGAATGGGCGAAGGGGCCGCTCGCGCACCTGAGCGCCGAGAGCCTTGCCGATCCGCGCGGCGAGGTGATCCTGTGCAATGTCGAGGCGCTGATCGACGATGCCAATGACGGCACAACGCCAAAGTACGATGCGATCCTGCTCGACGTCGACAACGGCCCGGACGGGATCGTGGTCGACAGCAATTTCCGGCTTTATACACGCACCGGCATCGCCAAGGCGAAGGATGCGCTGAACCCCGGCGGGATCATGGCGGTGTGGTCCGCCGCGCCCGACCACAAGTTCACCACGCGGCTGAAGGATGGCGGGTTCGACGTCGAAGTGCGTGAGGTGCGCGCGCGGCCCAACAACAAGGGGCCGCGCCACACGATCTGGTTCGCGAAGAAGCGTTAGCGCTGCCGGAACATGGGGCCTGCAGGATTGCCCATGTAATCGCGCTTGCTCAGCGGGACCCCCTTCATCCGGAGTATGTCGTAGAAGGTGGTCGCGTGAAACTGAAAGTTGGGCAGGTTGAAGCCCAGCAGGAAACGCTCGCCCGGCAAGGTGAACCGGGTCTCTCCACCCAACACGAAATCAATCTCGCGGTTGGCGATATCGTTCACCTGCTCGGGTGTTGCTGCTGCCAGTTGCTCGCTGGCTTCGGCGATCATCGCACGCATCGAATCCCAGCTTTCCGGAATCCGGGTAAAATCGGGCGTGAACTCGGTGCCGGTCAGCTGGTCAAGTGCATAGCCGCTGTGCACCCAGCAGGAGCGGATGTGCCACGGCAAGGCCCACATATCGTCCGCCAGCCGCGCCTCGATAAGTTCTGCATCGCTGCAGCCGCTGTCGGCCACGTGCTGCTCCGCTTTCGAGATTACGCCGGGCACAGCATCCAGCAGCTGGCGAACCGTGGGAACGAAGGCATCGTAAAGGGTGAAGGCCATGATATTTCTCCGGACGTGAAAAGGGCCCGCCGACTTCGCACCGGCGGGCCCTGATTTACGGGTTCATTAGGGTCGCATCAGCGCACGCGCGGCCCGCCATAGGGCAGCGGCGGCGGGGGCCGGCGGCTGCCGCGCGGCAGCTGCGCCTGATAGGCGCGTCCGCAATGCTCGACGCAATAGGGGAAGCCGGGGTTCACCGCTTCGCCGCAGAAGTGGAAATCGGGCTCGCCCGGGTGGCCCATCGGCCAGCGGCACACCTTGTCCGACAGATCGAGCAGGCTGGTCTTGTCCGCGATCGACGGATCGGGCTTGGCAGGGACGAGGCGGCGCGGCGGCGCGGGCGGGATCGGCGGTTGCTGATCGCCGGGCCCCTGACGCAGAAAGCCGCCGGGGCCGACCGATACGATCCGCGGCGATGTGGATGCGGGCGCGGAATTTTGCGCAGGCCCCTCGGCTGCGGGGGCTGCCGGTTCCCGCGGCGCAGCGGGCGTGGGCTTAGGCGCAGGCCTCGCCGCTACCGGAGCCGGTGCCGGTGTCGGGCTGGGGGCGGGAGCCGGGGCCGCCTTCTTCTTTGGCGCAGGCTTGGGCTTGGGCGCCGCCTTTTTTTCCGCTGCCTTGACGGGGGAGGGGCGCGATTTCAGCCCCAGCCGGTGCGCCTTGCCGATCACGGCATTGCGCGACACATCGCCCAGTTCCTTGGCAATCTCGGTCGCGGTGGCGCCGCCTTCCCACAAACGCTTAAGGGTGGCGGTACGCTCTTCGGTCCAACTCATCGAAAATCCATCTGTCTAGCGGTGGCTGTTTATCTAGGCATTCGCGGCCCGGGTTGCCACCCTTCGTTGACGCGCTTAGGCGGCAGGACATGAGCGATCAAGCACCGCCCGCCGACGCGAGCCTTTCCGCCACCGACGCCGTCCCCTCCGCGCTGCCCGAATGGGGCGTGGCGCAGATCCACGGGATCAACCGGATCGGGCTGTGGAGCCTCTATCGCAAGGAGGTGCGCCGGTTCTTCAAGGTGCAGACGCAGACCGTGTGGGCGCCTGCCTTCACGACGCTGCTGTTCCTGGTCATCTTCTCGGTCGCGCTGGGGCGCGGCGGGCGCGAAATTTTGGGCGTGACGTTCGAAAGCTTTCTCGCGCCGGGCCTGATCGTGATGGCGATGATGCAGAACAGCTTCGCCAATTCGAGCTTCAGTTTCCTTTCGGGCAAGATCCAGGGGACCATCATCGACCTCCTGATGCCGCCGCTGAGCCACGGTGAGCTGCTGGCTGGCATCGTCGGTGCTGCGGTGACTCGCGCCGTGCTGGTCGGCTGTGCGGTCGCCTTCGCGATCTTCCTCTATCCCGGCGCCAAGCTGATGGTGTCGCACGTCTGGGCGATTGCGTGGTTCGGGCTGATGGGTGCGATGATGCTCGGCTTCTTCGGCCTGATGGCGTCGATCTGGGCGGAGAAGTTCGATCACAACGCCGCCGTGACCAACTTCATCGTCGCGCCGCTCAGCCTGCTTTCGGGCACGTTCTACACGCTCGATCGGCTGCACGAGCCCTTCTACACGATCAGCCACTTCAACCCGTTCTTCTACGTGATCTCGGGCTTCCGATATGGCTTCATCGGGCAGAGCGATATCGGCAACGGCTCCAGCGACGTGCTGCTGGCGGCCGCAGGCCTGCTCGCGCTCAACGCCGTGCTGGCGCTGGCTTCGTTCGCATTGCTCAAGTCTGGCTGGAAAATCCGCTCCTGACGCAGCGCCGCGGCGCTCAGTGCGTCAGCGCGCGGCGCATGACGTAGCGGCCATTGGCGAAATCGTCGAACATCTCGGCGATGTTGGGATGATCGACCGGGCCCGCCGGTCCATCGCTGACAAGGTTCTGCTGGCTAACATAGGCGACGTAATACGAATCGTCGCTTTCGGCGAACAGGTGGTAGAACGGCTGGTCGCGCCCGGGCCGGATGCTTTCGGGAATCGATTCGTACCATTCCTCGCTGTTGGCAAAGATGGGATCGATATCGAACACCACGCCGCGGAAATCGAACATCTTGTGACGCACGACGTCGCCCACGCCGAAGCGCGCGCGGCTTTCCAGCGGCACTTCGATATGGCGCCCGGCCTGGTGGGAAAAGTACTGCGAGACCTGCATTGGGCCTAAGATAGATGGCATCGGGCCACTCTACAATGGGCGGCGGACCATGCGGGGATAGAGAGGGGCTTGGCAGCGGCCCTGCATTAGGCTAGCTGCGCCGCTCCCGACCCTCCGGCGTGCCAGTTCGACGCGCCGTGAAGCGACCCTTTTTTGCGGAGAGGTGGCAGAGAGGTCGAATGCGCCGCACTCGAAATGCGGTATGCGGGTAACCGTATCGTGGGTTCGAATCCCACCCTCTCCGCCACTCATCACCTTTCAGCCCTATCCAGCGCTCAAGATCTACCGATCTTGCGATTTGAGGATCTCGCTGAAATCAAGGCAACCTCTCTGCGGTTCAAACCCAGCGTGTACCTTTCACGAACATCCCGACGCCGCACTCGCTTCGATATCAGTTCTGCTTGGTTCGGGATTGTGCGCCTCGGCCGATCGCAACCGCGGGGATACTGCCACAAGACGCCGAGCCGACATTCGGCTTGCCATAGCCCCCAGTTGCGATCACCGCGCAAAAGTTCTACCAAGAGGTAGAATTGGTGGGAGGGAGTATGACTGCGAACGCGGAAGCGGCACACTCGAGGCAGCCGGTCTGCCCGGAAGGGTTTTCGATTTTCTCTTCCGAACGAACCTTCGAATTTTATCGTGATCTGCACGAGCAATACCGATCGCCGGTGTGGGACGAGGCAGCAAACGGGTGGATCCTGTTCGATTACGATGAGGTCGCGAGGGGGCAACGCGACGAATCCCTGTTTGCGAACGCCTACCTCAATGCGGACGATACGCTGCGGCAGATCAAGGGGGGTGGGGCGAACATTACCCTGAGCCAGGGCGATGAGCATACTCGGCTGCGCCGGTTCCACCTCAAGCTCCTCTCGCCATCAAACGTGGAGCAATACCGCGTCGCCCACATGCTGCCGATTATCGAAGAGACGCTCGACGCGCTCGGCGATGCGAAACGGATCGAAGCAGCATCGGCGATTGCGGATCGCATTCCGCCGCGGGTGATTTCATCGCTGCTCGGGATGGATTACCGCGACGATGCGGCGATGGACCGACTGCTTGAACTCAATCACGAGATCGTGGCCCTCATATCAACCGGCTATCGCAGCGAAGAAGGGCGCAAACGCGCGCTCGCCGCCTCGGCGGAACTCAACGAAATACTCCTGCCGCACATCCGCAAGGCGCGGGAAACGCCCTCCAACGATTTTATCAGCAGGGTTTGGCAAGAGGCACCGGCTGCCGATCTTGAACTTGATGAGGAAGCAGCGCTGGGCCTGTGCCGCGAGCTGTTCTTCGCCGGTTCGGATACCACCGTTTACGGGATCGCCAACGTTCTCTTCACGATGCTGTCCCAGCCGGGGGTCCATGCGGCGGTCCGCGCGGACCGGGACAAGGCGCTGAAGGCTGTTATCGAGGAAGGGATGCGGCTGCGCAGCGTCGTCATGTTTCGCCACCGGATATGTGTGCAGGACGTGACGATCGGCGATGCACACATCCGCAAGGGCGATATCGTGTTCATCGGGAACGCCGCGGCCAATCGCGATCCCGAGCATTACCGGTGCCCCGCAGAGGTCGATCTGGAACGCCGCCCGCCGACCGATCATTTCGCCTTCGGGCGCGGCAACCGGTCGTGCATCGGCTCTCACTTCGCGCGCACCGAAATGCGCGAACTGTTGGACATGATGCTGGATCGCTATCCCGACATGCGCCTCGACCCGGACGCAGAACCGCCCGTCTTCACAGGAACGTTCATGCGCCGCATGTGCCCGCTACACCTGATCCTGCGCGACTGACGCGGCGGGCGACTGGCTGGCTCGCGATCACGCCAGATCGAACAGTCCAGCCAATTCGTGGCGACGGGCGGCGGCGTTGAACCGGCGGGAGATGATGTCGACTGCCCGCTCGGTCTGCATGGCGGTGGGGACGACATTCCAGACCAGGCCGTACATCGTGTGGCGGCGATAGTTCTCCCACGCGGCATCCCGCTCCAGCACGGGCGCGCCATGTTCTTCCAGAGCGTTCAGATAGTGCTCCAGCAGGTCGCCTTCGTTGGCGGCCGCATCGTCGATATCCATGCACGAGACGAGGAAATAATTCACGTCGTGCGCCCAGTCGCACTGCATCAGCCGCTGGAAGTCGAGAAAGCCTGGCGATCCGTCCTGTTCGAAGAACATGTTGTTGGGGTGCGCATCGCCGTGGACGATGCAGCGCTCGTTCGACTGCCTGTCGTAGTCCCACAATTGCTGCATGCCGCTTCGCACGGCTTCCACAGAGTCGAACGCAGAGGGCAGCTCGGCCGCAGCGGGTCTGCCCATGGACTCATCCCAGCTCTCGGCGGTCAACAGGCGTAGCACGATCCCGTCGGTGATCAGCGAGCCGCCCGGTGCGCCGAGGCTTTCCAGCTCGCGGGATTGCCAGCGAAAAGCGTGCAGCCGCGCCAGCATGGTCAGCGTTTGCGCAGCTGCATCGGTGCCGACGGGGCGCGCTTCGCTGCCGAAGCGCGCATTGCGCGCCAGCAGATCCTCGATCAGCTGGCCGGCAAAGCCACGATCATCGACTTCGGCGAAATAGCCCTTGGGCGCATTGATCAATCCGTGCGGCGCGATTTCCGAGTAGAACAGGCCTTCGCGTTCGTGGCTTGACCTGACGTGATCGGAATGCGGTTCGAGCCCGCTCTTAAACCACATTGTGGGCGGCAGGCGGTGTGCGTGCCCGGCATCGTTATAGTCGAGCAAAAGCCGCAGCTTGGTGCCGGTCGCGCGCACGCTGCTGCCCGGGGTGGCGCTGATGACCTCGGTTCCCGGATAATTGATCGAGAGCGCGCGGGTCAGCCAGTCGGCGGTAATGCCTTCGAGCGTTTCGGGCATGCGTGGAATGTCTTTATCGATGGGGTTTCTCCCGAGGGTGTGAGGTGTCGAGGGTGTCGGCGAATGCGAGGATGTGCTCGGCATAGGTGTCGTTGACATCGCCGGTGACCATGTGTCCGGCCCCTTCGATAGTGACGGTTTGCAGCCATGGCAGCGCAGCCTTGAACGTCGCCGCCTGCGCCGCGTCGGTCACCGTGCTGTTCTCGGCCAGCATCAGGAGGACCGGGCGCGTCAGGCGTCGGGCTTCGGTTACGAGCAAGCCGCCTTCGCCGCCGTGGCGCAGGTGCTCGTCGGCCAGCATGGCCGGGTCCCACCGCCAGTAGAACCGCCCGTCAGGCCCCGTTCGCATGTGCCTGCGCAGGCCCGAAATATCGTCCTGAGAGGGCGTGCCGCGCATCGTATCGACCATCCGGGCAGCCTCTTCGACAGAGGCAAACCCATGGCGAGCCTGGCGCATGGCGTTGCGGATTTCGTCGCCCTTGTCCTCGTCCACCCAAGGGGTGACGTCGGCCAGTGCAAGCGCGGATACCCGGTCCGGATAGCGCGCGGCAGCGATCATGGCGACGTGACCGCCCATCGACGCGCCGATCAGCAGCGCCGGTTCGCCGACTTGGGCGATGGTGGCCAGCACGTCGGCGACATAGTCGTCGAATTCGTAATTGTCGGCGCCCGACCAGTCGCTGTCTCCATGGCCGCGCAGATCCATCGTACAGGCGCGGAAGCCTGCATTCGCCAATCTGCGCGCGGCGCCGCGCCATGATGACCGGCTTTGCCCGCCCCCATGGAGAAAGATCGCCGCGGCCCCGGTGGGTGGCCCGAAGACGTCGCCTCGGACGGTCAGCCCATCATGCGTTGCGACCGCTATCTCGTGCGTCGGCTGGTCAGAGTCCGCCATCGACGTTGACCGTTTCGCCCGTCATGTAACTCGCGTCAGCTCCGGCAAGGAATGCGACGACGCTGGCGATTTCCTCCGCCCGTGCGCCGCGGCCCATGGGCGTACGCTGGACGTAACTTTCACGAACGTCGTCGCCCAGGCGGTCGCCCATGCCGGCATCGACCAGCGCAGGCGCCACCGCGTTGATCCGTACGTTGGCAGGCGCGTAAATGCGCGACAGCGTGCGCGTGAGATTGATGACGCCCGCCTTAGAGGCGCCGTAGTCGGCCTGGGTCGATCCACGCTTTCCCGCGATGGAAGACATGTTCACGATTGCCCCACCGCCGCGCTGCGCCATCCGGTCGCCGACGGTGCGGCACAGCAGCATTACCGCCGCGACATTGACAGTGAGCGTTCGCATGATGTGTTCGGGCGTCAGGTCCGCGAAGGCGCAATCGCTGAAATAGGCCGCATTGTTGACCATGACGGCAATCGGTCCGACGTCATTTTCGATCGCCGAGACAAAATCCCCGATCGCATCGAGATCGCTCAGGTCGAATGCACAAAAACTCTCCGCCGGGCCTGCATCGCCCTCGGTCAGATCGCTGCCCACCACATGAAAGCCCTTGGCATGGAGCGCGCCAGCAATGGCCCGGCCTATGCCGCCACACACACCGGTAACCAGTGCGATCGGTCGTTCGTCGCCCATTCTCGTCCTCTCTCGTGAGCCGGGTCTGCGCCTGGCTACTATGCTGGACAAGCAAGCACCGATCGGACAAGAAAACAACCAATCGTTTGAAAAAAATTCCTAGTTCGGGAATTCGGCAGATCGGGGAGAGAGCGATGAGGACGGTCATTACCGGCGCTGGCAGCGGGATCGGATTGGCGATCGCCACGAAACTGGCGGGCGAGCCGGACGCCCAGATCGTGCTGGTCGATCGCAACGCGGAACGCGGAGAGCGCCACTGCGCCGAACTGAGCGGGTGTGGCGCACAGGTCTTCACCGTCCCGGGCGAGATGGCCGCGCCCGATATGGGCACGAATGTGATCGAGGCAGCTGTCCGGAAAATGGGCGGGATCGATGCGCTGGTGCACGCCGCCGGATCGATCGGCAACCGCGCGCCGCTTTCCGAGCTTTCGCTGGAAGATTACGAGGCTGGGTTTGCAATCAACACCCGCCCGCTCTTCCTGCTCGCACAGGCGGCCTATCCGGCGCTCAGGCAGGCGAAGGGCGCAATTGTGGCGATCTCGTCGACGGGTGCGACTTGTCCGGTGGCCGATCTGGGTACCTATTCGCCCAGCAAGGCGGCGCTATCGATGCTCGCACAGCAGATGGCGCTCGAATGGGGGCCGGACGGGATTCGGGTGAACACCGTCTCTCCCGGCCCGACGGCAACGCCGATGGCGGCGGCATACGACGATCCTGCGATCCGCGAACAGCGCGCGTCGACCATTCCGCTGCGCCGTATCTCCGAACCCGAAGACATCGCCGCGGCGGTCGCGTTCCTGCTTGGTCCGGGTGGGCGGGGCATCACCGGGACGGACATTCTGGTGGACGGCGGAATGGGCCTCACCACCATGCAGCTTAGCGGTGCCGCGCTCGGCAGGATGAAAAGCTGATGAAGCCTGCTGCGCGCTCAATCCTCGGTTAGCGGACGGTAATTCCTCGCGGCGGCGATGGTCAGCAACAGCGCAATGATTGCGCTGGTACAGCACACGATCGCCAGCGATGAATCGACGTCCGCCGGGTTGCGGAACACGTGATCTGTCAGGAAAGCGACCAGTGTGGGGGCGAGCACCAAGCCGATCACACCCGCGATGAAGGTGTAGATTGATGCCACCAGACCGCGCATCGCGGGCGGCGCGGCGACCTGCAATGCGGTGGCCGCCATGGCTTGCGGAAGGCCGAAGAAGAACGTCGCGATTCCCGCCGCCAGAAGGCCAACCTCGTAGCTGGGCAGGAACGCGAGCAGTGCGCCTGCGACCACCAGGCCCCCTGCCGCGATGATGGGCACCCGCACCTCGGGATATTTCGTTCCGCGCGCGGCGAGAAAACGCCCCAGCACCGGGCCGAACAGCACGCCCCCCGTGCCTGCGCACAGCGCGACGATGCCGTATTGCAGGCCGACGGTGGCGGGATCGGCACCGAGCGAGCGGATCAGCACTGCCGGCATCCAGGCGGGCACCGAATAAAGCACCAGGATGATGGCCGTCATACCGAGAAAGAACAGCACGAAGAAGCTGCGCGCCTGCCACAGGAACGCGAAAGCTTCGCGCAGGGGAATGGCGGCGGTGGGTGGCCCACTGCTGCTCTCTCCGCGCGCAGGTTCTCGCAATGCCAGCGTGATCGGCCCCAGCATTATGCCCGGCAGGCCGACGGCGATGAACACGATCTGCCAGTCGGCAAAGCCCGAGAATATCGGAACGAGCGCGCGAATCTCCTCGCCCAGGCCCAAAAGGAATCCCCCTAGGATCATGGCGAGGCCGGTGCCGATATAAGGCCCGATGAGGAAGATGCTGAGTGCGCGCGAGAGGCGCTTGCGCTCGTACAGGTCGGCCAGCATCGACCACGCGGCCGGTGTGACGCACGCCTCTGCCGCGCCGATCCCGATCCGTGCCATGAACAAGGTGGAGTAATCCTGGGAAAGGCCGCAGAGTATCGTGCACAGGCTCCACACGGTCACTGCTCCCGCCAGCAGATTGCGCCGGTTGGTCCGGTCCGCCAGCCAGCCGAACATGGGGCTGAGCGCGACATAGGATGCCATAAAGGCAAGGCCCTGCAGCAGGCTGAAATCGACATCGGTAATGCCCAGCGAGCCCTTGATCGGGTCCACCAGAAGGTTGAGGATCTGCCGGTCGATGAAAGCGACGGTGAAGATCGCCGTCAACACCGCCAGGGTCCACGCGGTGCCGCGTCTTGCAGGTCGGCGATCAGTTTCGTCCGCCGGAAATTCGATACTTCGTGACTCTGCGGTCATCTTATTCTCCCATAGCTTTCAAACCTACGGTTGAAATTAGCGAGCGGCAAGTAGTCAATTAGCCACGGGATTTCACGGGTAATGGCATGGTTCCTCGCTTTGCGCTCCACATTGACTACCGATCGTTTGATATTAATCTGCGAGAAAAACCGATGCTGGAGAGATTGGCCGATGCGGGCAGAGCAAACAATACGTCGGGGGGACCTGGCGATCGCGACCGGGGATTGCGTCGCGACCGTCACGATCGACCGGGCAAACAAGCACAATGCGCTGACTCCGGCCTTCTGGCACGATCTGTCGAAGACGCTCGGCGAGCTTGCTGCGATGGACGATATCCGTGCCATCGTGCTGACCGGGGCAGGCGATAAGGCCTTCAGTGCCGGCGGCGATGTCGGGGGCTTTCTCGAACTGAAAGACGAATCGTCGATCCGCGCCTTTCAGACCGACGCGATGCACGCATTCCGCGATATCGAGCGCTGCCCCGTGCCGGTGATTGCGGCGATCAACGGGATTGCGATGGGGGGTGGATGCGAACTTGCGCTCGCCTGCGACATGGTGATCGCGGCGGACCACGCGACCTTCGCGATGCCCGAGGCGCGCTTCGGGCTGGTGCCGGGTTTCGGCATTTTGCGCGGGCCCGATGTTATCGGCATTCAGGCCACCAAGTACCTTGTGATGACCGGCGCCACGATCGACGCGCACAGGGCGCAGGCGATCGGGCTGGTGCAGGAGATCGTCCCCGCCGCCGACCTGATCGACCGGGCAACCGCACTTGCGCAGTCGATCGCGGCCCTTTCGCCCAACGCCGCCTCGGTCGGCAAGCGCATGGTCAACGTCGCCTTCGGTGACGACGATGTCGCATGGTCGGTCGACGAATTATCAAGATTGCAGGCTTCGCCCGACCGCGCGGAAGGGATTGCCGCATTCCTCGAACGACGCCCGGCACGCTTCGCCGCGCGGGCAGGGGCTTCGGCATGAGTGGGCCGGAGCCGACGATGAGCGATCACATTGCAGAACTGCGCGCACGCCAGGCGCGGGCACGCGAGATGGGCGGTGAGGAAGGGCTGAAGCGTCATCGCGAATCCGGGCGTCTCCCGGTGCGCGAGCGGATCGAAATGCTGGTCGATCCCGACAGCTGGTTCGAGATCGGCGCGCTCGCGCTGCCCGAAATGCGCGGCGAACGCCACGTGCCCGGCGATGCCGCAGTGACGGGCTTCGGTCTGCTCGACGGCCGCAGGGTCGGGGTGATCGGGATCGATTCTTCGGTCCTCGCGGGGACCACCGCGCCCGTCGGGATGCGCAAGCAGGGCAGACTGATCGAACACGCGCAGCAAAAGGGCTTCCCCATCGTCTTGCTGTGCGATGCGGATGGGGGCCGTATTCCCGACGTGATGGGATGGCGCTTCTCCACGCTTCCGCTCGACTTCCAGACCTTTCTCAAGCGCACCGACGGCGGGCCCGATGTTCCGCGTGCGGCGGCGGTTTTGGGCCCGTCCTACGGGGATAGCGCGCTCCACGCCTCGACCGCGGATTTCGTGGTCATGGCCGAGTTTGCCTCGCTCGCGCTGGTCGGCCCGTCGGTCATCGAACCGGCGACGGGGGAGAAGCTGACAGACCAGGAACTGGGCGGCCCGGAGCGCGCGACGGCGGTTGGAAACGCGCATATGGTGGTCGCGACCGAGGCCGAAGCCTTCGATGCCATCGCAGCGTTTCTCTCCTTCCTTCCGCCCAACAGCGCCCGGCCAGCGCCGGTGGCGCCGCCTGCCGATCCAATGACCGATCCGACAGAGCTCGAAAGCATCGTCCCGCTCGGCGCGAAATCGGGATACGACATGCGCAGCGTGATCGCCGCGATTGCGGATGGTGGCAGTATCATGGGCTGGGCCGACAACTGGGGGCCGTCGCTGCTGACCTGCTTTGCCAGGCTCGAAGGCAATCCGGTGGGGATCGTCGCCAACCAGCCGATCATTCGCGCAGGCGCGCTGGATGCCGATGCGCTGCGCAAGGAACTGGCTTTCGTGCGCCTGTGCGACCGGTTCAATCTTCCGCTGGTGTTCCTGCACGATGTCCCCGGCCTGATGGTCGGCACAGAGGCTGAGAAGGCGGGGACGCTCAAAGCATACGAGGAGCTTGCGCTGGGCATCTCAACGGCGAAGGTGCCCAAGCTGGGCTGCGTCTTGCGCAAGGCCTATGGTGGCGGGCACTTCGCGATGGGCGGCAGGCCGACGCATCCCGATTTCCTGTTCGCCTGGCCGTCTGCCGAACTTGGCTTCATGGCCCCCGACACCGGTATCCGAACCGTTCACCGTCGGCAACTCGAAGCCACGCTCGCAAAGGAGGGACGTGCGGCGCACGAGGCGCTGCTGCAGGAACTGCAAAGCGAATGGACTGCGATTTCGGAACCGTGGGAGGCGGCGGCCAACCTTGCTTTCGATGATATTATCGAACCGGGGCGCACGCGCGAGGTGCTGATCCAGGCGCTCGCCGTCGCGTGGGGCGAAGGCGAAAGGGTGCGGCCATGAAGCGGGCTACCCTCTCAAACGCTCGCGGGACGATGCGCGCATGATCGGCTCGATCCTGGTGGCCAATCGCGGCGAGATCGCTGTGCGTATTATCCGCACGTGTCGCCTGCTGGGCATTCGCGCGGCGGCGGTGCATAGCGACTTCGACGAGGGCGCGCTGTGGACTCGGCTGGCGGACGAATCCCTTCGCATCGGCCCGGCGCCGGTTGCCCAGTCCTATCTCGATATAGCGGCGATCATCGATGCGGCGCGCACAGCGGGCGTCGAAGCGGTCCATCCGGGTTACGGCCTGCTGAGCGAAAATGCCGAATTCGCGCGCGCGGTGGAAGAGGCAGGGCTGGTTTTCGTGGGTCCGCGCCCGGAAACCATCGCGCTGATGGGGGACAAGACGGCAGCCCGCGCTGCCGCAATCGAAAGCCAGGTTCCCGTGCTTCCAGGCTCGGACGGCGTCGTCGCCGACTTTTCGGAAGCGATGCATGTAGCCGAACGTATCGGCTGGCCGGTGGCGGTGAAGGCCAGCTTTGGCGGGGGCGGGCGTGGCATTCGCCGCGCAGGCGACGAATCCGAGCTGGAGGAGGCTCTCGCTTCTGCAGGGCGCGAAGCGACGGCGGCCTTCGGGCGCGGTGAGGTCTTCCTCGAACGATATGTCGACCGTCCGCGCCATGTCGAAGTGCAGGTGCTGGCGGATCACCACGGCAATGTCGTCCACCTGGGCGACCGCGATTGCTCCGTACAGCGGCGCCATCAGAAATTGCTGGAAGAAGCCCCGGCTCCCGCGCTGGGCGACGAAATGCGCGATGCCCTTGCCAAGGCTGCCATCGATTTGTCCCACAAGGTTGAATACCGCGGGGCCGGTACGGTGGAATTCCTGGTCGACCCGCAGAGGGAGGAGTTCTTCTTTCTAGAGATGAACACCCGGTTGCAGGTGGAACACGGGGTGAGCGAGCTCGTCACCGGCATCGATCTGGTAGAACAGCAGATCCGGGTCGCATCGGGCGAACCGCTTGCCTTCCGGCAAGGCGATATCGACTTGCGGGGAAGCGCGATCCAGGCGCGTATCGCGGCGGAAGATCCTTGGGATCAATTCCGGCCATCCTCGGGCCGCCTTTCGGACCTGCGTCTGCCCTCGGCCCCTTGGGTGAGGTGTGATTTCGGTTTCGAACGGGGCGATGCGGTTGCCCCGCATTACGATTCGATGTTCGGCAAGGTTCTTGCCTACGGGCTCACGAGGGCGGCGGCTCTCGCCCGGCTGGGGCAGGCGCTGGAGGAACTGAGAGTTGTGGGCGTGCCGACTACCGCGCCCTATCTTCGAAGCGTGCTGCGCGAGCCCGACTTTGCGGCTGCGCGCCATCATACCGGTTCGCTCGAACGCGATTGGCAGCCCGATCCAGAGCACCGGCCTACATCGCAGGCAGATACCGGCAGTGACGGCGAAGCGCCGCAGGTGCGTCAGGTCAGCCTCCCGTGGGGCGCACAGAGCGTGGCCGTCACTATTCCTCTCGAGCGAAGCAGCACGGCACGGCGGCTGAGCAAGATGACAGGCGGCACACGAGAGAGGGACGTGGCGCTCGCTGTCGAGAAAGACGGCGATTCCACGGTTCGCGCACCGATGGATGCGGTGGTGGTCTCCCTGCGCGCGGCAACCGGTGCCGAAGTTGCCAAAGGCGATACGGTGCTGCTGCTCGAGGCGATGAAGATGGAAATGGAAATTTGTGCGCCGGTCGCCGGGACGGTTCAATCGCTTGCGGTTGATGCGGGGCAGTCGGTTCAGTCGGGCACGGTTCTGTTTGCGATGGAGCCTGCCAACGCTACGTCCTGATTTTTCTGCTGCGGGGAGGTGGAGCTACGCCTTGCCGTAGTCGCGCAGGCCCTGGACGACGAGGCCCGCCGTCTGCACCGCGATCCGCTCTATCGGGATCGGGCCGCCCGGGCGGTACCAGTCCGAAATACCCGCAGAAGACTGCAATGCCACCTGACAGGCGACGAGCACGTCGATGTTCGGCGAAACCTGCCCCGTTTTCACGGCACGGTTGATGAGCCGTTCCACCGCGTCGCGATAGAGGTGGCGTTCGGAGATGATTTCTCGCTGCTGTTCTGCAGGGAGGAAATCGAGGTCGCGGCTGAATATTCGCAGGCGATCCCCGTGTACTCCCGCGTAAATGCCGATCTGGACCAGGAAGCTGCGCAATTCGCTCAGCGCATCGTCGGCATCGAAGTTGACGCCGGCGACCAAAGCCTCGCCACCATGATGGAGATCGCGCAGGATCTCGAACAGCAACATCTCCTTGGAATCGACGTAGTAGTACAGGCTGCCTTTCTGCAGCTCCACCCGTTCGCTGATGTCCTGCATCGAGGTCGCGGCAAATCCGCGTTCGTTGAACAGCGCGGTGGCGGCTTCCAGAATGCGGTCCCACCGCTTGCGCGACTTGGCGTGCTGTCGCTTCCCGACCGCCGTGCCGGCCCCCTTGCGCGCCTTGGCGCGCTCTTTCGTTTCCGATTTGGTTTTCGGCATGCCCTGTCCTGGATATTCGACCGCGCGTTTTAGCCACGGCACGGCTGAGCGTCTACCCGTCGCCCTGGGACATATTAGGCGACGGGTAGACCCGGAACATCAGAAGGTGAGCGTAAGGCGTGCACCATAGGTTCGCGGTGCGCCCGGGAAGCGGTTTTCCCCGAGCGAGCCCAGAGTGGAACCCCACACGCTGTATTGCGTGTCGGTGAGGTTGCGAGCGTAGACATCGAGCGTCAACTGATCGGTCAGATCGACAAAGACCTTCGCATTGAGCAGCGCGTACGCGTCTTGCGACAGGTTGTTCGGATCGTCGAAGAAATAGCGGCCGCTATAGGTCACATCGGCGTGAGCACCTGCACGGCGCGAACCGATATTGCCCTCGTAGTCGACCGAGACGCTACCCGTGTGCTTCGGCACGCGCACGAATTCCAGATCCTGCGGGTTCGCGAAGCCAGTGAAGGTTTCGTACGAGGCGTCGGTGTAGCCGTACACACCGCGCAGGGTCAGCCCGCTCGTCGGAACGACGGTCAGTTCGACCTCGGCGCCCTTGATGGTCGCGTCTGCGGCGTTGAAGACCGCCTGAACCACCCCCAGCACCGGATCGGTGTCGAGCACGGTACGCTGCAGGTCGTGGAACTTGTTGTAATAGCCCGAAACGTTGAAGCGCACTCGTCGATCGAGCAGGTCGAGCTTGAAGCCGGCTTCATAGGCGTCGACGGTTTCTTCGTTGTAGGGCGCACCAAGCGGTGTGCCGCGAAGCGAGAAACCGCCACTGCGGAAGCCGCGCGTCCAGCTGGCGAAGAGCAGTGCGTCGGCATTAAGCTGGTATGCCAGCCCGACCTTGGGCGAGAAGTTGTCCCCACTATATTTCGGCGCGGTCTCGAAGGTGCAGGGTGACTGGAGGTCGAACGGACAGGCGCCAAATCGGGCGGCCTGAGGCTTCTTGTTCTCACTCGTGTAGCGTCCACCAAGCGTCACTGTGAAGCCGTCGAACGGCCTGATATCCGCTTCTGCAAAGGCGGCGTAGCTCTGGTTTTGCAGTATCGATCGGGTCGCCACCCGCGTTGCGCCATTGGCCAGATCGCGGCTCTCTGCATAGGCGATACGCTGGTCGAAATAGTATCCGCCGACGGTGAAGCCGAGCCAGTCCGAAACATCCGCAGCGTAACGCAGCTCTTCGCTGAACTGGTGCTGGTCAGTCTCCGCATATTGCAGGAATCCGCCGACCGGGAAGCCATCGAAATCGGTCTGGTTGCGGGAATTGACTTGTCGATACCCGGTGATCGAAGTCAGCGTACCCGGCCCGATCTGCAGATTGGCTTCGGCCATGCCGAAATAGACCTGCACATCGGTGAAACCGCGATCACCGACCTGGATCTTGGTGAAGTCGGGCGACGTCACATAGCCGGCAAGTTCCGCGAGATTGGCCGACGCGCCGATGGTGCGGGGCGAAATCCCCCGAACAGGCGTGGGATCGCCGGTCTGTGAATAGAATTCGCCCAGCAGCGTCAGATCGAAGGTATCGCTGGGCTCGAACTTCACGCTCGGGCGGACGATGGTGACGTAGGATTTTCCGTATTGCGTCCCGGTATCGATATTTTCGTACAGGCCGGCGTTCGCCCGCTGCATGACGGCAAGTCGCGCAGAAATCGTGTCGCTGACCGGCCCACTCAGGATCGCCGAGGCGTCGAGCCCCAGTCCGTTTGAGACGCCGATCGACACTCTCTTATAGGGGAGGGCGCCGGGGCGTGCGGACCTGAGCGACACCGCGCCGCCGGTAACGTTGCGGCCGAACAGGGTCCCTTGCGGACCGCGCAGGATTTCGACGCCTTCGACATCGAACAACTCGGTCAACGCGCCATAGTTCGAACCCCAGTAAACGCCATCCTGGAAGACACCGACTGCAGGTTCGTCCGAGGGGGTCGTGCCCGACACGCCCGTTCCGCGGATGGCGAAGTTCTGCACCCCGCGCTGCGAAGACGACTGGAGAGAGGCGCTGGGCGAAAGCGAACTGATATCGGTGAGATCACGGACAACCGTCGACTGCAGTTGCTCGGCGCTGAATGCGGTGATCGAAACCGGGACTTCCTGGAGTTCTTCCGCGCGGGCACGTTTGCGCCCGATGACCACGATTTCTTCCACGCGATCGGGCGCGCCCCTTACGGTGCCTGCCGGTGCGGAATCGACGCCTGCGTCCTGCGCGTCGCGCTCCTCTGCATCGGCGACATCGCCAGCTGCAACCGGGTTGGTTTGGGCGAACGCCGGTGTGGCAAGGACCGTGGAACAAAGGCACGCGACCCACAGCGCTCGGCAGTTTTTGCCAGTCATAAACCTCTCCTAGATCAAGCCCGCTTTTGCAGGTCTGAGAAAAAACTACCATGCGGTTGGATTTTATCAAGTGTGATCTGTACGGGAGCGGCGTTCCGCGGGAATCCAATGTTAGATGGCCCTGAAATCGGGAGCAAAAGGCAAGACTGTTGCCAATTTGACGCTGTTTATAATCGAAGCAGCGGTAGATTTAAGGTGCGTCTATCCGCGCGAGTCCGGCCTCGCGACGGCCAATCGTGAGCGGGAACGTCGCTATAGAAGTTCGGCGAGGCGAAACTTCTGCACTTTGGTAGCCGACATCGGCCACTCCGACACAAACTCGACCCGGCGCGGAATCTTCCAGCGAGCAAGCTGCCCGTTGCAGGCCTCGATGACGCCCTGTTCCGACAGCTCCGCACCTTCGCTGGGTTCGATGAATGCGACCGGGACTTCGCCCATCCGGTCGTCCGCCATGCCGATGACCTGGACCAGCTGCACACCGGGCAATCCCTGGATGTAGGCTTCGATTTCGGCTGCGGCGACGTTCTCGCCACCGACCTTCAGCATATCCTTGATGCGGCCGAGGAAGACGAGGAACCCGTTTTCGTCGATCCGCCCCCGGTCACCGGTGCGAACCCAGCCATCGGGCAGGATCGTCTCGGCAGTCGCATCGGGATCGGCATAGTAGGATTTGAAGGCCCCGCCGCCGCGGAACTGCAATTCGCCCGGTTTGCCATCCGGGCATACCTGTCCGGTTTCGGGATCGACGATCCGAACCTGTGTATGCGGTGGCGGCAGCCCAGAGGTTTCGGCCCGGACCGGGAAGGGGGCATCGAACGGTGTGAAAGTAACGATCCCCGATCCTTCGGTCATGCCGAAGAGGTTCAGCAGCACGGCTCCTTCGGGAAGGAGGCTCTGGATCTTTGCCTGCATCGCCGGCGGTCCGACATTGAGCAGCGAACGCACGTGCGTGAACCGCTCTCGGTCGAACTTGGGATGTTCGATGACTCCGAAGGAAAGCTGGGGGAATCCGGGGTAGAGATGCTCGGTCCGGTGCTGCTCGATCAGGTCCACTATCGGTTCGGGTTCGTAATGGGCCTGGGTGATAAAGGCGGCGCCCCTGTCGAGCATCGCGGTCATGGGGCCGATACCCCCGGTGTGGAAGAAGGGCATGGGCATCCACACGGTCTCGCCTGCAGCCAGATCGACAATGCGGGAGAAGGTCGACCAGCTGTTCTGCACACTGGCATGCGTCAGCTCGCATCCCTTGGGACTGGACGTCGTGCCCGAGGTATAGATGATTGCCGAAGTGTCATCGATCTTCGCGTCACGCCCCCCTGCCAAGGCGCGGCTTTCCGGCACTTCCTCGCCGCGATCGAGAAACGCCGCTTCACCGCGAAAACCGTCAGTTCCCTCTCCTTCGCACAGGATGACCGCGCGCAGGTCGGGGGCCGCGTCGATCTGCAATTGCGTAGTGTCCTGACCGGCGATTCCGGGGAGGACATCCCGCAGCAATGCGACGAAATCGACATGGTCTTCGATGCTCGTCGTCGTGACCAGTAGTTTTGAGCGGCTGTGGGCAAGCGTATAGGCGAGCTCCTGCCTCTTGTACCGTGCGTTCAGCACCACCGGAACCGCGCCGAACTGCAGCGCGCCGTAATAGACTGGCAGCCACTCCGGGCAATTGGGCATCAGCGTGGCGATATGATCGCCGGGTTGGAGGCCCTGCGCCGCGAAGGCGCGCGCCCAGCGCCGTGCCTGCCGATCAAGCTCGCCAAATGTCAGGGTGCGATGGGGAAAGATCGCGTGAAGCGCATCGGGCCGCTCGGCCGCCTGACGCGCGAGAATTGCAGGAATGGTTTCGCAGGCAAGTTCGCCTGAGATGTCGAGCGTCTTCAACTTGCATATCTCCCGGTGGTCCGCTCTTTCCGGCAGATCCCTTGGTGTTCGATGAGGCCTTGTCGGCTCATCCGTGGCATTTTTCTACCATGCGTTCGGAAATCGTCAAGAAACCTGCTGGTTCAGCGCGATCGTCGCCGTGCCGGCGAGTGCAGGCTCGCCATCGACCACGCGCAGTTCAAAGTCGCATGCTGCTTCGTCGGCGTTGAGCGAGGTGATCGTTCCACCCGCTATCACGCTGTCTTCGGCACGTACATTGCCCAGGAAGCGGGTGGAAAGCGCGGTGATCGTGCCCGAGGGGAAGGCGGTGTGCAGCATGTTGATGACATAGGCGAGGTTCGCCGGACCCTGATTGATGACTCTGTCGCCGAGGCCAAGCGCGGCGACCGCTGCCGGGTCGAGGTGAATCGGATTGTCGTCCCGCAGGAACGTCGCCCAATCACGCATGGCATCGGGCGAGACGCGATCATGCGTGAACGTGGGGAGGGGGTCGCCTACCTTCATGCCAGTTCCTTCCTCGGGAGAGCCCAGGTGTTGGTGCATGCGAGCGCCTCTTCGCCGTTCTCATCGACCAGCGCGAGCCGATATTCGAGAAGGTCCATAACCCCGAGCTTGCGGCTGCGCTTGCGGGTAAGCGAGACGATGCTGCCCCTGACCCGGTAGGGTGTGCCGACCCGCAAGAGGTGCGTGAAGCTCGCCTGAGAGCCGACCATCATCGGTCCGTCGTCAATGTCGAAATCGCAGGCCGCGCAAAGCCCGGCCACCGTCTTTCCCATGCCGACCTGGGTCGCGATGTAGTAGTAGATCGGGTGCGCCGTGCCGTCGGCCGCGGGCTCTACCCCGGTCGAACGGCACAGCCGTGCGTTTTCCGCCGGGTCGATCGTGTAGGTCTCCGACCCGTCGAGCGAAAGGCCCGCGGCATCGGGTGGGGGAGGCAGGTCTTCCATGGTCATGTCCTCACTCGCTTGGCCGCCGCGTGCGCGTCAGTCGCATCCGGTCAGCCCGCCGTCGATCGTGATTTGCGCGCCCGTCATATACGCGCTTGCACGGCTGGCGGCGTAGACGACGGTTCCTGCGATATCCGCGGGCTGACCGAGGCGGCGCAGGGGAACGTGGCCCGAGGGATCGGTACGCGTGTCCTCACGCAGGTGGGCGGTCATGGAGGTCGCGAAAAAGCCCGGAACGACGACGTTCGCGTTTATGTGGCGCGGCGCGAGATCGCGGGCCATCTGCCGTGTCAGATGATGCAGGGCGGCCTTGCTCGCAGCGTAGCTGTAGGCATTCAAATCAGTGGTCGTTGACCCCGCAATCGAGCCGATATTGACGATCCGCGCAGGATCGTCCGGCGTGCCGCCAGCCTCCAGCTCGGGCAGGAATTCCTGCATCATGCGGAAAGGGGCCTGCACGTTGACCGCCATCACGCCCGGCCATGCCTTGTCGGGAAATTCGTCGATCGGTGCTCCCCAAGTGCGTCCGGCGTTGTTGACGAGGATGTGAAGCGGTCGGCCTGCATTTGCCTGCCGGAACTGCCTGCCAAGCTCGGCGATCCCTTCGGGTGAGCCGGCGTCGCCGGGCAGGGCATGACAATCCGGTCCGAGCTCTGCGGCGGTGGCATCGCACACATCGCGCTTCCGCGAGGTTATGTATACGCTGGCACCTGCGTCGATCAGACCCTCGGCGATCATCCGCCCGAGGCCTTGCGCGCCTCCGGTGACCAGCGCCACCTTGCCTGCGAGCGAAAACAGATCGGTCATGTGGCTTCCTTCAGTCGTTCGCACGCATCCCACCGGTGCGAGGCCTCCTCAAGCGACAGCGTTTGAGCGGGTCTGATGGCGGAGGGCGTGGCGGAGAAACGCGGCGCAGGGGCCGGGTGGACTGTGCCTGTGCCGCGCTGCAGCGTGCCGCGCGCGCCGAGGTGAGCATTATCGGCCGCTTCCGCCCAGTCGAGGACCGGTGTCACGCAGGCGTCGGTTCCCTCGAAAAGGTCGGCCCATTCATCGCGCGGGCGCGCGGCGAAGCGCGCGGCAAACGTCTCCGCCATCGACGGCCACACGGCACGGTCCATCTGTGGCCAGGCCGATGGGTCGAGATCCAGCCCGTCGAGCAGCAGACGGTAGAATTTTGGTTCGAGTGCGCCGACCGCGACGAACTTGCCATCTGCACAGCGATAGGTGCGATAGAAGGGTACGCCACCATCGAGCAGGTTGCTCTCCCGTTCATCGCGCCACGCGCCGCTCGCGCGGAAGGCATGGAACAGCGCGCTGAGGCACGAAACGCCATCGACCATCGCGGCGTCGACAACCTGACCCCGGCCAGTCTCGCGCGCCGACATGACGGCGGCGAGGACGCCTGCGACGAGAAACATCGTGCCCCCGCCATAATCGCCGATCAGGTTGAGCGGCACGGGCGGCGGCGCGTCGGCGGGGCCGATCGCGTGCAGGGCGCCGGTCAGCGCGAGATAGTTGAGATCGTGGCCCGCGCGCTGCGCAAGGGGCCCGTCCTGCCCCCATCCGGTCATCCGCCCGTAGACGAGAGCGGGATTGACCGCGAGACACGGCTGCGGGCCAAGGCCGAGACGTTCCATCACGCCAGGACGGAAGCCCTCCAGAACCGCATCCGCTCTGGCGATCAGCGAGAGCGCGTTGTCCGCATCGGTAGCAAGGTCGATTTCCACCGCTGCGCGCCCGCGATGGAGCACGGCTCCGCCCACATCGTCCCAGGATTCGCTGCCCGTTCGGGGCCGTGTGATCCGGACGATGTCGGCCCCCATATCGGCGAGAATCATCGCCGCGAGTGGCACGGGGCCGATCGCATCGAATTCCACGATACGCAGCCCGTCCAGCGGACCATGCTTCAGGCCGGGGGTGCTCAAAAGCTTGCCTCGGCAGTAACAGCGCCTGTGCAAAAACGACCAATGGGTCGATAATAATTTGGCAGCATCGACCTCTCCGTCGTACGCAGCTTGCTTCGGCTGCAGTCCCAATCCGGCGCTCTATCGTGCGCGCCGCTGATGCCCCTTGACCTAATCGGCGCCTGCTGGCAGGTCAAGTTTTCCAAACGATAAGTAGAAAAAATCGAACGAGAGGGAGGCCCGCTTGGCCGACGCGTTGATCTACGACCATGTACGAACACCCCGGGGGCGTGGGCGCCCGGACGGATCGCTCCGCGAAATTACCGCCGTCGAACTGGCGGCAACGCCGCTCAGGGCGCTGGCGGAACGCAATGGGCTGGACACGGCCCGGATCGATGATGTGGTCTACGGTTGCGCGCAGCCTGTGGGCGAGCAGGGCGGCAATATCGGACGCGCTGCCGTGCTCACGGCAGACTGGGCGGAAGCGGTCGCGGGGCAGCAGGTCCACCGGTTTTGTGCGTCCGCGCTCGAAGCAGTGAATAATGCCGCGGCCCAGGTCATGACCGGGGCGGCAAATGCAGCGGTCGGCGGCGGGGTGGAGAGCATGTCGCGCACCTATATTGGTGCCGATACCGGCGCATGGTCGGCCGATCCGTGGTGCAGCTATCACAACTATTTCGCGCCGCAGGGGATCGGCGCCGATCTGATCGCGACGCTGGATGGTTTTTCGCGCGAAGACGTCGATGCCTACGCCGCGGAAAGCCAGCGCCGGGCGTCAGCCGCGCAGCAGGCGGGCTGGTTCGACAAGTCGATCGCGCCGGTCACCGATGTCATCGGGCAGACCGTGCTGGCCCGCGACGAGTATCTGCGGCCCGAGACCACGACCGAATCGCTCGCCAAGCTGAAGCCTGCCTTCACCGGGCTGGGCGAGGTGTTCGATCCGGTTGCGATCCAGCGTTATCCGCAAGTTGCGGAGATTAATCACGTCCACACCGGCGGCAACTCCTCCGGGATTGTCGATGGTGCGGCGGCGGTCCTCGTCGGCAATGCCGAGTTCGGCAAGGATGCGGGGCTGCGACCGCGCGCACGCATTCGCGCCTTCGCCAATATCGGCTCCGAACCCACCATCATGCTGACCGCGCCCGCCGATGTTTCGCGCAAGCTGCTCGACCGGGCGGGCATGACGCCCGACGATATCGACCTGTTCGAGATCAACGAGGCATTCGCGAGCGTGGTGCTGCGTTTCATGCGCTATCTCGATCTCGACCCGGAGCGGGTGAACGTGGCTGGCGGCGCGATTGCTCTCGGCCATCCGCTGGGTGCGACCGGTGCCATGATCCTGGGCACCGTGCTCGACGAGCTCGAGCGGCGCGATCTCAACACCGCGCTGGTTACGCTGTGCGCCGGAAACGGCCTCGGCACTGCGACCATCATCGAACGGGTCTGAACGTCATGGCAAAATATCTGCGCACCGATGCCGAAAACGGCATTCTCACCATCACGCTCGACGATCCAGATGCGTCGGTAAACACTGTCTCGCCCGACTGGGTGACCGAGATGACGCAGACCATCGAGGCCGCGCGGGACGACGAGGCGATCACCGGCATCATCATCGCGTCGGCCAAGTCCGGCTTCATGGCGGGAGCGGACCTGAAATTCATCCTTGGCGAAATGCAGGGCATGAGTGCGCAGGATGCGTTCGCGTTCAGCCAGCGCGCCACCGCGATGCACCGCGCGCTCGAGACTTGCGGCAAGCCCGTGGTCGCCGCGATGTGCGGCTTTGCGCTGGGCGGGGGCTACGAGTTGGCGCTCGCCTGCACGCACCGCATTCTCGCCGACGACGCAGCTGCGGTTGTCGGCCTTCCCGAAGTCAATGTCGGGCTGTTGCCCGGCTCGGGCGGTACGCAGCGGCTCGTTCGCATGATCGGCGTCGACAAGGCGATGGAGGCGCTGCTCGAAGGGCGCAGCTATACCCCTGCGACGGCGCTGGAAATGGGTATGGTCGATCAGGTCGTTGCGACCGACAAGGTGATCGATGCGGCCCGCCAATGGCTGGCAACCGAACCGGACCCGACGCGCCCGTGGGATGTGAAGGGCTTTGCAATCCAGCAGTCGAACGGCCTACTGAAGCAGTCGACCGCTGGCATCTTCACGATGGTCACAGCCAAACTGCGCAGCAAGTACGGCGACAATTATCCCGCACCGATCTCGATCCTGGCGTGCATTTTCGAAGGGATGCAGGTTCCGTTCGACAAGGGGCTGCTTGTCGAAAGCCGCCACTTCGCGCACCTGATGACCGATCCGGTCGCGCGCAACATCATCCGAACCACGTTCGTAAACAAGGGGCTGGCGCAGAAGGGCGCCCGGCGACCCGATGGCTTCGAACGGCGAAAAGTCGGCAAGGTTGGCATTCTCGGCGCGGGCATGATGGGGGCAGGCATCGCCTATTCGGCCGCACTCGCCGGGATCGAGGCGGTTCTGCTCGACACCGACCAGGCCACCGCCGACCGGGGCAAGGACTGGTCGCGCAAAGTGATCGACAAGCTCGTGGCGCGCGGAAAGACGAGCGAAGAGAAGGGCGCGGTTCTGCTCGATCGCATTCATCCCACAACCGATTATCAGCAGCTAGGTGGCTGCGATCTGGTGATCGAGGCTGTGTTCGAGGATACGGCGATCAAGGCCGACGTCACCGGCAAGGCGGAGGCCGCGATGCCGGCCGATGCGGTGTTTGCGTCGAACACCTCGACCCTCCCGATCTCGGACCTTGCCAAGGCTTTCTCCCGCCCCGGCGACTTCATCGGACTGCACTTCTTTTCGCCGGTCGACCGGATGGCGCTGGTCGAAATCATCATGGGGCAGGAAACGAAACCGGAAACGCTGGCCCGGGCGATCGATTTCGTGGCGCAGATCCGCAAGGTCCCGATCGTGGTGAACGATAGCCGTGGCTTCTACACCAGCCGCGTGTTCCAGACCTTCATCCACGAAGGGATGGAACTCCTGCGCGAGGGCGTGGCGCCCGAACTGATCGAAAATGCAGCGAAACAGGCTGGAATGCCGGTCGGACCGCTGGCGGTGATCGACGAGACCTCGATCGAATTGCCGCTCAAGATTGTCCGTCAGGCGGAAGCCGAAGACCCATCCTATCGCAGGCCGACCTCGGCGGATGTGATGGAGCGGATGGTGGATGGCCTTGGTCGTCCTGGCCGCAAGGGTGGCGCTGGCTTCTACGATTATCCCGAAGGCGGGAAGAAGCATTTATGGCCCGGCCTGGCCGAGGAATTCCCCGTGGCCGAGAGCCAGCCCGATGTTGAAGAGGTCAAGCGGCGCCTCCTCTATGTCCAGTCGCTGGAAACGGTCCGCTGCCTGGAAGAAGGCGTGCTGACGCATCCCGCTGACGGCGATCTGGGTGCGGTGCTGGGGTGGGGCTTCCCGACTTGGACCGGCGGAACCGTCTCGCTGATCGAGACCGTTGGGCTCGAAACCTTCGTCGAAGAATGCGACCGGCTGGCGGAGGCTTACGGAGACCGGTTCCTGCCACCCGAAGGATTGCGCGCTAGGGCGAGTGTCGGCGAGGGGTTCGACTGGTCGTGAAACGCCTGATTTTCGAACCCGAGCACGAGCAGTTTCGCGAGACGGTGCGCCACTTCATGCAGACCGAGGTGGCGCCGCATGGCGAGCGGTTCCGCGAGCAGGGCATGGTCGACCGGGAAATCTACGCGAAGGCGGGGGAAGCCGGGCTGCTGTGCACCTGGGCCGATGAGCAATATGGCGGTGCGGGGATCGACGATTTCCGTTTCGAACAGGTCATCATCGAGGAAAACACCACGCACGGCGACAGCGGGTTCTACATCAACCTGCACAACGATCTCGTCGCGCCATACATCGCGAAGCTCGGCACCGACGAGCAGAAGCAGCGTTTCATGCCGGGCATTGTCGATGGCACCTGCATTCTCGCCGTCGCGATGACCGAACCTTCGACCGGCAGCGATCTGGCTGGAATGCGCACCGCTGCGCGTCCCGATGGCGATGGCTGGGTGCTCAACGGGTCGAAGACCTATATCTCCAACGGCATCCTGTCCGACCTCGTCGTAGTCGCGGCGCGCACCGATCCCGAAAAGCCGCATGGCATAAGCCTGTTTCTGGTCGAGCGCGGAATGGACGGTTTCGAGCGCGGGCGCAGGCTCGAAAAGATGGGCCTGAAGAGTCAGGATACCGCCGAGCTGTTCTTCAACGACGTGCACATTCCCCGCGCTAATTTGCTGGGCGAGGAACATCAGGGTTTTCGCTACCTGACGCGATTCCTGGCACAGGAACGCCTTGTCGGTTCGATCGGCTTCCTCGCGAATGCGCAGCACGCGTTCGATGTGACGCTAGGCTACGTCAAGGAACGGCGCGCCTTCGGGAAGCCGATCGGTGCGTTCCAGAATACCCGTTTCCAGATGGCGCAGATGCGCGCCGAGCTCGACATGGTGCAGACCTTTGTCGACCAGTGCGTGATGCTGCTCAACGCCGGCGAATTGACCGCAGAGGATGCGTCTTCCGCCAAGCTCCTGACCAGCGAGATCGAGGGTCGCGTAACGGACGCCTGCCTCCAGCTGCACGGCGGTGCGGGGTATATGGACGAATACCCGATCAGCCGCATGTACACCGACGCGCGGATCAGCCGGATTTATGCCGGTACGTCGGAAATCATGCGGGAAATCATCGGTCGCAGCCTTGGGCTGGACGAACGCAAAATGAGCTGACGGGCCCCCCTGCTGCCCGCGCAGCACCGACCTGTTACCAACCAAGAGGATATTCGACTATGCGCGCCTTGTTCCTGCAGGATACCGAAACCGCTCCCTCGATTGAGAATGTGGAAGATCCCGCTGCGGGTGCTGGTGAAGCAATCGTTTCGATCCGCGCAGCAGGGCTGAATCATCGCGAACTGTGGATCGGCAAGGGCCAGTATCCGGGCATGACGCTGCCCGCCACGCTTGGCGCAGACGGTGCGGGCGTGGTCGAGGCGGTCGGCAACGATGGCGACAAGTCGCTCGCAGGCCGGGAGGTGGTGCTCTATCCGGGGCTCGGCTGGGGTGACGACTTGCGCTTCCCGGCCGCCGATTTCGGCCTTCTCGGCATGCCGGGGCCGGGGACCATTGCGGAGAGCATTGCCGTTCCCGCCGCCAATCTGTTTCCCAAACCTGCCCACCTCGATTTTGTACAGGCCGCCGCGCTCCCGCTGGCCGGGCTGACCGCCTGGCGCGGCCTGACCACCAAGGCAGGTTTGCGCGAAGGTGAGACTGTGCTGATCACGGGGATCGGCGGCGGCGTCGCGATGCAGGCGCTCGACTTTGCCGTGGCGATGGGCGCGCGGGTGTGGGTGACCAGCAGCTCGCAGGAAACGATCGATCTGGCGGTGGAGCGTGGGGCGCAAGGCGGCGCGGTCTACACAGAAGACGGCTGGGCCAAGGCGCTGGGCAGGGCGGCAGGCCCGATCGACGTGGTATTCGACGGTGCCCCTGCGGGCGGGTTTCCAGCCTATGTGCGCACGCTGGCGATGGGTGCGCGGGTAGTGGTCTATGGCTCGACCGCCGGGCCCGTCTTCAAGGCAAGCGCACCCGATATCTTCCTGCGCAACCTCTCGATCATCGGCACCAATGTCGGCAATCCGAAAGAGTTCGGCGAGATGCTGGACTTCGTTGCGGAGCACCAGCTCGTCCCGCTGGTCGACCGCAGCTTCAAGTTCGAGGAGGCGGCCGACGCACTTCGCTACCTTGAGCAGGGGCACGAGGCGGGCAAGGTGACCGTCACCATCGCCTGACCGGCACAGCGAGCGCTTCAGCCAGCGCTCTGGCGCAAGTTCATCCGGTTACGGATCACGCGACCGTGGGCAATCCTGCCCTGATCGACATGGAGAATTCCGGCAACATGGAGTTCCCCACGCGCTCCGGCCTCGCCAGCAGGAAAATCGGCTGCGATGATCCCCTCGATCGTAGCATGGAAGGCGACCCTGTGCCCGACCGAGAACAGATCGTGGATCGCAATTGAATGCTGATCGATTACCCGCATTCTTTCATGACCCGGCAGCCATTCGTCGTCGCACAGTACCGCATGGTCCGTCCCGATACCGCCTGCCTCCAGCCATTCGCGCGCGGATTGTTCGGCTGCTGCATCGGGTGGATAACCCTGGCCGGTAAAGGGGGCGGTGGCGGGATGGTCGACCGCATCAGCGCGCCCAGCGTCGATCTGCCGTTTGCGTGACCAGTAATCCTGCTCGACGCTGCAATGGGTCAGTCGCGCACCGTCCCAGCGATACATCGATATGCCACCCCACGCACACGGAACACCCGACTTCGCGTGCCGACCATGCTCGGTAAACCGCATCATCAGGCGGTCTCCGCAAGTGGCGATTTCGTGGACGGTCAGCAGAAGCCCGGGATACTGCTTCATCTGCCGGGCGGTCGCATCCCAATAGGCGCCGTCGCGTCCGACGACTTCGTATTCGCCCATCTGCAGGACGTAATCCTCGATCATCAGGTCGCCGGTGACAGACTGATCGCCGACATTCACATAGTCGATGCAATAGCGCTTCATCAGGGCGAGAAAGGCGGATGCGGAGGCCATGGCGAAGCTATCCTTCGTACAAGCGTGATGGGCAGGGGCGGTCAGATCAGCGTGTCCAGCGCCGCCTTGTCGAATGCGCGCAATTCGGCGAGCCGGCCTTCGCGAACCTTGCGGACCCAGGCCGGATCGGCGAGCAGCGCGCGGCCAACGGCGACGAGGTCGAATTCACCATTCGCCACACGCTCGGCCAGTGGGGCGAGATCGGCAGAAACACCTGCCTGCTCGCCAATGTCGGTGACAGACATCGCGCCAGCGAGCCCGACGCTCCCGACGGTGATCGTCGGCTTTCCGGTCAGCTGCTTTATCCAGCCGGCGAAGTTCATCGCCGACCCTTCGAATTCGGTGTCCCAATAGCGCCGCTGCGAGCAGTGGAAGATATCGATCCCGGCGGCCGCCAGCGGTGCAAAGATCCGCTCCAACTGCTCCGGCGTCTCTGCCAGACGGGCATCGTAGTCCTGCTGCTTCCACTGCGAGATGCGCAGGATGATCGGGAAATCAGGCCCGACTTCGGCACGCACGGCCTCGACCAGTTCGACGGCGAAGCGGACGCGTTGCTCCGCGTCTCCTCCGTAGTCTTCGGCCTGGCGGCGGTTGAGCGCACTCCACAGGAACTGGTCGAGAAGATAACCATGCGCGCCGTGGATTTCGATCGCGTCGAATCCGATGTCGGCTGCGGCCTGCG
Organism: Citromicrobium bathyomarinum; assembly: GCF_038594485.1. GTDB lineage: Bacteria > Pseudomonadota > Alphaproteobacteria > Sphingomonadales > Sphingomonadaceae > Alteriqipengyuania > Alteriqipengyuania bathyomarina_A. Next base: position 30,463 of record NZ_JBCFZG010000006.1, on the reverse strand, counting down.
CAGCGCGTGCGAAACTGTCTATGATCGCGCGAATCCCGCGCTGTTCCAGCGGCGGCATGACCGATTTTCCGCCGGGCTTGTAGATGCCCGAGGGGCTCGCGCTCGGTAAATCGGGGTTGGGAAAGTCGCCCTGCCGCGGATCGCGCATGATCCCGACATGCCATAATTGCGGGGCGATCTTTCCTCCGGCTTCGTGGACCTCATCGACCACGCGCCTCCAGCCGTCGAGTGCCGGGCCGTGGAAGGCCGGGACGCGCACTGAGTAGGAGGAGGCGGGGTGATCGACCGTCGTTCCTTCGGTGACGATCAGGCCCACGCCGTTCTCCGCCCGGCGCCGATAATATGCTGCGACATCGGCCCCCGGAATTTGCCCCGGCGACATCCAGCGTGTCATCGGCGCCATCACGAAGCGGTTGGGGAGCCTCAGACCTCCGCCCTCGAAGGGGGCGAAAAGCGGTGCTAGAGCCCCGGTGTCGCGCTGGCCGACAGCGGAGCTGCCATGTGTGCCTTCCAAAGTTGAGCGGTGGTCCGAAGCGGTCGGCATCGGTCAGAACGACCGCGGCAGCCCGAGGTTCTCCGCGATCACGTTGCGCGCCATCTCGTTCGTGATCGGGCCGATCCGCCACAACCGGCTGTCGCGCCAGTATCGCTGCATGTCGGTCTCGGCGGAGTAGCCCATGCCACCCAGGATCTGGATGCCGAGGTCGGCGCACTTGTTGGCCTGTTCGGAGGCGACGATCTTCAACGCGGTCGACTCGATCAGCGATTCCCTGCCGTTCGAGATTTTCCAGGCGCAGTCGGTCAGCATGCATTCGACCTGGTACTGCGCCATCTTGATATCGGCGATCATGTGCTGGATGGCCTGGAACTGGCCGATCACCTTGTTGAAGGCCTTGCGCTGCTGGGCATATTCGAGCGCGTCTTCGAGCACGCCGTCGATGATGCCGAGGCAGAAAGCGCTCACCATCATGCGCTCGTTGTTCAGAGTGGGCAGCAGCATACGCCACGCGCGATCGGTTTCGCCCATCACCAGATCGTCGGGCACGAAAACGTCTTCCAGATGGACCGCGCAGCTACCCATGGAACGCATACCGAGCTTGGCGAGCTTGGTGATCTTGACCCCATCCGACTTGGTCGGGACCCAGAACAGGGTCAGGCCCTGGTAGCTCCTTTCCACGTCCTTGTCGGTGCGTGCCAGCAGCAGCAGGTAATCTGCTACGTGAGCAGACGAACTCCAGATCTTCTCACCGTTGATGATCCAGCCGCCATCGCCGCGGGTGGCCGTCGTGCGCATAGACCCGAGCAGGTCGGTCCCGCCGCCAGGCTCGGTAAAGGCAATCGCCGCGCGAAGGTTACCCGCCGCGATTTCGGGCAGGAAGCGCCGCTTCTGTTCTTCCGACCCGTACAGGCCGATCGACTTCACACCCGCAAAGGACGTAATTCCCCAGATCCATGCAAGCCCGCCCAAGGTCCGCGCCAGCGCGCGGGCGAGGATCATCTGCATCATCACGTCGCCGCCGATGCCGCCATATTCCTCATCGATACCAAGTCCGTGGAACCCAGCTTCGCGCAGCTTTTCCCACAATTCGAAGGGGTACTCGTCTTCCTTCTGCTCAAGCTCGCGCGCCCAGTCCTTGGGAAGCTCGGCCTGAACGAAGCTTTCTACCATGTCACGGAAGGCGCGATGCTCTTCGGGCAGGTCGAGGTCCATGCTGGAAGAGGACGCGAAGCTCGCACCGGACTGATGGTCGTTCATATTGAAGTTACCTCGAACGCTGATTGGAATTGCGGCGGAATCGACCACCATTGTTAAAGACATCCAAGCGGGTGGATGATCGCTTTGCGGCTGTATCCTCGTACCCCCAGAGCTTCTTATCGTGCGGAGAAATTATCAGCCGTGAATAAATTCTACCGTTCGTTAGGTTCTAATGCTAGACCGGTGACAAGACGTCAAGCCCGCGAAAATGCATATCCGATCTCGGATCGGTCAGATTGGTCGTTTAGCGGGGACATGAATTGGTTCGCTCACGATTTGCCGCCGATGCGGCCTCGCTGGCAGCAGTTGAGCTGTGCGCAGGTAATGCCTCCGGACGGCCGGGAGGCTAGCGGTGCAGCACGACTGGATTGGCTCGCTGTTCGTGCACGGCACAACGGGCGCGGTCGATGCGATGTGCGATGCCGAAACGCTGGATTTCGTTCGTCGTACTGGCGAGCGGGCCTGACAGTAACAGAGTCGGCGGAGCGTTGCGAAAGATAGCCGGGAGCTCGCCCATAGCCGAGGGTAGCGCTCGTAGCCCTTAGCGAGCGCGCATAAGGGTGCCGCTCCATAGATCGGTCAGCGAAGAAGCAGGTATCGCTCGGCCTCGGAATGCGACCATTCCTCTCCGCCATTCCGGCTGGTCTACGAGGCTCCGCCGGATAGCGCGATTTTCAGGTCGCCGAGCCAAGGTTCGTAGTTCTTCCACGCATTCTGACCACTGCGATTGAGCGGCCGCCGCACCTGCTCGCTGCTTGCGGTTCGCACCGCGCGCTCTGTCTTGTGGAAGGTGAGGCACTGTTCCTCGAACGGTACCCCTACGAAATCGAGCATCCGCCGCGTCTCGCCCTCCAGATCGTCGAGCACGTCCTCGTGCTGCACGCGCAGCACCTTGCCCGGCAATACCGCGTCCCAATGCGCCATCAATTCCACGTAATCGCTGTAATAGCGCCCGATTTCGGTCAGGCCGTAGGTGAACTCCTGCCCCTCGGCGAAAAGCTGCTTGAAGCCGGAAAAGCAGCAATCCATCGGCGCGCGGCGCGCATCGATGATCTTCGCATTGGGCAGGATCAGATGGATCAGGCCGACATGGCGGAAATTGTTCGGCATCTTGTCGATGAAGAACGGCGCACCCTGCCGGTGGATGCGGGTGTCCTCGATATATTCCTTTCCGAGTTGCCGCAGCTGCTCGCCCGTCAGCTCGTGCAGCACTTGCGGATAGCGCGGCGCGCCTGCCCTGCGCCCGCGCAGCCGGTGCGCGAACGCAAGGATATTGGGCAGCTCCAGCGTTCCGTCGATCCGCGAATGACTGGCGAGGATCTGTTCGAGCAGGGTCGAGCCCGCGCGTGGCAGGCCGAGGATGAAGATCGGGTCGGGCGCGCCATACCCTTCGCCGGCATGGCGCTCGAACAGCGAAGCTTCGCACGTCTCGCGCTGGCGGGCCAGTTCCGCGCTCATCGCGTCGGCACTGTAGCGCGTCTGTGCGCGCTTCAGATCGTTGCCTTCGCGATAGGCGGCGAAGCTGTCAGCGTAGTTTTCGCGATCCTCCAGCGCCTTGCCCAGCGCGAAGGACAGATAGACGCGATCGGCAAAGGCGAGATCGTGGCGCCCGGCGTGTCCGCGTAGCGCGGCGATCTCTTCTTCGGAAAAACGATAGGTCTTGAGATTGGCCAGAGCGTACCATGCATCGCCATGGTCGGGGCGGGCGGCAATGGCGGCACGGTAGCTGGCGATCGCATCGTCCTGCGCGCCGGTGGTCTTGAGCGCGTGGCCGCGGCTGGTCAGCGTCGCGGGGTCGCGCGGAAGTTTTTCCAGCACCGCATCGAACAGCGTGAAGGCGCGGTCGTAATCGCCCGTCTGCATACTCTCGATCGCGAGGTGCGACTGGAATAGGGGGTTGTCGGGCTCACGCTCGTGCAGTGCCTCAGCTTCCGTCCGCGCGCGTTCGAACTTCTGCCGCCGCCGCAGAATTTCGATGTAGTCGAGCCGCAATTGCACATTGTCCGGATCGAAAGCGACCGCACTTTCGAGCAGGAATTCGGCATCGTCGAGCACGCCGAAGCGCTTGCCGATCTCGGCCAGCAGGCGCATCCCCTCGACGTCCTTCGGATGTCGCCGCAGGTAATGACGGCAGAACTCCTCCGCCCGAAGCAGCCGACCTTCGTGAAGGTGGTGCATCACTGCGACAAGCTCGCGCGGGAGAGCCTCGATGCGGTCCGCTTGCGCGCGTGCCGCCGCCGCCTCGCTGGGTGCCCCGCGCTCGCCCTGCAGCGCCTCCTGCGCGCGCCAACTCGCGGTCAGCGCCGGGTTGTAGCGCGTCGCGCGGTCGAATGCGGAGAGGGCTTCGGCGGGTTTGCCTTCGGCGCGGGCGAGATGCCCGGTCTCCTGCCAGGCGCGGCCGTATTCGGGCATCGCCGCGTGAAGCCGATCGAGAAATCTGCGGGCCTCGTCGTGCCGCTGAAGATAGCGACAGGCGACTGCAGCGAGATACAGCGCTTCCCCATCGGCGGGATCGGACGCCAGCATCCGCTCTGCCAGGGCAAGTCCGCCTGCGAAATCGCCCGCCTGCAGTGCCGCCTTGGCCGCCTTTATGCCGTCATCCTCGCTCACCATGGGCCCTGCCTACAACGCAAGACGGCGGAGGCAAGCCCGCCATGGGCCAGCCCCCGCCACCATCTTTTGCACGTGCGTTTCGATCAATAATCGAAGGAAACGCGCATCCCGACCGTGAGCGGCCGGCTGATGTTGATCCGCGGGCGATCGTAGTAGAAATCGCCCGAGATCTGCGCGCGTTCATCGAATAGGTTCTTGCCGTAGACCTCGAAGCTCCACTGGTCGTGGCTCACCCCTGCCGACAGGTCGACCATTGTGTATTCGTCGAGCCGCAGGCTGTTGATGTTGACGATATCGGTGTTCTTGGCCGCCGAATAGGTGACCTGCGGCATGACGAAGGCGGTCAGCGTATCGCCGAGATCCCATTCGTAACGGGCGCGCAGATTGCCCTGGAATGACGGAGCGTAGGCGAGGTCGGATCCCACGACGACATCGTTGGTCGGGGTGAGCACTTCGGTGATCTCTGTATCAAGGATCGAGAAAGCACCTGCCAGCGTCAGGCCGGGCACAGAATAAGGTGCGAAGGTGAAATCGCCTTCGACCCCCCTGATCTCCGCATTTGCCGCATTGTCCGAGAAGAACAGGTTGGTGATGCTGGGATCGAAGATCGTCGTCTGCAGATTGCTGATGTCGACATAGAACGCGCTGACGTTCAGCCGCACCTGACGGTCGAGGAATTCGGTCTTCGCACCGATCTCGTAGTTCTGCACCTCGTCGGTTGCGAGCTCGAACGGTACGATGAAGCCATTGGGGCCCGACGCACCGCCGGGACGGTTGAGCAGGCCGGGCCGGAAACCTTCCGAATAGGTGGCGTAAAACAGCAGGTCGTCGGCCGGGGTGAAGTTGATCGTCCCCTTGAAGATCACGCCGCTGGTCTTCGCCTTATCGGGCGCGCGGATCGCATTGTAGACCTGCGCCGCGTTCGTCTGAGCCTTTGCGATGTTGGCTGCAATCGTCGCTGGGTCAGTCACACCATCGTTGTACGCTGCGGCGATCGCCTGGGCGATTTCCGTCTGGCTTTGGCCCCTGCTGAAGGTCTGCCGGGCGGCAGTGTTGCACGAACCGATGAAGGTGTACTGCCCGTCGCCATCGTAGAGGTCCGAGATGTTGGTGCCAAAGGCATTCTGGTCCTCTGCGGCGCCGGCATTGCAGAATGCGCTGTTCGCAGTGCCTTCCAGGTCGACCGAGACGTCGTAGTAGCGCAGGCCTCCGGTGACCGAGAGCAGGTCGGGCACGACATCGAAGCTCGCCTGTCCGAACAGGCCGAACTGCTCGTCCGTGCGCTTTACGTCGTTGCGGAAAATGGCCGAGGCGGGAAGGGGGCCGGGATCGGACTGGTAGGCATCCGGGAACGGATAATTCGGCGCGAAGCCGCCGAACGGCGCCGCGGCGATGTTGCCCGGATAGTTGTAGTCGTTGCGCTCCTTCAGGATCGTCTTGGCGTAGAATGCGCCCGCGGTGACGCGGAAGCGGTTCTGCTCGGGCGTGCTTAGGCGCAGTTCCTGCGAGAATTTGGTAAGGTCGCTGTCGGACGTGACGTAGTTGTTCGATGCCTGGCAGGTGCCGCTCGGATCGTTGCCTTCGCCGGGGTAGCTGACCGACCCGTCGCAGATGTAGTAGGGAAGATACTGGCCGGCGAACAGGTAATCCGAATAGTCGACCTTCTGTTCGGTCTCGCGGTCGGTGTAGGCACCGTTGTAGACCAGGTCGAGCATGCCGAGCCGCCCTTCGACCGACCAGGCTGTGTTCGAGAAATTGTCTTCCAGCCGCTCGTCCTGATAGCGCTGGATCGAGGGATCATCGAGGTCGAGTGTCGGATCGGCATAGAAGACGCCGTCGCTGTCGAGCGACTGCCGACTGTGCGAGGCGTCGATCTGCCAGTCCAGACCCAGTTCGTAACGGCCGCTGATGCGGAAACCCGAATATTGGGCATCGTTAAAATCGTCCTCGACCAGGCCGGAGTTGTCGGCCGCGAGGAAGTTTACGTTCAACAGGTCGTCTTCCGACTGGAAACCCGCGCGGTCGGCCGAGACGGGTACGCCGTTGTAGCGGACGGTGCCTTCGGGCCGGAAGCGCGCGCTCTGGCTGGCGTCGAGCGTGCCCGGCACGTTGTCGATATAGCCGCCCTGATGGTCGAGATAGACGACACCGCGCAGGGCGAGATTGTCGGTCACCGGCACGTTCAGCATGGCTTCCGCCTTGTAGCTGGACTCGCCGTTCTTGGTGAACGAAGTCCCGGCGGTGAAGCCGGCGTCGAACCGACCAAGCTGCGGCTTGTTGGTGATCAGGCGCACGACGCCGGCCTGCGAGCTGGCGCCGAACAGCGTGCCTTGCGGCCCCGAAAGCACTTCGATCCGTTCCAGATCGGCGGCGTATACATCGAGATTGCGACCAGGCTGCGAGAGCGGCTGCTCATCGAGATAGAGCGAGACGTTCGGGGCGAGCCCCGCAACGCCCGCAGTCGTCAGGTTGGGAGTGGTCGATGCGAGCCCCCGGATATAGATCGTGCTCTGGCCCGGTCCGCCGCCGCCGCCCGAAGTGACGCTCGGCAACTGCTCCAGGTAGTCGTCGAAGGTGTTGATGTTGAGCTGCTGCAGTTCCTCTTCGCCGATCGCCTGGACCGAGATCGGCACATCCTGCAGATCTTCGCTGACGCGCTGTGCGGTGACGACGATCGTGTTGACGCCGCCCTTGCGTTGTTCCTTCCCCGCCTGCTGCTGGTCGGGTGCTGGAGACGCGTCCTGCGCGATGGCCGGTGTGGAGGTCATGGCTATGACCAACGCGCCGAGCGACGCGCCGCCTACTAGAGTCTTCATGAGGTTGCCCCTTGGTTGCGAGCTGTGATCGACGATCAAAACGGGCGGCAGAAGCGCCCGGAGAAATGCGGATGGATCGGTTGCATAAGAACCGTTCGCGCATCGCCGGGTAGCAAGGGGTAAATGCAAACTACAGGGAACCGGGCCAAAAATACCGAAATGAGATAAATGCGTTGCAAAATGACAACACGAATCCAATTCAAGCTTTTACGCCCGCGTCATTGTCTGAACTGTTATTTTAAGGCCAAGCCACTTCTGCGTAATTTGTCGGTTCAAGAAAGCGAGCTCGCAGGCGTTAAACGCAGGAAAATGGTCACCTAAGCGGCGACAAGACGCGGAGCGCCCGGGGCCCCCGGCTGACGATCAAGACCGCCAGCCGCGAGTTTACCGGGATGGGCGCATCACGCGTCGCAGCGCTTCCGCGCCGTCGCGAGATTGCAATCCAGAACGACAAACCGGTCCAGTCAGAGCGCGGCGCGCCGTCCGATACGCGGTATCAAAAGCGGTAGCTGACGCCTGCGCTCAGCACCCAGGGGTCGAGATCGTGTTCGGTCTCGATCGCGAGGGTATTGCCCGCGTACCATCGGGCAGTGGTGCCGACGAAGTACTTCTTCGCATCGAGCGTGAGGCCGAAACCCTTGTCGTTCAGCGGTACGTCCATGCCTGCCTGCAGCACGAAGCCGAATTCGTCCGACAGGTCGGTGTCGGTCACGCCAAGCGGAACCGTCGCGGCACCCGGATCGACATCGACCCACAGGAAATAGGTCACACCTGCGCCGACATAGGGCTTCGCCCCGCCCAGATCGAAATGCGCCTTGCCGGTAATGGTCGCCGGGATGAGCTTTGCGTCCGCCACCAGCTCCGCGCCGGGCAGGCCAGCCACGGCGTCGACATCGTGTTCGGTCATGCAGCAGATGGTTTCGACCGAAAAACTGTCGCTGAGGAAATACTCGATCGCCAGGGTGGGTACGACATTGTCGTTCGCTTCGGTTTGCGTCCCGACGGGCAGACCGACCGTATCGACATTGACGGCCGTGATCTTGCCATCGGGCAAAACGGCAGTGCCGAGCAGCTTGACCTGCACGTTGCCCAGATCATCCTGGGCCGCCGCAGGGGTGGCCATCACGGCGGTTCCAACAAGCATTGCGGCAAACAGACGCTTCATCTCTTCGATCCTTCTAGCATTCGATGTGCGCCACCCCGATTGAGGGCGGCGAGGAACGAGATGGCGGAGCGGCAGCGCATCTGCATTGACGCCGATCAAAAATGAAGACCGCTAAAATTGTTCGTCAAATTTGATCCAGCGCAAAGACGGATGCCGACGGACGGCTAGATTGCGCCGCATGTGGCCTTACTATCCCGAGCTGCTGGAAACGCCGGTGCCGCGTTATACCAGCTATCCGACCGCAGCGGACTTCGATCTGCTGCCAGCCTGTCATTATCGCAGCGCGCTCGAGCGGACGGAGGGGGAGGTGTCGCTCTACCTCCACATCCCGTTCTGCGAGCAGATATGCTTTTATTGCGGGTGCAATACGGGGAAGGCGAACAGGCGCCAGCGGCTGGAAAGCTACCTGCACGCGCTCTATCGCGAACTTGAAACGGTCGCGGCGCTGCTTCCGCGCGGAACCCGTGTGGGCCGGATTGCCTTTGGCGGGGGCAGCCCGAACGCCATCGCCCCTGCCGAGTTTCTGCGGCTGGTCGATGCGTTGGCACACCATTTCGAACTGGATGATCCGATCTTCTCGATCGAACTCGATCCGCGCACCATGAGCCGGGAGTGGGCGCAGGCTCTGCGTACCGCCGGGGTAGAGCGCGCGAGCCTCGGCGTGCAGACTTTCGCGGCGCATTGCCAGCAAGCGATCGGGCGTCTCCAGCCCGAGGATCAGATCGTACAGACCGTCGACTGGCTGCGCGAGGCGGGCGTTTCCTCGATCAATTTCGATCTGATGTACGGCCTGCCCGGCCAGACGCTGGCCGATCTTGAAGACAGCATGCACCGCACCCGCGTGCTCGACGCGGATCGGGTCGCGCTGTTCGGATATGCGCATGTGCCGCATGTGGTGCCGCGCCAGCGCATGATCGACGCGAGCGCCCTGCCGGGCCGCGATGCGCGTTTCGAAATGGCTGCGGCGGGTTTCGGGTATTTCCTCACGCATGGATATCTGCCCGTCGGATTCGATCACTTCGCGAAGGCGGGCGCCGATCCGCTTGCAGCGGCGGTCACGAGTGGCCGCCTGAAGCGCAATTTCCAGGGCTTTACCGACGACCCGAGCGATGTGCTGATCGGATTGGGCGCATCGGCCATCAGCGGTTTTCCTGGCCTGATTGCCCAGAACGAGAAGAACTCGGGCCGCTACCGGATGAAGGCGGGCGAGGGCCAGCTGACCGTCACGCGCGGCATCCATCGCAGCGCGGACGACCGCTATCGGGGTTCCATCATCGCAAAACTGCTATGCGACGGGCGCAGCCGGGTCGGTGCGCGAATGCTCACAGAGGTGGCACCAAGGCTTTCACCCTTCATCGAACGGGGCCTGGCGAGCATCGACCGTGAGTGGCTGCGCATCGAACCCGACGGGCTTCCCTACGCGCGCACCATCGCCTCACTGTTCGATGCCTATCGTTCGGTGTCGCCGCGCCAGTTCAGTTCGGCTGTGTAAGCCGGGCGCGCTTGCGGCACGTGCCCGCGTGACACGCCTGGAACCGGCAATCGCGCTCGGGCTTCTTTTCTCCGTCGCGCCTGATGGGGATCACGATGCTGCCGCCATTGCACAGCTGGGCGGTGATCGTGTCGACCGATGCCGGGAGCGGACCGGTCATTGCGGGCACCAGCGCCGCCAGGGCGTAGAGCTCAATCCTCATTGTCATCCTCGATCAGGATGCGGACGGCGGCGCCGTCCATGTCGTCGTACTGGCCGTCGCGCATCGACCAGAAGAACGCGGCCAGACCGGCTGCGCCGAGCCCGAGCGCGATGGGAATGAGGACGAACAGCGCGTTCATTTGGTCGCCCAGGCGAGCCGCAGCGAATTGCCGATGACGATGAGCGAACTCAAGGACATGGCGATTGCCGCGATCAGCGGCGTGACCACGCCCGCCAGCGCGAGCGGTATGGCGAGCATGTTGTAGGCGATCGCGAAGCCGAAATTCTGGCGGACGACGCGCATGGTCCGCCGCGCCACCGCTACTGCGTGGGCGACGGGCATCAAGCGTTCCCCGATAAAGACCGCGTCGGCGACCTGCTGGCTCGCATCGCTCGCGGTCCCGGGCGCGATGGATGCATGGGCCGAGGCAAGCGCAGGTCCGTCGTTAAGGCCGTCGCCGACCATCAGCGGCTTCGCCCCGGCCGCCTTCAACTGTTCGAGCTGCGCGAGCTTTTCCTGCGGCGACACATTGCCCAAGCTTTGCAGCCCGAGCTCGTCCGCGACCTTGGCCAGCGGTGCGTCCCGGTCGCCCGAAAGGATGCGGCTTTCGATCCCCAGACTGCGCAGGCGATCAATGGCCTGCGCGGCATCGCACCTCAGCGGGTCGTCGAAGCGGACCGGCCAGCACTCGTCAGCGATGACGAGTTCGACCGCCATCTGCCCGGCGTCGGCTTGCGGACGGCGCAAGGCGACAGCCTCGCTTGCATGCATCGCGAATACGCCATCGCCTGCAACCTCGCGGACCCCTTCGAGCTTGGCCGGCGCGATACCCTGCGCGGCAAGCGCCTTTGCGATGCTGCGACTGAGCGGATGACGGCTCGCCTGCGCGAGCGCGAGGGCGATTGGAAGTGCCCGCGTCGGCACCGCATCCAGTTCGGCCTGTGGCTCGCCAAGCGTCAGCGTGCCCGTCTTGTCGAACACCGCGACATCGACCTCTGCCAGCCGTTCCAGCGCGCTGCCGTCCTTCACCAGAAGCCCCCGCTTCATGAGCGCACCCGAGGCCACAACCTGCGCGGCGGGCACGGCAAGGCCCATCGCGCAAGGGCAGGTGATGATCAGCACCGCGATGGCGATCACCAGCGACTGGTGCCACCCGGCCCCCGCGATCATCCAGCCCACGAATGCCAGCGCTGCGAGGGTATGGACCGCAGGCGCATAGAGGCGCGCGGCCCGGTCCGCGATCCGCACATAGCGGCTGCGCGATTGGCCCGCCTCTTCCATGAGGTGCGCGATTTCCGCGATCGCGGTGTCCTGCGCGGCGGCGGTTATGCGCACCCGCAGCGGGGCGAGCATATTGATCGCGCCCGCATGAACCCGTTCGCCGATCCCCACCTGCACCGGCGTGCTTTCGCCGGTGAGCATCGAATTATCGATCGCGCTGGCCCCCTCTTCGATGGTCCCGTCTGCGGCGAGGGCTTCTCCGGCGGCGACAAGCATCACCATGCCGGGCACCAGAGTGTCTGCCGCCATCCGCTCGGTCGAGCCATCGGGGCGCAGCACGCTCGCGTGGCGGCCCATCCGGCCCAGCAGTGCGCCGACACCCGCGCGGGTCCGGTTGCGCATCTCCGCATCGAGTGCGCGGCCCGCCAGCAGGAAGAACAGCAGCATGGTTGCGCCGTCGAAATAGGCGTGTTCGCCGCCGACCAGCGTCTCGTGCAGGCTCAGCCCGGTGGCCAGCAGCACGCCGATGGAGATCGGTACATCCATGTTGCTGGTGCCACGACGCACTGCTTGCAGTGCGGAGACGAAGAAGGGACGCCCGGCATAGGCGATCACCGGCAAAGCGATCAGGGCGGAAAGCCAGTGGAATGCCTCGCGCGTCGCGCCGTCTGCTCCCGACCAGACGCCGACCGACAGCAGCATGATGTTCATCATGCCGAAGCCCGCGACCGCCAGCGCCTTCAAAAGCTCCCGATCCTGCGACGATCCGCGCATCGGCAGGCCTTCCACCGCCTGAGCTTCGAACCCGAGGCGTTGTAGCGCTTCTGTGAGGTCGAGGTCGTCCAGTTTGCGATCGTGGCTGATCGCCACACGCTTGGCCGACAGGTTGACCCTTGCCGCCGCTATGCCTTCGATCGCGGTCAGTCCGCTCTCGATCTTGGCGATACACGCGGAGCATCGCATGCCCGGAACCGCCAAGGTGGTCTGGCACAGCGGGGAGCTGTCGCTCTGAGGCAAGGCGGTATGCGCGTTCACGGGATGCGGGTCTCGACGATGCGTTTGTGCGCTTCATCCGCAAGCATCACGCGGAGCGTCCAGCGGTCTGCGTCGAGCGGTTGGGTCGATATGAAGCTGCCGTCCAGGCTCCGCGTGAAGGAGAGGTCGCGCACTTCGCGCTTGCCCAGCGGTCGCCTCGCGGTTGCGGTGACGGTGATATCCTCTGGAGCGCCAACGGCCGTCACCACCACCAGGCCATCCGCGCGCCGCGACACGGATGCATCCCAGCCCGTTGCCTCCTGCTGCCGCGCTTCCGCCAGCCAGCCGTTGTATTTCTGGCTCGCGACATAGGAATTCTCGACCACGACACCGCCGAAGCCGCTCGTGGCGAGCGAGGCCATATAGAAGTTTACTGCGATGACGATGCCGAACCCGCCCACCATGGTCGCGGCCATGTGCCTGCCGGTAAACGTGCCCATCATGATCCTCCTGCTGGTGCATCGAAGCGGGTTTCGACCCCGTCGGTCTCGCGCTGTTCGTCGACCGAGGTCAGCCGGAAGGTGAACTCGCTAGAGATCGTATCGCTCGGCGCCACGACATAGGCGCGCACGGTGCGGATCTGGTCGGCGGGGACGTTGAAGGTCAGGCTAGGGGCCGCGTCGCGCGCGTTGAGCATGTCGGTCCACATACGCGCGCCGGGCAGGCCTTCGATGGCGACCTCCATCTCGCGCGGGCGGCTTTCCATATTGCGCAGCTTGAGCGTGTAGGAATTGCGGATCGATCCGTCGCTCATCAGCATGAAGGGGGGATTGCGATCGGGGGAGACGGTCAGGTCGGTATGGCTGCGCGTACCCAGTGCGAACAGCAGGCCTGCGCCGATCCCGGCCCATACGCCGAAATAGACGAGGGTGCGCGGGCGCAGCAGCGCCTTCCATGCGGGCTGGGCAGGGTGGCCCTGTGCCTCTTCGCGGGATGCCTCCAGCGTGGCGTAGTCGATCAGCCCGCGCGGACGGCCGATGTCCTTCATCACGCGGTCGCACGCGTCGATGCACAGCGCGCAGGTGATGCAGCCGATCTGCGGCCCCTCGCGAATGTCGATGCCAGTCGGGCAGACCGCGACGCACTGGTTGCAATCGATGCAGTCGCCGAAATGCTCGGGGTCTCTCTTCGCTTTCTTCAGGCTGCCGCGCGGTTCGCCGCGCCAGTCCTTGTAGGTGACGATCAGCGATTTCTCGTCGAGCATCGCGGTCTGGATGCGCGGCCAGGGGCACATGTAGATGCACACCTGTTCGCGCATGAAGCCGCCGAGCGTGAAGGTGGTCAGCGTCAGGATGCCGACGGTGATGTACGCGACCGGCGCGGCCTGACCGGAGAAGAAGTCCCCGAACAGCGTCGGTGCATCGGCGAAATAGAGAATCCACGCGCCACCCGTCGCCAGGCTGATGATCAGGTAGATCGACCATTTGAACCCGCGCCGCGCGATCTTTTTCGGCCCCCAGGGCGCCTTGTCGAGCCGCGCACGCGCGTTGCGATCGCCATCGACGAAGCGGTCGATATGCTGGAACAGGTCGGTCCACACGGTCTGCGGGCAGGCATAGCCGCACCACGCCCGGCCAACCGCGCTGGTGACCAGGAACAGCCCGATTCCCGCCATGATGAGGAGCCCGGCGACGAAGTAGAATTCATGCGGCCAGATCTCGATGCCGAACATGTAGAAGCGGCGGTTGGCGAGATCGACCAGCACCGCCTGGTCGGGCGCGAAGGGCCCGCGATCCCATCTGATCCAAGGCGTGCCGTAGTAGATCGCCAGCGTGACGAACATCACGAACCACTTGAACCGGCGGAAGGGCCCGTCGATCCGCTTGTTATGGACAGCCTTGCGCTTCTCGTAGAGCTTTTCCGGCAGTTGGGTGCGTGGTGGCTCACCGGGTTCGTGCCGCCGCGTCGTCGCGCCGGGCTGGGCTATGGCGCTGGAGACGGGATCGTTGGTCTTGGCGACCCCGTCTTCCAGAACAACCGCGCGATCGCGCCCTTCGTCGGTGGTGTCAGGGCTGCTCATCGACCTTCACCTCGGGATCTTTCGCGACCTCAACGAAGTCTTCGCCTCCCCCGAGCGAATGGACATAGGCGGCGAGCATCTTGATCGTCACCGGATCGAGCCGCTCGCCCCACGCGGGCATCGCGCCCATGCGTGGATTTAGGATCTGACGCTTGAGGTCCGCCCGGTCGCTACCGCGCAGCCAGATCGCATCGTTCAGCCGCGCCGCGCCGAATTCTCGCCCACCGCCGCCGCTCGGGCCATGGCAGGCAGCGCAGTTGTCCGCGAAGGTCTGCGCCCCCGCCGCGTTCGGCTTGGCCTTGCCGCTGAGCGAGAGGACATGGTCGATCACCGCATTGAGCTGGGCGTCGTCGAACGCGCCTTCGAAGGGCGGCATCTGGCTCTGGCGGGTCTGGTCATCTCCTGCCCAGCGCACCCCGTGCGTGATCGTATATTCGATCGCTTTCAGGTCGCCGCCCCACAGCCAGGCATCGTCGTTGAGGTTGGGATAGCCGAGTTTCTGGTCGCCCCCGCCGCCCGAACCGTGGCACTGACTGCAGTTGACCTGGAACGCGGCACGTCCGCCTGCGACGGCACGCGCCATCAGATCGCTGTTATCGGGCAGCCGTTCGATCGGGATTTGCGCCAGCTGGTCGCGAAAGCCCTGCTGCGCCTGGTCGGCGACGCGCATTTCCTCCGCCAGTTCGCCGCGGCTCGACCAGCCGAGCACGCCGGCGGTCGCCTTGTCGACCATCGGCCACGCCGGATAGAGCACGACGTAGACGATCGCGAAGATGATGGTCAGGTAGAAAGTCCACAGCCACCACCGCGGCAGGGGCGTGTTGAGTTCCTCGATCCCGTCCCACTCGTGGCCGACGGTTTCGGTGCCGGTCGGTGCGTCGATGCGCTTATTCGCCATCGTTATCGTCCTCGAAAATCGAATGGGCTGCCTTGTCGATGCTGCGCTTCCCGCCGGGGCGGAAGGGCCAGAGGCACAAGGCCAGATAGAACACCAGCATGGCGGCCAGGCCGATGCTGTCGGCGAAGTGACGCAGTTCCTCGTAGAAGGTCATCGTCCCTTCTCCTGCGCCAATTCTTCGAGCGGAGCGCCGGCCTCGAAATCGACCAGCGTGCCGAGCATCTGGAGATAGGCGATCAGTGCATCCATTTCGGTCACGCGGTCGGGATCGCCGTCGAAATCGCGCACCTGCGCCTTGGGATAGCGCTGGGTCAGGTCGCCCGCGTCGACATTGGGATCGGCCTGCGCATAAAGATCGGCTTCGGCCTGTTCGAGGTCACGATCGGTATAGGGAACGCCGACCAGCTGCAGCGCGTGCAGCATTGCCTTGGCATCGGCGATCTTGAGATCGCGTTCCGCAAGGAAGCCGTATTTGGGCATGATGCTTTCCGGCACCACGCTTTGCGGGTTGGTCAGGTGCTGGATGTGCCATTCGTCCGAATAGCGGCCACCCACGCGGGCAAGGTCGGGCCCGGTGCGCTTGGACCCCCACTGGAACGGGTGGTCGTACATGCTTTCAGCGGCGAGGCTGTAGTGGCCATAACGTTCCACCTCGTCGCGGAAGGGGCGGATCATCTGGCTGTGGCACGAATAGCACCCTTCGCGGATGTAGATGTCGCGCCCCGCCTGCTCCAGCGGGCTGTAGGGGCGCACGCCCTCGACTTCCTCGATCGTGTTGTCGATCCAGAACAGCGGTGCGATCTCCACTAGCCCGCCGATCGCGACCGTCACCAGGGTCGCCACGGCGAGCAGCGTGATATTGCGTTCCAGCTTTTTGTGTTGCTCGGTCAGGCTCATCGCAGGTTCCTATTCAGCCGGCACGGTGTCGCGGTGCGCAGCGACGATCGGCGTGTCTTTTTCGGGATCGTAGGAGGCGCTGGTCATCGGCGCTTCGTCGCGCAGCTTCCCGGCCAGCGTCATCCAGACGTTGAAGGTCATCACCAGCGCGCCGGAAAGGTACATGAGCCCGCCCGTCATCCGCAGGATGTACATCGGGTGCAGCGCGGCGACCGTGTCGGCGAAGCTGTTCACCAGATACCCGTCGGGCCCGTATTCGCGCCACATCAGGCCCTGGGTGATCCCCGCCACCCACATGCTGGAGGCGTAGAAAACGATCCCCAGCGTCGCGAGCCAGAAGTGCCAGTTGATCATCCGCAGCGAATACATCCGCTCGCGCTTCCACAGCCGCGGGAACAGGTAATAGAGGCACGCGAAGGTGATCATCCCGTTCCAGCCCAGGGCGCCGGAATGGACGTGGCCGATGGTCCAGTCGGTATAGTGGCTGAGGCTGTTGACCGCCTTGATCGACAGCATCGGCCCTTCGAAGGTGCTCATCCCGTAGAAGGCGAGCGCTATCACCATCATGCGGATGATCGGGTCGGTGCGGACCTTGTCCCATGCGCCGTTGAGCGTCATCAGGCCGTTGATCATTCCGCCCCAGCTGGGCATCCACAGCATGATCGAGAACACCATGCCCAGCGTCTGCGCCCAGTCGGGCAGCGCGGTGTAATGCAGGTGGTGCGGGCCGGCCCAGATGTAGAGGAAGATCAGCGACCAGAAGTGGATGATCGACAGGCGATAGGAGTAGATCGGCCGCTCTGCCTGCTTGGGCACGAAGTAGTACATCATCGCGAGGAACCCGGCGGTGAGGAAGAACCCGACCGCGTTGTGCCCGTACCACCATTGGGTCAGTGCATCCTGCACCCCCGCGAACGCGCTGTAGCTGCGGCTGCCAAGGAAGCTGACCGGCACCGCCAGATTGTTGACCACGTGCAGCATCGCGACGGTCACGATGAAGGCGAGGTAAAACCAGTTGGCGACGTAGATGTGCGGTTCGTTACGCTTCAGCAGCGTAGCGACAAACACGGCCAGATAAGCGACCCAGACGATGGTCAGCCAGATGTCGACGTACCATTCGGGCTCGGCATACTCCTTGGACTGGGTGACGCCCAGGACGTAGCCGGTCGCGGCGAGCACGATGAACAGCTGGTAGCCCCAGAACACGAACCGGGCGAGGCTGGGCAGGGCCAGCTGCGTGCGGCAGGTGCGCTGCACGACGTAAAAACTGGTCGCGAGCAGGGCATTGCCCCCGAAGGCGAAGATCACCGCCGAGGTATGCAGCGGGCGCAGGCGCCCGAAATTGAGGTAGGGTTCGACGTTGAGCCAGGGAAACGCCATCTGCGAGGCGATGAAGACGCCTGCGAGCAGGCCGACCACACCCCAGAACATCGTAGCGATCGCGCCCCAGCGAACGATCTCGTCGTCGTAGGCCGAAGGCGTCTCGGGCATCTTGAAGAACGTCCGGCCACCGCCGATGGGGTCGAAGCGCCCCGCAGTCACCCAGATCATCACAAAAGCGATCACGGCGATGATGACGGCCTGCGCTGCAAAGCCGGCATCCTTGGCGTTCACGGCGACGGCAAGTGACAGGAGGAGCAGGACAAACCACACTCCGACCCGTCCCAGCGCTGCTTCGATTTTCATGAATGGTCCCTTCCGTTTGGCGGCCGGTTAGGGCGGCCCGGACTCACGCGCATTGATCGAGATCAAATTTGGGAAATTTTATGCGGCGGCAGGCATTTGCCCCGCGGCAAGGGCAAGGCCTTCCCAATCGCGGATGGTCACGATCGACCTGCCGCTCGTCTCGATCAGGCCGAGATTTCGCATCTCACTGAACTGACGGCTGACCGTTTCGATCGTCAGGCCCAGACTGTCTGCGATTTCCGCTCGTGACATGGGCAGGCGGATCGTCTCGGGCGATGCGCGATGGCGGGCTCCGCGTTCGAACATGGCGAATAGAAAGCCCGCCAGCCGTTCGCGTGCCGAATGCGTACCCAGCATGATCGAATTTGCGCGGCTTCGGCCGAGCGCGAGAATGGTCTGCTCGATCGCGAGCCGCAGCAAGGTGCTGTCTTTGCCCGATGCGGCGAGCAGGCTGGCCGCCGGGATCGCCAACAGCTCGGTCGCCTCCAGAGCGATCAGGGAAAAGCCATTCCGCCCGGCGCCCGGAATGTGCATCAGCTCGCCCGGGAAACCGAATGCGACGATCTGTTCGCGCGAGCTCGAAAGATAGGCAACGAGCTTTACCGACCCCTTCGCGATGTAAGCGAAATGATCTTCGGGGTTCCCGAAATCGACGTGACCCTGCGCCCGCAGGTGGAGCGCGAATGCCTGATGGCGAAGGCGCAGTATGTCTGCATCGGTCAGATGATGCGGCAGAATGCGGCGATCAAATTCGTCGAACAGGTCGATGAAATCGTTCATGGCGGGGCCCTCTTGAATAGGTCCCCCGATTAACTTGCCGCTCACCCCTAGCGCATTGATCGAGATCAATGGCAGCCGTTGCTATGCCCTGGCGAGCGCCCCTCTCTGTCTGAAAGTTCAAAAGCTGGCCGCGTTGGCAGGAACGTCGACTGCGAAGTGACAAGCGGTGCTTGTCTCAGGCTTGTTTAGCCGTCTCGGTCATCTGTCGGGCGGGAAAGTCGTTCGCGCAACGCAGGGCATACAGCGCTGCCCCAAGCGTCGGATCGGCTACCGGTTCTACGAACCGGTAGCGCGCATCCATGCTCGCCAGCCTTGCCTTGAAGGGCGCGGTTACCAGGTCGCCGGAGCGGAAAACTCCGCCGGACCAGGAGACCGGAATGTCTTCATCCGTCCCGAAGTCCAGCTGCCTCGCAACCGCGTCGACGATCTCGGCAAGTTCAGCAGCGGCGGCGCGGAATATCTCCGCCGCCGCGCGGTCCCCTTCATTCGCCGCCGTAGCGACGATCTGGCTGAGCGCCGCAATGCTGTCGCGACTTTCCTCCGCACCCATAACCTGCCCGCACAGGTCGAGGTCCGCCTTCAACGCAAAGTGGTCGCGTAGCGCCTCCAGCAACGGTCCGGGCGCAGATCGCCCATCGCTCATCCGGGAAAACAGCTGCAGGCCTCTTGTGGCGATCCAGTAGGCCGATCCTTCATCGCTGAAAATCTCGCCCCAGCCACCTGCCCGGGCGCTTTTCCCACGCCGCTCGCCATAGGCGATCGATCCGGTTCCGGACACGATGTTGATGCCATCACGCCCGCCCAGCGACCCGGCCCAGCCGCACACCATGTCATTGCCGACGGTGAAGCGATCGTGCCCCAGCATCTCGCGCGGAAGCTGTGCGATCAGCGGATCGAACCTGCTGTCTTCCCCGAAGGCCGGCAGGCCGAAGAAGGCAAAGCCCAGCGTTGCCGGATCGGGGCAGACCTTGGCGATCCCTTCCATCAACATTTCGGTGAGTCTCTCGATACCGACCTGCAGATAATAGCTCGACCCGGCGAGATGCTGCGCAAGCACTTCGCCCGAGCTATCGATCAGCGTAAAGGCGGTCTTGGTCCCGCCACCATCGACCCCGAGATAGATATCCTTGTTCAGGCGGTCTCGCATGCGTGAAGCCTTACGCCCTGGACAACGCGATTGACCGTCCCGCTCACATTGGGGTTATCCGGCGTCAGACCTGCATCGAGCGATGCGAGGATACCGTAAACCTGCGCAGGAACGATGTAAGGGTAGAGCAACTCCGCGTCCTTCGCATCCGCCATTCCGGGGACCAGGATGGCATCGTCGATGTCATCCAGCGCGGACAAGGTCACGATCTGCGCCGCTGTCCCGTCTGCGATAAGTTCGGCGCGCAGATCCATGTCGTAGGCGCGCGTGAGCGGATCGTTCGACATGAACAGCATCACCATCGTCCGGTCGTTCACCATGGCTTTGGGACCATGCCGGAAACCGAGCGGTGAGTCATAGCTGGTCAGGATCTTTCCGTCGGTAAGTTCCATCAGCTTGAGCGCCGCCTCGCGCGCCAACCCCTTGAACGGGCCGCTCCCGAGGTACACGACCCGATCGAACCGGGCCTCGGCCAGACGCTGCATCATCGGAACGATCGTCTGCAACAGGCTGGTACAGCCTTCCGCAATACGCGCCGGGTCGGCGCGCTCGGGCGACAGCGCCGCCCAGGCGGCGTACATCATGGACGTGAAGCTCGACGTCATGGCGAAGCTTTGGTCGTGGGCCGCTTCGGGCAGCAGCACGGTGAGCCGATTGTCCTTGCCCTGGGCTGCGATCGCGCCGTCGGCATTGCAGGTAATGACCAGATGGCTGACGTCGGCCACCAGCTCGTCCGCAATTTCAATGGCGCCCTTGCTTTCCGGACTGTTGCCGGACCGGCCGAAGGATACCAGCAGCGTGGGCACGTCCTTTCTCAGGTAGACGAAGGGCGAGCTGACGATGTCGGTCGTCGCCAGGGCTTCCACCCGGGCGGCGACTTGCGCGTCGAGGAAAGGCGCGAGGCACTCGCCGATGAACGCCGACGTGCCTGCACCTGTCAGGATGACACGCGCCAGCGGGTTGGACAGATACGGGTTCGCGAAGGCCGCAATCCGATCCTTCATTTGCGCCACGATCCTGTCGGTCGCCAGCAGCACTTCGGGTTGCTGGCCGATCTCGCGCGCAGTCCACAGGGCGCCTTTCGCTTCCAACTGCTGCTCGTTGTATCCAAGCCTAAGCATTGCGGTTTTCTCCAGCGTCAGTCGCTTTCAGGTAGGTGTCCAGCGTCGTCATGACGTGCGCCATGACGAGTTCGGTCGGATCGTTCGTGAGTGTGCCTGCGCGCAGCTCCGCGTAGGCAACAGGCAGGTACTGGCTGACCAGCGGCAGCGGCGGCGGGGATGCGCGCAGGTTGGCGAACATCTCGTCCTGCGCCTGCGCGATCTGCGGATCGGGCCAGTAATAGCGGATCCGGTCGCTGAGGCTGTATTGCAGGTCGAGCTGCAAGTCGGCCCCGCTCGAATGATAGTATTTCTGCCAGTTGCCCGGCTTGTCGTTCATCACCGCCAGCACCCGCTGGCGGAAATCCGACGCGCGATTCCCCAGCATGTCGCGCTCCATCGCGTCGAGCGCCCACAGCGCTTCGCGCAGCGCGAATGTCACACCCGGGCCGACCTTCAGGATCGCGAAGTGGTCGCGCACAAGCGCGGTCAGCGCCTCCTGGGTCTGGTAGTCGGTCGAATGGGCTTCGAAGACCATGCCGGGGATATCGTCCAGGCTGCGGCTGAGGTCTTGCGCAGCTTCGGGGCGGTAATCGAGCACCTGGTGGTGGTCGAATTCGACCCCGGGTTGCGTCACCAGCGCGATGACGCGGTCCCACGCCTCCGCCGGGAACAGTTCCTTGTGCATGGCGATGGTGCCGTGCGCCGCCTCGGGCGAGGTCACCTGCAACGGTTCCAGATCTTCGGTCGCTCCGCCGGGTACCGGAACCTCCGTCCCGATAACGTAGACTGGCGGCTTGGTTCCGGCATCGGCAGAGGCCGCTTCCGCCACCCGGCACAGACGCGCCGCGCGCGCGGCGATCGTCTCTTCGGGCAGGGGGATGGGATCGTCGACGCAGGACATCGAGCAGTCGAGGTGGATCTTCTCGAAACCCGCACGGACATACTGGTCGATCAGCACATCGGCCCGGTCCATCGCTTCGTCAGCTGTCAGCGCGGTCCAAGCATTCGGCCCCAGATGGTCGCCGCCGAGCACGATGCGCGTCGCCGGGAAGCCGGCGCGTTCCGCGATCTCGGCGACGTAGTCGCGGAAATCGGCAGGCTTCATCCCGGTGTAGCCACCATCCTGATTGACCTGATTGGAGGTCGCCTCGATCAGAACGAAAGGCGCGTCGTGCTTCAGCGCGTGGCGAAACGTGGCTTCGATCACCAGCGGATGGGCGGAGCAGACCGAATAGATGCCGACATTCTCGCCTGCCTTGTGGCGGGCAACGCGGTCCAGAAGGAGGCTCATGCCAGCTCTCCTTCGGCGTCCGGCTCAGGCTCGTCGGCAGCCTCGGGTTCGATGGCCAGCAGGACCGACGCGATCAGTGCGAGGCAAAGGCCGACGATCTTGAGCGGACCGGGTACCGCTCCCAGAATGACCAGGGAAAGCATCGCGGTGACCAGCGGTGCCCCGGCATTGGACAAGGGGGCGACGACGATCGCCTTGCCGTAACGAAAGGCGAAGACCAGTGTCAGCGCGCCGATGGCGTTGAGCATCTGGATGCCCGCTGCCAGCCAGGGCCCGTCGGTGCCGTAGTTAATCGGCTGGCTGAAATCGGTCACGAAATAGGCGACCGGAGCCAGCAGCAGGCCGGAGAGCATCATGTAGAAGAAGATGCTTTCCCCGCTCATGGTGTTGTTCGCCAGCTTCATGAAGAACGCCTGCACGCCCCAGCACAGCATGATCAGCAGCGCGAGCGGAGCCCATCCAAGACCGCCAACATCGCCCGACAGCGAAAGATCGAACATCGGCAGCGCCACCAGCGCCAGTATGATGCCCAGCACGCCCAGCTTCCCGGTCCGCTCCTTCAGGATCAGCAGCGACAGCGTGATCGTGACGATGGGCGACAGCGAAATGACGGGGAAGATCAGGTAGGGCGGTCCGCGCGTTACGGCGTAGAACAGCACCAGCTGGCCGCCCGCGCCGAGAAGTCCGATCGTCAAGCCGAAGAACACGGAGCGCGCATCGCGGTCGAGCCGCCAGCCCGCCATCGCCAGCACGATCAGCGCAGGCGGGATCATGGTCAGTGCCCAGACGCAATAGACCAGCGTTTCGGGGAAGCCGCGTTCAGCAGATATTCCCGCGACCGCTCCCCAGACACCCCACAGGGCGACGGTGGCGAGGGCATAGATCAGCCAGCTGCGTCCGGCGGCCGGCGATTTAGCTTCAGTCATCGTCACGCTCCGATCCGTTCGGCCTGAAGGAGCAGGTGCTCCGCGAAAGCCACGGCCATGCGGGGGGCTGCCGCATCGAGCGTGCCGAGCACTTTATCGCTTTCGATATCCGTCACCCGGTAACGTCCGGCTGCAAGCCCTCGCAATTCCACGGGGCCCGAATACTCATCAGCGTAAAAGGCGAAGTAGCTCCGATCGTTTTGATCGATGGCGTGCGCTTCGGGGCGATCGAAGCCGATATCGTACAGCTCGCCGCGATAGGTGCCGCGTGCCAGATCGTGCTCGTGATAGAGGTCGATCCACTTGCGCCAGTAACGCTCCTTTTCGGGCGTCAGGACATATCCGCCCGGCGGCAGCACATCGATGGGATTGTCGGTGTCGCGCGGCCATGTGAACTTGGTCGACACAACGCCGCCGATGCCCACCGCGGACGCGAAGTCGGTGCCCCCGTCGCTGAGCTCCACATGGTCGCCGGAATACGGCGCCGACGGGCCCATTAGCGCCTTGGTCGTCTTGCCCTTGGTCCGGATCTGCCAGGACGACAGCGGATCGGATGCCGGAACCTGGTTCATGTAGGGCAGGGAATGGAACGCAAAGGACGTGCCGCATGGGCAGAATTCCAGGATCGCATCCGGGTTGATGGATGTCGCCGCGTCGTGGACAGCCTGCCAGAACGCGGGCAGCTGTTCGCAGGCTTCCTCGGGATAGGCGTGGTTGTGTGCCGGATTGTAGCATGGCGGAACACCGTTCAGATGCTGCCCGTCCAGCTTCAGGCCTTCGTAGCCCCATTCGCCGATGATCTTGCGCACCAGCGCGGTGCAATGGTCGATGGTCGGCTGGTAGGCCGGGCATAGCGTGAACGCGTTCCACCAGGTGACGTCGTTGACCGCGCCGTTCTCGTCCAGCAGCAGCATGTCGGTGTGATCGTGCAGCAGGTCGGTGCCGGGATCGACGGCGAGCGGTGCCAGCCACAGGCGCGGGCGCAGGCCGGCGTCCCTGATCCGCTTCACGAACGCGATCATGTCGGCATCGCCGTTCGGGAATTTCTTGGGGTCGAGGTACCAGTCGCCCTCTGCCGTCTGCCAGCCGTCGTCCATCACCGCCCACTTGATGCCCAGCTCTTTTACCTTGGGCAGCGTGCCGATGACCTGATCGGTATTGAAATTGCGCTCGTAACCCCACGCGCACCAGATCGCTTCGTAAGCGGAGGCGGGGACGTAGGCATCGGTCAGCCCGCGGGCGGCCATGATCTCGCGATAGGCTGTCAGCGGAGCGAAGCAGTCGCCGGTATGCGCGGCGAGGAATGTCGTAAGGGTGGAGACTTCCTCCCCCGGAGCCAGTTCGAAAGGCTGATCGCTTTCCAGCGCAATGCTCGTTTCGCTAGTGGAACTTGCTACGGGCAGGGCGATCAGCTTCGGCTTCAGCTCGAGATGCCCGACGGCCAGCCCGGCGTCGGGCCGCCAGATGTCGACCACCGGCGTGCCGCCGCCATAGTCCGACGCGTTCATGCCCATGTAGTTGCGCTGATCGAACCCGGCAGGTGCCGGCTGGATCCAGTCGCGCCGGTCGCCATGCGACGATCCGGCGAAAGTCCAAACTCCGCGCTCCCCGCGCGTCAGGCTATGCGCAGCATTGCGCCAGCCGCGCAGGGCCACCGGCTCCTTCCCGGTGTTGCGGTAGGTGGCAATAATAGCCGCGATGCCGGGGCGGTTGGGATCGAAGGTGAATTCGACGGTCTTTTCGATGCCGTTGGCACTCACGCCCGTGGCGCTGTGCGTCGTGCCCGCTAGTCCGGCGACCTTCGAAGCGCTTTGCCCCTGTTCGGTCAGCAGGAAAGGGGCGAGCGCCGTGCCTTCGGCGGGAAGCAGCGTTTCGCTGTCCGAAAAACCGGTCAACGCACGTCCGCCGACCAGCAGGCGAGTGCGCATGCCGCTGTCGATCTCTATCGTAAGCGCGTCGTCGCCGAAGCGGTTCGCGATCGGCGCGGCGAACACGGGAGGGGCGGCGATGGTGCCGACCGCGAGCACCGCGGACGTGCTGCCCATGAGCTGGAGCACCTGCCGACGTCGCATACCCGCTTTATGAATCATTCCTCGCCCTCCAGCGTTCAAATCGCCAGGCGTCCCCCGCCCGGAATATCCGTTTGCTCTCCGGATCAATAGATGTAACATAATGAAAACGGATGCAAGGATGAACTTTCGTTTTCATTCGATCAGGAGGCGAGATGAGAAAACCCACTGTGAAGCTATCGCTGGTGCTCGCGGCTATGTCGGCGGCACTGGCCGGGTGTGTGGCGACAGACGGCGCCAACCCTACGGCTCTTGCCGCCGCCGACGGCCATTACAGCAAGGCCGACTTCGACCGCGTGCCCAAGATAGACGTGCATGTGCATGCCAACATGTACGACCCGTCGTTTCTCGAACTGGTCCGCGATAACGGGTTCCAGGTATTGTCGATCAACGTCGACTATCCGGACTTTCCTTCGCTCGCCACACAAGCTGACGTGGCGCACCGCTACTATGCGGAAGACCCAGCGCATTTCCAGTTCGCGACCACGTTTTCGATGGACGGTTTCGAGACCCCCGGGTGGTCCGCGCGCACAAACGCCCACATCGATCGGGAGCTGGACGCGGGTGCGATCGGCGTGAAGGTGTGGAAGAACATCGGCATGGTCGAACGCAACAGTGCAGGCGAGCTGATCATGCTCGACGATCCCGGTTTCGATGTAGTGATGGCGCATATCGAACAGCGCGGGGTGCCGCTGATCGCCCACCAGGCAGAACCTTACAATTGCTGGCTGCCGCTCGATCAGATGACGACCGAGAATGATCGCCAGTATTTCAAGGCGCATCCCGAATATCACATGTACCTGCACCCGGAGATGCCGAGTTATCAGCAGCTTATGGATGCTCGCGACCGCTTCGTGGGGGCGCATCCCGGGCTGACGGTGATGGGCGCCCATATGGGCAGCATCGAATGGAGCGTCGACGAACTGGCTGCTTTCCTCGATACCTATCCGAACGCGGTCGTCGACATGGCTGCGCGGATGAGCAACCTGCAGTACCAGTCGAACCACGACCGGGAAAAGGTGCGCGACTTCCTGATCAGGTACCAGGACCGCGTGTTGTACGCGACCGACCTGACGCTAAGCCCGCTATCGGACGAGGCGAAGGCGCAGAATCCGCCGATCGATCCCGGTGCCGATTTCGCTGCATCGGCCGAAGGCGTCTGGCGTTCGGACTGGACCTATCTTGCCACGCCGGAAAGCCAGTACGTCGAGACGCTGAAGGCAGATACGCCCGGGCTGGCACTGCCGCGTTCGGTCATCCGGAAGATCTATTACGAAAACGCGCTGCGGGTCTTTCCCGCCTTCGTTCAAGCTTCGTAGAGATCGAAGCCGACCGTCCGGGCTGCATCGCGGATGTAGTCCGGCGCGTCGGTGTCGGTCACCAGCGCGGAAATCTCGCCGACATCGATGATCCGGTGCAGGCAGGTGCGTCCGAACTTGGAACTGTCGGTCACTGCGATGACCGATCGCGCCCTGCTGACCATCTTGCGGTTGAGCATTGCTTCGGGTTCGTAATGCGTGGTGAGCCCGCGCTGGAGGTCGAAACCGTCAACGCCCAGGAACAGCTTGTCGACATGCAGCGCGTCGAGCGCGTCGACCGTCTGCCCGCCGTAGAACGCCATGTTGCGGCGGCGCATTTGTCCGCCAAGCATGACCACGACAACGTGCTCCTTGCGTGCCAGTACGGACAGCACGTTGAAGTCGTTCGTGACGACAGTGATGTCTTCGAGGTCGGGCAGACAGGATGCGATAGCCAAGGCCGTCGTGCCCGAATCGAGGACGATGGAATCGCCCGGTTCGACCATTTCTGCCGCGCGCTTCCCGATCCTGCGCTTTTCCTCGACATTGATAACCTGCTTGGTTTCCACCGCGGGTTCGTTGCCGGAGTTGATGACATCGGTTGAGATGGCGCCGCCATAGGAGCGTTCCGCCAGCCCGCGCTCGCACAGGAAATCGAGGTCCTTCCGGATCGTCTGGGACGACACGTCGAATTGCCGCGAAAGTTCGGCCACCTGAATACTGCCGAGTTCTTTCAACATGGCGATCATCTTCTGCCGCCGACCGCTGGTATCTCGCAATTTGGTCATTTTGCCCCGTGGTCCCGCCTGTGCGCGCATTCTAGGAGGTGCCCATATCTTACGCAATATGGCACGCCTCGGGGATTTCCGGAAAACGCACGAAAATGGTGGTAGCTGAAGCTATTTGAGATGCCGCGAGGCCAAATCGTGTTGAATAACTATCATTATATAGTGCTTGTCATACGGAAATTCCGTGCTTACGATGCAAAACGAAACATATTGGGGGTGAGTCCTCGGTTTCGCGTAATAAGGGGATGCTGCCGTAGCCAGGGATTGCCGCGGCAGATCGATGGAGGGAATTTCATGAAAGCGTATCGCCAGTTTCGTGCCGTTGCAGTTGCAGGGTGCAGTCTTGCCGCAATCATGGCCGCCAATCCGCTGGCCGCTCAGGACAGCGCGCCGGACGAAGAGCAAGTCTCCGAAGGCGAGCCGACGGACAACGTCATCGTGGTGCGCGGTGTGCGCGGCAGTATCGCGCGCTCTGTAGAACTGAAGAAAAATGCATCGACCGTGCAGGATTCGATCAGCGCGCTGGAGCTTGGCGTTTTTCCCGATGACAACGTGGCTGACTCGCTCGCGCACATCACCGGCGTTGCCATCAGCCGCACTGCGGGCGGGGAAGGGCAGTATGTCAGCGTCCGCGGTCTCGGCCCGGAATACACGCTGACGACGTTCAACGGTCGCATCCTCGCCACCGACGGCGCGAGCCGCGATTTTGCGTATGACGTCTTGCCCTCCGACGTGATCAGCGGAGCCGACGTGATCAAGGGGGCAGAGGCCGCTAACACGGAAGGTGCGATCGGCGGTCTGGTAAACCTGCGTTCGGCCAGTCCGTTCGACAAGCTCGGCCTCAATGGCGTGGCGCGCCTGCAGGGCGATTACAACATGATGTCCGAATATGCCGGCGTCAAATTCTCCGGCGTGGTGAGCAATACCTTTGCCGACGATACCCTCGGCGTCATGCTGGGCGTGGTGCTGGAGCGGCGCAAGGATCGCACCGACGTTGCCGGCAATGACGGTGGCTGGACGCGCAACCCCGACCCGACCGACGAAAGCTGGCTGTGGGGCAATGCCTGGGGCGGCAATATCGACCCCAACGGCAACGGCGTGCTCGATCCTGACGAATATGGCCTGATCGGCGTTGGCCAGTTCCGCGTCGGATCGATCCTCGAAGAAAAGCGCCGCCGCGCGTTCACTGCCAAGGTCGAATGGCGTCCCACCGACACCTTCACCCTCACGCTCGACGGGATCAAGACGAAGCTCGATTCCCCGCAGGTCGGGTTCCAGCAGTCCTATTACACGCTGTTCGCCCCCGGGCGCTGGTCGAACATGGTCATCCAGGACGGCATCGTCACCAGTTTCGACATGACCAATCCCGACCCGGAACTGGCGCTCAATCCGGAATTGCTGAACCAGACGACCTATCGCGTGGTCGACACCGATCTGTACGGCGCCAACGCAAAGTGGGAAGCGACCGATAACCTGACGCTGACTGCGGACCTCTACCGCTCCAGTTCCTCGCGCTATTCGGGCGGACAGGACAGCTACGTCGTGCTGCGCATGAATCAGCCCAACTCGGCGAGCTTCATGCTCAACGATTCGGCTGTGCCCGATGTTCAGGTGACGTTCGACGACGGCCGCGATCTGGTCGCGGGGCTTGCCGATGGCGCGTTCGGGCCGTCGGACTTCAACACGCACTATTTCTCGCTCGGTGGCGACAATATCGACGACAAGATCACCGGCCTGTCCTTCGCCGGCGACTGGTCGACGCTGATGGGGCCGCTCGATTCCGTTCTGTTCGGTGTCACCTACACCAGCCGCGAGAAGTCGCGTGAGCTGGTCAACAATTCGCTGACCGGCGGGGCCGACTATTATTCGGGCAACTACGCGATCAATGTGGGCGACCTTGGCGGCAACGTCATTTCCCGCAGCTTGGCCTTGCCCAACTTCATGAGCGGCGTCGACGCCACCTTCCCGCGTTCGTTCCTGTCGTTCGACGTGCCGGGCTATATCGATGCGCTCCAGGCCTATAACGGCACGGCGCGCCCCGGTGGCGGCACTTACGATTTCTCTGCCGCGGCTCCTGTGTGGAACCCGCTGCAAAGCTATCGCGTCACGGAAGACACGCTGGCCGCCTACGTGCAGGCCAACCTCTCGGGTGCGAGCTGGAGCGGCAACGTCGGCGTGCGCATGGTCAATACCAATACCACGGCGCAAGCCTGGGATGCGAAGATCCTGAACATCATCGCCAACGGGGCGTTCAACTATACCGCAGTCTACGACGATCCTTCGGAGATCACGCAGGATAGTGAGTACACCTATTTCCTGCCCTCGGCGAACCTGAGCATCGACCTGATCGACGACCTGCGCCTGCGCCTGAGCGCGGCGCGCACGATGGCGCGCCCGTCGGTCGAAACGCTGGCTCCGACCAACACGACCGAAAGCGTGTCCTGGGGTGAATTCACGCAGGTCTATGGCGGTAACGCGGACCTGAAACCGTACCAGGCCGACCAGTTCGACGCCTCGCTTGAATGGTATTTCGCGCCGAGTTCGATCTTCAACGTGGCTGGCTTCTACAAGTACATCAAGAACCAGATCACGACCAGCTGGGAACCCGGCATCGACATCGGCGTGCCCGGGTACCTGTTCAACATCATCCGCCCGATCAACGGCGATCATGCGCGGGTGAAGGGTGTCGAAGTCGGGCTGCAGCATCTGTTCGAAAACGGCTTCGGCGTGCGCGGTCAGTTCACCCGCAACTGGTCGAAGAGCTATGTTGGCGATCAGGTGCGCCCGCTGGAAGGTATCGCTCCGTCGGTCTACTCGCTCAGCCTGCTGTACGAAAAGGGCCCGCTGTCGATGGCGGTCACGGCTGACCACACGGACGCCTTCACCACCGCGATCAATGTGCTGGGCGAAGGGTACAACGAAGAGGCCGATGCTATCACCTGGGTGACGGCGCATATCTCTTACGACATTACCGACCGCATCAGCCTTGCTCTCGACGGGCAGAACCTGCTGGACTCGGAACAGACGTACAGCATCAACGGCAATCCGCTGCTGTCGCAGGGCTACTACCGGTATGGCCGGTCGGTGAAACTGAGCGCGAGCTATCGTTTCTGAGCGGAGAGATCCGTCAGGACCGCGATAGGGTCATCCTGCTCGATCGGTGCGTATTCCTCTCCCCCTCACGCACCGAGGCAGGCTGAACACGACGGGTCGGGTATCCGCATAGGCGGACGCCCGACCCGCTTTTTGCAAGCTACAGC
>NZ_JBCFZG010000005.1:0-126927 GCF_038594485.1 Citromicrobium bathyomarinum | reverse complement strand
GGTCTGGCAAGCGCCCGCCACAACGCCAGATGGGGTGTCATGCATAACCCGCAGCCAGTCGTTATCGAGCCCTGCCTGTTGGGCGAAGGCCCTGTCTGGGTGGCCCATGTGCAAGCGCTGTACTGGACCGATATCAAGGGGTGCAGGCTCCACGCCTACTTCCCCGACAGCGGGAGGCATGAAAGCTGGGACGTGCCGTTTCGCATCGGTTCGATCGCACCCACCCGATCGGGCGGGTTTATCGGCGCGTGTGACAGCGGGTTCTTCGAAGTCGACAGCGATTTCGCGGATTTTCGGATCATCGCCCAGCCGGAGCCGGATCGCCCAGACAACCGCTTCAACGATGGCAAAACCGATCCACAGGGGCGGTTCTGGGCAGGGACGATGGACGATACCGAAACCGCCGCGAGCGGAGCACTCTACCGGCTCGATCACGACCGGACCTGGGCCCGGATCGACGATGGCTATCGAGTGACCAATGGGCCGGCATTCAGCGCCGATGGCCGCGTCATGTACCATTGCGATTCCGCCCGGCAGATCATCTATGCCTATGATATCGACCAGCGCGGGGACGTATCCCCTCGGCGCGTGTTTGCCCGGTTCGGCGACGCGGATGGCTACCCCGACGGAATGACCGTCGACCGCGCCGGGGACCTGTGGGTTGCCTTCTGGGATGGATGGTGCCTTCGCAGGCTGACCCCTGCGGGAGAGGTTGTGCAAACGCTCGCCATGCCGGTCCAGCGTCCGACCAGCTGCGCCTTCGGTGGGCCAGACGCCGACCGTCTATATATTACCTCCTCGGCGCTCGGTCTCGATCTCGCCGAACAGCCACTAGCCGGATCGCTGTTCGAATTCAGGCCGGAAGTCGGCGGTTTTGTCGGCATGCCCTTCGGTGGCTGAATGGATTTCAGAATTCGAACGGCGCGACACTTTTGCGGCGAGCCACGCGAAACGCGTCTGCGACAAGGGCCAGAGGCGCGCTGTCGGCATCGGACTGGCCACTGTCTATGAGATGCGCAAACCGGTCGTAGAGCCGTCGGTACTCTCCGGGGCCGGGGAGGGGCGGCACGGATTTGTCTCCGATCATCAGGCGCGAACCCCCGTCTGCGAGGACGACCTCTTCCGCGTCGGTCCGCACGCGTATTTCCCAGGTCTGCTCACCGGTTTCCGTAAAATCGAGATCGGCGGCGGCACGGCCGCCGTTCGCCAGCTGCATGGCGAGCTGCGCAGCGATGGGCGAGGCACGACCATCCGGAATTTCGAGCAGGCAGGATTCGACGCGATGCGTGCCCGGAATTATCTCGGTCAGGATCGAGAAGGCGTTGATGCCGGGATCGAAGACGCCGAAGCCGCCCTCGTCCAGAATCCAGTCCTGACCCGGGTGCCAGCGACGAATATCTTCCCGCCACGAGATGGTTACGTCCTGGACCTGCCTGTCGGCGAGATAGGCCTTTGCCGGAGCGACCATCGCGGCTTCGCGCGAGTGCCACGCGGCAAACAGCGTCACAGCCTTGCGGCGCGCGAGATCGGCCAATTGGTCGACTTCGGATGTGCTAAGGCACGGCGGTTTTTCGAGGAAAGTGTGCAACCCCGCTTCGATCGCGACACGGGCGATATCGAACCGGGCTGCGGGGGGCGTGCAGATCGCAACCGCCCCGCAAAAGCCGCTGCCGACGAGCGCTTCGACAGAGCCGAACACGGGTACGCGCGTATCGACAGTGCGCTGGTCGACGATTGCAGCAAGCGAGAATGCCGCGCTGTCCCCGACCGCCGGGAGGTGCTGATCCTGTGCAATCTTTCCCAGTCCCACGATCGCCAGA
Source organism: Citromicrobium bathyomarinum (assembly GCF_038594485.1). Lineage (GTDB taxonomy): Bacteria > Pseudomonadota > Alphaproteobacteria > Sphingomonadales > Sphingomonadaceae > Alteriqipengyuania > Alteriqipengyuania bathyomarina_A. The sequence continues at coordinate 125,107 of NZ_JBCFZG010000005.1, read as the reverse complement.
TCCATTCCGGGTCCTTCCCATTCTTGTTTTATATGATTTATATGTTCCTTAGCAGTATCATTGTCGTTATCAATGCTCGCGACTGACTGGGTAGGGTTCAAGGAGGGGTTTACGTGACGGGTACCAAGGATCAGCGCGCGGAGCGGTCGGGGCTCCGTTCGCGCGAATGGTTCGATAATCCGGACCACCCGGACATGACCGCGCTCTATCTGGAACGCTATCTGAATTACGGTCTCAGCATCGAGGAACTGCAGTCGGACCGCCCGATCATCGGGATCGCGCAGACCGGCAGCGATCTTGCCCCGTGCAACCGCCACCATCTCGTTCTGGCAGAGCGGGTGAAGGACGGCATTCGCGAGGCGGGCGGCATCCCGCTGGAGTTTCCGATCCACCCGATCCAGGAAACCGGCAAGCGCCCCACTGCGGGTCTCGACCGGAACCTTGCGTATCTTAGCCTGGTGGAGGTCCTCTACGGCTATCCGATCGACGGCGTGGTGCTGACGATCGGCTGCGACAAGACCACGCCGGCCTGCCTGATGGCGGCGGCGACGGTCAATATACCGGCCATCGCCCTGTCGGTCGGCCCCATGCTGAACGGCTGGCACAAGGGCCGCCGCGTGGGATCGGGCACGATCATCTGGAAAGCGCGCGAAATGCTGGCCACCGGGCAGATCGACTACGAAGGCTTCATCCGCCTCGTCGCGTCTTCCTCCCCCTCGACCGGCTATTGCAACACGATGGGCACGGCGACGACGATGAACTCGCTCACCGAAGCGCTCGGCATGTCGCTCCCCGGTTCGGCCGCCATCCCCGCTCCGCATCGCGACAGGCAGGAATGCGCCTGGGAAACCGGTCGCCGCATCGTCGAGATGGTCGCGGTGGATCGCAAGCCGAGCGACATCATGACCCCTGCGGCCTTCCACAATGCGATCCGTGTGAACTCGGCGCTCGGCGGGTCGACCAACGCGCCGATCCATATCAACGCGATCGCCAGGCATCTTGGCGTCGAGCTAACGCTTGCCGATTGGGAAACGCTTGGTGCCGAGGTGCCGCTGCTGGTCAATCTGCAACCGGCGGGCGGATATCTGGGGGAGGACTTCCACCGCGCTGGCGGCGTCCCGGCAGTGATGGGCGAACTTCTGCGCAACGGCCTGCTGGAGGGTACACCGGTTACCGCCAACGGACGCACGGTGTCGCAGAACGTTGCGGAATCCCGGTCGCTGGACGAGGATGTAATCCGGACTTTTGATCGACCGCTGGCGCAAGCCGCCGGGCTCGTCGTCCTCTCGGGCAACCTGTTCGCCAATGCAGTGATGAAGACGTCGGTCATTTCGGCGCAGTTTCGTGCGCGTTACCTGTCGGACAGCGAAGCGCCGAACCGGTTCGAAGGCCGCGCGATCGTTTTCGACGGGCCGGAGGATTATCACAGGCGGATCGACGATCCGGAACTCGGGATCGGCGATGACTGCATCCTCGTGATGCGCGGTGCCGGGCCCGTCGGTTATCCCGGCGGTGCGGAGGTCGTGAACATGCGCCCGTCCGCAGCGCTGATCGCCGCCGGAGTCGATGCCCTGCCGTGCATTGGCGATGGTCGCCAGTCTGGGACCAGCGGATCGCCATCGATCCTCAACGCATCGCCCGAAGCGGCCATTGGCGGCGGGCTGGCACTGGTGAGAACGGGCGACATCATCCGTATCGATCTGGCTGCTCGGCGGGTCGATGTCCTGCTCGATGATGATGAAATCGAGCGCAGGCGGGCCGAGGTTGGCGATGCAACGCCTGAGCTTGCCCCAGAATCGCAAACCCCGTGGCAGGAAATCCAGCGCGGTCTCGTCGGTCAGTTCGATGGCGGCGCGGTGCTGGAAAATGCGGTGAAATACCAGCGCATTGCGCAAACCAGGGGGCTGCCGCGCGACAGCCATTGATATCGGGCCGAAGGCCCGCCTCAGGCTGGCGCGTCGCCAGCTTCCTGATCGATCAGTTCGAGCACCTCGCCGATCAGATGACGCATCGCGCGCCGTGCCCCATCCTCGTCGCGCTGCGCGATCGCATCCAGGACGCATGAGTGGTCGGCGATGCTGGCCGAATGGCCCTTTATATTATTGGTCAGACGGATCGAGGTGTGCAGGGCCGTCGATACGACATCGCGAAACTGGCGGTAGAACGGGTTTCCCGATGCATCCAGGATCGCGACATGGAATGCGATGTCGGCGGTCAGCGTGTCGTCGTTACCCTTTTCCGCCTCCCGCATCCGGGCGAGGCCCGCAGAAATCCCCGCCAGGTCGTCTTCCCCGTGGAAACGCGATGCCAGTGCAGCGGCTTCGGGTTCGATGGCAATGCGAAGCTGGTTGAACTGGCGCAGCAGCTCGACCGAGCTTCGACGCTCCAGCAGCCAGCGCAGGACATCGGGATCGAACAGGTTCCAGTTCGATGACGGTTGGACGATCGTGCCCTGCCGGGGCCGGGCGCTCAGCAGCCCCTTGGCGGTGAGCATCTTGACGGCTTCGCGCGTGACGGACCTGCTGACTCCGTGCTGCGCGGTCAATTCGGCCTCGGTTGGGAAGGGTACGTCCTCGTAGTCGCCGACAATGATCGCGCGCCCCAGGTTTTCGAGCATGCCCTGGGTGAGATTGCGACCGAGCCGCGACCTGAGAGACCCATCCTCCGGCATTGCTTTCACCACGAGCCGTACTCCTCCACCATCCTTTCCCGACTGAAAGGGCATCGGTGCGTTTGCGTCAACCGCCGCATGCCGCCGTGTCTAGACAAAGCCTATAAATAATATAATTGGCGTTTGGGATTTGAACTGCCGGAGCGTAATACCGGCACGCAGTGGGAGGCGAGGCGTATGGGGCTTGCGACAATCGATGTCATCGTGGTAGTTGCGTATGCGCTGGTGATTTTTGGCCTCGCCCAGTGGGTCAGCCGCGACACGGCGGGGCACGAAAAGAACACTTCGGACTACTTCCTCGCCTCCAAATCGCTGCCGTGGTGGGCGATCGGCGCATCGCTCATCGCCGCCAATATCTCTGCGGAACAGATCGTCGGCATGTCCGGCTCGGGCTACCGGCTGGGGCTGGCAATCGCATCCTACGAATGGATGGCGGCGCTGACGCTGCTGATCGTCGGCAAGTTCTTCCTGCCGATCTTCCTAAAGAACGGCATCTTCACGATGCCGCAGTTTCTCGAACAGCGTTACGGCCCCAATATCCGCACGCTGATGGCGGTGTTCTGGCTCGGCCTCTATATCTTCGTGAACCTCACTTCGATCCTGTGGCTGGGATCGATCGTGGTCAATCAGGTGGCTGGCGTGGACCAGATGACCGCGCTGATCGCGCTTGGCAGTTTCGCCCTGCTATACCAGCTCTACGGCGGGCTGAAGGCCGTGGCCTTGACCGACATCGTGCAGGTCACGTTGCTGGTTCTGGGTGGGCTGATCATCTCTGGCCTCACGCTCAACGAAGTCGGCGGCGGTCACGGCGTCTGGGCAGGTTTCAACACGCTGCTCGACCAGGCACCTGAGAAATTCAACATGATCCTGGAGCCGGGCGATATCGGCTATCAGGAGCTGCCGGGCATCGCGGTCCTGGTCGGGGGCATGTGGATTGCCAATCTCAGCTATTGGGGGTTCAACCAGTACATCATCCAGCGCGCGCTGGCGGCCAAGGATTTGCGCGAGGCGCAGAAGGGTGTGGTGTTCGCAGCATTCCTGAAACTGCTGATGCCGCTGGTCGTCGTCGTGCCGGGCCTCGCCGCAACGATCCTCGCGCCCGGTCTCGACCCGGCGGATCAGGCCTACCCGACCATGATGCGGTATCTTCCCAGTGGTCTGCTCGGCCTTGTCTTCGCAGCGCTGATGGCTGCGGTGGTCGCGTCGACGGCATCGAAGATCAATTCGATCGCGACGATTTTCACGCTCGACATCTACGCCAAGCGGCGGGGGTACAAGAGCGACGCCGAGGATGAAGCCGGCCGCAAGGCGGGCGAACGGCATCTCGTCCTCGTCGGGCGGGTCAGCGCGAGTATCGCGACCGTCATGGCACTTCTGGCGGCCCGGCCGCTTCTGGGCAGCCTCGATCAGGCGTTCCAGTTCATCCAGGAATTCTCCGGCTTCATTACGCCCGGCATTACGGTGATCTTCCTGCTCGGCCTGTTCTGGAAGAAGGCGAGCGAGGCGGGTGCGATCACCGCCGCAGCGGCGTCGATCCTCGGCAGCGTGGTGTTCTGGTTCCCAGCCGAATGGGGTGGCAGCGAAGCGCTCAATGCGGTGCCGTTCCTCAATCGTATGATGTGGGTGTTCGCCGTTGCCTTGGTGCTTGCCGTGGTCGTGTCGATCTTGAAACCAGGGGCAGCGGGCAGCGACCGGATCGAAACGACCGAGGTCAATTATGAAACGTCGCGCGGCTTCAACTTCGCGGCGCTGGCGGTGATCGGGATCGTCGTCGCGCTCTACGCATCGATGTGGTGACGATGGATCCGTTTCTTGCGATCGACTGGGGCACAACCAACCGCCGGATCTACCTGATCGAGGGTGGCCAGGTGCTCCATACCGAGCGGGATGGGCGGGGAGTCGCGAGCGGTCCAGACTTTCCGGCCGAGGTCGAGGCTATCCGGACGCGCTTCGGCCACCACAAGATTCTGCTGGCGGGAATGATCGGTTCGACGATCGGGTGGAAGCAAGCGCCCTATGTACCATGCCCGGCCGGTCTGGAAGCGCTGGCCGATGGCGCGCTGGATCTTGGCGACGGGGTCTATATCCTGCCCGGGGTGTCCCGGCTCGACGATGCGCGGGCGGATGTCATGCGCGGAGAAGAAGTCCAGCTGATCGGTGCGGTCGCGGCGGGCCTCGCACCGCCCGATGCTCTGCTGATCCAACCGGGCACGCATTGCAAATGGGCTGCAATGTCCGACGGTGCCATCGCCCGGTTCACCACCGCGATGACCGGTGAGCTGTTCGCGCTGCTGCGGGATAACAGTATTCTCGCGCCCAATCTGCACGACCCCGTGGAGCCCGGCAAAGCGTTTCTCACTGGCGTTGCGAAGGGACTTGAGCGCGACCTTTCCGCCGAACTTTTCGGCATTCGGAGCGCTGCCGTGCTCGGCCGTTCCGACGAAAGCGGGCGCTCGTCCTTCGCCAGCGGGCTCCTGATCGGGGCCGAGGTTGCCGGGCGCCTTGCCGAATACCCCGCAGAGACTGCGTATATCCTGGCCGATAATCTGCTGGGCGGGCTCTACGCGCAGGCGATCGAACACGCCGGTTGCAAAGCCGTGACCATCGACAGCCATGCCGCGTTTGTGGATGGCATCGTCCGACTGGAGAAACTCCTGCCATGACCCATCTGACCGCCTTCGATCACGCCTTCCATCAATGCCCGCTGGTGGCGATCTTGCGCGGCGTTAAGCCCGATGAGGTGGAAGAGATTGGCGAGGTGCTGGTCGATCACGGAATCGCGCTGATCGAGGTTCCCCTCAATTCGCCGCAGCCTTTCGAGAGCATTGCGCGCCTTGCACGACGCTTGTCCGACCGGGCAGTCGTGGGGGCAGGAACGGTGCTGACCGAAGCCGATGTCGCGCACGTGAGCGACGCGGGCGGGCAGATGGTCGTCTCGCCGAACACCGACGCGGGCGTCATCCGCGCCACGCACAAGGCCGGTCTCGTCTCGCTGCCGGGTTTCGTCACGCCCACCGAGGCCTTCACGGCTCTGGCGGCGGGTGCGACCGCGCTGAAACTATTCCCGGCAGAAACCTCCGATCCGCGCGTGCTGAGCGCCATTCGCGCAGTGTTGCCCGCCGATCTGCGGGTATTGCCGGTCGGGGGGATCGACGCCGACACAATGGCACCCTGGCTGGCGGCGGGCGCTGCGGGCTTCGGGCTCGGCTCGTCGCTCTACAAGGCAGGTCGCACGGCGCAGGATGTCGGGCAGCGGGCTGCTGCGATCGTCGCCGCGCTGGAGCAGGCGCGATCGTCTCACGCGCAATAGAGATGCCAGATCGATCTGTTGCGGTAGGTCTCACCCGGCTCGACCACCGCTGATCCGAAGGCGGGCCGGTTCGGCGTGTCGGGAAACAGCTGCGGTTCGAGCGCGATCCCGTCATGCGTCTGGTAGATGCGGCCGCCATTGCCGGGTGCTTCAGCGGTCAGAAAATTGCCCGCGTAGAATTGCAGGCCGGGCTGATCGGACCAGATGTCGAGCGTTCGCCCGGAATCGGGATCACGCAAGCTGGCTACCTGACGCGGTTCCGAAGTCCTGCCGCCATCCAGCACCCAGCAATGATCGTAGCCGCCAGCGACATCGAGTTGCTGATCATCCGTTTCCGGGTGGTTGAGCGGCTGCCGTGGCACCGTGAAATCGAACGAGGTATCTGCCACGGCGCGCAACTCGCCGGTCGGAATGCCGCCGGGCCGGATCGGCAGGAAATGTGAGGCGCGAATTTCGAGGAGCTGCTCGCGCGCATCGCGCCCGCTCGCCTCGCCCGCGAGGTTCCAATAGCTGTGGTGCGTCAGGTTGAGGATGGTGCGGCGGTCGCTCACCGCCTCGTAATCGATAGTGAGCCGGCCGGCACTGTCGAGAGTGAAAGTCGCCTTGGCCGAAACCGCTCCGGGAAATCCCTCTTCACCGTCGGGGCTGGTGAGGGCCATCGCGACCATCGCGCAATCCTCGCCGCGATCCACGATCTCCCACAGCTGCGACGAAAACCCGCGCTCGCCGCCGTGCAGCGAGTTGCCCCTATCGTTTGCACGGAGAGTGAAGCGCTCCCCGTCCAGTGAAAACTCGGCGTCCGCGATACGGTTCGCCCAGCGTCCCACCGTCGCGCCCAGGTAGTTTGGATCGCTCAGATAGCCGCCGAGGTCGGAAAAGCCGAGCACGACATCTGCAGAATGTCCCTTGGAATCGGGGACAACGAGACTCTGCAGACGCGCTCCGTAAGTGATGATGCAGGCTACGACGCCGCACCCATTATCCAGTCGCACTGCCTGTACATCGCGTCCGTCATCGAGGGTTCCGAACAGATCGACTTCCGTCTTCGCGCCCCTGGATTCCATTGCTACTGTTTCCCGCTTTCAAAGCATCGAAGCTGTCTCCATGCATATCGAAAGAAAACGATACAAAAGAGCGATTTCCGTTTGCCCTGATTTGGTTGAAGGTGCAAGTTTCCGGGCGGAAGATTGCGTAGCTTGGGGGAAATACAGGTGACCGCGAAAGGCATGACCTGGTGAGAGCGGGGCTGGCATAATGACCGCGGCGAATTCCGATAGCGAGACCCAGCCACTTCGCGTGGTCATCCTTGGTGGGGGAACCGCCGGCTGGATGACCGCAATCGCTCTTGCGACGCTGACGGGCGCCGCCACCGAGGTCCATCTGGTGGAATCGGAAGACATCGGCATCGTCGGTGTCGGAGAAGCCACATTGCCGCACTTGCGCGCCTTCATAACGCGCATGGGCATCGACGAGCAGGAGTTCATGGCCGCCACCCAGGCGACCTACAAACTCGGGATCGAGTTTTCGGGCTTCGGCCGCCAGGGGGAACGGTATATCCATCCCTTCGGCACCTATGGCCGCCCGCTCGCCGATGTCGGCTTCCACCATTTCTGGCTGCGCGCCAGAGCCGCAGGCGTCGCATCGCGCATCGACGAGTATTCCTTCGCGGTGATGGCCGCAGAAGCCGCTCGCTTTGCGCATCCGCGGGAGGACGCCGATCCGGTCGAAAGCTTCGGTTACGCCTATCAGTTCGATGCGACGCTGTTCGGCCCCTACCTGCGCGAGCGCGCCATGGCACGCGGCGTCCGCAGGACAGAGGGTCGGGTGGTGTCGGTAGAACGCGACGAGCGGGGCCGGGTTGCTGCGCTGGTGCTGGAAGGCGGCGAGAGGGTGGCGGGCGATCTGTTCGTCGACTGCTCGGGCTTTCGCGCCGTGCTGATCGGAGATGCCGAATGGGAAGACTGGTCGCACTGGCTCCCGTGCGACCGGGCCGTGGCGGTCCCGTGTGAGCCTGCCGACCAAGGCATAGAGCCTTTCACTCGGGCGATTGCCATGCCTGCCGGATGGCGCTGGCGCATCCCGCTGCGCCACCGGGTCGGCAACGGCTATGTCTATTCGAGCGCCCATTGCACCGACGACGATGCGAGAGCTGCATTGCTTTCGGCCATCGAAGGAAACCCGCTCGCCGAACCGCGTATGCTGCGCTTCCGCGCCGGGCGGCGGCGGAACGGCTGGACCGGGAATGTCGTATCTATCGGTCTTGCATCTGGTTTTCTGGAGCCGCTGGAATCGACCAGCATCTACCTGATCCAGGCCGCGATCACCGCATTGCTGGAGAATCTCCCCAATGGCCCCGCCGATCCGGGCGACAGCGATGCGTTCAACCATCAGATGGATTACGAGTATGCGCGTATCCGGGATTTCCTGATCCTGCACTACCACGCCACCGAGCGCGCGGACTCCGGGTTCTGGAACCACGTTCGAACGATGGATATTCCCGACAGCCTCACCGAGAAGCTGGAGCTTTGGCGTAGATGCGCTGTGGTGCCGCAGTATCGGCGCGGGCTGTTCCTCGAACCCAGCTGGATCTCCGTGATGATCGGGCAGGGCGTCGTTCCCGAGGGCTGGGATCCGCGGGCCGAGGTGCCCGCTGTCGAAGGCTTGGAAAAAGCCTTGGTGGGCTTGTCGCGGCATATCGCTGCGGGGGTGCGCGCGATGCCTTCGCATGAGGCGGCGCTGGGTGCGAACGTGTGATGGATCACAATGCTCGCAGACCGATCGCAAGTGCCGCGATCTTCGGGAATGGAGCGGTCGCGCTATGTGCTGCGATCGCAATCAAGCGTGCTGTTCAGCAGTGTTCTGTTCGCGTTATAGAGCCCGTCGATGGCGGCACCACATTGGCCGACAGCTTCCCGGTAATCTATCCGCCTGCACTCCCCATGTTGCATGCGCTTGGGCTCGACGAAGTAGGGCTGGTTCGCTCTGGCCTCGCGTCACACAGGATCGCCGACCGATTTGCAGGCTGGCACGGCGATCCTTTCATGATCCCGGTCGAGGAGCATGAGCCTCCGGTATCGGGCGTTCCGTTTGGACCGATTGCTCGGCTGCACAGTGGGGAAGCGGATCCTTCGGTTTTCTCGCCAGCGCTGGCCTTCGCTCAGGCGGGTCGGTTCAGGCCCGAGGGGGCGGACGGTGTCGGCTACGCGCTGCGGCTGGACCCCGATCGTTTCGCGCGCGCGCTTCGCACGCTGTCTGAGCGGGCAGGCGTTACCTTCGCAAAAGCCGATGGTGCTGCGATCGATGCCGATCTGTGCATCGATTGTGGTCCGCCCATTGAGAGTGCCGACGCCCCACAGTTCGAGGATTGGGGCACCTCGATACCCGGCCATCACCTGCTGCACTGGCAGGCCGAAGGGGTGGTGTCGCTGGTGGATGACCATGCAGCATTCGACTGGGGATGGAAGGCCGAAATTTGCGGTCCCGGCAGGCGACATCATATCGCGGTGTCCAACGACACTTCGGCAATTCCAGACGCGCCATCGAGCGCGATCAAGATCCAGTTTACGCCGGGCCGCCTCGCATCGCCGTGGGCGCGGAACAGGATCGCGTTGGGCGATGCCGCCGCCGTTCCGGGGCCGCTGGGACATTTCGGCTTCACACTGGCCCTGCTGCATCTCGGCCTCTTGCTCGAACTCATGCCCGGTGCCGAGCCGGACCCGCTGCTCGAACGCGAATACAACCGACGGGCGGCCATCCTGTCAGACGAGGTTCGCGATTTCGTGGCGCTTCTCCATGCCGGGGCGCAGCATCGCGGTGCCTTCTGGCAGCAGGCGCGGGCACTCGTCACAACGCCCCCGCTGGCGTCGATAATTGCCCGGTTTACTCGAACGGGCCGAACCCCCGTTCGTGAGGCCGAGATTGTGAGCGATGCTGCATGGGCGCACGCGCTCGCCGCGCTGTTCGATGCGGCACCGGGTTTCGATGCGCTCGCCCGGTCGGTCCCCGCGGATCAGGCCGCAGCGGCATTGTCCCACCGCGCGGAAGACGTGCGCAGGCTTGTCGCATCGCAGCCGCGCTACGAAGAATGGATCGGGAGAATAACGAGGCGATGACTCAACCGGACAACAACGCGATCCGCGATCTGGTTATCGTTGGCGGGGGCACGGCTGGCTGGATGATGGCGGCCGCCGCAGCGCGCGTGCTGGCTGGCGGTGTGCGCCGCATCACGCTGATCGAATCCGACGCGATCGGGACCATCGGCGTCGGCGAAGCGACCATTCCCCCGATCCACGGCTTCAACGAACTGCTCGGGATCGAGGAGCAGGCATTTCTCGACGCCACCAAAGCCACCTTCAAGCTCGGCATCCAATTCGAGAACTGGGGGCAGGTCGGCGAGCGCTATTTCCACCCCTTCGGCAAGACCGGGCGCGACTTCGATGGGATCGCCTTCCATCAGCTTTGGTCGTGGCTGCGCGATGAGGAGGGTGTGGGTCAGCTGGAGGACTATTCGATGAGCGCGGTCGCCGCGCGCAACGGACGCTTTGCGCGTCCCGACGCCAACCCGCGATCGCCGCTGTCGAACGTCGGCTATGCCTACCATTTCGATGCCACGCTCTACGCCGCGTTTCTGCGCGAATATGCGATCGAGCGCGGCGTGGTTCGGGTGGAAGGCCGCATCGTCGATGTCGAGCTCGATGGCGAAAGCGGTTACGTCTCGTCCGTCAGGCGTGAGGACGGGGCGAGCATTCCCGGCGACCTGTTTGTCGATTGCAGCGGGTTTCGCAGTCTTCTGCTCGGGGGCGCCCTCGGCGTGGGTTACAACGACTGGTCGCACTGGCTGCCGTGCGACCGGGCATTGGCGATACCCAGCGCCGCGGATGAGGAGATTGCACCCTTCACCAATTCACACGCCCACGGGGCCGGGTGGCAATGGCGCATTCCTCTGCAGCATCGGACGGGAAACGGCCATGTCTATGCAAGCGCGTTCATGGATGACGATGAGGCCGAGCGACTTCTGTTGGCCAACCTTAAGACGCCGCCATTGGGGGAGTGCCGCCCGCTGCGGTTCGCAACCGGCGTGCGCGAGCGACTGTGGGATCGCAACGTCGTAGCGCTCGGCCTGGCAGGCGGTTTCCTCGAGCCGCTGGAATCGACCAGCATTCACCTTATCCAGACCGGCATTGCCAAGCTGCTCGCGCTGTTTCCCGACCGGAATTTCGCCGATGTGGAGCGCGACGAATACAACCGGCTGATGACATCGGGCTACGCTGCCATCCGCGATTTCATCGTCGCCCACTATCATGTGACCCGCCGCGACGACACGCCGTTCTGGAACCACGTTCGGACCATGGATATTCCGGACAGCCTGAAGACGCGGCTCGAACTGTATCGGCAGAAGGGGCGGATTTTCCGCTATGACGACGAGCTTTTCTCGATCGCCAGCTGGTCGGCAGTGCTGAACGGGCAGGGGCTTGTGCCGCTGGCTAACGATCCGCTGTGCGCGGCACTCGACGGAGAAAGTCTGGCAGAAGCGATGCGCCGTATGCGGCAGGTCCATCACAACATGGCGGCGCGCCTGCCGATGCACCGTGCGGCGCTGGGCCCGTCAGCGGGGGATGCCGGCGCGGTAACGGCGCGCGCCGGCACGTGAAGCCCTAGCGCTGGAGCTTCGCGTCCGCCCAGGCGATCATCGGCGGGCGCTCGCCACCGACGGAAGAGGCGATCGCCACCAGTTCGAACACTTGTGCAGACGAGATGTCTGCGGAGATTTTGCCCGATTTGCCTGCTTTGACCGTGGTTTCGCCGACGAGCTTGCGGTCCGCATAAACAAGGAAACGCACCGAGCCCGATCCGTTCAGGACCAGCGGGCTCGCATCGAATTTCGCAAACTCGCCATCGGTGCGGATTTCGACCCGCGAGTTGGCGAACAGGCCAATGCCCTTGGCAAAGCTCGTGCCCTGCGAAACGAAGGCGCTGCCGTCGGGCGCTACCGCCACGCGAGCCGGAACCCAACCTTCGGGCAGGCTGTGATTGCCGATCCCGTCGACCGCGACATTGATGCGGCCAGGCATTTCGTCCAGCCATACGGCGTCGGCATCTGCCGGGGTGCCTTTCAAGCGGAACAGGCGGGCCTCGTGCGCACCGAGATCGACGGAAATGGCGCCCTTTGCGGCTGCGAGGTTTTCGTGCGTCCAGACGTCGCGGACACTCGCTTCGCTGCCGGGAGCGAAGCCCAGCTGGGTCCAGTCGACCGTCGCCGAAACGGGCTCGTCCCCGCGATTGAAGAAGACGACCGCTCTGGCGCCGTCGCCGGCCAAGGTCCGCACCACGACCATCGCTTCGCCGTCACGATAGGGCACGCCCTGGTTGCCAGCCGCATCCTGGTCGATCGCAATCACCTCGCGATTGCCGAGGATGTCGAGCAAGGGCTGGGGCGCGTCGCGCAGGTCGTATCCGATCAGCAGCGGGGAGGCCATGATCGCCCACATGCTCATGTGCGCGCGCGCTTCGGTGAGGTGGTTCTCGTCGAAGTCGCCGTGGCCGATGGCGAGCATGTCGGGGTCGTTCCAGTGACCCGGCCCGGCGTACAGCGTCCGGTCGACTGCGCTGTCGATATTGCGCAGCATGCTCTCCCAATGGAACTCGATATCTGGGCTGGTACGCCACAGGTTGCCGCGCTTGTTGCCCCAGCGCGGCGAGAGCGCCTCGCCCCACGCGCAAATGCTCAGCACGGCGTCGTCGCCGCCCCATTCCTTGATCGCCGTGCCAAGGTCGGCATAGAGCGCCTCGACCGCATCCGGGTCCGAATTGGGGATGTCGCCGCGCACGATATAGGGCGGGAACACGTTGAACCGCCCGGACTGGACCGGTTCGACATCGGGCGCATAGTCGGCGACGCCGCAGGCATCGATCTTGACGTAGTCGAAGCCCCAGGTGCCGAAGATGGTTTTCATGTCCTGCTCGGCGTGGTCCATGCTGCCGACCTGCCGTTCGGCGATCGAACCCACCGGCAGGTTGGGGCTGGTTGCGTCCCAGCGCTGGGCACAGGTGTTGTGGCCGATATCGGTATAGAGGCCCGCCTTCAGGCCGAGGCTGTGAATGAAATCGGTGAAGGGTACGAAGCTGCCATTGGGATGACCGTCGACCACCGCAGACGGGAACATCGTGTCGTGGATTTTGAGCGAACCGTCATCGCGCCGCTGGAGCGCCCAGCCATCGTCGATATTGACGTAGCGATAGCCCAGCTGCGCCAGCCCATTGTTGACCAGTGCCTCGGCAGAGCCGCGAATCTTTTGCTCGTCTACATCGGTGCGGAAAGCATTCCACGGATTCCAGCCCATCGGCGGTGTCTGCGCTGCTTCGGTTTCGTAGACCGAATACTCGCCACTCGGAGAGAGCGCGGCCTGCGCATCCTCGGCCTGAACCTGAGCAGGGATCGCTGCGCACAAAAGCAGGCCGGATGCGGCCCAATTCGCAAGAGCCCGACGACCTGGGCCGCCCTGCCGCGCATGCTTGATTGAGCCAGTTTTCATTTTCCGCTCCCCATAAATAGAGCGGGACGACGTCTCGCCGCCCCGCCTTTTCTTGTCATTCGTCGATCAGAATTTGAACCTGGCCGACACGGCAAACTGGCGATCGTTCTTGAACCACGACCGGGGCGCACGCTGCCCGTCGGCGTTCAGCACGAACGATGTTTTAAGCGTCGTGTCGAGCAGGTTCTGCACCTCGCCCACGATCTTGAAGCGATCGGTGATGTCGAACCCGAGCGAGGCATCGAGCTGACCGCTCGCTTCCTGATACACCGGGCCGAAGGGGAAGCAGCAATCCAGCCGTGTCAGCAGGAACCGCGAACGCCAGCTATAGGCGAAGCGCGCCTGCACCGGTCCACGCTCGTAGAACAGCGCGGCGTTGAAGTTGTGCTTCGAAAGTCCTTCGAGCGGCAGGTTCTCATACAGGCCGGTAATATCGATGGTCGGCTGGTTGCCGGTCTCTGTGAGGTTGTTGGAAGGCGCGTATGCCGGCGGCCCGATCACGATGCTGCCCACGTCGATGTAGGTGTAGGACAACTGCGTGCCAAAGCCTGCAAGAGCGCCGGGCAGGAAATCGAAGGTCTGCTGGTACGCGAGTTCCGCGCCCTTGATCTTGCTGCTCCCGGTGCTGTTGGCCGGGCCACTGACGGAAACCGGCAGGGTCACGCCGTTGTTCGTCAGGTCTCTCGAATAGACCTGGTTCGAGACGACGATGTTGTCGATGTCCTTGTAGAACATCGCCAGCGTCAGCGATCCGACTGTGTCGAAGTACCATTCCGCCGTCAGGTCGAACTGCCACGCTTCGACCGGTTCGAGGAACGGGTTGAGCGACCGAGCCGTAAAGCCACCCGTCTGCCCGTTGTACGTCAGCCCGACATAATTGCGCAGGTTTGCGAAGTCGGGGCGCGAGATGGCCTTGGACGCTGCAAAGCGGAACACCAGTTCGTCGCTCGCGTCGAGCCGGACGTTCAAGGACGGAAGCCAGTGGTCGAAGCTGTTCTTGGCGACATTGGGGGCCGACGCGCCATTGGCGAAGTCCAGTGCTGCCTGCTGCTCGGCGGCGGTTACTCCCGGCTGGCAAAGCGCCGGCACCTGGCCGCCCGGGGAGCCCGCGAAACCGGCACAATAGGCACCGAAGTCTCCGCCGAATGCGTCCGGTATGACCTGGCTCGACGGAGCGAAGTTGACGGCGCCGCTGGATTCGTCGGTCGTGTGGACGTAGCGAACGCCCAGATTGCCCGAAATCTTCATCCCGTTGGCGAGATCGGCTCCGAAGCTGCCCGAAAGGTAGGCTGCCACAGTCTCTTCGCTGTTCGGGAAGACTTCACCGGGCAGGAAGTAGCCTTCGATGAGATCCGTGCCGCGATCCTCGATCGGCGTGAAATATCCGGGGGGCGCGATCGAGCTTGCCAGATCGATCAAAGCGCCGCGCTCTTCAAGGATGGAGTCCTTGACGAACAGGGCGCCCGGAGGTGCCCCGACCTCTCCGTGGAAGAAGTCCGGATAATCGTAAGAGCTCACGACAGACGGGTCGCTGCTGACGAAGACTGGACCACCTTCGATCCAGGTCTCCGACAATCCGCCCCAGTTGTTGAATTCGTTGGTACGAACGGTCTGCTTGCGCTTGGCGTAGCGCGCGCCCCCCCGCACCTCGCGCAGGAAACTGTCTTCGGACAGGTCATACGAAAGATCGGCGCGCAGGGCGTATTCGTCACCTTCATTGATGGCACGGTTTTCGACCGCTGAGCGGTAATAGGTCGCATCGCCGCTGCCGATGTAGGTGGACGTGTCGAAACCCGGGGTCACGAAGTTCACATCGGGATACTGCCCCGTGAGATCGATCGACACGTTGGTAAACGTATTGAAGTTTATCGCGTCGTCGGCGTTCCGGACGTCGGATTTGATGTACTGGCCGTCGAGCTGAATGTGGAGGCGGTCGGTTGGCGACCATTGCACATTGATCGAAGCATCCTGCGCTTTCACGTCGTTGAATGCCGACCGGTTCGAAAGCTTGGTGAAGATCCCGCCGGGAATAAACTGATCGTAGTTGCACCAGTCGGTCGACGAACCCTGGCACAGGCCGGTCACACCGCCACCGCTGTGGACCAGCGTGCCCGACGTGAAGACGCCATTCTCATCGTACATGAAGTTGGCATCGGGGTCGTACACGAACCCCGGCTGATTGAGATATCCGGCCGGGAAGATCTGGCCTGCATCGGGGAACCAGTTGTCGCTCTCGATCGTGCGTTCGGTCCACCGTTCGTTGAATTCCGAGCGGATGTATTCTGCGGTGACGAGCAGGTTGCCGCTGGCATTTTCGAATTGCAGGGCCGCATTGATGCTGTTGCGCTCGCGCTCGAAATCCTGAGACCTGAAGCCCGCGCCTAGCGGTGTGTAGACCTGGTCATAGCCAGCCGGAGTCGGAAACTCGTCGCAGACTCGCAGCGCATACGGCTGGCCTTCGTTGATGATGCGGCCGTCCGGGCAGGGCGCGTTGAAGCGTGCCTGGAAGCCGTTGAGGAAAATGGAGTCGGCCCGGCTGAACTGCTTCGAATAGCTCCCGCCGACCAGCAGACCGACACGGCTCCCGTCGCCCAGCTCCCACTGGTTGGAATAAAGCCCGACGAAGGAAGGCGCCAGTTCCTTGGCGAGATCGCCATAATTCGCGCCCGCAGAAAGGAAGATGACCTGATCGTTGGAATCGAAAGGCTTGCGCGAGTTGATGCTGACAGTGCCGGCAATGCCGCCTTCGATCATATCCGCGGTGAGGTTCTTGTAGACCTCCACCGTCCCGGCGAGTTCGGCGGGAACACTATCGAAGCCCAGCGACCTGCCGCCGTCGGCGGAAAAAGCGTCGCGGCCGTTGAATTCGCTGCGGACGTAATTGAGGCCACGCACAGTCACGCCCGAACCCTGGACGGAGAAATGGGCGGAATCGCTCGGCGAAGCGAACCGGGTGATGGCGACCCCAGGAACGCGCTGCAGCGCTTCGTTGATCGAACGGTCCGGCAGCGAGCCGATATCGTCCGATGTGATCGCATCGACGACCGTGTCCGCGTTCTTCTTGATGTCCTGGGCATTGGCCAGACTCTGC
This sequence comes from Citromicrobium bathyomarinum, assembly GCF_038594485.1. Taxonomy (GTDB): domain Bacteria; phylum Pseudomonadota; class Alphaproteobacteria; order Sphingomonadales; family Sphingomonadaceae; genus Alteriqipengyuania; species Alteriqipengyuania bathyomarina_A. The sequence continues at coordinate 108,503 of NZ_JBCFZG010000005.1, read as the reverse complement.
TTGATGCCGGACACGATGATCACGTTGTCACCGGATTCGTCCGTCACCGGCTTGGACGCTTCGTCGCCTTCGTCGGCGGCCTCTTGCGCATGCGCTACGTCGGCGATCGATGTAGCGAGAATGGAACCGCCAAGCAGAAGCGCGCAGGTCGAAGCAGACAGACCGAAGCGTCGCTTGTTCCGGCCGGCAAGAGTGCGGCCTGCCCCACCGGTAAAAATTTCGTCTGTCGGCAACTCATCCGTCGCGGCACCACTGCTCAGTGCGTGCACCCTCATCAATCCCGTCATCCCTCATCTCCCCATGCGGTCCATGGCCCATCCAAGAGCCAGCCAGCGATAGAACTTGCAAAAATATGATAATTGGTCAAACGAAAAAAAATGAAGGTCGGATTTCAAAGGAAAAAGGGGAATTTCCATGGGTCTGCGGTGGTTCGGTTCCATCCGGATGGCGGCTCTCGCCAGAGATCGTTTCTTTTATTTCGCTTTCGCCACTCTGGTACTGTGCGCGCCATTCGGTGTATCGAAGGGTCTTGCCCACCCGGCTGAAGCCGATGCGAACCGCCTCTCGACCATCGCGTTTACCGCGGACAACGGTTCCTATCCGAACCCGGAAAGGGGGTTCTACAAGTCCGCTACGGTTCCTTTGCAAGAGCTGACCAGACGTGAGCTGAGGGAGACCTTCGCACAGGGTCATCGCCTGATGTACGTGCGCATAGACTTGGATGATTTCAGGGATCGGCCGCTTTCGGAACAGTTCCTCGCAAAGCTCGATCGTGGATTCGAGCGGACCCGTGCGGAGGGGCTGAAGCTGATCATCCGCCCGGTCTATAACTATCCGCACGGCGAGACCGATTACGCGCAGGCCGAGGACGCTTCGCTGGACCGCGTTTTGCAACATATCGAGCAGCTCAAGCCGGTGCTGCGAAAGAATGCCGATGTGATCGCTTTCCTCCAGGCCGGCTTTGTCGGCGCCTGGGGAGAATGGCATACATCATCGAACGAGTTGACCGCCCCGGCGGCACGGGAAGCGATTTTGAGCGCGCTCACATCCGCCGCTCCGCCCGAGCGGTTCGTACAGCTGCGGTATCCTCCCTATATCGAGGAGTGGATGGAGAAGGATAGCGCGGCATCCGCAAGCGCTTCGATCGGTTTTCACAACGACTGCTTCCTGGCGAGCCCGACCGACGTCGGCACGTTCTCTGAGGACGAACCGGAGCGGGAACGCCAGAGAGCGGCTATGGCGCGTCTGGCCAACGATGCGCCGTTTGGCGGTGAAACATGCAATCCCCTTGCCGCCTCGGACCCGCAACCCCGGGCAAGCTGCACGGATATTCTCGCCGAAGGGGCCATGTTCGGCCTTACCTATCTCAACGCAGGCTATTATCGGCCCATCTTCCACGAACGGTGGGAACGGGAAGGATGCATCGGCACCGTCGCAGACCGGATGGGCTATCGTCTGTCTCTCAAGAAGATGCAGTTTCCATCTGTCGTCCGGCACGGGGACAAGGGCCGGGCTTGCGTCCTGCTCGCGAACTCTGGCTGGGCACGGATGTACAACCCGAAGAACTTCCAGCTCGTCCTTGAAAACCGTCGCACTGTGAAACGTGTCTCTACCACGGAGGACTCCCCGAACGTTAGCGAGATGTTGCCGGGCCAGGAGGGCGGCTTCTGTTTCGAGATCGCTGCTGATGGCAGCTTACCCGCAGGGGATTACGACCTGTACCTCGCCCTTCGCGACGGGTCGGCCAGCCTTTCGCAGGACACTCGCTATTCGGTCCGGTTCGCCAATGCGGACGACAGGGATGCGAACCAATGGTGGGATGAATCGCAAGCCGCTTTTCATGTGGGGGCCATCGTGAGGGTTGACGATTAGTCCTCATCCGCTTCGCTCAAGCTGCGAATGACCGATCGACAACACCGCAATTGTGTAGCCGTGATTCCGAGGTAGATTGAGGCCCGGGGACAATAGCGGGGCAGCATTTCGGGCGATGGATTGGAGTGCGGCCACCCCCCCAGTCGCGTCGCTGTTCTGGCATCCGGCTGCGATCGGTTACCTGAGCCAGCTCCTCCTGGCGCTCGTGCTGGCGGCGTACATGCTTCGCAGGGCGATCCACGAATCGCGGCAGGGGCGATTCCACGCGCCGACCTGGGCGTTCGCCATCCTCATGCTTTCGCTGGTGCCGACTTTCGCCACGACCATGGTGCGATTGCTGGCTGCCGGGGGCTGGCTGAGCTACGCGATGCCGTGGTCGCGGCTGGACGCGTGGTCCACGCTCGCCATGCCGTGGGCACGCCCTTTCGGGAGCATCGCGCCGATCGCGCTGGTGCTGCTGGCCTACCTGTTTCCCAAACCGCTCCCGCGCAGCCGGCGCGAGATGATGGCCGTCATGGCGGTGCTGTTCGGGCTGTTAATGGCCGAGATCGCGATTGCGGTGCGTGCGGACTTGGCGATTCTCGAACAAGTGGCGTGGTGGCGGCCGCAGTGGATGGCCGTGTGGATGCACGTGGTCATGATATGGGCGGCGGTGGTGTTCTGGCGTCAGCTGGTTGCGGCACAGGCCAGCGCGCTGCCACCCGAAGGAAGGCCAAGCCCGCTTGCGAAGATCGCGCTGCTTTGGCGCCCGGGGCTGACGCGCGAAGGGCAGGTCGCGCGCGCCTTCCTGATCCTGACGATCCTTCCCATTTTGCACACGGCAGCCCTGTTTTTCCCGGACGAAAGCCTGGGCGCGCATTTCCCTTTCGATATCCTGATCTGCTGGCTGGGGCTGCTGCAACTGGTCGGCCTGACGCTGGTGCTGATCGGCTATCTGCCCGAGCGCACGACCTTCCTGTTCAAGCTGACCGTGATCGGTTTCGCGGTGCTTCTGGGTGCGGTGAACGGCACGGCGTGGGTCGTTGCGCCCGCATTCCAAAATCAATTCCGCGCGCCCGACCTGCCCGCATCGGGCGAGGCGCTGCTGTTCGCGCCACGTGGAGGCAACCTGGGCTATGTCGCGCAATCGACGGCTTTCTTGCCCGAGCGCGTGAGGGGCCCCGTGCTTGGGGCAGGGGGAGGGCGCGTCGATCTGCCATTCGCCTTCCCGTTCTACGGGCGCGTATACCATCGCCTTTACGTGAGCGACCTTGGCACGATTGGGTTCGAGCGGATGCCGCAGCCTGTCGACGCGGCGTTTGGGGCGGGGAACCAGCCCGCCATCTATCCCATGCTGGCCGACCGGCCGAGCGCGGGAACGCAGATCACCACCTTTGCAAACAGCGAAAGGCTGGTGATCACGCGCCGCGACCGCTGCAATGCCCGGGAGGTTGCGATCTGTTACCAGTTGCAGACGATCCTCCACGCCGACGGGCGGATCGACATGCAGTATCTCGATGTCCCGCCCGCGCCGCCTTACGCGGTTCTCAGCCCGCTTAACGCGCCGTGGATCATCGGCATCACGCCCGGCCCGGATACGAGCGCGGGCCCCTCAATGCTGCACGACTTCTACCGCAGCTTTCTGGCCTATTTGGACCGGCTCTACGCGCCCTTCGTGCTGTTCATCCTGCTCACCGCGCTCGCTGCGCTGGTCGGTCTGCCGCTGGTCTTCCGCAGTTTCCTGCTCGCCCCGCTCGAACGCTTGCTCAGCGGAATTCGCCGTTACCGGGATGGGGAGAGCGACACGCAGGTTGCGGTCGCCTACCGCGACGAGATCGGGTTTCTGATCGAATCGTTCAACGCGCTTGCGCGCGAACAGTCCGCGCTTACCCGGCGGCTGGAAGACCGGGTAGCGGACCGGGTGGCAGAGATTGCCGACATGACGATCCAGACGACCAAGCTGGAAGAGCGCGCGCGCCTTTCCGCCGATCTTCACGATGCGGTGGCGCAGACTCTGGCCTCGGCCGCGCTCCACGCGAGCGCGCTGCCAAGCCGGCTGCACAACCTTGCCGAACCCGATCGCGAAGCGGCGGAGCAGGTCGCGCGTCTAAACCGCCATGCCCTGAGCGAGATGCGCCAGCTGCTGTCCGAATTGCGCGACGAGGGCGCACAATGGCTGCTTTCGCACCGCTTGGGCCAGCTGATCGGCAGCTTCACCCGGTTGCACGCGCTCAATATCGATGCCGAGATCAACGAGGGGGCGGAACTGCCTGCGGAGGTTTCCGCGATGTTCTACCGTGTGGCGCAGGAATCGCTCAACAACGTGCTGAAACACAGCGGGGTGGGGGAGGCAGAGCTGGTTTTCGATGCGCTGGAGGATCGCGCGATCCTCTCGGTCACCGATCATGGGCGCGGCTTCGATCTGGCGAAGGGCAATCGGCGCGAGCGGCTGGGCCTGTCGATCATGCGCGAGCGGGCAGAGGCGATCGGCGCGACGCTTGAAATCGAAACTGCGCCGGAGCAGGGTTGCCGGGTCACGATGATCTGGATGAGGTAGCGGGATGAGCGCGAAGATCCGGGTTCTAGTCGTCGACGACCACCTGATGGTCCGCCGCGGCATCGCGCAACTGCTGGCGAGCGCGGACGACATCGATCTGGTCGGCGAGGCGGAGAACGGGGAGGGTGCGCTGGCCCTGTGCAGCACGCTGTCGCCCGACATCGTCCTGATGGATCTGCGCATGCCCGGGATGGGCGGGCTTGCCGCCACCGAGAGTATCCACCGCGCGCATCCTGATATCCGCATCATCGGGCTCAGTACCTTTGCAGAGGACCACATGGTCGCGAGCATGGTGGCAAGTGGCGCGTCGGCCCACCTGCCCAAGTCGGTGAGCTTCGACGAACTGGTCGATGCGATCCGCAAGGTGGCAGGGGGCGCCTTGATCGAGCGACCTGTCGCAGCGGGCCCGGCGAGCCGCACGACCAATCTCTCAGGCGCGATCACGGGGCAGCAGCGCCGCGTGCTCGCCCTGCTCGCCAAGGGTTTCACCAATCCCGAGATTGCGAAGTACCTCGGCTTTTCGGTCTCGACCGCGAATTATCACGTCGGCGCGATCCTTGCGAAAATGGGCGTCGCCAACCGCGCGGAAGCCGCGGCGATTGCCGTGCGAGAACAGCTGATCGACGAGTTCGACCTGTAGCATCGGCGGGCATCACGCGCCGCCGGGCCAGCCTCTGCCGGGCCTAGTAGACCTACCAGTTCCGTTCATCGCCGCACGCTCTACCCTCCATCGTGCCTGGACGGGAGGGGGAACACGGATGAGGTACGGGGTCGCAATTCTGGTACCCGCCGTGTTGCTCCTTTCCAGTTGCAACGACGCCGGGCGCGATACGCCAGCGGCAGCGAGGGGCACGGCCACGGTGGCGGCCAGCGCCGAATGCCCCGCCGATGGCGATCGGCTTCCCATTACCGGCATCTGCGCCAGCCGCGCAGCGGACTACCTGAACACGCCCGGCGGCACCCCGCCAGAGGCACCCAGGGGGTGCGGCTGGATCGTGCAGGAAACCCGCTTCGGTGACGATGTGCTGCTCTATCGCGCCTTGCAGTGCGGCGGGAAGGCGACGCGGCTTGCCTATAGCGAGGGGGCCGGGATGGCCGACCTTGCCTACGACACGGCTGCCTATGGCGATGCCGGGAATGCCCTGAAGGGCGAGGTCCTGGTCCGCGTTACCGGCTCGGACGACAGCAACAGAACCGCGAACCTCCTGCGCATTGCCCGCGATGCGATCGACGATCCGCAGGAAGGACAAGGTTGCATGGTTCGCAACGCAGGCGTCGATTTCTGGCCGCGCGACGCACTGGTGGTGGACGTGGGCGAGGCCCAGGCCGCCAAGGCATCGCCCGATGGTCCGCGCACTGCATGCGGCCCTTTCGGCCTCAGCGAAGACGAATCCTCGTTCTGGCGCGTGTTCCAGGGCCACAGCTGGTTTTTCCAGCTCGGGCAGGACCTCTGGCAAGTCGATCCCGGCTCCTTCACGCTCCTTTCGAAGGGCAGCGACGGGCGCTGGAGCCAGGTGAAATAGGAATTCGGCGGATCGGACTGCCGTGCCGCAGCCACCGCCCGAATGCGTGAAGAGTATCGTTGAAACCCACTTTTTTGGATTGGAGAGACCCATGAATAGGAAAGCAGTCTTAGCAGGCATCGTCGCGTCCATCGCACTTCTCGGTGGCACCGCCGCGCTCGCCCAGTCGGGCCGGACGAACATGTACAACAAGAACGGTGTCAAGTTCGGCATCACCACTGCCAACTTCACGAACACTTACGATCTGGGCGGCGATTTCACCGTCAAATATAATGGTCGGGTTGTCGGCACGTGGCTCCAGCATTCGGATGGCGTGAATGCGCAGTTCTTTCTTGCCCTTGGCAAGAACGAGGCGACCGGCGGCCGCAACGACATGGTTGTCTACACGGGCGATTACGTCGTCAGCACCGGCGAATGCACGATGCGGCGTATCAGTGCCGACGCCAACAGCGGCATCACCGGGACGTGCACCATCACCCCCAATTCCTGATCGCAAAGAACTATACCTGAAAGCATTCTGGCCCGTTCATCGACGATAGCGTCATGAACGGGCCACGTCAGACCGAAACATTAGATGGCGCCTGGCGCATCATCTTCTCTGCAAATATTCCGGAGGTTACTATGAAGCGGGTACTCTGCACGATTTCCTGCGCGCTGATACTGTGCGGGTGCGGCGACAAGAGCGCCGATGACAAGGGCGAACTTGCGACCGCGAAGGCCGAGGCCGCTGCCGCGAAGGCGGAGACGGCCGCGATGAAGGCAGAGATGGCGGCATCGGGCGGCGCAAATGGCACCGCAACGCCTGCGCCCTCGCCGACAAAGTCGACGACCGCGCCCAAGGCCGACTCCAAGGCAAAGGGCAACGGCAAATATCGCATGCCCACCGCCGACGAGCTGGCCAATGGCGTGAACGCCAATTGCGACGTTACGCTCGAAGGATATTCCTACAGCGGCCCGTGCAAGTTCAACGCGAAAGGCGGGGCGAGCTTCGGCATCTCGCGGGCAGACGGATATCCGATGAATCAGCAGTTCGAGGAAATCTACCTCGAAGCCGACACCCGCACCGCTGCCTACGGGCGTTTCCGCGACAGCGACGGCAACTGGCAGGACATCGGGATCATGACGCGCCCCAACACCAAGGATGCGTGCTGGACCGGCGATATGACGAAGGTCTGCGCCTACGGCAAAAAGTTCTGAGCCCCTCGCGGGCGCTGCTGGAGTACATTCGATGAAAAACTCGACCGCAAACGCAATCATCGCGAGCATTGCGGCGCTGGCTGCGGCGTCCTGCAGCGCCCAGGCAAGTCCGGACGTGGAGCCCGAATATTCCGACGGCGCCACTCCTTATGGCAACTATGGCCCGTGGAAAATTTACGAGACCAGTTCGGAGCGGTTCGACAACGCGCTCAGCTGCGCGGCGGTCGCCAACCTGCCCGGTTCCTTCGACGCGATCCGTATCGAACGGGTGGCGGACGGGTACCTCTTCGGGGTCAACGGGTTCGACCGCGAAAGCTTCGGGGAGGGCGGCGAGTATCCACTGTCCTACTGGTTCCACACCGACATGCCCACCGCGGTCAACGTCACGGGCAGGTTCGAGAAGGACCCGGCGTTCCCCAACGACGACTGGCTGAGCGCGTTTGCCAGCCTCGATGATCTGAACGGCAACGGTCCTTTCGGCGATATCTACCTTAGCGACGACATCACCTTCGAGGTTCAGAGTCCCGGCAACCGTACCGGAGACGATGCGGTGAAGATCACTTTCCCCGTCGGCACGGGAGAGATCCTGCTGCGCTCGCTCGACCAGTGTTACGACATGGCCATGAAATATGCGGCGGAGACCGAGGACGGTATTCCGCCCTGCCGCAACGAAGGCCCGCGACTGCCGCTGAGCGGGCTGTGCACCGATTCCGCCTATGCCTACCTCAATATGGTCGAAGGGCCCGAGCCCGCACTGGCGACGGACTCATGCGAGTGGACGATCAACGAGGCGTGGCTGGCGGGGATGATGGTGCTCTATCGTGCCGCCAAATGCGGCGACCGCACCTCTCGCCTTTACGGGAGCGCGGGGGCACACATGGCCACTCTCGACCTGATCGAAAGCGCCTATCGGGATGATGGGGATCTCTTCGGCAAGCTGGGCGAGGAAGTGCGCTACGCCGATGTCATCATGCGCTTCAAGAAAACTCCGGCCCAGGATGTCCAGTACAATGCCCTGTACGGCCGCCAGCGCGAGGTCCCCAAGAGCTGCAAGGCGCGCAAGATGGATGACGTGGCCGATGGCTACATCGTCGACGTCAGCAAGGCAGAGCGCGCGCGCCAGCCGAAGGACGAACCCCCGGCCCAGCTTTGCGGTGACTACGGCTTCGGCGACGACGCCGATCTGTGGCGCGTCTTCCAGGGCTTCGCGTGGTACTTCTATCTGGGTCAGGACGCATATCAGGACATCGACTATCGCAGCCTGACCTTGCTCGAGCCGGACGGCAAGGGTGGCTGGTCGTTGGTCGGCGAAGCGACCGAGAATGTTCGCTGACCAGCTCGAACGATCAGTGGTTCGCCCCGTGGGTCGAGGACGTAGCGCATTGCGGCATCGTAATCGCTGTTGTGAGCATCTGCTTCGAAGCCTCGCCCGGCGCAATCGCGTAACCAATGTGCATGCTCGCTTAGGGCAGCAGAGCCATCTCGCGATGCAGTACAGCGCCGTGCTATGGTCCATGAAGATGGACCGCGGATGAAGAAGGTCATGCTCCTTCCGGGCCTGTCTCGCCGAAGCCGCCGCCGCCCGGCGTCAGGATGACGAAGGCATCGCCGGGCTGCATCTCGGCAGACTGGGTGGCGGAGAGTTCCTCTCGCGAGCCATCGGCGCGATCGACCCAGTTGCGTCCAGGCTGCGCGTCGCCTCCGCCGCAGAGGCCGCGCGGCGCGACCCTTCGTCGATTGGCAAGCATGTTGGCGCGCATCTCTTCGAGGAAGGTGATTTGCCGCTCGACCCCGTCGCCGCCGGTATGGGCACCCTTGCCCCCCGAGCCGCGCCGGATGGCGAAACGGTCTAACCGTACCGGCAGGCGCGTCTCGAGGATTTCGGGATCGGTCAGGCGGCTGTTCGTCATATGCGTCTGCACCGCGCTGGTCCCGTCGTGGTCGGGCCCAGCGCCCGAGCCGCCGGCGATGGTCTCGTAATACTGGTGGCTCTCGTTGCCGAAGGTGAAGTTGTTCATCGTCCCCTGCGACGGCGCCAGGCGTCCTGTGGCGGCGAACAGCACATCGGTGACGACCTGGCTCGTCTCGACATTGCCCGCGACTACCGCCCCGCCGGGGGCGGGGTTGAGCATCGAGCCTGCGGGAACGACCAGCTCGACCGGGCGCAGGCATCCGTCGTTCATCGGGATCGCATCGTCGATCAGGGTGCGCACGACGTAGAGCGAGGCGGCGCGCGTGATCGAATGCGGGGCGTTGAAGTTGTTGGGCCGCTGCTCGCTGCTGCCGGTGAAGTCGAACACGGCCGAGCGATCCTCACGATCGATCCGGATCGCGACCTTCACGACAGCACCGCTGTCCATCTCGTATTCGAAACTGCCGTCGTCCAGCTTGCCCAGCAGGCGGCGAACGCTCTCCTCCGCATTGGAGAGGACGTGGCCCATGTAGGCGCTGACGACCTCGCCGCCCTGATCGCGGGCGGCGGCTTGCAGCAGTTCGGTCCCGCGTGTGCAGGCGGCGAGCTGCGCGCGCAGGTCAGACAGGTTTCGGTCGGGGTTGCGCGCGGGATACTTCGCCGAAGCGAGCGCTTCGCGCACCGCATCCTCGCAGAAGGTGCCTTCGTCGACCATCAGGAGGTTGTCGATCATCACCCCCTCTTCCTCGATCGTCCGGCTTTCGGGCGGCATCGAGCCGGGGGCGATCCCGCCGATATCGGCATGATGGCCGCGTGCTGCGACGAAGCCGTCGGGCTCTTGGGCCCTATCATCGTAGAAAACGGGCACGATCACCGTGATGTCGGGCAGGTGGGTGCCACCGTGGAAGGGATCGTTGAGCACATAGGCATCGCCGCGCCGGAAACCGCGCCCGTCGCGCGCTTCGCCGCGTTGTTCGATCACGCGGGCGATGCTGTTGCCCATGCTGCCCAGATGCACGGGGATATGCGGCGCATTGGCGATCAGCGCGCCTTTGCGGTCGAATAGCGCGCAGGAGAAATCGAGCCGCTCCTTGATGTTGACCGAGGTCGCGGTGGACTGGAGCACGACGCCCATTTCCTCAGCGATCGCCATGAACAGGTTGTTGAAGATCTCCAGCCTGACCGGATCGACTTGGGTGCCCGCCGCGCGGTCGCGCTCCAGCGGCGCGGTGCGGCTGAGGACGAGACTGCCTTCTTCGGCCAGCTTCGCCTGCCAGCCGGGTTCGATCACGGTTGTCGAGCCGGGGTCGATAATCAGCGCCGGGCCATCGACCGTATCGCCTGTCCCCAGCGCTGCACGCGCGACCGTGCGCCAATGTCCCGTGGCTGCGCCTTCGACGGCGATCGGCTCTGCAACGGCTTCTCCGAGCCCGCCCGAGATGCCGCTGGCTTCGACGCTCAGCGCCTCGATGATGATCGGTGCCTCTGCGTCCGAATAGCCGAAGCGCTGGCGATGGAGGATGCGGAACGCGGCATCCATCGCTTGCGGTTCGGTACAGTCGACAGTCAGCGTCGAATCGCTGCCCTTGAAGCGCAGGCGCGCGCGGCTGTGCAACTCGACCGCATCGGCGGCGATCCCCTGTTCGACCAGCGCGGCCCGGGCTTCGTCTTCGAGCGAGGATAGCTCCGCTGCAAAGTCTTCGCCGAGCTGGCGGACAAGGCTGACTTCGCGGATCGCCTTCACCGGGGCGAGGCCGATCCCGTAGGCGGAGAGGATGCCCGCCAGCGGGTGAACCAGCACCGTCTCGATGCCCAGCTCGTCGGCGACCTTGCACGCGTGCTGTCCGCCCGCGCCGCCAAAGCAGGCGAGTGCATAGGCGGTCACGTCGTGCCCGCGCGCGACCGAGATCTTGCGAATGGCATTGGCCATGCTGTCGACCGCGATGGCGAGGAAGCCTTCAGCGATGTCCTCCAGCGATTTCGGCTCGGGCAGCGATGCGGCGATCTCTTCCAGTCGGGATTTGGCGGCTGCCGGGTCGAGCGGCTGGTCGCCCTCGGGGCCGAAGACGCTGGGGAAGAACGCCGGGTCGATCCGGCCAAGGAACAGGTTGCAATCGGTCACGGTCAGCGGACCGCCCTTGCGATAACACGCCGGCCCCGGATGCGCGCCCGCGCTCTCCGGCCCGACGCGGAAGCGCGAACCGTCGAACGAACAGATCGAGCCGCCCCCCGCCGCGACCGTGTGAATCTGCATCATCGGCGCGGCCACCCGGACGCCCGCGACCACGCTGTCGCCGGTCAGCTCGTATTCGCCCGCATAATGCGCGACATCGGTGCTGGTCCCGCCCATGTCGAAACCGATCAGCTTACCATGGCCGAGCGCCTCGCCGGTCGCGACCATCCCGACCACACCGCCCGCCGGGCCGGAGAGGATCGCGTCCTTGCCGCGAAACGCCCCGACCTCGGCCAGCCCGCCGTGCGACTGCATGAAGCGCAAGGTGCCGGTTTCGGGCAAGCCTGCCTGAAGCCCGTCGGTATAGCGGCGCAGCACGGGCGAGAGGTAGGCATCCACTGCGGTGGTGTCGCCGCGGGGGATCAGCTTGATGAGCGGCGAAACCTCGTGGCTGACGCTCACCTGCGCGAACCCAAGCGCGCGCGCTAGCTGTGCCAGACGCTTTTCGTGCTCGCGGTGGTTCCAGCCGTGCATGAGCACGATGGCTAGCGCGTCGTAGCCTTCTTCGCGCAACGCGGCGAAGTCGCGCCGGGCAGCGTCGAGATCGAGCGCGCGCAGAACCGTGCCATCGACTGCGACCCGCTCGTCCACTTCGACCACGCGAGAGGGCAATTGTTCGGGCAGGACGATATGGCGGGCGAAGATATCGGGCCGTGCCTGGCTTCCGATCCTTAGCGCATCGCCGAAGCCTCGCGTGATCGCGAGCGCCAGCCGCTCTCCCTTTCGCTCCAGCAGAGCATTCGTCGCCACGGTCGTACCGATCCGCATCTCGGCAATCGGGGCTTCGCCATGGCGCTCCATCAGTCGCCGGACCGACTCGCTCGCTGCGTCATCGTAGCGGCCCGGGTCTTCCGAAAGCAGCTTGTCGGTCTCCAGCCGCCCGTCGGGTGCGGTGGCGACGACATCGGTGAAAGTGCCGCCACGATCGATCGCGAAGCGCCAGGTTCCGGGCTGTTCGGATTGGGGCATGAAGTTTTGGGTGTTCTCCGTCAAAAAGTCGCGCACCGGCACCTTAGTCCCCAGCATCCGCATCGCAAGGTCAGCCTGAAAAAGTACTAGCCCAGGCATGGGCCTGTCCCGGCGCCGATGCGGAGACATCAGGCCGGCGGATACCCGGTCTATTGTCGCTTGGAGGACTCTCCGTCGCGAGCTACAGACCGGCCGCAGTCAATCAGCATACGGAGTCCTTGCGTGCGTATTGCCCATGTCACGAGCCTTGCCGCCCTCCTTCTCGCAGGGACCAGCAGCGTTGCTGCCCATGCCCAGGCCACTCCGGCACCTGTCGCGGTCGCGCCGCTGCCCGACTCGATCACGAGCGACCTGCCGCGAAATGCCGCCCCGACGCACTACGCCATCACCGTAACGCCCGATCTGGAAGGGCTCAGCTTTGCCGCGTCGAGCAGCGTCGATTTCGAATTGTTCGAGGCCAGCCCCACGATCACCCTCAATGCGAACAACCTCGACATAACCAGCGCACGCCTCGTGCCGGCCGATGGCGGCGCGCCGATCAAGCTGACGGCGACGACCGATGCGCAGCGGCAGACGGCCACGTTCACGGCGGACGAAACCCTCGCGCCGGGACGCTATCGGCTGGAAACCGATTACACAGGTACCATCAACACGCAGGCGAACGGCCTGTTCGCACTCGATTACCCCGACGCGCGTACCGGCGAAGACGTGCGCAGCCTGTTTACGCAGTTCGAAGCGCCCGACGCGCGGCGTTTCGCCCCCACTTTCGACGAACCGAGCTACAAGGCCACGTTCGACCTGGCCGCAATCGTGCCCGAAGATCTGATGGCGATCAGCAACATGCCTGTCGCCAGCTCCACCGCGCTGGGTCAGGGGCGCAAGAAGGTGGTGTTCCAGACGACGCCCAAGATGTCGTCCTACCTCCTTTTCTTCGGGCTCGGCGATTTCGATCGGCTCAGCACCATGGCGGACGAAGGAACCGAAGTCGGTATCGTCGCGCCTGCGGGCAAGGGCGAGCAGGGACGCTTCGCTCTCGACGAACTGGCCAAGCTGCTGCCCTATTACGGCGACTATTTCGGCGTCGATTTCCCGCTTCCCAAACTGGACAACATCGCCGGGCCGGGCAGCTCGCAATTCTTCGGCGCGATGGAGAACTGGGGGAGTGTCTTCACCTTCGAGCGGATTCTGCTCGACGATCCGACCATCACATCCGCCGGGACGCGCCAGTCGATTGCCGAAGTGCAGGCGCACGAGGTTGCGCACCAGTGGTTTGGCGACCTCGTGACGATGGCATGGTGGGACGACCTCTGGCTGAACGAAGGTTTCGCCAGCTGGATGGAGACCAAGGCGACCGATCATCTCCACCCCGACTGGTATCCGCTGCTGGGTCGCGTCGGTGGCCGCGAGGCAGCGATGGGACTCGACGGCTTCGCCTCGACCCACCCGGTCGTGCAGAAGATCCGTACCGTCGAGGAAACCAACCAGGCCTTCGATGCGATCACCTACCAGAAGGGTGAGGCGGTCATTTCCATGCTCGAGGCCTACGCCGGCGAGGATACCTGGCGCGAAGGGCTGCGCACCTACATGCGCGATCACGCTTACGGCAACACGCAGAGCGACGACCTGTGGGGCGCGATCGAGGCCGCCGGGGCACCGGGGCTGACCGAGATCGCGCACGACTTCACGCTGCAGCCCGGCATTCCTCTGGTGAAACTGGACAGCGCGACCTGCTCTGCAGGCGTGACCCGGATCACCCTTTCGCAGAGCGAATTCAGCCGCGACCGGATGGACGAAGTCGCTGCCAACCCGCAGGCATGGCGTGTGCCGTTGCTGCTGACGCACGGATCGGGCGAGGGGACCCGCGAAGTTCTCCAGGGCAAGGCGACCTACAGCCTCAAGGGTTGTGGGCCGGTGATCGTGAACGGCGGTCAGCTCGGCTATTTCCGCACGCTCTACACGCCCGAAATGCTGTCTTCGCTGACGAAGGGGCTGCCCGGCTTCCAGCCGATCGACCAGCTCGGGCTGCTGGCCGACAATATGGCGCTCGCCTATTCAGGCTACCAGCCGCTTGGCGCCGCGATCGACCTGCTGGCCGCAGTGCCCAAGGATGCGAACCCGCTGGTCGCCACCGCAGCCGCGGGCAGCTATTCGCAGCTGGCGAGCCTGCTCGATCGGGCGAGCGATGCCGAGGGCGAACAGGCGCAGCTGCTGGCAATGGTGCAGGATCAGTTCGGCGCGCGGCTTGCCGCGCTCGGCTACGATCCCAAGGACGGCGAGCCCGTGGCCGATGCTAACCTGCGCAGCGCGCTGCTTGGGGTGATGGCGGCGATGGGCGATCCGGCGGTTATCGCCGAGGCGCGCCGCCGCTTTGCTATGCTTGCAGACGATCCGCACGCACTCGACGGGCCACTCAAGACGACCTGGCTGGGAATTGCCGGACGCAATGCCACGCGCGAGGACTGGAACCTCATCGTGCAGCTGGCGGACGACGCGACCAGCGCGGTCGAGCGTAGCACGTACTGGTCGCTCGCCGGTGCAGCCGAGGACGACGCGCTCGCCCGCGAGGCGCTGCAGCTGGCGCTGACCGAACGGCCGGGGGCGACCGATAGCGCGCAGATCATCGCATCGGTATCGCGTCGCCACCCCGAGCTGGCTTACGATTTCGTGCTCGATCACCTGGAAAGGGTCGATGCGCTGGTCGATGACTCGGCACGCAGCCGGTTCATTGCCGGTCTTGTCGGCGGTTCCTACGATCCCGCAATGCTCGCCAAGCTCGAAGCGCTGCGGGCCGATCTGCCCGCCGACCAGCAGCGGCCCCTCGACCGTGCGATTGCCAGCCTGAAGGACCGGATCGATCGCGATCCGCGAGTGCAGGCCGAGCTTCGCGCATGGCTGGCGTCGCGCTGACGACGTAGCGGGGCACGCTCGCACGCAGAGCGAGAGTGGGATGGTCCCACCGACCGCTGCGGGATAGGCAATGCGGGGCGCGACGGTGTAGAACCGGCCGCGTCCCGCATTTACCCACCAAGCACTGTTAGCTGACGCAGGCCCGGCTTCAGGCGGGGTCTGCGACGCCCCCTATTCGGTGGCGACGATGTTATCGTCGGAGTTGCGGTCGATATATTTGTTGTAGGGATCGATGCCGACGAAGGCGGGGCGCGTCTTCGTGACGACGGTGATGTCCTGACTGCCCGAGCGGATCGGATAGCGCTTCATCGAGATCACGTCGCCCTTGTCGAACGCGCCCAGCCCCGGCTTTTGCGTGAACAGGCCGATCTCGATCGAGTCCTTCAGCAGGGCCTTGCGCTCGCGCCCTTCGCCATCGGCGTAGAACTTGTCCGCATCGACTTCGATCTGCGTTTCGAACCTGCCGTCGGCCAGCTTGCGGACCTTGGCATTGTCGACCTTCAGATCGTACAGCGTGATCCGCTTGAGCAGGTCGGTCACCAGCTCGCGTTCGCTCTCGTTCCGCGCGAGTGACATGAACCCGCCGACAAGATCGTTCGCATTGGCGTAGGGCGCACCCTTGAAGCGGTATTTGTCGAGCAGCCCGGCCAGCATCTCGTTCACGCGGTCTTCGCCCAGACGATCCTGCAGCAGGTACATGACCACGCCGCCCTTGCGGTAATGGATGTAGCCCTGGTTCTCGACCCGTTCGAGCGGCAGTTCCTCGATCGCTTCGCTGCCGCGTGCGGAAAGGTAATTGTCCAGCTCGTATTTCAGGAAGCGGCGAATGTTATCCTCGCCATACAGCTGCTTCATCACCATCAGCGCGGAATACTGCGCCATGGTCTCGACGAGCATGGTGCTGCCCTGCTGGTCGGAGCTGATCAGCTGGTGCGCCCAATACTGGTGGCCCAGCTCGTGCGCGGTGACGTAGGTTACGTAGTCGATGTTCTCCGCATCGGCATTGTCGGCGATAAAGCCGATCGATTCGGAGAAGGGGATCGTCCCGGCGAAGGCCTGCGCAAAGCTTGCATAACCCGGAAACTCGACAATCCGCGCATAGTCGAACTGGTACGGGCCGAAGTGCGCCTGATAATAATCCAGCGCGGCTTCCATCGCGTCGAGCATCCGCTCCACATTGAAGTCGTGGCCGGGGTTGTAATAGATTTCCAGCGTCACGCCGCCGTGCTGGCGCCTTGCGACCTCGTAATCGGCCGACTGGACAGAGAAGAAGCCGAGGATCGGCTGCTTCGAGACGAAGCGCGCGACGCGCCGGTCTCCCTCGACCGTGTCCGAAACGCGCCGTCCCGGTGCGATCGGGGTCTGGCCCGCCACGGTCGAGAGCGTGATGTCGGAGGTGACCCACGGCGCATTGCTTACATAATTGCGATTGCGCGCGCTTTCGTCCTCAAGCTTGGCCATCCGCAGCTCGGCGGGCAGGTCGTACTTGCGGCGGGTCGCCCGGTCGCTCAGCAGGCCGGAACGGTCCATCCCGATCTGCGGCATGAACGAGCTGTTTTCGAGGAACGCGCCGTTCTTCACCATCCGTGTATCGTCGCCACTGGCGCGCATTCCTCGCTGCCAGCGCCGGGTGGCGAAGGTGAACGCGCTCTTCGCCCCCGGGGCCAGCGGGGTGTCGAAGCGATAGATGCGGTAACGGTTTTCCTTATCGTTCATCGCCAGCTTCGCGCCGGGGACTTCGATGTCGCGGATTTCCGAATCCGGATCGGCCATGCGAAGGTGCAGCTGTTCCAGCGGCTTGCCGGTATCGTTGACGAAGGCCACACGTCCGCGGGCCTCCATCCGCTTGTCGTCGGGATAGAGATCGACCTGCATCTTCACATCGGTCGCGGTTGGCTGCGGCAGGGTTTCGTACTTGAGGTACTTCTTCTCGTACGCGGCCAGCGCGGCCTCGTTATCGTCGTTGGTGCGGTATTCGTTCACGACGTTCATCTGGTAATAGATGTAGCTGCCGGTCAGCGCTGCGACGAGCAGCGCGGAGGCGAGGATCGCGCCCGAGGGGGAGGCGAGCCGCCGGGGCAGCCGCTTGAGGCGCGGCAATAGTGCGCCGTCCGCTCCGCGTCTCCACAGCAGGTGGGCGAGCACGGCAAGCGCGAGCGCGATCGCACCCCAATACAACCGCAGCCACCAGCCGGTCGACCAGCCGACATTGGCACCGTTGATGTCGGAAATCTGCATGCTGCCGGTATCGCCATACATGTACAGCGGATGCTCGAAGCCGAGGCTGCTCATCACGATGGTACCGATGAGGTACAGCACCATGACGCCCCAGCCGACGAACTTGTTGGGGCTGAGCGCCTGGACGAAGATCGACAGGATCGCGATCAGGATCATGTCCACCGACAGCGGCAGGACATACCAGGCGAGATACTTGCCGATCTCGAGATCGGTGTAGCCGCGCATCAGCTGGATCAGCATCGCACCGACAACGGAAATCAGCAGGGTGGCGATGAGTACGAACGAGACCGCGATGGTCTTTGGCACGAGGTAGGACCAGCCGGGGACCGAGGTGGAATCGATGATCTCGTGAAACTTGCGTTCACGATCCCGCCAGACCAGCTCGCCGCCATAATAGATTGCGATGATGACCGGGATAATCGCGAATGAGCCCATCAGCGGGCCGATCATCGCGAAGGTCATCGGGCGCGCGGGCGTGCCGTAGATATCGTTGCCGAACCACAAGCCGCCGAAGGCGTTGAACAGTCCGATCAGGAGCAGCACGAAGAACGCGGGGCTGCGCAGGACCTGACCCATTTCGAACTTCGTTCGCGCCCACATCCGCGCCCAGCCTGCCTTGTCGGGCGTGGGTTCCGGCAGGGTGTCGACCAGCGTCGGCTCCTTGCGGGCGAGCTTCGCCTCTTTCTTCGCAGCCTTGCGGGCCTTGCGCGCAGAGATCGCCTTACTGGCAAAGCGGAACCGCCAGTAGGCGAGCGCCAGCGCGAGAAACGCGACACCCAGCCAGATCGCCCGATTGGCGAGCAACACGCCGTAGATGGGCGGGACCAGCGTGTTCGATTCCGCAGCGGTCCAGTATCGCGTCGCGTTGGCGAAGGCAGCCAGTCCGAAAGGCTCGACCAGGCTTGCCAGATCGCGAAATTCGGGCTGCGTGCCCACCACCGACATCAGCGTGGCATACAGCACCAGGAACAGCACCACCGCGATGTAGGTGTACATCATCGAGCGAGTGATGGTGGCGACGGCGAAGAACAGCGCGCTGACCATGAAGATGCTCGGCAAGGCGAACACGACATAGGCAACGGCGTAGTAGCTGAAGTGGTTGGCCCCGATCGTCTCGGGGTCGAGCCACGGCATTAACGAACCGATGAAGATGCCCAGCGGCACCACCAGAAAAGCGAGCGCGGCGGCGATGAACGCGCCGGTGAAGCGCCCGAAGAGGTAGCTGAACTTGCTCACCTGGGTGGATCGGATCAGCGGGCCGAAGCCGCTTTCCTCGTCCCGCACGATCACATTGGCGACGAAGGCCGTGGTGACGAACATGAAGAACAGCGTCAGGATCAGGTGCATCTGCACGATCGCGACCGGCGAGTTCAGGTTGACGTTGCCGCCACCGCCGATGGTGATGTTGTCGCTCGCCATCGCGCCGAAGGTCAGCAGGAAGAAGATGATAGTCGCGACCCAGAACACGGGGTTGCGCAGCTGGTAGCTGAGCTCGAAGCGGGCAATCTTGCCGAACATTGTCAGGCCCCCTTACGCGGCGATGTCGGCAACGGGACGGCGCGAGGTCGCGAGCGCGGAGAAATAGACATCCTCCAGCCCCCCTTCCACCGTGCGGAAGCCTGGCTCCGGCGCGCCGTCGGACAGGACGTGGATGATCGTCTGCCCCGCGAACAGGCGGGTCGAGATGACCTCGTACTTCGCGCGCATCTCGTCGAGTTCGCTGCGGTCGATCGTCTTGGCCCACACGGTGCCGCGTGCCTTGTCGATCAGCTCCTTCGGCGCGCCCTGAAGGCTGATCTTCCCGTCGATCAGCACCGCCATGCGCGGGCACAGGTCGGCGACATCCTCCACGATATGGGTGGAGAGGATCACCACCACGTTCTCGCCGATCTCGGCCAGCAGGTTGAGGAAGCGGTTGCGCTCTTCGGGGTCGAGCCCGGCGGTCGGCTCGTCGACGATGATCAGGTTGGGGTTGCCGATCAGCGCCTGCGCAATGCCGAAGCGCTGGCGCATCCCGCCGGAAAAGCCCGCGATCGCCTTTTTGCGCACGCCCCACAGATTGACCTGATTGAGCAGCGTCTCGACCGTCGCCTTGCGATCCGAGGTGGAGGAGATGCCTTTGAGAACAGCCATGTGGTCGAGCATGTCGTAGGCAGACACGCGCGGATAGACGCCGAAATCCTGCGGCAGATAACCAAGCTGCTTGCGCAGTTCCTCAGGATTTTCGAGCACGTCGATGTCACCAAAGCGGATGGTGCCCGAACTGGGCGTCTGCAATGTCGCGACGGTGCGCATCAGAGTGGACTTGCCCGCGCCATTGGGGCCGAGCAGGCCGAACATGCCCTTCGGGATCAACAGCGTCACATCGTCGAGCGCGCGCACGCCGTTGGGATAGACATGCGTGACATTCTGCAGTTCGAGCATTGGTATTCGACTCCCCTTTGATGTCGGGAAGCTAACACAATGCAATGGCGCGCCTAATGACGCAGATCGGAGCGACTATGCGACTGGTCGAAGAATTGCAGCGCCGGTGGGCGAGGGGGGGACAGCGCTTCGCCCGACGTCAGGCGGCGGACTGGCGGACGGCGGGGAGGCGTTCTTCCCATGCCAGCGCGTGCTCGACGATCGTGTCCAGACTGTCGTAGCGCGGGGCCCACGGCACGGTGGCGCGCAGCAGGGCGCTGTCCGCGACCAGTGCAGCCGGGTCGCCCGAGCGCCGCTCGGAGTAAATCCGTTCGATCCGGCTGCCCGCCACCCGGTCCACCGCATCGAGCACTTCGAGCACCGAGAACCCGCGCCCGTAGCCGCAATTCATCGTCAGCGAATGGCCCGGCTCGGCGATCAGCGCGTCGAGCGCGAGCACATGCGCCGCCGCCAGATCGCTGACGTGGATGTAGTCGCGCACGCCCGTGCCGTCGGGCGTTTCGTAATCGGTGCCGAACACGCTGACGCAGTCGCGCTTGCCCAGCGCGGCTTCGACCGCGACCTTTATGAGATGCGTGGCGCCTGCGGTCGACTGCCCGGTGCGCGTGCGGGGATCGGCCCCGGCAACATTGAAGTAACGCAAGGCGCAGAAATTGAGCGGATGCGCATTGGCGGCGTCGGCCAGCATCTGCTCGGTCATCAGTTTCGACCAGCCGTACGGATTGATCGGCACCGTCGGCGACTGTTCGGTGACGGTCGTGGTGTCCGGAACGCCGTAGGTCGCGGCGGTGGAGCTGAACAGGAAATGCGGCACGCCCGAGATAACGGCCGTCTCGATCAGGCTGCGGCTCTTTGCGGTGTTGTTGTCGTAGTACCAGAGCGGCTTTTCGACCGACTCGGGCACGATGATCGATCCGGCAAAATGCATGATTGCGCCGGTGCCTTCGCCCATTCCCTGTTCGGCGAATATCCGCATCAGCAGGGCACGATCGGCAATGTCGCCATGGTAGAAGGGGACGTCGTCGGGAACGGCGAAGCGAAAGCCGGTCGAAAGATTGTCGATCACTGCGACGGGGCGGCCCGCATCGCGCAGTGCATGAACCGCGTGGCTGCCGATATAGCCTGCTCCACCCGTCACCAGCACCGGCATGTCGGACGAACCCCCGATGCGCGCTATGCGCATCCCATTCACGTGGGTGCGGCGATCTGTCGATGCGCTTGCTTGGGAGCGAGAGCCTTGCATGAACTGCACCCTAGCGCGCGAGTGCTTTCCAAGTTTTTAAGGTTCGCCGAGTTTGCCAGCGAACTCCTTCCTTATGCATTGCCAGATGGCGATCGGGCATGCGGGGGGGATTCGCACCCGAAACGGATGCTCTCGCCCGCGGGCAGATACCTAGGCGATTTGCTGGGCGGCCCCGGACAAGCAACAGTAATTGCTCCACATTGGTAGTACCTCGTATTTCTGCGAGCCGCATGAACGCGGATGCTCTGTCGCGTGGTCAGGGGTGGCCACGGCAACGGGGACACGGTGGGTATGCGGGGCAAAGTGGGACTGATCGAGCCGGACGACACATTGCGGCCGCAGGTTTTGAGTTCGCTGGCGGGCGCGGGGCTTCAGGCCGAACCTTTCGAGAGCGTGCGGGAATTCCTGTCGTTCGGTGGGGACGAGGGCTATGCGGTGTTCGTTGCGGACGAGCGGCTGGACGCCCTTTCGGTCAGGGAACGCCTGTGCAGCGACGGCAAATGGCTCGCAGTGATCGGATATTCCTCTCGCCCTGAGTTGCGCAGGGTCGTCGCCTTCATGCGCAGCGGGGGCTATGACTACTTCGCGCTCCCAATCGACATCGTAGAACTTGCGCGCAGCCTGTCGCAGCTTGGCCAGGGCCGGTCCGAATACGCGACCGCGCGTCGCCGTGCCGCCGAAGCGCGCACTCGGCTGCGTGCCCTTTCCCCGCGCGAGGGCGAAGTGCTCGAACACATGGCGGCGGGGCGTTCGAACTAGACGATCGGCATGGATCTCGGGATCAGCCCGCGTACGGTCGAGATTCACCGCGCCAACATGCTCTCCAAGCTTGGCGCAGGCTCGTCGACCGAGGCATTGCGGATGTACTTCGAAGACACGCTGCTCAACGGCTCTGCGGGCGATCCAGCGCAATAGTCTCCGACAGACCTAACGCTACGGGTTCCTCGGGTGCGAAGAATCCACTTTACGCACGCGTAAGGTCACGCCTAGGTTCGGCTTCACAAATCGAACGGTATGGGAGAGATACCATGGCGAGTGCCGCCGAAGCAGACGCCCAAAATAACACCGGGTCCAGCGATCTGGATGCCTTCCGCGAAGAAGTGCGGGCATTCCTGGCAGCGAATTTTCCGCCCGAACTGCGCGGCAAAAGCAATATCCTCAGCAGCGTCGAAGAGGCGGGCGAAGAAGGCTCCGCCGAAAAGGCCTGGCGCGTCGCGATGGGCGAGAAGGGGTGGGGCACGCCTACCTGGCCCAAGGAGTACGGCGGCGGCGGGCTGACCCGTAAGCAGGCCCGCGCGCTCGAAGAGGAAATGGCCAAGGTCGGCGCATGGAACCCGATCGGCGGCATGGGCGTGATGATGCTCGGCCCCACGCTGCTCGAATTCGCGAGCGAGGAACAGAAGCACGAGCATATCCCGCCGATCTGCAAGGGCGAAATCCGCTGGTGCCAGGGCTATTCGGAACCCAACGCCGGCTCCGACCTCGCCAATCTGCAGACGATGGCGGAGGACAAGGGCGACCATTACCTGGTCAACGGGCAGAAGACCTGGACCAGCGGCGGCCAGTGGGCGGACAAGTGCTTCTGCCTCGTGCGCACCAGCCGCGCGGACAAGCACAAGGGCATCTCGTTCCTGTTGATCGACATGCATGCGCCCGGCGTCGAGGTGAAGCCGATCAAGATGATTTCGGGCATGAGCCCGTTCTGCGAAACCTTCTTCACCGATGTGCAAGTGCCCAAGGAGAACCTCGTCGGCGAGGAAGGTCAGGGCTGGACCATCGGCAAGAAGCTGCTGCAGCACGAGCGGACCAACCTTTCGGGCGGCGGCGCGCTCGCCGCGCTGAACGCGCAGCCGCTGCACAAAGTTGCGGAACGCTACATCGGGCTGGGCGACGACGGCAAGCTGGCCGACGCAGAGCTGCGCGTGAAGATCGCCGATTTCGAAATGCGCTGGAACGCCTTCCTGCTGACCGCGCGCCGCGCGATGGAGGAAAGCAAGGCGGCTGGCGGTGTGTCCGACATCAGCTCCATCCTCAAGAAATCGGGGACCAAGCTGGGGCAGGAACGCGCCGAACTGATGATCGAGATCATGGGCTATCGCGGTCTCGGCTGGGAAGGCGAAGGCTTCGAGCAGAAGGAGCTGGACGGCGTGCGCGCCTGGCTCTTCGGCAAGGCGACCACGATCTACGGCGGGTCGACCGAAATCCAGAACAACATCATCGCCAAGCGCATCCTCGGGATGCTGGATCACCAGTAAGGGAGCGCCGAGACATGGCCGTACTGAACGAAGAGCAGGAAATGCTGCGCGACATGGCGCGCGAGTGGACGAAGAACGAACATCCGGTGGGTGCCTGGCGCAAGGTGCGCGACGCGGGCCAGCCGTTCGACGCCGATGCCTGGGGCGAGATGGGCGAGATGGGCTGGGCGGGGATCATCATCCCCGAAGAGCACGGCGGCACCGATTTCGGCTGGCTGAGCCTTGGCCTGGTGATCGAGGAACTGGGCAAATCGCTCGCGGCGAGCCCGCTGGTCGCCTCCGCACTCGCCGCATCGGCGATCGTGCTGGGTGGTAGTGACGAACAGAAGGCCGAATACCTGCCGCGCCTCGCCACGGGCGAGCTGATCGGCACGCTCGCCTTCGACGAAGGCCCGCGCCACACCGGGCTGAAGGCCAGCACCAGCGTTCACGACGGGCGGCTGACCGGGACCAAGGCTTTCGTGCACGAAGCCAGCCGCGCCGACCTGTTCGTCGTTCTGGCTCAGGACGGGGTCTATCTGGTCGAGAAGGGCAAGGGCATTTCGCTGTCCAAGCGCGCGATGGTCGACATGCGCGACCATGCGGAGATCGACTTCAACGATGCGCCCGCCCAGAAGCTGGCCGTGGGGGGCGATGATCTGGCGCAGAAAATCGTTGACCGTGCGTGCGTCCTGACCGCTGCCGAGATGCTCGGCATGTGCCAGGCGGTGTTCGACACAACGCTCGATTACCTGAAGCAGCGCGTGCAGTTCAATCAGGTGCTCAGCTCGTTCCAGGCGTTGCAGCACCGCATGGCTGACCTCTTCACCGAGCTGGAGCTGGCACGCTCTGCGGTCGAAGGCGGGTTGCAGGCGATCGACAGCGGCTTCGCGGTGAGCGAGGCGGCCACGCTGGCGAAGGCGCGTGCCAACGATGCGCTGCACCTGATCAGCCGCGAGGGCGTTCAGCTGCACGGCGGTATCGGGATGACCGACGAATACGACGTCGGGTTCTTCCTCAAGCGCGCCCGCGTTCTGGAAGCTGCCTGGGGATCGAGCAGCCATCTGCGCGATCGTTATGCGGCGATGAAGGGATACTGACGTTACGGAAAGCTAGCGCCGCTTGTGCAGTGTTACGCAAGCGCAACAGTCCGCTCGCGGCGTGTGTGCGTATCTTGTAATATTGATGCAAGGCGCGCAAAATGCGCGGGCTTGGGAGTAGGCATGCCCCGGCGGCGACGGGATGACAACGAAGCCCGCGCCGCCACGGCACGACAGATTGCCGGTCGACGCGCGCGTCGGTCTGGCCCGCTGCGCCGATCTCCTGCGATGAAATGTAATTTTTAAAGATTGGGAGATCGATGAAAGCCACTTACAAACGCACGATAGCGCTTGGCGCACTTGCCGGCAGCCTCGCTTTTCCGCAGGCGGCCCTGTTTGCGCAGGACCAGACGACCGATCCCCAGAGCGCCGTCAGCGACATGGAAGACCAGCTCGACGACGGCTCGGTCATCGTCGTCACCGCTCAGGGCCGTACGCAGGAACTGACCGATGTTCCGGTCGCGGTAAACGTCGTTTCCGGCGAGGAGCTGCGCAATTCCGGTGCCGCCGACATTCGCGAAATGAGCCAGGTCGCACCGTCCCTGCTGGTGTCCTCGACCGGTAACGAAGCCAATGGCTCCGCCCGCATCCGCGGCATCGGCACCGTGGGCGACAACCCCGGCCTCGAAAGCTCGGTCGCGGTGTTCGTCGACGGCGTCTATCGCTCGCGTTCGGGTAACGCGCTCAGCGAACTCGGTCCGATCGAGCGCGTCGAAGTGCTGCGCGGCCCGCAGGGCACGCTCGGCGGTCGCAACAGCTCGGCCGGCCTGATCAACATCTACACCGCGCCGCCCGAATTCGATTTCAGCGGCTACGGCGCGTTCACTTACGGCAACTACGATGCGATCAAGGTCGAGGCCGGGATCAATGCGCCGCTTGGCGAAACGGTCGCGGCGCGCATCGATGGCGTGTATTTCAAGCGTGACGGCTTCTACAACGACGTCGTCAACGACACGGACGTGAACAATCGCGACCGCTACCTCGTGCGTGCCCAGATGCTCTTCGAGCCGAGCGACACGCTTTCCGTGCGCCTCGTCGGCGACTATTCGAAGAAGGACGAAGCGTGCTGCGGCGCAACCTTCGTGCAGCCGAGCTTTGCGCCGCTGGCGCGCCTTGCTGACGACGTTTCGCCGCTCTCGGCAGATGCCAAGTTCGACTATCCCGGCACGGCGACCCCGGCGCTGACCAGCACCGCAAACCCGATCATCCCGGTGCTGCTGGCGCTCGGCCAGAACCCGAACGCGCTGAACCAGTCCACCTTCAACCGCGACATCTATGTCAGCCAGGGCCGGACCTATGCGGGCGAGACCGAGGATTATGGCGTCGGCCTCGAACTCAACTGGGATTTCGGCGGCGCGCAGCTGACCTCGATCACCGGCTACCGCGACTATTCGAACTTCCAGGCGTCGGACACCGACTATACCCAGGTCGACATTCTCTATCGTGCGCCGGGCCCCGACGCAGGTGCGCGTGAATTCAAGACCTTCAGCCAGGAACTTCGTCTTCAGGGCGAAGCCTTCAACGGCACGCTCGACTGGCTGGTCGGCGGTTATTTCGCCAACGAGAAGCTGGAAACGCGCGACAATCTGCGTTTCGGCACGCAATACGGCGCGTTTGCGCCTTGCCGCCTGGTCAATGCGGTCAACCCCGCGCTTGCCTCGCCCACCAGCACCGGCTGTCTGAGCGCGGGCGGCCGTGCGGCGCTGCTCGCGGCAAATGGCGGTGCGGGTGCGCTCGGCCCGCTCACGGGACAGTTCTTTAACGGCCTCGATCTGCTTTCGCAGGTCAACGATGTCGGCAGTACGAGGGACGTCTACAATCAGGAGAGCAACAACTGGGCGCTTTTCACCCACAACATCATAAACCTCACCGACCGGCTCAACCTGACCCTTGGCCTGCGCTACACCAGCGAAACCAAGGATTTCGATGCGACCTTCGGCAATGACAACACGTTCTGCCCGCAGCAACGCGCATTGCAGGCGGCCACCTTCCTGAACCCGGCCATTCTCGCGCTGTATCCGGCCAACCTGCGGCCCACGCTGCAGGGCCTGGGCGGCGGCCTGGTTTCGCTGACCTGTCAGGGCAACAGCACGTCCGAACTGAACGGCGTGTCGCTGTCCGACAGCCGCAGTGAAGACGAATTCACCGGCACCGCGATCATCTCGTTCAAGCCGGTCGACCGTCTGCTGACCTACGCCAGCTATTCGCGCGGTTACAAGGCGGGCGGCTTCAACCTCGACCGTTCGGCACTGCAGGCGAGCCCGGTCGTCGGGAACCCGGCGGTCACCGGATCGACGGACAACCTCCAGTTCGGCCAGGAAACGGTCGATGCGTTCGAAATCGGCGGCAAGTACGATGGCCGCGACTGGACGCTGTCGGTTGCCGCGTTCTACCAGGAGTTCTCGAACTTCCAGCTGAACACCTTCAACGGATCGGTGTACGTGGTCCAGAACTTCAACTCGTGTGCCACTTCGCTCAACGGGGCGGATCGCGACAACAACGCGACTACCGGCTCGTGCAACCCGGACGACGTGCGCCCCGGCGTGGTCGCCAAGGGTGTCGAGGCCGAGCTGAGCCTGCGGCCCGCGCGCTTCTTCACCACCAATTTCGGCCTGACCTACGCCGACACCCGGTACGAGAACAATCTGATCGGCAACGACACGGGCGCACCGCTCGATCCGGCGCTGCGTCTGCTTCCGGGTGACAACCTGTCGAATGCGCCGGAGATCACCGCGACCGCGGCGGTTTCCTACACCCCGCCGATCGGCAACAGCGGCCTTAGCGGGCTGTTCTACCTGAACACCCGGATGACCAGCGATTACAACACCGGCTCCGACCTGCTGTACGGCAAGGAACAGGACGCTGTTGTCGTGGTCAACGGGCGTATCGGCATCCGTGGCCCGGACGAAAAGTGGGCGGTCGAAGTGTGGGGCCAGAACCTCTTCGACGAGGATTACACCCAGGTCGCGTTCAACACGCCCTTCGTGGCCGAGCAGCAGACCTATTCGGCCTATCTGGCCGAGCCGCGGACCTACGGGATCACGGTGCGCGCGGGCTTCTGATCGCGAACACCTGACGGGATAAGAGAACGGCGCGGGTGGGAAACCTTCCGCGCCGTTTTTCTATTTGCGGTGGGCGGCGAGCGACCTCAGCTGGCGTCAGCAACGGATGGCGCAGGCCATCCGGCCTCTCCCTCTTCCGGGATTGGCAAAAGACACATCGCTGCAAGTGGATTAGTGGCGGCCGATCCCCTCGCGAGGGGAGATCGATCGGTCTATTGAACGACGTCGGCCCAGTCGGGGTGCCGCATCGCCTGCGCCTTGAAGAAGGGGCACAGAGGCACGATGCGGAAGCCTTCGGCGCGTGCATCGGCGACGACGCGCTCTGCCAGTGCCTTGCCCACGCCCTGACCGCGCAGACTGTCCGGCACGCCGGTATGGTCCACAATGACAAGGGTGGGGCTGGCGCGCGAGAAAGTCAGCTCGCCGACCTCGTCGAACCCCTCGACCTGCGCAACATAAAGGCCCTTGGTGTCGTTTGCGACGCGGTTGATGGTGATGGCAGCCATGCCCACCCGCTAAGACCCCTTACCGGGACGTGCAACCCACACGTTCGGGTGGTGGCGGTGTCGAGCTGCGCCTGCCTCAGAATTTCCCCGCCTGGTGGTCGCGGATCGCCTGCACGATTTCCTCACGCGTGTTCATGACGAAGGGGCCGTGCGCGAAGACCGGTTCTCCGATCGGGTCTGCATGGCCGAAAAGCAGCAGGCAGCCTGCTTCGCTCGATACCTCGACGCCATCTCCGTCGGTCAGCTTCGCGAGGTGATACTCTGGCACCTCGTCTGCGCCCACGCGCGCAGAGCCGCGCACGGTATAGAACAGCACGCTGCGGCCTTTGGGAGCGGGCAGGGTGGCCGATGAACCGGGCGCGATCTCGATGGTCGCCAGCATCACGCCCGTCAGCGATTCGATAGGTGCGCCGCCGATGCCCGATGTCGGATGCATCTTAACGCCCGAAGCCAGTTCCACGGTGGGAATATCTTCGCGGGCAACCGGAATGTAGTTGGGATCGGTCATTTTCAGCCGTGCGGGCAAGTTGACCCACAATTGCAGAATTTCGAGCGGCCCGCCGCTGCGCTTGAACGAATCGGGAGACAGCTCGGCATGGGTCAGCCCCTTGCCCGCAGTCATCCATTGCACGCCGCCCGCCTCGACGATGCTCTCACCGCCGCCCGTATCGTGGTGGGCAAGGTTGCCTTCGAGGATGAAGGTAACCGTCTCGAACCCGCGATGTGGGTGCGGGCCAAAGGGCAGGCCGTTATTGCCCGGCGCGTAGGTCTGCGGCCCGTGGTGGTTCAGGAACAGGAACGGATCGACCTGATCGAGCCCCGCGCCCGGCACGGGGCGGCGGGTAACGAGATCGGCAATATCGTCGCGAACGGCGGGGTGAAGCGAGGCGAGGGTGCGTTTGGTCATATCGCTCAGGATATGATCATCCCGGGCGCGCGATGCCAGTCCACAGCGCAGGATGCGCCGGGGGATCGGGTGCAAGTGGATGATTTGGAGGGTGAATTCCACTGGTCGGGAAGACAGGATTCGAACCTGCGACCCCCACACCCCCAGTGTGATGCGCTACCAGGCTGCGCTACTTCCCGAGCAGTGGAAGGGGGCCTATAGGGACGGTCGTCGCGGCTGGCAATGCCCGAGGTGCGACAAGCGAGTGCAGCGTGCTTTGCGCGCGCGATTGCCCTTGGCCCGCAAGGCTGCTAGGCGCGCCCGTTATGACGGGCCGTGGCGGCGTCTGCGCGTGGTTTTGCTGCAAAGCTTGTACTCGCCATCCCGCCACTCCATCTCGTCCACCAGCCGTTTCTGGCAGATCGTAAACAGGCAATCGAACCCACATGCTCGACCTTATGACCGCCGCGGCCAGCGCAGGAGCGCCCCCGGCCTGGATGCAATTCCTGCCCTTCGTGGGCATGATCCTGATCTTCTGGTTCCTGATCATCCGCCCGCAGATGAAGCGGCAGAAAGACCATCAGGCAAAGATCGGCGGCCTCAAGAAAGGCAACCGGGTGGTGACCGCAGGCGGACTCGTCGGCAAGATCGTCGCCGTGCGTGACGACGAGGTCGATATCGAGCTTGCGCGCGATGTGCGGGTGACGGCGGTGAAGAGCACGATCGGCGATGTGATCGGGCCCAAAGCCAGCAACGACTGAGCGCGAAAGAAGGCCTGACAGATGCTCGAATTTCCGCGCTGGCGTAAGATTTGGCTGTGGGGCCTCACCCTTGTGGTGATGGCATGCGCCATTCCTTCGTTCTTCTCGATGGCCGGGGTCGCCTGGCCCGACGATCTGCCGGAGCCGACCGTCAATCTGGGGCTCGACCTTGCCGGGGGCAGCCACATCCTGCTCGAAGCGCAGCCGAGCCAGGTCGCCGCGCGACGGCTGGAGAACATGGAAGAAGACGTGCGGATCGCGCTCGGCAATGCCGAGCCGCAAATCCGCATCGGCGACGTATCGACCCGCGACGGGCGCCTCTCCTTCATGCTCGACGATGCGAGCCAGATCGACCGGACGCGCGAAATCCTTACTCCGCTGATGAACGGCCAGGGCCTGACGCGGGAGTGGGAACTGTCGGTCGTCGACACCAATCGCGTTGTGCTGACGCCGACGCAGCAGGCGATCGATTCCGCCGTGTCGCAGGCGATGGACAGCGCGACCAACGTGATCCGCCAGCGAATCGACAAACTCGGCACGCGCGAACCGACGATCATCCGACAGGCCGACACGCGCATCGTGGTGCAGGTTCCCGGCCTGCAGGACCCCGAACAGCTCAAGCAGCTGGTGGGCCAGACCGCTCAACTCGAATTCAAACTGGTCGATCAGGATGCGTTGCCGTCCGACGTCGCGCAGGGGATCGCCCCTCCGGGCAGCGAGATCGTGCCTTACGCCGCCGGTACCCCGCAGGAAGGCACCAGCATCGCGGTGCGTCGCCTCGGCGGCATCCAGGGCGACAACCTGACCAGCGCGAAGGCGGGCGTCGATCCGCAGACCAATGAAAACGTCGTCAACATCCAGTTCAACCAGCAGGGATCGCAGCGGTTCGCGCAGCTGACGACGCAGAACGTCGGCAAGCCTTTTGCCATGATCCTCGATGGCAAGGTGCTGTCGGCTCCGAATATCAACGAGCCGATCACCGGCGGCCGGGCGCAGATCGCAGGGAGCTTTACCGCAGACAGTGCCAATGCGCTGGCGATCAGCCTGTCGTCGGGCGCGCTGCCGGTGGACCTCTCGATCGTCGAGGAACGCACCGTCGGGCCCGACCTTGGCGCCGACTCGATCAAGGCGGGTCTGATCGCGATGGGCGTCGGTTCGCTGCTGGTCATCGCGCTGATGATCGCCACCTACGGCCGCTTCGGCGTCTATGCGACCTGCGCGCTGGTGATCAACGTGATCATGATCCTGGGCATCATGGCGGTGCTCAACACCACGCTGACGCTGCCCGGTATCGCCGGCTTCGTGCTGACCATCGGTGCGGCGGTCGACGCCAACGTGCTGATCAACGAACGTATTCGCGAAGAGCGCAAGCGAGGGCGGCGCGTCGTCACGGCGGTGGAGAACGGATATCGCGAGGCGAGCCGCGCGATCTACGACGCCAACATCACCAACTTCATCGCCGGGGTGCTGCTGTTCCTGTTCGGCTCGGGCCCGATCCGCGGTTTCGCGGTCGTCCTGATCATCGGCCTGTTCACCAGCGTCTTCACCGGCGTGACGCTGACCCGCATGTGGGTTGCAGCCTGGCTGAAGGCCAAGCGTCCCCGCGAAATCAACATCTGACGGGGCATCGAGAGACATCATGAAACTCCTCAAGCTCGTTCCCGACGACACCAACATCAAGTTCCTGAAATGGCGCGTGCCGTTCTACATCGTCAGCGTGATGCTGATGATCCTGAGCTGGGTCGCGGTGTTCACGATGGGCCTGAACTACGGCGTCGACTTCGCCGGTGGTCAGGAAGTCCAGCTGACCTTCGAACAGCGCGACGAGGCGCCGATCCCGCAGCTGCGCGAGCTGGTTGCCGGTCTGGGATATGGTGAGCCTGTGGTGCAGGAATTCGGGCAGCCCAATCAGGTATCGATCCGCGTTCCGCTGCCCGAAGGCACCGAAGACACGCCGGGCGCCGCGACCGCCATCGGCGACAGGGTGATTGCGGCAATCGGCGCCGAATATCCCGGTGTTCGCAAGGATGGTAACGACACCGTGTCGGGCAAGGTTGCCGGCGAGTTCCGCACTGCCGCGCTCTACGCGCTGCTGGCGGCGATGGCCGCAATTGCGATCTACATCTGGGTCCGTTTCGAATGGCAGTTCGGCGTCGGCGCGCTGTTCGCGCTGGTCCACGACGTTTCCCTGACGATGGGCTTCTTCGCAATCACGCAACTGGAATTCAGTCTCCAGATCATCGCGGCGATCCTGGCGATCATCGGCTATTCGCTGAACGACACGATCGTCGTGTACGACCGTATCCGTGAGAACCTGAAGAAATTCCGCAAGATGCCGCTGCCCGAGCTGCTCGACCTGTCGGTCAACGAGACGCTCGCCCGCACGATCATGACCTCGTTGACGCTGCTGATCGCGCTGATCCCGCTGCTGCTGTTCGGCCCGGCGAGCCTGTTCGGCATGGTCGCCGCCATCACGCTGGGGATTTTCGTCGGTACCTACAGCTCGATCTACATGGCTGCGCCGATCCTGATCTGGCTGGGCGTGACCAGCACCAGCTTCGTGCCGCAGGAAGGCAAGGCGGACCAGCAGGAAAAGATCGCCCGCGGCGAAGCCTGAGACGGTCTTTGTGGTGGTAGCGGCCAGGCTAGGCCGCGATCACTTCCGAATAGATCCGGTCGAGCGCCTCGGCATGTTCGGCCCAGCCGAACCCGGCGACGACCTGTGCCGTATCGGCAGGATCGGGCGGGTTAGCGAGCAGGATTCGCACAGCTTCCGCAATCGACCCGGGTTCGCGCGCGACGATC
The DNA here is from genome assembly GCF_038594485.1 of Citromicrobium bathyomarinum. Lineage (GTDB taxonomy): Bacteria > Pseudomonadota > Alphaproteobacteria > Sphingomonadales > Sphingomonadaceae > Alteriqipengyuania > Alteriqipengyuania bathyomarina_A. Next base: position 76,095 of record NZ_JBCFZG010000005.1, on the reverse strand, counting down.
AGGCCGGCTTCCGGTCCGCGGACCAGCTCGCGTGCGCCGCCGACATCGCCGATGACGATCGGTGTCCCGCAGGCAAGCGCCTCGACCCAGGCATTCGCTAGCCCTTCGCGCGCAGACGGCAGGACCATTGCCTGCGAGGCCGAAAGGATCAGCGGCATGACGTCGTGATCGACCGAGCCGAGGAAGTGGACGCGCTGCGCAACGCCAAGTTCGTCCGCCAGCACCCGCAGCCGTGCCTCGTCCGGTCCATGGCCGACGATCAGCAGGCGGGCCTCGGGCAATTCCACCAGGGCCTGAAGCACCAGATCCTGCCCCTTCAACGGGATCAGCGCGCCGATAGTGCACAGGACCGGCTCGCGCTCGGCAAGCGATATCGAAAGCCGTTCGGACAGCATCCTGCGCAAGCCTTCGTGCTGCAGCGGCCGGAAGCGGTCGCGGTCGAGCCCGGTGTAGTGCACCGCGATCTTCTCCCGCTCCATGCCCAGCGCAGCCATGTCGTCCGCCAGCGCGCCCGATACGGCGAGCAGGCGTGCCGATTGCCGCGCTGCGTCGAGCATCTTGGAGCGCGCAAATGCCCGCGCGCCCCAGTAATGGATGTCCGAACCACGCCCCTTGATCGCCAGCGGGAGGCCGAGGACGCTGGCGATGGCGGCCGCAGCGGGCCCGTCGGGGTAGAAGAACTGCGCATCGACCATGTCGAACGGCTGCGCCGCGTGCAGCCTGCGCGCTAGAGGAAGCGCGGTGCGCGCGATCATGCGCGGGTTTAGCCTTCCGCCAATTTTCGGGATCAGCGTGAAGCGCGGGCGATAGACTTCCATCCCCTCGCACTGCCGGTCGACGGCTGCCTTGGCCAGCTTGCGGTAGTCGCCCATCGCGACGGGTGGCAGACCGATGGGATTGATGACGGTGACGTGCCAGTCGGGCCGGGCGGCGAGCGCTTCCAAGGATTGCGACACGAAGTTGCCGAAGCGCGGGCGTGCCGCATTCGGGTACAAGGTGGAGATCGACAAGAGGCGTTTGGGATCGCGCATGGTCAAAGCGGGCGCACCAGGGTTTCTGCCACCGCGATCCAGGCGGGGTCTTCCACGATCACCTGTTTGCGTCCCTGTTCCGCCGGCAGCACGGCAACGCGCCCCGGTGCACTGTCGACCAGCCGACCGAATGCGAAACGCCCGGCCCGGCGCGGCACCAGCACGTCGCGGTTGAGCGCGCGGCCAGCCTCCGCAGGCGTGATCTGTCGCAGCCATAGCTGGTCGCCCGCGCGGTAGGGCCCGGTGCTGTCGGTCACCTCGATCACCATGCGCGTCTGCGTGGCCGCCATGTCAGTCGGGCGGACGGCTTCGCGCACTGTCTCCAGCGCCTGGGCGCCGCCTTCGCCGAGCGTGGCAACGACGGGCACGGTAGCGGTGGCTTCGGACCGGACCAGCGTCTCCGGATCGACGCCCAGCGCGGCACCGATTTTCTCCATCCATTTGAGCGAGAGGTTGCGGGTGCCCGTTTCGAGCCGACCGATCGTCTGCGCGGTGGTCGGCGGTGAACAGGCAGCGGCCAGATCGGCGAGGGTCAGCCCCTTCTGGCGCCGGATATCGCGGATGCGGTTGATCATCGGGTCGGTCCATTCACCGGATTGGTGAAAATGCTTTCCTACAACTTACCAGTTTTGGCAAGCCACCTCCCTTTGAGAACGAGGAGAAAACGACGATGGTACGCGAATATGTCGAGCGCGAACTGACCAGCGAAGGCCCGCGCCGTGGACCCGACAGCGGGCCCAAGCCACGCCGCCGCTCTGTCACCGTCAACCTCGCCGAGAGCCCGCTCAGCTGGCTCCACGCACGCGGGCACCTGAGCGACCGGCTGTTCGACGCGGGCGAACGGTTGCGGGCAGATTACGAGAAGGCGCAACTCAGCCCCTGGGTCACGATGCGGTGGGACCCGGTGCGGATCAAGGGTGGGCCCGATGCCGGGCTCTCGCCCACGGAACGGCAGATGGCGGCGAAGGAGCGGTTCGACGGCGCGCTGGCGACGGCGGGCAGCGGGCTTTCCGATGTGCTGTGGCGGGTGGTGTGCGCATGCGAGAGCCTGCCGCAAGCGGAACGTGCGCTGCAATGGCCGGCGCGCTCGGGCAAGCTGGTACTCAAGCTGGCGCTGGAACGGGTGGCGGACTTCTATCGGATCGGTTGAGGCGGGTGATTTTTTCTCCCCCTGGACACTGTGTCAGGTGTGTCAGCGCGCTCTTCGGATCGCATGGGATTGCCGTGGATTGTCTGGATAACCCCTCACAAAAGAAGGATGCCAAGCCATGAAGCTCTACTATTCGCCCGGCGCCTGCAGCCTCGCCAGCCATATCGCGCTGATCGAAAGCGGGCTGGATCACGAGACGGTCAGAGTCGACCTGTCGAAGCATCAGACCGAGAATGGCGAGGATTTCTACCAGATCAGCCCACGCGGATACGTGCCCGCGATCGAGACGGACGAGTTCGGTCTGGTGACGGAGAATGCGGCGGTGCTCCCGTTCCTCGCACAGAAGATGGGCGCGTTGCCCGATGGTGAGGCGCATTGGCGCCTGCACGAGTGGATCGGCTTCATCGGGACAGAGATTCACAAGGCCTACGGCCCGTTGTTCGGCGGGGCCGAGGGTGATGCGAAGGAAAAGGCGAAGAACACCGTCGCGAAGAAGTATCAGCTGGCCGAAACGCTGATGGATGGTCGCGAATGGCTGGTCGGAGATGCGCCGAGCGTGGCGGACAACTACCTGTTCGTCACCCTGCTGTGGGCGGACAAGTTCGGCGTGGACCTGCCGCAGTCGCTGGTATCGTACCGCGAGCGGCATTTGCAGCGCGAGGCGGTAAAGAAGGCGATGGCGGACGAGGGGCTGGGCTAGTCCAGCGCCTCGCGCACGCGCCTTTGCAGGTCGGGGACCACTTCGGTCTCGAACCAGGGATGCTTGCGCATGAACATGGTGGATCGCCAGGACGGGTGGGGCAGGGGGATCGTGTTCCCGAACTCCCGCCACCGGGCGATCCGCTCAACCATCCGGTCCTTCGCGGTGGCGGGCAGGTAGCGCTTCTGGGCATAGGTGCCGACCAGCAGCGTCAGCCGGTCTTCGGGAAGCAGGCTCAGCACGCGGTCATGCCATAGCGGCGCGCATTCGGGGCGGGGCGGCTTGTCGCCTCCGCTGGCTTTCCCAGGGTAGCAGAACCCCATCGGCACGATCGCGACGAGCGCGGGATCGTGCAGTTGTTCGTTGCTCAGCCCGGTCCACTCGCACAGCCGTTCGCCGCTCTTGTCGTCCCACGGAATGCCGCTTGCATGGACCTTGCTGCCCGGTGCCTGCCCGATGATGAGGATGCGCGCGGTTGCGGAGAACTGCACCACCGGGCGGGGCGCGAAGCCGAGGGCTTTCTCGCACATCCTGCATGCGGCGATATCGCGATGGAGTTTGGCAGCGCCCGGCATTACTGATCGACCATAACAGGTAGCACACGGTTCATATGATTGCCCTGCAACGCATTTCCATAGAGTGGAACAAGTCGCATCGCGGGGCGGGGCCGGGGGCGGTGCGCAATGCATTGCCGCGTATCGAGGCTTTCCAGCCGCCGGGCGATCCCGCGACCGATTGGGTGCAGACCATCCGTTACCACGGCAACTGGCGCGAAGGCGATGGCTGGCAGCCGGTCTATGACCGAACGGTGGAATGGCACCAGCGTATGCCGCAGCCGTATCCCGACAACATCCGGGTCGATATTCGTGGCGATATCGCGGAAGTGCACTATGTTCCGGAGACCGTGCTGGAAGGCAAAATCACGCGGCGGCACCTGCCCGGTGTGGTTGCTCGGTTGCCGAAGGGTAAGCGCTTCGTCCTTCATATCAATGGCGTGGACGATGTGGGTGGCCCACGCCGCTATCGCGAGGCTACAATCAACATCGCTTTCGATGAAGCGCCCACGCTCGATCTGCCGGTGTATCGGGTGCTGGATGAGCGTAAGCTGCTTTACTGAGCGGCCTCGACCCGTTCGGCCAATTCCAGCCAACGTTCCTCTGCCGCGTCCTTCTCGCCCCGCGCGTTCTCGATGCCCTTCATGATGTTGGCGAAACGCTGCGGGTCCCTGGAATACAGCTCGGGGTCGGAGAGGATCTCCTCCCCCCGCGCAATCGCCAGCTCCAGCTCCTCGATCCTCTCGGGCAGGGAGTCATAGTCGCGCTGGTCCTTGAAGCTGAGCTTGTCGGCGCGCGGTGGCGGCGGAGATGGCGGGGATGCGGTCTTCGTAGCCGGCTTGCTCTTGCCCACCACCGGCTGGCGGCGCTTGGCCACCCAGTCCTCGTACCCACCCGCGACCACATCGACCTTGCCCGACCCGTCGAGGCCGAGCGTGACGGTGACCGTGCGGTCGAGGAAGTCGCGGTCGTGGCTGACGATCAGCACGGTGCCCTCGTAGTCCGCGATCACCTCTTGCAGCAGGTCGAGCGTTTCGAGGTCGAGATCGTTGGTCGGCTCGTCCAGCACCAGCAGGTTGGACGCACGGGCAAACTCGCGGGCGAGCAGCAGACGGGAGCGTTCGCCGCCCGAAAGGATATCGACTTTGGTGTCGACGAGCCCGGGATCGAACAGGAACTCCTTGAGGTAGCCCTGCACATGCTTGCGAACGCCGCGAACGTCGATCCAGTCGCCGCCCTCGGCCAGCACCTGCCGAACGGTCTTGCCTTCGCCCAGCAGGCTGCGCTGCTGGTCGATCATTACGCCGGTCAGCGTCTTGGCGATCTCCACCGTGCCGCTGTCTGGCGCAAGCTCGCCGGTCAGCATCTTGAGCAGCGTGGTCTTGCCCGCACCGTTCGATCCGACGATCCCGATCCGGTCACCGCGCTGGATGCGCAGGCTGAAGTCGCGGATGATCGTGCGCTCGCCCCCATCGGGGAGAGAGAAGGACTTGGAGATGCCGTCCGCGACGATGACCGACTTGCTCTTGAAGTCCTGCTCGGTCGCCAGCTTCAGTTTGGCGGTGCCGGTGGTTTCGATCATGGACGCGCGTTGGGCGCGCATCTGCCACAGCTTTTCCAATCGGCCTTGGTTGCGCTTGCGCCTCGCGGTTACGCCGCGTTCGAGCCAGTGCGCCTCCAGCTTCAGCTTCGCGTCGAGCTTCTCCGCCGCGCGCGCTTCCTCGGCGTAAACCTGTTCTTCCCACGCCTCGTACCCGCCGAAGCCCACTTCCTTGCGGCGCATGGTCCCGCGGTCGAGCCACAGCGTCGCGCGCGTCAGCCGCTTCAGGAACGTGCGGTCGTGGCTGATGACGACGAACGCGCCGGTATAGCGCTCCAGCCAGCCTTCCAGCCAGTCGATCGCGGCCAGATCGAGGTGGTTGGTCGGCTCGTCCATCAGCAACAGGTCGGGGTCCTGCGCCAGCGCGCGGGCAATCTGCGCCCGGCGACGCTCGCCCCCGCTTGCGCCCTTGGACTCGCGGCTCATGTCGATGCCAAGCTGGCCCGCGATGGCCTCTACCTCGTGCTGTTCGGGCGGATGTGCGCCGCCCAGCGCGAAGTCCATCAGCGTGGCGTGGCCGGTAAGGTCGGGGTCCTGCTCCAGCACCACGATCCGCGTGCCAGGCTTCACCTTGCGCTGCCCCTGGTCGGCATCCAGCCGATTATCGATCAGGCGGAACAATGTGGACTTGCCCACGCCATTGCGTCCGATCAGCGCCAGCCGATCGCGCGGGCCGATGTGCAGGTCGATATTGTCCTGGTTGGGGCCACCGAACAGCCAGCGGCCGCCCTGCTGGAGGCCGAGATTTTCCCAGGAAAGAATTGGAGGCTGAGCCATTGTTGCGGCGAGTTAAGGCGCGCGCGCCTATCCCACAAGCCTTCCTGCAAGCGCGGCTTGCGGGTTACCGATTTAACCCACCCTTATTGGGAGAATACCGATGATCCGCACTGCCCTTATTCCGACCGCGCTGGCGGCATCGGTTCTGGCTACAAGTCCCGCCCTGGCCGCCGATATCCAGGTTCAGGCAACGGGGCCGGTGATCGAACTGCAGGTTAACGAGCAGGTCGAGGTGGAGCCCGACACGGTCAAAATCAGTGCCGGCGTCACCAACGAGGCGATGACCGCGCAAGAGGCGCTGTCGCAGAACTCTGTCCAGATGCGGCAGGTGATCGACCGGCTCCGCAAGCTCGGCATCCCGGAGCGCGATATCCAGACGACGCGCATCAATCTGGGCGCGCGCTTCGATTACGACCAGCAGGCGCAGCGGCAGGTGTTCCGCGGATATCAGGCGTCCAACCAGGTAAGCGTCACCTTGCGTGACACCGAGGAAGTCGGCGCGGTGCTCGACGCGCTGGTGCAGGCCGGTGCGACCGACATCAACGGACCCAGCTTCTCGGTAGCCGACGACACTGCCGCCAAGGCGGAAGCCCGCAGGCGCGCGATGGAGCGTGCGCGGGCGATGGCATTGGATTACGCGCGCGTTGCTGGATATTCGAATGTTCGCGTTCTGCAGATTTCCGAAAGCGTCAGCGGTCCGGTACGCGAATATGCAGCCGACAGCATTCGGGTGCGCGCGCAGGCTGCAGGCGCGCCGCCAGTTCAGCCCGGCATGGTCGAAACAGGGGTGACGGTCAGCGTGACCTATGAGGCCGTGAACTAGCACGGCCAACGCGAGCGAGGCGAGGTTGTGAGTATGTCAAATGTTCATCAAACGCAAGGCGAAGATGAACATTGGGTAACACCTTGCATTCAGAGGCTATTCAATGGTCAAGTGCCAGGTGTGATTGCACGATGAAACGGATACTCGCCTCGCTTGTGCTGGGATGCACTCTTATCGCCACTCCGTCCGTGGCGCTTGCGCAGAGCAATTCGGCGCAGGACGCCGCGCGTCGCGACACGCAGGCGGGCAAGGCACTGCCCTTGCGCCAGATCGAAGCGATCGTGTTCCAGTCGCTTGGCGCGCCGGTCTGCTCCAATTCGAGCCGACAGGCCGATTGCTACGAATATCTGGGCCCTGCCTATGATCCCAGTGCGGTGGCCTATCGCCTCAAGTTCATGCGGAACAGCCGGGTTACCTTCGTCGATATAGACGCGCGAACCGGCCGCGTGCTGAGGCGTTCGCGCTAGTATCGGCGGGAATTTCAGGAGCTGTTGTTGACGATGACGCGCCATTCGCTCCAAGGAGCGGCCTTGTTTAGAATACTTGGCAAGTGACAAGGACCAGACGCCGATGCGCATCCTGATCGTGGAAGACGAGCCGACGCTCGGCCAGCAGCTCAAGTCGACGCTGGAACAGAACGGCTATGCGGTCGACCTGTCGACCGATGGCGAGGACGGCCACTATCTCGGTTCGACCGAAGATTACGACGCGGTGATCCTCGACCTCGGCCTGCCCGAGATCGACGGGCTGACCGTGCTGGGCATGTGGCGCAAGGAAGGCCGCAGATTCCCGGTGCTGGTGCTGACCGCGCGTGACTCATGGTCCGACAAGGTCGCCGGGCTCGATGCGGGCGCGGACGATTATCTCGCCAAGCCGTTCCAGACCGAAGAGCTGATCGCCCGCCTGCGCGCGCTGATCCGCCGTGCCTCTGGCAATACCAGCAGCGAACTGACCGCCGGCGATGTGCGGCTCGATACCCGTTCGGGCCGTGTCACGCGTGGCGGCGACCCGGTCAAGCTGACGGCGCAGGAATACAAGCTGCTGAGCTACCTGATGCACCACAAGGGCAAGGTGGTCAGCCGCACCGAACTGATCGAGCATATCTACGATCAGGATTTCGACCGCGATTCGAACACGATCGAGGTCTTCGTAACCCGCATCCGCAAGAAGCTGGGCGCGGAAGTCATCACAACGATCCGTGGCCTTGGCTACAGCCTCGACGACCCCGCCGACGCCCCCCGCGCGTAACGACGCGCCCGAGGCGTCGCCCGGCGCGGGCAAGCCGTCCGGCAGGCGCGATCCGCGTGCGCCCGACCGGGTGGCGGGTGAGGCGTATCGGGAACCGCCACGCGATTTCGTCGCCCCGCATACCGGCAGCCTGACATGGCGCATGATCGCGATTTCCGCGATCTGGATCGTCGTGCTCTTGCTGGGCGGAGGGTTGGCGCTGGACCGGACGCTGACCAACCTGGTGCAGGACAACTTCGACACCCAGCTGAACAACAACCTGACCGCATTGATCGCATCGGCCGAGATCCAGCCGGGCGGCGAGGTGTGGCTGATCCGGCCGATGGGCGACCAGCGCTTCATGGAGCCCAATTCGGGCCTCTATTACCAGATCAGCCCGGCGGGCGAGCCGGTCAACCTGAACGACGCCGATGTCCTGCCGTCGCGATCGCTGTGGGACGAGGCGCTCAAGCTGCGCGCTTCGGTAGAGGACCAGCCGGTCTTCTACGATAGCGAGCAGTTTCGCGGCGAACCGCTACGGATCGCCCAGCGCGACACCACGCTTCCGGGCAGGGACACGGTGTGGACCTTCGCGGTCGCTCAATCGCGGACCGAGATTGACGGGCAGATCGATCGCATTCGCCGCATCCTCATCATCAGCTTCGTGATCCTGGGGCTGGGCCTGATGGTGCTGGTGGTCTTGCAAAGCTACGTGGGCCTGCGCCCCCTGCGCCGCATTCGCACCGCGATCCAGCACATCCGCACCTCGGGCAGCAACCGGGTGACAGACCCGCTGCCGCTCGAAGTGCAGCCACTGGTGCAGGAGCTGAACATGCTGCTCGAACATTCGGAGCGGCAGGCGGAAGAAGCGCGCACGCATGCGGGCAATCTCGCGCATGCGCTCAAGACCCCGCTCACGGTGGTCAACAATGCGGCGACCGCGCACGCGCCCGACCTCGCCGATACGGTGATCCGCGAGGCGCGCACGATGCGCCGGCACGTCGATCACCACCTCGCCCGCGCGCGTGCCGTGGGCCGCCGCGCGGTCGGCCATGCGCAGACGCCGGTGCGCGAGAGTGCCGAGGCCGTGCGCCGCGCGGTCGAACGCCTCTATCCCGACGTCCGCTTCGACATCGACGGATCGAAGGACGCCAAGGTCTCGATCGAGCGGCAGGATCTCGACGAGATCATCGGCAACCTCATCGAAAATGCGGCAAAGTACGGCGGCGGCAGCGTGTTCGTGACGATCGACGCCGAACCGGAAGACAAGCGCTGCGTGCTGTGGATCGAGGACGATGGAATGGGCATCCCCGAGGAAAAGCGCGTGGAAATCTTTGATCGCGGCGCGCGGCTCGATACGGGCAAGCCGGGCACCGGGCTGGGCCTCGCCATCGTGCGCGACGTGGCGGAAATCTACGGCGGATCGGTCGACCTGGCCGAGAGCGAGGATCTTGGCGGGCTGCTGGTACGCCTTTCGCTGCCCCGCGCATGACCCGTGGCACGGCACGACGTGCCGAACTTGCAGCACCGGGTATCCGTTAAACGCTTGAATTGCTCCGCTCGCTTGGCCAAAGCAGGCTCCGATGACCGCCGAGATCGTTCCTTTCGCCAAAGCGTCTGGCGGGCCTGCGGCCTCGATCGACGCCATGCTTTCGCTCACCGCTTCGGGAATGAACGCGGTCAACGCCGTGATCCTCGATCGGATGCAGAGCGAAATTCCGCTGATTCCCAGCCTTGCGGGTCACCTGATCTCGGGCGGGGGCAAGCGCCTGCGCCCGATGCTGACGCTCGCGGGGGCGGAGCTGGTCGGCTATAACGGCACGCGGCACCACAAGCTGGCGGCCTCGGTCGAGTTTATCCACACCGCCACGCTGCTGCACGACGATGTGGTCGACGGCTCCGAAATGCGCCGGGGCAAGGCTGCCGCGAACATCATCTTCGGCAATCCGGCGACCGTGCTGGTGGGCGATTTCCTGTTCAGCCGCGCGTTCGAGCTGATGACCGAGGATGGCAGCCTGAAAGTGCTGAAAATCCTCAGCTCCGCCAGTGCGATCATTGCCGAGGGCGAGGTCGCGCAGCTCACCTCGCAGCGCAAGATCAGCACCAGCGAACAACGCTATCTCGACATTATCGGCTCGAAAACCGCGGCGCTGTTCGCCGCCGCGAGCCGCATTGCGGCGGTGGTCGCCGAATGCAGCGACGCCGAAGAGCAGGCGCTCGACGATTACGGCCGCAACCTCGGCATCGCGTTCCAGCTGGTCGACGACGCGCTCGACTATTCGTCCGACGCCGCCGAAATGGGCAAGGACCGGGGCGACGATTTCCGCGAGGGCAAGATGACGCTGCCCGTGATCCTCGCCTACGCGCGCGGCGACGCCGAGGAGCGCAAGTTCTGGGAGGCCGCGATCCTGGGCCACCGGACCTCGGACGAAGACCTCGCACACGCGGTATCGCTGGTCGAACGCCACGACTGCGTCACCGCCACCCGCGACCGCGCCCAGCACTTCGCCCAGCGCGCGGCGGACGCGCTGTCGATTTTTCCGGATGGCAAGGCCCGCGAGGCAATGGTTGCAGCCGCGCACTTTGCGGTGGCGCGAGGGTTTTAGGGGGCTAGTTAGTCGCTCGAATCGTCCCAAGACGATGCTTGAAGAGTTTATATTAGCGTTTTCGAGCTACAGCCTACCGTGGCCGTTAGAAGGCGGTCGAAGCGGGTGCTGTGGTCATTCGAGCATCGCCCCAGCTTCCGGCCAAAGAGCTTGCAATTGGTCGCGTCGCACTATGATAGCGTGGTAGCCTTGGTTATCGGCAGTGTTCACAGTGCTAGCGTGTCGGCCAGCGGCTGACTGTTGCAACCGCCCATTTAGCACGAAGTAGCTTTCAATATGGATGCCATCCCAATCTTCGGGAGGGATCGGCTTTAAGCCGTGCAGAGGCGGGTTTTTGATTCCTCCTCGTAGGGTGTCAAACCTCCTGCCGCGTGCCTGCAAATCTCCGCAAAGCAGAGCGTCTCGAAGTGCATTGGATATGCGGATTGGTAGGTTGTGATCAAAATGTAGCTTTGCTTTTGGGACTGGATAATTCGCCAAGTATCGAATGGCATCATCTAGGGGCACCCAATCGATAGGTGCATCAAGCTGTGCCTCGAGACGTCTTCGTGCCGAAAGCTCGATTGCCCATTCCTCGTAGGGAATGCGGCACAGACAGTTCACAACAAAACCGACGAGCGCGATCACTGTGGCTGCAGCCGCCCCTATCGGAATTACGAGGAGGGCCTGTTCCGGAGATTCCTGTTGGGAGTGTATGGCCCATGCATAAGTGAGCACGGCGGAGAGAAGTGAGAAACCGCCAACAATGAACCGATTGGTCCAAGTCCCGAACATGTCATTCATGGTCTTGGTGCATGCTAGCTTAGCGGAAACTCGAACAACTTCCATCTTCCTCCCATATCACCCCCTTCCGAGATTCGGGAGTCGTGGCTGAGCTGCTTGCTTGGAGCCGATGTCGAAAATGTTCGACATCCGCACCAAATCCTCCTATGTAGAAAATGTTCTACATAGGAGGATTTGCAGCATGTCGTTCAAGGAAAAATCCGCGTGGGTGATGGGGGCGATCATGCTCGCCACGGGGGTGTTCTATGCCCAGCTGGTCGCGGAGGCGCCGCCGCAGGCACCGGTGATCGGGCCGCTCATTCCCTATGTGCTGGCGGTGATCGTATTCTCGGTCGTCGCGCAGGTCGGGCTCGCCATCGCCTCGCCCAAGGAAGCCAGCGCCCCAGCGGACGAGCGGGAGAAGATCGTCATCGACCGGGCGGGGCACTGGTCGGGTATGGTGATGGGCGTGCTGGCGGTTGCCGCCTGTGCCGCCTACGTGGCGGCGCCCGAGGGCGCGATGCTGTTCCACTACATCATCGGCGCGCTGATCGTCGCGCAGTTGGCGGAATATGCGTTCCAGATCGTCCTGCTGCGCAGGCCGATCTGATGGGAGGCGTCTGATGGGGTGGGCCAATGGGTAAGCGCCCGCCGATCACCAACCGCGTGCGCGAGCTGCGCGAGGAGCATGACAGGATGAGCCAGGCCGCGCTGGGCGAGGCGGTGGGGGTGACGCGCCACACGATCATCGCGATCGAACAGGGTCGCTATTCCCCCAGCCTTGAAACCGCCTTCCGGATCGCGCGCCTGTTCGGCGTCGGGGTGGAGGATGTGTTCGGCTGGGAGGGGTGAGGCTACTCAATACACCGTCGCCCCTGCGAAGGCAGGGGCCTATCCGGCGAATGTTGGTCGCGCTTGGGTCGAAACTGGTGGGCGAGTTCTTGGGTTGGCAATGAAATGCCAATCGATCGGTAATCTGGACCCCTGCCTGCGCAGGGGTGACGGACTGGGTCAGAGGTAACGCGATGCCCGGCGACACCTAATCCTGGCCCCTGCCTTCGCAGGGGTGACGGCTTAGGTTAGAGGCGGAGCAATGCCGCACGATTCCAGTCTCCCCATCCACGCCGTATTGCCGCAGCTGAGGGCCGCGTTGCGTGACGGGCCCAACGCGGTGCTGGTCGCGCCGCCGGGGGCGGGCAAGACCACCGCGGTCGCACCCGCGCTGCTGGGCGAGGACTGGTGCACCGGCGAGATCCTGCTGCTCTCGCCCCGCCGCGTCGCCGCACGCGCCGCTGCCGAGCAGATGGCGGAGATGCTGGGGGAGAAACCGGGCGAGACCATCGGCTACCTCACCCGGCTAGACTCGAAACGCTCTGCGAAGACGCGCGTAACTGTCCTGACCGAGGCGATTTTCTTGAACCGGATCGTTGCCGATCCCGAACTGCCGGGCGTTTCCGCCGTGCTGTTCGACGAGGCGCATGAGCGGCACCTCGACAGCGATTTCGGCCTCGCGCTGGCGCTGGAGACGCAAGGCATACTGCGCGAGGATCTGCGGCTGCTGGTGATGTCCGCCACGCTCGACGGAGAGCGCTTTGCCGGGCTGATGGGCCAGGCTCCCGTGATCGAGAGCGCGGGGCGCAGCCATTCCTTGCGGATCGAGTGGCTGGGGGCGAGCGGCACGCAGCGTTTCGAGGATGCGATGGCCGACGCGGTGGCGCAGGCGTGGCGCGCGGAGGATGGCGATATCCTCGCCTTCCTGCCCGGCGTGCGAGAGATCGAGCGGGTGCGCGAACGACTGGAGGATCGCTTGCGCGGCGCGGTGATCCTGCCGCTGCACGGGCAGGTCGATGCCGTCGGCCAGCGCACCGCGATCCGCCGCGATGCCGATGGCCGCCGCCGGATCGTGCTCGCGACCGCGATTGCGGAAACCTCGCTGACCTTGGACGGCGTGACCGTGGTGGTCGACGGCGGCCTTTCGCGCCGGGCGGAATACGACCGCGCAGCGGGGGGCAACCGGCTGGTGACCGTGCAGGCCTCACAGGCCTCCGCCACGCAGCGGGCCGGGCGTGCGGCGCGGCAGGCTCCGGGTGTGGCTTATCGCCTGTGGGCCGAGGCCGCGCACGCGGGCCGCCCCGCATTCGAACCGCCCGAGATCGCCACCAGCGATCTCGCGCCGCTGGTGCTGACGCTGGCGAAGTGGGGCGAGAGCGAGCCTGCCAACCTGCGCTGGCTCGACCCGCCGCCCGCCGCCTCTCTGGCGACCGCGCGCGAGGAATTGCGGGCGCTGGGCGCGCTCGATGGGGAGGGGCGGATCACCCCGCAGGGCGAGGCGATGGCGCAGTTGCCGCTTGACCCCGCGGGCGCGGCGATGGTGCTGTTCGGTGCGCGTCATGGCTGCGGCGAGCGTGCCGCGCGGGCGGTGCTGCTGTTGCAGGAGCGCGGGCTGGGCGGTCGCGGTGAGGATCTCGACGCGCGCCTCTCGCGCTGGAATGGTGAGCGGGGCGGGCGGGCTGAGGCGAGCCGGAAACTGGCGGGGCGGTGGGCGGTTGCGGCGTCGAGCCTTCTTGCTCCCCTCCCCTTGGGGGAGGGGCCGGGGGTGGGGGGTATGCCCTCTGCCGGCTCGTCGAACACCCCCACCCAACCTCCCCCTCAAGGGGGAGGAGAATCTGTGCCGCTCGCCATCATCCTCGCCGCAGGCCGCCCCGGTTTCGTGGCGAAGCGGCGCGATGCTTCGGGGGAGGACTGGCTGGCGGCGAACGGGCGCGGCTACCGGCTCGATCCGACATCCTCGGTGGCGCGCGCCGAATATTGCGTGATCGGCGATGCGCAGGGCTCGGCGCAGGGGGCACGCATCACCGCCGCCGCCGCGCTCGACGAAGCAAACCTGCGACAGTGGCTGCCCGAGCGGATTGCGCTCCATCGGACGCTGCGCTGGACCGGAGAACGGGTCGAGGCGCGGCGCGAGGAGCGGCTGGGTGCGCTGGTGCTTTCCAAGGGGCCCGACCCTGAGCCAGACATGGATGCGGTGCAGGCGCTGCTTGTGGACAAGGCTCTGGACAAGCTGGGGGAACTGCTGCCCGCGACATTGCTCGCCCGCGGCCGTTTCGCCGGGATTGCGGGCCTTTCCACCGATGCTCTGCGTGAAACCGCCGAGCTATGGCTCGCGCCGCTTCTGGCAGGCCGTCGCGATCTCGCCGTGAGCAAGGGCAAGCTGGTCGACGCAGTGCTCGGCCAGCTCGACTGGAACGAGCGCCAGCGGCTCGACGAGGCGGCGCCGCGCGAATTCGTCTCGCCCGCAGGCACGCACCACGCGATCGATTACGAGGGGCAGGACGCACCGGCGGTCGAGGTGCGGGTGCAGGCGCTCTACGGGCTCGACCGGCATCCGATGATCGGGCCCAAGGGACAGGGCGTGCCCTTGCTGCTCAAACTGACCAGCCCCGCAGGCCGCCCGGTGCAGGCGACGCGCGATCTGCCCGTGTTCTGGCGCGGAAGCTGGGCCGATGTTCGCAAGGACATGAAGGGCCGCTACCCCAAGCACCGCTGGCCCGACGAGCCGTGGACCGAAGTCGCGAGCCTCAAGACGAAGAATGCCTTTTCACGCGGGCAAGGCTGAATTAGGGAGATCGCCATGGCAGCCAGAATCTACCAGCGACCCAAGAATGCGATGCAGTCCGGCAAGGCGCGGACCGATGAGTGGGTGCTCGAATTCGAGCAATCCGAAGCGCGGCGGCCCGACCCGCTGATGGGCTGGACCGGCAGCGGCGATACGCAGGCGCAGGTCATCCTGACCTTCCCGAGCAAGGACGAGGCGAAAGCCTATGCCGAGAAATACGGCATCGTCGCGCGCGTTCACGCGACCCCGCCCAAGACTCTCAAGCTGCAGGCCTACGCCGACAATTTCCGCTGAGCGGATCGTGAAAGCCTTCCTCGGGGCGATTGCGCTGGCGACCGCCGGCTGCGCGGGGCATTCGACGCCATCCCAGCCGGCCGAGGTTTCGACCGAGCAGCTCGCCACGCAGATCGACGCTCTCGAAACCGCTTCCGGCGGACGGCTGGGGCTGGCCCTGTTCTCGCAGGACGAAGGCCTCGTTTTCGCCCATCGCGGGGCGGAGCGCTTCGCCATGTGCTCCACCTTCAAGCTTGCGCTTGCGGCGATGGCACTTGAGACGCCAGGTGTGCGTGAGGAACGGCTCGATTTCGCGGCGGGCGATATCCTCTCCTACGCGCCCTATGCGAAGGAGCGCGCGCACATTGGCTGGATGACTGGCATGGAAGCTGCCCACCACGCGGTTACGCTGAGCGACAATACGGCGGCCAATCTGCTGCTCGCCCGGCTCGGCGGGCCGGACGCGTTCACCGCATGGCTGCGCGATGCTGGCGACCGGGTGACGCGGCTCGACCGGAACGAGCCCGCCTTGAACGAGAATGCGCCGGGCGATCCGCGCGACACGACCACGCCCGATGCGAAGGCCGAACTGGTCGGTAATCTGCTGTGGGGCGACCGGCTCTCCGCAACCGACCGCGGCATCCTGCATGGCTGGCTGGAGGAGACATCCACGGGCATGGCGCGTCTGCGTGCCGGATTGCCGGACGGTTGGAACGCGGGCGACAAGACCGGAACCTGCGGCGGGGATGGGCAGCCCGAATTCAACGACATCGCGGTGTTCGAAACGCCTGCCGGTTCGCACTACGTGCTGGCGGCATTTCTCGACCGTCCGACAGGCGCCAGTGCCGATGCGGATGCGGCGCTCGCCGATGCGGCGCGTGCGGTTGCCGAATGGATCCGCAAAAGCGGCGCTTGAAATCCTGAGCCGAGTTCGCCATGTGGCGCTCCGGGAGTCGGGTGGACGTTTGCGTTCGCTCACCGGGTCAGGTCCGGAAGGAAGCAGCCCAGGTGAATTGCGGCGGGTCGCTCGGCTCCTTTTCCTGTTATACCGATGCCTTCATGCGTGAGCGTGCTTCGTTGCGCGAGCCGGTGGCGTCGGTCAGCCCTGCGACCTTGCCGAGCCCCCAATGGGGCATGTTGCCGTAGATCGTTTCGTAACGACCCGCATCGATCGCATAGGTCTCGTGAAAGATGCCCACGGTCCCGTCGCTGCCGACCGCCTTGTTGAACGCGACCCAGGCGGGCCAGTGCTGCCGGTCGCGCGAACGGGCATAGGCTTCGAGACTGTCGAAATCGCGCCAGTATTGCAGCAGGCACACTTGTCGCAGGCCGGCGAGCATGTTCTCGCTGCCGAGATAGCCGCTGTCAGGGTCCTTCGCCAATTCCTCCAGCATCGGGGGCATCGCCTTCAGGACGGGCAGCCATTTGCCGACCTTGTGGAAATGGTTGATCCGCATCCCGATTACGAAAACGACCAGCGGTCCTGAGAACGCTGCGGTCTTTCGGCCCGTTATCACACCCATCACTCTACCTCCTGAAGCGATATCAGTTGCTTTTTAAAACCTACAAGTCAAGCTTCGACAAAGCTGCAAGGCGCGCCTAGATTGAATGCCTGATGTCTGATTCCGATCTGCCCGATAGCGAAACCGAAGCCCCCACCGCCGCCGAGCTGGAAGCCGCGGGGCAGAACTCGATGTTCGGCAACGCCGCCGAGGAACCGCTTGCGGCACCTGCTGCGGACGCGCCGGTGGCCGCTCCTGCACCCGCCGATCCGGCGCAGCCCTATCGCGTGCTCGCGCGCAAATACCGCCCGCAGACCTTCAGCCAGCTGATCGGGCAGGAACCGATGGTCCAGACGCTGGCCAACGCGATCAAGCGCGACCGGCTGGCGCATGCCTTTTTGATGACCGGCGTGCGCGGGGTGGGGAAGACCTCGACCGCGCGGCTGATCGCCAAGGCGCTGAACTGCATCGGGCCGGATGGCGAGGGCGGGCCGACGATCGATCCGTGCGGGGTGTGCGAGCCGTGTCGGGCGATCGCCGAGGGGCGGCATATCGACGTGATCGAGATGGACGCCGCCAGCCACACCGGCGTCGACGATGTCCGCGAAATTATCGAGGCGGTGCGCTACGCGGCGGTCAGCGCGCGCTACAAGATCTATATCATCGACGAAGTTCACATGCTGTCGCGCAATGCTTTCAACGCCTTGCTCAAGACACTTGAGGAACCGCCTGCGCACGTGAAGTTCCTCTTCGCGACAACCGAGGTCGACAAGCTGCCGGTCACCGTGCTCAGCCGGACCCAGCGTTTCGACCTGCGTCGTATCCCGACCGACAGGCTGGCCGAGCATTTCGCCTGGGTGTGCCAGGAGGAAGGCGTCGAGGCCGAGCCGGAGGCGCTCAACCTGGTGGCCGCTGCGGCGGAAGGGTCGGTCCGCGACGGGCTCTCCATCCTCGATCAGGCGATCGCCCATGCCGATCTGGATGAGGACAACAAGGTCACATCGGCGCGGGTGCGCGATATGCTGGGCCTCGCCGATGCCGGTGCGCAGCGCCGTCTGCTTGGCGCGATCCTCGAAGGTGAGCCGAGGGCGATGCTCGATGCGGTGGCCGATCAGTATGCGCTCGGCGTCGAACCGCTCGCGCTGATCCGCTCGCTGATGGAGATCGTCCATCGCATTACCGTGATGCAGGTCGGCGGCACGATGCCCGATCTGCTGGGCGAGGAAGAGCGGGGGCAGCTTTCGGACTGGGCGGAACGGCTTTCCCCCGGGCAGCTTCATCGGCTGTGGCAGCTGCTGCTGAAGGGCTATGACGAGGTCAAGACCGCGCCCGATCCGCTGGTCAGCACCCAGATGGCGCTCCTGCGGTTGATCCACGCCGCCGATGCCCCCGATCCGGGGACGCTGGTGAAGCGGATGGAGGAACTGGCCAAGGGTATTCCCGCCGTTTCGGGCGACAATGCGGAGCGCGCCCCGTCGCCCGCAACGTCGGACGCGCCGAGTGCCGCTCGTTCAGCCGGGACAGGATCGGGAACGGATATTTCGTCCCTCGTGACGAAGGTCGAGGATGCGGGCGAATATATCGCCGCAAGCATCATGCGATTGCAGCTGCGAGTAATTTCCTGCGAAGATGGCGCGATCACATTCGCGCGCGCACCGCAGTTTACCGACCGTATCGAGGCTGAGTTGCGCGCCGCGCTCGCCAAGGCGACCGGACGCACCTGGGTGCTGACCGAAGTGTCCGATCCCGCAGCTCCGCCAAGCATGGCCGAGGCCGAGCAGGCGCAGGCCGCTGCGGTGCGCGATGCGATGGAAAACCACCCCCTGATGCAGGCCGCGCGCGCGGCCTTCCCCCAGGCGGAACTGCTCGACGAGAAAGAGCAGGGCACCGCCGACAATTCTCGCCAATGGAGCAAGCACGCATGAAGTCGATGGAAGAAATGATGGCCGCCGCGCAGAAGGCCGCCGAGACGATTCAGAACCAGATGGGCGATACGCAGGCAAAGCTCGATTCGATCGAGGTAGAAGGCACCGCCGGCGGCGGTCTTGTGAAAGTCCGCTGCACCGCGCGCGGGCGAATGCTGGGCGTCGCCATCGACGACAGCCTGATGAAGCCCGAAGAAAAGCAGATGCTCGAAGATCTGGTCGCCGCCGCGTTCAACGATGCGCGTGGCAAGGCAGACCGTGTATCGGGCGAAGAAATGCAGAAGATCCAGTCGGGCATGGGCCTGCCGCCGGGTTTCAACCTGCCGGGCATGGGGTGACGGCACCGAACCCCGCGTAACCGCGAAGGAACGCGGAGCCGCTCTTTCATAACGCCTCGTGGTGACCAGGGTGACACGTGTCACCCTGGTGTCACCCACTGTGCTCCCGGGAATTTCTCTTATTTCGCAACAGGTTGCCTTGGCCGGGGTGACAGATCGCGCAATTCGGGCGCATTTTTTTTGACAGCGGGCCGCAAGACGCCGCGTCTTTCGGTATGTCGAGCGACAATGAGAAGGAGCCGGGCGCAGGTTACCGGCACGCCCTGGTGTAGGAAAGCGCTGTGGCGCGGCGAGGCGCCTTGCCCGCCCGGCATGCAAGGCGCATCCACAGCTCCCCGTACGCTGCCATTGCGCGTCCGCGGGGTCCGACCCATATTCTTGGACAAGGACGGGCGCGCGACCAATCCGTGCGCTAAAAGATATATATGACCCAACGCTTTCCTCTGCTGCCCCTTCGCGACATCGTCGTCTTCCCCGGCATGGTTGTGCCGATCTTCGTTGGCCGTGAACGGTCCGTCGCCGCGCTTGAAGCCGCGATGGAAGGCAACAAGGATGTGTTCCTGCTCGCCCAGCTGGACCCTTCGTGCGAGGATCCGGAGGGGTCCGATCTCTACGATATCGGCGTCTCGGCGCAGGTCCTTCAGATGCTCGAGATGCCCGACGGCACCGTGCGTGTGCTCGTCGAAGGTAATTCGCGCGCGCATCTGACCGCGCTGCACGACGAGGGCGAATATACGGTCGCCGAAGTGAATCCGATCGAGCAGGCGACGGTTTCCGGAAACGAGGTCGTTGCCCTGATGCGTTCGGTGGTCGAGCAGTTCGCCGAATACACCAATCTTTCCAAGAAGAACGAAGGCGCTGCTGAGGAACTGTCCGAGGTCGACGACGCAGGCGCGCTGGCCGACGCGGTCGCCGCTGCGCTGTCGATCAAGGTGGCCGACAAGCAGGCGCTGCTGACCGAGCCCGATCCGCGCAAGCGGCTGGAGATGCTGCTCAACTTCATGGAAGGCGAGCTGTCGGTATTGCAGGTCGAGCGCCGCATCCGTGGCCGCGTGAAGCGGCAGATGGAGAAGACCCAGCGCGAATATTACCTCAACGAACAGCTGAAGGCGATCCAGAGCGAGCTGGGCGGTTCGGGCGATGGCGGCGATGGCGACGAACTCGCCGAACTGCAGGAAAAGATCGAAAAGCTCGCGCTGTCGGACGAGGCGCGCGCCAAGGCGGAAAGCGAGCTCAAGAAACTGCGCTCTATGCAGCCGATGAGCGCCGAGGCGACGGTGATCCGCAACTATCTCGACGTGCTGCTCGACCTGCCGTGGGGCGAGAAGAGCGAGCTCAATCGCGACATCGAGGAAGCACAGACGATCCTCGACGACGATCACTACGGGCTGGAGAAGGTCAAGGATCGCATCGTCGAATATCTCGCCGTGCAGGCGCGCACCAACAAGCTGAAGGGGCCGATCCTGTGCCTCGTCGGCCCTCCGGGCGTCGGCAAGACGAGCCTTGGCAAGTCGATCGCCCGCGCGACGGGGCGCGAATTCGTGCGCCAGTCGCTGGGCGGGGTGCGCGACGAGGCCGAGATCCGCGGCCACCGCCGTACCTATATCGGATCGCTGCCCGGCAAGATCGTCAAGAACCTGACCAAGGCAGGCACCGCCAACCCGCTGTTCCTGCTCGACGAGATCGACAAGCTGGGCCAGGATTTTCGCGGCGATCCGGCGTCGGCTCTGCTCGAAGTGCTCGATCCCGAACAGAACGCGCGTTTCCAGGATCACTATCTGGAGGTCGATTTCGACCTGTCGGACATTATGTTCGTGTGCACCGCCAACACGCTCGACCTGCCGCAGCCGCTGCTCGACCGGATGGAGATCATCCGGCTCGAAGGCTATACCGAGGACGAGAAGGTCGAGATCGCGACCAAACACCTCTTGCCCAAACAGATCGCCGATCACGGCCTGGAAGAGGGTGAGTTTTCGCTGACCGAGGACGCGCTGCGCGACCTGATCCGCTACTACACCCGCGAGGCGGGGGTGCGGACGCTCGAACGCGAGATCGCTCGCCTGGCGCGCAAATCGCTGCGCAAGATTCTCGAAAAGAAGGTCGGGACGGTCGAGATCACGCCGGAGAACCTCGGCGAGTTTGCCGGGGTGCGCAAATACAAGCACGGCATGGGCGAAAAGGAAGCGCAGATCGGTGCGGTCACCGGGCTCGCGTGGACCGAGGTAGGCGGCGAACTGCTGACCATCGAAAGCGTCACCACGCCGGGTCGCGGCGAAGCCAAGACGACCGGCAAGCTGGGCGAGGTGATGAACGAAAGCGTCGCCGCTGCCTTCAGCTTCGTCAAGGCACGGGCACCCGCGTATGGCATCCGCCCTTCGATCTTTCGCCGCAAGAACATCCACATCCACCTGCCCGAAGGGGCGGTGCCCAAGGACGGGCCGAGCGCGGGCGTGGGGATGGTCACCTCGATCGTGTCGACGCTGACCGGCATTGCCGTACGGCCCGATGTCGCGATGACCGGCGAAGTCACGCTGCGTGGCCGGGTGCTGCCGATCGGCGGGCTCAAGGAAAAGCTGCTGGCGGCGCGCCGCGGCGGCATCCCGATCGTGCTGATCCCGGAAGACAACGTGAAGGATCTTGCCGAAATCCCGGACCGGATCACCGACGGGGTCGAGATCATTCCGGTCAGCCACGTCGACGAAGTGCTGGCGCATGCGCTGGTTCGCCAGCCCGAAGCGATCGAATGGACCGAGGCGGACGATCTCGCGAGTCAGCCGGTCAGCGGTCCGCCCTTCGCGGAAAGCGGGCAGACCCGGCACTGAGACCCGACGTTCGTGCTGTGTTCCGGATTTCCCACAGGTTTGTGCACAGGTAACGATTCATAAACTAGCAAATCGCAGGTTTCCGCGATTTTTCCGCAAAATGGCTTTGACAGACTCGTGACTAAGGTTTCAGGTGGGGGCATTCGCATGATGCGGATCACCACTTTGAATGTCTGGGACTGAGGGGTTTTTCCGAATGAACAAGAATGAGCTGATCGGCGCAGTCGCCGAATCCTGTGGCCTTTCCAAAACCGATGCTTCGAACGCTGTCGAAGGCGTTTTCGATTCGATCCAGAAGGCCCTCGCCAATGGCGATGAGGTCCGGCTCGTGGGCTTCGGTACGTTTTCCGTGGCCAAGCGGAAGGCTTCGACCGGCCGTAACCCGCGCACCGGCGAACCGATGGAAATCAAGGCTTCCAACCAGCCGAAGTTCAAGGCCGGCAAGGGCCTGAAGGACGCCGTGAACTAAGAGCGTTCGACGCTCGGCCCCTTGCGGGGCTATTCATTACGAAAAACCCCGTCGAGTGGTGGATCGACGGGGTTTTTCTTTGCCTGCGATCGGAGAGGTTTCCCGCGCGGAGAGCGTCAGTCCTCGCGCGTTGCCAGCGCGTAAAGCGCGATGGCGGCGGCGTTCGAAACGTTGAGGCTCTCGATAGCGTCGGAGATCGGCAGTTTGGCCAGCGCGTCGCAGTGCCCGGCAATGTTGTGGCGCAGCCCGGCGCCTTCCGCGCCCAGCACGATGGCCACAGGTCCCGTAGGCATCGCCTGCGCCAGCGTCATCTCCGCTTCTCCGGCCAGACCGATCCGCCAGAAGCCGCTGTTCGACAGATCGTCGAGCGCGCGCGCCAGGTTGACCACGCGCACCCACGGCACCGTCTCCAGCGCGCCCGACGCGGACTTGGCGACCACGCCGCTTTCGGGCGGGGCATGCCGATCCTGCGTCACGATCGCCGCCGCGCCGAACGCAGCCGCCGAACGCAGGATCGCGCCGACATTGTGCGGATCGGTCACCTGATCGAGCACCACGATGGGGCGATTCGCGTCGGCATCGGCGATGATCTCGGCAAGGTCGCGATCTTCCAGCGCGGCGCATTCCAGCACCAGCCCCTGATGCGGCGCATCGCGCGCCACCAGCCTGTCGAGATCGGGCCCCTCGGCATATTCGATCGGGAAATCGGCGGGCAATTCACCGTCGAGCGAGGCGATTCCCTCGCGTGTGGCCCACAATTTGCGATGTTTGCGCTCCGGATTGAGCAGCGCGGCCTCGACCGCGTGCCGACCCCACAGGCGCACCTGGCCCGTGCTCGCGCGCCCGCTGCCGCGTCCGCCCTTCATCCGCCCAGCGCGTCCGCGCAATGCTCTTTTCCGTTCCGGTTTTGCCATAGGCGCCCGCACTGCCAGCCCGACCATTGACAGGCAAGCGCGGCTTCTCCAAAGGGGCGCCTCTCGGCATCCGGTCGCCCCCCGAAAGGGCACCGTTTCTTGCATTGCCTCTTGCAGACCGATCATGTGGACAGGTGGCCGAGTGGTTAAAGGCAGCAGACTGTAAATCTGCCCGCGCAAGCGTACGCTGGTTCGAATCCAGCCCTGTCCACCACTTCTTCGGTAAAGCTTCAAATCGAGAAAATGCGTATGGGCCCGGGCTGCCCGGGTTCGGCATTGGAGTGCCTTCGCACGGCGCTATCGCCCATGAGACATGGCGCCATGTTATTGAAATTTCTTTGCCCGCTGCTATATTGATTTTGCCTGACGTCGTTTGCGACGGATTATGATTGCCGCGACGGTCGCCCAAGTGCGACTCCGGCACCACTTCCATTCCACACACTATGGCTCCGCCACGGAACACGTCCGTGCGGATGATTTTTCGTACGTGAAGGAACAGGTTTGGCGAAAGAACAGCTCATTACGATGGAAGGCGCGATCGACGAGATCCTGCCCGACGGACGCTTTGGCGTGACACTCGATAATGAGCACCGCATCATCTGCTACACCGCAGGCAAGATGCGTCGCTACCGTATCCGTTCGGTCGTTGGAGACCGCGTACATGTCGAAATGACGCCGTATGATCTGTCCAAGGGACGGATCGTTTTTCGCGAACGTTCACCCGGGCAAGGGCCCGTCGGTGCACGCACGCGCGCAAACCGGCGCTGACAATCCAGGAAGGCGGCGGGAAGACCCGCCGGATATTACATACATGAATACCCTTACCATGCGCGGCACGCCGCGCGCAAAACTGTCGCTGCGCTATGGCGCCGTTCACGCGCAGGCCCTGGCGGACCACGACCCCGCTAGCGCTGGGATACCGACCCCCGAACTGCGCCGTCTCGTCGCCAGGATGGTCGACTGAGCTTCACTGCGTCGGGCGGCGAGGCAGCCTGCCTCGCCGTCTGCCGTCCCGATTCCGCGCGTTTGGAGACGCGCGCTTGCCGCGCCATCCACGCGCGGCTAATCCACCCCTCCCATGAACGCGCACTCTACTATTGCGGGCCACCCCGTTATCTCCGCGACCGGGCTGTTCACGCCCGAAGAAAGCATCAGCAACGAAGAACTGGTGCGAAGCTTCAACGCATTTGTCGATCGCCACAACGCGCAGCACGCCGATGCGATCGCCGCGGGCGAGGCCGAGCCGCTGACGCATAGCTCCGTCGAGTTCATCGAAAAGGCGAGCGGGATCAAGGCGCGCCATGTGATCAACAAGGCGCCGCTGATCGACCCCGCGATCATGGAGCCGCGCCACGAACCGCGCGGCAACGACGAACTCTCGATAATGGCGGAGATCGGCGTGAAGGCCGCGCGCGACGCCTTGGCGAAGGCCGGGCGTGATGCAGCCGATGTCGATGCGGTGCTGTGCGCCGCGTCGAACATGCAGCGGCCCTATCCGGCGATGGCGATCGAGATCCAGCAGGCACTGGGCATCGACGGTTTCGCGTTCGACATGAACGTTGCCTGCTCTTCGGCCACCTTCGGGATCCAGACTGCCGCCGATTACGTACGCTCCGGCAATGCGAAGAGCGTGCTGGTCGTCAGCCCCGAGATTACCAGCGGGCACCTCAACTGGCGCGACCGCGACAGCCATTTCATCTTCGGCGACGTCGCTACCGCTGTTTTGGTAGAGGATGCGCAGATCGCTCCCGCGCAGCACTGGGACATTCTCGGGACGCGCCTGAAGACGGTGTTCTCGAACAATATCCGCAACAACTTCGGCTTCCTCAACCGCGCCGAGCCCGAAACGATGGGCGCGGACGACAAGCTGTTCGTCCAGGAAGGCCGCAAGGTCTTCAAGGAAGTGGTCCCGATGGTCGCCGAAATGATCGTGACCGAGGCAGAGCGGCTGTCGGTCGATCCGACGGCGCTGAGGCGTTTGTGGCTGCACCAGGCCAATGCCGGGATGAACCGCCTGATCGCCCAGCGCGTGCTGGGGCACGAGGCGAATGCGGACGAGAGCCCCACCGTACTCGATACTTATGGCAACACGTCGAGCGCAGGCTCGATCATCGCGTTCCACCTGAACAACGAAGATCTCGCCGATGGAGATACCGGGCTGATCTGCAGCTTCGGCGCAGGCTACTCGGCTGGCACGGTATTCGTGCGCAAGGTCGGCTAGCGCGTCCGGCCACGCCTTGCGCTGCGCAAGGCATCCCGCGCCGCGATCGTATGCTGCTCACTCTGAACCGCTGAAGCCTTCAGTGCGCCGACCAGGTTCGTGATGGCGCCGCTGTGCGACGACATCGAAACCGTCATGGCAGCCGCGCCTTGTCTGCCATTCTCCTTCGCCCTAGGGATCAGCTATGGCAGGTGACTTCATGGACAATCGCGGACGGGGGGAGGCGCGTTCCGCGATCCCCTCGATTCATCCCGAGGGGCGCAAATACGCGCTGATCTGCTTCGGCCTGTCGCTGATCGCTGCGGTCCTTGCCTGGGAAACGATCGCGTGGCCGCTCGCCTTCCTGTCGCTGTGCATCCTCGCCTTTTTCCGCGACCCGGAAAGGGTCGTACCGCGCGGCGACAATCTGCTCGTGTCGCCGGCCGATGGCACGGTGACGCAGATCGCTGAGGTCGAACCTCCGCTCGAACTGCGGGGGGAAGATGGGGGGCTCGGCAGGGCGCCCGTGACGCGGATATCGATCTATCTCAGCGTCTTCGACGTTCATATCAATCGATCACCCTGCGCGGGCACGATCGTCGCGATGAATTACATGCCGGGCAAGTTCGTCAATGCCGAGCTCGACAAGGCCAGCGATGAGAACGAGCGTCAGCATCTGCTGATCATGCGCGGCGATGGCGTGGTCGTCGGGATGACGCAGATCGCCGGGCTCGTGTCGCGGCGCATCGTCCCCTTCGTAAAGCCCGGGGACATCGTGGCGGCGGGCCAGCGTATCGGGCTGATCCGGTTCGGAAGCAGGGTCGACCTTTATCTTCCGGCGGGGACCTCTCCCCAGGTGCTGATGGGGCAGCGTGTGATCGCAGGCGAAACCGTGCTGGGCAGGCTGGGCGAAACCGTCACGCTGGAAGGCGTCCAGCAATAATTCCCCGGTATTGCCGATCAGGCTGCCGCGCGCAGCTTTGAAGCGGGCGAGCGAGCGGCGATTCCCGCGCGGCGGGCAGGGCGACCGGCAGTGCTGCGAACCCGGGCCAGCGAACTGCCTGCCATTGCTGCTTCGCCACCGGTCCTCAGCGCGCGCAGTTCGCGTGCGAGCGCCCCGTAGGAAACCCAGCCGCGCAGCAGGCTGTCGGTCGCGCACAGCAGGGCAATGAACGTCGTGGCAACAAGCAGGCAGGTAATGGCGAGCGCGATCATGTTCTTTCTCCGGCCTTCATCTTCCAGAGAGCCGGTGCAAAAGAGCTGTACCGGCTGTGGAAAACGTGGTGATAATCCATCAGTGGCTCTCGGTGTTCCGCTGATGAGTGCCAATGTTCTCCATTTGTTCTTGCCTGTCAAGGCAAATCGGGTCGACCGGCATTGCTGGTGCGCCAAAATGAGGCTGGATTTTCCGCTCATCACTCGCTAAGTGGCCCGCTTCCGCGACGGATTCGCGGGAAAATCCACATGGAAGGCGCCTTCATACCGGTGCCCAAGGCGGGGTCTCCGCCACGGGTTCCTGCCTTCCAGAGGTTCAACCGGAAAGGAATTTACCTATGGCGGCTCCTACCGTCACGATGCAGCAATTGATCGAGGCCGGCGCACACTTCGGCCACCAGACCCACCGCTGGAACCCGCGCATGAAGCCGTACATCTTCGGCGCGCGCAACGGTGTTCACATCATCGACCTGTCGCAGACCGTGCCGCTGATGGCGCGTGCGCTCGATTTCGTCGCCGCGACCGCGCAGGGCAAGGGCAAGGTCCTGTTCGTCGGCACCAAGCGCCAGGCGCAGGAGCCGGTCGCCGAAGCCGCCCGCATGAGCGGACAGCACTTCGTCAACCACCGCTGGCTGGGCGGCATGCTGACCAACTGGAAGACCATTTCCGGTTCGATCAAGCGCCTCAAGACGCTGGAAGAGCAGCTTTCGGGCGACACCAGCGGCCTGACCAAGAAGGAAGTGCTCAACCTGACGCGCGAACGCGACAAGCTCGAGCTTTCGCTCGGCGGCATCCGCGACATGGGCGGCATTCCCGACGTGATGATCGTGATCGACGCCAACAAGGAAGACCTCGCGATCAAGGAAGCCAACGTGCTTGGCATTCCCGTGGTTGCGGTGCTCGATTCGAACACCGACCCGACCGGCATCGCCTTCCCCGTTCCGGGTAACGACGATGCGGCGCGTGCCGTGCGTCTTTACTGCGACGCATTCGGTGAAGCTGCACGCCGCGACGGCGCGAACGATCCGGGTGTCGGCGAGATGGAAAATCCGCCCGCCGAGACCTCGACCGAGGCAGCCGAAGCAACCGCGTAACCGCGGCTTCACAATCGCTGACTAGCGACCCGGAGCGGATTGACCCGTTCCGGGGACGCTGACCACATTTCAAAATCAAGGATACGATCGATGGCCGCTTTTACCGCCGCTGACGTAAAGAAACTCCGCGAGAAGACCGGCGCGGGCATGATGGATGCGAAGAAGGCTCTCGAAGCCGCCGATGGCGACGTCGAAGCCGCTGTCGACGCGCTGCGTGCCAAGGGCCTCGCCACCGCCCAGAAGAAGTCGAGCCGTACCGCAGCCGA
Source organism: Citromicrobium bathyomarinum (assembly GCF_038594485.1). Classification (GTDB taxonomy): domain Bacteria; phylum Pseudomonadota; class Alphaproteobacteria; order Sphingomonadales; family Sphingomonadaceae; genus Alteriqipengyuania; species Alteriqipengyuania bathyomarina_A. The sequence goes on along the minus strand of NZ_JBCFZG010000005.1, from coordinate 48,231 downwards.
AGGGCTGATCGGCGTCGCCGTCGAAGGCACCAAGGGTGTCGCGGTCGAGGTCAACTCGGAAACCGACTTCGTCGCCAAGAACGACCAGTTCCAGGACTTCGTGCGCAAGACGACGCAGGTTGCGCTGGGCGCGAACAGCGACGACGTCGAAGCGCTCAAGGGCATGGATCACCCCGATGGCGGCACGATCGGCGACAAGCTGACCAACAACGTCGCGACCATTGGTGAGAACCAGCAGGTCCGCCGGATGAAGTCCGTCTCGGTCGATCAGGGCCTCGTCGTCCCCTACATGCACAACGCGGTTTCGCCGAACCTCGGCAAGATCGGCGTGCTCGTCGCGCTCGAAAGCGAAGCCGATGCGGCAACGCTCGAAACGCTCGGCACCAAGCTTGCGCAGCACATCGCCGCTGCGTTCCCGCAGGCGCTCAATGCCGAAGGTCTCGACGCCGAGCTGATCGAGCGTGAGCGTTCGATCGCCAAGGAAAAGGCAGCCGAAAGCGGCAAGCCCGAGAACGTGCAGGAAAAGATGGTCGAAGGCGCCGTGGCCAAGTTCGCCAAGGAAAACGCGCTGCTCAGCCAGATCCTGGTGCACGACAACAAGACCCCGATCGAACAGGTCGTCGCGCAGGCGGGCAAGGAAGCCGGCAAGCCGATCGTCCTGAAGGACTACGTCCGCTTCCAGCTGGGCGAAGGCATCGAGAAGGAAGAAAGCGACTTCGCAGCCGAAGTCGCGGCGGCCGTGAAGGGCTAACGTCCCTTCATCATCGACGCTTCAAATTCGCGGCCGTCGGGTTTCGATCCGGCGGCCGTTTTCGTGTCCGGCGCATTCGAGTACAGGCACGCCAGCAACAAGGAAGTTACATGACGCAAATCGGGGTCGGCCTCGTCGGATTCGGATTGAGCGGCCGCGTATTCCATGCGCCCTTCGTGGAAGCGACCGAGGGTTTGGCGCTGCGTGCGATCGTCTCCAGCGATCCCGCGAAGGTTCACGACCGCCTGCCGGGAATGGCTGTAGTCCCTTCGGTGGAGGCGCTTCTGGCCGAACCCGGCATCGAACTGGTGATCGTTGCCAGTCCCGACGATCTGCACGCAGACCATGCAATCGCGGCGCTCGATGCGGGCAAGCACGTGCTGGTCGAAAAACCGGTTGCGACGACGCTCGGCGATGCTCAGCGGATGCGCGATGCCGCGCAGCGCACCGGGCGGATGTTGACCGTGTTCCAGAACCGGCGCTGGGATGCCGATTTCCTGACGCTGAAAAGGATGATTGGCGAAGATCTGCTGGGCGAGATCGTCCATTTCGAAAGCCATTTCGATCGATGGAAGCCGGATGTCCCCGAACGCTGGAAAGATGCGCGTGAAGGCGGATCGTGGTTCGATCTCGGCCCGCATCTGGTCGATCAGGCGCTGTGCCTGTTCGGCATGCCGGATGCTATGACGCTCGATCTCGCGAGTATGCGAGAGGGGAGCCCGGCACCCGACTGGTTCCATGCGGTCCTGCGCTACCCGAACCGCCGGGTGGTGCTGCATTCGAGCAAGCTGTGCGCGGACGATGGGCTGCGCTTCGCGGTCCACGGTACCGGCGGCAGCTGGATCAAGCACGGGCTCGACACACAGGAGCCCGCGATCGTCGGCGGCGCGCAGCCGGGCGATGCGGACCTGGGAGTGGACCCGATACCGGGCACCTACACTCCCGCCAGCGATATCCATTCGCATGGCGAGGTGCCGAATGAGCGTGGCGATTATCGGTTGTTCTGGAACGCTCTCGCCTCGGCCATCCGTGGCGACGGGCCCAACCCCGTGGGAATCGAACAGGCTCTCGACACGATGAAGGTGCTCGAAGCAGGGATGCGCAGCGCGAAGAGCGGTGCAACGGTGGCGTTCTAGCTATCCGCCTTCCGGGCGGAACTCGACCAGCCACACCTGGGCCCGCGTCCCGAACCGCACCGGCATGATGCTCGTGCCGAGCCCCCCGCTGACGATCACGGTTTTCGTGCCCTCCTCGATCCGCCCGCATTCGTAGCGCTTGCCATAGCGCGAAGGTACGCCGAGCGACCCGATCAGGGGAAGCCTGATCTGGCCGCAATGCGTGTGCCCTGCCAGCACCACCGATCCTTCGGGCAGGTCGGGCGTGGGGTCGGGCCCGTGGCTCACGATGATCCGCGCGCCCGCGAGCTTCTTCATCGCACGCAGGGTTGCCGGGATATCGGCGTGACCGGTATACTCGTCGTCGAGCCCGCCGATTGCCAGCGGACCGGCCTGGTGGGCTTCGTTCTCGAGCACCACGATGTCCGTTCCAGCAAGCCCGGCCTTGAGGGCCGGCCAGTCGTACCAGTGATCGTGGTTGCCGGGGACGAGGATCACGCCAAGCGGTGCCTTCAATCCTGCCAGTGGGGCGATGATCTCGTCTGCCTTGTAGACATGGGTGACAAGGCGACCATCGCTCACCAAGTCGCCCGCGATCACGATCAGGTCTGGCTCCAGCGCATTCACCTGCGCGACGATCCGATCGAGCCGCTTGGGCGGCATGTCCGGGCCGGAGACGTGGATATCGGTCAGCAGCGCGACTGTGACCTGATCGGTTGCTTCGGGCATGTCGGCCAGCGTGACGGTGGTCCGCAGCACCTGCGGATCGCCCATCGTGTCGCGCCATGCTTTCCATGCGATCAGCGAGCTCGCCACAAGCACGGCGGCGAGAATCGCCAGAACAAGCGTGCGCTTGCGACCGGTCGGGAACGAAGATCGGTTCATACGATAGGAATAGGGACGTGCCATAGCTGGGCAAGCGCAATCAAAACCGCCCGCACTCCAGTTCGTCAGGCCGTTGCCACCTGCACCCGTGCGCGTTAGGGCCGAGCGCAATTCCGCAAATCGAGGCCTCACCCCCCATGCCGATCAAGAACGCCAAGCGCATCCTCCTGAAACTCTCGGGCGAAGTGCTCATGGGCGAACAGGAATTCGGCATCGATCCTGCCTTCGTCCTCGAATTGGCGAAGGAAGTGAAGCAGGCCAAGGACGAAGGGTGGGAAATCTGCCTCGTCATCGGCGGCGGCAACATCTTTCGCGGGATGGCGGGCGCGGCGCAGGGGATGGACCGCGGACAGGCCGACTACATGGGCATGCTCGCCACGGTGATGAACGCGCTCGCGATGCAGAGCGCGCTCGAACAGCTGGGCGTCCCGACGCGCGTGCAGAGCGCCGTGCAGATGGATCAGGTGTGCGAACCGGTGATCCGCCGCCGAGCGGAACGGCATCTGGAAAAGGGCCGCATCGTGATCTTCGCCGCAGGCGTGGGCGCGCCCTATTTCACCACCGACAGCGGCGCAGCGCTGCGTGCTGCCGAAATGCGCTGCGATGCCTTGTTCAAGGGCACCAGCGTGGACGGAGTTTACGATTCCGATCCCAAGAAAAATTCCGAGGCAAAGCGTTACGATACAGTCACTTATGGCAAGGTACTGGCGGACAACCTGAAGGTGATGGACGCCAGCGCAGTGGCTCTGTGTCGCGACAACAATATTCCCATCGTCGTCTTCTCGATCCGCGAGAAGGGCAATCTGGCCCGCGTTCTCGCTGGCGAAGGGGTCCAGACGATCGTACAGAACGACTAGAATTCAAGAGGATGTGAGGAAGCCGACCATGGCGAAATACGACAAGAGCGATATCGAACGCCGGATGCAGGGCGCGGTGGAAAGCCTCAAGGGCGATCTCGCGGGCCTGCGCACCGGGCGCGCCAACACCAGCCTGCTCGATCCCGTTGTGGTCGAGGTCTACGGCTCGATGATGCCGCTCAACCAAGTGGCGACCGTGTCTGCGCCCGAACCGCGCATGCTGAGCGTGCAGGTGTGGGACAAGAGCAATGTCAGCGCGGTCGAGAAGGGCATTGCGCACGCGAACCTGGGCCTCAACCCGATGCAGGACGGCCAGACGCTGCGCATTCCCATGCCCGACCTAACCGAGGAACGGCGCAAGGACCTCGCCAAGCTGGCGGGCAAGTATGCCGAAGGCGCCAAGATCGCGATCCGCAACGTGCGCCGCGACGGTATGGAAGCGCTCAAGGAAGACGAGAAGAAGAAGGAAATCTCCGAGGACGACCGCAAGCGGTCCGAAGACGAGGTCCAGAAGCTGACCGACAAGTATACCGCGGAGGCGGACGCTGCGGCCGAAGCCAAGGAAAAGGAAATCATGACGCAGTGAGGGTTCTCGCCCTCCTGTCCTGGTCCGTTCGCCCTGAGCTTGTCGAAGGGCTGTTTCCCTGTCGTTGCTATGCCCCAATGAGGGGGGCTGTGCTTCGACAGGTTCCGCCCGAGCGGTTATATTGATGGCAGACAGTTCGCAAAATCAGGCAAGACACGTTGCCATCATCATGGATGGCAATGGTCGCTGGGCGAAGCGTCGCGCACTGCCGCGCGCCATGGGCCACAAGCGCGGCGTGGAGGCCGTGCGGACGCTGGTCCGCAGCCTCAAGGACACCTCGATCGAATGCCTGACGCTGTATGCCTTCAGCAGCGAGAACTGGAAGCGCCCGCAGGATGAGGTGTCCGACCTCATGAACCTGATGCGCAGCTTCATCCGGTCCGATCTTGACGAATTCGTCGCCAATGGCGTGCGGCTGAAAATCGTCGGCGACTGGCGCGCGCTCGATGGCGACATCGTGGCCATGCTGGAAGACGCGCTGGAGCGAACCAAGGATGGGGCACGCACCGTCGCCGTAGCGCTCAATTACGGAGCGCAGCAGGAAATCGCGTTGGCAGCGAGTGCTGCAGCGCGCGAGGGTGAGATCACGCCCGAGTCCATCGAACGGCACCTGTTCACTGCCGACCTGCCGCCTGTCGATCTGCTGATCCGCACAAGTGGAGAGGTGCGCCTTTCCAATTTCTTGCTATGGCAGATGGCCTACGCGGAAATGATTTTCGTCGAGACGCTGTGGCCCGATTTCACGCCGCAGCATTTACACGAAGCGCTCGATACGTTCGCGAGGAGGGAGAGGCGCTATGGCGGCCGATAACGAACCGCGCATGGATGCGGAAGACGATACGCCCGCAGGTGAGCGCGATGTTGCGCCCGAAGCGCAGGTGGAAGCGCAAGCCGCATCGAACGAACTGCCCGAAGGCTTGCCCGAAGAGGTCGAGATTGCCGCGATCGCGGCCAATGCGCGTCGCAAGAAGCTGGGCATTCGCGTTGCCTCCGGCGTGGTGCTTGGCGCGCTGGCGGCGGCTGCGGTGTTTTGGGGCGGGGCGCAGGGGCGCACGCTGCTGATCGCCGGTGTCGCCGCCGCGTGTTTCATCGAATTCATCTTCCTGGTCATCAAGGCGACGGCGAATGTCCCCTACCGGCTCGCCGCGATTATCGCGGGGGGTGCGTATATCGCCCTGGCAGGGGTGATCCTCAGCGGGTTCTCGCTCGAGCTGTTCCTGGTGACCATTTTCGTCGTGATTTTCGCCGACAGCTTTGCCTACGGCGTCGGCACTCTGGTGGGTGGGCCGAAGATCTGGCGCAGGGTCAGTCCGAACAAGACCTGGGCGGGCATGATCGGCGGCATGATCGGCGCGACGCTGTTCCTGCTGGGCGCGGTGTTCGGCGCGGCGCAGATCATCGACATGGCGGTAACGTCGCGTGCCTACATGCTCGCACTGATCCTCGGCCCGGTACTCGCCGTGGTGGCGCAAGCCGGCGACCTTTTCGAAAGCTGGCTGAAGCGCAAGGCGGGGGTGAAGGATTCCAGCCGTCTCATTCCGGGGCACGGCGGGTTCTTCGATCGTTTCGACGGATTGATCCCGGTCGCCATCGTGGTGGGCGTGGTCTACAATCTCGCCTGATCCCATGCGCTCGATAAGCATCCTCGGCGCGACCGGTTCGGTCGGCGACTCCACCCTCAAGCTGCTGCGCAAGCATCGGGCCGATTGGCGGGTCGAGGCGCTGACCGCGCATTGCAGCGTTTCCAAACTGGCGGACCTGGCGCGCGAATTCGACGCGAAGATCGCTGTGGTGAGCGACGAGGCCTGCCTGCCCGCGTTGCGCGAGGCGCTGTCGGGGAGCGGCATCGAGGCTGCGGGCGGCCGCGCTGCCCTGATCGAGGCGGCGAAGCGCCCGGTCGATATCACCATGGCTGCGATCGTGGGTTGCGCCGGGCTTGCCCCGGTCATGGCCGCGATCGAGCGGGGCGGCACGATCGCTCTGGCGAACAAGGAAGCGCTGGTTTCCGCGGGCGAGGTCATGACACGGGCGGTCGCTGAGCATGGCGCAACGCTGCTGCCGGTGGACAGCGAGCACAACGCAATCTTCCAGTGCCTTGCGGGCAACGACATCGCCGAGGTGCGGATGATCACCCTGACCGCGAGCGGAGGGCCGCTGCGGCTGCTCTCTCCGCAGGAGCTCGAACGGGTCACGCCCGATCAAGCGGTCGCGCATCCCAACTGGGACATGGGGGCCAAGATCAGCGTCGATTCGGCGACGATGTTCAACAAGGGCCTCGAGCTGATCGAGGCGCATCACCTGTTCCCGGTCGGGCTCGATAAGATCCGCATTCTGGTGCATCCGCAAAGCGTGATCCACTCGATGGTCGAGTACCGCGACAACTCCACGCTCGCACAGCTCGGGCCGTCGGAGATGATGGTGCCGATCGCGTCGTGCCTCGCATGGCCGAAACGGATGGAAACGCCGTGCGAGCCGCTCGACCTGGCGAAGATCGGCGAACTGACCTTTTTCGCGCCCGACGAAGAGCGCTTCCCCGCGACCAGGCTGGCCCGCGCCGCGTGTGAGGAGGGTGGGGCGACGCCTGCAGTTCTCAATGCTGCCAATGAGATAGCCGTGGGGGCCTTCCTTGCCGGTCACATTCCGTTCACCAGAATTGCGGCATTGGTAGAGGACGTCCTGCAAAAGTCGAACCATCCCAAACGGCTCGACAGCCTCGACGATGTGCTGGCGGTCGATGCGGCTGCGCGCAGGCAGGCGCAGGCCATTCTGGAGAACAAGTGATCGAAAACGTGCCCATCTGGATGTGGATCGTCGGGTTCCTGCTGGTGCTGGGGCCGCTGGTTACACTGCACGAACTTGGCCATCTGCTCGTGGGCCGTGCGCTCGGCGTGAAGGCGGATGCATTCTCCGTCGGGTTCGGCAAGGAACTGGTCGGTTTCGACGACAGGCGCGGTACGCGATGGCGCATCTCGGCGCTGCCGCTGGGCGGGTACGTCCAGTTCAAGGGCGATATGAACCCGGCCAGCATCCCCGATCCCAACGCACCGGCGGAAGAGGGTGCGTTTCAGAACGCCAGCCTCTGGCGCCGCGCATTGATCGTGGCTGCGGGCCCCGTGACCAATATTCTGGTCGCAATCGGCATTTTTGCCGCCTTCTTCATGATTATCGGCAAGCCGGTCCCCGTCGATCCGTCCGAACAACTGACCGTCGCCGGGTTCAGCGAGAAATCGTCTGCGCGCGATGCCGGTCTCAAGATCGGCGACCGGATCGTGACGCTCGACGGCAAGCAGCTCGAAAGTTTTCGCGAACTGCAACAGGAAGTGATGCTGCAGCCCGAGCAGCGTATGGAACTGGGCGTGGAGCGAAATGGCCGAACGATCACGGTGCCTGTGACGACGATGAGCAGTGAGGTCGAGGATCGGTTCGGCAACACGTCGCGGATTGGCCTGCTGGGGGTCGAATCGGCCGGTGTCGAATATGATTTTGAGCGTCAGGGCCCGCTGGGAGCGCTGGTGGGCGCGTCGCAGCAGACCGTCGATACGTTTTCGATGATGGTGACGGGGCTAAAGCAAATCGTCATCGGACAGCGGTCTGTCAGCGAGCTGGGCGGCCCGGTGAAGATCGCGAAGTACTCCGGTGAGCAACTGAGCCTGGGCTGGATTGCGTTCGTGAACTTCGCCGCGCTGATCTCACTTAATTTGGCATTCATTAACCTGCTGCCAATCCCGGCGCTCGACGGTGGTCATCTGGCATTCTACGCGGCGGAGGCGATCCGCCGGAAGCCTGTGGGGCCCCGCGCGATGGAAATGGCGTATCGCACCGGTGTGGCTCTCGTGCTTGCACTGATGCTATTCGTGACGATCAACGACCTGGCATCGCTGACGCTGTTTGGCTGACGCAGTACCGGGCAGGGACATGAGAGGCGACCCACCAGCAATCGGACCTGCTTGAAAGGGGCGCGCGTATCGGGCACAGGGCGCCGGATCGTTTGGTCCGGAATGCCGGTACGGCAAAGCAAGTGCGATCCGGGTCGAGACATATTGACGGGACATCATCGTACATGACGGCCATCCAATCAGGCGCACAGCGCGGTACGCGCAACATTCGCAATTACGCGCTCGCGCTGCTGGCGTGCACCACGCTCGCAGGCCTGCCCCAGGTGGCAATGGCACAAGAGGCGAGCGATCCAGCCGCGACGACGGGCGATCCGGCTGAGGATACTGCCACCGATCCGCAGAGCGACGTCATCCGGACGATCTCGGTTCGCGGCGTCCAGCGGCTCGAGCCCAATACGATTCTCAGCTATGTGCGGATGCGCCCCGGCGACGTCTATACCGCCGCTGCGGCCGACCAGGCGCTCAAGGATCTTGCGGCGACCGAGCTTTTCGAAAGTTATTCGATCACCAACGAAGACGGGAACGTGGTGATCGACGTGGTCGAAAACCCGGTCATCAACCGCATCGTTCTGGAAGGTAACAAGCGCCTCAAGGACGACAAGATCGTTCCGGAGATCAAGCTTGCCCCGCGGCAGATCTTTACCCGTTCGAAGGTCCGCGCGGACGTTGCCCGCATTATCGAGCTTTACAAGCGTCAGGGCCGGTTCGCCGCCACTGTCGAACCGAAGACGGTCCAGCTGAGCCAGAACCGCGTCGACCTCGTGTTCGAGATCAACGAGGGGCCGAAGTCGCGCGTCCAGAAGATCAATATCATCGGCAACGAACATTTCTCCGATGGTCAGCTCAAGGGTGAGATGGTCACCCACGAATCCGGGCTGTTCTCCTTCCTGAAGGGCAATACCAGCTACGATCCGGATCGTCTGGCGTTCGACCAGCAGAAGCTGCGCGAATTCTACCTGACGCAGGGCTATGTCGATTTCCGCGTCGTTTCGGCGGTGGCCGAGCTGACCCCGGACAAGCGCGACTTCATCATCACTTACGTGGTCGAGGAAGGCGAACGCTACAAGTTCGGCAACGTCGACGTGACCAGCCAGATCCGCGATCTGGACGGCGACGCCCTGACCAAGGGCATCGCGATCGAAGAGGGCGAATGGTACGACGCCAAGCGGATCGAAGATACGGTTGAAGGCCTGACCGAACTTGCCGGCCAGTTCGGCTATGCCTTTGCCGACGTGCGTCCGGAATTCCGCCGCAATCCCGACGATCTGACGATGGACGTGACGCTCGCCATCAGGGAAGTACCGCGCGTTTACATCGAACGGATCGACGTGAACGGCAATACGCTGACCCAGGACAAGGTCATCCGGCGCGAGTTCCGCTCTGCCGAAGGCGATGCGTTCAATACGCTTGCGGTCAAGCGCACCTCCGCCCGCATCAACTCGCTCGGCTATTTCCAGGAAGAGTTCGAGGTCTCGCAGGCTGAAACGGCCAATCCCGACCGTATCATCCTGGAAGCGAACGTGCAGGAACAGCCGACCGGCGAGCTTCAGCTGTCGGCCGGTTTCTCGTCGCTCGAAAGCTTCCTGTTCTCGGGCTCGATCCGCCAGCGCAACTTCCGCGGTCGGGGGCAGACGATCGGGGCGTCGGCTTCGATCTCGCGCTATTCCAAGTCGATCAACCTCAGCTTCACCGAGCCGTACGTCTTCGACCGGAATATCTCGCTGGGCGTCGATTTCTATCGCCGCGACGTGAACAGCTTCAACCTGATCAATCGCGATCAGACCCGCTATTCGAAGGTGACGACGGGCGGCTCTTTCCGCCTGGGTGTGCCGCTGACCGAATATTCGTCGCTGATCGGAAGCTACACGCTGAACTACGATCAGGTGACGATCGACGAGCGGGAATTCTTCCGTGACGTCGATGGCAATGGCACGACCGAGTGCGATCCGCTGCTCGCCTCGCGTTTCATCTGCGATACGCTCGGCAATCGCCTGAGCTCGATCCTCGGGCTCAATTACGTCTACAACTCGCTCAACAGCTATTACCGCCCCTCACGCGGGATGCGACTGACGGCGGGCGTCGATTTTGCCGGCTTGGGCGGCGATACCCGATACGTGCGTCTGCGTGGTCAGGCCGCGAAATACTGGCCGGTCATGGGCGACTTCATCTTCTCGCTTTCGGGCGAAGGCGGCTACATCAAGGGCTTCGGTGGCAATGGCCCGCGGAGCGACGAAGTCTTGCTGACCGACCGGTTCTTCCTCGGCGAACCGCAGATTCGCGGCTTCGATATCCGCGGCGTCGGTCCGCGCGTCCTGCGGCAGCCGATCACCGACGATGGCACGGGCAACCCCCTCGTCATCACCGACCGCGATCGTGGCGGCGACGATGCGATCGGCGGCAACGCCTATTACCTGGGCAGGGCCGAGCTGGAAATTCCGCTCGGTTCGGGCGCGCGCGAGATGGGACTGCGGCCTTCGATCTTCATGGATGTCGGCGCGCTGTTCAACGTCAACAAGCCGCAGCTGCAAAGCAGCCCCTTCCCGGGCGGTATTCCGATCCAGGCGCGTGACCAGTCCGGCAACCTGCTGTATGATAGCGGCACGGTCGACAGTAACGGCAACGTCGTCACGACGACAGACAGCGTCGATGGAAGCGGCAATCCCCTGGATATCATCGTCCAGCGCAACATTGCGCCGTTCCAGGAAGTTTTCGTGGGCGACAGCGCTTCGCCACGTATCTCGGTGGGGATCGGGGTCGACTGGAACTCGCCCTTCGGTCCGTTCCGGATCGATTTCTCCCACGTCATCCGCAAGGTGGAAGGCGACGACACCAAGACAATCTCATTCAATGTAGGGACGCAATTCTGATGAAGATTTCCAAAACCACGTTCGCGATCGCGACTGCAATTGGCGCGACGCTCGCTGCCGTGCCGGCCGCCGCGCAGGTCAATGGGATAGCTACTGCCGACCGTGCGCTGGCGGTGGCCAACGCCCAGGCTCTGCAGGCCGGCTACAAGCAGATCGAAGATCAGAACCAGAGCCAGTTGACCACGCTGCAGCAGCTCGAACAGCAGCGGCAGACGGCCCTGAAGGCCTTCGACACGAACGGCGATGGCCAGGTGTCCGACGCAGAGGCCAATGCTGCCCCCGAAGCAAGCAAGCAGCAGGTCCGTTCGTTGGACCAGCAGATTTCCGGGATTCAGATGCCGATGCAACGCGCGCGCATGTACGTGCTGACGCAGGTTGCACAGCAATATGGTCCCGCGGTGGAGCAGGTAATTGCCGATCGTTCGATCCAGGTGATGCTTGCACCCGATGCGCTGATCTATGCGCCTGAGAGCGCCGACGTGACCGAGGCGGTCACCGCTGCGATCAACACGCGCGTACAGTCTGCCGAGATCGCGCCTCCGGCCGACTGGCAGCCTTCGCAGGCGGCGGCGCAGCTGTACCAAGAGATTCAGCAGCTGATGTACCTCTCGGTGCTTCGTCAGGCAGCGGCGCAGCAGCAGTCCGCTCAGCCGCAGACTCCTGCGCAGCCCACCGGTCGCTGATCGTATCATCGACATGGAAAGTAACGACACGGTAGAAAAGCGGCAGATGGATATCCGGCAGGTGCTCAAGGCGCTGCCGCACCGGTATCCCCTGCTGCTCGTCGACCGGGTGGAAAGCCTGACCCTGAACGAAGAAATCCATGCGGTGAAGGCGGTGACCTTCAACGAGGAATTCTTCCAGGGTCACTTTCCCGGCGCACCGATCATGCCCGGCGTCTTGCAGATCGAGGCGCTGGCGCAGGCCGCCGCGATCCTCGGGATAGAGACGCTGGAACTGGCGGGGACGGGCAAGCTCGTCTATTTCATGGGTATCGACGGGGCCAAGTTCCGCGCGCCCGTGACGCCGGGCTGCCTGCTCGACTTGCATGTCTCGTTCCTGCAGAAGCGGAGCCGGGTCTACAAGTTCGCCGGCAAGGCGAGCGTGAACGGCAAGACGACCTGCGAGTGCGAGTTCACCGCGATGATCGCCGATCCGCCGGAATAAGCCCGCTCCCCTCCCGCCTGCGGGTGGGGGTGGGCATGGGCTCGCGAGAGCCCACCCCGCTGCGACTAGCGAGCAAGCTCGCAAGTCTCGCACCCCCTCCCGCAAGCGGGAGGGGAGTTTTACTTGCCAACGGCGCGCGTTGCGACTATCCGCGCGCCTTTCCCACCCAACAGCTGGACCGGTCGGAACCGTTCCGAGGCTATGGAGACATGACATGAAGGCCGAAGGTCACCCCGATTACCACACCATCACGGTCAAGATGACCGATGGTACCGAATTCCAGACCCGCTCCACCTGGGGCAAGGAAGGCGACACGCTGACGCTGGAAATCGACCCGACCAGCCACCCGGCCTGGACCGGCGGCAAGCAGCAGCTTCAGGAAGGTGGCCGCGTGGCCGCATTCAACAAGCGCTTCGGCGGGCTCAGCCTCAAGAAATAACGCGATTCTACGCGCTTTGCGGCCTCGCGCCGCGAGGGAAGGGCGGTCCGACGGGGCCGCCCTTTTTAGTTTCTGAGCCCTTCGGACTCGCTGATGTCGTGACCGCTCGGCGTCACCCCGGACCTGTTCCGGGGGCGGTGCTTCTGTGGTTACGGCTGAGAAGAAGAAGCCCTGTCCCGGATCAAGTCCGGGACGACGAGGAGAAAGGTACAGTGCCGCGGAGAGCCGCGGCCCGTGTCAGTCAGCCTCACCCCCACGGCCGCTCGCGATACCACTTCGTAATCACGTACTTGGTGCCTTTGCGCACCTTCATTCCGTGGTGCATCGTGTTGGGATTGATCGACTGGTCGGGCCGCCGGTTGTTCCAGCACACCAGTTTGCCCGTTTCGGGCTGGAAGCTCTTCTTCACGACCTTGAAGCGTGTCGCGCCGCCCGCCTCGGGTTCGTTGAGGTAGATCATGAAGGTCCAGGTGCGCTGGCCCGACACGGCGCAGTATTTCTCCCAGTCGTCGCCGCCGGGATTGAAGTAGTCGCAATGCGCCTTGAACTCCTGGCCGACCGCGTACCGCTGGCCCTGCAAGGGTTCGCCATGCGCGGGATCGATGCCCGACATTTTCGCCAGCATCGCGTCGAGTCGCTGCGTGCGCGGGTCGTCCATCGGCAGGTCGCAGGTCTCGCTCGTGCGGAAGGTGTCGTCGCCATAGTGATCCGCCAGCGTCGACGGGCGGCGCTTGGCATCGATCATCGTGATCAGTTCCGCGCAGAAATCGGGATCGAGGAAATTGCGCATCTGAAGCAGTTCGAGCTTGGGAAAAGGCAGCCGTTGCATGCCCTTGGCTGCAAGTTCATTCGCGTCGGATTCGCCGGGGTCGCGCATGACATTCTTCATGCGCGATGAATTACGCGATTCGCAAGCTGCGTAACAATCCTGCGCAAGAGAGCTTCAAATGAGGATTTCACTTCCCATTTGCCCTCTCTCGTGCAAGCGAATAATGCGCTGCCGTTCCGCACTTGACGCGGCGATTCGTGCGCGTAACTGCCACCCGCCTTGGCGTGGCTGCGCCGGGGCATATGGCGATCGTAGCTCAGTTGGTTAGAGCGCCGGTTTGTGGTACCGGAGGTCGGGGGTTCGAGACCCCTCGATCGCCCCATTTGCTCCGAGGCCCGGTCAGCCAGCAACACTGGCTGCGAGGGCATCTGCAATTCCCATGAACGCGTTCTGGACCCAGCCCGATTTCGACGACCACGAGGTCGTCCACTTCGTTCATGACGACAAGAGCGGGCTGACCGCGATTATCGCGCTCCACTCGACCCATCTTGGCCCGGCTGCGGGTGGCACCCGTTTCTGGCACTACGCCGAACCCGGTGCCGCGATGCGCGATGCGCTGCGCTTGAGCCGGGGGATGAGCTACAAGAACGCGATGGCCGGCCTGCCCATGGGTGGCGGCAAGGCCGTGATCCTGGCGGGCGAAGATCGTCGCAAGACGCCAGAGATGCTGGCAGCATTCGGTCGCGCGGTCGACGGGCTGGGCGGCAAGTACGTCACTGCCGAAGATGTCGGCATCAGCGTTGCGGACATGGTCGCGGTGCACGAACAGACCGAATATGTTTCCGGCCTGCCGGTCGCCGAAGGCGAGGCGGGGGGTAACCCCGGCCCGTTCACCGCGCTCGGCATCTATCTCGGCATCAAGGCAGCGGTGCAGCACAAGCTGGGTCGCGACAGCGTGGAAGGTGTCCACGTCGCAATGCAGGGCGTCGGCAGCGTCGGCGGAGGCGTTGCCCGCCTGCTCGCCAAGGATGGCGCAAAGCTGACGCTGGCCGACATCGCTACCGACGATGTGCAGGCGCTGGGCCAGGAACTGGGCGCGGACGTGGTTGCTCCCGATGCGATCATGTCGGTCGGCTGCGACGTCTTCAGCCCCAATGCCCTGGGCGCGACGCTCGATGAGGAAGGGATTGCCCGGCTCGACTGCGCGATCGTCGCCGGCGGGGCGAACAACCAGCTCGCCCGCCCGGAAAATGGCGCAATGCTGGCCGAGCGCGGTATCCTCTACGCACCCGATTACGTCATCAACGCGGGCGGCATCATCAGCGTGACGATGGAATATCTGTGCCGCCGCGACGATGCGCCCTGCGACATCAACGAGGTGCGCAAGCGGATCGCGCTGATCCCCGATCGGCTGAGCAAGATCTGGCAGGACAGCGAAGCCACCGGATCGTCGCCCGACCGGGTTGCCGATTCGATGGCGCAGAAGCTGATCGGGCGCGGCTGAAGGCACGCTCGACCCGGGCGTCCCCTGCCACGAATCCTTGCACCTCGCCTTCGCGAGCGGCATAGGGACGGGCGATAAAAATGCATGGTTTTGCCAATCCTCGACGGTTTTTGAGCCTCGCGAAGACGCTGACGCCGATCTTGCTTGCCGTGGGCCTGCTTGCCTCGGTCGGGGCGGTCGTCTGGGGTCTTTTCGTTACCCCGCCGGACCGCCTGATGGGCGAGACCGTGCGGATCATCTTCATCCACGTTCCGACCGCGTGGCTGGGCATGGCCGGCTGGATGACGATCGCCGGGTCGAGCCTTGCCTTCATCGTCTGGCGCCATCCGCTGGCAGCTCTGGCGGCCCGCGCGGCCGCGATTCCGGGGCTGGTGTTCACCGCACTGTGCCTCATTACCGGATCGATCTGGGGGCGGCCCACCTGGGGCACCTGGTGGGTGTGGGACGGACGACTTACCAGCATGCTAGTGCTATTCTTCCTCTACCTTGCCTACATCGCGCTGTCGCAGGCGGTCGATCGTGAGGGAGCCTCTGCCAGGCTGCCAGCGATCTTCGGGCTGGTCGGCGCGGTCAATGTCCCGATCATCAATCGTTCGGTCGTGTGGTGGAACTCGCTTCACCAGCCGCCCAGCATCACCACCGGCGGCAGCAGTATCGACGGCGCGTTCCTGTGGCCGATGATGGTTGCGCTGCTCGGATTTACCTGCCTGTTCGCCGCGACCATGCTGATGAACATGCGCGCCTTGCTGGCGCAGGCGCAGGCCGAGGCGCGATTGCGGCGGCGTGCGATGGAGGCAGAACCCGCATGATGCGCGAAGCTCTTTCGCAGTGGGACTACGTGATAGCGGCCTACGCGATCGCGGTGCCCGCCATTGCCGCGCTGATCATCTTCAGCTGGCTGCGGATGCGCCGGGCCGAGCGAGCGCGCGATGCGGCCCGCAAGAAGGGACGCGGCGAATGAGCGGCCTTGCACCGAAACATCAGCGGCTGGTGCTGGTCTCTGTCGCACTGGTCGTCCTGATGGTGGCCGGGTTGCTGGCGGCGTGGGGACTGCGCAGCCAGGCGGACTATTTCTACCTGCCCGAAGACATTGCCGCGAAACCGCCCGAACCGGGCCGCGCGATCCGCCTGGGTGGCATGGTACAGCCCGGCTCTCTGCGCACATTACCCGATGGGGTGACGATCGCCTTCAACGTCACCGGGCGAGAGGGGAATGCCGTGCCCGTGACCTATCGCGGCATCGTGCCCGACCTGTTCGTGGAAGGATCGGGGGTCATCGCCAATGGCAGGCTGTTGCCCGGCGGCACTTTCGAAGCGGAAACGCTGCTCGCCAAGCACGACGAGAACTATACCCCGCGCGAGCTGGAGGGCCTGAGCGACGCCGAGGCGCACGAGGTTCTGGAAAAGAGCGCCGGTCAGTGAGCAAGGCTGCGGATCAATGATCGCCGAGATCGGCCTTGCCGCCCTGTGGCTCGCCGCAGGGCTTTGCCTTCTGCAATTCATCTCGGGCGCGATCGGCGCGCGTGGCGACGAGCAGGGGCCGGTCAGCGCGCTGGTTCGTCCGGCCGCGATCGTCCAGGCGCTGCTGCTGGTCGTATCCTTCGTGTGCCTGCTTTGGGTGTTCGCCGTGACCGACCTTTCGGTCGCGCTGGTGGCGGCCAACAGCCATGCGGACAAGCCGCTGGTCTACCGGATTTCGGGTGCCTGGGGGAACCACGAGGGATCGATGCTGCTGTGGGTCACGATCCTGGGCCTGTGCAGCGCGTTGATCGCCAGCCTCGAACGGCGAATGGACGCGCGCTTCGTAAAGACGGCGCTGGCGGCGCAGGGCTTCGTCGCGCTGGGGTTCTTTGCCTTCCTGCTGCTGTCCTCCAATCCCTTCGCGCGGCTCAACCCGCCCGCCGAGTTCGGGGCCGGGCTCAATCCGCTGCTGCAGGATATCGGCCTCGCGCTGCATCCGCCTACGCTCTACGTCGGCTATGTCGGCCTTTCGGTCGCCTTCAGCTTCGTCGTCGCCGGTCTGGTGACGCGGCAGGCCGGGCCCGAGCTGGCACGCGCAATGCGGCCGTGGGTGCTGGCGGCATGGATCTCGCTGACCCTCGGCATCGCGGCGGGCAGTTACTGGGCCTATTACGAACTGGGCTGGGGCGGCTGGTGGTTCTGGGACCCGGTCGAGAACGCCTCGCTCATGCCGTGGCTCGCGGCGACCGCACTGCTGCATTCGATCGGCGTGCTCGCGGCGCGCGATGCGCTGCGCACCTGGACGATCATGCTAGGCGTCGTGGCCTTTTCCATGAGCATGGTGGGCACCTTCCTCGTCCGTTCCGGCATCCTCACCAGCGTCCACGCCTTTGCCGTGGACCCTGAGCGTGGGGCTTTCATCCTCGGCCTGCTGACCATCTATATCGGCGGAGCATTCGCGCTGTTCGCCTTGCGGGCAGGCGCGCTGGCGGAAGGGAAGCGCTTCGTCGCGCTAAGCCGCGAGGGTGCGCTGGTGTTCAACAATGTGATGCTCAGCGCAATTCTGGCGGTCGTGCTGCTCGGCACGCTGTATCCCCTGCTTTCCGAAGCGCTGGGGACGCGCGTGTCCATCGGGCCGCCGTATTACAACCCGGTCACCGCCGTGTTTGCCGTGCCGATGCTGCTGGTGCTGGCGGTCGGCCCGCTGCTGAGGTGGCGGCGCGACCGGATCAGCCGGATTGCAGCGCCGCTGGTGCTGATTGGCGTCGTGCTGGCCGCGTCGGTCATCGCGGTCGTCGCCTTCAGCGGAGCGGGCGTGCTGCCGACGATTGGCCTCGCGCTCGCCGTGACCCTGGCCGTGGCGAGCTGGCTGCCGCTGATGGGTCGAAATCCGCGCCGCGTGCCGCTGGCCCTGTGGGGATCGATGCTGGCGCATTTCGGAGTCGCGGTCAGCCTCGCCGGGATGGCGAGCGAAAGTGCCTTCTCGACCGAGCGTCTGGTTGCGGTGCGTAGCGGCGACACGGTCGAGGTCGGCCCGTTCAAGGCAACGCTCGGCGCGGTCGAGCCGGTCGCGGGGCCGAACTGGACCGCGCTCGAAGCGCGCATTGCGATAACCGGCGGGGGTGTGGATACCGTACTGCGTCCGCAGTCGCGTACCTTCACCGACCCGCCGCAGAACACCAGCGAGGCCGCCTTGCTCACCCGCTGGAATGGCCAGCTATACGCGATCCTGGGCGATGCGGCTGGCGAGGGACGCTGGCAGCTTCGGCTGTGGTGGAAACCCTTCGTCACGCTGATCTGGTACGGTGGCGTGCTGATTGCGCTTGGCGGTTTGCTTGCCTTGCTCGGGCATCTGCGCTCCGGCGTGCGGCGGTCGCGGATTGGCGAGGCTATCGCGCAACGTCGCGCCGACCGCGAGAGCGAGGCTGCGGCATGAAGCGGCTTTGGCTGATCCTCCCGCTGGCCCTGTTCGGGCTTTTCATCGGACTTGCGGCGTATCAGATGACGCAGCCCAAGGACGAATTCGTCCGCAGCACGATGATCGGCAAGCCGCTTCCCGCGTTCGACCTTCCCGGCGAAACCGAGGATGCGCCGCGCCTTACCTCGCAGATGTTTGCCGATGGCAAGCCACGCTTGCTCAATGTCTGGGCAACCTGGTGCGTGCCCTGCATTGCAGAGGCACCGCAGCTCGATGCTCTCGCCAAGCGAGGGGTGCCGATCGTAGGCGTCGCGATCCGCGACGAACCGGAGGCGATTGCCCAGTTCCTCGACCAGTACGGAAATCCTTATACCGCCATCGCGCGCGACGACATTGCCGAGCTGCAGCTTGCGCTGGGTTCCTCCGGCGTGCCCGAGACCTTCGTCATCGACGGCAAGGGCGTGATCCGTTACCAGCACATCGGGGACATCCGCGCGGACAATATCGACGAGATCTACGCCGAGTGGGAGAAGGCGAAATGATCCTGGCCGCCGCCCTGCTAGCGCTCGCAGCGCCAGCAACGCCACCCGCAGTCGGGGCCGGGCAGACGGTGTCCTCCGCGCCGCTGGCCGATACGCAGCTCGCCGATCCGGTGGCAGAGGCAAAGGCGCAGGCCCTGATGGAGGAACTGCGCTGCCTGACCTGCCAGTCGCAATCCATTGCCGACAGCAACGCGCCGATGGCGGGCGACATGCGCCATCAGGTCCGCAGCCGCATCGCTGCGGGCGAGGAGCCTGAGCAGGTGCGGGCATGGCTGGTCGAACGCTACGGCGACTACGTGACCTTTCGGCCCGGTTTCGACTGGGCCACCTGGCCGCTTTATGCGCTGCCCTTGCTGTTCATCCTGGTGGCCGGTGTGCTGCTGTTCAGGCGGATCGGGAGGGGCGGCGAATGATTTCGGTCTGGATCGCCATCGCAATCCTCGCGCTGGTCGCCTTCGGGGTGGCGATGCTGCTCGCGGGCGAGGGGCGACAGGTATGGACGCTGCTTGCCTCCGCGATGGTATTCGCGCTTGCGGGGTACGCCTGGCAGGGCCGCCCCGGGTTGCCCGATGAGCCGCGGCAGGCGAGTCGCGAACTCTCGCCCACGGGCGATACGCTGATCGAGACCAGGCGGGCGTTCTACAATGCGGAGGGCATCCTCCCCTCGCGCTTCGTGATTACTGCGGACGGGTTCTCGCGGCGCGGCAAACATGTCGATGCGGCGGGCCTGTTGCGCAACGGCGTGGATGAAAACCCGAAGGACGGCGAGGCCTGGCTGGCGCTCGGGATCGCGCTGGCCGAACATACGCAAGGGCGGGTGACGCCCCCTGTCGTCTACGCGTTCGAGCGTGCCCGGCAGGAGTCGCCCGGAAACCCTGCGCCCGACTATTTTCGCGGGCTTATCGCCCTGCGATCGGGGCAGCTTGGGGAGGCGCGAGACCTCTGGGCCAAGGCGCTGGATGAGGCGAAAGACGACGCGCGCGGGCGCGAATATGTCGCACAGCAATTGCAGCGGCTCGACGGAGTGATTTCGGTCCTTGGAGAGCGGCAGGGCCGGCCGGCAATGCCTCCAGCTCCCGCGACGCCGCCCGCTGAACCCGAACAGGGCCCGGCACCGGCGCGCTGAGCGCCGAGAAGCGATGTTGCACTTGCACACAGGCACTGCTAACCGCGCCCGTCGCACCCCGGAAACGTGTTCGTGCGTTTCAACAGGGTCCGCAACAGGTTGATCATCGCGAAGAATATATGAGCGGAGCTTCCGTACAGCCGGGCCTGGCACCTGAGAAATTCACCGAGTCCCACTCGACCGGCTCCAAAGCCGCGCTCGCGGTTGGCGCGGTCGGCATCGTCTTCGGCGATATCGGGACCAGCCCGCTATACGCCTTTCGCGAAACTTTCCTGGGCGAACACAGCCTGACGATCGACAAGCTGCACATCTACGGTGTCGTCAGCCTGATCTTCTGGTCGATGACGCTGATCGTTTCGATCCAGTACGTCACCATCCTGATGCGCGCGGACAATAAGGGGCAGGGCGGCACGCTGGCGCTGGTCGCGCTGCTGTCGCGCTATATCGGCAAGTCCCGCTGGGGTTTCCTGACGATCATTCTGGGCGTGTTTGCGACCGCGCTGTTCTACGGCGACAGCATGATTACGCCTGCGATTTCCGTGCTTTCGGCGGTCGAGGGGCTGACGGTGGTCAATACCGGGCTGGAGCCGCTGGTGATCCCCATCGCGCTCGTCTTGCTGGTGGGGCTGTTCCTGATCCAGCGACGCGGCACGGCCGCCGTGGGCAAACTCTTCGCGCCGATCATGATCGTCTATTTCAGCGTGATTGCGGTGCTCGGCACGATCCAGATCATCCAGAATCCGTACATCCTGCAGGCGCTGAACCCCTGGTATGCGGTGCAGTTCTTCCTGACCGACGGATACATCGCCTTCCTCGCGCTTGGTTCGGTGGTGCTGGCGGTGACCGGCTCGGAAGCGCTCTATTCGGACATGGGCCATTTCGGTCGCGGCCCGATGCGATTGAGCTGGTTCGGCTTCGTGATGCCTTGCCTGCTGCTCAACTATTTCGGGCAGGGCGCGATGATCGCGGCGATGGATCCGGCCGAAACGCTCGAAGCGATGAAGAGCCCGTTCTTCGTCATGGCGCCCGACATGCTGCGCCTGCCGCTCGTCATCCTGGCCACAGCCGCCACCTTCATCGCCAGCCAGGCGGTGATCTCGGGCGCGTTCTCGATCACCCACCAGGCGATCCAGCTCGGCTTCATCCCGCGCCTGTCGACCGAACACACCAGCGCGACCGAACGCGGGCAGATCTACATTCCCTTCGTCAACAACGTGTTGATGGTCTCGGTCATCCTGCTGGTGCTGATGTTCCAGTCCTCGACCAACCTCGCCAGCGCCTATGGTATCGCGGTGACCGGCGCGATGTTCATCGATACGCTACTGATGGGTGTGCTGCTGCTTGCGGTGTGGCGCTGGAAGTGGTTCCTTGCCGTGCCCGTGCTGCTATTGTTCATCTTTGTGGACGGTGCGTACTTCGCAGCGAACCTGCCCAAGGTGCCTTCGGGCGGCTGGTTCCCGCTGGTCGTCGGCGGCTTTGCCTTCCTGCTGCTGACCACCTGGTCGCGCGGTCGCAAGCTTATGCGCGAACGCATGAGCGAGGTCGCGCTGCCGATCGAGATCTTCGCCAAATCCGCCCAGAACAGCGCCACGCGCGTGCCCGGCACGGCCGTGTTCATGGCATCGAGCACTGCCGGTGTGCCAAGCGCGCTGCTGCACAACATCAAGCACAACAAGGTGCTGCACGAACGGGTGGTGATCCTGACGGTCGAGATTCAGGATGTGCCCTACGTCAATCCGGAAGAGCGGTGCAATTTCACCGAAATCGGCGACGGCTTCTATCGCGCGGTCCTGCACTACGGCTTCATGGACGAAACCAACGTGCCCGAAGGCCTGAAGCACATGAGCCGCTGCGGCGGGTCGTTCGACATGATGGACACCAGCTTCTTCCTCAGCCGCCAGACGCTGCTCCCGGGCGACAAGCCGGGCATGCCCGTGTGGCGCGAGAAGATCTTCAGCTGGATGCTGCGCAACGCGGCGAGCGCGATGGAATTCTTCAGCCTGCCGACCAACCGCGTGGTCGAGCTGGGCTCGCAGGTGCGAATCTAGCGCTTACCCTGTTGCCGTCCGCTTGGGTGTACCGGGCGAAAATACGCATCTGCACGGCTGCACTGCGTCCGACGCACCCGGTTTCCCCTTGTCACCTCACCGCAGATCGTCTCTCAAAGCCCCATGCTGAGCATTAGCCCGGAAGTCGCGCTCCTCGTGCTGGGCATCCTGCTCTTGGCCACGGTGTTCGCAGGCTCGCTGTCGAGCCGGTTCGGGTTGCCCGCGCTGATCGGGTTCCTGTGCCTTGGCATGCTCGCCGGGGTAGATGGGCCGGGCGGGATCGCCTTCGACGACTACCTGCTGACCCAGGGCGTGGGGATCGCGTGCCTCATCTTCATCCTGTTTTCGGGCGGCATCGACACCGACTGGCGCGACGTGCGGCGTGTTGCGACGCCTGCGTTGGTGCTCGCCACGGGTGGCGTCCTGATCAGTGCAGGGATCATGGCGCTCGCTGGGGTCCTGCTGCTGGGGTTCAGCCCGTATCAGGGCTTCCTGCTCGGCGCGATCATCGCATCCACCGATGCGGCCGCCGTCTTCGCCATCTTGCGCTCCACCGGGCTTGACCTGCACGGCGATGTTCCCGCGCTGATCGAGGTGGAGTCGGGCTCCAACGATCCCATGGCGATCTTCCTCGTCGGCGCGGCGCTGATGTTCATCACCGTTCCCGACTTCTCGCCGATCACGCTGGTGCCGCAATTCCTGCTCCAGATGGTGCTTGGTGCGGCGGTCGGCTTCGGGGCGGGATATCTTCTGCCCGAAATCCTCAAGCGCTCGCAATATCGCCACGGCGGGCTGGCGTTCGTTGTATCGATCGCCGCCGCGCTGATCGCCTATGGGCTCGCCTCGGTGATCGGGGGCAACGGCTTCCTCGCGGCCTATGTGGCAGGCCTGACCGCAGGCAACCGGACCTACCGCGCGCGGACGATCGTCTCCACCTTTCAGGACGGGCTGGCATGGCTGGCGCAGGTGGTCATGTTCCTGACGCTCGGCCTGCTGATCACGCCGTCCAACCTGACCGGCGTGATCGCGCCGGGCCTCGCCATAACCTTCATCCTGATGTTCATCGCCCGCCCGGTGAGCGTGTTCGTGTGCCTCGCGCCGTTCCGTCAGTTCGGCTGGCGCGCCAAGCTGTTCGTGTCGTGGGCAGGGCTGCGCGGCGCGGTACCCATCGTGCTCGCCACCTTTCCCATCGTGGCCGGCGTGCCGAGCGCCTTTGCGATCTTCAATATCGTGTTCTTCGTGGTTCTGCTGTCGAGCATCATCCAAGGCCCCACGATCAACTGGCTCGCCAATCGTCTGGGCCTGCTTGCTTCGGAGCCCCCGGCGCAAGCTGCGCCGGCGGATGACGCCGAACTTTAGGCGCCCGTCGGCGGCTCTTCTTCGACGAGGCCTTCCTTACGCTCCGGGTCGAGCCCATGCTTCAGCAGCATCGGCAGCTGCACGAAGGTGAAGGCGAAGCTCAGCCCCATGAAGACCCACAGCTTGGCCCACAGCCAGTCCTCGAAGCTCAGGCTCTCACGCAGAACTTCGTTGAGCACTGCCAGGAACAGGAAGAAGAAACCCCAGTTGCGCGACAGTTTGAGCCAGCCTTCCTGGCTGAGTCCTTCGAATGCAGCCTCCAGCAGCCATTGCAGGAACGCCTTCCCGCGCAGCCAGCCTATCAGCAGCACCACGCCGAAGAAGGCGTAGAGTACGGTCGGCTTCACCTGTACGTAGAACGGATCGCGCAGCAGGATCGTCATCCCGCCGAAACCGACGATCAGCACGGTCGACAGCATCAGCATCTTGGATATCCGCCCGGTCAGCAGCTTGCTCGCGATCAAGGCGGCGATGGCGGCGACGATGAACGCGCCGGTCGATTTGATGATCGCGACCAGTGTGCCGACCGAATCGTCGCCATCGGGCTGGAAGAGGTAGAACGAGAGCAGGAACACGATCAGCGGGCCGTAGTCGATCGCGACATTGAGCCAGCCGGACTTGGGATTTTGCGCCTTGCCTTCCTCCGCTCGTGCTGAGCCTGTCGAAGCACTGTCCTTCTTTTCCAATGCATTACTCCAAAGAAAATTACAGCCCTTCGACAAGCTCAGGGCGAGCGGGGAATCCAGGGCTTTAACCTAGGCCACCCCCGCAATTACACGCGCCACCAGATCGGGATCGAAGGGGCGCAGGTCGTCCATCTGCTCGCCCACGCCGATGGCGTGGATCGGCAGCCCGTATTTCTGTGCCGCCGCCACCAGCACACCGCCGCGGGCGGTGCCGTCGAGCTTCGTCATGATCAGGCCGGTGACGCCCGCGACCTCCTTGAACACGTCGATCTGGCTGAGCGCGTTCTGCCCGTTGGTGGCATCGAGCACCAGCACGACGTCGTGCGGCGCTTCGGGGTTCAGGCGGCCGAGAACTTTGCGGATCTTGGCCAGCTCATCCATCAGCTCGCGCTTGTTCTGCAATCGGCCTGCGGTGTCGACGATCAGCGCGTCGGTGCCCTCTTCGGTGCCGCGCTTGACCGCGTCGAACACGATGCTGGCCGGATCGCCGCCCTCGGGCCCGCGCACCAGCGGCACGCCCACGCGGTCTGCCCAGGTCTGTAACTGGCCGATCGCGGCAGCGCGGAAGGTATCGCCCGCCGCCAGCATCACCTCGTAATCGTCCTCCATGAACAGGTGCGCGAGCTTGGCGATGGTCGTCGTCTTGCCGCTGCCATTGACCCCGATCACTAGGATCACCTGCGGGCGCGGGAATGCGGTGACTTCCAGCGGCTTGGCGACAGGTCGCAGGATTGCGGCGATCTCTTCCGCCACCGCCTCGCGCAATTGCCGCTCGGTAATCTCGTTGCCGAAGCGCTGTTCGCGCAGTGCCTCGCGCACGCGGCCAGCCGCCTCTGGGCCGAGGTCCGACATGATGAGCGCATCCTCGATTTCGTCGAGCGTGGCGTCGTCGAGCCGTGCGTTTCCGACCGGCGCGATGTTCTCTGACAACCGATCCGATGTCTTGCGAAAGCCGCCGAGCAGGCGGTCGCTCCAGCTGGAGGAGCTGTCGTCGCTCATGCGAGCATTCCTTCGATAATCCGGGTGGGGCGGATAGTGTGGATGGTGCCGGGCGCGGTGCCTTCGGGCAACGCGACGCGGGCGAAGTGCGGTGTGTAGCCGCTGCCATCCCTTTCCGCGAGAACTTCGTATTCCGCGCCGATCAGACCTTTCAGCCAGCTGTCGCGGGTCGCTCGCACGGCTTCGCGCAACT
Source organism: Citromicrobium bathyomarinum (assembly GCF_038594485.1). Taxonomy (GTDB): domain Bacteria; phylum Pseudomonadota; class Alphaproteobacteria; order Sphingomonadales; family Sphingomonadaceae; genus Alteriqipengyuania; species Alteriqipengyuania bathyomarina_A. The sequence continues at coordinate 23,063 of NZ_JBCFZG010000005.1, read as the reverse complement.
CCGCCGCGCGGGCCTTGATCGTAGGGCGATCGACCTGCGGCATGCGCGCGGCCGGTGTGCCGTCGCGCGGCGAGTACGGGAAGACATGGCCATGCACGATTCCGCATTCGGAAATGATCAAAAGGTTGTCCGCGTGATGCGCGTCGGTCTCCGTGGGAAAGCCGGCGATCAGATCGGCCCCGATCGCGATTTCGGGGCGACGCTGTTTGAGCCGCGCAACCAGATCGATCGCTTGCGTACGGCTGTGCCTTCGTTTCATGCGTTTGAGGATCAGGTCGCTGCCATGCTGCAACGAAAGGTGCAGATGCGGCATCACGCGCGGCTCGCTCGCAATCAGTTCGAACAACGTCTCATCGATCTCGATGCCGTCGACGGAGGATAGCCGCAGGCGCGGCAATTGCGGGAAGGTGTCGAGGATCGACGCAACCAGCGCACCAAGCCGTGGCTCGCCAGGCAGGTCATGTCCCCAGGAGGTAAGATCGACCCCGGTCAGCACGATCTCCTTCGTGCCCTCGGCCAGCCTCGCCTCGACAGCGTGCAACACCGTCGCGATGCTGTCCGACCGGCTTGTGCCACGCCCGCTAGGGATGCTGCAGAAGGTACAGGCATGGTCGCAACCGTTCTGGACCCCGACAAAGGCCCGGGTGCCTTGCTGACGCAGCGCAACTTTGGGTTCGGGCACATTCCAACTGCGCGCATCGAGCTTGGCCGCATTGGCGACGAAGCCATCGACTTCCGCCATCTCGCCAAGCGCCTCGCGCTCCGTTTCGGCTGCACATCCTGTCACCAGCAGCCGTGCATGGGGATGACTTTGGCGCGCCCGACGGATTGCCTGCCGTGTGTGGCGCACAGCTTCGCGCGTCACCGAACAGGAATTGACGACGACGGTATCGCGGTCAGCCTCGATCAGAGCGGCGATCCGTTCGCTCTCGGCATGGTTCAGGCGGCAGCCGAGCGAAATGACGCGGCTGTCGTTCATCCGAAGTCGTCCAGCTCGAACGATCCTCGATAGGTTTCCGACGCCGGGCCAGCCATGTGGATGCCGCCCTCGTCGTCGTGGCGGATTGTCAGAGTACCGCCCGGCAGCGTGACCTGCACCACGGAATCGACCAGACCCTGCCGATAGGCGACGGTCGCCGTCGCACAGGCACCCGTCCCGCAGGCGAGTGTGAGCCCGGCACCTCGTTCCCACACCCTGAGTCTGATCGAATCGCGCGAAAGGATTTGCGCGACGTTGACGTTGATTCTCTGCGGGAACAGCGGGTCGGTCTCGATCTCCGGACCGAGCGTTTCGAGCGGCACCGCGCGCAGATCGTCGACGAAGAAGACGATGTGCGGATTGCCGACATTCACCGCGCTGGGCCGTTCGAGCATGTCCCAGCCCAGCGGCATCTCGCGCGTGTCCATTGCGTAGGCGAGGGGGATGTCCTGCCACTCGAACCGTCCGGCGCCCATCGCAGCCTCGGCCATGCTCGTTCCGGGTCGGACCTGCACCATCCCACCCGTGGTCTCTATGCTGGCCTCGGCACCGTGCAGCACGCCTACCGCGCGCGTGGCATTGCCGCAGGCCTCCACCTCGCCACCATCGGCGTTGTGGATCCGCATGGCGAAGTCCGCTGTCTCCGATGGTCCAAGCACGATCAGCTGGTCGAAGCCGATCCCGCGATTACGATCCGCCAGAGCGCGGATTTGCGCTTCGCCTAATAGCGGGAGATCGCCATCGCGCCCGTCGAGGATCGCGAAGTCATTGCCCAGACCGTGCATTTTGACGAAAGATATCCGCATGTCTCCCCGCACTTATGGCGGGGGCGGGGCCACGTAAAGGTCAGGCGCTGCGACGTTGCTCGTCGTCGTTGATGGGGGCCGCCCGTTCGGCGAGCATGTCGAGCTCGGTGAGCCGCTTCAGCACCGCTGCCGCATCCTCGGGCTTGCCGTAGAGATAGCCCTGACCCTTCATCTCTCCCATCGTCCGCAGCGTGTCGAGGATCGACGTGTCTTCGATCCCTTCTGCGGTCACCGGAATCTGCAAACCTCGGCCCAGCGACACGAGTGTATTGACGATGTGCTCCTGCTGATCGTCTGCCCCGGTGCCGTCGCTCGCGGCTTCTGCAACACGGCGCAGCTCGCCAACGAAGCTGCGATCGATCTTCACCCGGTCAAAGGGCAAAGTGCGCAGCTGCGCCAGGCTCGCAAATCCGGTTCCGAAATCATCGAGGCTGACCCTCACGCCGATATTCTTGAGGCTGACGATCATCGTCTGAACCGCGGTCAGATTCTCGTGCAGGCAGCTTTCGGAGATTTCCACATCGAGGCGGGCCGCCGGAAAATCGCTGCTCAGCAACAGCTTCAGCAGCTTTTGCGGGAACCACGGATCGCGCAACTGCATCGATGAGATATTGACCGACAGCGTGAGGCTTGGGTCCCAGCTTTGCGCATCACGCAGAGCGCTGGCGATAAGCGATTGGGATAGCGGCCCTATGAGGCCGCAGCTTTCGGCCACGGGAATGAAGATTTCCGGGCTAACGGTGCCCATCTCGGGCGAATTCCAGCGAGCTAGCATCTCGAACCCGACAAGCTTGCCGGTCTCCAGATCGATCTGCTGTTCGTAGTGGGGGCTGAATTCGCCGTTCTCCAGACCTTTGCGGATCGCCGATTCCATTTCGCGGCGCAGGCGTGCCTCCACCTCCATTGCGGGGTCGAACCAGCAGTATCGGTTACGGCCTTCCTTCTTGGATTGATACATCGCCAGATCCGCGCGGTGCATCAGCTTGCGCGCAGCACCCTCGAGAGAATCGGTCGGTTTGGGCAGAGCCTGCACCGCAACCCCGGCGGAGATGGTCACTTCGATAGCGCCGATCTCCACCTCGATCGGTTTCGCTACCTCGGCCACCAGCGTCTTGACCCATTCTTCGACCGGGGTGAGGTCCTGCCCGACGATGGGCAGGATCACTGCGAACTCGTCACCGCCCAACCGGGCGACGCTGGCTCCTTCCGGTGCCAGTCGCTTGAGGCGATCGGCAACCGCGAGCAGCACGGTGTCGCCGGCCTGGTGGCCGTTCGAGTCGTTGATTTCCTTGAAGCCGTCGAGATCGATCATCACGAAGCCGGCGTAATCGTTCGGCTGGCCAAGCGACGCGATCGCTCCCATCAACTTTTCGATCGCGGATCGGCGATTGAAGCAACCCGTCAGCGAATCGAGTTGGGAGAGCCGGTTTGCCTTCTCCTCGGCTTCGCGGCGCTGCTCGATTTCCTGACGCAAATCCGAATAGCGGCGCCATCCAAAGATGATCAATGCGATATTGAGCAGCAGGGCGTTCGTCAGCGCTGTGTCCGGAGGAGCAACGTTCCCACTGATGAGGTGCCGCACGACTTGTGGCATGACCGTGCCACCGATCCCGACAAACAGCAAAATCGCGGCGGTCGCGATGCCAAGCATCACGATGTCGCGCTGGGCCTTCTCAAGGCCGGGCCGTTGGTCGTTCTTCTCACCCATTTCGCGGTGTCTATCTCGATCCCGTACTCAACGAAGCTCGTCTGTCAGGGACATTATTGTCAGCAGGGCCTGAAAATCGGGTAAATAACCCGCGACGATTTTGACCTCTCCGGTCGCGTCGAACTACAAACCCGAGCGATTCCCGCCACTTCATCCGTCGCATACCCAATCGCAAAATTGCATGATTGGGATCGCCGAACCGACAGTTTTGACCCCCATGGGAGAATGACGCCTTGCGCTACTGGCTTATGAAATCGGAACCCGACGTTTACGGCTGGGACGATCTTGAACGCGAAGGTGAAGGCACCTGGGATGGCGTCCGTAGCCATCAGGCGAAGAACAATCTGGCGGCCATGGAAGTGGGCGATCAGGCGTTCTTCTATCACTCGAACATTGGTCGCGAGATCGTCGGGATCGTCGAAATCAGCGAAGCCGGGCTGACCGATCCGACGGACGATACGGGCAAGTGGGCGGCGGTGAAGGTAAAGCCGAAAACCAAGTTGCCCAGTGTGGTTACGTTGAAGCAGGTGAAGGCCGAACCGCGGCTGGCCGATATGCAGCTGGTCAAGCTCTCGCGTCTGTCGGTGTGCGAGGTGATGCCCGACGAATGGTCGCTCATCCTCGAGATGGCGGGCGTCTGATTTCTTGTCGCAAGCCGAGGTCGTTTTGGCGCAACTGACCTCACACTCAGGAACGTAAGGGACTGTTTCTCGGTTTCTTTTGCACATCGGCAATCACGCCGACGCACTGGAAGTGGAGAGCTGAAATGGGTGAACTCAAGAGCAAGATCGAAGGCAACGTCAACGAAGCGATTGGCAAGGCCAAGCAGCAGTCGAACGATCCGGAGACGCGCGCCGACGGCAAGAGCCAGGAAGTCAAGGGCAAGGCCCAGCAGGCCAAGGGCGAAGTCCAGGGCGCGCTCGGCGACGACATCTGATCGCCACGCACTGAGACAGAAGGGGGCGGTACCTGATCGGTGCTGCCCCTTTTTGTGCGCGTCAGGCCTTGGCCCGCAGGCCCGATACGGTCGCACCGCTCGCGGCGAGTTGTTCCATATCGATCTTCGCGTGGATCAGTCGCAGGCCGGTTCGGCCCTGAGCCTCCACAAGCGCATCCTTGAAGCTTTGCGTGGTGTCGGCGGTAGCGCTCCATGCGCCGAAGCTGTCGGCAAAAGCCGCGAAGTCCGGATTGGCGAGCTGTGTGGCCGAGACCCGCTCCGGGAACTCGCGCTCCTGATGCATGCGGATCGTACCGTAACCGCTGTTGTCGATGACGATTACGATCAGATTGCAACCGGCCTGCGCCGCGCTTGCCAGTTCCTGCCCATTCATCAGGAAATCGCCGTCCCCTGCGATCGCGACAATGGTACGTTCGGGAAGGCGCTTCGCCGCCGCGACCGCAGCAGGCACACCATAGCCCATCGCGCCGCATGTCGGGGCCAACTGGCTCGGGTAGCCGGCGTAGCGCCAGTATCGGTGCCACCAGCCTGCGTAGTTGCCCGCACCGTTGCAGATGACCGTGTCCGCTGGATAGGTGTCGCGCATGAACTGGACGCAAGCGGCAAGGTCGAGAGGATAGGTATCGCTGGGATGGGCGGTCGCCCAGTCCTGCCATTCGCGGTTGGCCTGCGCCCCCGCGTCGAACGTCAGCGGATCTTCGCCCGCCCAAAGCGCTGCACTCTCGGCGAATTCATCCACGCTCGCACAGATCGCCAGATCGGCCGGATAGACACGCCCCAGCTCCTCGGGATCGGGATAGACGTGGATCAGCTTGCGGTCTTTGTCGACCAGCGGCGGAACGGTGTAACCGTCGGTCGTTGCCTCTCCCAGCCGCGCGCCGACCACCAGAAGAAGATCGGCCGCCTTGACGCGTTCGACCAGTTTCGGATTGGGGCCATAACCCATATTGCCCGCGTAAACCGGCGATGACGGGGCGATGGCATCCTGGCGGCGGAAGGCGGTTGCCACGGGAAGTCCAAGCTTTTCGGCGAAGAGCTGGAAATATTCCCGGGCCTTGGCGTTCCAGCCAGCACCCCCGATGATGGCCAGCGGCGCGGCGGCATCGTCGATCAGCGACATCATGGTCTGCATCGCGTCGGGGCAGGGTGCCTGCGCCGGGCGCGCCACTTGCGCGCGCGGCAAAGCGTCGGTCGCATCGTACAGCATATCCTCGGGCAGGGCGAGGACCACCGGACCCGGACGACCGGAGATCGCGGTCGAATAGGCGCGTGCGATGTATTCCGGAATGCGGTCGGCACTGTCGATCCGCGCAGCCCATTTGCAGATCGGGGAGAAGAACGCAGGAAAGTCGATTTCCTGGAAACCCTCGCGGTCGCGCATATCGCGCGCCACATCGCCGATGAACAGGATCATCGGCTGGCTATCCTGATGCGCGACGTGCACGCCGATGCTGGCATTGGTCGCGCCCGGCCCGCGGGTGACGAATGCGACACCGGGCCGGCCCGTCATCGCCCCATCCGCACACGCCATGAAGGCGACACCGCCCTCCTGCCGGCAGGTCATCACATCGATCTGGGGGCGATCGACAAGAGCGTCGAGAACCGGCAGGAAACTCTCCCCCGGCACGGTGAAGATGCGATCGCAGCCTTGTTCGGCAAGGCAATCGACGAGCAGGCGCGCGGCCTGCGGAGTGGTGCTGTCAGCCATGCCATGCCCCTAGAACGCGAGGGTGAGCGGGGCAATCCGGCGCGTGCGTTAAGGATCAATAGGCTGCTGTGTCCCAACTGCGGACGCAGGCGAGTGCGCGCTCGCCAATCCTTACCAAGAAGTTAATCACAATGGGCATGAGACGTTCACTTGTCCTGACAAACGAAGCCGCGCGGCACCCCTTTCGCGCATCCCTGATGGTGCGGCCAGACCTGCAACGCGACCGGATGACGCGCTCCACGCGCTGGTCGCTGTCGCAGAGCGACTGGGTCGGTTTTCTGGGTGCCTACGTCGCCTGTCTGGTCGGCGCGCTGGTCTTCATCTTCTGACCCGTCATTCCTGATCGAGGTGCATACTCGGCAGGTGTTCCTCGGCATATAGCTTCTTGGCTGCCCAGCTTGTCAGCAGACAAAGCACGACGCCTGCCAGCAGTTGCTCTTCGATCCCGATGCCGATCACCGTCATCAGGATCGCCAGCAGCGCACCGCCAACCATGAACACCGAACTGATCATATTGGTCGCCGCGATCGTGCGCGAGGCCCTGTCGCGCGCGACCCGGGTCGTCAGAAACGCATAGAGCGGAACGACGAACGATCCGCCTGCCATCGCGATCAGCAACAGGTTGCCGAGCAAGACCCACGCCAGCGGAAAGGCCAGGAATTCGGGAATGGTCAGCAAATCCCCCTCGAACCCCACCGGCCACTGACGCACGAAGATGTAGAATAGCAGGATGAAGAAGCCCATCGCGATCACCGACAGGGGCGCATAGCGCGCTGAGACTTCACCCTTGAGCAGGTGGTTGATGATCACCGAACCTATCGCGATCCCGATGGAGAACATCACGATGAAGAGCGTCGCGACTTCCTTGCTCGCGTAAATCACGTTCTTCGCCAAAGGCGGAAACTGGATGAACAGGATTGCGCCCACGGTCCAGAATACGCTGATCGCGATCGTGGCGAGGTAGATCACACGATCCTTCAACACGAACTGGACGAGAGCTGCCGACGAACGAAAAATATTCCAGTCGATGGGCTCGATCGTACCCATCGCCGGGGCGGGGGGAATGCCGCGGCTAACCCGATAACCGACCAGCGCGGTAATCAGGATCAGAACCATCGCGACCTCGACCGGAATCCAGCCTGCCAGAATCGTGCCGCACAGGATGGCAAGATAGGTGCCCGCTTCGATCAGGCCGGTCCCTGCCAGCACCTCTTGCTTGCGCAGGTGCTGCGGAAGGATCGAATATTTGATCGGGCCAAGGAAGGTCGATTGCACGCCTGCCAGGAACAGCGCGAACAGCATCAGCGGGATCGCGAAGGTGTGGATCAGGATGCCCTGCCACGCCAGAAAAAGCCCCGCCGCGCCCAGCGTCATCAGCATGATCTCGCACAGCTTCACCGTGCGGATGATCTTCGCCTTGTCGCGCATGTCGGCGAGTTGGCCCGAAATTGCGGAGGCGAAGATGAAGGGCGCGATGAACAGCGCAGACGCGATGGCGCTGAACTGGGTCTCGGCTTCCGGGTCGTTGTAGACCGCATAAACCACGAAAAGCACCATCGCGGTCTTGTAGAGATTGTCGTTGAAGGCGTTGAGCAACTGGGTGCAGAACAACGGCAGGAAGCGCCGTCGCCTCAGCAGTCTCAACGTCGTCATAAGTCACTCCGGTGCGCCATCGGCGCTTCAAGCCGACCCCGTTAGAGCAGCACGCGGTGCCACGCAAAGGGCACAAGCTGCTTTTTCTGGGAGCGTGCATCGTCTAGGTGCATTGATGACCCAATGCTGACTCTTCCCAACATCCTCACCCTGTCGCGAATCTTCGCGGTGCCGCTGCTCGTGCTGTTCCTGTGGTGGCCCTACTGGCAGCTTGGCTATGCCATCGGCCTGTTGCTGTACTGCGCAGCTGCCATCACGGACTATTTCGACGGGATGCTGGCGCGTTCGCAGGGGACTGTCTCGAAGCTGGGCCAGTTCCTCGATCCGATCGCGGACAAGATCATGGTCGCCGCGGTTATCCTGATATTGACCGCAAAGGGCGGTCTTACGGGACCGATCGTGGGCGACGTACATGTCGTTGCGGGGCTGATCATCCTGATGCGCGAAATCATCGTCTCCGGCCTGCGCGAATTTCTCGGCGGGATTCAGGTCTCCGTGCCGGTGACCCGGCTCGCCAAGTGGAAAACCACGCTGCAGATGATCGCCCTGGGATTGCTGATTTTCGCCGGTGTGCTGCCCGAAATCGAGCCTATCCGCTGGTTCGGTCTCGCTTCGCTCTGGATTGCAGCGGTTCTGACCTGCATCACCGGCTACGGCTACCTCAGGGTTGGTCTTCGGCACATGGACACCTGAGCAAAAAAAGTCGCCCGCGTTTATCAGTGAATAATGGTTGCCGATGTACATGGGGGCATGGCGACACTTCCTGCATCCGGGTTCGACGAAACTTCCGCTGGCATTCTCCAGCGCATCGGCCTGTTCCGGGCACGCGTGTTCGAAGCGGACGATAACGACGCGCCGTTTTCAGACAGTTTGCCGAAAGTCGATCCGAAGGCACGGCGCCGACTTCTGAATGATATCAGCGGTTTCCTGATCGACCACGATCTGGATGTGAACCCCGTCACGCTCGCCGCAGCACACGAAGCCTGCTCGGGATTGAACCCGGCCTTTGCGCGCAGCGTCAAACAGCAAGACGACGCCGGTGAGCCCGTTACGCAGATCTGGCTGGAAGAGATTTCGGCGACAGATCCAGCTTCGGAGAACCGGTCTCTCGAAAATCTTGCGACGAAGCTCGAACGCGGAATCGAAGACCTGTCGAAAGCGACCAAGACCGCGCGCGAAGCCACGTCCGAATATGGCGACGAACTTGAACGCAGGGTCGATCATCTCAATTCGTCGCTCGACACGACGGGTCTGATCGCGAGCCTTTCGGATTTCGCGAAGGAGATGCTTGCCCGATCCCGCCAGGCAGAGGAAAACCTGCGTGCAAGCGAGCAGGAAACCGCTCGCCTGCGCAAGAATCTCGACCGTGCGCGCAAGGATGCGGAGGTCGATTATCTGACCGGTCTGCCGAACCGACGCGCATTCGAAGAAGCGCTGCGGGTCGAATATGCCCAGGCGACGCGCAAGCGCCATCCTTTGAGCGTGGCCTATTGCGATATCGACCACTTCAAAGCGATCAACGATACCCACGGGCACGAGGCGGGCGACCGGATCATCCGACAGGTCGCCGACAACCTTTCCGCGCTGTGCGGTAAGGACTGCTACATAGCGCGTCATGGCGGCGAGGAGTTTGCCCTGCTTTTCCGCGGTGTCACGCCCGAGGAAGCGCTGGAATTGCTCGACAACGCGCGCGCGGAGCTTGCTGCACGACGTATGATCAACCGGCGAACCGACAAACCTTTCGGGCAAGTGACGTTTTCGGGCGGGATCGCCAATGTGGTGAGCTACGCGGACCCGAGAGAAGCCCTCGCCGCCGCGGACGAGGCGCTCTATCGATCCAAGGAAGGTGGCCGCAACCAGATCCGGCTGGCGGACGCCTGAGCGATCGAGCTAGAGCGCTGCGCTCAATGCTTCGCGGAAGACATGCCGCGTATGTCTGAGAACGCGGCGTGCGGGCAGTGAAGCGGCCTGCGCGCTGTCGTGCTGCTGAAATGAAAGCCCAAGATCGGCGACGAGCGTGGAAACCTCCTCGCAAGTCGAGGCTTGCGGTCTGATCATACCTGGTATGAGGCCAAGATCGAGGTGGGTGAGACCGAACTGGAACAGTTCGCGAAACGCCAACCTTTCGCTCAGCCCCTTGCTCAACCGGAAATCGTTCGCCGTCGCCAGCCGCGCCAGAGCGTCGTCGATTCGGCTCATATGGCGCTTTTCGGCGGCGCGGACGCGGTTCTTGACCACCACCCACTCGATCCGCCCCATGTTCTGCGCAAGCTTCTCTTCGCGAAGTGCAGCCACGGTCTGTCCGAAGCAGCCGGCACGATCGGGCATTCCGCTCACCGGATTTACACGGCCAAGCAACTCCAGATCGAGGAACGAGGCGTTGACCGGCGTCACCAGCGTGTCGGCCATTGCGACCACGCGGCGGAAGATCGGGGAATCGGCCCCTGCGGCATCGAGGATCACGAAATCGGCATCCGCGCCCAGTCGTGCAATCGTTTGATACAGGCAGGCGGTGCTGGGCTGGTCGACCACACCGAACTGGGGCATCGGCAGCGCGACGCCCAGATTCCCGGCAGTACCATTGCGATAGGATAGACCCCTCTCCAGCGTCCGCTGACGCCGATCGAGGTCGATCGCGACCACCCGCGCTCCCGCATGCGCAAGGGCGATCGCAACATGGAAAGCCAGCGTCGACTTGCCGACGCCGCCTTTCTCGTTGGCGAAGGTAACGATGTGAGGGTGCAGAGCAGGGCGCTTGGCCAAATCGACGATTACGTTGCGGGGAATCTCTTCGTCGCCCATGCGGGGATCGATCCGCGCGCTGGCGTCAGGCGGCACCGAAATGCCAGTAGCCGAAAACGTCCCCATCGCTGCCATTCCCCCCGCGCGCATTCGATCGACGAGGACCACGAGCCCAACGTCATGATACAGTGGCGCGACCCGTTCCGCCCGATGATGGAGGCGGGGAAACGCCAGGCACGGAGCGGGTATGTGCCATAAGGGCAGGCCGCGAGTCTCGACTTTGCAATAGATTTTTTTGGCCGCCGGTTGACTCGGAAACGAATTTCAACCTGCGCGCAGTTCCTCGGCAAGGAGTTCGAAATCGCTCTGCCGGGGTGAATTTTTGCGCCAGATCAGGGCGATATCCCGGGTGGCAGCGGGCGAGTCCAGCGGCCGCGCAATCACGCTGGTGCCGTTCAGGATGCCTGCTTCCAGAGCCATTTCGGGCAGCATCGTCACTCCCAGCCCGTTGTCGACCATCTGGACGAGCGTGTGCAGGCTGGTGCCGATCATGCTGGTCGCCGCGCGCAGTTCCGGCCGGTTGCACGCGGCCAGCGCGTGTTCCTTCAGGCAATGCCCGTCTTCCAGCAGTAGCAGCCGCCCGTCTTCGATCGTTTCGGGGCGGATTTCCTCGGGCAGTTCGCGCGGCTCGTCCCCCGGATAGGCGACGAAAAAGCGGTCCTCTGCAATGATCGCCTGCTCGGCTTCGCCGGTGGGGAAGGGCAGGGCGAGCAGAACGCAGTCGACCCGGCCGTGGTGGAGCGATTCGACGGCGTCGCTGCTGGTTTCCTCGCGCAGGAACAGCTCCAGCTCGGGGCGCTCCTTGCGCAGCCGCGGGAGGATACGCGGTAGCAGGAATGGCGCGATCGTCGGGATCACGCTCATCCGCAAGGTGCCAGTGAGCGGCTGGCCAGCGGCACGCACGAGATCGGAGAGGTCTTCTGCCTGACGCAGCAGCGCGTGCGCCTTTTCGACCACTTGCTGACCCAGCGGAGTGAAGCGCACGACCCTGCGGCTGCGCTCCACCAGTGTCACGTCGAGCAGCGTCTCCAATTCGCGAATGCCGGCGGAGAGCGTCGATTGCGACACGAAGCTCGCTTCTGCCGCGCGACCGAAATGGCCGTGCTCATGCAGTGCGACGAGATATTGCAATTGGCGGATTGTGGGCAGGTAGGTGGACATGGATCTCGCGCTTTCGCCCGGTCAAGGCCTCGTCGAAGGGACGCATGAGGCGATGTCGGAGCGGCTATTCCTTGAATTCGACGCGGATGGCGACGAAGGGCTCGGTTCCGAGATTTTGAACCGCGTGCAGGCCTTCCGGCCCCATCTCCTCGGTCGCATCTGCGGGCATCAGGGGCACCTCGATACGCTGGCTCTCTACCGGCTCGCCTCCGACCATTTCATAAACCACGTAAACGAGCGGCTGCGGCTTCTCGATAATCATGATGCTCGGAAAAGTGTGCTCGTGCACCGGCTCGGTCGCACCAGGGGCGATTTCCACTCTCAGCACGCGGACGGCATCGGTTTCGAACAGGACCTTGTGGCTGTCGGGTGCCGCGGCGACCGCATCGAAATCGATTGCATCGCCGTCTTTCGCCTGTGCGTATGACGCCGCCGTCAGCAAGAGCGTGACGAATGCCAGCGGTGCGACAAGACCACGGATGCCGCGTTTCAGGGATCCGTTGCGATCAGTTTGCTGCATCACTCCCGACCTCCTCCACATGCGTCATCTTCAGCTTACCCTTCTCGACCGCGAAGGCGAGCTTGCCTTCGACCAGATCGAGCGCATCGCTGCCGAACGCCTCGCGCCGCCAGCCTTGCAGGATCGGAAGATCGCGGACCCCGGCAGCCAATTGCTCCAGCTCGCCAGAGCGCGTGAGCAGGCGCGGAGCGACGTCGATCTCTCGCGCGCGGATTTTCAGCAGCAGCTTGAGCAGATCGGCGACGAGTGCGCCTTCCTTGCCCAGCGGTGCGCCCCGGTTGTTGCGCGGCGGCAATTCGTCTTCCGGCAATGGTTTGGCGCTTTCGATTACCTCCATCAGCCGATTGCCGATCTCGTTATCCTTCCAGGCGTTCGACAGGCCGCGAACCTTGGCCAGATCGGCCTGCTTCTTGGGCGGATGCGAGGCGATATCGGCGAGCGTTTCGTCGCGCATGATCCGCCCGCGCGGGATGTTCTTGTGCTGCGCCTCGCCCTCGCGCCACGCGGCGAGGGCCTTGAGCCGCCCCAGCACCTGCGGGTTGCGACCCTGCGCGCGAACGCGCTTCCACGCCTTGTCGGGTTCGATGGCGTAATTTTCCGGGTCGGCGAGCTTTTCCATCTCGGCGTTGAGCCATTCGCCGCGCCCGGTCTTCATCAGCTTCCTGAGAATTTTCGGGAAGATCGTGGCCAGGTAGGTCACATCGCCTACCGCATATTCCAGCTGGCGGTCGGTCAGCGGGCGGCGGCTCCAGTCGGTGAAGCGCGCACCCTTGTCGATCGTCTTGTCGAGCCAGGCTTCGACAAGGTTGGCGTAACCGATCTGTTCCGACTGGCTGATTGCCATCATCGCGATCTGCGTGTCGAAAATGGGGTGCGGCGTCTTGCCCGTCAGGTTGTAGAAAATCTCCACGTCCTGTCCGCCCGCGTGGAAGACCTTGAGGACATCCTCGTTCTCGGTCAGCAGATCGAGCAGCGGCTTGAGGTCGAGCCCGTCGGCCAGCGGATCGATCGCCGCGGCCTCGTTCTCGTCGCCGATCTGAACCAGGCAGAGTTCGGGCCAATACGTGTTCTCACGCATGAACTCGGTATCGACGCACACGAAATCGCCCTTGCCGAGCCTTTCGCACAGGTCTGCGAGCCGGTCGGTCGTGGTAATAAGGTCGTGGATTTTCATATCTGACTTTCTATGCCGGGCGGAGTACCGCCCTCGGGCCCTGATTGGCCCCATTCCTACCGCGCCCGGCTTGACAAAACCGGACCTATCGCGTGTTAGCGCGCGCAAGCTTTCAGGGCTCTCGCCGTCGAGCTTCGGCACGCCCCTAGCGTCTAATCCCCGAACCGGAAAGTTCCACAATGCACGCCTACCGCACCCATACTTGCGCACAGCTTCGTGAAAGCAATGTCGGCGAGACCGTTCGCCTGTCCGGCTGGGTCCACCGCAAGCGCGACCATGGCGGCGTGCTGTTCATCGATCTGCGCGACCATTATGGCATCACGCAGATCGTTGCTGACGAGGATAGCGAGGCTCTGAGCCTGCTGGATTCGCTGAAGTCCGAAAGCGTCATTACCATCGATGGTGTGGTGAAGGCACGGTCGCAGGAAACGCGCAACGCCAACCTGCCGACCGGCGATATCGAGGTGTTCGCCAAGTCCGCCACGGTCCAGTCGGCGGCCGAGGAACTGCCGCTGCCGGTCGCGGGCGAGCAGGAATATCCGGAAGATATCCGCCTCAAATACCGTTTCGTCGACCTGCGGCGCGAGCGCGTGCATGCCAATATCATGCTGCGCAACAAGGTCATCACGAGCCTGCGCCGCCGGATGATCGACCAGGGCTTCTCCGAATTTCAGACGCCGATCCTCGGCGCATCCAGCCCCGAGGGCGCGCGCGACTATCTGGTGCCGAGCCGCCTGCATCCGGGCCGCTTCTACGCGCTCCCGCAGGCACCCCAGATGTTCAAGCAGCTGCTGATGGTCGCCGGGTTCGACCGCTATTTCCAGATCGCACCGTGCTTCCGCGACGAAGATCTGCGCGCCGACCGCAGCCCGGAATTCTACCAGCTCGACTTCGAAATGAGCTTCGTCACGCAGGAAGACGTGTTCAACACGATCGAGCCGGTACTGGCGGGCGTGTTCGAGGAATTCTCGGGCGGCAAGAGCGTGACGCCCGCAGGCGAGTTCCCGCGTATTCCCTACGCCGAGGCGATGCTGAAATACGGCAGCGACAAGCCCGACCTGCGCAACCCGATCATCATCACCGACGTGACGCATCACTTCGAAAAGTCCGGCTTCGGCATCTTCGAGAAGATCGTCGGCGGTGGCGGCATCGTCCGCGCGATCCCTGCTCCGAACACCAACGAGAAGAGCCGCAAGTTCTTCGACGAGATGAACGACTGGGCACGGCGCGAAGGCTATTCGGGCCTCGGCTACGTCACCCGCAAGGGTGGCGAGTTCGGCGGGCCGATCGCCAAGAACCACGGGCCCGAAGAAATGGCCAAGCTCTATGACGAGCTGGGCCTGGGCGAAAACGACGGCCTGTTCTTCGCGGCGGGCAAGTCCAGGGAAGTCGAGAAGCTGGCCGGAGCCGCGCGCACGCGCGTGGGCGAGCAGCTCGAACTGATCGAACAGGGCTGCTTCAAGTTCTGCTGGATCGTCGATTTCCCGATGTTCGAATACGACGAGGAACTGAAGCGCATCGATTTCAGCCACAACCCCTTCTCGATGCCGCAGGGCGAGATGGACGCGCTGGAGAACCAGGACCCGCTCGAGATCAAGGCGTGGCAGTACGATATCGTGTGTAACGGCTACGAGCTCAGCTCGGGCGCAATCCGGAACCATCGTCCGGACATCATGTACAAGGCATTCGAGGTCGCAGGTTACACGAAGGCCGACGTCGAAGAGAATTTCGGGGGCATGCTCGAAGCGTTCAAGCTGGGCGCACCGCCGCACGGCGGCTCCGCGCCGGGTATCGACCGGATCGTGATGTTGCTGGCGGACGAGCCGAACATTCGCGAAGTCATCGCCTTCCCGATGAACCAGCGCGCGCAGGACCTGATGATGGGCGCGCCGAGCATCGTCAGCCCCAAGCAGCTGCGCGAGCTCAGCATCCGCACTGTCGAGCAGCCGAAGCCCGATTCGCCAGAAGCGACGCGGGTCGATCGCGCGGGCGACGCCTGACGCCAGAACGGCGTGCGGATCTCTCCGCACGCCGTCAAATTCTGGGCTTTGGGCCCGATCGATTAAATCAGTCGTACTGCTTTTCGATCATGTCGCCGAAGCGCTCGCCTTCGCAGATTTCGTTGTAGCAGGTCTGGACAATCTCCCGTTCTGCGGGGGCCAGATCCTGACTTTCCAGCGCGTCCTTGAACTGGCCGAGAAGGTGATCTTCGCCTTCCTCGACCCGTTCGGCAGCCGCTTCATCGCCGCGCTCGAACATGTCGGTGATGTCAACCCACAGCCGGTGGGCAGCGCCCTGCACGGTGCCGCTGGTCACCGAATCCGTGCCCTGGCGCGTCAGCTCGCCGTTGAGCGCGGCCAACGTCTGCTCGCGCTTCTCGCGGCGCTGATTGAGTGCCTGTTTGAGCGCTGGGCTGTCGGCCTTTTCAGCTGCCTTGCGATATCCCTCGACCGAATCGAAGGTCGTTTCAGTGAGGCTTTTGAGAGTATCGGTCATCGCAGGTAAGTTCCTCTTATGATTGAATATTAGAGGAACTGCGCCGGCCGCGCTTCTTTCCCAATCCCGGCGCGCAAACCTGTCGCTTCGCCGCAAAGTGATCATCCTGCCGGTCGCTGAGCACAATCGGACCTGAGGCTTTGCAGATAGCTGTCCTGAGTCGTGGCGGTTGCATATAATCGACCAGCACGGGCACTTGCCAGCTTGCGCGGCGTTGACTAGGGCAAACGCCAATTCAATTCACGAACACCTGAGAGGCACAATAATGAGCGATACCGCCGACCGCGTACAGAAGATTGTCGTCGAGCACCTGGGCGTGGAAGCCGACAAGGTAACGCAGGAAGCCAGCTTCATCGACGATCTGGGCGCGGACAGCCTCGACATCGTCGAGCTGGTGATGGCTTTCGAAGAAGAATTCGGTGTGGAAATCCCCGACGATGCGGCTGAGAAGATCAGCACGGTCGGCGACGCCACCAAGTACATTGAAGAGCACAAGGGCTAAGTCCTTAGGGGCTAAGTCCGCAATGTTCTTGCGGCGGCGCTCTGCCGCCGCCATTTGCAGGCCCGACCCGGTAAGCGGGCCGGGCCTGTGCTGTTTTTGGAGATAAGTATGCGCCGCGTCGTTGTAACCGGTCTTGGCCTTGTCACCCCGCTGGGCGGCGATGTCGAAACCTCGTGGAAGAACCTCATCGCAGGCAAGAGCGGGGCCGGGCCGATTACCCGCTTCGACTCTTCCAACCAGAAGGCGACCATTGCCTGCGAGGTGAAGGGCAAGGATCACGAGTGGGGATTCGATCCCGACAAGCGCGTCGACACCAAGATCCAGCGCCAGGTCGATCCTTTCATCGTCTATGGCCTCGATGCCGCTGGCCAGGCAATCGAAGACGCCGGGCTTACCGAAATGGATCAGGCGACCAAGGAGCGCACCGGCGTATCGATCGGTGCCGGTATCGGCGGTCTGCCGGGGATCGAATACGAGTCGGTCAACCTGCACGAGCGCGGGCCGGGCCGGGTTAGCCCGCACTTCGTGCATGGGCGCATCATCAACCTCATCAGCGGGCAAGTCTCGATCCGTTACGGCCTGATGGGCCCCAACCATGCGGTGGTGACCGCCTGCTCCACCGGTGCGCACTCGATCGGTGACGCGGCGCGCATGATCCGCGACGACGATGCCGACATTATGCTCGCGGGTGGCTCGGAATCGACCATCAACCCACTTGGCATTGCCGGCTTCGCTCAGGCGCGTGCGCTCAACACCGGTTTCAACGACCGGCCCGAACAGGCCAGTCGTCCCTACGACCGCAATCGCGAGGGTTTCGTGCTCGGCGAAGGCGCGGGCGTGGTGGTGCTTGAAGAATACGAGCACGCCAAGGCGCGCGGCGCGAAGATTTACGCCGAAGTGGTCGGCTACGGCCTCTCCGGCGATGCCTATCACGTCACTGCGCCGCACCCGGAAGGCAAGGGCGCAGAACTCTCCATGCGGATGGCGCTGCGCAAGGCAGGGCTGGAGCCGGGCGACATCGATTATATCAACGCGCACGGCACCTCGACCATGGCCGACACGATCGAACTGGCGGCGGCCAAGCGCGTGTTCGGCGACGATCTGGGCGGAGCTTCGATGTCGAGCACCAAGTCCGCGATCGGCCACTTGCTGGGCGGCGCTGGCGCGGTCGAGAGCATCTTCTGCATTCTCGCCATTCGCGACCAGATCGTTCCGCCCACGCTCAACCTTGACGACCCCGACGATGGAACCGAAGGGGTCGACCTGGTGCCGCACACCGCGAAGAAGCGCGAAGTGAACGCCGTGCTCAACAACAGTTTCGGTTTTGGCGGCACCAATGCCAGCCTCGTGATGAGCAAGATCGACGGATGATCCGCGCGCTCGCCGCCCTGGTTCTCATCGCCATCGCGTTGGCGGGCGGCTGGTTCGCGTGGGGTTGGTACGGTCCCGGCCCGGACCGCGATGACGCTTCGTTCATCGTCCGGTCGGGATCGACCCTCACTTCGGTGGCAGGGCAACTGCAAGAAGACGGACTGATCGCCAATCAGGACGCGTTTCTGCTGCGTGCCAAGGTTCTGGGCAGCGGCGATCCGATCAAGGCGGGTGAGTTCCTGCTGCCCGGAGGAGCAAGTTCGTCCACCATTCTCGATACGCTGCAACATGGCGAAGTCATCCGGCGCTTCGTGACCATTCCCGAGGGCACACCCTCGATCCTGGTCTATGAAACGCTGATGGCGGAAGACCTTCTGACGGGCGAAATCCCCGTTCCCAAAGAGGGTAGCGTCCTGCCCGACACCTACGATTTCGAGCGCGGCGAAGATCGCGCTGCGGTGCTCGCCCGGATGCAGGCCGCGATGCGCAATTACCTGGCGGAGGCCTGGCCGAAGCGTGCGAAGGATATTGCGGTCGACAATATAGAGGACGCGGTGACGCTTGCCTCGATCGTCGAGAAGGAAACCGGTGTGCCCAAGGAACGGCGCATGGTCGCCGGGCTCTATTCCAACCGGGTAAAGGACGGGATGCTGCTGCAGGCCGACCCCACGATCATCTATCCGATCACCAAGGGTAAGCCGCTGGGGCGTCGTATCCGCCAGTCGGAAATCGCGGCGGTCAACGGCTACAACACCTACACGCGGGTCGGTCTGCCGACCGGGCCGATCACCAACCCGGGGCGCGAATCGATTGCGGCCGTGCTCAACCCTGCGAAGACGGACGCGCTGTTCATGGTCGCCGACGGTTCCGGCGGGCATGTGTTCGCCTCGACGCTGGAGGAACACAACGCCAATGTTGCCGAGTGGTACAAGCTTCGCCGCGAACGTGGTGAGATGTAGAGTTCAGCCAGCGAGGGGCCTTGCATGGGCGAAGCGCCGCTGATCCTGACCGCGCAATTACCTGCCGATCTGCAGGGCTGGGCTACTGCTCTGCGAACCGCACATTTTCCGCCCGAACGCAATTATCTCGCAGCCCACGTCACCTTGTTCCACGCCTTGCCGGGATTCTGCGAGGGCGAGGTCGTGCAGCACGTTCGCCAGCTGGCAAATGAATTCGCGCCGGTCGACGCGCGAATCCTCGGAATTATGTCATTGGGGGGCGGCACCGCAATTCGTCTGGAGAGCGAGGGAATGCAGCGTCTGCGTGCCCTGCTGGCGGAGCACTTTCATGGTTTGCTCACCCCGCAGGATCAGGGCGGCAAGCGTCTGCATATCACGGTTCAGAACAAGGTCTCCAAACGCGAGGCCCAAGCCTTGCAGGCCGAGCTTTCGACCCAGCTCGGCGAGCGTCCATTCGCCTTTCGTGGGCTGGCCGTCCATCGCTACCGAGGCGGTCCGTGGGAGCTGGCTGAGGAGGTCGCCTTTCGCGGACGCGAGCGGGCATGAAAGTTCACCCAAACGCGTCTTGACCGCCGGGCGAGCGCACCCTAAGAGCGCCGCCTGCCGTCGAGCTAACCGCTCCGGCAGGCCTCATGCCTTAGCTGGTATGGCGATCGTGGGGCGGAGTAGCTCAGGTGGTTAGAGCAGCGGAATCATAATCCGCGTGTCGGGGGTTCGAGTCCCTCCTCCGCTACCATTCTCGAATCCGCATGGGTTCGTTTGGGGCCGTATGCATCCGCAAAATTCAATTAAAACAGAATGATGTGAGCGATTCGCGTCCGCTTGCGTGCGCTTGCATTCGCTTGAAGCCGGATTTGGTGTGGGGGTATTTTGGGGGTATTTTCCGGGGGTAGCGAAAAGGAGCGATACCCCCAATGGCCTTGAGTGAGATTCAGATCAAAAAAGCGAAGGCGGCAGAACGCCCATACAAGCTTGCGGATGGGGAGGGTCTATTCCTTCTTGTTCAAAAGAACGGCTCGAAGCTCTGGCGGCTGAAATACCGGTGCCACGGTAAGGAGAAGCTGCTTTCTTTCGGCGCCTATCCCGAAGTAGGAATAGCGGCAGCAAGAGAACTCAAGAAAGTTGCCAAGGGGGTGTTGGCCGAGGGTAGGGACCCGATGGTCCACAAACCAGGTCGGGATTTCGAACAGGCCAAGACCTTTAGGGCGATCGCCACCATGTGGCATCAGAACAGAGCAGGTAGTCTCGACCCCGCGCATGCGAAGCGTGTCTGGTCGCGCATGGACCAAGATGTGTTTCCTGTCTTGGGCGAACTCATGATGCATGAGATAACTCCACCAGAAGTCCTGAAGGTCATTCGGAAAATCGAGGAACGCGGCGCGCTCGACATCAGTCGGCGGGCAAAGCAATGTATCGGACAGGTATTCCAGTTCGCTATTGCCAGCGGCCTTTGTGATTCCGACCCTACTGCGCATCTTCGCGGGGCATTGAAGCCACGGCCTCGGGTCAAGCATATGGCGAAGCTACCTCTCGCGCAGCTACCCGAGCTGATGATTAAGATCGAGCAATATCAAGAAGAGGGTGAAAGACGCTCCGAGATTACCCGGGCAGCATTGATTTTCGCTCTTCTTACATGGGTGCGGACGAAGGAGCTTCGGTTCGCCAAGAAGCACGAGTTCGAAGATCTGGGTGGACCTTCACCAGCATGGCGCATTGGCGCTGATCGGATGAAAATGGGTCGCGAGCATATTGTGCCATTGTCACGGCAAGCTGCCTCACTAGCCGAAGAAATGATCAGCAAGTCCGAAGGCGAATACGTTTTTCCAGGTCAAAAGCCCAAGATGCCGCTTTCCGAGAATACGATGATCTACGGCCTATATCGGCTTGGGTACCACGGGCGGCAAACTGTTCATGGTTTCAGAGGTCTGGCGAGCACTTGGGCAAACGAGCAGCTTGTCGAAGTTGGCGAACCCCCGATGTGGATCCGGAGATATCATGAGGATTGGGTCGAACTGCAATTGGCACACAGCGAAGAAAACGAAGTTCGCGGAGCATACAATGCTGCCGAATATCTCGCTCCTCGGCGTGCAATGTTGCAGGATTGGGCAGACTTCCTCGACTCCATCGGCGGCAAGCCGCAAAACATTGCGGTCTTGAGGGCTGCTTGACCTGCTCCTAAGCGAACACCTGACCAAGCCATTCGACGCGAAGCCGGTCGAACCCGACGACAATACCCTCTGCGGTAACTTCAAATCCGAAGTCATCGTTTGAGGGTTCATAGTCTTCAAGAACCCAGTGATCACCGGCATCGGTTACAATTGCAGCTCCCCGAGGAAGATGCTCGAGCCGTCCGCTGATCCTTTTCCGATTCGTAGTCATATCGAGCTGTATGCCATCCATCGGTCGATAACGCTCTTCACATATCCAGGCGTTTCCCGATTTTTCGGTATCCCGCCGGCTCGCGACACGGCGCCGGGTCCAGCGTTGTAGGCGGCCAGCGCGAGATGGATCGCACCAAAGCGCTCTAGCATCTGCTTCAGATACCGCGCGCCACCGTCGATGTTCTGAGCCGGATCGTGGCGATTGCTGACACCGAGTTCTCTTGCCGTTCCCGGCATCAGTTGAGCGAGACCAGCGGCGCCAGCCGGACTGATCGCCATCGGGTTGAACCGCGATTCCTGCCAAATCAGGGCCTGAAGCAGTCGAGGCGGTAATTGGTATCGCGCTTCAGCTTGCCGGATGAGTGGCTCGTACAAAGCTTCCTTGAAGCTTCTATCGATATAAGCCTTGCCGCCTTCTGGTTTGGCCAAGTCGATTGCAGTCGGGTTAAAGCCAAGACCTTTGTCGGTTGTAACCTCAACTTTGCTGAGGTCATGGTCGAAGACTTGAAACTCCCGCGCCCGCGCAGACCCCGAGATCGGTATCGCTATCGCAATCGCAATCGCTAGCGCACCGCAACCGCAGGCCACCAGATACATTCGCATCGCATAACCTTTCACCTTGCCTCGATCTGTAAGAGAACATAAATAGAACAAATAGGTGTAGGAAAACGCTTTTTTGCGTGCTTATCCGAGAGGAGAGAGGGTCGGTTGGAGGGGCAATTGTGAGGCGATGGAGCCGGTATGCCCGTTTCGAATTCAACCCTGTCACGTACCTCGCTTGAGGACACCGCCCGCAAGATCTGCGAAAGCCGGGGCGGCAAGTGGTCCGGCACCAAGGGCATGGCCTGCTGCCCTGCGCATGATGATCGCACGCCGTCACTCGGTGTGTCGCTCGGCCGACAGGCCATCCTCTTCCATTGCTTTGCGGGATGCGATCAGCAGAGCGTGTTGTCTGCATTGGCGCGTGAAGGATTCGAGGCACCGGCGCTTTTTTCAGCTTCTGCGACCACCAACGGCCCCGAACCGACCAGCACCCGCAAACCCTCGGCGGCAGCGCTGAGGATCTGGCGCGATGCACAGCCACTGCGTGCCAGTCCGGCAAAGGAATATCTTGAGAGCCGCGGCATCCTCGCCGCATCTCCAGCGCTCCGCTTCCATCCACGAACGCCGCTTGGTCCAAAAGGACGGACCCGCTTTTTGCCCGCCCTGATCGCGGCAGTCAGCCTCGACGAGGGGCCGGTCGCCGTCCATCGCACGTTCCTTTCGGGCAATACCAAGGCCGCTTTCGACAAGCCGAAACGCGCGCTTGGCGCGCTCGGTGAATCTGCTGTCCGCCTCTTCGCTCCGGCCTCTGGCAAGCTCGGCCTTGCTGAGGGAATCGAGAGCGCGATGTCGGCTTATGCTCTCACCGGCATTCCCGTCTGGGCGACCCTGGGGAATGAGCGTTTCGGCCTCGTTAGTGTGCCCGAAAGCGTGACCGAGCTTCATCTCTTCGTCGATCACGATGCTGGCGGCGAGCTGGCTGCGTCGCGTGGCCTGGCCGCTTATGCCTGCGATGAACGGACGATCCACGTTCGCAAACCATCCTCACGCGACACCGACTGGAACGATGAACTGACAGCATGGCTGAGCCGCAAGGCGGCGCCGTAGAGGAGAGAGGGCTTCTCGAATTCCTGATCCGGCAGAGGGCGTGCCCCGATGCCTTCATTAGGAGGACGAATTGCCATGTTTCAATCAGACCTGTTTCCCGCCGGCGAGCAGTTGCCGTCCAAGCCCTTGGCCTATGCCATTGGCACCCGAGTTGCCGCGCTTCTTGCTTCGGGACGTCATCTTACCCGTACCGACATTTCCGGGCTGTTCGCCGAAGAGACCGGTGTTCTGGATT
>NZ_JBCFZG010000004.1:1005000-1067851 GCF_038594485.1 Citromicrobium bathyomarinum | reverse complement strand
AGTCCAGAACACCGGTCTCTTCGGCGAACAGCCCGGAAATGTCGGTACGGGTAAGATGACGTCCCGAAGCAAGAAGCGCGGCAACTCGGATGCCAATGGCATAGGCCATGGGCATGGGCGGCAACTGCTCGCCGGCGGGAAACAGGTCTGATTGAAACATGGCAATTCGTCCTCCTGATGATGGCATCGGGACACGCCCTCTGCCGGATCAGGAATTCGAGAAGCCCTCTCTCCTCTTACTGTGCCGCTTGGCGGCGCAGCCATGCTGTGAGTTCGTCGTTCCAGTCGGTGTCGCGTGAGGATGGTTTGCGAACGTGGATCGTCCGCCCTTCGCGGGCATAAGCGGCCAGGCCACGCGACGCAGCCAGCTCGCCGCCAGCATCGTGATCGACGAAGAGATGAAGCTCGGTCACGCTATCGGGCACGCTGACGAGGCCGAAGCGCTCATTGCCCAAGGTCGCCCAAGCGGGAATACCAGTAAGAGCGTAGGCCGACATCGCGCTCTCGATGCCCTCGGCAAGGCCGAGCTTGCCGGAGGCGGGAGCGAAGAGGCGGACGGCAGCTTCACCGAGCGCACCGAGCGCGCGCTTCGGCTTGTCGAACTTAGCCTTGGCATCGCCCGACAGGAACGTGCGGTGGATTGCGATCGGCCCCTCGTCGAGGCTGACCGCCGCAATCATGGCCGGCAAAAAGCGAGTGCGTCCCTTCGGACCAAGCGGCGTTCGAGGATGAAAGCGCAGCACCGGAGATGCGGCGAGGATGCCGCGGCTTTCAAGATATGCCTTTGCCGGACTGGCACGCAGTGGCCGTGCATCGCGCCAGATGCGCAAGGCAGCGACCGAAGGCTTCCCTGCAGGACCAGTGTCCATCTTAGGCTCAATTGCACCTCCCGAGAACAAGGCGGACGGCGGCACGCCTTCGCGCGCGAGGGCAGCGAGCACGGACTCCTGATCGCATCCGGCGAAGCAGTGGAGGAGGATCGCTCCACGCCCGAGCGATACGCCGAGCGAGGGCGTGCGGTCGTCATGTGCGGGGCAGCATGCCATGCCCTTGGTGCCGGACCAT
Organism: Citromicrobium bathyomarinum; assembly: GCF_038594485.1. GTDB lineage: Bacteria > Pseudomonadota > Alphaproteobacteria > Sphingomonadales > Sphingomonadaceae > Alteriqipengyuania > Alteriqipengyuania bathyomarina_A. The sequence continues at coordinate 1,066,786 of NZ_JBCFZG010000004.1, read as the reverse complement.
TTGCCGCCACGGCTTTCACAAATGCGCCTGGCCGTAGCGGCGAGGGGATGGTTGGTCGTGGCAACGGACATAAGGGTTCCTTCGCAGGCTCGGGTCCCCCATGACCGGCATCCTCCCCTCTCGCTGTCGGGACGGACGAAACGGTTTCCTACATGTTCTATTTATGTTCTATTCCGATTCGCTGCAAGCGACAGGAGTGTGAACGATGAGACTGGCTTTGATGATCGGCATAGTGGCGAGCGCCAGTATCGTAGCGCCTAGCGCACAAGCACAGGAGTTCGCCCTTCTGGAGCATCGCTATGAGCAGCCTGAAATCCCTGGTGTGGATCTCTGGACCAGCGAGGAAGCGCCATCGCGGATACTGCTCCCTGCATCCTACCGCGAAGCACTTTACGAGCCTCTGATCAGAGAAGCTGAGGTTCGGTATCGTCTTCCGCCTGGACTGATGCAGGCACTGGTTTGGGCCGAGTCCCGCTTCAATCCGATGGCGATCAGCCCGGCTGGTGCTGCCGGACTTGCGCAGTTGATGCCGGCAACCGCCCGCGAGCTTGGCGTTCGCAACCGGCATGATCCTCGCCAGAACATCGATGGAGGCGCGCGCTACCTGCGACAGATGCTGGACCGTTTTGGCGAGGTCCATCTGGCACTCGCCGCTTACAATGCTGGTCCGGGCGCAGTTGCTCGTGCCGGTGGCATCCCGAGAAATCGGGAAACGCCCGCATATGTCAGGAGCGTTTTGCAGCAATGGATGGCATACAGGCCTTCATGAGCACGAATCGAATGCGAATAAGCGGGCGGCTTGAACACCTGCCTCGCGGGGTTGCCATCGTGACCGCCGCTGGCGATCAGTGGGTGCTCGAAGACGTCGATCCAGAACATGATCATTTCGGCAACGAGGTGACAGCGGAAGGCCAAGTCGTTGGTCTCGATCGCTTGCGCGTCGATTGGCTAGGCGAGATCTAGACAGAAGCTCACAGCGCTAGCTGAGCCAATGCATGCTCTGCATCGTTCCTCACCAAGTGACCATAGTGCTTTTCAATCATAGCGACACTCGTATCCGACAGTTGCGCAACGGTAAGAATCGGCAGTCCAGCGCGCACCAAGTCAGTTATTACGCTGTGGCGAAGAGTGTAAGCAGAAGTACCCTGCGGAAGACGAACGACCTTCACCGCGTCCTTGATCGGACCTTTCCATTTGTCCTTGGACCAAGGCACCCCATCTGCGCGCATGAACATCGATGCAGTGGGTAACTTGCTCTTGCACTGTTCTGCCAAAAATCCGGCGATTGTTTCAGGAACACTGATTTGTCGAGGAACGCCGTTCTTGTCGGCACCAATCGTCAGCGTCCTAGTCCTCTTGTCAAAGTTGCTCACCTTCAGTGCTGCAAGAGCTCCAGGCCTCAGCGGCAACAGACAAAGGCCCCGGACAAAAGGCTCGATATCCTCAGGAAGGGCGGCCAGAAGTTTCTTGCGTTCTGGTCGATCCAAATAGACATCGCGACGCCGGTCCGCACCCTTTGTCGGCTTCAAAGCTTCTTGCCAGGCAGCGTCAGTATTTGGTGCACCAGGGGAGAGGACACGCCAAAGTGCCGCGCGAAGTGGGACCATGTCACGATTAACTGTGGAAGCAGCTCTGGTCTTGAAGCGAGGCTCCCCATCCTTGCTTCGAGTGATAAGCGCAGGCGCATTCTCAAGCCGCTTTCGCCATGCACGCAGATGATGCTTTCGGAGCTTGTCTAACTTAACCTTGGCAATGGCGTCATCAAATACGTGACGGCGAAACACGCCTTCAGCAATTGGCCCCGGTTTGTCGCTAAGATAAGCCCGACACGCATCTTCAACCGTATCCAGCTTCTCTGTTCGCAGCCCTCCAGCTTCTACCAACTCGGCGAACGCCTCTGCATCCCTCTTGGCTGTGGCGAACACATCATGTCCGGACAACGTCCCATAAGGTCCAAGATTCTTGCGGCGGTACTTGCGCGCGTCTTCATCATAGGCACGAGCGAACCATGACCCCTTTCCGCCCCTTCGGGACGGTCGATATCCTACATACCAACCAGCCTGGAGCCGTTGCCAATGAGGTTCTTTGTCGCTTCGCGGCTTCAGTTTATCACGTTCGCCGATCTTGCTCAGGTCAGGCATTCCCGCACAGCCTTTGTATGAAACGCATGAAACAAGTATGAAAAACTTGGGTGGATCAATTGAGACAAGTTTAGACAAATCTACCTGTTTTTCAAGACTTTTTTTAGTCCCAAATAATCCCAGATAGTCCGTATTCCCATCCTTCACACGGGTGGGGTCGCAAGTTCAATCCTTGCCGCGCCCACCATCCTTTCGATGATTTGGCCGTCTTCCTTCCCGGTTACTGCGCCAGTCACAAGACGCACCGCGTCAGTTATGCGCGAGCGGACCGCGCAGTGCTGCCCCGGTGTCAGGATGGCTCAGCGCAGCCCTGCATCGTCACCGCTCGATCGCCCGGTGCCCACGGATCGAACCGGACCATGATCGCCAAAAACAGCGGCGAACTGAGATGGTGCTCCAGCCATTTCTGCAGATGCGGGATCGGCTGCGCCGCGAACCAGTCCCGCTCCACCGCAGCGAATTGACGCACGAACGGCATGATCGCCGCATCGGTGATGCCGCGCTGCGAGCCGCACAATTGCGGGTGTTCGCTGAGCCGCTCGTCGAGCAGGCGCAAGAATTCCAGACCACGCTGCCGGTGCAGCATCGCGTCGGATTGATGGCGATCGGGATATTTGTAACGGTCGAGATCGTGCTTGAAAGACCCATCGTTACGCTCGATCAAACCGGCGTCGTCCCGGTCCAGCCAGCCCTCCGGATCGCTCTGCGCGAGCGCCCAGCGCACGATCTCGATACTCTCGTCGATGACAGTCCCATCGGGGAGGACGAGAACCGGGACCGTCCCCTTGGGCGAAGCCTCGATCAGTTCGGCCGGTTTTCGTGCAAGCTTGACCTCGCGCAGCACATAACGGGTTTCGCAGATCGCAAGGGCCAGCCTTGCGCGCATCGCATAGGGGCAGCGGCGGAAACTGTAGAGGATGGGGTCACTCCGCATCGTCATCCCCGCTCGGCGCAAACACTGCACCCACATGCGCGCGCCCTTGGCTTGCGGCACGCATTTCCTGCCGATGGCGCTCGCGATACGAAGCGCGCTGCGCATCGTCTCTTTCGCCATGACAGGCCGCACAGCTGACCCCTGCCTCGTAGAGCGGCGACTGCCTGTCCGTCGGGCTAAGCGGGCGACGACACGCGAAGCACAGTTCATGGGTTCCGGCGGAAAGCGCGTGGCCGACGGCAACGCGCTGGTCGAATACGAAGCATTCGCCCTGCCACCGGCTCGCCTCCTCGGGCACCTGCTCGAGATAGGCGAGGATACCTCCCTTGAGGTGGAAGACGTCATCGAGTCCTTCGTTTTTCAGGAATGCGGACGCCTTTTCGCAGCGAATGCCGCCGGTGCAGAACATTGCGACCCTGGGGGGGTTTTCGGAACCGAGCAGGCGCTCGCGCTCGCGCGCGAACCATTCGGGAAAATCGCGGAAGCTTTCGGTCATCGGATTGATCGCGCCTGCGAACGAGCCGATCGAAACCTCGTAATCGTTCCGCGTGTCGATCACGATGGTATCGGGATCGTCGATTAGAGCGTTCCAGTCGAGCGGATCGACATAGGTACCGGCATTGGCCGCCGGATCGATGTCGGGCTGCCCCATCGTGACGATTTCGGACTTCACGCGAACCTTCATCCGGTGAAACGGCATTGTCGCAGCGCTCGAAAATTTCAGTTCGGGATCGGCGCAACCGGGCCACGCACGAATATGGTCGAGCACTTGGTCTAAGCCTGCTCTCGTCCCGGCGATGGTCCCGTTGATGCCCTCGCTCGCCAGCAGCAGCGTGCCCCTGATTCCGCGATCGTCGCACAATTGCTTCAGCGGTTCGCGCAGCCGCCCGCAATCCGCAAGCGGGGCGAAGCAGTATAGTGCTGCGACGCAGATCGGCCGGGCGCTCTCATCGATCGCCAATGTCATCGTCCTCTTTCCGTAACCTGTTGCCCGATAGGGCGCGTGGGATCAGCGCTTCTTTTTCGCGGGGCTCGCGTGGAAGTCGGGGTCCTTCTTGGCGACCCAGTCCACGAACTTGCGCATATCCGGGTTGGCGAGGATCGCCTCCACGTCGAGCGCGTACCGCTGCAATTCCGAATTCGTGAAATTGGCCATCAGCGTTTGCTGGTAGATGGGATGCATCGGCACGACATCGCGCCCGCCGCGGCTTTTGGGCACCGGATGGTGCATGACCGTATTCTTGCCCAGAGGACGTCCGCAGAGCCAGCATTCGGCAGGAGCTACCGTCTGCTCGTCTTCCTCGCGATCCGCTTCCTCGCGGACCGCCGCCCTCGAATATTTGCGTGCCATGTGACTGCATCCGATTGTTGATCGGGTGGGCACCTAGCGGGTTGCAGCGATCATTGCGACCTCGAACGCTCCGCTCATCCCGCACGACCGGTTTCGATGCCGGTTTCGACGATTGCCCGCCTGACAGGGCTTGTGATCATCTGATTTTCTTGCGATGGTAAGCGATGTGGACATTTTGACATGTCTATTGTTTTGGACAGGTTTCTCGGGAGCGCGTCATGTCGATGCTCAGTTTCGAGCGGAAGTACCGCGTTGCCGGGGGTACATTGATCGGCGGGGAGATGTTCGATTTCTGGATCGGACCGTTCTTCGTCGGGTTCTTCGGCGTCACCACCGCAATCTTCGCCACGCTGGGCACCGCGCTGATCGTCTACGGCGCGGCGATCGGGCCGACGTGGAACATCTGGCAAATCGACATCGCCCCGCCCGCGATCGAATACGGCCTCGGCCTCGCGCCCTTGCGCGAAGGCGGGCTGTGGCAGATCATCACGGTCTGCGCGGCGGGCGCCTTCATCTCGTGGGCGCTGAGGCAGGTGGAAATCTCGCGCAAGCTGGGCATGGGGTTCCACATCCCGATCGCCTTTTCCTTCGCTATCTTCGCCTATCTCAGCCTCGAAGTGTTCCGGCCGATCATGCTCGGCGCATGGGGCCACGGCTTTCCCTACGGCATTTTCGCCCACCTCGATTGGGTCTCCAACGTCGGCTACCAGGGGCTGCACTTCCACTATAACCCGGCGCACATGCTGGCGGTGACGTGCTTTTTCGGCACCACGCTGATGCTGGCGATGCACGGCGGCGTCATCCTGTCTGCCGTCAACCCGCCCAAGGGAGAGCCGGTCAAGCACGGCCAGCACGAAAACCAGTATTTCCGCGACACCATCGCCTATTCGATCGGCCCGCTCGGCATCCACCGGCTCGGCTGGTTCGCGGCGATCAACGCCGGGTTCTGGAGCGCGATCTGCATTCTTATCAGCGGCCCCTTCTGGGTCGGCGGATGGCCCTATTTCTACGACTGGTACCTGCAGCTGCCATTCTGGAACGACATGGGCCTGGGAGGGCTCGGCTGATGGCATCCTTTCACAGCCTCTATTCGCAGATCCAGATTCACGGACCTTACGATCCCGGGCTCCCGCTAAAGGGTTATGAGTCCCCCCGCCTGATCAAGCCGTTCCTCAATCGCTGGATCGGCAAGATCGGCGACCCGCAGATCGGGCCGACCTATCTCGGCTTCTGCGGCATCGCATCGCTAATTTGCGGCTTCATCGCGATCGAGATCATCGGCCTCAATTTCTGGGCATCGGTCCACTGGAACCCGGTCGCCTTCATCGAAGGCATGGCCTGGCACCGGCTCGACCCGCCCGAAGCGAAGTGGGGCTTCACGCCCTTCGTCCCGCTGGCGGAGGGCGGCTGGTGGATCTGGGCGGGTTTCTTCCTCACCGCGTCCATCCTGCTGTGGTGGTGCCGCATGTACCTGCGGGCCAAGGCCTTGGGAATGAGCACGCACGTCGCGTGGGCCTTCGCCAGCGCGATCTTCCTCTATCTCAGCATCGGCTTCATCCGCCCTATGCTGATGGGATCGTGGCACGAGGCACCGCCTTTCGGGATCATCCCGCACCTCAACTGGACCGCCTCGCTTTCCGTCCTCTACGGCAATTTCTACTACAACCCGTTCCACTGCTTCTCGATCGCATTCCTCTATGGATCGGTGCTGCTTTTCGCGATGCACGGGGGCACGATCCTTGCGGTGTCCCGCTTCGGCGGGGAGCGCGAGACCGAGGAAATCGTCGATCGCGGCACTGCGGCTGAGCGCGGCGCGCTGTTCTGGCGCTGGACGATGGGTTTCAACGCCACCTTCGAATCGGTCCACCGCTGGGCGTACTGGTTCGCGATCCTGACGACATTCTCGGGCGCGATCGGCATCCTGCTGACGGGCACGGTGGTCGACAATTGGTACCTGTGGGGCGTCAAATGGGGCCTCGCCCCCGAATACCCCGCGACCTACCCCGACATGACGCTGCCACCGGACATTGCCGAGCAGGTTCGTGCGATCACCGAGGCTCCCGGCCAGTCGACCGCCATGGTTCCTCCAGCGCCGGAGGCGTCACGATGAAGCCGATATCGCAAAGGCCACGTTCCAGCCTGGTGGGCATTTTCCTGCTGGCGGCGGCTGCCGGGACCCTGCTGTTCTTCCTTCTCGTCCCCACCTGGGACCACCCGTGGGACCCGATCGAGTCGCGCGACTGGGGCTGGCGCGGGATCGCGATGAACACCTTCACTTCCGCACGCACGCGCAACGATCCGATCAACATCGTGCCCGCCGCGACGACGCCGTTTCCCGACACCGGCATGTCGGCAAGCGAGGTGTACGAAAACGTGAAGGTTCTGGGCGATCTCGACTCGGGGCAGTTCGACTACCTGATGCAATCGATCACCGAATGGGTCGCGCCCGATCAGGGGTGCAGCTATTGCCACGGCGATGGCGGCAACTTCGCCTCCGACGATCTGTATACTAAGAAAGTCGCCCGGCGAATGCTGGAAATGGTGCGCGACATCAACGAAAATGCGCGCCATGTCGGCCAGACCGGCGTCACCTGCTACACCTGCCACCGCGGGAACAACGTGCCGCAGAAAACCTGGTACGAAGGGGCCGAGCCCAAGCCGCCCATGGGTGGGATCGTCGGCAAACCGCCGCCGTGGAACCGGACCGCGAAAAACATGCGCGATTTCTTCCCGCGTGCCCCTTTCGAAAACTACCTGCTCGACGACAAGCCGATTTCCGGGGCGCAGGCACGCTCGGTTTCGGGTGAGACCACCGACCTCGCCGATCTGGAGAACATCTACATCCTGATGATGCAAATGTCGGAGGGCATGGGGGTAAACTGCAACTTCTGCCACAACACCCGTGCCTTTGCCGACTGGTCGCAGAGCACGCCGAAGCGGATCAATGCCTGGTACGGCATCCGCATGGTTCGCGGGATCAACAATGATTATCTGACCGGGCTGCAAGGTGTCTTTCCGCCGCATCGTCTGAGCCCTCTGGGCGATGTCGCGAAGGTCGACTGCGCCACCTGCCACAACGGCATGTCCCGCCCGCTGGGCGGCGCGCCGATGGCAGCGGGGTACGAGGGATTGCTCGGTCCCAGGGGCGACCGCCCAATCCGGCGCGCCACCGCGTTCGAAACGCGCAAGGCGCATCAGGCGGTCATTACCGAACCGGGTGTCGACGAAAAAGACGTGGTTCAGGCAGGCGAATAGCGGAGGGTCTGCGGATCGCCTCGCCACGGCGGATCGATTGCCGGGCAGCGACTACGCTTAGTGATGAAGCGGCGGTACGGCCTGCGGGTAGCCGAAGGCCTGACCCTGAAGAAGGATTAGCCGGCGGTTTTCTGCGGGTCGGCAGAATCGAGATAGCGGGCGAAGGCCCTCGCGCTCGCCTGCCCGAACCCTTCCAGCTTCACCGTGCGGCCCGTGGCCTGATCGGCAAGCTCCAGATGGCCTTCGCCGTCGCGCTGGAGCAGCAAGCGGAATTCGCCCGCCTCGTCGCGATCGTCCCGCTGCATCGCGAGCGCGCGCACCGCCGTCATCATGAACGTATCGCCTTCGATGACGAGATGACCGAGCGGCTCGCGTTTTTCGTTGAGCACCATCATCTCTCCACCGGGGAGCGGCTTGAAGACGAGCAGCTTGCGGTCCTGCGATTGCGCCGTCTGCACGGTCAGGCGACCGACGTCGTAATGGCGGGCGGTCGTGATCGCGGTCATCGTGAAGCCGATCATGATCGCTGCGCCGATCAGCGCGCCCTTGGGCACTCTGATCTCAGACATGCTGAGGTGCCCGGTCGGGTGTCAGATCGATCGCAGCCGGAGCCTTCTCGACGCGCGCAGGGGCATGCCGCACGCCGGGCGCAGCACGCATGATGGCGTCGACCAGGATCGATCCCGCCGGGCTGTCGACCGGCAGGCCGCGCAACATCGGAACCGGATGAGAGAACTGAAATCCACGCACGTGCGGCCACAGGGCCAGCCAGGCGATCTTGTCCGCAGAGCGTAGCGTCAGCGCGATATCCATGCCATGCGGGCGCTCGCGGGCGGAGACCTCGGCGATCAGTTCGAGAGGGATGTTGACCGTGCGTGTGAAGGCCACGCCGACCTGCAGGATCACACGGCGATCGGTGACCACATAGATCGATGTGCGCGCGAGAGCCCACGCGCTCGCCATCACCAGACCGGCAACCGGCAGCGCAAAGGGCAGCAGCAGAACGGGACTGAACAGCACTTGCGCCCAGCTCGCCCCGGACTGCGCCGTCGCAAGGATCGGCAGCAGCGCGAACAACGCGAAATAAGCCACCAGCAGCGGCCAGCGGAACAGATACCGCAGCAGCGCGGCGCGTTCAGGCTTGCCATGCCACACCACGCGCTCCCCGGCGGGCAGCGGGCCCGGCAGGCCGAGTGCGATATCGATCGGTTCGTCGTTCATCATGCCGGATCGTGGATCTGGCCGGCGCGGCCCGAAAAGCGCAGGCCACCGGCATAGAAGCCGTTGAGGCGATCCTCTTCGCGCATGGTGATGCAGCTATCGTCGGCGCGGATCGGGCTGCGCCGCAGATCATCGGCGATCAGCGTCGTCGCCCGCACCGCGCGGTCGCGCGTCAGCGCCTCGGCGAAGAAGGCGGGCACCAGACGGCGCCCCTCCGCCCCGTCGATCTTGACTTCGTAATAGCGCAGGAAGAACTCGGCGCGGTTGAACCAGAGATCGTGGACGATCCCCACACGCTTCTCGTCCGCTGAGACGAGCACCCATCCGCGCGGATCGGGATCGCCGTCGGGAATGTAATATTCGGAATGATCGTTGAGCGAGATCAGCTTGGGCTGGCCCTCCACATCCAGATCGGGCGCCTCCTCCCGGTTGCGGGTATAGGCGGCGGCCCCGATCGCCTCTTCGAGAGGGTCGGGTCCCGGGTCGAGCGGCAATGCCATCGGTGGCAGGCGCTGGCCCGAGCGCACCTGTTCGGGCGCTTCGGCCCGCGGCGCCTGCGCCACTCCGCGATCGTGGGGGCGATAGAACAGCTTGGGCCGGGGCATGGCGGGGAAGCCTTGCGCGCTCTGCGTTCTGCCGAACATTCCGGAGACCTCGACCGGATAACCCTCTCGCTTGTCCTCTCGTCGGAGACACACGATCAGCCCGAGAAAGAAGGAGACGAAGACGATCACGCAGAGGATCGCCACATCGAGGTTTCCGACGACGGTATTGCTCATGCGCTCAGGGTAAACCTAAGTGCACAGTCTGTCCAATCTATTTGACAGATTAAATGACCAACAAGGCTAACGCCTGTGCGCTCCGGAGCGGCGCTCCCGCACTTGGGAACAGCTATTCGGCCCCGTCTCCTCCATCTGGGACCACAGCCTGTTCATAGCCAACCAGCGCCCGGTGTCGCGTGCCCGGCGTGGTTTCCTGGAATTCCAGCGAAGAGACGTTCATCGAATGCGGCTGCGACATCTCGAAATCGATATATGCCACCCCGCCCGTTGCACAGCAGCCCGCGTCGCTATCGCGGCGGACCAGCGCGTAGGCAGAGCCTTCCCGCAGGTTGAATTCGAGTGGGCTGGCGATGGTGAACCCTGCGGGCAGCAGCCGGTCCATATCGCCGATCAGCTGGTCTGCAGTGACCCAGTTCCACCCCTCCCCACTGTTCATCAGAATGATGTCCGCATTGCCCAGCCCCCGATTGCGCGCGGGCGCCTGGAGCAGGAATTTGCCGTCGCCATCGCGCACCGCGACGGGCGGGTCGAAATATCCTTCGGTCTGGTGCGAAAGCAGCAGTACCGGCACCGCGCCATCCTGCTCGAACAGGACCATCATCTCGGTCTCCGGTCCATCCTTCGGCTGCAGCGCAAGAAGCTGCCAGTAGAGGGTCGTGCCGAGCGTGAAAGCAGCCATCTGCCCGCTGGCAATGACGGTGCAATCCGCCTGCGTCCGGTAAAGGCAGTCCGTGGACAGCACGTCCTGCGGTGCGTCGTCGAGCATCACGGCACGCTCCACATCATCGCGTTCGCAGCCGCTCTCATAGCCGCCGTCGGGACAGACGAAGGTATAGCTATCCTCGAACATCTCCGGCTCTTCGCCGTCGATCGAGCCGGGATTGGCCAGAGCAGGCGCAGTACCGGTCGCGCACGCCAAAAGGCTCGCGGCAATCATCATCCGAAACATCATGGTTTTTCCCCCACCCGATCGCACGCCGGCCTGTAACGCATGTCGCAGGCGCTGCGATATCCCTCCCGCGCCTTGGCCGCATCGGGGTGCGTCACACCGCGCCCCTGCTCGATCATCATCGCGGCGCGGTAGCAATTGCGCCCGCCGTAACGCCGCTCACACAGCTGGAGATAGAGCGACAGCGCGCGCACATCCTCGACCGGTCCACCATCGCCGCTCACCAGCGCATCGGCGAGGTTCTGGCACGCTTCGAGCAGCTGGAGATCGCATCCGCGAGCAAACGCCGCGCGCCCCGCTGCCATGTCGATCTCGCCGCCCTCGCCGGTCATCGCCATGACGCCCAGGTTCTGGCAGGCAACGTCGTCGCCATCATCGTGGCACAGCGCCTGCAGAATCTCCCTGGCCGTGGCGGACTGACCGAAGCGGATCAGGCGGTCTGCCTCGTCACGATCCTTGCGGACTTCCTGCGCGGTTCGCGGGGTCTTGTCCGCATTGGCAGTCTGGCCCCCGGCACTCGCGGCGACTGGCGTGGACAGCGCGATTGCCAGCGCCGGCAGAAAACAGCGCCCCATCAACACAGCGCGAGCCATTCCATCATCCTCTGAAGGCCCTTCTCTGCCCCGTTGGCATAATCGGCGTATATCTCGTCTGCGCTTTCTTCGGCGTCTGCGCGCCTTCTTTCGAAATAACTCGCATCGTCGTCTTCCTGCATCTCCCGACGGGCCATGCGCCGCCAGTAGGCTTTGCGGCTTGCCGCATTCTCTGCCGACAGTTCCCCGCGCAACCCGGCCGCGAACGCCGGGTCCGCCGCACTGGCAAGGACATAGGACCAGCGATCCCACACCGCCGAACATTGCAGCATTTCGCCCACGGTCTGCGCCGATGTGCCGAACGCCAGCCCTCTTTCATAGCCAGCGTTGTGCGCCGCGACGTCTGACGCTGTGTTCGAGCCTCCGCCGGCTTGGCCGCTCGTCTCGGCCCGAGCGAACCCGGGAATGGCAAGGGCCATGCCCGCCGCAAGCGCAGCGTATGCAAGCGACAGGATGATGGTACGCGCCTTCATTGCAATCTCTCCGCTTCAATGAGGCTCGGGCTTCGATGCAGGAGCCGGAACCCCCGAGCCGAGAAGACCGGGCCCATCGCTATTCTTCCTTGCATACGGTCCCACCGGCGTAGCCCGTGTAGGTCGTACATACGACCACGCCGCTGCCCTGCTTGGGCCTGTATGGCTTTCCGTTGCCGAGCGAGCCGACATAGGGCGCGTTGGCCTGCCGCGCTTTCTGCGCGCGATCATCGGCCGCGCGCTGCGCCCACCGCTGCGCTTCGGCTTCGGACTGGCGCTTCACCCGCATGCGGCGTTGATATTCGGCGAACACCAGTCGCGTCGCAGGCGGATTGTACTGCCAGTAATGCTTTGTAGCGATCGCGTAGATTGCCTCGTCGCTCCACCGGCGCAGGCCTGCCGCGCCGACCTCGACGATCAGTTGGCCCAGCAGGTCGCCATCCTCGTTCGGCTGGAAGAGATCCTTGCCGTAAGGGTAGTAGTAGACGAGGTAGTTTGCGACTTCGCCGTAATCGCCGGTACGCGTCGCGAAGGATCGCAATGCAGCAGCGGACAGGGTGCCCTGGGAATTGAGCTGCCCCTCGGCGTCGGCTGAATCGCGCTCCGCCAGTTCGACGTAGAGGTCGGAACAGTCTTGCGCGACCGAGCGAACGTACCTGTCGAGCGCGTCGCGCCCGTTCTCCTTGCGGTAGTCGTTCCAGGTCGCGTCGATCGTCTGTTGCGCCCGCTTGCGCAGCGCGGGATCGTTGCCGGTTACCTCGCCGAAATGCGCCATCGCCCGCCCTGAGGTAACGGGAAGCCCGGTCCCTTTGTCCGCAGCATATTCGAGTGCCACCGCGCATTCGTAGATCAGGTCCGCATCCTCGGTAGAGGCGTTGGCGGGAGGTGCCGATAGCACCACCGCCAGCGATGCGCCCAGCACGACGGCCCCCGCCGTACCCGTCCGCGAAAAGTGCCGCATGGTGAGCCGCCCGGCCATCAGGACTGGATCACCGCCATTTCGCGGTCGCATTCCTTCGCGCGATCCAGCATGTACCGGTAGGCTTCGTCCGCGCCCATTACGCGCGCGCGCTTGTTATACTTCGCCTTGGCGGTCTGGATCGCCTTCTCACCATCGATGCCGGTCCGCTGTTCGAGGATACCGACGATGTTGAGCCATGCGGCGGAGCCATAGTTCAGCTGCACGTTGCTGCCTTCGGCCACTCCGACCACGTAGGCGCAGCCCGCGCTCATCTCCATGAGCTTTTTCGGGCTCGGGTCCTTGGCACTCACGGGGCCTGCACCGATCAGCAGGGCGGTTGCACACAGCAGCGACGTCGACGACTTCAGTAGCATGGGATTCCTCTCGATTTTCCGCAGCGACGGTATCGGGAGAGGCCGGGTAACGGCACGTACGAATGCCGATACAGAAATGACGAAGGCTGTCATTCGGCAGGGTTCATCGGGCTTGCGGCATCGCCCCCGCCATCCGGTCCCTATTACAAAGCAAAACGGCCGCCCTTTCGGGCGACCGTCTGGCTGGACCGCATCGGGATCGCGCCCGAGTGCAGCGTCCGTCTGAGGGATCAGATCTTGGCCGACAGCGACAGAGCGAAACTCTGACCCAGATCGTAAGTGTTGATGTCGATCCGGTTGTCGCCCGATCGCTGGAATTCCTCGTGGCCGCGACCGAAGATGTTGCGCGCCTCGAACTTGGCTTCCATTTCGGCACCGAACAGGTCGAAGCCTTCACGCCACACGAAATCGAGCCGGAAACCGGGCGATTCGATCACGTCGGGCTGCGGCGGCGTACCGTTGAGGCCGCGGCTGACGACGCGGTCGCTCGCGTAGGACAGCAGGATCGTCTGCTGCGACAGACGGTCCTCGTCCTCCAGCCCCAGCTGCAGGTTGACGATATGATCGGACTGGCCGGTCAGCGGCGCGCCATCCTGGAAATAGTCGCTGGCGATGTTCGACGCCGCGCCGAACACCTGCACCGTGTCGCCCGCTTCGACCTTCAGCTTCGACTGCGTGAAGGTGTAGTTGCCGATCGCGACGAGACGGCGCGCGTCCCAGAAGTTGCCCTCGCCGACGCCCGACAGGTCGAAGTACTTCTGCACGTCGAATTCCGCGCCATACAGCTGCGCCTCGGGTGCGTTGGCGTAGGACGTCAGCAGGTCGATCCCGGCGACGAAAGCTTCGATCGGGTTGTCGATCTTCTTGAAAAACCCGGCGAGCGAGATGCGCTGGTCGCGGTCGAAATACCATTCGAAGCGCGCCTCGGCATTGTAAAGCTGGCTGTCCTGCAGCAGCGGGTTGCCGCGATAGGGACGGTTGTTGTCCGGATCGTAGTACGGCTGGTTGATCAGCTCGCGGAACTGCGGGCGGGCGATGGTCTTCGACCCGTTCACGCGCAGCTGCATCGAATTGCCGAGATCGACGGTGATCGTCGCCGCGGGCAGCCAGTAATCGTTGCTGAGCTGGGTCGGCGGGGTCGCCGACGAGAACGAGGTGAACACCTGAACCGGCGTGGTCGTCTCGGTCGCATCCTCGTACCGCACGCCCGCGTCGATCTGCACGAAATCGCCGATCGCGAAGTTGGTCTTGAGGTAACCCGCCTTGATCTCAAGCTCGGCGTCGAACGCGGGCGAGCCCGGATCGTTTTCGACGAGCTGGATGCCCAGCGCGTTGACCACACCCGGCGACAGCAGGGCATCGGGACGCAGCGTGCCGATCCCGCTCAGATAGACCGGATCGGAAACGCAGGTGGTCCCGTCGCACAGCGTGCTGCCGTTCGACCGGAAGAGGAAATCGCGCCGCGAATTGTAGCGTTGCGTATCCGAATAGGCACCGCCCGCCGTGAACGCGAGGCTGGGCGACACGCGGTACGTGAGGTCTGCCCCGCCCGCCCACAGGTTCTCGTCGAGGTCGGAATAGGTCGTGCTTGCCGAGCCGCTGTTACCGGTCAGCCGGTTGACGAACACCTCGCCGAACGGATCGGCCGCCGAGTTGGTGCGGACATATTCGAAATACAGCTCGCCCGGCGCCTTGCGCTTGGTGTTGGCGTAGCTGCCGCGCAGATCGAGGCTGAGCGCGTCGGTGAGGTTGAACTCGCCGGTCAGCTGCGTGTCGATCAGCTGACGCTCGTAGAACCCGGTGCGCTGCTGGAGGAAGTCGGTCGAACCGTTCTGCGCGGGCCGCTGGCCGAGCGCGAGCGCGGCTTTCTTGACCGTGTCGTGGATATACACGTTGGTCCAGCGCACCTTGTTGGTGCCGAATTCGAGGCCGAGGCCGAACAGGCCGTTCACCAGAATCCGCTCGTCGGTGCTGACCTGGCGGAAATCGGATTCGATCGAGGTGAGATCCGCGCTGGAGGAGCTTTGCTGCGTAATGTCGCGGGTCAGCCACTTGTTCGAATAGCCGCCGCCGAAGATGACGCCGAGCTGGGTATCGCCACCCATCTCGAAGGTCTTGCCACCGGAGAACGAGCCGGAGAAGTTCGGCCAGGTCTTGCTCGCCTTCTGGACAACCGCCTGACGCGAGGTCACCAGCTGCGCGGCGATCGCGGTCGAATCGACCGGGTCGGTGCCGATCAGCAGGCCGCTATCGAGGTAGGACTGCAGCGCCGGCGGCGCATCGCGGTTGCCGTTGTCGTAGCCCAGCCAGTCGGTCTTCGAACCATAGTAGGTGTAGCCCAGCTGTCCGGTCGTCTCGGTGTCGCCCGAAATGCCGAAGCCGATCTTGAAGAACGGGTCGTTCGGCGTGGCGGTGGTGGTCAGGTTGATCACGCCGCCGCCGAATTCGCCGGGATAGTTCGCCGAATAGCTTTTCTGCACCAGCGAGGATGCAACCACGCCGGTGGGGAAGAGGTCGAGCGGGACGACGCGCTTGAGCGGCTCGGGGCTCGGCAGGGGCGAACCGTTGAGCAGTGCGAGCGAGTAGCGATCGCCAAGACCGCGCACGTAGACGAAACCGTTGCCGACCACGCTGAGGCCGGTCACGCGGCTGAGCGCGCCCGCAATATTGCCTTCACCCGTACGAGCGATTTCCTCTGTCGAGAGAACCGTGACCACCTGGTCGGAGCGCCGGGTGATGTTGAGATCCCGGCGACCGGTGACGATGATCACGCTGCCGGGCACAGAGACGTCGATGTCTTCTTCCTGCGACTGCGTGTCCTCGACCGGGTCTGCACCGGGGACCGTCGGGTCCTCGGCCTGTTCCGGGCTGGTGGGTGTCTCGGGCGTCAATTGGGGCGCGCCCTCGGCATGGGCGAGCGACGGAACGGTCAGGGCCGTGGTCAGGAACAGCGCGCCTGCCAGCCGCGAAAAGGTGGACATCGAATGTCTCCTGCGAATCAAAAACGCTTTGTCACAATCGTGGATGCGAACACGGGGGCAGCCGTCGAACGACCGCCCCCGCGCACATCAGGGCAGCCGCGATCAGTAGACGGGCAGCGTGGTGCAGTCGGTGAGGCCGCCGAGCGGCGCGTACGAGCTGTTGCAGGTCCAGCCCGCGGCCCAGCTGGTGTTGCCGGACCATGCCGCACCCACGTGGTACGGGGTCGGCGTTGCCGAGAAGAAGCTCGACGCCAGCGTGGTCGGGTCGGTGGTTGCAAACGCATCGGCGGTGGCCGAGTTGACGAACACGTTCATCAGCGCACCGGTCAGGTCGATGTCGTTCGAAGCGCTACCGGTGAAGAACCCGGCAACGTCGGCCGCGCTGAACGCCGTGCCCGAACCGTCGCCGATGAACTTGGCGCTACCCGAGCCCGAGCATTCCAGGCCGACCGAACGCGCGGTCAGCGTGGCGCGGTTGGCGGCGCTGGTGTTCGACGTCATGCGAACGCACTCGTTGTTCGGCGTCACGATCAGGCCGTTGTACAGCGTGACGTCGGCATTGCCGCGGAACAGTGCCGAAGCCTTGTCGTTGCCTTCGTTGTTCGAGCTGACATCCGGCTGATAGGCGGTGAAGTTTACCACCTTCAGGTTGGTGCGCGGCGTGTCGCCTTCGTTACCGTTCGAGTCGATTTCGAACAGCGCATCGCCCTCGCCCGGCTTCTGCAGCAGCAGAGCGTACTGGATGTTGACGCGCGCGCCGGTGTCGACGTCGAGGCTGTCGTCGTCCGCTGCGGTGGCGATGTAGTACTTCAGGTTGAAGTTACCGCCGAAGAATTCCGCGCCATCGTCAGAGCTGCGGTGCGACTGGATGTGGTCGAGCGTGGTGCCCGAACCGATAGCCTCTGCGGTCAGCGCCTGCAGTTCCTTGTTGTTCGACAGGACGAAGCCCGAATAACGGATCTGGACGTAGCTCATCCGGCCCGCATTGTAGGTGTCGTCGTTGCCGCCGAAGCGCGCGAGGTTGACCGCACCTTCGGTATCGCGCTCGCAGGTGTTGGACGCCACGGTGCCGACGTTACAATCGGTGACCTTGCCACGGCCGAGCAGCACGACGCCGCCCCATTGGCCACCCTGGGTCGCTTCGGTGTTGAACCCGGCAACGTTATCCTGGCTGGTGAAGATAATCGGCTTGTCGGCGGTACCGACCGCATTGATCTTGTTGCCACGGTTGACCGCGAGCCACGACTGACCGGTCTGGCCGATCAGGATCACGCCCGGCGCGATCGACAAGGTGACGCCGGTGTCCGCAGTCAGACTGCCGCAACCGATGGTGGTGGAGTTGTAGGGCGAGCCAGCGCTCGGCGCGGAGAAGCCGCCGTCGCAGCCGACGTCGACGCGGCCGTTCATGCCGTACAGCACGCCGGGGATGCGGGGCAGTTCGACGCTCTTGGTGATGAGCGAGGGAAGCTGGCAGATACGGTAGCTGCCGGTCGGGCCCGAAATGGTGCCTGCGTTGGTCAGCTGCACGCTGCCGTCATTGGTCAGGTTGGGGCAGATATCGGGCGCGCTGACCGTCGGGGTCGGGGTCGGCCCGGGCGTCGGCGTGGGTGCCGGGGTTGCCGGCTGGTTGATGACGACGCCGGTGCCGCCGGGCGAAGCAATATCGTCGGCGCCGCAACCGGCCAGTGCCAGTGCGCTACAACCGATTACGAGCGAGCGATGAAGATTTTTCACAGCGAGCGGTCCCCTCAAAAAACCGAAGAATCGAAACTGACGAACGCGAATGTTGATCGCGAGACGGGGCGTTAGAGAGGGTCCGTGACAGTTTCGGGGAGCATTTGTGACCGTTCGATTTCACCCACCGGACTCCGCCGGTCACACGATGAAATAGTTTCCCATCGGCCCCATCGAAGTGGCTCCCCCTCGTCGGTAGCCGGGATGTTCGGCGCCGATTTCCTCGGCTTCTTTACCGAGTCGCTGCCATTTTCAGCGCCGGGCTGAAGCGCCGTCTGTTAGGCTCTGCTGCGATTGCGCCTTCCACCGGGATATCGAAGCGGGCGACATAGGGGGCGAAGCGTTCGCGCACTTCGTCTTCTGAAATCCCGAACTGTTCGAGGCTGTAGGTATGCGGCTGGCGCTTTAGTCCCCTCGCCCGATCCAGATAGCGTTCCATCGCAGGAACGGCTGGCCCCATGTCGAGGTCGAGGAAAGCGTAGATCCGCTGCATCGTGCCGCGCCAGTCGCGATCCATCGCATCGTAGCCGACATCGATGCGGCGCTCGGCGGGCACCAGCGAGCGCGCGGCGAGCATCCGTTCGACCTGCAGCACGCTCTTGCGCTGCCATTCCCTGCCCACCTCGTACGGTGTCACATCGTCCGAATAGATGGCGGTCTGGTTCCACGCGAGCGATGCGGCGCTGCCGACGATCTTCTTGGGGTCGCGGTGGGTGAAGATGATCCGCGCGTCGGGAAACACTTCGAGCAGCGCTGGCAGGTCGAGCATGTGCTGCGGGGTCTTCAATATCCACGGGCGAATTTCACTGACCTGCTGCGACCAGCCGATCAGCCGCAGCAGATCGGCCATGTGGCGGTATGCGGGCGTCGCATCGATCCGCTCGCACCAGCGGCCATAGGTCGGCACACGCCACTGCGCCTCGTGCTTCATCCCGTACATCGAGTTGACCAGCAGGCCGAGCTCTTCCTCAGGCTCGAACGGGCCGGTGGGGTGGATCGAGAGCGTGCGCGGATTGGCGAGGCGCGCCACGCGCATGATCCGCTTCGCCAGCGTCGGGCGGAAATCGCGCTTCCTGCCCGCCAGGACATCCTCGAATCCGGGCCGCGGTACGGGCGAAATCGTCTCGAAACTGCGCATGTGGCTGAAGCGACGATCGCTCGCGAGCAGACGGTGCAACCGCGTTGTGCCCGAACGCATGGGCCCGACGATCACCACCGGGCGCCTGATCGAGCGTTCGAGGATTTCGGGATGCCGCTTGAACCATTCGATCGCGGTCAGCCTGTCGCACAGGACCTTGTTGAATTGCAGCCGCGCGGCAAATTCGCCCGCCCGGTTCAGGTGCGCTTCCTCGCGGATGGAATCGAGCAAGGCGGAAAATGGCGCTTCGAACCACGGATCGCCGAAATCGCCGAGCCCGGTCTCCTCGACCGCGGCGGACATCAGCGCCTCCTTCTCCAGAGTAGAGGGAGGCACCACGCCCAGCTTCTGGCCGATCCCGACGGCACCTTGCAGAATATCGATAAAAGGGGTGCGCTTGGGCGCGGCAAGGTTCGTCATTGCGTCTTCCCTAAACCTGGAACATGCACCCGTAAGAGATTCCAACGATCGGCAAGCGGGATTGTGCCCGACTTGCCATGTGCGCTTTTCCCCTCGCGATGCGCAGCTGTCCTACAGCGCTGCCTTCGTGGCATGGTCCGCGCATGAGCGATCACGGCTTCTCGAGCCATTTCACGCGCCGCTTTTCCCGCGATCCGGGTGGACGTTTTTTCGCCCCTGAACACTGTGTCAGGTGTGTCAGGTGTGTCAGGGAACGGATCGGCGCGTCACCCCGCGCGCTCTGGCGCAACTTGCCACTGGCCAAGCCGGTGCCTGCTCGGCATAGGCGGCGCCATGCACGACATCGCCATGATCCGCCAGGAACCCGAAGCCTTCGACGCCGGTCTCGCCCGCCGCGTGGCCGATCCTGTTTCCGCCAAACTGCTCGACCTCGATAGCCGCCGCCGCGCGGTGCTGACCGAATTGCAGGAGGCGCAGAACCGCCGCAACGCCGCCTCGAAGGCGATTGGTCAGGCGATGGGCAAGGGCGACACCGAAGAAGCCGATCGGCTGAAGGCGGAAGTGACCGAGCTGAAGGCGACCACCCTGCCCCGGCTCGAAGAGCAGGCCCGCACCATCGGCGGCGAACTCGACGAGCTGCTTGCAGGCATTCCCAACCTGCCCGCTGACGATGTGCCCGATGGCGCAGGGGAAGACGAGAATGTCGAGCTGAGCACCTGGGGAGAGAAGCGCGCGTTCGACTTCCAACCGCGCGAACACGCCGATATCGGGCCCTATCTGGGCCTTGATTTCGAGATCGGTGCCGACATTGCCGGCGCCCGCTTCACCTTCCTGCGCGGACAGATCGCCCGCCTGCACCGCGCGCTCGGCCAGTTCATGCTCGACCGGCAGACGACCGAGAACGAGTACCTGGAATGCAACCCGCCGCTGCTGGTGCGCGACGATGCGCTGTTCGGCACGGGCCAGCTGCCCAAGTTCGCCGAAGACCTTTTTCACACCACCGACGGCCGCTGGCTGATCCCCACCGCCGAAGTCAGCCTGACCAATGCGGTGCGCGGCAAGATCGTGGAGGAAGGCGACCTGCCGCTGCGGATGACCGCGCTGACCCAGTGCTTCCGCTCCGAAGCCGGTGCCGCGGGCAAGGACACGCGCGGCTTCATCCGCCAGCACCAGTTCGAAAAGGTCGAGCTGGTCAGCATCGTGCGCCCCGAGGATAGCGAGGCGGAGCACGAGCGGATGACGCAGTGCGCCGAGGGCATCCTCCAAGCGCTCGGCCTGCCCTACCGCAAGATGCTGCTGTGCACGGGCGACATGGGCTTCGGCGCGCGCAAGACCTACGATCTGGAAGTATGGCTGCCGGGCCAGGGCGCTTACCGCGAGATTTCCAGCTGTTCGAACACCGGTGATTTCCAGGCCCGTCGCATGAATGCACGCTATCGGCCCGAAAGCGGAGAGACGAAAACCGCCTTCGTCCATACGCTCAACGGATCGGGTCTCGCCGTGGGCCGCACGCTGGTGGCGGTGCTCGAAAACTACCAGAACGAAGACGGCAGCGTCGACGTGCCAGAGGCATTGTATCCCTACATGGGCGGTCTGACGCGGCTGAGCCCCGAGTGACGACCTTACCCCTCCCCCTTTAAAGGGGGAGGTCGGGAGGGGGTGGTGCGCCAGCCACTACCCGTCCCGCCCCCACCCCCAACCCCTCCCCAAGGGAAGGGAGAAAGCGGACCCGAATGAAAATCCTCCTCACCAACGACGACGGCGTCCATGCCCCCGGCCTCGACGTGCTGGAAGAGATCGCGCGGCACTTCTCGGACGATATCTGGGTTTGCGCGCCGGACGAGGAACAGTCCGGCATGGGCCACGCGCTCACGCTGACGCGCCCCGTGCGCCTGCGCAAGCATGGCGAGCGGCGCTTCTCCGTCACCGGCACGCCGACCGATGCGGTGACGATGGGCCTGCGCCAGGTGATGGATGGAGCCCCCGACGTCATCCTGTCGGGCGTCAATCGCGGGGCCAATCTGGCCGACGACATCACCTATTCGGGGACGGTGTCCGCCGCGATCGAGGGCGCGCTGGCAGGCATCCGCTCGATCGCGCTGAGCCAGGTCACCTCCAAGGAAGGCGCGGCGACCGAGGATACGTTCGAAGCGGCGCGCGCCTGGGGGCCGAAGGTACTCGGCCCGCTGCTCGATACGCCGCTGCCCAGGCGCACGCTGGTCAACGTCAACTTCCCCGCGCTGCCGGGTGACGCGGTCAAAGGCATCCGAGCGGTGCGGCAGGGGTTCCACGACTATTCGCGCGGCACCGTGGTCGAAGGGCGCGATCCGCGCGGCTTCCAGTATTACTGGTTCGGCCTGCAGGCGATCGAGCACTCGCTGGACCACGGCACCGACCTTGAAGCCATCGACGAAGGATGCGTGTCCGTCACGCCGCTGCAACTCGATCTGACGCACCACGCTTCGCTCGGCGAACTGGGCGAACGGTTCGGCTGACGCGCCCCATGTTGCCGCGCACGCTACAGGCGGCTACGCCACGCTTCCAATGAGCGAGCAGCAGTCTTGAGCCGCGCACACGCAAAGGGCCCGCGCCAGCAGGTCGAAAAGGTCGGCACCGGCCCGAGCGCGCGTGACGTTCGTGGCCCGCGCTTCCAGCCGCTACGCCGCGCGCTGAAGGTCCCCGTCTGGGGCGACCTGTCGATCCGGCTGGGCCTCGCGCTCGGCCTGATCATGCTGGTGGTGATGATCCACTGGTGGGATCGCGACGGGCTGGTCGACAATCTGGATGGCGAGGTCAGCTTCCTCGACGTCGTCTATTTCACGATGATCTCGATCACCACGACCGGCTTCGGCGACATTGCCCCGATCACCGACCGCGCGCGGCTGGTGGAGGCGGTGATCGTGACCCCGGTCCGCTTCGCCGTGCTCTTCATCTTCGTGGGCACCGCCTACAACTTCCTCATTCAGCGCAGCTGGGAGAAATTCCGCATGAACCGCATCCAGGACCAACTCGCTGACCATATCATCGTGCTCGGCTACGGCGTCTCCGGCTCGGAATCGGTCGCCGAACTGATCGAGCGCGGGATCGAACCGCATTGCATCGTCGTCATCGACCCGAGCGAGGAACGGCTTGCCGAAGCCGAGGCGCTAGGCTGCAACATCATGGCCGCCGACGCGACCCGCGACGAGACGCTCAAGGCGGTCAAGATCGACCGCGCGCAGAGCGTGCTCGTGTCCGCAGGACGGGACGACACCTCGATCCTGATCGTGCTGACCGTGCGCGCTCTCGCGCCCGCCGTGCCAATCAGCGTGGTGGTGCGCGCAAGCGATAACGAGAGTCTCGCGCGGCAGGCGGGTGCCAACAACGTCATCAACCCGGTGCACTTCACCGGCCTGTTGCTGGCGGGCAGCGTCAAGGGCGCGCATATCGCGGACTATCTCGCCGATCTCGCCTCGATCTCGGGCAGGGTCCAGCTGGTCGAGCGGCCCGTTACGGCGGACGAATGCGGCTGCGACATCAGCCAGCTCCGCACGGGTGGCCGCGGCCTGCGGATATACCGCAATGGCGAAGCGCTCGGCTTCTGGGAAGACGAGTGCAAGAACCTGCAGGCGGGCGACATCGTGGTCGAAATCGTCCCCACAACCGATGGTGAGGAGCGCGGCGACGGGCACAACGGGGCGGGCATGCCCCATTGATCGTCAGGCCAGAAAAACGAACACCGCCCCCATCGCCGCCATCGCCGTAACGAAGAAGCCCGCATCGATCGCGAAGACCTGCCACGGGGCGTTGAGATAGAGGTAGCGAATGCCGATCGCGGGGGTCATCAGCATCAAGCCGTACCCGACCGAGATCATCATCATCGCCCGCACCGACGGGGTCGACATCGCGAACTGGTGCGCGAGTGTTAGCGAAATCAGCAACGCGAAAGCGAAGGTCAGGCCGAACACCAACCACAGCGGTCGGTCACCGCTGAACTTGGCATCGGGTTCGCGGCCGATGGCCCGCTTCCAGACTTTGCCGAACAGCACGCCGTACCAGACCATCCCGACGAGGAAGAAGGCAGCGGCCCCCAGCACCACTGTCAGCAGATCGATATTGCCCATCGCGAAATATGCCTCGAAAATTGCGTTCGACGCGCCGCCTAGCGCATTGCGCCGCATGGGTGTAGAGCGCGCCGCCAGATGAACACCCCCACCACAAATATCCCTGACGCCAAGAAGGTCGGCATGGTCAGTCTCGGCTGCCCCAAGGCCTTGGTCGATTCCGAGCGGATTCTCACGCGCCTGCGGGCCGATGGCTACGCGATGAGCCCGGACTATGCCGGTGCCGACATCGTGCTGGTCAACACCTGCGGTTTCCTCGATTCCGCCAAGGAAGAGAGCCTGCAGGCGATCGGCGAGGCAATTGCCGAGAATGGTCGCGTGATCGTGACCGGCTGCATGGGCGAGGAAGCCGATGCGATCCGCGCCGCGCATCCGCAGGTGCTCGCAGTGACCGGCGCACATCAGTACGAACAGGTGGTCGAGGCGGTGCACGAGCACGCGCCGCCAAGCCAGGGGCCCTATGTCGACCTGATCCCCCAGCCCGATCTAGCGGACATCAAGCTGACCCCGCGCCATTACAGCTACCTCAAGATTTCCGAGGGCTGCAATCACTCCTGCGCCTTCTGCATCATCCCCGACCTGCGCGGCAAACTTGCCAGTCGCCGGATCGATGCGGTGCTGCGCGAGGCGGAAAAGCTGGTCGCGGCGGGGACGAAGGAACTGCTGGTCATCAGTCAGGACACCTCGGCCTATGGCGTGGATACCCGCCACGAAGCGCGCGAGTGGAAGGGCCACGAGGTCCGCGCGCATATGACCGATCTGGCGCGCGAGCTGGGCCAGCTGCGCACCGATCAGGGCACGCCGCCGTGGGTAAGGCTGCACTACGTCTACCCCTACCCCCACGTCGATCAGGTCATTCCGCTGATGGCCGAGGGGCTGCTGACGCCCTATCTCGACATCCCGTTCCAGCACGCCGCGCCTTCGGTGCTGAAACGCATGAAGCGCCCGGCGAACGAGGCGAAGGTTCTCGAACGGCTGAAGGGCTGGCGCGAAATCTGCCCCGACATTGCCGTGCGCTCCAGCTTCGTCGTCGGCTTCCCCGGCGAGACCGAGGAAGACTTCCAGTACCTGCTCGACTGGCTTGAAGAAGCGCAGCTCGACCGGGTCGGCGCGTTCCGGTTCGAGCCGGTCGAAGGCGCGGCGGCCAATGCCCTGCCCGATCCGGTGCCCGAAGCGGTGAAGGAGGAACGCTACGCCCGGATCATGGAAGCGACCGCGCGGATCAGCGCGGCCAAGCTGCAGGCCAAGATCGGGCGCACGCTGCCGGTCATCATCGACGAAGTGGGCGAGCCGGACGAGGACGGCGACATCGGCGCAACCGGTCGCAGCCAGGCCGATGCACCAGAGATCGACGGCGACGTGTTCCTGCGCAATGTCCCGGCCAGCCTTGCCCCCGGCGATATCGTGCAGGTGACAGTGGAGGACGCCGACGAGCACGACCTTTTCGGCGCGATTGCATAAATCTTTGTGAGGTCGGGCACTTAGCTGCCCGGCCTGACTTGTCCGATCATGGCCACCATTTCGATCCGATCCAGTTTCGCCTTCACCACCGAAGTGCCCACCGATGCCCTGCTGCAATTCGCGGTGGCGGATATTCCCGAACAGAAGCTTCTTAAGTGCCGGACCGGCCTGACCGACGCCGCGCGATGCGCGCGTATCCCTGCGCAGGAAGACATAGGCGAGCGGGTGTGGGTGCGGGCCAATGGTCGCTTCGAGGTGAAGCACGAGGCGCAGGTCGAAATCCAGCGGCAGGTGATCGAGCTGCCATCGCTCAAGCAGCTCGAACCGCACCAGATGCCCGCCGCACCGGTGAAATACCTGTTCGATTCGCGCTATTGCCAGGCAGACCAGTTCCAGAGCTTCGTCGGCGACCAGTTCAAGGGCACTGTCGGGGGCGAACGCGTTCAGGCGATCCGCGACTGGGTGGCAGAGAAATTCACTTATACGCCGGGAAGCTCCGACGCTTCGACCACCGCGCATGACAGTTTCATCGAACGGCGTGGCATCTGCCGCGACTACGCGCACATGGTCGTCACACTGGCTCGCGCGAGCGTGATCCCCGCGCGCTTTGTTGCCTGCTATGCGCCCGATGTGACCCCGCAGGATTTCCACGCGGTTGCGGAGGTCTTCCTGCACGATCCTGAATCGGAAGGCGGTGGCACCTGGCAACTGGTCGATGCAACCGACATGGCGAAACCCGACGAAATCGTGAAGATCGGCGTTGGCCGCGACGCGGCCGATGTTAGCTTCCTGACCAGCTTCGGCATGGTCGATCTGTGCGAGAAAGACGTGCAGGTGCTGCGCGACTGAGCCATCGGTCGGGAAAGCGCATTAACCTTTGGCCGCTATACCGTCCGATGCAGAGACACGGGCCGATGGGCCGCTGTTTCTTTCCGCGCGCGCGAGGCAAATGGCATGACCATGACCAAAGCACTTATCTGGATCGGCGGAGCGACGCTCGCCACCGTGCTGCTGTTCGGCGCCGTGTCGATCGGCGCGCGCCTCCTCTATGCGGACAAGAACGGGGAGCCCGTAGCGGTGGCACCCGATATCGAGGATGCGATTCCGGTCGACCGCTCCAAATTCGCCGATGACGGCGCGCCGGTTAACGGTGAGCCGGTGGGACCGGAACCGGCCGGCGATGCGTCGCTGACCGATGAAACGGTCGGTATCGATGCCCCCGCGGACGCAGGCACCGCAGAGCGCACAGCAACGGCTTCCGACAGCTCGACGGACGGCGAGACCGTCTACGACGCGCGCGATCGCGCTACCCGGACGACGGCGGCCCGCTCCACCCCGGCACGCGCCGAACCCATGGTCGTCAAACGCGTCCTGCCGATCGACGGGCCGATCAAGTACGGCGAGTGGTTCTGGGACACCGACGGCGTACCGCCAGGCAAGATCGTGATGACGGTCGATTTGGACGCACGGGTTATCTCGGTCTTTCGCGGCGGGTACGAAATCGGCGCGGCGGCAGTGCTGCTCGGCACGCAGGAGCATCCCACCCCGCTCGGTGTCTTCCCGATCCGCTACAAGATGCGCGAGAACGTGTCGGAGAAGTACAACAACGCGCCGATGCCCTACTCGATGTTCCTGACCAAGGACGGGGTTGCGCTTCATGGATCGCCGGTCAGGAACGGCTACGCCAGCCATGGCTGCATCGGCCTGCCCAACGATTTCGCTGCCAAGGTGTTTGCAGTCGCCAGCAAGGGCGACAAGGTCATCATCACCCGCGGCGAAACGCTCAAGCTGGGCGCACCGATCCTCTAGGATTTGCGCGGCGGTTCGGGTTCGAAACGCATCACGTCCCTGCTCAGCCTGTCGCTCACGCGGTGCATCATCCGCCGCCCGAGCACACCGCCCAGCGATGCATTCTCCCTGGCGCGCAGGCGATCGATCATCCGCGCGACTTCGGACTTGCGAACATCGCGCGCTCCCAGCCGTTCGAGAATATGCGTCACCGCGCCGATCTCGATCAGCCGCGGATGCCCCCACTGAAAATAGCAGCCGTCGTCCGCCCAGGTGCAGCAACGTTGCAGGACGTCGGCGACGGCAGCCTCCACGACCTCTTCAGCCTCGGCAAGATATCGCGCGGATTGCGACATCGCCAATGGGTCCAGCCAGTCGGCATCGGCAATGGCCTTGCGTATCCGGGCCCGGTCGTAAGCATCGTCGGTGTTGGAAGGGTCTTCGACGGGTGGCAGCCCAGCCGAGCGCACGACGGCGCCGAGCTCTTCCCGCCGCCAGCCGAGCAGCGGGCGGAGCAAAAGCATCTCTGCGACGACACCCGCCGGAAAGAAGATCGCCCACGGGCGCACTCCCGCCAGACCAGCCAGTCCGCTGCCCCGATTGAGCCGCATCAAGAGCGTTTCGGCCTGATCGTCTGCGTGGTGCGCGGTAGCGAAAGTCAGGACGTTGCGATTGGCGAAATGGCTACCCAGCGCCTCGTACCGGGCCGCGCGTGCCTGGGCCTGCGTATTCCCCGACTCGACACGCACCGGAAGGATAGCGTGCGGCACGCCGATATCGCTGCAAACCTGTGCCACGAAGGCAGCCTCTGCGGCACTTTCTGCGCGCAAGCCATGATCGACAGTTGCCGCGTAGACCTGCCCCGGCAGCGCGGCATTCGCCAGCAGCAGGAGCGCCAGGCTGTCCGGGCCACCGGACACGGCGATGCCGATCGGTGGCCCGTAATCCTCGTCGAGCGCGCAATCGGCGCGAAAGCGCGCGATCAGCGCCTCGTCGATCATGCGATCAGTTGGAGCACTGCACCTGGCGGCGATTGCTCTCGTACTGGTCGCTCAGGCGACCCGACGCGATTGCCGGGTAGGTTTCGCTGAACTCGGCGAGCGCGATGCATGCACGATCCTTGTCGCCCAGCTCGATCATCGATTCCGCGAGGAACAGCAGGCTGTCGGGGGCACGGGCCGCCTTGTTGTCCGCCTGATAGTTCTGGAGGAACCACGGCGCGGCTTCACGAGGCTGGCCATTGTCGAGATATGCACGGCCCAGCAGGTTGCGACCATAGGTCGTGCGCCAGTGGTCGGGATATTTCTCGACGAAAGCCGCCAGAGCCTGCTGTGCTTCGGGATAGAATTTGGCCTCCCACAGGCGGAAACCGTAGGAATAATCGTCATCGCCCGCGTCGTCGGTCTGCGGTTTGGCAATGGCGCGAACCGCAGCGAGACGTTCGGCGCTCGGCTGAGGTGTCGCAGTCGGCGTCGGTGTAGCAGGACGCGGCTGGCTGGTGCCGGTCGCGGTGCCACTCGCCACCGCGGGAACGCTGGTGGCGGGTGCGGTCGTGGCGGAGCGCGTAGCGCTGGCCTTCTCCAGCACGGCAAGACGCTGCTCGAACCCACGCTGGGTGTTGTTGGCCTGTTCGACCTGCCCGGTCAGCATCTGGATCGCCGACTCGAGTGCGTCGAGACGGGCCAGGATGTCGGTCACCGCTGTCGTCTGGGTCGAGCCATTGGGCGAGCCATTGGCGGGCGCGGCGATATCGGGTTCGAAATAGCGTCCGTCGGCACCCGGGAAGACGCGCCGTTGCAGCGCGCTGACTTCCGCCTCCAGCTTGCGGATCCGCGCTTCGCTTTTGTCCTGCGCAAACGCCGGAGCACCCGACGTCAGCAGCAGGCCGGCAATTGCACAGGCGAGGACCGCACGGGGTTTCGCGGGGGAATTAAGCAACTTCATGGTCTCCCTCGTAGTCTCGTCTCTTCTGCGATCATGCGTCCGGCGAACGAACCGGGCCTGAACCGATGGCCTATTCGGTCGCGGCGTCGGCATCCGCAGCACTCGTTCCGTCACGCGCCAGCAGCGCCTCGGCGCTCACTTCGACATCGCTCATGACCTGATCTTCCTTGGCCAGCGGTGGCACGCTTTTCCCGCCGACAGTGATGGCAAAGGCGTCGGGGCGCCCGGTGCGGACCTTCGGGTCGCGGGCGGTATCCGGGATCGTATAGTTTTCGCCCTTCGACATGAGCTTTTCCATGAGCACGTTCGACTCGTCGCCGTCGTAGAATCGCACCCACATGCCATCTTCGGTCGAGGTGAATACCACCGGCCCGCTCGCAACAGGCTGGGCGCTGGCACTTTCGGTGGCGACTGCAGCTGCCTGTTCCTGCGCAAGGTCACGCTGGTCCTGTTCGGCAAGCAGCGATGCAGGCTCCGCGCCCGGATCGAAGAAGGTCCGCGAAAAGGCGAACAGGCCGGCAAGCAGAACCACCGCGGCGATGATCGATCCGAACACCAGCCCGCGCGAAGGCAAGCGAGTGGGATCTTCGGTCTGCATCGTCCCGTCGCGAAGTCGCTCCGCCGGATCTTCGATGCCCAGTTGTTCGCGGACCTCGTTGACGATTTCCTCGTCATTCAGGCCGACTGCCTTGGCGTAGCTACGCGAAAAGCCGATCGCATAAGTGCGGCCGGGAAGGACGGCAAAGTCGCCATCCTCGATTGTTTCCAGGTGTCGTTTGGGGATCCGGGTGGCCGCGCAGACGTCGTCTATGCTCAGGCCCTTCGCCTCACGCGCGGCACGCAGCCGTTCGCCCGGGGCGGTCGGTTCGGAGTTATCAATTTCAAAGCCGGCTTCGTCGTCCGCCATCATTCATCCCTACGGCCCCCGCTGCAAGTCAGGCCGGTCTAGCGGCCTTGGTGCGCGAAGCCAACGCCCGGAGTGCGGGATTCCGCGCCTTTTTTTCGCGGCATCATCGCAGCTGCCTGATGGCTGCTAATCGACGTCGATACCGCGCTCCTGCGCCCACGCAGCGATTGCGGCACGCGTATCGGCCGGCGGCTGGGCAACGAGGCCGTTCATGAAGGCCCCCACCTCGGCAAGGTCGATCTGCCGGATCAGCTCCTTGATCGGCCCAACGGAGACAGGCGTGATGGAGAGACGACGATAGCCCAACCCCAGAAGCGCGAGCGCTTCCAGCCGGCGGCCACCCATCTCCCCGCACAGGCCCAGAGTGACGTCGTGCCCCCGACTTGCGTCCACGATTCGCTTGAGGAAGCGCAGGATCGATGGGCTCAGCCAGTCGTATCGCGCCGCAAGCTTGGGGTTTGCGCGGTCGGCTGCGAACAGGAACTGGGTCAGATCGTTGGTGCCGACCGACACGAAGGAAACCTTCGGCAACAACTGGTCGAGCACCTCGACGAGCGATGGCACCTCGATCATCGCTCCATATTCGATCGCTTCGGGAAGCATGATCCGCTTGTGCTGGCGCAGGAAATCCAGCTGCTGTTCGAACACTTTGCGCGCAGCATCGAATTCCCAGGGTTCCGACACCATCGGGAACATGACCCGCAGCGTCTTGCCGCCGGATGCCTCTATCAATGCGCGCGCCTGCGCCTTGAACAGCCCTTCACGCTCCAGCGCCAGCCGCAACGCGCGCCAGCCCATCGCCGGGTTCTCGTCTTCCAGACTGCTGTCGTTCGACAGATACGGTACCGCCTTGTCCCCGCCGATATCGACGGTCCGAAACACCACCGGCTTGTCGCCCGCCGCTTCCAGCACATCCTTGTAGAACCGGGTCTGCTTTTCTCGCTGCGGCAGGGTGGCGGAAACGAGAAACTGGAATTCGGTCCGGAAAAGCCCGATTCCGTCCGCCCCGACAAGCTGGAGCGTGGTGAGATCGTCGCGCAAACCGGCGTTCATCATCACCTGGATGCGCGTGCCGCAGCGGGTGAAGGGTTCCACATCGCGCAACTCGGCGTAGGCTGCGCGGCGCTCCTTCGATTTGGCGAAACGGGCCTCGAACGCCTCGACCACGGAAGGCTGCGGGCGCACATGGGCTACGCCGCCATCGGCATCGAGCAGCAAGTCGTCACCCTCGCCCACGACGCCGCGCAGTCCGCGCACGCGGCCAAGCACCGGGATACCCATCGCGCGCGCCACGATCACCACATGTGCGGTGAGCGATCCTTCTTCCAGGATGACGCCTTTCAAGCGTCGCCGATCATACTCCAGCAGTTCCGCAGGCCCGAGATTGCGGGCGATCAGGATCGCGTCGTCCTTCAAACCCGTGGTCGCCGCGGTACCCATCTGGCCCGACACGATCCGCAGCAGGCGGTTCGACAGGTCTTCCAGATCGTGCATCCGGTCGGCCAACAAGGGATCGTCGATCTCGCGCATCCGCATCCGGGTGCGCTGCTGCACGCGTTCGATCGCGGCTTCGGCAGTAAGACCGGCGTCGATCGCCTCGTTGATCCGGCGACTCCAGCCTTCGTCGTAGGCAAATGCCTTGTACGCGGCGAGCACCTCGTCATGCTCCCCACCCGACCCGAACTCGGCCTGTTGGGCCATCTGGTCGATCTGTTCGCGCATCCGTTCGAACGCGCGATAGACCCGCTGCCGCTCGAACTCGGTGTCCTCGGCCACGACCTTGTCGATGGTGATGCGCGGCTGGTGAAACACCGCCGACCCGGTCGCCAGCCCTGCCACCAGGGTCAGGCCGGTCAGCTGCGCAGAACCGCTGCGTTCGGGTGCGGCTTCCTCCGCCGATCGCTCATCGATCAGCCCGGCATTCACGATCAGCTCGCTGAGCACCATCGCGGTGGTCTGCAGCGCTTCGATCTCGACATCCTCGTAGCGACGCGGTTCGACATGCTGGACGTTGAGCGCACCGACCGCGCGTTCGCGATAAACGATCGGGACGCCCGCGAAGCTGGAGAACTTCTCCTCGCCCGTTTCGGGCCGGTACTGGAAATCCGGGTGCGCCTTCGCCTGCGCGAGGTTGAGCGTTGCGCGATTGGATACGAGCGTGCCGGTGAGCCCCTCGCCAACCGCCATGCGGGTGACGTGGACCGCCGACTGGTTCAGCCCGCGCGTCGCCGACAGCTCCAGCATCCCGCTGCGCAGCAGGTAGATCGAGCAGACCTCGCTATCGAGAGCCTCGCCGACGATCTCTACCGTCCGGTCGAGCTTTTCCTGCGCCGACTGGCGCGTGGCCATCAATTCGTGAAGCCCGGTCAGGATCTGCCGCGCCGCTGCTGTCCCACTCATACTGGCGGGACTAGCTTATTGCGGCGCGCAGGGGAAATGTCTTTGGCGTCTGCGGATGCAGAAAGCGGCGATGTCAACCGCTGGAAAGCTCTTCCTTGAGGCGCAGCTTCTGCTTCTTGAGGTTCCGAATCGTCGCATCATCCGGCGCAGCCTTGCGCATTTCCTCGGCAATCGCCTCGTCGAGCGTGGCGTGCTTGGTTTTGAGGGCGGTGATGTGCGAAGCGTTCATATGCCTCTTCTCCTTCTTCGTCGAAGCAGCTCGCGGGGGTGCGAGCGTTCGCGGAAGCCGGATAGAGGCCCGATCGTAACGTCGGGCCTGCCGACAACCGCAGCAGCAATACAACCATAGAATCGCATTCCTGCGAAGGGCTGTTATGAGGCCTTGCGATTAATGCGGCGTAACGTGCGTCGGGCTGCAGGCCGGGCACCATTCGTCGTGAACGGGGAACGTGACAGGTGACCGAAGCGGAACTGCGCAAACGGCTGGAACAGTTGCGGATCGAGCATCGCGATCTCGATGCCGCAATCGGTGCATTGTCCGCCATGGACGCACCGGATCAGCTTCAGATCGCCCGCCTCAAGAAGCGCAAGCTGCAACTGCGAGACCGGATCGCAGCGATCGAGGACGAGCTGATCCCGGACATCATCGCGTAATCGGGCGACACCTTCGTCCGCCCGAAAACTATTCACAGTACAGATGCGCCCGCCCCTTCTCGGGACACCATGGCCAACCCGCTTATCATTTGATGCGAAGGGCTTATGCGAATTCGCGTATGAGGGACGCAACCGACATTACGGCGCTGATCGCCGAGGAACTGTACTGCGAGGCGAATATCCTCGCGGACGAGGTCCGGGCCGCTTTCGCACCCGCTGCAAGCGAGTTGATGCCGGTCGAACTGCCGTTGCGCCGCGCACTGGAATGCGAAGGCCTGAAAACGACTACGCGCATCATGCATGTGGTCGCCTGGCTGCTGAACCACCGCGCCTTCCTCGCCGGGCAGATGTCAGACCTGCAATGGCAGCGCCACACGGTGCTGCCACCCGATCGGGCGCCCGTGGCGGAGATGATGGACCTGCTCGATCTGCCCACCCAGTCCCTCGTCGCGGAAACGCAACGGATGCACGCGCGCATCGCCAGGCTCGATCGCGAATATCGAGCACGCAGGATTCCCCCATCCCGCACGATCGGCTCGATCCATCGACGGCTCGACAGGCATTTCGCCCAGCGCTGAGCCGCCGTGCCGTTCGCTTTACGCTGCCGCGAGTGCCTTTGCCCAGCGTGCCAGCCGTTCTTCGCGCACCTCGGCTTTCATTGACGGCTCGAAGCGATCGACCTTCCCGCGCATTGCATCGACTGCCTGCCTGAGATCGCCGAACCAGCCCACACCTGTCGCTGCCGCGACAGCCGCGCCCAGTGCGGTGGTTTCAACGAAGTGCGGCCGCTCGACCGGGATGTTCAGGATGTCGGCGATATCCTGCGCCAGCCAGTCGTTCGCGCTCATCCCGCCGTCGATCCGCAAGCATTCCCACTTCGCGCCATCATTCGCGTATGCAGTCGCCAGATCATAGGTCTGGTAAGCCATCGATTCGAGCGCCGCGCGCACGATCTGCGCCTTGCCGCTCGCGAAACTGAGCCCCGTGATCACCCCGCGCGCATCTGCCCGCCAGTGCGGCGCGCCCAGCCCTGCGAGCGCGGGCACGATCACGACTTCGCCCGAATCCTCGATCGAGCGGGCAAGCGCTTCGGTTTCCGCTGCATCGCTTATCAGTCCCAGCGAATCGCGAAGCCACTGGATCAGGCTGCCCGCAACGAAGACGGACCCTTCGATCGCATAGGTCCGCGTGCCGTCGCGCTGCGTGAGTACCGTGGAGAGCAGGCGATGGTCCGAACGGGGTATCTCGCTACCGTGATTGGCTAGGATGAAGGCCCCTGTGCCGTAGGTCGCCTTGGTCTCACCCTCGCTCAAGCAGCCCTGCCCGATCGTTGCCGACTGCTGGTCGCCGACCAGCCCGCAGATCGGGATAGCCGCGCCCAGCAATACGGGATCGGTGCGGGCAAGCTCGCCATGCGTATCGACCACGCGCGGCAAGGCATCGGCGGGCACCCCGAACAGATCGCAAAGTTCCTTCGAGAAGCCGTCATCGTCCAGCCCCAGCAGCGAGGTGCGGCTGGCATTGCTTGCGTCGCTGATGTGCTCCCCTCCCGAAAGCTTGGCCACCAGCCAGCTTTCGATCGTTCCAAAGGCGAGCCGCCCGGCAGATGCTGCGGCGGCAACGCCTTTGTCGTTCTCAAGCAGCCAGCGCATCTTGGTGGCGGAGAAATAGGGGTCGAGCAGCAGCCCGGTACGCCGATAAACCTCCCTCTCGTGCCCGGCATCGCGCAAGGCCTGGCAGGCAGCGGCAGTACGCCGGTCCTGCCAGACGATCGCACGCGCGAGCGGCTTCATCGTCTCGCGATCCCACGCCACCACGGTTTCGCGCTGGTTGGTGATCCCAATCGCGCCAACCGCCTGCGGATCGCGGTCGGTCAGCACGCGGCGGATGCAGTCGAGGGTTCTATCCCAGATTTCCTGCGCATCGTGCTCGACCCAGCCGGGACGCGGAAAATGCTGCGTCAGCTCGGCCTGCGCGCTCGCCGCAACCGCACCGTGGCGCCCGAACAGCATCGCGCGGGTCGAGGTCGTCCCGGCATCGATCACAAGAATATGGTCGCTCACGGCAATCCTCTCATTCGTCCCGAGGCGTGACATGCGCCAGCGCGGTGCCCATATGCAAGGCGATGGTCCAAATTCCGCCCCGCCCCTGGCCTACCGGCACGCCCGAACACCCCGAACCGCTGGTAACGCGGGTGCTCGCGCCCAACCCCTCGCCCTACACCTTCACCGGTACGCAGACCTATCTGGTCGGATCGGGCAAGGACCGCGCGGTCATCGACCCCGGTCCTAACGATCCCGAGCATCTTGCCGCGATCCTTGAGGCGGCGGGCGAAGCCGCGATCACCGCCATTCTGTGCACCCACACGCACCGCGACCATTCGCCGGCAGCGATCCCGCTCGCCGAAGCAACGGGTGCGCCGGTGATGGGCTGCGCCAAGCTGGTGATCGCTGACAATGGCCCGCGCGCCGACGAGGCATTCGATACGACCTACGAGCCAGAGCGGGTGCTGGAAGATGGCGAGGAGGTTTCCGGCGATGGTTGGATACTGCGCGCAGTTGCTACCCCCGGACACACCTCGAACCACCTTTGTTTCGCGCTTGAAGAAACCGGTGCGCTGTTCACCGGCGACCACGTCATGGGCTGGTCGACCAGCGTGATCGTGCCGCCCGATGGCGACATGGGCGAATATCTCGCCAGTCTCGACAAGCTCTATCAGCGGCAGGATCGCGTCTATTATCCGGCCCACGGCGCTCCGGTCGAAAAGCCTCAGCAGCTCGTGCGCTCCATGCTCGGACATCGCCGCCAGCGCGAACGGCAGATCCTGAAAGCGCTCAATGAAACGGCGCTGACTCTGCCTGAGTTCATCCCCATCATGTACAAGGGGCTAAACAAGAAACTGGAGAAAGCCGCCCAGATGTCGGTCCATGCGCACCTCATCGATCTGGAACGGCGCAACATGGTTAACCGTATAGATGAGAGATGGACCGCCCTTTAGTGGAGACGAATGCCCGTGAGCGATGATCAGACCGAGACAGTTGAGCGCGAAACACACGCCAGAAAAGCGCGTCCGCAGTTTCTGCCATGGTTCCTCGTTATCCTGCTGATCGCGGCAATCGCGTGGATCGGCTGGCGGACCTATGGCCCCAACCGGATGGGCGATCCCATCGGTACCACGCTGGTGTCGTTCGAGAAGCAGAACCGGCTGGTCGTTTTCACCGCCGAGTTCGCGCCCGTCGTGGCAAGCAAGGACAGCCGTTTCTTCGGCGCGCTGCAAAGCCGACAGGTCGCCGTCATTCCGGCGCGGGTCGATTATTCGGTCGACCTGTCGAAGGTCGATCGTTCGCGGCTTTCATGGAATGCGGAAACGAAGACGATGGACGTGCGCCTGCCCGCGTTGCAGCTCAGCAAGCCCAATCTGGACGAGGCGCGCGCCAAATACATGCGTGAAGGGATCTGGATCACCCGCGATGCGGAGGATGACCTGAGCCGCAACAACACCCAGATTGCCGAACGTGAGGCCCTGAAAAGCGCCCGCAGCCCGGCGCTGATGGAATTGGCGAGGACTTCGGCCCGGTCGGCGGTGCAGCAAAACATCGCCGTACCGCTTGCCGCGGCCGGCTATCGCAACATCACTGTGAATGTCAGCTTCGATGGCGAGGCATCCACGCCGACCAGCAGCAATACACCCGCCAAGGCCTCGTAATCAGTCCAAGGCAAAAGTCTGGTGCCGATCAGGCCAGCCGCCGCGCGTGCGTAAAGTGCGCGTAGCGGTTCAGCAGGTCGCCGATCAGCTGTTCGGTGGTGTAGCCCGTTACATCGAGGGGATGGCCACCTTCGGAACTGCGCGCCATCGCCCGGAAATGATGCTTGTCCTCGTCGCCCGGCCGATGCGCTTCGGCCCAGGCGAAGCTCGGCGGACGGAAGGAGCGCGCGCGCACTTCGTAGCTGAAGGTGCCATGCTCGCCGTGTGGGACCGATAGCAGCACGTCGCCGCCATCGCGGGTGAGTTCGGGGGCCAGGCTGCGACGGCGCATTTCCGCCGCGACGTCTTCCAGCGCAGGCAAGGCTTTCTGTTCGAGGAACTCGGCCACCTGCTCTTTCCTGAACGAACCGGTGATGGTGGACAGGCGCTTCTTCCAGCTGATCTCGGGGTCGAGCGGCTGGTTGGGCAGCATCCCGTAATCGGGCACACCGCCAGCCTGTTCCATCGCCAGTGCCTTGAGTAGGCCGTAACAGATGAAGATCATCACCACCGCGAACGGCAGCGCGCTTGCGATGGCCGCAGTCTGCAAGGCTTGCAGGCCGCCGGCCACCAGAAGAACCGCCGCGACGGCGCCAGCGCAAACCGCCCAGAACACGCGCTGCCACACTGGCGGCGCCTCTGCCGCGCCATTGGTGATCGTATCGATCACCAGCGCGCCCGAATCCGCCGAAGTGACGAAGAAGGTCACGATCAGAAGCGTCGCGGCCACGGACGTGATCGAAGACAGCGGCAGTTCGGCCAGCGTCGCAAACAGGGCGGTGGGCAGGTTGTCCTGTACCACCTGCGCGAGCGGCGCGACGCCCGCCATGTCGAGCGCGATCGCGGTATTGCCGAACGCCGTCATCCACAGGAAGGTAAACAGCACCGGCACCACCAGCACGCCGAGCACGAACTGCCGGATCGTGCGCCCGCGCGAAATGCGCGCGATGAACATGCCCACGAAGGGCGACCACGCGATCCACCAGCCCCAGTAGAACAGCGTCCAGTTCGCCAGCCAGTCGTTCGGCTCGTAGGCGTAGAGGCGGAAGGTGCGCTCCACCACCTGGCTAAGGTAGGCGCCGGTATTCTGGACGAAGGCCTGCAGCAGGAAGATTGTCGAGCCGGTCACCAGCACGAAGCCGAGCAGGATCACCGCGAGCAGGATGTTGAATTCGGACAGGCGCTTCACGCCCTTGTCGAGCCCGAGATAGACCGACATCGTTGCTAGCAGGGTGATCCCCGCGATCAGCGCGATCTGGATCCCAGCCGACTGCGGGACGCCTGCGATGTAGGCGAGCCCGGCATTGACCTGCAGCACGCCCAGCCCCAGCGAAGTCGCGACGCCGAACATCGTGCCCAGCACAGCGAAGATATCGATCGCATGGCCGATCGGACCGTGAATGCGCGAGCCCAATAGCGGATAGAGTGCGGAGCGCGGGGTCAGCGGCAGGCCGCGGCGGAACGCGAAATAGGCCAGCGCCAGACCCACAACTGCGTAGATCGCCCAGGCATGCACGCCCCAGTGGAAAAAGGTGAGCACCATTGCCTGACGTGCTGACTGGACGGTGAGCGGGTCACCGCGGGGCGGCTCCGCATAGTGCAGCATCGGCTCGGCCACGCCGAAAAAGACGAGCCCGATCCCCATGCCAGCGCTGAACAGCATCGCGAACCACGACAGATGGCTGTACTCCGGCTCGCTCCAGTCCGGCCCCAGCTTGATGTCGCCGTATTTGCTGACGGTGAGGAAGACGATGAAGATCAGGAAACCCGCCACGGCGAGGATGTAGAACCAGCCGAAATCAGCCACGATCAGCGCCTGCAGGCGATCGAATACCTGCCCTGCCGTCTCCGAGAAAAGCGCGCCGAACAGCGCGAAAGCCACGATCAGGATCGCCGAACCGAAGAACACCGGTCGATTGGCGACCAGCCGCAGCTTGGAAGGATTGTCGGCGGCTTCTTGCAATACGGGATCGGTCATAGCGGTGCGCTGTTGCATCCTGAGCCTCTCGGGGCAAGTCGAGCGAAGGCCGATCAGGGTTCAGTGGAAGGCCCGAACTCCAAGAATTGCGATCCCAAGGCCTTCCATCAACCGCCGGAACCACCCGACAAGTGGCATTGACCTCTTTCTATAAGCGGAAGTACTTCTGCGGACGGTCGCTCCCTTTTATTCGGGATCATTTCCTTATGGCAACTCTGGCTGCGCCTCCGGCCCAAGAACGCCGGAACAATTCTCGCTTTTTCATGGTCATGGCCTTTGTCATGGCGGCCGTGATCATCGCTGGCTTCTCGCTCAACCTCGCGATGGGGCGTTCGACCTTCGCCGCTCCTTTGGCAATCCACGTGCGTGCAGGCATTTTCATGGGCTGGCTCGCCCTCTATCTCGCACAGCATGTGACTGCTGCGAGCAGGAACTGGTCGCTGCACCGCTCGCTCGGCAAACTGGCCTATTTCTGGATTCCAGCGATGATCGCGGCGGGCTGCACGGTCATGATCCTTGTCGCCCGGCGAAATGGCGGACCGTTCTTCTTCGCGACGAACGAATTCCTGATCAGCAACATCGCGATGCTGCTGTGCTTCGGCGGCCTCGCCTACTGGGCGCTGTGGCAGCAACGCTATACGGGCTGGCACCGACGTTTAATGCTGGTCGCCATGGCTGTCCTAACCGGGCCTGGCCTCGGTCGACTGCTGCCCATGCCGCTGATGATCCCCAATGCATGGACCATCACGATCGCGGTTACCTTCGTCTTTCCGCTGATCGGAATGTTCGCCGACTGGCGGCGCGATGGACGCATTCATCCTGCCTACCTTTGGGGCACCGGGATCTATGCGGGCGTCTTCATCCTCTCGTTGCTGCTGGCGTACAGCCCGATCGGCTATGCCCTCACCGACCTGGTGGTCGCGGGCACGCCGGGGGCGGAGCGCCCGATGGAAGCGTTCCTCCCGCCCGGGTTCGAGATGTAAGGCCCGCATCGCGTTTTGCGCGGAACACACTCGCTTGACGCCCCGTTCGTTCTATATGCGATCCGCAACACGAACGACCGGGGCAAATACATAATGACCGACCAGACCCGCCCGCCAACCGGCGACGACCTGCTTTCCGAGATCGATCGCCTGCGCAAGGAGCGCAACGCGGTGATCCTGGCGCACTATTATCAGCGGCCCGAAATTCAGGATCTGGCCGATTTCGTCGGCGATTCGCTGCAACTCTCGCAGATGGCAGCGGAGACCGATGCGGACGTGATCGCCTTTTGCGGGGTCAAGTTCATGGCCGACACCGCGAAGATTCTCAGCCCCGAAAAGATCGTCGTCCTGCCCGATATGGACGCCGGATGCAGCCTGGAAGACAGCTGCCCGCCCGAGAAGTTCAAGGCTTTCCGCGAGGCGCACCCCGATCATATCGCGCTGACCTACATCAACTGCTCGACCGAGGTGAAAGCGCTTAGTGACGTGATCGTCACCAGCTCGAGCGCGGAAACGATCATAAGCCAGATCCCGGAAGACCAGCCGATCATCTTCGGGCCGGACCGGCATCTTGGC
The DNA here is from genome assembly GCF_038594485.1 of Citromicrobium bathyomarinum. Classification (GTDB taxonomy): domain Bacteria; phylum Pseudomonadota; class Alphaproteobacteria; order Sphingomonadales; family Sphingomonadaceae; genus Alteriqipengyuania; species Alteriqipengyuania bathyomarina_A. Next base: position 1,026,940 of record NZ_JBCFZG010000004.1, on the reverse strand, counting down.
GGCTACCTCAACCGCAAGTTCAACCGCGACATGCTGCTGTGGCCGGGCGTGTGCATCGTGCACGAGGCGTTCAGCGAAACCGAGCTGCTCAAGCTGAAAGCCCAGCACCCCGGCGCGCCGATCGCCGCGCACCCCGAGTGCCCGGCTGCGATCGTCGACCATGCAGACTACGTGGGTTCGACCAGCGGTATCCTGCAATTCGCGGAGACCTTCCCCGGTGACACGCTGATCGTGGCGACCGAGCCGCACATCATCCACCAGATGGAAAAGGCGCTGCCGGGCAAGACCTTCATCGGCGCGCCGGGTGCGGACGGCAACTGCAACTGCAACATCTGCCCGTACATGGCACTCAACACGCTGGAAAAACTCTATACCGCGCTGCGCGACCTGACCCCGCAGATCGAGATCGAGGAAGGGCTGCGGCTACAGGCCAAGCAGAGCCTCGACCGGATGCTGGAAATGGCCAGCGGCACCATCGGCAAGGGCGATCTGGGCAAGATCGACTGATCCACCTCACTCCCAAAAAAAAGGCCGGGGCGAACCACCACCCCGGCCTTCATCGCATCATCGTCAGGGAGACGATTTGCGAAGTTACGGTGCGCGCCGCAGCCCCGGCCCGCCGGTGTTCGGCTTTTCGGGCGGGGACGCCATCGCGTCGGCGGCGGGCATATAGCCTTCAAAAGCGCTCCGGCGCAGCACGAAACGCGCAAGGATCAGGCCGTAGACGAGCTTGGTGGCAATGTCTGCGAAGCAGAAGATCGCCTGCTGGGCGACCACGATTTCGCCCTTCGCCCCGAGCTGCGGCAATGCATAGGCGATCGGATAGAGCCCCCAGGTCGCGAGGAAGAACCACCACAGGTTGTTCGGCCACGGCTTCAGGATGTCGGGCGTGTTGACCATCCCGGCAATCAGGGTCTGCCGAACTTCGAGGATCAGCCAGAGGAAGAAGATCGTGGAAACGACGCCCCACAGGTTGAGATGCGAGAAATCGCCGACCGCGCCGAACTGGCCGTAGAGACCGGCCCAGATCATCAGCACACCGGGCACCGCCATCCGCAGCGACCTGCGATTGACGTCGGACTGGCGCAGACCCATCGCAATCGCCAGCTGCGTCAGCAGGATCGGCACGGTGATCGTCCAGTTGCCGTAACGATAGGCGTTGGTGAACACCTCGTTCTCGGCAAGCGGGCGGTACAACCCGTCGACGAAGGCGTAGCTTTCCTTCCACAGCGAGAATTCCTGCAGCAGGCTGATCCCGGCGCTCGCCATGACGACAGCCGAAAGGATCGGCACCAGACGGTAACGCGGCGCGAGATTGTGCGCGCTCATCACGAAGAACAGGATGAAGGCGAAGAATGCGCCGTAACTAACCATGAGGATTAACGATACCAGCTGGTACTGCTGGCTCGTCAGGGTGACGATATTCTCTATGCTGGAAAGCGCGGCCTGGGCCTGGGCAATCGAAGGTTCGATAACGGTGTTATCGGTTACGGGGGCAGCCATGTACGTCCTTTCAGGGGCGGAACGCGACCCGCCCGCCACTGCCGCGCTCAATTGCAGGAAGCGGGTGCAAGTGCAATTCCGGTAAGGATAATCTGCGCGTCCGCGTTTCGCCGCGAGACACACACGGGCAAAGTCCCTAACTGGGTCCCTCAACAGGGAAGAGACGCACGGAAATGATCGCCAGACTGCGCAAATTGTGGAGCGACATTAACGCCAGTTACTGGTTCTTCCCGGGCCTGTTCGCGTTTGCGACCCTGCTGCTGGCGATCCTGACCGTCGAACTCGACCGGCGCGGGCTCACCGGATGGATCGACCAGCTCAACTGGCTGCCGCCCGCCCGGCCCGAGGGGGCGAGCAATATGCTGACCGTGATCGCCGGTTCGATGATCGGCGTCGCGTCGACCGTGTTCTCGATCACGATCGCAGCGGTCGCCTATGCCAGTGGCAATTACGGCCCGCGTTTGCTGACCAATTTCATGGAAGACCGGGGCAATCAGCTAAGCCTCGCGACCTTTATCGGCACCTTCGTTTTCGCGATTACCGTGTTGCTGTCGGTGCGCATGCCCGACGAAGCGGGAATGCTGGCCCCGCAAGACGGATACAAGGGGTTCGTCCCGCAGCTGTCGCTCCTCGTTGCGTACCTGTTCATGGCCATTTCGGTCATGGTGCTGGTCTATTTCCTCAACCACGTGCCATCGTCGATCCGGATCAATGCGGTGCTCGAAGGGATCGGACGTCGCCTGCTGTCCGCGATCCGCAAGAACTTCGACGAGCCGATGAAGGCGCGGGTCGAGGGTAAGGTGCGGGAAGGAACGCCAATATTCGCCAATGGCACCGGCTATATCCAGGTGATCAACTGGAAAGAGCTTCTGGAGGTCGCGCGCGATAGCGGCGCGGAACTGCAACTTGCAGTGCGAACGGGCGACTTCGTCCATCCGTCGGTCGCGATAGGATACTGGTCCGAACGGCCCGACGAAAAATGGGACGACGAAGTACGCGACTGCTTCGCCCTGGGCGAAGCGCGCACGCCGACGCAGGACCTGCATTTCATGATGGACGAGTTGGTGGAGATAGGCCTGCGTGCGCTCTCGCCCGGGATCAACGATCCGTTCACGGCGATCTCTTCGCTGCACTGGATCGGGGCTGCGACCGCCGAACTGGGCAAGCGCGACCTGAACTGGTCGGTGGGCAAGCCGGACGAGGACGGCCGCCACCCCCTGTTGCCGATAGCAGACGACTTCAGCCATTATGTTCGGCGTGGTTTCGGCACGATCCGGTCTGCGGTGGCGACCAGCCCCCCGGCCGCGACGGTCATGCTCGATTCACTCGAAAGCACCGCAGCGACGATTACCGATCCGGTGCGGCACAAAGTCGTTCGCGACGAAGCACACCAGCTTATGCGGCAAGCGAAGACCTGCCTGGTCGGCCCCGATCTCGAGCAGGTCGAGGCGCATTACGCGCTGTTCTGCAAACGCGTGGCGGATGGCCCCGAATAGGCGTCAGCCGACGCGCGCTCGCGCGACGGCCAGCGCCGCGCCCACCATCGCCATCCCCAGCAGATCGAGCGGGCCGAGCACTTCGCCGAAAGCGACGTACCCGCACACGACCGCGACTGCAGGCTGCATCAGCAGTGCGAGGCCAATGATCATCGGCGGGAAAGCACGCAGGGCGAATACCAGCAGCCCCTGCCCGATCACCTGACTGAGCAGAGCGAGCACGATCAGCGGGGTCCAGTCGTGCGGCCAAACCGGCTCTCCCTTCACCAGCGCGAGGGCTAGCAACACCGGCGCGCCGATCATGCACACCCGCGCCAGCAGCCCCCAGCTGCCGAGCGCGCGGCGCGCATCCTGCAGGCTGAGCAGGTATACCGCGTAGAACAGACCGGCGGTGATGCAGAACAGGTCGCCAACCAGAGTGGTCGCGCTGATATCCGCGCTGCGCCCCAGCAGAATGGCCGAGCCCCCGAGTGCCAGCACGATCGCCAGCCACTCGGTCCTGGAAGGCAGCGTTCGTGCCACCGCCAGCCCCCAGAACAGCAATACGATGCTGCCCGCATTGCCGAACAAGGTCGCATTGCCCAGCCGCGTGCGCTCGATCCCGATATGCCAGCTGCCGAGATCGATCGCGAAGGCGAGCGCCCCCAGCGCTACCAGCAGGGCGGTTCGGCGAGGCACACCGAAGACAGGCTGCCCTGCCCGGCGTGCGATCAGCCAGATCACCGGCAATGCCAGGGTCAACCGCCAGAATCCTGCCGCCACCGGGCCGCTATCGGCCAGCCGGACCGACCACGGCCCCAGAGCCAGTGCGATATTCCCCACGATCAGCGCCGCCCAGTGGAGCCCGCCGGGAGAGATGCTTTGCAGTGCGAAAGGCGAACTATCGCCGGGGTTGCTTGCGGTGGCCATTATGCGCCCCTAACTCCGCGCAACTCATTCGGGTCAACAAAATAAGGAGACCACCTCCATGCACGACGCCCTTTTCCAGCCGCTCCGCCTTGGTGCGATCGAAGCGCCCAACCGCATCCTCATGGCCCCTCTCACCCGGGGGCGGGCGACCCCGCCGAACTTCGTGCCCAACGAAATGATGGAAACCTACTATCGCCAGCGGGCGGGCGCAGGTCTGATCATCAGCGAGGCGACCGGAATCAGCGTGGAAGGGCTCGGCTGGCCGAACGCGCCGGGCATCTGGAGCGATGAGCAGGTGGAAGGCTGGAAGCCGATCACCGATGGCGTGCATGAGGAAGGCGGCCGCATTGTCCTGCAATTGTGGCACATGGGGCGGATCGTTCACCCCGATTTCCTCGGCGGCGAACCGCCGGTTTCCGCCAGCGCGACCACCGCGCCAGGCCACGCGCATACGCCGACGGGGCGCAAGGACTATGAACAGGCGCGCGCGCTTTCGGTCGACGAGATCAAGCGCGTGGTCGAAGATTACCGCAAGGCGGGCGAGAACGCGAAGGCGGCGGGCTTCGACGGCGTCCAGCTGCACGGCGCGAATGGCTACCTGATCGACCAGTTCCTGCGCCGCAGCACCAACCTGCGCGAAGACGAATATGGCGGATCGGCCGAAAACCGCTCGCGACTGCTGGGCGAGGTGCTCGACGCGCTGATCGACGTGTGGGGTGCGGACCGCGTTGGCCTGCGACTGTCGCCAAATGGCGAGACGCAAGGGGCGGACGATCCCGATCCGGCGGAAACCTTCGGCGCTGCAGCCAAGGTCGCGCAGGATCGCAACATTGCCTTCCTCGAACTGCGCCAGCCGGGCCCGAACGGGACTTTCGGCAATACCGACGTGCCGCAGCAGGATGCACATATTCGCGGTATCTACACCGGCCCGCTGGTGCTCAACAGCGACTACGGGCCGGAAGAGGCCGCAAAGGACGTCGAGAGCGGTCGCGCCGACGCGATCAGCTTCGGCCGCCCCTTCATTTCCAACCCCGACCTGCCCACCCGGATCGCCAAGGGCGCGCATCTGGCGGAAAACGTCAACGTCCCGCAGAGCTGGTATCTGCCCGGCGCAGCAGGGTACATAGACTACCCGACTCTGGAAGAAGAAACGGCGAAAACCGCCTGAACCGACAAGGAAAGGACGGCGCTACTCGGCGTCGTCCTCATCCTCCTTGTCGGCATCGGCATCGGGCCCGTCATTCCCGCGCTGGGGCGATTGCGACTTTACCTCGCCCACAGGCAGCATCGCGTCGCTGATCGTCCCGCCATAGACCTGTCCCTGCGGCCCTGCTTCCTCGGTCGCATCGGCGTCGGGCGCCTTCTCGTCGCCGCAGGCGGACAGCAGCAGCGCAACGGCAGGCAATACGAGGGCGTAACGGGTCATCGGGCGTCCTGTTGTTCGAGCGCCCGCAGAAAGGCGGGGGCGTTCGCGCGCAATGCCTCATCCCAGGCACCCGGCGCAAGTTCGATGCCGAGCTCGGCGAGGCTGGTAACCCCGAATTCGTCGATCCCGCATGGGACGATTCCCGCAAAGTGCGACAGATCGGGCGACAGGTTCACCGCAAATCCGTGCATCGTGACCCAGCGGCGCACGCGCACGCCGATCGCACCGATCTTTGCCTCGCGACCATCGGGGCCCTTGGTCCAGATTCCGACCCGCTCGGGCACGGTCCAGCTTTCGACGCCGAACTGCACGAGTGTCGCCGCGACCCAATCCTCCAGCGCATGAACGAAGCGTCGCACATCCTTGCCCCGTTCGCGCAGGTCCAGCAGCACGTAAGTCACCCGCTGGCCCGGCCCGTGATAGGTGTAGCGTCCGCCCCGCCCGGCCTCGACCACCTCGAAACGCGGGTCGAGCAGCTCGCTCTCCGCTGCGCTGGTGCCTGCGGTGTAAACGGGCGGATGCTCCAGCATCCAGAACATCTCGCGCGCATCACCGGCGGCGATCGCTTCGTTGCGCGTCTCCATCTCTGCCAGCGCCTGACGATAGGGCACGCGCTCGGCTTCGACGCGCCATTCAATCTGTTCGATTCCGGCCATTTTTGTTTGCGTGGCGCAAGGCCGGTCGCTTATCAAGAGCCCACATTTTTCAGGGGGTGGCATGAAGCTCGATATCAACCGCGCGTGGACCGACGCGATCAATCTGATCCAGGCCAATCTTTCGGTGGTCGCGGTCGTGGCGGGCGTGTTCTTCTTCCTGCCCTACCTCGCCTTCGTGCTGTTCATGCCGGACATGTCGGCAATGGGCATCGAATCAAACCCGCAAGATCCGACGGCGGCGTTCAATCAGGTCATGGCGCTTTATGCCGATATCTGGTGGATGGTTGCCTTGCTGACCGTGGCACAGACCATCGGTACCCTCGCCCTGCTGGCGCTGCTGCGTGCCGGCAACCGACCGACCGTCGGTCAGGCGATCGCCATCGGCGCGATCGGCTTCCTGACCTCGATCGCCGCGACCATCATCTTTTACATCGGCTTCAGCGTGGTGGCGGGCCTGATCCTCGGCGCAGCCATGGCAGCCAATATTACCGCGCTGACCGTAATCCTAGCAATCGCGGTTTTCGTCGCGTTCGTTTACATTGCGATCAAGCTTTCGCTGCTGGCGCCGGTGATCGCAATCGAGAAAGTCTACAATCCCTTCGCCGCGCTGATGCGGTCGTGGCGTCTGACCAAAGGCAATTCGCTGCGCATTTTCGCATTCCTGGCGCTGCTGATCATTGCGGTCGTCGTCGTCAGCATGGTCCTCGGCCTGATCGTGGGCCTCGTCTTCGGCCTCGCCGGTGGCGAGGTCGCGCGAATCGGTGGCGGATTGTTCAATTCGCTGCTCAACGCCCTGTACGTCGTGCTGATGCTGGGCGTGCTGGCGGCGATCCATCGCCAGCTGGCGGGGCCCGATGCGGAAGCGGTGAGCGAGACCTTCGAATAACTCAGCGACCATTCCGGGCGATTGCCAGCGTGGCGCCCGCGGCCTAGCGTCGCGCCGCAATGGCCGCCGATACCGATACCACCGCCGAACCGGAACGCTCCGCCGCGCCGCTCATCCCCTCCTCGACCAACGTCGAGGATTCAGGGATACCTCGCGGGCGCATGGCGCTGCTGTTCACCGTGGTACTGGTTTCGGCGGCGGGCAACACCGCGATGCAATCGGTCATGCCGTCGATCGGGACGGCGCTGGGCGTGGCCGACGTCTGGATCAGCCTGGCCTATAGCTGGTCGGCGCTGCTGTGGGTGATCTTCGCGCCCTACTGGGCAAGCCGGTCCGACCGGCGCGGTCGCAAGGCGATGATGGCGCTGGGCCTGTCGGGCTTCGTCGCCTCGATGGGCCTGTGCGGTGCGGTGCTGTGGATCGGCCTCGCGGGCTGGCTCACCCCGCTGCTGACCCTGCTGCTGTTCGCGCTGTGCCGTTCGCTCTACGGCCTGCTTGGCTCTGCGGCGCCCCCGGCAGTGCAGGCTTATGTCGCCAGCCGCACGCCGCGCGCCGAGCGCACGCAGGCGCTGTCGCTGATTTCATCCAGCTTCGGACTCGGCACGGTAATCGGTCCCGCGCTTGCCCCGATGCTGATCTTCCCGCTGGCTGGCCTTACCGGCCCGTTCTTTTCCTTCGCGATGATCGGCATCCTTGCGATCATCGCGCTGCGACTACGCCTGCCGAACGACGAGCCGCGCTTTGCCGCGCGCGGGCTCGCCTTCGACGCGCCCTATGGAGGCAGCGGCGCAGGTCGCCATGCGACCGATGAGGAAACTGAGGGAACGGAAGACAGCGCCCCGGACGCCGGGCAACCCCGCCCGGAAGCTTCGGATGCGCCCGTCCTGAAATGGACCGACCCGCGCATTCGCCCGTGGTTGCTTTCCGGCCTGCTGGGCGGCCACGCACAGGCGATGATGCTGGGTATTGCAGGATTCCTGGTGCTGGATCGGCTGGGTCTTCGCGACGATCCGATGGCAGGTGCCGGGCCGGTCAGCATCGTGCTGATGATCGGCGCGGTCGCAACCCTGCTGGCGCAATGGGGCCTGATCCCCGTGCTGCATCTGGGCCCGCGCGTCTCGACGCTGGCGGGCATGGCACTGAGCGTCGTGGGCGCGGCGATTTTCGGCACTTCGGGCGATCTTCACGGCATCGCGCTGGGTTTTGCCATTGCGGCACTAGGCTTCGGCCTGTTCCGCCCCGGTTTCACCTCGGGCATGTCTCTCTCGGTCAGCAGGCCCGAACAGGGCCAGGTCTCCGGCAAGGTCGCCAGCGTCAATGGCGCGAGCTACATCTACGCGCCTGCGCTTGGCGTCTGGCTGTATGGCCACAGCGACTGGATCGGCTTCGCTGCGATCATCGGGTTCTGCGTCGCGGTGATGATAATCGGCTGGACGCGACTCGACAGCGACGAGGCTCTGATGGCGCGCGCCGACGACTAGGCCTTTTCGGGACTGGGGAGAAGACGGTTCTAGAGGATCTCCAGAACCTTCTCCTGAGGGCGGCACAGGCGCACGCCCTTTTCCGTTTCCACCAGCGGCCGCTCTATCAGGATGGGGTCCGCCGCCATGGCATCGAGGATCGTCTCGGCATCCGCATCGGGCAGTCCACGTTCCTCGGCATCGGTGCCGCGTTTGCGCAGCCCCTGCGCCGGAGTGATCCCGGCATCCCTGTAAAGCTGGGCGAGCTTGTCACGGCTCGGCGGATTCTTGAGATATTCGACCACGGTCAGATCGATTCCATCGCGTTCTTCCAGCATGGCCAGCGTCTTGCGCGATGTTCCGCACTTGGGGTTGTGCCAGATGGTTGCCTTCATCATCGTGTGGTCCTTTGAAAATGGGATCAGTTACGTTGCGGCTGGGCGCCCGTGGGTCTGAGCGCGGGCACTTCGCGCGCAGCCTCTTCGGGCGCAATAGCGGGGGGCGGCGCCGCTTCGATCGGCCTTGCACCGCTCGCCGCTTCGCCAGCGCGCGCAATCGCGCGCACCAGCCGGGGATAGACCCCGCAGCGGCATAAATTGGGGATGGCTGCGTCCATCTCCTCACGCGAGGGTGAGGGATTGTCTTCGAGCAGAGCGGCAGCGGCGATGGCAATGCCGGGCGTGCAGAACCCGCACTGGATTGCCTGTTCGGCGACCAGCGCCTGCTGCACGGGATGCGACCGGTCGCGGCTCAGGCCTTCGATGGTCGTGATAAGCCGCCCTTCAGCCTCGGCAATGGTGACCAGGCAGGATCGCAGCGCCACCCCATCGACCAGCACCATGCACGCCCCGCAATCCCCATTCCCGCAGCCATATTTGGTGCCGGTGAGATTGCTCGCATCGCGCAGCGCCCACAGCAACGGCGTGTCGGGATCGAGCAGGTATTGTACCGGCCGGTTATTGACCGTCATCTTCGTCACGGCTGGTGGTTCCTAATCGGCGTAGAATTCGACCAGATGGCATCGCTCGCAGCGGAAAGCGCGCAGCGGCTTGAGCTCTTTCTTCTCGACCTTCACGCTGCCGGTCCATCCGGTCTTGGGTGTTCCTTCTTGCCAGCGCGCAGGCTGCACCTCGCCATAGCCCATGTCGAGAACGAAACCTTCGGCGCTGCGGCCGCCGCACTTGCCGCAATGGCGCGCCTCTGCCGCCGCCTGATCGCTCACTGCTGCCAGCTGTCGTCGATCCGGGTGGCCTTGCGCTTCCATGCTTCGAAATCGAAGATACCCGCGCCACCCTGGCCCTGCATCACCGAAAGATCGCGCTGATGCACATCGACCACTTCCTGCGGCACGAGATGGGGGTTGCCCATGCTCAGCGTCGCGACCTGAATCTCGCACGCGCGCTGCAGTGCCCACATCTTCAGGAACATGCCCTGGATCGTCTTGTCCAGTACCACCGGGCCGTGATTGCGCAGCAACAGGATCGACTTGTCGCCAAGGTTCTCGACCAGCCGGTCGCCTTCTTCCGCGCGGACCGTCACGCCCTCGAAATCGTGATAGCCGACCTGATCCTGGAAATTGCAGGCGTAGAAGTTGGTCGGCAGCAGACCGTCCTTGTGGCTGCATACCGCCATCGTCGCGGTGGTGTGGACGTGGCAGATCGCATTCGCGCGCTCGCCCAGATGCTTGTGGAAATGCGCGTGCTGGGTGAAGCCCGCCTTGTTCACCATATAGGGCGAACCGCCGATATTATTGCCCTCGACATCGATCTTCACGAGGTTCGACGCAGTCACTTCCTCGTACAGCAGGCCGAAGGGGTTGATCAGGAAGGCACCCTCTTCGCCCGGCACGGCGACCGAGATGTGGTTGTAGATCGATTCCGTCCAGCCGAGCAGGTCGAAGATGCGATAGCACACGGCCAGGTCCAGCCGCGCCTGCCACTCTTCCTTCGAACATTCGTAATCCAGCTTCGCCTGCGTCGCCATCGGGCCTCTCCTTCATGTCTGTTTGCCACGCATGATAGGGCATCGCGTGGCGCGCGCACAAGCGTGCCGATTTGGCGCTTTAGCTTGCGCAGCGTTCGGTCTACCGCCCCGCGCAATGAGCAAACAAGCCAAGCTGACGCGCGGGAGCATTCCGGGCCATCTCGTCACCCAGACCGTGCCGATGATCATCGGGGTCGCCGCGATCATGTCGATCAGCCTGATCGACGCCTACTTCATCGGCCAGCTGGGGCCCGATCCGCTTGCCGCGATCAGCTTTATCTTCCCGATCACCGTGGCCCTCACCAGCCTTGGCGTGGGCGTAATGGTCGGCATCAATTCGGTCGTCGCGCGATCGCTGGGTGCGGGCGATCACGATCAGGCCGCACGCCGCGCCAATCTGGGCGTCGTATTCGCGGCAGCGGTCGGGGTGACGCTGGGCGTAGCGCTGTGGCTGCTGCAGGAACCGCTGTTTCGGCTGATGAACGCGCCGGACACCCTGCTGCCGCTGATCCGCGACTATATGGACCCGTTCGCGCTCGCCTTCCCCTTCCTGCTCGTGCTGATGGGCTTCAACGGCGTTCTGCGCGGTCAGGGCGAAGCGAAGATGAGCAGTTTCATCAACGTCGCCTACGCGGCGGTGAACTGGGTGCTCGACCCGTTGCTGATAACCGGCGCATTCGGGTTCGATGGGATGGGGATTGCAGGTGCGGCATGGGCCACGCTGATCGGCTGGGCGATCGCGGTGGTGCTGGCGGTGTTCTGCGTCGGACGAACCCACCTGCCGTTCAATCCTGCGCTCATCCGCCAGTGCGAGAACCCGCGCGAACCGATCATCGCGATCATGCGCGTGGCGGGGCCAGCCTCGTTCTCCAACGCGATCAACCCCATTGGGCTTTCCGTGCTGACCGCGCTGATCGCTCTCGAAGGGCAGAGCGCGGTTGCAGCATTCGGTGCTGCGGGCCGGTTGCAGAGTTTCGCCATCGTCCCGCTGCTTGCGCTATCGGGTTCGATCGGGGCGATCGTCGGCCAGAACTGGGGCGCGAACCAGCCGGAGAGATCGCGTGCAGCTGCGCGCGGTGCAGGGCTGTTCTCGGTCATCTACGGGCTGGTCATTGCAGTCGCGCTGGTCGCGGCGGCCAGGTGGTTCGCGGGATTCTTCACGGACGACCCCGCCATCGTGCGGCAATTCGCGCGTTACCTAGAGATCGCCGCGTGGGGCTATGCCGGGTTCGGCCTGCTGATCGTGGGCAACGGCATCCTCAACGCGGTCGACAAGGCGAGCCTCGCGCTGGCGCAGAGCTGCGCGCGCGTGTTCATGGTGATGCTGCCCTTCGGCTGGCTGCTGCGGCCGATGTGGGATTCGGATGCGATCTACGCCGCCGAACTCGCCGCGAACGTGATCGGAGGGTTGGTGTCGGTGGTGATCGTGTACCGGGTGCTCAAGGGAAAACCGAAGAGCGGGACGAAGCGCGACGAGCCTATCGCAGGCTGACATTACCTGACGGCAGCGGTTCCGGCGTAGCGCGAAACGGTGCAAGCAGACTGTTCCCGAGCGTGAGATCGGCCAGCGAGGCACGATCCGCAACCCCGATATCGATGCAGTCCTGCGGCTTGCGGCGTAGCGTTCCGTGCAGCCGGTCCCACAGGCTAAGCCCGCTTGTCCAGTTGCTATCCATCTCTTCGGGCACCTTCGAGTGATGGACGCCGTGCATCTTCGGCGTGGTGAAGACGAGCGACAGACTATCGTCCCAGCGGCCCGGCAGGCGCAGGTTGGAATGGTGGAACAGCACCGATGCGTCGAAGAACCGGCGGTGCGCCATCAAAATCGTCGGATCGGCACCGCTCAGCACCACCTGCGCCACCCGGAACGGCAGCGACACCAGCATGTCGACCGCGTGGAAGCGCAGCGCAGTGGTCATGTCCATGTCGGGGTCGATGTGGTGCACCCGGTGGAAGCGCCACAGGAACGGCACCCGATGCGTCGCGATGTGCCACCAGTAGTAGGCGTAATCCATCGCCGCGACGCCGAGCGCGACCTGTAGCGGACGCGGCAAGGGGATCGCCTGCACCAGACCATGCCGGTTGTTCTTCGCCAGCCGCTTGAGCAGCGGCATCTCGATCGCGGTGACGACCAGCATCGTGCCCGCGCCCAGCGCGATATTGCGCACCTGCCGGGTTGAGGTTTCGTGCGTCTGGCGGCGCAGGGGCCGCGCGCGCTCCGCAAGCCACAGCCCGCCGATCAGCGCGATGCCTGCGATGGCCAGAGGGGAAATGCGCGCCATGGCCACATCTTATGGGAAAGCCCGCGGCTTGTCGCTATGCCGCATCGCATGACGCCCGAGATCGCCATCTTCGCCCGCTGGCCAGAGCCGGGCAAGGCCAAGACCCGGCTGATCCCCGCGCTGGGGGCCGAGGGTGCGGCGAAACTCTACGCACGGCTGCTGGAGCTGACCGTGCACGAGGCGCGCGCTTCGGGCCTGCCCTTCCACCTGCGCATTACCGGCGACGATCCAGCACGCTTCCGCGACTGGTTGGGCGACGACCTCGACGTGCGCGATCAGGGCGATGGCGATCTGGGTGAAAAGCTCGCGCGCGTGCCCACGCCGGGCCTGATGATCGGCAGCGACTGCCCCGGCCTCACCGCCGCGCTGCTGCGCGAGACAGCCGACGCCCTCGCCACGCACGCAGCGGTGATCGGTCCGGCGGATGACGGCGGTTACTGGCTGCTTGGCCTGCGCGATCCCTGCCGCAACCTGTTCACCGACATGGCGTGGAGCACCCCGCAGGTCTATCCCGAAACCAGGCGGCGGCTCGATGCGCTCGGCATCACCCCGTACCTGCTGCCCGAACTGACCGACATCGACACGGGTGACGATCTCGAAGCATGGCCGGAGCTGCTCGCGTGAGCGAAGCTGCCGTCGCCATCGTAGTGCCTGTCCTCGATGAAGCAGTGGCTCTTCCGGCGCTCATATCGCATTTCGCCACGCTCGACCCGCCACCCGCACAGATCATCATGGTCGATGGCGAGAGCGAGGACGAAAGCGTCGCACTCGCCACCCAGGCGGGCTGGCGCGTCATCACTGCCGAACGCGGGCGTGCGCGCCAGATCAATGCAGGTGTCGAAGCTGCCACCGGGCCGCTTGTCTGCGTCGTCCATGCCGACAGCTTCCCGCCTGCCGATATGGTCGCGGTTATCCGTGAGACGTTGAGCGACCGGAGGACTGCGCTCGCCAGCTTCACCCCGCTGATCACCGGGACCAGGACCCGCTGGCTGACCAGCGCGCACAACTACGTGAAGACGTGGTACGCCCCGCTCGTCACCCGCCCGCACCTGTTCGTGCGCGGCGTGCGGCTGCTGTTCGGCGACCACGCGATGTTCTTCCGCCGGGAGGATTTCCTCGCAATCGGCGGATGCACACCCGGCGATATCGTAATGGAAGAGGCCGACCTGTGCGTGAAATTCGCGCGGCTTGGCCGTATCCGCATGGTCCCACGCATCGTGCGCACCTCCGACCGGCGAATTGCGGCGTGGGGCCCGCTGAAGGCGAACTGGATCTACTTCAAGGTCGGCATCCTGTGGGCGCTTGGCCTGCGCGATCGCATGGCGCGCGACTACCCGGACGTGCGATAAGCTACGTTGCCATTGCCGAGGCGGTGGGCAGGAACCCTTCGGAGACGCAGAAGTCGATCAGCCGCCGCAGATAGGCGGTATCCGCCGGTTGCGATGCGAGCCCGGTGACCGAGCGAAAGCGGCTGTCGTCGAAACGAGGATCGCGCTCGAAATAGCTCGCGTAGAGCGCCGAGACGCGCCCGTGCAGGCGGCGTTCCAGCGGGGGGAGGCTGGCATGGTCGAACGCTTGCGGATCGACCAGCGTCGGCTCGTGCAGGCCTTCGACGCCGCCGATCCCCTTGGCGAAGTCGACCATCGGCAACGGTTCGGACGAAACGAGATGGTAGGTGCCACCCCTCGCCTTCTCCCAGTTTGCAACCAGCGCGACGATCCCACCTGCGACATGGTCGACAGGCACGAAATTGAGCGTGGCGTTCGCCCCTGCCGGGACCAGCCGGATGCGTCCCTCAGCGATCAGCTTGAAGGCGAGGTAGATCGCATCGAACTGGCGGATGCGGCCGGTCGCGTATTCGCCCAGCGTAATAGCAGGTCGTGCGATGGCCCAGTCGACTTGCGACGCGCGCACCAGCCGCTCGGCCGCCGCCTTGCTCTTCTCGTAACCATTGGCGAAGCCAGCAGTGGGCAGCGGGTCGTCCTCGCGGATTTCACCATCCCGCTTGCCGCAGACATAGGCGGTGCTGACTTGGAGCAGCCCTGCCCCGCCCGCCTCGGCCAGCGCGAGCACATTGGCGGTGCCTTGTGTGTTGACCGCCGCATAATCCTCGTCCGTCAGGTCGAAGCGGATCGTCGCGGCGCAATGCACGACGAGATCGGTGTCGCGCGCCAGCCGCGCGAAAGTGCTTTCGTCCAGCCCAAGTCTTTCCTGACGGATATCGCAGGCCTGCTCCTCAAAAACGGACACGCGCGCGCCATCATTGCCGCGCACTTCCGGATTGCGATGCACCAGCGCCGTGACGCGGTGCCCGGCCGCGACCAGCCGCGCGCAGACCTCTCCGCCGATCAGACCAGCGGCTCCTGTGATAAGGATTTTACTCAACGGACGTTGCGTCGAAGCAGCGTGAATATCATGAAACCTGTCGACCTCCGGCTACGTACATGCCTACACACCACACGTCCGCGTCGGTCGGCAAGGTGGGTTGAGGGGCGAGCATGGGATTTACGCACGATGTCATCGTGATCGGGGCTGGCGCGGGGGGACTCACCGCTGCCGGGGGCTGCGCCCTGTTCGGCCTGAAGGTCGCGCTGATCGAGCGCGCAGAGATGGGCGGCGAGTGCCTCAATAATGGCTGCGTCCCGTCCAAGGCGCTGATCACGGCTGCGAAGCGCGCGGCAACCGCCAACATCCAGACCCGCTTCGGCGTGCAACTGGGCGCGCCGCGCATCGACTGGCCGGGCGTGCACGCGCATATCCACGAGACCATCGCACGGATCGCCCCGCACGACAGCGTCGAGCGGTTCGAGGAGATGGGCTGCGACGTCTATCGCGGCCACGCCAGCTTCGTCGGCAAGCGCAAGGTGCAGGTTGGCGATGCTACGCTCTCGGCCCCGCGGATCGTGATTGCGACCGGTTCCGCGCCTGCGGTGCCACCGATCGAGGGGTTGGACGCCATCCCTTACCTCACCAACGAGAATATCTGGGATTTGCAGGTTCTCCCGCAGCATCTCGTCATCGTCGGCGGCGGGGCGATCGGGATGGAAATGGCGCAGAGCTTCCGCCGCCTCGGCAGCGAAGTCACCGTGATCGAACCGGGGGCGCTGTTGAGCCGCGACGATCCGGACTCGGTCGCGGTGGTGGTCGAACGCATGGAGGCCGAAGGCGTGATGTTCGTGCGGGGCACAGCGGCAAAGGTCGTCCCCGGCGCTCTCGGCAGCTTCACCCTGACGCTGGAAGACGGGCAGGAGATCGCGGGCACGCACCTGCTGCTCGCCACCGGTCGCAAGGCGCGTGTCGAAGGCTACGGGCTGGAGGAGATCGGCGTCGAACTGGGGCGTAACGGCATTGCCGTCGACGAACGAAGGCGCACCAGCCTCAAGCATATCTACGCCATCGGCGATTGCCGCGAGGGGCCTCGGCTGACGCATGTTTCGGGCTACGAGGGCAGTAATGTCGCGCTCGAAATCACGCTCGGCCTGCCGACCAAGGTCGACTGGTCAGCGCTGCCCTGGTGCACCTATACCGACCCCGAGGTGGCGCAGATCGGGATGACCGAAGCGCAGGCGCGCGAGAAGCTGGGCGACAAGCTGGTCGTGGTGCGCGAAGGTTTCGACGACAACGAACGCGCCATTGCGGAAGACGACACGCGAGGCCACCTCAAGGTGGTGATGGATGGCAAGAAGATTTTGGGCGCAAGCATTGTCGGCAGGAATGCGGGCGAAATGCTGCTGCCGTTCAGCCAGCTGATCACCGGCAAGGCAAGCACCTTCGCGCTCGGCAGCGCCATCGTCGCCTATCCGACCCGCAGCGAGATCACCAAGGCGGCGGCCTTCAGCGCGTGGGAGGGTACCGTCTTCGGCAGCGTGCCCAAAGGCTATGCCAAATCGCGCGCATGGCTGCGCAAGATCACCCGCTGATGGCGTCCCGCTCCAAAAGCCGCAACACGCCGCAAGGCCCCTCCCCGTTCGCGGTCGAGGCCGAGGCGCTGCCCGAAGGCAAGTTCACCGGTCCCGATGTCACCGCAGACGGGTCGCAGCGCGCGGAGGTTCCTCTGCTGGAGCTGGAGACGCTGTGGCTGTGCACCGGCACGCTGTGCAATCTCGCCTGCGCGACCTGCTATATCGAGAGCAGCCCGACCAACGATGCGCTGGTCTATCTCACCGCCGAGCATGCCGCGCGCTATTTCGACGAGATCGAGCGCGACGGCTGGCACACGCGCGAAATCGGCTTCACCGGCGGCGAGCCCTTCATGAACCCGCACTTCATGGCGATGGTGGAGGATGCGCTGTCGCGCGGGTTCGACGTGCTGGTGCTGTCGAACGCGATGAAGCCGATGCGGCGGCACGAAGAGAAATTGCTCGCCTTGCAGAAGGCTCACGGCGCGAAGCTCACCATCCGAGTGAGCCTCGATCATCACACCAAGGCGGTCCACGAAGGGGAGCGCGGCGCGAACAGCTGGGACGCGGCGATCGACGGTCTCAAATGGCTCTCCGACAATGGGTTCGCCATCGCCGTCGCGGGCCGGTTGCTACCGGGCGAAGGCATGATCGAGGCGCGCGAGGGATATGGAAAGCTGTTCGAACGCGAAAATATTCGGGTAGACGCGCAGGACCCGGCGCGATGCGTGCTGTTTCCCGAAATGGACGCGGACAAGGACGTGGCCGAGATCACCACTGCGTGCTGGGATATCCTTGGCAAATCACCCGAGGATATCATGTGCGCGACAAGCCGCATGGTCGTCCACCGCAAGGGAGAACCCACCCCGCGCGTCGTCGCCTGCACGCTGATCCCCTATGATCGCGGGTTCGACCTTGGCGAAACGCTTGCCGAAGCGAACCGCGCGGTGAAGCTCAACCACCCGCACTGCGCGCGCTTCTGTGTGCTCGGCGGTGCGAGTTGCTCGGCCTGAACTAGCCCCCCGCCTTCACCTTCTGGCGAAACGCGTGCAGCAGCGGCTCGGTATAGCCGCTCGGTTGTTCGGCCCCTTCGAAGATCAGCGCGCGCGCTGCCTGGAAGGCCATGCTTCCCTCCGGATCGCTGGCCATCGGGCGATAGGCGGGGTCGCCCGCGTTCTGCATGTCGACCTTCTCGGCCATCTTTACCAAAACCTCGTCCACCTGCTGCGGGCTGACCACGCCATGCTCCAGCCAGTTGGCAATGTGCTGACTGGAAATGCGCAGCGTGGCACGATCTTCCATCAGGCCGATATCGTCGATGTTGGGAACCTTCGAACAGCCGACACCCTGATCGATCCAGCGGACCACATAACCAAGAATACCCTGCGCATTGTTCTCAAGCTCTGCGCGGACGTCCTCTGCCGGCCAGTTCACCCCATCGGCGAGCGGGATCGCCAGCAGGTCAGAGAGCGGCGCGATCCCTTCCTTCGAGCGTTCGCCCTGACGTTCGAACACGTCGACCAGATGGTAATGCGTCGCATGCAGGGTCGCGGCGGTGGGTGACGGGACCCACGCCGTATTCGCGCCCGACATCGGGTGGCCGATCTTCTCGCTCAGCATATCCGCCATCCGGTCGGGCATGGCCCACATGCCCTTGCCGATCTGAGCCTTGCCCGACAGGCCGCAGGCGAGGCCAATCTGGACATTGCGATCCTCGTAGGCGGCAATCCAGAGTGTTTCCTTCATCGCGCCCTTGCGGAGCATCGCGCCGCCCCGCATCGAGGTGTGGATTTCGTCGCCCGTACGGTCGAGGAAGCCGGTGTTGATGAACATGATCCGGTCTTTCACCGCATGGATGCACGCGGCGAGATTGGCGGAGGTGCGCCGTTCCTCGTCCATCACGCCGACCTTGATCGTGTTGCGATCCAGCCCGAGCATATCCTCCACCGCGTCGAACAGGTCGTTGGTGAACGCGCATTCCTCGGGCCCGTGCATTTTCGGTTTGACGAGATAGATCGATCCGGCCCGGCTGTTCTTCAAACCTCCGCTTCGCCGCAGATCGTGCAGTGCGATGGTCGCGGTCATGATCGCGTCGAGAATGCCCTCGGGCGCCTCGCCTCCGTCCGGCAGCACCACGGCGGGTGTCGTCATCAAGTGGCCGACATTGCGCGCGAGTAGCAGGCTGCGCCCTGGCAAAACGAACGGCTTGCCCTCCAGATCGACATATTCGCGATCCGGATTGAGGGTGCGGGTCATCTCCTCCCCGCCCTTCATGAAGGTTTCGGCCAGATCGCCCTTCATCAGGCCGAGCCAGTTGGAATAGCCCAGCACCTTGTCCTCGGCATCGACGGCCGCAACCGAGTCCTCGAAGTCGCAGATTGTCGAGAGCGCCGATTCGAGGATGATGTCGGCCACGCCAGCCTTGTCGGTCTTGCCGACGGGATGATCGGGATCGATCACGATCTCGATATGCAGCCCATTGTGGCGGATCAGCCAGTTCTCGCCAGACCTGCCGACGACCTTCGCATCGCCCTTCAGCCTGGGCTCGGTGCCATCCCAGTTGCGCCAGATTTGTCCATCGAGCGGAACCGCGCGGTCGAGGAACTGGCGCCCCCAGTCGATCACCTGCGCGCCGCGTTCCTCATCGTAACCACCCTTCGCAGGCTGGCCGGGAATGGCGTCGGTGCCGTACAGCGCATCGTAGAGACTACCCCAGCGCGCATTGGCGGCGTTCAGCAGAAACCGGGCATTGAGAACCGGCACCACCAGCTGAGGCCCGGCAATTTGAGCCAGTTCCGGGTCGACATTCTGCGGATTCACACTGAACGCATCAGGCTCCGGCACCAGATAACCAAGCTCCGTCAGGAAAGACCGGTACTGCTCGGCATCGATCGGTGCGGGGTTTGCACGGTGCCAGTCGTCGATCTTGGACTGCAGCGCCTCGCGCTTTTGCAAAAGGTTGCGGTTCTCGGGCACGAAGCGGTGGAATATCTCCGCCGACTTCTCCCAGAAGGCATCTGGCGCAATATCCAGCCCTGGAAGCAAGCGCGCCTCGACGAATTCCGCCAGTTCATCGGCAACCTTCAGTCCAGCGAGTTCGCGCATACCCATCCCCTATCCTTTTTCTTTTCCGGCCATTTCGCAGGTGCACAATATGCTTGGCGTGGCCCACCCGCCCAAGTCAATTGCGAATTGAGACCCAATCGTGGTCAGGCCCCCGCCACTCCGTGACCGATCATCGTTACCGGCCTTACGATCCGGTCGTAATCCTCGGCACTTACCTTCCCACTGGCGATCGCCTCCTCGCGCAGTGTCGTGCCGTTCGCATCTGCCGCCTCCGCGATATGCGCCGCGTCGATGTAGCCGATCTCCGGCACCAGCGCTGTCACGAGCATCAGCGACTGTTCGCGCAAGCTTGCAATCCGCTCCTTATCCAGCTCAGTCCCATCGATCGCGTGGGTACGGAAGCTGGCACAGCCATCGGCAAGGATGCGGATCGAATGCAGCACATTCGCGGCGATGACGGGCCGCATCGCGTTCAATTGCAGATTGCCCCAGCTGCCCGCCATTGCATTGGCCGTATCGTGCCCGATCACCTGCATAGCCACCATCAGCAGCGCCTCGCTCTGGGTGGGATTGACCTTCCCCGGCATGATTGAGGATCCGGGCTCGTTCTGAGGCAGTTTCAGCTCTCCGATCCCACAGCGCGGGCCGCTCGCGAGCCAGCGCACATCGTTGGCGATCTTGATCAGCGCTACGGAAACTCCGCGCAAAGCCGCCGACAACCGCACCGTCGCGTCGAGCGTCGCCTGCGCATGAAACTTGTTGGGCGCGGTGCGGATGGGTAGCCGAGTCAGCCGCGCGATCTCCGCAGCGACATCCTCTGCAAAACCGTCGGGCGCATTGAGCCCGGTGCCCACCGCCGTCCCGCCAAGCGCAATCTCCAGCAGGGCCTCGCGCGCATGGGACAGGTCACAGGCCGCCACACGCAGAGCCTCGGCCCATGCGCTCCATTCCTGTCCGACCGACAGGGGGACCGCGTCCTGCAAGTGCGTGCGACCGATCTTGGTAACATCCTTCCACTGGCACGCCTTCCGCTCGATCACCTCGGCCAGTTCCTCAAGCTCGGGCAGAAGCTGCGCATCGAGCGCGCCGATCATGGCAAGGTGCATGGCAGTGGGGAACGTATCGTTCGAGGACTGGCTCTTGTTCACGTCGTCGTTGGGCGCAACGGGCGTCTGGCTGCCCAGTTCGCCGCCCAGCAGCTGGATCGCGCGATTGGCGATCACCTCGTTGACGTTCATATTGGTTTGCGTACCCGAGCCTGTCTGCCACACGCGTAGCGGGAAATGGTCGTCCAGCTCACCGGCGACCAGTTCGTCGCACGCCATGGCAATGGCCTCGCACTTTTCCTGCGGCAGCAGGCCCTGGCGCGCGTTGACGATGGCGGAGGCCTTCTTGAGGTAACCATAGGCGCGGCACAGTTCGATCGGCATCCTATCGTCGCCGATGGCGAAATGTTCCAGCGAACGGGCGGTCTGCGCGCCCCAATAGCGGTCGGCGGGGACCCGGACCTCACCCATCGAATCGAATTCGACGCGCTCACCCATGCTCTCGATGCCGACCGGAAGGTCGTGATCAATGCGCCCTTTATCTGTCACGGCGGTCCTTTCCGGTGCTTATTTCGAAAACCGAGCGCATCGCCGCTCGTTCCCGATTCCGGCCGGACCGAGGAGTGAGCATGGCCCGTTGAGGGGCACTGCGTCATGCTTCCGACGTGCGGGAGGCGGAGATACCTTGGCCCGGGAACAGGCCATCCCCGGATCCCGTCATTCGAGATGTCGCGACTAGCCCGCCGCCGAGCGGGAGGCCTTGAACAGATCTCTCCATTACTCATGCCCCGACAAAGCAGGACGCGGAAACTGTTTGGACAGGCCCGGCGCTGCGAAGCGGAATGGCTCATCTGGATTCCGATTCTGCCAACCGAGGGAGCAGCCTTTACACGGTCACCCAAAGGGGCTGCGCGAGCGCATCTGCCAAACGACGTGCCGAAGTCCCCACACAGAAAAAGCCCCGCTGTAAGCAGCGAGGCGAAAAGTGTGGTGATCTCGGGGGTTCGGTGGTTGCGGGAGTTGGATTTGAACCAACGACCTTCAGGTTATGAGCCTGACGAGCTACCGGACTGCTCCATCCCGCGGCACCGATTGTCGGCGTCAGAGACGCCAAAAGGGCCGCCCTGTAACGGGTCAGCCCTTCGACTTGTGAATGGGTTTGTTTTCCCCGCTGCCCGCAAGCTGCAATGCCTCGCGGCGACCTACTCTTCCAGTGCTTGAGCACTAGTACCATCGGCGCTGCCTGGTTTCACGGCCGAGTTCGAGATGGGATCGGGTGGGTCACAGGCGCTATGACCACGAAGCAATGAAGCTTGCGTGCAGCGGGC
>NZ_JBCFZG010000004.1:0-997500 GCF_038594485.1 Citromicrobium bathyomarinum | reverse complement strand
ACGCGATGACTACGCCGTCCAACGCCGTGGCGATGGTCGCGATATCCTTCGTAATCGCCTATTCTGCGGGCCGCTTCGCCAGCGTCGCGTTCGACAGTATCCGCAACATGATCTTCGAGCGTGTCGGGCAGGACGCCACCCGCCAGTTCGCCGAAGACGTCTTCCGCCGTCTGCACCAGCTGTCGCTACGCTTCCACCTCTCGCGCCGCACGGGCGAGATCACCAAGACGGTGGAGCGCGGGACCAAGAGCATCGACACGATGCTCTATTTCCTGCTGTTCAACATCGCGCCCACGCTGATCGAGCTGATCGCGGTCGCGGTGATCTTCTACTTCAATTTCGGCATTGGGCTGGTGCTGGCGACCGGCGTCACCGTGGTCGCCTATATCGCGGTGACGCAGATGATCACCGAATGGCGGACAAAGCTGCGGCGCGAGATGAACGACCTCGACGGGCAGGCGCTGGCACGTGCGGTCGATTCGCTGCTGAACTACGAGACGGTCAAATATTTCGGTGCCGAGGCGCGCGAGCATGAACGCTATGCCAAGGCGACACGCCAATATTCCGAGGCCGCGATCAAGTCCGACGGATCGCTCGGCCTGCTCAACATCGCGCAGTCGTTCATCACCAACCTGCTGATGGCGGGCGCGATGGCCTATACCGTGTGGGGCTGGAGCCAGGGCAAGCTCACCACCGGCGATCTGGTGTTCGTGCAGACCTACCTGACCCAGCTTTTCCGCCCGCTCGACCTGCTCGGCTTCGTCTACCGCACGATCCGGCAAGGGCTGATCGACATGGCGGCGATGTTCCGCCTGATGGATGCCGATGTCGAGGTGGAGGACGCGCCCGGCGCGCCCGCGCTCCAAATAAAGGAACCGGGCATCACCTTCGAAAACGTCCATTTCGGCTACGACGAGGATCGGCAAATCCTCCACGGGCTCGATTTCGAGATCCGCGCGGGCGAGACCGTGGCTCTGGTCGGCCCGTCGGGCGCGGGCAAGAGCACCATCGCGCGGCTGCTGTTCCGCTTCTACGATCCCAGCGCGGGTCGCATCCTGATCGACGGGCAGGATATCGCGCAGGTTCAGCAGGAAAGCTTGCGCGCCAGCATCGGTATCGTCCCGCAGGACAGCGTGCTGTTCAACGACACCATCGGCTACAACATCGCCTATGGCCGCGCCAATGCCGATGAAGACGACGTGCGCGAAGCCGCGAGAGGCGCGGCGATCCTGCCCTTCATCGAAGCATTGCCCGAAGGCTTCGACACGCAGGTGGGCGAACGCGGCCTCAAGCTCTCGGGCGGAGAGAAGCAGCGCGTGGCGATTGCACGCACGCTGCTGAAAGATCCGCCGATCGTGATCCTCGACGAGGCGACCAGCGCGCTCGATTCGCGGACCGAGCAGGAAATCCTTGCGACGCTCAACAGGGTCGCCCGCGGGCGCACCACGCTGGCGATCGCGCACCGCCTTTCCACGATCGCGGATGCCGACCGTATCCTGGTGCTGGAGCATGGTCGTCTCGCCGAACAGGGGCACCATGCGGACCTGTTGCGCCGCGACGGTCTGTATGCCGAGATGTGGATGCGCCAACAGGCAGAGCAGGTCGAAGCCACAGACTAACCAAAGCGCACGGGTTGTGTTGCAGCGCAGCATCGTGCACGGGTCGCCCCTGCCCTTCAAAAGATGGAATTGACATGACGCCCACGAACGGCGCGAACGCGCATGCCAGCAGAACGGCCCGATGGAAGAGCGAATGGTTCGGCAATGTCCGCGCCGACGTGCTGGCGGGAATAGTCGTCGCGCTGGCGCTGATCCCGGAGGCGATCGGCTTCTCGATCATTGCGGGCGTGGACCCGCGCGTCGGGCTCTATGCATCGGTCGCCATCGCGATGGTGATTGCGTTTACCGGCGGGCGCCCCGGCATGATCTCCGCCGCGACCGCTGCGGTGGCGGTGGTCGTGGTGCCGCTCGTGCGCGATCACGGGGTCGAATATCTGTTCGCCGCGACGATCCTGATGGGCATCTTCCAGGGAATCGCCGCGCTGCTCAAACTCAACCTGCTGATGCAGTTCGTCAGCCGCAGCGTCATCACCGGCTTCGTCAATGCGCTCGCGATCCTGATCTTCATGGCGCAGCTGCCCCAGCTCGATCCGACGAACGAAGGCGTCAACTGGATCACATACGCGATGGTCGCAGGTGGCCTCGCGATGATCTATCTCGTGCCCAAGCTCAGCACCGCGATCCCCAGCCCGCTGGTCGCGATCATCGTACTGACCTGCCTGTCGCTATGGCTCGGCTCGCCCGTCAACACCGTATCCGACATGGGCGAGCTGCCGCAGGGCCTGCCCTTCTTCATGCTGCCCGATGTGCCGCTGACCTGGGAGACGCTGACGATCATCGCGCCCTACTCGCTCACCATGGCGGCGGTCGGCCTGCTCGAAAGCCTGCTTACCGCGCAGATCGTCGACGACATGACGCACACCGGCAGCGACAAGCGCCGTGAGAGCGCGGGCCAAGGCATCGCCAATATCGTCGCCGCGCTGTTCGGCGGCATGGGCGGGTGCGCAATGATCGGCCAGTCGGTCATCAACGTGACCAGCGGCGGGCGCGGACGCCTTTCCACTTTCACCGCAGGCTTTGCGCTGCTGATCCTGCTCAGCGTGCTCGGCGGAATCGTCGGTCAGGTACCGATGCCCGCGCTGGTCGCGATCATGATCATGGTCAGCATCGGGACGTTCAGCTGGAACTCGATCCCCAACCTGCGCGTGCATCCGTGGCAAAGTTCGATGGTGATGTTCGTCACCGTCGCGGTGGTGGTCGCAACGCACAACCTCGCCATCGGCGTGCTGGTCGGCGTGCTGCTGTCGGGCATCTTCTTCGTCCAGAAGGTGATGCACATGTTCGAGGTGGAGCGCACGAAAGTGGGCGACACCGCCACCTACACCGCGCACGGCGAGATCTTCTTCGGCAGTGTGGCACGGTTCGAAGCCGCGCTGGGGCCGGAGAGCCTGCGCCCGGACCCGGCGGATCACGTGATCATCGACGTCACCCGCGCGCACTTCTGGGACATTTCGGCCATCGGCGCGCTCGACAAGGTGGTCGAGCGGATGCGGATGCACGGCCGCAGCGTGCAGGTCGTCGGCCTGAACGAGGCAAGCGCCGATCTGGTCGACCGCCATGGCGCAACCGACCGCACGGGCGTCGAGATCGGCCTCGCGCCGCACCCGTAGGGCTGGATCAGCCGGTCGGCTGATCCCGGTCGCCGTACAGGCGGTATGCCACGAAAGAGAGCACGCACAGGCTCAGGCAGCTGGCGAGGATGGCGAGCGCCGTCCCCGCCCAGCCATAAGCCTCGAACAATGCCGTGCCCGCGATGCTGCCGACCGCGCCGCCGAGGAACATCATCACGATGTAGATCGTCGTCAGCCGGGTGCGCAGCTCGGGTTCCTGCGAGAGGAAGGTCATGCGGCTGGTCACGTCTATGGCGGGGCCGACGATATTGCCGATCAGGATCGGAATCATCAGCAGCCACAGGTTATTACCGAAGGGCAGCAGCAGCGAAATCCCGAGGACCTGCACCAGCGAATAGCCCACGCGCGCCTTCCTCGGCCCGATCCGGTCCGCCAGCCGTCCCCAATAGGGGGTCGAGAACACGCTGACCGCCGCAAACCCGGCCAGATAGCCGACGACATCTGTGCCGTAGCCCATCTCCGGCCCGGTCAGGTGCAGCGCGAGCCCCAGCCACAGCGCGATAAACTGCCCGAAGCCGATCCCCTGGATCGCGCCCGACAGCAGCACTTCGCGCCGGTCGCGCATCAGCGCGAACAGCGAGGCGATCAGGCCAAGATAAGGCAGTCGGCTCGCGTCCTTGTCGCGCACGCCCTTTTCCATGATGTGCGGCAACGCAAGCGTGATCGCGATCATCAGCCCCGTCGCGATCCAGTAGACCGTCCGCCAGCCGAAATATTCGGCGACCACCCCCGCCCCGACTCGCGCAACGAGGATGCCGAAAATCACGCCCGCGGTCAGGATCGCGGTGACATGGCCCAGCCGCTCGGGTGCGACGCGCTTCGATGCGTAGGCGGGCAGCAGGTAGGGCGCGATGGTGAAGAAGCCGAGCAGCGTCGATCCGACGGTGAACAGCGTTAGCCCCTGCGCGAGCGTCATCACGATCAGCCCGCCGCACTGGCCGATGGTGAACAGGATCGTCAGCGTGCGGTTGGAAAAGCGGTCTCCCAGCGGCAGCAGCAGCAGGATGCCCAGCGCCAGCGCCAACTGGTTGAGCGCCGGCACCAGCCCGATCTGCGCCGCGCCGACACCGAAATGGCGCGCGACGTCGCCGATGATCGGGTGGATGTAATAGGCGTTCGCGGTGACGACGGCCGCCGCGACGGCGAGCCAGTATTCCTGCGCGGTGGTGAGGCGGGTGGGTTCGGTCATGCGCGCCCGCCTTCGTGCGTGGAGGCAGCGCGGTCAAGCGATTGGCCGCACGACCTGCGCGTGGACCCCCTGATGGGCAGCAAAAAGGGGACAACGCGCCCTCCCCACCAACTCGTTGCTCCGCGAGAGCGGCGGGGAGGGTATATCGCTAGCCTCGGCGTGCGCCTTGGCGCTTCCTGACCTATTTCGCGGGCCGCGCGCACTTCCCGAGCAACTCCATGAACTTGCGTTCGTCGAGCGCCTGCACGTCGTAGTCCGGGGCGTTCTTCATGCCCTCTTCGTAGGCCTTGGACTTGCCCTGCTCCTTGAACTTCGCCTTCGCACGTTCGGACCAGTATTTCGCTGTTTCCGCTGCAGCCGGAAGCTGCACGGCCGGGTTCAGCTTGGCGATGAAGCCCGGATCCCAGATGCCCTTGCCCTCGCCGTAGAAATCGGGGTTCAGGCTGCGCGCCCACGCGTCCCAGTAAAAGCTGCACTGGAGTATTTCGTCCGCCGTGACCGGAGAAACACCCGACGCGGCTGCTTCCTCGTAGGTCTTTGCCCACGCCGCGCCATGCGTGAGAACCAGAGCCGCACACAAGGTGGATGCTATCATTTTGCGCATTCTGAGCCTTTCGATTGATCTCGAACGGTCAGCGTAGATCGCGCAAAGGGGAGCTCAAGTTACAAACACTGTCGTATTTTCAGTGCGCAGTCGGGAATTCGCCCGGCGGTCCCTCAGCCGAACGGTCGCGGATGACGATCGCACTCGGCTACAGGATATACTTGCTCAGATCAGTATCGCGCGCGAGGTCGTCGAGCCTTTCGCGCACGTAGGCGGCGTCGATGGTGACGGTCTCGCCTTCGTGCTCTTCGGCTTCGAAGCTGATGTCTTCGAGCAGACGCTCCATCACGGTCTGCAAACGCCGCGCGCCGATATTCTCGACCGCCTCGTTCACCTGCGCGGCGATCTTGGCGACTTCGCGCACGGCCTCTTCGGTGATGTCGAGCGTCACTTTCTCGGTCCCGATCAGCGCGGTGTATTGCTGGACGAGGTTGGCGCGGGTCTCGCTGAGAATGCGCACGAAGTCTTCCTCGGTCAGCGCGCGCAGCTCGACGCGGATCGGCAGGCGGCCCTGCAGTTCGGGCAGCATGTCGCTCGGCTTGGAAACGTGGAACGCGCCGCTCGCGATGAACAGCACATGGTCGGTCTTCATCGGGCCGTGCTTGGTCGCCACGGTGGTCCCCTCGATCAGCGGCAGCAGGTCGCGCTGCACGCCTTCGCGTGACACGGAGCCACCGCGCACGTCGCTGACCGCGATCTTGTCGATCTCGTCGAGGAAGACGATTCCGTTGGTCTCCGCATTCTGGAGCGCGACGCGGGCCACATCGTCCTGGTCCATCCGCTTTTCGGCTTCTTCGTCGACCAGCCTGTCCCAGGCCTCGGGCACGCGCAGCTTGCGGCGGCTGGTGGGCTTCTTGCCCATGGCCTTGCCGAACATGTCGGAAAGGTCGATCATTCCGACATTGCCGCCCATGCCGGGGATATCCATCGGCATCGCGGGGCTTTCGTTCAGCTCGATCTCGACCTCGACGTCATTCATCGCGTTCTGCGTGATCCGCTCGCGGAAGCTCTGGCGTGTGGCTTCGGAGGCGCTGTCGCCCACCAGCGCGTCGAGCAGGCGCTCCATCGCGGCCTCGCTCGCGGATTCGCGCACGGCCTCACGCCGACGGTCCTTCTCCAGCCGGATCGCTTCTTCGACGAGATCGCGCGCGATCTGTTCGACATCGCGGCCGACATAGCCGACCTCGGTGAACTTGGTCGCCTCCACCTTCACGAAGGGTGCTTCGGCGAGTCGCGCGAGACGCCGAGAAATCTCGGTCTTCCCGCATCCGGTCGGGCCGATCATCAGGATGTTCTTGGGCGTCACCTCGTCGCGCAGGTCCGGCCCCAGCCGCTGCCTGCGCCAGCGGTTGCGCAGCGCCACGGCGACCGCGCGCTTGGCATCCTTCTGGCCGATGATGTGTTCGTCGAGAGCGGCGACGATCGCCTTGGGAGTGAGGGACTGGATCATTTTCTTCCTTACGCTCTCTCCCCTTGAGAGGAGAGATACGGAGACTTGGCTGCGCAGCTAGCTAGTCGGAATTGAGAGGGGCGGTCTGCGCACTCCCCCTCTCCCAACCCTCTCCCCTGAAAGGGCGAGGGCTTTAGACGGTTTCGAGCGTGACCTGGTCGTTGGTGAAAACGCAGACCTCGGCTGCCACGGCCATCGCACGGCGGGCGATCTTTTCCGGGTCGGTCTCGTAGTCGGAGAGAGCGCGCGCGGCGGCGAGCGCGTAATTGCCGCCAGAGCCGATCGCGGCGATGCCGCCTTCGGGCTCCAGCACGTCGCCATTGCCGGTCAGCACCAACAGCGTGTCCTTGTCGGCCACGATCATGAGCGCTTCGAGATTGCGCAGATACTTGTCGGTCCGCCAGTCCTTCGCCAACTCGACCGCCGCGCGCATCAGCTGGCCCGAATACTGGTCCAGCTTGCGCTCCAGCCGCTCGAACAAGGTGAAGGCATCGGCGGTCGCGCCCGCAAAACCGGCGACGACCTTGCCATCGCCGATCCGGCGAACCTTCTTCGCATTGGGCTTCATCACCGTGTTGCCCATGGAAACCTGGCCGTCACCCGCGAGCACGGTGGTGTCGCCGCGCTTGACGCCGATGATGGTCGTTCCGTGCCACTGTTGCAGGCCGTGGCTGGCGCTATCCGCTGTCATGGCGTGCGATATGGGGGCCATGCGCGCAGCATCAAGCGCGATACTGTGCCGTCAGCCTCCCGGGGTCCCGCCCGCACCGCCAGCGCCAGCGCCGACCGTGCCGATATTGCCGAACAGGTCTTCGAGGAAGCCGCGCTCACGCCCCAGCGTCGGCGTCGCATCGCCGTCGGGGGTCAGGAAGACAACCTGTTCCATCCCGCTGCGATCGGCGGCGACCACGTTGCCCGTCCCGTCGAATTGCACGGCCAGAACCGACTGATCCTTGATCCGGGGACGCACGAAGGGTTTGCGGCCCGTCTGGGTCGATACGTAATACCAGGTCTCCGGCCCGAACTGGCTGGTGAAAGTCGGCCGGCCAAGCGTCGCCTCGACCGATTGCTGGTTGTCGATGCCCGGCTGGATCAATCCGATCAGCCGCGAATCGTTAAAATAGCCGCGCGTCTCGCGGATCGAGGTGCACCCTCCCGCCGACACAGCCAGCCCGAGCAACACGACCGGCGCAACAAGCTTCACGATCCGCATAAATTCGAAACCCTCTTCGCAAATTCGGCGCGCGCCCTTTCGTGGACGGGCGCACACGCTATATCGTGGCGCGAGCCTTACGGCCTCGCCCGCCCCCGCGCAATGCCACCCGCGAAGGCGGATGCACGAAGCGTGTGCCGCATCTCTTGCGCCCGCGCTTGAATTGCCGCTGAATGAAGGAAGCCCCAGCCATGTCGTTCCTCCACCGCCTGCTGCGAACCGCGCCCGATCCGCGCGAGGCCTGGCGGCCGCTCTGGCACCGCCTCGTCATCGCCGCGCGCGAGGAACACTGGTACGCGCAGGCCAGCGTGGCCGACACGCTGGATGGGCGGTTCGACATGGTATCGATGCTGACCGCTCTCGCCATCCTGCGGCTCGAGAGCGAGGCCGACGAGGGCGTGCCCGCAGCCGCGCGCCTTACAGAACTGTTCGTGGAGGACATGGAGGGGCAGATGCGCGAGGCCGGGATCGGCGACCCCACCGTGGGCAAGATGATCGGCCGGATGATGGCGACGCTCGGCGGGCGCGCCGGCACCTTGCGCGATGCGCTGCGCGAAGGCGACGACGCTGCGCTGGCGGGCGTTGTCGAGCGGAACATGCACCTGGCGCAAGAAGATGGCGACCCGGCACTGGTGGCCCAGGGCCTGCGCGCCTTCCATGCACGCCTTGTGCGAACCGACTTCGCCACGCTGGAGCGCGGAGAGATCGCCGAATGAACCAAAGCACCGCCCCCGAATTTTCCCGGCTGGTCTCGCTGCGCCAGATTACCGGCAAGCCGGTTCTGCTGGAAGCGGATGAGGGCGAACGCGCGGCGCTTGCTCGTCGCTTCGCCATCACCGAAGTGCGCAGCCTGACCGCCGAGATTTCGCTCGACCGAAACGGCGACCGGGTAGCAGCCGCGGGAAAGCTGGAGGCCGATATCGTCCAGCCCTGCGCCGTTTCCGGCGAGGATTTCCCCGTCCATATCGAAGAAGACATTGCCCTGCGCTTCGTCCCCGAAGGCTCGATAGACCCTGCGCTGCAAGAGGGCGAGGAGATCGAGATCGAACTCGACACCAGCGATCTCGACGAGATCGAATATAACGGTGAGACGTTGGATCTGGGCGAAGCGGTCGCCCAGACGCTCGCCCTTGCGATCGATCCCTATGCCGAGGGGCCTGACGCCGACGCAGCTCGCGAAAAGGCGGGCATCAAGTCAGACGATTCCCCTTCCGGCCCCTTGGCCGATGCGCTCGGCGCCGCGCTAAAAGGCAACTGAGGCGCCGCGGTACGATTGCCGCGAAATCTCCCGATTGCCTGCTCCCTCGCCTCAACCCGAAGTCGGATCGCCCCTGCGTGCGGGTCGGAGAAAAATTTTAACAGAAAATGCTATAGACCCATTAGGTAATGCGAATATAAGTAGTGCCCCCAAGCGGCGGAGCCAGGTCTGCAGCGGAGGCATTTGAAAAGGTACGCTATTTCGGAGCCTGAGGTCTTGTCGCCACTTTTGATGTTCGTTCTGGGCGCGACGCTTTCTGCGGTCACATGCGGCATTTTCATGCTGATTGCGCGCGAGAGATTGCAAGTCAGATTGGCGCAGGCGGAACGCGACCGCGCATGCCTTACCCTGGCCGAAAACGTCGCTTCGGTGTCCACCTGGATGGTCGATCTGCGAACCCAGAAAATATTCTGGTCGGATCGCGTTTTCGCGGTCCACGGCCGGCCCAAAGCAGCCGGTGCGCCCCCCTCGACGACGCGATCGACTATTATCACCCCGACGACCGTGCACGGGTCAGAGAGACCTTCGACAGCGCTGTTGCATCGGGCAGTCCATTCCATCTGGATGCTCGCATCATCGACGAGCAGGGAGTGGAACGACCGATCATGTCCCGCGGCATCTGCAACTTCGGCCCTGACGGGAAACCGGTCGAGTTGTTCGGCGTCCTTTTCGACGCCCCCGACACCAGACCTTTCACAACCTTCGGAAATGAAGACCTGAACACCCTCTCTTTAGAAGAGGATTACCACGCCGACGCGTGACCCGCGACGCGCGACACACGCCAGGCGGACTACATCGCGGAAAACGCCTCGAGGTCGTGGATTCTGCCCGAGACGACCAGCTCGTCGCCCGGGAAGATAATCGTGTCGGGCACCGCGTGGATGAAATTCTCCCCTTCACGCTTCACGCCGACCACCGTCACATCGTATTTCTTGCGGCACTGGCTGGTGACCAGGGGCAGGCCCAGCAGCGGCTCGGGCGCAATCAGCCGGGCGATCGCGAATTCGTCGCCGAAGGCGATGAAATCGAGCAGCTTCTCGTTGATGAGATGCGCCACCCGTTCGCCCATTCGCTGCTCGGGAAAAACCACGTGCGCCGCGCCGGTCCGTTCAAGAATCCGCGCGTGTTTCTCGTTGGTGGCCTTGGCCCAGATATTGGTCAGGCCCAGATCGGACAGCGCCAGCACAATCAGCACGCTCGCCTCGATATTGGTGCCGATGCCGACCACCGCGGCGTCAAAGTCCTTCGCTCCGAGCTGTTCCAGCGTAGTCGTGTCGGTCGCGTCCGCTTCCACCACCTTGGTCAGCTCACCGGCGAACTCCTGCACCAGCGCGGGGTCGATATCGACCGCCAGCACTTCATGCCCCATCCGCTCCAGCGTGCGCGACACCGCGCCGCCGAACCGGCCAAGGCCGATGACCATGATGGGCTTGCGTCTTTTAGCCGACAATCGGGTTCTCCTGCGGATAGCGATAGGGACGGTCGCGCCCACCCAGCGCAAGCGCGGTCGCCACGGTGATGGTTCCCACCCGCCCGACGAACATCAGGATGATCAGCGCCACCAGCCCACCGGCGGGCAGTTTGGCGGTGATCCCGGTCGACAGGCCGACGGTGGAAAAGGCGGAAATGCATTCGAACAGAATATCGTCGAGCGGCAGGCCGCTGATCGAGGCGATGTAAGTCGTCGCGGCGAAGATCAGCGTGGCCGAGAGCACGGTCACGGTCAGCGCCTGCCGCTGGATCTCGCGGCCGAAGCGGCGCTGGAACAGGCCGGAGTCCTGCCGCCCGAGAATCTCCGACAGGACGATCGCGAACAGCACGAAGAAGGTCGTCACCTTGATCCCGCCCGCGGTGCCCGCGCTGCCGCCGCCGACGAACATGAGGAAGAAGTTGGTCATCAGCGTCTCGTCGTGAAAGGCGCCCACATCCAGGCTGTTGAACCCGGCGGTGCGCGGCATGACCGAATGAAAGGCCGCGTTGAGGATCTTCGACCCCCACCCCATCGGCCCCAGAGTGGCAGGGTTGTCCCACTCCATCGCAAGGATCGCCACGAAGCCGAACAGCAGCAACGCAGCGGTGCCCCAGACGGTGATCTTGGTATGGAGCGACCAGCGTCGCCACGCGATGCCGTGTGCGCGCAAATCCTGCATCACGGGAAAGCCCAGCGCGGTGATGATGATCGAGATCATGATCGGGCCGAGGAACAGCGGATCGTCCTGGAAGCCCATCAGACTGTCCGAATAGCTGGAGAACCCCGCATTGTTGAACGCGCTGACCGAGTGGAAGACCCCATGCCACAGCGCCAGACCCGGCGTTTCGCCATAGCCACCCATCAGCCGCGCGGTCAGGATGATCGCAACGACCCCCTCCACAACCACGGTGATCCCAAGGATCAGTTTGAGCGCGGAGAGCGCATCGTGCTTTTCCAACCGGTTACGCTCCACCTGCGTCGCCATCCGGTCGCGCAGGCCGAAGCTTCGCCCGGCCATAAGGCCCAGCAGCGTGGCCGAGGTCATGATGCCGAAGCCGCCGACCTGGAACAGCAGCAGGATCACGCCCTGCCCGAAGCCCGACCAGTAGGTCGGCGTATCGACCACGATAAGACCTGTCACCGCAACGGCGGAGGTGGACGTGAACAGCGCTGTGAGCAGCGGGGCCCGCGCGCCGACAGTCGTCGCAAAGGGCAAACTCAGCAGGATCGTGCCAACGAGGATCGCCGCCAGGAAAAGCAGCGGAATCAGCCGAATCGGGTCGCGCAGCGCAATCACGCAGCGCGCTGTGCTCCTATCCGGCGGCGGAATAAAGCGCCTTTGCGAACCTCGTCCTTCCGCCAGCAGAGCGCGCTTAGCTCAGCCGTTATCTTCTCCCTTTGTGTTCTCGACGATCATCAACAGCAGGCCTGCGAAGACCAGTCCAAAGCCTGCCAGATGAACCCAGCGGAATGCCTCGCCCAGCAGTACATATGACATAACCAATGCTGTTATCGGCATGATCGCCATCGCACCGGCTGCGAGTGCCCCCGGCGCCTTGCGCACGCCGGTGTACCAGATCACTGGCGCAAGCCCGCCGGTGGCGGCACCCCAGAACGCCAGTGCGCCAAGCCCGAAGGTGTTCGCCCGACCGAACGCGAAAGGGTGCGCATCGAACAGCAGAGCCAGTACGACGAACAGGGGTATCGCCAGCAGCGAGGCGGCCAGTGTCGTTTCGAGAGAGCTTATCCCGGCCGAAAGCTTGCGTGAAAGCAGCGTGTAGGCGGCCTCCATGCAGATCGCCGCGCCGACCAGCGCCGCGCCCAGCAGCAGGGCATCACCGCCCTGCCCGCCTCCGCCGCCGCGGAACAGGTTGATGATCGCAATCCCCGCTACGCCCAGCGCAAGCGCGCCTGCCTTCCGCCAATTCATCGCCGCGCCGAAGAATACCACTGCCGCGATCGCGGTGACGGCGGGTGTCGCGCTCATGATCGTCGATCCGATGACGCCCGTCGTCAGGCGCATGCCGTAAAGCATCGTGGCAGTGAAACCGACCATCCCGAATGCGGAAATGGCGGCGATGACCCACCAGTCGGACCGTTTGGCATTGGCGAAACGGTCCGTTGCAAACCAGACGAAGGGGGCAAGCACGACGCTGGCAATAACCATCCTCAGGCACGAGGCGGTGAAGATCGAAAAATGCGCGCCGACGATCTTGCTGAGCGGGGTCGCCGTACCGAACAGCGCCATGCCCGTAAGCAACTGCGCGATCGTGGCGGGGGAGGAAGAGGTATTTCCTGTAGACATAGCCAACATTGGTTAGACCAGTGGAGTCTGCCGTAGTTCCGGTCGATGGAAACTGCGCGCCCCCGAGAATGGTCGATTTCGCTGTCCTACATCGGCAGCATCGGCGCATGATCGCGACCGTTCTTTGACATGGTCGATCCGCCGCAGAAACGCGTTGCTCGGGAGGAGAGTTTTTCTCCCTCTGGACACTGTGTCAGGTG
The DNA here is from genome assembly GCF_038594485.1 of Citromicrobium bathyomarinum. GTDB lineage: Bacteria > Pseudomonadota > Alphaproteobacteria > Sphingomonadales > Sphingomonadaceae > Alteriqipengyuania > Alteriqipengyuania bathyomarina_A. Next base: position 984,560 of record NZ_JBCFZG010000004.1, on the reverse strand, counting down.
TGTCAGGGCCGCCCGCCGCGGGAGCGCGATTCAGAACGGTGCGGGCGGTCCGTAGAACATCCTGACCTCGATGATCCGCGCCACGTCGTTGGCCCAGGTCATCTGGACGTCCACCTTCCAGATCGGTGCATTATGCCCATCGGGGACCACGGTGATCTCGTAGAGCGGGAAAACCTCGCCCTCTGGAGACTTGCGCTCGATCCGCCAGACGTGGTCGAGGTCCAGCGCCAGGAAGGCATCGCGCGGGGCGATCCGGTTCTGGTCGTAGGATGCAGGAGCGCCGCTGGAGAGGTGGAAGAATGTCTTCTGCCCGTTCCTCAGCTTCGCCTGTTCTTGGCGGAGAGTGTCGAGCACACGGCTCGCCTCCGCCGCATCGAGCGCTCGCAGGTGCTGCGCAGGCGCATCGGCCTGCGACTGCGCCTGCAACAGGCCCGGCGCGCCAAGCATGCCAGCGAGCGCGGCAATCAAGGCGAAGCGAAGTGGACGAAAGCGCATTCGCCTACATTGCTCGCCCATGATGTCCGTTTGGTGAACCCGGCCCTGAGATCGGAGCTGGTCGATCAGAACGGGATGTCGTCGTCCAGATCGTCGTAGTTCGAGCCTCCGCCCGATCCGCCGCCGCCCTGGTTCCAGCCGCCCTGATCGCCGCCCGACGAGCCACCGCCCGAGCTGCCCCCACCATAGCCGCCGCCGCGCTGGCCACCGCCACCGCCGCCGCCGCCGCCCTGCGGGCCGTCGAGCATGGTCAGCGTGCCGTCGAACCCGCGCAGTACGACTTCGGTGCTGTAACGGTCCTGCCCGTTCTGGTCCTGCCACTTGCGGGTCTGCAGCTTGCCCTCGATGTAGACCTTGCTGCCCTTCTTCAGGAACCGCTCGACCACGTTGACGAGGCCTTCGGAGAAGATCGCGACGGTGTGCCACTCGGTCCGCTCCTGCCGCTCGCCGGTGTTGCGGTCCTTCCACTGCTCGCTCGTCGCGATGCGCAGGTTGGCGACCTTGCCGCCGTTCTGGAAGCTGCGGATTTCGGGGTCCGCGCCCAGATTGCCGATCAGCATGACCTTGTTGAGGCTGCCCGCCATGATTCGTATCCCTTCGTGTCTGTTGCGAAGGGCCTATCGAATGGCGCGCATCGGGGCCAGTAGGGAAAGCGCCGATGTGAACAGGCTCGCTACAGGCCCAGCGCCACCGCGCTCCAATAGGTGATCCCGGCGAAGACGTAGGCGAGCGCAAACAGGTAGCCGACCATGAAGGTAGGCCATTTCCACCCGTTCGTCTCGCGCCGCGCCACCGCAATCGTCGAAAGGCACTGAGGGGCGAACACGAACCACGCAAGGAAGGCGAGCGCGGTCGGCAGGCTCCAGCGCTGCGACAGCGTTGAGGCGAGCCCTTCGGCCTCGGCCTCGTCGTCCTTGGCGTCGATCGCGTAGGTCGTCGCGAGCGACGCGACCGCAACCTCACGCGCGGCCATTGCCGGCACCAGCGCCAGGCTGATCTCGCGGTTGAAACCGATAGGTTCGAGCACGACGTTCAGCCCGTCGGCAATATGCCCCGCGATGGAGGCATCGACCTGGCTCTCACCCGGTTCGGCCTGCGGAAAACTGAGCATCAGCCACAGGATCACGGTGGCGGAAAAGATGATCGTGCCTGCGCGGCGCAGGAAAACCCACGCACGTTGCCACAGGCCTATCGCGATGTCGCCTACGCTCGGCAGCTGGTAGCGCGGCAGCTCCATGATGAAGCCAGTCGCCCCGCCCTTCGTCACGGTACCGCGAAGGATGAGCGCGACGATCAGCGCGCCGAGGATTCCGGCGAGATAGAGCGCGAACAGTACGAGGCCCTGCAAACCGATCCCCGCGGCCACGGTGCGTTGCGGAATGAAAGCGGCAATGATGACCGCATACACCGGCAACCGCGCCGAACAGGTCATCAGCGGCGCGATCAGGATCGTGGTCAGCCGGTCCTTCGGGTCCGCGATGCTGCGGGTCGCCATGATGCCGGGGATGGCGCAGGCAAAGCTGGACAGCAGCGGAATGAAGCTGCGGCCCGACAGGCCAACGCCCGCCATCAGCCGGTCCATCAGGAAGGCGGCGCGGGCCATGTAGCCGGTCGCTTCCATCACCAGGATGAAGAAGAACAGGATGATGATCTGCGGCAGGAACACGACCACCGAACCCACCCCTGCGATAATCCCCTGCGTCAGCAGATCGCGCAGGAAACTCTCGGGCATCGCGCCTTCGACCCATGCACCCAGCGATCCCGCCGCGCCGTCGAGCGCATCGGTCAGCGGGGCGGCCCATGCGAACACGGCCTGGAACATCACGAACAACAGCACCAGCAGGATCAGGGGCCCGATCCATGGGTTCAGCAGGACGTTGTCCAGCCGATCGCCGATCCGGCGTGCCTTCGAGGTTTGATATACGATCGCCTTCGCAATGGTTCGCGCCTCCAACCGTCGCTCGGTTGCGTCCATGCGGGGACGGTCGACGAGGGTGCCCACTGCGGGCCGCGCAGCGGCGATGGCGGCCTTGAGCTCGTCGAGCCCGCGGCGGCGCACGGCGACGGTCTCCACCACCGGCACGCCAAGCGCCTTGGAGAGGACCTCGACGTCGAGCTTCAACCCGTCGCGTTCCGCCATGTCGACCATGTTGAGCGCGACCACGGTGGGCTTGCCCAACGCGAGGACTTCCTGCGCGAAAACAAGGTGCTGCTCGAGGTTGCCTGCATCGAGCACAAGCACCAGCACATCGGGCTCGGCCTCGCCAGGAAACTCGCCGTGGACGACCTTGCGAGTCACTTCCTCGTCAGGGCTGGAGGCGTCGAAGGCATAGGCGCCGGGCAGATCGATCACGTCGGCATGCGTGCCGTCGGGCAGCGCGAGCACGCCGGCCACGCGCTCCACGGTGACGCCGGGATAGTTGGCGATCTTCTGGCGCGCGCCGGTCAGCTTGTTGAACAGCGCGCTTTTGCCGGAATTGGGATTGCCGAGCAATGCGACCCGGAAATTCTCGCTCATCGATTGAACCTCAGGCCGCGTCGAGCGAAATGGCGGCAGCCTGCACCTTGCGCAGTGCGATGGTCATGCGTCCTATGGAAACGGCAACGGGATCCCGCCCGCCGAACACACCGTGGTGAGCCATGGAAATTTCCACCCCCGGTTCGAAGCCGAGCGCCCGCATCCGCTTCGCATCTGCGGGCGGCAGTGCATCCCAGTCTATCCGGGCGATACGGGCGCTGGTGCCGGGCTTGAGCTTTTCGAGGGTCATGCGCGCGCTTCTGACAAAGCCCGTCACTAGATGCAACTGATTATCAATACCCCTCACGCACCTTAGTTGGCAGGGTACCTCAGGCGACCCAGCAGCCGCACGGGACTGAAGCTTTCCCGGTCAGCCCTCCCCAGCAACTGCGCCTTTGCCTTTTCGAACTGCATGACGTTCTCGATCCGGCGGTCGAGGAAGGCGTGCGTTTCCGCCTTGTCCTCGCTCTCGTCGTCGATCCAGACCAGCAAGGTGGCGCTGTACAAGGAAGAGAGGATCGCGCGCTTTGTATAGTGATTGTAATCGGTCGCCGTGTCGCCTGCCAGCCGCCACATCAGGTCCGCGCTGTTCCATGCACCGCGCAAGGAAGCCCGGATGTTCTGCGGCATCGAGCCGATCGCGAGCGCGCGGCGCATCGCCTCTTCCTGCCCTGCCACCGCATCGAGCCGGTAGAGGACGAGATCGCGGATCTTTTCGCGGATCTTCCGGGTGGCGAGCACCTCTTGCGGCATGTCGCGCGCCATTGCTTCGTCGATCGACTCGATCCATGCCGCGACCATGGCCATCGCGGCCGATTGGCGCCCACCGGGCTTGAATGCCAGCCTTGCCAGCGCCGGGTCGACCCCCTCCATCTCGGCAGCGGTGAGAAGCGCGGTTTCGCTCCAGCCGTCGAAGATCGCCGAATCGGCAATTGCGGGAGCGAGCGCGGTACGCAGTTCGTCGAGCGTCAGATTGGCGGCGTTTTCGATCATCGCTTAAAAGCTCGGTCCGTATTGTTCGGTCGACTGGCTCTTGTCCGCCGCAGCGGCGAAGGCATCGGTCAGCCGGGTTTCGTCGATTATCGCGACATAATCGCGGGCAGAACGACCCGAATTGTCGGTCCGGTCAGGATTGGCTCCGTGTTCGAGCAGAACCTGAACCAGAGGAATATCGCGCTTGTGAACCGCGAAGATCAGCGGCGTCTCCCCGGTCGATGTCACCGGATCGACCCGGGCGCCCGCTTCGAGGAGAGCGGTCACGCTTTCTGCATCGCCGAGCCGGGTCGAAATCTCCAGCGGGGTCACGCCCTGCTTGTCTGTCTGGTTGGGATTGGCGCCCTTCTGCGTCAGGAAGCGGATCCAGCGCGTATCCTGGCGCGCGGCGACGATGTGCAACGCGGTTTCGCCGGTAGCGATATCCTTGCTGTTGATCAGGACGCTTGCGGTGGGGCTTTCCACCATCGTGGTCACGGCAGTCGCGTCGCCCTCGCGCACAGCCTTGAGAAACTTGTAAGCATCGGACCGGATCCCGCCCGCCTGGGCGAGCGCAACGCCGCTCAGCGCGAGGAGAGAAAGGATGGCCACGCGGGCCCAATTGCGGATAAACGGCGGCGACACCTTAAACACTCCTGTCATAGCCCCTAGTTCCTGTAAGGGGCTGCTATTCCTAGCCCGCAATTAGCAGACGCTGAACCCGATTGCCATGAGCCACCCGATCAAATCCTTCGTCGTTTTCACCGCGCTGGCGGCAGGCCTCGCCGCCTGTTCGCCGGGAGAGCAGACCGCTGCGCCACCACCGCTCGAAGGCGCTGCCATCGGCGGTCCCTTCACGCTCACCGGTGAAGATGGCAAGCCCGTTTCGTGGAGCGATTTCGACGGCAAGTACCGCACGCTCTATTTCGGCTACACCTTCTGTCCGGACGTCTGCCCGGTCGACGTCGGGCGCGCGATGGCAGGCTTAAAGAAATTCGAGGCAGCGTCTCCCGACCGCGCAGCCAAGGTCCAACCGCTATTCATCAGTGTCGATCCCGAACGCGACACGCCGGCAGTGCTGCGCGAGTTCACCGACCAGTTTCACCCGCGCCTGATCGGAATGACCGGCAGCAAGGAACAGCTCGACAAGGTGACCAAGGAGTTCGCCGCGCAGTATTCGCTCGGCAAGAAGAACGAGGAGGGCGGATACCTCGTCAATCACACCAGCATCACCTACCTCTTTGGTCCGGACGGAGAGCCGATTGCGATCCTTCCGACCGATGCAGGCCCCGACGCGGTCGCCGCCGAGCTCGATAAATGGGTGCGCTGAGGGATCGTTTCTGGGAGCGCCCGCTGGCCGAGCTGACGCAACCTGAATGGGAGGCGCTGTGCGATGGCTGCGGCCGCTGCTGCCTGCACAAGCTGGAAGACGAGGATACCGGCGAACTGGCGGAAACCAACGTCGCGTGCCGACTGCTCGACTGCAAGACGGCCCGCTGCCGCGACTACGCCAATCGCAAGGCCTACGTCCCCGATTGCCTGCGGCTGACGCGGTCGCTGGTCGGCAAGCTGCCCTGGCTGCCCGAAACCTGCGCCTACCGCCGCCGCGAAGAGAATCGCGAGCTACCGCGCTGGCACTATCTCCTCACCGGATCGCGCGAGGATGTGCATCGTGAGGGCGCAGGCATTGCCGGGCGGGTGATATCGGAAACCGATGCCGGGCCGCTCGAACATCATATCGTCGAGTGGGACGGATGATCGAGTGGCTGCGGGCACCTGCCGATCCGGTGGTCGTGCTCGGCACCGGCGAACTGCCCCTGCACATTCGCCGCCACCCCCGCGCCACCCGCATGACGCTGCGCCTGGGCGAAGACGGCGAGAGCGCGCGCGTTACCCTGCCGCGCTGGGGCACTACCAGGGAGGCGGTCAGGTTTGCCCAGTCGCGCGCGGCGTGGCTGGAGGCGCAGCTGGCCAAGCGCCCTGCCCGCGCCGAGCCGCAGCCCGGTGGCACACTTGCCTTCCGTGGGCGCGAGCTGACGATCGACTGGCGCGCCGACCGCCCACGCAAGGCGGTGCTGAGCGACAACGCGATCACACTCGGCGGACCGCAGGACACACTCGCCCCCAGGCTCAAGCGCTGGATGCAGGGCGAGGCGCGCGCGCTGTTCGCCGACGATCTCGCTTTCTACGCCTCGCGCGCCGGGTTGGCCGTGCCCGACTTCGCGCTCAGCAATGCGCGGCGGCGCTGGGGCAGCTGTTCGTCGAGCGACACCGTGCGCCTCAACTGGCGGCTGGTGCAGGCACCCGACGAGGTTCGCCGGTCGGTGGTCGCCCACGAAACCGCACATCGCGTGCATTTCGACCATTCGCCGCGCTTCCACGCGCTGCTCGGCGATCTGTTCGAAGGCGACCTGCCCGCCGCAGAACGCTGGCTCAAAGCCAACGGACCGGGGCTCTTCAGCAGCTTCGGCTGACCCGATTTCGCTTCGCCACTGGCGGGGCGGCGCGGCGTGCCCTATGTTGGCCGTATGCGGATCAGCCCGAAATACGATGTCGCCGGTGGTGTTGGCGACCTGTGGACCGAACTCAAGCGCCCCCAGCCCTATCGCTGGCCGATCCTGTTCGCCTCCTGCGCGCTGACCGGCCTCGGGCTCTATCCCTTTATCAAGGAGCGGGTCTATCCCCCGCCCCCCAAGCCCGACATCGTCTACCTCACCAGCTTCGCGCCGGACCGGACCGACGCGGAGATCATCGCCTCCAATGTCGAGAATCAGGAGCGCAAGGAAGCGCGCCAGCGGCTGCTGGATGCGCAGATCGAAAAGCGGCGCGAGATGTACCGTGCGCTGGGCCAGGCGACCGGAATCGATACCGACAAGATGGAAGCCGAGATCGCCGCCGAGAAGGCGCGCGAAGAGGCGGCGGAGAAGGCGCGGCTCGAGCAGGCGACAGGCGGAGCGGGCAACGACAGCGCCGATGACCGCAGCGAGTGATGGGCGCTGGCTGGCCGCGGCAACGCGACTGGCGCTGAGAGGCCGCCCCGCCAGCAACCGTAACCCTTCGGTGGGCTGCATCATCGTGCAGAAAGGGCGCGTCGTCGGGCGCGGCTGGACGCAGAGCGGCGGTCGCCCGCATGCCGAAGCGATGGCTTTGCAGATGGCTGGCGAAGCGGCGCAGGGCGCGTACGTCTACGTCACCCTGGAGCCTTGCGCACACCGGTCCGAACGCGGCCCCGCTTGCGCCGATCTGTTGGCCGAGGCGAGGCCTGCGCGGGTGATCGTCGGGGTAAGCGACCCCGATCCCCGCACCGCCGGGAAGGGCATCGAAAGGCTGCGTGCGGCGGGCATCGAGGTCGCTACACCTCACTGTCCGGACTGCGCCGAGAGCCTTGCAGGCTACCTCACCCGTGCCCGCTTCCAGCGTCCGCATGTCACGCTCAAGCTGGCGATGTCGCTCGACGGGTGCATCGCGCTCGCCGATGGCAGCAGTCAGTGGATCACCGGCGAAGCGGCGCGGGCACATGTCCATTCCCGCCGTGCGCTGGCGGACGCGATCCTCGTCGGCGGCGGGACGTGGCGCGCAGACGCACCGCGCCTCGATGTCCGCCTGCCGGGCCTCGAGGATCGCAGCCCGTCCCGCTGGGTGCTGACCTCGCGCGATGTGGATGGCGCGCAGACCATTGCCGCGCCGCACGACATCGCGCGTATCCCCGCGCAATATCTCTATGTCGAAGGCGGCGCGCAGACTGCCGCGAGCTTCCTTGCCGCCGACCTTGTCGACCGCTTGGAGGTCTACCGCGCGCCCATCGTGATCGGAAACGGGCTGCGGGCAATGGGCGATCTCGGCCTCGCCACACTTGCAGAGGCGCATGGACGCTGGCAGCCGGTCGAACGACGCAAACTCGGGCCCGACATTTTCGAGGCCTTTGTGCGAACTCGCGGAGAAAGCTGAATGTTCACCGGAATCGTCACCGCCATCGGCACAGTTGCCAGCATCGAGCAGCGCGGAGACCTGCATCTGCGAATCGCCTGCCCCTACGACCCGGAGAGCATCGCCATCGGTGCCTCGATCGCGTGTTCGGGCGTCTGTCTGACCGTGGTCGAGCGTGGCGGCGATCCCGGCAATTCGTGGTTCGCGGTCGACGTATCGGGTGAAACCGTCTCGCGCTCCGCGCCGGGCCAGTGGGAGGCGGGCCGACGCCTGAACCTCGAACGCGCGCTGAAGCTGGGCGACGAACTGGGCGGGCACATCGTCACCGGACATGTGGATTGCGTGGGCGAGCTGGTCGGCAAGCGTGGGGACGGCGACTCGATCCGCCTCACCATCCGCGCCCCGGCGGACTATGCCCCGTTCATCGCGCCGAAGGGTTCGATTACAGTCGACGGCGTGTCGCTGACCGTGAACGGCGTCGACGATCTTTCCGACGGCAGCTGTACCTTCACGCTCAACATCATCCCGCATACCGGTGAAGTGACGACGCTGGGCGCGCTTGCCGAGGGCGATCGGGTAAACCTCGAAATCGACGTCCTCGCTCGCTATCTCAAGCGGATGCAGGGGCTGGCCGGGTAACGGGGAACGAGACGATGTTAAGCTACGGGATAATGCTGGCGCTGGCGCTGTTCATGCGGTTCGGCCCGGATATCCCGCTCCGGCGGATGCTCAACCGGCATCTGGTCGAACGTCCTCTCGCGATCCTGCTGGCACGCAGGCGGCACCAGTACCTGTTCATCCTGATTGCATCGGTCATGCTGCTGATCAGCGGCGAAGCTCTGCTGCTTTTCGGACCCGAGCTGATGCTGGTCTACGCCGCCGATCTGGCGCTCTACGTCGATGTGGTGGTGATCGCGGCGGCATCTGCCTCGTGGGGCCGCACGCACGCCGTCCTGTCCCGCTGGAGGCCGCATTTCGGGCGACGGCAGGCAGACAAACGCAAGGTGGGCAGCGCAACGCCGCGTGCCAGGCGCAACCAGCGCACCCCGGCTGAGCTCAGCAAGGCGAACGACGACGATGGCGATGGACCGGGGGCCGGTTTTTCTGTGGCGGTCCCGCGTTTCGCAATGGCCGCCTGACACACCTGACACAGTGTGCAGTGGGAGAAAACTTTCGCCCCCGCGGATGGGATTTCTGCGCGGTATCGACGGTGTGAAAGAGCAATCCCCAAACTAGCGAGACGGCGCGCTGTAGGACAGCGCGTAGGCCTGCGCAGGAGGATCGTCAGCGGCTGCGCTAGAGTCGCATTGTCTCACCCTTCCTGAGCGTCAGGACTTCGACCCCGTCCGCCGTCACCGCCACGGTATGCTCGAACTGGGCGGAGAGCTTTGCGTCCCTGGTCACAACCGTCCAGCCGTCGTCGAGCGTCACCGTCGCCGCGCGGCCCAGGTTGACCATCGGCTCGATCGTGAAGGTCATCCCTTCGCGCAGACGCAGGCCCCTGCCCGGCCGTCCGTGATTGAGCACCTGCGGCTCCTCGTGCATCTCGCGCCCGATCCCGTGGCCGCAATATTCGCGCACGACGGTGCAGTTGTTCTTTTTGGCGTGCTTCTCGATCGCGTGGCCCACATCTCCCAGATGCGCGCCGGGCCGGACCGCGCGGATGCCCGCCCACATCGCCTCCTGCGCCACGCGGGCGATCCGCCTGCCCTGCGGCGAGACGTCGCCGACGAGGTAGGTCTTGCTCGAATCGGCGATGAACCCGTTCTTCTCCAGCGTGATGTCGAGATTGATGATGTCGCCATCGCGCACGATCGCCTCATCGGACGGCACGCCATGGCACACGACTTCGTTGATCGAGCAGTTGAGCACGTATTCGTAGCCGTACTGCCCCTTGCTCGCGGGGCGCGCAGCGCAATCATCGCGGATGAAGCGCTCCACCAGATCGTTGATCTGCATGGTCGACATGCCCGCCAGGTCGACCGTATCGAGCATCTCGAACACCGAAGCGAGCAGCCGCCCCGACACGCGCATCAGTTCGAGTTCTTCGGGAGTCTTGACCATCTCAGGCAGCGGCGCGGGCGTCGCTGGCGCCTTCCGCCTCGGTGGCGAGAGCAAGTTCGCGCTTCACGATATCGTTGAAGGAGAGCGTCGGACTGGCTTCGGCCAGCCGCCCGATCTTCATCCAGAATTCGGCCTGCGCATTGATCGAACGGCACATGACCGCGCTGGCCATGCGGACCTGCTCGTGCAGTTCGTCGTCGATCTTCACCAGCCCCATGAGCCACCCTTTATACGATTCGAATACGGACCGTATATGCACCGGATATCCCGCAGCGTCTAGCGGCGATCGGGCTGGAGGTCTTGCGCGCGGCCGTGGCCGGGCCGTCGGTCAAGCTTTCGCCGCTCTGGCGGCCTTGCTGCCAGAGATGGCGATGGCGCGCGTAGCCTGCGCGAAATTGCGCAAGACACCAAGTTCTCTGGCGGACAGACGGGCCAGTTCGGCTTCGTTCAGATAGGGCATATCCGGGCAAGCAACGGCACCCGTGATCGTTCCGCCAAGAACGTGGAAAAATATTTTTATTCAAGACCTTGCGAGAGCGGCCCGTTCGTAAAATCCTCGCGGGTGATCGCATACACCAGATGCAGCACCCGCTTGCCCTGATGTTTCGACAATTCGGTCCGCCGGGTCTGCTGCGCGCCGATCTTCTCCAGCGCGATGCGGCTGCGCCAGTTGGCCTCGCCCACGCGGAAGTCGACGCGTTCGACGCTCTGGAGCGCGTGGCCCACCATCAGCCGCTTGACCTCGCGGTTGGCGCCCTTGCCCCAGTAGCGCGGGGAGAGGAAGGTCCAGCCGATCTCGACCGAGCTTTGCTCTTCCTCGTCATCCTCGGCACTTTTCAGCGCCTGAAACCGCGACGAGCCGATGATCGCACCGTCGCGCTTGTCGATGATCGCCAGCGCGCCGCCCTTGGCCAGCGCATCCTCGAAGAACGCGCGGAATACGTCCGCGCGCCAGCGGTCGGTCATGGGGTGCTGTTCCCATACCGCCGGATCCGAAGCGACCGCGTACAGCGCGCTCCAGTCGTCGGCGGTGAGTGGCCTCAGCAGATACCGCTCCCCTTCGAGGAGCGGCTGCCGGTCCAGCTCAGGCGGCGACATCCGCCAGCGCGGCGATGAACTTGTCGATATTGCCCTTGGTCAACCCGGCGATGTTGATCCGGCCAGACCCTGCCATGTAGACCGCGTGGTCTTCGCGCAGCCTGGCGATCTGATCCTTGTTCAGCGGCAACATCGCGAACAGGCCGTTCTGCTCTTCCAGATGGGCGAGCGGCACGCCATCAACCTTGTTATCGGCCCCGGCCAGCGTCGCACGCACCCAGCGCAGGCGCTTGCGCATGCCGTCGAGCTCTTCGAGCCATTGCTGGCGCAGGTCCTCGTCGCGCAGCACGATCCGCACCGCCGCGCCGCCGTGATCGGGCGGCATCGACCAGTTGGCGCGCGCCAGAGCCGCCGCGTTGGACATCGCCGCACCCATCTGCGCAGGATCGGCAACCTTGGCGTACATTGCACCCACCCGGTCGCGGTAGAGGCCGAAATTCTTGTCGCAGCTATAGGCGATCAGCGCGTCGGGCACCTTGGCCAGCACCTTGCGCAGTCCGGCGGAGTCCTCTTCCAGCCCGGTCCCGAGCCCCTGGTAGGCGCTGTCGATGATTGGCAGCACGGGGCTGTTCGCCAGCGCATCGGCGATCGCGTCCCACTGTTCGTCGGTATAATCTATGCCCGAGGGGTTGTGACAGCAGGCGTGGATCAGCACGGCATCGCCTTCGCGGCCCTGCCGCACGATCTCGATCAGCGCATCGGCATCGGCGCTGCCGTCTTCGTTCGAATGGCTGAAGGTGACGGCTTCCAGCCCGACATCTTCGATGATCGGGATATGGTTGGGCCAGCTCGGCGTACCGACGAACACGCGGTTTACGCCCGCGCGTTCTGCCAACGCCACGGCGAGGCGCACCGCCCCCGTGCCGCCCGGGGTCTGCACCCCTTCGATCCGTCCGCCCATCGTCGCATCGCTGCCGAAGATGATCGGCATCAGCGCGTGGACGAACCCGCGGTCGCCCTCAGGCCCTAAGTAGCTCTTGGAGTCCTGCTCTTCCCACAGCCGCTGTTCGGCGGCCTTGATCGCGCCGAACACGGGGGTCGCGCCATCGTCGGTCCGGTACACGCCCACGCCGAGGTCGATCTTGTCCTCACGCTCGTCGGAGGCGAACTGGGCGATCAGCGCAAGCAGCGCATCGGGCGGAGTGTCTTTCAGGCGTTCGAGCATGCGCGTCCCATGCTATCGCAGGGACCCGAGGGCAACCGCTAATATGCGCGGCGGCGCGGTTAGAAGGGCAACCAGCGCTGCTTCTTGGAAAACTTCATGTAGCCCGCATTGATGCCGAGCCGCAGCCCCGCCCCCATGCGAATCGGGATCAGCACCGTATCGCCCTTGCGCAGGTAGCTCGCGGTGACGCCGCCGATCAGGTAGGCCTGCCCCTCGCCCGCAGGGAAGCGTTCGTAGAGCTGCTCGGTATCGAACAGGTTGTAGACCAGAACGAAGGTCTTGCCGCCATTCGCGCCCACGTCGAACCCGATGGAAGGTCCGGTCCAGTAGACGGGCATCTGCCCTTCGACCTTGTGGTACAGCGTGCCCGAGCCGTAGCGTGCACCGATAAAGAACGCGCCGCCCGCCTCGCGACCGACGATATAACCGTTGGGCTTGCCCTGGTCGGCCAGCACCTTCTCGATCATCCGCGCGATCCCCTCGGCATTCTCCCCGAAGAAGTTCTGCGCCGCGCCGATCAGGTCGTCGTCGCGCCAGGTGCCATTGTCTCCTGACGCGACCGCCTCTTCGGCGGCGTAGGCGTAGTTCTCGCCGTGCGCCATCGTGCCTTCGCTCGGCTCGCTCTCCGGCGTCAGGTCGGTCCAGTTCGCGACGCTCGACTGGTCGGTCTGCGGCTGCGGGTCCGGAACCGGATCGCGATCGTCGTAGATCCACGGTTCGCCGGGATTTTCCGAAAGGTCCCCGTCGATCGCCTGGCTCGGGTCGACCGTCTCGATCGACTGTTGCGCCGCGAGCGGCGTGGCGATCATCGCCATCCCAGCGACGAGGACAGTGGCAAGCCGGCGGATGCTGAGAGTGCGGGTCATGGACCTCGCTCCTTCGCGAATTGGTTTCAGGACAGTCCCGTCGATAGACTGAATCCGATGAACCTCACGCATCAAGCCGCAAGGCGATGAAGCGAATCGAAAACAGGGCGAGTCGAGTCCGCAGCCGGGAACATGCGCGCAGTGGTTCACGCCCCTTGTGCCTTGCGTGCACCGTGGTTATAGCGCGCCGCTCTCGGGCCGCAGTTAGCCAGCGGCGCGTGTGCGGAGACGTGGGTGAGTGGCTGAAACCAGCTCCCTGCTAAGGAGCCATACCTCTATCGGGGTATCGAGGGTTCGAATCCCTCCGTCTCCGCCACCTATACCATCCCAAGAGATCCCAGAAAGTCCCTGAAAGCCGCAGAATTCTGCGGTTTTTCGGACTTGCAATGGAATCTCTAGTTCTTATTTTGTTCCTACTGCCCCCACAATGTCCCCCACACTTTGTGGGGGTGAATGTGGGGGCGAAGCGGAAAGGATGGATATGGGAAAGCTCACTCAAGGCCAGATTCGGCAGCTCAAGGAACCAGGTCGCTACAGTGATGGCGACGGCTTGTTTCTCGAACTCAACAGGCCAGGAAAAGGCAATTGGCAACTACGCGCCACCGTGAATGGGCGAAGGCGCGACATTGGGCTTGGTCCTCTCGACCTGATCACAGTCCATGAGGCCCGCGAACTCGCCATTGACCTGCGACGCGACATCAAGCGGGGGATCGATCCTATCGAGGAGCGCAAGCGCAAGAAGATCGAAATTCTTACCTTCAAAGCTGCTGCGGAGAAGGTTCATTCAGAACAAAAGGCGACTTGGAAGAACGGCAAACATCAGGATCAGTGGATTAAGACGCTCGAAATCTATGCCTTTCCAAAGCTCGGCGACCGGCTGGTTAACGACATCGAGGGGCCGCTCATCCGTGAAGTGCTGCTCGATTTCTGGCTGGAGAAGCCAGAGACGGCTCGCCGGGTAAAGCAGCGGATAGGCGTTGTGCTGGATTGGGCATACGCAAACGGAATGCGCGCGACCGAAGCGCCAATGCGCTCGCTGAGCCGCGCACTGCCACGACAGCCGAAGCAGGACGGTCATTTCGCTGCGATGCCCTATGAGGATGTCCCAACTTTCTTGAAGCATCTGCATAAGCGAACGAGTGTCGCACGGCTCGCGCTTGAGTTCCTGATCCTGACTGCCTCTCGATCGGGGGAAGTGCGGGGTGCTAAATGGGCGGAGATCAATCTGGACGCAAAACTCTGGACTGTCCCTGCGGAGCGGATGAAGGTTGGAAAGGAACACGTGGTCCCGCTGACCGATGTGGCAATCGACGTGCTCGAACGTGCCAGACCTTACTACGCTGAATGCAGCGATCTGGTCTTCCCCGGTCGCAACGTCTTGCGTCCGATGTCCGACATGACGCTGCTAAAGATTCTGCGCTACGCGAAGCTACCCTTCACTGTTCACGGCTTTCGATCTGCATTCAGGGATTGGGCAGCGGAGAAGACCAGCTATCCCGGTGAGGTGGCGGAAGCGGCACTAGCCCATACGGTTAGCAACAAAGTGGAGGCCGCCTATCGCCGCACCAATTATCTGGACAAACGACGCGAACTTATGCGCGAGTGGTCAGATTTCTGCATGGGAGGGTAAAGAAGAACTCTCATGAGCACGGCGGCTTTGCGCCCTCATTCCGGACATAGATGACCACAGTTGAACTTCCTAAAAGCGGACCGTCCGCTGCTCCGACGGTACTGCGTCAGCCTTTGGCGAGGTGGAACGCGACTGCTACTCTATCGTCAGCCGATATTTAAAGCTTCTTGCCGAAAGTCGACCGGATGTGTGAGAACGAGACCTCAGATCGGAAGGAACTTATTGGTGCAATCGAACCCGGATCGAAACACGGAAAACGTAGCAACGATCAAAGCCAGTGAGGGGCAACGCCCAATATCGGGGGGTTAGCTAAGCTGATCGAGCCGCTCAATGCCGAGTTTCCCAGTGCTGTTGAGATCAGTTTCACGTTCCGGAAAAACCTCCGCCTTCACATTGACGTGAAGACACTGGAAGAGGCGCACGCTGTCGAAGCAAGATTGCCCGCGCTGTGTGGGGGTGTCTTCCAAGAGTTATTCTCGGGCAGTTCCCCGCATCATGCCTTTTTTCATAGGGTGAGCGCGAAAGTTAGCCGCTAGTCGTCCACACCGCTTTGATCAGAGATGAAATCCTAGCGTAGCATCAGCGCCTTCCGCCAAGAATGGAGCCGAGCACGCCGCCCAATCCGCCTCCCAGACCGCCACCGGCTGTACCGCCCATGCTGCCGATGACCTGTCCCAACACGTCATTCAGACCACCGGGCTGACCCGGCTTGTTCTTTTGCGACGACAGGTATCCAGCAACGAGCATCGCCACGATTGGCAGCATCTTCTTTAGCAGTGCAGGGTCCAGCCCTGTTGTTTGCGATGCTTCTCCAGCTACTTGCCGACTAACATCCTTTGTCCCGAATATTTCGCCCAGGATGTTGTCGCCTTTTTCGACGTGTGTCGGTCCCGGCCCGACGACATCACGGCTGAGGTCTGCTCCGCCAAGCGTCTCCAGGATGGTCCCTAACCCGCCAAGACCACTGCCTTTCGAACCCTCGGCTCTCTGACCAAACCCACCGAGGATTGAAGGCAAAAGCGCTGCAGCACCTTGTTCCGCCTGTGCTTCGGATATGCCCAGCTGACTGGCGATGGCGCTAATTCCGCCCTGCGAGCGAAGGATTTCGTTGGGGTCCATTGCTATCTCCGTATTTGGGATTTCTCGAACTTACGGGATTTCGACAAATACGCAACGCGGAGTGACCCCCCTTGCCAACGAACGGATCGCGGAGCATCCTCTTCGGGCTAACGAGGAGAATTTCATGAGCATTTTCGGAAAAATCAAGGACGCTATCTTTGGCGAGGCGAAAGCTGCATCCCAGCCGCCTGGAGCTGGAAATGTCTCGCCTAGTGCGAGTCCTGGCGTAAAGCCGCAACAGACAGCTCCCACGGAAGTTTCCGAAGTGGATGTCGAACGCAATCTGGCGGCCATGGCCGAGGGCAAGGACTTGAATTGGCGGACTTCGATTGTCGACCTCATGAAACTGATCGGTGTCGACTCCAGCTTGGACAACCGTAAGGAACTGGCTCAGGAACTGGGCTATACAGGCCAGCTCGATGGAAGCGCAGAAATGAATATCTGGCTCCACAAGGCAACGATGCGCGAACTGGCAGCCAACGGCGGAAAGGTTCCGCCCGAGCTTCTTGACTAGAATTCGCGCTCTTCAGTCAATCGGCCTCGCAGCACGTGGCATGCGAGGCCGATTAGCGTTGGACTTTATTGTTCGACTGCGACGGGTCCCTGTCCCGGCTGGGTGTAGATCTGGTAGGTTTCTCCACCTGCGCAATTTGCGGTAATTGTTCCGTCTGCGCCCCGCTCGGCGTTCGCTACTTCAGTACAGGTCTGTCCACTCTCTGCGATTACCTCACGAGCAATGCGGGACGGCAGTCCTTCAGGAGCGGGCTCCATGACAACGGGCGCGGTCATCGTCGTCGAGGGAGTTTCCGCGGCCGGCACCTCGGTTGGCGCTGCTTCTTCGGCAGGCTCGGAATTGCACGCAGCGAGCGCAATGCAGAGGCCAAGAATTCCGATCGTTCGAGTGTTCATCTTCCCGAGTTCCTTATTCAGCGGCTTTACGCATCACCAACCTAGGTGGAGCGCAATTGCAGAGACCTTTAGCTGTTATCTTCTACCTGGGCTCCCGGTCCGTTCTTTTTAAACGATTCGATGGCGGAGATAGCAGACGATTTGCTGGTGTAGCCTTCCGACGCGAACATGACCTCCGAGTTGTATTTGAACCGAACGCGAAACTCGCCTTTTTTGTCTTTATGTATCTCGAACTTATGTGCCATATCTCGTTCCTTCAAATCAGTTTACGATAAATGTGATCACCATGGTCACACGCCATTCGGCAACGCTTCCGTCGCGGACGACTGCTTTTGTGTCCTTTACCCATGCGCCCTCGATATTGGTGACGGTTTCGCCGACCTTGGCAATGCCGTCGCGAACTGCAGCCTCTATCCCTTGAGTTGAACTCGCAATCACTTCGATCGTTTTAGCTATCGCCACTTCAGTCCTCCTTTGAACATTTAGCCGAGTGCGTTGCTCCACCTGCTGGCGCAGCAGTTGAGGCGCTCAGAGCTCTATTACATTTGTTAAACCCTGTGATGCCCCCAAAGCAAGTCGCTATCCCATCTAGATTTAGACGTGCGGGTAAGAAAAGCCAGATTGGGCCGATGGACCCGTGACTGGCAGATGGGACTGGGGCTGGATGGATCTGTGCGTTTGCCGGCCACAATAGCCCACTTTATAAAGGACATTGCTCAAACCACGCCCGCTACTTACTTTAATACACAGGGCGTATTATTCTTGGGGGCACGGATGGACGAGGGAAGCGAATTTGGAGCGGTGGACTTCTTCGAGTTGAAAGGACGGCCTATTGTGGTCTGCCGTCAAAGCGAAGATGCTTGGGTCTGGACGCGAGGGGCATGGCAGAAAGAAACTGCCATTGCTCAGAATTGCTACAATGAGGGTGATATCCTTGACCGCACCCAATTCGTTCGCCGGCATCCATATGCGGCCCTGGAGCTACTAGAACTTCACATCGATTGCTGACGAAGTTGAATAGCGTGGGGCGCGGCCTTCGCCAACGTGGAACCCGTCCTGCGAGGAACCGTTGAAATCAAGAACGGAAAATGACGTGACCCCAAGCTTTCCCCCAGCTGGGATTAGAGCCGGGCGGTTGTTTGCACTGCTACCCAACGTCGGACCACGTGGGTCTGGAGTTTTCCGCCTTTCCCAGATCCGGTGGGCTGGTTGCACCGGCTGAGTTTGCCAGCATGATCGGGGGGATATTCCCTATCGCACTGTGCGGTCGCTCTTCGTTGTAGTGTCTACGCCAGGCCTCCAGCTTTTCGCAAGCATCTTGCAGCGACAGGAACCAGTGCGCGTTCAGGCACTCGCTGCGCAGCTTGCTGTTGAACGCCTCGATGAACGCATTGTCTGTGGGCTTACCAGGGCGAGAGAAGTCGAGGATCACACCGCGCTGGTAAGCCCACAGATCCATGTCCCGAGAGATAAACTCGCTGCCATTGTCCACCCTGATAGTCTTGGGATATCCGATCTTCCTGCATGCTTGTTCCAGAGTGGCAACCACATCCTCGCCACGGTAGCTGAACCGGGGATCGACCACAGGCGATAGCCGTGAGAACGTATCCACCACGGTCAGGATGCGCAGCTTGCGACCGGTTGCCAGCTGGTCGTGCACGAAGTCCATAGCCCAGACATCGTTTGGCCTGATCGCCGGAGCACGATCCTCTCGCAGCTTCGCCTTCACACGCCGCTTGGGCGTCTTGTTCCTGAGTTGCAGGCCCAACTCCCTGTAAAGCCTGTAGACCTTCTTCATGTTCACGACCCAACCGTCGCGGCGCAGGATGTAGTACACCCGTCGGTAGCCGTAGCGAACGTGCGTCTCGCAGATCTCCTTGATACGCTTCTTCAAAAAGGCCGGATCGGTTCGGCGGGACTGGTAGTGATAGGTTGAGCGATCGAACTGCAAGGCCGAACATGCCCTGCGGATCGTCACCTGCCAGTCCTGCCGAACAGCGTCGATAATCTCGCGCTTGCGATCCGGCCTCAGAGCTTTCGTTTGATAACGTCCTGCAACATCTCGCGATCCAGTGTCAGATCGGCGACGATCTTCTTCAACCGTCCGTTCTCGTCTTCCAGATCACGCAGCCGCCGCATCTCCGATGGCATCAGCCCCGCGTACTTCTTCTTCCAGTTGAAGTAGGTCGCCTGGCTGATGCCTACCTTGCGGCAGATCTCTGCCACAGGCGTCCCTTCTTCACCCTGCTTGATAACGAACGCCTTCTGCGCGTCCGTGAACTTCGATGCCTTCATGCCGTAACTCCTCGCCCAGCCAAGGATACTTACGGCGGAAAACTCTAACCCGAAACGGTCCAAAATTCAGGTGGCAGAGCAGTCTTGGGATATCGTGAAGCCTCCAAAATTAGGCGCATCTGACCGACGAGCGATATAATTCTAATTTGAATAACGTGCGACGCCGACACCACTGTGAAGACACCGTCTCATCGCGCGGCTTCCCTGCGTTGTGCCGCATGAAAATCTACCCGCCGAATGATTAATTCCAAATCCTCCGGCCCGATATCGAATGTCTCTCCCAGATCGGCCAGCGCGGCGCTGATATCTTCCTCGTGAGGGGGCGCTAAGTCCCGTTCAGATATCCTTTGTCCCATGAATGCTTGCGGTCTGTGCGGATAGCTGTGTCCCGACAAGAAATGGTAAGCGATCCCGACCAAAACCAGGCACACGGCGTTCATCGCGATAGGCAAAAACGCGAAAGAATAACCAGCGGACGCGACGATAGGCCCGCCAATAACTGCAGTAAGCGCCGCGGCCCCTCCTGGCGGGTGGAGGCATCTAGCAAGAGACATAAGGAGTATTGCGAAACCCACGGCCAAGCCCGCAGCAAGATGGGGAGACGTCACCGTTTGAGCGAAGAACACTCCTACTAGCGCAGAGATGGTGTTTCCACCGATCACTGGCCATGGTTGAGCCAAGGGACTGGCCGGTATCGCGAATACCAGTACAGCTGACGCGCCCATAGGCGCGACAATCATTGGGGCGCTCGCCCAATCGTCCAGCAGCAGCCAAGCCAGCAAACTGGTTAAAGCAATTCCGATGATACCGCCTGCGCAAGCGCGCATGCGGTCACGCAGGGTTGCACCAGCAAGAATGGGTTTAAACAGTTGCTTCATTGATAGGCCAGAAAGTATCTTGGCCGCGCGCAATGACGCGCCGATTGGCTTAAAGCGAGCAAGAATGCGCTGCGTTCGCCAAAGGGGAGATTGCCTCTGCCCTTCCACTTTCCGTCATCTTGGTTCATTTAATGTGATCGACCGTTGCTCCTTGGTTTTTGCGCTTATGTCCGGATAAACGTGGTATTTACTCGACCATGTCACCGAGACCCAGTTATTTCGAGCGGGAGCCAATGAACAAAATACTCGCACCGAAGGCCTTCGATCGCGGCTCAGACTTATCAGTCGGCGAGGAAGCGAACATCTTGGAACTGTATGATCAGGCCGCATCTCTCGCAGCTATGGGCGCTTGGTCGTGCGATATCGAAAGCGAACGTCTTGCCTGGACAGGTGGAGTTTTTGAACTCTTCGGACTTTTACCCGAGCAGCCACTCGAGCGACAGAGCATTGTCGAACTTTACTGCGAACAGTCACGCGAGCTACTTGAGCGAAAACGATCGCATGCAATCGAAACGGGCGGAGCTTTTTCGCTCGACGCCAATATAGTGCGCCCTGACGGCGAGGAACGCTGGATACGAATAAAGGCAGCGACGCGAAGTTCCGGTGGGCGAGCCAGAACTCTTTATGGAATGAAGCAGGACATCACCGAGGACCATACCCGGTGGGAGGCCCTGCGAGCTGCAGCCGAATTGGATCCGCTTACTGGGGTTGGAAATCGCGCACGCTTTCAGCGTTTCCTGGACCAACAGGATGAGAATGCTCAGGATGACGTTGGGGCACTAATTCTGTTCGACATGGACGAGTTTAAGCGGCTCAACGATTTGTGGGGACACTCGGCCGGGGATGCGTGTCTTGCCGCTTTCGGAGAACGGCTGCGAAATGCTTTTCCCGAAGCGAGTATAATAGCCAGGATCGGCGGCGATGAATTTGCAGTTCTCGGCCCGCCAGTCAGTTCAACTCACGAAGCGGAGATTGCTGTGCGATCGCGCCTCTGCAGTCTTAGAAACCCGGTGCCCTGGAAGGGCGAGTTATTGCCACTCAACGTCTCAATCGGTCTCGCCTTCGTCGCACAAGGAGAGGGATTGGATCCGCAGAGATTGTTCGAGGCAGCCGATAAGGCGCTCTACATTGCGAAGAGAGAGGCCTCGAACTTTCTTGTCTGCTTATAACGCGCCTCACGTATCCGAAGCACCTAGCGTTTGACGTGCTCCCCTGAAATGTGACCGGTTTTTGGTAGAGTCCGACGCAAAGGAGTCGGACGAGAATGAAACGAAGCAGGTTCAGCGAAGAGCAGATCATCGCGGTTTTGAAGGAGCAGGAGGCTGGGATGCCGACAGCGGAAGTGTGCCGCCGTCACGGGATCAGTTCCGCCACGTTCTACAAGTGGAAGTCGAAGTTCGGCGGTCTGGAGGTGTCCGATGCCCGGCGGTTGCGGACACTCGAGCAGGAGAACAGTCGGCTGAAGAAGCTGCTGGCCGAGGCGATGCTCGACAACGTGGTGCTGAAGGATCTGGCATCAAAAAAATGGTAACGCCCGGCGCGAAGCGGGAAGCCGTCGCCCATGCCCGTGAACAGCACGGGCTGAGCGAGCGTCGGGCGTGCAGTCTGGTTGGTGTGAGCCGCAGGGTGATCCGTTACGAGCCGGCGAGGCCGGATGACGGGGCGTTGCGGCAACGGTTGCGTGAGCTGGCGGCGGAACGTCGTCGGTTCGGCTATCGCCGCTTGGGCTACCTGCTGGCGCGGGAAGGCATAAAGCCCAACCACAAGAAGCTGCTGCGCATCTATCGCGAGGAAGGCCTCAGGGTGCGCCGCCGTGGCGGTCGCAAGCGGGCGCTGGGCACGCGCAGGCCAATGGTGCTGCCAGATGGTCCGAACCAGCGGTGGAGCCTCGACTTCGTATCCGACAGCCTCATCTGTGGGCGGCGCTTCCGCATCCTGTGCGTGGTCGACGACTTCTCGCGGGAGTGCCTGGCGCTGGTGGCTGACACGTCGCTCTCAGGCGCACGGGTGGCCCGGGAACTGACCAGCCTGATCGAGGTGCGCGGTAAGCCGCACACGGTGGTCAGCGACAATGGCACCGAACTGACCTCGTCGGCCATCCTGCGCTGGTCACAGGAACGGCGGGTCGAGTGGCACTACATTGCGCCCGGCAAGCCGATGCAGAATGGCTTCGTGGAAAGCTTCAATGGCCGTCTGCGCGACGAATGCCTCAACGAGACGCTGTTCACCTCACTGGCTCATGCCCGGTTCGTGCTCGCTGCATGGCGGCACGATTACAACACGGTCAGGCCACACTCGAAACTGGGCGGGAAGACCCCCGCCGAGATCGCCGGCGAACGTGTCTGGGGGCATGCCCCCAGACACGTTGCCATCCCATCAAACATCAATCATGAAGGAGCGAGACTCTACCTCTGAATGGTAACAATCAGGGGAGCACGTCACGTTTTGCCCAGCCATTGATTGCTGATGATCTACGAGTTCCGAAGCTTAGTCTGCTTCTCCGTCCTAATTCACCAAAAGCGGACAGTCAGGATACGGCCCACTTCACGCCAATTAGCTACAAGCCAATCTCGAACGGCTTGATCCGCTCCTTAGTGAGCTCTGGTGCCTTCTCTCGCTCGACCAGCAGCTCTTTGTTAGCCGCTTGGATCTGGCCCGCGCTCCGTCCCTTGGCTGCCGCCATCCCAAGCCGTTCGGTGGTTTCTGCTGCCGAAGTCTTCTCGCCTAGATTGGTCGAGATACCTCTTCCAACCTTGTATCGGTTGTTGACAATCAGCGTAAGCTCATCCCGCAGGCGCGTGATCGTGACAAGGAAGTTGCGCTGCGAGAGCAGTCGCCGCTCGCGACTGTCGAGCACGGCAATGCCCTTATCTGCTGTGAGGCCCTGCGCCATGTGGGCGTTGAGCGCGTAGGCCAGGTCGATCCGCTTCAGCATCGGATCGTTCGGCTTCAGTCTATGCTCCATGCCGCTGGAGCTCTTGACCGAAACGCCGTCCTTGTCGATCGCAGTCACGGTTGCCTGGTCTGCATTGATCATTCCGCGTGTGTGGTCGCTGGCCGTCCAACGGATGGCGTCCCCGGTATAGAGATCGAGATCCTTCTTCTCGAACAGCTGCAATGCTTGGTCGCTGCCCTTCGCCGATAACCTCGCTGGCACGAAGCGGCGCAAATGCCCTCGCTCATCGCGAAGCGTAACAACACCATTCTCAATATCCACGGCGGCGATCTCATGACTTCCGCGCCCAAGCCTATGGCGCGATTGACGGCTTGCCACTTCCAGCACCATGCCCGGCGCGTAATTGCGCACGTAGCGCAACTCCTCGCGGGTCGCGTTCACGCGGGATAGAACTTCTAGGCGAACGCTTGCTGGTCCTATTTCGCCATTGACAGCTAGCCCGGTTTGAACCGCGGCATTTATTTCGGAGCGCAACCGACGACCTGCGGCGAAGATCGACGTGCGTTCTCGCTCGGCATGTGGAAGGGACAACCAGCGCTCTGCCGCAACGATTGGACTATTCTCTTGGATCTCGACCATGTGATCCTTGAGATGTTCGAGGGCATCGCTGGTTTTGCCCGACTGCGCTGCTTGCTGAGCTTTCTTCAAGGTATCGGAGCGCGCACGAAGATTGTGGTCCATGCGCGCCGTTTCGGTCCCTGCGCGCTGCGCCAGAGCAAAAGGCTTACCCGCTTCGACGGCTCCCAGTTGCTTTTCGTCGCCCATGAGCACGAGGCGATCGACCTTCAGTAGATTGGCAAGCCGGATCAGGCGGTCCTGATCGCGGGTAGAGACCATAGAGGCTTCATCAAGAACGAGGACGGTGTTGCGAAATTCCTCGCGCGCGGTGGCGATCTCGGCTTTGCCAGCGGAGCCATCCAGCAGCCTACGATTTTGCCCGAGAAAGCGATGCAGCGTCATCGACGGGATGCCTGTATCCTTCTCCAACATGCGCACCAGTGTGTTCTGAACCCCGAGGCCGATGACCTTCTTGCCATGTTCTTCCAACAGTTGATTAAGCGGACGCAACACGCTCGATTTGCCCGCTCCTGCCACACCCTGGACGGCTACGACGCGATTGGTCGAAGACAGGATCAACCGGCCTGCTGCTTCCTGGCCAGCATTTAACTTCATGCCATAGTTGATAGCTGCTGAAGCTTGCAGGTATGGTCCTGCGGTGTCCGCGTTTAGGATCGAACGAACTGCGCCGTTTCCCTTCTCGATCTCGGCCAACATGCGAGTCTCCAGCGTCAATGCATCGGACGTCGTCAGCCACCCTTTCTGCGCGCCTCGCCCGCGCAAAAGCGCGCCCTGCTGGGCAAGTTGACCGATACGTTTTTCGACAGACTTTATCGTCGTTGGCAGGCCGAAATCGAGCGCAGCTTTGGCAAGATCTGTGGCGGTAAAAGCCGCCTCTCGCTCGGATAGATGCCGCACCGCCGATGCGACCGCATGAGCCGTCGCAATCTCTTCCCTGCCCTTCATATGAAGCCGCTTGGGGATGAGCGGGTCGCCCTCCTTGATGCCCATTCGCTCGGTGACGCTGGCGATCATTGCCTTGCCCCGTTCAAGTAAGGTGGGGCGATCATTCGCACGCTTCGTTGCCGCTACTATCAACTCGTGCGAACGTAGCTTGGCGTCGCGCACCATGCCTTCAAGGTCGAGCCTCTGATCCCAGGCCCGCCCCTCCCAATGGGCCATGAGAGTACCGCGATCGACATCGTTTTGCTTGGCCTGCCGGGTCGCCAGCGTCGCCACCACACCCGCCTCGAGCCCGCCGCCGCGTCTTGCTTCAAGCACCTCCTGCCGCCGCGTCGAGAATGCCATCACTGTGTCACGGTCGATACCCTTGGCTTCGAAGTTGCCATGCTTTCCGAACTCGCCGATCCGGTAGCCAAGCTTCTCGACCTCGATCCGGAAGCGCGCCATCGTCATGGCATTGAGAAGAGTGTTTTGCTGCCACAGCTTGTCGTTGCGCAGCGCCCTCCACTTGCCGTCCTTGTCCTGCGTCATATTGGCGACGACGGCGTGGAAGTGCAGGTTCGGTTCCTGATTGCGGTTGGTGTCGTGCTGGAACAGGGCAACGGTCAGGTTGTTGCTCGCATGCAGCCGTTCTTTGCCACCCTTCTCGGTGCGATACTGGGCCGCATTCTTCTCCGCCCATTGGAGGGTTTCGACGACAGCAGAACGGTATGCGTCAATGATCCGCTGATCCTTGCCGACGAGTGCCAGAAGCGACCAGCTCTTGGGCAGTGAAAAGGTCAGATCGGTCCCGGCCCGATGGTACTGACCCTGGTGCCCGATCCGTTCGCCATTGGGCAGCTCGCCGCGCAGGATTGCCTCGAACGCTTTGGCATCGACCGTGCCCGAAAGACCCAACCTTTCGGCACCCTTACCGACCCAGATTCCGGACCGGTCAGCGTCCGCCTTGGTGTAGTAATTGTCGTCAGCGAAGTAGTTGGCCGCACCACCAGCCGAGCGAACATTGGCAACCGAAAGCATCGCTCAGCGCCCCTCACGCTTTGCTGCCTTGCGCTCGCGATATTCACGGATGCGTCGTTGGTAAGCGACCACCACACGGTCCCGCAGTTCCTTGTCCTTGTGGGTGCGAAGCCAGCCATCGAGGGCGATCTTGGTGAACAGCAGATCGGCCAGAACCTGATCGCGGAATGCCTCGTCCTGGGGTTCGTCTAGAGCGTCGATGACAGTGAGTTTCAGCCACTGGCTGACGCTCATATGGGCTGCATCAGCAGCAGCTTTTACAAGGGCATGAAGGTCTTCGTCGACATAGCATTGAAGGGCAAACCGCACGGCGTCACCTGACGTTTGGCCGACCCTCCACGGCCCAATGACCCCTCTGGACTGACATCAGTCTACGGCAACGAGGACCTTGTAGGAAAACGCTATTTTTCGACTTCAAATTAATGGCTTAGTGGCAAGCAACTCACATGTGAGTTGCGGATCGCGGAGTGACATCAGATGACATTACTTGGCGACAACTGCCGAAATGTCGGCGAAACCCGCAGAATTCCTCGCCTGCCAAACACCGGATCTCCGGGTACGGTGTGCATTGTCAAGAGGGACTGCGAGCCTCGATTCCAATTGAGATTCCCGACTGCTTCTTTTGGCGGATTTCTGGGCTTTCCCGCCGGAAAAGACTTGGCCTTTTGGCCGTGAGACGAGAGCGTGGGCGAGACCGGCGTTCTATGGATGTTCCGGGATGGGGACCAATTAGCCATCAACAATTGGAGAACTACGGGTCCCGCAAATCGATGCGGTCTGGTTCGCCACATTCGGCCCCAAACGTCCTTTGGTCTTTCGCCAGTTCTGCGGCATCCTCGCTGATTGGTTTTCGGCCCTCGATATGTTCGAGGACCGGGGTCTCTTCCGCGTCATGCGCGCTACTGGTGAGGTCGAGCGTGACACGAGCCGGTTTCATCACGGTTTGCGGGACCGAAAGATGAACATGTTCCTTAGCACTGGATCATGCGCGAATTCATGCACCAGACTCATCAACACATGTCCGCCGAAATATATCCACATCGGGAGGCCCAGTGCCTCGTGCACCCCAAGCGCCCAGCTCTGGTCGTAGAAATAACCAAGCGTGCCCGTCGCCGCCAAGGCAAGAGCGATTAATGCGCCAAGGCCATGGAAGGCATTGGCCAGCGGCTGATCATCGCTGATCGGCAGCTTGCCGCCCCGAAGGATAGCAAGATGCGCCTTGGTATCGGCCCACAATGCGGCAAGCCGACGACCAGATAGATAAGGGAACCAGTCACCAAGACTAGGTTCGCGGCGCCGGAAGACGGCCCATAGCCAGAACAGGACCAATCCGCCGAGAGCGACCAGTCCGGCCTTCTCATGCACTTCAAACCAGAAATCACCCGGCTTTCCGCCCTTTGGATAAGTCATGAACAAACTGATGACAAGCGCTGCGGTGACCGCCAGTACCGTAACTAGATGAAGAAAGCGCGTCAGGTTCGAATAGTACTGTGTATTACCTGGTTTCTCTACTTTCATACGATAATTTCCTCTCGTGGGATGTCCGTCAGCCGATAGCCTGGCCGACCAGCTTCCTATTGCAAACGGTGCAGTTGCAGCGACGCTGCCAATCGCTAATTGTCGCAGTGAGATATGCCAGCGTCCCCGACCTGTTAGGAGCGCGCAGGCGACCTCGAAAACCAGCAAACTCATTCTGGTCGCTATAAACGCTTTGCCCTCCTTTCAGCGCCATATGAATAGGAGAGATGTCGCCCCGCTAAAAGTGAACAGGCCGCACGATGTCAGCGCAACGGTCATGGGGGATTCGTAAAGATCGCTCCGGACGATCCCTAACCCCACCTTCGGAAGTGTATCCAGCACCGGCCCAGGCCCAAGCGGATGTGACGGTCTTCATTTGTTGTTTCTCAAACTTAGAACCAGAACCGGAGACCAACTACGTAGCTCGTCACGCTCGGGTCTTCGCCAGCCGCGCGTGCAAAATCGGCGCTTCTGCCAACTTTCCAACCCTGAGCGATGCCGATATAGGGTGCAAATTCGCGTACGAATTCATACCGCAAGCGAATTCCCGGTTCGATCCGGTCGATGCCGGCGCCGATGCCCAATTCGGGCACGTCTTGAGCGGCAAGGTTAACCTCCACCCGTGGCGTGAGAATCAGACGCTGGGTAATTCTCTGGTCCAGTTCAGCCTCGAAACGAGCGGTGATATCTCCGGTGTTAGAGAGAAACGCTGCTCCGAGAATATCGAACTTGTAGGGAGCCAAACCCTGAAAGCCGACCACACCATAGGTCCGCTTCGGTCCGGTCAAATCCTGGCGGATACCTGCCTGGAAATCAAAGAAGGGGGCAATGGCCCGGCTCCACAGTCCCTGAACCTCGGCACTTTCAACTTTATTGCCGAACGCACCTTCGCCTTCAGATCGGAACCAGAACTTGTCGATGTCGCCGCCATAATAGCCCTGAACATCCCACAAATAGCCATCCGTGCCTTCGCGCGCACGATATTCGAGGCGGTCGCCCTGGATCCACAGTCGCTTGCCGCCGTCGGTCTCGCGGATCAGTTCCTGCCGGGCTTCGTTCATGGCTTCCTCGCCCCAGATCGGAATCGCCGCGCGGGCAGGCCCGCTTCCGGCTTCGGGCGGAGGAGGAAGTAGAGGTATGTCAGCGCCGGAATTCATCTGCATAGCGGAGTGGTCTATACCCTGCATGCCCTGCGCGCGTGCTGGAGCATCGGTCATTGTGCCGTGATCCATCCTTGGGACCTGCTGCCCGGATTGGTTGATGGGCATCGCCATGCCCGTTTGCCCTTCGGCCATAGGCATCGCACCGTGGTTCATCTGCGAACGATCCATGCTCCCATGATCCATTTCGACCTCAGCTTCAGGCTTAGGTTTGCAGGCGCCATCCGGGACGGTGTGGCCCATTGCGCGATGGCGCTGTGCCTCTTGAGCACATTGCTGCGCTGCTTGCCCCGCACTCTGCTGTGGCTGAGCCATGTCATGCCCGGTGTGCTGCTGTGCCGATACCGGCGATACCAACGCGGTTCCCGCAGCGAGCGATACGATCGTGCTTACAACAAAAGTCTTCATGCTTCGCCTCCGGCAGGATTGGCAACGGTGACGATCTGGAACATCCCGGCGACCAAATGATAGAGGATATGGCAGTGAAAGGCCCAGTCACCGGGTTCGTCAGCGGTCAGGTCAAACTCCACACTACCGCCGGGCTGGACATTGACCGTGTGCTTCAGCGGCTGCCGGTCGGCGGGCGCGCCATTGACCAGTTCGAAGAAATGCCCGTGCAAATGGATCGGGTGCGTCATCATCGTGTCGTTGATCAGCTTGACACGCACGCGTTCATTATAGGCAAAGCGGATCGGGTCGTCGGAGACGGCTGAGAACTTCTTGCCGTCGAACGACCACATGTAGCGCTCCATGTTACTGGTGAGATGGAGTTCCATCCGCCGCGAGGGAATCCGTCGGTCAGCATTGGGGGTGAGCGCGCGCAGTTTGCGATAGTTGAGCGTTCGGTGCGGGACATCGGAAAGGCCAACGCCTGGGTCTCCGGTGCGGTCGACAGGGTTTGCTGACACCATTGCAAGCCCCGGGCCCACCTCGACGTCCGCTGGCAATCTGGACGTATCGCGCATTCCCGGTCGGGCCGCTCCTTGGCCGCTCGAATTTCCGGGCATGCTTTCTGAGCCGCCCCCCATACCAGCCATACCGGCCATGCCGCCCATGCCCATATCTGCCATGGTCAGCAACGGCGGGTCGCGTAGCGGTGGAATCGTTGCGCGCGCGCCGGGCGCAGACGCTAGTGTCGCAACCCCCATGCCAGACCGGTCCATCGATTCAGCTACCATCGTGTAAGCGGCGTCATTGCCCGGGGTCACAATCACATCATAAGTTTCTGCAATGCCTATCTGGAATTCATCCACTTCGACCGGCTCGACATTTTGCCCATCGGCCTGAACCACGGTCATAGGGAGACCGGGTATACGGATGTTGAAATAGGTGGCGGCACCAGAGTTTATGAAACGCAATCGAACGCGTTCGCCGGGCTGGAAGTTGAATTCAAGATTGTCCGCCGGTCCGTGGCCATTGATGAGATAAGTGAACGTGGATCCCGTAATATCTAATATATCAACGGGCGACATTCGCATCCTTGCCCAATTCCTTCTCTGTGCTCCACTAAGCGGGTAGTCATCCGTCCATGTTGGTTGCTCGTAGTTGAAATAATCAGCACTCTTTTTCAATTTGTCGTAAAGCACATTTGGATCTGTCTCGCTGAATTCGCTCAGCACCACGATATATTCGCGGTCCGCCTGCACCGGATCGGGTCCTGCCGGATCGACAACTATCGGACCATAATGACCCGCCTGTTCCTGCAGGCCGCTGTGCGAATGCCACCAGTACGTGCCCGATTGCCGCACGGGGAATTCTGCAGTGAAGGTCTCACCCGGCTTGACGCCGGGGAAACTAACGCCTGGCACACCATCGAGCTGGAAGGGGACCAGGAGCCCGTGCCAATGGATCGAGGTATCTTCCTCCAGCTGGTTGTGAACGTTGAGGCGGACGGTGGTCCCCTCACGCAGGCGGAGGAGCGGTCCCGGGATGCTCCCATTGACGGCAATCGCGCCGCCACGCCTGTTGCCAGTGGAGAAAGCCGAGCGGGCAACTGTCAGGTCTATGTTGGAGCCGCTCACCTCATCAAAGCCCTTGCGAGCAACCCCGGAAAGCAGGTCACCACCGCGAGCCCAAGCCGGAACCGCACCGGCCAGGCCCAGCAGACCCATTCCGGTAGCTCCTGCCCCAAGAAGTTTGCGTCGATTAACGGTGATCATAATACCAGCCCCTCGTCTCAAAATGCCATTCACTTAACACATACGCGGAGGATCGGACTAACCCTCATCTTTATTTAATTCGCACTTCAGCCAATTGCGTGTGATAGAAGCGCGTCTCGACATCCCTTTTAGGTAGCGCTGAGCAGTTCTGCGATATTTGCTCTGCGTGGCCCTTGGCACGGATGGGTCTCGCAATTGCATCGGCAAGAGGTCATACGTCCGCATTCCCGTTTTACAAAGTGATATCCGGCCAGAAGAACAATCGGCTCTCGGTCGGTCTGTTGCGCGCTTGCAAGGTGCGACCTACCCCAGCGGTCGAACACCTCTGCTTTACCGGTGGCCGATGAGAGACAGGGCGCTCGGCGCGAGCGCAAGTGACCGGCTACTCGAGCTTCATCTCTCTCAGGCGACAATCTCACATGGCGAATGGCTTCGAGAGAATGCTACCGAGGAACTGCGGCAACGCTTCTTGTGGCTTCCGCTTTGAGCTGCACGGCACCAAAATGCAGACCTTCCGACTTCCACCCGAATCTAGTCGCAAAGCATTCTTTCAATTGCAGCGCCGATCTGCTCCGCAGCTTCGAGCACATGATCGTCATCGAAGTGCGCGTAGCGCACAGTTGATCCAGCATTGGCATGACCGAGAAGCCGCCCGATCATCGGAAGAGTTTCCTTGTTCATAGCAGCATGGCTGGCAAAGGTGTGCCGCAGATCATGGACGCGAAGGCTTTGAAGCCCAGCTTCCTCGCGAAACTTTCGCCAATGTGTGTCGATCGTCGTCATGGGGCGGCGGTAAGGAGTATTCCAAAACACCCAGGGTATCTTGTCATAGCGCGGAATTGTTTCAATCACAGCGCGCGCTTCGTCACCAAGCCAGACCATTCGCGGACCACTCTTGCCGTGGCGAAGTTTGATCCGGTTGCCGCGTATGTCTTTCCAGTGCAGCCCCATGATCTCTCCACGCCTGCATCCGGTGAGGATGAAAACCGTCGCGGCTTTCGCAGCGAGCGAGCGCATAGCGTGATTACCCTCACGCTCCTTCGCGAGCACCGTGCCAAGTCGTCCGAGTTCCTCGTTTGTCAAAAAACGTTCGCACGGACGATTGCGGTTGGGTCGCAAGACGCGGCATGGATTGGTATTTTCGAGCCGGTAGCCCCAGTCCTCGGCTTTGTTGAGCAGCAGCCGCATAAGGCCGAACGCCATATTGGCAGCGCCGGGGCCGGTCTGCCTGTTCACCTCGGCAAACCATTTGGTGACATGCTCTTCGTTTAACTCATCGATGCACAGGCCGGGAAAGGCGTCCTGCAGATACAATCGTCGATAGCTGCCATTGATGTCCCAGGTTTTGGCAGACCAGCGTGTTGCCCACTTCTCCCAAAATTCATCGAGGAAATCAGTATAGCGCGGAGCCGAACGAATACGCTTCCTTTCACTCGCCGGGTCTTTCCCCATCCGCGCATGGGCCAGCACCATTCGAGCCACCTGAGTGGCCTGGTGCCGGGTCAGAACCGAGGCAGGACCCAGCGTTATCGTCCGCAGCTTGCCGCCCATCCGCGTCTGGACGATGTAGACATTCCTGCCGGTCGCATAGTGACGGATGCCAAAGCCATGTTCGATCGACAGCCAGGTCGTGGTGCGTGGTTTCCCTTTCGGAATCCGAACAAAACTCGTGTCCGCTCCGACTTTGGCAAGTGCCTCCTCGACGACCTTTTTTAGTGAAAGCGCCGTCATACGCGAAGGCCAATCGCAGAGGCGAGCGATCCGGACACACGCTGCGCGGCCTCAGCTACAATCTCGTCGGCTAGATGCGCGTATTTCTCGGTAGTTTCGGGAAGCACATGACCAAGCAGCTTGCCAATCGTCGCGAGCGCCACATCGTCCATGATGGCAGTTGATGCGAAGCTGTGGCGAAGGTCATGCAAGCGCACATCGGGAAGCGCACATCGGCTTCGGAACTTGTTCCACCATCCGTGGATGTTAATAGGCTGCCCCGGTTGGAAACCATGAAAGACGAATGGTGAACCGTCGCGCTTCTGAATGCCTTCAAGAATCGCCAGAGCCTGACTGTTCAGCCATATGGTTTTGGGGCCGGTCTTGCTGTCCGGCAGCATCAAGCGTGGCGGCTTGACCCAGTTCCATTGCAGCTTCTCGATCTCACTGCGCCGTGCACCGGTGTACAGCAACAGCCGAACGACAGCGACCTGTTGCGGGAATTCCGCTTCCTGCGAGCGAAGCTCCCTGCCGACGCGGGCGTACTCGGCAGGCGTGAGGTAGCGCTCCATCGCCTGCCGTTTGTAGCGAGGCATGCCGCGGCATGGGTTCGAGCCCTTCCGTCGCATCTTGAGCGCTTCCGCGTATTTAAGCAGTGCTGCAAGGACCGGCACCGCACGATTGAAGCGTGCTTCCCTCTCGCCAGCACAGGCATCTCGCCAGCGCACGACATCTGCCTTGCTCACATCGGCCACCAGAATGTCGCCGAAATGGTCTACCAGCTCGTTTTTCCAGGCATCCGCGTTGCGCTTTGCGGTCGATGGCTTCCAGGTTCGGGCAAGGTCGTCGAAATGGGTTGCGACAAAATCGCTCATGGTCGGCGTCGACTTGACCACGACGCGCTTTGGAAGGCCATCGAGCGCCGCCTCCGCCAACAATCGCCTCGCCTGCGAGCGTGCGAGTGCTGCATCGAGATCGGTCGTCTTGCCTAACGTAATCCGGCGATGTTTCCTGCGATGCCTCAGCCGCACGAACCAAAAATAGTTGCCGCTGGGTCGGACGCGCAATCCGAAGCCGGCGAGCTCGGTATCCCAGATGCAGTATTCGTTGGTCCTGAGCGGCAGTTTGCGGCGGGCAAAATTGCCGTCAAGAAAGGCCCTGCGACCTCGTTTGCGCGTAACGGGGACCATATGGCCATCGGATATACCCGAACTGGTGTCAAAAGTCGCGCAATTTCGGTCATTTACGGGGCACAGATAGCCATCACCAGCTACTAAGCTGCGAAGCGCGATAGACGCGTCTTGCACTGATTTTACTGCACTTTTTCCCATAATGTGCGGCTCTGCCGCGTACGGTGTGCTCAGTTTTCCCATGCCTGCGCGCGGTGCCCAGTGACTTTGAGCGTCATCTTTCGAGCGACCTTCGACAACTATACTGACGGAGCGTAAGCAAGGCTCCGAGAGGTAGTAATGGCGACAAACCTCGCCTAGCCAATGGCCTCTAGCAGCTCGTCGTACCCTTCGATCTTCTTGAATTGAACCTCTGGCGAGACATCGCGGAAATACCTCTCGGCGCTGTCGATGCTTTGCAGCTCAGCCATCCTTAGTTGCTCTGAGCTCGTGTCCGCCTTCGTTTCCGCGACAAAGTAGATTTGTCGCTCTCCAGCAAACTCCAGGGCTATGGCCCAATCCGGATTATAGCTTCCTCCCGGCGTTGGGATCATGAAGCCACGAGGTAGCTTCGCATATACAATGACTTCCTCGGCCGCCTCCAACTCCTGCGCGAAACTACGCTCGTTCTTGGAGTCGACTGCTACGTAGTTGTAGACGTGGTTCGACGCTTCGAGCGCTCCTTCCAACGGTATCTCGTATCTGTCGGTCTCGAAGATTGAAACGTCGTAGGTCTGCCCCGTTTTTTCATAGCGCAGGGACTCGATTGCCAAGGCCACCTTCTGGCGGCGGATCAACTCTGCGGCTTTGCGCAGGAACATTTCCGGGTTCTGGCCGAACATCGCAAAGGTGCTTGCATTGATACCGGTGAGAATGCGCCCTGCCGTTTGCCGGGTAAGCCGCGTTAGAGATGCGAGCTGGCCGATCAAGTCGAAGCGAACTTCGCTTTCGACCGCGTCTTCGTGGTACTCGGACCGCGATCGTTCTTCGCGGAATGCGGAGCGGCTGCGAACGTCCTCTACCCCAATGCCGGTGCTTAGCTCCGCACCTGTCACGATGATCCGTTGGCGGTCCACTGTCAGGTCGCTGTCGAGCCGCGCTATGGCGCTCGCGATCAGTTTTTCGGTATCGAAGTCAGTGAAATAGACCGCCTTCTGGTTGATCCGGTTCCAGAGCTCCAGGAACGCTTCCTTCTCTAGATTTTTCCGGCGCACTTCGGGCATGACCGTTTTGCGCCCATTGCCTGTCATCCGGCGAAGCGCGGTTTCGTCGAATACGGTATCGACCAATGCCACATACTCTGCTGCTTGCTCTTGCAGGGTGTAAGGGAAGCTCGCCCATACAGCCTGGGCTTCGGTTGATGCTTCTTCGATTTTGCCCGATGCTCCTGCGGAAACGGCCTCTGCAATGGTTTCGCGGCTCTCATGCCACTTCGCTGTGATGTGCCGGGCAGGATCGATATAGCGCTCGCCGATCAGCCAGTATTCGAGCTCTGAGGCTTGGGCCTGGGTGACTTCTTGCGGGCCGGTTGGCGTGGTGATCGAGAGGGTCTGGAAATAGGCCGCTGTCGCCTCGCGCTGCCGTCCCTTGAGCGCGTCGGCCATCTCGTCCTGGAGCGCCTTAGCGAAGTCGTCATAGCTCTCGGACGCGATGACGGTGAGGACGTTGATCTGATGCACGACGCTCTTGTCGTCGGTGCGGTGGCCATCAGCGTCGACGCTGATGCGCAGGCCGCGCCCTACTTCTTGCCGCTTGCCGATTTCGTGGTCGGATTGCTTGAGCGTGCAGATCGTGAAGACGTTCGGGTTGTCCCAGCCTTCGCGCAGCGCAGAGTGCGAGAAGATGAAGCGAACCGGCTCGTCGAGTGACAGCAAGCGGCCCTTGTTCTTCAGGATCAAATCGTAGGAGGACTCGTCCTTCGCCTCCCCCTTTTCGTCGCCGGTCTTATTGACCGAGGGGTCGACCAAGCGGCCCTTCTTGTCGATCGAGAAGTAGCCGTCGTGCACCTGCTCCGGGCGGTCTCGCTTTACATAGGTGAGCCACGCCTGGTCGGTCGTGTCGAGCTCCTTTAGCTCATCGAGCGCGCGCTGGTATTCTTCCTCGAACATTTGCGCATAGAGGCCGTTCTCCTTCTCACCGTCCTCACCATAGAGGCGGTACTTCGCTACCTCGTCGATGAAGAACAGCGAGAGGACCTTGATCCCGCGCGCATGCAGCAGCCGCTCACGTTCGAAGTGGGCGAGGATCGTTTCGCGGATTTGCACGCGGCGCACGGCGTTTTCGCTCGTGTCGCCGGTGACGCGGCCTTCCTCCAGCACCTCGCCGTTGGTGAACTCGACCGTTCGCTGCGTCACGTCGATATTGGAGACTGTGTAGCCCGCATATTCGGCCAGTCCGCCGGATTTCTCCTCCAGCTTGTCGCCATCGCGCAGCCAGACAGGCTTGCGCTTCACCTGACCTCCCTTGAGACCATGCTCGATCATCACTCGCGCTTCGGGCTTGCGGCCATCGGTGAAGGTGCGGAAGTTCGAGAGATAGAGGTAGCCGTCGAGCCCCGGCAGACCCTTGGTCGTCACACCCTTCACCTGGATCTTCTTCACCAGCTTGCGGTTGTAGGCGTCTAGCGCGTCGAGCCGATGCACGAGGTTGTAGCGCGTCTTATGCGTCGCCGAAAAACGCAGGGCGAGCGGCGACTGGAAATGCGTCATCGCGCCCTGGGTCTTCGCGCCTTCCATCCGCTGCGGTTCGTCTAGGATCAGGATCGGACGATTGCCAGCGATCACGTCGATTGGACGCCGGCTCTGGAAACTGTCGGGCGTATCGAAAATGATCCGCCCCGCCCCGCGCCCAGTATCGCCGGCGCGCACGTCGGCGGTGAAGGCTTGCGTGTTGATGATCATGCAGTGCAGCCCGCCATCCTCGCTAAACGAGGTGAGCTTGTTGAGCTGGCCGCTGTTGTAAACGAAGTGCCGGATCTTGTGGCCGTAGAGCGAGTGGAACCAGCCCTCAGTATCCTCCAGCGTCTTCTTCACCCCTTCGCGGATCGCGATACTCGGCACGATGATGATGAACTTCGACCAGCCATATTCGGCAAAGAGCCGGTACATGGTGTCGATATAGACATAGGTCTTGCCGGTGCCGGTCTCCATCTCCACATCGAGATTGACCGGCGCGGCCTTGCTGGTCGCCAGCTCGCCGGAGGGCGGGAGGTGCTGCGCCATCTGTACAGCGCGGATATTGCCAAGCAAATTGAGACCGGGAGCGATTGGCGCATTGCGCAGCCCTTCCTCGAACATGCTTGATTGCGCGGCAGCGTCCTTACCGGGATCGATCTGGTACTGTACGCCCTCGATGCGCGGCTGACCGGCAAAGCAATCGACCACGGCCTGTGCAGCCTTGGCCTGGTAATCGAGCGGCTTGAATATCTGCTTGGTCATGCGCTCAGAGCACCCGGACCTGGGTATCGGGCGCGAGTTGCTTGAATCGGCTGTGGACGTTTTCCTTCGTCGCATCGTCGGCAAAGCCATCGTCGCGGAAGAGGACGCGCAAGGGAGCGAGCGCGGCCATCGCGTCGGCGAGTTCGGTATCGATGCCACCCTTTCCGGTGCTTCCGGGCTTGGCGAAACAAGCGATCAGCGCCGCGCCCCTACCTGAATTTGGGCCGCTGCCATCTTCGGGCGCATCGACCAGCCAGACTTTGCGCCCGGCCAGCTCGCGCTGCTCAATCGGCAATGTGATATCGACGCCCCAGCGCAGCAGCGCGCCGAACAGCAAGTCCTCTTCGCTGCGGTCATCCTTGATATGGCTGACCATGCCCGCGAGAGATTCTTGAGATGCTTCTCTTGGCTTCACGCGCGTGTCTAGGAAGTTGCTGCTTTCAATCCGAAAGGCGCGAAAGCCTGTGTCAATTCGCCCAAGAAGGCCCGGATGATCTTCTGCGATCTTCTTTCCGGCTCGCCTTATCCGCTCTTTGGCCAGCGCTGCAATGGTTCTGAAACCGGCAGCGTACTCCTCTGACTCTTCTTCACATGGCTCGTCCAACTGGACCATGATAAACTTCCGCGAGCCTTGGTCTTCGGCGTTGAGCCGCATGACAGCATGGGCGGTTGTTCCAGAGCCCGCGAAGAAATCGACTACAATGGCTTCCTTACTTTGAAGCAGCCTGGCAAGATAGCTGATCAGGCCAGTTGGCTTAGCGAAGCTGAATGGAAGGCCAAGGGATTTTAACTCCTTCGTTCCTTGCGAATTCGGATAGTCATAGATTACGTCTTCCGGGTGGAGTGTTGCTTCCAAGTCTTCGTCATAATAGACTTTAGGATAAATGTTCCATTTCGACTGATTTCCGTTTTCATCGACCAGAGGATTTTTTGCTGAAGCCTCAGTGAAAATGAGCAGATTTTTTTGTTTCAGATAGGTATCTACCGACCACCTCCAGACCTTGTCCGACTTCGATTGCGGTTTGATTTTTGCGCCGTCTTTTTTCTCGGTTGGGAACACGTTCCCGGGCGGAATGATGAGGCTGCCGTCTGGCGCTTCGATAAAATAGCGCTGGTTTGGTCGAGGGTCGAGGGAGGGTTGGTAGAGTGAAGCGCCACTCTTCTTGTATTTCCTGCCGTCTGTCTCCGTGAACTTGTAATCTTTCTCGTCCCGCTCTTTCGGAACGCCGAACTCAGGAAGCATCTCGATGTTCTTCGCGTAGACTAAGACGTAATCCTTTGTTGGTCGGAAATGCGTGCCCTTGTCAGAAGTGCGCTTCGCTACCCGAGGAACCTGACTAACCTGGTTCGCAGCGCCGAATACTTCGTCCAGCACTTGGGCAAGCGCCTTGACTTCGTCATCGCCGATGCTGACGAAAATCACGCCATCATCCGCGAGCAGATTCTTAGCCAATTTTAACCTGGGCAAGATCATGCTCAACCAATCGGAATGAAACCTCCCATTGCTCTCAGGGTTGGCGACCAAACGGCCACCTAGCTCGTCTCTTTGCTCGCTTTCGAGCTCATACTCCTCTCGGTCTGAGGAATAGTCATCATCGTAAATTAGGTCGCTACCCGTGTTGTAAGGCGGGTCGATGTAGATCATCTTGACCTTGCCCAGATAGGTCTCCTGCAACAACTTCAGCGCGTCGAGATTGTCGCCTTCGATGAACAGGTTGCGCGTGGTGTCGAAGTCCACGCTTTCCTCGCGCATCGGGCGCAGCGTCTTGTCGATCGGCGTGTTGGCGGTGAGCAGCGCCTGCCGCTTGCCAGGCCAATCGAGCCGGTACCGTTCCGCCGGGCCTTCGACCAGATAATCGGACAGCGACTGCCGCAGCAGGTCAAAATCGACCATGGGCGCTTCGTCGCGCGATCCTTCCGTCCGGCATTCGGGAAACAATTCGAGCAGCCGCTCGATATTCTGCCGGGTCAGGTCGGGGGTGGAAGCGTCCAGTTTCTCGATCGTCATATTACTCGGTCAGTTCTTTCAGCACGGCCTGGGCCGCGCGCAATTCACGGTTGATCTCGGTCTTTCGGGCAAAGTCCCCCTCGCGGCGCAACTTCAGTTGCAGCCGCTCGACAGCTTTGCCCTGTGTGGCGATCCGGCTCAAGCGTTCCGCCTGCGCACGCAGGGTTTCTCCCCCGCGAGGGCCATGCGGCCAGAGCGACCGGAGCAGCCCGGCATAGAGCCCCTTCAGGCTCGCCGCTTGCGGCAAGGGCGCGCGGGCCTGCGTATCCGAGGCCCAATCTCCATGCCAATGCTCCAAAGTCACGGCCTGTGACTTGTCCGCCTCGCTGCGCCGTTTGTAAGCAGCGGACAGCATCGCCTCGTCCCCATCGGGCGCATGGCGCACCAGTTCGAACACAATCGGATGCGGAACGGCCTTGTCTATATGGGCAAGCACGCGGTCATCAATGCGGTCTCCGCGAAGGGTGAGGCGGAACACCTCGATCTCGTCCACCCCGCCCGCTGGTGGCAAGTTGACACTGCGCTCGAACAGTTTGAACGCCCAATCGATCCGCTCGACCTGCGTGTCGTAAAGTGCGCGGATTGCCTTGCCTCCGCCCGCCTGCCGGAACAGACGATCACGCGGAATGCGACTCTCCACCTTTGCCGCGGGAGGCCAGGCGAACAGAGTGCTCATGCAATGGTGTCGCGCACCACGAGAAAGGCGATCAGCTCGAAGTCGTCGATCCCGGCGACCTCGCCAATTAGCGCTGTGGTCGGCCCGCTGGCAAACAGGCTGTCAATGTCGCGCCCCTGCTTCTCCTCGATCATCGAACGGATCGCATCCGAGAGAAGGTCGGAGTATTTCTCCATCCGCCGCCCGTCCTCGGTCTCCCGATTAAAGGGTTCGTATAGTGCAGGATCGGGCTCGGTCCGATTGCGCGCTGCGGCACGTAGCATATCGAGCGCGTGCTTGGGATCGGTGTGGCGCACGACCGCCTCGCCGTTCTCCTTCACATAGACGAGGTAGAAGGGGTGCAGCCGGTTGTGCTGCTTCAGCTCCGCCTCGGCATCGAGATTGCGCAGGCAGAAGATCACGCCGGGGGGCAGCTTGGGACCAGCCGGAACGATGGCGTGCATCCCGAGCGGTGCATCGTCGAGGCTACCGTTCTCGCGCACCCAGCTGACCAGATCCATGCGGAAATCATTGAGGCCGAGGTCGGTAATGCCGACACCCTGCCGCAGGTCCTCAAGGTCGACAACCTCCTCTTGCATCCGGCGCAGCTGCTCGCGGCGATATTCGACGTCGTTCTCGCGAGCGGTGAGTGGGTTGTCGTCACCCGTCGCGGTGAGGTCGGCAATGACCATACGGCCTTCAACGCGGTCCTTGAGATTGATGTAGTCGTCGAGCTCGATATCGGGCCAGTAGCTGACAAGCTGGATACGTGCATTCTTGCTGCCGATACGATCGACGCGGCCAAAACGCTGGATGATCCGGACCGGATTCCAGTGAATGTCGTAGTTCACCACCATGTCGCAGTCCTGAAGGTTCTGGCCTTCAGAAATACAGTCGGTGGCGATCATGATGTCGATCTCGCGGGTTTCCACTGCGAGCCGCTCGATCTGCGCCTTCTTCTTCGAGACCGGCGAGAAGAGGGTCAGCACGGCGTTGAAGTCGAAGCCGTGACCGAGAGTGGTTTTCGGCCCGCCAGAACCGGTCACCAGCGCGGAATGCCGCCCGTCCTTTTCCGCAATGGGTTTGGCGATTTGTTCGTACAGATATTCAGCCGTGTCGGCGAAGGCAGTGAAGATCAGCAGCTTGCCGTTGCCCTCGTTGATCGGCTCCGCGCGCTTGCGGTGGATGAAATCGATGAGGTGTTGGAGCTTCTCGTCATGCTCCGGCTCGACCCGCTCCATTTCAGCGAGTAGTCCGTCGATTAGCGCGACATCGCCTTCGAGGTCGTGGCGGTAGGATAGCAGGTCCATGTCTTCGAGCGCCACACGTACCTGGCCGCGTTCCAGTTCAGTGGGCACGTCGTCTTCGTCATCGGCGCGCTCGATC
Source organism: Citromicrobium bathyomarinum (assembly GCF_038594485.1). Taxonomy (GTDB): domain Bacteria; phylum Pseudomonadota; class Alphaproteobacteria; order Sphingomonadales; family Sphingomonadaceae; genus Alteriqipengyuania; species Alteriqipengyuania bathyomarina_A. Next base: position 943,925 of record NZ_JBCFZG010000004.1, on the reverse strand, counting down.
TCATAGGCGTAGGCCGATCCGCCTCCACGCTCAAACTGGGCGATCGCCTCAAGCGTTGCGTGGTGAGTAGCCGAAAGCCGGGACAGCGTGAGCCGGAATGCTTGAATCGAGCTCTCCAGCCGCTTGAGCAGGTTCACCCGCATCAGCGCCTTGATTGAACTTTCGCGGTCAGTGCCCTTGAGAACGTTGGTCTCAGTCGCGGTATCGTATTGCGAGTATTTGTCCTTCCGGCTCGGCTGCACGTAGGTCAGCGGCGCATAAACAGCGAGGTTGAGCTTGCTCAGCTCGTCGTAGATTTCGTTGAAGGTTGGGACGCCCGATCTGTCGGTAAGCGCCGGCCGAAAGGTTGCAGGCTTGAGCCGCTCGGGAAAGCCCCCGATTTCCTCGGTATCATAATAAGTCGTGATATGTCGCCGCGACCGCGCGATCGTCACGCTGTCCAGCAGGTCGAAGAATGAAAAATCGAGCCGGTCGAGAATGGCCTGCGGGGTACGCTCTTCGAGCGGCAACTCTTCCCATTCGTTGAAAGCACGCTGGGCCTGCCGGAAAATCTCGTCGATGGTCTGATTGACGCCAAGCTTTTCAGCAAACGCCTTACTGTCACCCTCATAGGCCAGCGCGAGCTGGTTCTTTAGGTCTGCAAAACGGTTGTTCACCGGCGTAGCCGAAAGCATGAGAACCTTGGTTTGCACGCCCGCCCGGATGACTTTGTTCAACAAAGCACGGTAGCGCGTCTCCGCCTCGCCCTGCGCCAGCGTAGCATCGTCGTTCCGGAAATTATGGGACTCGTCGATTACGATGAGGTCGTAATTGCCCCAGTTCACCTGATCGAGCGGCATGCCCATGGAGTGCCCACTCGAACGCAGCAGGTCGGTATGCGCAAGAACATCGTAATTTAGCCGGTCCTCGGCGAGAATATTGGTTGTCAGGTTCTTGTTGTAGGTGTGCCAGTTGTCGGCGAGCTTCTTTGGGCACAGGACAAGGACCGACTTGTTGCGCAGCTCGTAGTATTTGATCACCGCAAGCGCGGTGAAGGTTTTGCCAAGACCAACGCTGTCTGCCAAAATGCAGCCGTTGAAGGTCTCTAACTTGTTGATCAGGCCGAGCGCGGCATCCTGCTGGAACTTGTAAAGCGTGTTCCAGACTTTCGTTTCACGGAACCCTGTCCGATCATTCGGCAACAGGTCTTCGTTAATGTCCTCCAGAAACGTCCGGAAGATAATCGAAAGCATCAGGTGATAGATGCGGGCAGGTGAGTTTTCGGCGTAAACCTGTTCGAGCTGCCGACAGAGCGCATCGGTCACGTCTTGTAGTCGATCAGGTTCCTGCCAGAGTTGGTCAAAGAGACCGGCGTATCGCGCGACTGCGGGTTCGTCCGTGATCTTGTTGATCATGGTCAGGTTGCCAGGCTGGTAACCCAAGTCGGCAGTCGTGAAACCGTGAAGACCCGTGTAAAGCGCACTCGATGTGTCTCCGGTTGCGCAAAGGAATGAAGGTATTGGGTCCTTGGGGTTCGATTTGAACCTGCCTTTTGTGCGTATCCAGTCGGCGCATTGGCGCGCCAAAGCGCGTGTCGTCATCTTGTTTCGAAGCCGTATCTCAAACGGCGTGCCGGCAAGATCTCGACGGTTCATTACCGGTGGAATGATAAACTCGCGATGCTGGCTCTTTCCGGGTCCGTGATCAGTGGCGAATGACGGTCCGGTAAATATAAAGTGGAAACTCTCGACGTGTTGCAGCTGCTTCTCCAGCGAAGCAAAAGCATGAATAGAAAATGAGGCAGCCGCAATTTTGACTGCCTGCTTGTTTCCGAGCTCTGATTGCAGATCATCGCCAAAGAGCGAACTTATGTTGTCCAGTATTTCCATCCGGCCCTTCAAGCGTGAATTCGTCACCTAGGCAACCGACCCTGGTCGGCAATCCATTAAGTTGAGCAATAATTTGCGAAGATATTTTCGCCACGCTGAATTGGGAAGCGACGAGATATGGCGTCGCCCTAGCGCTCGAAAGTGGCTGGTAAATGATAGTGATGCCTTCTGCATTGGGCTCAAGCTTCCATAAGCTTCAGCGCAGCAGCGCTGGCACGGGTCGATAATGCTTCGGCAATCGGCGCAACAGCATCCTCAGGCGGATTGCCGGGCACCTGCACTCCCTTCTCAATTTCCTCCGTCACTGCTTCGGCAAGATCACTTACCCGGCGGCGAATGTACGGGGCACCCAGCCCCGCCTCGTCCGCAAACCTTGCCGTGCTTTCCCAGTCGAATTCTTCGAGTGTCCCCGCGCGGCCAAAGCGCATTGCGAGCTTGGGGGAGAGCTCCTTCCACATGTGCGTGGCCACAAGATCGTAAAGCGGGGCAAGCACTACTTCGCCGTTTTCCCGGCGCAGGAGACTGTAGTTCTTCGCGTGGGCATCGGCATTGCCGATGATGAGATTGAAGATCGCGGCGTCGGCCAGCTTCAGCACTTCGCGCGCTGGCCGCGTCGCTGCGCTGCGCAACAGCGCGAAGCTATCGCGGAAAGTCGGCCCGCCCTCCGCCGCGTATTTGCGGTTTGAGGGAACGCCAAGTGCCTGAGCAAAGTCTTCCTGATGCAGGCGTTTCGTTTTTCCCTCGACCGACATCCGGTCATAGCGTTCGACTAGCAACAACGGTTTTCCCGCGACCTCGCGCCATTCTGCTTTGGCAGCATCGATGCCCACCGCTCGGGCTAAGGCGAGGCAGAAGGCTTCGTTTGCAGCTAATCCGGCAAAGCGATCCGGTTCAGGCTTAATCAGATGCGTGGATGGCTCGCCGGGACGAGGTATCGCAAGGCCTCCATCTGCGGTGACCACCACGGGCAGTTTGCTCTGCGCTCCTGCAAGGCTGAGCCTCGCGCCGCCCTCTCCTACCAGCATTGGCACAGCAGGCAGTCTATCCAACAATTCCGCCAGTTCGTTCTCTCGGAGTGGCTCTGGAGCGGCCTCGGAGCGTTCTTGGATCGGCTCTTCGTCTTTAGGCAGGAATGCGAGAGCACCGGCAACATCTCCGCCCAAGGCTTCAAGCAGCCGGAAAGGATTGTCGGGCGAAACTCCAAGCGCCCGAGCGATAGCGGTGCGCTGGCTTTCTTCGGGTAGCAGTCCGCCAAAGACTGCCTTGCAAGCATGATCTTTAAATGGCTCTTGCTGCTTGGGCATCGCATAGGAAAGCGCCGGGGCCGTTTCATCAGCCAGCCAGTCAGCCGCGTATACGAAATGCATCGCGCCGCCCTTGTCGATCGAGAGTTCGCCTGCCTGGCGCTCGTCCCACCAGACCACCAGCGTATCCAGAATTGGTAGCGTCACTCCGCCTCACCCTTCTTGGGCACATCCGCTCGACCCGCAATCACCATCCCGTCGGGCCCTTTGATCTGCAATTCACATCCCAGTGCTGAAATCACATCGAGAACCTTGCCCATCTGGACAGTGGGTTTTCCCCGCTCCAACTCAACGAGGAAGCGCAAGCCGACGCCGCTTGCAGCAGCCAACTCGTCCTGTCGCAGACCAAGTTCCTTGCGTTCATCGCGAATGATTTGGCCAATAGTGGCAACATTGAGCATGAGCATCACCTTTCCCGAACGGGACATCTACGCTCGTAAATGCTCGATTGCAAGACTATTTTCCCGAACGGGATATTATGCGCTAGAAACACAAGCCCGAGGTAAAAACTTTCCTTAACGGGAAATTTCTACGCATCTCCAAAACTCCGTGACATTGAGCCCTATCTCGCCCAAAGACGCAGCCGAAAATCGCCGTTAAGACAAGCCGGGGGGCCATTGTGGGGGCGAGCCAAGCAGCCTCCGCTCAAACCCATTTAACCACAAGTGGTTGCCCGTCCCCACTTGCCACCTCCGTCTCCGCCATTCCTTTCATTGCCCCCATTGAAGCACCTCGGATCTGCCGGGCCGCGCGTGCCATGCAGAGCTGCGATTTCGGCTCCATGAAGCGATAATCGGATTCCGCCGACGGCAGCGCTGCGATATCGCGCAGCATCGACTATGGCTGCCAGACCGATTCCCCAAACCCGCTCACAGGATGCCGCGATGCCATCGATCCAGACCGACCGCCGGAAGTTTCTCGCCGGGACCGGCGCCGCCTTCGGCGCGCTGCTGGCCAGCGGCTGTACGACGAACAGATTGGTCGCATCGCCCGGTATGGCGAACCTGATGGCGTACGGGCCGCTGATGCCCGATCCCGCAGGCATGCTCGATCTGCCTGCCGGCTTTTCGTACCGCTTGCTGTCGAGCCTCGGCAATCCGATGAGCGATGGCGGGACCGTGCCCGACAAGGCGGACGGGATGGGCTGCTTCGATCTGGGGAACGGCGAGATCGCCCTTGTCCGCAACCACGAACTGGTGCCGGGCGATGGCGCGGGCGGCCCGATCGCCAAGGGCTTCGGCACCCGCGACGGCACGCTCGTTCCGGGCGGGACGACCAATATCGTGCTCGACGCGGCAACGCTGGAAGTGAAGGGGCAATTCCGCACGCTGGGCGGCACGATCCGCAACTGTTCGGGCGGGGTGACGCCGTGGAACACGTGGCTGACCTGCGAGGAATCGCCGACCGGGCCCGGTCAGCGCTATGGCGAAGGGCTGGCCCGCAACCATGGCTGGGTGTTCGAAGTGCCCGCCAACGCCACCGGGTTGGTCGACCCCGTCCCGCTGACCGCGATGGGCCGCTTCAACCACGAGGCCGCTTGCGTCGATCCCGAAACGGGTATGGTCTACCTGACCGAGGATCGCGACGATGGCGTGCTCTACCGGTTCGTCCCCAAAGAGCGCGGCAATCTGCGCGCGGGCGGAAAGCTGCAGGCGATGGTGGTCGACGGCCTCGCCGATACGCGCAACTGGAATGCGCCGACCATGCCGGTGCAACAGCCGTACGAGGCGCGCTGGGTCGACCTCGACGAGGTCGAAGCCCCGCAAGACGACCTGCGGATGCGCGCCGCAGCCAGGGGCGCGGCAATCGTCGCGCGCGGCGAAGGCATCCACATGGGCACCGACGAGCTCTACGTCTGCTCGACCAGCGGCGGGAACAGGAGACTGGGGCAGATTTTCAAGCTGATCCCAGGGCGCGGTCGCCGCCCCGATATGGTCGAGCTGTTTTTCGAGAGCGAAAGCGAAAACCAGTTCAATTTCGGCGACAACCTGACCGTTGCGCCCAATGGCCACCTGATCGTGTGCGAGGATCAGTATACCGACGTGGTCGACAACCACCTGCGCGGGATCACCCCCGATGGCCGTGCCTACGCCTTCGGGCGTCTGACGATGCAGACCGAGCTGGCCGGCGGGTGCTTCTCCCCCGACGGCAAGTGGTTCTTCGTCAACGCATACTCTCCGACGCGCACCGTGGCGATCACCGGACCGTGGGACCGCTTCGTGGCGTGATTCCCAGCGAAACCCTAGGGTGACCTCGCGCCCGTCTTGATCCAGGGCGACACGCGCCGGGGATGTCTGGCGCCGCTATACGCAACCATTCTCCCCCCTCGCTCGTTCAATGGCTTCAACGAGGCCGGAAACGGAGAGGTCATGGCTGCGCGCGCGTATTGGCAGGGACAGATTAGGCTGGCGCTGGTGTCGATCCCGGTGGAGATCTACTCCGCCTCGCAAAGCGGGGCGAAGATCAGCTTTCGCCAGATCCACGAGCCTTCGGGTAAACGCATCTCGTACGAAAAGGTGGTGGAAGGCGTCGGCCCAGTCGATCGCGACGACATCATTCGCGGCTACGAGCTGTCGAAGAACAACTACGTTCTGCTCGAGGACGAGGAGATCGAGGCGGTCAAGGTTGAGAGCAAGAAGACGCTCGAGCTGGTCCAGTTCGTCGACCAGTCGGAGATCGACCCGCTCTATTTCGAAAAACCCTACTACGTCGTCCCCAAGGACGATCTGGCGGAGGAAGCCTTCATCGTGCTGCGCGAGGCGCTGCGCAAGGCGAAGAAGACCGCGCTGGGCCAGTTATCGGTGCGCGGGCAGGAAAAGCTGGTGGCGATCAAGCCGTGCGGCAAGGGCATGCTACTCGAAACGCTGCGCTATGCCGACGAGGTGCGCGAGGGGCAGAAGTTCTTCGGCGGGATCGGCGACGACAAGCCGGAGGAGGAGCTGCTCGACCTCGCCAGCACGCTGATCGAGAAGAAGTCCGCGCCCTTCGACGCGAGCGAGTTCGAAGATCGCTACGCCGAAGCGCTGCACAAGCTGATCGAGAAGAAGGCTAAGACCAAGGGCAACAAGAAGATCATCGAGGATGTCGAGGAGCCTTCCGGCGACGGCGGCAACGTGATCGACCTGATGGCCGCGTTGAAGAAGTCGGTCGATGGTGAGAAGCCGAAGAAAGCCTCGAGCGGCAAAAAGAAGAAGAGCGCGTAGGCGATGGAGCTGAACCCTCCCCTTTCGCTCGCCGCGCTGGATATCGACCTGTTCTTGCGGCTCGCTGTCGCAGCCGGGCTCGGCCTGCTGCTGGGGCTCGACCGCGAGCTTCGCGGGCATGCGGCAGGCCTGCGCACGCATGGGCTGATCTGCTTTGCCAGTTCCGCAATGACGGTGTCGGCGCTGGCGCTCTTCTACCAGCTGGACGGCGCGCGCGTCGATCCGCTGCGCGTGTTCGAGGCCGCAGCGGCCTTCCTCGGCATTATCGGTGCAGGGCTGGTGGTATTCGCCAAGGGCTCGGTCAAGAACGTCACCACCGCGGTGCACCTGTGGCTGACCGCGGTGATCGGGATCGCCTGTGGCGCGGCGCTGTGGCCGGTCGTGACGATCGCCGGAGCGGGGGCGCTGATTCTGCTCGTGATCCTCAACCTGGTCGAGGATCGCGCCTTTCCCGATACGGAGGCGAATACCGAATGAGCGCCAAGGACTCCCTCGCCGAATACAATTCCAAACGCGATTTTACCCGCACCAAGGAGCCTGTGGGCAAGGCGGGCAAAAGCGGCAAGGACCGCATCTTCATGGTCCAGAAGCACGACGCAACGCGCCTGCACTGGGACCTGCGGCTGGAAGCCGACGGCGTCCTTAAAAGCTGGGCGGTGACCAAGGGCCCCTCGCCCGACCCGGACATCAAACGGCTTGCGGTACGGACCGAAGATCATCCGATGGACTACGCGACCTTCGAGGGCACCATCCCGGCGGACGAATATGGCGGCGGCACGGTGATGCTGTGGGACCGCGGCACCTGGCACCCCATCGAGGGCAAGAGTTCAGACGATATCGAGAAAGGCCACCTGCACTTCGTTCTCGAGGGCGAGCGGATGAAGGGCGAATGGCTGCTGATCCGCATGAAGCCCAAGAAAGGCGAAAAGCGCGAGAACTGGCTGCTGCGCAAGCTGGACGACGAATACGCGCAGGAGGGCGATGCGCTGGTCGAACAGGCTCTGACCAGCGTCGATACCGGACGCTCGATGGCCGAAATCGCCGCAGGGCGCGAACCCGACGAGGCGACCGGAGGAGACGAGGCGGTCGAACCGCTCGCAAAGATGAAGAATGCCCGCCGGAGCAAGAAGGCAGGCAAGCCGCCGCAATTCGGCAAGCCACAGCTCGCCACGCTGGTCGACGATGTGCCGACGGGCAATGGCTGGATGCACGAGATCAAGTTCGACGGCTATCGCGCGCTTATCGCGGTCTCGGGCGAAGACGTCACAGTGTGGACGCGCAACCAGAAGGACTGGACCGACAAGTTCGGCCCGCTGGTTGATGCGATCGCCGCACTCGACCTGCCGCCTGCCCTGATCGACGGCGAGATCGTCGCGCTCGACAAGAACGGCAACCCCGATTTCTCGACCCTGCAATCGGTGCTGAAACGCGGGCATGGCGCGCAAGGCCCGAAGGACAAGCTCGCCTTCTTCGCTTTCGATCTGCTCGAGGTCGATGGAGAAGACCTGACCGGCCACACAAATATCGAACGTAAGGAACACCTCGAAGCGCTGCTGCGCGATGCGGAGCCGCCCATCCATGTCGCAGACCACATCATCGGCGCGGGCGAAAAACTCTACGCGCAGATGTGCAAGGCCGGACAGGAAGGGATCATCGCCAAGCGCATCGACGCGCCCTACCGCCACAGCCGGACCAAGAGCTGGGTGAAGGTGAAGTGCGTCCAGCGGCAGGAATTCATCATCGTCGGCTGGTCCGAAAGCTCGGCCAAGGCGCGGCCTTTCGCGTCTCTTTTGCTTGCCACGAAAGATGGCGACAATCTGATCTATCGCGGCAAGGTCGGCACCGGGTTCGACAGCGATGACCTCGACCGGCTTGGCAGCAAGCTCGATCGACTGGAGCGCAAGACACCGCCGCTCGACGTGCCCAAGGCCGACGCACGCAAGGCGCACTGGGTCACTCCGAATCTGGTGGCGGAGGTCGCCTATGCCGAACTGACGGCGGAGGGTCGCGTGCGCCACGGGAGCTTCCTCGGCCTGCGGCAGGACAAGGACGCAGGAGATGTCGGTAGCGAGCGCAAGAGCGCCGCCCCCTCCCCCACCGCGAGCGTGAAAATATCCAGCGGCGACCGGGTGATCTTTCCCGACAGCGGAGAGACCAAGGGCGACCTCGCCGACTATTACGAGGGGATTGCCCCCATCATGCTGCCCTTCGCCGCGACGCGCCCGCTCAGCCTCGTGCGCTGTCCGCAGGGGCGCGCGAAGAAGTGCTTTTTCCAGAAGCACGATAATGGCGGTTTCGGCGATGGCGTGAAGGCGGTCCCGATCAAGGAGAAGGATGGCGGGACGGAAGATTACCTCTTCGTCGAGGATGCGCGCGGCCTGCTTCAGTGCGTGCAGATGGGCACGATCGAATTCCACGGTTGGTGCGCCCGCACCGGCGCGGTCGAGAAGCCCGAGCGGATGGTGTTCGATCTCGATCCCGACGAAGGGCTGGACTTTGCCGATGTCCGCAAGGCAGCGATGGACCTGCGCAAGCATCTTGCCGACATCGGCCTCACCAGCTTTGCAATGGTCACCGGTGGCAAGGGGGTGCACGTTGTCGTGCCGCTGACGCCCGGACATTCGTGGGATGCGCACAAGAGCTTCGCCGAGCGCTTCGCCAAGGCGCTGGCGCAGGCCGAGCCCGATCGCTTCACCGCCACGATGAGCAAGGAAAAGCGCAAGGGGCGCATATTTATAGACTGGTTGCGCAACCAGCGCGGCAGCACGGCGGTAATGCCCTACTCGGCACGCGCACGGGAGAATGCCCCGGTGGCAGCGCCGGTCGCATGGAACGAGCTTGCGGACCTGAAAGACGCGCACGGTTTCACCATTTCGGATGCGAAGAAACTGCTCGACCGCGCAGGCTCCAGATCGCTGTCCGGTTGGGGCTTCGCGGACCAGCACCTGCCCGACGTCTGACACCCTGACGTGACGCGCCGCAGCCCGCGTCGAGCGGACAAACGACAAGGCTAACCGTGCTTGTCATCGCTATGACCGCACTTGTCAGCGGACATTCGCCTGCCCGCCGCCGATACCATCCCCCGGATAATCACGTGCTCCGGGGGTGCGCAAATGCAGTTCGATTTCAAGAAAATGGCTGGAGTTTCGATCGGTGTGCTGGCGTTCGCCATGGCTGCGCCCGCCGCTGCGCAAAACTCAGGTGACAACGCCGAGACGCAATATGCGGAGCTGGCACGCCAACAGTCCACCCGCGCGGGCGATCCCGCCTACGATTATGCCTTCGCGACAGCCGCGATCGACGCCGGCCATTACGGCGAAGCGATCATCGCGCTTCAGCGGGTGCTGGCGCTACAGCCGAACAACGCGCCCGCGCGCGCCGAACTCGCCCGCGCCTACGCCATGTCGGGCGATATCGACACCGCACGGCAGGAATTCGGCACCGTGGTCAACGATCCGACCCTGCCCGATCCGGTTCGCCAGCGCTTCACAGGGCTGATCCAGACCCTCGACAAGCAGATCGACGGCCGGGGCAACGATGTCTCCGGGTTCGTCGAGGCAGGGGCCGGGTACGACAGCAACATCAACGCGGCGACCGATCTGACGCAGATCACGATCCCGCTGTTCGCATTTCTCGGCCCGGGCAATCTCGGTGCGGCGGCACGCGCGCAGGACGATGGGTTCTACGAGATCAACGGCGGGGCCAGCGTCGTCTCGGCGGTCGGTCGGCAGGATCGCGTGTTCGCGTCCGCGCTGTTCAACTGGCGCGACAATTTCGACAGCGACACCTTCGACATCGCCAGCCTCACCGGCACGGCGGGCTACGCGCACAGCTTCGGCAATTCGGACGTGATTTCGCTGTCGGGGCAGATCCAGAAGCTGTGGCTGGGCCAGGATGGCTATCGCACCGCATACGGCGCGATCGGCCAGTACACGCACCTGCTCGACGGAGGGAATGCCATCGCCGCGTCGGCGCAATGGACCCGCCTCGATTACGATACCGACCCGCTGCGCAATGCCAACCGCTATGCCGTGGGGCTGGGTTTCGTCACCCGGCAAGCGTCCATCAACGCGAGCCTCGGGCACGAGGAAACCCGCGATCCGCTGGGCGATGCGCAGTCCAACACCTTCTTCCAGATCGGTGGCGGTGCGGAAGTCCCGGTGGCCGATCGCATTGCCGTGATCGGCGGAGTGGGATTCGACCTGCGCCGCTACGACGCGCCCGATGTCCTGTTCCTGACCGAACGCGAAGACGAGCGGCTCGATGCCTCGCTCGGCGTCAAGATCGCGATCACCGACCATCTGCTGTTCCAGCCGCGGGCTACGTTCACGCGCAACTGGAGCAACATCGCACTCTACGATTACGAACGCTGGTCCGCCTCGGCCGCGTTGCGGTTTGAATTCTGAGGGGGAGACTCAACATGCTGCTTCGCAACTCATCGCTTCGCAACGGCTGCCGCGCCCTGCTGGTATCGGCCTCCATCCTCGGTCTCGCCGCGCACGCTTCGGCAGAGCCCACCATCCTGTTTTCCAGCAGCGGTGCCTCGCAACTCCCCGCGCCGGGAGAAACGGTCACCCAGACGAGCGGCGTCACGCAGCTCAAGCTCGACGACGGCACCGTGATCTCGGTTGTCGGCGAAGCCAGCTACACGCTGGACAATGGCGGCGTATTCGAACTGCTTTCGGGCGACATCACGGTCGTCACCCCTGCCGGGGCGGGCGCATCCGTTCGTTTGCCGGGTGGCGTCCTCGCGTCGCTGATGCCGGGCGCATCGGCCGGGTTCTCCGCAGAGAACGGCGATATAGACGGGCACGCGATCACCGGCACCATGCGGATCGGCATGGGCGGGGTCGGTCGTAATTTCGTCTCCGGCGACAAGCTCAAAATCTCCGGCGGGCGGATCCAGCAGAGCCTGGCCGTTGGTCCGCAGGCGACGCCGCAGGGCCCGAGCGGCGCGGCGCAGAATGGCATGCCGGTGATCCTGGGCGAAGCTCTCGCGGCGATCGGCGCCTCGGGCGATATCCTTCTCGCTGCCGACCGCATCGACGCATATTTTGCCAATCCTGCCGTCGGCACGCTGCCGACGGGCGATGTTGAGCTTCTCTCCGGCTATCTGGCTCGGCTCGCGAGCCTGACTGGCGGACAATTTTTCGACGATGTCGAGGCGCTGCAGACCTTCCTCGACTACCTCACGGCGGGAGGCCTGCCGGGCAATTACAATCCAAACCCGACGCCGACGCCAACGCCGACACCTACTCCGACACCTACTCCCACACCAACACCGACACCTACTCCGACACCCACCCCCACTCCGACTCCGACTCCGACGCCCACTCCGACGCCGACGCCCACTCCTACTCCGACGCCGACGCCGACGCCCACCCCTACACCGACGCCTACCTTCACCTACGAAAGCGAGCGTGCGGTGGTGTATGCGGGCAAGGACGTGGGCCTCGATGCACGCGGCGAAGCGGACGTGGCCTACGACGACGCCGGACGCCCCATCGCGTACGTCTGGACCCTCAACGACTCCACTCTGGAGAACGAGCGACCGAACATCGGAACCGCATCCATCGCAGAGGGCGGCAGCGCCTCCGACGGGGAGATTTCGTGGGCTCGCTGGCACGACGGGACCACTGGAGGGCGTTACTTCAGTGCCCCGACGTTCGACCTGGGCGCGGACGACGGCTTCCATCTGACCAGCGTGGTTCGGGCGACCGATCTTCCGACAAGCGGCACGGTCGATTACGTGCTCGCCGGGGCGACCGCGCCCACGGTGGCCAACGGCAGCGTCGCACCGGGGACATTCGAAGGATCGCTCTCCGTCAACTTCGGAGCGGAGACGACCGCAGATTTCGACTTCAATGTCGGGATCGCCAGCGGTTCCTACACTTTTGGCGCCACCGGCCGACCGGTTGAAACCAGCGGCGATTTCTTCGGTGAATTCGGCGGCAACAATCTCGCGGTGACCGGCACTGGAACGGTTTGTCCGACCGGCGCGTGCGAAGCGAGCGTGCGTGGCATCCTGGGCGGGGTCGGTGGCCGCGTTGCGGGCATCTCGTACAATTTCGGCGAGAACGGCAATGCCGATCTGTGGACCTATGGTGCCGCGGCCTTCGTGGCTGACGGAACCTCTACGCCGACGCCCACAGGCTTCACCGGCACGCGGACCGGGCAGCCACTCTATCTCGGCCGGACCGGTAACGGTCTTGGCAATTCCTTCGCCGGCACCGGGACCTATGTCGATGGTGAGCTTCGCCGGCTGGAGATGAACGAGACCAACTATTTCGACATCGGTACCGCGACCGTCGCAGAGTCGGGCGATCTGGGCGACATTGCGTGGGCGCGCTGGACCAACGGCACCGTCACCGAACGTGGCGGCCCCTTCACCGTACCGACTGTTCTGGGCGCCAATGGCGGCTGGTATGTGATGTCCGGCAACAGGGCGAGCGACCTGCCCACGTCGGGTATCGTCAACTACGATCTGCTGGAGACGACCCCGGTCGCCGAACTCAACGGACCCGAGCTGGGTACGCTCACCGGCAACATGGCAGTCCAGTACGGCGCGCAGAGCACGGTCGGTTTCGACTTCGAGATGGCCTATCGCGGCATGGGCTGGGCGGTTTCCACCCCCGGCGGCGCGGCCAATCCCGGCAGCGGGATTGCGCTTGAATCGAGCACGCTGCAGGTCGGCTTCGACACCGCTTTCACCAGCGATGCAGGCAACGTGACCGGCACGGGCGGGGCTTGCTCCGACTACTGCGAAGTGCAGGTCGAAGGCGTCCTGTTCGGCGCGGGTGGCCAATATGCAGGGGTCGGCGTCGGGGTCGAAGACCGCGGCTCTTCCGCAGGCACCATCAAGGCGTCCGGCCTGGCGATCTTCCAGTCGGGTGGGGTAACGCCCACACCAACCCCCACGCCAACCCCGACTCCCACGCCAACTCCGGGCGGCTATACCAGCGACTTCACCGGTACCCGTTCGCCGGTCAATTATTACACGTTCACCAACGGATCGCTGGCGACCGGCTTCGGCGGGAATGCCGAACTCGCAAACGGCGCGCCGGTGAGCTTCACCTCGATCCTCGGGACCACCAGCAAGGGCACTGCCACGGTCGCAAACGAAGGCGACGTGGGTTCGCTGGCATGGGCGCGCTGGACCGGCGGCACCGTGCAACAAAACGGTACGACGGTCGAAGTAGGGCCCAATGGCGGCTACCACGTGTTCGCAGGGACGCCGACGATCGCGCTGCCAGCGTCCGGCAAGGTCGACTACGAACTGATCGCGACCACCACCGCGACCGACAATCAGGATTCGGCACCCGGCACGATCACCGGCGATCTCGCCGTCGCATACGGGTCGACGAGCCTCGTTGGCTACGACCTCGCCATGAACGTGGGCGGCAAGGGTTGGGCGGTCTCGACCGCAGGGGGCGCAGCAAATCCCGAGCAAAGCCAGATCAATCTGAGCATTAGTGGCAGTTCCTGGAGGTTCGGTGGCACCTACACCAGCACCTCGCAAACGGTCACCGCCAGCGGCGGGGCATGTTCGGCTTCGTGCATCGTGACCATCGGCGGCGTTATGTTCGGCGACAATGCCGGATACGCCGGCGTCTCGATGAACGTCATCGACGCGAGCAACGCGGCCACGATCGGTGCGTCCGGGGTCGCCATTTTCGGGCGGGAGGATGCGACGACCTCGGTAATTCCGATGTCCCTGCCAGCCGCCGACGGGTTCGCTTTCCCCGACACCGTGATGCTCGCACCGCAAGCCGTCGGGGTCGCCAGCGCCAGCGACTGGAGCAGGTGGGCCGCCGTCTCCCCGCGCGACGCAAAGGGCATGTCCGACTTGCAGATTACGGGCGACCATTCGCCCCTGGCAATCAAGCTGCACGACGCGCGCGGGCTGCTCGGCGACACGATCACCTTCGCCGATCCCGAATAGGCCGAACCCGATGAAGCAGGCGGAGAACCGGTGTCCCGCCTGCTTCCTAACGGCTCTCGTCATATCCCTGACGGGCATGGTCACTGGGACAGCGATGGCATGGGGCGCAAGATGGACCTCACTCGGAATAAGAGGGGAGAACCAATGAAAACCGCATCGATACTTACCGCCAGCGCACTTGTGCTCGGTCTGACAGCTTCCGTTCCTGCCATGGCGAAGGACGCCGATATCACGCTCGCCAAATGCGACGAGAGCCTCGGCACCATCGCCGTGGTCGATGGCGATACGCAGGGCTGGTCCGAATACGGCCTCGGCAGCCCGCGCGAACTGCTCAACTCGCTCGCCATCGAATCCGGCTGCTTCACGCCGCAGAACGCTGCCAGCGGCGTGCCGGCGGACTTCCTGATGAACGTGGTCGCTGGCGACAGCGAAGAGGTCGACAAGTCAATCGAGATGGCAAAGGGTGCCGCGATGGAGGGCCTGGTCCGCTCCGGCGCAGCAGGAACCGTGCTTTCCAAAGTGCCCGGTGCGGGTGCCGTGCTCGGCATGTTCGGTGGCCTGGGCGGCAAGAAGAAGCGCGTCGCTGCGGGCATCAAGCTGCTCAGCCCGGCAAACGGCCTCACCATCGTGACGGGTAGCGGCGAGGTGAAGAAATCGACGCTCAGCTTCGGCGGCAACGGCGGGTGGAACGCGGGCGCAGCTGCCTCGGGCTACGGCAGCAACAAGAACGGCAAGATGCTCGTCGAAGCCTTCGTGATCGCCTTCAACGCGGTCGTTGCGCAAAAGCAGACCAT
Organism: Citromicrobium bathyomarinum; assembly: GCF_038594485.1. Taxonomy (GTDB): domain Bacteria; phylum Pseudomonadota; class Alphaproteobacteria; order Sphingomonadales; family Sphingomonadaceae; genus Alteriqipengyuania; species Alteriqipengyuania bathyomarina_A. Next base: position 928,814 of record NZ_JBCFZG010000004.1, on the reverse strand, counting down.
CGCGTCGGCCCCTCGGGTCCAGCCCGCGGTCGCACAAGCTCCGGCGGGGCCTGCCACGGTGACGGCGGTCGATACCGTGATGCGCGCCTCGCCCGATGCGGGCTCGGCCGAAGTCCGCGCTCTTCGCAGCGGCACCGAACTCAAGCCGACCGGCGAACGCAGCGGACTCTTCATCGAAGTCGAGGACAATTACGGCACAAAAGGCTGGGTCTCCGTGGAAGACCTGAGCTGAGCAGATGGGGTTTGAGGAAAGACCCGCTTGTCCGGGCAACCAAGCGGTGGCACCTTCGGTGTCGCCGCTTGGCGCACCGGGGGAGAATATGGACGCTGCGCTCGATAACCTGCGTATCCTCTATGTGGAGGACGACGCGCGCGCCACGGCGGAGGTCCGCGATCTTGCCCGTGCGCGAGGGGCGCAGATCGTCTGCGAGCAAAGCGGCGCCGGCGGCCTGCTGCGCGCCGGGATGGAGCAGTTCGACGTCATCATCCTCGACCGGATGCTGGGCGATCTCGACGGCATCACGATCATCCAGCGCCTGCGCGAAAGCGGGGTCGGCACACCGATCCTGATGCTGTCCGCATTGGGACGCACGGCGGACCGTGCCGAAGGGCTCGATGCAGGGGCCGACGATTATCTCGCCAAACCGTTCGAGGCCGACGAACTGTTCGCTCGGATCAAGGCGCTGCACAGGCGCGCCAAGGGGCAGGAGCACAGCGCCGTGATCCTGTTCGGGGCGTTCGAATGCCATGTGAAGGCCCGCACGGCATTCCGCCAGAACCGGCACCTCGCGCTCAGCCCGCGAGAATTCGAGCTGTTCCGCTATTTCATGGAGAACGCGGGCGAAACGGTCACGCGCGAGATGCTGTTGCGCGATGTCTGGGGCATATCCTTCGATCCGCAGACGAACGTCGTCGACGTCAATATCGGCCGCCTGCGTCGCAAGCTGGAGGAAGGTTTCGACAGCCCGGCTCTGGAAACGATCTGGGGCTCCGGCTACCGTCTTCTCGACGGGAGGTAAGGTCCGTTTCACGCACTTCGATCTTTTCGCGGCTCGTGTGGCTGGCCATCGCCCTGTCGGTGCTGCTGGTGTTCTGCCTGTGGGCGATGACCGACCAGACTATCCGTGCGGCCAATCGGGCGTCGGTGGAGGAGGCGGTCGATGTCGATCTGGCAGGCCTCGTCGATATCTATGCGAGCGGCGACCAGGGCGAGCTTGAGCGGCGGATAGCAGACCGTCTGGCGATCACACCGGCCGGCCGCAGCGAGCCGCACTACCTGCTGACGGATGGCGAAGGATCCGTGATCGTCGGCGATCTCGACCGCTGGCCCGATCTCGACCCCAAGGTGTCAGAACTGGGGGCGGTGACCGTGCTCGACGGTCTGCCCGTGCTGGCGCGCGCGACGCAGCTGGGGCCCGACCTGCGGCTGGTGGTCGCCTACGAACGCGATCAGGCCGATCCCGTGCTGCACCGCGTGGCGTGGCTGTTTCTGTTGGGAGGCACGATTTTCGTGCTGCTAGTCGGGCTGTTCGGCAGGCACGCAGCACGTGGCCTGCAATCGCGCATCGAGCAGATCAACGCCGCGTTTCGCACGCCCGAAAGCGTTCCGGTCATCGCCACCCCCTCCCCCACGGGGCGCAGGGACGAAATCGACGAACTCGCCGATCACAGCACGCGTGCCCTGCAACGTGTCAGCCGCCTGCTCGCAGCCTATCGGGAAACCACCGACCAGCTGGCGCACGAAATCCGCACGCCGATCATGCATCTCGACCAGCGGCTGGTGAAGGCCCTTGCCGAGCCGCTGCCCGCCAGCGTGTCAGAAAAGCTTATCGAGGCGCGCGCCGAAATCCGCCGCATCGTCAGCATGCTCGAATCGCTGCTCGACATTGCTTCGAGCAAGGCGCGCAAGGGCGACCGGCACGGCCTGGCCCCCGTCAACCTGAGCGAGCTGGCGACGCGGATCTGCAATCTCTACGCCGACAGCGCGGAAGAATCGAACCACAGCTTCGTCTGGGATATCGCACCGGGCGTATGCCTCGACGGAGAGGAGTCGCAGCTCACCCGTCTGATGACCAACCTGCTCGACAACGCGTTCAAATACGTGCCCGAGGGTGGGAAGATTACCCTGACCCTCCGGCCGGGGCCGGTCCTGACCGTGGCCGACGACGGGCCCGGCGTGCCCCCCAACCATGCGGAGCGGATTTTCGAACGGTTCTATCGCGGCGACGGGCGGGAGGCCGGTCAGACGGGTTCGGGGCTCGGCCTCGCTCTCGCCCGTGCGATCGCCGAACGGCACGGATTGACGATCACGCTCGAACCGGTCGATAAGGGCGCCAGCTTTCGGGTCGGGAGGGAGACCGAATGACGGCTCTTCTGCGAATTGCGTGCATGGCGACGCTGGTCGGCGCGTGCGCCCCCGTGGCCAACGCCCCGCTTGCCCGATCTTCGTCGCCCGACGCGTCCTCAGCGCAGGATCGCGCTGCCCTTGTCGCGACCGATCTTGCTGCTGCCGACCTCGCTTTCGAACAGGGCGACACAGCGGCGCTTACTCCGCTGCTCACCCGCTTGCGCGTACAGGGCGCGCACCCGCTCGACGCCAGCGATGGCGATCCCATCGCCCAGTGGGAGGCCGCATCGGGTACAGACGCGCCCCCCTTCCGGGGACGTGTCCTGGGCCCGGGCTACAGCCGTGGCCGCCTTGCGCCGGGAGCAAACGCGGTCCTTCAGCAGACCTTCTTCTCCGGCCAGAAGACCGCGCTTTCGATCGGCGAGCGAACCCCCGCGACGCTGCGTCTGCGAGTTTTCGATTCCAAGAGCCGTCTCGTGTGCGAACACGCGCCTGCACATGGCAAGGTGTGCCGGTTCACCCCGATTTTCACGCAGCGATACAAGATCGAAATTCGCAATGGGGGGCAACGGGATGCGGTCTATTATCTGGCGGTCGAATAACGCGCGGCTGCTGCTGGGCGGGGCCGCGCTGACGATGCTCTCGCCTGCCCTGCCCGCATTCGCTCAGGAGAGCGCCGAGGGCGATGGGGCGACTTCGGCCGAAGGTACCGTGCCGCTCGACCCCGAAGCGGCGCAGATCGTCACCGAGATAGAGGCGATCGCGAACGGCGATCCCTCCGCAGATCCTGAAGGCGACCTCACGAAGCTCGCCGAGCTTCGCGCGCGTGCGGAGGCAAATGGCAACGTCCCGCTGACCGATCTGGGCGTGCTCGAAAGCCAGTTCGGCGCGGCCTATTTCTACCTCCGCGATTTCGAAAAGGCGCTCCCCTACTTCGATGCCGCCGCCGATTTCTACACGCGGGGTAATGCCCCGCTCGAGGAGATCGCCGGGCTCTACAACAATCAGGCAACGATCCTCGCGTCGCTGGCGCGCTATCCCGAATCCGAGGAATATCATCGCAAGGCGCTGGCGATCCGGCGCGAGATGGAGGGCGAGCGCGGGCCTTTCGTCGCCTCCTCGCTCTTCGGCCTCGGTCACATTGCCTATCGGCAGGGGCGCGTCCTCGAAGCGCTCGACTACTTGCGCCCTGCCGCCGAGCAGACGCTGGAGTTTCTCGGCCCGGAAGACATGCTCACCTCGCTGCGCCTGACCTCGCTCGCCTCGGTTCTGGGGCGCGCGGGTTACGATGCGGAGGCAATCGAGACGGCCCGCCTCGCGGTGCGCCTCTCGCGCGAGCATCTGGGTGAGGATCACCAGCTCTACGGTATTGCGGTCAACAATCTGGGCCATGCACTGATGCAGGCGCGCGTTCTGGGCGAGGCGATACCCGTCCTGCGCGAGGCGCTGCGCATTCGTGTCGCGACCGTCGGCGAAGATGCCAGCGGCACTGCGGTGAGCCTGCGCAACCTCTCGCAGGCCCTGATGCTCGATGGCAAGACCGAAGAGGCGGAAACGCTGCAACGCCGCGCGGTCGAGATTTACGAGAAGACCGGCGAGGTCGAAGATCCCTTTGCGCTGGCGACGATGTACGAAGCGCTGGCCGAACATTACGCCATGCGCGGCGACTGGCAGGGTTACGACGAGTTGACCGGCAAGGCGATTGCCTCTGCCGATGCGGCGATCGACAACGAGAGCGTGGAGCAGGCCCTCATCCACCTGCATCGCGCGGATTGGTGGATGCGGCGTGGCCGCAATGCCGAGGCGCTCGCCGAAGCCGAACATTGGGTGCCGGTCGTGCGCGATGCCTTTGTCGAAACGCACGAGGACCGGATCTGGAGCGAGCTCCTGCTCGCCCGCCTGCGCCAGCTGAACGGGCAGGATCCTTCGGCGTATCTGCCGGGTGGTGACGCTGCGATGGACGTTATCTCCGGACGGTTGGCGAATGTCGCAGTGTCCGACACTACGCTGGTGCGGGAAGCGCGCGCCTTGCGGGAGGCGGCGCTGCTCTACCTCGACCTGGGCGCGGCGCTCGATGATTCAGCGCGGGTCTTTCGCGCAGCGCAGGTGGCCAATATCTCGGAGCTTGCCCGTGGCCAGCAGTTCGCGCGCTTCGGAGCCGACGACGCGGCGACGCAGCAACGCGAGCGGCTGCTCGATCTGGCGCGCAAGACGAACGAACTGCGCACACGCTATCGCGCTGCACTGGACGAGGAGGACGAAGCGCAGGCGGCAAGTCTGGCGCTTGAGGTCGAGCAGGCCGACCGCGCCGAACGCGAAGCCGCCGATGATCTGGTCCGGGCCTACCCGGAATATGTCCGTCGCTTTCGTCCGACCCCGGTCGACCTGGCCAGCCTGCAGTCGCGGCTGCGGCCCGATGATGTGCTGGTGGTGCCGGTCGAAGGCGATCGGGAAAGCTGGATCATCAGGGTCGACACCGGAGGCGCATCGTGGAGTCCGCTCGACAACGGCCAACTTGCCGAGGACGTCACCGCGATCCGAGACGCAGTCGAGCGACCCAACGAGGGCGAGTTCCCGCTCGCCTCTTCGCGGCGGCTGTTCGGACAGATCTTCCCCGACGGGACGCAGGGCGCGCACCGGGTGCTTCTTTATGGCGGCCAGCGGCTCGCCTCGGTTCCCTTCGGACTCCTGACAACGGCCGACCATGTCGGCGATCTCTCCGCAGCGCCCTGGCTGATCCGCGACGCTGCTGTGCAGGTGGTCGGCAACCTCGACCTGCTCGGCGAGCAGCGCGGCGATGCCACGACGAGCCCCACCGTACGGTTCGCAGGGATTGGCGGCGTCGAACTGCCTGCCGGGGAAGCTGCAAGCAGCGGCGGGGGCGTAAGCGCCCTCTTCCGCGGCGGGCGGCCCGATGCGGCCTCGATTGCCTCCTTGCCCGCCCTGCCGGGTGCGACGACCGAACTGCGGGAGATCGCCGACGCGCTGCAATCGCGCGACAGCGTGCTCTTGATCGGTGCGGATGCAGCCGAGGACAACGTCAAGCGCACCGATTTGAGCTCGATCGACATCCTCGTATTCGCAACCCACGGCCTCGTCGCAGGCGAAGTGACCGGGCTTTGGGAACCGGCCCTGCTGCTCGGCTCGGGTGATGCCGGCTCTGGCGAGGATGGGTTGCTCGGCGCGAGCGAGATCGCACGCATGCGCCTGCCCGCGGACTGGGTGATCCTGTCGGCTTGCAACACCGCGGCCGGTATCGACGGCGACGGACCGACCTATTCCGGGCTAGCGACCGCGTTCGCCCAGGCGGGGGCGCATGCGATCCTGCTTTCGCACTGGCGCGTGCGCGACGATGCGGCAGCACGCCTAAGTGTCGATACGGTTCGCGCGTCGCAGGCCGGGGCAACCCGGGCCGAGGCCCTGCGCCAGGCACAACTGGCTCTCCTGTCGGATCCGCAGCTGGCCGACGCAGCCAATCCTGCGGTCTGGGCGCCCTTCGTGCTCATCGAGAACTGATTGCGGATACCTGATTGCGAAGCAGCGTGACCTTCCCGCAATCGCTGCTAGTCTCTCATCCAAATGAGTAGCCAACCTTCCGAGACCAAAGCCGCGCGCGTCACCTCGTTCGACGTGGCGGAGCGCGCCGGCGTCAACCAGTCCACCGTTTCCCGCGCGCTGGCGGGTTCCCCGCAGGTCACGCCCGCGACCCGTGAGCGGGTGCTGGCGGTCGCGCGAGAGCTTGGCTACACCGTCGACCAGCGCGCGTCGGGCCTGCGAACCGGGCGGACCGATACCGTTGCCGTGGTCATCCTCCAGGGTCCTGAAGACAAGGCGCCTTCGGGCAATCCCTTCTACTTCGAACTGTTGGGAAGCATCTGCGAAGCGGCTTCGGCGCGAGGACTGGAAACGCTCGTCTCGCTCCAGTCCGAGGAAGGCCGGCTTTCCGGCGACTACGTCAAGCGAGGCCAGGCAGACGGTACCATCGTCATCGGATCGGCACGCCATTCGTCCGCGTGGACCTATTTCCAGCAATTGCAGCGCAGCACCGGCAATCTGGCATTCTGGGGCTCGCCATTCGACGATGCACGCTGGGTACGTTCGGACAACCATGGCGGGGGCCGGATCGCCACCAGCCACCTGCTCGATCGCGGCTATCGCAAGATCGCATTTGTCGGGCCGCTGGGGACAGGCCCGGGGCAGTTCGCAGAGCGTTTTTCCGGATATCGCGACGCTCTGGCCGAACGCGGCGCGCAGCCGATCGAGGCAAGCTCATATCCCGATGGCGACCGCAAATCCCAAGGTTACCACGCCGCACGCGACATGATCGAGCGCGATGGCTCGATCGACGCGTTCTTCGCCGCCAGCGACCGGCTGGCCTTCGGGGTACTCGACTACCTGAAGGAGATCGGGCGGGACGTGCCGGAAGACGTGGGCATCGTCGGCTTCGACGGGATGTCGGCCGGGACGATCAGCAGCCCGCCCCTGACCACTGTCGCGCCCGATCTTGCAAAGGCGGCCGAAGCCCTGCTGCGAATGGCCATCGATGGGGAAGCAAGCGTCACACAGCGCGTGAAAGTCAGGCTGATCGAACGCGCGAGCGTGCGCCCGACCTGATCTTCGCGCTCGCTATCCTGAGCGCGGATCAGCCCTGAGCCGCGTTCCCGTCCGAAAATTCGAACTGCGGCAAACGATTCACCGCTTCGCGCAGCGACAGGCTCCATTGTTCGGATATCCGCCGGAAATACGGGTCGTTTTCGGCAATCCGCTGGCTGTGGCCAATCCGGCACGCGTCGCGCTCCTGAACGGCGAGGTCCAGCGGCAGGTCGACAGCCAGGTTCGATCTGATGGTGGAATCGAACGAAACCATCAGCAGCCGGACAGCGTCTTCGAACGGCATGGCCGGATCGTAGGTCCGCACGATGATCGGCCGACCGTACTTGGTCTCGCCGATCTGGAAAAAGGGCGAATCATCGCCCGCCTCGATGAAATTGCCTTCCGGATAGATCAGGAACAGGCGCGGTTCGCTGCCTGCGATCTGGCCGCCAACGATCAGGCTGGCGGAAAAGGGCGAGGCAGCGGCCTGCTGTTTCTCGCCTTTGAGATTGGCGATCACTTCGCGCAGCGTGTTGCCGATGATGGTGGCGACCTGGAACATCGAAGGGGCCGAAAGGATCGAAGGGTCGCGTTCCGAAGGGGCCTTCGTCCTCTCGTCCAGCAAGCTGACGACCGACTGCGTGGTGGCGAGATTGCCTGCGGAAAGCAGGGTGATCGCCCTCTCTCCGGCGTTTTCCCAGTGGCGCATTTTACGCACCTGCGACACGTCGTCGACGCCGGCATTGGTGCGCGTATCGGACATGAAGATCAGACCGCGATCCAATCGCATGCCCACGCAATAAGTCATCTCTAGGTCTTCTCTTTACAGCGTTTCGACCTGACTATTGCTCGACCCGCAAGCTGACAAGCACGCCCTCGTCGCTTCCCCCCATCCGCATTCCGTTGATCGGGGCGGCCTCGCGAAAATCGATGCCGGTCGCGACTCTGATATAGCGCTCGTCGGGCGAATAACCGTTCGAGACGTCGAAACCGACCCACCCGAGCCCGTCGAAGAAGGCCTCCGCCCAGGCGTGGCTGGCGTCCTGTTCGACCCGGTCGTTCATCATCAGGTAGCCCGAGACATAGCGCGCAGGCAGGCCGAGCAGGCGGGCTGCCGAACAGAAGATATGCGCGTGATCCTGGCACACGCCGCGGCCACCTCGCAGCGCCTCTTCGGCGGTGGTGCCGGAGTGGGTGTTGCCACCTTCGTAACCGACCGTGTCGAGGATCGCGGCGGACAGATCGTGCCCCAAGCTGACGCTTGTTTTATCCGCATCGTCGAACCTGCTGGCGAGCTTTCGTATACCCTCGCCTGCCTTCGTAAGTGGGGAAGATCGCTTGAAGTGCCACAGCGGCAGGAAGCCCTGGTGTTCCCCGACAACGCCGTCGCTCGACGTATTCTCGACCAGGCCGACGCAGCGGATCGACGTTTCGGTTCGTCCGGGCTCGATCCCGATCAGATCGACGATATTGCGGTTGTGGTCTTCGTAGCGAAGTTCGCTGGCGCCGCCTTCGATTGTGACGGTCCAGTCGAGCACCTTCTGCCCCCGGGCGTCCTTCGGGCGCAGGCGCGTCTGCTGGAGCCCGTAGGCAACCGGCGCATCGTAGCAATAGCGCGTCTCGTGCTCGACCCGCAGCTTCATGATGCGACTCCGAAGGAATAGTCGCTGGCGATCTGGCTGGCGAGGCGGCCGTTGGCCTTCAGAAAACCGTCGATATATTCGTGCAGGCCATCGTCGAAGATCGAGTCCATCGACCGGCCCAGGTAGTCGAGATGGATACGGTCCGCCAATCCGCACGCCTCCGTACGACTGTCATAGTTCTTCGACAGATAGCCCAAGTTGTCGCAGATCTTGTTGTAGCAGAACGCAAGGCTGCGCGGCATCTGTTCGTGAAGGATCAGGAATTGCGCGATGTCGCGCGGGTTGACCGTGGCGCCGTGGAGCCACTGGTAGCTGCGCAGCGCGGAGACAGAGCGCAGGATCGTCTCCCACTGTTTTATGTCGAGCGTGGAGCCGACCTGGCTGATGGACGGCAGCAGCAGGTAGTATTTCACGTCGAGAATGCGCGCGGTGTTGTCCGCGCGTTCGATGAAGGTGCCCAGCCGGACGAAATTGAACCCGTCGTTGCGCAGCATGGTGCCGGTGGTCGCACCGCGTACCAGCGCGTTTTGCTGCCGGATCGTTGTCAAGGTGTCGGGCAAGTCGGCTTCGGGGATGGTCCCGCGCAGCAACTTGTCCAGCGTCATCCAGCTCTCGTTGGTGGCCTCCCACACTTCGCTGGTCAGTCCGATCCGCACGCCGCGGGCGTTGTCGCGGGCGGATTTGACCATCGAGATGATGCTGGAGGGATTGTCCCGATCGCTGAGCAGGAATTCGATCACCTTGGACGAGTTCGGTTCGCCGTGCCGCGCCTTGAACGCATCGAGCTGCCCGACGGTGGTCAGCACCGATTCCCATTCCGAACGCGAGGAACCCGCGCGGGTGAGTGCGATGCGGAACCCTGCATCGAGCAGGCGCGCAGTCGCTTCTGCCCGTTCGAGGTAGCGGAACATCCAGAACAGGCCCGATGCGGTCTTACCGAGCATGGCGGACCTCCGATATCGTGGAGCGTTCAGTCATCGAGCACCCAGGTATCTTTCGTGCCGCCGCCCTGGCTCGAATTCACCACCAGCGACCCTTCGTTCATCGCCACGCGGGTAAGCCCGCCGGGCACGATGTCGATCGAATTTGGCGACATCAGCACGAAGGGACGGAAATCAACGTGGCGCGGGGCGAGGCCCTGCCCGGTGAAGATCGGCACGGTCGACAGCGCCAGCGTGGGCTGCGCGATGTAACCTTCCGGGTTCTCCTTCAGCTTGGCGCGGAATTCCTCGATCTCGGCCTTGCTGGCGGTCGGGCCGATCAACATGCCATAACCGCCCGATCCGTGGACTTCCTTGACCACCAGCTCGTCGAGCTTGTCCAGAACTTCGGCCAGGTGGTCGGGATCCGAACAGCGCCAGGTGGGCACGTTCTGCAGCAGCGGGCGCTCGCCGGTGTAGAATTCGACGATGTCGGGCATGTAGCTGTATAGCGCCTTGTCGTCGGCGATACCGGTTCCCGGCGCGTTGGCGATGGTCACGCCGCCCGCGCGATAGACGTCGAAAATGCCGGGTACACCCAGCATCGATTCCGGATTGAAATTGAGTGGGTCGAGATATTCGTCGTCGATGCGGCGATAGATCACATCCACCGGTTTGTAGCCTTGCGTAGTCCGCATCGCGACACGGCCGTCGACCACGCGCAAGTCGGAACCTTCGATCAGCTCTGCACCCATCTGATCGGCGAGGAAGCTGTGTTCGAAGTAGGCTGAATTGAACGTCCCCGGCGTCAGCACCGCGACGGTCGGCCTGTCGAGGCAAGCGGCGGGCGCGCAGGCAGCCAGCGAGCGGCGAAGCCAGCTGGGGTAATCGCTGACCTCGCGGATCGGGATGTCGGCAAACAGCTCCGGAAACATCTGGAGCATGATTTCCCGGTTTTCGAGCATGTAGGACACGCCCGAGGGTGTCCGTGCGTTGTCTTCGAGCACGTAGAACTCTTCGGGCCCGGTACGCACGATGTCGGTCCCGATGATGTGCGTGTAGATCCCACCGGGCGGGTCGAAGCCCATCATCTTGGGCAGGAAGGCCGCATTATTTGCAATCAGGCTTTCGGGCACGCGGCCTGCGCGCAGTATCTCCTGCCGGTGGTAGATATCGTGAAGGAAGGCATTGATCGCGCGGACGCGTTGTTCGATGCCCTTTGAAAGCTTGCGCCACTCGTTTCCAGAGAGGACGCGCGGAACGACGTCGAAGGGGATCAGCCGCTCGTCGGCTGCTTCCTCGCCATAGACGTTGAAAGTAATGCCGATCTTGCGGAAGAAATTCTCCGCCTGTTCGGATTTGCGCAGAACGCGATTGTCCGGTTGCGATTCGAGCCATTTGTGAAATGCCTGATAGGCCGGTCGGACTTCACCCGACTTGCCTCCATCTTGCCCAAGCATCTCGTCGAAGCTCAATTCGGTCCCCGGCTTTCCCTATTCGTGCGTGCGTCGCGATTTTGCAGCGCAGCATTAGTCACCCAACAGCCAAGCCCCGTCAATTGTTCCGTTACGCGAATTGTTCACCTTCAGGATTTGACCCTCCCCTCGATCAGACGATCGACCAGAGAGGGGTCGGCTAGCGTCGAGGTATCCCCCAGCGAGCCATAGTCGTTCTCCGCGATTTTGCGCAGGATGCGGCGCATGATCTTGCCACTGCGCGTCTTGGGCAGGCCGTCGGTGAAGTGAATCCGGTCCGGCGTCGCGACCGGCCCGATTTCCTTGCGCACCCATTGGCGCAGCTCTGCGGCCAGATCGTCCGATCCTTCGTCGCCTGCGTTCAGGGTGACGTAGCAATAGATGCCCTGCCCCTTGATATCGTGCGGGAAGCCCACGACTGCCGCTTCGGAGACGTGCGGGTGCAGGACCAGCGCACTCTCCACCTCCGCAGTACCCATGCGATGGCCCGATACGTTGATGACATCGTCCACACGCCCGGTGATGCGGTAATACCCGTGCTCGTCGCGCTGGCACCCGTCCCCGGTGAAGTACTTGCCCGTGTAGGTGCTGAAATAGGTCTGCACGAAGCGGTCATGGTCACCGTAAACGGTGCGTGCCTGCCCCGGCCAGCTGGCGGTCAGGCACAGATTGCCCTCTGCCGCCCCGTCCAGAACCTGCCCCTCGTTGTCGACCAGCTGTGGCTGAACGCCGAAGAACGGCAGGCCCGCGCTGCCCGGCTTCATCGCGTGTGCGTAAGGCAGCGTGGTCAGCATCACGCCGCCGGTTTCGGTCTGCCACCAGGTATCGATCACCGGCACGCGGCCCTCGCCCGGCACGTCGCGATACCAGCGCCATGCCTCGGGATTGATGGGTTCGCCGACGCTGCCGAGCAGGCGGAGCGACGATCGATCATGCGCAGTTACGAAACTGTCGCCTTCCCGCATGAGCGCGCGGATCGCGGTCGGCGCAGTGTAGAAGATGCTGACCTTGTGCCTGGCGATGGTCGCCCAGAATCGCCCGTGATCGGGATAATTGGGCACGCCCTCGAAGATCACCTGCGTCGCACCGTTCAGGAGCGGGCCGTAGGTGACGTAGCTGTGACCGGTGATCCATCCGATATCTGCCGAACACCAGAACACATCGTCGGGCTGGTGGTCGAACACGTAGTGGAACGTCGTCGCAGTCCACACTCCATAGCCGCCCGTCGTATGGAGGACGCCCTTCGGTTTCCCGGTCGATCCCGAGGTGTAGAGGATGAACAGGGGATCCTCCGCGTTCATCGGCTCGCACGGGCAATCCTCATCCGATGCCAGGTCGGCGTACCAGTGGTCCCGCCCTTCCTTCATCGTAATGTCGGCACCGGTGTGCTTGATCACCAGCACGCCTTTCACCTGCGTATCGTGTTCGTCGAGCGCGGCATCGACATTGGCATTGAGCGCGATCGGCTTTCCGCCGCGCAGCCCCTCGTCGGCGGTGATCACGAAATGGCTGTCGCAATCGATGATCCGGCCTGCAAGCGCTTCGGGCGAGAAGCCGCCGAACACCACCGAATGCACCGCGCCCAGTCGCGCGCAGGCGAGCATCGCGACCACGCCTTCGACCACCATCGGCATGTAGAGCGTCACCCGCGCGCCCTTGGTGACCCCCATCGCCTTGAGCGCATTGGCCATGCGGATCACTTCGACGTGGAGATCGGCGAAGGTCAGCGTGCGGACCGCGCCATCGGGATCGTCGGGCTCGAATATCAGGGCCGTCTTGTCCGCCTTGTCCGCAAGATGCCGGTCGACCGCATTGTGGCACAGGTTGAGCGTTCCATCGGCGAACCACTTGATCTCGACCGGATCGAAGGACCACTCGCCGCCGATCGTGGGCGGATCGATCCAGTCGAGCCGCTTCGCCTGCTCAAGCCAGAAACCGTCCGGGTCGGACAGCGAGCGGACATAGTCGGCCCGATACTGCGCGGCGGTGCAATTGGTCTTGGCGGTCTGCGGTGGCTCGATGAATTCGCTCACGACGGCAAGTCTCCCAAACGTGTTTCGCACTCCGCTATCCCATCGCCGTCGATTTGGCGACCGCCTTGGCTTTCAAGTGCTCCGAGGGCGATCACCAGACCCTGACGAACGGGCCAGTCAGTTCGATAAACGACATGGTCGCGCCCTTGCGTTGCCTCGACATGGCCAATAGCCAGTAACACTGTAACATCGGCGCGAGTCGCGTGATGTGCGAAAATCCAGGGGAATCAGATGCGTAATAAGGTGTTTTTCATCGCGGCCCTCATGGCCGGCGTCGCGGCCCAGCCGCTCAGTGCCAAGGAAGGGATGTTCACCCCCGACCAGTTGCCAGAGATTGCCGCAGACCTGAAGGCAACCGGCCTCGAGATCGATCCCGAGACGCTTGCCGATCTAACAGGCTTCCCGATGGGCGCAGTCGTCAGCCTGGGCGGATGCTCGGCCAGCTTCGTTTCGCCGCAGGGTCTGGTCGTGACCAACCACCACTGCGCGCGCGGATCGGTGCAGTACAATTCGACCGCCGAGAACAACTACCTCGAGAACGGCTTCCTCGCGAAGACCATGGGCGAGGAACTGCCCGCCGCTCCGGGTTCGCGCATCTACGTCACCACCGAACTCACCGATGTGACCGCCCGCATGCGCGCCGGGCTCGACTCGATGGAGCCGAACGCGCGCTACGACGCGATCGAACAGCGGATGAAGGACATCGTCGCCGAGTGCGAAGAAGAAGCCGGCTATCGCTGCCGGGTCTCGTCCTTCTACGGCGGCGATCAGTACAAGCTGGTCAAGCAACTTGAAATTCGCGACGTGCGCCTCGCCTACGCTCCGGCGGACAGCATCGGGAAGTACGGCGGCGACGTCGACAACTGGATGTGGCCGCGCCACACTGGCGATTTCAGCTTCTACCGCGCCTACGTGGCACCGGACGGCTCGCCCGCAGACTATTCGGAAGAGAACGTGCCCTACAAACCAGAGCACGTGCTCAAGGTGAGCGCGGGCGGCCTCGAGGAAGGCGACTTCGTGATGGCGGCCGGCTATCCCGGCTCGACCCAGCGCTACGCCCGGTTGGCCGAAGTCGAAAACACCTTCGACTGGAACTATCCGACCTACGTCACCCTGATCAACGAATGGATCGATACGATCGAGCAGACCGCGCCCGATGGCTCGGACGCTCGGGTGAAGTACGAAGCCACCCTCGCGGGTCTCAACAACTACGAAAAGAACCTGCGCGGCCAGATCGAAGGTGCCCGCCGGGTCGGCCTGGTCGATCGCCGTCGCGAGCGTGAGCAGGAGCTCGACGCATGGATCGCGGCAGATCCTACTCGCGCGAACTACGGCAAGGCGATCGCGCAGCTCGACGCGCTGACCGAGGAACAGGCCGCAGCGACGCGCAGCAGTTTCTGGTACGGTTTCGCCACCCGATCGCAGCTTCTTGGCGTTGCGGAGCGGCTCTATCGCCTGTCGATCGAGCGCCAGAAGCCCGATGCCGAGCGCAAGCCCGGCTATCAGGAGCGCGACATGGGCTTCTTCAAGCAGGGTATGCAGGCGCTCGACCGCCGTTTCGATCCGAGCGTCGATAAGGCCGTGTGGATGCTGTTCCTGAACAAATATCTCGACCAGCCGAAGGACGAGCGGGTTGCCGTTCTCGACAATGCGCTGGGCCTGACCTCGGGCATCGACATGGATGCCGTGTCCAGCAAGCTGGCAGGATACTACGACGCGACCTCGCTCGACGAGGCGGCAACGCGCATGGCGCTGATGGACGCAAGCCCGGAAGATTTCCGTTCGAGCACGGATCCTTTCATCAAACTCGCGGTCGCGCTGTACGACTACAACGACCAGCTGGAGACCGAAGCCGAAGCCCGCGCGGGCCGCGAGCTGGTGCTGCGCCCCGGGTACATGGATGCCATCGTCGACTGGCAGCGGAGCCAGGGCAAGGTCACCTATCCCGACGCCAACAGCACGCTGCGCGTGACCTACGGCACCGTGATGGGCGGCTCGCCGCAGGACGGGTTGATCTACACCCCCTTCACCACGCTGGAAGGCATCACCGCGAAGGACACGGGCGAGGCACCGTTCAACGCGCCGGAGAAGGAACTGCAGGAAATCAGCGACAAGGACTACGGCCGTTACGAACTCGACAGCATCGGTTCGGTCCCGGTCAACTTCCTGACCGATCTGGATTCGACCGGCGGCAACTCGGGCTCGGCGACGCTCAATTCGCGGGCCGAACTGGTCGGCCTGCTGTTCGACGGGACGTTCGAAAGCGTCAATTCGGACTGGGATTTCGACCCGCGCACCACCCGCACGATCCACGTCGACACCCGCTACATGCTGTGGGTGATGGACAAGGTCGACGGGGCGGACAACCTCATCGCGGAAATGGATATCGTCGACTAGGCGAGTCCTCTGCAACGGAAATGGAAGAGGGGCGGCCCGCGGTCGCCCCTTTTTTTGCGGCCCGGCGACATCGGCCTGCATGCTTCCCCCGGTGCCATTTTCAATCTTTGTTAGCGATGAATGGCTAGCATCGCCGACATGAGGATAGACGAGAGGCTAGCAGCCGCCTCGCACGATCGACCCGAAGGGCGATTGGGTGCCAGAAGCGGCGTTCTGCCATGGCTTATGCGGTGGAGCCATGGGACGCCGCAGGAGGTGCGCCCCTTTATGTGCGGTGCCCTGCTCTCATCTCCGAGCGCAATCGTGCTGGGGGCGATCAACGGTCTGTTCGTCGCCGGACTGGCCCATCTCGCGATCGGCGGCATAGCCTTTCTGCTCATCATGCTCGCCGAAGTCATCGTGCTCTTCATACGGCTTGCCAGCCTTCGACAGGTCAGATCGGTGCGTGCGAGAGGCGAGGTGCCGCAGATCGACACGCCTATCAGTCTTTCGATCCTGTGGTGCAGCCTGCAGGGGCTGCTCTTCTTCTTCGCCATGCGCACGGGCAATACCGCGATCATGGTGATCACCGCCGCTCATTGCATGGGGCTGGTCGGGCCGCTGTGTGCGCGCAACTATGCCGCCCCACGGCTGGCGCTGCTGCTGGTCGGGCTTTGCGTTCTGCCGTTTGTCCTGGGCGCGGCCAGCACCGGGGAGCCGCTGATGCTCGCGCTGATCGCGCTGCTGCCCGGCTTCGTGTTAGGCGTCCTGCAATTGATGGGTCACTACCGGGGGGCTATGCTGGCTGCCCTGAGCGCGGAATTGAGCAATGCCGAACGCGCGCGCCGCGATCCGCTGACAGGCCTGCTCAACCGGCACGGACTGGAAGGGGTCATCCAGAGCGTCTCGCGCAATCAGGTTTTCTCAATCGTTTGCCTGGATCTCGATCGCTTCAAGCCGATCAACGACCGCTTCGGACATGCAGCAGGCGATCAACTGCTGTGCGAGGTCACGAACCGGATGAAGGCCGCCTTGACGGAAGGGCAAGTGCTGGCACGGATCGGTGGAGATGAATTCCTCGCCTTGCTTCCCGGCCTGGGACCCGAGGAAACGCAAACGACGATCGGCGCGATGATTGCCGGGGTGTCCGGCCCGCCTTACGCCGTCGACGGGGAAAGCCTGGTGCATATCGGAGTTACCGCAGGCTTCGCCTGCTTCCCCGAAGACGGGTGTGGATTTACCGAACTGCACGTCATGGCCGACCGTGCGCTCTACGCAGCCAAGAAGGCCGGCAAAGGCTTCGGCGCGCGCTATGAGGCGTCGATCGCCGCCTAAGGCATCTGAACACGACAGCTGTTGCGCCAAGCGCAACACAAGATACCGAACCGACGCTGGAAGAACAGCGCGCTTTTCTTTACATCGCACCCATGTTCGACGGCACCGACGCAATCCTGCTCGCCCGCATCCAGTTCGCCTTCACGGTGAGCTTCCACTTCATCTTCCCGGCCTTTTCGATCGGGCTTGCGAGCTACCTCGCCGTGCTGGAAGGGTTGTGGCTCAAGACAGGCAAGCCGGTCTACATGGACCTGTTCAAGTACTGGCTGAAGATCTTTGCGATCGCCTTCGCGATGGGCGTCGTCTCCGGGATCGTGATGTCCTATCAGTTCGGCACCAACTGGGCGGTCTTTTCCGATGTAGCCGGCCCCGTGATCGGTCCGCTGATGGCTTACGAAGTGCTGACCGCATTCTTCCTCGAGGCCGGTTTCCTCGGCGTGATGCTTTTCGGGATGAATCGCGTGGGCAGGAAGCTGCACTTCGCTGCCACTCTGATGGTGGCAGTCGGTACTTTCATCAGCGCCTTCTGGATTCTCTCGGTCAACAGCTGGATGCAAACGCCGGTCGGCTACGAGATCGGCGCCAACGGGCAATACCTGCCTGGCGACAGCTGGGTGACGATCATCTTCAACCCCAGCTTCCCTTATCGGCTGGTCCACACGGTGCTCGCCGCCTATCTGACCACCGCCTTCGTCGTCGGCGGCGTGGGTGCGTGGCACCTGCTGAAGGACCGCACCAATCAGCACGCACGCAAGATGTTCTCGATGGCGATGTGGATGGCCGCGCTGGTCGTGCCGGTGCAGATTTTCGCGGGCGACGCGCACGGGCTCAACACGCTGGAGCACCAGCCGCAGAAGGTGATGGCGATGGAAGGCCATTACCAGAGCCACCCCGACGGCGCGCCGCTGATCCTGTTCGGCATTCCCGACAGCAAGGAGCGCGAGGTTAAATACGCGGTCGAGATTCCCAAGGCATCGAGCCTGATCCTGAAGCACGATCTCAACGCCCCGCTCGACGGGCTCGACACTATCCCCCTCGACGAACAGCCGCCCGTCGGGATCGTCTTCTGGTCGTTCCGCATCATGGTCGGCCTTGGTTTCGCGATGCTCGGCGTCGGGTTGTGGAGCCTGATCGCGCGCTGGCGGGGCAAGCTGTACGATTGGCAGTGGCTCCACCGGGCCGCGCTCGTGATGGGGCCCGCAGGCTTCGTTGCGGTGATCGCCGGCTGGATCACCACTGAAGTCGGGCGCCAACCCTACGTGATCTATAACCTGCTCCGCACCGCCGATGCGGCCAGCCCGCTCGACGCACCGGCTGTCGGTGCCTCGCTCATCGCATTTGTGCTCGTGTACTTCGCGGTGTTCGGCACTGGTACGTGGTATATCCTGCGCCTGATGCGCAGCGCGCCCCGCGCGCTCGAAACCGGGGTCAAGCGCGGCGACACCGGCCCGATCCGCACGGCCGGCATCACCCCGGGGCCGACGCAGAATCCGACCGACTTCAGCGCCGACTCGATCTCCTCGATCCGCTACATCGAGCCGCATCGCGAGGAGACGGACAAATGAGCGTCAGCGCAGACCTGACTACGATCTGGGCGTTCATCATCGCCTTCGCGATCTTCGCCTATGTGGTGATGGATGGCTTCGATCTCGGCATCGGCATCCTGTTTCCGACCTTCAAGGTCGGGCGAGAGCGGGATCGGGCGATGAACTCCATCGCGCCGGTGTGGGATGGGAACGAGACCTGGCTGGTGCTGGGCGGTGGCGGCCTGTTCGCAGCCTTCCCCCTTGCCTACGCGGTGATCCTGCCCGCGACCTACCCGCTGATCATCGCGATGCTGCTGGGCCTCGTCTTTCGGGGTGTGGCGTTCGAATTCAGGTGGCGCGATCCCTCGCACCGAAAGCTGTGGGACTTTGCCTTCACGGCAGGGTCGATCATCGCGGCACTGGCGCAGGGAATGGTGCTGGGCGCACTCTTGCAGGGCATCGAAGTCACCGACCGCGCCTATTCGGGAAGCTGGTGGGACTGGCTGACGCCCTACACCCTGCTGACCGGGGTGGGGACGGTTGCCGGTTATGCCCTCCTGGGGGCCGCGTGGCTGGTCTGGAAGCTTGAGGGCGACGGGCAGGCGCATGCGCGCAAGCTGGGCAAGATCGCTGCTTTGGCAACGATTGCGCTGATGGCGGCGGTAAGCCTGTACAATCTGGTCCTGCGCCCCGAATATGCCGATCACTGGCTGAGCACGCCAGTACTCTACTGGGTCGCCCCAATCCCGATCGCCACCCTGATCGTAGCCGGTTTCCTGTGGCACGCGCTGTCACGCGATCGGCATTCGAAGCCCTTCTGGCTCTCCCTCGGGCTGTTCCTGCTCGGCATGGCGGGCGTAGGGGTCACCATCTGGCCCTACGTCGTGCCGCCCGGCCTCACGATCTGGGATGCCGCCGCGCCGGAACGCAGCCAGGTCTTCATGCTGGTCGGCGTTGCAATCACGATGCCGCTCATCATCGCCTACACCGTGTGGGCCTACTGGGTGTTCCGCGGCAAGGTGGGCGACGAAGGGTACCACTGATGCGCTACGACGATGCCGGGAAAGCCGCCGACGAAGCCCCATTATGGCAGCGGGTCGGCTGGATGGTGGCTATCTGGGCGGCGAGCGTCACGGTGCTCGGCGCGGTCGCATTCTTGCTCAGGTGGTGGCTGGCGCCCTGAGCCCGCAACCGGGCGCGATAGTCAGAAGAACTTGCGTCTAACCAGCATGGCGCCTGCCGCAAGCCCGAACAGGATGACGACCGGCGGGGCAGGCACCTTTACGGGCGCTGGGGCTTCGACCCGTGCCGAAACCTGCTCAATCTGCTGGGCTGGAGGAGCCTTCGCCGTCGGTGCGGGCGTGGCAATCGCCATCACCGCGATTCCTGCCAATCCGAACAGCATACCCTGATCCCCCCGTCAGCCTAACGATCCCACTCGCGCAAGGCTTGTGCGGCCCCCCAGCCACCCCGCCAAGTGTCAAACGGAGCGCGCCCGACACGGGCACGCCCCCAACCGCAATCAGGCGGTCTTGCGCCGCATCATCACGGCACCGGCAGCAAGGCCGAACAGGATCACCACCGGCGGCGCGGGGACGGGAGTCGAGCCGCCGCTCGAACTCGTCCGGTCGCCATGCGGATCGCTGTCTGGCGGGGTATTGTAGGCGGCAGCCGGGGTCGCGAGCGTCATGAACGCGATGCCTGCCAGTCCGAGAAACGTCCTCATGTCCCGTGCTCCTTATGACTCCGCAATCAACCTGCGCTTTTGAGCGCGCGTGTCGATGCGCCAAACGGGCACTGACCTGATTTGAAACGTTCGGAGCGCCAGTTATTCCGCAGCTTCGGCAGGAACATTCTCGTCCACCAGAGGGTGTTCGAGCTTGTCGAGCATGTCGCGCGGGCAAACCTGCCAGAAGTTCGCCAGCACATCCTCCCACTTGTCGAGCAGGCGGCGCGCATACGCGCTTCCGGTCATCTCGACATGCCTTTCGACCGCCGACCGCAGTTCGGCCCGCCAATGCTCGCTGGCCAGACGTTGCCACAGGATGGAGCCCGCATTGGCCATCTGCGGGAACCTGCCGCGTTCGTCGAAGATGAAGGCCATGCCGCCCGTCATCCCCGCGCCGAAATTGCCACCCACGGGGCCTAGAATCACCGCCATGCCACCGGTCATGTACTCGCAGCCATTGGCGCCGCAGCCTTCGATCACCGCTGTCGCGCCCGAGTTGCGCACCGCGAAGCGCTCGCCCGCCTTGCCCGCCGCGAACAGCGCGCCCGAGGTTGCTCCATACAGCGCGGTATTGCCGATGATGCCGTTTTCCTGGCTCTTGCGCGGCGCGTCGGCGGGCGGATGCACCGCAATCTCGCCGCCCGACAGTCCCTTGCCGACATAGTCGTTGGCGTCGCCCTCGATCGTCAGCCGGATGCCGCGCGCGAGAAACGCGCCAAGCGACTGGCCCGCATTGCCCTTCAGACGGATGTCCAGCGTCCCATCGGGCAGCCCCTCCGGCCCATGGCGGGTAACGACCTCGGACGAAAGCCGGGTGCCGACAGCGCGATGAACATTGCGCACCGGGAAGTGGAGCGTGGTCTGTGCCCCGTTTTCGATTGCGTTACGGGCATCATCAAGCATCTCGGCGTCGAGACTGTCGGGCACCGGATTACGATGCTGGCCGTCCTCCAGCCGATACACGCGCGATTCGTCCGTCTGAACCTTCTGCAGGATCGGATTGAGATCGAGATCGTCGAGATGCTCTGCCCCGCGGCTCACCTGCCGTAGCAGTTCGGTCCGCCCGATCACGTCTTCCAGCTTGGCCACGCCAAGCTTGGCGAGGATGCGACGAACATCCTCGGCCAGGAAATCCATCAGCTGGATGACCTTTTCGGGACTGCCACCGAACATTGCGCGCAGGCGCGGGTCCTGCGTGCAGACACCGACCGGGCAGGTGTTCGAATGGCACTGGCGCACCATGATGCAGCCCATCGCCACCAGGCTCATCGTACCGATACCGAACTCTTCGGCGCCAAGGATCGCACCGATCACGATTTCGCGACCGGTCTTCAGCCCGCCGTCGACGCGCAGCTTCACCTTGTGCCTGAGGCCGTTGAGCGCGAGCACTTGGTTGACTTCGGCCAGGCCCATTTCCCACGGCGTCCCGGCAAACTTGATGCTGGTCTGCGGGCTTGCGCCCGTCCCGCCGGTGTGGCCCGAGATCAGGATCGCGTCGGCATGCGCCTTCGCCACGCCCGCCGCGATCGTGCCGATTCCCGCCGCGCTGACCAGCTTCACACAGACCCGCGCGCGCGGGTTGATCTGCTTCAGGTCGTAAATCAGCTGCGCGAGGTCTTCGATCGAGTAGATATCGTGGTGCGGCGGGGGCGAGATCAGCGTCACGCCCGGCGTCGAGTGACGCAGCTTGGCGATCACCTCGTCCACCTTGAAGCCGGGCAGCTGCCCGCCTTCGCCCGGCTTTGCCCCTTGCGCGACCTTGATTTCGATCTCTTCGCAATTGTTGAGGTAGTGCGCGGTGACGCCGAAGCGCCCGCTCGCCACCTGCTTCACACCGCTATTGGCAAGGTCGCCGTTGGCGCGGGGGGTGAAGCGTTCGGCGGATTCGCCACCTTCGCCGGATACCGCCTTCGCGCCGATCCGGTTCATCGCAATCGCCAGCGTCTCGTGCGCCTCGGGCGAGAGGGCACCCAGGCTCATCCCCGGAGTGAGGAAGCGCGTGCGGATATCCTCGCCCGGCTCAACCCGATCGAGCGGGAGCGGCTCGGCAGCCTCGTCGATGCCGAGCAGATCGCGGAGGTAGATCGGTGGCTGGTTTTCGACCACGTCGACGAAGCGCCGCCATTGCTTCTCGCTGCCCGTGGCACACGCGGTCTGCAGCGAGTGCATCCCCTCCGCACCCCAGGCGTGCGTCTCCTCGCCCGCGCGCTGTCGATAGAAACCGCCGATCGGCAGCTCGGGATGCCGAAGGCCGAATGCCCTGCTGTGGCGATCCTGCGCGCTCAGATGAAGCGAGGCATAGCCTTCGCCCGAAATCTTGTTCGGCATTCCCGGGAACAGATCGTCGGTGATTGCCCTGCTGAGGCCGACCGCTTCGAAGTTGTAGCCGCCGCGATAGCTGGAGACGACCGAGACGCCCATCTTGGCCATGATTTTCAGCAAGCCGTCGGCCAGCGAGGTGCGGAAATTCTCGACCGCCTGCTCCAGCGGCATATCGCCGTAGAGCCCGCGCTCGTGGCGCGCGACCAGTGCCGCCTCCGCGAGGTACGGGTTCACCGTCGTCGCCCCCACACCGACCAGGACGGCCAGGGTGTGCGTATCGAGGCATTCGGCGGAGCGCACGTTGATCGAGGTAAAGGATCGCAGGCCCTTGCGCGTCAGGTGCGTGTGCACGGCCGCTGCGGCCAGGATCATCGGCACGCCCACTCGGTTCGGCCCGGTAGCCTCGTCGGTCAGGAATATCTCGGCCTGCTTGCCCTTGGCCATGGCTTCCGCCTCGGCCCGGATCCGCTCGATCGCGAGGCGCAGGTCGGCAGGCTCGCCGCCGGCCCTTAGCGTGCAATCGATCGTGCCGACCTTGTCGCCGAACCCGGCCCGCAGCCGGGCCCATTCGCGCGACGTCAGGATCGGGCTTTCGAGCACCAGAACATTATCGTTCTGGTCGTCTTCTTCCAGAATGTTGGCAAGGTTCGCGAAGCGCGTCCGCAGGCTCATCACGTGTCGTTCGCGCAGGCTATCGATCGGCGGGTTGGTGACCTGCGCGAAGTTCTGACGGAAGAACTGGCTGACGCTGCGCGGCTTGTCGCTGATCACCGCGAGCGGCGTATCGTCGCCCATCGACCCGATGGCTTCCTTGCCGTCGAGCGCCATCGCATCGAGGATCAGCTCCATATCCTCGTTCGTCATCCCTGCTGCGGTCAGACGACGGGTCAGATCGTCGGCAGCGAAGTGAGGATTGGCGGTTTCGGGCGTTTCCGGAAGATCGTCGATACCGCGGAATCCGGCCACCAGCGCACCGTAGTTGGCTTCGCGCGCGATTTCGGCCTTGAGTTCTTCGTCGCGCAGCAACTTGCCCGAATGAAGATCGATGGCGATCATCTGGCCTGGGCCGAGACGCCCCTTCTCGACCACGCGGTTCTCTTCCAGCGTGACCATTCCTGCTTCGGAGCCGACCACCAGCAGGCCATCGTCGGTCCGCGAAAAGGCGAGCGGGCGGAGCGCATTGCGATCGAGGCCGGCGACCGCCCAGCGGCCGTCGGTCATCGCGAGCGCGGCAGGCCCATCCCACGGCTCCATCACCGATGCCATGTACTGGTACATGGCGCGGGTTTCATCGGCCATGTCGGGCGATGCCTGCCATGCCTCGGGCACCAGCATCGACTTCGCAGTCGGCATCGCCTTGCCCGACCGCACCAGCAGTTCGATCGCCGCGTCGAGGCTGGCGGTGTCGGACGCACCGACCGGGATGACCGGCTTGATATCGTTGGCGGTGCCCGCAAAGGCGAGGCTCGCCATCTTGATCTCGTGCGTGCGCATCCAGTTGCGGTTGCCGCGGATCGTGTTGATCTCGCCGTTATGCGCCAGCGTGCGGAACGGCTGCGCCAGCCACCATTGCGGGAAGGTGTTGGTCGAATACCGCTGGTGGAGGATCGCCATCCGGCTGGTGACGAGTGGATCGCGCACATCGGGATAGAATGTCGCGAGGCTCTCCGCGAGGAACAGCCCCTTGTAGACGATCGAGCGCGCGGACAGCGAGCAGATGTAGAAATCGCGCAGCTGCGCCTCGACGATCCGCCGTTCGATCCGGCGACGCACGACGTAGAGCTGCTTTTCGAACTCGTCGCTCGATTGCTCGTGCGGCTCCGGCCCGGCGATCATTACCTGCTCGATCTCGGGTCGGGTCTGCTTCGCCTTACGCCCGATGACCGACGCGTCGACCGGCACCTGGCGCCAGCCGTAGACGAACAGACCGGCACGGATCAGTTCGGCCTCCACGATGGTGCGGCACGCGTCCTGCGCGACAAGGTCCGTACGTGGCAGGAAGATGACGCCGACCGCGAGGCGGCCGGGCCGGACCTCGTGACCGCTCGCGTTGATGGCACTGGTGAAGAATTCGACCGGCAGGTCGAGCAGCAGGCCCGCACCGTCGCCGGTCTTGCCGTCGGCGTCCACCGCACCGCGGTGCCAGATGGAGGACAGCGCCTCGATCGCGGCATCGACGACGCGACGCGTCGGTTTGCCCGATGTTTCGCCGATCAGGCCGACGCCGCATGCGTCGTGTTCGCTATCGGCGTGATACATCCCATCCCGCGCGAGGCGGAGGGCTTCGGATTGTTGCGGGGTCATGCTGCTGCAGTGCTCAATTTGCGTTGGTCGACAAGGTAGGCGTCGATTTTCTGTGCGACGTCGCGACCATCGCGCACGGCCCACACCACCAGGCTGGCACCGCGCGAAATGTCGCCACCGGCGAACACGCCGGGAAGCGTCGTCATCATGTCGTCGTCGCACTTGAGCGTGCCCCAATCGCTGACCGCGAGGCCTTCTTCGCCAAAGATCGCGGGCAGCGGCTCGGGCTCGAAGCCCAGCGCGAGGATCACGAGATCGGCATCGAGGGCAAAGCTGCTCGACGGGTCGACGACCGGACGGCGACGACCATCGGCATCGGGTTCGCCCAGTTCCATGCGGTTGGCCTGCACACGCTCGGCCTTCTCGCCGCCCTGGATTGATGCGGGGCCCGAAAGCCACAGGAACTCCACGCCTTCTTCTTCGGCGTGCGCGACCTCGGTGCGGCTGCCGGGCATATTCTCGCGGTCGCGGCGATAGAGGCACTTCACCGACTTCGCGCCCTGGCGGATCGCGGTGCGCACGCAGTCCATTGCGGTATCGCCGCCGCCGATCACCACCACGTCCCGATCCCTGGCGAACAGGCTGCCATCGGCGTGTTCGGCAACGTCGTCACCCAGCCCGCTGCGGTTCGAGGCGGTGAGGAAGTCGATCGCGCGCACGACGCCATCCTTGTCCGCACCGTCCACGGTCAGTTCGCGCGACTGGTACACGCCCGTTGCGACGAACACCGCATCGTGCCGTTCGCGCAGTTCGGACAAGGTCACGTCCTTGCCGACCTCGACCCCGCGATGGATGGTGATGCCACCTTCCTCGATCCGGGCAACACGGCGATCGACCACGCTCTTGTCGAGCTTGAAGTTGGGAATGCCGTAAATCAGCAGCCCGCCCGCGCGATCGTGCCGGTCGTAGATGTCGACCTCGTAGCCAGCGCGGCGCAGATACTCGGCGGCGGTCAGCCCGGCGGGCCCCGCGCCGATGACGCCAACCGACTGGCCGGTCGGCGTGCCGGGTTCGATCGGCCGAACCCAGCCGTTTTCCCACGCATTGTCACCGAGGTATTTCTCGACGCTGCCGATGGTGACGGCGCCGTGGCCGGAGAATTCGATCACGCAATTGCCCTCGCACAGCCGGTCCTGCGGGCAGATGCGGCCGCAGATTTCGGGCATGGTGGAGGTGCGGGCCGACAGGTCGTAGGCTTCCTGCAACCGCCCTTCGGCGGTCAGGCGCAGCCAGTCGGGAATGTGATTGTGCAGCGGGCAGTGCGACTGGCAATAGGGCACGCCGCATTGCGAGCAACGGCCCGCCTGCGCACGCGCGGCATCTTCTGCGAAAGGCGCGCCGATCTCCAGAAAGTCGGCCCGCCGCGTATCGGGGGACCGCTTTTCCGGATAGGCCTGCGCACGCTCGACAAACTTGTTGGTGGAATTGCGTTCTATCGGACTGGCCCAGCTGACATCGTGAAACTTGCAGATTCGGAAAGTCGCCGCACCTTCTGGCGCACGACTTTTACAGCATTGGCCAATGCGGGTGAAATTTTCAATGCTAAAATGTTGCGCGTGCGAAGGCGCGCCCATCCGTCGCGAGCCATTACGATCTGTCGAGGGTGGGGGGGTGGTGGACCCTGCTGGGCTCGAACCAGCGACCTCGATATTAAAAGTATCTTGCTCTACCAACTGAGCTAAGGGTCCAACCAGGGCGCGTCCCTACGGTTGCCACGCGGGCGGGTCAAGCGTGCCTGCAGATGTCGCAAGGTCATGCCGGTGCACGGGTCGCGCCAGGTGGGCGAAATCGCGCTTGCCGGACCGAGTACGAAGCCACGATCCCGGAAATGCGGGTGCGGTATGGTGAGCCCGCCCTCCTGCCATGCGCGCCCGCTCCACAGCACGATATCGAGATCGAGCACGCGGTCGCCCCAAGCCTGCCCGCGACGCCTGCCGAAGCTGCGCTCCTGTCGCTTCAGCTCGCGCAGGAGGTTCGGTGGAGGCAGATCGCTCTCCAGTTCCGCCGCCGCATTGGCGAAGCGGCGTTGTGCGGGGCCGATCGGTGCACTCTCGATCACCGGGCTGCGCTTGGTCACCGTGCCCAACGCGCTCAATTCCTCCATCGCCGCACGCACCACTTCGCGGGGGGCGCCATGCTCGCCGTGCCGCCGGTTCGAGCCGAGCGCGATGAGGTAGGTCTCGCTCAGGTCAGACGTCCTGCGCCAGACGACCGTACAGTTCGGGCCGACGGTCGCGGAAGAAGCCCATGCCCGCACGGTGCTTCGCGGCGGTATCGAGATCGAGCGTGCTGACCAGCACGCCATCCTCTTCGCGCCCGAATTCGACCAGCTTGTCGCCCCACTCGTTGGTGATGAAGGAGTGGCCGTAGAAGGTCTGGCCATCCTCGGTGCCGATGCGGTTGGCGGCGATCACCGGCATGCAGTTGGAGACGGAATGCCCCTGCATCGCGCGCTGCCACATGCGGCTGGTATCGAAGCTGGCGTCGTAAGGCTCGGAGCCGATCGCGGTGGGGTAGAACAGCAGTTCGGCCCCCATCAGCGCCATCGCGCGCGCGGCTTCGGGATACCACTGGTCCCAGCATACGCCGACGCCGATCCGCGTGGAGCCTCCATCTTTCAGGGGGACGTCCCACACCTTGAATCCGGTGTTGCCGGGGCGGAAGTAGTACTTTTCCTCGTAGCCCGGCCCGTCGGGGATGTGGCTCTTGCGGTAGACGCCCATGATCTCGCCTTGCGCGTCGATCATCGCGAGCGTGTTGTAATGGTGCGGGCCGTCCTTCTCGAAGAAGCTGGTCGGGATCGCCACGCCCAGTTTCTTCGCCAGCTTCGCCATCGCGCGCACGTTCGGGTGCTCGGCGGTCGGCGCGGCGCGGGCGAACAGCGCCTCGTCCTCCTGCTTGCAGAAATAGGGGCCGTCGAACAGCTCGGGCGGCAGGATCACCTGCGCGCCGCGAGACGCCGCTTCCTCGACCAGCGAGGAAACCGCCTCGATATTCTCAGCCTCGTCCGTGGCGCCCAGTTCCAGCTGGAGCGCCGCTACAGTGATTTCGCGCATGGGCCGCGATTACTTGGGCACCAGCGCGAAGTCCACCTGCACCGATACGCGGCTGGTCGTCTGGCCCGGCTGGATCACCCCGCCACCGGCTTCTTCCACCATCACCGCATCGCGTGACGTCTGCATCACGACCGGTGGAGGCGGAGGCGGCGCGCCAGGGATGTAGCGGTTGCCCTGCGCCCCGCCACCGTCGCGGATGGTCAGGACGCGGGCGATCTTCATGTCGGCGGCATCGGCATAGGCCTGCGCGCGCGCCTTGGCCGCCTTGAACGCTTCGCCATAGGCGGTGTTCGCGGCCTTCTCGCTATCGGAGATGCGCAGGTCCGGGCCGGAGAATACGTTCGCGCCCGCCTCGGTCGCGGCGGTCACCGCGTCGCCCGCCTTGTCGATCTGCCGCACGGTCACCGCGACGATGTTGTTCGCCTGGTACTGGCCCTTGCGATCGCCGTACTCGATCCGCTGGATGCCGACGGTGCGCGTCTGGATATCCTTCGCGGGAACGCCCGCCTCCTTCAGCGCGGCGACCACCTTCGCAATGTCCTTCGCGTTGGCATCGCTCGCCGCCTTGCCGGTCTTGCCGAAATTCTCGACCCCGACCTGGAAGAAGGCTTCGTCCGGGCGCACCTCGGATTCGCCCGTCGCGCTGACCGACAGTAGCGTCTCGTCATGATCGACCCCGCGCGGATCGTAGGGCTTGTCGCACGCAGTGAGCGCGAGCGGCGCGGCGATCAGGGGCAGGTACTTCAAATCCATGGCATATCCTCGATGAGATCATGTCTCATCCGGATCTGCCGCCGGCCACCTGAACCGTGTATGACAGGCCGATCAGCGCTTGCGGAACAGCAGCGTCATCCGGTCGCTCTCGCCGATGTCCTTCAGCTCGGGCTTCTTGTCGCCCCACACCGGCGGAAGCTGCCACACGCCGCCTTCGTGATCGGCGGTGTCGCTGGGATTGGCGTTCACGTCGCTCATCCCGACCAGCTCGAACCCGTGCGCCTCGACCAGCGCGATCACGTCTTCCTGCCGCAGATAGCCATTGGTGCCGAGCGTGTAGTCGGCGGGCGCATCATCTTTCGCGCGGTGCTGCACGATGCCGAGCATGCCGCCATCCTTCAGCATCGAACGGATCCGGGTCAATTCGGTATAGATGACGCCGGAGCGCAGGATGTTGTGCATCTCGCGGAAGATCAGCGCGCGATCGACGGTGCCTTTCATCGCTTCGGGCACATCCTGCGAAGCATAGATGCCGACCGGCGCGCCGCTGAGGTTCCAGTTGCCATTCGCCGCTTCGAACTTGCCCGGCAAGCCGCCGAAATACTCCGCGAAACCATCGGCATCCGCCGCAGCCGGATCGGGCGTAATGCCGATATAGCGACCCTCGCTGCCGAGGTACGGCACCAGGATGCGCGTATACCAGCCCGATGCGGGCATGTAGTCGACCACGGTCATACCGGGCTTCACGCCGAAGAAGTCGAGCGTTTCGAACGGGTGGCGCCACTGGTCGCGTGCGCCATCTTCACCGCGCACATCGGACGCGATCGCCGCTTTCAAGGCATGATGGTGCGCATGGCCCTCGCCCATCTCCGCGTCCATGTGATGGTCGGCAAGTGCGGGCGTCGCAAAGGCGAGGCTGGCGGAGGCAAGAAGGGCAAGGCGCATGGTGAATTCTCCCCGAGGTGATTTTGTCGGCACCCTAGAGGCAGCATTCCCGATGACAAGTGCGGGCGGGCTTCCTACCTCGCGTCCAACAAGGAGAATGACGATATGAGCGAGACCGCGATTTTCGCAGGCGGCTGCTTCTGGTGCACCGAAGCAGTGATGAAGGACGTGATCGGCGTCGACACGGTCGAAAGCGGCTATATCGGCGGCAGCGTCGAGAACCCGACCTACAAGCAGGTGTGCGGCGGCGATACCGGCCATGCCGAGGCGGTGCGGGTGACCTATGATCCGGGCACGATCAGCTATGCCGAACTGCTCGACATGTTCCTCGGCACGCACGACCCGACCCAGCTCAACCGGCAGGGCAACGACGTCGGCACGCAATACCGCAGCGCGATCTTCCCGCTCGACGCCGCTCAGGCCGAGGAAGCCGAAGCCGCGATCGGGCGGTGGAACGCCGCCAACGGCAAGATGGCGGTCACCACGATCGAAGGCCTGTCCGACGGCGAGCAGAGCGCGACCTGGTATCCGGCGGAAGGCTATCACCAGGACTATTGGGAAGGCGAAGGCCAGCGCAATCCCTATTGCCAGGCGACGATCCCGCCCAAGCTGATGAAGCTGCGCAAGAGCTTCCAGAAATACGTCAAGGACGACGCCTGAGTCGCCCGACCGGATAAGCCGCCCACCCCCTCGCCTGACACACCTGACACAGTGTCCAGGGGCCAAAAAACCACCGCCGGTTCGGATGTCGAAAAAGACGATCCGGGCCGGCGTTTTCGTGATCAGGCGCATAGCGCGAGGATGGCATGTCTGCGCTGCTGTAGGACAGCGCGTTTACCGGTGGATTTGAACTTCGGGGTTGCGCCTCGCGCGGACGGCCCCACGTTGGGGGCACCGAATTTTCCCGTGGCCGCGCATTCGCTCGCAGCCCCAACCCCCTATAGCCCGAGAAAATGGGCCAGAGAGGACATAGCTTATGCCTACCGCAAAGCAGGGCGACACCGTCGCCATCGATTTCGTCGTCAAGACCGATGCCGGACAGGTCGTCGGCAACACCGAGGAAAGCGGCCCGCAGGTCGTCACGCTCGGCAAGCAGGAAATCTTCCCCGCGATCGAAGCCGCGCTCGACGGGATGGAAGTCGGCTCGGTCCAGCAGGTCAAGATCGAGAGCGAAAACGCCTTCGGCCCGCGCCGCGAGGAACTGGTGATCGACGTTCCGCGCGAGAACCTGCCCGCAGAGCCCGCCCCGCAGCCGGGCATGCAGCTTTCCGCGCAGGGCCAGGACGGCCAGCCGATCCAGCTCGTCATCACCGAAGTGCAGGAAAATTCGGTGAAGGCCGACGGCAACCACCCGCTGGCAGGCGAAGACCTGACCTTCGGCGTGACGCTGGTCGAGATCAAGGAAGCCGCGTAAGGCTTCGGATAAGCCGCCCAAGGCTTGGGAACGGCTGGCGGGCTTCGTGCTCGCTGGCCGTTTTGCTATTCGGCAGGCTTTCGATTTTCGAGGGCATGCGCGATACGCTGTGATGACACGACTACCGGCTCGCTGCGTGTGGCCCACGGGTAGCCGACCTGCTCGACCACAAAGCACAGATCGGATGGATCGACCTGCAAGTCATATCGACCGATCTCGGGCGATTTTCCATTTTCTAGTGCCCCCCGGATTTCGGCGGCGACTGGAAGATAGACAACATATTTTAGAACAGGGCCTCCAGCGTCCGACTTCCAAATCGGCAGGTCGGCAGGGTCTGGCGGGACTGTAAAAGGCCCGAAGGCGGGCAGCCAACGATCTTCATCGTATGGGCAGGCGCTCGCCTCAGAATATAGCGTGTTCATACCCTCCGCATTCAGGTCTGCGTCGCTAGAAAACTTCAGCGCCAGATAGCCCATCTCCTCTTGCCGGGAAACGTCAGCACTCTCAGGCACGTCCTGCACCCATTGGGCATCGACGAACTCGTGATTGCCCATCGGCGGCTTGCATCCTGCCAAGGCAACGAGACCGAGGGCTGTAATGATGATCCTCATGCCGAGTTGATACCAGTCATCAGGTTTTGCGCCAGCTAGCCGTTGGGAAGGTACCCATCTCCTCCCCCTTGAGGGGGAGATTGGGTGGGGGTGTGCTGAGGCCGATGACACAGAGCCCCCACCCCCAACCCCTCCCCCAAGGGAGGGGAGTTAAGTGGCTAACTCTTCCGCCAGCGCGCGACGAAGAAGCCGTCGAGGCCGCCGTGTTCGGGCAGCATTCCGGGGTCGGTGCGCACTGTTCCCTTTGAGGTGGGTGACAGGCCTGCGGGCAATTCCTCCGCGCTGACCGGCTCCTTGGTAAGCCAGACCTTTTCCGCCTGCTCCTCGCCTTCCTCGCTCTCGAGCGAGCACACCGCGTAAACCAGTATGCCTCCGGGCGTGAGCCAGCCGCTCGCGCGCTCGATCAGGCGGGCCTGCACTTCGGACAAATCCTCGATCTGGCGCGGGCCAATGCGGTGGAGCACGTCGGGGTGGCGGCGCGCGGTGCCGGTCGCGGTGCAGGGGGCGTCGATCAGGATCGCATCGAACGGTGCCTCAGGCTCCCACTTGAAGGCATCGCCGGCGATGACGTCCGCCGACAGGCCGGTGCGCTTGAGGTTTTCCTCCAGCAGCTTCAGCCGCTTGGCCGAGATATCGAGCGCGGTTACCTGCCACCCTTGCGCCGCCAGCTGCAGCGTCTTGCCGCCGGGCGCTGCGCACAGGTCGAGCGCGCGCTTTCCGCCGCCCTCGCCCAACATTCGCGCAGGCAGCGAGGCGGCGAGGTCCTGCACCCACCATGCGCCATCCTCGAACCCCTCGAGCCCGTGCACCGCCTGCCCGCGCGAGAGGCGCAGGTGGCCGGGCATCAGGCTGTCCGCGCCCAGCTTCACGGCCCATTCGGCGGTCTGCGAGCGATCGCGCAGCGTCAGGTCGAGCGGGGGCGGTTCGGCAAGGCCTGCGGCGATGGTTCCGGCACGCTCGCCCCAGCGCTCGGCAACCGGTTCGGGCAAGGTCGGGGCGGCGGGCAGTTCCACGCCGCGCTTGGTCAGCGCGCCGAACACGCCATGCGCGAGCCGCTTGGGCCCGCCAGAGAGCAGCGGCAGCGCGGTCGCGACCACCGCGTGCGGCGGCGTGTCGAGCCGCAGCCATTGCGCCAGCATCAGCCGCAGCACGGTGCGCGGCTTGGCGTCCTCGGGCAGGTTCTCGCGTGTCGCGCTGTCGATCAGCGCATCGAAATCGGGCAGCCAGCGCAGCGTTTCCGCCGCAATCGCGCGCGCGAGCCCGGCGTCGGAGGCGGGCAACCCGCGCAGCGCCGCCGTCTCGTTCTGCTCCAGCGTCTCGCCCCGCCGCAGCACGCCGTCGAGCAGGCGCAGCGCCGCGCGGCGTGCGGGCAGGCCGGGAACATCGCCACCGGCTTTAGCCATGCTTGAATTCGCGAACGGACAGGATCATTTCTATCATATGAAACGCGCTACCGAACGCCCCGAAGGATTCAAGAAGCCAGCGCACTGGAGCGACGATCCGCCGCCCGCGCCCGAGCCGATCGACGCGAGCGTGGAGGACCCCAAGGGCCTCAGCCCCACCCGCTACGGCGACTGGGTGAAAGACGGCATCGCGATCGATTTCTAGGAATAATCCTCCACGGTTTGCGAAGCCAACCGGGGAGGGGGACCGCGACGCCGCAGGTGTCGGGCTGGAGGGGCAGTTTCGCATGTGCCCCTCCGTCAGCCGCCTGCGGCGGCTGCCACCTCCCCCCTTTGCCTTCGGCAAAGGGGGGAGGATCACTTTCTCTCAGAGCTTTACCAGCTTTATCTGCAACCCGTCCTTGGGCTGCGGGATCGGCCAGGCCTGCCATGCGGGCGCATAGCCATCGGCCACTTCAACCCGGTAGTTGGTCAGCAGGTGCGCCATCATGATCTTGATCTGCATGTAGGCGAAGTGGAGGCCCAGGCACATGTGCGCGCCGCCGCCGAACGGCACCCACGCATATTTGTGGCGTGCCTTCTCCGCCTCGCGGGTGAAGCGCGACGGATCGAATGCCTCGGGGTTGTCCCAGATTTCCGGGTCGTGGTGGACGAAATGGGGGTTCACACCCACCGGAGTTCCCGCCGGGATGCGGTATCCGCCGAACTCGAATTCCTCCAGCGCACGCCGCGGGATCGAAGGCACGGGCGGCATCATCCGCAGCGCTTCCTTGAACGCCATCTCGGTCAGCTCGGCCTGGCCCAGTTCGTCGTAATTGAGCGGGCGCCCCTCGCCCCCGGTGATCGCGCGCAGTTCTTCGCGCAAGCGGTCCTGCCATTCCGGGTTCTTCGCGAGGTAATAGACCAGCGTGGTCGCCGATGAGGTAATCGTGTCGTGCGCAGCCATCATCAGGAAGTTCATGTGGTCGACCACCTCGTCGACCGGCAGCAGGCTGCCATCTTCGCGCGTGGCGGTGGCGAACTGGCTAAACATGTCCTGCCCGCCGCCCTCGGCCCGGCGACGCTCGGTCTCGCGCGTGAAATAGTCGACCAGATAGGCGCGCCCGTCGACACCCTTCTTCAGCTTGGTGAACGGCAGCGGACGCCGGATCGGCGCGACAGAGGCCTGGACCATGTCGACGAAGGCCTGGTTCACCTTCTCCGCTTCGGGGCCGAAGGGAATGCCGATGAAGCTGTCTGCCGCCAGGTCGAGCGTCAGCTGCTTGATCGCGGGGTAGAAGGCCAGGTCGCCCGCGCCCCATTCCTCTACCCGCTGTGCGATGCCGTGGTTGAGCGCGCCGACATAGTGGCGCATCGGCTCTGGCTTGAAGGCGATCGACAGCGCCTTGCGGTCGGCGCGGTGATGGTCGAAATCCATCAGCATCAGGCCGCGCGGGAACAACTGGTCGAGGATCGGCCCCCAGCCCTGCTCGCTAGAGAAAATCTTCTTGCGGTCGAACAGCACCAGCTCGTTCGCATCCGCGCCGACCAGCGCGACCACCGTGCCGCCAAAGGCATTGTTCTTGTACACACGGCCGTATTTCGCGACCATCGCGCGGGTGAAGGCGGGCGGATCGGCAAGCATCTTGAAGGTGTTGCCGATGATCGGAAGGCCGGTTTCGCCCGGGATATGGGCCAGGTCCGCATTGGATGGATTGTCTTCCTTCCAGTGAGTCGGGCGGACGGAAGCAGGCTGGTGTGCGGCGAGTGTGGCCATCGGGGTCCTCTCCTTATTGACCCCAATGTAAGTTATTTAGAACGTCAAATCCAGCCGCCACATTCACGGCGCAACAAAGCCTCCAGCATGGTCAGCCCGGCTGCGGACGTATTGAGGCAGGAAAGCGCGGCGAACCGCTCGCCCCCCGCCTCGGCAAACTGCTCGTGCCCCTGGATCGCCAGCTCTTCGAGCGTTTCGAGACAGTCGGCGGAAAAGCCCGGCGCGACCACGGCCAGCCGCTTGGTCCCCGCTTGCGCTTCCTCCGCCAGCACCGCGTCGGTCGCCGGTTCGAGCCACTTGGCCCGCCCGAATCGCGACTGGAAGCTGGTCCGAAACCGCAACCCCTCGCGCGCCATCCTCTCTTCGAGCAGGCGCGCGGTCTTTTGGCAGTGGCAGTGGTACGGATCGCCCAGTTCCAGCGTGCGCGCGGGCATCCCGTGAAAACTCAGCAGCAACAGCTCGGGCGTAAAATCGAGCGCATCGAGCTGGCGCGAAATGTCGCTGGCAAGTGCTTCAATATAAAGCGGATCGTCGTGGTAGGGCGGCAGCGTGCGCAGGCTCGGCTGCCAACGCTGCGCGGCCATCCACTCGTTCGCCTTGTCGACCACCGTCGCGGTCGTCGCCCCGCAATATTGCGGATAGAGCGGCGCGAGCAGAATGCGCTCGCATCCGGCATCCTTCAGTTTGGCAAGCTGCCGGGGGATGGATGGTTCGCCGTAACGCATGGCCCAATCGACCTCAGCCGTATCGCCGAAAGCCTGCTGCATCGCCTCTGCCTGCGCCTTGGTGATGGCGGCGAGCGGCGAGCCGTCCTCGCTCCACACCTTGCGATAGGCCTCCGCCGATTTTGCAGGCCGCGTGTTGAGGATGATCCCGCGCAGGATCGGCTGCCAGGCGATCGGGGGGATTTCCACGACGCGGCGGTCCGACAGGAATTCGGCGAGGTAGCGCTTCACGTCGGCGGTGGTCGGCGCATCCGGGGTGCCCAGATTGACCAGCAGCACGCCGACCTTGCCCGACCTTACGGGCGGGTGATCACCCGGGAGCTGCTGTTCTTGCCATGTCATCTCTCCCGCCAACGCGAACCGCGCGCGTTCGTCAAGATGACCTTGTTCACGATGGCATTTCCGATGCTGTTTCCGAAGCCTCCGGCGACGGGCTGGCGTCGGGCTGTTGGGTGGTTTCCGGAGGCGATGCTTGCGTGGCAGCCTTCCGGGCGAGCCGCAGGTCCAGCGGCAGGCTGCGCAACCGCGATCCGATAGCGGAAGACAGCGCATTGGCGATGGCAGGCGGCGCGATGACGGCCCCCAGCTCACCCGGATCGAACGGTGCGGCCTCGCTGGTGACGAATTCGACCGCAATTTCCGGGCAGTCGGCAAGCCTCGGCAGATCGAGCGCGGCGAGGCTCTTCTTGTCGGGAAAACCCTTTGCGAAGCCGATCGACGATCCGAGCGCGAGCGACATCCCGTAGATCAGCCCGCCCTCGATCTGCTGACGGGCAAGGTCGCGGTTCACGATCCGCCCGATATCCACTGCCGCACTCAGCCGTGTAATCCGCGGGCCACGCTCGCCCGGGCTCGCTTGCGCGACGCAGGCGATGCGCCCGCTTCGGTCGCCCAGTGTCATGCGGTGGCAGGCCAGGCCCTGCCCGCTCGCCACCTCGCCGCCATCCCATTCCGCCAGCCGCGCAACGCGCTGCAACACCTCAACCATCCGCAGATCCTGCCCGAGCATCGCGATCCGGTAAGACAGCTTTTCCCGCCCTAGCTTCTCGGCAAGTTCGTCGACGAAGCACTCGGTAAAGAACGCGCTCAGCGCGTCGCCGCCACCACGCATCCGCGCCACCGGCAGGTCGATGCCGACCGGGACGTGATCGACTGCAAGGTTGGGGATCGAATAGGCCGGAACCGCGCCCGACAGCGCGAGCGGGTCTGCCTTCCCAGCGGTCTCTTCGCGCGCGGCCCAGGCGGTCCGGTTGTCGAGTGTCCGCGCACCCTGTTCGCGCATGAAGGGCGGCACCGCGATCCTTGCCTTCAACGCCACCACACTACCATCGCGCCCGAGCCGCGCGCTCATTTCGGCAGATGCGGGTGCGCGCGGCGGGCTCCTGAGCATTTCCTGCCAGCGGCTCCACGTCAGCTGCACCGGGCGATCGAGTTCGCGGGCGATCACTGCAGCCTCGATCGCGTGCATGTGATCGAGCCGGGTATCGAAGCTGCCGCCCGCCGCCATCGGCACCAGTATCACACTCTCCACCCCGATACCGATCGCCCGCGCCGCCGCGACCCGTGCGCGCTCGGGCGCCTGGCTGGCGATCCACAGCGTCAGTTTGCCGTCCTTGAGCCAGGCGGTCGCCGTCGCGGTCTCTATCGGAGCGTGCGCCGCAGCTGCTATGTCGTAGCGGCGCGTTATCGTCGGCTTGCCTTCGACGACTTCGCTCGCGCCAATCTGCGCGATGCGTTTCGCAGCCCCCTTGGCAAGGCCATCGGCCAGATCTTCAGAGATCCCTTCGCTGTCGAAGGGAGCGTCGATGGTGAAGATCGGGCGCATTGCATCGAGCGCCTTGTTGGCAGCCCACCAGCTCTGGCCCGCCGCCGCCAGCCAGCGATTGCCTTCGACCACGCCGAGCAATCCGCGGACTCTCGCGGCCGCTTTCTTGTCGTACCTTTTCAGCCGCGAACGGCCGATCGGTCCGTGGCGGATTGCGGCGAAGACCATTCCCGGCAAACGGACATCGCCGGCGAACAGGAAACTCCCATCGACCTTCGCCGGCAGGTCGAGCCGCGGGTACATCGTCTCGGCGGCCGCTCCCGCGCCGGTCGGCCGTTCGGCCGGTGGCTCGCTATAGAGGGGCGGCACGTCGGGAGGGTCGCGCCGCGCGGCCCCTTCCGCCAGGTCGGCAAAGCGCAGCCGCTTCTTGTCGAAGACGACGAAACCATCGGCAGTGCGGCACTGTTCTGGGGCAATATTCCAGCGCGCCGCCGCCTCCTCGATCAGCATGGCGCGTGCGGTGGCCGCAGCCTCGCGTGCGGGGCGCTCGTATGCGGCCAGCGTGGTGCCGGCAGCGGTGGCGGTAAAGCGGGTCCGCTCGGCAAACCGGCGCGCGAGCAGCGATTCGGGATCGCTGGCAATGTCCGCACCACCCGCCAGCCACAGCTGCGCCCAATGGCTCGCGAGCGCGGTATTGGGATAAGCACCCGCAGGCGGCGCGGGTTCGACGGCGATCTGCCGCCAGTCCGCACCCAGTTCCATGGCGACGATCTGCGGAATGAGCGTGGTCACGCCCTGCCCCATCTCGCACTGGGGAACCGCGACGGTGACGACGCCGTCGGTGGCGATCTTGAGCCATGCGTTGAAGCCGACTTCGCCCTCGGCAGGGGCCAGCGGAGCGTCGAACCGCTGCGGCAGGAGGACGTAAGCGATGGCGAGCCCGCCACCGGCCGCCGCCCCCGCCAGCACGCCACGACGCGAAATCTTCATGCCGCGCCCATCCGATCCAGCCCTTGCCTCTCACCCGTCGTCACGCGCCCGTCAATAACAGCAAAAATGCGCGGGCAACCCCTGTTTTTCGCAAGAAGTGTGCCTATAACCGGTGGCATGAAAATTCTGGACGGGTTCCAATCGCGAATCGCGCTGGCAATGGCCGGCAAAAATCCCTGGGGCAATTCTTCCGGCGACTCATCCGATGGAGGCGATCGATCCGACGCCCCGAACGGTGGCGATGGGGAAGGCAGCAAGCCCAAGGGGCCACGCAATCCGTGGCTGCCGCAAGGCGGCGGCGATGGCCCGCGCCGGTCCGCGTCGATCGACGATATCTTCAAGAACCGTGGCCCCGAAGGGCCGCGCCGCGGGTCCGGCGGACCGGGCGGCCCCAACTTCCGCATGCCAGAGCGGCCCGGCGGCAAGAGCTGGATCCCGCTGATCGTCATCGTGGTGCTGGCGATCTGGTGCCTGGTGACGAGCTTCCACCTGATCGGCCCGCAGCAAAAGGCAGTAGTCAAGACACTCGGCAATTATACCCGCACGCTCGATTCCGGGCTCAAGTTCACCGCGCCCTTCCCGATCGAAACGATCGAGATCGAGGATGTCGAAGGCGTGCGCGCAGTGACGATTCCCTCGAACCGCGCGAATGCGAAGCTGATCCTTACCGGCGACCAGAACTTGGTCGATCTGAGCTACATCGTGCGCTGGAACATCAAGAATCTCGAGCAGTTCAAATTCCGCCTCGCCGAACCGGAAGAGACGGTGAGCGAAGTTGCCGAAGCCGCGATGCGCGCGACGGTGGCGGAAAAGACGCTCGACGAAACCTTTTCCGGTCAGGGCCGCGCCGAAATCGAACAGGCGGTGCGTGAACGGATGCAACGCGTGCTCGACAGCTATCGCGCAGGGATCAACGTGCTCGGCGTCGAAATCGACAAGGCCGACCCGCCGAGCGAGGTGGTCGATGCTTTCCGCGATGTCTCCGTGGCCGAACAGAATGCCGACGCGGCGCGCAACCAGGCGCGCGGCTACGCGCAGCAGGTCATCGCCAATGCGCAGGGTGAGGCGCAGGCCTTCGACAAGGTGTACGAGGAATACCGCCTCGCCCCCGAGGTGACGCGTCGCCGTATCTATTACGAAACCATGGAGCGCGTGCTGGGCGAAACCGACAAGACCATCGTCGAAGCCGATGGCGTGACGCCTTACCTGCCGCTGCCCGAGGTCAACCGGAGGCGCAGCACCGTAACGCCGCCGCCGGCTGCCCCGTCGGCCACCACAACCCAGGGGGGGCAGTAATCATGCAAAACCTTTGGGAAAACTACCGCGCCGCCATCATCCTGGCCGCGCTCGTCGTGATCGGGCTGATGCTGAGCATCTACATCGTGCCCGAAGAAGAGCAGGCAGTCGTCCTGCGGACGGGGGAACCGGTGCGCGTGGTCAACACGGTCAACGGCACCACCGGAGCGGGGCTCTACGTGCGCGTCCCGCTGATCGAGAGCGTTCGCCTGATCGACAAGCGCCTCCTCGATCTGGAAATGACCGACGAGGAAGTGCTGTCGCAGGATCAGCAGCGCCTGCTGGTCAACGCCTATGCCCGGTTCCGGATCGTCGATCCGGTCCGCATGGTCGAACGTGCGGGCACGACCGATGGCGTGCGCGTGGCGCTCGAACCGATCCTCAACTCGGTACTGCGGCAGGAACTCGGCCGGCGGACATTCCAGTCGATGCTGACCGCCGAACGCGGCAGCGCGCTCGCCAACGTTCGCGCGAATCTCGACCGGCAGGCCCGCCAGTACGGGGCAGAGGTGGTCGATGTGCAGATCAAGCGGACCGACCTGCCCGATGGTGCACCGCTGCAATCCGCCTTCCAGCGGATGCAGAGCGACCGTCAGCGTGAGGCGCGCACGATCCGCGCACAAGGCGATCGCGACGCGCGGATCATCCGCGCCGAAGCCGATGCTTCTGCCGCCCGCATCTACGCCGAAAGCTTCGGCAAGGACCCGGATTTCTACGATTTCTACCGCGCCATGCAGAGCTACAACGAAACGTTCCGCAAGGCCCGGGATGGCGAGGAACCGAGGGGCGATAGCAACATCATCCTTTCCCCGGACAACGAGTATCTGCGGCAGTTCCGCGGACGCCGTTGACCGTTCGTCGAACGAAACCGCCGTTCGCCCCACCGACGGCGGTTCGTTCAATCGCGATTAAGCGCCCCCGGCGTTCAAAAGAGACTGGGGATAGGACCGGCCCGTAAGGCGTTGTTCGCCAGCGGGGGCCGACGAGAGAAAAAGGAACCAGAAGGACGTGAGACCCGTGCGATATGCTTATGGCGTAACTTCCGCACTGCTGCTCGGCGGTGCGACCATCTCCCTCATCACCGGCCAGCCCGCCGGCGCGCAGGTGGCTCAGAACGACGATGCCCGGATCACCGCGGTAACACCGCGCGCGGGTGCGCCTGCGAGCTTCGCCGACCTGACCGAACAGCTCGCCCCGGCGGTGGTCAACATCTCCACCCGGCAGCGGGTCGAGGTGCAGAGTTCGAACCCGTTCGCAGGAACGCCCTTCGAAGGCATGTTCGGCGACCGCGGCGGCGACCAGCCGACGACGCGCGAAGGCCAGTCGCTCGGCTCGGGCTTCCTGATTTCCGCAGATGGCTATGTCGTAACCAATAATCACGTCGTCACGCCGCAAGGTAATGGCACGGTCGAAGAGATCACCGTGACCATGCCCGACGGGTCCGAGTACGAAGCGAAGATGGTCGGCAAGGATGCCGAATCCGACCTCGCCGTGCTCAAGATCGACCGTGCCGAACCGTTCCCCTTCGTGAAGTTCGGCGATTCGGCGCAGGCGCGCGCGGGCGACTGGGTCGTCGCGATCGGCAACCCCTTCGGCCTCGGCGGTACGGTAACCAGCGGGATCATCTCGTCGGTGCTGCGGACCGCAGGCGCAGGTGCCTACGACCGCTTCATCCAGACCGACGCGGCGATCAACCGCGGTAACTCGGGTGGCCCCCTGTTCGACATGCAGGGCAACGTCATCGGCATCAACAACGCCATCCTCTCGCCCTCGGGCGGTAGCGTGGGCGTGGGCTTTGCCATTCCGGCCGACACCGCAGCCCCGATCGTCGAGCGTCTGCGCAGGGGCGAAGCGATCGAACGCGGCTATCTGGGCGTCAGCATCGGCCCGGTAACCGATGATTTCGCCGCCGCTCTCGGCCTGCCGCGCAACCGGGGCGAAGTCGTTCAGTCTGTCGTCGACGGCGAAGCCGCCCAGAAGGCGGGCATCGAGCCGGGCGACGTCGTCATCTCGGTCAATGGCAAGGACGTGACGCCTGACCAGACGCTGTCCTTCCTCGTTGCGAATGTGAAGCCGGGCACCACGATCCCGGTCACGCTGATCCGCGACGGAAAGCAGCGCACGATCAAGCTCAAGGTCGGCACACGGCCCAGCGCCGAAGAACTCGCCCAGTCGCAGATGTTCGGCGACGATGGCGAGGAAGACGAGATGAACGCGCCGCTCGATCAGGAAGAATTCCTGGCCGAGAAGCTGGGTCTGGGCGTCGTCCCGATCAATCCGGGCATTGCCCGCCAGCTGGGCATTTCTGCCGAGACCACTGGCCTGGCCGTTGCCGCGGTCGATCGAAATTCGGATGCGGCGCGTAAGGGTATCCAGCGCCGCGACATCATCCTCTCCGCAAACTACCGCCCGGTCACCTCGGCCGAGCAGCTGGAAGGAATCGTCCGCGATGCCGAGCGTGAGGGTCGCAATGCCGTCGTGCTTCGCGTTCAGCGCGCGCGTGGCCCGGCAGGCTACGTGGCGGTCCGCATTCAGGACTGACAAACGGTCAAGCCGAAATGAAAGCCCCGCCGGAGCGGTCCGGCGGGGCTTTTTCTTTGCCCGATGTCAGTTCGGGGATGCGAGCGCCCGGGTGCGGTGGCGCTGCCTACTGGTTCTGCTGTCGCTGCGAGG
Source organism: Citromicrobium bathyomarinum (assembly GCF_038594485.1). Lineage (GTDB taxonomy): Bacteria > Pseudomonadota > Alphaproteobacteria > Sphingomonadales > Sphingomonadaceae > Alteriqipengyuania > Alteriqipengyuania bathyomarina_A. The sequence continues at coordinate 886,863 of NZ_JBCFZG010000004.1, read as the reverse complement.
GAGGCAGATTGGGTGCCTCTCCACGGCCCGCCGGCTGTGCCGGACTGGGCCTCGGCAGCGGCGTGGGAGGCGGCTGCTGTTGCGGCGGCTGTGGGCGTGTCGCCTGCCCTCCGCTATTGCCGCTGCCGATCGCACGCCGGAGGAAATCGTCATCGACTGCCTGTCGTTCGCCATCGGCGCCTTCGCCGGGCTGCGAACGCGGCTGTTCGGTCACCGCTTCACTCGAAGGGCCCGGTTCGCCTGCACCCCGACCCGGTTCGATCAGGTTCCCCTGTTCGTCGATGAAATAGTAATCTTCCGGGTCGCCGTAATTGAACTCTTCGTTCGGTTCGCTCTGCCAGTCGGGCAGGTCGGTATCCGTATCGAATGGTTCGATCGGGCGATCCTTCACCGCGAAGCGCATGAATGCGGCAAAGGCCTTCGCCGGGGCGGCCCCGCCGGACAGGCCGGAGACCGCCTTGTTATCGTCGCGCCCCATCCACACGCCGGTGGTCAGCCCGGAGGAGAAGCCGACGAAATAGCCGTCCTTGTTCGAACTTGTGGTACCCGTTTTGCCCGCGACCGGGCGCCCGATCTGCGCCGCCTTGCCGGTGCCGGTCTGGACTGCGGCCTGCAGCAGGTCGGTCATCTGGGTGGCCACGTAATCGGGCACCAGCCGCACGTCGCGGGGCTTCTCGTGCTGGTAGAGTACCTCGCCCGAAGCGGTCGTCACCTTGACGATGCCATAGGGTTCCACAGCCATGCCCCCGTCGGCAACCGAAGCAAAGGCGCGCGTCATGTCGAGCAGGCGGACCTCCGAGCTGCCCAGCACCATCGAGGGATAGGTGGAGACGGGTGAGGTAATGCCAAACCGCCGCGCCATCGACGCGACCGTGCCGAAGCCGACTTCGTTGCCGAGCTGCGCAGCGACCGTGTTGATCGAATAGGCAAAGGCTTGGCGCACCGTCATCTCGCCCGCGTAGCGACCATTGTAGTTCTTGGGGCTCCAGCCATCGATCGTGACCGGCGCATCGACCACCTTGTCGTCCACGCGGTAGCCGGATTCGAGCGCCGCGAGATAGACGAACAGCTTCCATGCAGAGCCCGGTTGGCGCTGTGCAACGGTCGCGCGGTTGAAATTGCTGGTCACGTAATCGGTCCCGCCGACCAGTGCGCGGATCGCCCCGTCGCGGTCGAGCGAGACGAGCGCACCCTGCGTGCCCTTGGGCGCATTCGCCTTTACCGCCGCGCTCGCTGCGCGCTGCATCCCGGTGTCGATCGTGGTCCACACCTCGATCGGTTCGAGTGTGTTGGGCAGCAGGATATCGAGTTGCGGCAGCGCCCAGTCGGTGAAGTAGCGGACCGAGTTCTGACCCGGCTCCTGCTTCAGCTTCACCGCCGTTGGATCGACCGACGCCTGTTCGGCAGTAATCAGCCCCTGTTCGCGCATCAGCCGCAGCACCACCTGCGCGCGACCCACGGCGGCGTCGACATCCGCAGTTGGCGAATAGCGGCTCGGCGCCTTGACCAGCCCGGCGATGATCGCCGCTTCGGCGGTGCTCAGCTCGGTCGCAGGGTGGCTGAAGAATTTGCGGCTGGCGGAATCGACACCGTAGGCGCCTCCGCCGAAATACACCTTGTTCAGATACAGCTCGAGAATCTGTTCCTTGTCGAACTTCATCTCGATCGCCATCGCCAGCACCGCCTCGCGGACCTTGCGGTCGAGCGTGCGGTTGGAATTCAGGAAAACGTTGCGCGCCAGCTGCTGAGTAATGGTCGAAGTGCCGCCGACCCGCGCGCGCGAACCGGTGAGCCCTTCGATCAGCGCGCCGCCGGTGCGCCAGATGTCGACCCCGAAGTGCGAGTAGAAGCGGCGATCCTCCACCGCGACCATCGCCTGCTTCATCTCCTCGGGGATTTGGTCCTGATCGAGCCACTCGCCGTAACTCGGCCCAAGCTCGAAAATCTCGCTGCCGTCGGCTGCACGCACGACGATGGTCTGCGCGGTCTGCGCTGCCTTGAGCTCTTCGTAGGATGGGAGCGAGCGCGCGGCGAAAGCGACAGCCAGAAACAGGAAGATCACCGCGAGCAGCGCGAGGCCGAAGACCCACATCAGCGTCAGGCGGAGCCAGCGCGGCGTCTTGTCCCACATCTCGGCGCCAGGAAAACGACGCTTGTTCTCGCCGCGCGTGGTTACGTACCGTGCCATCTAGGTGCCTTGTTCCGGCCTGCGGTGCGCCGCGACACGCACCAGAAATGTCGCATCTCGCCTATGCAGGCACAAAGCTCAATGGCGAATGAATGGAAGACATTTTTCTGCCGCAATTCGCGATCAGCTGCCGACCGGTGGATCGCCCGCAGCCTCGAACTCCAGCGCAACCGAGTTGATGCAGTACCGCAAGCCGGTAGGACGCGGGCCATCAGGGAAAAGGTGGCCGAGGTGCCCTTCGCAGTTGGCGCACAATACCTCGGTGCGGGTCATCCCGTGCGAAGTATCCTCGCGCGTTTCGACCGCATCGTCCTCTGCGGGCGCATAGAAGCTCGGCCAGCCAGAACCGCTGTCGTATTTCTCGTTGCTGCGGAACACCAGGTTGCCGCACCCGGCGCAGTAATATTCGCCCTCGTCCTTCAGCTTGTCGTAGGCGCCGCTGAAGGCGCGTTCGGTGCCGGCCTCGCGCAGCACGGCGAACTGTTCGCGCGTCAGGCGTTCGCGCCACTGGTCTTCGGTCAGAGTCAGCTTGTCGGTCATCGGAAAATTCCTTTCGCCACTACTATGGGCGGGGAACGGGTGCGTTCCGCGTCAGTCGTCCAGCTGGTTATAATGCGCCGGCGGCTGGATCACATCCATCCGCTCACTCAACAAAGGGCCAAAGCTGGGCCTGCTCTTGAAGGCCGAATACCAGTCGCGCGTCGGCCCGTGATCCTTCCAGTCTATCCCGCCCAGGTAGTCGGCGACCGATAGCTGCGCGGCGGCAGTGATGTCTGCCAGGCTCATCTGCGGCCCGGCCAGCCATGCCCGGTGATCGAGCAGCCAGTCGAGATAATCGAGATGCGCGTGCGCCAGCTTCATCGCTTCGCGGATGATCCGCGAGTCGGGCGGCTGGCGCAGTACCAGTCGCTTCTGCATCCGCTCGTGCAGCAGCGGCATGGTGACGTCGCCGAAAAGGTTTTCCTCGAACAGCGCGACCAATCGGCGAATCTCGGCGCGGGCGAGTGCCGACCCGTTGATCATCGGCGCACGGTCGACCGTCTCTTCGAAGAATTCGCAGATCGCGGTCGAATCGCTCAGCACGATGCCCTTCTCGGTCTCCTCGACCACCGGCACGCGGCCTGCATGGTTCATGTCGAAGAAGTCGTCATCGGCCTTCCACGGATCGATCCGCTGGAGGCCGAAGGGCACGCCCTTTTCGCGCAGCAGGATGCGTACCTTGCGGCTGAACGGGCAGAGGGGGAATTGGTGGATGGTCCACATGCGCGCCCCAGATGGAGCATTCGCGTTCGCAAATCCAGATGCTTGGCGCGGCTTATTCGCCTGCCGGTGTCGTGTGTGCGCTAGAGCCCCGAAGCGTCCAGCAGGAGCAGGCAGGGCGGCATGATCTGTTCAAGCGAACCGTCCGCCCGGATTGCGTCAACTTCCCGGCGCAGGTGCGCAGCCAGCGTCTCGCGCGTCATCCCGGCCTGATCCATCAGCTGCGCGCCTGAGCGGACGAAGAACTCCCGTCCGCGCTCGCCCAGCGGCGGGTACTCGAGCGCGGCTGGATCGCCCTGCTTCTGCTTTTCAGCAACCAGGGCAAAGGCCGCAGAGCAGCGAAGCGCGCCCTGCTGCGCAGCATTCAGCGGCATGGCCGTTTCCGCTTCGACGGGCTCGGCTGTGTCCGCGACGGGCTGGGAAACGAGAAAAACGAGAGTCAGGAGGTTGGCGATCATGGTCGGCGACTATACCTGAGGTCCAGCAAACGCGCTGCCCCTTTCTGGGCGATGGCGCGAAAACAAGACGAACCGTTGCCAACAGGAGCCTAATTTTATGTCCGACCATTCCTCCCTCCATCTCCTGATCGGCGGCGAAAAGCTTTCCGGCGGCAGCCGCGACACGCAGGACGTGATCGATCCGGCAACCGCCGAAGTGCTCGGTTCGCTGCCGCACGCAACCACCGACGATCTCGACACCGCGCTCGCCAATGCGGACAGGGGCTTCCATGCGTGGCGCAAGGAAAGCGCCGACAAGCGCGCCGCCGCGCTCAACAAGGCCGCGCAGCTGATCCGCGAACGCGCGAAAGACATCGGCATGCTGCTGACCCGCGAACAGGGCAAGCCGATCAAGGAAGCGATCGGCGAAGTGATTTACTGCGCTATGCTGTTCGAATTCTACGCAGGCGAAGCGAAGCGCACCTACGGCCGATCGCTGGTCCGCCCCGAAGGCCAGAGCGCGCGCGTAATCTACGTGCCGGTCGGCCCCGTCGCCGGGTTCGCCGCGTGGAACTTCCCCGCAATCAACGTCGCCCGCAAGATCGGCGGCGCGATCGCGGCGGGCTGCTCGGTCATCGTCAAGCCGTCCGAGGAAACGCCCGCAGCGGGCCTCGCGCTGGTTCAGTGCCTGCTCGATGGCGGGGTGCCGGGCGATGTGTGCCAGGTCGTGTTCGGCGTGCCGGACGAAGTCAGCCGCCACCTGCTCGGCTCGCCGATCATCCGCAAGGTGACCTTCACCGGCTCATCCGCCGTGGGCAAGCACCTGGTCAAGCTGGCCGCCGACGACCTGAAGGTGACCACCATGGAACTGGGCGGTCACGCGCCGGTGATGGTGTTCAAGGATAGCGACGTCGAGAAGGTGCTCGATACCATGGTCGGCGCGAAGTACCGCAACGCGGGCCAGGTGTGCGTCAGCCCCACCCGCTTCCTGATCGAGGAAGACATCTTCCCCGCCTTCCGCGACGGCTTCGTGGAGCGCGCCAAGGCGATCAAGGTCGGCAACGGGACCGAGGACGGCACCCAGATGGGTCCGATGGCGAACGAGCGCGGCCCGCAAGGCCTCGCCAAGAAGATCGCCGATGCCAAGGACAAGGGCGGCAAGCTGGAAACCGGCGGCGACCGGATCGGCAACCAGGGATTCTTCTTCGAGCCGACCGTGCTCAGCGAAGTGCCCACCAATGCCGAGATCATGAACGAAGAGCCCTTCGGACCTGTCGCGATCGTCAATCCGATGGCGAACGCCGATGCGATGATCGAAGAGGCGAACCGCCTGCCCTATGGCCTCGCCGCCTATGCCTGGACCAATGATCCCAAGCTGCGCGGCCGCCTCGCCGCCGATGTCGAGGCCGGGATGCTGGCCATCAACGGCGCCAACGTGAGCGCACCCGATGCGCCATTCGGCGGCGTGAAGTGGTCCGGCTTCGGACGTGAAGACGGCGCAGAAGGCGTGATGCACTGCATGGTGCCCAAGACCATCCACGAAAGCTGATCCGGCGATGCGGGCGGCGTGACCGGGGGGTCCGCCGCCCGCTTTTCAATTTCCCTTTAACCGACGTCGGCTTCCGGCCGCGCACGCATCTTCCTGACATCCGCCAAATGGTGTATTGCACGCCATGGCCTTCACGGAGCACCCCTTGCGGCGTGAACTGGTGCACGAGATGCACTTGCGGCGCTTTGCCCCGGTCGATGCTCCATCCCGCCTGGTCCAGATGGTTTTCCTTATCGGGGAAGACCAACGCGAGGCGGAGCAGGCCCTGCTCTCCTCCCCTCCCCTGACGCCGCTCTCGTCCAAGCACGAAACCCGGCACGCGGTGTTCGAATTCCCGGGCGACGTGACCATGCTGTGGGAACGGCAGACCGAAGCCACCACGATCACGCTAATCTCTTCCGAAACCAACAGCGAAGGCATGATCCCGCTGCTCGAGTGGCTCGGCGGATGGCCCGGTGCCGTGCTGCGCGCGACGAAACTCTTCGTTGTTGGAAGCGAGTCGAATGCAGAGCAATTGCTGCCCGGCATGGGATTCGAGACCGCCGATCTCGTTTCCTGCCACGTGTGCGGCGGCGTTCGCGTATGGTCGGATTTTCGCATTCGGGAAGACGGTTACGGAAGGCTGCTGGTCGCTGCGCAGGATCGGCAGCCCGACGATCTCGGGCGGATCGTCCAGCGCCTCCAGGAACTGGGAAACTACCGCAATCTCGCACTTTTCGGGCTGCCGCCGGTGCAGCGTCTGATGCCCGAGCTCAACGCGCTCGAAGCCCGTCTCGCAAAGCATGCGCAAGCTCTCGCCGATGACGATGCCGAGCGTGACGACGAGGATTTGCTGCGCGATCTTTCCAAGGTCTCCGCCGAACTCGCGCGGTTACGCTCGGAAAACAGCTATCGCACCAGCGCAAGCCAGGCCTACGCGCAGATCGCCGCCGACCGTCTCGACGCGCTGGACGTGCGGCCGATCGACGGCTTCCAGAGCCTGACCGATTTCCCCGAGCGGCGACTGGTCCCCGCCACCCGCACGATCGAGACCTTCACCAACCGTCTGCGCAGGCTTTCGGAGCGCAGCGGCGATGCGATCGCGCTGCTCAACACGCGCATCGATACGCGGATCAAGGCGCAGAACCTCGAATTGCTGCGGTCGATGGAAAGCAGCTTCAACCTCCAGCTGCGGCTGCAGAACCTGGTCGAGGCCCTCTCCGTAATCGCCGCAAGCTACTACGCGGTCGCGCTGATCGCTTATGTGGCCAAGGGCGTCGATGCTTTCGGCAAAGAAGATCACGTCGTCGACATAATCATCGCGCTGGCCGCGCCGCTGGTGATCCTGACGATCTTCCTGCTGGTCTCGCGTATTCGCCACCGGTTTATTCGGGAAACCGAAACTGCCGTCCACCGTTCTGGCAAGGGGCAAGCAGCGCGCGCTATGATCGACCATAAAAAGGGTCTATAGCATCTGCGGGGTAATGGACTTTTGGGTGAGGAGAAGACGAAATGAAGAAGATTCAGGCTTTTATTGGCGGATCCGCTCTTGCTTGTCTCATGCTGACGGCCGGCTGCAACAGCCGCGCGGACGAGGAGCCTGCCACTCCTGAAACGACCGCCGCAGCACCTGCTGCGACCGAAACCGCTGCCGCTGTTACCGAAGCCCCGACTCCGACCGTCGAGTTTGCCAGCCTCACCGGCGATGCCGAGGCGGGCAAGAAGGTGTTTGCCAAGTGCATGACCTGTCACAGCGTCGACGCGGGCGTGAACAAGGTCGGCCCCACGCTGCATGGCGTCGTCGGGCGCCATTCGGGTTCGGTGGAAGGCTATTCCTATTCGGACGCGAACAAGAACAGCGGCATTACCTGGACGCCCGAGGAACTGTACGTTTACCTCGCCGATCCCCAGGCCACGATTCCCGGCACCAAGATGGCCTTCCCCGGCCTGAAGGACCCGCAGGATCGCGCCAACGTGATCGCGTACCTGCAAACGCAGTCCTGATCCGCATCGCCGATGCTTGAAAAGGCGCTGTCGCGAAAGCGGCGGCGCCTTTTTCTTGTCTGGCGTAGAGCGACGATGCGAGACCGCGCCCTCTTCCCGGTATGTCAGGAAACGGGCGTCACGCCACCGCGTCCATCCGCGCCAGTTCGCACTGCGACCAGATTTCGCTCAGCGCGTCGATCAGCCGCCCTGTATCGCCATCGGTGTGCACCGGAGAGGGCGTGATCCGCAGCCTTTCGGTGCCCACGGGCACGGTCGGGTAGTTGATCGGCTGCACGTAGATACCGTGATTGTCCATCAGCCAGTCGCTGATCATTTTGCACTTCTTCGCATCGCCGACCATCACCGGGATGATGTGGCTCGGGTTGGGAAGGTGCGGGATGCCCATCGCGTCGAGCTTGCGCCGTACCTCGGCCACGCGTTCCTGGTGCAGCGTACGTTCGCGATCGCTTTCTTTGAGGTGGCGGATGCTCGCCGCCGCACCCGCCGCTACCGCCGGCGGCAGCGCGGTCGAGAAGATGAACCCGCTGGCGAAGGTGCGGACGTAATCGACCAGATCGGCGGAGGCGGCGATATAGCCACCCATCACGCCGAATGCCTTGCCCAGCGTCCCTTCGATCACGGTGATCCGGTCCATCAGCCCTTCACGCTCGGCAATCCCGCCGCCGCGCGGGCCGTAAAGGCCGACCGCGTGCACCTCGTCGATATAGCTCATCGCGCCGTGGCGTTCGCACACGTCGAGAATCTCCGCGATCGGCGCGATGTCGCCATCCATCGAATAGACGCTTTCGAACGCGACCAGCTTGGGCACGTCCGGCCCGTAGTCGGACAGCATCCGGTCCAGATCTTCCGGATCGTTGTGCTTCCAGACCTTGTATGGCGCGCGCGAGGCGCGGATGCCCTCGATCATCGAGGCGTGGTTGAGCGCGTCGGAAAACACCACGCAGCCCGGAATGCGGCTCGCCAGCGTGCCGAGCGCGGCCCAATTGGACACGTATCCGCTGGTGAACAGCAGCGCGGCTTCCTTGCCGTGCAGGTCCGCCAGCTCGCGCTCGAGTTCGACATGATAATGATTGGTGCCCGAGATATTGCGCGTACCGCCCGCGCCCGCGCCGCATTCGTCGAGCGCGGCGTGCATCGCATCGACCACCATCGGATGCTGGCCCATGCCGAGGTAGTCGTTCGAACACCACACGGTGACCGGCTGCGTGTCCTCGTCAAGAAAACGGGTCGCCTGCGGGAAATTGCCACGATGGCGCTTGATGTCGGTAAAGACGCGATAGCGCCCCTCCGCGCGAACCGCGTCGAGCTGGCTGGCGAAGAAGGTTTCGTAGTCCATCGGGGAATTCTCCGTCTCGTTCATCATAGCCCCCTCATCGTGTTCACGTGCGCCCGCTTGTCGCGCGCGGCAATAGCCCATCCCCACAATGCACCATCGCGCAACGGAAGGGCAAAAAACAGGTGTTCGAGCGCGCCAAGCGCCGCGAGCGCGAACAGCAGGCTGCCCGCGACGGCATCCGCGTCGGGCGCGGCAAGAGCCGCCTCCACGCCGAGCCATGCGGCCAGCGCAATCGTCGCTGCGATGCTCACGCCCAGCAGCGGCAGGAACCGGTTGGGGCCGAAATAGCTGGTCAGATAGGACAAGTGACGCGGCAGGATATCGGTGCTCGCGTTGGGCACACCCGCAAACAGGTTGAGCTTGGCCAGCAGCCGCAACGCGAACAGCAGGGCGAAGACCTGTGCACCGATCGGGTTGGGTTGGCCCCAGGAAAGCGCGATCATGATCATGCCGGTCGCCGCGAGCGCGATTTCGTGGTGAATCACGGCTCCGGTGGCGAACCGGAAACGCGCCATCTGCCCTGCGCCCTCAGGACAGGGATCGCGGCGCGGGCCGGTGACGCCGCCGGTCAGGAAAGCCAGTTCGTGCCAGCCCCAGATCGCCAGCGCGCCGGCAAAGCCCAGCATCGCTCCGTTCGCGCCTTCCATCGGCAGCGAGACGACAACCGCCACCAACCCGGCTGCACCCGTGACCCCCGCGATCAACAGACTACGCGCAAAGGTAGCGCGCGCACGGTTCGCCGCCCAGGCAATCAGCCCGGTGGCGAAGAACCACACCGCGATGGTCGCCAGCACCGGCAGGACATGGCCGGTAAAGCTTACCATGCCGGTTGCAGCCTGACGCTCTGCGGCAGTTTGTTGGTGCGGGTGCGGTGGAAATACATGCTCGCAAAAGCCACGCCCGCGCCTGCCACGCCGCTGGCGCGCTTCAGCAAGCCGCCAAGGCCGCCCTGCGCCTTGCCCGCGTCGATCCTGTCGGCAGCGCTACGCAGGCGGCTCATTTTCGCGCGGAACGCTGGATCGTCGGTTTCGAGTTCGACCGGAAAGACCTGCCGGGCGATCTGGTTGCAGACCGAAAATACCTCGTAATCATACTCGGTCGGATCGACGCCGAGCGCTTCGTGGAACACCGGGCGGTTGTGATCGCGCACGAACATCGTGGCGTAGACCGACAGCAGGAAGAAGCGGATCCAGAGCTTGTTGCGGCCCTGCAGCAGCTTGGGGTCGGAGCGCAGCAGCATCGCGAACGCCTCGCCATGGCGGAACTCGTCGTTACACCACTCTTCGAACCAGTCGAAGATCGGGTGGAACTTGTGCTGCGGGTTCGCGGCGAGGTGGCGGTAGATCGTGATGTAGCGCGCGTAGCCGATCTTTTCCGACAGATAGACGGCGTAGAAAATGAACTTCGGTTTGAAGAAGGTGTATTTCTTGGTCTTCGTCAGGAAGCCCAGATTGACGCCGATCCCGGCATCCTTCAGGCTCTCGTTGATGAAGCCTGCATGGCGGCTCTCGTCGCGGGCGAGCAGCTTGAACAGCTGCTTCACATCCGGGTTCTTCGTCCGCTTCGCGATCTCTGCATAGAGCACGCAGCCGGAAAATTCGGAGGTCATCGAGCTGACGAGGAAGTCGGTGAATTCCTTGCGCAGCGCTGGCGGCAGGTTCTCGATTACGCCGGTGAAGCTCTCGTTATGCTTGAAATGCGTCTTGTTGGGATCGCCGATCATTTCCTCGATCAGCGCGTCCCACTCTTCGCGCACCGGCGAGACGTCGATCGCATCGAGCGCGTCGAAATCGGTGGTGTAGAAACGCGGGGTCAGCATCGTATCCTGCGTCGCCAGCGCCATCGCCTCTTCGCTGGTCATCGGCTTGTAGGCGTTCATTTGATCCTCCCGGCGTTGAAGCTGACTTCGTAGAGTTCGGTCAGGTCGAAATAGGCGGCGAGACGGGTGAGGCTGCGTCTGACGGGCCCCGCGCGGGTCACGGTGGCGGTGCGTTCGAAGGTTTCGCGGCTGCCAAAGGGGATGGAGATAGGGGCGCCATGAACGCGGACCTTGTCGCCCGCCTCCATCGCGACCGTATCGGGCAGTTCGACATGCGCGTGGAAATGCTCGGAGCTTTGCTCGACCAGAATGCGGCAGGGAATGTCGAAGGTACGGCTGGCCATCAGGCGGCCTCCCCGTCCAGCAGCGCGGCAAAGGCGGCGCGGTTATCCCTTCCGAAGGCCCCCAGTTCGCGCGTTTCGCCCGTCGCAGGATCGGTTAGCGTCAGCCCGCCATCGTCCCAGAGGATGAGCTCGAACGGCGTCTCGGCATCCAGCCCTTCCCGCTGGCGCACATGCGCAAGGCCTCGCATGGTCGAACGGATGAAACCGCCAGTGCCCGGCGCGACCGTAGTGATTTGCGCACCTGTCGAAGCGTCGAACACCTCCACGCCGCCGTCGGAAGCATCGCGGAAATGCAGGCTCCGGCTGCTAGCCATCTGCGTCCCTGCAGCCGTCCGCGAAAGCTCGGGCACGGCGTCGCGCCCGACCAGCCCGAAGCTGACCGAGGACGCCAGCGCAAGGGACAGTCCCGCCACCGCCGCCAGCGCGATCAGGGGTGCCTTAGGCGAGGGCTCGGTATGGTCGTGGTGGAGGCTCATGCCAGCGCGCCCTCGATAGCCGGCGTCGGCGCTGTCGGGGCGGGTATGGCATCGGGTCGTTCGATCCGCTGGTGCGCAGCCACCGCCTCTGCCAGGCGTTCGGCCACGGCCGCTGCATCGGCAAGCCCGCGCATCATCGGTTGCGGATGGCTGAAGCGCCAAGGGCGCGCGTGCGGCCACAGCAGCAGATAGCCGAGCGAATGCTCGCCCTCCACGTCCAGCGCAATCTCGCCATAGCCGCGCCCACGATCGGCCAGATCCGCCGCACCGATCTTGGCCAGCGGCAGGTTGATCGTCTTCTCTATCGCCATACCGACATGCAGGATCACGCGTCGATCGGTGAGGATATAGCGCGTCGTGCGCGCCGATGTGAAAGCGATGGTGTAGAGGATCGCCATAACCGCCGCCCCTGCGAGCAGGGTCAGCGCGGCACCGCCCAGGCCTCCGCCGAACAGGACAGCGATCGCCGCAAGCAGCGCGAAATACCCGGCAATGACAGGGGTCCGAAACGCCGTGCGCGCGAGCACCATAGTATCGGGCGCACCCTGCCACAGCACCGCCTCGTCGGCCTGCGGGCGCCACAAGGTCTCGACCTGCGAGGCGCTCAGTACGGGGCCCTTGCCATCGCTCATAGCAGGGGCTCCTGTCTGTCAGGCGTTGCATAGAGATAGCCGCCGCCGAAATAGGCGACGATCCGTTCTTCCTCGTAGAAGGTGATCCGGTCGGGCGCGGCGGGTGTCGGAGCGCCAGCGAACTGGGCGGCCAGCAGCGCGTCGATAGTGATGGTCCCGCGCCGCTTGTTGACCAGCGCCATGGGCATCGGCGCGAGCACGTTGATACCGCCCGGCGTGGTGATCGCCAGATAGCGGATGACGTGCTCCGACCGGTCGATCCAGACTTCGCTCACCGTGCCGGCAACTTCGCCATCGGCCCCGAGTACCGTCATCCCGATCGGGTTGGGATCGCGCGTAGCGATGGTGATCTCTGCCTCCAGGCTCAGCGGAACGATCCTCGGTTCGCCGCGTGCGGTGACATCGGGCACGTTCTTTCGGTTGGCCCATGAGGCCGGGCCAATTCCATCGAGCAGCGGATCGCCGGTCGGCACGTAGGGTGCGCCACTGGCGCCGAATGAGCGCCTGGCGGGAAGATCGACACGCTCACGGGCACCGTTTTCCGGAGTGGACGCGCCATGCCCGTGCGGCAGCCTGAACGTCTTTGGAGTCGCCCGGCTGAGCGGCCCGCCGAAGCTTTCGACCAGACCGGTCGCCTCGTCTTCCAGCGGATAGCCTTCGCGCCGGTCTTCGCGGCGCAGGTAGAAAATCAGGCCGACGAAAAACAGCACGAAGGCGAAGAACACCAGCTGGGTGATATCGAGCGAACCCACGATATGTGAATCGATCATTTGCGCTCTCCTTGCGTGGCGGTCATGTCGGGAACTCGCGCAGTCCGAAGGAACCAGCGAGGGGCTGCGTACCGCCGAAATCCCGACGACGCGCGACGAGCGGGCCGAGCGCCACGAGCGCAGCCAGCAAGAGAACGATTTCGATAATGTAGACGCCGGAATACCCGGCCGCAGGGGTGTTGAGCGCGCCCGACAGCCCTCCCGACGATGCAGTATGCGACAATGCGTCGCGCAAGCCGCCACCGATGGCGATGGCAACGCCAGCGCAGCTCGCCTGCACCGCGCCCCATGCGCCCAGCGCCAGCCCTGCCCCCTCACCCCGCGCGCGGACCATCGTTTCGGTCAGCGTGCCGACCGAAAACAGGCCGAGGCCGAGGCCGATCGCAAAGGCCCCGGCGAACAGCAGCAGGACGGATGCGAAAGGCGCGGCGAACAGCACCAGCAGGAAAGCGGTGATCCCGGCGACGAGGCCTGCCCCGGCAAGCCGCAGCGGGTCGCCACCGTGCGACAGGCTGCGCCCGGCAAGGCAGAAACCGGTCAGCGCTCCTCCGGCCCACGCGCCGGTCAGCATCGTCGTGCTGCCCACCGAGAGGCCCAGGATCTCTCCGCCGTAAGGCTCCAGCAGCGCGTCCTGCATCGAGAAGGCAGCCGCGCCGATACCGATCGCGGCCAGCAGGCGAGCGGTACGTTCTTCGGCCACGAAGGCGCGCCACAACGTAATGAAGCTGGGCCCTTCGGGGTCGGATGCCGTGCGCGACGAGCCGCGCGGCTCCTGCTTCCACAGCGCGACGATGTTGAGAACCAGAGTCAGCGCTGCCGCACCCTGAATCACCTGCACCAGCCGGGTGGGCGAGAAATCGACCAGCAGCGATCCGATCACCAGCGCGGCCAGCATCGTGCCCGCCAGCAGCATCACATAGAGCAGCGCAACCGCGCGCGGGCGCTTGTCTTCGCAGGCAAGATCGGTCGCCAGCGCCAGCCCGGCGGTCTGCGTGGTATGCAGCCCCAGCCCGGTTAGCAGAAAGGCAAAGGCACTGATCGCGATGCCAAGCGCGGCGTGATCGGGACCGGACAGCAGCAGCAGCGCGAAGGGCATGATCGACAGCCCGCCGAACTGCATCATGGTGCCGAACCAGATATAGGGCACACGCCGCCAGCCGAGGACCGAGCGGTGCGTGTCCGACTTGTGGCCGATCAGCGCGCGTAGAGGCGCCGCCAACAGCGGGATCGCGATGATCGTGGCGACCAGTCCGGCGGGGATCGACAGCTCGACGATCATCACCCGGTTGAGCGTGCCGGTCAGCAGCACCGCCGCCATCCCCACGCTCACCTGAAACAGCGCCAGCCGCAGCAGACGCGACAGCGGTAGCTCCGCACTCGCCGCATCGGCGAAGGGCAGCCATGCCGTGGCGACCTGCATCCACCGGGCAGACAAGGGCGGGCGTTCGCTCATCAGCGGCGCACCAGCTCGATCGCGTGGCTGATGTAGAACCCGCTGGAGACGCGCTCGCTGCGGGCAACGCGCCAGTCGGGCAGGTCACCGGCAAGACGCGCGCACAGCCGATCTTCGCCGAGCGGCACCAGCCGAGGCGAGCGATCGCTGCGCGGGAACAGCTTGCCCGCCTGATACATCGCGAACAGCAGCGGCGTGCGCGGCACGAAAGTGAACAGCATCGAATGCGAAGTGCGCTCGCCCAGCTGCGCCAGCGCCGCAACCAGATCCGCCTCGCGGTAGTGGATCAGCGAATCCATCGCGACGACATGCGCGAACTCGCCCAGCGCAGGGTCGAGCATGTCGCCGGAGCGCCACGCGATCCGGCCATGTCCGATGAACGAAGGTTCGCGCTTCCGCGCCACCTCAACCAGCCCTGCGGCGACATCCACGCCGGTGACTTCCGCACCCCGATAGGCTGCCTCAACGCTGAAAGCTCCGGTGCCGCATCCGGCATCGAGCACGCGTGTACGGCGCAGGTCCTGCGGCAACCAGGATAGCAGAGTCTGGCGCATCGCATCGCGCCCAGCCCGCACGGTCGCGCGAATCCCGCTGACCGGCGCATCCGACGTCAGGTCGATCCACGCCTTCTGCGCGGTGCTGTCGAAATAGGTCGCCAGCCTGTCGCGGTTGAGATCGTAGGGGGTGGCCCCACCCTGTTGAATTGCCTGACTGGCCATTATTCGAACCCCAGAAAATCGAAGATGTCGCGGTCCTTCATCGCGGTCGCCTCCTGCGGATCGACCCCGTCCCACAGCAACTGCGCCAGCCGCAGGTACTCGGCCTGCGCGGCGAGCACTTCGGGGCTGTCGTCCATTTCGAACAGAGTGCACTTCTTCAGACGGCTGCGGCGGATCGCGTCGAGGTCCTGGAAATGCGCTAGCCGCTGCATCCCGATCTCGTCGCAGAAGCGGTCGATCTCGTCGGTCTCGCGGCTGCGATTGGCGACCACGCCCGCCAGCCGTACATCGTAGTTCTTCGCTTTTGCGCCAATCGCCGCGACGATCCGGTTCATTGCGAAGATCGAGTCGAAATCGTTTGCGGCGACCACCAGCGCGCGCTCGGCATGTTGCAGCGGCGCGGCGAACCCGCCGCACACCACGTCGCCCAGCACGTCGAAGATCACCACATCGGTATCTTCCAGCAGATGGTGCTGTTTGAGCAGTTTGACCGTCTGACCGACGACATAGCCACCGCAGCCGGTGCCCGCAGGCGGCCCGCCCGCCTCGACGCACATCACGCCGTTATAGCCTTCGAACATGAAGTCCTCAGTCCGCAGTTCCTCGCTGTGGAACTCGACCTGCTCCAGCGCATCGATCACCGTCGGCATCAGCTTCTTGGTCAGCGTGAAGGTGCTGTCGTGCTTGGGATCGCAACCGATCTGCAGCACCCGGTGGCCAAGCTTGCTGAACGCGGCAGAGAGGTTCGACGAGGTGGTCGACTTGCCGATCCCGCCCTTGCCGTAGACGGCAAAAACCTTCGCGCCCTTGATCCTGTCGCTCGGGTCGAGCTGGACCTGGACGGAGCCGTCGCCGTCTGGCGGAGCCTGTGTGGCGGCGTCTAGCATCATCGTCTCCTCATTCGGCCGCAACCACGCCTTCGAGCCGATCTTCCAGATCGTCGCTCGCCGCGCGCAGGGCTGCCAGTGTGTCTTCGTCGGGTTCCCAGAGCTTGCGCTCGCAGGCTTCGAGCAGGCGGTTCGCCACTCGTGCGGAGCTTTTCGGATTGAGCGCCGCCAGCCGCGCTCGCATCGCGTCGTCGAGCACGAAGGTCTCGCTGATCTGCTGATAGACCCACGGCTTCACGTCGCCGGTCGTCGCCGACCAGCCGAGCGTGTTGGTCACGTGGCTCTCCACATGGCGCACGCCTTCGAAGCCGTGCTTGAGCATGCCCTCGTACCACTTGGGGTTGAGCGTGCGGGTGCGCGTTTCGAGGTCGATCTGCTCGCCCAGCGTGCGCACCTTCGCGGCGCCTTGGGTGGCGTCGAGGATATAGACCGGAGCCTCGCTGCCCTTCGCACGCGAGATCGCGCGGTTCATGCCGCCCAGCCCATCGACATACTGGTCCAGATCGGTGATCCCGACCTCGACGCTCTCAAGGTTCTGGTAGGTGAAATCGACCGAAGCGAGCGCGGCAGCGAACAGCTCGCGCCGCTGCACGGGCGCGCCCTTGGGACCATAGGCGTAGCCCTTGTGCGTCTCGAACGCGTTGGCCAGCTCGTCCGGGTCGGTCCACACGCCGCCGTCGATCAGCTGGTTGACGTTGGCGCCGTAAGCACCCTCGGCATTGGAGAAGACCCGCAGGCTGGCGGTTTCGATGTCGCAGCCATGCGCCTCGGCAAAAGCGAGGCTGTGCTTGCGGACGTAGTTCTGGTCGACCGGCTCGTCCGCGATGCTCGCGAGCCAAGCGGCTTCGGCCAGCATCCGCGTTTGTAGCGGCAGGAGGTCGCGGAAGATGCCCGAGAGCGTTGCGACAACATCGATCCGCGCGCGGCCCAGCTCGGCGAGCGGAATCAGTTCTGCCCCGCTCAGGCGCCCATAGGAATCGAGCCGCGGGCGCGCGCCGATCAGCGCCATCGCCTGCGCCAGCTGCGTGCCCTCGCTCTTGAGGTTGTCCGTGCCCCACAGCACCATCGCGATGCTTTCGGGCGCTTTCTCTTGCGAAGCGCGGTGGCGGGCGAGCAGCTGCTCGGCCTGCCGCGCGCCTTCGGCCACCGCGAAGCTGCTGGGAATGCGGAATGGGTCGAAGCCGTGGATATTTCGGCCCGTGGGCAAGATTGCGGGATTGCGGAGCACATCGCCGCCGGGCGTCGGCAGAACGTAGCCCCCGTCGAGCGCGTGGATCAGCGCGGACATCTCGTCATTGCTGTCGAGCTTCACAGCCAGCGCATCGCGATCCGCCTCGGGGTCCGCACTCGCCATCGCATCGAGGAAACTCTCGCGTTCCTCGCCGTCGATCCTGCCACCGAACACGTGCAGCCCATGCGGGATAAGCGCCCGGCCCAGCTCGTAGAGGCGGCCCGACAGATCCTCGATCTCGCCCATCTCGATTTCGAGCGTGTCGCACGCATCGGCGATCATCGCTTCGACAGAGGCGCGTTCTTCCGCGTCGGTCGAGGCGCGCCAACGTTCGGTCAGTGCCTTGAGGTCGGCGAAACCCTTGTACAGACCGGCCTCGGCCAGCGGCGAGGTGAGGTAGCTGACCAGCGTGGCCGACGCGCGCCGCTTGGCAAGGATGCCCTCGGACGGATTGTTGGCCGCGTAGAGGTTGAAGTTGGGCAGATCGCCCAGCAGCCGTTCGGGCCAGCAATCCCCGCTGAGCCCCGACTGCTTGCCGGGCATGAACTCCAGCGCGCCGTGGGTGCCGAAATGCAGCACCGCGTCGGCGCCGAAGTCGCGGCGGATCCAGCGGTAGAAGGCGGAGAACGCGTGGGTCGGTGCAAAGCCGCCTTCGAACAGCAGCCGCATCGGATCGCCCTCGTACCCGAAGGCGGGCTGCACGCCGACGAAGACATTGCCGAGCTCGACACCATAGATGTGGATCGCCGAGCCATCGGCCTGCTGCTTGCCCGGTGCGGGGCCCCACTCCGCCTCGATTTCCTTCAGGTGCGGTTCGGCGCGGACATGCTCGTCCGCCGGAATGCGCGCCGCGACATTGGCGTCGGCGCAGAACATCTCCGCATTGCCGTGCAGCACCGCATCGCGCAGCGCGTCGATGCTCTCAGGCACGTCGACCGCGTAGCCCTCTGCGGCGAGCCGGACGAGAGTCGCATGGAGCGATTCGAACACCGCGAGGTGCGCTGCCGTGCCGGTCGCGCCCGAATTGGGCGGGAAGTTGAAGATGACGATGGCGAGCTTACGCTGCGCCCGCGCGGACTTGCGCAGCGTGACCAGCTTGGCGGTTTTGGCGGCGAGCGCAGCGGCGCGTTCGGGATGGCCACGCATCGCGCGCACCGGGCCTTCGGCATCGTCGCTGCGCCCACCGAACAGGCTCGGCGCGATCGCCCCGTCGAGCTCGGGGATCGCGACCATCATCGTGGTTTCGAGCGGCAGGAGGCCCAGCCGCCCCTCCGCCCAGGACTCGAGCGACTGAAACTCGATCGGGTGCGCGGCGATGTAGGGCAGGTCGAGGCCCGAGAGCGTTCCCACCGCCGCCTCGGTATCGTTGTACGCAGGCCCGCCAACCAGCGAGAAGCCGGTCAGATTGACGATCGTATCGACCGTAGGCTTGCCATCCTTGACGAAGAATTTCTCGATCGCGGGCCGCGCGTCGAGCCCGGCAGCAAACGCGGGCACCACTTCGAGCCCGGCGGCCTCCATCGCCGCGATCACGCCATCATAATGCGCGGTGTCGCGACCGAGCAGGTAGGAGCGCAACATCAGCAGGCCCACGCGGCCATGCGCGCCCTTCAGCCGCGGCAGCAGGCGCGTGCTTTCCGAAATCAGCTGATCGGTGCGCGGGTGATAGACGCCGACCTCGGGATATTCCTGCGGAGCCGCGGCATGGGTCGCACCGCGCCGTGCTTCGCGCTCGCCAGCAGCGTACCGGTCGATCAGCGCGCGCGCCATCGCGACCACGTTGTCGTCCGATCCGGCGAGCCAGTATTGCAGCGTGAGGAAATAGGCGCGCACGTCCTGCGCGGTGCCGGGAATGAACCGGAGAATCTTCGGCAGGCGGCGCAGCATCTTCATCTGCCCCGCGCCCGAGCTTGCCCCCGGTTTGCCGGAGCCGCGCAGCTTCTTGAGCAGCGCGAGCGGGCCCTTGGCGGGGGCATCCATGCGGTAACCGCCCATCCGGGTCAGCCGTACCACCTCGCCCGCCGACATCAGGCCGAGCATCGCGTCGCACTGCTCGCGGCGAGCCTCGAGCGCGGGCATGATCGCGCGGACGTGATCGTCGAGGAACAGCATCGTCGCGATCACGATGTCGGCCCGCGCGACGTCCTTTTCGGCCTGCTCGAGCGATCCGGGCACCCGGTCCCAATCGGACGCCGCGTGGAGCACGATCTCGATGTCCTCGACCGCCAGCCGCTCGCTCGCCCGCTCAACCGCACCCTTGAGGTGATTGTCGAGCGTCACGATCACGACGCGCGTCCGGGGGAGCGCGCTAGCGGGCATAATGCGCCTTGGCATCGTATAGCGTTTCGAGGTCGATCGCCGCGCGGCCCTGCTCGGCGGCGAAGCTTTCCGTGTTCCGCTTCGCCTTGCCGCGCACGAAGAAAGGGATTTTCTTCAGTTCCGCCTCGGCTTCGGCGGACCAGATATGAACCTCCCCCGCCGGGGGAGGGGGACCATCCGCAGGATGGTGGAGGGGTCCGTCCGCCTCGCTTACCTTGGCAGCAGTATCGGCAAGGCCTCCCTGCCCCTCCACCCCGCTTCGCGCGGTCCCCCTCCCCGTTGCGGGGAGGTTCTGGTGCAGGTGGCTCGCGCCCGCATCGTCGGAGAACTCGAAATCCTCGCGGAACATGGTCAGCAGGTGCTCTTCGAGCCCCATGACCAGCGGATGCACCCAGGTGTCGAACAGCACGTTCGCACCCTCGAACCCCATCTGCGGGCTGTGGCGGGCGGGGAAATCCTGCACGTGGACCGGGGCCGAAATGACCGCGCAGGGCACGCCCTGACGCTTGGCGATGTGGCGTTCCATCTGCGTACCCAGCACCAGTTCGGGCGAGGCGGCGGCGATGGCATCTTCGACCTCGAGATGATCGTCGGTGATCAGCGGCTCGACGCCGTAGAGCTTGGCCGCATCGCGCACTTCGCGGGCGAATTCCCGATTGTAGCAGCCGAGCCCGACTACCTCGAAACCCAGCTCTTCTTGCGCGACCCGCGCAGCAGCAACAGCGTGGGTCGCATCACCGAACACGAACACGCGCTTGCCCGTCAGGTAGGTCGAGTCGACCGAGCGGCTCCACCACGGCATGCGCGACTGGTCGTCGGCCAGCGCAGGCTCGGGATCGACCCCGGCAAGCGCGGCAACCTCTGCGATGAATTCGCGCGTCGCGCCGACGCCGATAGGAACGGTCCTGGTGCGCGGCTGCCTGAATTCGCGCTCAAGCCAGCGGGCGGCGCTGTCGCCGATCTCGGGATAGAGCACGATGTTGAAGTCCGCCGCCCCGATCCGGGCGATCTCGGCGGGTGAGGCACCCAGCGGGGCGACGACGTTCACCGCGATGCCCAGCGTGTCGAGGATGCCGCGCACCTCGCGCACATCGTCGCGATGGCGGAAACCAAGCGCTGCGGGGCCGAGGATGTTGACCAGCGGCCTGCGGCGATCACGCGGCGCGGCGCGCACATCGCGATCCGCGAGATGGCGCACGATCTGGTAAAAGGTCTCGCCTGCGCCCCAGTTTTCCTTGCGCGAATAGCTCGGCAGTTCGAGCGGGACGACCGGGCACGGCAGGCGCATCGCCTCGGCCATCCCGGCGGGATCGTCCTGAATGAGCTCGGCAGTGCACGACGATCCCACCAACATCACCTGCGGATCGAACCGTGCAAAGGCATCGCGCGCCGCGCGCTGGAACAGATCGGCGGTATCCTTGCCCAGATCGCGCGCCTGAAAGGTCGTGTAGGTGACCGGCGGGCGGGCACCCCGCCGTTCGATCATCGTGAACAGCAGATCCGCGTAGGTATCGCCCTGCGGCGCGTGGAGCAGGTAGTGGACGCCGCGCATCGCTGTCGCGACCCGCATCGCGCCGACGTGAGGTGGCCCCTCGTAGGTCCAGACAGACAGCTGCACCGCTACACCTTCAACACGTCGCGGCGGCGCAGTGGGCGCGCGAAGAGTTCGGCGAGGTCGCCTGCCTGCTCGAACCCGTGGATGGGCGAGAAGACGAGTTCGATCGCCCACTTGGTCGAAAGCCCCTCGGCCTCCAGCGGGTTGGCGAGGCCGAGGCCGCAAACTGTCAGATCGGGGCGGTCGGCACGCACCCGGTCGAGCTGGCGGTCGACATCCTGCCCTTCGCTGATGCGGGTGCTTTCAGGCACTTGCTCCAGATCGCGCGCGACCAGCTTGCGGTTGAGATAGGGCGTGCCAACCTCGACCGGCTCCATGCCCAGTTCAGTGGCGAGAAACCGCGCGAGCGGCACTTCGAGCTGCGAGTCGGGCAGGAAGCTGATCCGCTTGCCTGCAAGTGCCTCGCGATGATGTTCGAGCGCGCGCTTGGCCCGTTCGCGACCCGGCGCGATAACGCTGTTGGCGTGCATCTCGTCGATCCCGAAAGTGCGTGCCGCCGCCTTGAGCCAGGCGGTGGTGCCCTCTGCACCGAACGGGAACGGCGCCTCGATCCTCTGCGCGCCGCGCCCTTCCAGCGCCTGCGCGGTTTCGCCGAGGAACGGCTGCGCGAGCAAAACCCGTGTATTCGAGCCGACAGCCGGAAGACCATCCGCCGTGCGCGCGGGCAGTACGCCGACCTGTTCGATTCCCAGCTGCGCGAACAGGCGCAGGAACTGGTCCTCGACGATGTCCGGCAACGATCCGACCAGCAGCAGCTGCGGCGCGGCATCGGGCACGCTTGCAGGCATTGCGGGGACCAGCGAGGCAAGGCACGCATCCTCGCCTTCGGTGAAGGTCGTTTCGATCCCGCTGCCCGAATAGTTCAGGATACGGACCTGACCGGCATGCTTCGCGCCGAGTCGCTCGGCCGCTTTGCCCAGATCGAGCTTGATCACTTCGGACGGGCACGATCCGACGAGGAATAGCTGCCTGATCTCGGGGCGGCGTGCCAGCAGCCGATCGACCACGCGGTCCAGCTCTTCGTGGCAATCGGCCATGCCCGCCAAGTCGCGTTCCTCGATGATCGCGTTGGCAAAGCGCGGCTCGGCGAAGATCATCACCCCCGCCGCCGACTGGAGCAGATGCGCGCAGGTGCGCGAGCCGACCACCAGGAAGAATGCGTCCTGCATCTTGCGGTGCAGCCACACGATCCCGGTCAGCCCGCAGAAAACCTCGCGTTGCCCGCGCTCGCGCAGCACCTCGCGTTCAGGAGGTGCGCCACAGCCGGTATCGGCAGGGAGCGAGAATGCGTCCGCCTTCATGCCGGCACCGCCAATGGCTGAGCGGGAGGCTGGCCCGCGAGCCGCGCAGCGCGCAGCTTGAGCAGGAACTGCCCGGCATTGATGACGTAAGCGGCGTACCCGGCGAGCGCGACCAGCAACCGCGTCTCGACACTGCCGATCCCTCCGAAGAGCATCACGAGATAGGCCGTGTGCAGGCCGATCACGACCATGCTGAACACGTCCTCCCAGAAGAAGGCCCGCGCAAACAGCCATTTGCCGAAGACGACCTTCTCCCAGATCGAGCCGGTGATCATGATCGCGTAAAGCGCGAAAGTCTTGGCGAGGATGGAGAGGTCGGCGGCGAAGGCACCCTCTCCCGTCAGCAGCGTGCGCAGGACCAGCGCGAGGCTGATAAGAAAGATCGCGAACTGCACCGGGGCGAGCACACCCTGGACGATGGTCCATGCACTCGAGTCGCGTCGCGCGCGCTGCTCGGGGGTGTAGAGCATCGGCCTGCCAATCTCAGGCGAACCCTGCCGCGTCGCGTCCGTTTCCTGATACGCCTCGATAGCCATTGGGTCGCTGGCGACCTCCTCTCAAGGCCGATGATTACGCCCTCGATGGCGGGAGTGTCAATCTGTGATGACGACAACTACGCTGGACACCTCAGCGTTTGCCAAATGTTGATCGGAGGCGTACGCTCCTGAAAGTTCGGGCGGAGTCGCATCCAACAACGCATGCCTGAATCGACGCAATCCGCGCCGCTTCCAGACTGGGAGAGTCTGACATGGCATCGGTATTCGAGGTGGAATCAAGTGCCCTTCGCCACATCATCGCGCACCCGCTGGGCACGCGAAGGCGATCGCACGAGAATGACGCGCGGGAGCTGGCCGACATTGTCGAGCATCACATGATCCCCCGGCTGATGTTGGCCCATTCGCGTGAGAAGACCTCCCCCATCGCCGAAGACCTCGGCCCACTGTCGCCGGAATTCGCGGACGAATTCGCAATAAATCTGCTGGACTGGGACGCCGACCGGGCGCTGTGCGAGGTCGAAGGCCTGGTGAAACGCGGTTACGGTATCCAGGCGATCTTCCTCGATCTGCTTGCCCCCGCAGCGCGCAAGCTCGGCGCGCTCTGGGAAGAGGATCGCTGCGATTTCGTCGAAGTTACCATGGGGCTGTGGCGATTACAGGAAGTTATGCGCGAAATCGCTTCGCGCTCGCCGCCGATCAAGCGCTCTTTGAGCGGACCGGCACGCGCTCTGTTTTCCCCCATGCCGGGCGACCAGCACGGCTTCGGTGCGCTTATGATCGACGAAGTCTTTGCCCGCGCAGGCTGGGAAAGCGAAGCGCTGATCGATCCGCAACGGCGCGAACTGCTGACCGTGATTTCCCAGAAATCCTTCGATCTGGTGGGATTGACCATCACCAGCGATTCACCTAGCAGCGCGCTTCATTCCCTGATCCGGGCCATTCGTACCGTATCGGCCAACCCGGCAGCGCGCATGATGATCGGCGGCCGGATGGTCAATGCACACCCCGAAATCGCGGAGGAAGTCGGCGCCGACGGTACGGCGAAGGATGCCTTCGAAGCACTCGGAGTGGCGGAGCGGATGATCGCCGGAATGGGACTACACCTTAACCCCGCACCCTGAGGGGGCGAGTATGCTGACGAGAAAGCAAGGCAGCCCTGCAGACAGGTCGTTCGGCGATTCCGCCGGGCTTTTCGGCTCTCTCGATTCCGATGCGGCGCAGCGATTGGCTGTGGCGGCGGGCGACGTTGCGCTGGTGCTGGACGATACCGGCGACATTCTGGACGCATCTTTCGACGCCCGCGAATTCCCCGACTTCGGTGATTGGGTGGGGGCCAACTGGCTCGAGACCGTGACGATCGAGAGCCGCCCCAAGATCATGGAAATGCTCGCCGCGGCCCGCAAGGGTGAGCCGCATCGCTGGCGTCAGGTGAACCACCCGTCGAGCGATGGCGACGTCCCATTGCGCTACACGCTGGTCCAGCTGGGCGACGGACGCCATCTCGCGCTGGGACGCGACCTGCGCGATGTGGCCCGCACGCAGCAACGACTCCTGCAGGTCCAGCAGGCGCTGGAGCGCGATTATATGCGGATGCGCCAGCTCGAAGCGCGCTATCGCATGCTGTTCGAACGGTCGCGCGAAGCGGTGTTGATCGTCGAGGCCGACAGTCACCGTATTCGCGAGGCCAACCCGGCCGCCTACCATTTGGCCGGCGCGCGAGCGGACAGCCTGCCGGGCAAGAAGCTGGGCGGCCTGTTCGACGGCGCATCGCGCGACCGGCTGACCACGCAGCTCGGCTCGGCATTGGGATCGGACACGGCGACGCCGATCAGGGCAGCGCTCGCCAAAGGTGGTCGCGAGGCGCAGGTCGCCGCGACCGGTTTCAGCCAGAACCGGCGGCAATATCTCCTGCTGATCATCACGCCCGCGGACGAACGCCCCCTGAGCGACGAGCGGCCGCTTGCCGAGATTATCGAATCTATGCCCGACGCCTTCGTGGTGGCGGACGAGCAGATGCGCATCCTGAGCGCCAATGCAGCCTTTGTGGAAATGGTCGACGCGGCGAGCGAAGAACAGCTGAGCGGTCGGTCGCTGTCGCGCCTGCTCGGTCGGCCGGGTATCGATCTCGACCTGATCGCCAACCAGATTGACAAGGACGGGGTCGCGCGCAACGTCACCAGTGTCGTTCGCAACCTGAGCGGCACGTCCGAGGAACCGGTCGAGATTTCAGCCGTCTCTGCGGGCGAAGACACGCGTCGCTTCGGCTTCGTCATTCGCCCGGTCGGACGGCGCCTGCGCGAAGTCACCACCGGCGGAGAAGATCTGCCGCGCTCGGTCGATGAACTGACCGATCTGGTGGGGCGGATGCCGCTCAAGGATATCGTGCGCGAGAGCACCGATCTGATCGAGCGGCTGTGTATCGAGGCGGCGCTGGTCTACACCTCGGACAATCGCGCATCTGCTGCGGAAATCCTCGGCCTGAGCCGCCAGAGCCTGTACTCCAAGCTCAACCGGTACGGCCTCGGCAAGCAGGGCGAAGAAGCAGAGTAATCTCTGCCTGACAAACCTACTGTCAAAATGGTTTGACGGGCCTTACCGGCAGGCATAGGCTGCCGGTTATGAATCGCTCGGCGCTCTCACTCGGAACGTCGCCGCCGCCAGCGGCTCGCGACGTCCTTGCGCTGCTCAAACCGATCACCTGGTTTCCGCCGATGTGGGCTTTTGCCGTCGGCGTCGTCTCCTCCGGAGCGACCGTCGAGGAACGCTGGTTGCTGGTGGGCCTGGGAATCCTGCTCGCCGGGCCGATGGTGTGCGGGACGAGCCAGGCGGTGAACGACTGGTTCGACCGGCATGTCGATGCCATCAACGAACCCGACCGCCCGATACCGTCAGGCCGCGTGGCGGGCCGCTGGGGTCTTTATATCGCCATCATCGGCACGTTCCTGTCGCTGCTCGTCGCCATGGCTCTCGGGCCGCTGGTGATTGCGGCTGCCGCGATCGGGCTCGCCCTCGCCTGGGCTTACAGCGCCCCGCCCTTCCGCCTCAAAGTCAGCGGCTGGTGGGGCCCCGCGGTGGTCGGACTTACCTACGAGGGGCTCAGCTGGTTCACCGGTGCGGCGGTTATGCTCGGCGCAATGCCATCGATGCAGGTACTGGCAATCCTGCTGCTCTATTCGATCGGCGCGCACGGGATCATGACACTCAACGATTTCAAGGCCGTCGAAGGCGATCGCGCCACCGGGCTTCGCTCGCTCCCCGTCACCATGGGCATACGCAATGCCAGCCTGCTGGCCTGTGCGGTCATGGGGGGCGCGCAGATCCTTGTGGTTGCCCTGCTGCTGATGTGGGGCCAGCTTCTTTCCGCCGCCGTCGTCGCACTGCTGCTTGCCGGACAGAGCGCGCTGATGCCGCGCCTTGTTCGCGACCCCGCAAAGCACGCGCCGTGGTACGGAGCGACTGGCGTGACGCTCTATGTCTTCGGGATGCTCGCAGCGGGCCTCGGCCTCGGGGGCTATTTCGGATGAGCAGCGCTTCCGCCACAGGTTTCGGCTGGATTGCCATTGTGCGGCTAGGGCTGGTGCAGGCCGCAATCGGCGCGATCGTGATGCTCGCCACCTCGCTGCTCAATCGGGTGATGGTGGTCGAATACGCGCTCGCCGCGGCGATACCCGCAGGGCTGGTTGCCTGGCACTATGCCGTTCAGCTCGCCCGCCCCCTGTGGGGCCACGGGTCGGACCGGGGGCGCAAGCGGACGCCGTGGATCGGCGGAGGCATGGCGGTGCTGGCCGGCGGGGCCCTGCTGGCGGTGCGCGCAACCACGCTGATGCCCCAAAGTGCCCTTCTCGGCGGCGCTCTTGCGGTCGCCGCATTCGCGATGATCGGGTTCGGAGTGGGGGCTGCGGGCACCTCGATGCTCGCCTTGCTTGCCTCGGGCGTAAGGCCCGAACGCCGCGCGGCTGCGGCGGCGGTGACGTGGACGATGATGATCGCGGGCATTGTAATCGCCGCAGGCGTGGCTGGCGCAATGCTCGATCCTTTCAGCGAAGCGCGGCTGGCCACGGTTGCCAGCAGCATCGCCCTCGCCGCCTTGGGCATCGCCCTGATTGCAATCTGGCGGCTCGAACCCGCAACCTCGGTCGATTTCTCCGAAAAGCAAAGGCACGACGCGCCCGGTTTTGCCGAAGCTCTGCGCGAGATCATGCAGGAAACCGCCGCGCGGCGATTCACCGTCCTCATTTTCGTCTCGATGCTTGCCTATTCGATGCAGGACCTGATTCTGGAGCCTTTCGCCGGACTGGTGTTCGCAATGACGCCGGGCGAGTCGACCAGCCTTTCCGGTCTGCAACATGGCGGCGTTCTGATCGGCATGATCGTCGCCGGGGTAGGCGGCAGCGCTTTTGCCGGGCGCCTGCCGACCGACCTCCGGCTCTGGATCGTCGCCGGTTGTACAGGGTCGGGGCTGGCCCTCGCCGGTCTCGCGATGGCAGCCGTCGCCGGACCCGGCTGGCCGCTCACCGCCAATGTCTTCGCGCTCGGCTTTTGCAACGGCGTGTTCGCGGTCTCCGCGATCGGTGCGATGATGGGGCTGGCGGGCGCGGGCGAGAAAACCCGCGAAGGCGTGCGGATGGGCGTGTGGGGCGCAGCGCAGGCGATCGCCTTCGGGCTCGGCGGGCTGACCGGTGCGCTGGGGGTCGATATCGCACGGCGCGTCGCCGGGCAGGACGGCGCGGCCTTCCAGCTGATCTTCGCGATCGAGGCGTGCCTTTTCATCCTCGCCGCCGTACTTGCCGTGCAGGCGACCGTCGGCGCACAGCACACTAGCAGGGGAGTTGCCCGCGCATGAGCGAGACAGTCTACGATGCCGTGGTTGTCGGCGGCGGGCCTTCGGGCGCGACGATCGCAACCGACCTCGCCCGCGCTGGCCGCAAGGTCCTGCTCCTCGACCGCGCCGGGCGGATCAAGCCCTGCGGCGGGGCCGTGCCGCCACGCCTGCTCGAAGAGTTCGGGATACCGCACAGCCTGCTGGTCGCACGCGCGCGCGCAGCGCGAATGATCGCGCCCTCGGACCGCAAGGTAGACATGCCGGTGGGCGAGATTGGCTATGTCGGCATGGTCGACCGCGACGTGTTCGACGAATGGCTCCGCAAGCGCGCCGCTCAGGCCGGTGCGGAACGGCGCACCGGCACTTTCGAGCGGATCGAGCGGACCGAAGGCGAGGCACCGACGGTCTGTTACCGCGAGGCGCGCGGTGGCGATATCAAACGGGTGCGCACGCGCTTGGTGATCGGTGCCGACGGCGCGCGCTCGGCAGTGGCCGCACAGAACATCGCCGGGGCAGAGCGGATGAAATGCGTGTTCGCCTATCACGAGATCATCGAGTCGCCACAGGGCACCAGCGACGCGTTCGACGGGGCACGTTGCGACGTCTTCTACCAGGGGCATCTATCGCCCGATTTCTACGCCTGGGTCTTCCCCCATGGCAAAACCGCCAGCATCGGCGTGGGCAGCGCCAACAAGGGCTTTAGCCTGCGCGGATCGGTTGCCCGGATGCGCGACGACCTCGGCCTCAAGGCGTGCGAAACGATCCGCCGCGAAGGTGCGCCCATCCCGCTGAAACCGCTCAAGCGGTGGGACAATGGCACCGACGTAATCGTGGCCGGAGATGCCGCGGGCGTGGTCGCCCCGGCAAGCGGCGAAGGCATCTATTACGCAATGATGGGCGGGCGCTGCGTGGCGCAGGCTGCCGATGCGTTTCTGGCGACCGGACAGCCCGCTGCACTCAGGCAGGCGCGCAAGGCCTTCATGCGCGAGCACGGCAAGGTATTCTGGATCCTCGGCATGATGCAGCACTTCTGGTATTCGAGCGACAAGCGGCGCGAACGGTTCGTGACGATGTGCGCCGATCGCGACGTACAGCAACTGACGTGGGAGGCGTACATGAACAAGCGGCTGGTACGCGCCAAACCCGTCGCGCATCTGCGCATCTTCATGAAGGACTGCGCGCATCTTCTGGGGCTGAGGGCAGCTGCCTGATGGGTCGCAGCTGGGTATTGCCGATGATCGTCGCGGGGTTCGCCGCGCTGGGCATCGCGATGCTCGGCGGGACCATCACCGACCTTGGCCCGTGGTATCAGGGGCTGGCAAAGCCGGACTGGACCCCGCCCAACTATGTCTTCCCGATGGCATGGACCGCGATCTTCGCGCTTGCCGCGATTGCGGCGGTGCGCACGTGGGTCGCGGCCCCGAATGCGCGCGCCGCCGACACCGTGGTCGGCCTGTTCGCGCTCAACGGCTTCCTCAATATCCTGTGGAGCCTGATGTTCTTCCGGATGCAGCGGCCCGACTGGGCATTTGCGGAACTGCTGCTGCTGTGGCTCTCGGTAGCGGCACTGATTGTAGTGTGCCGCCGTTACTCGCGTTTCGCCGCGGCGGCGCTGGTCCCCTACATCGTGTGGGTCAGCATTGCGGGCGCGCTCAACTGGAGCATCGTCGAGCTCAACGGCCCGTTCTGACATGGAGGGCCTTTTCGCGAGCGGACACGCAGCCGACATCGTCCTTGCTGTCCTGGCTGCCGAGGCTGTGCTGCTCCGGCTGCGACGCTGGAGCATCTCCGCCATCCTCGGACTGCTCGGCCCAGCCGGGCTGATCGTTCTGGGCTTGCGTGCCGCGCTGGTGGGCGCTCCGTGGTATTGGATAGCGCTCCCCGTCGCCCTCGCCTTCCCGCTACACCTGCTCGACCTGCGCAACCGTTCGCGAGACGAGCGCGGCTAGGACCGGATAGCAAAAGGGCCCGACCGCAATGGCCGGGCCCTTTGTGATCGCGCTCTGGCGGCTCGGTCAGCTCGGCGCGTAGTGGTGCTCCTGCGCCCAGAGGTACCAGTTGTCGACGACCGTGCCCGTCAGCAGGATACCAATTCCGCCGGTCAGCGTGGTCAGGATCGCGAACCACCAGGCCCAGCGGTGGATCGATTCCATCGTCGCGTTGAAGCCCATCGTCCAGCGCCAGAACAGGCCTGCGCGCTCCGCAGCGGTGCCGCGATCGGTGATCTGCTCGATCTCGCGCTCCCCGCCATAGCGGCTGACCGCAAGGATCGTCCCACCGTGCATCGCGAACAGCAGGGCAGAGCCGTACAGGAACGCTATCGAGAGACAGTGGAACGGGTTGTAGAACAGGTTGCCGTAGGTCAGCGAGAAATTGTTGGTCCACTCCAAGTGCGGGAAGATGCCGAAGGGCACGGCTTCCGACCAGCTGCCCATCAGCCCGGGCCGGATGAATCCGAGCACGAGGAACAGCCAGATCGCGCTCGCGAACGCCCAGCATACGTGCAGCCCCATGCCGAGCGCCTTGGCACGGCGGTAGGTCCGCAGCCACCATAGCAGGATCGAGATGGTGAGGAAGAACCCCGCGAGGATCCACCAGCCCCCCTCGGCCAGCGGTACGAAGGGCGTGAATCCCCATTCAGGCCCCGGCGGATCGAGCGAGAGCCAGAAGAACTCGCGCACGAAAGCCTGCGGGTCCCAGTTCACCGAAGCGAGCAGGTTGAGGCCGATTATCTCGATCGCGAAAAAGCCGAACAGCAGTGAAGCGAGGCCGAGCCAGCCGAGGTAGATTGGCCCAAACTGCGCCTGCCCCAGTTTGCCGAACCAGTGCGCGTTCCAGTGAAGCGGGATGCGGGCCTCGTCGGTTTCCGGCAGGTCGATCCCCATCTCGGGCGGACCGGCAAGCTGAACCTGGGTGAAGATGTTTTGATAGCGTGTCATGACGTCTTCTCCTCAGGACCAGATCGGGATGCTGCGCCACCAGTCCCACCATTCGGGGAAGCTGCCCTGATAGAGCGGCCCCGCCAGGATCATGCACGCCGCGCTCCAGAAGCCGGCGTTGAGCGCCAGCAGCAGCCCCAGCCGGTGAATGCCGACCGTGCCGATCGAGTAGCCCACGAAATCGCGGAAGAAAGTGTCTTCGTATTCTGGCGACTTGACCTCTGTGCCGCGCGGTACGTTCACCGCCGACAGCACCAACGATCCATGAAGCGCAAGCGCGAAGCAGGTCGTGAAGAAGAACGTGATCGCGACCATGTGGAGCGGGTTGTAATGGAAGTTGGCGTAGGAATAGCCGGTGTTCGAGACCCAATCGAGATGGCTGAAAATGCCATAGGGGAACGCGTTCCCCCACGCGCCCAGCCATAGCGGCCGGATCACGACCAGCGTCGTGTAGGCGAGGACGGCAAACCCGAAGGCAACCGGTACATGGTACCCCATGCCCAGCTTGCGGCAGATTTCCACCTGTCGCAGCGCCCACGAAACGAAAGCGATCAGCGCGCAGACGGTGATGATCTGCCAGTAGCCCCCGGCATTGAGCGGGGCAGCGGCCAGCCCTGCGTCGATCGGTGGCGGATCGATCGAGATCAGCCACGGGTTCCAGGTCGGCCCCTGGGATGCCGCGGCGAAGATCATGAGCGTGCCCAGCATAGCGCTGATTGCCGCCGTCACGCCGAAAAAGCCCACGTAGAAGGGACCCACCCAGAAATCGAACAGGTCGCCACCGATCAGCGTGCCGCCACGCACGCGGTATTTCCGCTCGAAACTGAGGAGCGCCATAACGTCCATCCTTCCCGTCGCAGGGGCGGGCTTGCAGGTTATCGAAACTGTTCGGTCGGCCCGCCATCGGTGGCGGCCGCTGCGGGGACGGGAAAGCCCGCCCCCGTCACGTCGGGCGGGTTGCTAGCCCGTCGTTGCCGGGCCTTCGACCGCCGCAGCAGTCGTCGCCGGAGTGGCGCTTGCGCCATCGAGCCAGTTGTACCGATTGGTGCTGAGCAGGATGAAGTGAATCAGCAGCGCGAGCACGAACAGGAACACGAACAGGGCGACGAGCGTCCTGCGCGGATCGAAAATAAGCCAGATTCTCCACATGGCTTGGTTCCTTTTTATGTGGTTTCGGCAATTGCTGCCCGCTGGCGCCACGATGCGTCAGATGGGCACATCGGATCGGTCAGAGCCAGGGCTTGTATGCCCACAGCGCAATGTGCGCGAGGACTGCGATGCCCGTGAAGCCGATGAAGGAGCCCATGAAAATCTTGTGAAATTCCTTGGCTTCTTCCGGCGTCAGGTAGGTTCGCAGACCGAAGCGATCATCGCCAGGTGTCGGATCGTTCATTGGTCAATCTCCAAACTTGCTGGACAAGGTGGGGCATTGCCGCCCCGGCGGTATCCGCCCGGGCGCACGACCCCGGCGAATTTCTGGGCCCGTTGCCGGGCGGATGAGATGCAACGCGCGGCTCACCGCGCCGCCCCTTCGAGCAGGACGTCGGCCAGTCGGTCTGCGGAAACGGTGGTTTCTCCCGCGCGTCGCGCCGAAGCTTCGACCGAGTCGCGCATGCGCTTCGCTGCGGAAATGCGGACCAGCACGGGCTGCGCTTCGACAATTTCGTCGAGCCGCCGCTTGGCATCGGCATCCCAGCGCAGCTCGGCCTGCTTGCGCGCCGGGGTCGGGTCGGCCTTGTCCATCTCGGACCCGAGTGGAAGGATGTGGAACAGCGCATCGAACAGCGCATTGCACACCTCCTGCACGAGATAGGTCGCGCCCGAATATCCCATGAAGGGCGTGCCGGTATGCCGCCGGATCGCCGCCCCGGGGAAGCTCGCCGCGATGAACTGGCCTTGCGGGCCGTGGCCCCTGCCAGAGACCTCGGCCATGTACATCCGCTCGTTGTAGCTGCCGAATACAACCAGTGGCGGGTTGGCGTGGATAGCCGCGCGCACGTCCTCGTTCTTCGGTTTCACCCCGGCGCTGCGTCCGAAGGCAAAGTTGCACGGAAGCCCCATGTCGTCTTCGAGAAAGTGACGAATGCCGCGCGCGTAGGTCTCGTTCGCGCAGATGCCGAAATTGGCGGTGCCGAAGAAATCCTGCGTGACCGAGCGCCACAGATCCCACAGCGGCTTGATCGTGGTGTGCTTCTCGCGCTCGATGAAGGGTTCGGGGTCCAGCCCCAGTTCCCCGCCCAGTGCCCGCAGGAAACTGGTGGTCGAGGAAAGCCCGATAGGTGCCTGAAAGTACGGGCGTTCCAGCAGCTCGCACAGATTGCGGCCATATTCGCGATACATGCACACGTTGGCGTGCGCGTTGGCGAGCTTGCGCATGTCGGCGAGATGACTGCCGAGCGGGAAGGACAGATTGACCTCCGCACCGATCCCTTCGACCAGGCGACGGATTTCGGCGAGGTCGCTCGCCATATTGAACATGCCGTATGCCGGGCCGATAATGTTGACGAGCGGCTTTTCGCCCTCCTTCACCGCTTTGGGCGCAGGCATCTTCTTTGGGCCGAATTCGGTCCACAGCCAGCTCAGCGCGCGGTCCGCGCTTTCCCACTGATCCTCGTCGATCGTGCGCGGCAGGAAGCGGCGGATCGTAGTCCCCTCAGGCGTCACTCCGCCACCGATCATCTCCGCGATAGAGCCGGTGACCACCACCGATGGCAGTTCGGGGTCGAGCGTCTTCCACGCGCGCTTCATCGCGGCTTCGGTGCCGGTCTTGCCCAGTTCTTCCTCGCCCAGCCCGGTGACGACGATCGGCAGTTCGTGTGGCGGCAACCCGTCGGTATAGTGGAGCACGCTGGTAACAGGCAGGTTCTCGCAACCCACTGGGCCGTCGATCACAACCTGCAGGCCCTTGATCGCGGTGAACACGTAGACCGCGCCCCAGTAGCCGCCTGCGCGATCGTGATCGAGGACGAGGGTCATGATCCCACCGCCTCTGCCGCCTTCAGCGCGGCGGCGGTTTGCGCGGCGAATTTCTTCTTGAACTGCGGGCGGTCGACCGGCGTATCCTGCCAGATGCCCGCATTGTCGTCCGCGCCCACGCCTTCGAAGAAGTCGCGCATCCGGTCGAAACGCGCCTTGTTGCCGAGCGCCGCGTTGACCACCTGAGCAAGGCTGCCCGCCCCCGCTGGCCCCATCAGCGGACGGGCCGAGATCAGGTTGGTAAAGTATAGCGCGGGCGTTGCGGTCTGCTTCGCGTGCTGCACCACGGGGGTGGTCCCGATGGCGAGGTCGGGGCCGAATTCGTCGACCGCAGCGATGTCCTCCTCAAGGCTGGCGCGATAGTTCACGCGTATTCCCTTGGCCTCGAGCCATTCACGGTCGGAATCGGACCAGCGCGTCTTCGGGCACGCGGTGCCCACGTAAGGCACCTCCGCGCCGCTTTCGATCAGCAGCCGTGCGACGAGCAGTTCGGAACCCTCGTAGCCCGACACGGTAATCCTTCCTTTGATCGGCATCCCTGCGAGTGCGCCTTCGATCGCGGGTAGAAAGGCGTTCTTTGTCGCGTCGATCTTCGCTTGAGCCACGCCGCAGGCTGCGCCGATAGCATCGAGCCAGGCGGCCGTGCCGTCACGCCCCACGGGTGCCGAACCGACAACGCTGCGCCCCGCAGCCTCGAACTCGCGGACACTGGCGGTGTAGAAGGGGTGGATCGCGCCCACCACTGCGCAGTCGAGCGCGCTGTACAATTCGCGCCATTCGCGCGTGGGGACGACCGGGCCGGCAGCGAGGCCCAGCGGCTCCAGCATCATGCCGATGCCCACGGGATCGGCGGGGAACATCTCACCCAATAGCGCGACGGTAGGCCGGTCCGACACCGGGCCATCAGGCCGCGCGACAGGGCCATCTTCTGCCTCTTCGCGCGCGCATTTGAGCATTGCGCCCGCAAGCACGTCCTTCGCCTCGGCATGGGTCGGGATGCCGAAGCCCGGCACGTCGATGCCGATCACGCGCACGCCGTTGATCTGGTCGGGCAGCAGCCGCAGCGGAACGCCGCTGGCGGTGGGCACGCACAGGTTGGTGACGATGATCGTATCGTATTGCGCGGGGTCGGCGAGCTGCTCGACCGCTTCCTTGATATCCTCGAACAGCTTGCCGGTGACGAGCGTTTCGGAGCTGAACGGCACGTAACCGACCGTCCGCCGTGCGCCGTAGAAGTGGCTGGTGAAGGTGAGGCCGTAAACACAGCACGCACTGCCCGACAGCACCGTCGCGGTGCGCTTCATCCTGAGGCCGACGCGCAGCGACCCGAAGGCGGGGCACATGCTCTGCGGCTGGTCGTGCGGCCCCTGTTTGCGCTCATCTAGTGGGTAATCGCGCGCGTATTGATCGAGCAGGTCGCCCTTCCCCGCTTTGGCCGCGGCTTCGCGCATCGTGTCCTTGCTCGAACAGCCGCCCGTTTCGGGGGCGCCGAGTTCGAGAGTGTCGCGGGTGCGGGTGTCGGTCATCCAATCCTCCCCGGCAGGGGGAGGGGGACCATCCGAAGGATGGTGGAGGGGTGCGGGCGACTAATCGAACCAGCGATGATGGCGGCTCGGAACGCACGCCCCTCCACCAGCTTCGCTGGTTCCCCTCCCCCAAGGGGGAGGATTTTGCGAGCCTCAAACCTCGTCATAAACCACCTCGAGGCTCGGCTTCGGCTCGAACGCCCCGCCGCGCATGTCCGCCTGTGTCGCCGGGATCAGCTGGACGTTGCCGCCAGTGTCTTCGGGGCTGAACAGGTCGAGCAGGCCATCCCCTTCGAGCGGCGTGGGCCGCTGCGGCGGGGCGTTGGCGACGTTGATCGCCAGCTCCTCGAACAGCGGGGCCCACTCGCCGCCGGGCTTGCCGATGATCTGGTAATTGGCCGACTTGCGACGGATTTCCTCGTTCGCGGGGATCGCGCAGAGCACCGGGATGTCGACCGCCTTGGCGAAGGCCTGCGCCTCGCCCGTGCCGTCGTCCTTGTTCACGATCATGCCCGCGACACCGACATTGCCGCCCATCGAGCGGAAATATTCGACCGCCTTGCAGACGTTGTTGGCGACGTAGAGCGATTGCAGGTCGTTCGACCCGACCACGATCACCTTCTGGCACATGTCGCGCGCAATCGGCAGGCCGAAGCCGCCGCACACCACGTCACCCAAGAAGTCGAGCAGAACGTAGTCGAAGCCCCATTCGTGGAAGCCCAGCTTCTCGAGCAATTCGAACCCGTGGATGATCCCGCGCCCACCGCAGCCGCGGCCGACTTCGGGCCCGCCCAGTTCCATCGCGAACACCCCGTCGCGCTGGAAGCAGACATCCTCGATGCTGACCTCCTCGCCTGCGAGCTTCTTCTTGGAGCTGGTTTCGATGATCGTCGGGCAGGCCTTGCCGCCGAACAGCAGGCTGGTGGTATCTGACTTGGGATCGCAGCCAATGAGCAGCACGCGCTTGCCCTGCTGCGCCATCATGTAGCTGAGGTTGGAGAGCGCGAAGCTCT
Organism: Citromicrobium bathyomarinum; assembly: GCF_038594485.1. Taxonomy (GTDB): domain Bacteria; phylum Pseudomonadota; class Alphaproteobacteria; order Sphingomonadales; family Sphingomonadaceae; genus Alteriqipengyuania; species Alteriqipengyuania bathyomarina_A. The sequence continues at coordinate 850,768 of NZ_JBCFZG010000004.1, read as the reverse complement.
TGCCCGAGCCGCCCTTGCCATAGATCGCGATGACCTGCGTTTCCTTGGTCACCTCTCCATCGTGGACCGGATCGGGTTCGATCGCGGCCTCTTCGCGCAAGGCGTCGATGGCAGAATGGGAATCGAGATGGGTCATGCAAGTTCGCTCCAGTCCAGCACCAGCTTGAGGCAGTCGCGGCTTTCGAAGGCGGTCGGGTAAGCGCTGCACGCCTCGCCCGCCGGGGCCACATCGGTAACGAGCCCGGTGAGGTCGAGTGCGCCGCGTTCGATCAGATCGTGCGTCTGCAAGAGGTTTTCAGGCTGCCATTCGGCTGCGACGCGCAGGCGTGCCTCGCGCTGGAAGGCGGCGGGAAAGGCGAAGCTGATGCGGTTGGCGTAGAAGCCTGCCAGCACGATCTCGCCTTGCCGGGCGATGCGGCCAAGCAGGATATCGATCACATCGCTGCTGCCGCTGGCGTCGTAGATAGCGCGGTAATCGTGGCGCTCATCGTCCTTGGGAGCGACAACCTGGTAACCCTGCGCACCGCGGCGGCGCTGTTCCTTGTTGTCCCAGACCGTCGGCGCAGGCGCACCGCTGGCGATGGTCAGCCGCGCAAGCAGGCGACCGAGTACTCCGTGACCGACGATCAGGTCGGGCGGCGTTCCGCCCGAAAGCGCATGCTGCGCGGTCGCGGCGAGCGCAAACAGCACGCCTTTTTCGGCCAGTGACTCGGGAATTGGCAGCGCGCGAGCCGAAGGAACGATCAGCGTCTGAGCGGTGCCGCCGAACAGCCCGCGCGCCTCGGTGTAGCAATTGGCGCCGGGAACGAAGACCCACTCGCCGATGCGCGCCTCAACGCCGGCACCGGCATCGACAATCCGCCCGACCGATTCGTAGCCGGGCACCAGCGGGTAGCCCATGCCTGGGAACGGCGGCATCTCGCCCGTCCACAGCAGCTTCTCGGTACCCGAGCTGACCCCGCTCCAATGGACCGCGACGACCACGTCGCCCGCCTCGACCGCCCGAAGCTCGAGACGCTTGAGCGCGAGACGCCCCGGTCCTTCGAGTGTGACGGCCAATGATTCCATCGTCTCTATGCCTCTCCTGCCCCTTGGTCCCACCGCGACAAAAGAGGCGATGGCCCGATTGTCAGCTACGCTTAACAATACGAACTGTCAAACGGTCATGACAGTTTAACTGTCAGGCCTGCGCGACGATCACGGATGCAATAATTGGCTGACGGGTCGAAACCCTGCGGCTGGCCGAAAATCCCGCTTCCGCCAGCATCGCGCGTATTTCATTCACGGTCCGGGGACGGCCGGAACCCATGGCCCAGAGGTACATGCCGAAATAGGCACCGCCCATTGCTTCTGCTCCGGGAGTTTCGGCCAGTGGTTCGCCGATCAGCAGGGTTTTGCCGGGCGCCAGGGCGGCGCGGATGTTCTTCAGGAGATGCAGGGCCGGCGCATCGTCGTGATCGTGGAGGATGCGGACCAGCGACATGCAGTCGTAACCGCTTGGAATATCGTCGGTCAGAAAGCTGCCGGGGTGCCGATCGGCGCCGAGCGACTCGGGCACGCCTTCGATCACCTCGGGCAGATCGAACAGGCCGAGCCGAAGGCGCGGCGCCGCCTCGCCAACCGCACTGAGGAAAGCCCCGTGCCCGCCGCCCACATCGAGCAGCGACTCGTGTCGGCTGAAATCGTATGCCGCCAGTATCTCATGCGAGACCGCCGCCTGGGACGCAGACATCAGGTGCGAATAGGGATCCGCACCAGCACCATCGAGACCATCGCAACCCTGCCCCGCATAGGTCCAGAAACGCTGCAATGCGGTCGGTTCCGCCCGGTCGGCGCGCAGCAGGGCCAGCGGATCGGCGAGGTCGGCGTAGAGCAGGCGGTGATGGCGGATCATGGCCAGCGCGCCCTCATTTGGGTGCAGCGCCGCGCCGTGGCGGCCGAGCATCCAGCAGGACGCCTCGCCCTTCAGCCCCACCTCCTCCACTATCCCCAGAGCGGCGGCGGCGCGCATCAGACGGACGCAGGCATCCTCCGAAAGTCCAGCGATTTCCGCCAGTTCGGCAGTCGTCGCCGGGCCTTGCGCCAACCGCTGCACACAACCGCTCTCAACGACAGCTAGAAGCACCTGAGAGTAGCTGAACCCCGCCACAAGGTCGAACAGCTGCGCAGCGCGACGCCTTGCAATCGAGCGCACGAATGGAGTGGCCGCAGCCCATTTCTGGAACCGCTGCGAACCGATCACCCTGTTGCGCCAGCTGAGCATCCGCACCTGCCACCCCTGAGGTCGTTCACCTGGACAGGCGGTTGATTTGGCTTGACCCTCGATCATTTGTCCATTCTGTTGGACACATGCTATGTAAATAGCAATCGTCTTGCGGGAGAGCAGGCAGGTGGCTGGCAAGGTTGTCGTGATCGGAGCGGGCATCGGCGGGCTGGTTAGCGCCGCGCTCCTCGCGGCGCGCGGCTGGGATGTCACCGTGGTCGAGAAGGAAGCGCAGGTCGGCGGCAAGGCGCGGCGACTCGAAGTCGACGGCGCCGCGATCGATGCCGGGCCGACCGTCTTCACCCTGCGCGAGGTCTTCGAAGACGTGTTCCGTGCCTGCGGCGGTTCGCTTTCGGAGTCGCTCTCGGTCCGCCCCGCCCACATCATCGCCCGCCACGCTTGGGATACGCACAAGCGGCTCGACCTCTTTGCCGATCCCCTGCGCAGCGAGGATGCGATCGGCGTCTTCGCCGGAGCGAAGGCGGCGCGCAGCTATCGCAGCTTTCGCGAGGAAGCGCGGAGGATATATAACATCCTCGACGACAGCCTGCTGCGGCAAAGCAAGGTCTTCTGGCCGCTGCCGCTGATGCGGCGGATCGGCCTGTTCCACTTCGGCGATCTCGCCGCGATCAGGCCTTACGAGAGCCTGTGGAAGGCGCTCGGCGAGCATTTCGACGATCCGCGCTTGCGCCAGCTGTTCGGCCGCTACACCACCTATTGCGGTTCCTCCCCCTTCTCCGCCCCGGCGACGCTGATGCTGATCGCGCATGTCGAGGCGAAGGGTGTGTGGCTGATCGACGGCGGGATGAGCGCGCTGGCAGAGGCGCTGAAGGGACTGGCCGAGCGCAACGGAGCGCGTTTCCGGCTGGGCGAAGGCGTTGCCTCCATCGAAACGGACGGACGCGGGACATCGGGCGTCACCCTCGACAACGGCGAAAGGATCGCGGCCGACACGGTGCTGTGCAACGCCGACCCCGCAGCGCTCGCCAGCGGGCGCTTCGGCATGGCAGCAAGCCGCGCCGTGGGCCGCACGCCACCCGCGCGCCGGTCGCTCTCCGCGATGGTGTGGCTCGCGCATGCAAAGACACAGGGGTTCCCGCTGTCGCGCCACAACGTCATGTTCTCGCGCGACTATCCTGCCGAGTTCCGCGCGCTGTCTTGTGGCAGCCAGATCACCGATCCCAGCGTCTACATCTGCGCGCTGGACCGCGATGCCCGCACAATCGACGGGCCCGGCCCGACGGGGCGCGAGCGACTGCAGGTGATCGTCAACGCCCCCGCCAACGGCGACCGGCACAGTTTTTCCCAGAAGGAGCTCGATCGATGCACCATGGCCATGACGCGCAGCCTTTCCCGCTGCGGGCTGGAGCTGGAGGCGGACTTTCCGCACACGCTGGTCACTCCGGCGGATTTCGACGCGCTGTTCCCCTCGACGGGTGGAGCCCTTTATGGACGGGCCTCGCACGGGTGGGCGGCGTCCTTCCTTCGGCAGGGCGCGCACACGCGGATCCCTGGTCTCTACTGCGCCGGGGGGAGCACCCATCCGGGCGCGGGCGTGCCGATGGCCGCCTTGTCCGGGCAGATCGCAGCGCGCGCAGCGATGGCGCACCTCGCTTCGATACGGCGATCGCGCCCGGTGGCTATGGCTGGTGGTATGTCGACGCGATCAGTGAAGACGCCAAGGGTGGTACGGGACGCCACGGCCTGACGATCATTGCCTTTCTCGGCAGCGTATTCTCCCCCTACTACAAGGCAAGCGGGCGCGGCGCCCCGCTGAACCACGCCGCGCTCAATGTCGCGCTATATGGGCCGAAGGCGCGCTGGGCGATGACCGAGCGCGGACAAGGCGATGTGACGCAGGAACGCGACGTGCTTGCCATCGGGCCGAGCAGCGTGCGCTGGACCGGCCAGGCGCTGGAGATCGACATCGTCGAGCAGGACAAGCGGCTCGGCATCCCGTGGCAGCGCCCGGTTCGCGGCACGATCCGCGTGTTCCCAGAAGCGCTCAACCCTGTGCCCTTCGCGCTCGACCCGGAGGGCAGGCACACCTGGCATTGCCTCGCTCCGCGTGCGCGGATCGAGGTCGATATGCGCGAACCCGGAGTGAGCTGGACGGGGCGCGCCTACCTCGATTCCAATTTCGGGTCCGAGTCGCTGGAGGACGGATTCGACGTGTGGCACTGGTCGCGCGCGCACCTGAGCGATGGGGCGATGGTCTGTTACGAGGGCACGCGTTCGGACAAGTCCCACTTCGCCAGCGCGATCCGGTTCGACGCCTATGGCACGCCGCAGCAGGTGGAACTGCCGATGACCGCGCCCTTGCCCAACACCCTGTGGCAGATGGAGCGCAAGACGCGCGGCGACCGGGGCCATGCGAGTGTGATCAGGACGTGGGAGGATGCGCCCTTCTACGCCCGCTCCACGGTGGCCTCGCGCCTTTATGGGGAACAGGTGGTGGCGGTGCAGGAAAGCCTCGACATGCGGCGTTTCTCTTCCCCAATCGTCCAGTTCATGCTGCCGTACCGGATGCCGCGGGTGGTCGGCTAAATCTTGCGGGTGACTATTGGTCGCGGTCGGTGCGCTTTGCGTCCTTGTCGCGCTTTATCTCGCGGCTGACCGACCAGTATTGCCATCCGCCGAAGCCGAGCGCGACCAGCGCGGTGAACACGATCTCTACCCACCCGTAATGCTCGCCAAAGCCTTCCATCGCTTGCTCTCCCGCAATCGCTTCGCTGCTTATCAACCAACCGTCATTGCGAGAAACGTAGTGACGAAGCATTCCAGAGCAGGCGCGAAACCACGCTGGATTGCTTCGCCCGCTCGCAATGACGAGCATCTGGCGAGGCCCTGCTAGCTCACATCGTGCGTGGCCAGAAATGCGGCGATCAGCTCCGCGATGTCCTCGGGCCGTTCCTCGTGCGCGAGGTGGCCCAGCCCCGGCAGAACTTCCAGCTGCGCATTGGGCAGCTTGCGCGCGGCTTCCTCGACCCCGCTCAGCGGAATGGCATTGTCGCCGCGCGCGTGGACCAGCAGCACCGGGTTGGCGATGTCGGGCAAGGCGCGATCGAGCGTGTCGAGATCCCAGTTCGCCATCATCGCCAACGCACCGCGCGCGTGCCGGCTATTGCCGAGCAGCGTGGCGTAACAGCGCGCCCCCTCGCGATCGATCCGCGAGTTCGTCGATCGCTGGATGAAACCTGCGGTATCGCCCGCCAGCCGGGAAACGCCCGAGAACACCTTGGGCACCAGCGGATTGAGCGCGAGCAGCCGCGCCATCGCGGGGAACACCTGCGTTGCGGGCCACGGCAGGGGCGTGAGCGCGGCATTGAGGCCGATGATCGGCGTATCGGCACACCGATCGCGTCCGCGCGCCATGGTCAGCGCAATTGCAGCCCCCGCGGAGTGGCCGATGATGGCATCGGGGACGATGTCGAGCGTTTCGATCAGGCCTAGGACTGCCTTCGCCATGCCCGGCAGCGTCATCTGCGCATCGGGCAGCCGCCCGGTGAAGGCGTGCCCCGGCAGATCGGGCGCGACGAGCGTGTAGCGTTCGGCAAGCGCGGGCATCACCCCGCGCCACGAATGCGTGGACGCGCCGGTGCCGTGGAGCGGCAGCAGGATGGGCGCGGATCCGAGTTCGCGCCCCATCACCTGCACGTGCCAGCGAATGCCACCGCTCTCGACAAAGCGGCTTGCCTCGCGGTGCGGCCAGTGGCGTCCGTCGCGATCCCAGTCGAGTGGCTCGCTCATGCGGCCAGCGCTGCCGGTTGCGTGGCCTTGACCGCCGCGTGAAGCTTCGCCGCGTCGGCCATCGGCAGTGCGAGGAAGCGGGCGCGCATCGCCTGCGCCAGTTCGGAGGCTTCGGGCGCGGTGCGCGCCGAGATATCGACGACCAGGGCATCGAGCCCGCGAGTTGCAATCGCCCGGCCTGCCTCGATTGCGTCGGCCTTCGCCTGCGCCCGGCCGCCCAGACCGTTCGCCCCGACATTGGCGCGCCCGTCGGTCAGGATCACCAGATGCGGCGTCTTGCCACGCGCGGCGACCACCTCGGCCAACTGGTGCCCCGTCCTGAGGCCTGTCGCGAGCGGCGTCCCGCCCCCGCCCGGCATTGCGGACAGCACGCGGCGCGCGCGGGTCAACGAGCGGGTCGGCGGCAGCAGCACCTCCGCGCCCTCTCCCCTGAAGGCGACCAGCGCAACCTCGCTGCGGGTGACGTAGGCCTGCGCCAGCATCAGCTCGACCGCGCCCTTGGCCTCGGCCAGCCGCGCCGCCGCCGCCGATCCCGAGGCATCGACGCAGAAGATCGTGACGCGTCCGGCGCGCTGCTCGTACCGGCGGACACGCAGGTCGGACTTGCGGATGATCAGCTGATCGCCATCGCTCCCGGTCTCGCGCCGCCTGAGCTCCTGCCACGGAACCGCTGCGCGCAAGGTATCGACCAGCGCCAGCCGCGTGCCGCCGCGCGGGCTCCCAGGCCGGGCGCTCAGCGGTCTGCCGCGCTGGCCCGAGGTGCGCTTCTTCCCACCGCCGCTGCCACTGCTGCGCCGCGTTCGCCCTTCGGCCAATTGCGCGAGCAGATCGGGCGGGATCGCCGCAAGCGCGGCCTCCAGCACAACCTCGTCGAGCGGCGTGTCGCCCGGCTGCGCATGTGCGTCCGCCTCGCCCGCGTCGGACTGGTCCGGCGGCGGCGGAGGCGCGTCTTCGCTGTCGTGTTCTTGCGGAGCAGGCATCTGCGTCGCGCGGGGACCCAGAACGAGGCGCGCGGCGGCGGCGATATCCCGCCCGTTCACCTCGGCACACCCTGCCAGCGCGGCATGGGCGCGGGCGGCGTGCCCTGCGAAATTGAGTGCACGCACCGAGTCGACCCCCAGCGCCGTCGCGGTCGCGGCAAGCGCGTGCATCGCTTCCTCGTCCAGCGGTACAACCGCGTCGATCGGGATGCTGGCGGCATCGATGGGGTCGCAAACAAGTGATGGCGCGCGCGTCAGGTCGCAATGGAACGCCACCCGTTCCAGCAACGCCGACGGCGGTGCTTCGTCATCCCCCTCGCGCCCGTCGTCGAGCAGCACCAGACCGAACCGCGCGTCGCCATCGAGCGCCTGCGCCAGCCGCCCCGCCACATCGCGATCGAGCCGCTCTGCCAGCGGCACCACCAGCACGCCGCCCGCGATCTCTTCGAGCAGCCCCCGCGCCCGCACGCTGCGGCCGGTCGCAAGGCTGGCGGCGAGATCGACCCCGCCCAGCAGCCGTTCGTCGTCGATATGCGCGGGCAGACGGCGCAGCGGCCCTTCCACCCCTTCGCGAAGCCATTCGATCAAGCCGTCGCGCGCCGGGCCTGCCCCTCGCAGGCTCACGCCGCCAAGCGCATCGGGCGCGGCAAGGAACAGGCGAAGCGCGAGCAGAGCGTCCGCCGCGGCATCGGCCCCCTGCCCGGCCTCGGCGTTCATCCGAAGACTTCGCCGATCGCGCGCTCGATCCGCGCGGTCGATCCGGTCTCGTCGAGGACGTCGCGCCGCAACCTGTGGCGCAGGGCCGAGGGTGCAACCGCGATCAGGTGCTTTTCGGCCAGCGCCCTGGCCCCCTCCAGCGCCGCGAGCGCCTTGGCCGCGCGCATCACGGTGAGTTCACCGCGCAGGCCATCGGCGCCCACCGCCATGCACAGCTCGGCCGCTTTGGTGAGCATCGCATCGGGCACTTCGATCTTCGCCAGCCGCTTGCGGCCACGGTCGATCCGGCGCAGCACCTTGTCCTCTTCGTCGGACCATTCGCCCGCAAAGCCATCGGGGTCGGCTTCCTGACGCGCGCAGCGGCGCATGATCTCCACCCGCGTGTCGATATCGCCGGGCGTGCGCACTTCGACCGAGAGGCCGAAGCGGTCGAGCAATTGCGGGCGCAGTTCGCCCTCTTCGGGATTTCCGCTGCCGATCAACACGAACTTGGCCGGGTGTCGGACCGACAGGCCTTCACGCTCGACCACATTCTCGCCCGAGGCTGCCACGTCGAGCAGCAGGTCGACCAGGTGATCCTCCAGCAGGTTGATCTCGTCGATATAGAGAAAGCCGCGATGCGCCTTGGCGAGCAGCCCCGGCTCGAACGCCTTTTCGCCCGATCGCAGCGCGCGTTCGAGGTCGAGCGCGCCCAGCACCCGGTCTTCGGTCGCGCCCAGCGGCAGATCGACGAAGGGAACCGCCCGCTTGCGCAGCGGGCCGGTGCCGCACACGTCGGGATAGCGTGCCTCATCTTCCTTCGAGCAGCCGTATGGGCAATCCTGGATTGCGCTGATCGACGGCAGCAGACCCGCCAGCGCGCGTGCAGCGGTGGACTTGCCCGTCCCCCGGTCCCCGAACACCATCACACCGCCGATCGCAGGATCGACCGCCGCGATCAGCAGCGCCTGCTTCATCTCGTCCTGACCGACGATCGCGGAAAACGGAAAACGCGCCATTGCTGCGCGAGAGTGTCGCAGCAATCGGACGCTGGCAAGTGTCTTCATGGTTTGTCGATTGTGTGCGGACGATGCGCTGCTAGGACGGGTGGCAGACTGCAACCAATCCGGGAGAGAAATGCATGTTCAGCCACGTGATGCTTGGCGCGGAAGATATCGAAGCTTCGAAGACCTTTTACGACGCCTGCTTCAAGGCGCTCGGCGGGCGAGAGGGCTCGGTCGATTCCAAAGGGCGGGTGATGTACATCCACAACGGCGGCATCTTCATGCTGAGCAAGCCGATCGACGGCCAGCCTGCGAGCTGCGGCAACGGCTCGACCATCGGCTTCGCCGCGACCAGCGAAGAACAGGCCAATGCCTGGCACGAGGCCGGTCTCGCGCATGGCGGCACCGCGATCGAAGACCCGCCGGGCATTCGCGAAGGCGCAGGCATGAAGCTGTATCTCGCCTATCTGCGCGATCCCGCCGGCAACAAGATCTGCGCGATGTATCGCCCGGGCTGAGGCGGCCTGACTCCTCCTTAAGGGGGAGGCTGGGTGGGGGTGTGCGGCGTTCACGGCTTGGGCGGACCAAACCACCAATGCCGCCCCCCACCCCCTGCCCCTCCCCAGGGGGAGGGAAGGAATGGGGGCCTAACCCCGCACCACGAGGAACAGGGCGAATTCGGCGCGCAGGTTTGCGCCGAATTCGCCGATCTCGCGGCCTTTGCCAAAATACCACGCGCGCTCGATCCGGGCACCGCGATCGCTCACCAGTTCCTTGAAATCGACCACGGTCAGATTGCGGATATTGCCTGTCGCGTGCCAGCTTTCGGGCAGCGCTGGCGTCACGGGCATACGCCCGCCCAGCCCCAGCGCGACCCGCATCCGCCAGTGCGCGAAATTGGGGAAGCTGACGAAGGCGGCGCGGCCCACGCGCAGCAGTTCGTCGATCACCTCGGCAGGCCGGTCGACCATCTGGATCGTCTGGCCGAGGATCGCATAGTCGAACGCATCGTCCGGATAATGCACCAGATCCGCCTCTGCATCGCCCTGCACGACGGACAGCCCACGCGCCACACAGGTCGCCACACGCTCGGGGTCGATCTCCAGACCGCGCGCATCGACTCCCTTGTGCGCCGCCAGCGCGGCGAGCAGCGTGCCCTCGCCGCAACCGATATCGAGCACGCGCGATCCGTCCGGGATCGTCCCGGCAATTGCCGCAAGGTCTGGGCGCAGATCGGGAAGTTGGCTCATGAGTAGATGTCCGGGAAATGGCGCTGCATGAAGATGCTCGGGTCCGGCAGCGACTGCCAACCGAGACTTTCATACAATCCGTGCGCATCGCGGGTCGCCAGCATCCAGCGGCGCAGGCCTTGCAGCTCGGCGTGACCCTGCAGATGGCCGACCATGGCCTTTGCCAAGCCCTTCCCGCCATGCCCGTCGAGCACGTAAACGTCTGCGAGATAGGCGAAGGTGGTCCGGTCGGTGATGACCCGCGCCATGCCGACCTGCGCACCGTCATACAGCACGCTGACGCACACGCTGTTGGCCAGCGCCTTCTCGACCGTCTCGAACGCAATGCCGGGCGACCAGTAACTGTGGGTCAGAAAGGCGTGAGCAGCGCGGGCATCGGCCCCGTCACGCAATTCGTAGCCGCCGGGAAGATCGCTCACGATACGAACCCCTGCACAACCTCGTCCAGCCCCGGCGTCTCGAGCAGGAAGCCATCGTGGCCGTATGGCGAGGACAGCTCGACAAAGCTGACCGGTGCGCCTGCCGCGTTGAGCGCGCGGACGATGTGGCGGCCCTCCTCGGTCGGATAGAGCCAGTCGGTATCGAAGCTGACCACGCAGAAGCGCGATGTCGTGCTCGCAAAGGCATCGGCCAGCCGCCCGCCATGCTCCTCGGCAAGGTCGAAATAGTCCATCGCGCGGGTGATATAGAGGTAGGAATTGGCGTCGAACCGGCGGGTGAAGCCGCTGCCCTGGTAGCGCAGGTAGGATTCGACCTCGAAATCCGCCTCGAACCCGAAGGACTTGGCACCATCGGTGCCGTCGGGCCGCTGTTGCAGCCGCCGGCCGAACTTCTCGGTCAGGCCCGCTTCGGAAAGGTAGGTGATGTGCGCCGCCATGCGCGCCACGGCGAGGCCGGCATCGGGGTGATCGCCGTCGTAATATTCGCCACCTTTCCAGTTGGCGTCGGCCATGATCGCCTGTCGCCCGACTTCATGGAAGGCGATGTTCTGCGCGGACTGGCGCGCGGCGCTGGCCAGCACCAGCACGCGTTCGGCGCGGCTCGGAAATTGCGACGCGAACGCGAGCGCCTGCATCCCGCCCATCGACCCGCCGACCGCCGCGTGCAGCCTGTCTACGCCTAACGCGTCAAGCAGGCGCGCAATCGCGCGAACCATGTCGTGGATCGTCACCACCGGGAAGTTCTGGCCGTAACGCGTGCCACCCGGGCCTTCGCTCGCAGGGCCGGTCGAACCCATGCATCCGCCGATCACATTGGCGCAGATCACACAGAACCGGTCCGTGTCGATTGGCTTGCCGGGCCCAACCATCCGATCCCACCAGCCCGGCTTGCCGGTCGCGGGATGCGGGCTCGCGACGTACTGGTCGCCGGTCAGCGCATGGAAGATCAGCACCACGTTGTCGCGCGCTGGCGAAAGTTCGCCGTATTGCTGGTAGGCGATCCTTACCGGCGACAACGTCGCACCGCTATCCAGCGGCAAGGGATCGGGCAGAGTAAGGGCGGTCGCGGGGTCTTGCATGATCTGGGCTTGCACCAAACGGAAATACGGTGCTTCGACAAGCTCAGCACGAACGGGTTTCTGCAAACCGTCCTCTAACCGCTCGCCCTGAGCTTGTCGAAGGGCTGATTTTCCTTATGGCCTGACGATCGAGATGACAGAGAAACCCCAGCCAAAACCCTACATCCTCGACATCGCGGCCTACGTGCCAGGGGTCGCCAAGGCGGCGGACGGACGGGCGCTGGTCAAGCTTTCCGCCAACGAGAATCCGCTGGGGTGCAGCGAGGCGGCGCTCGCGGCGATGATGCAGAGCCGCGAAGCCGCACGCTATCCCGATCCGGACAGCATCGCGCTGCGTACCGCGCTCGGCGAACTTCACGGGATCGACCCGGCACTGATCGTGTGTGGCACCGGCTCAGGCGAACTGCTCAACTGCGCGGTTCAGGCCTTCGCTGGGGTCGGCGACGAAGTGCTGTTCTCGCGCTTCGCCTTCTCGCTCTATCCGCTGCTGGCGAAGAAGGTCGGCGCGAGCGCGGTTCTTGCCGAGAACGAGGATTTCGCCGCCTCGGTCGACAATATCCTTGCTGCGGTAACGCCCCGCACGCGGGTGGTACTGCTCGATAACCCGAACAATCCAACCGGCACGCACCTGCCCGATTCGGAAGTCGAGCGGCTCCACGCGGGTCTGCCGTCTGGCGTGCTGCTGGTGCTCGATCAGGCCTATGCCGAATATCTCGACGATGCGGGCGCGCCGGGCCTCGCGCTCGCGGGCCGGGCAGACAACGTGCTGGTCACGCGGACCTTTTCCAAGATTTACGGAATCGCCTCGGCGCGGGTTGGCTGGGCGACGGGAGCGCCGCACCTGATCGACGCGCTCAACCGTATTCGCGGGCCGTTCAACGTATCGGGTGCGGGCCAGGCAGGCGCGCTGGCGGCAGTGCGCGATCAGGACTTCATCCGCCATTGCCGAGACGCAAACGCTCAAACCCGCGCGGCGTTCGTCGCGCGGCTTGAATCGCTGGGCAACCGGGGCGTGCGCGCCTTGCCGAGCGAGGCCAATTTCGTGCTTGCAACCTTCCCCGACCAGACAACCGCCGAACGGGTCCGCGATGCGATTGCCGATGCGGGCTACGCGGTCCGCCACCTGCCCGGCCAGGGCCTGGGTGAGGCCTTGCGCATCACCATCGGAGGCAAGGACGACATGGCCAGGGTCGGCGACGCGATCGAGGCAGCGCTAGGGGCCTAGCGGGTCGACGGCTGCAAGGCGTTGATCGCCTCGCGCACCCTCGCCTCGATCTGTTCACGCGGCAGGCCCTTCTCGATAGGGGGACCGAAACGGTACGTGATCTGCCCCGGCCGCTTCAGAAACCCGCGATAGAGCGGCCCGCTGTTCACCGCGACGGGCACCACCGGCAGGTCGAGCAGCTTGTACAGCCCCGCGAAGCCGGAGACGATCGGCCCTTCGTCACCATGCGGCGTGCGCGTTCCTTCGGGGAAGATCAGGAAGGGGCGCCTATCCGCCTTCGCGCCCTTTGCCGCGCGCATGAGGTCGCGCAGCGCCTTCGCGCCCTCGTCGCGCGCAACGGGGATGAGGCCGTACTTGCGCGCCGCCCCGCCCCACACAGGTATCTCGAACAATTCCTGCTTGGCGAAGATAACCGGCTCTACGAACACACAGGGCGCGTCGATCGCTTCGAAAAAGCTCTCGTGCCGCATGGCGTATAGTGCAGGCCCATCGATCGGGCCGCCCTGCTGGATGATCCTGATCCGCAGGAGATGGCGAACGCACCAGCGGTGCAGCGCGCTCCATCCGCCCGCCACCCTGCGCACGGCCCGCGCACCCTGGAAAGGGATGATCAGAAGCAGAACCAGCGTACCCAGATAGAAGACGCTGTAGAAAGCGAGGCTGCGCAGCAGGTTCATCTCAGGACAGCAGCGGCCCCACCGTGCGGCTCACCAGCCACTTGTGATATTCCACGAACAGCATCCACAGGCTCGGCTCGCTACGCACGGCATCCTTCACGATCCTGACATTGTCGGGCAATTCGCGGCGCAATTCGGTGGCGGCGCGGCGCATGTGCCAGTCGCTGGTGACGAGACGCAGGCTCTCGATGTCGTTCGCCTCCGCCCATTCGCGTGTTTCCTGCGCGTTACCGCGGGTGTCGGTCGCGGCGAAGCCGAGGGTGACGCAGCAGGCCATGATCTTCTCGGGCACGTTGAACTGCGCGGCGAATTCGGCGGGCTTCACCTCGGGATCGACCCCGGTGACGAGCAGGGTATCCGCACTGTCGGTCTGCACGACCTCCAGCCCTCGCTCGATCCGTCCGGCGGAACCTGTGGGCACGATCACCGCATCGGTGCGCTCCATCGGCGCAGGATCGGGCAACCATCCGGCGAACCAGACGAAGCCCAGCAGCCACGCGAGCACCACGACGAGACCCAGACGCCAGATCAAAGCATTTTCCTAACCGCGGCAAGAACGGTGAAACGCGCGGTTGCGACCGCAAGCACCACACCCAGAATAGGGATCAGCGCGATCAGTATCCAGTCCACCCAGTCCAGACCGGCGCTGGCGATCATCCCGCTGTCGAGCGCGGCGAACTGATAGCCGAGCCCCAGAATGGCCGCGAGGCCGAGGACCAGCCCGACTGCCCCGCCGAGGATCGAATCGAACAGCACCGCCCGCTGGAACAGCTGCGCGATCTGCCCGTCGGTGCCGCCCAGCAGGTGCACGATCGCAATCGTCTCGCGGTTGTTACCGAGCGCACTGCGCGCCGCGAGGAACACCGCCGCCGCGCTGGTGACGGCCAGCAGAAGGACCAGCGCCAGAGCCAGGTATTGCAGCGACCTCAAAGCGCTGAACACCGGTTGCAGCCAGGATGACTGCGCATCGATCCGCGCATCGGGGGCGACATCGGCAAGGCGATCGCGCAACCGCTCCATCGCTTCGGGGGTCGCCCGCCCGCCCAGCCGCACGTCGATCAGCGCGGGCACCGGCACGGTTTCGGCATCGCCTGCAGTGCCGAGCCAGGGTTCGAGCAGCGCGTCGAGTTCCTCCTGCGGGACCAGACGGCTCTGCGCGACCATGTCCATCGACTGCAACGCCTCCTGCGCCGCATTCGCCTGCTGCGCGCGTGTGGTGGGATCGGCGTCGAGTATCTGGACCGTCGCCCCGCCCGAGAGTTCAGACCGCGCACCGCCCGCCAGATTGCCCAGCGACAGACCTGCGCCAGCCGCCAGCACGGTCAGCGCGACCATGATTGCGAGTACCCACGGCATCGGCCCGGCCAGCCGCGCCTGCGGGATCAGTGCGCGCGCCTTGTCGCCATCGAAAGTGGATTGCCCTGCACGCGCAGCGTCGGAGAGCGGAGGCTGGCTCATTGCTGCCCCTCGCTGCTCGCGGGCTTGCGCGGCGGATAGCGCAGCGCGCCGGTCGGGTCCGCCAGCCGCCCCTTGTCCAGCCGCATGATCATCGAGCTGCGAACGTTCTGCAGCAGATGCACATCGTGGGTCGCGACGATCACCGTCGTGCCCAGCCGGTTGAGCGATTCGAACAGCCGCATCAGCTTGAGCGCCATGTCCGGGTCGACGTTGCCCGTCGGCTCGTCCGCCAGCAGGATGTCGGGCCGACCGATCACCGCGCGGGCGATGGCCACGCGCTGCTTCTCGCCGCCCGAAAGCGTCTCGGGCCGCGCTTCCGAACGGTGCGCCAGCCCCACCCATTCGAGCATGTCGGACACCGGCTGAACCAGCTCGCTCTCGTCCACCCCCGCGATCCGCAGCGGCAGCGCGACATTGTCGAATGCGGAGAGGTGATCGACCAGCCTGAAGTCCTGGAAGACCACGCCCAGCCGCCGCCGGAACCCCGGCAGACGCGAACGCGGCATGGTGATCACGTCGCTGCCGAACATGCGGATAATCCCGCGCGACGGGCGCTGCGCAAGATACAGCAGCTTGAGCAGGCTGGTCTTGCCCGCCCCGCTCGCGCCGGTCAGGAAATAGAAGCTGCCCGGCCACAGCGAAAAGCTGACGTCGGTCAGGATTTCCTTGCCGGTCCCGTAGCGCAGGCCGACATTGTCGAAGAAGGCGACTTCGCCGTCACCCCCCGACATTTTCATGCCCCGCCATCATGCTGCCTCACGCGCTACCGACCCGTCCCGTGGTTAACGAGGGGCGATATAGGGCGCATTGCGTGTGGACAAAAGGCGCAAATCCGGCCCGTCCACCACCGGGGCGCTTGCCTCGCAAGCCTTGCACGGCGTAATGACATACTCACCATGATCCTTGCCTGCCCCGCCTGTGACACCCGCTATGCCGTGCCCGACAGCGCCATTGGTGCAGAGGGGCGGACGGTGCGCTGCGCGCGCTGCCGCCATAGCTGGTTCCAGGAAGGAAGCGAACTCGATCTGGAGACGCTGGAGCAGGACGGTTCGGCCAAGGTCGAGACCGCCCAGCGCCAGCCATGGCACGACGTTCCGCCGATCGGTGCCAGCGACGACACCGAGGATGACACGGCAGGCCGGTCGCAATTCGCTGCCGAACCGCCGTTTCGGCCGCGTCGCAATCCGCTCAAGATGTGGGGCATGGCGGCCAGCCTGTTCGCGGTGATTTCGGTCGGTACGATCGGTGCGGTCAGCTATGCGGGCCTGCCCGACTGGGTGCCCGTCAGCCGTCCCACCTTTGCGATGAACGAGCCCGATCTTGTGCTCGAATTCCCGGCAAGCCAGCAGGACCGCCGCACGCTGCCCGACGGCAGCGAATATTTCGGCGTCGCGGGCGAGATCAAGAATGTCGGGCACGAGACCAAGGCGGTGCCGCCGGTGCTGATCGTGCTGTACGATTCGCGCAACCGGAAGGTCTACAACTGGGAAATCCTGCCACGGCAGGGCCGCCTCCAGCCGGGCGAGACGCTCAGCATCAACGAAGCGATCACAGACCTGCCGAAATCGGCCAAATTCGCCGAGATCGGCTGGAGCCCTTCCTGACCGAAACGCGGTCTGCGGATAGGTGTTGCAAAGGCGCTTGCGAGGCGCGTGCACCCCTGCTAGTGCGCCGCTTCCTCACGGGGTCCGGTCGTAAAGGCTGATCCCGGATGCAGCCCGGACATGCGGGCTTGTGTGCGGTCGTGGCGGAACTGGTAGACGCGCAACGTTGAGGTCGTTGTGGCCGCAAGGCCGTGGAAGTTCGAGTCTTCTCGACCGCACCAATACCCCTTTTTTCCCTCCCCGGCCCCGGGCTGGCGAAGTGTTTCCGGCGCGCTTGGCACTGCCGTGCGCCATTTCCATCCTCATTGGCGCCGGCAGCAGTCGGAGGCGGGTGGTATCGGTCGTCCTCTCATGCTGGGAACCGTGCCCGTTTCAGGCATTCGCATCCTGATCGCCGGACAGCGATCGGGGATCAAAAGGCGGCGCGCGGAACCCGCGCGCTCCGCGCCGTCCCTCAATTACGGGTGGTGCCAAAGGCCTTGCCGGCCCACTCATAGAGCGCAAAATCTTCTGGCCTGTCGGCATGAATCCGCGTGCGAAGCTCCGCGTCGAGCGTGATATGACGGGCGATCATCTCGCCGTCCGAGGGATGCGAGGGCGATTTCAGCTGTTCTCCGCTCCCGGCTACGCGCTGGTCGGTCCAGTCGGCGGGGATGCCGATTTCGCCGCATAGAAAATCGAGACTTTCGGACAGCCGATCGGTGAACCCGACATGCCAGCAGCGCTCCAGCAGAGCCCTGGCCGCCTCCATCCGAGTGCCATCGTCGGTCATCATTTCGGGCGGAAGGGTGCGGGATGCATAGAACCCGACGATCGAATTCATATCGTTGGTCAGGAATTCGTCTCGATACCATGACACGAAATCAGCTTGCGTCGTGCCCCTGCTCTTCCGAAAATTGTACAGGGACACGCACCTCTCTGCCGGATCGCGCAGGAAGGTGATGTAACGCACGTCGCGCTCCCCGGGGACGAGACGGTGCGCGCCATAATTGAGGCGATGCCCCGCAAGTACCACGGCTTTCGACCGCTCCTCTTCCGGACGATCTGCGAATTCTTCCAGTTCCCTGTCGGCCCGGTAGCGGCGGCCCCAGTTCGAAAATTCAACAAGCTGCTCGTCCCACGTCAGGTAGCGTTCGAGATGCGCCTTGAACGTCGTGCCCCCGGTCTTGGGCATGTGCAGAAAAACCCAGAGCGGACCCGTCATTGCGCCACTCCATAACCAAAGAAGTCGAACAGCTCGCCGTGCTCAGCGAAGGCGGCATTCAGCACGGCCAGCTCATCGGCGGTCAGCGCGCCGATCGAGTCCGCGTTCATGTTCCGCAATGGTTCGTCATAGAGACCCTTCACCGCCACGCGCTGCGCAAGATCGATCTTGCCGAGTTCGGGGACCAGACGAAGGATGCGCCGACTTGCCGACGCGGGGTTGGCACACATGTCTTCGTATCGCAGCATCGCACCCTCCGTATCCGGGCACCCAACGTTCTCGCGCTGGCGTTCGAAGCAGCCGATGATGTGACTCGCCACCACCTCGACAAGGTTTTCTCCTCGCGACAGCGCTTGCTGTGCCCCCCGGCGAAGAATGCCTCCGGCTATCGCCAGCGGATCCCGTACCAGGAAAACAAAGCGGGCAGCAGGCAGCGCGCTGGCCAGTTCCCGAGCGAGAAACAGGAAGGGTGGCGAGGACATAACGATCACGGAGGATCCGACATCGTCTGCCTCGGCCGCGCTCATCCAGGCCGCCCAGCTGCGCGGCCAGTCGTGCAATGCCGGATCGGCAACCCGGGCCAGCCTGTCTGCGCTCGCAGCCCATATCAGGCGCGTACCTGTGCTCCGGGTCGAAGGACCGGGGAAGCCGGGGATGTGCTGTGCCTCGCGCGACAGGTGCCAGCATCCGCTCGATGCAGCGATGGCATTGCGTAACAGGGTCGAACCCGAATTGTTGGGACCGAGCACGACCAGGCTGGTTCGGACAGCCGCAAAGGCCATGGCAGCGGGGTTCGGCGAACCCGTCATCCTGCGCTGGTCGCAAGTCTGGCAAGATGCGCCTCGGCAACCATCCGCTCAAAGGCACGGTGCCATTTCGCAAGGGCGAAGGCGAACACCGGATCCTCGATCGCCCGTTCAACGATCCGATCGGGCTTCCAGGGTTTGCGTGGACCGCTGAAGTGAAACATGCACACCTCCTCGACGCTTCTACCCTGCAACTGCTGCGCCGCGATGCGATGCCCGATCGGCAAATTGTAAAACGGGTCGACAAGCGTCGCCTGCCGCGCGAGCTGGCGATTGAGCACGAACTGATCGGTGTGGTCTGTCTCCAGGCCCACCCACGCGGCCGGGTCGAGCAGGTCGAGAAGATCGTCCACGATTGTCCCGCCGAGCAGTTCTCGCCCGATCAGCATCATTCCGGCGTTGAAACTCGCGAGTCCGTCCGGGTCACCGGCGGCAATCGGCGCAAAGCTGGTCCGATCGCGTCGTTGGCCGGTCAGGGTCGCTTTGTCAGGCGCGGCGATGAACGGCTCCGGACGCCGGAACAGTTCTTCGAAATCGCCCGAAACTACGGTGTCGCTATCGAGAAACAGGACCTTGTCGTATCCGGTCAGTGCGAAGCTCTCCAGCGAGCAGAAGCGAAGCCGCCGTGTGTGCAGGTCGGGCCGGGCCTCGCACAGGGCGTCGATCCTTCGCATCAATTCGTCGCAAGGAGCGCGAAATTGCGTTGGACCCGCCGCCCCGATCAATGTGCGTCGATCGTCCGAAAGATCGGTCGCAATCACCACAGTGTCGCCAGAAAACCAGCGGTTCGACTGGCGAAACGACGCCAGCGCAACCGCGCTGCCGAGGGCGAAATCGTCTGACGATACCGTGACGATAGCGAACTTGTCGCTCATTGCGGCGGTGTCTCCCGAAACGTCCTGCCAAGCGCGTAATCCGCCGCGTAATGGTGCTCTACCAGTTCTCGCAACTCTGCGTCGGGTGCGAAGCTGGGCGGATAAGGCGCTGCGTTGACCCGTGGGAGAAGCGGCGGCGGCAGGCCGACCCGTTCGAAGATTGCCGCAAGATCGGAACTCAGCTTGGAATGGAGACCCAAGACGTTCACCATCAACTGCCCCTCGGCGTCGCATACGAAACTGGCCTGCTCGGACAAGAGGACGTGCTCGCGCCTTTTGTCGTCCGCCAGCAAGCGCTTCATCGCATCGAGCGCATCGATGCCGTCCCAGGCTTTATCGCGGTTGAGCAGGAAGAATGCCGAGACAAACCTTTCGAGCGGGTCGCGAAAAATCGCGAAGCTTGTCATCTCCTCCCACATGCCGGGCAGCAGCGCCACGCTGATAGTGCGTGCAGGGATGTGCCCATGACCGATGGAAGCGATCTGGGGCACGGGACATAACCGGGTTTCGAAGCGCGTGCACTGTTCCCAATCCGTCGCCGCCAGATGCGGGCGCAAGGCCGCGCGGACCGCATGCGATCCGGTGCGAGGCACCGCCACGAAGATGAGCCTGCGGGCGAAAGAGACGATCAAGATACAGCCTGCCGGTCGTACCCGAAGCGGGCCATCATAGCGCCGTGATCGGACACGATCCTCTCGATCTGGGCCTCACTCAACTCGTCCCGCCATTTGTCAGCGCGCCCCATTCGAAAAAAGCTCCCTTCGGTCACTTTCTCGTGGAAGCCCTTTTCCGCTTCAATGCTGCGCAGCGCCTCGAACCCGGTAGCTTCGACTGCCCGTGCGATCATGGCCCGGTCGGCATCTTCCCCGGCAAATTCCAAGATCGAGGCAAATTGCCTTTCGGGATCACGGAGCAGATCTTCGTAACGCAAGGTCAGCCGTGGAATCTCTTCCTGATCCTGCCAACTGGCGGAGTGGCTGCTCCAGCTGCCTATCCTCTGCGGTATGACCGTGGCTATCGAATCCGGTCGCCAGTCGTGCATCGCCGCCTCGTCCGCCATCAAGTCTATCGCGTGATCGATCGTATTGTTGAGATGATGCGCATAGGACGCGGCCACGGCACAGGGGTGGCGCACGATATGCACCACGCCGCGAAACGCGTCTGCCGCGAATACCGCGTCACCAGCATTGTTCCGGTAAAAGCGATCATGCAGTTTTACATAGGCCGGACCTTCCAGTCCTTCTGACACGGCCCTGTGAAATCCAGGGCGCAGAGCATCTATCGCGTCCAGCCCGAGGTCGGCCGAAGAAATGCCCGTATGGTCGTCGAACTGCTGCCTGACGCTCAACATCGCGGGAGCCGCCAGACGGCCGAGATCGCTCAAGGGGGCGCCTGTCGCAAACGCCGTCAGGAGACAGCGTATCCACGTATTGCCGCTCTTGGGAAAGGACGCGAGCAACACCAGCGAGGGCTCCGACGATAGCGCCGTTCTCATGCGGTCTCGTCGACGCGTTCGCCCTCGACGACCGGTTCGAAGCCAAGCGCCTCTTCCAGTAGTGCCGCCAGGTCTGCCGCAGGAGCCCCCCGGGCGGGGCGCACCAGTCGCACCATATGCGATTGCGCTGCCATCGCCGATACCATCCGGAACTGCAGCTCGTTGAGACCGAAGCCGTTGAGAAATTTCTTGCGGAAACTGTAGCGGAGCAGCCAATTCATGCGCTCGGCGGGTTCAAGCGGCTCGATGCGGGTCTGCCCGTTGCCGGCGACATGCAGGATTACCACCACCGCAACCGGCAACCTCGCGTCGCACCAGTTTTCCGGCACGACATAATATTTTTCCAGATCCCGCTGTGCCCTTCGAAGGCCGCTGATATCGTGACCGAAATATTCGGCACTGTCGGCCCACAGTCGGGAAGCGGGGAAGCCCGACGTCGCCATGGGGCGGCCTGCGGCATCGAGAGAAATGGGCGTTACGTCGTCGCCCATCATGCGATAGCCCCGCTGGACGAACGCGTTGGTAAGCGTCGACTTGCCTACTCCAGACGTGCCGACCAGCAACATTGCGCCGCGCGAGGTCTCGATCGCGCCTGCGTGCATTGGGAGCGTACGACGCTGCTGGAGAAGCGCAGCCAGCGCCGAGCCCTGCACATGGGGCACGGCGTCGGCCGGAGTGCAGCCCTTCGCGGGCTCAACAAGAATTCGCCGCCCGTCCTCGATCCGAAAGCGGGCGACGTCCGGCACGTCCAGCACCATCAGTCCGGGGCGGGCGATCCAGTTACGAAACCGCATCGCCTCTGCATCTTCCGGATCGCTCAGATGTTCTGCCAGCCGGATTTCGACATCGACCTCGTTGGATCGGCCAGGCGCGAATACCGAAAGCTCGATCTCCGACGCGATCTCAAGGCCGAAGGCTCGATAGCGATGGACAGTCAACGGGTGATGCCCCTCTCGGCGGTTGACGGTTGGCTTTCAAACACCTCGAAAACCAGATGAATGCGGTCCTGCGTACCTTCGTTTCGCACCGAATGCCTGGCGATATTGTTCACTTCGTAGGCATGTCCGAGCGCGAGATGGCGCTCTTCTCCGCCCGAACTGAACAGGGCCCCGGGGTTTGTCTGCACCGGCACGTGTATCTTGTGGGTCAGCAGGTTGGATCCGGCCCCATCGCGATGGGGGTCGATGACGTGTCCAGCCGCAAGTCGGGCCAGCATCACCTTTGGAAATTCGGGAGAAACGAAAGCATACTCTTCAATGGCCCGATGCATGATCGGCAGCAGGACGGGCGACCATACATCCCACGCTGGCGTGGAATAGAAATCGAGCGGGTTTCGGTTTCGGGGCGTGAATCTGAAGACGAGATGTCTCGTGTGGTGGAACACCGCGAAGTCGTTTTCCTTGCGCGAATCTTCCACCTTCCAAGTATCCTCGGAAATGCGGGCAACCAGCGGGACGAGTGCCGCGATATCGACCGGCCCGAGATCCCGGTAAGACGACGGTTTGCGTACCGGGCGCAAGGCCTGGATCGGTTGTTCGGTCCTGTCCGCTTCCACGCCTGCTCGCATAGCCCTGGTCATGTCTCGTCCGGCCGATCCGTCGTGGAAGTGGGTTTGTCGGGAAATTTCAAGAATTCAAGAGCTACCCGCGCCTGCGACTGCCCCTGCAGGTAGTCCCGCTGCTGGCTCAACCAGGCGTTCAGCGCGTTCATGTCGATATAGTCGGATCGGTTCACCAGGTTGCCGCTTTCTTGCAAGTCGGCATGAAGTCTCTTGATGGCCCCCAACAGCGGATCGGACAAATCTTCGAGCCGGACCGGCTCGAATTTGCCGGCGTGACGCTTCACCGTATCCGGAAGAAGATCGTCCATCGCGGCGCGCATCAACCATCTTTTCTGACCATTGCGAACGAACAGATCGGTCGGAATGGAGTAGACGAATTCGAGCACGCGGCGGTCGAGCAAGGGATAGCGGTATTCAATCCCGTGGCGCGCACCGCTGGCAGCCCACGTATTCAGGCGCGACTGGATTGCACCCAAATCGAAGAGATCGTTCATCGTACGTCTTACGCTGCTCTTGCGCACCGTTCGCTGCGGCAAGAACTGCGCGCGGCGTCGCAAAGCGGCGCTCGCGAAGCCACTGGGGGGGCCATCCCCCTCCTGCCGCAGGGTCTCACCTGCCAGCGCCCACGCGACGAGCGCGAATTGCCGGACCTTCCCTATGACCGTCGCGCTATCTAGATCGCGCCATAACCTGATCCAGCGCCCCTTTGCGAGCAGCTCCGTCCTGTATCCACGCCCTTCGAACGAAGCCCCCTGATCGCCGCCCCACCCCGACAGGATGACGTCGACACCCAAGCGCTGCGCCGCAAGTTGCACCGGCAGTTCGTTCAACAGGTTGCGGGGGTCGGGATGGCGGGTGACATCGCGCCGCAAAAGATCGTGGAGGACATCGGCCTCGGGCAGAGCCGCATGAAGATCTATATCCAGCGTGCGCTTCACCGACTCGCTCCATGCGGGTTCGGCTTCCGGCGCGGCCTTCGCATCCCGCCGATGCCACGAAAATCCCACGGGCTCTGAGGCTTTGCATTCGCGCAACCGGGGCACAGCAATCGCCGCGATTGCAGTGGAGTCGAGGCCACCGCTCAGATGAAGTCCGATCCGCTGCGAACCGCGTAAGCGATCTTCCACTGCCGCTTCGACAAGTTTGCGCAGATGCAGCGCATAATCACCGGGCGTAGGCAGCCGGATGCGGCCGCGCGGCCCGGGCTTCCAGTATCGCCATTTGCGCAGCGGTGCGCGTCCCGCCATCATCGCGTGGCCCCACGGCAGATTGCGTATGCCGCGATGCCAGGTGCGTTCGACGGGGACATATCGACGCGCAAGCAACCGGGTCAGCACCACATCATCGTCCAGCCGGTCGTCCACTCCCGGCAGAGCCAGCAATATTGCCGGGTCGCTAGCGCACGCGATCCATCCCGCCCCCTCGGCATAGAAAAGCGGCCGCGCGCCCACATGATCTCGGGCGCAGAACATCTGACCGGAAGAAGGGTCGAAAACGACGAAGGCATAGTCGCCGAGCAGATGCTGCGGGCACGCCTCCCCCCATTTTCGCCACGCGGCGAGGATCAGTTCGGGATCGCTTGGCATGGCGGGGGAATCTGAGGAGCCGAGTTCCGCCAGCAAATCGTCTCGCGCATCGATCCGCGCATCGGCAAGAACGATGACATCATCGCTCTCGGCGATCCCGGAACCGCGAGGCGCGCTCTGCGCGAAAACGAAGTCTCCAGCAGCGCGCGCGTCGCCAAACGGGCCAAGCCCCGATTCACTCAGGGCTTGGGCGATTGTCGCAACGAGGTCGGGCGGGCGCGTTGGCCCTGGACCGAGAAAGCACATGAAGGGCTGCAGGCTTCGATCCTCCGGCAATCCGAGGCTGCCCGGCAGGTCTCGGCTAGATCACGCTCAGCCCTCGAAGAGGTCAGGAAACGACGTAAAAAAGATCATCCTGATCGTCGACATCCCCGATCCCACCACGCGTGTGCGTCAAGGGAACCACATTGCGGATTGCAGGTGCGGACCACTCCGCGCGTTTCGCACCCTTGCCTTCGTTAACAATCTTGCTGGACATGATTCGGGCTTCTTTTTTCGTGTCTTACTGCGCCACATTAACACAAACATGGTAGCACGCAAGAAGACAAAACGTCATGTGCTGCATTGCGCCTTCCTATCGATCTGCGATTGGCAGGAAGAGAAAAGCGGGCCCTTTCGCGAAACCAGTTTCGCCACGACGTTGAATTTAAGCGACAACCGCATACTCTTTTCGCCGTTCAAGACGGAGTACAGAAGTGTCTACAAGATCGTCGACACTCAATGCCCCACCATTCGTGCGCCACGCCGGGACCACGCTTCGCATGGCGGGAGCAGATCAAGCCTTCCCCACTCGACCTCGCGCGCAGCAACTCAGGCCGTCACGCATCGATCTTGAGGAGGCCAAGACCCTTCATTTCTTCGACGAAGCGGCTCGAGTCCGAACCGCACTGCGCCCTCTCCACCTCATACGCCTGGCAAAGCGCGTCACATAGCTCGCCAAAGGTCTTCGGCTGTTCCAGCAAATCCCAGATACGCGCAGCAGTCTTGTCGATTTCATAATAGGTGCCGGTGTCGATATTCATGATCATCACGCGGTCTTCGACCTGGCTCGAAAGCGCAGTTTCTTCCCGGGCAATAACGGCATCTTCGGCGACCATCGGTGGACTGACCCTAGCTAAGCGAAAAGAGGCCTCTGCTGTCACGGATTGAGAAAGCGCACAAGGCCTGCAATGACGCCGTCAGGGAAGCGCAGCAGGTTTTGCACTATGGGCGAATCGGATACCTCTGAATGGCCGGAGGGGGATGGCGATGATGTCGAGGGAGCAGCCACGATGCAATTCGATGCGCTGATTGCCCCGGTCGATCGAGACACCTTCATCGACCGGTATTTCAACAGGGACATGCTGTATCTCCCCGGTGAGGCGGATCGCTTTGCCGGCCTGCTCGACTGGTCCGATCTCGATTATCTGCTGGAACATAACCGGCTCGAACCGCCGCGCCTCAGGCTCAGCAGAGCAGGCAAGCTGATTGACCCCTCGCTTTATACCAGAGAACGGCGCGGCGCGCGCGATCTCGACGCGGGTGCGACCAACATGCTGTTGCGGCAGGGCGCGACGCTGGTGATCAGCTACGCCGAGGAATTGCTCCCATCCCTGCGGGCGCTTGCCGATGAAACCGAGCAGCTGTTCGGCGCGCATGTGAACATCAATATCTACGCCGGATGGGGAACCGATAACGGCTTTGCCCCGCACTTCGACCATCACGACGTACTGGTCTTGCAGGCACGCGGACGAAAGCGCTGGCGTGTGGCGGACGGAGACTACACCAGACCCACCACGCGCTACCGCAACAGCCCCTGCCCGCTACCTGAAAAGTTCGGGTTCGACACTATCCTCGAAAGCGGCGACGTCCTGTATCTCCCGCGCGGATGGTGGCACGAAGCGACACCACTGGGCGAAGAGAGCCTGCATATCACCGTCGCGATATCCTGCCCGGTCGCGCGCAACGTGCTCGACTGGCTTGCCCCGCGCATCGAACAGGCGGCGATCGGCAGCGCGGCGGTACCACCTCCCAGCCGTCCGGAGGCAAGGAAAGCCTACTTCGCCGACTTGCTGCGTGCCATCGAAGCGCAGTTCGATGGAGACATTTCCGAAGACTTCGCCCGCTCTCGCGAGGCGGAACGGCCCGCCGCGCCGCGTTTCAACCTTGCAGGCATGGGCGAAAGCCCTCCCACGATCGATCGCAACACGATCATCACTCTCGCCAGTGAGAGGCGCGTGGATGAGCGCCGCAAGGACGGGGCGATCGAATGCGTCATCGTTGGCGGGCGGGAGTGGCCGTGCCACCCGCCGTTCCTGCCCGCGCTTCGCCTGCTGCGCAGCTACCGTGGAACAAGCTTCGGCGAACTCGCTGCCACGCTGGCCGATCCTGCACAGGAGAAAGCCTTGCAAGGGTTCGTCCAGATGCTGGCAGCGGGTGGCGCTGTGTTTCTGGAGCCTGGCGAGTGACAGCGAACTGGTCGCGCCTGCAAACCTTCGCAAGGATGGAGCCGCGACGACGCGCGCTGGTGCTGGAGGCGATGGCCATGCTGGGGCTTGCGCGCGCGTGGCTGGTCCTGTCCCCCTTCCGCAATGTCGCCCGGACGCTGGGCTCGCCCACCTCCACCGATGAGCCGCAGCTCCAGCTCGAGAGTCGCGCCAGTCTCGCCGCAGCAAGGGACATCCGCTGGGCGATCGCACTGGCCGCCTCACGGGTGCCCTTCCGCGCGGTCTGCCTGCAGCAGGCGGTCGCCGCCAAGCTGATGCTGCGCCGTCGAGGCATTCCCGCAACCGTCCGGTTCGGCCTGGCACCCGCCATCGCCCCGGACACATTGCCACGCGCCCATGCCTGGGTCAGCGCGGGCAAGGTCAAGGTCGCCGGCTTCCCGATCGAGCCGGCCATGGTGGTCGTCGCCCGCTTCGACTAGCATGGCGCTTGTCAGGCGCATGGTCACCGGCGTACTGAATGAACGGGATTGATCGTTAAATGAGGGCGCGCAGCTGAGGCTGAGGCGATCATGCGGAGGGCATTGTGGATCGGTTGACTTTACGCCCGCCGGGCTTCGCGGGTTCGCCAGGCATTGCCTGGCGCAGGATCGTGCTGGCATCGATCCTGACGTTGATCGTAGCGCTCTATTTCTGGACCCAGTCGCGCTACCCGGCACTTGATACCAAAGCGATGATGGGTGGCGACACGCCCATTGCAGGCATCTCCTTCGATGTGATCGTAGAAATCCTCCCCACAGATGGCTGGCTGTGGGACGTCATCGGAAACACGCTGAACTGGGCCTATACCAACTGGAAGGGCATGACATTCGGATTCATGTTCGGCGCTTGCGCACTGACCTTGCTTAGCCAGATCCAGCGGCGCAGCTTCCGGCATCCCATTGCAAATGCCTCCCTCGGCGCTGCGATCGGCGCACCGCTGGGGGTTTGCGTGAACTGCGCCGCACCGATCGCGCGTGGTTTGCACGAAGCGGGATTGCGGCTGGAAACCACGCTCGCGGCAATGATCGCGTCACCAACGCTAAACGTCATCGTGGTCTCCATGTCCTTTGCGCTGCTGCCATTCTATATGGCGACGGCAAAACTGGTCGCGATGCTTCTGTTTATTGTATTGGGCATTCCCCTGATCGTGCGCTTTGCGGGCAAGGACGTGGCCACGCAGAGAGAAGCGCTCGAACTGACGCAAGCAGCGATCGGGCAGGAACGGCGCAAAGGATGGTTCCAGCGTCTTGAGACCATCCGGGAAATGGATCCGACCGCCCCCGCTGGTGAAGGATGGCTCGGTGCGTTGCGTTGGCTGGCTGAAAGCTTCGCCCGCAACCTCGTATTTATTGTGGTCGCCACCCTGCCGCTGATGTTGCTTGCGGGTACGCTTGGAGCAATCGCGATCACCTTTCTACCTTTCGATAGGATCGCTGATTGGATCGACTTCGGCGGGTACGGTTACAAGTTCGCGATGATCGTGCTGATCGCAGTAATCTGCATCTTCCTGCCCGTCCCGATGAGCTTCGATGTGGTGCTCGCCACCATCCTGATCGCGTCGGGTTGGCCCGCGATTCTCGTCATGCCGCTGCTGCTGTGCCTCGGGTCTTTTAGCGTCTATTCCTACCTCGTCATCGGGCGGGCAGTCTCTTGGCGGCTGTCCACGAGCGTAATGGCGGCTCTGGTCATGTTGGCCATCGCGACCACCGGGGTCGCCTGGCGCTTCGACGTGCAAAAACGTGAATCGGCCACCGCGAACAACATCGCCTATCTCAAGACCGGTCTGCAGCTTTACGATCCTCCCGCCGCAAAACCCGTCGGCGCGACGAAAGAGCAGATCGCCGCACTCAAGCGGGGGGTGCAATCGCCCCCGGCTCCGGCGGACCTGCTGGTCGATAACAGCGGCCCCGGCACCGTCACCGCCACCTTGCGGTCGCTGGGGTCGCATGGATCGACCGGCGGGGGGACGCCGTTCACGCGCCTGCCCGGCAGCGATATCGGGCTCGACCTTGCTCCTTCACTGTCGGGGCTCGAAGTGCTTGAACCCTATACGATGTACTGGGCTGCGGCGGCTGGCGACATCGATGGCGACGGATGGACCGATGTTGCGTTGGCCAATCCGCCGAGCAAGGGCGGCATTGCGCTGTTCGCCAACGTGGGCGGCCGGTTCCATCGCCAGATATTGCAGCTGGACCAGATCGATCGGCATTTCGTGAACGCGGTCGCGTTCGTCGATCTGAACAATGACGGGAAATCCGATCTCTTCGTCTCGACCTATTTCCATGGAGCCTGGGTCTTCTGGAATCGCGATGGCTTCTCCTCGGATGCGGCGACCGCGCTGGACAATGGCGATGCACCAATGGTCGGCGCGCCAGGTTTTGCCGACCTCGATGGCGACGGGAATCTGGATATTCTGGCGGCCAACTGGTCGACAGGGACCAATGGCAATAACCACCTGCCCTTCCTGCTTTCGTCGCGCGATCGCATCATGTGGAACGATGGCGATGAACGCTTCACCTCCCAACTGCTGGAAGGCCTGCCCGGGGAATCGCTGACCTCGCTGATCACCGATGTCGACGGTGACGGGCGCCCCGATCTTCTGATCGGGGACGACGTATCGACGTCCGACAAGGTCTATCTGAACAAGGGAAGTCGCAAGTTCACGCTCCTGCGCAAGCAGGACAAGCTCATTCCCTACCTGACCAATACCACGATGAGCCTCGACATGGGCGACGTCGACAATCGTGGTATGGACACGCTTTATGCCGTTCAGATCGCGTTCGAGCACAAGAAGGAACAGTTCAATCCCGATGTCACCTATTGCATCGACGACCTTTCGATGGAGATCGACAAGACTGCCTGTTTCGCCATCGTGAAAGATCGGTCGCAGGCCTATCGTTCGGCGAGCGCCCAGTATTCGGATTGCGACAAGATGGTCGATCCACGCTATCGGGCGATGTGTGCGGCGCTCAGCATGATCCGCCGGTCGGGCTACAAATCGGATCCCACTGCTTGCGATAACCTGCCCGCCCAATGGACCGATATCCGGGCGCAATGCCTGAGCGCCAACGGCCAGAGGGTGCCCAATGGCAAGAAGCTTATCGAGAAAGCCGGCTATGTCGGCGGGGTACGTGGACGAAACGTGCTGCTGCACCGTTCGTCTTCGGGCGGAGATTTTGTCGACCAGACTCGCTCCCGCAGCGTCGCGCAGCCGGGTTGGGCGTGGAACAGCAAGTTCGCTGATCTCGACCAGGATGGCTGGCAGGACATCTTCGTCGCGTCGGGCTTCCTGACGCATCGCAGCGTTCTGCCCTCGACCTATTACCGCAATTCCGGAAACGGCAATTTCGAGCGGGCCAGCAAGGAATTCGGCTTCGAAGACGAGATTCCCAGCACCAGCTATCTGCTGCTCGATTTCGATCGTGACGGGGATATGGACCTGATCCGCCCTTCGGCGATCAGCCAGCCGCTTGTGCATCGGGCGGACGGAATACGCGGCGGATCGCTCTGGGTTCGCCTCGACGATAGCATCGGCAACCGCAGCGGCGTGGGCGCAACCGTGCGCGTGCGGATCGGCAAGACCTGGCTCACCCGCGAAATTCGGCAGAGCGGCGGCTTCGCGTCGGCCGATCGGCCCGAAGCCCATTTCGGTCTAGGGGCTGCGCGCAAGGTCGATAGCGTGGAGGTGCTTTGGCGCGACGGGTCCAAAACCATGCTGAAGGGGCCGATCCCGGCCAATAGTGAATTGACCGTTCGCCGGGCGAAATAGGCGCTATACAACCACACTGCGCGTCGGGCTATTCGGCCCGGTTCGCAGCGGGATCGTCCAAGAGAAATTTAGCCAGAGCGCGATCCCTGACCACTTCCCCTGCGAGCGAGCGATCGCGCAGGCCCGACAGCAACTGCCATGCCCGCTTCATCAGCCAGTGGGGATAGCGCAGCCATAAGAGGCGATCTTCTATCCGCCCCCCGCTCGTCGCCACGATGCCGGCGCGCGACGGCATGAGAGCTCGCGCGAAGGCTTTGTCGATGCCGGCCAGACGACCGGCATCATCCCGGGCTTCGCGCACCATCTTGCGCTGGTGCACTGCCCTGGACGGCTGGACGAGCAAGCCCTCGGCATGGTCGACGAGGGTTTCTGCCACCAGCGGAAGATGCGCGCTGTCCAAGCCTAGCCGCTCTGTGTCGGCTCCATGCCGCTCAAGCAGTTGCAGCACGAGCGCGAGTGTGGGCAGCAAGCCGAATTGCTCGGCCCTCTCGTAGAGCTCGCCCAGCCGATCCACCCTCCTCTCGATCAGCATCGCGACGTCGGCGAGAAGCAACGGGCCGCAATCGAACAGCGACTTGGGGCCTGCGTGGAGGAGGAGGTGAAGAAATGTAGCACATGGAGCGCTGACTGGTATCGGGTGCCCCCCCAGCCGCACATGCTCCACACTATCGCGTACGAAGGCAGCCAGCGATGCGGTATCGATCGATGGCAAGGCAGCGAGATCGTGATGCAGTTCGACCGCGAGCCCACTCGCGGAGTGGATCAGCGCGGGCTGCTGATACCCCCGGTCAAGCGCCGTCTCCAGATCGCCCGGCAAAGCGTGGAAACCCAGAGCGGTCAGCGCGTCGCGCGCTGCCACGGACCGGTCGCGGGGGATCAGGATATCCAGATCGCGCATCGGGCGCACCGCAGGCTCGGCAGCGACACTCAGGCGCAGCGCCGCCCCCTTCAGGAAGACATGCGGAACATTCGCTTCGGACAGCGCACGGCTCGTGCGGACGATGCCGCCTTTCAGATCCAGCCAACGCACCTGCTGGGATGCAAAGGACTGCGCACATTCCTCGGAAAAAACCGGGGGGAATGAAGGGCCGATGCCCGAGCGCTGGCGTAGATGAAGCAGCGGTCGCAACCGATATTCGCGCGCAACCTGTGCAATCCAGTTCCATTCCGCCTGCGTCAGCTCCGACGCAGGCTCATCGTTCGAAGCGCAGAGCCAGCTGAAAAGCTGGCTATGGGCTCTTCTCGAAGCTTCGTCCATCCGCCTGTCAGGCATCGACGCTGCGGCGCGGCTGCACTGCCGCAGGCACGATCTTGCCCCCTTCCAGCCGCTCTATCCGGTCTGCGATCCCGCGCGTGTCGGCGCGATGCGAAACAAGCAGGATGGCTGGCCGATCGGACCACTGACGCAGCCTTTCGAAGATCTTGGCACCGCCGTCTTCATCGATAGCGCTGGTGGCTTCGTCGAGGATCAGCAGAGCATGGCGCCGGATCAGCCCGCGCGCCAGACAGATACGCTGCCGCTCGCCGCCGGAGAACGCCTGACCCCTTTCGCCCACCCGCGTATCCAGACCTTGCGGGCTGCGCGCCAGCAATTCCTGCGCGCCGGCCATTTCGAGTGCCGTCATCATCTCAGCGTCGGTCGCGTGGGGGGCGCACCATTGCAGGTTTTCGCGAAGGGTCGTGTCGAAGAGGAAGGGATCTTGCGGCAGATAGGCGAGGGAACGCCGCCACGCCTCCCAGTCGGCATCCGCTTGCAGAATGCGCCCCTGACCGATGATGGTCCCGTGAGCCGGAGGCATCAGCCCGGTAATGAGATCGAGCAGTGTCGTCTTGCCCGATCCCGAAGGAGCATCGAGTGCGACGATCTCGCCTCGATCGATGCTCAGGGAAGCACCCCGCAATATCCAGTCGTCCGCTTCGTAAGCGAACCAGAGATCCCGCGCTTCCAGCAAAGGTCCTGGCGGATCGTTACCAGGCGCGCTTTCGAGTGTGGCCGGCTCGACCCTGGGCTCCGGCCGATCGAGATCGGCTGTGAGCGAGCGGAGCGCATCGAGCGCTGCGAGCATGTTCGCAGTAGACTGCGACGTCTGCATCAGGGCGAGCGTAGGCCCTGAGATCCGCGTGAGGATCAGCGTAACGACGATCAGGCGCGGCAGATCGAGCGCAAGGCCGAAGTAGCCGATCAGCAGCATGGCGACCACCGCAAGCGCTGCGAAGCACTGGAAGGCCGCCCGCACCTTCGACTGCGATGCGACGAAATCGAGCTGCCACTTGCGGGCATCGCGCATCACACCGTCCATCTGATCGACGAACCTGCCCTGCGCGTCGGACAGGCGCGCTAGCTTCTGACCGGCCATGAAATTTCCGAGCACGTTGTGGACCTTGCGACCCGCGCTTGAATTGCGCCGCCCGAGCATCGCGGCGAGGCGCGAGATCGGAACGATGAAAACGCCTGCGAGCACCAGCAACGCCAGCGCGATACCCAGCATGATCGGCGCGATCACGGCGATGGCGACCAACTGCGCGAGGATCATGGTGATCTGGACCACTCCCATCAGGGTCTGCTGGGTGCCCGACGACAGCCGGCCGATGTCGACCATGATCGCATGCTCGATATCCGTCCGCCGCTTGCCCATCAGCGCCTGCCAGGGCGCGGCAGAAACCGCGATCATGGTGCGCCGGCGCCAGTGATCGACGAATTCGAGGCTCAATCGCCGCAGCATGATATCACGCTTCCATTGGAGGAAACTGCGCATGGTAATCAGCGCGAGGAAGGCAGCCGCCAGTGCGATCGACAGGGAAAACGGCGTTGTCAGACCGAAGGCCTCAAGCCCGCCCAGCACTTTCGCGGCAACGCCCGTGTCCGGCTTGCTGAGCAGAATTTGAAACAGCGGCACAAAGGCGACGAAGCCCAGCCCCTCCAGCGCGGCGGCCGCCCCGACCAGCGCCAGCGCCAGCCATAATCGCGTACCCGCGAACGCGCGCAGTTCGCGCAGGTAATACTGCAGGCCGCTCATACCAGTGTGGTGGATCGTTCACTTCGCAAGACAAAGCAAGCTTGGAAAGGGGGGCATTGGCGGCAATCGTCTGGGGCGTCCCTCCCGCCCGACATTGGTGAGGTCTGCTTTCAGACCGGCAGCGACCCGCGTAATGCCGCCATGTCCGACTCGACTTTGCAGGAGCAGCGTGATTGAATCCTCGTTCGAACAGGGGGAGATTTCATGCGCGATGTCCGAAACACAGGCGGCGTTTCGCGACGTCGCGCGCTGGGAATGGGTGTCGGCGCGTCATTGTCGTTCGGCAGTGGCAAGGCTCTGGCGCAGCAGGCCATCGGGCAACCGCTGATCGGCAATCCCGCGCTTCCCGAAGTGCCGCAGTCGCGGATGCGATGGGCGATCGTCGGGCTCGGCACCTTCGCGGTCGGGCAGGTCATTCCCGGGTTTGCCAGTGCCCGCCATTCGCGGATGACCGCCTTCGTGTCGGGCAATCGCGCCAAGGCCGAAGAACTGGGTTCGCGCTACGGCGTCTCGCAATTCTTCGGCTACAACAATTACGACGATATCGGCGATGCGGACGATATCGATTGCGTCTACATTGTCCTGCCGGTGGGCCTCCACGCCGAATACACGATCCGCGCGCTGGAAGCCGGGAAGCACGTGCTGTGCGAAAAGCCAATGGCCTCGACCAGCGCGGAATGCGAAGCGATGATCGCGGCGGCCAGGGCCAACGACCGCAGGCTGGGCGTCGCCTACCGCGTGCATTTCGAGCCGAACAATGTCCACGTGCGCGACCGCATCGCGAACGGCGATCTGGGCACGATGCGGTTCGTTTCGGGCGATCACGGGTTCGATGCCAACCCCGACTGGCCACCGCACAAATGGCGGCTGGAGAAGGAGCTCGGCGGCGGAGGCTCGATGTACGACATCGGCATCTACGGCCTCAACACGTCGCTGATGATGGTGCCGGACGATACGCCCGTTTCGGTCAGCGCAGTCTATTCGACGCCCGAGGGCGATCCACGTTTTACGGAGGTCGAGGGCGGGCTCGAATACCGGCTACGCATGGCCAGCGGGATCAGCCTCTCGGGCTCGTCATCCTATTGCTGGAACCCCTACGTATCGCGTCAGCGCTATTTCGGCAGCGAAGGCTCGATCGAGATGCAGCCCGCGACGACCTATTACGACAATACCATCCGGCTGGAGGAAGCGGGCAAGCCGCCAAGCGAATATATCGCGGGCAACCCGATCGACCAGTTCGCCGCGCAGCTCGACGGGTTCTCGCAAGCCGCGCGCAGTAGCACCGAGCATCGCACTCCCGGCGAGATGGGGCTGCGCGACATCCGCCTGATCGAGGCAATGTACCGCAGCGCCGATCAGGATGGTGCCGTCGTCAGGCTTTAGAGCCCGGTCCGTCAGGCGTGGAAGCTGGCGTCCTAGAACGCCAGTTCCATGCTCTTTCCGCGATAGGTGGCCGTCTGCCCCTCGGCCTGATCGAACACCGCACCAGCCTCGTCACCGGTGTGCAGCACCACGGCGATCTCGCGGCTGTCGGCCATGCCGGGGAAGCGCCCCTCCCTCGCCCCGATGGTGAGGCGACGGGCTGCATCGTCCCACGCCATCGGAATGCGGGCGAACTCGCCGCGCGCAAAGCCCATATCGGTGCCCTGGTCCTCGTAGAGCGAGAAAGCGCCATCGGCTCCGGCGAAGACATGCACGGTCAGCGGCCCTTCCGGGTTTTCGCCGGTCCACTCCACCACCGGCCCCATCGGCACGATCGACCCGGCGCGCACGAACAGCGGCATCCGCTCACGCGGTGCGGCGGCGGTGATCGTCTGCCCGCCCGCGAGCTTGTTACCGGTGGCGACATCGTACCAGTCGGCACCCGCAGGCAGGTAAACCTGCCGCTCGCGCGCCTCGAACTCGGTTACGGGAGCCACCAGCATCGCCGGACCGAACAGGTACTCGTCGTCGATCTCCCAGGTCGCACGGTCGGCCTGAAAATCCATCACCAGCGGACGCATGATCGTGCCCGCATCGAAATGCGCGTCGGCTGCGAGCGTGTAGATATAGGGCAGCAGGCGATAGCGCAGGCGATGGTAGTAGGTCAGCCCTTCGAGCATCGCAGGATCATCCTTCGCGATGATCGGCGTCTCGCGATACGGATATTCGCCATGGCTGCGGAACAGCGGGCTGAACGCGCCGAACTGGAACCAGCGCAGGTACAGCTCGCGAAATTCCGGCATCTCTGCGGGCACTTCGTCGGTATAGCGCTGCTCCACAGCGAAGCCGCCGATATCGTGCGTCCAGTTGGGAATGCCCGATAGCGAGATATTGGTGCCCGCGCTGATCTGGTCGCGCAGGTCATCCCACCGCGCCACCACATCGCCAGACCACAGCGCGGCAGAGGCACGCTGAATCCCACCGAAGCCACTGCGGGTGAGGATGAAGGGGCGCTGATCGGGCTGCACTTCGCGAAGTCCGTCCGCCACGCTGATCGCCTGCATCAGGCCGTAGCTGTTGAAGATCGCCGCACCCGGCGTGTCGGTCGCGGCGCTGTACATCTGTCGGGCGCGCTCTTCGATCGAGAGGTTGGAATGCCAGTCGGGCTCGGTCGCATCCATCCACCACGCATCGAAGCCCATCGGCACCAGCGATTTGCCGATCTGGTTGAAATATATCTCGCGCGCCTCTGCCGGATAGGGATCGTAGAAGGTGTTGGCGTAGCCCGCCCCCACCCAGTCCTTCTGCCCCGCTTCGAGCGGACGGCGATAGAGGTAGCCTTTCGCGTCCAGCTCCTTGGCGTTCTGCGTATCCGGATAGAACTTCGGCCAGACCGAAATCATCACCCGGCCGTCCATATCGTGGACCGCATCGACCATGCCCTCGGGGTCGGGGAAGCGCTTGGGATCGAAGCAGTTGCAGCCCCACTGGTCTTCGGGCCAGTAGAACCAGTCCTGTACGATCGCGTCGATCGGGATCTCCGCGTCGCGGTATATCTCCATGACATCGACCAGCTCGTCCTGCGTCTGGTAGCGCTGGCGCGACTGCCAGAAGCCATAGGCCCAGCGCGGCATCATCGATGCTTCGCCGGTCAGGCGGCGATAGCCCGCGACGAGCGCATCCATGTCGTCGCCGGGCACGACGTAATAGTCGATCGCCTTGCCCGCTTCGGAGGCGAAGCTGACCGAGTGGCGGTCTTCGCTGGGCAGCGGATCGGCGTGATACAGCGCGATGTAGCCCTGGTTGGGCTCCCACTCGACGCGCAGGTCGACCGGCTCTCCGGCGGTCAGCTCCAGCTCGAAATTATGATACCAGGGGTTCCAGTTCTGGCGCCAGCGGTCGAGCACCTTCTCGCCATTGGCGTAAACGGTGACGTAGCTCGACGAATAGAGCCGGAACTCGTGCTTCCCTGAGCTTTCCGGGGTATAGCTGCCGGTCCACACAACGCGCTGCGTCTGCACCGCATTGCCCTGCGTATTCTGGCCCGAGGTTGCGGCGACGGTGTCGGCCTTGGCCTCTTCGGGCCAGCGCTCCTGATCGTCGAGGAACTGGTAGTCGATCACCGGCTCGGTGCGTTCGAGCGCGAGGCGATCACCCAGATAATACTGCGCGCTCCAGTCGAGCGCGAGTTTCTCATACGGGTGCGGGTCGCCGACGCGCGTGATCGAGGCATTGTCCCACAGAATGCCATAGCCACGCGTCGACAGAAGGTAGGGGATCGCGGTCGCGATGTTGTGCTGGGCGAGTTCGACGTCCTCGCCATTATAGTTCATCTGACGGTTCTGCTGCTGGCCGAGACCGTAGAGCCCTTCGTCGGTCCCGCGATTGAACTGGACGCGCGTCTTGAACCATTGCTGCCCTTCGAGCGTGACCGGATCGATCCGCCGCGACCGGGCATATTCATCGAGCAGCAGCTTCCCCTCTGCATCGCGCACGGTCAGTTGACCGTCGGCCAGCGCAATCCTGGCGGAAGATTGCGGGGTGGTGAGCGTGACGGAAGCGTCGTCCACATCGACCTGTGGCGAACCATCGGCCTCGGCCACCACCATCGCGGTCGGCGGCGCGTCGGGCAGCACATTGGCCACGGTCACCCGGAACGTGCCGTCGGCGTAGGCGAGCACCCGCACCTTCTGCCCCGCGTCGGTGGTGACGATGGTGCCGTGCGGTACAACCTCTGCCTCTCCGGCCAAGGCTGGCGCTGCAATCGCGAGCGTTGCCGTTGCGAATGTGACGAGCCGCATGATCATTTTACCTTACTCCGTGTCGGGATCGCTGCGGGCGCAATCGAGCCCCGTCCCTCTCCATCGATGGTGACCGATGCGCGGCCACGAATATCGCCGGACGCACTGCCGACCATCAGTTCGATTTCTCCGGGTTCGCTCACCCATGCGCCATCGCGCGACCACAGCGCGAACTGGTCTGCCGAAAGGGTGAAGGAGGCCTTGGGGATCGCATGTTTCATCGCGGTCTCTTCGATCAGTGCTCGACCGGTGCCGCCGCCCCGCGCGGAGTGCGTATCCGTTCGACCAGATCGCCGATCTGTGCCGGAGGTGCGGCGGTGACGCGGCTGACCAGCAGGGCGACCGCGAAATTGATCAGCATGCCGATCACGCCGATCCCCTCGGGCGAGATGCCCAGCAGCCAGTTCTCCGGCACGTTCGCCGCCGGGTTCCACAGCTTGAACCAGGCGATGTAGAAGAAGGTGAAGCCAAGCCCGCTGACCATCCCTGCAATCGCGCCCTCGCGGTTCATCCGCTTTGTGAAGATGCCGAGGAAAATCGCCGGGAAGAGCGAGGAGGCAGCAAGGCCGAAGGCGAAGGCCACCACCTGCGCGACCCACCCCGGCGGATAAATCCCGAGCAGGCCCGCAACCACGATCGCCGCTGTCGCTGCCAGACGCGCGGCGAGCAGCTCGCCTTTCTCGGTGATGGTAGGCCGGAAGGTGCGCTTGAGCAGGTCGTGGCTGACCGCGCTGGAGATCACCAGCAACAGTCCCGCTGCGGTTGAAAGCGCTGCGGCAAGTCCGCCCGCCGCAACCAGTGCAATGACCCACCCGGGCAGGTTGGCGATTTCCGGATTGGCGAGCACCATGATGTCACGGTCGACATAAACCTCGTTGGCACCGTCTGCGGGAGCATTCGAAAGCACCCGCTCGCCATGCTTCCCGCGCTCACCGGTATAGGCGGGCGCGCCTTCGAAGGCATCGCCCGGAGCGATGTCCATTGCCCCGTCGCCGTCCTTGTCGCGCCATGCGATCAGGTCGTTGTTCTCCCAATTGCCGAACCAGCCGGGGGCGTCGGCATATTGTGTCTGATCGATCGTCTCGTTGAAATTGAGCCGGGCAAAGGCCGAGACGGCAGGAGCAGTGGTGTAAAGCAGAGCAATGAACACGAGCGCCCATCCGGCCGAGCGGCGCGCGTCCGAGACCTTCGGCACGGTAAAGAACCGCACGATCACATGTGGCAGCCCGGCAGTGCCGACCATCAACGCCGCGGTGATGCAGAACACGTCGATCGTCGATCGGGTGCTGGCGGTATAGGCGGCGAAGCCCATGTCGACGAGCGACGCGTCGAGCTTTTGCAGCACGTACATGCCCGAACCGTCGGCTACTTGCGATCCGAGCCCAAGCTGTGGGACCGGATTGCCGGTCACCAGCAACGAGATGAAAATCGCGGGCACGAGATAGGCGAAGATCAGCACGCAATATTGCGCCACCTGCGTGTAGGTCACACCCTTCATCCCGCCGAGCACCGCGTAGACGAACACGATGCCCATCCCGATAATGACGCCAAGATCCACCGGCACTTCGAGAAAGCGCGAAAAGACGATTCCGACACCGCGCATCTGGCCTGCAATATAGGTGAAGCTGACGAAGATCAGGCACACTACCGCGACGGTCCGCGCGACCTTCGAATAGTACCGCGTGCCGATGAAATCGGGCACGGTGAACTGGCCGAACTTGCGCAGATATGGTGCCAGCAGCAGCGCGAGGACGACATAGCCGCCGGTCCATCCCATCAGGTAGACGCTGCCATCGTATCCCATGAAGGCGATGAGGCCCGCCATCGACAGGAAGCTCGCCGCGCTCATCCAGTCGGCGGCGGTTGCCATGCCGTTGACCACGGGATGGACTCCCCCGCCTGCGACATAGAATTCGGAGGTCGAGCCAGCACGCGTCCACAACGCAATCCCGATATAGAGCGCGAAGCTTGCCCCGACGAAGAGGTAGATGAGCATCTGCGTGCTCATTCGGAAACGCCTTCGCCGGTGGGCTGCGATTCGTCGTCGTCGTCGAGCGCGTAGCGCCGCTCGAGCCGATGCATCGCCCAGCTGTAATAGAAGATCAGGACGATGAAGACGTAGATCGAGCCTTGCTGGGCGAACCAGAAACTCAGCGGATATCCGCCGATCATAAAGCGGTCGAGAAAGTCGCGGAGAAGGATTCCGGCGCCGAACGACACGGCGAACCAGATCGACATCAGGATTGCGAGCAGCTGCAAATTGGCGCGCCAATACGATTTGGTAGCGCTATCATCGCGATGAGCCATCGATTCACCCTCTCCCCAGAGCGCCTGCGATTTATATGATATCACTTGTGTCGCGCTCAACGCCACAGCCTAAGACGTGCGATCGCATTGGGCAACTCCCGATCGTCGCACCAACCTAGGGCAAATATGGTCCGTGGGAGAATTCCCCCTTGCCCGCAGAGGCAATTGAAGGGATGATAACGCTCCCATAGAGGCACCGTGGCACAAAGCCGCGCGAGGGAGAGGAAAGAATGACCGACTGGAAACGCTTGGCGAGTGGGCTCGCTCTGGCATTGGCAGCAACCGCATGCGCCACGGGGCCAGATGCAACCATCGGCCAATCGTCCGACGGCGCGTCGAAAATGCAAGACGGCAAGGCCGTTGCACATCCTGACATCTGGCCTGCCTACGAATACCCCGTAGTCCTTCCCAAGTCAGACACCACGATGGTGGCCGATCTCGTTGCCAGAATGACGCTCGAGGAAAAGATCGGCCAGCTTGTCCAGGCCGATCTGTGCTGCGTCACGCCCGAGGATGCGAAGAAGTATAACCTCGGCTCCATTCTCGTCGGCGGCAACAGCGGCCCCAACGGCAACGACCTCTCGCCCGCGCCCGACTGGCTGGCGGCAGCCGATGCGTTCTACAATGCTTCGGTCGACAAGTCCGACGGCGGCGTCGGTATTCCGATCATCTGGGGCGTGGACGCTGTGCACGGCCATGCCAACATCATCGGCGCGACAGTCTTCCCGCATAATATCGGCCTTGGCGCGATGCGCGACCCCGACCTGATCGAACAGATCGGCGCGGTTACCGCCAAGGAAATCCGCGTCACCGGGCAGGAATGGACCTTCGCCCCGACAGTCGCGGTGCCGCAGGACTTCCGCTGGGGCCGCGCCTACGAAGGCTACTCCTCCAATCCCGAGCTTGTCGCGTCCTACGTCGGCGCGATGGTGCGCGGCCTGCAGGGCCCGCCGAGCAACAACGACATTCTTGCCGGTCCGCACGTGATCGCCTCCACCAAGCATTTCCTTGCCGATGGCGGTACCGACGGCGGCGTCGACCAGGGCGATAGCTCGGTCACCGAAGAGGAGCTGCGCGACGTCCATGGCGCGCCCTACGGCCCGGCTATTGGCGAAGGCGTGGCGACCGTGATGGTCAGCTTCTCCAGCTGGCAGGGCAAGAAGATGACCGGCAACAAGTCGCTCGTGACCGGCGTCCTGAAAGACCGGATGGACTTCGGCGGCTTCGTCGTGTCGGACTGGAACGCGCACGGCCAGGTTGAAGGCTGCACCAACGAAAGCTGTCCGCAGGCGCTGATGGCGGGGGTCGACATGTACATGGCGCCCGACACCTGGAAGCCGATCTACACCGACCTGCTGAAGCGCGCGCGCAGTGGCGAAATCCCGATGGCCCGGATCGACGACGCAGTGACGCGCATCCTCGACGTCAAGGCGCGGCTCGGCCTGTTCCATGCCGGCAAGCCGTCCGACCGTTTGCTCGCGGGCGATTACGACCAGCTCGGCTCGCCCGAACACCGCGGCGTGGCGCGCGAGGCGGTGCGCAAGTCGCTCGTGCTGCTCAAGAACCAGGGTGTGCTGCCATTGAAGCCTGGTGGCCGGCTGCTTGTCGCAGGCGATGGGGCCAACGATCTTGCCCGCCAGTCGGGCGGATGGACGATCAGCTGGCAGGGCACGGGCATCGACAACAGCCACTTCCCCGGCGCAACCTCGATCTGGACAGGGCTCGAAGACGCAGTCGAGGCAGCGGGCGGCAGCGCGCAGCTTTCGCCCGACGGCAGCTTCACCCAGCGCCCCGATGCAGCAGTGGTCGTGTTCGGTGAGACGCCCTACGCTGAATTCCAGGGCGACCGCGCGACGCTGGCGCTCGATCCCGAACTCACCGGCCCTTACGAAACGATGCGCAAGCTCAAGGCGCAGGGCATTCCAGTGATCGCGCTGATGCTCACCGGGCGTCCGCTCTACGCCAATCCTGCGCTCAATTCCGCCGATGCCTTCGTGGTCGCGTGGCTGCCCGGCAGCGAGGGTGAAGGGGTTGCAGACGTGCTGGTGGGCGATGCCAGCGGCACCCCGCGTTTCGATTTCACCGGCAAACTGCCCGCCGCCTGGCCCCGCACTGCGGACATGAAGGACGGCGCGCTGTTCGATTACGGATACGGCCTGACTTACGCGAGCCCGAGCCGAGCATGGTCTGCCCTGCCCGAACTGGATACAAGCCAACTCGCGGGCGATAGCCGCCTGTGGTTCAGCGCCGGCGCGCCTGCTGCCCGCTGGTCGCTGCTGGTCAATGGCCAGAACACCGGCGAACAGACCCGCGTCACCACGGTGCCGGTAGAGGCCTTGGGCGGACGGGTCCGCGTCACTGCCGAGAACTTCATTGTCCAGGAAGGCGCACGCCGCATCTCGATCGACAATGGCACGGCCAGCGTGGCCCTGCGCAATTTCGAACCGGTCGATATCGCCAAGGAAACCAATGCCGACATCCTGTTGCTCGCGACGATGAAGGTGTGGGACGCGCCCGACAGCGCGATGCTCGGTTCGATCGGTCCGGACAGTGAGGGCTTCTCTTCGGTCAAGCTTCCGGAAGGCAACCGGTGGGTGCGCTACGGCATCCCGCTCAAATGCCTGCGCAACAAGGGCGCGGACGTGTCCGAACTGACCGAGCCGTTCGTGCTGACGACCACCGGCAAGACCGACTACGCAATCGGCGAAGTGCGGCTGGGCACC
Organism: Citromicrobium bathyomarinum; assembly: GCF_038594485.1. GTDB lineage: Bacteria > Pseudomonadota > Alphaproteobacteria > Sphingomonadales > Sphingomonadaceae > Alteriqipengyuania > Alteriqipengyuania bathyomarina_A. The sequence goes on along the minus strand of NZ_JBCFZG010000004.1, from coordinate 808,311 downwards.
GATGCAGAGGTAATTCTGCCCTGCTCCTGATCTACGACGATTGAACGACGCGAGGTCCGCGTGACCTCGCATCGATTGCCATCCCCATCACGCGCCCTTCTCGCGTGATTCCAGCCCGCGCAACGACCGATGGTCATGCGCGGGCTGTTGCGTTGCTGGCGTGGAAACCCCCCATACTAACCCGGACGAGCTCTCCACCGAGAGGGTAAGGCCTGACTGCAGCGTGTGCGGCGCCCGCCACAAAACGCAACGCATGGCCCCGGTCCCCGACCGAGGCCATGCGATGTCATTCAGCGCTCGGCAGAGGGCGGGCCATCACCCGCCGCCCCTGCCGTTACTCAGTGCGTAGAAGCCGCTTCTGCTGCCCGGACCGTCTGCGCCCGACCCGCCGAGAAGGCGAACAGGCACAGCAGCGCGTAGCAGATACACGGGATGATGAAGGCGAAGGTGTAGTTCGTCTGACCCGAGAGAACGCCGACCGCGAATGGTATTGCTGCACCACCCACGATCCCGGTGCACAACAGCGCGGACGTCGCCTCTTCGCTCGCGCTCGACCGTTCGAGCGTAAGGGTGAAAATCACGGGGAACATGATCGAGTTGAACAGGCCGATCGCCAGCGCGACATAGCCTGCGGTCACGCCGCCGACGAAGAAGATATAGAGGCACATGGCGCAAGTGATGGCGGTGAAGAGCGCCAGCAGGCGGTTCGCCTTCACGAAATAGAGCAGGCCGCTGCCGATGAGCCGCCCGACGAATGCACCGCCCCAGTAGAAGCTTACCAGCGTGCCAGCCTTCTGGAGGCTGATGCCCCAGGTGTTCTCGCTGTTGAGGAAAAGCGCCATCTGCGTGCCAATGGCCACCTCTGCCCCGACGTAGAGGAAGATCGCGCATGCACCGAGCAGCGCCCAGCGCGAGGAGAATGCCTCGCCGATCAGCTGGGCGATGTTCTTGCCCGAACCGATCACGGGTGCCGCGCGCTGCACGGTCTTGCGGGCGAGGAAGAAGAACAGGAAAAGCAGGATCAGGAGCCCGCAAATCCAGAAATAGGCGCGGTCGATGCCTGCCAGCGCGTTGTTGCGCACCTCGTCGGTCAGCGCGACGCCGTCGACGACCTCGACACCCGACAGGAACAGGCTTGCCCCCAGTGCCGGGCCGATAATCGTACCGAAGCTGTTGAAGGTCTGCGCCAGCGTAAGGCGGAAGTGGCTCTTTGCCGGATCGCCAAGCGCCGCGGCCAGCGGATTGGCAGCGACCTGCAGGATGGTGATGCCACTCGCCAGCACGAACAGGCCAAGCAACACAAGGTTGTAATTGGCGATATTGGCCGCGCCGAGCATGATCAGGCACGCCACAACCATCATTGCGAGGGCCACGAGAATGGACGGAACCGCGCGCCATTTCGCGATGATCGCGGCCGCAGGAAAGCTGACCAAACCATAGGCGATGAAGAAGGCGGAGGCGGATAGCTGCGCCTGTGCATCGCTGAGCGTGAAGATGCCCTTCACCGCCGCGACCAGCGGGTCGATCAGGCTGGTGATGAAGCCCCATGCGAAGAACAGCGTAGTGACCGCAATAAACGCGGCGAGCGTGCCGGACCGACGACTCATTTCTTTCCCCTCAACCCCTCGGCGCTTTACCCGCCGTGCCTTATCATGTTAGCGCTACCCGACAGCGGTCACGTAGAGCCGACTAAGGGGAGATGCCGGATGAGACGTTCCATGACAATGGGATTATGCGCAATTTCGTTGATTGCGTGCAGCACCGCTGGACAAAGCGTTGCTGCCATTGAGAACGTTTCCACAGCTTCGTCGCTTCCTGTCGGCACCTGCATCAACATGGGCAACATGCTGGAGCCGGAAAAAGAGGGCGCGTGGGGCGGTGCCCTGATCGTTCCGGAGGACTTCGCGCGGATCAAGGCGGCGGGCTTCGACACCGTCCGCATTCCGGTGCGCTGGCACAACAAGACTCAGCAGCAGGCACCGTGGGCGGTCGATCCGGCGTGGATGGACCGCGTGCAGACCGTCGTCGACCAGGCGCTTGCCGCCGATCTCAACGTCATTCTCAACAGCCACCATTTCGACCCGATCTTCGAAGATCCGGCCGGGGTCGCCGAATGGCACGGCGCGGTCTGGAAGCAGATCGCCGAGCGTTTCGCGGACTATCCGGAGGATACGCTGTGGTTCGAACTCGAGAACGAGCCGCACGATAAACTCGACAATTCCAACCTGATCGAAACACTGGCCCCGTCCTACGACGCGGTCCGCGCAGTCAGTGCAACTCGTCCGGTGATTTACGGCGGTCAGAACTGGAGCGGGGTCGATTCGCTCGCCACCCTGCCCCTGCCCGACGATCCCAATGTCTATCCCACCTTCCATTATTACGAACCGTTCGCCTTCACGCATCAGGGCGCAGACTGGGCTGGGCCCGACATTCCTCCGCCGGGTCGCACCTTCCCGACGCAGGAAGATCGCGCAATGCTGGCGCGGGATGCAGCCAAGGTCGCCGCCTATATCGAGCGCACCGGCAAGGTCCCCTTCATGGGAGAAACCGGCGCGTACGACAAACATATCTCCACGCCCGACCGCGTTACCTATCACCGCACGGTTCGCGAGGCTTTCGCGTCGACAGGCATCGGCATGTGCGCCTGGGCCTACGCCAACACATTCCCCTTCTGGGATCGCCAGAGCGGCAAATGGCTGCCCGGCATGCGGGCCGCGATGGGCCTTCCCGAAGACGACTGACCAGCAAGGAGCCTGACATGCGTGCTCGCCACATACTTTCCGGCCTCGCCCTCCCCATGCTCATGCTCGCGGCCCCGCCCGCAGCAGCACAGATCCCGCCGGAATTGCAGGCCTTTGACGAACAGCTGCCCGGCGACCTGATCAACGACCCGCGCGATATCGTGTGGCCGACCCAGGGGACTGCGCTCGACGTGAAAGGCGTGCAGAGCGCCGATATCCCCGGTGGGGGTGCCGCGCGCAGTTACGAGGTGAAGACCAAGGGACCCGAACTCTGGTCCAGCCAGACCCACGTTCCGCTGCTCGCCCCGATCGAGCGCGGTGACACGGTCACCGTCGGCTTTTACGCCCGCACCGTCTCCGCCGACACGGCGGACGGCAAGGGGCTGCTAGGCGTGCGGGTGCAGGAAAACGCCCCACCCTATGGCGGCTTCGGCGAGAAGACCCTGTCGATCGGCCCCGATTGGGAGTGGTACGAAGTAACCGGCACCGCGAACCTGCCAATCAAGCAGAAAGACGCCACCATCGCATTGCAGTTCGGGGCCGCGAAGCAGACGATAGAGATCGGCCAGACGATTGTGGTCAAGGGTGCGGCCTCGATTCTCGGGGCCCCTAAGGCAGCGCAAGAAAAGCCGGTGGCAAACGACGAGCCGCTGATACCCGCACCGCTTGTCGGGGCTGGCACGCTTCTCAATCAGCCCGATATGCGCAACTGGCAGAATTCGGCGGTGGTCGGAACCATCGAGGCGCGCGAAGAGCCGGGCATCTGGCTCGGCCACGCGACGCGCTTCTCGCTTACCGAACTCGGCCAGAACGACTGGGATCTCGTCGCGGGCATTCCGATCGAGCAGGACATCGCAGCGGGTGACAAACTGCTGATCGCCATCGCCGCCAAAACGGTGAGCGCGCAAACTCCCGATGGGAATGGCCTGGTCGCCATGCGCATTCAGGACAACACGCCGCCCTACGACGGTTTTGCGGAAAACATCTTCAAGGTCGGCCAGAAATGGCAGCTGATCCGGATCAACACCGTCGCCCCGCGCGACATCCCCGCTGGCTCCGCTCAGGTGGCGCTGCATTTCGCCGCGGAGGTCCAGTCGATCGACATCGGTCCGGTCTACGTGTTCAAGACCGACTGATCAGCGTTCTCCCGCGACCGCGTAGGGGCCGACCACCAGCCCGGTGAACAGTCCCGCGTGGATCGAAGCGAGCGGTTCGACGTCGATCTGCGGCGACTGCTGCCAGTCATCTTCGTCGCGACGGCGCCAGCTCGCAGTGGCAGTGCCCCCGCGCAGCGCCAGGCGCAGCTGTGCCTCGTCGCCATCCCACGGGGTGCTGTAGATGACTGCGCCACGCTCCGCATCCTCCGGGTCCTTGCGCAGCCGAACGACGATCCGGTTTCCTTCGCCCGCATCTTCGATACCGACGGTCAGGAAGTGATCCTCGTCCATGAATGCAAGCAGGCCTGCGAAGTCGCCCTCGCCTTCGCTCGCCAGATCGACAAAGGTTGTGAAGTCGGCCGAATGATGACGCATCCGGCGACCCATGAAGGCAAACCTGTCGAGAGTGCCGGCCGCCTTTGTACCGGGCACGAGTTCCAGCTCTCCGCGCTCGAAATCGTGCGACATCTGCGATTCGCCGGTGGGGCTGCGCATCGTCATCCATTCGTCCGACAGCGACACCTGATCGAAGTCGTCTCGCCAGGATGCAAAATCCGCGCCCGGCGAAACGGGCAGATCGGGTGTGGCGACCAGCGGCGGCACGGCCTCGCCCGGGTCGAGGAAGCGCGGCCAGCCATCGACCCATTTGAGCGGTAGCAGGAAGGTTTCGCGACCCAGCAGGGTCGATTGCCCCGCGAAGGGGCGCGTTCCCAGGAACAGCCCCCACCAGCTACCGTCGTCGAGCTGCACCATGTCCGCATGGCCGGTCGCCTCGACCCTGTCGGGCCGATCGGGCGCGAGGTCGCGCTGGGTCAGGATCGGGTTGACCGGGCCGGGAACGTAAGGCCCGTCGATGGAGCGCGACCGGTAGATCGTCTGCGAGTGCTGGTCCGCCGTGCCGCCCTCGGCGGTGAGCAGGTAGTACCAGCCATCGATCTTGTATATGTGCGGACCCTCCGCCCAGATCGGATTTTTGGACGGATCGACACCGCCATCGACCAGCAGCGTCCGCTCGGGCTTCACCTGCATCGCCGCCTTGTCGAATTCCTGCAGCCACAGAGCGCGGTGCCCCTCGTAGCGCGGCGTGCCCGGAGGTGCGTCGTTGTAGACGATCCACGCGCGATCACCCTCGAAGTAGAGCGACGGGTCTATCCCGCCGAAATCGAGCCACGACGGATCGCTCCACGGCCCCTCAGGGCGATCGGCGGTGATCACGAAATTATCGCCGCATTCGATGCACGTGTTGACGATCCAGAAGCGGCCATCGTGATAGGAAATCGCCGGCGCGAACAGCCCGCGGTCGGTTGCCAGACCGCTGAAATCCATCTGGCCCGGCCGGTCGATTGCGTTGCCGATCAGGTTCCAGTGGACAAGGTCGCGACTGTGATAGATCGGCAAGCCCGGAAACCAGACGAAGGTCGAGTTAACCGCGTAGAAATCGTCGCCAACCCGCACGATCGAGGGGTCCGGCTGGAAACCCGGCAGCACCGGATTGCGATAGAAACCCTCGGGCGTCGGCGGCGTTTCGTCCAGCCCCTGATACTCGACATAGTCGAAAGTCGCGCGCGGTTGAGCCGCGATCGAGGCCGGATACAAGAGCGCCAAGCAGCCCATCACGGGCATCGACCACTGCTTCAAACGTATCGACACCCCGTCCACTCCCTTTATCCTTGCTCCCGCCAATCGGCGTCCATATGGTAGCGCTCCCACAGGAGAGGGCAAGAGCCACAACATGGCCTATGATCTGAAGGCAATTCTACCCGCGGATTTCGCGGAAGGTCGGTTTCTTGGGCGCGCTCTGGCGCCCGAAGGACCGGTGGTCATCGCCATTCGCGGTGGCGTCATTTACGATCTCACCTCGTCCGCCGCGTCGGTCGCCGGCGCGGTTGCGCGGCGCGAATTCGATGGCGGCGACGCCATCGGCCCGGTGGCCGACGGCCTGCCCGAAGGCTGGCAACTGCTCAGCCCGATCGACCTGCAATGCATCAAGGCCAGCGGCGTCACCTTTGCCGTCTCCGCCATCGAGCGAGTGATCGAGGAACGCGCACGGGGCGATGCGGGCAAGGCGGCAGAGATTCGCGCGGGGCTGGAAGGCAAGATCGGGTCTGGCATCCGCTCGGTCGTACCCGGATCGCCCGACGCACAGCAGCTGAAGGATGCGCTGATCGAACAGGGCATGTGGTCGCAGTATCTCGAGGTTGCGATCGGTCCGGACGCGGAGATTTTCTCCAAGTCGCCTGTGCTTTCCTCGGTCGGGCACGGCGCGCAGATCGGTGTGCGGTCGGATTCGAGCTGGAACAACCCGGAACCCGAGGTCGTGCTGGTGTCGGACGCTCACGGCGAAGTGGTCGGCGCGACGCTCGGCAACGACGTCAACCTGCGCGACTTCGAAGGACGCTCGGCGCTGCTGCTGTCGAAGGCGAAGGACAACACCGCATCCTGCGCGATCGGACCGTTCATCCGCCTGTTCGACGACGGCTTCACGATCGACGATGTGCGCAAGGCGGATGTTGAACTGACCATCGACGGCCCCGAAGGATACCGGCTGGAAGGGCGCAACCTGATGGCCGAGATCAGTCGCGATCCGCTCGATCTGGTCGCGCAATCGCTATCCGAGCATCATTACCCCGATGGGTTCGTGCTGTTCTGCGGTACGCTGTTCGCGCCCACGCAGGACCGCGACGAGCCCGGGGCAGGCTTCACCCACAAACTCGGCGATGTGGTGACGATCAAATCCGAACGGATCGGCACGCTGAGCAACACCGTGACGACATCGCGCGATGCCCCGGCGTGGACCATGGGCATCGGCGAATTCATACGCAATCTGGCCGGACGCGGCCTGGTCGAAAAGGTCTGAAGCATGGCGACCTCTCGACTAGATACAACGCATGCCAGACAGGAAGACGGCCACCGGATGAGAGAAGACAAGCTGGCACCGGACGACAAGACTGCGATCTATCCCAGCTTGCGCGGCAAGCGAGTGATCGTCAGCGGTGGCGCTTCGGGGATCGGCGAAGGGATTGTCGAAGGCTTCGTGCGGCAAGGTGCGGCAGTCGCTTTCGTCGATGTGCAGGAAGAATCGAGCAAGGCTCTGGTCGATCGGCTGTCTGATGCGCCGATCAAGCCGATCTACCAGCAGTGCGACATCACCGATTGCACCGATTACGGCGCGAAGATCGCCCATTTCGTCGATCAGCTTGGCGGCTGCGACGCCCTGATCAACAACGCCGCCAACGACGACCGCCACAAGGTCCTCGACGTGACGCCCGAGTATTGGGACGAGCGGATGTCCGTGAACCTCAAACACCAGTTCTTCGCCGCCAAGGCCGTAGTGCCGGCCATGCGCCAAGCGGGCGGCGGCAGCATCGTGAACCTCGGCTCGATCAGCTGGCATCTGGGCCTGGAAGACCTGTCGATCTACCAGACCGCCAAAGCCGCGATCGAGGGGCTGACCCGCAGCCTGGCGCGCGAGTTGGGTCGCGACAATATCCGCGTGAATACGATCGTCCCGGGCAATGTCAAAACGCCGCGGCAGATGAAATGGTACACCCCCGAAGGCGAAGCGGAGATCGTGGCCGCGCAGTGCCTCGACGGGCGGATCCAGCCTGCCGACATTGCGGCGATGGCCATGTTCCTCGTCTCGGACGACGCACGCTTTTGCACCTCGCACAATTACTGGGTGGATGCTGGATGGAGATAAAGGCCGATGTTCGCCGCGTGATCGACGCGCAGAGCCAGCTTGGCGAAGGCGTGCTGTGGGATGCGCAGCGCCAGGTCGTCTGGTTCGTCGATATCAAGCGACACCGGCTGTGGCACTATGACCCGGATACGGGCAGCAATTGCTTCACCGAGGCGCCCGGGCAGATCGGCTGGGCACTCCCTGCGGAGGGCGGACTGCTGCTGTGCGGGCTGCAGGACGGGCTTTACACCTTCGACCCCGAACTCCAGACCTTCACCAAACTGATGAGCGTGCCCGGCGAACCGGCGGGCAACCGCCTCAACGATGCCTGCACCGATCCGTGGGGCCGCGTGTGGTTCGGCTCGATGGACGACAGCGAAGGCTCGGCTTCGGGCAGGTTCTACGTGTTCGACCGGGGCGAGATTCGCGCCGCCGGGCCCAGCGGAATTGCCATCACCAACGGCCCCGCCGTGAACCGCGCGGGCGACCGCATCTATTTCACCGACACCACCGCGCAGAAGATCATGGTCGCAGACCTGTCTCGCGATGGCGTTGGCGAGGCGCGGCCCTATGTCGATACGGGCGCGCTGTTCCCCGACGCGTATCCCGATGGGCCGGTGGTCGATGCGGAGGATCACGTCTGGACCGGCCTCTATGTCGGCAGCAGCGTGGCCCGCTTCTCACCCTCGGGTGAGCTGGTCGCGACGATCGCCATGCCCGCGCGCGACATCACCAAGATGGCCTTCGGCGGCCCTGAATTCGCGACTGGCTACGTCACCACTGCGACCAAGAACATGGAGCCCGGAGACATGGAGAAGTACCCTTACGCAGGCGGATTGCTGGCGTTCGATGCGCCGGTCAAAGGCTTCGCCCAGCCGCTGGTGAAACTGTCGTGAGGCGCGCACTCGCGCTCGTCGCGCTTCTCGCCAGCGCCAGCGCCCCAGCCCTCGCCGCACCCCAGCCCGGTGCCGCCTATGGCGATGGCATGGTCCTGCAGCGCGGCGAGCCCATTCTGATCTCGGGCAGCGCCGCCCCCGGCAGCACGGTCGAGGGGATGCTTGGCACCGACACGGCGCGCGCCATGGCGGGCAGCGACGGAAGCTTCACACTCTCATTCCCCGCACGCGATGCCACCCTCGATGGAATATCGCTGACCTTGCGTGATTCGACCGGCGAAACCGTGCTCCACGACATCCTGATCGGCGATGTCTACCTGTGCTCGGGCCAGTCGAACATGGAGCTGACAGTCAACCGGGCGCTCAACACCTGGAACGAACTGCGCCTCTCCCCCGACGACGGGATCAGGTTGCTCAAGATTCCCAATACGACCGCGCCCGTACCGCAAACCAAGTTCTCCGAACCCGTCGCCTGGCACGCCGCCGACGCCGACAGCGTCGCCGAGTTTTCCGCCGCCTGCTACTACATGGGCAAGCAGCTGCGCGCCGATCATCGCGACGTGCCCCTGGGGCTCATCCATTCCAACTGGGGCGGCAGCGCCGCACGCGCATGGTTCACGCCCGAAAGCGTGGCGAACATGTATGGCGACGAGGCGCTGGCGCAGCTGCGGCTCTACCAGCGCGACCCGCTGGCTGCGGCGCAGGCCTTCGTGCCGCAGTGGTACGACTGGTGGCGCGCCAACGATAAGGGCCGCGAACCGTGGGCCGACAGTTCGATGCTCGACTGGAAGCCGATCCCCAAATTCTCCTTCTGGAACGAATGGACCGGCACCGGGCTCGATACCAACCCACAAGCCAACGTCTGGCTGCGCCAGACCATCGACCTGACCGCGCAACAGGCTGCGGGCGAAGGCGCTCTGGCAATCGGCGCGATCGACGATCTCGACCTGACATGGGTCAACGGACATCCGGTCGGCTACACCTTCGGCTGGGGCGTGGAGCGCACCTATCGCGTCCCCGCTGAGTACTTGCACGAGGGCGAGAACGAGATCCTGATCGCCGCCAACAACATGTGGGACACCGGCGGTTTCTTCGCCGGACCGGATCGCCTGTCGTTCACTCCGGCCGGTGGCAGCGCAATCCCGCTGGGTGCCGACTGGGAGTACTCGATCGGCACCGTCGCCGGGGTACCACCGCGCGCGCCCTGGGATGCCAATGCCGGCCTCGGCGTGATGCACAACTACATGATCGCTCCGCTGGGTCCGATGCGGCTGAAGGGCGTCGCATGGTATCAGGGCGAGGCGGATGTCGGCCAGCCCGACTACGACGCCAAGCTGCGCGAGCTGTTCGCGGGCTGGCGGCGCCAGTTCGGCCCGCAGACGCGGATGCTCGTGGTCCAGCTGGCCGATTTCGGCGCACGGCACAGCGAACCGACGGCGTCGGGCTGGGCGCAGTTGCGGCAGGATCAGCTCGATGGCGTCGCGGCGGACAGCAACGCCGCACTGGTCACCGCGATCGATATCGGCGAGCCGAACGATATCCACCCGGCGAACAAGAACGATCTGGGCAAGCGCCTCGCCTACGCGGCCGAGGGCAAGGCGATGCCGATGCCCAGGAGCGCTTCGTTCTCGGGCGACAATATCCTCGTGACGTTCACGGGGGTAGAAGGCGATCTCCAGGCGCTCGGCGGGCCCTACCCGCTCGGCGTCGAAGTCTGCGGCAATACGCAGGAAAGCTGCCGCTGGGCGGTGCCGACACTTGATGGACAGCGGATGGTGATCGGCGTGAACGATGGCCAGCCTGTCTCGCGTGTGCGCTATGCATGGTCCGACGCGCCGATCGTCAATCTGTACGATGCGCGCGAGATCCCAGTCCCCGGTTTCGAACTGCCGGTGACCAAGTGACCATCTGCCGCCGCGGATTTCTCGCAGGGAGTGCCGCGCTGGCCGGAGCGGCGCTGCTCCCTGCCTGCGCAACCATGCCCCAAGGGCGCAGCAGCTTCGTCCAACGCAGGGGCACCGCGCTCATGCGCGGGGAAACGCCCTACCGCATCGTCGGCGCGAACATGTGGTACGCCGCCTGGCTCGGCGCCGATGCACCCTACGGCAATCGTCCGCGCCTGATCCGCGAGCTCGACCGACTGCAGGCGATGGGCGTCAACAACCTGCGCATCATGGCCTCCGGAGAAGAGGGGCCGCTCAAGAATTCGATCAGGCCGGGCTTCACCGGACCGAACGGAACGCCCAATGCGGCGCAGTTCGAGGGGCTCGATTTCGCCATGGCGGAGATCGGCAGGCGCGGGATGACGGCGGTCCTCGTCCTGTCCAATTTCTGGGAATGGTCGGGCGGTCTGCAGACGCTGCTGTGGCGCGCCACGGGGCAGTACATGGACATGGGCGACCCCGCGCACCCGTGGCCTGCCTTTGCCGATGCTACCGCCGCATTCTACGCCAATGAACAGGCGCGCACGCTCTACAATGCCCACCTGCGCCGGATGGTGACGCGCACCAATTCGGTGACCGGGATGCCCTACGCGCAAGACCGGGCGGTGATGAGCTGGCAACTCGCCAACGAACCGCGCCCCGGTGGCAGCGACGCGGCGATCGCGCGCAACGCGGATGCCTATTACGACTGGATCGACGATACCGCCGCGCTGATCCGCTCGCTCGATCCCAATCATCTCGTCAGCCTCGGCCATGAGGGGACGCAGGGCGCGAACGGCCAGGAAGACGTGGTGCTGCGCGCGCACCGGAACATCGACTACCTGACCGCGCATATCTGGCCGCTCAACTGGAGCTGGGTTGCGGGCGACGATCTTGCGGGCACCTGGCCCAGCGGCAAGAGCAAGACCGCCGCCTATCTCGATGTGCACGAGCGGCTGGCGACCACCCTCGGCAAACCGCTGCTGGTCGAGGAATTCGGCTTCCCGCGCGATGGGGAGACCTATTCGCCCGACACCAGCACCGAGTTCCGCCAGCGGTTCTACCGCACGATCTACGACGCGGTCGAAGCGAGCTGGGCCGCCGGAGGCCCGCTGATGGGCTCCAACTTCTGGGCGTGGAACGGCGAAGCACGGGCACAGCACCCCGACGCGCATTTCCGCGACGGCGACCTCGCCTACATGGGCGATCCGCCGCACGAGCCGCAGGGCTGGTACGGCAATTTCGATAGCGACGAAGGCATGCTCGCGCTGGTCCGCGCGCATGCGGAGACCGGCGGGCTTACCTGACACACTGATCGGGGGTTCACCGAAAACTCCGCCCAACCCGAATAACGAGCTTTTCCAGAGACCTGCGGGATTATACACGCGGCGAAGTGTCACCTTCCGCGCGCGTGTCACCTCCACAACCAAGACCTTCCGCCCACCGAGGCTGCTTATCCAACGAATTCAAAGACCGGATGAAGGATGGCAGCGAGGCGCGAAGTAGGAAATCTGTTTTGCAGCAGTAGCTGCCTTTTCCAGCTCGCGTGATCGACGAGGACTGGCGGCCTGAACGCGCACCCGCTCCTCAGTGATTGTGCCGCGGCAGCTTTCTCGACGTGCCGCGGTACTTGAGCGCGAAGTCCATCACCCCGCCCTCGCCCAGCTGTCCGGTCTTCTCGCGGAATAGCTCTTCCCAAGGCGTGTTGTGCGTGGGCGTTTCGGGAATACTTTCTTCGGCCAGCCGCCGCTCGATCTCCGCCTCGTCGACAGCTGCGTTGCAGGTGCCTTCGTTCAGGTCGACACGGATGATGTCGCCCGTGCGCAGCCAGGCGAGCCCGCCTCCCACGGCGCTTTCCGGCGAGATGTTGAGGATCGAGGGGCTGTCGCTGGTGCCCGACTGGCGGCCATCGCCCAGCGTCGGCAACCACTGCGTGCCCGCGCGGATCAGCGCGTCGGGCGGCTGCATGTTGACCACCTCGGCGCTGCCCGGCCAGCCGATCACGCCCGATCCGCGGATGACGAGAATGCAATCTTCGTCGATGTCGAGGTCGGGGTCGTTGATCCGGTGGTGGTAATCGTCCGACCCGTCGAACACGATCGCGCGCGCTTCGAACACGCCCTCTTCGCCCGGACGCGAGAGGTAGCGGGCGCGGAATTCGTCGGAGATGACCGACGTCTTGAGGATGCCGAAGTCGAACAGGTTGCCCGACAGCACAAGGAAGCCCGCCTTCTCCATCAGCGGATCGGCAAAGGGTCGGATCATCTCGCGATCCTTCGTTTCCCGGCCCGCGAGGTTCTCCGCCATCGTGCGGCCCGTGCAGGTCAGGACATCGCCGTGCAGCTTGCCCGCCTGCAGCAATTCCCACAGCACGGCGGGCACGCCGCCCGCACGGTGGAAGCGTTCGCCCAGATATTTCCCCGCAGGCTGCATGTTGAGCAGCAGCGGCAAGTCGTAGCCGTGATCCTGCCACACGCCGGGTTCCAGCCGCACACCCGCATGTGCGGCCATCGCCTGGATATGCGGCTGCGCGTTGGACGATCCGCCGAGCACGCTGACCGCGGCCACGGCGTTGAGGAACGCCTCGCGCGTCAGGATGTCGGAGGGTTTCAGATCCTCTCGCACCATCTCCACGATCCGCTGCCCGGTGCGATAGGCGACCTGCCCACGCTCGCGATAGGGCGCAGGGATCGCGGCACAGCCCGTGAGGCTGAGGCCGAGCGTTTCGGCGACGGCGTTCATCGTGCTCGCCGTGCCCATCGAATTGCAATGGCCCGCGCTGGGCGCGCTGGAGGTCGCGCGGTTGAGGAATTCTTCCTCGTCGATCTCGCCCGCAGCCAGCTTGCGGCGGCTGCGCCAGATCACCGTGCCGCTGCCGACCAGCTCGCCATCGTGCCAGCCGTCGAGCATCGGCCCACCGCTCAGCACGATGGCAGGAATGTCGACCGTCGATGCCGCCATGATCTGGCTCGGCGTGGTCTTGTCGCAGCCGGTGGTCAGCACGACGCCGTCGATCGGATAGCCGTTGAGTAGCTCGACCAGACCGAGATAGAGCAGGTTGCGATCGAGCGCGGCGGTGGGACGGCGGCAATTTTCGAAGATCGGGTGGACCGGAAACTCGATCGGAATACCGCCCGCATCGCGGATGCCGTCGCGCGTGCGCTTCGCCAGTTCGATATGGATGCGGTTGCAGGGGCTGAGATCGCTACCCGATTGCGCAATGCCGATGATCGGCTTGCCGCTGCGCAGTTCCTCGGGCGTGACGCCGTAGTTCATGAACCGCTCGAGATAGAGTGCGGTCATGTCCATCCGCTCGACATTGTCGAACCAGTCGCGGCTGCGCAGCCGCCGCTCCGGCGTATCGTTGCTCATTTGGGTTTGGCCCCGTTCGACGATGACCGCACCAGGCTGGGCGCGGCGTCGGATTCCCTGCGGACCAGCGTATAGGGCAGGTGCGTCTGGTCGACCTTCAGCCGCTCGCCGGAACGGCGCGCGCGCGTAATCCGCGCGATGGCGGTCACGGCCCACGCGGTCATCTCGCGGATCGGCTGGCGGATGGTCGTAAGTTCGGGCCAGATCGTACTCGCCATCGCGGTATCGTCGAAACCGCACACGGTGATGTCGTTGGGCACGTCGAGGTGGTTGCGATGGCACACCGCCACGGTTGCCGCAGCCATATCGTCGTTCGAGGCGAAGATCGCGGTCGGGCGCGGGTCGAGCGCGAGCAGCTTTTCGGCCCCCGCCATGCCCGAGCGGTAGGTGAAGCGCCCCTGCACGATCAGTTCGTCGAGCGGTTCGAGCCCGGCATCCTCGATCGCTGCGCGATAGCCGTTGAGCCGCCGTCCGCTGGCGACCTGTTCGGGATTGCCGATGATGAAGCCGATCCGCTTGTGCCCCAGATCGATGATGTGCTTCGTCATGTCGTAGGCGGCCTGGAAATCGTCGATCATCACCGCGCCATGCGTACCGGTCGCCTTGCCGGGGCCGACCGCGATGGCGATCGCATCGAGTTCGCTGACGAGGTCGAGCAGGCTCTGGTCATCGCATAGCGGCGGCGGCAGGATGAAGCCGCGAATTCCCCCTTCGGCCAGTTTGCGGACCAGCGGACGGGCCTGCACGGCGTCGTCGCAGCTCTGCACTTCGAGGTGGATGTCGTTGCGCGCAGCTTCCTCCAGCGCGCCCATCAGGAATTCGCTGAGGTAGGAAGCGGACGGGTTGTCGAACATCAGCGCGATACGAAGCTGTTCACCACCCGCAAGGCTTCGCGCCGCGCGGTTGGGCGAATATTTGAGCTTCTTGACTGCGGCGAGCACCTGTTCGCGCGTCTCTTCGCGGACGTTGCCCTCGCCGTTGATGACGCGGCTGACCGTCATCGGGGAACACCCCGCCTCGCGCGCGACGTCGCCGATCGTCGGTGCCGAATTGCCGCGCCGCGAGCCGCGCTTGCGCGTGGCCTTCTTGTCAGGGTCCCTCACATCCATGGCGAAGTCCATAGACCCGCGCGCGCGATGGCAGCAAGAGCCCTCATTTCCCCGGTGCCTCGGGAAATTCGAGCGATCGGTAATAGTCCAAATCGTGCTCGGGCACGCGCACCCCGTCGGGCAGCGGCAGGCCGTTGAGCGACCGCCAGTAGGCAATCGACGCATCGCGCCACCAGCGCGCTTCGCGTTGCTGAATGGCAAGGCTTTCCGAAACGGCGCGGTGACGCGCGGGATCGACATAAGGCGCGAGCTGCGCCCAGGTTTGCGCCATCGCATCCACCTCGGCCACGCCTGCATCGTAGCGCGCGATCATGGCGTCCCACAGCGTCCGCCCATCCTGCATTCGATGATCCCACTCCAGGTGATGGAACCACAGCAGATAGCGCTCGTCCATCGTCGCCGGATCGGCCCATTGCCTGGCAATTTCAGGCGCGTATTGGGCGAGCGCGTCCGAACCGTAAGCCGTCCGGTCGAAGCCGATCCCCTCACTGTCGGCCGCGTGGTAATAACAGGGGTTCCACTCGGGCCGCGCGAGGTCGCACACCCACGGGCCCGGCCCGTAATGGTGGCCGGTCGCCATCTGGTGCGCGAGGCCGAGCGGGGTCATGTAATCTGCCACCGCTTCCCGGCTGCCGAGCATCATCGGGACGACCTTGCCGAGAAAGGTCTCGTCGCGGCTGAAGGTCTGCGCCGCCCACTCGCGCGCGATCTGCTGGGGCGAGAGTGACGGGTCCCACGCCAGCCGACCGAAGGCGTACCAGTTTGCCTGGTCGAAATGCGTGCCCGTCCAGTTGCGATCCGAGCCCGTATTGGCGACCCCCGCCATCCCCACCGGAGCGATCACATGCGCGACAGTGCCCGCGCGCCCGGTCTGCGCATCGAGCACTTCGCTCCACATCGGAGCAAGATACGCGATGCCACTCGCCTGCCCCAGATACTCGCGCGTGATCTGCGCTTCGAGCATCAGCCTGGTATTCGGCATCGCGCCGAAGATCGGGTGGAACGGCTCGCGCGGCTGGAAGTCGATTGCGCCATTCTTGACCTGTACGATCACGTTGTTGGCGAACTGCCCGTCGAGGGGCACGAATTCCTCGTAGGCCTGCTTTGCCCGGTCGGTCTCGTCCTCAGCCGAATAGACAAAGGCGCGCCAGATCACCGTGCCCCGGTCCCCGATAGCGGCGGCGAGCATGTTCGCCCCGTCGGCATGGGTACGCCCATAGTCCTGCGGGCCGGGCTGGCCTTCGCTATTCGCCTTGACCAGGAACCCGCCGAAGTCCGGAATCTGGGCGTAGATCTCGTCCGCCTTGTCCCGCCACCAGGCACGCACCGCGGGATCGAGCGGGTCGGCCGTATCGAGCCCGCCGATATCCTTAGGCGCAGAGAACCGCGCCGAGATATACAAGCGGACGCCGTAGGGCCGCCACGCGTCGGCCAGCCTCTTGAGCTTGGGCAGGTAGCGCTTCGTCAGAAAGAGGGGGCTCGCGTTGACGTTGTTGACCACCGCTCCGTTGATCCCGATCGAGGCATTGGCGCGTGCGTAGTCGATCATCTCGGGATCGAGTTTTTCGGGCAGGTGCCACCAGTCGAAGATCGAGCGCCCGGCATAGCCGCGTTCGACATGGCCATCGGGATTGTCCCAGTGGTTAAGCAGTCGCAGCGGCATTGCGGGTCGGTAGGTCCGGGCCATTTCCGGCAAGGGGCGGTCGCTCGCGAGATGACGCAGCAGCGCGAAAGCCCCGTAGAGCAGACCGATATCCTCGCGTGCCACGATGACCGTTCCTGCGTGCGGGTCTGCCGCAATGGCGAAGGAGCCTTCGGGCGCGCCGACGAGACTGTCGGCAAGCCATCCCTCCCCATCGCTGAGGTCGGCGATCCTCGTCAGCGTAATGGACTTCCTGCCGCGATCATCGCCGAGCATCCGGCCTAGGCCACGCTCAAGTTCATCGAGAGCCGCGCCCACGGTGCCGTCTGCCTCGCCCCGAATCGCGACCGGTCCGGTGACCTCGCGCACCTGTTCTGCCCGCGAGGGCTCTAGCGGCGCGTAACGCAGCCACAAATCGTAGCCGTCCTCCGCCGAGGCGGGGCTGACGGCCAGCGCCGCGCATAGCAGCGCGGTCAGCACTGCGCCTATCCGGTTGACAACCTCTCGCACCCTCATCATGGTAGCGCTACCACATAGCACCGCCCAGTCAAGAAGGGCGGTCGAGGGAGAGAGACCACCAATGCGTATTATGCTCCGCGCCAGCCTTGCCGCCGGCGCCGCCCTGATGGCGCTTACCGCCCCCGTCGCAGCCCCCGCCATGGCCCAGCAGGTGAACGTCGAACGCCCGATGGCGGACGCGCCCTATTGGGATTCCTCGCGGCCTGTCGACGAGCGTGTCGAGGATCTGCTGCAGCGCATGACGCTGGAGGAAAAGGTCGCGCAGATCCTTACCGTCTGGGATTCGAAAGCCGACATCCAGGGCGAAGGCGACGTCTTCGATCCCGCCAAGGCGAGCAAGGTCTATCCCAACGGCATCGGCCAGATCGCCCGCCCGTCCGACCGGCAGGGGCCATCCTCGCCGCGCGTCGTCCCCCGGCGCAGCATCGAAGACAGCATCCAGTACGTCATTGACGCTCAGAAATGGGCGATGGAGAACACCCGCCTCGGCATCCCCGTGCTGTTCCACGAGGAATCGCTGCATGGCCTCGCCGCCAAGGACGCAACCGCATTCCCGCAGGCGATCGGTCTCGCGAGTACCTGGGACCCCGCGCTAATCCGTGAGATCAATGCGCTGATCGCCGAGGAAACGCGCGCGCGCGGCGTGCACTCCGTGCTCTCTCCCGTCGTGGACGTCGCCCGCGATCCGCGCTGGGGCCGCATCGAGGAAACCTTCGGCGAAGACCCCTATCTGGTCGGCGAAATGGGCGTCGCCGCGGTCGAAGGGCTGAGCGGTGTCGGCACCGACCCGAAGCTCGGCAAAGGCAAGGTCCTCGCGACGCTGAAGCACATGACCGGCCACGGCCAGCCAGAAAGCGGCACCAATGTGGGCCCCGCGCAGATCAGCGAGCGCACACTGCGCGAGATGTTCTTCCCGCCGTTCGAACAGGTCGTCACCCGCACCCCGATCGAGGCGGTGATGGCGAGCTATAACGAGATCGACGGCATCCCCTCGCACTCGAATGCATGGCTGCTGAAGGATATCCTGCGCGGCGAGTGGGGCTTCAAGGGCGCGGTGGTCAGCGATTACTACGCGATCGAGGACATGGCCCGGCTGCACAAGATCGTGCCCGACTACAAGGCCGCCGGAGAACTCGCGATCAACTCGGGCGTCGATGTCGATCTGCCCGAAGGCCACGGGTTCGAACAGCTCGCGGCGAGCGTGCGCGAAGGCAAGGTGTCGATGGACACGCTCGACACCGCCGTGCGCCGTTTCCTGCGGATGAAGTTCAACGCCGGACTGTTCGACGATCCCTGGCCCGATCTCGCCAAGGCGAAGACCTCCAACGGGCCCGAGGGCGTCGCGCTGGCGCGCAAGGCGGCCGAGGAATCGCTCGTCCTGCTTAAGAACGATGGCGTGCTGCCGCTCGCCCTCCCCGCTGCGGGTGCGGCTAAGCCCACCATCGCGGTGATCGGGCCGAATGCGGACGTCGCGCGGCTGGGTGGCTACTATGGCGAGCCGCGCAAGAGCGTCACCCCGCTGGAAGGCATCCGCGCACTGGTCGGCGACCGCGCCAAGATCGTCCACTCGCTCGGCGTCGAGATCACCAAGGGCGACGACGACTGGTGGGACGATCCGGTCGAGCTGGGCGATCCTGCCGAGAACCGCAAGCGCATCGCCGCAGCGGTCGAGGCGGCACGCAGCGCGGACACGATCCTGCTGTTCATCGGCGATACCGAGAAGACCAGCCGCGAAGGCTGGGCAGACAGCCACCTCGGCGACCGCACCTCGCTCGACCTGGTGGGCGAGCAGAATGAACTCTTCACGGAGCTGAAAAAGCTCGGCAAGCCGATTGTCGCCGTCCTCATGAACGGTCGCCCGCCGAGCTATCCGACGCTGGCGGAGGAGGCCGATGCCATCCTCGAAACATGGTATGCAGGCGAACAGCAGGGCACGGCGATTGCCGATGCGCTATTCGGCAAGGTCAATCCCGGCGGCAAGCTGCCGGTGACCGTGGCGCGCAATGTCGGCCAGCTGCCCAACTTCTACAACTACAAGCCGAGCGCACGGCGCGGCTACCTGTTCGACGAAGTGACGCCGCTCTACCCGTTCGGTTTCGGGCTCAGCTACACCAATTTCGAGATGTCGGCGCCGACACTTTCGGCTTCGACGATCAAGGCGGGCGATCCGGTGACCGTCACCACCACCGTCACAAATACCGGCGACGTTGCGGGCGACGAGGTGGTGCAGGTCTATCTGCGCGACGAGATCAGCTCGGTAACGCGGCCGGTCAAGGAGCTGTCGGGCTTCCAGCGCGTGACGCTACAACCGGGCGAGAGCCGCGCGGTCTCCATTGCGATCGAGCCGCGCTCGCTGATGATGTGGAACCGCGACATGGAGCGGGTGATCGAACCGGGTGACTTCACCATCATGGTCGGCCCCAATTCGCAGGACCTGCAGGACGTCACGCTGACGGTCGTACCGTGACCATCGGCAAGCGCGATCCTGCTGCCCTCTCCCCTTCAGGGGAGAGGGAGGAGCCCCGCAGGGGCGGAGGGAGAGGGGCGGGCGACACTCGATCCCCTCTCCCAACCCTCTCCCCTGAAGGGGAGAGGGCTTCAGGTTTGAATGTCAGGCGCCGCACCGCCCTCAAATTCTTCGCGGGCGGGAGCCTGTCGACGTTGGCGGTGGCACAGAACCCGGCAGCAGCGCTCGCGCAGTCCGGCCCGCTCTACCAGAACGCGAACGCGCCCATTGCGGCGCGCGTCGCGGACCTGCTGGCGCGGATGACGCTGGCGGAGAAGGTCGCGCAGATCCGCACTGCCTGGCAGGGCAAGGCCGACATGATCGACGGACTTGCCTTCGACCCAGAGAAGGCGAGCGCGGCGTTCCCCGACGGGATCGGCCACGTCACGCGCCCCAGCGACAAGCGCGGCGTGCCCGGGATCAGCGGCGCGGCGGGCGGTACGGCGGCGCGCTGGCGGACGCCCGCGCAGACGGTCGCCTTCATCAACGCGCTCCAGAAATGGGCGCTGGAAGACACCCGCCTCGGCATCCCCGTGCTGCTGCACGAAGAATCGCTGCACGGCTACATGGCGACCGACGCGACCATGTTCCCGCAGGCGATTGCGCTTGCCGGGACTTTCGACACCGACCTGATGCGCCGGGTGCAGTCGGTAACCGCGCGAGAGGTCCGCGCGCGCGGCGTGCCGCTGGTGCTCAGCCCGGTGGTCGATATCGTGCGCGATCCGCGCTGGGGCCGGATCGAGGAAACCTGGGGCGAAGATCCGTACCTGTGCGCCGAGATGGGCGTTGCCGCCGTCGAGGGGCTGCAAGGCCCCGGCAAGTTCGAGAAGCTGGCCGACGGCAAGGTGTTCGCCACGCTCAAACACATGACCGGGCACGGGCAGCCCGAGTCCGGCAACAACGTTTCCCCCGCCCAGCTTTCCGAACGCGATCTGCGCGAGAACTTCTTCCCGCCCTTCCGCGAGGTCGTTCGGCGGACCAGCATCGGCGCGGTGATGCCGAGCTATAACGAGATCGACGGCATCCCGAGCCACGCGAACACCTGGCTGCTGGGGCAGGTGCTGCGCGGCGAGTGGGGCTTCGATGGCGTGATCGTAAGCGATTACGGCGGCGTCCACGAGCTGGCGACGCTGCACCACGTCGCCGCCGACACGGAAGATGCGGCGCATCAGGCGCTCCGCGCAGGCGTCGACAGCGAACTGCCCGATGGCATGGCCTATGCCACGCTGCCCGAGGCGGTGGAGGCCGGGCGCGTTCCGGTCGAGCTGATCGACCGGGCATGCGCACGGATGCTCGCCATCAAGTTTCGCGCAGGCCTGTTCGAGAACCCCTATGGCGATGCCGCGCTGGCGCAAAGCATCACCGGCAATGCCGAGGCGCGCGCGCTGGCGCTGGAGGCGGCGCGCAAGGGGCTTTGCCTGCTGACCAACAAGGACGCCGCCCTCCCCCTCGACACCGGCACCATGGGCCGGGTCGCGGTGATCGGGCCGAACCATGCGATTGCGCGGCTGGGTGGCTATTCCTCCGTGCCGAAACAGACCGTCAGCCTGATCGAGGGGCTGCGACAGATCGCGCCCGGTGCGGACTTCGTAACCGCGCAAGGCGTGTTCATCACCACCAGCGAGGATCGCTCGCAGGACCTGATCGAACTCGCGGATCGCGCCGAGAACCTGCGCCTGATCGCCGAGGCTGTGGAGGTGGCCAAGAGCGCCGACACCATCATTCTCGCGATCGGCGACACCGAACAGACCAGCCGCGAAGGCTTCGCCACAAACCATCTCGGCGACCGCACCGATCTCGACATCCTCGGCGAGCAGAACGAGCTGGTCGATGCGCTCGCCGCGCTTGGCAAGCCGCTGGTCGTGTGCGCGATCAATGGCCGCCCGCCGAGCTGGCCCAACGTGATCGACAAGGCCGATGCCGTGCTCGAATGCTGGTACGCTGGGCAGGAAGGCGGCACCGCGATGGCCGAGGCGCTGCTGGGCAAGGTCAATCCGGGAGCGAAACTGCCGGTGACGGTGGTGCGCAATGCAGGCCAGGTGCCTTCGTTCTACAACCACAAGCCCAGCGCACGGCGCGGCTACCTGTTCGACGACAAGGCTCCGCTGTTCCCCTTCGGCCACGGCCTCAGCTACACCAGCTTCGCCATTTCCGAACCGCGCCCGGCGAAGGCGCGCTTTGCGCGGGACGAGCCGGTGGTGGTCGAGGCTCAGGTTCGCAACACGGGGGCGATGGCGGGCGACGAGGTCGTCCAGCTGTATCTCACGCGCAGCGATGTATCGGTCACGCAGCCGGTCCTCGAACTCAAGGGGTTCGAACGGATCACGCTCGCCCCCGGTGAAGCCAGGACCGTGCGTTTCACCATCGAACCGCGCCGGCTCGCGATCTGGAACCGCGCAATGGAAGAGGTCAACGAACCGGGGCCGCTGGTGCTCTCGGTCGGCAACAGCAGCGCAAAGCTGAAGAGCATCGAAGTGGAGATCGTATGAGCATGGACGGGTTCAGCATGAGCCGTCGGGCGGCGCTTGCCGGGATGGCGGCGATGCCCCTGATCGGCTGCAGGGGAATGGCAGGCGGCCTCGCCGCTCCGGCATCCGCCGTTCCATCGCCGCTGAACAGTCCTGCAACACCCAGCCTGAATGCGCTTGCGATAAGGGGCGGTCGCCGCTTCGGCAGCGCCATTGCTTCCACGCCCGGTTTCAGCGGCGCAGGTTCGATCCAGAACCCTGCCTATACGCAGATCGTGAAGGCGGAGTGCGGCATCGTCGTGCCCGAGAACGAGATGAAGTGGCAGGCGGTGCGCCCCGCGCCCGACAGGTTCGACTTCAGCCGTATGGACCAGATCGTCGCGTGGGCGCAGGCAAACGACCTCGCGATGCGTGGCCACACCTTGCTGTGGCATCGCCCGCAGTGGTTCCCCGACTGGCTCAACACCTTCGATTTTGGCGCGAACCCGGTGCGCGAGGCCGAGCGGCTGCTGACCGAACATATCCGCGCCGTGACCGATCGCTATCGCGGGGTCATAACCAGCTACGACGTCGTCAACGAAGCGATCGACCACGATCGGCACGACACGATCGAGACCAGCCTCAGCCGCGCGATGGGCAGCCCGGAGGCGGTCATAGACCTCGCGTTCCACACCGCCCGCGAACAGCTGCCCCAAGGCCAACTGGTGTATAACGACTACATGAGCTGGGAGCCGCAGCACGCGAAGCACTGCGACGACGTGCTGCGGCTGCTCGAAGGCTTCCGCAAGCGCGGTACCCCGGTCGATGCGCTGGGTATCCAGTCGCATATCGAGATGTTCGACATCGATCCTGCAACGGGCGTGGGGCCTTACGACGAAGCCGGCTGGCGCCGCTTCCTCGATGAGGTGGTCGGCATGGGCTATCGCCTGCTGATCACCGAGTTCGACGTGAAGGACCGGGCGCTACCCGCCGATATCGCGTCGCGCGATGCGAAGGTGGCCGAATTTGCCGAGCGCTATTTCGATGTGATGCTCGATTACGATGCCCATCTCGACGACATTCTCGCCTGGGGGATGGTGAACAAGTTCAACTGGCTGCAGGGTTTCGCCGATGCGAAGCGCGAAGACGGGCTCGAAGTGCGCGGTACGCCATACGATTCCAGCTATCGCGCAACCCCGTTGCGGACGGCCATCGCGGATTCCCTGACCACCTACTGATCGCTGAAGTTCGACGGCTTCGGGCGACGCCACGTGCGGCGCCCGATGTCGCACGTCCGCACGCCTTCAGGCGGGCATTCGCTACCCGCGCGACCAGCTCGCGACAAAAAGAAAGGGCCACCGTGCGCGATGCACGGCGGCCCTTAGAGATTCCAGCTTGGGGAGCTAGAAGTTGCCGCGGATGATGAACGAGAACCTGCGGTCGTTCATGAAGTAGGAACGCGGTGCCAGCACGTCGGGATCGCCGGTGTAGGCCTGCGAGGTCTTGGTCACCTCGTTCAGCAGGTTCACACCCTGCACCCCGACCCGGATGCCACCCGGAATCTTCAGCGCATCGCTGAGATTGAAGAACACCGAAGCGTCCAGCTGGCCGGTCGGCTCGTTGAAGATCGAGTAGTACGGGTAGATCACGTCCGATGCCGTCAGCAGGAAGCGCGAACGCCAGTTGTAGGCTGCACGGAGCGAGATCGGACCCTTCTCGTAGAAGCCCGCGATATTGTAGTTATGCTTGGACAGCTGCTCGAGCGGCAGGTTGCCCGGCGGCACGGTCGAAGGATCGACTGCCTCGCCACCGTTCAGGAACGTGTTCGGCAGGCCCTGGCTGTCGATGTAGGTGTAGTTCGCCTGCACCCCCAGCCCGTCGAGCGGTGCCGGAAGGAAATCGAAGGTCTGCTGGTAAGCAACTTCGAAGCCCTTCACCTTGCCGTGGCCATCGTAGTTCGCCGGGCCGCGCACCGTCACCGTCCGGGTATCCCCGGCAGCGTTGGAAATCGTTTCCTGGCGGACCTGCTGATAGAAGAAGTTCTCGATGTCCTTGTAGAAGCCGTTGAGGGTCAACGAACCCACGCGGGCGAAGTACCATTCGAGACTTGCGTCGAACTGCCACGCCGTCGCCGGCAACAGCGTCGGGTCACCCGCAGACGCCAGGTAGTTGCCCTCTGTATCGAGGGTAGGTGTGAAGTAGTTGCGGATGTAGCTGTTTTCCGGCCGCGAGAGGACCTTCGATCCGGCGAGACGCAGGATCAGGTCGTCGGTCAGGCCGAACTTCAGGTTCATGCTGGGTAGCAGGTAGTCGTAGCTGTTGGTGCCCTGCGTGTAGGTCAGGCTGCCATCGGCAAAGTTCTGCAAAGCCTGGTAGGCTGTTTCACCGATCGTACAGATCCCGCCGGGGACGACGGTCCCGCCACCCAGTTCCGGCGGACGGTTGCGCGGAGCGCACCGTTCGGAGAACGGCAGGGTAATCCCGAGATCGTCCCGGCTGCCCGGACCGCGCGAACTTGCGGAACGCACGTCGGTCTTCACCCAGCGCAGGCCGGCATTACCCGAGAAACGGACATTGCCGAACATCTCGTCGCTGCCGAAGCTGACCATGCCGTAAAGCGCATAGTCGTCCTGATCGATCGTCTGGATTTCGCTGGGCAGGAAACGCGTTCCGGCGACCGCCTGTGGGCGGGCCGCCAGCGGCTGCCAGTCGAGCGACGCGCCAAGCGCAGTCGCCTGATCCTGGATGGTCCGGATGAAGGCAACCGAGCCGTCGTAGTCGTTGATCAGGTCGCCACCGTAGTAGAACGCTCCCGGGGGAGCCATGGTCTCGCCGCGGAAGAAGTTCGGGAATTCGTAGCGGACCATTGCCGACGGATCGGTATCGTCGAAGTTGACCGGGCGGCTGCCGTTCCACACTTCGGACAGGTTGCCCCAGTTGTAGGTGGAGTAACGGACGTCCTGCTGGCGCCCCTGGAAACGGGCCCCGACCTTCGCCCGGCGAATGAAGGAATCTTCGTCGAATTCGTAGTCGAGGTCGGCCGAGAAGGCGAACTGTTCACCCTTGCTGTCTTCGGCGTGATCCATCGCGGCGCGCCAGAACTGGAACCGGGGATCGCTGAAATATTCCGCGTCGGTTGCGTCGTTCAGGATCGGCCGCGTGGCATTGTCTTCCAGATAGTCGCCGCCGGAAGACCAGGTGTAAGCCAGGAACTGCGGCTTGTGCGGGATCGACACCGGATACTCGCCCGAGATATCCAGTTCCTGATCGGCGAACATCGATCCGAAGAGGCTGAAGTCGAGGTTCTGCTTGTGCGACCGCGCGTATTGCGCGTCGAGTTCCAGCGTCGCACGATCCGAAAATTCGTGCCGCAGGTTGAGGCTGTAATCGGTGTTGGTGACTTCGTCCGACACCTGCCTGCGGGCGAGCGAGAACTGCGAGCCGCCGATCGGGACATAGGGCGATGCACCCGGGTCCCCACGCCAGCCGTTGGACGCATCGACGATGTAGCCCGACTGGAACAGGCCATCATCGTTATACATGAAGTCGGTGAACTGGCCGACCGGGCACTGCGCGCGCGGCGGGGTTTCGTCGTCCGGGTTAACCGCGCCGTTGCTGTCGATCACGCTCGGGCCGTTGGCATTCTGCAGACAGCCGATAGGATAGGTGTTGTACTCGGTCAGGTCGGGTGCGGTTTCGTAGGTGTATTCGCCCCAGTCGTTGGTCGTGTGCGACCGGATGAACTCCGCCGTCAGCAAGGTGCGCTGATCGATCGATTCGAACTGCGCGGAAACGGCGATACCGTCGCGCTTGCGGTCGAAGTTCTGGGTGCGGAACTGGCCGCCGATCGGTGCGACGCGGTAGTCGGCATAGTCGGCAAAACCGTCTGCGCCCGGGCTACCGAAGTTGCCGCAGGCCGCGTTGCCGGGGGGCAGCGTCATCGTATCGGTGTTCGAGGGCAGCGGATTGCGGCAGACGAAGCGGTCGGTGGTGTTGGCCGTGCGGACCAGCGTACCGTCGCGGGTCTGGTAGTTGGCGACCTGCAAGCCGTCGGCCCGGCTCTTGATCTGGGAGTACGATCCGCTGGCGAGGATGCCGAAGCGGCCGATTTCGGTATCCCAGGTGTTGCTGACCAGCAGCGATCCGGTCGGCGTCCATTCCTTCTGGAAGTCGCCGTAGTTCGCTTCGCCGCTGAAGCCGATGTGGAATCCGGGGCGATCGAACGGCTTGCGGGTGTTGAGGTTGACCGTACCGGCCAGCCCGCCCTCGATCATCTCCGCGGTCGCGTTCTTGTTGATGATGACAGAGCCGAGCAGTTCGGAAGGAACGTCGGCAAAGTTCAGCGCCTGGCCGCCGACACCGGCGGCAAAGGCGGTGCGGCCGTTAAATTCGGAACGCACAAAATTGAGGCCGCGGACGGTGACGCCCGATCCTTCGACCGAGAAGTGGTCGGGGTCGTTCGAACCGGCGAAACGGTTGATGGCGATGCCCGGAACGCGCTGCAGCGCTTCGGTCACGGAGCGATCGGGCAGCGCGCCGATATCCTCGGCGGTGATGGCATCGACGACCGTATCGGCGTCGCGCTTGATGTCCTGTGCGTTCGCCAGCGACTGGCGGATCCCGCTGACGACGATCACGTTTTCTTCGACGACGGTCGGCTCGGCACCCTGCTCGGGCTCACCTGCCTCTTCGATTTCGGTCGTCTGCTGACGATCCTGTGCGAGAGCGGCCTGGCTGGTCAGCAGACCGCCAAGAACGAACGACGAGGCACCCGCCCGCAACAAAACCCGAAATGTGTCGAAGCCACAGTCCGTCGAACTGCTAGTGCGCAATTTAGCCATCCGGCCACCTCTCCCATGTTAGCGCTACCACAAAACGGTGCAGCGCGTGTTGTTTTTATCGGGGGCAAGTCATATCGGCAGTATTCGGCCTATGCAATACGCCGCAGCATCATTAGCCTGCACAGTGTTGCAAACAGGAAACAGCAGGCGAGCGGTGCATGGCGGAACCTAGAGATATCGTTACCTCGAACCGGATCGAAAAGGTCGTGGTCGTGGGCGGTGGCACCGCCGGATGGATGGCCGCTGCTGCGCTCTCCCGCTTTTTTGCCGACGGCAAGCGCACCATTACGCTGATCGAATCGAGCGAGATTGGCACCGTCGGCGTCGGCGAAGCGACCATCCCGCCGATCCGCAACTTCAACGGCATGCTCGACATTCCCGAGAACGAATTTCTCCGCGAGACGCGCGCGACATTCAAACTGGGGATCGAATTCGTCGACTGGGGCCGCCTGGGCGACCGCTACATTCACCCATTCGGCAATCTCGGCCGCGATTTTCACGGCATCGGCTTCCACCAGCTGTTCCTGCGCGAAGTTTTCCGGGGCGCCGCCGACCCATCCTCTTTCGCGGACTATTCGATGAGCGCGGTGGCCGCCGGGCTCAAGCGTTTCGGCCGCCCGTCGGCCGATGCACGCTCGCCGGTCAGCGAGATCAACTACGCCTTCCACTTCGATGCCACCCTCTATGCGGACTACCTGCGCCGCCTTGCCGAGCGGCAGGGAACGGTGCGCCGGGAGGGGAAGATCGTGCAGGTCCACCGCAATGGCGAGACTGGCGATATCGCGTCGGTGGTGCTCGAAAGCGGTGCAGAGATCGAAGGCGACCTGTTCATCGACTGCTCGGGCTTTCGCGGGCTCCTGATCGAGCAGGAGCTGGAAACCGGATATGAAGACTGGAGCCACTGGCTGCCGATGGATCGCGCCATCGCAGTCCCGACCCAGAACGTCGCCTCGCCCGATCCCTTCACCCGCGCCACCGCGCATACCGCTGGCTGGCAGTGGCGCATTCCACTGCAACACCGCACGGGCAACGGCCATGTCTTCTCGAGCAGATACATGGACGAGGACGAAGCCCGCTCGATCCTGCTCGACAATCTGGAGGGCGAGCCGCTGGCCGAGCCGCGGACGCTGCGGTTCACCACCGGAATGCGCAAGAAGGCGTGGAACCACAACGTCGTGTCGCTGGGTCTGTCATCCGGGTTTATCGAACCGCTCGAATCCACCAGCATCCACCTCGTACAGAATGGCATCGCCCGGCTGTTCGCGCTGTTCCCGGACAATCCCATCAGCCCGGCCGAGCGCGACGAGTATAATCGCGGGATGCGCGATGTTTACGAGGATGTGCGCGACTTCGTCATCCTCCACTACAAGGCGACGCAGCGTGACGATTCCGCATTCTGGCGCGATGTCCGCACGATGGACGTGCCCGAAAGCCTGGCGCGCAAGATGGAGTTGTGGCGGCTGCACGGCCGTGTTTTTCGCGAGAATGCCGAACTCTTCGCCCTGCCCAGCTGGGTGGCGGTGATGCTGGGGCAGAACATGTGCCCCGACGCCTATGACGCGATCGCCGACACGCTCGACGAAGCGAAGGTCCGCACCGCGATGCAGCAGATGCGCGAAGGCTATCGCGCGACCGCCGAACGCCTGCCCACGCAGGAGGAATTTCTCCGCCGGGCTGGCGCCTGGTACGAGGACACGCCAGCCGCCCCCTCGGTAAGTTTCGGGAGCTTCTCTTGAGCGCACAGCCGGTCAGCAAGATCGTGATTGTCGGCGGTGGCACCGCCGGGTGGATGGCCGCGGCGGGATTGTCCAGGGTGCTTGCCGGCCCGCGTGCACCCACGATCACGCTTGTCGAGAGCGAGGCGATCGGCACGGTGGGCGTCGGCGAGGCCACGATCCCGCAGATCATCGGGTTCAACAAGCTGCTCGGGCTGGACGAGAACGAGTTCGTTCGGGAAACCCACGCCACCTACAAGCTCGGCATCGAGTTCGTCGACTGGCTGCGCCCGGGGCATTCGTACATCCACCCTTTCGGGACCTACGGGCTCGACATGCTGGGGATCGAATTCCACCATTTCTGGCTGCGCGGCCGCGAGCTTGGCGACGCGACCGAGCTGGACGCCTATTCGATCGCGGCTGCAGCCGGGGCGGCGGGAAAATTCTACTGGCCGCAGTCCAACAACCCCAAGTCGCCGCTCTCGAAGCTGGCCTACGCCTTCCAGTTCGATGCCAGCCGCTATGCCAGGTTCCTGCGCAAGCGGGCCGAGCAACAGGGCGTCGTGCGGGAGGAAGGCAAGGTGGTCGAGGTGATGCAGGACGCTGAAAGCGGCTTCGTCACCGGCGTCCGGCTGGAGGACAATCGCTTGATCGAGGGAGAGCTGTTCCTCGATTGCTCGGGCTTCCGTTCCTTGCTGCTGGGGCAAGCGCTCGACGTACCTTTCGAAGACTGGTCGAAATGGCTGCCTTGCGACCGCGCGGTTGCCGTCCCCTGCACGCTTGCGGGCGAGCACCAGCCGCTGACCCGCTCCACCGCCCGCCCCGCCGGCTGGCAATGGCGCATCCCCTTGCAGCACCGCATCGGCAACGGGCACGTCTACTCATCCGCGCATATGGATCAGGAGGCAGCGACCGATCTGCTGCTTGCCAATCTGGATGGCGACCCGCTGGCCGAACCCAACCACCTGCGCTTCACCGCCGGTCATCGGGAGCGGTTCTGGGACAGGAACGTGATAGGCCTGGGTCTGGCGAGCGGCTTCCTCGAACCGCTGGAATCGACCGCGATCCACCTCGTCCAGTCGTCCATCGCAAGACTGCTGGCCTATTTCCCGACCACGGCTTTCGGTGGCGCCGAAATCGATCGCTTCAATGCGGAGACCGCGCGCGAATATCTCGACATCCGCGATTTCCTGGTTCTCCACTACAAGGCGAGCGAGCGCGACGACAGCGAGTTCTGGCGCTATTTTCGCCATCTCGACCCGCCCGAGGGATTGGCCGAGAAGATCGAGCTGTTTCGCAGTTCGGGCCGCGTGATCCGCGAACATGAGGAATTGTTCACCGAGGCGAGCTGGCTGGCGGTGATGGCCGGGCAAGGCATCGAACCGCAGTCCTACCATCCAGTCGCGGCCCTGCTTGACGATGCAGAGACCTTGCAACGGCTGGACCATATCAGGCAGGTTGTCGCGCATGCAGTGTCACAAATGCCCACCCAGGATCATTTCCTCGCCCAGCAAGGTAGCGCTATCGACGCGTCGGAACGCCTGACGCGATGATTCAACCGAACGACCTGCAGCCGGTCGAGGAGCGCCCTGCCCCGAAGACCCCCGAAGAACTGCGCGCCATCCGCGACGGCGTTCGACCGGTGGTGATGCGCGGGCTCGTTGCCGGATGGCCTGCGGTCGCGCGCGCCAGTGAAGGGGACGAGGCGATTGCCCGCTATCTCCTGGAAGGGGGTGTGACCCGCCCGGTCAACGCCATTGGCGCAGGCCCCGATGCGCAAGGGCGGTTCTTTTACAATTCCGATCTGACCGGTCTCAACTTCATCCGGGTTCAGGGGCGGCTCGAAACCTTCCTGCAGGATCTGCTGAAGGCCCGCGGCGTTTCCAACCCTCCCGCGATGGCCATGCAGTCGGAAACCATCAGCAATCTGCTGCCGGGGTTTCATCGCGACAACCGGCTGGATATCCTTCCCGATGTCGAACCGCGCATGTGGATCGGCAATCGCATCCGGGTTGCGCCGCATTTCGACACCAAGGAAAATGTCGCGTGCTGCGTCGCAGGTCGCAGGCGGTTCACGCTGTTCGCTCCGGACCAGACCGCGAACCTCTATCCCGGTCCATTCGAGGTAACGCCCGCCGGAGCGCCGATCAGCATGGTCGACCTCGATAATCCCGATCTGCAGACCTATCCCAAATTCACGACGGCGCTCGAAAATGCCGTTCAGGCCACGCTAGAACCCGGGGATGCGATCTACATCCCCTATTGCTGGTGGCATGGGGTGGAATCGCTCGATCCGGTCAGCATTCTCGTGAATTACTGGTGGACCGAAGGCGAGCCGGAGGGGATCGGGCAGCCTTACGACGCCTTGCTCCACGCCCTCCTTTCCCTGCGCCACCTGCCCCCCGCACAGCGAGATGCGTGGCGCGAATTCCTAGATTACTATGTGTTCGACCCCGAGGGCAAAGCGGGCGAGCACCTGCCGAAACACGCGCAAGGCGTACTCGGCGCGCCGAGCCCCGCGCTGTTCGACCATATGCGATCGCTGATCCGCTCGACGCTCAGCTAGGCTGCGTTACGGCTGCAATCCACTCGGCATAGGGCGGCGCCGCTTCCAGCGCCCTGTTTGCCAGCGTAGCAAATTCTGCCTGGGCGGCTTCGACCCCGCCCGGATCGGGGGAGCCTTCCTGCGGCGACATCCGCCGCTCGAAACCCAGCGCGCCGAGCAGGTCCATCTCCTCTTCCCTGAGCAGCGCGGATTCCTCGTGGAAGGGCATGCGCCCCCTTCGCACGAATTGATCGAGCGCGATCTGCACTGCCTCGGGCACCTCGACCTCGCCGAAAACGCGGCGTGCGCGGGGCGTGGCGTAATGGAACGCGAGCAGGTCGCGCGTGGTGTCCATCATCAGCCCGGCGCGGCGGTTGTACTCCGCGCGTTCGAGCGGCTCGATCCCGCGACCGGGCAGCATTTCCAGCAGCAAGTCCAGCTGGCGGTGCGCAAGATCGAGGTTGAGGTTGGCCAGGGGTTCGAACTGCGCGCTGGAATCGCCGATGGCGATCACGTTCCCCTGCCAAGGTTCGGCGACTCGGCCGGGCGACACAGGCATTACGGCGATGGGATTGGTCCCCAGCGCCGCGATTGCCGCCTGATCGCTCGTCCGCTCGCCCACGCCCAGGATCGTCAGCAATCCGTCGCGCCCCGCCTGTTCGATCAGCCAGCCCTCTTCCAGCAGGGTGATACGATCTTCCAGCGCGATCATGGGCTCCCCGGCAGCGGCGATGAACACGCGGCGGGTGGGGAGCGATGCACTCCAGTCAATCGTCGCGAAGTCTGGCAAGGCCGAAGCGAGAAGCGCTGCCGGGCCGCTGCAATCGACGAACAGGTCGGCCTCCAGCCAGCCCAGCCCCTGGATGTTCAGGCCCCTGATACCGCCCGCCCCGTCGCGCTCGATCGTTTCGATCGGCGCCTGCACATGGCCGATGCCCAGTTGCCCGGCGTGCTCGACCAGCAGGGCGCGGTAGGCGGGAGGGTTCCAGCGCAGGGCGTACTCGATCAGCGAGAGCGGCGTCTCGCGATCCGCGGGCGGCAGCGCAAAGCGCCCCACGTCGGTGAGCACTTCGGCAAGCGATCCGGCAGGCCGTTCGCCACCTTCAATATTCGGCCCACCGCCCCAGTCGCGGCCGAACCGCGCGCGCATCGCGCGGCCATTCCACCCGCCATGCGCGAAAAGCCCGCGCTGATCTTGCGAACTCCAGCCGAAGTAGCGCGTGCTCAACCGATGGCTCGCAGCGGCGGTGGCGATCATCCGCTCTTCGTCGATCCCCAAACGATCGTGCAGGCTCGCCGTGAAGGCGAGCGAAGTGGCAGCGAAGTCGGCGAAGGCTGGCCCCTGTGGCGCGACCGCCAGCAGCACCACTTCAGTGGCCGGCAGGGCCCGACGCAGAGCTATCGCGGTGAGCAGAGCAACCTGCCCGCTTCCCGCGACGACTATCCTGCGCAAGGGTTCGCGCGGTTCGCTCATCACGGGCTCCTCACGATGCTTCTGCCAGACGGGATGTCTCGCGTTCCAGATACTCGCGATGGCCCGGCATCCGCGAGACCTCGCTGGCGATTTCCCGGCGCAGGCGCTCGGCGGCAGCCTTCAACCTTTCCGGGTCGACCATGCCGGTGCGGGAATCGTGCCGCTGCGGGAGCAACCCCTGCCCGACGTAGACTGCGATCCAGCTCGCATCGAAAAACAGGCCGTCGGAATATTTCTCGATCCGCCCCGTCTTTCGCCACAGTTCCAGCTTGTCGCCGAGGCTGTCGGGCACAGTCATCGTCCGCACATGGTTCCAGAATTCGGAATCGTCGCGCGTGGTGGCGTGATAGTGGAGGATCAGGAAATCGCGGACCCGGTCGTATTCCATGTCGACCAATTGGTTGAACGCATCGCGGTCTGCGGGCTCGATCCCACCGGGTTCGGGAAACAGCTCGATCAGGTAGGTAATCGCCATCTGCGCGAGGTAGATCGAGGTCGATTCCAGCGGTTCGAGGAAGCCGCTCGCCAGCCCGACCCCTACCACGTTGTGGCTCCATGACCTGCGCCGCCTGCCGGGCCGGAAGCGCAGCACGCGCGGGTCGGCCAGTGGCTCGCCTTCGGCGGCACTGCGGATCGCTTCGCACGCGGCATCTTCGTCGGTGAAGGCGCTAGAAAACACGTAGCCGTTGCCCATCCGGTGCTGGAGCGGGATCTGCCAGCGCCAGCCCGCAGGCATGGCGGTCGCAGTGGTATACGGCCGGATATCCTCGGTCGCGTGCGTGCATGGCATCGCGGCGGCACGGTCGCACGGCAGCCAGTGCGACCAGTCCTCCCACTCCTCGTCCAGCTCCTGCCCCAGCAGCAGCGAACGAAAGCCGGAGCAGTCGACGAACAGGTCGCCTTCGATCCGCCGCCCGTCGTTCAGCAGCAGCGCGGTGACATTGCCGGTGTCGCCATCGCGCTCGACATTCGTGACCAGGCCTTCGTGACGGGTCACGCCGACCGATTGGCCGAATTGGCGCATGAAGGGTCCGAACAAGGTCGCATCGAACTGGTAGGCGTAGCCATAGGTAGAGGAGAGCGAGAGGTCCTGGCTCGGCGGCTGGAATCGGTTGGCGAGTGCTGCGGCAACGCACATGGAATATTCGCCGAGGGGCGCAGCCTCGCCGCGCCGCTGAAGCTCCAGCCAGTAGTGGTGGAAGCCGACGCCGGCGAGTTCCTCTCCGAACGATCCGAACGGGTGGATATAGCTTTCGCCGATCCGCCCGAAATCGCGAAAGTCGATCCCCAGCTTGTAGGTCGCGTGGGTCGCCTTCATGAACTCGGCTTCGCGAATGCCGAGGCGTTCGACGAAACCGCGGATGTGGGGCAAGGTCGCCTCGCCCACACCGATGATGCCGATATCCTCGCTCTCGATCAGGTCGACCGAGGCGCGATCCGGCAACAGCTTGGCCAGGCTGGCGGCGGTCATCCACCCGGCGGTGCCTCCGCCGAGGACGACGACCTTCAGGGGTGCATGGCGATCCATCGCGACACGCTACCTGCCGGGGCCGCTCGCACGCAAAGCGACACGGCCCCGCACAGGGTCAGCCCTGCATGTCTTCCAATTCGATCCCCTTGGTCTCTCGCACAAGCATC
The DNA here is from genome assembly GCF_038594485.1 of Citromicrobium bathyomarinum. GTDB lineage: Bacteria > Pseudomonadota > Alphaproteobacteria > Sphingomonadales > Sphingomonadaceae > Alteriqipengyuania > Alteriqipengyuania bathyomarina_A. Next base: position 774,108 of record NZ_JBCFZG010000004.1, on the reverse strand, counting down.
CACACGAAGACGATCGAGATCGCGGCGCTGGCGGCGTAGAAGCCATAGGCGCCGGTCAGGCCGATGCTGGCGAGCATGATCGGGAAGGTCATCGTGATGCCGAAGTTGGCGATCCACTGCGCGAAGCCGCTGACCGCAAGGCCCGACCCGCGGATCTGGTTGGGGAACATCTCGCCCAGCATCACCCACATCACCGGGCCCCAGCTGAAGTTGAAGAACGCGACATAGAGGTTCGCGGCGACCAGCGCGGCCAGACCGGCATCGTCGGACAGGCTCAGCTTCCCGTCGATCAGCTCACCGCTCATGAACGACACCGCCATCACGGTCAGCGTGATCGCCATCCCGATGGAACCGATCAGCAGCAGCGGCTTGCGTCCGATCCGGTCGATCAGCAGGATCGCGAGCATCACCGCACCGATCGAGATCGCCCCGCTCAGGATGTTGATCTTGAGCGCATCGCTCTCGCTGAAGCCGACCGCCTGCCACAGCACCGCGCCGTAGTAGAACACGACGTTGATGCCGACGAGCTGCTGGAACACGGCAAGCCCGATACCGGTCCACACGATCGGGCGGATCTTGCCGGTGGTCTTGTTGACCAGATCGGACAGGCGCGGGCGGTGGTCGCTGGCGAGCGAGGCTTCGATTTCGCTCACCTTGCGCTGGGCGAAGTCCGCGCCGAACAGCCGCTCCAGCACGCCATGCGCATCGCCGCCGCGCGACCGGCTGACGAGGTAGCGCGGGCTTTCCGGGATGAACAGCAGCGCCACGAGGAAGATCGTCGCGGGCACCAGCTCGATCCAGAACATCCAGCGCCATGCCTCGAAACCGAGCCAGAATTCCTGGATCGACGACCCGGCATATTCAGCCAGAAGGTAGTTGGAGAGGAACGCGGCAGTCAGCCCGATGATGATCATCACCTGCTGGATGCTGGAAAGCCGCCCGCGGAGGTGTGCCGGGGTGACCTCGCTGATGTAAACCGGCGCGAGCACGCTCGCTGCGCCAACCGCCAGACCGCCGATGATGCGGTAAACGACGAACTCGGTCGAAGATCCGGCGATGCCAGAGCCGTATGCGCTGATGATGAAGCACACCGCCGCGATCAGCAGCGTCTTCTTGCGCCCGATAATGTCGGCCATGCGACCGGCGAAAAATGCGCCGACGGCACAACCGAGCAGCATCGATGCCACGTTGAACCCGGTCCCGACATCGTCCGAATTGAACGCCAGTCGCAGTCCATCGACCGTTCCGTTGATGACCCCGCTATCGAATCCGAAAAGAAATCCACCAAGCGTCGCGACCGCCACGATCGCCGTGATCAGCCCCATATTGGTGCCGCTTTGTGCGTTGTCCAAAATCCCACTCCCTCGCATCCGGTTGCATCACCGGCTCTTTATGTTAGCGCTACCTACGATGGAATCCCGGGCAAGCGCAAGACACCTTTCTACGCCGTGCCGCAGGATTGTCAGCCACCATAAATCGACAGGAGAGCGAGAGTGACGATTACGGGCGAAAACATGATCGCAGGCGAACGCCGCCAATCGGGAAAAACCTTCCGCGCGAAGGATGCAGCGACTGGCGAGGCTTTCGGCGAACCCTTCTTCGCAGCCAGCGATGCCGATGTCGCCGATGCATGCGAGGCTGCGGCCGAAGCGCAGAAGGCGTTCGGCGCCATGCCGCTGGGCGAGCGTGCCGCGTTCCTGCGCCTTGTCGCAGACAAGATCGACGCGCTCGGCGACACACTGACCCGGCGCGCGATGAAGGAAAGCGGCCTGCCCGAGGCGCGTCTGAACGGGGAGCGCGGGCGTACCGTCGGCCAGCTGCGCCTGTTCGCGGACGAGGTGGAGAACGGCGCGTGGCAGCTTTTACGCATCGACCATGCCGACCCGGGTCGCACGCCGCCCAAGCCCGACCTGCGCCTGCGGATGATCCCGCTGGGCCCGGTGGCGGTGTTCGGCGCGTCCAACTTCCCACTCGCCTTCTCGGTCGCAGGCGGCGACACCGCCTCCGCCTTCGCGGCGGGCTGCTGCGTCGTGGTGAAGGGTCACCCCGCGCACCCCGGCACCAGCGAACTGGTCGCGGGCGCGATCGAGCAAGCGGTTGCCGAAGCGGGACTGCCTGCGGGCGTGTTCTCGCTGCTCAACGGTACAGAGAATGCGCTGGGTGAGGCGCTGGTGAAAGACCCGCGCATCGCGGCGGTCGGCTTCACCGGGTCGCGCGGCGGCGGCCTTGCCCTTATGCGCCATGCTGCCAAGCGCCGCGTACCGATCACCGTCTATGCCGAGATGAGCAGCGTCAATCCGGTCACATTGCTGCCCGCACGCCTTGCCGAAGCGCCCGAGGATCTGGCGCGCGCCTATGTCGGGTCGCTGTCGATGGGTGCGGGCCAGTTCTGCACCAATCCCGGCATCGTGCTGGCGGTGGAGAGCGATGCGCTGGCCACCTTCATCGCCACCGCGCGCGACGAGCTGGCCAATGTCGCCGGACAGACGATGCTGACCACCGGCATCCAGCGGGCCTTCGACGAAGGCGCGGGACGTCTGGCAAAGCGTGCGGGCGCGGAGCTGGTCGGCTACGGCAAGGAAACCTCCGGCACTTGCGGACGCGCGCAGGTCTTCACCGCATCGGCGGACGCCTTCCTCGCGGACGAAGATTTCCAGGAAGAGGTTTTCGGCCCCGCCTCGCTGATCGTGCGGTGCAAGGATCTGGACCAGGTGGCGCAGGTGCTAGCAGGCATGGAAGGCCAGCTGACCACGACGCTGCACATGAATGCGGACGACCACGACGCCGCCGCGACGCTGATGCCGATCCTCGAACAGCTGGCCGGGCGCATCATCGCCAATGGATGGCCCACCGGCGTCGACGTGACGCATGCGATGGTGCACGGCGGGCCGTTCCCCGCGACTTCGGACGGACGCACGACCTCTGTCGGTACGCTCGCGATTGAACGCTTTGTGCGCCCGGTGTCCTATCAGGACATGCCCGAGACGCTGCTACCCGCCGCCATCCGCGACAGTGAAAGCGGCACGCTGCGCCGGATCGACGGCCAGTATCAGCTCTAGCCAATATAGCGGGCGGCTGGTCGCTTCCGAACAGCCGCCCGCTTGGGCCCTAACCGTGCGCGCCGAACTGATTGGCGATCGCTGTCGAGATTTTCAGGCACAGCTCGTACGCCTGCTCGATCGGTTCGATATAATCGCGCCGGATCGCGGCGTAGCCATCGCCCTCACCGGATGGATAATCGCCCGCCTCGGCAACGGGAAAATCGCTCTTGCGCGCAATGTCGGTCGGGTACGCACGGCGTAGCTGCGCGAGCGCGTCGTCGATCCGCAGCGAGAACACCATTTCGAGCACGTCGGTGCGGCTGATGTCGTTCGCCCGGCTGAACGCAGGCACCGACACCACTTTGAGGAACATGTGCTGGAGCAGTGCGAGACGCAGCGCCTGTAGCGCACCGATCGTGCGCCGCACGCTCTCGCGCTCTGGGTCGTGCGCTTCCTCGGGAAGCAATTCGAGCAGGCGGTGGAACTTGAGTGCATCGACGCGCAGGCGCGACGCCAGGCGGCGGAACACGCCCGTCCGGTCGTCCCCGATCAGGTATTCGGCCAGTGCTTCGCAGCTGCGTGCCAGATGGCCCTCGGTCCCGCGATAGGTACGGCTTGCCCAGTAGGCAGAGTTGAACAGCTCGCCATGCGCGGCAACCGTCTTGATGCTCGCCAGCGAATCGGAGGCCCGCGCCAGGCGCATGATCTGCTGGCCCCGCGCACTTTCGGAAAGCAGGGTGGCGATATCCTCGTAATTGCCTGCCGCCGCGCTCCCGATCCCGGAGATGATGTTTACCGGGTAGCCGAGTTGCTGGAGGATCGCATTGTGCGGGATCGCACGGATCTGCCGCAGGCTCATCTCGCGTTCGGCGTTGAGGTCGGACTGGCGACGCGACTTGCGGCTGCCGGTCTGGTTCAGCAGGCCCAGACCGAAACTGGTGATTGCCCGCGAATAGGTCCGGCTTTCCAGATGATCGTGCTGATGTTCCTTCACCGCACGATAGAAATCGAGGCTCAGGTCGGTGCGGCGGTAGAAGGGGTCGACCGGCGCGTCGGTGTCGCCGATCTCGGGCGTCAGCGCGGCAATCTGCGTCAGCGTAGCCAGTGCCAGTTCGGGGCCTGCGAAGAACAGGTATCCGTCGCCGCCCTGGAAACTCGCCTCGGCCTCCAGCCGGATTCCTGCTCGTGCGAAGCGGCGGCGGGCCCATGGGCTCAGCGGCCACTCAAGCCGGTCGGCAAAGCTGGCCGGATGGGCACCGCGGCCCATCCCCTCGCCATGCGTGTTGAAGATCAGCGCAGCGACATCGGTGAGGTCGTTCGCCACCATCGCTTCTGCAAGCCGCCCCTGAAGCCGCTCGATCGCGAGGCTTGCGGGCACCTGGCCGACGAAGCGGCCGGCATCGGAAAACCCGGTCTGGATGGCGATCCGCCCGCGATGGCGGGCGTAAGTCTTGTAGCTCTCCTCCGCGAGCAACGCGTCGAGGAAGCGACCGCCGTGCTCCAGCGCGCTCTCGGTCTCGAACAGGGGCGAAATGTCGATCCGGTCTTCGATCCCGAACAGGCGCGCGAAATAAAGCGCGGCGAGCATGGTCGCGGGCTGTTCGCATTCGGCAACCAGCATCCGGATCGGGGCATCGCCATCGATATGCTTGAGGATCTGCGCCATCGCGAGGAACTGGCGAACGGCGGTGCTGCTTTCGACGGCAAGGCTGGCGAAGTTGGCGCGCTGCGGTTCGGCGTTCGCCAGCAGATCGCGCAAGGCAGCCATCGCACCGCGGCTGGACAGGTCGATTTCCTGATCGTCCAGTTCGCGCCGGATGGCGTTATGGAGCTGCTTGGCGTTCACGCGGAAATGGATCCAGCCCATACCGAGCCCATCGGCGCGCATGGCGGCGGTCAGCGTGCGGAGCGCGACGGCCTTTTCCGGCTCCGCGTCGCGCGCGTCCGCCTCCAGCTGCTCGATCAGCGGTTCGAGCGTGAGGAGCTTGTTCTCCCCGTCCTGCGTCATCCGGTCCGCGGCGGCGGTCAGCTCGGTCGGGTTGGAGAGATCGCCTGCGAAGCTTTCTGCAAGGCTCGCTGCCCGGACCTGCGCGTCCTGGAGCGGGGCGAGCAGCGCGTGGCCGGCATCGATCCGGTCGAGCGCGTCGCCGTATCGTTCCAGTCGCTGCGCCTTTTCCGAAAGGCGGAACGCGATCGAGTTGTACCAGGTGATGTCGGTGCGCCCGTCCATGTCGTACCCGACCCAGGTGGCGAAACGGAACGGCAGCGGATCGAGCTCCTGCCAGCGATCGGGCCAGCGCTGCTGCGCTGCTCGCAGAACCGCCGCAACGATCATGTCGCGCGCATCCTGCGCGTGTGCCATCGCCGCCATCGCGCGCTCGTGTTCGTAGCGCAGGGTAATCTCGGGTGCTTCGGCCGTCTTGTCGCTCGGCGGGGTTTCGCCCGTTAGCGCGCCCTGCGCGACCGCGGCGGATTGCGCGGGAGTCAGCAGGAAGGTTGGATGGGCGGTGAAAACGGCGTGCATCCGGGGGTGCGACCACGCGTCGCGAAAAGCATCGAAGTCGTCGCCGTTCGCATCGGCCAGCGCATCGAGGCGGGTTTCGCGGGTGTCGGGTTCGAGCAGCCTGCGCAGTCGGGACGCGCGTGTATCGAGCGATTGTTCGACCAGCGCATCGACCAGCTCGCCGACCGCTTCGAGAGACACATCGCCCCCTTCGAGCGCGCGCGAGAAATCGTGCGCCAGCTGGAAGACGGGATTGAAAAGCGGTGTTTCACGCGTGCGCTGATGCAGTTCCTGCAGCCGCTCGGTGAGATCGTGCAGGCTCGTCAGGACCGGTTGATCGCTCATTATTTTCCCCTTGTCACGATGCCCGAACGGCTTCGGCGCGCGAGAGGTCCCAAGTCAAGCGAACGAGCCGCGCATGGCGGGCGCATTCGTCTGCATCGTGAAATATCGAAGGACAGCCCGCCGGGGATGGCGGCATTTCGATCCTGCGACTGCGATTTCCATGTTCCTGCGCGCTGTGGCATGGCAGACGTTTCCTTGGGAGGGGAAGACGCGCATGAAGCTGTGGCAAAAGAGCCTGATCGGGATCGCCGGTCTGGTCGTCGTGCTCGGCCTGGTCGGATGGATATTCCGCACCGATCTGCTGCTATGGGCGGTCTCGCTGAAGGACAACGGCCCGATCGCCGAAGAGACCATGGCGCTCGACTGGCATGTGCCCGGCGGGCCCGCACCCGCAACATCGGGCGATCGCCCACCCAATATCGTCCTGATCCTGGCCGACGATCTGGGCGTGAACGACATTTCGACCTTCGGCGGCGGCGTGGCCGGGGGGCTCGTCCCGACCCCGAACATCGACCGGATCGCGCGCGATGGCGTCGCCTTTACCCAGGGGTATGCCGGCAATGCGACCTGCGCCCCATCCCGCGCAATGCTGATGACCGGCCGCTACCCGACCCATACCGGCTTCGAGTTCACCCCCACGCCCGACAATATGGCGCGTGTCGTGACGACTGTGAATGCAGACATCCGCCCCGACCTGCCGCCGATCGAATACGACGCGCAGGCCAATCACGATGCGCCTCCCTTCGCCGAGCAGGGCCTCCCGGCGAGCGAGATCACCATCGCCGAATTGCTGAAAGCGCGCGGCTACAGCACGATGCATATCGGCAAGTGGCACATGGGCGAGGCGCGCGAGTTCGACGCATTGACGCAGGGCTTCGATCACAGCCTCGTCCTCAGCGAACTCGGCTATCTACCCAAGGACGATCCGCGCGTGGTCAATGCGCCGGTCGATTTCGATCCGGTCGACCGCTTCCTGTGGGCCCGGGCGCGCTTCGGCAATCGCTTCGACCGGTCGCAGGCGTTTACGCCAGGTGGCTACCTGACCGATTACTGGACCGACGAGGCTCTGTCCGCGATCGATGCCAACAAGGATCGGCCGTTCTTCCTCTACCTCGCACATTGGGCGGTGCATTCGCCGTTGCAGGCCACGCGAGAGGATTACGAGGCTGTGGGCGACATCCAGCCGCACCGGCTTCGCGTGTATGCAGCGATGGTCCGCGCGCTCGACCGAAGCGTGGGGCGTATTCTCGACAAGCTTGAAGAGGAAGGGCTCGCCGGTAACACACTCGTCCTGTTCTCCAGCGACAACGGCGCGCCAGGATATATCGGCCTGCCCGATGTCAACGCGCCCTATCGCGGCTGGAAGATCACCCTGTTCGAAGGGGGCGTGCGGGTTCCGCTGATGATGCGATGGCCCGCGCAGCTCCCCGCAGGGCGGCAGGTGCGCGCTCCGGCAACCCATGTGGACCTGTTCAGCACCATCGCCGCTGCCGCAGGCGCCACCCTGCCCGGCGATCGACCGATCGACGGGGTCGATCTGCTGCCCGTCGCGAGCGGCCGTGGCCCGCTCGAACGGCCGGACGGCGCGATCTTCTGGCAGAGCGGAACGATCCGCGCGGTGCGCGCGGGCGACTGGAAACTGATGACCGACGATATCCGCAAGTCGGCTTGGCTTTACGATCTGGCGAACGATCCGACCGAGCGGGTCAATCTGATCGGCAAACGCCCCGAACAGGAAAAGCGCCTGCGCGCCATGCTCGCCGCGCATCACCGCAATCGCGAGCCGCCGCTCTACCCGTCGGTCGTGAAAATGCCCGTCATGATCGACAAGACACTGGCGGACACCTACGAGGATGGGGACGAATACACCTATTGGGCGAACTGATGCCGGTGGGAGAAGCGCATTTCCAGCTTCACCCCCGGCCGCCTATCTCCCGGCCACGCACCTCATTGGCGGCGCACCGCGGCAAGCTGACATGCGTTCCCCGGCCGCGCTGAAGGACATAGACCTTTCGCGCATCGGCCATCGCGCCTATTCAGCGCACTCCATCGAACCCCGACGACACCGACAATGTCCGCCCCCACCCCCCTCGGCCTGGCCTTCCACGAGCATCGCGACCAGCTGCTCCGGTTCCTGCGCGCGCGCGGTGCGGGCGATGCGGCGGAAGACCTGCTGCAAGAGGTGTGGATCAAGGTGAGCAGCGCAAAGCCCGGCCCGATCGCGTCGCCCAAAGCCTACCTGTTCAGCACCGCGAACCGGCTGATGATCGATCACTACCGCTCCGCCAAACAGGCTGCGCAGCGCGAACGCAACTGGACCGAGGCGAGCGGTGGTGCCGTGACGGACCAATCGGATGCCCCTTCGGCGGAGCGCGTGGTGCTAGGGCAGGAATACGCCCTCCTCGCGCAGCGGACGCTCGACGAGCTGGGACCCCGCCCCGCCGCGATCTTCCGCCGACACCGGGTCGACGAGGTTCCGCAGCGCAAAATCGCGGAGGAATTCGGGGTCAGCCTGAGCACGGTCGAGAGCGATTTGCGCCGTGCCTATCGCGCGCTTGCCGAATTGAAGGAGCGTATGGATGAGGTTTGACGTCCACGTCTCCGTCCTTGCAGCAGGAGATTTGCATCGTGTTGCATGACGATACCATTCGGGAAGAAGCGCTGGCTTGGGCCGTGCGTACTGGCGACCCGGCATTCGACGACTGGGACGGCTTCACCGATTGGCTCGAAGCCGATCCGGCGCATGCCGCCACCTATGATGCCGTGGCCGCTGCGGTGACCGATGGCGTCGCGGCAGAGGCGAGCCGACCGCTGGCGGACAACGATGACGATGCCATCGAACGGCGCGTCACGCGGCGCCGGTTCGGCGGCGCGATGATCGCAGGCCTCGCCGCGCTGGCCGCTTTCGGGATGTGGCAGGCGGAAGGCGGGCCGACGACCTACAGCACCCTCCCCGGTAAAACGCGCCTGATCGCGCTCGACGACGGCGGATCGATCGAACTGGCGGGCGGGTCCAAGCTGATTCTCGGCGAAGAGGGCGATCATTTCGCAAGGCTGGAGGACGGGCAGGCGCTGTTCACGCTCCACCACGACGCCAGCGAGCCCTTCACGGTTGCTATCGGGGAGGACCGGCTGGTCGATATCGGCACCGTGTTCGACGTGCGGACCGGCGATGGTGATTTGACCGTCGCCGTGTCGCAAGGGGCCGTGCTGTTCAATCCGCAAGGCCAGAACGTGCGGGTCGATCCGGGCGAAGTGCTTACCAGTGCAACCGGTTCGAGCGATTACGAGGTGAGGAGCGTCCCACCCGAGATGATTGGCGAATGGCGCGACGGGCGGCTGACCTTCCAGCAGGCAAGCCTTTCCCGCGTCGCCACCGATCTGAGCCGGGCGACGGGCATCGATTACACGGCTGCGCCCGGCAACGAGACGCAGTCGGTCTCCGGCAGCGTGCTGATCGCGCCGCTCAAGGACGATCCGCAGGCGATCGGGGCCTTGCTGGGTATCTCTGTCCGCAAGGGCAAAACGGGCTGGGTGCTGGACGCGCGCTAGAATGCGGATCGTCTGGATCCTTCTGGCCGCGTTCGTCGCGCTGCTGTCTACCCCCGCCGCGGCGGAGCGCGTCGCGGTGCAATCCCCTGCGGGGACGCTTTCGGATGCGGCCATCGTGCTCGCACGCCAGACGCGCACCAGCATCGTCATTACCGACCCGGCCCTGGCCAGACGACACGTGAAGGCGCTTCGCGGCCAGATGGAAACGGACGACGCGATCCGACGCCTTGCCCGGATGGCCGACGCGCGGGCGGTCTCCGTCGGGCCGTCGGCTTGGCGGATCGAAGCCGGCGAAAAGCGACCTCGGAAGGCCGCCCAGCCCCGTACCCGTAAGCCGCCCCCTGCCGTGGCGCCCAGCGAGGCGGCGCCCCCACCCCCACCCCCGCCCCCGGTCGAGATTTTGGTCGTCGCCAGCAAGCGGAGCGCCCGGCTGGAAGAGTTCGCCGGGCAGGTCTCCATGCTCGATGGCGACGATCTCGAATTCGGGGGGATCGGCGGGACCGAGAAGATTGCGGAGCAGGTCGCGACCGTCTCCTCCACCTATCTCGGCAGCGGGCGCAACAAGCTGTTCATTCGCGGGATCGCGGATTCGAGCTTCACCGGGCCTACACAGGCGACCGTGGGGCAATATCTCGGCGACCTGAGGCTGAGCTACAATTCGCCCGACCCCGATTTGCGATTGTCCGACCTGAGCCGGGTCGAAGTGCTCGAAGGCCCTCAGGGGACGCTTTACGGTGCAGGATCGCTCGGCGGGATCATCCGGCTCGTGCCCAACGAGCCCGAACTGGGTTTGTTCGATGCATCGGGTATGGTGGGCGGATCGGTCACGCAGCACGGCCAGCCGGGTGCAGACTTGAATGCGATGCTCAACATGCCGCTGGCAGGCGACAGCGCCGCGTTGCGGCTGGTGGTCGATGCCGCGACGCAGGGCGGCTATATCGACAAGCCTCTGCTGGGGCGAAACGACGTCAACCGGACGGACATCCTCGGCGGTCGCGCGATTGCCCGGCTCGAATTCGCACCCGGGTGGACGGCAGACCTGATCGCGCTGGGCCAGTCGACTCGCGCTGCAGACAGCCAGTATGCCGATCGCTTCGGCCCTCCCCTGACGCGGGCGGCGCGTGTTCGCGAAGGGGCGGAAGCAGACTACAGGCAGGGGCAGTTCATTATCTCCGGCGCATTCGGTGCCGTTCAGTTTAGAACCTCCACCGGTATCGCGTGGCACGATCTCGAAGAACGGTACGACGCAACCGCACCCGACGGCGCGCCGCGCCTATTCACCCAGCGCAACGACACGCGCATGATCGCGAACGAGACGCGGCTGTGGCAGCCGCTCGGCAGCCGCTTCGGCTGGCTCGCGGGCATCAGCCTGACCGAGAACCGCACCCAGCTGAACCGGTCGCTCGAAACCGACGAGCTCAGCGCCAGCGCCACCGGCGTTCTGAACGAGGTTTCCGAATTCACGCTTTACGGGGAGGCGAATGCGCGCCTGTTCGACGGGCTGATCGCCACCGCAGGCGCACGCTATACGCGATCGCAACTTGGCGGCGCGGGCGAGGACGTCCCGCTTGCCGTCGCCATCGCCGGACGCGAGATCACCGCCAGCCGCGACGAGACGGCCTTCCTCCCGTCTTTTTCGCTGCTCGCCGAGGTGTTACCCGAAACCAGTCTGTACCTCCGATATCAGGAGGGGTTTCGCCCCGGCGGGCTCGCCATCGAAGGCAACTTCGTGCGCCGTTTCCGCAATGATCGGGCGGCGACCTTCGAATTCGGCCTGCGTCATGGGCGGCCGGGGCGCGGGCCTTTCGATCTGACCGCCAGCATCGCGCATACCCGCTGGCGCGACATCCAGGCCGATTTCATCGACGCCTTCGGCTTGCCGAGCACCGCCAATATCGGCGACGGACGGGTCTGGACCGCCAGCATTTCCGGCAGCGTGGAGCTTGCGCCTGCGCTCCGCGTGAACGGCGGCTTCACCTATAACGACAGCGCGATCGACCAGCCCGATGCCGCATTTCTGACCCGCACGATGCAGGTCCCCAACATCGCCCGGTATGCCGGGCGGGCCGGTGTCGATTATCGCAGGACGATCTCGGGCAATCTTGAACTGACCGCGAAGGGCTGGGCCAGCTATATCGGCAAGTCGCGCCTCGGCCTGGGTCCGGAACTCGGCGAGTTGCAGGGTGACTATTTCGACAGCGGTCTCGTCGTCCGCGTGGGGCGTGACAGCCTCGGCATTTCCCTGGGCATCACCAATATCGCCGATGTCGAGGGCAACCGTTTTGCGCTTGGCACGCCCTTCGCCGTCGGGCGCGAGCACATTACTCCGCTCCAGCCGCGCACCATCCGCCTCGGCATCGACGCCAGCTTCTGAAAATAAACTTGCCGCAGCGCCAAGGTTGCGCCGCGCGGGCTCCGTCATGCGGGTCGATACGATCCGAGACGAGGACCCCAATGCGTACCACACTGCTAGCCTCTACCGCCCTTCTGGCGATTGCCGCCCCCGCCCATGCGGAGGACATCACCACCAAGCGGACGACCCCGGTCCAGACCTCCACGGTCAAGAACAACACCCCCGACTCGATCACCATCACATCGACCGGATCGGTCGTCGTGACCTCGGGCACGGCGGTGACGATGGACAGCAATCACAAGGTCGTGAACCAAGGCACCGTGACCATCGGCAATGCCAGCAATGCAACCGGCATTCTGGCGGTCTCCGGCACGAGCGGCGAGATCAACAACTCGGGCACGATCACCATCGACGAGCCCTACACCCCGACCGACACCGATAACGACGGCGATCTGGACGGGCCCTTCGCACTCGGTTCCAACCGCTTCGGCATTCGTACCGATGGCACGCACACCGGCGCGATCACCAACACCGGAACGATCACCGTCGAAGGCAATGATTCCGCGGGCATCTGGCTGGGCGGTACGCAGACCGGCAAGGTGCGCAACGACGGCACGATCAAGGTCGTCGGCGACCGCACCACCGGCCTCTACGCGCAGGCGGTGACCGGCGACGTGCGGGTTGCCGGATCGATCAGCGCGCAGGGCAAGGATGCGGTCGGCGTGCACTTCGCGGGCGACGTGACCGGTGCGATGGAGATCCAGGGCACCATCAGCTCGACCGGATATCGCTACACCACCGTGCCCAGCGACCCTTCCAAGCTCGACGCGGACGACCTGCTTCAGGGCGGCTCGGCCGTGCTGATCGAGGGCGATGTCACCGGCGGAATCGTGTTCGCGGTTCCCCCTGCGAACAACAACGCCAGCAATAACGACGAGGATGGCGACGGGATCGAGGATTCCAAGGAAGGCACCGCCAAGATTACCAGCTACGGGGCCGCACCCGCTGTGGTGATCGGCGCTGCCGGGCGCGATATCGCGATCGGCCCGGTCCAGAGCACCGCAGCGAAATTCGGTGTCCAGATCGACGGTACGATCGTCGGGGCCGGTCTCTACACGGGTGTCGACGCCAACGGCCTCGTCATCGGTGGACAGGGCGGCGCGGTGACCGTCGCCAACGGCATCGGCATTACTGGCGGGGTTGGCGCAACCTCCAGGGACGCAGACGCGACCGCGCTGCGCCTGGGCACCGGGGCAAGCGTACCCAAGCTCCAGAACGCGGGCGGTATCGAAGCCAAGAGCGGGGCGACAGCGAACTCTTCGGCCATTGCAGTCAAGGTCGATACCGGCGCGCAGCTCGGGACGATCGCGAATAGCGGCCTGATCAAGGCCACCGTCGGCGAAGGTGGAAGCGCGACCGCCATTCTCGACGCCAGCGGGACCGTTACCCTGATCGAGAACAGCGGCGGGATCGAAGCAAGCGGAGCGAAGGCCGATTCCGATCGGAACATGGCCATCGATCTTACGGCGAACACCACCGGTGCGACGGTCAAGCAAACGGTCGTGGCCTCCGGGAAGCCGGCCCCCTCGATCAAGGGCGACATCCGTTTCGGCACCGGCAGCGATACGCTCGAGCTGGCCGACGGCACCTTCGAGGGCGATGCCTTCTTCGGTGCGGGCAGCAATACCTACATGCTCTCCGGCGACGCCTGGCAGTATGGCAACGCTACCTTCGGGGCAGGCAACGACACGATGAGCCTGTCGGGAAGCTCGCTCTTCAGCGGAACCGTCGACTTCGGAGGGGGTGCCGACACGCTCTCCCTTGCCGGGACCGCCTATTTCACCGGCAAGCTCGTCAACTCGGGCTCGCTCGCCGTGAGTGTTACCGGCGGTGCGCTCGACCTTGCGTCGCCCACCTCGCTCGGCTCGTTGAACGTGGGGGCCAACGGCACGCTCATCGCCACGCTCGACAAGGCTGCCGGCGCAGGCTCGCTCTACGACGTTGCGGGGGCGGCCAGCTTTGCCGACGGAGCAAAACTGGGCATCAGGCTTGCCAATGTCGATGATGCGGAAGGTAGCTATCTGGTGGTCGAAGCCGGATCGCTGACCGGGGCTGGCGATCTCGAACTCGCCACCGGCGCAATGCCCTTCCTGTTCAAGGCAGACTTCGGCACGCCTGCCAATGCCAACCAGATCGTGATCGACATCGTGAAGCGAACGGCAACCGAGCTAGGCCTCAACCGTTCACAGACCTCCGCATACGACGCGATTTTCGCCGCGCTTGGGAATGACGACGATATCGAACAGGTCTTCCTCGGCATCAGTGACGGTGACGCCTTCCGCGCGACCGTCAGCCGGATGTTGCCCGATCATGCGGGCGGGACCTTCGAAGGGATCAGCCTCGGATCGCGCACCTTTGCCCGCCAGGTCGCCGATCCGCCAAGCCCCGTCTATTCCATCGGCGGTGTCGACATTATCCTCAGCTCGGCCCTGTGGAGCAGCGACAAGGATGCCGGTGAAACGGCAGCCTACGACCTCGGCGGTTTCGGCTTCTCCGCCGCTGGAGAAGTGGACACCAAGGTCGGCGCATTCGGCCTCTCGGCGACCTGGATGTGGAACGAGTACGACCAGCTGGGTGGCGACCAGAGCGCCAACTCGGACACCTACGAACTGGGTGCCTACTGGCGCGGTCATTGGGGCGGCTTCACCGCCTTTGGTCGCGGATCGATCGGCAAGGTGGATGCCGACGGCTGGCGCCTGTTCCGCTACACGCTCGACGGCAAGGACGTCGAGCGTCAGATACGCGGCGACTGGGGCGGCACGCTGATGACGGCCAGCGCGGGCATGGCTTACGAGATCGGCGGCAGTGGCGCCTTCTTCGCACGTCCCTCCGTCTCGGCCGACTACGTCAGCCTCGACGAGGATGGCTACACCGAAACAGGTGGGGACGAGGCGCTGGATCTGACCGTCGAGGATCGCAAGAGCGACGAGTTCGCAGTCAACGGCGGGATGACGGTTGGCATCAACTTCACCGGCAATGGTCCTCGCGACGAGAACTGGTTCCGCACCGAGGTCGAGGGTGGCTGGCGCGAGGTCGTTGGCGGGGAACTTGGCTCGACCACCGCAAGCTTCGAAGGCGGCACGCCCTTCACGCTCGATCCCGAACAGCGCAGCAACGGCTGGTTCGCGCGTCTGCGCGCTCTGGGCGGCAGCGACATGTTCGAGATGAGCGGTGAAGTCGGCGCCGAAGACCGCAACGACAAGACCGCACTTACCCTGCGCGGGTCGCTGCGGCTGGCCTTCTAGGCAGAAGTACCGAAAAGGCGAGACGGGCCTGCGACCCATTGCCGATCCCGCAATGTGTCGCGACCTCGGTCGATCCCGTACTCGTCGTTGCGCCGAAACCGCCCCCCGGTTTCGGCGCAACACACCGTCCGTCGGGAGTGCAAGCCCGTGAAGAGGGACGGCGACAGCGCCGCCCCCCGATCTCGTTCATAACCTTTGGTCGTTTTCGGACCCCTTGCCCTTCCGATGAGTTAGGCGGGGGAAGGAGGCGAACTTGGCCCAGACAATCTCCGTAAATGGTACGCCGCATAACGCGCCCGAAGATCCCCGCGTCACCCTGCTCGATTTCCTGCGTCAGGACGTGGGCCTGACCGGAACCAAGAAGGGCTGCGACCACGGGCAGTGCGGGGCCTGCACGGTCATCGTCAACGGCGTGCGGATCAACAGCTGCCTGACGCTGGCCGCGATGCACGATGGCGACGAAGTCACCACGATCGAAGGGCTGGGTACACCGGATGAGCCGTCCGCGCTTCAGAATGCCTTCGTCGAACATGATGGCTATCAGTGCGGCTACTGTACGCCGGGACAAATCTGCTCGGCAACCGCAATGCTCTCCGAAATCGCCAATGGCTGGCCCAGCGATGCGAGCGAGGACCTAGAAAGCGGCATCGAGATTTCGGGAGAGGAAATCCGCGAGCGGATGAGCGGCAACCTGTGCCGCTGCGGCGCCTACGCCAACATCGTCGCGGCCATTCGCGATGTGGCGGAGCAGAGCGCATGAGGCCGTTCTCCTACGCCCGCGCCCGCACCCTGAACGATGCCGCGCAGACCGTCGCGGACGATGGAACCATGGCCATCGCTGGAGGCACCAACCTTCTCGACCTGATGAAATTGCAGGTCGAAACGCCGAGCCAGCTCGCCGACATCAATCGCATCGGTTTTGCCGAGATCGAAGATACCGACGATGGCGGGCTATCCATCGGGGCGCTTGCCACCAATACGGAGACGGCCGTTCACCCGAGAGTGCGGGCCGATTATCCCGTGCTGTCGCGCGCCATTCTGGCGGGCGCGACGCAGCAGCTGCGCAACAAGGCGACCAATGGCGGCAACCTGTGCCAGCGGACCCGGTGCTATTACTTCATGAACATCGACCAGCCTTGCAACAAGCGCGAACCGGGCAGTGGCTGCGGCGCGATCGACGGCATTGCCAAACTCCACGCCGTTCTCGGCACGAGCGATCAGTGCATCGCCACCTATCCGGGCGACATGGCGGTGGCGCTTTCTGCGCTCGATGCGCAGGTCCAGATCGCTACTTCTGATGGCGATAGCCGGACGGTGCCCGTGCGCGATTTCCACTGCCTTCCCGGCGACACGCCCTGGCGCGAGAATGTGCTCGAAGCCGGCGAGATCATTACCGCGATCACCCTCCCCGCCCCGGTCGGTGGAACGCAGCTCTATCGCAAGGTGCGCGAACGATCCTCCTATGCTTTTGCGCTGGTTTCGGTCGCTGCCATCGTCGAAATCGAAGACGGCAGGTTTTCCCGCGCCGATCTCGCGTTCGGAGGCGTGGCGCACAAGCCCTGGCACGATCCACGCATCGCAGAGGCGCTGATCGGCAAGGCCCCCTCCCCCGAACTTTTCGATAAGGCTGCCGACATATTGCTCGAAGATGCGCAGGGCTTCGGGGAGAACGATTTCAAGATTCCGCTGGCGCGGCGCACGCTCCACGCCGTCCTCGAACAGGCAACGGAGGCCGCGGCATGACTGTGCATTGCAAACAGGACAAGCCGGACGAGGCCAACCGTCTCGACCAGATGAAGCAGGGCGTGATTGGCAAGCCCCTCCCCCGCGTCGAGGGTCTCGCGAAAGTCACCGGGACGGCGACTTATGCCGCCGAATATCCGGCCGATAATTGCGCGCAAGGCGTGCTCGTCACCTCCACCATCACCCGCGGCAAGGTGACCTCGATCGACAAGGACGCCGCGCTCGCCATGCCGGGTGTGATCGCGGTGATCGACGATCAAAGGCTCACCACGCGCGCAGCGCAGGGCACAGCCGACGAAGCACCGCAGCAGCAGCCCAAGACCGTCTGCTACTGGGGGCAACCGATCGCGCTGGTTGTTGCGGAAACCTTCGAACAGGCGCGCGATGCGGCCAAGCATCTGACGGTCGATTATCACGTGGAGGAAGGCGTTCCGCTCGATCCCGACGCGGTCGAACCTGAAGAGCAGGAGGACGAGACCGTCCATCAGGGCGATCTGGCCCACGCGATGAGCGAAGCCGCTCATTCGGTCGATGTGACCTACACCACCCGTGGCCACGCCTCCGCTGCGATGGAGCCCCACGCCGCCATCGCGCAGTGGGATGGCGACAAGCTGACCGTCTACGCATCGCTCCAGATGCTCAACTACAACATCAGCGAACTGGCCGACGCGCTCGATATGGAGGAGGACGATATCCGCCTCGTCTCGCGCTTCGTCGGCGGCGGGTTCGGATCGAAACTCGGCATCAGCGAGGAGGCTGTGGCCGCCGCGCTGGCGGCGAAGGAGCTTGGCCGCCCCGTCCGGGTCGTGATGTCGCGCCAGCAGGTGTTCCAGTGCATCATGCGCCGGTCGGAAACCACGCAGCGCCTGCGGCTTTGCACCGACGCGAACGGCACGCTGACCGGGTTCGGCCACGAAGCGCTCGTCTCCAACCTGCCTGGCGAGGAGTTTGCCGAGCCAGTCCTGCAATCCTCGCACTTCCTCTACGGCGGGGAAAACCGCGAACTGATGCTGAAGGTCGCACGCATTCACCGGATGACCGCCGGTTCGGTCCGTGCGCCGGGCGAGGCCGTCGGCATGCCGGCGCTCGAAGCGGCGATGGATGTGCTGGCCGAAGAGGCAGGGATCGGCCCTGTCGAACTGCGCCTGAAGAATATCCCCGAGAAGAACCCGGAGGAAGGCCTGCCCTTCTCGTCCCACAAACTGGCCGAATGCCTCCAGCAGGGCGCGGAAGCGTTCGGCTGGGACCATGGTCCGCGCAAACCGCGCCAGACCCGCGAGGGCGAGTGGTGGGTCGGCACGGGCATGGCCAGTGCGGCCCGCGTCCACAATGTCTCCGAGGCAAAGGCGCGCGTCACGCTGAAGGCTGACGGAACCGCAGTGGTCGAGACCGACATGACCGACATCGGCACGGGCACCTACACGATCCTCGCACAGCTTGCGGGCGAGATGCTGGGGCTGTCTCCCGATCATGTGCTGGTCGACCTTGGCGATACGCAGCACCCGCGTGGACCGGGTTCGGGCGGAAGCTGGGGCGCGGCATCCATCGGCTCCGCCGTCTATGTCGCATGCACCGCGATCCGCGAGGAACTGGCATCGCGCCTTGGTGTCGAAGAGCCGGACCTGAACCTGTCCGACGGCAAGGCAGCATCGGGCAAAAGCATCGCAGACATCCTCGACGGCAAGGATCTTGCGCGCGAAGGGCATTACGAGCCCGGCGAGATCGCGGATGATTACACGGCCTCGGGCTTCGGCGCATTTTTCGCGCAGGTGCGCGTCAATCGTTTCACCGGGGAAACCCGCGTAGATCGTATGCTCGGTGCATTCGGGTTCGGGCGAGTGCTCAACCACACAACCGCCCGCTCGCAGTGCCTCGGCGGGATCACGTGGAGCATCGGTGTCGCGCTGACCGAAGCGCTCGAATTCGACCCGCGCGACGGCCATCTGGTCAATCCCGACCTCGCCGAATACCACGTGCCCGTGCACCGCGACGTGCCCGATCTCGACGTGATCATGGTGGAGGAGCGCGATCCTGCTGCCAGCCCGATCCAGGCCAAGGGCATTGGGGAACTCGGCATGTGCGGCGGCGCGGCGGCAATTGCCAACGCGATCTACAACGCGAGCGGCGCACGTGTGTTCGACTTCCCGATGACGCCCGACCGTGTGCTCGCGGCCATGCCGGACTGATGCTCGCCGAGCTGGCCCAAGACCTGGTACCGGGGGAGGACCACGAAGCCCTCCTCGCGGCCTGTGAGGCGGGCGTCGGCCTGTGTACCATCGTCGGCATCGACGGCAGCTTTTCGCGCCGACTTGGCGCGCAACTGGCGGTGTTGCCCGACGGGAGCACGCGCGGCAGCCTCGCCGATGGGTGTCTCGAAGCGCAACTGGCGGCGGATATTCGCAGCCTCGAGCACCCTACGATCATCCGCTACGGGCGCGGCTCGCCCAAGATCGACTTTCGCCTGCCGTGTGGCGGGGGGCTGGACATCCTGCTCGATCCCGAGCCCGACCGGACCGCCTGCCGCCGCGCGACGAAAGCACTGGCGGATCGCGAACCAGCGAAACTGCCGCTCCCCGACATTTCGCCCGTGCCAGAGCGTCGCTACATCCCCGCGCTCAGGATTGCGGCCCTTGGCGAAGGGCCCGAACTCGCCGCGCTGGAGGCACTCGCAGCTGCTGTGCGCATCGATCTGGTATCCTACAGCAAGGACAGCCTGACGCTGGGACAGCCAGCGAAAGCCTGCCAGCCAGACCGCTGGACGGCGGCGCTGCTGCTGTTTCACGATCACGAATGGGAACTGCCGCTGCTCGAACAGGCGCTTGCCAGCGACGCCTTTTACATTGGTGCGCAGGGTGGCGAGAACGCGCGAATTCAGCGCACGCTCGCGCTGGCAGAGCGCGGCATAGCGGAAGAGCAGATCGCGCGCATCCGCAGCCCCATCGGGCTCATCCCCTCGTGCAAGACCCCGCAAACGCTTGCCCTCTCGGCCCTCGCCGAGATCGTCGGACACTACGAGCGGCTGCATGCCACTGCTTGATCCGGCCATCGCGCTGATCCTGCTCGCCGCGGGCCGCAGCGAACGGTTCGGAAGTGACAAGCTGACAGCTTTATTTCGCGGCAGGCCGCTCTGGGAATGGGCCGCCGCAGCAGCGGAGAACGCAGGGTTCGAAAGTCTGTACCTCGTGATCGGGGGGCATTCCGGCATTAGCGGTCGCGACGGATGGGAGGTCGTGATGAACAATAATGCAGAGCGTGGCCTCGGCACATCGATCTCTGTCGGGGTCGGCGCTGCCAGCCATCACGAGCGCGTCGTGATTGCGCTCGCGGACATGCCGCTGATGAAACCGTCGCACCTGCGTCTTCTGGGCCAGGAAAGCGGAGCGATTTTCACTTGCCAGCCGGACGGCACCGCGGGAAACCCCGCTGCGTTCGGGCACGAACACTTCCCGCAACTGCGCACCCTCGACGGTGACCGGGGCGCGCGCAGTCTTTCGCTCGATAACACGCTGGTGATCGCACCCCCGACCAGCGACATGCTGATCGATATCGATACGCCTTCCGACCTGGCTGCCCGGCAATAAGCCCGTGGCAGCAAGACCGAACTCTAGCGGTCGTCGCCCCCACCCAGCGCCACGAACAGCGTCGCGCGGTTCTGCAGCCATGCGCGCTCGGTCGCGAGCAATTGCTGGCGTGCGCTGAACAGGTTGCGTTCGGCGTCCAGCACTTCGAGATAGTCCGCCACGCCCTCGCGATACCGCAGGCGGGCAAGGCGGGCGATCCGCTCCTGCGACTCTACCGCGCGCTCCAGCGTCTCGACCTGCTCGGCAAGATACCGTCGCCCGGCGAGCGCGTCCGACACTTCGCGGAAGGCGGTCTGCACCGTCTTGTCGTAATTCGCGACCTGCTCCACCTCGAGCGCCTTCGCCAGATCGAGGTCGGCCTCGCGCCCGCCCCAGTCGAAAATCGGCAGCGAGATGCTCGGCCCGAAGCTCCAGCCAAGGCCATCGGACGAGAACAGGCCGTCTAGACTATTCGAAGAGAAACCGGCGTTCCCGGTGAGCGAGATCGTGGGGAAGAACGCCGCCCGCGCCGCGCCGATATTGGCCCGCGCCGCACGCAGCTGTTCTTCGGCAGCGATGATGTCGGGCCGTACCAGCAGCAGGTCGGACGGCAGCCCGGCGGCAAGACGACGCTTGTCGCCCTGTTCCGCCAGCGTGCGGCCTTCGGGCAATCCCTCGGGCACGGTCCCGCCGACGAGTACGCCAAGCTGGTTGCGCAACTGCGCCAGCGACAGCTTCTCGTTCGCCAGCTGCTGCTCTGCCTGAGTCAGCAGCGTTTCCGCCTGACGATAGGGCAATGCCGAGGTCACCCCGGCATCGAGCCTGAGCTTGGCGATCCGCAGTCCTTCACGGCGGCTCTGTGCGGTGGCTTCGGCCAGCGCGATCTGCTCCTCGGTCTCGACGATTTCGTAATAGGTCGTCGCGGTATCGGCGATCAGCGACAGGTAGAATGCCCGCTGCGCCGCGACGGTGGCAAGGTACTGCGCGCGCGCCTGCTCGCTCAAACTCGCGATGCGGCCCCAGAAGTCGAGTTCGAAGGCGCTGACGCCCACGCCGACTTCGAACCGGTTGGAGGTTATCGAAGCCGGTGCCCCCTCGACATCGCCTGCGTTGAGCGCCGGATTGGCACCCAGCGGCTGGCGCGAACGGGTCGCGCTGCCATTGGCAACCACCCTCGGCAGGCGGCGGCTGTCCTGAATGCGGTAGCGTGCACGCGCCTGCTCGATCCGGGCCGTCGCGGCGAGGAGGTCGCGGTTGTTCTCCAGCGCGGTGCCGATCAGGCCGACCAGTCGGGGATCGGTGAACCACTCGCGATAGGAAAGCTCCGACGCGACCACCTCCCCATCGGGGCGATATTCCGGCTCGAACTGCGGTGCGGTCGCCGCCTCCGGGCGGACATGTTCGGGCGCCATGCTCGCGCAGCCTGCCAGCGCAGTGGACGATAGCGCGAGAGCGACAAGGGTTCTTACGGGACGGTTCATCGCGCGGGCTCCCCTTCGCTATCGGATGCGTTCGGCTGGGCAGTGGGTTCGTCCAGATGCCCGGCTGCGTGCGGCTGCTTGCGGCTGATGTTCCGCCGGACCAGCAGGTAAAGCATCGGGATCAGGAAGATGCCCAGCACGGTCGCGGCGATCATGCCGCCCATCACGCCGGTGCCCACCGCAATGCGGCTGGCGGCACCCGCGCCGCTTGCCAGCACCAGCGGGACCATGCCCATGGTGAAGGCGAGCGAGGTCATGATGATCGGGCGCAGGCGCAGGCGTGCGGCAGCCTTGACCGCATCGATCCGGCGCAACCCGCGTTGCTCCTCCTCGATCGCGAATTCGACGATCAGGATGGCGTTCTTCGCGGCAAGGCCGATGATGGTGATCATCCCGACGTTGAAATAGACGTCAGCCGAGAGACCGCGGAGCATCGAGAACAGCACCGCGCCCAGCACGCCCATCGGCACGATCAGCAGCACGGCGAGCGGCACTGCCCAGCTCTCGTACAGCGCAGCCAGCACCAGGAACACGACCACCACCGACAGGCCCAGCAGCAAGCCGATCTGTCCGCCTGCCTGCTTCTCCTCGTAGGAAATGCCGGTCCATTCGTAGCCGATGCCCTGCGGCAGCTGCGATGCGAGCTGTTCCATCTCCTTGAGCGCCGCGCCCGAAGACTTGCCCGGTGCCGCCATGCCGGAAAGCGTCATGGCCGGATAACCATTGTAGCGCGCGAGGCTGGCCGGCGATGCCGACCAGTCCGCGCTGGCGAAGGCGCTGAAAGGCACCAGTTCGCCATCCACATTGGGAATGCGCAGCGCCAGCACGTCGTCGGGCGTCATGCGATAGGGTGCATCCGCCTGCACGAGGACTTGCAGCACGCGCCCATCGCGGTTGAAGTCGTTGGCGTAGGCTGACCCGAAAGTGATCGAAAGCGCCGCGTTCACATCGCTGAGCGAGAGGCCCAGCGCACGTGCCTGCACGCGATCGATTTCTATCTCGACCTCCGGGCTCGGCCCCTGGTCCTCGGGCCGCAGGTTCGCGATCGTCGCGCTTTGCGACGCCATGCCGAGCAGCTGGTCGCGCGCAGCGGTGAGAGCCTCGCGGCCCAGCCCGCCACGGTCTTCCAGCTTGAGCGTGAAGCCGCTCGCCTGCCCCAGCGACTGGATCGCCGGCGGCTGGATCACGAAGGCGAGCGCTCCGTCGATCTGGCTGAACCTGGCTGTGGCATCCGCCAGCATCTCGCCTGCGCTGCTGCCCTTGCCCGTGCGTTCCCCCCAAGGTTTGAAGGATGCGAACATGATCGCATTGTTCTGGCCCTGTCCGAAGAAGCTGAAGCCGCGGACCACGACGAGATCGTCGACCTCTTCACGGCCCATCCAGTAGTCGCTGATCGGCTTGAGCGACTCCTCGGTGCGTTCGCGCGTAGCGCCCGGAGGCGCCTGAATGGCGGTGATCAGGTATCCCTGATCCTCCGTCGGCAGGAAGGCGGTGGGTAAGCGGAAGAAGAGGAGGACGGTGACCAGCGCCAGCGTTACGAATACCGCGAAGGCACGCCACGGGCGCGACAGAATGCGGTCGTTGGCGCGCCCGTATTTGTCCCGCGTGCGCGAGAACCAGCGGTTGAACCCGGCGAAGAAGCGCGCAGACCTGTTGCGCACCCGCGCCACACGACCCCGCCAGCCGGGCTGCGCCTCGGCCTCTTCGTCCACCTCGATCTCGGCTGCGTCGTCGTGGCCCTTTTCGATGGGCTTCAGGAACGTGGCACACAGCGCGGGCGTCAGCGACAGCGCAAGGAACGCGGAGAAGAAGATCGCGATCGCAAGCGTGACCGAGAACTGGCGATAGATTCCCCCCGTCGAACCGGGGAAGAACGCCATCGGCACGAACACGGCGATCAGAACCAGCGTGATCCCGATGATTGCACCGCTGATCTGCGCCATCGCCTTGCGCGTTGCCTGCACCGGCGGCAGGCCTTCTTCGCGCATGATCCGCTCGACATTCTCGATCACCACGATCGCGTCGTCGACAAGGATGCCGATCGCCAGCACCATCCCGAAAAGGGAAAGCACGTTGATCGAGAATCCGAACAGCCACAGGCCCAGACACGCGCCAGCAAGAGCAATCGGCACGACCAGTGTCGGGATCAGCGTTGCCCGCCAGTTCTGCAGGAACAGGAACATGACC
This sequence comes from Citromicrobium bathyomarinum, assembly GCF_038594485.1. Classification (GTDB taxonomy): domain Bacteria; phylum Pseudomonadota; class Alphaproteobacteria; order Sphingomonadales; family Sphingomonadaceae; genus Alteriqipengyuania; species Alteriqipengyuania bathyomarina_A. The sequence goes on along the minus strand of NZ_JBCFZG010000004.1, from coordinate 750,038 downwards.
AGGAAGACGAGGACCATCGCCTCGACCAGCGTCTTCACCACTTCCTCGACCGATGCTTCGACGAAGGGGGTGGTGTCGTAAGGGATCGACCAGGTCACATCGCCCGGCAGAGTGCCCTGGATTTCTTCCATCCGCTCTTTCACGCCCTCGGCGGCGGCAAGCGCATTGGCTCCGGTCGCAAGCTGGACCGCCATCCCTGCCATCGGCTGGCCATTAAGAGACGTCGACGTAGCGTAGCTTTGTGCGCCGATCTCGACCCGGGCGACCTCGCCAAGACGCACCACCGCCGCTCCGTTGCTAGCGCGCAGGATGATGTTCTCGAATTCCTCGGGCGTAGTGAAGCGGCCTTCGGTGGAAATCGTCGCGGTAATCTCTTGCTCGCCAGCGACAGGCTGCGCGCCGATCGAGCCACCCGCGGTCTGCGCGTTCTGTTCACGGATCGCGGCGAGGACTGCGCTGGGTGAAAGGTTGTAGGAAGCAAGCGCGTCGGGATCGAGCCAGATGCGCATCGCGTATTGCGAACCGAACAGCTGAACGTCGCCTACGCCCGGAACGCGGCGTAGCTCGTCCACGACCTGCGTCGATGCAATATTGCCGAGATCGGTCGTATCATATGCGCCGCTCTCGGAGGTCAGCGCGACGATCAACAGGAAGCCCGCATTGGCCTGTCGAACGGTAATCCCCTGTCGGCGAACCTCCTCGGGCAGGCGCGCTTCGACGGTGCTCAGCCGGTTCTGGACCTCGGTCTGCGCGATATCGATGTCGGTCCCGGCTTCGAAAGTCAGCGTAATGCTCGCCGTACCGTTCGATAGGCTGGACGAGGACATGTAGAGAAAGCCCTCGACCCCGTTGAGCTGCTGCTCGATGACCTGGGTGACATTCTCTTCCAGCGTCTCCGCGTCGGCGCCCGGATAGACCACATTGATGGCCAGCGATGGCGGGGCGACTTCGGGATATTGTTCGATCGGGAGCGCCCGCAGAGCCATGAAACCTGCGAGCAGGATGCCAAGCGAAACGACCCAGGCGAAAATCGGCCTGTCGATGAAAAAGCGTGGCATCATTTACTCGGCTCCGCCGGTGCGTGCGGTCTGCTTGGCGGCGGGCTTCGTGGCTGCGGGCTTCTGGCCAGCCGGTTTCTGACCTGTCGGAGCATTGGCGATCTGCACCGGGGCACCGGGGCGGATTTTCTGCAGATTGCTGACGATGACCTTGTCACCCGGCTTCAAACCGCTTTCGACGATCCAGTTGCCGTCCACCATGGCGCCCAGCTTGATCGGGCGCATGGCAGCATGGCCCTGCTTGTCGACGACGTAGACCGTGCCGCCTTCCTTGGTCAGCGAGACGGCGCGCTGCGGCACGGTAAGCCCGTTCTGCACCTGCCCGGCATAGATTTGCGCGCGGACGAATTCGCCCGGCAGCAGCAGCCGATCCGGATTGGGAAATTCCGCGCGAAGCTCGACCGTGCCGGTCTGCTGGTCGACCGAGAATGCGAGGAAATCGATATAGCCGGGGATCGGGTATTCTGTGCCGTCCGAGAAGCTCAGCCGCACCTCGATCTGGTCGTTATCGTCGAGGTCCACGTCGCCGGCAGCGATCGCGCGGCGCAGCTTCAGCACCTCGCTCGCGGCCTGCGCAAAGCTGACATAGACGGGCGAAATCTGTTCGATTGTCGTCATCAAGGTGCCCTCGCCCTGGCTGACGAGCGCGCCTTCGGTCACCTGCGCCCGGCCCGCGCGCCCCGAAATCGGAGCACGTACGGTGGTGTAACCGAGCTGGAGTGACGATGCCTGGAGCTGGGCACGAATTTGCGCGACGTTGGCTTCGGCCTCACGCGCAGCGGCGAGCGCGGCATCGTATTCCTGGCCGCTGATGGCGTTTTCTTCCACCAGCGGGCGATAGCGGTCGACCACGGCGCGGGCATTCGCGGCAGTCGCCCTGGCACGGGTCAGCGCGGCCTGCGTCTGCGCGTAGCTGGCGCGCAATTCGCGTGGGTCGATACGGAACAGGGGCTGCCCCGCCCGCACGTCGGTTCCTTCCTCGTACAACCGCTGCTGCACGATGCCGGTCACCCGCGCGCGGACCTCGGCGGTGCGCACCGGCTCGACCCTGCCGGGCAGTTCGATGACGTTGGGTACCGCCTGGCGGGCGACGGTCACGGTTTTTACCGGCACGGCCTGGGGTGCCGGAGGCTCTTCACCGGACGAACACGCAGTGAGCAGAAGGCAGGCAGCCAGGCCCGCAAGGATGGACTTCATGGGAGAAGCTTTCAGTCAGCTATTGTGCAGGTGCGAAGGTGTAATAGCGATTACACCCTTGCCCCGCAACCCGTAATGCTAGAGATTCGCAAATATGACTGACGTGCCCGAATTCTGCCGCCTCGATCGTCGCAAGAGGGCGATCATCGACGCTGCTCGGAGCCTTTTTGTAGAGCAAGGCTACGAGCGCACGACGTTGGGCGAGATTGTTGAGCGCGCAGGAGGCTCCCTGGCAACCGTCTACAAGGTGTTCGGGAGCAAGGACGGACTGCTGGAAGCCGTTGTTTTCGAAAAGGCTGCTTCGGGTGATCTCATCATCCAGCATGCCTTTGCCCAAGGCGGCACCCCCAGCGAAGTGCTCCATCGCGTCGCGCAAGGTTTGCGTACGCATTTTCTCGACCCCGAAGTGGTCGCGCTGGTGAGGATCGTGATTGCGCGCAGCGTAGAGGACGTCGACTTTGCGCGAAGCTTCTTCGAATGCACCGCGAAGCGCGATCACGCTTCACTTAAAACGCTATTCGATTACTGGGCGGGTCTCGGCATCCCGATGAAGGGTTCGCCCGACCTGCTGACCGACATGTTCCTCGACCTGTTTTTCAGCGACGTTCACACCGATGCAATCAGCCACGGTGCCGGACTGGACCATTCCCCCGAACGCCTGCGCGCACGGATCGACTTCTTCATCAGGGGGGCGGGCCTGGAGGCCGCGCAGCTCCAGCACGCGGGTTCCTGACGCATGCATAGGGGAGCAACCCTCGAAGACGCTCCCCACCCGCCAGGCCCCAGCGAGGATTCCCTCGCCGGGGCCGTCATCGGGAATTCCTCAGGCGGAAAGCCCGCTCGATTCCGGCCCTTCCATCGCGACCGGAAGATTGATCTGCGGGCGACGCTCTGCTTTCCGCTCGGCCGGACGTGACACCGTGATGCTCGCATTATGCGGCTGGTGCATGGCCGGAACGATCCCGGCGGCGGGCGCCGGTGTCGTGGGACGCTGCGTCGGAGCGCGATCCTGCAATGCCCCGGCCTCTTCGGCGAGCATCGCGAAGCGAGGATCCGTGCGGACGAGCAGGCCCATTTGATCAAGAATTGGCGGCGCTTGCCCCGGACAAGCAAAAGCGGCCGCCGGATAGCCCCGGCGACCGCTTTTCTTGTCCACTAAAGGATCGTCAGAAGGCGATCTGGACGGTGATCTGGCCCGAGTGATCCTGCCACTCGCTGCCGATATGGCCCGCATAGCCGGCACTGGCGGTCACGGGACCATCGCCCAGTTCCAGTCCCAGCAGCACCTCTGCGGCGTCCTTCTCGATCATCGGGCCGAAGGTGGTGAAGCTGGACGAGCCCGCGAAGGCGAAGCTGTTCGCGCTGTCGCGATCGCCCCATGCATGCCGCCAGCTGGCCGAAGCCATCGGACGTACCTTCGCGCCAACGCCTTCCAGCTTAAACCCGATCGAACCGTAGGTGACATCGCGCTCGGTGGCACCGGTGGTCAGCGCCAGCGCGCCTCCGGTTTCGCTGAACCCGTCGACCTCGGTACGCACGTAGCTCAGCCCCGCCGTAGGCCCAACCGCGAGCGATCCGCCGATCGGGAACAGCAGATCGACCTGTCCATAGGCCATCAGGCTGGTCGCATCGTAAGTCGCCATCAGGCTGTTATCGATCACCCCGAGTGCCGCGCGGCGCTGGGTATCGACGTCGTGCCACGTGTAGCTTGCGCCGATCTTCGCCGAGAGGCCCTTGCCGTTATCGAAGCCGGCCTGGCCGATGAGGAAGGTCGAGGTCGCATCCGCAGTGCCGTTCTGTTCGAAACTGTCGTCGGTCACGCCGCCGCCAATGCGGGCCTCGAAGCCGCCGCCGCCAATGCCGAGCCCGCCCATCAAGCCGACGGTCCGGGTCTTGAGATCGGTCGTGTTCGAGGTTGCATCGGCATTCCCCAGGCTGCCGATCATCGAACCCCAGCCGAACGCGCCGTTTGCCCGAGCGGACGGTGCCTGCAGCATCTGACGACGCAGGGTCTGGTTGGTTTCAACCAGGGCCGAGGACACGGCCGGGTGCAGCTCGCCCGTCGCAGACTGGAAGCCGGTCTGGGCGCCGGTGTCGGTCAGCAGGAGAACTTCCTCGAACACCGTATTGCCGACGCCGAGAGATTCGAGCGCAGCCGCAACGTTTCTCTGGTTCACGTTCACGCCCACCGCAGCAAAGTCGATATCGTTGCGTGCAAGCGTGAGCGTGACGTCGGTGCCGGAGTAGCTGAGCGACGGGGTCAGGAAGGCAAGATTGCTGGTGACGGACCCGAAGGTGCCGTTCAGCCCGCCAGCCGCGCTCAGGATCGTGTAGTCGGTGCTTCCGCCATAGCGGCCGTTCGCCGCCAGAACGCTGACCGTCGCACCGCCGAGCGTGGCGGTGCCGGTCATATTCGCCCGGTCGTTCTGACCCGCTGCATTGACTTCGACTTCGTAGACGGACGTGGCATCGAGTACGAGATTGCCTGCGACCGTGATGGTGTCGATCGAGTTGCCCGGAGCGAAAGTGCCGCCGTTGACGGTCACCGGTCCCAGCGTCCCGTTGCCGCCCAGCGTGCCGCCCGAGTTGACCACGAAAGTGGCGTTGGAATAGTTGCCGTTTACCGACAGCGTGCCGCCTGAAACCGACGCCTCACCCACATAATCCGGCGAGTTCCCTTGCAACTTCAGATCGCCCGTACCGGTCTTGGTGAAGGTCCCGGTGCCCTGCAGCGAGCCGGTGAAGGTGGTGTCGCCATTCTGGGCAACCGTAACCGAAGTGGTGCCCAGGACCAGCGTACCGCCGCTGCCGGTCAGTCCGGCAAGGGTGGCACTGCCACCCGAGACCTGGCTGAGGTCGAAGGTTGCCCCGCTCGACAGGTCGATGGTGGCTTCGGGATCGATGGTGCCCGACAGGCCGATTACACCGTTGAGGACGGTGGTAGTGCCGGTGAAGCCGTAGGCGCCGCCGAAATACAGCGTCCCTTCTCCATCCTTCACCAGCGAGCCCGAGCCGTTGAAATCGCCCAGCATTTCGTAATCGTCGCTGCGATTGAACACGAAGGTGCCGTTGTTGGTCAGGTTTCCGGTGTAGTCGCCGTCGGTCCCGCCGGTCCCCAGCTGGAACGTGCCTTCGCCGGAGGTCGTGATGTCGCCATCGTACTCTGTGGTGAGCAGCAGCGTGCCGTTCTCCACGAAGGTTCCGCCGGTGTACTGGAGGCCGGTCGCATCGTCGACCAGCAGGGTCGCGGGACCCGAGAGCACGACCGAACCGGCGCCGGAGATCATCAGTCCGGTAAGTTCGCCAGCTTCGGTATCGCTGGTCAGATCAAGATTGAGCGTACCGTCGAGTTCGACCACGGGCGCCGCTACCGCAAGGTATCCATCGACTTGTGCGACGATAAGTTCGGCTCCCTCTTCGATTTCGATGAAATCGTAGAGCGAGTTGCCCGTTTCCGCACGCCACGTCCCGGTGTCTACGTTCAGGCCCTCGACGTTAACGGACGCAGCCACCTGGCCGACCGCACCGTCTTCCGCTTCATCGTTGAAGTCGAGCGTCAGGCGGTCTTCCCCCTCGCCCAGATCGACCACGCCGTTGACGACCGAACGTTCGGTCAGTTCGAGCGTGTCCGAACCGGCGCCGGTATAGACGGCATACCCGCTCGTGCCGGTAATGGTGCCGTCGTTCAGCATGTAGACGTTGGCGAATAGACCGCTCTGCGTCGGGTTGGAGTAGACCGCCGCGCTGCCAGAGATCGAACCCTCGTTGCGAATATATACGGTGTCGGAATACTCTGGCGAACTGTTCGTGATTGCGATTGCCGCGCGCGCCGCCGTGATGCTGCCGCCTTCCGAAACGGTGATATCTGACGTTTGGGCGAAGCTCGTCACGCCGATGCCGGTTGTCGAACTGAGCGACCCGTTGACGGTCATCGTGGCAGTCCCGCCAACACTGCGCAGGTTGACGGCATTGCCGCCGATCGACACGTCGCCGTCGATGGTCAGATCGACATTGGATGCCGATGCGTAAATACCGACAGACGTCTCGCTGGTGGCGGTAATGTCATCCACCCGCACCACTGCGGAGCCGCCATTATTGGCTATGGCGTAAAGAGCTGCGCTATCATTGCCGGACATTTCGATCGTCTGGCTGTCGATGTTGACCGTACCGCCTGGCGCATTGCTCAATCCGTAGACTGCAACCCCATTCTCCCCGGAAGTCCGGGCGAGGGCGCTGTTAATCGAGACATTTTTGCCGATACCGACGACGGCGCTGCCACCAAAACCGGCAGACGACGCGTCCTGGCTGGTGATGATTACGTCGCCGCTGTTGGATTGCGCAAAGACCGCATCGGCGGTGTAATTGCCGAAGATACCTTCCGCGGTGAGTGTCGTGGTGCCCGCATCCACCGTGATGTTGCCCGAACCGCTGCGGGCAACAACGCCGGAACCGCTCATGCCGTTGGAGATCAGCGTGTCGCTGGTCACCGTGACGTCGCCGCTCCCGCCGAGGATGAAGATGCCTGAAGAATCGGCAGCCTCGTAGGTAAGCGAGCCCGAGGTGACGTCGATCGGTCCATCGCTCTGCGCGTAGATGCCGAAGCGGTGGTCGCCCGACACCGTCGCTTCGGCGCTGTCGATCATGATCGCTCCGTCGGTGATCGCGACGATGCCACCCTGACCCTTGCGGAAACCGGTGGTTTCATCTGCGCCCGGGTCCGCGCCTTCTCCGGAAAGAACGACCGAGTTGGATGTGATCGAGATGTCGCCAGTGGCAGTGGCATAGATAGCGCTGCCGGTTCCTGCAGAAGCGGCTGCGGTGCCAGCGTTATCGATTGTCACTCCGCTCTGGCCTGCAGCCAGGAGGCCGTGATCCACACCCGTGCTGGTCGTGCCCTCAGCGGTCGTGATGTTGGCCACGTCGCCTCTCGCATAGACAGCGTAGCTCAGCCGGCCGTTGTTGTAGTTCCCGCCTGCAGAGATGTCGCCCTGCACGTCGACACTGGCGACATTGGTCGCATCGGCGAGCACGCCGAAGCGACCGGCAGTGATCGCCCCGGTTGTGATGGTCACATCCCCGTCGAAGGTCGATCCGATCACGCCCGAACCGTTGAGACCGGCAACTGCCGTGCCTGAATTGATCGTGATGTCGCCGGCATCGCTGCCACCGTAGATTCCCGAACCCAGGTCCGAAACGACCTCTGCGCTGGTGATCGTGACGTCGCCGGAACGGGTGCCGGCATACAGCGCCTGCGAAAGTTCGCCGTGCGAGATGGTGGTCTCCGCAGTGATCGAGATATCGCTTGCCGAAAGAGCCACGATGCCACTGGCAGCGAACCCGTAAACTTCGCTCAGCCCGCTATCGATCGTGATGGCACCACCGGTGTTGGCAAAGATACCTTCGGCGAACAGTTCAGCCTCCACATTGCCGCCGCCCTCTGCGGTGTTGATCAGGCTTTCGCTCGTAATCGAAACGTCGCCGGACTGGCTGATCGCCTCGATACCCTTCGCCGAAACGCCGTCGTTGACGATCGAACCACTTTCGATCGTGATCGCACCGCTATCGGTCTGCGCCCGGATGGTCGAGAATTCGTCCGCCTCGTGGGTGATCGTTCCGCTGGTGACGGAGATACTGCCCTCACCAATGGTGTCGGCCGCGATACCGTAGCGTTGCTGACCGCCAACTTCGATGCTGTTCGAAGCGATCGAAATGTCGCCCCCCATCAGGCTGGCCGCGTTGATGCCGCCGGACTTGAACTGGCCCGAAGGCGCAGTAGCCCCTTCGACCGTGACGATGTTGGAGACGATCGTGACATCGTCACGGGCGGTGACGCCGATCCCGCTCTCGGTATTGCCGAGCCCGACAACGGTGCCATCGTTGGTGACGCTGGCGCTGCCGCCGAGGGCTCCGCCCGCAATCACCGACGTCCCGTTTCCGGTTATGGTCGTATCGGCTGCGGTGGTCACCGTGAAGCCGCCCTGGCTGGATATGCTGATCGCGTTGCCAGACGTTCCGGTGACGTCACCGGTGGTATTGATGGCAATGTCTGCGCCGTTGGGCGTTTCCGCGCGGATGCCCCGGGCACCAGTTACGGTGCCTGCGTTGATCGTGACGGCCGTAGCGCCCGACTCGGCCGTGCTCCGGCCCAGAACGGCGAAGGAGTTGCCCGTTTGGGTCACATCGCCTGCATCGATGTTCAAAATGCCGCCGCCGATCACATAAAGCGCAACAGCGTCGTTTTGCGCCGTAATCAGACCATTGTTCGTAACAGTCGCGTCGTTGCCCGCCTGGACGTTCACGGCGGACAGGTAGGTTCCGTTATTATCGGCACTGTTGGGCGCGGTGCTGGACACCGTCGTACCATCCCCGATGGTAAGGTCGACGTTCAGGCCCCGCAGGTCGATCGCGGTGGTGTTGGTCGACGAGATGTCGCCCGTAGTCACCAGTTTGACGGTCCCCTCGGCCGAGTTGCCATAGATACCGACGCCGCCGACGTTCACCTCACCCGAGGCAATGTCGACCCCGTTGCGTCCACGGGCGAAGATGCCGAGCACTCCGGTTCCCGCACCTGTGATCGTCCCGCTCTCTACCGTCGCCACGCCATTGTCTGCGATCGAGTCGATCCCGGCGCCGCGGACGCCAGTCATTTCGATCGAGCCGCTGATGACCAGTGCGTCGCCGTTATTGCTGCCAGCATACAGCACGACGCCCTGGTCCCCGCTGGTCGAGGCCGATCCGCTTTCGACCCGTGCGCCCTCACCGCCGATCGCGACGGCGACGGAACCATAGAGGGCGTCCGTGTGGCCCTCGTCGATCGATACATCCGCCATGCCGCCTGTGACGGCAACAAGACCGTCACCAGTCGAACCGCCAAAATCTCCTAGGTTGGTTCCGGCAAGGTTGACGCTTTCGGCTGAGAGGGAGATGTTACCTGTTTCGCTTTGTGCGATCACGCCAGCCGTGAAATCCCCAGCCAGATCGATCGTGCCGACATCGACATCGATGTCTCCCGACCCGCTTTGCGCGCGAACGGCGAAAACTTGTCCCGTCCCGGTCGAAGTGATCGAACCGAAGGTCGCGTCGATGGCCCCACCCGAGGTTTCAAGCGAAATGATATCGAGCGTATTATCGGGATCCGTCGAAGTCGCAGTCGTCGAATCCACATTGGCGGTGATGCCGCCCTCGTTGCTCTTGAGGACCAGCGCCTCGGGCGAGCCTTCCAGCGTCTCCGCAGTGTAATCGATGGCTTCGTCCTGGTCGATTACGACCGGCTCTGCGGCGAATGCAGAGGACGCGAAAGTGAGGGACATCGCCGTGGAGACCAGAAACCCCTTACGGAGGCTGGTGTGTACCGTCACGGACGAAACAATTTTGCTGCTCGACATGAAGACTTTCCCTGACTTGTGCGGAAATACGGAACGAAATTAATCACTTAAGATCGCGCACATCGGCTCTCGGGCCGGCGCACGGGTAAATATCTGCTATTTCTCATTTAGGTTCGCTGGGCCCGATGGGCGACTACAACGCCCAGAGGCGTTGGGCAGCGGCCCAACGCAAGACAACACTACTTCGCAAGCTACGCCACCTCGAAAAGTGTACGCGCTCGCAAGTCCTCTCTTGGGCAACTGATCATCCCCCCAGAATCACTGGAATTTTTTTATTGAGCCACCCCAAGTGGCACAACCCCCATTTGGGGTAGGTTTTCAGGTCTGGACATTTTTTTCTGGCCAACGCACTTCACACCCACAACAGGGGGGATTTGACAGTGCCGACAAAGGCAATCGACGAAGCGTTACATCTGATTTCGCGAGCTGCGTTCGGGCTCGCCGCCTGGGATGAAGCGATGGCATCGTTCGCTGCGGCGACGGGCAGCCGGACCGGGCAGCTTATCGGGATCGGGACGCCCTCTGGCATCCAGTACAACGTCATGACCGAGACGGACCCGGCGGCCTTGGCCACGTTCGTCGAGGTTGGCGGGGCCGATCCGCACATCAATTCGCGGATGCGGGTGGGTCTATTCGCGCCCGAGATGGTCGCCTTCGACGACCGTTCCCTGACGCCCGACCTCGATGCCTCGCGTTCACCGGATTTCGGCGCATGGATCACGGACAACCGGATGGGCTATTGCAAGCTCATCAATATCCGCAAGGACGAGAACCTGATCATCGGTGCCGGCGTCATACGCGATCCGGCGCAAGGCGAAATGTCGCGCGAACAGGAGAAGACCTTCGACCTACTCGCGCGCGCCCTCCGCAATGCAGTAGATTTGCAGCTCTCACTCGAAGGCGACCAGATCCAGCTGGTTGCGCAGAGCTTCGAAAGTCTCGCCAAGCCGATCTTCATCTGCAATGTCGGTGGGCAAATCGTGGCAATGTCTCCGCAGGCAGAGGCGATGCTCGCCGAGGGACACTGGCTGACAGTCCGGCATAACCGGCTTCTGCCTGCCTACGCGAAGGACGCCGGCCAATTCGAAAGCGCGTTCCAGCGCGCGGTCGATCCGCTGGGATCGGGCAGCAGCGTCGTCATTCACGATGCTGGCGGTGCGCCGATGCATGTCCTGCTTCGGCCCCTCCCTGTCACCGAGCGTCTGCGACTGACGCGTGCGGTCATCGTCGTGCCAAGCGTGGTGAGCGACCAGACCGAGCGGCTCGCCACGATCGCGCAGCAGGTGTTTGCCCTGACCAACACCGAAAGCCGGATCGCGGCGCTGATCGCGCACGGCCAGTCGCCGAACGCCATCGCCAAGGCAACCGGCATCGCGCCCAGCACCGTGCGTTCACACCTCAAGCGCATCTTCGCGAAAACCGGCGTTCATGGGCAGGTTGAGCTTGGTTCGCTGCTAAACAGCCTGCGCTAGGCGGCGCCATCCGGCAGGGTGGTCTCCGCCCCGCGGATGATCGGCCGGCGAAGGCTAACGCAAAGAACTGCCGGGCTTTGCACGCAACCCCTGGCGAGCTACTGCAATTTCATGGAAATGCAGGACCTCTTGCTGCGCTATTTCGGTACCGTGGATCTGGCAGAGGTGGGGCCCGGTGCATTGCCGGCTGGCATCGATCGAATGCTGGTCGACCTTGGTCTGGAGCGCGATCGGGCTCGGCGCTTCGCGCTGTGGACGCTGCTTTACATGCTGGACTCGGCCCCCGATCTCGATGTCGCGTTCGAAGATCCAGCCGACAGGGATGCTGCCCGCAACATGATGGACATGATCGCTGCCGCAGAACCCGATTGAAGGGCGCAGGTAGCGAAGCGCCTGATTGCTCTGCGAACGAGCCCGGCTTTCCCGGCAAAGCCGGGCCGCCCGTCGTCACCGATCGGGCGGCCCGAAATCGCCCGCCTCTGGGCGGACGGGCGATGATCTGACCCTAAAGGGACATGCTCAGAAACGGATGCGTGCGTGCATTTCCACGGTCCCCTGAGTGACGCGATTTCCAACGCGCGCACCTGCGCTTGCACCGATTTCGAAGCGATCGTTCGGACGCACATCGAAGCCTGCGCCGACGACGCCGACCGTCTCTTCCAGCGGGGCGCCGATGATCCGGAATGAACCCATGTCGCCCGCAGCACCTGCGAAGCACATATCGCTCACCGCGCGCCGATCGCCCCAGTAGCGTTCGACCCCGCCAGCGAGATACGGCTCGAACGTGCCGCCCGCGACAGGCATTACCGTGCTCAGGCGCAGTTGGGCGGTGCCGTAGGTGACTTCGCGTGTCTCTTTCGACACTTGCAGGTTCAGCGGGTTCGCCCCGGTTTCGTCGAAGCCGTCGCGTTTGATCCGGATATTGGTCACACCCACCATCGGCGCGAGGACGAGGCCCGCCCCAACCGGCGCGCGGTAGCCCGCGAAGCCACCGAACGTGCGGCCCGTCATGTCGATGTGCGCCTGTGCAGTCAGCGGGGAGGTATTGGCCGCGGTGACCGCACGCGTGCTATCGAGGTCGCTCTTCTGATAGGCGCCGAACAGCCCCGCGAAGGCAGCCTCGCCTTCGTAACCCAGATAGCCACCGACGTGCACGGTCTCACCCTGCATGTTCGCCCCGAGCGACCGGACGTCGTAGCTTCCATCGGTGTAGCCACCGGCCACCCCTGCCTTGAACACCCCGTAGCGTGCCTCGATACCACCAGCGAAGCCGCTGGCGTCGGTGCGCAGATCGCGCGTCACGGCATCTCCATCGAGCTGCGTGGCGCCGCCAAAGCTCTGCATCCACATCGAGACGGTCGCGATAGACGGAGCCGTCAGCGCGCTTGCTTCGCCCGCTTGCACGGGTGCCAGTGCACGGGCCTGCGTCGGAGCCGCACTGTCCGCCTTCATCAGGGCCTTGGAGTAAATGCGCTGGGTCAGCAGGTCGGCGAACCGCTGGCCTTCGATGAAGGCGGCAGTCGTTGCGCCGGTCAGGCTTTCGCCGCCCAAGCTGTCGAACGCGCGCAGCTGGTCGGCCTGATCCAGATCGGAAAGCGGCAGGATCGCATCGGCGAACGCATCGCCGATATCGAGTTGCCCGCTGCTGAGCGTGGTCGCGACCGCGATCTGGTTCGGCGTACCCCCATCGCCGAGAGCGGCACCGAAATCGAACATCCGCCGCACTTCCAGCGCCACGCCGTTCTCGACCAGATCGTAACGCAGGCGCCAGAACAGCTGCGGCGCTTGTGCCATCTGCTGGAAGCTGTCGCCATTTGCGAAGGTGCCCGTCAGGCTGTCGCCCTGCACGATCGCGTAGCGCTGGACTGCCGGGAAGCTGGTCCGCGGGTCCTCGCTCGAGATCGCCACTTGCGTGCCCGAGATGGTGATTGCACCGCTGGCGAGAAGCATGTCCGCCCCGCCGCCGAATTCCGGCGAGCGGAAGTCGAATAGCGCGGTGCCGCCGGTGAGGTCGATCGTCTGCGCGGCAATCACGCCTATCGGTGCATCTGCGATGCCGGGGGAAACCGTGCCACCCGTCATGGTCAGTCCGGATGCAAAGCTCGCATTGCCGGACAGCATCCCGCCCGAAATCAGCGCCCCGCCGCCGCTATTGCCGACGAACCGCAGCGTACCGCCCTGAACCTCGAGATTGCCGGTCCAGCCCAGCTGGTCGCCCAGCAGCGTAAACATGCCGCTGCCCGTCTTGGTCAGCGTCCCGGTGCCGGTGAGCAGGCCGCCGAAGCCGGAATCGAGCCCCGTGCCGCCCAGGGTCAGCCGCCCGGCCCCCAGATCGAGCGTGCCCATCCCGTAAAGCGCGGCAATCGTCTCGCTCGTCCCGGCAAGGTCGAACGTTGCGTTCTCGTCGACCTGCACACTCGCGCTATCGGCGAGCCGCTCGTTGGCCCCGAGGCGAAGCGTGCCAGCACCGATCGCTACGATGTCTGCCGCCGACGTCCCGCCGAGCACGGACGTGCCGCCCGTCTGGAACAGCGTGCCCGTGCCGAGGTTGGCATCGACCTGCGCATCGGCAAGCCGGTATCCAGTTGCGCTCAGCGTCCCCGAACCCGCCAGGACGCCATCGACCAGTTGGACCATGCCAACGGTGTCGGAATGACCTTGCAGATCGAACGTCGCGTTTTGAACCGCCACCACCGTGTCGTCCGAAAGCGCATTGTCCGCGCCGAGAATCAGAGCCCCGTCCGTTACCGCGGTAATGCCGGTATAAGTGTTGGCCCCGGTGAGGGTCAGCGAGCCCGTGCCGGTCTTCACGAAGTCGCCCGTGCCCGAGATGGTGCCACCGAAGGTGGTGTCGTCGCCGTTGAGGCCGGTGATCAGGCTGTTCTCGCCAAGCGAGACAGCGGTGGCCGCCCCGCCGTCGAGCGAACCGACTGCTTCGTCGTCGGCGATCTCGAACCGCGCATCCCCGCGCAGGACGAGGGCGGAGGCGTTGGAAACGGCCGCGCCGCCGCTTGCTCGCAACGTACCGCCCAGCACCGCGATGGTGCCGGTCAGCCCCTCGTTATTGCCTGCCAGCTCGAGCGTGCCCGCGCCATCGACAATCAGGCCCGTGGTAGGGGACACACCCGCGATCCCGGCTTCGACCCGCGCGATGCTGTTCGCGTCGGCCACCGTAATCGTGCTGGCGATGCCACCGTCGCTGCTGGCAATTCCTGCAAAGGCGTTCGTCGCAGAGCCGTTCGCGCCGAGAACCGGGGTCGCGCCGTCACCCGCGTCGGCGATGACGTATCCGTCCTCGTCGAAGCGCATTGCGCCGAAGCCGACATAGCCCGCGCCGTCATCGACCGAGACCGTGCCCGCCGTTCCGCCAAATACTGCGGTGACCGGAGGGTTGGCAGTACCCTGCCACGAGTTGTTGAGCGCGCCGGTGGCGGCGGTCCAGTTGGTTGTCCCAAGCGCATTGGTCCACACGCCCGCTCCACCGTCAGCCACCCCGTCGCCGACCGAAGCCGAGCCGTCCCAATACTGGGTGGAGAGGTAGCCCACCTGCACGTTGAGGTACTGTCCGTTGCCGGTGGTATAGATGCGCGAGCCTGCCGCCGCATTGGCGAGAGTGACTGCGCCGACCGCGATGCTGCCTGCACTGCCGGTATTGACGAGGCGATAGCTCCCCGCGCCCGCATTGTTGAGGTCGAAGGTGCCGCCGTCGATCACCGCGCTGCCCGCCAGGATCAGGTCGTTGGTGGCTCCCCCGATGACATCCGCCGTGCCGAGATCGTAGGTGGCCGTACCGCCAAGCCCGAACGTCCCGTCGATGCCGACGGTTGCTGCGCCACCGATGGTCCCGGGGGCGAAGGTAGCATCGGCGAGGATCGTCACATCGCCCTCGAAGCCCCCGATGCCCGCGACCGCGCCGCCATTGGCGACCAGGTCGCCCGCGATGGTGCCGTTGTTGGTCAGCAGGCCTGCGGTCTGCTCGACCCGCGCCGCGAGAGTGCCGGCAACCATGATCTCGCCGCTATTGCCGATCAGGTCCGCCGCCAGCGTGCGGCTATCGGCGATGGTCAGCCCGGCATTGCCGCCCGCGCCATCCGCTCCGGACGAGGTGTTGACCAAGGTGCCGACCCCGGTGAGGTCGCCACCGGTCACGGCCAGCACTGCATTGCCGCTATTGCCGATGTCCGAACCGTTCGATGCCAGATCGCCGGTGACGGTGAACCGCCCCGCACCTTCGTTGGAAATCGTACCATTCGCCGCACCCTGTGCGCCGAACGTTCCTGCGTTGACGACCGCTCCGCCCAGGGTGCCGCTCGACGATAGAGTCGCTCCGGCACGGTTGCTGACGCTCCCGGTGACATTGCTGGTCGCGCCGAGGATCGCGGAACCCTCGTTAATGAGGCTGGCCAGCGTGCCGCTGTTGTCGAGCATGCCGGTGTTGCCAACGTCACCTGCGATGCCGCTGTTGGTGAAGGCTGCACGGTTGATCACGGCTGCCACCGTGCCGCTATTCGCCAGCATCCCCGCCTGCACGTCGATCGTGCCTGCATAGGTGTTTGCGGCCGTCAGGTTGAGCGTGCCGCTGCCAACCTTGGCCAGCGTGCCGCTGCCGGACAATACGCCATTCTGTGTGACGCTGTTCGCGTCGGTATCGAAGGCAACCGTCCCGTCGAGAGCAATCGCGTTGGCGATGGTGAGATCGGCGACGAAGCCGATCGCCGTCCCATCCTCCGCGCTCAGTGTGCCCGTTCCTAGTGCCGTGTCGCTACCCAGCACCAGCGCGCCGTCTTCCAGGCTGGTTCCGCCGGAGTAGCTGTTGTCGCCCGACAGGACGAGCGTGCCGAGATCGGTTTTGACCAGGCGGGTTGCGCCCGCGATATCGGCTATGATGGTGGTGGTGACATTCGCACCGGTTGCGGTGCCATCACCCACGCGGATAATAGATTCCGCGCCGCCGGTCAGCGTCAGCATATCGCCGTCGATGACGTAGCCATCGGTCACGAACTGCGCGCCCGAAGCGGTCACATCGCCGAGCGAGGTATCGATGGTGACAGTACCCGCCGCGCCCTGGAAGATCGCATAGGTCCCGTCGTCGTACGCGCCGTTGAAGGCACCGTTTGCGCCAGTCCAGTTGAGGTTACCCGTGCTGTTCTGCCAGACGCCGTCGCCGCCATCGATCGTGCCGTTGCTGGCTCCCGCAGCGCCATCCCAGAAACCGAAGGTCATCCCGACGGTGTTGATCAGGTTGACCTGGTTCGCGACCGAGGTCTGGATGTACAGGTTGGCCGTCGGCGCCGACCCGAGCACGAGACCATTGTCGGTCAGCGCGCCGTCGTAATTGAACATGCGGTAGATGCCGGCCCCAAAAGTGCCGCCCGCCGTCCTGCTGACGTTGAGCGTCCCGTCGAGAGTCAGATCGCCGCCGACATTGACCAGATCGTTGAGCGAACCGCCCGCGACCCCGGCTTCGCCGAATTCGAAATTTAGGATCGACCCGGACGAAAGCGCGAGGTTACCGTTGATGGTCAGCGTGCCCGGGCTGGTGCCCGGATTAAGCGACGCACCATCGGCCAGCGTCACGTCGCCGCCGATCGTGCCGTTGCCGCCCAGCGTCGCACCGTCGAACACGCTCGTCAGACCCGTCGCCGTGCTTTGGTCGCCGTTCACCAGCAGCGTGCCGCCCGCGACGTTGGTGCCGCCGGAATATGTATTGGCGCCGGTCAGCGTCAGTGTGCCGGTGCCGGTCTTGGTCAGCCCGAGGGTCCCGCCGAACGCCTCGCCCAGCGTACCGCCGAACGTGGTCGACGTATCATCGCCGCCTACGCTGAGGGTGTTCGAGCCGAACACGCCAGCCACCGTCAGGCCCGAGCCCGAAAGCGATCCGATCGTCTCGTTCTGGCCGACGTAAAGCCGCCCGCCATTGCCCACAACGCGCGCAGTGTCGGCAATGGTGCTGGCACCCGATGCCGTCAGCCACAGCGAGCCGCCGTTCATCGTCACATCGCCGGTGAAGCTGTTGCCGGAATTGAATTCGACATTCAGATAATCGACCGTGACGCCGCCCGATCCGGTCGCGATTCCGCCGTTGACGTTCACATCGCCGAAGCCGCCGGAACCACCGAACGTGACGTTCCGATCCATGCCCGCGATAGCGCCATCGAGATCGAGATCGCCACCGGAGGCGGCCGTAATCGTCGCGTCGCCATTCAGGGTCACCGTGCCGGTGATGGTTCCGCTACCGGTGAGCGCGCCGGTTCCCAACGCGCTACCACTGATCGAAATGTTTTCTGCAATCCGGGCGTTGTCCAGCACCAGCGTTGCACCGTCTTCGATCGTCGTGCCGCCGATGGTGCTGCCCAGCGCCTTGTTGCTCGCCACCGTCAGCGTGCCGGACCGGACGATGGTTTCGCCATCATAGCTGCTGTCGCCCGAAAGCGTCAGGTTGCCAAAACCGGTCTTGTTGAGGGTTCCAGCGCCTGAAATCGCGCCCGACAAGGTGCCTCCATTGGCGGCGGTGTCGACCGTATATTCAAAGGGCAGCGCAATATCGTTCGTCAGCGTCAGGTTCGCAGCAGCGAATCCGAGCGTCCCACCTACGGCCGAAAGCGTGCCCGTGCCGAGCGCGCTGTTATTGCCGACGAGGATCGTCCCCTCGGTCATCTCTGTGCCGCCGCTATAGGTATTGGCCCCATTGAGCGTCAGCGTTCCGGTGCCGAACAGGCTCAATGTGCCGGAGCCCGAAACGACGCCGTTCTGTGTGGCAGATTCCCCTTCGTCGACGCCCAGGAGGGAAATTCCGTTGAGCGTCAGCGCATTCGCCAGTGCGATACCATCGCCGTACGTCAGCGATCCGAAATCGCGGATACTGACATTTCCCGTACCCAGCGCGGAATCGTTCAGTACGGTGATCCCGTAGGTCTGAATGTCGGTTCCGCCCGAATAGGTGTTGGCACCGTTGAGGGTGAGCGCCGCGTTGGTCGTCAGGCTGCCCGTACCCGAGATGACACCGAACTGGTCCGCCCTGCCAGCGGATGAAACCGACAGATTGCCGTTCAGGACGATCGCATTGGAAACCCTGAGATAGCTGGCCCCGTATCGAAGCGACGTGCCGTCGGCTGCCGTCAGGGTACCATTACCGAGCGACTGGCCGCTTCCGAGCACGAGGGTGCCCTCGTTGAGGAAGGTGTCGCCGGTAAAGGCGCTTCCCCGGCCGATGGTGAGGCTGCCCGAACCGGTTTTGGTCAGCGGGCCATTGCCCATCAGCTGACCGGCAATGGTCGCGCTGCCGCCGCTCTGGTGAATGTCGAGTGCGCCATCCATCCACACGCCGTTGGCCATCCGGATTCCGTCGGCAAAGGCGACGGTGGTGCCATCGCTGGCCATCAATGTGCCGTAGCTGAGGGCCCGATCGTTCGCGATCGTGAGCGTTCCGGCGACGAGGGCATTATTGCCATTATAGGCGTTGGCGGCCGAGAGAACGAGATTGCCGTTGCCGCTCTTCGTGAAATTGCCGAGACCGGAGATGACGCCACTCTGCGTCGCCGTTCCACCGCTCTGGTCGAACGTGACCGTGTCGGTCGTGATCACCCCATTGGCGATGTCGATGCCCGAACCGTACGAGATCTTCGTACCGCCGATTGCGTTCAGCGACCCTGCGCCAAGCGCATTATTGCTCGCCAGCGCCAGCGTTCCGCCGTTGAGATACGTGCTGCCGGTAAAGGTGTTATTGCCCGACAACGTCAGCGTGCCTGCGCCGGTCTTGCCGAGGTTCCGAGCGCCCGAAATCACGCCGCCGAACGTGGCGGTGGTACCGGCATCGGTGTCGATCGTGCCGTCGATGATGAGAAGCACGTTACGCGACGTTGTGAAATTCGCCGAAGTCTGCAGCGTTGAGCCCGACCCGGCGAAGGTCAACTCGCCGCTTTCAGCGCCCAGTGCGGCGTCGTCGGCAACGCGGATCGTCCCGGCGTCGATCCTGGTTCCACCGGTGTAGCTATTGTCGCCAGAGAGGATCAGCGTTCCGAAATCGGTCTTCACGAGCTGCGTATCACCCGCGATCTCTGCCGAAATCGTTGCGGTGGTGTTTTCTGCTGCGGCGGTACCGTCGCCCACACGGACGGTCGATTGCGCGCCGCCGTTCAGGGTCAGCGTATCGCCATCGATTATGTAGCCGTCGGTAACGAACTGGAGGCCAGACGCCCTTACTGGGCCCAGCCCGGTATACACCGAGACCGTGCCGGCAGTGCCCTGGAAGACCGCGAAAGTGCCGTCGGCGTAGGTGCCGTTGTACGTGCCGTCCGCGTTGGTCCAGTTCCTGTTGCCCGCGCCGGACATCCAGGATCCGCTGCCGCCGTCGACAGCATCGTTGTCTTCTCCCCCGGCACCATCCCAGAAACCAAGGTTCGCACCGGCGGTGTTGATCAGGTTGACCTGGTTCGCGACCGAGGTCTGCACGAACACGCTGTCGTTCGGCGCCGTACCCAGGTCCAGGCCGTTGTCGGTCAGTGTGCCGCCGTAGTTGAACACACGGTAGACGCCCGCACCGAAGGTGCCGCCCGCCGAGGTTCTCACATTGAGCGTGCCGTCGAGCGTCAGATCTCCACCGACATTGACCAGATCGTTGAGCGCACCGCCAACGACCCCGGCTTCGCCGAATTCGAAATTGAGGATAGACCCGCCCGACAGAGCGAGGTCCCCGTTGATGGTCAGCGTGCCCGGGCTGGTGCCCGGATTGAGCGAAGCGCCATCCGCCAGTGTCACATCGCCGCCGACAATGCCCTTGCCGCCCAGCGTCGCACCGTCGAACACGCTTGTAAGACCTGTCGCCGCGCTCTGGTCGCCGTTCACCAGCAACGTGCCCGCCTGAATGTCGGTCGCTCCGGTGTAGGTATTCGCCTCCGTCAGCGCGAGAATGCCGCTGCCGGTCTTGGTCAGACCGCTATTGTCACCCTCGATCAGGCCGCTCTGCGTCGCGGAACCCAGACCTTGGTTCAGGATGACACCGCCGGTCAGACCCACGCGATTGCCGATCGTGACACCGTCCGCGTAATCGACTGTAGAACCTGCTGATGCCAGCAGCGTGCTGGTGCCTAGTGCCGCATCGTTCGCCAGCGTAAGCGTGGCGTCCACCAGCCCCGTATTGCCGCTATAGGAATTGGCACCGGACAACTGCATGTTGCCGGAGCCCATGATGAGGAACATCCCGGCGCCCGAGATGCCGCCGTCCACACCTGCATTCGTGTCGCCGATATCGAGTGTCAGCCCACCCTGAAGATTAATCGCGTTCGACAGCGCTAAGTCGGTTGCGCCGAAGCCGATGGTCGCATTGCGGGCCGTGATGGTCCCGGTACCAAAGGCGCTGTCGTTGCCGATGACGACGGTCCCGGCATTGAGCACCGTTCCGCCGGTGTAGGTGTTGGTGCCAGTCAGGGTCAGCGTAGCCCCGCCGTGCATCGTCAGCGTGCCTGCGCCGATCTGCACGTCGGATGCGATGTTCACATTGCCTCCGATCGCCAGGTCGTGGGCTCCCGATACACCGCCGTTCAGCGTGAGCGTGCCGGAGTAGGAAGCGATCGTGGATGCTGCGTCGAGCGTGATCGAACCGTCGATGCCGACTTGCCCGCCTCTCTGTTGCAGCGCGCCGAGACCGAGCACACCCGTGCCGGAGAGATGGAGCGATTCGGCAAGGTCGAACGTGCCATTCAGCGCAAGCGAGGCGCCGTCGCGCACGATCGTGCCACCCTCCGTGCTACCCAGCGCAGACGCACTGGTTGCGGTAAGGGTGCCTTCGGCAACCACGGTATTGCCATAATAGGTGCTCGCCCCTGACAGGACCAGATTGCCCGCGCCCGTCTTGGTGAGAGAACCTGTATCGAACTGGGTGATCCCCCCAGCGAAACTTGCGTCGCCCGCGGACTGGTCGAACGCGATATCGCCCGTAAATTCGAGATCGTTGTCGAGGCCCACGGCGCTCGCGAGGCTGATGGTGGTCGCGTTGTTGGCGAACATGTCGCCGGTTCCGACAGCCGAACTGTTCGTCAGCACGAGCCTGCCGCCGTAAAGGTACGTGCCACCCGAATGGGTGTTGGCGCCCGAGAGCGTGACGGTGCCCGATCCGAACAGGGCAAGCACGCCACCACCCGTGATCGTTCCGGCGATATCGGCATCGTAGCCGAAATTGTCGATCTTGGCGCTCACCGCGTTGATGTTGATCGCGCGCGAGGTGTTCCAATAGCCACGCAACTGCAAAGTGGCATTATTAAAGCCTGAGAAGGTAAGCGCACTCGATGCAGCGCCCAGCGATGCGTCGGATCCGATTGCAAGCACGCCGCCGCTGATCCGTGTCCCGCCGGTATAGGTGTTCGCGCCGTCGAGCAGCAGCAGGCCGGTACCGACCTTGTTCAGGGTCCCGTCGCCCGAAATCAGCCCGGTCTGTTCGGAAGTACCAGTGGTGGGACTGAGCTCGACGACGCCGTTCAGTGCGATCGCGTTGCCGATCGTTACGCCGTTCGCATATTCGATCAGCGTGCTGTCGGAAGCGGTCAGCGCTCCCGTGCCCAGTGCGCCATCGTTCGCAAGACGCAGCCCGCCCGAGGTAAGGAAAGTGCCGCCTTCGTAGGTATTGTCGCCCGAAAGGGTCAGCGTTCCGCTCGACTCGTTGGTGAGCGACCCGCTCCCCGAGATGATTCCGCTGAGCGTTCCGCCGGACAGGTACACTCCGACGCCGAGATCGCCGTTCAACGTGACGTCGTTTGCAAGATTTGCTGGGTTGTTGAAGGTCAGCCGGGTGCCATCGGCAGCGGTCAGCGAACCGGTGCCGAGCGCGCGGTCCGACAACACGAAGAGCCTGCCTGCATTCAGCAGCGTACCACCCGAAAATGTGCTGTCGCCACCTAGGGTGAGGTTTCCGGTGCTGTCTTTCGTCAGCATGCCGGTGCCGATGTTCAGGGCACCCTCGATAATGGTATTGCGGCCCCCGATGATTTTAAGGTCGTGATCTCCGGTAATCCCGCCGGCGATCCGGAAACTGGTTACCTCCGAGCCGATCGTGGATGCGTCGGCGAGCGTGATCGGCCCAGAAACCGTTGCACTGCCGCGGGTGGCGCGCAGCGCGCCCGTGCCGCTTAGACCAGCGCCCGAAATCGTGACGCCTTCCGTCAAGGTGACCCCATCGAGGGTAAGCGAGGCCCCATCCAAAACCCGCACACCGCCATCGGTCGTGCCAAGGGTTCCGGTGCTGACAAGCTTCAGGCTGCCAGCCGACACGAGCGTTTCACCGGTGTAGTCGTTCGCGCCCGAAATGGTCAGTTCGCCGGAGCCGGTCTTGGTAAGCCCACCCGTTCCCGAAGTGATATTTCTGAGTTCGGCAGTGCCTCCCTCCTGATCGAAAGAGACCTGTCCATTGAGCGTCATCGCATTGGTGATGCGCAGGTTGTTGCCGAAGGAAAGCCGGGTGCCGTCCGCAGCGGTCAGCGTGCCCGTGCCAAGCGCGCTGTTGTTTCCGAGGGCGAGACCGCCCTGCGCGAGCGTCGTGTTGCCGGAGTAGGTGTTGGCACCCGAAAGCCGGACGTTGCCAGCGCCGATTTTCCTCAGCCCTCCCGCGCCGGAAATTACACCGCTTTGCGTGCCTGTGCCGAAGTCTGCGTTGACGCTGACGGTACCAGCAATCGCGACCGCATTGGCGATGGTGTTGATCCCGCCATAGGTGATGGTCGTGTCATCGCTGGCGAATAGCCGACCGGAGCCAAGTGCATCATTGCCGTACAGCTCCAGCTTTCCTTCGGTCAGGAAAGTATCGCCGCTGTAGGTATTGCCGTCGAGCAGCGTCAGGGTGCCGGCGCCTACTTTGGTGAGGTCGCCCGTGCCCCGTATGTAGCCGAACATCGAGGCGTTCGTGTTTGCGTCGGTGCTGATGCGGCCCGACCCGTCCAAAAACACGTCGCGGTAGATGAAGAAATCGCGCGTCGTCCGCAGCGTCCCGGTGCCGCCGGTAAAGCGGATCGCCCCGCTCTCGTTGCCCAGCGCCGCATCCGCTGCGATGGAGATGGTGCCACCGGCAATCGTCGTGCCGCCCGTATAGGTATTTTCGCCGGTTAGAACGAGCGTGCCCGGATCAACCTTGAGCACTCCTGCCGTGCCGCTGATGATGCCCGCAACGGTCGCCTCGCCGCTTCCTACACCGAAACTTACCGTGCCCGACGCATCGCCGGTCAGCTCGATCGCGTTGGCCAGGTTGATACCATCGGCGAAGGTCAGGCCTGCACCATTCGCAGCCCGAACCGTCCCGCTGCCCAGCGCACTGGACGCTTCGATGCCCAGCGTTCCTCCGCTCAGAATAGTACCGCCGCTATAGGTGTTATTGCCCGTCAGCGTCAGCGTGCCGGTGCCGGTCTTGGTCAGCGACAGCATGCTATTGTTCTGCTCGCGCAACCGCCCGCCGAATGTGGTCGACGTGTTGGCGCCGCCGACAGTCAATCGCGCGAGCCGTCCGCTGGTCAGGAACCCGTCTATATAGACATCGCCGCTTCCTGCGAGGGAGCCGATCGTCTCGTTGCTCTGGGCCAGCCGCCAGGACGTCCCTGCGCCCAGCGTGACCGCAGCGCCATTGCCGATGGTGTCGTAGAGGTTGCCGTTGTCCGCGCCCGAAACCAGACGCCCGCCGTTTACCGTGACATCCCCGGTGAAGCTGTTGGTGCGCGTCAGCGCCACGATGCCGGTGCCGCCGAGAATCAGATTGCCGTCGCCGATCGCGAGATCGGAATTGACCTGGATTTGCGATCCCGAATTGAGGGTGAGATCGTGGTTTCCGTCGATCCCTCCTGCAAGTTGCAGCGTCGAGCCACCCGATGTGATCGTGGCATCGGCGGCCAGCGTCACGCGTCCGTTGAGTGTGGAAAATAGGGCGGAATTGCGAAGCGCACCGGCACCATTCACGCCGTTACCGGAAATCGTGATCGCTTCGGGCGTGGATACTCCCTGCAGATCGAGCGTCGCACCATTTTCCACGATGGTGTTGCCCATGGTGGTGCCAAGCGAGAAATCGCTGTCGGCAATCAGCACCCCACCGGCGATCCGCGTGATGCCGTCGTACAGCTGATTGCCCGAGAGCCGCAGGGAGCCTGCGCCGGTCTTGGTGATCCCTCCGGCCCCGGTGATGGCACCCGAATGAGCCGAGCTGCCGCCCGACTGGTTCAGAGTGAGAACACCGTCCGTCACGATATTATTGCCGATTGTCACGCCGGAGGCGAAATCCAGCGTCGTGCCGTCGGCAGACGTAAGACCATTCGTTCCAAGCGCATTATTCGACCCGACGCGGATCGTACCTGCATCGAGCGATGTGCCACCGGTGTAGGTGTTCTGACCCGTAAGTGCGAGAGTGCCCGCGCCGATTTTGGTTAGGCTGCCTGCGCCCGATACAATGCCGGCAAAGGTCGCAGTGGTGCCTGGATCCGTATTGAAGATGCCGCCGGTGTCCAGCGCGATATTGCGGGCGCTGCTGAGGTCGGCTAGCGTCCTCAGCGTTGCGCCTGTACCGTCGAAGGTCAGCGCGGCAGAATCCGCGCCCAGGACCCGATCCGCCGAAATGGCAAGCGTACCGCCCGCAATGGTGAGCCCGCCCAGGAACGGGTTGTTCTGGAAGTTGGAGGCACGCGACAGCGTCATTGTGCCCGTACCGGTCTTGACCACCGACAGGGTGCCGCCCCCGGTGATGAATTCGCCGCCGAAGCTGGTGCTGGTGTTGTCTCCACCCAGCGTCAGCACACGGTCTCCATTCCCGGCGGAGATGAAGCCGCTGGAGCCCGCAAGCGAGCCGATAGTTTCGTCCTGGTAAAGCGTCAGCCGCACGAACCGGCCCGAAGCGGTCATCGTCAGACGCGCATTGTCGTCGATCGTGCTCGCGCCACCTGCCGCCAGCTCCAGCGTGCTGGAATTGATCCTGACGTCCCCGGTAAAGCTGTTACCGGCGTAGAATGCCACTGTGATATTGTCGGCGATCACGTCGTTGTCGCCAATATCGAGATCGCTGCTGAAGGCCACCACACGCTGCAGGTTGCCGAGCCCGTTGAGCGTGAGATCGTAATCGCCGGTCACGCCCCCGCGGAAATTGATCCCGCCCTCGTTCACGACGACCCTGCTATCACCCGTCAGCGTGACGAGACCGTTGAGCGAAGTATCCCCGTTCTGGAGCCGGAACGCCCCCGCTCCCGAAGCGCCGGTGCCCGTGATGCTGATCGCATCGGCTATGTTGAGAACCGGCGCATTGAACGCCAGCGTCGCCCCATCCTGCACGATGGTGCCGCCCTCGGCGGTGCCCAGGGCGCCATTATTGGCAATGGTCAACGTGCCTTCGGAAACCGTAGTGGTGCCGGTATAGGTGTTCGCACCTGAAAGCGTCAGATTGCCGCTACCGGTCTTCCGCAAGTTCGCGGATGGGCCCGAGATCTCACCTGCAATGATGGCGCTGCCGCCGGTCTGGTTGATGGCGACAAATGCATCGGGGATTGGCCCCGTGTTTATAAGGCTAAACCCGTTCGAGAGGGTCAGCCCATCGATCAGATCGACCGTCGTGCCCCTGTCAGCGGAAACATTGATACTTCCCAGAGCGTTTGCACTGGCAATGCGGAGCGTGCCCTCTCTTACGTACACACCGCCCGACCTGGCGCTGCCGTCGCCCGACAGGACCAGCGTTCCGGCACCCCTTTTGAACAGAATCCCGGCGCCAGTATAAACGCCAGAAAATGTGGCTGTCGTCCCGGCGGAGGTCCTGATCACACCATTGCGGCTCAGGACGAGATTGCGACTGCTGGTCAGATCGGCATCGGTTCGCAGGGTACTGACATCTGTCAACGCTGTGTACGCCTCGGTGAACGTCAGCGCCCCTGAGCTGTCACCCAACGCCGCATCGCTGGAAATCGCGAGCGTCCCCGCACCGATGGTCCACGGTGTCACCTGCGCCGTGGTGCCGGTCAGCGTGAAGACAGAGGCGCCGGTTTTCTCGAAAGTGCCGAAACCCTGGTAGGTCGAGCCGAGCTGGCCGACGTTGAAGTTGCCGTCCGTGTCGCCGCCCAGCCTGAACAGATCGTCGCCATCACCAACGACATTGCCGGTGACGCTGCTGCCCGCGCGATATTCGAAGATGTTGGTGCCCGCGCCGAATGTGACGGCGTTGGCGCGGATGATACTTCCGGCACTACCGGTCCCACCCGAACCGCCGCCGCTGATCGAACCTTCGTTAATGACGGTTAGATCGGCACCGGTAATGCCCACTCCACCGAAGCCCGAGGTGCCACGACGGCCAATAAAGGTGTTCTGGGTTGCGAAACCGCCATCACCACCCGTCACCGTGCCGCTATTGGTGAAGCTGTTGCCCGCGCCGGTAAAGGCGATCCCGATGCCGCCATCGCCGCCATCGCCGCCGGCGCCGAAATCGGGAATGCCGCCATCTCCGCCATCGCCGCCGGTAACCGTGGAGCCATCGTTCGTCAGGGTGCCGTTGATCTGCGTGCTGAGCAAACCGTAGCCACCCTGGCCGCCGCCGCCCGCTCCGCCGTTGCCGAAAGAAGGGCTGCCATCGCCGCCGTTACCGCCATTTCCGCCGACGAATGCCCCTCCCGAAATGGTCTGGGTGTTGGCGCTCGTCACTCCACCGTGAGCACCGCCGCCGCCGCCGCCGGCGCCCGCGTAGCCGGAGGAATCGGTTCCTCGCAGGCCTGCGGCGCCTGGCGTAGCACCGCCGGCACCGCCTGCGCTCCCTGCAGTCTGCGCACCACTAAATACATCTGCGCCCTGTCCGCCAGCGCCGCCGTCACCACCGGTGACCCCGGCAGCGCCGCCGCCGCCGCCGCCGCCTTCGGTGCTGCCTGCGGGCCCGACTTCGGTGCCGTCGCCACCATCCTCACCATTGGGGCCGGCTCCGCCCTCGCCCCCGTTCTGGATTCCGTCTACCGAACCCCGGCGGGATTGCCCGCCATCGCCGCCGCTGCCGAAATCCTGCGCGAACGCGGGCGCACAGATCGTCAGCGCCAGCGCCGATGCCCCGCCGATCAGCGCGGCCCGGCGCAGCGCGCGGGCCTTGCGATCTGCGGAAATGCCGTTGCCACCGCTGTGCGCGACCGTGAGACCCATCGAAAATTCCCCTGTAATTCAGCGATTTGCGCGGCATAGACTCGCGGAGAATCATCGCATGCGCAGGTATTTTTGCCTGCGCGGTCAAGCAGTTGGGTAGGAAACGAACAAGCGCGGAAATTCAAATAGGACATATTCGAATAGCAAATACTAACGGCCGTTTACGCTTAATCTCCTTGAAATGCGGGAAAATCGAACGCATGACCCGGCGCAAACAAGGGACGGTTATATTTCAAAGGTGAATAATGGAGGAGACTGCGCAGGACCAACGCCATCGGGAGAGCCGCGATCTGCGCAAGCTCGATCTGAACCTCCTGATCATCTTCGAAACGGTCTATCAAACCGGCAGCGTCAGCCAGGCGGCGAGGGTGCTGGGGATGAGCCAGCCGACCGTCAGCAACGCATTGTCGCGTTTGCGAGCGCATTTTTCCGACCAGCTATTCGTCCGCGTGGATCGCGGCATGAAGCCCACCCCGAAGGCGATGAGCCTGCTGCCGCCGGTGACGGATGCACTGGGCGCGCTTCGCCGTGGGCTTGCATACGACAGCGACTTCGACGTCGCCACGGCCAACAGGCAATTCCGGCTGCTGCTCCACGATTTCAGCGTTCCGTCGGTTCTGCCGCCGCTGGTAAGGGCTCTCGATGAAGCGCATTCGGCCTGCTCGATCGAGGTCGTCACGCCGAACTGGGGACGCCCTCATGAGGCGCTGACAAATGGCGATGCGGACGTCATCATCGACAACTCCCTCCACGAGCAGACCGGCGTTACGCTGGAGCCCTTGGCGGATGCGGAGGCGGTCTGCGTCGTGCGCGAAGGCCATCCGCGGATAGGCCACGAATTGTCGCTCGAGCAATTTGCGGCCAACGGCCATGCCGCCCTGCAAAAGCAAATGCGGCTGCATCTCCCCACCGCAAGGCAAGTGCGCGCTGCGTCAATCGACCGGCGGATGGTCGTTACCCTGCCCAATGCAGCCAGCCTGGCGGTTACCGTTGCGACCACCGACCTGATTGCGGTTGTGCCGCGTCGCTACGCCGAACTCGTCGCGCCGATCCACCGGTTGAGGATCCTGCCCGTGCCGTTCGAATATCCCAAGTCGAAGATATTCCTCGGCTGGGCAACGGAGAAGGCGGATGATGCCGGCCTGCGCTGGCTGCTCAACCAGATCCGCTCGACCTTTTCGAATTGAGCCAGCCGTTTACCACGCCAACCTCAAAGTCAGGTGCCGCGCGTACCGCGTTCCTTGGGCATGCACGACACCTTCGCGTCGACCAATCGGCCATTTTCAGACCTCCCGTCGTCAATTTCGCCCGCCGCACGATGGCCGCACTTTCGGCCAGGAGCGTCGTTCGGGCAGCCGGAGGCGTCCAGCTTGGGCAGCGCGGCGATCGCGCGCCCGATCCGCCCGTCGGCTCTCCTCGCCCCTGGGGCAGCGTCGAATCCATCTTGTGCACCGCACATTGGCGGATGGTAAGAAAAACGCGAGCACGTCGGAATCACATAATATTGCGGCTGGCCACAAAGTCATGTCCAAGAATTCGGCTGCCGGGCAGCTGGCGGAGAGATCGGTACGAAGTTCGAACTCTCCGGCAGGAGCGCGACTGCGCGACCGGCTGTCAGGCCGCCCCATCGGAGGCATGAGCGAAGCGAATTGCCGCGAGATCAAAAGAATGGCGGAGCGGGAGGGATTCGAACCCTCGATACGGGGTTACCGTATACACACTTTCCAGGCGTGCGCCTTCGACCACTCGGCCACCGCTCCGCATCGCCCGTTCGGGAAGGGAGGGCACCTAGCTTCGTTCCCGGCGCTTCGCAAGGCACGGATGCTCCGCTAGGCATCTGGCATGAGAGAATTCGGCACCCCGATCACGCTCGACGAAATGGAAACTCTCGGCCTCAAGGCGATCTCCGCCCTTCCGGATGCCTTCCGCGAGCAGCTGGGCGATGTCGTTTTCGCGGTGGAGGACTTTGCCGATGCGGAGACTTTGCGCGACCTCGGCATCGAAGACCCATTCGAACTGAGCGGCGTCTACGAAGGGCACGCGCTGATAGAGCGCAGCATCGAGATGTCGGGTACCCTCCCCACCCGCATCCGTCTGTTCCGCCGCCCGATCATCGACGAATGGGCAGAGCGTGGGGACGAGACGCTCGAGCATCTGGTGCGGCATGTCGTGATCCACGAGATCGGCCACCATTTCGGCCTCTCGGACGAGGATATGCACGCGCTGGAGGACCTGGCGGACCTCGAGGATTGAGAATCCACTCGTGCCGAGCGTGCAGGGTTTGAGATAGCGCGATTTGGTGGCAGACCCTCATCCATGAAAAATGCCATCACGCTCCTCGCCGCCCTCGCCCTTGGCACCGCAGCTTTCGCGCAGGAGGCGGAGACCCCGCCGCCGCCCAGCCCCAAGGAGGTGCTCGACGCGGCACCTGCCGATGCGTGGCAGGTGATTGCGCCCGACGACCTGCTGGTGTTCCAGCTCGCCCCCACGGCCGTGGGCAGCGAGCGGCGGATCGTGGTCCAGCTGATGGACGCGCCGTGGAGCCAGAAGTGGGTCCGCAACATGCGCAAGCTGGCGCAAGGCGGTTGGTGGGATACCAATTCCTCGGTCTATCGCATCGCGCCCGGCTTCGTCGCGCAATGGGGCGACCCAAACGAAGATCGCGCTCCGATGGAGGGGCTGGAGGAAGTCGGCCGCGCCGATCTCATCCACCCACTGTCAGAGCCGGTCTCGCTGGCGAATCCGTGCGAAGACCGCGTGTTCGATAATGCGTTCTGCGATGCCTACGCACCGGTCGCCATGTTCAAGGGCGGCTGGCCGGTCGCGACCGACGGGACGGCGGACTGGCCGCTGCACTGCCCCGGCATGGTCGGGGTGGCGCGCGACGTCGATCCGGCGACCGGGCGCGGCGACACGCTCTACACGATCATCGGCCACGCGCCGCGACGGCTCGATCGCAACCTCGCGGTGGTCGGCCGGGTGGTCGAGGGGCTGGACCTGTTGCGCACCCAGCCTCCGGGCGCGGGCGAAGTGGGCTTCTATGCCGAGGGGCAGGATCCGCTTAAGATCGAGTGGGCACGGGTGGCGAGCGATCTCGAGCTCGGTGCGCGCCCGCATTACAAGTATCTGAAGACCGAGAGCGACACCTTCGCACAGTGGCAGAGCGCGCTGATCCAGCCCAACCCGTTCTACAGCGAGCCGCCCACCGACTACGATATCTGTGCGCTGACCTACCCGGTGCGCGAGGTCGCGGGCGAATGATGCTGCGTCAAGGGGCGCTCGCTCTCGCCGCGCTGGCGCTGACCGCACCGGGGATGGCGCAGGACGCTGTGCGGTCGCCGGACCAGATCGTGGCCGCCGCGCCTGCGCGCGACTGGGTGACGATTGCGCCGCAAGACCTGCTGGTGATGACGCTCGCCCCCGATGCGGAGGGCAATCCGCGCAAGGTGGTGATCCAGCTGATCGGCGCGCCTTTCAGCCAGGGCTGGGTCGACAATATCCGCACGCTCGCCCGCGACCATTACTGGGACGGGATGGCGATCCTGCGGGTGCAGGACAATTATGTGGCCCAGTGGGGCCAGCCAGACCCGGGCATGGGGATCGCGGAAAAGCCCGTGCCCGAGGGGCTGAAGCGGATGAGCGACGCGGATTATACTGCAGGGTCGCCCAACTGGCTGACCTCGTCGACCTTGCGGGCGACCAAGGAACCGCAGGTCATAGGCGATTGGCCCGCTCCGATGTTGACCGATCCCTATGGTGACTACGCCACCTTCCGCGAGGGGTGGCCGATTGCCGGTATCCAGCAGATGCATATTGCGCGGCAATGGCCCGTCCATTGCTACGGCATGGTTGGCGTGGGGCGCGGGAATCCGCCCGACACGGGCGATGGGTCGCAGCTCTACGCCGTGATCGGCCATGCGCCGCGCCATCTCGACCGCAATCTCGCAGTCGTGGGCCGCGTTGTCGAGGGGATCGAGCACCTCTCTAGCCTACCGCGCGGCAAGGGGCCTGCGAGCTACTATGCGGACCCGGCCAAGCGCGTGCCGATCCTCTCGGTCCGCATTGCCGCCGACCTGCCCGAGAGCGAGCGCCCGCATCTCCAATATCTCTCCACCGAGAGCGAGAGCTTCGCACGTTACGCGGACGCGCGCGCCAACCGCCGCGATCCGTTCTTCGTGGCGTCGGCAGGTGGCGCAGATATCTGCAACATCCCTGTCCCGATCCGCGCGGTCGCTGCCGAGTGAGCGCCTTCGCGCTGCGCACTGCCACCGCTGCCGATGCGGAGGCGATTGCGGCGCTTCATGCGGCCAATTGGCGCAGCGCCTACGCAGGCATCCTCGACCCCGCTTACCTCGCCGGGCCGGTGATCGAAGACCGTCGCGCGGTGTGGCAAGAGCGGCTCGCCTGCCCTGCCCCCGACATGGAAGTCGTCATAGCGGAAAACGACCAAGGCATCGTCGGCTTCGCCAGCCTGTTCCATGAGCGGGAACCAGCTTGGGGCGGGTTCGTCGACAATCTCCACACCGCCGCAGCGGTGCGCGGTCAGGGTGCGGGCAAGGCCTTGCTGGTCGAGGCTGCGCGCCGCACCGCCGCGCATGATCCCGAAAAGGGTCTCTACCTGTGGGTGTTCGAGCGGAACGAGAGCGCCGTCGGCTTCTACCTTGCGCAGGGCGCGACCATTGCCGAGCGGCTCACATCCGACTGGGACAAGGCACCCGACGAAATCCGTTTCCGCATGCACTGGCCCAGTGCCGAAGACCTCGCGCGCCGCTAGGCCTTCTGCATGAACTCCAGCCGGTTGCCGAAAGGATCGTCCGCGAAGAACCGCTGGTAACCTTCCACCGGTTTGTCGGCGCGGCATTCCACATCCGCTGCTTCCAGTCGCGCTCGCAATTCCTCTAGATCGCCTACAAGAAACGCCGGATGCGCCTTTGTCGCAGGGCGGAAATCGGGATCGACGCCGATATGCAGCGACACCGCCCCCGCCTCGAACCAGCAACCCTCCGGCGAAAGCGTGTCCGGTTTGGGCACTTCGCGCATGCCGATCAGGTCGACGAAAAAGGCGCGCATCCGGTCCTCGCCACCGCGCGGGATTGCCAGTTGCACGTGATCATAGGCGAGCAGCCCGGTCATACCCTTTCCGCCTGCGCGACCGCGTCGCTCGCTCGCAGCGCGCTCAGAATGCGGGTGAGGTGGGCAAGGTCCTGCACCTCGATATCGATCTCGTAGGTCGCGAAGGGGTCTTCGATCCGCACCTTGTCGAGGCTGCGCACGTCGGCATTGTTGCGCGCGACGATATTGGCCATCTCGGCGATCGTGCCGCGCCGGTCGTACAGCGTTACCAGCAGCCGCCCCGTCGCCATGCCCGAACGGCTGCCCCAATCGAGATCGAGCCAGTCGTTATCGATCCCGTTGGCAAGGCTGAGGCACTGGATATTGTGCACCTCCACGCTTTCGCCCTTGCGCCTGAGACCCACGATCCGATCGCCCGGCACGGGGTGGCAGCATTCGGCAAGCGTGTAGGCGTTGCCCGACTTGAGCCCCTTGATCGAGATCGCCTGCTTGCGGTGCCGCGTCCAGTCGGGATCTTCCTCGAAATCGGCGGTGCTGCCGGGGACCAGCGCTTCCATCACCTCGTGATCGGAAATCTCCGCCGCGCCGATCGCGTACATCAGGTCTTCCTCATCCTCCATCCCGAGCCGCTTGAGCGCTTCGCGCAGCGCCTTCTTGCCCACCTTGGCCGGGGTGCGGGCGGCGATCTGGTCGTAGAGTTTGGAGCCGAGTTCGGCGATGTCTTCGCGTTCCTTGTTGCGCACCGCGCGGCGGATCGCGGCGCGCGCCTTGCCCGTCACCACGAAGGCCAGCCACGAAAGCTGCGGCTCCGCCTCGCTGCCCTTGATGATCTCGACCACGTCGCCGTTCGACAGCGGCGTGCGCAGCGGCATGTGGCGTCCGTTGATCTTCGCACCGACGGTCGCCGCGCCCAGATCGGTGTGCACGGCGAAGGCGAAATCGACCGGTGTCGCGCCCTTGGGAAGCTGGAACAGTGCGCCCTTGGGGGAGAAGGCGAAAATCCGGTCCTGGTAGATCGCCAGCCGCGTGTGTTCGAGCAGTTCGTCGGGATCGTGGCTGGCATCGACGATTTCAATCAGGTCGCGCAGCCAGCCGACCTGGCCGTCGGGCCGGTCGTGCTGCTTGTAGGCCCAGTGCGCGGCGAGGCCGAATTCGTTGGTCCGATGCATTTCCCGGGTTCGTATCTGCACCTCCACCCGCATCGAATTTTCGTAGATCAGCGAGGTGTGCAGGCTGCGATAGCCGTTGCTTTTCGGGGTGGAGATGTAATCCTTGAACTTGCCGGGAATGAACTGCCACACCGTGTGCAGCACCCCCATCGCGCGGTAGCAGTCCTCGACGCTTTCGGTGATCACGCGAAAGGCGAAGATGTCGGTCACCTGATCGAACGGCAGGTGCCTCTCGGCCATCTTCTTCCAGATCGAATAGGGATGCTTTTCGCGCCCCGACACCTCGACGCTCAGCCCCGCTTCGGCCAGCGCCTGTTTGATCGCGAGCGCGATCGCGTCGACCTGCCCGCTGTCCTGGCTGCGAATTTCCGCCAGCCTGCCAGTGATCGTGGCGAAGGCTTCGGGCTCCAGCTGCTCGAACGCGAGCGCCTGCATCTCGCGCATGTATTCGTACATGCCCACCCGCTCTGCCAGCGGGGCGTAGATATCCATGGTCTCGCGCGCGATCCGGCGGCGCTTCTCTTCCTTGCTGATGAAGTGGAGCGTGCGCATGTTGTGCAGCCGGTCGCCCAGCTTGACCAGCAGCACGCGGATATCCTCGCTCATCGCGAGCAGGAACTTGCGCAGGTTCTCCGCCGCGCGCTCGTTCTCGGGCAGCTGCTCGATCTTGGAAAGCTTGGTGACGCCATCGACCAGCCGCGCGATCTCGGGCCCGAAATTGGCCTCGATATCCTCGATCGTGGCGAGCGTATCCTCGACCGTGTCGTGCAGCAGTGCGGTGGCGATTGTCTGCTGGTCCAGCCGCAGATCGGTCATCAGCCCGGCAACCTCGACAGGGTGGCTGAAATAGGGGTCCCCGCTCGCGCGCTTCTGCGTCCCGTGCTTCTGCACGGTATAGACATAGGCGTGATTGAGCATCGCCTCGTCGGCGTCCGGATCGTAGGCTTTGACCCGCTCAACCAGTTCGTATTGCCGCAACATGGCTCAGATGTGCGGTCGCGGGCTGCCTATTGCAACGCAAAAAGGACGATCAGCCCTCGTCCTTTGCCATCAGCCGATCCACACCCGCCCGGGTAACGGCATGATAGCTATCGCGCGTCTTCGCGTAGATGCGTTTTGCAATCGGCTTACCCCAGTCGCCCTGGTCCATCAGCACCGCGAACAGCGGACGGACGAACTTGGCGCGGCCGATTTCGGACAGGAACGTTTCCGCCTGCGGCACCGCCGGATCGTAGCGGTTGGCAAGGGCCAGCTCGAGCCACAGGAACAGGACTTCGTTATTGCCCGTGTCCGCCAGCCCCAGCGCATCGTTGAGCGCGGCGAGCTGGGCGGCAGTGCGCTGCTTGGGAATATTGTCGAGGAAACGCATCTGTTCGGCGGCGCTCCAGTCATTCCAGCCGGTCGGGATCGTGCCGCTACCGGCATAGGCGGCAACCGCCGCGTCGACCGTGGCAAAGGCCTGCGGATCGGGCTTGGCGACATTGCTCGGCAGGCCCGGCTCGAAAATCCACTCATGCAACATGAGCTGCTTGGCCTCTTCGGGCGAACGCACAAGGTTGGTGCGCAAATCGTCGTAGATCAGCTGGCTGGTCGCGGGCTGGAACGCGTGGTTGTCGAACCACTGGCGCAGCCACGCGTCGAACCGCTCGCGCCCCACAGCGCGTTCGAGCGTGCGCATGAAGAAGTGACCTTTGTCGTACGCAATCGCGCTGCCGATCAACTCGCCATCGCCATCATTGTGGAGCGCGGTGCCCGGCGCATCTGCGCCCACTTCGTTCAACGTTTCGATGATATTGGCGTAGGCGAGCGCGGCCTCCTGTTCGGCGCGCTTCTTGCCGTAAACCTTTTCGACGATGCGGTTTTCGAAATAGGAGGTCACGCCTTCGTTCAGCCAGCCGTCGCCCCACACCGCGTTGGTCACGAGGTTGCCCGACCAGCTATGCGCCAGTTCGTGCGCGACCAGCCCATTGTTCGACCGGTCGCCCGCGATAAAGGTGGGCGTTAGGAAGGTCATTACCGGGTTTTCCATGCCCCCGTAGGGGAACGATGGCGGCAGCACGATCATGTCGTAGCGGCCCCAGCGATAATCGCCGTAAAGCTCCTCTGCCGCTTCCACGAGCTGTTCGGTATCGGCGACTTCGTTATACGCCCGGTCGAGGGTTGAAGGCTCCGCCCAGACGCCGGTGCGCGGTCCGGTAGCGCGGAAATCGATGTCACCTGCCGCGAGTGCGATCAGGTAGGGCGGCACCGGCTTGTCCATCACGAAGCGGAACGCACGGCGGCCATTGCCGAGATCTTCAGGCTCGCCCTGACGCACGCCGCTCATGACTACGTCGAGCGGCTTGGGTGCGGTGATCCGCGCTTCCCATGTCTGGCGGATGCCCGGGCTGTCCTGCGTGGGTATCCACGTGCGGTTGAGGATCGCCTGCCCCTGGCTGAAGAGATAGGGGTACTTGCCCCCGGCGGTCTGCTCGGGCGTGAGCCATTGCAGTGCCTCGGCATCGGCAGGCGCATCATATGCGATCACGATTTTCTTCGCCCCGTCGAGCATGATCGTCAGCGGTGCGCCCTTGCCGCCCTCGTTCGCCATCGTGCCCATCGTGTATTTCAGAGCACGGCCCTGCCCGTCGGTGATCGAGCGGATCATCAGCCCGTTGCTGTCGAGCACGATCTTTTCCGCATCCGGCTTCGCCAGCACGTCCAGCGTGGCGGTGCCGCCGACCCGTTGCGAGTCGAAATCCAGATCGAGGTCGAGCGCGACATGCGTGACCCGCGCGACCTGCGGCTGCGCGTAGGTCTGGTCGTCGACCGCTTCGGGCGTCGTCAGGATCGGGGAGACCATCGCCGTATCGGTCGGCATCGCATCCCCTTCGGCATCCATCGTGGTACAGGCGGAAGCCAACACGGCTATGGCTGCGAGGGTGGCGGCACGATACATCTCGGTCTCCGGAATCTGGTTTGGTCTGTTCAACGCGGCGCGGCAAGAAGCGTGCCCGTGCCTTTCGGACACCAGCCGATGCGCGTCAACCGCGTGGCCAGCTCGCGCGCAATCCGCCGCGCATGCCGAGGACTGGAATATCGCCTCGCCTTATGTCATGGGAACGTTCACATAAGAGGAGAGGAAATCGATGATCCGCACCGCACTGGCCGTCTCGGCCCTCACCACCTGCATGATCGCCATGCCCGCCGCCGCGCATGAACCCAGTGAACGCACCTTGCTGTGGGCCGACGAGTTCAACGAGACGGAACTGGATCGCGACAACTGGAACGTGATCGGCACCGATTTCTGGGTCAACAACGAACAGCAGGCCTATGTCGACGCGCCCGAGGTGTTGTCGATCGTCGACGACGTGGAAGGGGCCGATGGCGGCGTACTGATGCTGCGCCCGGTCTACTCCCCCGGAGTCGATCCGAAGCCCGAGCGCGAGGCAGACTTCCTCTCCGGACGGGTCGAAAGCCAGGGCAAGTTCGACTTTACGCACGGCCGCGCCGAAGCGCGCATCAAGATGCCCGATGCCGAAGGCGTATGGCCCGCCTGGTGGCTGCTCGGCAACGACCGTTGGCCCGACACGGGCGAGATCGACATCATGGAATATGTCGGTGAGAAGGACTGGATCGGCGTCGCGCTGCACGGCCCGGGCTATTCGGGCGAGACGCCGCTCGTGAACAAGTACTTCTTTGCCGATGGCGAAGACGTGACCGACTGGCACGTCTACGCGGTCGAGTGGAAGAAGGACGAACTGCTGTTCCAGGTCGATGGCCGCACCGTCTACCGTGTTACCCGCCCGATGGTGGAGCACTACGGCGAATGGTCCTACGATAACCCGAAATACCTGATCCTGAACTTCGCACTCGGCGGGGCCTACCCGTTCAAGACCAACGGGATCGAGGAACCCTATAACGGCTTGCCCCAAGCGACCGTCGACAAGATCAAGGCCGGCGATGTGGCGATGCTGGTCGACTGGGTCAGGGTCTACGCGCCGGAGGATTGATCAGGCGGCAAGTGCCTGAGCGTCGGCCTCATCGACCAGCCTGAGCATCGCCGTCAACGCTTCGCGCACGTTGAGGGTGGAAAGAAGGCGAATTTCGGAGAGTGAGCCCGCGCGGCCTTCCAGGCCTTCGTCCGCGTCGATTACGCACGCCATGTGCCAGTGGGGAAACAGCCGGGCAGGCACCGTCTGGTAGTCGATCAGCTTCATCTCGCGATGGCGGAAATCGTTGCAGATCCGCTCGAACGTCTCCTCCAGCGGGTGCATTTCGCCTTCGAGCACCTGAATGAAATGTCCGTCGATGTAGGCCAGCGAGCCGGTGATGCCGCACTCGGCATTCCGGCGCGCGCTGGCTTCGGCGATCCGGCGCGCGATAGTCGGTCCCCGCACCACATCATCATCGGTAATGCGGCTGGTGTAGAACAGGCGCTGCAATGTCATGTTCGCAATCCTTCAGGCTGCAAATCGGCCGGACGAACCGGACGCAAACAATTTCGCGGCCGATTTGGCGTCGATGGGCTTGTTGAACAGGAAGCCCTGCATATGGCCGCAGCCTTGCTCCGCGACGAAGGAATATTGATCGTCCGTCTCGATCCCTTCCGCGGTCACTTGCATGTTAAGGCTGGCACCCAGCTGCGCGATAGCTCGCACGATCGACGCACTGCCCGCATCGGTCGGCAACTTGTTCACGAAGCTGCCATCGATCTTGATCCGGTCGATCGGGAAGCGGTGAAGATAGCTGAGCGAAGAGTAGCCGGTCCCGAAATCGTCGAGCGAGATCTTCACACCAAGCGCCCGGACCTCCTCAAGTGAACGCAGCGCCAGCTCGTCGTCCGCGACCAGGGCGGTTTCGGTAATCTCGATCTCCAGTCGGTGCGGTGCGAGTCCGGTACGGTGCAGGACTTGCGCAATGTCTGTCGCCAGACGGCCGCCCATCATCTGCACGGGCGACACGTTGACAGCCACCATCAGGTGATCGGGCCAGGAAGCGGCCTCGTGACACGCCCTGTCGAGCACCATGCCCCCGATGGTGTTCACCAGGCCCAATTCTTCTGCGATCGGGATGAAGACCGCTGGTGAAACCATCCCGCGTTCCGCGCTTCTCCACCGCACCAGTGCTTCTGCGCCGATGAATTCGCGGCTTTGCGTATCGAGAACGGGCTGGAAGAAGACTTCGAATTCCTCGCGAATGCACGCCCTGCGCAGGTCCGCTTCCAGCCGCCTGCGCTCGAGCAGCTTTTGGGTGAGCGACGGATCGAAGAAACTGTGCCTGCCCCGCCCTTCCTCCTTCGCGTGGTAGAGAGCGACATCGACCTGCTGGATCAGTGCGTCCGCGTCGACTGCCCCGTCCGATGTCAGGGTAATGCCTACGCTCGCGCCGATTTCTGCTGACTGCCCGCCGATAACGAAGGGTCGGGACAGAACTTCCACGATCCGTTCCGCCAGATGGCCGACAACGATCGGATCGCTCGCCCCATCGGCCAAGACCGCGAACTCGTCGCCACCGATCCGCGCGACCATATCATGTTCGCGCACGGCCTTTCTCAAACGAGACGCAACCGCCTTGAGCACGCGGTCGCCGTAAGGATGGCCAAGCGTGTCGTTGACCGGCTTGAAGCGATCGAGATCAATCATGATGAGGGCGAAGGGCGGACCGCCCTTGGACAGTCGGTGGGATTTCCGGCGGAGCTCGCTGTTGAACGAATGCCGGTTGTGCAGCCCGGTCAGCGTATCGTGCATCGCGATGTGGTGCAGCCGGTCCTGCGCATCGGTGCGCGTGCGCATTTCGACCAGATAGGTCGACAGACCTGTCCCCACGATCAGGAGCGCCGCCATCGCGATCGCCGAGGCCATGGCCACGAACACTTCGCTCTGGGGCCCGCTGCCGAACCCTGCGATGGGCGCGACGGTGAAGGCCGCCATGCCCACGAAATGCAACATCACGATGGCCAGCACCAGAAACGCCGTCGGCAGCCAGGGGTGGCGATCGCCATCGTGCGCGCGCAACCGGTCTATGGCGACCGCACCGAACACAACCGCGCATGCAAGCGAGGCCGCGACGTAACCGGGAAGCCATGTGACGATCCCGTCCGCCCGATATGCGAACATCCCTACGTAGTGCATTGCCGAGATTGCGAGGCCGATCGTGCCGCCACCGCAAAGAGCCGCGAGCCAGCGATTTCTCAGGCTCGACAGCATCAACCCGGTGCCCACCCCGGCGATTGCGATCACGGCAGAAACGATTGTCAGCGTCGCGTCGAAGGTGACGCGCACGCCCGGCTGGTAGCCGAGCATGGCGATGAAGTGCGTCGCCCAGATGGAAGCGCCAGCGCAGACCGAGGCGAGAAAGCACCAGTGGAAGCGCGAGCCGCCGCGTGCGTTGATCGTACGGAGAAACAGCTGAACGGAGACGAACGAACCGATGATGCACAGGATAGCGGCGAGTGCGACAAGCGCCAGGTTATGTTCGCCAAAGAGGCAGGTCAGAACACGCATCGAGAAATGCCTTGGGTAACCAGCCGAAGGCGGAACTGCGCGACGACATGCAACCGCGTAGGTGGAGGAAGGTTAATTTTGCGTATTTTGCGTAAATTCGAGGGCGCGAGATCTACCGCCCGTCAGGCCCATTCGGCCTGCGGGGGCAGGCTCATCAGGATCGCGTCGACATTGCCGCCGGTCTTCAGGCCGAACAGCGTGCCCCGATCGTAGACGAGATTGAACTCGGCATAGCGTCCGCGCCATTCGAGCTGGGTGCGCTTGTCTTCCTGCGTGAAGTCGCTTTCCATCCGGCGGCGGACGAGCATCGGGAAGATTTCGAGGAAGGTGCGCCCGACGTCCTGAGTGAAAGCGAGGTTGCGCTGGAACGCCGCCTCGTCCGCGCATTCGAGATGGTCATAGAAAATGCCGCCTACGCCGCGATGTACGCCCCGATGGGGGATGTAGAAATACTCGTCCGCCCATTTGGAAAAGCGTTCGTAATAGGTCGGGTTGTGCTTGGCGCAGGCGGCGCGGAAGGCCGCGTGGAATTCGCTCGTATCCTCTTCGTACGGGATCGGCGGATTGAGGTCCGCCCCGCCGCCGAACCACGCCTTGCCCGTCACAAGGAAGCGCGTGTTCATATGCACCGCTGGCACCTGCGGATTGGCCATGTGCGCGACCAGGCTGATGCCTGTGGCCGAAAAGCTCGGGTCATCCTGCGCGCCGTTGATCGTCTTGGCGAACTCGGGCGCGAAGGTGCCGTGCACGGTGGAGACGTTGACGCCGACCTTTTCGAAGACCTTGCCCTTCATCAGGCCCTGCACCCCGCCGCCGGGATTGTCGTTGCCCTCTTCCTCGCGGTCCCACGCGGTGTAGGCAAAGCTCGCGTCCGATCCTGCCTCACGCT
The DNA here is from genome assembly GCF_038594485.1 of Citromicrobium bathyomarinum. Classification (GTDB taxonomy): domain Bacteria; phylum Pseudomonadota; class Alphaproteobacteria; order Sphingomonadales; family Sphingomonadaceae; genus Alteriqipengyuania; species Alteriqipengyuania bathyomarina_A. Next base: position 709,188 of record NZ_JBCFZG010000004.1, on the reverse strand, counting down.
CGATCGCCTCGAACTCGGCGCAGATCTGGTCGCGCAAGCTTTCGAACCAACTGCGTGCCTGCTGTGTTTCGTCTGACCAGTCCAAAACCGTTCACCCTGAGCCTGTCGAAGGGCCGTCCTTCTTCTCAATCCCCTCGCTAGAAGAAAAAGCGGTCCTTCGACAAGCTCAGGACGAGCGGAAGCTTGCATAGTGTCAGGCGCCTTGGCATCAGACCTCTATGGTTCCCGTTTCGTTCGGCACTACTCAATTGCTCCTGCGCAGCGATCGTGCGGTCTATTGGCCGCGCGAGCGCACGCTGTTCGTCGCCGACCTCCACCTCGAAAAGGCGAGCTTTTTTGCCAGCCACGGCCAGCCGCTGCCGCCGTATGACAGCCGCGCCACGCTGGAGGCGGTGACTCAGGCGGTGAGAGAAACGGGCGCGGAGCGGGTTGTGACGCTGGGCGACAATTTCCACGATGCCGAAGGTGCCTCGCGACTGGAAGAGACCGCCTGCGAAATGCTGCGCGCGCTCACCCGCACAGTCGACTGGGTGTGGATCACGGGCAACCACGATGGCCCGTCCGACGCCGACGAAGCGGCGAATCGCTGCGGCGGAACGCTGCACGCCGAGTTGGAGATCGGCGGGATCGTCTGCCGCCACGAGGCTCTTCCCGGCGAATCCCGGCCAGAACTTTCCGGCCATTGGCACCCCAAGCTGGACGTAACGGTCAGGGGTCGCCGCGTCCGTCGCCCGTGCGCCGTCATGGCGCAAAGCGATGCGGGCCCGCGGATGGTGCTGCCCGCCTTCGGCACGCTGACCGGCGGAATGGACGCGGGCGACCCGGCGATCCGCCGTGCGCTAGGCCCCGCCGAATCGGTCGAGGCGCTGTGCGCGGTGCGCGACAAACTGGTCCGCATTCCGCTTTGGCGAAGCGAAAGATGCGCTGCCTGAAGCCACACCCGAGCGGCAAATCGCGCGACGACCTGCGACAGCCCCTTTCGCATTGCGGCAAAAAGCCCTAAATACGGCGCTCGTATATCAACGCCACAGGAGAGCATCCCATAGCACGCCCCCCCCGTCGTTCCCTCCAGCCGCCTACCAAGAGCGGCCCGCGCTACGACAATTTTATTCAGTCCCCCAAGGTCCGCGTTATCGACGAGACCGGGGAGAACATTGGTGTCCTCAACACGGGCGATGCGATTGAACGCGCTGCGGAAGTCGGCCTGAATCTGGTCGAAGTCTCGCCCAACGCCGATCCGCCCGTCTGCAAGTTCCTCGATGTCGGCAAGCACCGCTACGAGGCGCAGAAGAAGGCGAACCTCGCGCGCAAGACGCAGAAGACGCAGGACATCAAGGAAGTCAAAATGCGTCCGAACATCGACACGCACGATTACGACGTGAAGATGCGCAACGTGAACAAGTTCATCGAAAACGGCGACAAGGTGAAGATCACGCTGCGCTTCCGCGGGCGTGAAATGGCGCACCAGCAGATCGGCATGGACCTGCTCAACCGCGTTCGCGACGATGTGGAAGAGATCGCCAAGGTAGAAGCCTTCCCGCGCCTCGAAGGCCGCCAGATGCTGATGGTGCTTGCACCCAGATAATCGAGGCCCCGCCAGGCGCAGTTTGCCTGGCGACCTTGCGGAACCAACCACCGTGGCGAGCGATTGATCGGCATGATCACTCGCCGCCACATCGCCGCCCTGCTCCTCCCGCTTTCCGCCGTTTCGCTCACCGCGTGCGATGCTGCCCGAGCGCCTGCGCCCGAGCCTTCCACGGGCGAGAGCGACGCCGTCTCGACCGAAGCGCCCGCGCCCGATGCTACCCCGACCGGTACGGATAGCGAAACGGGCGGGGCCGCTGTCGACCAGGGATCGAACCCCGATGTCTCGCCCACTCCACCGCCGGGCTACACCGACGGTTCGGGCGTCAACGAAGGCTATCCCGATCTCACGCCCCCCAAGCTCACCGCTGAGGCTGAGCGCGGCGAAGAAGGCGCGCGCAATGTCCTGCTGTATTTTAGCCGTGCGCTCGAGCTCAAGGAATTCAACCAGGCCTATGCTCTGATGCGGGAACAGGCGCGTCAGAAGACCAGCGCAGCGCAGCTCACCAAGCGGTTTGCGGATTTCGGCAAGATCACAGTCTCGGTGCCGAAAGGCACGATGGAAGGCGCGGCAGGCACGAGCTACTACACCGCCCCCGCCACCATCACCGGCTCGAATGGCCAGAAACTAACCGGCGATATCGTGCTCAACCGGGTCAACGATGTGCCCGGCGCTACGCCCGAGCAACTGCGCTGGCGCGTCTACGCGTTCGACATGTCCGCGAATTGACCCGCCGCCCTACTCGATCTCGAAATCGAGCAGGGTGAACCGGGCGGGCCCAGTCGCATAAACGCCGTGACCCCGGCCGCTGGCCGACCCGAATACGAAGCCGACGGTGTTTGCCTGCGCCAGTGCACGATCGAAATCCTTGAGCAGCGTATTGCGCGATCCGCCGGCCATCGCGATCCATGCTTCGTCGAGCGCGATCGAGATCGTATGCGTTCCCGCGGACAACGGGACGACTTTTTCGGTAGGCGAATACCAGCGGTGATGCGGCGTTCGCATCGTCCAGCGATCCCCTGCCCGCTGGAAATAGAGCGACAGGGTGGCCGTCTCATCCGGATGCTCTTCGGGCACGAACCGCGTGCCGGGCGCCGTATCGATCCGGTACCGCAGGGTAATCCGCGACGCATTGGCGAGCGACCGCGTCGGCGTAGTCACGTAATGCACATGCCCGTCTCGTGCGGTGGGGTACGGAAAATCGAAGGTCGATCCCGCGGGCGATGGCCGCATCGCCGCAGGCATGCGGAACGAATAGTTCTCCCCGCGGATAACCGGGCCGATGGACCATGCCGACCGTTCGTTCTGTGCGGCCACGGTTGAAGCCACACCAACAGCCAGCGCGGTCGATAGAATTGCGCCCATCGCCCATCGGGCACTGGTCGCGCGGGAGCGGGTGTATCGATCTGCATTCATCCCCGCACCATGCCAGCGCGGCGCTTGATCGCCTCTGAACACTCTGTTGCGCTCGGATCGATCACCGCCCCCTTGCCCGCTCCATCCGATTGCCTATCACGGGCGTCGGAGGGGACTATGACGAGATCGATCGGCTTCGCGCTGGGCGTGGTGGCATTGCTCGCCGCAATTTGCGGGCCGCTGCCCGAAGGTCTGTCGCGCGAAGGGTTCATCGTTGCGGGGCTGGTCGTCCTGATGGCCGCGTGGTGGATCACCGAGGCGCTTCCCCTCACCGCAACGGCGCTGGTGCCGTTCCTGGTCCTGCCGTTTGCGGGGGTCATGGACGCGAAGGAAACCGCAAGCGCGTATTATTCGCCGATCTTGTTCCTGATCCTTGGCGGTGCGTTCATTGCGCTGGCGATCGAACGGGTTGGCCTGCATCGTCGTCTCAGCCTTGGCATCTTGCGCCTCGCCGGAACCCATGCAGGCCCGGGCCGGCTGCTCCTCGCCTTCATGGCCAGCGCGGCGATCCTCTCGATGATGATCTCCAACACCTCGACTGCGCTCATCATGATGCCGGTCGCGCTGGCGGTGCTGGCGGCAGGAGACGTGGCAGGCACCGACGCGCCATCGACCGATGGTCTGTCGGGCGCGCTGCCGATGGGAATCGCCTTTGCCTGCAGCATCGGCGGGCTGGGCACGCTGGTCGGCTCGCCCACCAATGCCATTGCGGTTGGCCTGCTCGACCAGACGATCGGGATGAAGATCACCTTTGCCCAGTGGACGTTGTACGGCCTGCCCGTCGTTATTTTCGCCATTCCGCTGGCAGCGTGGATCATCGCGCGGGTCCAACGCGTCGGTGCGCACAGCTTCGATCCCGCTGCCGCGCGCGCCGCAATCCCGGTGGAGCGTGATTGGAGCGCTCCGGAAAAGCGCCTTGTCCCCGTGGTTGCCATCACCTTCCTGCTATGGATGGGTCAGCCGTTGCTTGAACCGGTCTTGCCAGAAGGTTCGCTCACCGACGGGACGATCGCCATCGGTGCAAGTCTCGTGCTGTTCCTGCTGCCCGACGGCACCGGACGCGCGCTGCTCAACTGGGAAGAGGCGAACCGCGCACCCTGGGGCGTCATCATGATGTTCGGCGGCGGGCTCGCGCTGGCGGCGGGAATGACCGCGAGCGGGCTGGCGCAATGGCTCGGCGATGCGCTGTTGCCGCTGTCGGCCGTGCCGCTGCTGCTGGTGGCGCTGTGCGTGGTAGCGATGGTGGTGCTGATCACCGAGTTTGCGAGTAATGTCGCCACCGCGTCTGCCATCGTGCCGGTGGTGGCAAGCCTGATCCTTGCTCTCGGGGTGCAGCCCGAACTGCTCGCTATCCCGGTGGCGTTTGCGGCGAGCTGGGGCTTCATGCTGCCCGCGGGCACCGGGCCGAATGCGATCGCCTGGTCGACCGGCCGCATCCGCATCGGACGGATGGTCACCGCCGGGCTGATGCTCGATCTTGCAGGGATCGGGCTCATCGTCGCCATCGTCTGGGCGATAGCGCCCTTCGCCTGAGAGGGGGAGTTGATCGCGCAAACTCCCGGCGGTAATGCCGCGTTCGACAACCGGCAGCCGGTGGAGATGCGTTCCTGCGGAGGTTAGGAACGGGCCGCCTCCGGCACTGCCTCGAAACCGAGCCCCCGCCTTCCTGGGGGCGCATTTGAGGAAGCCGTTCGCATGACCGACGCCGTCGACGCAGTCGAAACACCCACCCCCCGCCGCAAGCCCAAGCCCGAAGTCACGAAGATCGACGGGCGCAAGATGAAGCCGTCCACCCTGATGATGGGCCACGGCTACGACCCGGCGCTGTCCGAAGGGTCATTGAAGGCCCCGATCTTCCTGACCAGCACCTTCGCCTTCGAAAGCGCGGCGGCGGGCAAGCGCCACTTCGAAGGGATTACCGGCCTGCGCGAAGGCGGCGCGGAAGGCCTCGTCTATTCGCGCTTCAACGGGCCGAACCAGGAAATCCTGGAAGATCGTCTCGCCATCTGGGACGGTGCAGAAGATTCGCTGTGCTTCTCCAGCGGGATGACCGCGATCTGCGTGATGATGATGGCCTATTGCAGCGCGGGCGACGTGATCGTGCACTCGGGCCCGCTCTATGCCGCGTCCGAAGGCTTCGTTGCCAAGATCCTCGCCAAGTTCGGCGTGAAGTATGTCGACTTCCCCGCCGGTGCGACGCGCGAGCAGTTCGACGATGTGCTCGCCAAGGCGAAGGACATGGCGAGCGAGAACGGCGGCAAGGTCGCGATGATCTACCTCGAAAGCCCCGGCAACCCGACCAATGCGCTGGTCGATATCGAGATGGTCCGCGATGCACGCGACGCGGCGCTTCCCGCCGATTGCCCGATCGCGATCGACAACACGTTTCTCGGGCCCCTGTGGCAGCGCCCGCTGGAACATGGCGCGGATATCGTGTGCTATTCGCTGACCAAGTATGTCGGCGGCCACTCGGACCTCGTGGCGGGCAGCATTGCGGGCGACAAGAAGTGGATGAACCCCGTCCGCATGATCCGCAACACGATGGGGGGCATCGCCGATCCGAATACGGCGTGGATGCTGCTGCGCAGCCTCGAAACGGTCGAACTGCGGATGCAGCGTGCGGGCGAGAATGCGGAGAAGGTCTGCGCCTTCCTGAAGCAGCACCCCAAGGTCGACGGGCTCGGCTACCTCGGCATGATCGAGGATGATCGCCAGCAGGACATCTACGACCGCCACTGCCTTGGCGCAGGTTCCACCTTCTCGCTGTTCCTCAAGGGCGGCGAAGAGGAGTGCTTCCGCTTCCTCGACGCGCTCAAGGTCGCCAAGCTTGCAGTGAGCCTTGGCGGCACCGAGACGCTTGCCAGCCACCCCGCCAGCATGACGCACCTTTCGGTCGCGCATGGTCGCCGTCAGGAGCTGGGCATCACCGACAGCCTGGTGCGGATCAGCATCGGGATCGAAGACCCCGACGATCTGATCGCCGACTTCGATCAGGCGCTCGACGCGGTCTGACCGCTTATCCAGCGGAAAAATGCGTATGGGCGGAGGCTTCGTGCCCCCGCCCATTTTCGTATCAGCGGCCGAAGCGCGCGGTCAGTTCGACACCGAACAGGCGGGGCTCTGCAGGGATGAAGGTCGGCACGGTGAAGGCGCCGCCGGTATTGCCCGCATCGAGCAGGTAATCTTCGTCGAACGCGTTGCGGATGAAGCCCGCCAGTTCGAAGCGATCATCCGCGAAGGACACGCCCGCACGCGCATTGACCAGCGTCACCGGCCCCTGCGAGATCGCCGGATCGTTGGGCACTTCGAAGAAGATGCGGCTGCGGTAGGTCACGCTGGGCGTCGCGAAGAAGCGCACGCCGTCCGCAATCGGGTAGTCGATCGTGAAGCCGCCCGCCGCCTGCCATTCGGGCTGCAGACGGAAGCGCGCACCCGAATAGGCGGGCGAGAAGGCGTTATCCTTGTCGATGCCGCCGCTGATGTAACCCACATTGCCGAACAGGCTCAGCCAGTCGGACGCCTGCACCGCAAGCTCTGCCTCGACGCCGAGGTTCGACGCCGTGCCCGCACTCTCGGTCACAAAAGATCCGGTCGGGTTACCATTGCTGTCCAGCTCGGCCACCGACACCTGGAAGTTGTCGTAGACCTGGTAATAGACGCCGAGCGACCCGGAGACCGGACCCGAGCTGAGCTTGAGCCCACCCTCATAGTTCCACACGGTTTCGGCGGGGATGATCTGCGCGCCGCTCGCACCGACCTGCACCACCGGCGAACGGCGACCTTTCGAGACCGTGGCGAAGACGTTCACGTCCGGGGTGAGGCGATAGAGGATGTTGAAGCGCGGCAGAGCGGCGGCGAAGCTGTCTTCCGATTCGATCGTCTGCCCACCGGTATCGACCTGGCCGGGGATCAGCGGCGCGCCGCTCAGCACCGAATTGGGGACGGTCGCGGTGAAACCCGACTTGCGCTCTTCGATCAGCACGCGTGCCCCGGCAGTGACCTCAAGGCTCTGCGTCGGGATGAAGGTCGCGTCGGCGAACAGCGAATAGCTGGTGTTGCGGCCCTGGTTCTCGAACACCGAGCTGTACGGGATTTGGGTCGCCAGACCCGAGGTGAGAAGCTCGGTCACGCCCGCTGCGGGCACGGTACCGTCGGGCGCAACGCAGGGGACACCGGGGATCAGCGGCGCGCCGAACAGCGTGGTCAGGCACTGAAGGAAGGTGCCTTCCTCGGTCGAGAAGGGCACGTTCTGGCGTCCCTTTTCGGTGAAGACATTCCAGCCGAACGATGCACGCCAGCTGGAATCGACATAGCTGAAGCGGCCTTCGTGGCTGAACTGGTGGCCGGTGGCGATCTCGGCGAATTCGAGGAAGGGCGCTGCCGATCCGTCGGCATCGAACACTTCGGCGCTGTCGAATTCGCGGTAGCCGTTGACTGTGGTGAAGGTGAGCGAATCGCTCAGCTCGATCGCGGCGGTCAGGTTGACGTCGTAGACTTCGCGATTGAGGCCGAGCTGGTCGTCGCCCAGCGCCGCCGCCGAATAGGGCGATCCGCCAAGGTTGGCATCCTCGAAGGCATTGGCCGCGCCGCCCGGCGCGCCGGCGAAGGCGGGGAAGGTGCCAGAGATGAAGGGCGTGCCGCCGTTGCGCTGCTGGTCGTAGGTGCCGACGAGGTCGACTGTCACAAACGGGCTGGGCGTGAAGCGCAGCGATCCGCGTACGCCGAGCTGGTCCTTGGCGTAGAGCTCCTTGTCCTGACTGGTGGCGAGATTTTCGACATAGCCATCACGCGTGCGCCATTCGAAGGCGACACGGCCCGCGAGCACGTCCGAACCGGCATTGACGAAGCCCGACAGCAGCGTGGCGTCGTAATTGCCATAGCCGCCGGTCAGCGCGCCCGAGAAGCTGGGCTTGGGCTTGGCGGAAACAAGGCTGATCGCGCCGACGGCAGAGGCCGTGCCGAACAGGGTCGCCTGCGGGCCCTTGATGACTTCCACGCGGTCCAGATCGTAGATCGCCTGGTAGGAACCGCGCGAGCGCGAGATGTCGACGTCGTTGTAATAGAGCGTGACGCGCGGGCCCTGCTGGGCGGAGCCGCTGTCCGAGGTGATGCCGCGGATCACGATGCCGGGGTTGTTGGCGCTCTGTTCCTGAATGTTGAGGCCGGGAACGTAGTTCGACAGCTCGTCCAGATCGGTGACGCCCAAATCCTCGATCCGTTCGCCCGAAAGCGCCGAGATGGTGATCGGCACATCCTTGGCGCGCTGTTCGATCTTCTGCGCGGTGACGACGATTTCATTGCCGCTGCTCGCCTCGATCGAGTCTTGGTCCGCAGGCTCGGCGGCGGCTTGGGCGAAGGCTGTGGCGGGCACGATGGCCGCTGTTCCCAGCAAGGCAAATCGGAAGGCGGAGAAAGACGAAGAAAAGCGCATGGCGAACCCCTTGATGCTGCAAGTGCGAAAAGGGGCGTTAGGGGGTGTCGGTGACCGAACGGCGACGGGAATGTTACAATGCTGTGACTATGCCGTTTTCTTCGCTAGCCCATCCATTCGCGCCGCGCTTCGGCGGCCTTGAGCACCTCGTAGGCTAGCTGCAGCTTCTGGAATTCGGCGGCGGCATCCTTGTCGCCCGGTTTCACATCCGGGTGCACGGTCTTGGCCTTTTCACGCCACGCGCGCTTGATCGCTGCGAAGTCGGCATCGGCTTCCAGCTCGAGCACGTCGAGCGCGCGCATCTCGTCCGCCGAGCGCGAGCCATCGCCCGATCCCGTCCAGCTGTAGTGCGACGCTTCGGCGTAACCAGCATTGTCGCGCTTCTCGGTCCGCGCGCGCTCGGCCGCCTCAGCCTTTTCGAGCCCTTCGAAATAGTCCCACTTGGAATTATATTCGGCGGCGTGCTTCTGGCAGAAATACCAGCGGTCCGGATTGTTGGGAGATTTGGGCGCGGGGCAATTGCCCGGCTCTTCACACCCGTGGCGATCGCACACGCGAATGGTCGCCGCCTCGCGCGAGGCTTCATAGCCCCGCCAGCGGGGAAAGCCCCAATCGTTCGATCTGCGTGGTTTCGCCATTGATCCAATCTAGAGCACCGCGCGCCAATGTGAACCCGTGCGGCAACCGATTGCGCCCTCGCCACCCCGATTAGCGAACCGTCCGGCGGCGATGCGCGAACGAAAAGGGCGGGCGACCCTGCAGGATCGCCCGCCCCATGTCTCGCGGCGAACCGCTTAGTAGTTGATGACGACCGTTACCGCGCGGCGGTTCTTGGCCCATGCTTCGGGCGTCGATGCGGTCGCGACCGGGCGTTCCTCGCCATAGCTTACCGTGCGGATACGGTTGGCGGCGATGCCCAGGCTGACGAGGTAGTTCTTCGCCGAATTGGCGCGACGCTCACCCAGCGCAAGGTTGTATTCGCGCGTCCCGCGTTCGTCGGCATGGCCTTCGATCGTGACGCTGATGTTGGGGTACTGCGCGAGGTACTGCGCCTGCATCTGCAGCGCCGCGGCATCGGCGGTGTCGATGTTGTAGCGATCGGTATCGAAGTAGATCACGTTCTGACCATTGACCGCGTTGACGAAGTGTTCCTGCGAGCCGACGCCATAGCCGGGGCCGCTGTTGTCGCCCGGGTTGGTCGGCTGGCTCACGCCCGGTTCGGGCGGCAGTTCTTCGGGGGCATTGGACTTGCAGGCCGCGAGCGAGGCGGTGGCGGCAAGGATAATCGCAATCTTGATACGCGAGTTCATAGGTCTCTCCTCACAATATGCCTTGGTAGTCGTCGGTGCGACCCCACGAAAATCAAGCGTTAGTTACGCAACGTCTCACGGCAGGATCGGTCCCCATGCCGGGTCTGAGGCATCGACCGGGGTCGGCAGGCGGCGCAGATTGTCGCCGGTCAGATCGACCTGATAGATCGCGGTGCGGCCCGTGTTGCGCTCGGTCCGGAAGAACTGCAGCACGCGGCCATTGGGGGCCCAGGTCGGTGCCTCGTCCTGCCAGCCATTGGTCAGCTTGCGGAAGCCGCCGCCATTCGCGCTCATCACCGCGATGTTGAAGTCGCCGGGGATGTAGGTGAACGCGATCTGGTCGCCGCGCGGGCTCCATTCGGGCGTCGCCGCACGGCCGCCGAAGAAGCTGATCCGCCGTTGGTTCGATCCGTCGGCGTTCATCATGTAGATCTGCTGTTCGCCCGAGCGGTCGCTTTCGAACACGATCTTGCTGCCATCGGGCGAGTACGACCCGCCGATATCGATCCCCGGAGCATCGGTCAGGCGGGTGCTCTCGCCGCCTTGCGCGGAGACGCGGTAGATATCGGTATTGCCGTTGACCGCCATCGAATAGAGCACCCAGCGCCCGTCGGGGCTCCAGCGCGGCGCGAAGGTCGGGTTGCTGCTCTGGGTGACCAGCGTCTGCTGCCCCGTGCCGATGTCGTAGACGTAGATGCGGGGATTGCCGTCGACATAGCTCAGGTACATCAGCTTGCGGTAATCGGGCGAATAGCGCGGGGTCAGCGCGGTTGCGCGGCCCGTAGTGATGAAGCGGTGGTTCGCCCCGTCGCTGTCCATGATCGCGAGCCGCTTGGTCCGGTTATCCTTCGGGCCGGTCTCCGCAATATAGGCGATCCGGCTGTCGAAGAACGGGCTCTCGCCGGTCAGGCGCGAATAGACGAGGTCGGCACATTTGTGTGCCGCACGCCGCCAGTCGGACGGCGGGACCACCCAGCCCGAGCGGGCAAGTTCATCGTTAAGTGCGACGTCGTAAAGGTAACAGCCGACCACCAGCTTGCCGTCGGGACGCGGGCGGACATAGCCCTGCACGAGCATTTCCGCGCCACGCATCGACCACATGTTCCACACCGGATCGGTGATCTGCGGGTAGCTGGGCTTGGGCAGTGCGTCGGGGCCGGTCGGGTCGAACAGGCCGTTGTTCTGAAGGTCCGCGGTAACCACTCGCGCCAGCTCCGCCCCCAGCGCAGCCGTGCCGCGTGCGTTCGCAGCGGTCGCAACGTCGCGCTCCGCCGCGAAGGCGGGGATAGCAAGCTGGAGATCGTCGAGGCTGCCTTCGAACGAGACGTTGACCGAAAGGCCCCCGTCTTCGTCTCCGTCACCCTGCGTCGGCACGGTCTCAACCTCTCCGCCCACGGGAGGAGCAGTTCCCAGGTCCTCGTTCTGGGCGAGCACCGGGGACGCGAGCAGCAGAGCCACGGCGGCCATCAAGAATCTCATTGAGCGAGTCTCCAATCGAGGTTGGCAGTCACAGACTTCCAAGCATTATAATATTCGGGCGGCAAATCGAAGGGCGCCGCCAGCTGCACAGCGCGGATCGCCTGTTCCGCATGGCGTTCGGCCTGCGCACGGTTGGTCGCGTTCACCCCCGTCTGTCTTACCAGACGCGGACGACCGGCAAGCGATCCGTCCTCCTTGAGCTGGAACGAGACGTAGCTGACGATATCCTCCACCTCGGGGCCGCTGGGCGGCTGCCAGTGCGGCTTGATCTGGCGCGATATCGCGGCGGCAATGCTCGCCTTGGCACTGTTACCGATCTGCGAAGCGGGGATACGGGTGTCATTCGAGCTGGTCGAATTGCCCTGCGAGGGCAGGAAGTCGTCGCCGATGCGAGACCCCCCGGAACGGGTCGGCTGAGCGCTCGGCTGGGGCTTCGGACGCGGCGAAGAGGTTGCGCGACTGGTCGGGCGCGGCTTTGGCTCGGGACGCGGTTGCGAGGTGGCGCGCGGCGATGGCCTGGGTTGCGGGCGGCTGGTCGCACGCGGCGAAGGGCGTGGCTCGGGCGCCGGGGCGCTGGTCGGCTGGGGGAGCGGCGGCGGCGGGACGTATTCGATCGGCGGCGGCGCGGCATCGCCCAGCTCGGGCGCCACCGACGCCTGCGATTCCTGCACGGGATCGGGCGCGGTCGAGGTCAGGCCGACATCTTCGGCGAAGTTGACCGTGATCCGCTTCGGCTCGGGCATCGGCTGACGCGTCGTCCCTTGCAGCAGCAGCGCCGCGATCAACGCAGCGTGCAACGCGATCGCGACGATCAGCGCAAGGGCATCGAGGCCGTTATGCGGTTTCGCGTCCATCGAGCGGGTGGGCTAGAGCGATTCGCTTGAACTGTTGGTGACCAGCGAGATCGAGTTGCAGCCCATCCGGTTGAGCTCGCCCATGACGCCCATCACGCGCCCGTAATCGAGCGTCTTGTCCGCGCGCAGCACGACTTCGCGCTCCGAACAGGCTGAGCCCGCGCTGGCGGTGGCAAGCGCCGCGCCGAGCTGGCCCTGGGGGACGGCGTCCTCACCCAGATAGATCGTACCGTCGCCCGCGATCGACACGTTGAGCGGTTCGTCGTCCTGCGGCAGCGCGTTGGCGCGGCTGTCGGGCAGGTCGACGGGCACGCCCGCGGTCAGCAGCGGTGCGGTGACCATGAAAATGATCAGCAGCACCAGCATCACGTCGACCAGCGGGGTAACGTTGATCTCCGCCATCGGCGCGCGCCTGGAATTGCGCCCGCGCTTCGACTTGAGCACGCCCATCGCCATCAGGATTCTCCCTCGCGGGCCGGTGCCGAATGCAACATCACACCCGCTCCAGCTCGCGGCCGAGATTGGCGTTGAACCGGTCGGCGAAGCGCTGGAGGATCGCTTCGTAGCTGTTCACGCTGGCGGACAGGCGGTTGTAGGCGATGACTGCGGGAATGGCGGCGAACAGCCCGATCGCGGTCGCGAACAGTGCCTCGGAAATGCCGGGCGCGACCACCGCGAGCGAGGAATTGTTCTGCGCACCGATCTGGAAAAAGCTGTTCATGATGCCCCAAACGGTACCGAACAGCCCGACAAAGGGGGCAACCGACCCGAGAGTGGCAAGGAAGGTCAGCCGGCCCGCCAGCCGGTCGGCCTCTTCCGCGACATGGCTGTCCATCACCGCCGCAATGCGGCCCTGCGCGCCGCGCACATCCTTCACGCCGCCCTTGGTCGACTTCTTCCATTCGGTGATCGCGCCCCACGCGATCCGCGCGGGGGCGACGTCCTGGTTGCGATAGGCATCGAGCGTCTGCTCGTAATTGTCGGAGGCCCAGAAATCCTTCTCGAACTTGCGGGCGCGCTTCTTCGCGCCGCCGATCTTGAGTGCGAAGGAAATGATGATCATCCAGCTCCAGATCGACGCGATCAGCAGGCCGGTCATCACCGCCTGCACGACGATATCGGCGTCGAGGAACAGCTTGACCGGTTCGAGCCGGGTGGGCGCAGCGGCGACCTCTGGTCCGGCGGCCGCAAGCAGGTCGAGAAAGATCATTCAGGCATGCTCCCCAAGAGAACGGGTATCGAGAATTCGGGTGAAGGCTTCGCGCCATGCCTCTGGCTGGCGGCGCGGGCGGCCATTGGGGGCGACGAAGCCGACGCGCAGGTGCGCGGTGCAGATCGTTTCCCCATCGCGCTTCGCCTCCTGCTCCATCCGGACGCTCGCTGCCCTGAGTTCGCTGCACCGCGTATGAATGACGACGTCGTCATCGAGCAGCGCGGGCCGGATGTACCGCAATTGCACATCGGCGACCGCATAGGCGCCCTCCCCCGCTTCGATCGCGGCGCGCTGGTCGATGCCGAGCATCCGCAAGACGTCGGACCGGGCCCGTTCGAACCAGCGCAGGTAATTGGCGTGATAGACGATGCCAGAGAGGTCCGTGTCCTCGTAATAGGCGCGCACCGCGTAGAGGTGCGTCGTGCCGTCGAACACGCCGCCGGGCGGGTTGGGTATGGGATGATCGTTGGTATCGGTCATGCGGCTCGCGCCTTTACCGGAAAGCGACTCGGCGCGGCAATCGGAATTGCGCGGCCTGTCGCGCTGCGGGATCGGTTTGCCCCGGCGGTGGCCCGCCGGGCGCGGCAATCATGCGATCATCCGGCCGAGCTTCTGCCCGCCGAAAAGATGCACGTGCAGGTGCGGCACTTCCTGCCCGCCATCCGCGCCGACATTGGCGAGCAGGCGATAGCCGGGCTCGACCAGCCCCTTCTCGCGGGCGACCTTGCCCACCGCGCGCACGAAACCGGCGATTTCCTCGTCCGGAGCCTTTGCGGAGAAATCGTCCCAGCTCACATACTTGCCCTTGGGCACCACCAGCGTGTGGATCTCGGCCTGCGGATTGATGTCCTCGAACGCGATCGCCCACTCGTCTTCGTAGACCCTGGTCGAGGGGATCTCGCCGCGCAGGATCTTGGCGAAGATATTGTCGTCGTCGTAGGGTGCGGTGGCGTCAATCGGCATGGCTTTCCTCCCTGCTGGCCTTTTCCTCGATCCCCGAAACGCCCTCACGCCGGTCGAGTTCGGCGAGCACATCGGCCAGCGCGATATCGCGGTCGGCGAGCAGCACCATCAGGTGAAACAGCACATCGGCAGCCTCGCCGACCAGTTCCTCGTCACTGCCCGAAAGCGCCGCGACCACCGCTTCGACCGCTTCCTCGCCCAGCTTGCGCGCCATGCACGGACGCCCCTCGCGCTTGAGGAGCGCGACATAGCTGGTTTCCGGGTCGCACTTGCGACGTTGGAGGATAACCTGTTCGAGGCGGGCGAGAGTTTCCATACGTTGCGGTCTCTTTCTGATTATGCGTTGCGGCTCAAGCGCGCATGCCCGCGTAGGGTTCCGGATGGCGTGCAGGCAGGCCCACCGCGCGCAAGGCATCCTGCGCCTCGGCGACGGTGTGCTGCCCGAAATGGAAGATGCTCGCGGCGAGCACCGCGCTGGCATGACCCTGCGTCACGCCAGCCACCATATGGTCGAGCGTGCCCACCCCGCCGCTGGCGATCACCGGCACATCGACTGCGTCGGCGATCATCCGGGTCAGTTCGAGATCGTAGCCGTCCTTGGTCCCGTCGCGATCCATCGAGGTGACGAGAAGTTCGCCTGCACCCAGCTGCGCCAGTTTCGTGGCGTGTTCCAGCGCGTCGATCCCGGTCGCGCGGCGGCCGCCATGGGTATATATCTCCCACTTACCCAATCCCGCCCGTGCTGAGCTTGTCGAAGCACCGCCCTTTTCTTCGGAAGGAAAAGGCGACCCTTCGACAGGCTCAGGGTGGGCGGGTCGGGAGGGGGATACCACCCTTCTGGCATCCACGCTCGCGACAACGCACTGGCTGCCCATGCGCTGCGCGATTTCGTCGACCAGTTCGGGCCGCGCCACGGCTGCGGAGTTGATCGCGACCTTGTCTGCCCCGGCGAGCAACAGCGTGCGCGCATCCTCCACGCTGCGCACCCCGCCGCCCACGGTCAGCGGCATGAAGCAGACTTCGGCCGTCCGCCGCACGATATCGGCCAGCGTCGCGCGCCCTTCATGGCTGGCGGAAATGTCGAGAAAACACAGCTCGTCCGCGCCCGCGAGATCATAGGCATGCGCCTGCTCGACCGGATCGCCCGCATCGCGCAGGTCGACGAAGTTGACGCCTTTGACCACGCGGCCCTCGGCCACGTCGAGACAGGGGATGACGCGAATACGGACAGTCATGCTGGGGGTATCGTGATGGTCATGGTGGGTTGATCGTCTTTCGGCTCGGATGCCGTTTCAGGCGCAGTCTGAGGCACCTGCCCCGCCAACCAGAACATCCCGAACGCCATGTTGATGTAGAGCACGATCGCGAACCAGAAGCGGGTCGGGTCTTCGTCCTTCTTGCTCAGCCGGAATTTGCCCAGCGCCGTCTTGCCACGCACCGCATCGATCGCGGCGACGGCGAGCATCACGACCGTGGCGATCAGAGCGATATCGGCGATGGTCACAGCGCCCTGCCCCCTCTCCAACTTCGGCTAGGACCTTGCAGGTCCAAGCCTGCGTATCCTCTCCCGCAAGGGGAGAGGATGGCTGCTACCCCATTGCCTCTCCCCTTGTGGGAGAGGATAGCGGAGCTTGCCGGTGAACCGGCTAGCGCAGCTTGGTGAGGGGGCTGGATCACTCGCGCGCCTCGCGCAGTGCCTCTGCCATATCTAGGCGCCCGTCATACAGCGCGCGGCCGGTAATCACGCCTTCGATCCCGTCCTGCGCATGCGGAGCGAGCGCGCGGATATCCTCGATCCCGGCAACCCCGCCGCTGGCGATGACGGGAAGCGATTGCGCCTTGGCCAGAACAAGCGTCGCCTCGACATTGCAGCCCTTGAGCAACCCGTCGCGGCCGATATCGGTGAACAGCAGCGCGGCGACGCCTGCATCCTCGAACCGGCGCGCGAGATCCTCGACCGGCAGGTCGGAAACGCTCGCCCAGCCCTCGGTCGCGACCATGCCGTCGCGCGCGTCGACCGCGACCACGACCCTGCCCGGGTGATCCTTCGCCAGCGCCTTGACCAGTTCGGGGTCCTTGAGCGCCGCCGTGCCAATCACCACGCGCGCCACGCCCAGTTCCAGCCACCGCTCCGCGCCCTCGCGCGTGCGGATGCCGCCGCCCAGCTGTACCTTGCCGGGGAAGCGCCGCAGGATGGCTTCGACCGCATGCGCATTGACCGGCGCGCCCGCAAAGGCTCCGTCGAGATCGACCACATGCAGCCAGTTCGCGCCTGCTTCGGCAAAGCGCGCGGCCTGTTCGCCCGGATCGTCGCCGTAGATCGTCGCGCGGTCCATATCGCCTTCGGCGAGGCGGACGACGTTGCCGGCTTTCAGGTCGATGGCGGGGAAGATGATCATGCGGTTAGAAACCCCTCTCCAATTGCGGCCAGGCTCCTGCGTCGCCAAGCCTCCATATCCTCTCCCGCAAGGGGAGAGGAGCCTGGCGCATTCGTCCTCTCCCCTTGCGGGAGAGGATAGCGCAGCTCGCCGCGACTGCGGCTAGCGAAGCTTGGTGAGGGGGAAATCACGGCTTCCACTTCAAAAACCTCTCCAGCAGCGCGAGGCCGTAGGCCTGGCTTTTCTCCGGGTGGAACTGCACGCCCAGGATATTGTCGCGCGCCACCGCCGCCGTCACCGACCCGCCGTGATCGGTGCGTGCGGCGATGTGGCTCTCGTCCGCGACATCGAACGCGTAGGAATGGAGGAAGTACGCCTCCCCCGGATAGATAAGGCCAGACGCATCGTCGGCCAACACCACATCGTTCCAGCCCATATGCGGTACCTTGACGCGGCTTGATGGCTCCAGCGCACGAACATCGCCGCCGATCCAGCCGAGGCCAGGGGTTTCGCCATGCTCAAGGCCCCGGTCGGCCAGCAGCTGCATCCCGACGCAGATGCCGAGGAAGGGCACGCCGTCTTTCAGCACGCGGCCTTCCAGCGCCTCGATCATGCCAGGAAGGCTAGCGAGCCCCTGGTAGCACGCGCCGAATGCGCCCACGCCGGGGAGGACGATCCGGCTCGCCTGCGCCAAAGCGTCTGCGTCCGAAACCAGCGCAACATCCGCACCGACACGCCGAAGCGCGTTCTCGACCGAGTGCAGGTTGCCTGCGCCGTAATCGATCAGGGCAACAGTGCCGCCACTCATGATCCTCCCCGCTTTTGCGTCAGCACAAGGGGGGAGGTGGCGCTCGCTACGGGCGAGCGACGGAGGGGCGATGCACGAAGGCCCCTCCACCCCGACGCCTGCGGCGTCGCGGTCCCCCTCCCCGTTTGGCCTGCGGCAAATCGGGGAGGATCGCGCAACAGCGTGCTAACCACCCAAAATCCCCTTGGTACTGGGCACTGCCCCGCCCTTGCGCGGGTCGATCTCGACCGCAGCGCGCATGGCGCGGGCGAAGCCCTTGTAGATCGCTTCGCAAATATGGTGGTTGTTGGTGCCGTAGAGCAGCTCGATATGCAGCGTCAGCCCTGCGGTCTGGGAGACAGACTGGAACCAGTGCTCGATCAGCTCGGTATCCCACTCGCCCAGCTTTTCCTGCGTGAAACCGGCCTTCCACACGCAATAAGGGCGCCCGGAAATGTCCAGCGCCACGCGCGCGAGGGTCTCGTCCATCGGCGAGAATGCTTCGCCGAAACGCATGATCCCGCCCTTGTCGCCCAGCGCATCCGAGATCGCCTGACCCAGCGCGATCGCGCTGTCTTCGGTCGTATGATGCTGGTCGACATGCAGGTCCCCATCGACCTTCATCTGCACGTCGATCAGCGAGTGCCGGGAAAACTGTTCGACCATATGGTCGAGAAAGCCGATCCCCGTCGAAACGTCATACTCGCCCGTGCCGTCGAGATCGACCGCCACGCGAATGCGCGTTTCCTTGGTATCGCGTTCTATCAAACCTTTCCGCATGGCGAGCGCGCTATCGCCCGCCGGGCGTGCGCGCAAGCATTCTGCGCTTGACCGCACGCGCGCTCCCCTTCACCTAACGCCTCGTGATGAGTGACGACGCGCCCGACAGCCTTATTCCCTATGACCAGATCGTGCAGGAGGCCCTGCGCGCCGTGGTCGGCAGCGTTCTCGGCGAGATCGAGGCGGGCGGCGGTACGCTGCCGGGCAACCACCATTTCTACATCACCTTCAAGACGGGCGTGCCCGGGGTCGATATTCCCGACCATCTGCGCGAGCGATTCCCCGACGAGATGACGATCGTGCTCCAGAACAAGTTCTGGGATCTGAATGTGACCGACGTGGGCTTTTCGGTCGGCCTCAGCTTCAACCAGCGGTCTTCGCACCTGGTCGTGCCGTTCTCCGCGATCACCGCTTTCGTCGATCCCGCGGTCGATTTCGGCCTGCAATTCCAGGCGACCGAGATCGAGGATTCGCATGGCCCGGCCGACGCCGCCGAAAACGACGGTAGCGAGGATGCGGAACAGGGCGGCGGTGCAGCCGTTGCCAAGAACGAGGACGGATCGAACGTCGTCACGGTCGATTTCGGTCGCAAGAAGTAAGGCCCCGCGATTTTCGGGGCGAGCAAGAGGGCCATCCCCGTATGAGCAAGCGCCGCGATGAACTGCGCAAGAAGGTCGAACGCGGCCAGGCGCGCGCACGCGGCGAGAGTGTGCCCGGCCTCTCCCCCAATCCAGCCAGCAACCTGATCATGGCCAACGCCATCGTGCGCACGGGTTCCATCCTGTTCCGCAGGGCGGTCGAAAAGCGGATGCTCAAGGGCCGCTACGGCAAGGACACGGCCCAGTCGATCGTCGAAAACCAGGGCATGGGCACCACGCTTGCCGGAATGGCGCTGTCGCGGATCGCCGCGCGTTCCTCCACCGGTGCGGTCGTGGTTGGCACCGGGATGCTCGCGAAGACGCTTTACGACCGCCGACAGTCGAAAAAGGCGCAGGCCAAAGGCGACGCCGAGTTGCTCGAAAAGGCCGCCAAGGACTGAGCCTTTGGTGGATCGGGGCAAGCCAAGGCTTGATCTGACCCCGCGCCCGGCCCCAAAGGCGCATATGCCCCACAATTCCTCTCCCGAGTCCGATACCCTGCACCGGCGGGGCCTCATGTTCATCCTCTCCTCGCCCTCTGGCGCGGGCAAGACCACTCTGTCGCGGATGCTGCTGGCGTCGGACGAGGAAATCTCGCTGTCGGTATCGGCGACGACACGCCCCCCGCGCGAGGGTGAGATCGACGGCAAGGACTACCATTTCGTCAGCGACGAAGAGTTCGACCGGCTGGTGGAAGAAGACGGGTTCTACGAATGGGCGCATGTCTTCGGACGTCGCTACGGCACGCCCAAGGGCCATATCCGCGAAGGGCTGAAGCGCGGGCAGGATTACCTGTTCGACATCGATTGGCAGGGTACGCAGCAGCTGTACCAGAAGGACCAGCAGGACACGGTGAGCGTGTTCATCCTGCCGCCGAGCCTCGACGAACTGCACCGCCGCCTGACCGCCCGCGCGCTCGACAGCGAAGAGGTGGTCAACAGCCGCATGGAGCGCGCGCGCGCGGAAATCAGCCACTGGGCCGAGTACGACTATGTCGTCATCAACGACGATGTCGACGAATGCTTCACCAAGGTGCGCGAAATCCTGCACGCCGAACGGATGAAGCGCACGCGCCAGACGGGGCTCATCCCCTTCGTGCGCGAGCTGATGGGCTAAACGGCGTCGTACCGGCGCCGGATCAAAACCAGGCGCGCACTCCAAACAGCACTTTCAGCGATGGCATGGTACGACCGTGTTATTCAACCGTCGCAACACTCATTATATACCCCCTGGGGGTATTTCAACTGGACCTTGGGACATGGCCGACAAGACCAACGCAACGATCAACCGACTGAACCGGATTTCCGGACAGGTGCGGGGAGTCGCGCAGATGGTGGAGGATGATCGCTATTGCATAGACATCCTGCACCAGTTGCAGGCGGTGAAGTCCGCCCTCGCCAAGGTGGAAACGCAAATTTTGAAGGATCATGCCGCGTGCTGTGTCGCCGAAGCGATCGCCAGCGGCGACGAGGCCGATCAACGCGAGAAATTCGAAGAGCTGATCGACCTGTTCGCCAAGCGGCGCTGACGCCGCGGGCCTATTCGCCCGACGGATCGACGAAATTGCCCGCGCCGATATTCGCATTGACCACGCCGCCGTCGATCGGGATCGTCGTGCCGACCACGTAGTCGCCCGCACGGCTGAGCAGATAGATCGCGCCCGCCGCCATATCCTCGGTCACGCCGACGCGCCTGCTCGGAATGCCGCGTTCGACCATGTCCTGGTTGTCGCGCGCGGCGCGGTTCATGTCGGACGGGAAGGCACCCGGCCCGATCCCGTTGACCACGATGTTATGCCCGATCAGCTCGGCCGCCATCCGCCGGGTCAGGTGGATCAGCCCGGCCTTGCTCGCCTGGTAGGGATAGGTCGGCCACGGGTTGCACTTCATCCCGTCGATGCTGGCGATCATCAGGACCTTGGCCGGACGCTCCGCCGTGGCCGCCTTCTTGAGCAGCGGCAGCAGTTTCTGGGTGAGGAAGAACGGCGTCTTGAGGTTGAGGTCCATCGTGCGATGCCAGCCAGCCTCGCTGAAATCCTCGAACGGCTCGCCCCAGGCCGCGCCTGCGTTGTTGACCAGCAGATCGAGCTTGTCTTCGCAGGCAGCGAGTTCGTCGGCCAGCGCCTTGATGCCGTCCATCTGCGACAGGTCGCCGGTGAGGCCGATAACCTTGTCGCCCAGCTCGGCAGCGGTCTCGTCGACCTGCTCCTTCTTGCGCGCTACGATATAGACCTTGGCACAGCCCGCTTCGAGCAGGCCTTCGACGATCATGCGGCCGATCCCGCGGCTGCCGCCGGTGACCAGCGCGATCTTACCTTCGAGACCGAATAGGTCGATGAGTTTCATCATAATACTTCTCCTCCCCTCCCGTTCACGGGAGGGGCAGCGAGACTTGGGCTTGCCCCGCAAGTCCTAGTCGCAGCGGGGTGGGCTCTTGCGAGCCCATGCCCACCCCCGCCCCCTCCCGCGAGCGGGAGGGGAGACCAATTCAATACCCGCTCAGCTCGGCAACGCGGCCCGCGTGGTAGTACGCATCGCCGAGGAACTCCTGCAGCGCGCGGTCGCGCTTCATGTAGAGGCCGACGTCGTATTCGTCGGTCATCCCGATGCCCCCGTGCATCTGCACGCCTTCGCGCACCGCGAGGCCCGCCGCCTTGGCGACCTTGGACTTGGCGACCGAGATCATCAGTTCGGCCTGCTCGCTGCCCGCATCCAGGAGCTGGGCGGCCTTCATCACCACCGCACGTGCGATCTCGACTTCGGAATAGAGATGCGCGGCGCGGTGCTGCAATGCCTGGAAGCTGCCGATCAATTCGCCGAACTGCTTGCGCTGCCTCAGGTAATCGACCGTCATGTCCATCGCGCCGCGTGCCACGCCGACGCCTTCGGCAGCTGCACCCACGCGCCCTGCGCGCAGCATGGCGTTGAGGATCTCGCGTCCGCCATCGACGTCGCCGATCACGGCATCGCCATCCAGCTCGACCCCGTCGAAAGTGATGTGGCTCGCCATCGAGCTGTCGACCAGCCGCACGCTGTCGTGGCTCATGCCACTCGCATCCTGCGGCACCGCGAACAGCGTGATCCCATCGGCATCGCTGTCGCTGCCCGAGGTGCGCGCGGCGACCACGATCATCTCGGCGCTGGCGCCGTAGACCACGAAGTCCTTCTTGCCGCTCAGCTTGAAGCCGTTGCCCGACTTCTCGGCCTTGCAGGCGATCGTTTCAGGCCGGTGCTTGGGGCCTTCGTCGATCGCGACCGCGTAGACGTTCTTGCCCGCAACCAGATCGGGCAGCCAGCGGCCGCGCGTGTCGTTGCTGCCGTGCTTGAGCGCCGTCGCGGCAAGCACCGAGCTGCTGAGGAAGGGCGACGGGGTGAGGTTCGCGCCGATTTCCTCGAGCACGATGTTCGCCTCGACCTGGCCCATGCCAAGCCCGCCGTCCTCTTCGGGAAGCAGGATGCCGGTGAAGCCCATTTCGCCGAACTGCTCCCACAGCCCGTGGCCGAAACCGTCCTTGCAGTCACGGTCGCGCCAGTGGCGCAGCTGCTTCGCAATGCCGCCTTCCTCGCGCATGAATTCGCTCGCGCTGTCGGCCAGCATCGCCTGATCGTCGTCGTAGTAAAGTGCCATTTCTTCTCTCTCCAGATCCCCTCGCGCTTGCGGGAGGGGCAGTGAGACTTGGTCGCGCCAGCGGCCTAGTCGCAACGGGGTGGGCCGGACCGTTGCACGTGCACTCGCCCACCCCCGGCCCCTCCCGCAAGCGGGAGGGGAGGATGGATTACGCCCCCGGCAGTTCGAGGATGCGCTTGGCGATCACGTTGAGCATCACCTCCGACGTGCCGCCTTCGATCGAGTTGCCCTTGGTCCGCAGCCAGCCACGTGCGGGCTTGCCGCCTTCGGTCTCTTCGCTCTCCCATTCGAGAGCGCGCGATCCGCCCGCTGCCATAAGCAGCTCGTTGCGGCGCTTGTTCAGCTCGGTCCCGGCGTATTTCATCATGTTCGGCTGTGCGGGGTGCGCCTTGCCGACCTTGATCTCGTCGAGGAACTTCTCGCTCATGGCGGTGAAGGCGAGCGCGTCGACATCGAACTGCGCAATCTCGGCGCGCAGCACGGGGTCGAGCTCGCCCTGCCTGCTGGTCACCGCGCCGAGCGAGGTCGGCCTGTCGACGCCGCCGGTGGCGGAAATCATCTCGCGCTCGTGGCCAAGCAGGTACTTGGCAACGTCCCAGCCGCGATTCACCTGCCCGACATAGGCCGGAATGTCTTCGCCGTAGGATTTGGGCACGCTCACCGAATCGAAGAAGGTTTCGCAGAAGGGCGAGCTGCCGCTGATCAGCTTGATCGGCTTGGTGCTGACACCCTGGCTGGCCATGTCGAACAGCATGAAGGTGATGCCCTGGTACTTGTTCGTCTTGTCCGTGCGGACGAGGCAGAAGATCCAGTCGGCTTCGTCTGCATAGGAGGTCCAGATCTTCTGGCCGTCGACCACCCAGTGATCGCCCTTGTCGTCGCCATAGGTCTGCAAGCTGACGAGGTCGGAACCGCTGCCCGGCTCCGAATAGCCCTGACACCAGCGGATTTCGCCGCGCGCGATTTCGTTGAGGAAGCGCTGCTTCTGCCCTTCGGTGCCGAAGTGGAGCAGCGCCGGGCCGAGCATCCAGATGCCGAACGAGCTGAGCGGCGCACGCGCACCGATCCGGGCCATTTCTTCGCGCAGCACCTTGGCTTCGGCGGGTTCGAGCCCCGCGCCGCCGTACTCCTTGGGCCATGCGGGCACGGTGTAGCCCTTGGCGACGCACGCTTCGAACCAGGCCTTCTGCGTCTCGTTCTTGAAGGTCGCGTTGCGTCCGCCCCAGTACACGTCGCCCTCGTCCTCGACGGGCTGGCGCATCTCGGGCGGGCAGTTGGCTTCGAGCCAGCTGCGAGTCTCTTCGCGGAATTGGTCAAGATCGGCCATTATCGCTCTCCTTGGCTTGGCGTGGGGCGTTCGAACGCCCCCATCGTCGCGCTTTCGCCCTCTTGGTAGGAGCAAGACTCACCTTTACGCAAGCGGAAGGTTGGCAGGCACGCATGCCGTAGCGGCAGGCCGATTGCGCTTGCACACGACCGCACAACCCGTACTGTTACGTCAACGTAAGGAGCGGACTCGCGAAGCCGCCGGGAGAGAATTTCACACCATGGCTTTCACTCAGGGCCCGTTGCCGACCCGTTTGCGACTGACCCAGGGTCTCGGCGCGATGGCCTTCGGTGTGAAGGACAACGGGTTCTCGTTCTTCCTGCTGATTTTCTACAACCAGGTGCTGGGGATGGACGCCGGGCTGGTCGGCCTCGCGCTGATGCTGGCGCTGGTGGTGGACGCGGTGTTCGATCCGCTGATCGGCTATTTCTCAGACCGGACCTACACCAAATGGGGCCGCCGCCTGCCGTGGCTGTACGTCGCACCGTGGCCGCTGGCGATCATGTGGGTCATCCTGTGGTCGCCGCCCACGGGCGAGGCGCCGAGCTTCCTCGGCCTGCTCGGCATAGCGGTGGGCGTGCGCGTCCTGCTGTCGGCGTGCGAAGTGCCGCAGGTCAGCCTGCTGCCCGAGATCACCGCCGACTACGACGAGCGGACCACGCTGTTCCGCTATCGCTACCTGATGGGCTGGGGTGGCGGCATCCTGATGATGGTGCTGGCCTATACCGTGTTCCTGAGCGGGCCCGACGGCATTCTGGAGCCCGACGGATACGTCGCCTTCGGCATCGCCGGCGCGGCGATCATGGCCTTCTCCGTCGTCGGATCGGCGCTCGGGCTGCACAAGCTGGTCGCGCATCCGCCTGCCAAGCGCCCGCCGCCGTTCCACTGGCGCGACGCTTTTGCCGAGATCAAGGATGCCTTCAGCGAAAAGGCGTTCCTGATCTTCGCCGCCGGAGCGATGGCGGCCTATATCAGCCAGGGGACGACATTCTCGATCTCCAACTACCTCAACGTGTTCGTGTGGCAGCTAGACCAGGTGACCATTCCCGGCGCGCCGTCCGCACTGACCGGGCTGACCGTCTATCCGGTGATACTGTTCCTCAGCGCGCTGTTGATGTTCGTCGTGGTGAGCCCGCTGCACCGCAGATACGGGAAGGCGTACACCGCCGCAGGGGGCGCGCTAGCGGCTTTCGTGATCGGCTTTACGCCGTATTCTCTGTTCCTGCTCGGCGCGTGGCCGCAGGTCGGCACGCTGGCATCGACGGGCCTGTTCTACCTGTTCCTGGTCTTCGCCAACGCATCGGGCATCGTCTCGATGATCTCGGCATCCTCGATGGTGGCCGAGATTATCGAGCTGTACGAGGAACGCACCGGCGAACGCGCCGAAGGCAAGTTCTACGCGGGCAACTGGCTGGTCCAGAAATGTGCGACCGGTGCGGGGATCTTCATCTCGGGCCAGATCATCGCGCTCGCCCAGATGCCCGCCAATGCGAAGCCGGGCGAGGTCGGGCTCGACGTGCTGAGCCCGTTGATCCTGCTCTATGCCGGCGTGTCGCTGATCCTCGCGCTGACCGCCGCCTACTGGCTCGCCCGGTTCCCGATCACCCGCGAAAGCCACGAGGCGCGTCTGGCGCTGCTCGACGATGCTGCACGGGCCGACGCGGAAGGCGAGGTGCTGCCACCATAATCCTGCGAACAGGCTTGGCGCAGCCGCGCCGCTCTGCCACGACGCATTTCAAATTCAGACCGACCGAAAGACCTAGAAGAGAGGCCCCCAAAGATGGATTTCCAACCGACCGAACGGCAATCGCACTGGCGCGACCGCGTGCGCGACTTCATCGAAAAGGAAGTGCGCCCCGCCGTCCCCACCTACAAGGCGCAGGACGCCGAGGGCGACCGCTGGAAGGTGATCCCCGTGGTCGAGGAGCTGAAGGAAAAGGCCAAGGCCAAGGGCCTGTGGAACATGTTCATGCCCCCGCGCAACGACAGCCACCATCACGTTGACGAGAGCTTCGAGTTCGAAGGCCCCGGCCTCACCAACCTCGAATACGCGATGGTCGCCGAGGAACTGGGCCGCATCGGCTTCGCCAGCGAAACGATGAACTGTTCCGCACCCGATACCGGCAACATGGAAGTGCTCCACCGGTATGGCACGCGCGAGCAGAAGGAGCAGTGGCTTGCCCCGCTGATGGCCGGCGAGATCCGCAGCGCCTTCCTGATGACCGAACCGCAGGTTGCCAGCTCGGACGCGACCAATATCGAAACCTCGATCATCCGCGAAGGCGATGAATACGTCATCAACGGGCGCAAGTGGTGGAGCTCGGGTGCGGGCGATCCGCGCTGCAAGGTCGCGATCGTGATGGGCAAGAGCGACACTTCGGCCCAGCGCCACCAGCAGCAGTCGATGATCCTGATGCCGCTCGACGCGGAAGGCGTGACGATCGAGCGTCACCTGCCCGTGTTCGGCTATGACGATGCGCCGCACGGCCACATGGAAATCAGCCTCAAGAACGTGCGCGTGCCCGCCTCGGCCATGCTGCTGGGCGAAGGCCGCGGGTTCGAGATCGCGCAAGGCCGCCTCGGCCCGGGCCGCATCCACCACTGCATGCGCACGATCGGCGTGGCCGAGGAAGCGCTGGAAAAGATGTGCAAGCGCCTGCAGGCGCGCGAAGCCTTCGGCAAGCCGATCTACAAGCATTCGATCTGGGAACAGCGCGTTGCGCAGGCCCGTATCGATATCGAGATGACTCGCCTCCTGTGCCTCAAGGCCGCCGACATGATGGACAAGGTCGGCAACAAGGCCGCCAAGCAGGAAATCGCGATGATCAAGGTCGCCGCGCCCAACATGGCTCTGAAAATCATCGACGATGCGATCCAGGCGCATGGCGGTGCGGGCGTGTCCGAAGACTTCGGCCTCGCCCAAGCATACGCCCACCAGCGCACGCTGCGGCTGGCAGACGGCCCGGACGAGGTCCACGCACGCTCGATCGCGCGCATGGAATTCGCCCGCCACGCACCGAGCGCGGCCGAGATGGAAACCTACAGCTCGGGCGACATGGGCGCGACGCGCTGAAAAACCTCTCCCCCTCCTCGTCAGAGGAGGGGGTCGGGGGGTGGTGCCTCCAAGACAACGCCGTTCGTGCTGAGCCTGTCGAAGCACTGCTCTCTTTTTGAGCGCGGCACCGGAAATGAAGTGCAGCCCTTCGACAAGCTCAGGGCGAACGGAGAAGACTGATGGCAAAGGCCGCAATCCTCGAAAAACCGGGCGAACCGATGGTGATCGGCGAGATCGAAATCGCCGAGCCCGCCCCGCACGAGGTTCTTATCGACACCAAGGCGTGCGGCCTGTGCCATTCGGACCTGCACTTCATCGACGGTGCCTATCCGCACGCCCTGCCGCTGGTGCCGGGGCACGAAGCAGCGGGCATTGTCCGCGCGGTCGGCAGCGAAGTGACGATGGTCAAGCCGGGCGACCACGTGGTCTCGTGCCTCAGCGCGTTCTGCGGCCAGTGCGAGTTCTGCGTCACCGGGCGCATGGCGCTGTGCCTTGGTCAGGGCACGCGGCGCGGCAAGGATGCGGCCCCGCGCCTTTCGCGAGGCGGAGAGCCGGTCAACCAGCTGCTCAACCTGTCGGCCTTTGCCGAGCAGATGCTGATCCATGAGCACGCCTGCGTCGCGATCGACAAAGATATGCCGTTCGACCGGGCCGCCGTGCTCGGCTGCGCGGTGACCACCGGCGCGGGCACAATCTTCAACGCGATTAAGCTGACGCCGGGTGAGACCGTCGCGGTGATCGGCTGCGGCGGCGTCGGCCTCGCGGCGATCAACGCGGCGAAGATCGCGGGCGCGGGCATGATTATCGCCGCCGACCCGCTCCCCGAAAAGCGCGCGCTCGCCGAAACGCTCGGCGCGACGCACACCGTCGACGCGCTGGCGGAGGATGCGGCGAAGCAGATCATCAAGCTGAGCGGCGGCGGCGTGCATTACGGCATCGAAGCGGTCGGGCGTCAGGCGAGCGCCGACCTCGCGGTCGCGTCGCTGCGGCGCGGCGGCACCGCCGTCGTGCTCGGTATGATGCCCTTGGACTGCAAGGTGGGCCTTGGCGCGATGGACCTGCTCGGCGGCAAGAAGCTGATGGGCGCGATCATGGGGATGAACCACTTCCCGGTCGACCTGCCCCGGCTGGTCGATTTCTACCTGCGCGGGCTGCTCGACCTCGACACGATCATCGCCGAACGGATCGGGCTGGAGGATATCAACACCGGGTTCGACAAGCTTCGCGAAGGCCACAGCGCCCGCAGCATCGTGGTGTTCGACTGATCGAAACGGGCTCGCGCCTGTCCTACATCGGGTGCAGGCGTTAATACCTGCCCGGCAAGAAATTTGGCGCCGGGCGATGATTGTTGAAAGGTGACACTTGCCGCTCTCACTCGCGGTCCTGTTTGGCGGAGTAGTGCGGCTTTACGCCATCGCCGATATTTTGCGAACGTGGGTGGTCTGTGTGCCAGCAGCGAAATTTGCCGTCGCCCTGAACTCGTTTCAGGGTCCAGCGGCGATCTGGGGCCGATCGGCAAAAAGGTTCGATCCGCCGGAAATTCTGGATGCTGAACCGGGTTCAGCATGACGCATGGGTTTAGGAGAGGAAGTTCGTGGCAGGCATCGACTACGAGAAGGAAATGGTCGGCACGGTCGACGTGCCCGAGGCGGACAAGCTCGATGAGCCAGCGCTGACCGCGTGGTTCGAGGAGAATGTCGATGATTTCGCAGGGCCGCTGAGCCTCTCGAAATTCAAGGGCGGCCAGTCCAACCCAACCTACAAGGTCCAGACCGCGAACCGCAATTACGTGCTGCGCCGCCAGCCCTTCGGCAAGCTGCTGCCATCGGCCCACGCGGTCGACCGCGAATATACCGTGATGAGCGCGCTTGGGCCCACGGGCTTTCCCGTACCGCGCACCTTCGGCCTGTGCGAAGACGCGGACGTCATCGGCTCCAAGTTCTTCGTCATGGAGCTGATCCAGGGACGCAACCTGTGGAACGGGGCGCTGCCCGATTACGCACCCGACCAGCGGCGCGAGATCTACCACGCGATGGTCGACACGCTGGCCGACCTGCACACCACCGACCCCATGAAGATCGGCCTTGGCGACTACGGCAAGCCACAGGATTACTGCGCACGCCAGATCGCCCGCTGGACCAAGCAGTACAAGCTTTCCGAAACCGAAGAGATTCCGGAGATGGAGGCGCTGATCGCGTGGCTGCCCGAGACGGTGCCCGATCAGCACGCCAGCGGCATCGTCCACGGCGACTACCGGCTCGACAACATGATCTTCCATGCCGATGAGAACCGCGTTGCCGCCGTGCTCGACTGGGAGCTATCGACGCTGGGCGATCCGATCGCGGACTTCAGCTACTTCGTGCTCAACTGGCACAATCCGGCCGATGGCCGCGCCGGTCTCGGCGGGCTCGATCTGGTCGAGCTGGGGATCCCCAGTGCAGAGGATGTGACGCAGCGCTATGTCGAGCGGACTGGCTACCCGGTGCCCGACATGGACTGGTACTTCGCGTTCAACCTGTTCAAGTTTGCCGGCATCATCCAGGGCATCAAGAAACGAGTGATCGACGGCACCGCATCCTCCGCCCACGCCAAGCAGATGAGCGAGCGGGTACGCCCGCTGGTGCAGGCGGCCTACGGGTTCGCGAAGCGCGCAGGGATGGACTGACCGTCTAGAATCCCCGGCTCCAGCGGACCAGCAGCCCGCCATCATCGGGGGCGTTGCGAATGTGGTCGGGCTCGCTGCGGTAGAACAGGCTCGCGGCGAGCATCCCATCGAACGCCTGCCCGAACCACGAAAGCTCGCCCATCAGCTCGCGCCCATCGGGGGCCAGCGACACGCGCCGCAGTTCGTAGACCGCGCTTTCGGTCGCATAGTCGTAGCTCACCGGCAGATCGAAATTGAGCCCGCCCGAGATGACGCGAAGAGGAGAGGAAATCCGCAGGCCGAGACGGTCCGTATCCTGCCAGACCCCGCGTTTACTCAGATCGACCGAGTAGGCGACGCTGGCAAAGCGCGATCCGCCCGCGATCCTGTCACCGGTCACCGCCCGGGTAGAGCCGAAGCGCCCTTCCCCACCGGCGCGCCAGCC
This sequence comes from Citromicrobium bathyomarinum, assembly GCF_038594485.1. Lineage (GTDB taxonomy): Bacteria > Pseudomonadota > Alphaproteobacteria > Sphingomonadales > Sphingomonadaceae > Alteriqipengyuania > Alteriqipengyuania bathyomarina_A. Next base: position 679,256 of record NZ_JBCFZG010000004.1, on the reverse strand, counting down.
ATCGCCCAGATCGAGGGAGGCCGAACCGTCGACGAACACACTGTCCGCACCGCGCGTCGCCAGGCTCTTATGGAGATAGGCGCCCAGCATCGTGCGCTCCTCGCGCAGCCATTCGGTCCCCAGTGTCAGGCCCAGCGGCCCGAACTGCCGATCTCCGGCGATGCCGAAGCGGGTGAAGCCATAACCCTCGCGCTGATTGCCGACGATGCCCTGCGCCTGGCGCACCGCCCAGGTCAGCGCCTCGCCCCGGCTGGCGGTCAGGGTGATGCCGAGGTCGCCGGTCTGCTGGCGCAGTGCGACGCTCTGCCCGTCGCGGTGCGCGAAGCCGAGCTTCCCGGCGGCCCCGCTCGACAGCAGGAAGGCTGGCCGATCCTGACCCTGCAGCTGAACGGCGATGCCGTCGGGCCCTTCGGCAAAGGCGAAGCCCAGCTGGGTCTTGGGCGATATGCGCAACGCCACCCGCGCTGCGAGCACCCGTGCCGCGTCGCTCTCGGCGCGCGACAGGCGCAGCGGCGTGAGCGGTGTCTCTCCCTCCAGCTGTCCGCGCTGATCGAGCGAGAAGGCGATGCCGATACCCGGCCCACCGACCGTGACGTTGCGCAGCCCGGCGCGCGTGGCGTTCGCCATCAGCGTTTCGGGGCTGGCACGGCGGGTCTGCGCGCCCAGATCGTAGGTGTAGGCGCGGTCGTACTTGTCGAGCACGATGCTCTGCAGCGATGCGCCCCGCATCGCGTCGCCCATCGGCGCGGACGCGATCGCGATGTCATCGGTCAACGCCAGCGCGCTCGGGCTGTCCGCCGAACCGCCGGGCAACCGGGTGGTGCCTTGCGGCGAGAACGCGCCCGCCAGATCAAGGATGCCGCGACCGTAGACTGCATCGGTCCCCGTCGCACCGGCATCGCGCGCAGTGTCGAGCAGGATTTCGACGATCTCCTGCCCGGTCAGGTTGGGAAAGGCCTGCGCCAGCAGCGCCACCGCGCCCGCAACCTGCGGGGTGGCAAAGCTCGTTCCCGAAAAAAGGGTCACGAAGCTCTGGCCGCCCTCTTGGGTAACCTGGATCTCGCCATTCTCGTAAGCGCAGCAGATCCGTTCGCCGCGTGCGGAGAGAAACCCGGTGGCGTAGCTGCCCGCGCGGTTGCTGAAGTCGGAGAACTCCCCCTTGTCGTCTACCGAGCCGACAATGATCACCGCCCCGTTGCCCCTCTGCAAGGCGGCGATCGCAAAGGGATCGGGATTGTCCGGATCGAGCGCAGGGTCGCTGGTGTCGCCGTCGTTCCCCGCAGCGACCACCACGACGATCCCGGCCTGTGTCGCGCGAGCGATCGCGTTGGACAGCTGGGCAGTGGGCGTGCCGCCGCCAAGACTCAGATTGATGACCCGCGCGTTGGCGGCGATGGCGACATCGATCCCACGCGCAATGTCGGAATCGAGGAACTGGCACCCGTCGAGATCGGCATCGTTCGCGCCTCCTCCGGTGCAGCTGCCCGGTTCGTCCGCCCGCAATACGAGCAGGCGGGCATCGTAGGCCATGCCGACGACCCCTTCGTTATTCAGGGCGGCTGCCGCCACCAGAGCGACGTTGGTGCCGTGATCGTCGATCCCGTTGATCGTGCGCGAGCCGGCCACATCTGCCGATTCAGGGAGAATGCGTTCGGCGAATTCCGGGCTGTCGATGTCGATCCCGCTGTCGATGATCGCAATGGTCGCCCCCTGGCCGGAGACGCCCTGCTGCCAGGCGATTGTCGCGTTATGGAAGGCAGGCCCGTCCGATCGCCGCACCTCGGCCGAGTTGACGTTCGGAGCGGGGGTTGGAGACGGAGTGGGAGTAGGAGTAGGCGCGGGCGCAGGAGACGGCGAAGGTGCAGGCGCCGGGGTGGGAGCTGGCGGCGAAACGGGCACACCCAGGCTAGGTCCGCCTCCACCGCCGGAACAGGCACTCAGCAGCGCCGCGACGACGAAAGCAGTCCCGATCTTCAACTCGCCCCGACCGGTTCGCTTCATCACGCTAAGCCCCTGTGTTCATTGCCTTCATTGCCGCGATACCGTCGGCCCCGTAAACGACTGGTGAACCGGCTCGCCCCTTCCCCTGCGCATCGGGTATGCAGCGCCGAATGCGCTTGTCGGGATGGTGGTAACCCAAGGCCCTACTGCGGTCCATCGCATACGCCGTGGGATAGCCGGGAGTCCCGGCTGGCAGTCAGGCGCGGCGCGAGCTACGGCGCAGGGAAAGGCCATACAGGAGCGGTGAGAATGAGCGACGAGCAGCGACAGGTGATCGAGCAGGCGTGGGAGGATCGCGACCATCTCGATACGAAGGATGCCGCGTTGCGCCAGGCGGTCGAGAACGCGGTCCTGAGCCTCGACGATGGGAGCGCGCGGGTTGCCGAACCCGATGGCGATGGCGGCTGGCGCGTCAACCAGTGGCTCAAGAAGGCGGTGCTCCTGTCGTTCCGGCTGAGCGACAACGCGCTGATGGATGGTGCAGCCGGAGCGCCCGCCTTCGACAAGGTGCCGAGCAAGTTCGCCGGGTGGGACGAGGCCCGCTTTCGCGAGGCCGGCTTCCGCGTCGTGCCTGGCGCTATCGCGCGGCGCGGCAGCTTCATCGGCAAGAAATGCGTGCTGATGCCCAGCTTCACCAATATCGGCGCCTATGTCGGCGAAAACACCATGCTCGACACCTGGGCCAGCGTGGGCAGTTGCGCGCAGGTCGGCGCAAACTGCCATATCTCGGCGGGCACCGGGATCGGCGGCGTGCTCGAACCGCTGCAGGCCAACCCGACGATCATCGGCGATAACTGCTTCATCGGCGCGCGTTCCGAAATCGTCGAGGGCGTGATCGTGGGCGAAGGCTGCGTGGTCGCGATGGGCGTGTTCATCACCCAGTCGACCAAGATCGTGGTGCGTGAGACCGGTGAGGTCCTCCGCGGGCACATACCGCCTTATTCGGTAGTTGTGCCGGGCAGCCTGCCGGGCAAGGATGGGGGACCGTCGCTCGCCTGTGCGGTGATCGTGAAGACCGTCGACGCGCAGACACGCGCAAAGACCGGTATCAACGAGTTGCTGCGCGATTGATGGTGTGCCGGGCGGAACCGTGGCAGAGACGAGCCGTTTAGCAGGCTCGATGGACGGGAAAGGACAATAATATGGTCGACCAGAACAATACTGAAATTCGAACCGATGAAGAGCGTGTCAGCGGCGGCAGCAAGGAAGGCGTCGTTCGCTGGGTACTGGGCATCGGGCTGCTGCTGGCCATCGTCGCCCTGTCGATCATCTGGATCGTCCCCGCACTGACCAATACGGGCGAGGAAGACGTCTCCAGCCGTGTGGTTTCGCCGCAGGAAGCGGTGCAGGCTGAGGGTGACGAGGCCGACGTGCTGGTGGCGCCGGAAGAACTCGGCAACGAAAATGCGGCTCCCGAAGCTTCGGAACCGGACACTGCTGCACCGGTTAATCAGGCACAGAACTGATCTGCAAGGGCCCCATTTTCCATGAGCAATACCAACAGCTTCCAAAGCGATCAGTATGTTCAGTGGGATTGGGGCAACGGCACTGCCAAGGGTCAGATCAAGGAACGCTTCGAACGCGAGGTGACGCGCACGCTCCAGGGCAGCGAGATCACCAGGAACGGGACCGAGGATGATCCTGCCTACCTGATCCGGCAGGAAGACGGCGATGAAGTGCTCAAGCTCGGCTCGGAGATCAAGGCGCAAGACACCTGAGGAGAGCTATCATGCCCAAGGCGAAATCCAAGAAACAGCAACAGGCGGCGGGAGCGGCGCTCTCTGCCAAGCGCGGCGAGACCGAAAAGTCCGACCTGCAAGGGGCCTCGATCGGCATGTACGAAAGCATGACCGAGGACGAGCTGGAGGAAATGGCCTCGACTGATCGCGACGACCTGCCTGAAGAGGTTGACGGCGACTAGGCTCTGCCCCCGCCCTAAACCTCGTTATCGGACGGGTTTTCGTACGGCGGCACATCTGCCATCGCCGCGCTTGTGGCCTCGACCGCCCGCATGACGCGCATCATGTTGCGCGAGCTGATTTTTTCCAGATCCTCCTGCGAGTATCCGCGCCGCGCCAGCTCGGTGAACAGCGCCGGGTAGGTGGAAACGTCCTCCAGACCCACCGGCCCGGCCGGAATACCGTCGTAATCGCCCCCGATACCGATTGCGTCGATACCCGCAATCTGGCGCACGTGGTCGATGTGGTCGGCCATGTCCGAGATATTCGCAGGCGGGTAGGGATTGGCTTCGTCCCATGCCTTCATTCCGGCTTCGACCGCGTCAGGCTGCCCCTGCCATAGCGCTTTCAGCCGCGCCTCTTCCGCATCGCGCTGCGCATTCCAGACGCGCGCGTCTTCGCTCAGGAAGCCGGGCACCGCGGTGACCATGATGATCCCGCCGTTCTCCGGCAGCCGGCGCAACACCGCATCCGGTACGTTGCGTGCGTGCCCATTGATCGCACGCGCAGAGGAATGGCTGAAGATCACCGGCGCCCGCGACACGTCGAGCGCGTCCATCATCGTCTTCTCGGACACGTGGCTGAGATCGACGACCATGCCGATCCGGTTCATCTCGCGCACCAGGTCCTTGCCGAAATCGGTCAGGCCGTCATGCTCGGGATCGTCGGTCGCGCTATCCGCCCAGGGCGTATTCTTGCTGTGGGTCAGCGTCATGTATCGCGCGCCCAGATCGTACATCTGCCGCAGCACGGCGAGGCTCGACCCGATCGAGTGGCCACCCTCCATGCCGAGCATTCCGGCGATCCTGCCTTGCGCGCGCGCGGCCTCGACCTCGTCGGCAGTCAACGCCAGCGTCATGTCCTCCGGGTAGCGCGCAATGAGCCGCTTCATGACGTCGATCTGCTCCATCGTCATCTGGACCGCTCTCGGCTCGTCAACTGCTGCCGGCACGTAAACCGACCACCATTGAACGCCGACACGACCTGCGCGCAGCCGCGCGAGGTCGGTCTGCATTGCGTCACCCTCTTCGGTTTTGACCTGATCAGTATGCTCGAAATCGAAATCGCCGATCTGGTTGGCGAAGCGCGCGCGCAGCTGGATCGGCACGTCATTGTGCCCATCCCACACAGGGGCGGCTTCAAGCGCGGCCAGCGCCGTTTCCTCTGCAGTCTGCGCGGCCAGCGGGCTGCAGATCAGCCCAGCGACGGCGCAAGCGGTGGCGAAACGGCGTAACATGTGTTGGCTCCCCATCCTTTTCGCGCCTAGGCATACCTCCGCAGAAGCAAAATGGAAGGCAAGCGTCCCGTGAGCAACGCCGAGCAGTTGATCGAGGCCCATGGCTTGCAACCGCATCCCGAGGGCGGCTGGTATCGTGAGACCTTTCGCGCGTGCGAAAAGGATGGCCGCGCCAGTTCGACGATGATCCATTTTCTGCTCGAAGCGGACCAGCACTCGCACTGGCACCGGGTCGATGCCGACGAGCTGTGGCTATGGCACGCAGGCGATCCGCTCGCGCTGCGGATTGCGGAGAGCGAGGACGCGCAAGTGGAAACGATCGTGCTCGGCGATCAGACCGAGCCGCTGTGGCAAGGAGTGGTGCCGCAAGGGCAATGGCAGGCGGCGATGCCCCTGCCCGGCGCGCATGGCTATGCGTTCGTGTCCTGCGTCGTCGCGCCCGGCTTCGAATTCGAGGGGTTCGAGCTGGCGCCTGCAGGCTGGGCGCCGCGCCTGGCATGACGCTCGCCCGCAACCTCACCCGCTGGTTCCTGGTGCTCGCCTTTTTCGCGGCGGGCGTGCTCCACATCGCGGTGCCCGGGCCGTTCCTGGGGATCATGCCGCCCGCCGTCCCCTTCCCCGAAGCCGTCATCTTCTGGACGGGCGTGGCGGAATTGCTCGGGGCGATCGGGCTGGCGCAGGGCATCTCCCCCGCGATCCGGCGCGCCGCAGGGATCGGGCTGGCGCTCTATGCGCTGTGCGTGTGGCCCGCGAATATCCAGCACATGATCAACGATCTGAGCGGCGATGGCGGGCTTGGGCTCGGCTATCACATCCCGCGCATGATCGCGCAGCCGGTGATCGTCTGGGCAGCGCTATGGGCCAGTCGGGTGATCGACTGGCCGTTCGCCCGCCGGGGATAGCCTTGCCCTCCTAGGCTTCCGGCTCGTCTTCGGGGTCGAGAAAGTCGTCATCGTCTTCCCCGCTGTAGGTCGCTGCGAGCACGCTCGCCGCGATCACGTGTCCTTCCATCGCGGCGAACAGCTCGGCCTTGCCTGCCCCCGGCATCAGCGCGATCGGCAGGTCGAGCGCGAACAGCTGGAATACGAAGCAATGCGGTTTGCCCTCCGGATCGACGCGCGGCAGCAGCCATTCGGAATTGCCCTGGTCGTTCTTGCCGGTGCGCGGCGGCACCTCGCCTTCGAGCAATTTGCCGTGCTGCGCCGGAAGCCCCCAGACGAGCCAGTGGCAGGTCGCATCGGGCACGCTGGCGTCCTGCACGACCAGCACGAGTTCCTCGGCCATTTTGGGCGGAGCGGTCCATTCCATCGGCGGAGCCACCGCATCTTCCTCGTCCGCGGTGAAGCACGGATCGAGTTCCCCACCCTGCGGGAATGCGGGGCTGGATAAGGAAAAGCCATTGCGGCCAATCGCTTCGCGCGTAGCGAAGCGGGCGATGGCGAGTTCCGCATTGGCGGGGCAGGTATCGGGAAGCAGTGTGGACAGCCATTCGGTCATGTGAAGCGAATCTCCTTGGAGTTGCTACATCTGCTAGGCGTTCGCACGCCGCGATGTAAGGGTGCGCTGCGCTGAGCTGAGGTCGAGAGGCAACACTCACGAAATTTCAAACTATTAGCGATAGACAAACGCCCTCCGACCTGAATAGATCGTCCCTTCATATTTCAAGGGGGAATACCAATGTCGGTCGGCCGTATCGCACTCAGCCTGGTAATTGCAGGCGCACTCGCAGCATGTGGAAGCGATGGCGGCGGCGCGCCGACATCGGGCACGCCGACCCCCACTCCGGGCCCGACCCCGTCACCGACCGCCTGCTCGGTCGCCGACCGCCAGGCCTGGGTGCTGCAGCAGCTGCAAACCTACTACCTGTTCCCCGACCTGCTCGACACGACGGTCAATGCCGCCAATTACAGCGACGTTCAGAGCTATATCGACGCGCTCGTCGCGCCTGCGCGCGCGCTTGGTCGGGACCGTGGCTTCACCTATATCACGTCGATCCAGGAAGAGACCGATCTGATCAATTCGGGTTCCTCGGCAGGTTTCGGCGTCCGCCTTGGTTACGACACGGTCAATAGCCGCGTATTCGTCCTCGAAGCGTTCGAAGGCGCACCCGCCTATCCGCAGGGAATCGATCGCGGGACGGAAATCCTCTCGGTCAACGGAACGTCTACCACTGATCTCTTCGCTCAGGGCGGTGCCGCCGCATTCAGCAATGCTCTGGGCCCGAGCGATCCGGGCGTCACCCGTACGCTCTCCATCCGTCAGCCCGGCGGGGCGACCTCCACCGTCAGCGTAACCAAGCAGGAATATGCGCTCGATCCGATTTCGGACCGGTATGGCGCTATCACCATCCCCAATGTTGACGGTCGCCTTGTCGGCTACCTCAACCTTCGTACCTTCATCGTTGCCGATGCCGGGCCGCAGCTTCGCACTGCAATCGATGGCTTCCGCCAGCAGGGTGTGGAGCAGGTCATCCTCGATTTCCGCTACAATGGCGGCGGGCTTGTCGATGTTGCCGAACTGCTTGGCGACCTGCTGGGGGCAGACAAGGTCGGTGATGTGTTCAGCCGCACGGTTTTCCGCGATTCGCTATCCAATAACAACTCGACCGAGCCCTTCGAAGCACAGCCCGAAGCGATCGCCGCGACCAAGATCGCGCTGATCGGAACCAGCTCAACGGCATCGGCCAGCGAATTGACCGGCAATGCCTTCATTCCCTACCTCGGCAACAATCTCGCGCTGGTGGGTAGCAACACCTACGGCAAGCCGGTGGGGCAGATTGCGCGTGACCGCACGGCCTGCGACGACCGGCTGCGCGTCATGGCGTTCCGGACCGTCAATGCCGACGGTGGCGGCGACTACTATACCGGCCTCGCCAGCGTTTTCCCGAACACATGCGCGGCGGATGACGATTTCCTCCACCAGTTCGGTTCGACGGACGAGGATTCGACTGCGACGGCCCTCAGCTTCCTGAGCGGCGGGACCTGCACCCCCATCGCTGCCAGCGGCGCAAAGCGTGCAGCGTCGCGCCAGCGTATCGAGGCTCTGAACCCGGTCAAGCCGACTGCGGCCCAGTACCAGATCCCGGGCCTCTACTAGGCTTTCGGCTAGCCGACCGACAAAGGAAGGGGCCGCCGGGCGAATGCTCGGCGGCCCCTTCTTTCTATAGCGCAATCAGTGCGACTTGGCAGCGTCGAGCGGAGCGGTGGCGAGCGACAGCGCCGTCTCGACGACGCGACGTGAACAGGCCGGCTTGGGGATCAGTCTTGCGTTGAGCGCGGCCAGCGTCCCTTCCTGCCGGTTTAGATCGCCCGAATGGAGCAGGTATGGGATCGATCGCCGTTCCAGCTCACGAGCAACGGGCACGCATGTCTCCCCGTCGCGCAAGGTTACGTCGAGCACCGCGCAGGATACTCCGCCCTGTGCCTCGATATGCTCCATCGCCTCGCGCACATTGGTGGCGGTCAGCGGTTGGCACTCCTGGTCTTCGGCAGCGAATTCCAGATCCATCAGGATCAGCGGTTCGTCGTCCAGCAGAAGAATGCGGCAATTAGCGCTCACTATCGATCCCCCTCGATCGGCACGGTAAGGACTGCGTGCAGTCCCTCCGGCTTCCAGTCTCTTTCGATCGACCCGCGTGCAGCGGCGACCATCCTGTCCATGATCTTCGCCCCCGTGCCCGTATCGGCCGGCACGCCATCGATGGTGGGGCCGCCGGTCTCGATCCATGTCAGGACGACATCTCCACCGCTGCGCTGCCAATCGAGTTGCACCCGACCTCCACCCTCACCGGCCCACGCGCCGTAGCGTGTTGCATTGGCTGCCAGCTCGTGCAGCACAAGGCCGATGAGCGACATGGCCGAAAACGGCACTTGTGCGCCGTTGCCGAGAAATTCGAGGCGATCGTCGAAATCGTAGGGTTCGAGAATGGCCTTCACCGCCGGGCCGAGGTCGATCAGGCCAACCGACGCTTCGTCGAGCGTGGTTTCGTAGGCACGTCCGAGCGCCTGGATGCGGCTGTTGATCTCCGCAGCTTCGCTTTCCACACCGCGGACCCGGCCCATCACGTTGACGATGCCCGATATCACCGCAAACATGTTCTTCATGCGGTGCGACAATTCGCGGGCCATCTCGCGCGCGTGCCGTTCTTCCGCGCGCGCCGCGCGGACATCGGAAACGTCCCACTGGCTACCGAAGAAGTAGATCAGATTGCCTTGGGAATCGTAGATCGGCCCGAGGTGGAGCGCGTTCCAGAAAGGCGTGCCATCCTTGCGATAATTGAGCAGCTCGACAACGACCACGTCTTCATTCTCAATCGCCTCGCGCACCTTGGCGACCGCGTGCTTGTTGGTCTTGGGTCCCTGCAGAAAGCGGCAATTGCGGCCGAGAATCTCAGCCTCGTCATAGCCCGTCAGGCGACGAAAGGCGCGGTTCGCGAACACGATCGGCTGGTCGGGCTGATTGGGGTCGCTCAGGCAAACGGCCATCCGCGTCTGCGCCATCGCCTGTTCGAACAAGACGCCCGAGCTATCGGAAAACCGATCCTCGTCGCCCACATCGCGCATGTCGCTTCGCGGGCGGGCCTGCGGATCATTCATCGACGCCTGACTCGTCGAAGCCTGGTCTTGTCTTTCAGGATGGTCGGCCATCGAAACCCGGAAAAGTGAGCGCTACCCGCAATGCGGAGTGAACATTGAAAAGGTGAACGATCATATCCCCGGCCGGTTCCAGCAATCTGACATGCGGATTCCCGTTTTGGTGCAAGGCACTTGCCCCTGATATCCCGGAGGGGCAAGAATGGTCGCCAATGACCGAGCGAACCTACACAAGCTTCAGGGAATTCTGGCCTTTCTATCTGCGCGAGCATAGCCGGCCCGCGACTCGGCGACTGCATTACGTCGGCACCGCGATCGTCATCGCGCTGGCTGTCGCAACGGTCGCGACGCAGCACTGGTGGCTGCTGCTCGCGCTGCCGCTGGCGGGATATTTCTTCGCGTGGGTCGCCCATTTCCGCGTCGAACGAAACCGCCCCGCCACCTTCACCTACCCGCTGTGGAGCCTGCTAGCCGATTTCAGGATGTTCTTCCTGTGGCTTACCGGGCGCCTCGGCGGCGAACTCGAACGCGCAGGCGTACAGGACCGGCGCAGCTAGACCTTCGAAAGCTCAGGGCTGCTGCGGCCCTTCGAACGGCTGAGCGTCCGTCCATGCGCAGCCAAGCCGGGTTTCCGACCCGATCTTGAGCGTGACGGTGTAGGGGTAGCTGCGGTCGCTCATCCCGTCGGAGCACGCGCCCGGCGTCACCGTCATATCGAACGGCGCGCCGCCGAGTTCGCCCGACAGGCCCAGCCCGCCCTGCCCGTGGAACCGCTTGACCGTGATGGTCGAGCCCTCCTGATTCTCGGGCGTGGAATACGTCAGGTTGCTGCCGCGCACGTCGCCGCCCCAGAACGGCTCTGTCCCTGTGAAATGGATCGTGTCGCCCTTGGCGATTCCGTTGAATCCATCCGGCTCGGTACCGGGCGCGCCGCCGGTATCCTGCGTCTGGCAGGCCGCAAGCAGCAGGCCCGAGCTCAGGGCAAGGGCGGCAATCGGGAGCAGGCGCATGGGTTTTCCTTTCCAGCCACAGGGGTCTTTATCTCTCGGCGCTGGACGGTACTATCGGTTTCCGGACGACTTCGAAAGCAGGCGAGAGGATCGCCATTCGGGAACGCCTCGCCCTGTTTGCCAGTTGGGTTGGCAATACGGATTAAGTCAAGGAGTTCAGGACCATGCGTGTTCTGCCCTATTTCGCCGGTGCGGCAACGCTTGTCGCGATAGGTGGCGCTGCAATGGGCGGCGCGATTGATACTACTCCGCGCCAGATTTTCGATTCCGGTGCAACGATGCCCGCCAGCAGCGGTATCACCTACGATAACGTCCGGCGCGAGACGCCGACCGCCAACCATTATCCACTGGATGCAGGCGACAAGCGGTACGAAGTGGCCGAGCTGCGGGAGCGCGGTCTCTATAGCCAGGATCGCTATGCCGGGTCGTATTACCGCGAAGCGCCTCAGGCCAATTTGGACCAGTTCGACTACGCCGCCGCCGAAGCGGATCAGCGGCAATGGGAAGCCGAGCAGCGCCGCCCCGCATCCGGTCAGCGGGTCGCCTACACCGAGGTACGCACAGCGCCCAGGCGTCCGGTCGATACCGCGAAGCCTGCCACCGCCAACAAGCCCGCAATCAGGTTCGTATCGCAGCCCGTGGTGCAGGATACGAGCAGCATGACCAACCGCTAGCCGTCGCACGGAGCGGTTTAGGTATTTTCGCTTGAGTGGGTTCGTCTTCGTGCAATGGCTTGGCGGTGGATCTCATCCCCGGGTCAAACCACGAAAAGCATGCGGTAGGAAAGCACCCAATTCGAAGAGTGCGCCGGGCACTGCCGCCAGCTAGTCGGCCTGCTCTGCCTTGTCGCGCACGATCTTGGCGCGTTCCTCGGCCACCGCGCGCGCATGTTCGGCGAGCCCGCGCCAGGTTTTCTCCGCACGCAGTTCGCGTTCCCGCACCCGGTCGAGATCGGCGGCCTCTGCAGCAGCTGCGGCCTCTTTGGCGCGTGCGCAGTAGAATTCGTAGGTCTGGGCCATGGGCGCGAGTCTCCGTGTCGGTGTGAGAGGGAAAGAAGGCGCCGTCCCGCGAAGGACGACGCCCCTGTCGGCTTTGACCTAGTCGGCCGAGGAAAGGTTGACGGCGCTTTCCTTCCCGTTGCGGCCCTGCTCGACTTCGTAGTTCAGGCGCTGGTCCTTATCGAGCGTTTGCATCCCGGCGGCCTGGACGGCGGTGATGTGGACGAAGCTGTCGGGCGAGCCGTCGTCGGGCTGGATGAAGCCGTAGCCCTTGTCGGTATTGAAGAATTTTACGGTGCCAGTCTTGGCCATGATGTGTTCCTTTCGAGAACGCGTTGAGTTGCCACACCGCGACGTGCGGCGAGGATGTGCGTCAGGTCGTCCAAAGAAAGGAAAACGTCGTCTGGTTTACGCCGGGGCCGGTGCGCCGAAACGCGGGTGGCAAGCGGCGAAGCAAATTTCGAAGTCCGTCGCAAATTTCGACGTCAGCAGCGATCACGTAGCACGCCCTGCCCCGATCGCCTAATCCGCGCTTGCCGCGCATCCTTCTGGCGCAGGCTCGTCCCGCTCGATCGCCTGCTCCCACCGGCGCAGCTGATCGGTCTGCATGCAATCGAGCTGGTCGAGTCGCTGCCTCCCATCGTCGTTGCACGCAGGCAATGGCGAAGGCCGGACAGCCCGGTTGCGGAATAAGAAGTCGAAGACGGACATAAGCGCCCTTTCGTAGCCGCGCCCGCCGGATCGGCGGCGATGGCTATGGCCGGAAGGCGCGGGCGGGCGAAAGTGAGGCCGAATGCCGTATCGCGTCGAAAGTGCCTCTGACACTATCTGTTGTAACACACACCACCCGGATTGGCGAATGCTATCCTCGCCTCACCCGGCGCATCGCGCTCAGAAATCCGCCCTCAGGCCCAGTGCGTAATAGTCGCGCCCGGCATTGGCCTTGATCCGGATGCGCGGAGCCACGGGGAAGCTGGCCGTGGCGTAGGGCTGCACTTCGTCGCCGCTGTACCGCGCGCCAAGGCCCGCCTCCGCACTGCCGAGCAACGTGAACGTCCCCTCGACCTTGGCATAGGCTTTGAATGCGGTGTTGTCGCACTTCGCGTCGTCGGCGAACTGGCCGTTGCTCCGGTCGCGGCAGCGGGTCTGGCCGCCGCCGATATCGTCCTGGTAATAGCGGTCGTTATCGCCCTGGTAGACCAGCACGCCCCCCATCGGGCGGATCGCCAGCCCCTTGAACCTGAAGCTGTAGCCCGCGCCCAGTTCCGCCCCCCATTCGGAATCGGCGCGCGCGACGTTGGCTTCCACCGCGACCTGCGCAAAGGCCTGCTGCGGCAGGCACGCGATCAGGATCGTCGCGGCGGCGCAGAGTGCTGGTTTCATCATGGCTGGTCCTTCCCTGTCGCCTCGGGATACAGGCGCGGCGACCCGCCGACAATCGCGCGCCCGACATATCGACAGGCGGGCGGGCAGCGCGATGGCGACAGGGTGACACGTGTCACCCACCTGTCACCCTTCCTCGTCCCCGGTCACGCATCCACCAAAGCATTGTTCGGACACGCTTTTTCATCATGACAAAGCCGCGCCGGGTGACACATCGGCGTTTTCCGCCCGAAATTTTCGCCGCCCGCTATCGCTTGCCGTGTCGCTGGCGATCCTCGGCTGCGTCGAGCATGTGGCGCCGCTCGATATCCTTCGCCAGCGTGGCATCGTCGCCGAGCGCCCGCGCGCCGTCCTCGCCCTGCCACACGACTGCGCCGCGCTCGACCAGATCGAGCATTTTCTCCCACCTTTCCGACCAGAATTCCGCCGCCGCGCCATAACGCGACAGCCGCTGCGCGCCGACCGCGTTGCGGCGTGCGAGGAGGAACACGGTCAGCCGCTCGTCATACCGCCGCCGCGTGCCGATCTGCTCGCCGCCGTGGAACACCGGCTCTTCCACTCCGTACAAGGCACGTTCGAGCGCGGCCTGATGCAGTGCGTCGTAGCCATGCTGGAACGCCGCCTCCCACGCGATATCGAACGGCTCGCCTTTCAGCCGGTTGCGCAGCTTGTACGCCGACTGGCGCGACATGCCGACAGCCTTCGCCGCCGCCTTCACCTGCTGCGTCGCCGCAAGCACGCGCAGGAACTCCGCCATCTTTGGCTTGGTCCAGCGGTCCGCGGGCGGGACATAGGGGAGGCCGGCAAGGGCGGCCGGGGTTGCGGGGGGCGTGCGGGCGGAGGGGTTTTCGGGAGCGCTCATCGCGCAGGTTAAGACAGATTTGCGCGGAGTAGGAAAGTTTGGGCGATGGCGCGCAGGTTGCCCTCCCCTTCTCTTGCTCGTCACCCCGGACCTGATCCGGGGTCCCGCTTACTACCTCACCGCCCCACCTTGCCCCCGACTCCATATCATCTATCGAACGCGAACGATGCCGCAGACAGATGCTCCCGTCACCATCCTCGTCGATGCCGACGCCTGCCCCGTGAAGGAGGAAATCTACCGCGTCGCCGCACGCCACCGCGCGCATGTCCGCGTGGTGAGCAACAGCCCCTTCCGCGTTCCGGTGAGCGAGCGTGTGAAGCGCGTGGTGGTCTCGGATGGCTTCGACGCAGCGGACGACTGGATCGCGGAGCACGCCAGTCCGAGAACGGTGGTCATCACCGCCGACATCCTGCTGGCCGAACGCTGCCTGAGGGCGGGTGCCGTGGTCCTACGCCACGACGGCAAAAGCTTCGATGCCGCGAGCATCGGCAACGCGATCGCGACCCGCGCAATCATGGCCGACCTGCGCGCCGGGATGGACGGGGTCGGTGGCGGCCCGCCGCCGTTCAGCAAGGCGGACCGTTCGCGGTTCCTGCAGGCGCTGGACCGGGTGCTGGTGGGGATGGCGCGGGGTTAGGCGAAGCGACGGCAACCGCCCGACCCACCCTTTTCTATCGGTAAAGGCTCAGCGCGAGAGACGGCGACGATTGGCGCGCACCGGCTTGCCATAATGCGCCAGCGCGCGGCTGGTCGTTTTTTCGGCAGACTGGTTCGCACCGCCCGCCATCAGCGCGGGCATCAGCGTCATCGCAGCGGTCATTTTTTCGCTGACCATCAACCGCGCCTCCCGCTCGGCAATCTTGCCGCCCGACATCATCCGCAGCGTACGCAGCCAGATGACCATGCCCATCTCTGCACCGAGCATCCAGCTTTCGACTGCAAGTTCGGGCCAGGTCTTCGGGGTGGCCTTGGTCATTTAGGAGCACTCCGGCAGCGTGATGCTGCAGTGCGGTAACGCTGGGGGAGCGGGAATGGGGCCGGGGTTTTGGGCAAAGGCAAGCCAGCGCGGAAAAATTATGCAATCTTGCCGCCTCAGTCGAATCCAAATGACGGATCATAGAAGAAGAACTCAATGCGGTTCTCGATCTCTCGTGCGAGTGTCCGAATCGATCTCGGAGCTGCCGTACGTTCAATACCAGCATAAAAACTCAAAAAACCGACCAGAATACCAAACGTATGTTTTTCTAGCCCAAAGAAAGCCTTGCGCACTTGGTCAGTCGTGGGTGCATCACCGTGCACCACCATGTTTCGCACATGATAGGCGGAGCGAACATTGTCGTAAATCTCACACGCTGTTGCGGATCGGCCCCACGAGCCAACGTTCGCACATCTGACAGCAAGATTATGGACCTTCTCGTGCGAGCGGATTATCGCCAATGCCTCGAATGCAGATATCAGCCGCACGAGACGCAAATAATCGGAAGGCTCACAATACGCCTCCGCGATAAGCCTGTTGGCGTATCGAAGACGCTCGACAGTTGGTGTCCCATCGTGTTTCCCTGAAGCTAGCCAATCCGCAAAACTTGCAAAGAGCGGAGACATTGGCTCAAGCTCCCACTCAAAGTGCTGAATCGCATCATCGTCCAAGAACGATGAGACACCGACAGTTCCATGCGATAGCCAAACGTCGTTCTGCTCGATAATGACCGACGCACGGTTTTGTTCGAGGGTGAAATCCCCCGAAAGTCTAATCCTATGGGTGTGATAATAGCCGAAGAAAGTTCGCACTATATTTAGAGCAAACTCAGCGGTCTCTCGTGCTATCTCCCAAGCCAATTCTCGCTCTGAATGGCCAACATTGACCGAAATCACATGATCGAAATTCCTCATGTGCTCGATCCACTTTTTTAAGAGAAATTTGTGGACGTCTTTCGAAGATTCCGAAGGCTCCCATGGCTTTCTAAGCTTCTTTGCATTCTCCCTATAGAATCTCGCCTTTGATATTATCGATACAGGTCCAATATCAAATTTCAATCCTTTCGCACTGTATGAAAATTGAGAAGCGAATATATATGAACCATCAGGAAGCTCTATTTCTTTAAGCCTCTTGCGGGCCTTCGCAATTATGGCGTTCTCCGACGCGCTCGCCCATTTCCTCTTCTCTAAATCTTCATTAAAGCACTCCAAGAGTAACTTTTGTGCTGTATCCTGGCCGACTTTGAGAGCCATTCCTGCCTCACAAAGCAAACGGGAAGCAACACTCTCTAATATGGCGTAGCCTTCGCGATTAACATAATTAGCCTTCTTCAAGGGCTGGAGCACAACCGTATCGTGCGCGGCTGAGGAAAAGTCTCTATTGGAAACGGCGTCCCGAACAGTTATTATAGTATTCATCCACTCATCGATAAAAGTTGCAAACTCTGCCTCTATTGATTTTTTTTGGGACAAGATTCCAACCTTCATCTGCTAATTTTCAATGACCGACTTTTTTGAGAGCCCATGGCCGAATAGGCTTCCTCAGCTATACTCACTCCCCACCCGCAATCCGCCGATGCTCGTCCACGCTGCGCCGCATCTCGCGCGCCTGCAGGTGGAGCGCCTGGTTGCTCAGCCTGATCTCGCGGCTTTGCTGGAAGAAGCCTAGCACCAGCCACAAAAATGCGAGCGGGCTGGAGACGCCGCCGAGGAAGTCTCCCAGCTCGTTCAGCTGCAGGTCCGCCGGGTTCTGCCCTTGCGCGACGAGGTAGATCACCAGTCCGACGACATAGAGCGCGGTGAGCCACAGGCCGATCACCGGCAGGCGGCGGCGTTCGCGCTTGTCGTCGAGAATTTCGGCAGGTTCGGCGTGCGCGGCATCGGTCATGCCGTGTTGCATACACCGCTCGTCACCGGCGCGGTAGGCTTCGCCCGTGGTCTCCTACCCTACCCGTTCCGCCATCATTGCATCCACAATGGACCTAATCCGCCAAGGCTTCGGCCCCTCCTCCGGGGCGCGCCGCTAGCCTAGAGCCTCCTCCCCGCGCTCTGCGGAGTTCGGCGCTTCGGATAGTCGTCACCGCCTTGCGTGCGCCATGCGGGTGCGCTCCGCATCGCGCATCGCCCCACACTCCCCACCCCGTCCCGTCATCCAAAACCGAGGCAGCCGTGCGCGACAGCGCGGCGTGCTCGACGCAGTCTGGGGGCAGACCCGGGCGGTGAGCGCACCGGGCACCACCCTTGCAGGAGGGCCCGCGATGATCAGGTTCACCGATCTGGTAAACGGTATCCAGAGCGCCATTACCGGCGCGGTGCGCGGGGTCGAGGGGCAGCAGCTCGAGGCGCTGTTCGACTTCTTCCACACCGGCTCCGAAGAGCAGGAGCGCGAGAGCGGCACCCGCTACGAAAACCAGGAGCCGCGGTACGAGAATGTCGGCGTCGCCCGGAACGGCGGCGGGGACACGCGCTTCCTCAGCCCCAAGCTGGTCGAGATGCGCTTCGCCCGCGAAACCGCCGATGGGCCGCAGAGCCATTCGGTGTTCGTGCCGCTGATCTCGCTCGTCCCGATGAACGAGCTGCAGATCGAGTCGCTCGAACTCGAAATGGATGTCGAACTCGTGAACCACGAGGACGAGATGCTGGTCAACTTCCCGCAGTCGCGGCGCAATTTCCTCAATCGGGAGAATGCGGCCCAGGCGACCAAGGCGAATGCGAAGATCAAGCTGCACGTCACCGCCGGGCCGCGCCCGCCGGGCGTCGATATCGTCATGCAGGGCTACGAACGCGCACTGAAGGCGCAGATCCCCTGATGCGCCGCGCATCGCCTGCGCCCAGCCCAGCCCCGCCCGATCACCAGACCAACCCGATTTTTAGTGGAGGATAGACCCAATGCCTGAAGCACCCGCAGTACCCGGCCCCGCCCTTGCGTCGATGGCGCAGCAATTTGCCGGGCTGCCCATGCCCGCGCTGATCGGGGGGCCGCTGATGGCCGCCTGTTCGGCGAACCAGCAAATGGCGCTGACCCAGATCGACTTCCTGATGAAGACCTGCTTCGTCGAAGGCGACGATTCGACGGACAAGGGCAAAAGCTACGCCCCCGTAATGGTCAACATGACCCTGTCGCAGGGCATTATCGTACCGCCCGCCGAAGGATCGACCAATCCCACCGTGTCGCATGTCGACACCACGATCCAGGTCCCGCTGCTCACCATCCTGCCGCTCAATTCGCTGGCGGTCGACAATGTGACGATCAATTTCGACATGGAGGTGAAGAGCAGCTTTACCGACGATACCTCCAGCTCCACCTCGTCGTCGACCAAGGAAGATGCCAGCTTCGATGCCAAGGCGGGCTGGGGCATGTTCTCGGTCGAGATCAAGGGCAGCGTCAGCCACGACAGCTCCTCCGCCTCGTCCGACCAGCAGCATTATTCCAAGAGCAACGACGCGAAATATTCGGTCACCGTGCACGCGGGCCAGCTGCCGCTGCCGCCGGGCGTGACCACGATCATCCAGGCGATGACCAGCACGATGGCACCGATCCAGCTGCCTGCCGGCCCGGCGAAGGATAGCTGATGGGTGTCACCATTCCCTGCCCCGCGTGCACCGTGGGCTCGATCGTGATCGAGCCCCGGCTGCTGGCCACCGGATCGCGCTTTGCCTGCAACCGATGCGGCGCCGCGCTGGCGATCGCCCCGGGGAGCGTCGACACGCTGGAACGCGGCATCAACGCCTACGAGAAGATCAAGACGCGCGCCGCCTCGCTGGTGGAACAGGACTGAGGCTGGTGGCCATCTACGTCGCCTGGTTCAATGTGGAGAAGGTCGGTCGATCTTCTCCACGAGAAAAGGAAATCATCACCAATCATTTCCTGGATTACTGTTTCCGCAGCGAATTCGACATCGTCACGCTGCTGGAAATCCATTCCGCGCGCGAAACCGATATCGCGAGCTACATCAACAGCGTCTACGGCCCCGCCTACAGCGCCACCGTGGTGCACGGCGGGCACAGCAATTCGTACGTCTGCGCGATCAGGACGAGGACGACGACCTTCGACGGCTCGGTAAAGCTCGTCGGGCTCAACCGCGATGTCGCGGAATTCAGCACCAGCGCAAGCGGCGGTTTCAAGCTGAAGACCTACCTCGCCCATTTCAAGTCGGGCCAGACCGGCCTGACAGCGAAGCAATTGCGCGAAGCGGTGGACGCCGCGGCAAAGAATTCGGGCGGGACCTGGATGATCGGCGGCGATCTGAACTGGGAATATGACCGCAGAGAGGCGCTCGGCCTTCCAGGAGACGTCAAATTCTTCAGCTACTGGTCGGACTCGTCGCAGCGCAAGGGCGGCATTCTCGACTGGGCTCTGTACAGCGACAACCTGAAGATCAAGGCCGCCGGGATCAGCGAGTTCAAGCGCAAGCATTCCGAGTTCGGCGACATGTCCGGCCCCGATCACAAGCCCGTGGCGCTTCAGATCGACAACGGTGCCTGACTGCGCGCCGATGCGAACGCGGCATGCCGCACTATCAAACCCCGTTGCCGAGATGGACTTCGACGGCCGCAGGTTTCGCCCGGTCTTCGTATGACGCGGCTATGCTGCAGGCGGGACAGGCAACCGCCACCACCGGACAGGGGCGCGCCTCCCGAAAAGCGCGCCCGTTTCTTCCGGCTTCACGCCGCGTTAGTCGCGTTCGCGGTCGCCCTGGCCTATATACAGCTCACGACCCGATTGCTCGTAGACGCGGCTCATTTCCTCCATGCCCTCGCGCGCTTCCTCGGCCTCCTCGGCTGAGGTTTCCCGCCGGATGTTCTCGCTCGCCAGATAGCTGTCGCTGTTCTGCCTGGCGGCGAAGTCCCGCACTTCCTGGCTGATCTTCATCGAGCAGAACTTGGGCCCGCACATCGAACAGAAATGCGCGGTCTTGGCGCCTTCTGCGGGTAGCGTCTGGTCGTGGTACTGTTCGGCCGTATCGGGGTCGAGGCTGAGGTTGAACTGGTCGCGCCAGCGGAATTCGAAGCGCGCCTTGCTCAGCGCGTCGTCGCGCACCTGCGCTGCCGGGTGGCCCTTGGCGAGGTCGGCGGCGTGCGCGGCCAGCTTGTAGGTCACCACGCCCACCTTCACATCGTCGCGGTCGGGCAGGCCCAGGTGCTCCTTGGGCGTGACGTAGCAGAGCATCGCCGTGCCGTACCAGCCGATCTGCGCCGCGCCGATGCCGCTGGTGATGTGGTCGTATCCCGGCGCAATGTCGGTGACGAGCGGCCCGAGCGTGTAGAACGGCGCCTCGCCGCACGCCTCCAGCTGCTTGTCCATGTTCTCCTTGATCTTGTGCATGGGCACGTGGCCCGGCCCTTCGATCATCACCTGCACATCCTGCTCCCACGCCTTCTTGGTGAGTTCGCCCAGCGTGTAGAGTTCGGCGAACTGCGCTTCGTCGTTGGCGTCGTAGATCGACCCGGGGCGCAGGCCGTCGCCCAGCGAATAGGCGATGTCGTAGGCCTTCATGATCTCGGTGATCTCGTCGAAGCGCTCGTACAGGAAGCTCTCCTTGTGATGCGCGAGGCACCACTTGGCCATGATCGAGCCGCCGCGGCTGACGATCCCGGTCATGCGCTTGGCCGCCATCGGCACATAGGGCAGGCGCACCCCGGCGTGGATCGTGAAGTAGTCGACGCCCTGTTCGGCCTGTTCGATCAGCGTGTCGCGGAAGATTTCCCACGTCAGATCCTCGGCAATGCCGCCAACCTTTTCGAGCGCCTGATAGATCGGCACGGTGCCGATGGGCACGGGGCTGTTGCGGATGATCCATTCGCGCGTGTCGTGGATGTTGCGCCCGGTGGAGAGGTCCATCACGGTGTCGGCGCCCCAGCGGATCGACCAGACCATCTTGTCGACCTCGCTCGCGACGTCGCTGGCGACCGCGCTGTTGCCGATATTGGCGTTGATCTTGACCAGGAAATTGCGCCCGATCGCCATCGGCTCGCTTTCGGGGTGATTGATATTGTTCGGGATGATCGCGCGGCCCCGCGCAACCTCGTCGCGGACGAATTCGGGCGTCACGAATTCGGGAATCGCGGCGCCCCAGCTCTGCCCTTCGCGATCCTTGGCGATCTGCTCGCGGCCAAGGTTCTCGCGCTCCGCCACATATTCCATCTCGGGCGTGATGATGCCCTGCCTTGCATAGTGCATCTGGCTGACGTTCTGGCCCGCCTTCGCGCGCAGCGGACGCCTCACAGTGTTGGGAAACTGCGGCACACCCCCGCTGCGATCGGGGCCGAGCTGGCCGTTATCTTCGGGCCGGACTTCGCGCGCATCGTATTCCTCGACATCGCCGCGCGCCATGATCCATTCACGGCGCAGCTGCGGCAGGCCTGCGTTGATGTCGATGGCGGCATTCGGATCGGTGTAGGGGCCCGAGGTGTCGTAGACGCGCACCGAAGGCTCGCCCCCCTCGAGGTCGATCTCGCGCATGGCGACGCGCACGCCCGAGCCGGTGCGCGCGGCGACGTAGACCTTGCGCGAGCCTCTGATCGGCCCGGTGGTGACGCCGATTTCGACGGGTGAATTGATGTCGGCCATGAAAAAACGCTCCGTTAAATCGGAGCGAGGGCGGTGACCGGGGAAGTTATCCGAAAACCGCTCCCTCCCTCCGCCCGTATTACCGGGATCAGGTTCGACGGGTCGCGGTATATTCCGCTCTCAACCTGCGATCACGCGGCAGGCTCCCCGGGGATGGCAGGACTGTAGGTGAGGCAGTGGCCCGCGTAAAGCGGTGCCGGTCGGGCTCCCCGACTAGTCGAGCACGTCGCTCGCCTTCTTGCCTGCGAAAATGCCGAGCACCAGGAAAATGACGAACAGGACGGCAGCGATGATCGCCAGCCAGATCGCGACATCGACGAAGGCACCGGCAACGCCGCCGAAACCAAGGATCGCGGCAATAGCGGCGACGACGAGACAGATTATGGCCAGTTTGATCATGCAGACTGAACCGGAAGCGGAAGCGAATGTTCCCGATCGGCTGCCTGATCGGGGCACTGTGCGTACCAGCTTCCCGCGCGCCCAGACAGAGGCGGTTTCCGGGAGCCGAAAGGCGCACCGACTGCTGCCGGGACCCCCCGCCTTGAAATGCTAACAAAGGTCAGGTTAGGTTCCCCTCGACAATTCCGGGGGGAAAAATGACCGACACGATCCGACCCTACAAGCTTGGCGAACACGAATGCGCCAACCTTGCGGACCTTGCGGCAGCCATGGCCGAGAACCACGAGACCGCAGCCGAACATATCGAGCGCGGGTACATCCAGAAGTGGCTCGAGGACGAGTTGCGCGAATACGATGCCCGCATCGCTCTCGACAAGCTGCTGGAGGACAACGACCCTGAGCGCGCCTTCTTCGAGTTCGCGCTGCGCTACGCGCCCGCTTGGACTCCGGTGATCGAGGGCTTGCCGGTTCAGCCCGAGTTCCTCGACGAATACCTGCCGCAATTGCTGAAGGACGATTACGTCGTCGCGACAACGGAACTGGTGCGCTTCGCAGCCAAGCTGTACCGCTGGAACGTGCTCACCGATGAACGTGTGTCCGGCGGCAACGAGAGATGGGCCGCTATCGATGCGGCATGGCGGCGCGAGTATCACGATGCCGCACTCGCGCATGGTGAGACGCTGCTCTACCGCTCCTTCTGGAAGGCGCCGGACGATGCGGTCGATCCCTTCCTCTCTGGCGACCGCAACGTGGAAGTGGTGCTGGCGCGCGCGGCGGCAAAGTCGGCGGACCACGACCCGGAGCAGTTCGAGAAAGCGAAGTTGATACTTGCGGCGAAGGAAAAGCTCGCCCTGCTCGCCGAGCTGTGGGTGGCAGACAATCCTGCGGCCCAGCAATCCCCGCGCCTGAAGGTCGAGGACGGCCTCTATTACGAACAGGCGATGAAGCGCGCCTGGTTCGCGGACTTGCTGAAGAGCGATGAATTTCGCACTCCCGGACGGGAAGCGACATTGCATTCCGTCGCGAAGATCGCGGCGTACCAGCAGAGCGATGCGGAACACCATGCCGAGAAGGCCGAAGCGGAGGCTGCTTCGGACAAGCCGGGCATCCTGAGCCGGATCGATCGGAAACTCTCCGCCCTCGACCCCAAGCTGCGCGCGCTCGCATTCGGGCTCAGCTTGTTCATCCCGCTGTTTTTTTACGAAAGGTATGGCGGCAGCGTGCTCTGGGGCCTGCTGTGCTGGGCGATGCTGGCGGCGACGATCGGCTACGGAGTCATGCGCGTCCTGCCGGTCAAGCCGGAGAAAAGGTGGATCGACGTCCTGGGGGCGCTCTTCATCGGGTGGGCGCTGATCTCGTACTTCGCCATGGACCTCGACGCGTCGGCTTTCCTGTACGAGGCCGCGTTCGGCGCGGTGGCGGGCGCGATCGGGTTCTTCTGGACACAGCTCGGTTCCGTCCGCCGGAAAAGACTCGCGCGCGAGGCGCAGGATGCGCAATCCGCGATCGACCCGAACGATACAAAGCGTATCTCGACGGATGCGCTTGCGAAGATGTTCTTCCCCGAAATGATCCTGGATATTCCATTCGCGCAGCGCACCGCGCGCGAGAAGGCATTCGCCGCCGCAGTCCAGTACGGGCATGCGGACACCACCGGGCTTACCCGCTTTGCCGATCCGCGAAGCCCGGTCGCGCCCAACCATGGCGGTGGCATGTCGGTTAACGCCGGTGGCTTCAACGTGGCGAGCGACGGCACCACGACCACTCAGCTGATGGACGGCGTTTCCTTCGACAACAAGAAGAACTGGAACGTGCGCGTGGCCGATGGGGTGACGGTTCACTCCGACGGCAAGCACACGGTCAGCATGGGTGGCATCGACGTCCGCAGCGATGGCCAGATCAGCACCGAAATCGCCGGATTCCGCATTTCATCGAAGGGCAAGGACGAGAAGGCAGCCAGCAGCTGGCTTGCCCCGAAGGAAGAAACCGACTGGTTCGGCAACAAGAAGAAGAAGGGCTGGTTCGACTAGCCCAGCCCCTCACAACCCGATCGCATCCAGCAGCACGTCGTACCAGTCGCCCGTCGCGTAATCGCGGAAGGGCATGGTGTTCTGGTAACCCCACACGCAGCCGTCGATATCGGCGGCGTGGAAGGCGTCGGTCACCGCCTCGTAATAGGCTGCGCGCTGGGCCAGCGGGACGCCCTCGTACACGCCGTATTCGCCGAGGAACAGCGGGCGACCCGTGCGCGCCATGTAGTCGCGCGCCTTCTGTACATCGGCGGCGAGCTGGCTCGCGTCCGCCGCGCTGCCGTAGGTCACGCCGGTCGGCTGCACCGGGGTGATCCACGGTGCGCCCTGGTGGGTGAAGTTGAACGGGTCGTAATAATGGAAGGTCGCGATCAGGTTGGGATCGTCGGGCGCCTCGAAGGTCGCGAGCGAATTGATCCCGCTATAGGATTGCCCGCCCACCACCACGGCCCGCGTGGGGTTGGTCGTGCGGATTTGTGCCAGCGCATCGGCATAGAGGCCGGTCAGTTGCGCGTTGGTCAGGTTGCCGTAGGGCTCGTTCATCAGTTCGAACCAGACTTCCCCATCCTTGCCCTGAAACCGCTCGGCCACCTGCTTCCACAGCGCCACGAAGCGGTCGTGCTCGGCGGCGGGATTGGCCATCAGCTCGTCGTGTGGTTGTCGAGGATCACCCGCAGGCCCTGCGCGCGAGCCGTATCGACGATATGCTCCGCGCGGTCGAGGAAGGCGGGATCGATCGTATAGGGCGCGGTCAGCTGCTGGTGCCCTGCGAAGCGCGCGGGAAAGCGCACGGTCGCGAAGCCCTTGGCGGCGATGTCGACGAGGTCGCTGTCGCGCAGCGCGGGGCCCCAGTCGCCTTCGTTCGGGGCTTCGAGATAGTTGGCAAGGTTGACGCACGCGCCCAGCTGCGCGTCGGCCTGCGTCAATGCAGACGGTGTGGGACTTGGCGAGGGCGTGGGACTTGGCGAGGGCGCGGGCGACTGGGTCGGTGGCGGGGCGCCCGTGGAACCCGGCGTCCCTCCGCCGCTATCGCCGCCGCACGCCGTCAGCGCCAGCACCATCGCTGCGCCCAGCAGGTGCCCGACCCGCATTCTCTTCACGGTTCCGCGCATCATATCGCCATGTCCTCTTCCCTTGGGTGATAGCGCTACCACATCACGCAGGGGCTGCCAATCGAGCGTCATCGCCGCGCCATGCGACGCTGGCGTTGACGCGGGCGGCCCGCCCCCGCACCCTGCAATGGCCATGATAGATCCGTCCCCTACCGACCTCCCCGAAGCGCAGATCACGCTCCACCGCTTCGGGCACGAGCGCGAGCCGGTCGTCCAGATCGACGGTTTCAGCGGGCGGGTGGATGCGCTGCTCGCACGGGGACGCGCGGCCGATTATTCGCCTGCGGGAGCATATTATCCGGGTCTGCGCGCGCCTGCGAAGCCCGACTACCTCGTCCCGCGCAATCCGCTGCTGGCAGAGGTGATGCGGCGGGTCTTCGGCTTCGGCCAGTCGCTCAGATGCGAGGCGGCGTCCTATTCGCTCGTGACGCTGGCCCCGGGCGAGCTTTCTGCGTCGCAGCGCCTCCCGCATTACGACGACACCGGGCCGGGGATCATCGCAGTGATGCACTACCTGCTCGGCCCCGAGAGCGGCGGGACCGCCTTTTACCGCCATCGTCGCACCGGGTTCGAAACGGTCACTCCCGAGCGCAAGCCCGCCTACCACGCGGCGCTGGCGGCGGACGATCGCGCCTGCGGAGCGCCGGCGGCGGGATATCATTATGGCGACAGCGACCGGTACGAAATGATCGGGGAGATCGACGCAAAGCCCGACCGGCTGATCCTCTATCGCGGGCGACTGCTCCATTCGGGCGTCATCCCCGATCCGGACAAGCTCTCCGACGATCCCGTGAAGGGCCGCCTGACGATCAACATGTTCCTGGAAGGGGCCTAGGCGTCGGCCCTGCCCTCGCGGTTCGCTAGAACGTATCCAGCCGCGACAGCGCGACGAAGATGAAGCCCGCGCCCAGCACTGCCGAAACACCTGCCCACACCTCGCTCGCGCTGCCGATCAGCCATTTGCCGATGGTCACGAAGCGCTCTCCCGCAGCAAGGAACAGGATGCCTTCGACCGTCAGCAGACCGCCCAGCGCGGCGACCGCGATGAACAGCCAGTCATCGGGCCGCCAAGGCGTGACGAGATAGATGACCGCGCCCAGCGACAGGGTGAACAGCCCGGCGATGAAGCGCATTCCCGGCGACTGTTCGAGATCGTGCATCATGCCTTTCCAAGTGCCCGGCATGCGCAGTTCGCCCATTGCAGCGGCGAAGGAATAGATGCCCAGGAAGAGGGTGATCCAGGCGGGGATGGTGTCGGCAGTGGCCATGGCGCGGCGGGTGGTCCTTCAACTTGGTTGCGTTCCGAATATGCCGACCGCGTGGGTAGGACGCGATACGGGAAGAAGGCACCCGCTCAGCCGGACGAAGCCTGCATCGGGGCAGCCATCCCGCCCGTGTCACCGCAAGATGATGTGCGTGTGACCAGCAGCCGGAATCGGAGTTAACAATTGTTTTAATGAAGGATCGACGGGGCGCGTGCAAGCGCGCCCATTACTGGTGAATCGAGCCCGCCCCGAATTGCTACAGACGGGCGCTCAATCACTACCTTCGGGGGTGGCGCCTTGCGGAGCAAGCTGCGCCAGCGCGGCGAGCGCCGCCGTATTGTCCGCCCCCACCAGAGCCCGCGCCTGCGCGATGAATGCGTCGCTCGCCCCGAGTTTGCCGGCGGTCGCGAACCAGTGTTCGGCGGTCCACGGCGCGCCCGACCTTACCGATCCGAAGAAGCTGCGGTCGAAAGCGTGCAGGTCCGATCCCGCGCCACGCAATTCGCGGTTCAGTGCGAGCATCAGGATCATCCCGCAGGCATAGTGCATGTCGAATGCGGCGCTTGCCGCGGCCTCGGTCAGCGGCCTTTGTTCGAGGCCCTGCCTGCAGGCATCGCGCGCTTCGGTGGTCCGCTGCTGTACATAGGCGTCGCGCCCTTCCGCGGTGAAGACCAGCGCGGCCAGTGCATCGGCTCCGCCCTCGTGAATCCACGCGATCCGATCGTCGCCCAGCAGGCTTCCGGCCAGTTCCTGCTGGTAGAGATGCCCCGCCTCGTGCGCGAAGAACCAGTCGATCCAGTCGGTCGGCCCGGCCAGTTTCCGGTCGATCCCCTCGCCATCGAAATGCATGAAGATCTGGTTGGGCAAGGTGCCGCCCTGGATCGAGACATTGCCATCGGGCTGCGCGCGCCGGTCGATCGAGACGTAGAGGTCGGGCGCGGTGCTCAGCGGTCCGTAGGCATCGGCCAGCCGCCGCATCGCATCGGGCAGTCCGGTGGCGAGGCGGGCACGCATCGCTTCGGGCAAACCGGGATCGACGATCGCATTGAAGCCGTCCGCCGCAACGGGAGCAAGATTGCCGACGAAGACGTTGCTGCCCGACCCTTCGCTGACGAAGCGGGCATGGCTTTGCGAGCGCGTGCCGGGGGTCGCCACGGCACGGCCGGGCGCGTCGATGGTGAGCGGCAGGGGCCCGTCGCCGTCGCACGGCAGGCTGGCGCAGGCGTGAAACTGGCCGGAATAGACCAGCAGGCTGCCATCGCTGAACGGAGAGAACGGACCGTAGGCCTTGACCAGTGAGCGGTAACGCGGCGTCACCGACAGCGCGACATTATCGAAAACCCGCCCATCGGCACGCTCCAGCCGCTCGCCATCGCCTTCCGCGACCCAGCGAAACGCCGGGTCGAGCGGATGCCACGCGGTTTCGCGATAATCGCCCGTCCGCTGGGCGAAATGAAGCGCGACTGTCGGCTCTGCCAGCCGGTAGCGCAGTTCGACCTCACCGCCGTCGGGCACGGCGAGCTCGGCCGTCACGGGGGCGACGGGCAGCCGCTCTTCGGCAGAGGGCACCGTGGCGCACGCTGCAAGCGCGGAGGCGGAGGCTGCGATCAGCCCTGCACGAACGAACCTAACCACCGCCATTGGCGATCCACCGGTCGATCTTCTCTTCCAGCACGGGCAGCGGCAGTCCGCCGGTGTTCAGCACCTGCGCGTGGAAATCCTTGATATCGAACGCGTCGCCCAGCTTCGCCTTGGCGCGGTCGCGCAGTTCCTGGATCTTCATCGCGCCGATCTTGTAGGCGAGCGCCTGGCTCGGGATGGCGATGTAGCGTTCCACCTCGGCGACCACTTCGGTGCGGGTCATCCCTGAGTTTTCGAGCATGAAATCGATCGCCTGATCGCGGGTCCAGCCTTTCGAATGGAGCCCGGTGTCGACCACCAGCCGCATCGCGCGCAGCTGTTCGTCCTGCAAGGTGCCGTAGCGGGCCCACGGATCGTCGTAGAAGCCCATGTCGTAGCCCAGCGTCTCGGCATAGAGCGCCCAGCCTTCGACGAAGGAGGTCGTCCCGCCGAAGCGCATGAACGCGGGCAGATTCTCGTTCTCCTGCGCCAGGCTGATCTGGAAGTGATGCCCCGGCTCGCCTTCGTGGAGGTACAGCGTGACGTTGCCGGTCGTCAGCCGGCTCGGCAGATCATAGGCGTTGAAGTTGAAGGTGCCGGGGCGCGATCCGTCGGGCGTGCCCGACTGGTACGAACCGCCCGCCTGGAACTGCTCGATCGAGGGATCGTAGGGTTTGATCACCAGATCGGCCTTGGGGGTGAGCGAGAAATAGTCGCCGATCTTCTCGTCCACCCGCTTGCCGATATCGTAATAGCTCTGGGTCAGCGCCTCGCGGCTCTTCGGCTTGAACTTCGCGTCGGTGCGCACGTAATCGAAGAACTCGGTCAGCGTGCCGTCGAAGCCGACCTCTTCCCTCAGCGCATCCAGCTCGCCCTTGATCCGCTCGACCTCGGACAGGCCGAGCTTGTGGATGTCGTCGGCCTTCAGCGGCAGCGTCGTGGTGCTCTCGATCAGCTGTTCGTACAGCTTGTCGCCGCCCTTCATCGCGCTCAGCCCCACCTGTTCGCGCGCGACGGGCAGGTATTCGTCGCGCAGGAAATCGCGCAGCCGCTCGTGCGCGGCGTAGATTTCCTTCGTCTTGGCTTCGTAGGCTGCAGTCAGCCGGGCCTTGTCCGCGTCCGAGAAATCCTCGGGAAACATCGTCGTCGGACCCATGAACTGCGATTGTGCGATCGGGATCGCCAGCTGCGTGTCGAGCTGCGAAATCACGTTGCCGATCGTCAGCTTGGTCTCGACCACGCCGCTCTCCATCCCTTCGCGGAACTTCGCGATCGAGCGGTCGGTGATGGCGATGTAGTCGTCGTGGCGGCTGAGGTTGTCCTCGTAATTCGCCATGGTCTTGAACGGCGCCGCGCCGCTGCCGCTCGCGAAATCGGGGTAGAAGGTGTGGAAGCCGCTGAAGTGATTGACCGGGCGCACTTCGGTCAGCGCGCGGATTTCGGGCGTGCTGCCCTTCAGCGATTGCTCGATATTATACCTGAAGACATCGTAGGCGAGCTGGTCGGTCGGCGAGAGCTTGCTGCGGTCGATCTGCTGCAACAGCGCGGCGTTGAGCTGCGTGTCGCGCAGGTCGGCGTAGTAAGACGCGTCGGTCAGGTAATCGCCCAGCCGGTCCGCATTGGTATCGTCGCCCCGGAAAAGGCGACCGAGCGGGTTGAGTTCCAGCCCGCGCTTGTCGGAATCGGCGAACAGCGCAAACAGCTTGTCATGTTCGGACTGCTGGGCGCTGGCGGTCGCCGATGTGCCCTCATCCTGCGCGGATGCCACGCCGGGCGCGGCGAGGAAGGCAAGCGTAGCGGCTCCCGCGAGCAGGTGCCGCGTGGCGGTGTGGGCAATGGTCATGTTGGTGGTCCCCCTGAAGATCGATCGGGGGAGATGTTACCTGCCGCCGCGGGCCCTGCCAAACGCCTTCGACCAGCGACCCGATGCGCTCGACCGGTGACAGACCCGGCGAAGATGCGACCTAGAACGTGTAGCCGATCCCGCCGCCGACCATCCACTGGTCGGCGCTGCCCCGGTCGGCCACGAAGGGCGAATCCGCCGCATCCCCGATCATTCGCGAATAGCCACCGATCGCGAACAGGCCGAGCCCGCCATTGGTCAGGTCGCCATCCAGATCGTATCCGCCCAGCAGATTCACGCCCCATTTGTTGAAGCCCGCACCCGCGTCATACGCGGGCAGCCCGCTGGCGAGCGCCTGCGCAGGCGTGACCGAGAAGTAATAGCTGTTGAAATTCTCGTCCCCGTGCTCCGCCGAAACCGACAGGCTGACCGCGGCGGCCCTGCTGACGGGTGTGAAGTAGGATATGCTGGGCGAGATCGTGCGGCCTTCGTGCGCGCCCGCGACATCCCAGCGCACGTCCACTGTTGCGCCGAGGCTGTCGTAGGGGTTCAGCATGCCGGAAACGCTGACCCCTGCGCTGCCACCCACTTCCCAGGCGGTGTCGAGCTTGCCCGCCGCCGCAACGACCGGGTCCTTGATCTTGCCCGTGCGGCTGGTGCGAACGCGCACAGTAGGGCCGAAGGCGAATGAGAGCTTGCCATCGCCATCGGGCACCAGATCGAGCGCGGCGCCAGCAGCGCGTGGCTCGATCCCGATGCCGCCCACGCTTCCGCGGATCAGCGGGAGCGGGAAAAGCTTGTAGTCGTCAGACCCGTCATATTCGGGGACATAGCCCGCCCCGACGCCGATCATCATCCAGTCGCCGTCGAAGACCGTGCCCTGCGTCATGGAGCGCGCGGGGGCATCTGCCTCTACGTCGGCATCGGTCTCGCTCTGCGCGAAGGCGGGGCTGGCAGTCGCGCACAAGGCGATTGCGGCCAGAGCCGGGGCAATACGACGCATGCTGGAAATCCTCCTGTTACACCTTCCGAACGAGTTTTCATCGGCAACGTTCCTCGATCCCTTGGCGATACCGAGGATGCCCTCAAGTCCATTTGCCTCTTGTGATCTACGCCCCTAACGACCGGTTATGACAGGGGCACGCGCCGATATTGCAATCCTTGGCGGAGGCCTCGCCGGTGGGCTGATCGCGCTCGCAGTGCGCCGGGCCGATCCATCGCTGTCGGTGGTGCTGGTCGAGGCGGGCGAGACGCTGGGCGGCAACCACCGCTGGAGCTGGTTCGAAAGCGATCTGGGTGACGAAGGGCAGGCGCTGCTCGCGCCGTTTCGCAAGACCCACTGGCCGCTCGGCTACGATGTCCATTTCCCCGAACATTCGCGGCGGCTGGAAAGCACCTACGTCTCGCTCTCGTCGATCGATTTCGACGCCGCGCTGCGCCGCGAACTGGCGCAGTCGACCATCCATACCGGCCGCAACGTTGCCTCGGTCGATGCGCGCGGGGCGACGCTGGAAGGCGGGGAGCGGATCGAGGCGCGCTGCGTGATCGATGCGCGCGGCTACATCCCCTCCGACGCGTTCGAAGGCGGCTGGCAGGTCTTCATGGGCCGCCACCTGCGCACCGACGCCCCGCACGAGGTCGACCGCCCGATCGTGATGGACGCAAAGGTCGCCCAGCACGACGCCTTCCGCTTCGTCTACACCCTGCCGCTCGCCGCGGACGAGCTGTTTGTCGAAGACACCTATTATCAGGACAGCCCCGTGCTCGACCGCGCGGCACTGTCCAGCCGGATCGAACGCTATTGCGAGGCGATGGGCTGGCATGGCGAGCCGATCGGCTTCGAAACCGGGGTGCTGCCGGTCATTACCGGCGGCGATCTTGCCCGCTACCAGCGCGAGGTGCGCGTGCCCGGCGTGGCGATGGCGGGCGCGCGCGCGATGATCGGCCATCCGCTGACCAGCTACACGCTGCCCTTCGCGGTCGAGACTGCGCTTTTGGTGGCGCAGAACAAGGATCTGCCCGGCGAACAGATGGCCGCGCTGCTCGAAGCGCACGCGCGCCGCGTGTGGCAACGCACCGGATTTTACCGGATGCTCGGCACGATGCTGTTCGGCGCGGCGAGACCTGAGGAACGATATCGCATCTTCTCGCGCTTCTATCGCCTGTCGCCGGGCCTGATCGAGCGGTTCTATGCCGCGCGATCGACCACCGGGGACAAGCTCAGGGTGTTGACCGGCAAGCCGCCGGTCCCGATCCCCCATGCCTTGCGCGCGTTGGCATCGCACCGCCCGCCGCTCGCTCCACAGGAAGGAACCTCGACTAATGGCTGAAGGCCGCAACGCATGCGTGATCGGGGCCGGGTTCGGCGGGATGGCGCTCGCCATCCGTCTCCAGAGCGCCGGGATCGCCACCACCGTGATCGAGGGGCGAGACAAGCCCGGCGGGCGCGCCTATTTCTGGGAGCGTGACGGCTTCACCTTCGACGGCGGGCCCACTGTGGTCACCGATCCCGACTGCCTGAAGGAATTGTGGGCGCTGTCGGGCCATGACATGGCCAAAGATGTCGAGCTGGTCCCGGTCAAGCCCTTTTACCGCCTCAACTGGCCCGACGGCACCAATTTCGACTATTCGAACGACCACGAGGAGCTGTTCGCAGAGATCGCCAAGCTCAACCCCAAGGATGTCGAAGGCTACCAGCGCTTCCTCGATTATTCGGCGGGCGTGTACGAGGAAGGCTATGTGAAGCTGGGCACGGTGCCCTTCCTCGATTTCAAGTCGATGCTGAAAGCCGCGCCGGCGCTCGCCAAGAAGCAGGCCTATCGCAGCGTCTATTCGATGGTTTCGAGCTTCGTCGAGAACGAGAAGCTGCGCGAGGCGCTCAGCTTCCACACGCTGCTGGTCGGCGGCAATCCGATGAAGACGAGCAGCATCTACGCGCTGATCCACAAGCTGGAGATGGACGGCGGCGTATGGTGGACCAAAGGGGGCACCAACCGCCTGATCGCCGGGATGGTCCGCCATTTCGAGCGGCTCGGCGGCACGATGCGGGTGGGCGACCCGGTGGTCGGCATCGATGTCGACGACAAGCGCGCGAAGAGCGTGATGACCCAGAGCGGCCACGTACAAGGCTTCGATGCGGTCGCCAGCAATGCCGACATCATGCATTCGTACCGCGACCTGCTGGGCAAGTCGCAGCGCGGGTGGAGCATGGGCCGCAGGCTGAAGCGCAAGAGCTACAGCCCCGGGCTGTTCGTGGTTCATTTCGGGCTCGAAGGCACATGGCCCGGCATTGCCCACCACATGATCCTGTTCGGCCCGCGCTACAAAGGGCTGCTCGACGACATCTATTCCAACGGTGTGCTGCCCGAAGATTTCTCGATCTACCTCCACCATCCGAGCAAGAGCGATCCGAGCATGGCACCGCCGGGGATGAGCACGTTTTACGCGCTGGTGCCCGTCGCCCATCAGGGCAAGCTCCCGGTGGACTGGGACGAAATCGGCCCGCTGCTCGAAAAGCGCATCCTCGACGAGGTCGGCAAGCGGCTGGTGCCCGACATTCACAAGCGGATCGTGACCAAGTTCCACTATGCGCCGAGCGATTTCGCCACCGATCTCAACGCGCATCTGGGCAGCGCCTTCAGCCTCGAGCCGGTGCTGACGCAGAGCGCGTATTTCCGCGGCCACAACCGCGACGATGTGATCAAGAATTTCTACCTCGTCGGCGCAGGCACCCATCCGGGCGCGGGCATTCCCGGCGTGGTCGGCAGCGCGAAGGCGACGGCGGGGCTGATGATCGAGGATCTCGCATGATCCTCCCCGGCACGGGGAGGGGGACCAGCCGCGAGCCCTACTTCGCCCAGAATACACGCGGTGATGGCAGACCCGATCTCCTCCCCCTTGAGGGGGAGGTTGGGTGGGGGTGTACCCAAAGCCCGAGAGGGAGGAGCCCCCTCCCCCAACCCCTCCCCGCCGGGGAGGGGAGACGGACATGAACCGCCCCCTCTCCCGCATCGCGATCTATTGCGGCGCGGCGACGCCGCCCGATCCGCGCTATATCGAGTTGGCGCGCGAGGTCGGTGCATTGCTGGCCCAGCGCGGCATCGGCGTGGTCTATGGCGGCGGGCGGCTGGGCCTGATGGGCGCGCTCGCCCAAGGCGCGCTGGCCGAAGGGGGTGAGGTCATCGGGGTAATCCCGCATGCGATGGTGGAGCGTGAATTCGCCAACCACGACTGCACGCAGCTGATCACGGTCGACACGATGCACCAGCGGAAGGCACATTTCACCGACCTTGCAGACGGCTTCATCACCCTGCCCGGCGGGATGGGCACGATGGACGAACTGTTCGAAGCATTGAGCTGGGCGCAGATCGGCTATCACGAAAATCCGGTCGGCCTGCTCAACGCTTTCGGCTTTTACGATGATCTTGTGCAATTCATAAACCGGATGGCAGATACGGGTTTCGTCCGCGCGAGCCATCGCGAAATCTTGCAGGTTGCGGACAATTTGCCGGAACTGCTCGACAAGCTTGCCTCTTATACGCCTAATACCCCGATCTATCGCATGAGCGCAGACCAGCTTTGAACCAGGCCCGCCCCCTCGTCCCTTCGCGCTTCGTGCGCCCCTCTATCCCCCGCCCCGGCGGCGGGCGTGATCGGGCCGCGCTGGTGAAGGAATCCTACGAAGCTATTGCCGAGGGATCGCGCAGCTTCGCCTTCGCCTCCAAGCTGTTCGACAAGGCTACGCGCGAGCGGGTGTGGATGCTCTACGCCTGGTGCCGCCGGTGCGACGATCTTGCCGATGCGCAGGACAAGGGCGGCGAGCTGGGCGATCAGGCAGGGATCGAGGACCGGCTGCAGGCGATCAAGGTGCTCACCCGCCGCGCATTGGAAGGCGGCGCGACCGCCGACATTGCATTCGACGCGCTCGGCCAGGTGGCGGGCGAGGCGGGCATCACGCTCGACATGGCGAACGAGGTCATCGCGGGTTTCGCGATGGACGCAAACGGCTTCAGCCCGCACAGCGAGAAGGAGCTGATGCGCTATTGCTACCACGTCGCGGGCGCGGTCGGCGTGCTGATGGCGCGGGTGATGTTCGCCCCCAACGACAGCTTCATCTACGACCGCGCGTGCGACCTCGGCCTCGCCTTCCAGCTGGCCAATGTGGCGCGCGACGTGATCGAGGATGCGGCAGCCGGGCGCTGCTACCTGCCCGACGACTGGCTCGCCGACGCCGGGCTGACGCGGGAGAACTATGCCGACGAGGACAACCGCTTTGCTCTGGCGGCGGTGTCGGCGCGACTGGTCGACCGGATGGAGATGTACGAGGCCGCGTCGCGCCTGGGCGCGAAGCACCTGCGGTTCCGCCAGCGCTGGGCGGTGCTCTCCGCCGCGCGCATCTACGGCGCGATCGGGCGCAAAGTCCGCAATCGCGGCCAGCTGGCGTGGGACACCCGCACCTATGTGCCGTGGTACGAAAAGCTGGGCCATGTCGTCGCTGCGTTCGGCGAGGCGGCGACAAAGCACGCGCCCGAGCCGCGCGAGTGGCCGCCCTACACCCGCGAGGACCTGCGCCCCGTCGCCGGGTGGTAGACCTGCGGCCCGCTTGGCGTTAGCGCTGCGGGCATGATCGAACGCATTGCTTTTGCCGCGCTGCTGCTGGCCACACCGGGCATGGCCCAGGAAACACCGATGCTGCCCTCGCCCGAACAACAGGTACGACTGGGGGTCGACCGGTTCTTCGCCGCCCTCAAGAGCAGCGACCGCACGCGACTGGCGCGGGAGATGATCCCCGAAGGCACCATCTTCGTCCACAACCGGATGGACCCCGACAATCCGCGCACCGACGTTGTAAAGGTATCCGATCACCTCGCCCGCTGGGCCAAGGGCACCGGCGAGGTTTCCGAACACATGGAAGTCGAAACCGTGCTGGTCGACGGCGACATGGCGCAGGTGTGGGGGCCCTATACCTTCTTCGCGAACGGCAAGATCAGCCATTGCGGGATCAATTCGCTGAGCATGGTGCGCACGGATGACGGCTGGAAGGTCGCCAACACCAGCTTCTCCATGGTGCCGCCGGAGGAATGCGAGGCGATTGGCGCGCCCATCACGCTGAAGGATATCGTCGAATGATCAGCAAGCTCCTGATCGCCAATCGCGGCGAAATCGCCTGCCGCATTATCCGCACCGCGCGCGAGATGGGCATTGCCACCGTCGCGGTCTATTCCGACGCCGACGCCAAGGCGCTGCATGTGCGCTCTGCCGACGAGGCGGTGCATATCGGGCCATCACCCGCTGCCGAGAGCTACCTGGTGGGCGAGAAGATCATCGCCGCCGCGAAGCAGACCGGCGCGGGGGCGATCCATCCGGGCTACGGGTTCCTGTCTGAAAACGCCGATTTCGCGCAGGCCGTGAAGGACGCCGGGCTGATCTGGGTCGGCGCGCCGCCCTCCTCGATCCGCGCAATGGGGCTGAAGGATGCCGCCAAGAAACTGATGCGCGAGGCGGGCGTGCCCGTAACCCCCGGCTACGACGGCGACGACCAGAGCGCCGAGCGGCTGAAAGAAGAGGCCGACGCGATCGGCTATCCCGTGCTGATCAAGGCGGTCGCCGGCGGCGGCGGCAAGGGGATGCGCAAGGTCGATGCCGAGCGCGATTTCCTCTCCGCGCTCGAATCCTGCCGCCGCGAGGCGAAGGCCAGCTTCGGCAACGACGACGTGATCCTCGAAAAATGGATCACCTCGCCCCGCCATATCGAGGTGCAGGTGTTCGGCGACAGCCACGGCAATGTCGTCCACCTGTTCGAACGCGACTGCTCGCTCCAGCGCCGCCACCAGAAGGTGATCGAGGAAGCCCCCGCCCCCGGCATGGACGAGGCCACGCGCGAGGAAATCTGCGCCGCCGCCGTGCGCGCCGCCAAGGCGGTCGATTACGAAGGCGCGGGCACGATCGAATTCATCGCCGACGCGAGCGAAGGCCTGCGCGCGGATCGCATCTTCTTCATGGAGATGAACACGCGGCTGCAGGTCGAGCATCCGGTGACCGAGGAGATCACCGGCGTCGATCTGGTGGAGTGGCAGTTGCTTGTGGCGGCGGGTGAGCCGATTCCATCCAAGCAGGAAGACCTGAGCATCGACGGCCACGCCATCGAGGCGCGGCTTTATGCGGAAGACCCGTCCAGTGGCTTCCTGCCGAGCACGGGGCCCCTCGACCACTTCGATATCGGCTTGCGTGGCCGTATCGAAACCGGGGTCGAGGAAGGCGATCAAATCTCGCCTTTCTATGACCCCATGGTCGCCAAACTGGTGACCTGGGGCGAGACCCGGCAGGATGCGATCGAGCAACTGGCGGATATCGCAGACGGGGTCGAAATCTGGCCCGTGCGCACCAATGCGGCCTTCATCGCAAACTGTCTGCGCGACGAGGATTTCGAGGACGCCAATCTCGATACCGGCTTCATCGAACGCAAGATCGACGATCTGGTGGAATCGGACGAGCCCTACGAGGCGATCTGGCAGACCGCTGCGGACTTCGTGGTCCTCGCCGAAACCGAAAACCATGACGACCAGCCTGCCGGTTTCCGCCTCAACGCACCGGGCCGCCTGACCACCAGCCTCTCTTTCAAGGGCGACACGCGCGTCGTCGCGGCGGCCGAGGGTGCAGCGTTCGAGGCTGCGACCGGCTTCGTCGATCCGCACCGGGTGGTCGTTTTCGCCGACGGCATGTCTTTCGCGTTCGACCGGGGTTCGCGCGGCTCGGGAGCGGCAGCGGCAGGCGACGGCGCCATCCTCGCGCCGATGCCGGGCAAGGTCATCGCACTCGACGTAGCCGAGGGCGACAGCGTGACCGCCGGCCAGCGGCTGATGGTGCTGGAAGCGATGAAGATGGAACATTCGCTCACCGCGCCGTTCGACGGGACCGTAACCGAGCTCAACGCCAGCGAAGGCGGTCAGGTGCAGGTCGACGCGGTGCTGTGCGTGGTGGAGCCCGCTGCGGACTAGTCGGCTTCGCCCTCTTCGCACCCGGCCCCGTTGCCCACGGCGAGGCTCGGATCATCCGGGTCGAGGAAGTGAACGATGCCGCGCCTCAGGCTCTCGCTCTCCAGCGCATGCCCGCCTTCATGGCCTTCAAAGACTACGCGATTGCCGAAACTGCGTAGCCGTGGCGCCATCACGCAGGCCGTCCGGCGAAACGGCTGGACGCGGTCCTCACGCCCATGGGCGAGGAAGATCGCCTGGCCGCCCGCCTGCCGCGCCGGGATTACCAGGATGCCCGGAGATATCGCGGCGATACTGGTGAACAGCTGCGGGTTCGCCGTGCCGAGCATCAGCGCGTAGCTGCCACCGTGCGAATAGCCGAGCAGGCCGATGTGCCCCGGCTGGATCGGGACGCGGCGGAAGACCTCCGCCAGCGTCTCGTCGATCCGTTTCCGATCCTTCCCGAACCGCGGCTCGGGCCACGCCACGCGCGCGCGCGCCCTCCGCGCGTCGAGATCGTCGAAGAAATGGTCGACCGCGTCGAAATTCTGGCGCCGGGGGTCGAGGCCGAGCAACACGATCCCGGCGCTATCGGCCAGCGGGGCCAATGCCTCCACGAGGTCGCGGCCCGAACCTCCGGTGCCGTTTAGCAGGACCAGCAGCGGGCGTGGCCGCTGCCCCGTCCCTTCACCGATATAGATATGACCCGCAGGCCCGATTGCCGCGATCCTGCCGATCAGCGAGGTGTCGGGATCGACCGTCGACAGCGGCATGGCGGACAGCCTGCCGCTAACCTCGACCTCGACCGAGGCCGTTTCATGCTCCTGCGCGAGGGCACCCGCAGGCGGGAGAGCCAGCAGGGCCGCAAGCAGGAGGGCGGTATGCTTCATTCTCGCAAGACTAGCCGATCCCGCTAGTCTTGCACGCCGGATTTCACGACAGTGGCCGCTAGTCCTCGTCCACCGGTGGGCCGAACAGCTTGCCGCGCTCGGCGAACAGCACCAGACCGATGCAGATCAGCGCGCCGCAGAACAATGCGGTCGCCAGCGGGATCGCGGTGCCGTTGTAGGCATAGCCGATGCCTGCACCGATCAGCGCCGCGGTGACCATCCGCACGAAGGTCTGCGCGCTCGCCGCCGCACCCGCCGTCTCGCGAAAAGGCTGCATCGCAATCGATCCGAAATTGGCGCCGATGAAGCCCAGCAGCATCATGTTCGCCGCCATCAGCGGTACGAAGGTCCACAGCGTTTCCTCGGTCATCGTCGCGAAGAACAGCTGCAACGCAGCAACGCACAGGAACAGGAACAGGCCGGTATGGCTGACCCGGCGCGCGCCGAAACGTTCGACGATCCGCGAGTTGGTCCAGCTCGCCACTGCCATCGCGCCTGCGCAGCACGCGAAGATCAGCGGGAACCAGGGCCCCGCGCCGAACGCCTCGCCCACCAGCTGCTGCGCCGAATTGATGAAGCCGAACAGCGCCCCGAAGATCACCGCGCTGCCGAGCGTGTAGCCGAGCGCCTGCCGCATGGTCAGCGTGGCGCGCATGTTGCGCGCGATCACGCGCGGGCGGATCGGCTGCTTGTCTTCCGGATGCAGCGTCTCTGGCAGGTTGCGCCACGCCCACACGCTCATCGCAACGCCAGCCGTCGCGGTGAACACGAAGATCCAGCGCCAGTCGCCCATCACCATCAGCACGCCCTGCCCGATGCTGGGCGCGACGGCGGGCACCATCAGGAAGATGACGAAGATCAGGCTCATCATCCGGGCCATCTTGTCGCCGCCCACCCGGTCGCGGATGATCGCCGGGGGAAGCGCCACGATTCCCGCTGCACCGAAGCCTTGCAGGAAGCGCAGCGTGAGCAGCGATTCGAAATTCCACGCCATCGCGCACAGCAGCGAGAAGGTGATGTAGAGGCCCAGACTGGTGAACAGCACCGGACGCCTCCCGAAACGGTCCGCCAGCGATCCGGGCACCAGCGCGCCGAGGCCGGCAGCGAGAAGGTAGGCCCCGACCACGAACTGGCGGCTGTTGCCCGCCACGCCCAGATCGGACGCGAGGTTGTCGAGCGCGGGCAGCACTGCGTCGATGCCCAGAGCGTTGAGCGCCATCAGCAGCGCCATCATCCCGATCAGCTGGCGTTCGCCAATCCGCTTGCCCGACGGGGGCAGCGCTGCGGGCGCGCGCACGCCCTGATGCGGCTCGTCACGGCCGATCGTCTCGCCGGGCGCATATTGTTCATTTCGCATCTGCACAAAACCGCAGATGGCGTCGTCGGTTCCGATTGGCAACCAGTATGCTATTTGCATTCGTAGCCATGAGCATTGCCGAGCAGCCGGATGACGTACCCACCGACGAACCCCGTCAGCGCAAGATCATCCATGTCGATATGGATGCCTTCTTCGCCAGCGTGGAACAGCGCGACAACCCGGAACTGCGTGGAAAGCCGGTCGCGGTCGGCGGATCGAGCGGGCGCGGCGTGGTCGCCGCCGCGAGTTACGAGGCGCGCCGGTTCGGCGTGAAATCGGCGATGCCGTCTGTCACGGCCAAGCGGCTGTGCCCCGACCTGATATTCGTGAAGAGCCGCTTCGATGCCTATCGCGAAGCGTCCGAGCAAATCCGCGCAATCTTCCGACACCATACCGATCTGGTCGAACCGCTGAGCCTCGACGAGGCCTATCTGGATGTGACGGTCAACAAGCTGGACATTCCATCGGCCACGCGGGTCGCACAGATGATCCGGCAGGAAATTCGCGCCAAGACGCGGCTGACCGCAAGCGCGGGGGTGAGCTACAACAAGTTCCTCGCCAAGCTGGCGAGCGACCAGAACAAGCCCGACGGGATGTGCGTAATCCGCCCGGGCGAAGGCGCGGCCTTCGTCCAGACGCTGCCCATCCGCCGCTTCCACGGTGTCGGCCCGCGCGGCGAGGAAAAGATGGCGCGGCTCGGCATCGCCACAGGGGCCGATCTCGCCGCGAAGGACGCTGCGTGGCTGGGGCAGCATTTCGGCAGCTTCGGCGAGTATCTGTACCGGGCCGCGCGCGGGATCGACGACCGGCCCGTCCGCTCGAACCGCATCCGCAAGTCGGTCGGCGGCGAACGCACCTTCTCGATCGACCGGCACGAGGCCGAAGAGCTGCGCACCACGCTGAACGAGATCGTCGAGATCGTGTGGGAACGGATCGAGCGGGCTGAGGCGCGCGGGCGCACGGTAACGCTGAAGCTC
Source organism: Citromicrobium bathyomarinum (assembly GCF_038594485.1). Lineage (GTDB taxonomy): Bacteria > Pseudomonadota > Alphaproteobacteria > Sphingomonadales > Sphingomonadaceae > Alteriqipengyuania > Alteriqipengyuania bathyomarina_A. Next base: position 638,203 of record NZ_JBCFZG010000004.1, on the reverse strand, counting down.
AAATACAACGATTTCCAGCTGATGACCCGCGCGCGGTCGCTGCCGCGCAATGTCCACGGCAAGGAGGAATTCGCCGCCATCGGGCACGCGATCCTCGACGACCTGCTGCCGCTGCCGCGCCCGATCCGGCTGATGGGGCTGACGCTCTCCAACCTCGAACGCGATGAGGCAAGCGACGAGGATCCGCGACGTCGCGATACCGACGGCGGCCAGCTCGCGCTGTTCTAGCTCTTGAGCAGGAGGGCGATCCGTCTTTCAGCCAGTCGGCTGAACGGCTGCGGAGGATCGTCGGGCATGGCGAAGCGCACCTCGATGATCTCACGCCCGTCGGGCACCGGTGCCCGATCGATCTCGGCCAGAAACAGGTAGGCGGAATGCGGCGAGGCGGAAATCGTCTCATCGATGGCGCCCAGCGCTTTCACCGTGCCGAGCGTCAGGCCAAGTTCCTCCTTCATCTCGCGCCGCGCGGCCTGTTCTGGCGCTTCGCCCCGCCCGATGCCGCCTCCCGGAAGGCTCCAGTTGGGCGGGCCATAGGCGTGGCGCACGAACAGCACGCGGCCCTGCGGATCGCGCAGGATCACGCTTACCCCGCGCAGCTGCGGCTTGGCGACCTTGCGCCATACATGGCGCACACGGTGCGCGATACGCAGCGCAAGGCGATGGAGCGAGCGGGGCAGCAGCGGGGGCATTGTCACCACAAATAGAGAAAAGGGCCGACCCGGCATAGCACCGGATCGGCCCTTCGTTTCGCCTGGCTAACGGGGGCTTAGCCGAGCGTCGACTTGAGGAACCACGCGCGCTCCTCCGCCATGTCGGTCCAGTCGTCGAGCAGACCGTCGGTGGCATTGTCGCCTGCCTCTTCGGCCAGCGGCTTCATGCCCTTGAGGCGCTTGATCATCGCGACGTTGTCGTCGTGCAGTTCCTTGACCATTGCGTCACCGTCGAGATCGGTCGAATCCTGATCCTTGACCTGCGTCGCGCGGGCGACCGAACCGATCGAGGTCAGCGTCACTTCGCCGAGCTTGCGCACGCGTTCGCCGATCGCATCGATCTGGTCGCGCAGCTCGATCGCCTGTTCGTCGAACAGCAGGTGCAGGTCGCGAAAACGCGGGCCCGTCACGTGCCAGTGGAAGTTCTTGGTCTTGAAATAGAGCGCGAGGTGATCGGCGAGCAGGCCGTTAAGTTCCTGCACCAGTGCGGTTTTCGAGTTGTCGCCGGCTTGGGCCATGTTTGGTCTCCTTATCTTGGGTTGCGGCTTGCGTGTTCGGTTATCGGATCAACGCCGCAAAGCTGGCGGGTTTCCCGCTAAAGCTTCGATCACAGTGATTGAGAGTGTTCCTGCCGAAGGATCAGATAATCCCGCGTGCGCCCAGCCCGATTGCCAGCCCGGCGATCAGCACCACGCCCCCCATGACCAGCCGGAACGCGCGCAGCGGCAGCGCCTCGATATCGTCGCCCATCGCCCAGCCGCCTGCCAGCGCAACCCCCGCCCCCGCCGCCCCGCCGAGCGCGACGAACGTCGGCAGCGCGGTTGCGGCGGCGAGCGCGAAGATCAGGAAGCGTGCGGCATCGCCCCATTGCCGGGCGAGCAGCACGACGAAAGCCGCGAAGGCCGATCGTGTCGGCTCCTTGGGCCGTTTTTCACGGGCGGGCCAGAACAGCTCGAACGCGGCGACCACCAGCGCGATCGCGACCAGCATCTGGCGCGCAGGCTCGGGCAGCATCGCCGCGATCGCATCGCCCGCCAGTGCCATCAGCCCAGCGGTGAAGATCGCGGAGACGAGCGCGGCAAGGAGGATGAGCGCGCCCAGCGGCCTCGCCAGCCGCGCGACCAGCAGTTGGTCGCGCGCGCCGATGGTCAGCAGCAGCGCGGCGGCAAACCCGAAGAGGAAGGACGACACGCGCTGCGCAGCGGCGTCAGGCCGCGTCCGCCACGCGTCCGCTCTCGGGCGCGATCAGAACCTTGTTGCGACCCGATTTCTTCGCTTCGTACAGCGCATTGTCCGCACGGCAGAGAGTTTCGTCGCTGGTCTCCACATTGACCGCCACCCCTGCGGAGAAGGTGATCGCACCCATCGGTTCATCGGTTTCGCGCAGTTTCAGATTGCGATCGGCCAGCGCATCCTTGGCGATCGTCACCTTTTCCGCCAGCAGCGCGGCATCGGGCGTTTCTGCGATGACGAGGAATTCTTCCCCTCCCCAGCGCGACACCGGCCAGGGTGCCAGCGCCTCGGTCAGCGCGTTGGCCACCAGTTTGAGCGCGCGATCGCCCACTGCGTGGCCGTAGGTGTCGTTGATCACCTTGAAATGGTCGATGTCGATGATCGCGGTGCAATAGCGAACCTTGCGTATCTCCAGGTCCTGGATCATCGCGCGCGTCGCACGGCGGTTGGGAATGCCGGTCAGTTCGTCGACCAGCGCCTTGTTGCGCGCCTCCTCGAGATCGCGCTGCAACCGGTCGATCCGGCTCGACGCCGTCGACAGCTCTCGCTCTGCCGTTGCCGCGCGGTCGATGATCCGGCGGATCGCGCCCTTCAGATCCTCGCCCTGCGCGCCCTCGCGGATCGCCTGGCTTTCCTCCGCGATATCGCGTCCCACGCCGTCGGCCTGCCGCTTGGTTTCGCGGGCCAGGTCTCCCGCCGCGTTGAGGAACATCTCGACCGCTTCGTCGCGTGCCGCAATCCGCTCTTCCGGATCGTCGGACGCGGATGCGTGCTTGCCCATGATCTCGACAATGGTTTCCTGCTTCATCCGCATGCCGTTGTCGATGTAGGTGTCGGTTTCCTCGCAGATCACCTTGCTGGACCGGGTGAGGTAGAGATAGCCGAAGCGGTAGTTGGTCGGTGTCGGGTCGAGCAGGTTTCCCGCCAGGAAAGCCAGCACCTCACCGCCGATATTGTCCTTTGTCATACCAATCCCACTCACGCGTGCACGATTGTCCCGGCGCCCCCCGCCGGCCCCGCACCTTGCGCTTCTATACGACCCGCAGATGAATTTTTACCGAAGGTCCGGCGTGATGAGCAAACCAGGCATCTGAAAAAGGGTGGATATCCGCATCCCCCTTGCGGCCTAACCCCGCATGTCACTCGAGGATTTCGAGCATCCTGTCGTAAGCCGGGCGCCAGTCGCCACCCCACTCGGCCAGCCACTCCTCGCTGTAATAGGTCGATGCGTAGCGGGCGCCATCGTCGCACAGCAGGCTCACAATGCTGCCCGACTGGCCGGCGCTGGCCATTTCCTCGATCAGCTGGAGGCAGGCGAACAGGTTCGTGCCGGTCGATCCGCCGACCTTGCGGCCCAGTGTGTTCGACAGGGCGAACATCGCGCCGATCGAGTCGGCATCCTCCACCGCGATCATCCGGTCGATCACGCCGGGTTCGAAGCTCGGCTCCACCCGCGCGCGCCCGATGCCTTCGATCCGGCATTCGCAGCGCCCGTCGAGCGTCTCGACCGCGCGGTCGGCATAGTGCCTGTGAAAGACCGATCCCGCCGGATCGGCGACGCACAGCTGCGTCGGGCGGCGCTGATAACGGATATAGCGGCCCAACGTGGCCGAGGTCCCGCCGGTGCCCGCGCCGCACACGATCCATGCCGGGTCCGGGTGATCCTCCTCGCTCATCTGCGAGAAGATGCTCTGCGCAATATTGTTGTTGCCGCGCCAGTCGGTCGCCCGCTCGGCGTAGGTGAACTGGTCGAGGTAATGCCCGCCGGCTTCCGCCGCGAGCCGCTCCGATTCGGCATAGACCATGCCCGGATCGTCGACCGGGTGGATCTGCCCGCCGTAAAAGCGGATCTGCTCCAGCTTCGCCTCCGCCGTGCTCGCGGGCACCACCGCGATAAACGGCAGACCCAGCAGTTTGGCGAAATAGGCTTCGGAGACCGCGGTCGAGCCCGAGGACGCCTCGATCAGCGTGGTACCTTGCCCGATCCAGCCGTTGCACAGGCCATAGAGGAACAGCGACCGGGCGAGCCGGTGCTTGAGGCTGCCCGTGGGGTGCGAGCTTTCGTCCTTCAGATAAAGCTCGATCCCCCGGCAATGCGGCAGCGGAACACGGATGAGATGCGTGTCGGAAGAGCGGTTGTAGTCCGCCTCGATCAGGCGGATCGCGCGGTTGAGCCATGTTTCCTTGGTCATGCGCGCGCCCCTGCGGCAAGCGGGTGGCCAGTGCAAGAGCTCTGCCCGGGAGGAGATAATTCTTGGCGCTATCGGTAGAATCTACCCATGCGGCGCTGGAGCGGGTGAAGGGAATCGAACCCTCGTCGTCAGCTTGGGAAGCTGCTGCTCTACCATTGAGCTACACCCGCCTGTTGCCAGCCTTCGGGCTGGGAGCCGCGTGCGCTTAGCGTTGCGCGAAACAAATTGCCAGCACAAGCGCTGATTGCACGAGCGCCCGGCGTACAAGCCTTGGCAAGCCGGTCCTCAAGGGGCTAAGCCGCGCGGCAACAAGACAATCACGGAGAGTTCCCCTATGCGCCAGATCGACCACCACCTCGCCACCGGAGTCGCTGCCGGCGAAGCAGCGCGTACGCACAAGGTATGGAACCCCTCCACCGGGGAGGTTCAGGCCGAGGTTGCGCTGGGCGATGCAGCCCTGCTCGAACGCGCAGTGGCCAAGGCGAAGGAAGTCCAGCCCGAATGGGCGGCAACCAATCCGCAGCGCCGCGCACGGGTGATGTTCGAATTCAAACGCCTGGTCGAATCGAATAAGCAGGAACTGGCCGAGCTGCTTTCCAGCGAACACGGCAAGGTGGTCGACGACGCGCATGGCGACGTGCAGCGCGGGCTCGAGGTAATCGAATATGCCTGCGGCATTCCGCAGGCGCTGAAGGGCGAGTACACGCAAGGGGCGGGTCCGGGCATCGATGTCTATTCGATGCGCCAGCCGCTCGGCATCGGGGCGGGCATCACCCCGTTCAACTTCCCCGCGATGATCCCGATGTGGATGTTCGGCATGGCGATCGCGGCGGGCAACGCCTTCATCCTCAAGCCGTCCGAGCGCGATCCCTCCGTACCCGTGCGCCTCGCCGAGCTGTTCGTCGAAGCAGGCGCGCCCGAAGGGCTGCTGCAAGTCGTCCACGGCGACAAGGAGATGGTCGACGCGATCCTCGACCATGACGACATCGCCGCGATCAGCTTCGTCGGCTCGTCCGACATCGCGCAATATATCTACTCGCGCGGCACCGCGAACGGGAAGCGCGTGCAGGCCTTCGGCGGCGCGAAGAACCACGGCATCGTGATGCCCGACGCCGACCTCGACCAGGTGGTGGGCGATCTCGCGGGCGCGGCCTTCGGCTCTGCGGGTGAGCGCTGCATGGCGCTGCCCGTGGTGGTGCCGGTGGGCGAAGATACCGCGAACCGCCTGCGTGAAAAGCTGATCCCCGCAATCAACGCTCTGCGCGTGGGTGTGTCGACCGACAAGGATGCGCAGTACGGCCCGGTCGTCACCCCGGAGCACAAGGCGCGGATCGAACAGTGGATCGACACCGCCGAGAAGGAAGGTGCCGAGGTCGTGATCGACGGGCGCGGCTTCTCGCTTCAGGGCCACGAGAAAGGCTTCTTCGTCGGCCCGACCCTGCTCGACCGCGTCACCACCGACATGGAAAGCTACAAGGAAGAGATCTTCGGGCCCGTGCTCCAGATCGTGCGCGCGAAGGATTTCGAGGACGCGGTCAGGCTGCCGAGCGAGCACCAGTACGGCAACGGCGTCGCTATCTTCACCCGCAACGGCCACGCCGCGCGCGAATTCGCGCACCGGGTGAACGTCGGCATGGTCGGCATCAACGTGCCGATCCCAGTGCCGGTCAGCTACCACAGCTTCGGCGGCTGGAAGCGTTCGGGCTTCGGCGACATCGACCAGTACGGCCAGGAAGGGCTGCGCTTCTGGACCAAGACGAAGAAGGTCACCCAGCGCTGGCCCGATGGCGGCGGCGATGGATCGAACGCCTTCGTCATCCCCACCATGGGTTGAACCCCTCGCGAAAAATCTGCCACACTCCCGATCGGGTTGCATCACGATGGGGAGATGACGGATGAGGATTGCGGAATACGCCCTGCCAGTTGCGGCTTTGGTCGCGCTGGCAGCGTGCAGCGGAGAGACCGGCGAAAAGAACGAGGTCGATTCGGTGGCGACGGAGCCGACCTCGCAAGATGCCGTAGCGGACGAGGTCGTCGATGCGGAGCCTGTCCAGACCACGCTGGAAATCATTCCGACCCGCTTCCAGGGCCTGTGGGATCTGGCAGAAGGCGGTGGCGACTACACCTGCACCACCGTGAGCGACGGGGTGATGGCGATCGAAGAAGAAGCGATCGAATTCTACGAAGCGAGGTTCGAGCCGTCCTCGATCAAGCAGATTTCGGCCGACGAGATCACCAGCGATGGAGAGTTTTTCGAACCCGGCGAGAGTTCGAAGGAGAGCTACCGGCTCAAGTTGAGCAAAGATGGCAAGAGACTCAGCCTTTCGGGGAATGGCTTCGAGCCCTTCGAGTATCGCTATTGCGGCAAACAGCTAAAGCCGGTCACCGAAGCTTTCGTACCACAGGCATTTCACGGCAAATGGGCCTTCTCGCAGGTCGAAAACTGCAAGATCACGCCGTTCCGCGACCTCATCGTGAAAGATCGCAAAGTCACCATCGGCGGAATCGAGGGAACGGTCCAGACGATGGATATTGTCGGTACCGATGCGATAAAGGTCGGCTACAAAACGACCGACGGCAGGGATGCCACGATGCGGCTGCAATTGACGCCAGATCGCAAGAAAATCGGCCTTCTCGAACCCGGAGCTACAGGAGTCACCTTCGTAAAATGTCCTTGAAGCCCCAGCATCTCGCCCTTCTCCCGCTCCTTGCATGCGGCCTTGTCGCGTGCAGCGCGGGGGAGGACGCGACTTCGCCCGCTCCCGACGCAGCCGCCACCGAAACGCCGATCCCGGTCGAACCCGATGGCGGGATCGGCGACGGGGCTGGCCCGCCCGAAGGTCTGCCTGCGTCGGACGACGGGAGCGAGGCGGAGGAACCAAGCGCGTTCGCCAAGACCTTCCCGGTCGCGATCCGGGGCAAGTGGCGCGAAACCGATGGGGCTGCCGTCACCAAAGCGCATTGCGATGGCTACCAGCAGGAGAATATGGGCAAGGTGCTGACCGTGCGCGAAGACGGCTATTCCTACTTCGAGACCGGCGGGCGGTTCATCTCGGTCAGCGAACGCGAACCGGGCAGCATCCGCGCGCTGTTCGACACGACCTACGCCGACGAGCCGACCCGCGACGAGCTGGAATTTTCTGTCGATCCGGTCGTGAAAACTCTGACCGTCCGCAATTTCGACACGGGTGAACGCTCGACCACAACCTATCGCCGCTGCCCGGGCTAAGGACCGGAGCCATGCGCTGGCTCCTTCCCTTCCTCCTCGGCCTGCTCGCCGCGTGCGCGCAGGTGGAGGACATCCCTGCCCCATCGCAGCCGCCTGAAAAGCGGATTGCGCTCACCTTCGACGATGCACCTCGCACGCCTGGCGCGTTCCTTAGCAAGGACGAGCGCACGCGGCGGTTGATCGATAGTCTGGAAAAGGCAGGCGTCGAGCAGGCAGCCTTCTTCGTAAATCCGGGCCATATCGAGGGCCCGGACGACGAGCGGCGGCTCGCCGCCTATGTCGCAGCGGGGCACGTGCTTGCCAATCACAGCGCCACCCACCCCCAATTGTCGAGCACCGACACCGCCGATTACCTCGCCGATATCGACGCGGGCGAAGCATGGCTGCGCGGGCGCGCAGGCTATCGTGCCTGGTTCCGCTATCCCTACCTCGACGAAGGGCGCGGCGACAAAGCCAAGCGCGACGCGATCCGCGCGGGGCTGGCCGAACGCGGCCTGACGGATGGCTACGTCACCATCGACGCCAGCGACTGGTTCTACGAAGCGGCGGCCAAGGATGCGGTCGCGGAAGGCCACGAGATCGATCGCGAGGCGCTGCGCGATCTCTACGTCCAGGCGCATGTCGAAGCCGCCGAGTTCTATGACAAGCTTGCCCGTGACGTGACCGGGCGGTCGCCCGCGCACGTCATGCTGCTGCACGAGACCGATCTGGCAGCATTATGGATCGCCGATCTGGTTTCCGCCTTGCGCGCGAAAGGCTGGACCATCGTCACCGCAGACGAAGCTTACGCCGATCCTATCGCCGCCCATGCGAAAACCTACGACACACCCTCGGCCCAGGGCACGCTCACCGAGATGGTGGCGTGGCAGAACGGCGTGCCCGCACCGCGCTGGTATCGCGGCAACGACACCCGGCTCGCGCAGCAGTGGTTCGACACGCGCGTGCTGCACCTCCCTCCTGCCGAGGCGGACTGACGCACCTGCCCTGCCTGCGGAGAGGCACTTTTGCTTCGCGGCCCCCGCTGCTAGCCTCTGCTGCAAGGGGGATTGCGATGAAAAGACTGACACCGATTGCGCTTCTGGGTCTGGCCCTGCTGACGACCGCCTGCGGCTCGGCACAAGATGCCGAAAAGGCCGATGCCCAGGATGTCGCCGCACTCGGGGCAGGCGAAGGCACGAGCGCCGAACCCGCGCCATCCGACCCAGCGAAGGAAGAGCCGCTCATCCCCGCAAAGTTCCAGGGCAACTGGGGCGAGGCGGAGGATCACCTTAACTGCGCGCCCGATGGCTCCAACGTCATGCGCGTGACTGCGAACACGATCGTCTATCCGACCGGAACCACGCAGATTTCCGAAGCCAGCCCGATCGATGCGGACGCCATCGCCATCACCGGGCGTTATGGCGAAACCGGGCAAGAACCCTCGAAAGACGTCAACCAGCAGCTCAAGCTGTCGAACGGTGGCGACACGCTGAGCGAAATCTTTGATGGGATGGCCCCTTTCGACTATATTCGCTGTTGACCGCGTCGGAGCGTCGATCCTGAGGGGGAAAGACCGATGAAAAGAGCATCGATACCAGCCCTGCTGATCGCCGGTTGCGCGCTGCTTGTCGCTTGCGACAATCGTTCCCCTTCGCCCACGCCCGATGAAACGACCATGGCGGTCGACGGCGAAGAAGTGACAATCGAGGCGACACCCGCGCCCGATGCCACCGATGCGGCCCTGCCCGAAGTGGGCAAAACCTCCATCGCCGATCCGACGCTGATCAATCCGCACCGGGTTCCGGCCGGCGACGTTGCCGACGACACCGCCCCGCTCACTGCGATACCTGCGCGCTTCCTTGGCCAGTGGGACGCGATTGACGGACCATGCACCCCCGACTCGGATATGTTCATGACCATCCGGCCGGGCACCATCGGCTTCTACGAGTCGCAGGGAGAGGTCACCGTAGTACGGCGCGCCAAGCCGGGTATCGTCGTCGCGCTTGCAATGGAAGGCGAAGGCGAAAAATGGGCGAGCGAATACGCCATGAGCCTATCGAACGGCGGCGAGCAGCTGGCGACGCGAATGGCCTCCGAAACAGGCTCCGGCACGCTGCGCCGCCGCTGTCCGCCTCTTGCAGAGACCGCCACACCCTGAACCTTCCCAGCTGCCCCCTTTTATTGGCTCGCCGGTGGGGCTAGGTCGCCTGCCATGACCGGACAATTTCAGCTTTCAGACGACCAGCTCGCGATCCAGGACATGGCGCAGCGGTTCACCGCCGACAACATCACCCCCCATGCGGGCAAGTGGGACGAGGAGCACATTTTCCCCGTCGACACGATCAAGCAGACCGCCGAGCTCGGCTTCGGCGCGATCTACGTGTCCGAGGAATCGGGCGGGATCGGGCTCGGCCGGCTTGAGGCTGCGCTGATCATGGAGGCGATGGCCTATGGCTGCCCCACCACCAGCGCGTTCATCTCGATCCACAACATGGCGAGCTGGATGATCGACCGCTTCGGCGGCGAAGGCGTGAAGCAGAAATACCTGCCCCAGCTGGTGACGATGGAAAAGCTCGCTTCCTACTGCCTCACCGAACCGGGCAGCGGATCGGATGCGGCGGGGCTTAAGACGCAGGCGGTGCGCGATGGCGACCACTATGTGCTCAACGGCACCAAGCAGTTCATCTCGGGCGGCGGCGTGAACGACGTCTACGTCACGATGGTCCGCACGGGTGAGCACAAGACCAAGGGCATCACCTGCCTGGTGGTCGACAAGGATACGCCCGGGGTCAGCTTCGGCGCGCCGGAGAAGAAGCTCGGCTGGAATGCCAGCCCGACCGCCCAGGTCATCTTCGAGGATGCGCGCGTACCGGTCGAAAACCGCGTGGGCGACGAAGGCGAAGGCTTCCGCTTCGCGATGATGGGCCTCGATGGTGGGCGGCTGAACATCGGCGCCTGCTCATTGGGCGGGGCGCAGCGCTGCCTCGACGAGGCGGTGAAGTACACCAAGGAACGCCAGCAGTTCGACCAGCAGATCGCCGACTTCCAGAACACGCAGTTCATGCTCGCCGACATGGCGACCGATCTGGAGGCGGCGCGCGCGCTGCTCTATCTCGCGGCGGCCAAGGTCACCGACAACGCGCCCGACAAGTCGCGCTTCTCCGCAATGGCCAAGCGGCTGGCGACCGACAACGGCAGCAAGGTCGTCAACGACTCGCTGCAGCTGTTCGGCGGCTACGGCTATCTCAAGGACTACCCGATCGAACGCTACTGGCGGGACCTGCGCGTCCACTCGATCCTCGAAGGCACCAACCAGGTGATGCGGATGATCGTGGGCAGGGACCTGCTGCGGCAGTGACGGGTCTTGCCATGACCACCTTCCTCGTCCCCGATTACGACGAGGCAATCGCTTTCTTCCGTGACGCGCTGGATTTCAAACTGGTGGAAGACAGTGACGTCGGCGGCGGCAAGCGGTGGGTCGTGGTAGCAGGCGCGAGCGGTGGCCGGCTGTTGTTGGCACGCGCAACCGACGACCGCCAGCGGGCAACCATCGGCCAGCAAACGGGAGGACGCGTCGGATGGTTTCTCCAATCCGACGACTTCGCCTCGGACCATAGCCGCATGGCGGCATGGGGCGTGGAATTCACCGAACAACCGCGACAGGAAGCTTACGGCACGGTCGCGGTCTTCAAGGACCCATGGGGAAACGCATGGGATCTCATCGAACACAGGGAAGCAGCATGACCGATCAGGTCCACATCCACACCCATGGCGCCGTCGGCCACCTTTCGCTCAACCGGCCCAAGGCGATCCACGCGCTGACCACCGAAATGTGCGTCGCGATGAGCGAAGCGCTGAGCGGCTGGGCGGACGATGACGGCATCGCGGCGGTCATCGTCGACCATGCCGAGGGGCGCGGGCTTTGCGCGGGCGGCGATATCGCGATGCTGCGCAACTCGGCGCTGAACGACGCGGGCAAGACGGGCCGCGAGTTCTTCCACGCCGAATACCGCCTCAACCACCAGCTGTTCACCTACACCAAGCCGGTGGTCGCTTTTATGGACGGGATCACGATGGGCGGCGGCGTGGGCATCAGCCAGCCCGCGGCGTTCCGCGTCGCGACCGAGAACACCAAGTTCGCCATGCCCGAGACCGGGATCGGCCTGTTTCCGGACGTCGGCGGCGGCTGGTATCTTTCGCGCCTGCCGGGCCGCATCGGCCAGTTTCTGGCGCTGACCGGCGCGCGGCTCGACGGGGCGGAGTGCCACGCCATCGGCCTCGCCACGCACTATATCGCGAGCGAGAACCTCGCCCGCGTGAAGGCCGCGATCATCGACGATCCGGCCAATATCCAGTCGATCCTCGACGAAGCATCCGAAACCCCGCCACAGCCACGCATCCTCGCCAATCGTGAGAATATCGACCGGCTGTTCGCGGGTCGCACGCTGGAGGACATCCTCGCCGCGCTCGAAAGCGACGATTCCGAGTGGGCCGCCAAGGAACTCAAGACGCTGGGCACCAAGAGCCCGCACAGCTGCAAGGTCGCGCTGCGCCAGCTCGCGGACAGCCTCACGCTCGGCAGTTTCGCCGAGGAAATGCGGATGGAATACCGCATCGGCAGCCGCGTGCTGCTGAGCCACGATTTTGCCGAAGGCGTACGCGCACTGATCGTCGACAAGACCGGCGATCCGCAATGGAACCCGGCCACTCCGACAAGCGTAACCGACGAACAGATCGACGCGATTTTCGCCGCCCTGCCCGAGGGCGAGGAGTGGACGCCGCTATAACCCTCCCGTCATCCCTGCGAAGGCAGGGACCCATCTCCGGCACGCGCCACTGATGGGACGATCGGGAGATGGGTTCCCGCCTGCGCGGGAATGACGAATTTGGAGAGAGAAATGCCCTACGAAACCATCACCACCGAAACCGACGGCGCGGTCACCACCATCACGCTCAACCGCCCGCAGGCGCTGAACGCGCTTTCCAGCGTGGTGCTCGACGAGCTGATCGACGCCTTCGCCGCCTACCAGAACGACGACAGCCAGCTGTGCGCGATCCTGACCGGGTCGGGCGACAAGGCCTTTGCCGCCGGCGCGGACATCAAGGAAATGAGCGAGAAGGACGCGGCGGATTTCTATCTGCAGGATTTCTTCGCCAAGTGGACCAGCCACATCGTCGAAGCGGTGCGCAAGCCGTGGATCGCGGCGGTCAACGGCTTCGCGCTGGGCGGCGGGTGCGAGCTTGCGATGATGGCCGACTTCATCATCGCAAGCGACAGGGCCAAGTTCGGCCAACCCGAGATCAAGCTGGGCGTCGCGCCGGGCATGGGCGGTTCGCAGCGGCTCACCCGCGCGGTGGGCAAGGCCAAGGCGATGGAAATGTGCCTGACCGGCCGGATGATGGACGCCGAGGAAGCCGAACGCAGCGGCCTCGTCGCGCGCGTCGTGCCGCATGACACGCTGATGGACGAAGCGCGCACCACCGCCGCGACCATCGCCGGAATGCCGCCGATGGCCGCGATGGTGAACAAGGAAATGGTCAACGCCGCCTACGAGACTACCTTAAGCCAAGGCGTGCTCCACGAACGCCGCCTGTTCCAGATCCTCACCGCGACCGAGGACAAGGCCGAGGGTATGAAAGCCTTCATCGAGAAGCGCGACGGGCAGTGGAAGGGGCGGTGAACCCTTAAGCCCTCTCCCCTTGAGGGGAGAGGGTTGGGAGAGGGGTCTGCAAGACTCGCAGGTCAGGTCGCCCCTCTCCAACTTCGGCTAGGCGCATGTGCGCCAAGCCTGCGTATCCTCTCCCCTCGCGGGGAGAGGGGGAATTGGAGAGAGATGCTATGAAAATCGCCTTTATCGGCCTCGGCAACATGGGCGGCGGGATGGCCGCGAACCTGGTCAAGAACGGCCACGAAGTGCGCGCGTTCGACCTTTCCGAAGACGCGCTCGCCAAGGCGAAGTCGAACGGCTGCGAGACCTTCACCGAAGCGACGGAAGCCGTGCAGGGCGTCGATGCCGTGGTCTCGATGCTGCCTAATGGCGGGATCGTGACGTCGGTCTATTCCGACGCCGTGATTGGCCACGCGCCCGAAGGCGCGGCGCTGCTCGACTGCTCGACCATCGACGTCGCCACCGCCAAGGAGGTGACCGAAATGGCCACCGCCAAAGGCTACAAGATGGTCGACGCGCCGGTCAGCGGCGGGATCGCGGCGGCAGACGGCGGCACGCTGACCTTCATGGTCGGCGGCACCGAAGACGCCTTTGCGGCGGCCAAGCCGATCCTCGAAGGCATGGGCAAGGCCGTGATCCACGCGGGCGACGCGGGCGCGGGGCAGACCGCAAAGATCTGCAACAACATGCTGCTCGCGATCTCGATGATCGGCGTCGCCGAAGCGATGCAGATGGCGCAGAAGCTGGGGCTCGATCCGCAGAAATTCTACGAGATTTCCTCGCAGTCGAGCGGCTATTGCTGGTCGCTCAATGCCTACACGCCGCTCCCCGGCGTGGGCGTCGAGAGCCCCGCAGACCGCGACTATCAAGGCGGCTTCGCGACCGCGCTGATGCTCAAGGACCTGCGCCTCGCGATGGCGGCGGCGGAAGAGGTCGACGCGGGCGTGCCTTTGGGCGCACGCGCGGCGAGCCTGTACGAGGATTTCGCGGGCGCGGGCAATGACGGCCTCGACTTCTCGGCGATCATCAAGACGTACAAATAGTGGACCGATCCTCCCCGTTTTCGCGCCAGCGCAAAGGCGGAGCTGGCGCGCAGCCGCAGGCTGCGTGACGGAGGGGCCATGGCGCCACCGGCCCCTCCACCGCCCTGCGGGCGGTCGCCCTCCCCATTTATCCTTCGGAGAAACGGGGAGGATCAGAATTCTTCGAGAACCCGCTCCAGCCATTCGCGCGGGGCCTTGCGGCGGCCCACATCCGCGACGAATTCCTGACCGCGCGCCACGCTGCTCAAACGACTGCCGGGCAACCAGCGATCGGGCCGGTCGTGGTAGCTCAGCCCGCCAGGCTTCAGCCACACAGGCCTCTCCCACAGCGTCAGCGGGCCGCCGGGCACGGTGAGGCGTAGCGCATCGCTGGCGAAGCGCGCCTGCCGTCCCTCGCCTTCGTAGATCGTGTCGTTGCTGCCATGCATGCCGAGCACATGCGGATGGCTGCTATCCTCCAGATGCTCGGGCACCCCCTCGGCCAGTCGATGCACCGCCGCGACCCGCAGGTAGCCGAAGATACGGTGATGCCGCTCCCCATCCTCGCCCGCGAACAGCCCGAAAAACAGGAAGACGTCGCCTACGCCGACACCGTGATTGGCGAGATGCGTCTGCGCTGCGCCGACCTGCCCGAACAGGCAGCGCCCACCAGCCACGAACATCGGATCGTGGTGGCACAGGCTATCGGCGTGGTAGCGGCCCTTGCTCGCTTTCGTAGCCCACTCGCCCAGGCCGAGATCGCCGTAAGCCGTCTTCGACAGGCCTTTCGTGTCGGGGATCGGCAGGCTGATCGGCCACGCGCCCGCAGCATCCGGCATGATCGGAGACGGGCCGCCACCGCTTGCGCTGTCGAACCCCTTGCGGCTGAAGACGATCTTCACGCAGGCACGGCCCGAGCGATCAGTATTCCCCGTCGTTGAAGAAGCCTTCGCGGAAGATGAAGGCGGTCTTCCCCTCGTCCTCGCGCACCATGCTCACCTGACCGTGCCAGTCGAAGGTATCGCTGCCTTTTGCGGGATAGCCTTTCCCCGGAAGCTTGCGCAGCACCTTGGGCGACCCGTCGGGATTCACATCAATGCCGAGGTCCGCCAGCTTCTTCGCCACGACGGTCACGGGTTCGGCAAAATACATCTTGGTAATGTCCGGCTTGAGGTCGAAGCTAACCGGGCTGGTATCAGCCCCCAGGCCGAGCACCTGCAAGCCTTCCCACTGCCCTTCGAAATCGAGCCGCACCTTCCACAACCCGTCGTCACCCTGCGGAGCAATGATCCGCGGCGTGACGGTGATGTCGGTCGTGGGGACTTCGCGCGGTCCGGCGGAGACCAGAGCGGTCTGATTGTCATTCGACTTGTACGAATAGTTGAGCAGCATGCGCGCATCCATCGTCAGCGGTGCGAGCACGTGATCCTCCTTCGCATCGAAGAGCCCCGACAGGTCCGGCCCGCGCAGCGGCGCGGGCTTGTAAACCTCCTCCTGCGCGGCTTCGGCGGCGGATGTCGCGCCGCTCGAGGTGGCGCTGTCATCCGCCGATGCGTTTCCGCAGCCGCCCGCCAAAAGTCCAAGCACTGCCACAAGGCCAATCGAAATACGCAAGGTTCATCCTCCCCATTAAAAAAACGGAGAGATCATGCCGAGAGGGCGGGCGCGTTACAAGGCTACCGCCCGCCGACCTCGCTGCGTGCCGCCGCACCGCCGGGGGCCAATTCGCCCTCCCATGCGAGGACCGGCTTCCTCGCCGCCTGCGTTTCGTCAAGGCGACGGCGCGGCGCGAAGTACGGCGCGGCCTTCAGGCTTTCGTCGCCAGCCTTGGCCCGCTCCGCGACCGAGCGCAGCGCGCCGATGAACTGGTCCAGCCCCGCCTTGCTTTCAGTCTCGGTCGGTTCGATGAGCATCGCGCCGTGAACCACCAGCGGGAAGTACATCGTCATCGGGTGATAGCCCTCGTCGATCAACGCCTTGGCGAGATCGAGTGTCGAAAGCCCCTCGGCAAAGCCCTGATCGCCGAACAGCGCCTCGTGCATGCACGGGCCGCTCTCCCCGAACGGCGCATGAAGCAGGTCTTCGAGGCTGCGCAGGATGTAGTTGGCGTTGAGCACCGCGTCTTCCGCGACCTGCGCCAGGCCGTCCGCGCCGTGGCTGAGGATATAGGCGAGCGCGCGGGTGAACATGCCCATCTGCCCGTGGAACGCGGTCATCCGCCCGAAGGCCTGCGTGTGGTCGTATTCGGCAGCGTTCTCTTCCTCGACCAGATGGACGACGCCATCCTTGTCGCGCGCGGTGAACGGCAGCGGGCCATACGGTGAGAGGGCTTCGGACAGAACCACCGGCCCCGAGCCCGGCCCACCACCGCCATGCGGGGTGGAGAAGGTCTTGTGCAGGTTGATGTGCATCGCATCGACTCCAAGGTCGCCCGGGCGCACCTTGCCGACGATGGCGTTGAAGTTCGCGCCGTCGCAATAAACGAAGCCGCCCGCCGCGTGGACCGCATCGGAGATCGCCTTCATGTCGCGTTCGAACAGCCCGCAGGTGTTGGGGTTGGTGATCATCACCGCCGCCACATCGGGGCCGAGCCGCGCCTTGAGCTTCTCCAGATCCACGCGCCCTTCGGCGGTCGCGGGGATATCCTCCACCTCGTAGCCCGCGAAGGCGGCGGTGGCGGGATTTGTGCCGTGCGCGCTCTCGGGCACCAGCACGACCTTGCGCGCATCGCCGCGCGCTTCCAATGCGGCGCGGATGCACAGGATGCCGCACAGCTCGCCATGCGCGCCCGCCTTGGGGCTCATCGCGACGCCGTGCATGCCCGTCAGCTCGATCAGCCAGAACGCGAGTTCGTTGATGACTTCGAGCGCGCCGCGCACCGTATCGACCGGCTGGAGCGGGTGGACGTCCGCAAAGCCGGGCATCCGCGCGACCTTCTCGTTCAGGCGCGGATTGTGCTTCATCGTGCAGCTGCCGAGCGGGAAGAGCCCCAGGTCGATCGCGTAGTTCTGCCGGCTGAGCCGCGTGTAGTGGCGCACGCATTCGGGCTCGGAGAGGCCGGGCAGGCCAATCGGATCGGCACGGTCGAGCCCGCCGAGGCGATTGGGCGCGTCGGCCTGCGGTTCGGGCAGGTCGACCCCGGTGGTTTCGGTATGGCCGATCTCGAAGATCAGCGGCTCTTCCAGCATCAGCGCGCGGTTGCCGGTGAAGGTCGGGCTTTCGCTGTCGCCAGAGACGGGCGCGCTGGGCTTCCAGCCGGACTTATTGGGCGCGTTCATGCCAGCACCTCCTTCAGGGCAGCGCAGAGGGTGTCGATATCCTCCTCGCTGGTGGTTTCGGTGAGTGTGACGAGCAGGCCTTCGGACAGGGCATCATTGGCCGGGAAGAGCCGCCCGAGCGAGACGCCCGCGAGGATGCCATCATCCGCCAGTTTACGGACGACCTTGCGCGCGTCTTGGCCGATCATCAGCGTGAATTCGTTGAAGAAGCTGTCGTTGAGCACGGTGACGCCCGGTACTGCCGCCAGCTTGTCCGCCGCGAGGCAGGCGAGGCGGTGGTTCTCCGCCGCGAGCTGGCGCAGCCCCTTCTCGCCCAGCAGGCTCATGTGGACGTTGAACGCCAGCGCGCAAAGGCCGCTGTTGGTGCAGATATTGCTGGTCGCCTTCTCGCGCCGGATATGCTGCTCGCGCGTCGAGAGCGTCAGCACGAAGCCGCGCTTGCCCTCGGCATCCTGCGTCTCGCCACAGAGCCGCCCCGGCATCATGCGCACATGCTTGGGGTCGCGTACTGCGAAGAGGCCCAGATACGGCCCGCCGAACTGGAGCCCGACGCCGAGCGACTGCCCTTCCCCGACCACGATATCCGCGCCCATCTCGCCGGGCGACTTCACCGCGCCCAGCGCCACGGGTTCAAGGTTCACCGCGATCACCAATGCGCCCTTGGCATGCGCGGCCTCGCTGATCTTTTCGAGGTCGGACAGGCGCCCAAGGATGTCGGGGTACTGGACCACGACGCACGAGGTATCCTCGTCGATCCGGCCGATCAGCCCGTCGAGATCGGGCGAGCCCTGCAAGCTCGGCTGCGCGTCGGCGATCTCGTCATCGGTGAACTTCGCCATGGTCCGCACGACCTCGGCATAATGCGGGTGCAGCGCGCCCGAGAGGACGACCTTCTTGCGCTTGCCGCGCGCGATCCGCCCCGCCATCGCGATCGCTTCCCAGCACGCGGTAGAGCCATCGTACATCGACGCATTTGCCACCGCGCAGCCATAGAGGCGCGCGACCTGGCTCTGGAACTCGAACAGCATCTGCAGCGTGCCCTGCGCGATCTCGGGCTGGTACGGCGTGTAGGCGGTCAGGAATTCGCCGCGCTGGATGATATGGTCGACGCTGGCAGGAACGTGGTGGCGATAGGCCCCTGCGCCGAGGAAGAAGGGCGCGTCCGCCGCCGCGAGGTTCTTCTTGGAGAGCGCGCGCATGTGCCGTTCCACCGCCATCTCGCTGGCATGCATAGGCAGGCCCTCGATCGGGCCATCGAGGCGGGCGTGCCCGGGCACATCCACGAACAGGTCATCGATCGAACAAGCACCGACTTTGGCGAGCATCTCGCCACGGTCGGCATCGGTCAGGGGGAGGTAGCGCATTGAAACTCCTTACCCCCTCCCGCTAGCGGGAGGGGAGCGAGACTTGGGCCGCGAAGCGGTCTTAGTCGCAGCGGGGTGGGCCTACCGGCCCATGCCCACCCCCTGCCCCTCCCGCGAGCGGGAGGGGAGATCGGCATCACAGCCCCTCGACGAAACTCTTGTAGGCGGCTTCGTCCATCAGGCCTTCCAGCTCGCTTTCATCGGCGATGGTCAGCTTGAAGAACCAGCCGTCTTCTTCCGGCGAGGAATTGACCAGCGCCGGGTCTTCTTCGAGCGCGGAGTTCACTTCGATCACGGTGCCGCTGATTGGCGCGTAGACGTCGCTCGCGGCCTTGACGGATTCGACCACCGCCGCGTCCTTGCTCTTTTCGAGTTCGGCGCCTTCGTCGGGCAGTTCGACGAACACGATATCGCCCAGCTGCTCCTGCGCATATTCGGTGATGCCGACCGTGGCGGCTTCGCCTTCGACTTCGATCCACTCGTGGTCTTCGGTGTAGTAACGGGACATGTGCTAGCTCCCCCGGAAATAGCGGTGTTGGACAAAGGGCATTTTCGCGACGCGCGCAGGCAGGCGTTTGTTCCGGACCTGCACTTCGAGCGCGGTATCGATTTCGGCATGGGCGGTTTCGACATAGCCCATGGCGATCGGGTGACCCAGCGTGGGCGAGAAGCCGCCGCTGGTGACGGTACCGACTTGGCGGTCGCCCGCGAATATCTCAGCACCTTCGCGCGCGGGCAAGCGGCCTTCGAGCATCAGGCCAACCCACTTGCGCGGCGTGCCTTCCGCGATCTCGCGGTTGATCCGCTCGGCGCCCGGATAACCGCCTTCGGTACGGCGGCGCTTGTTGATGCCGAAGATCAGCCCGGCTTCGATCGGGCTCGTCTCGGGCGAAAGGTCGTGGCCGTAGAGCGGCAGGCCCGCTTCAAGCCGCAGCGAATCGCGCGCGCCAAGGCCGATCGGCTTCACCTCGGGCTCGCCGCAAAGCAGCGTGGCGACCTCTTCCACTGCATCGGCGGCAATCGAAATCTCGAACCCGTCTTCGCCGGTATAGCCAGCCCGCGCGATGGTCACATCGTGGCCCGCGATGGTATACTGGCCGAACTTCATGAAGGTCAGCGCAGACAGCGGATATTCGCCCTGCGCATGCCGAGCCAGCGCATCCGCCGCCTTGGGACCCTGCAACGCCAGCAGCGCGCGGTCTTCCAAATGGTTGAGCGTGATGTCGTCGGGCAGGTGTTCGCGCAGGTGGCCGATATCGTCCCACTTGGTCGCGCCGTTGACCACCAGATAGAGATGGTTCGGCCAGCGCGAGACCATCAGGTCGTCGAGCACGCCGCCATTCTCGTCGAGCAGCAGCGAATAGCGTTGCTGGCCCAGCTTCAGCGTCGAGAGGTCGATCGGCAGCACCGCTTCGACCGCAGCGTCGAGATCGGGGCCGGAGAGCAGCAGCTGGCCCATGTGCGACACGTCGAAAAGCCCTGCGCTGCTGCGCGTCCATTCGTGTTCGGCGACAATGCCCTCGTACTGGATCGGCATTTCGTAGCCCGCGAAAGGCACCATCCGCGCACCTTGCGCGCGGTGCCACGCGTCGAGCGGCAGCGTCTGCGTTTCTTCGGGTGTTTCGTCTTCGCTCATCATCCAATATCCGACAGCCGCGGGAAGACGCGCGTTCCTGCGCATCCTTGCCGCCTGCCCCCTCTGTCGGAATACCTGAGAGCTTACCCCTTCGGTGGCCCTCCCCCTATGGGAAAAAGCGCTTTCCAGAGTGTCCAATCGGCGCGCGCGGTTCGCTTGCCTGAGAGTTTCCGGGGCGGTTGCTCCTTCGGCGCCGCCAACCCGAAAGCCGGCGATCTCTCCCGCGCGCTCCGCCGCAGAATCGCTCCTGCGGAGAACACCCCAGCCCTGCGCGATTCGCTGCATTGCGTCAATTGCGCATCAGCCACAAAAGATAGATTGCCGACAGGACGATCCAGCTGCCGTCGAGCGTCTTCAATCGCCGTGCGCCCAGCCACAGGGCGATCGGCCGCGCGAAGAATGCGCCCAGCACCGCGCCCGGTGCAGCCAGCACCACCACTTCCCACGGCATCGTGCCCGCATTTACGTGCCATACGCTCCCCGCGATCACGCTTATCGCAGAGATGACGCACGCCGCGCCGGTACACAGCAGCACGGGGTAGTGGCGGATGAACAGGTACAGCGCCACGAGTTCGCCGATCCCGACCGAAAACAGCGCGGTGATCGCACCGCCCGGAGCTGCCAGAAGCAGCAAGGCGACCAGATCGACCGGGGCGAGGCGCGTTCTCTCCGGTCGCTCGCGGTTCACGGTCCAGGTGGTTGCGATCAGTGCCAGGCCGAGCAGGATGGAAAAGCTCTTGTACCCGGCCAGCACCGCCTGCGCGTCGAAGGCGGCCAGCCGCTGCGTCGCGAGCATGGCGGGCAGCGAAAGTGCGAGCACCGCCGCCACGACCAGCGCGAAGTCGCGGGCCTGGACTGGCGCGGTCTGCGATCCGGGCGCGACTGGAGGCTGATGCAGCAACCGGTCGCTCCACCGCAGCGCGCCCATCGTCATGCCGAAGCTCTGGATGCCCATCGAGGCGGCAACCACGTGCAGCGGGTCGAGCGCCATGATCCCGTGTTCACGCAGCGCGTTGAACACCGGCACGAACACCACCCCGCCCCCGGTGCCCGAGGTATTGGCGATGATCGCCCCCAGCGTGCCGACCGGCGGCAGGAACCACAGCGCGCGAAGCAGCTCCCAGTTCAGCGGCACCAGCCGCCAGATCGCAGCGTAAAGCCCAAGCAGCACTATCCCGCCGATGAGCGGCAGGCGGTCTCGCGGCATCGCTGAGGTACGCTCGCCCCCCGGCTGCATCAGCGCCAGACGCTCCTGATCTCCATGTCGGGCGAGTAGTAGTTCAGATATTGCACCAGTCGCGGCTGGCTGGAGCGGTTCGGGCTGGCGGCGTGAGGCAAGTCCTGCCGCCAGATGACCAGATCGCCCGCCTTGCCCGCGACCCTGTGTTCCTTACTCGAGAAATCGACCTTGCGCGGATCGGCGTCGCCCAGCCCGTCCAGCCAGGCGTCGATTGTCCGGTGGAACCCCGGCACGCAACGAAACGCGCCCTGATCGGCGTCAGTGTCGGTCAGGTAGAGCACGCCCTGCGTGCCGAAGGGTATCGGCTGCTTCAGGCTCACGTCCCAGTGGATATCCGATCCGGCGAATGGCCACGCGTCGGCTTCGGGCGGATTGAAGCCCATCCGGTCGATCGTCACCCACAGGTTCTCGGTGCCCCACAGTTGGGCAAAGGCCTTGTGGATGCGCGCGCTGCGCCGCGCCGCGTCGATCGTCGAGTGCTGGAAATCGGGAACCATGATCCCGTTGGTCTTCGCCCGATACCAGCTTTCGCGATCATCGGGCGAGGCGCCGACAGTCTCCCACACATGCTCGCGCAGCGCCGAGACTTCATCCGGCGTGATTGCGTCGGGCAGCACGACGTATCCGTGTGTCTCCCAGAAGGCGATCGCGTCCGCGTCGAGCACCGGCTCCATCGCCGCGATGGCCGCGAGCTGTTGTCGCGCGGCCTTGTTGGGTGCGCGCTCCATCAGCCAGCCGTGATAGCGCGAAATCAGTGCGGCATCGGGAGGTCCGGCGGTCTCGACGATCCACTCGCAGAACCGATCGTAAGATGGATGCTGGCCGTAGAGGAATTCGAAAACCTGCTGGTTGCCCAGGCCGAGCGTGTCGAGCAGCACCTTGCCGACCATTTCCTGCAACGGCATCGCGCCGGTCGCGTGCGACGCCCAGAATTCTTCCAGGCATGCGACTTCAGGCAAGGCAGGCCTTTCCGTTTGCCTCAGTCGAGATTGGGTCTCAGCCATCGCTCCGCTGTAGCCAAATCGACGCCGCGACGCATCGCATAATCTTCCAGCTGGTCGCGGCCGATCCGCGCGACGCCGAAATACTCAGCCTCCGGATGCCCGAAATAGAGCCCGCTCACCGCAGCGGTCGGCCACATGGCGAAATTCTCGGTCAGCGTGAGGCCGGTATTGGCCTTGGCATCGAGCATCTCGAAAAGCAGCGGCTTGAGGCTGTGATCGGGGCACGCGGGGTACCCGGGCGCAGGGCGGATACCGCGATATTCCTCCCTGATCAGCGCCTCGTTGGACAGCTGCTCGTCGGGCGCATAGCCCCACAGATCGGTGCGGACGTGCTTGTGCAGACGCTCGGCAAAGGCTTCTGCGAACCGATCCGCGAGCGATTTCAGGAGGATATCAGAGTAATCGTCCTTATCTTCGCGGAACTTGCGCGAAGGTTCGTCGATCCCGTGGATGCCGACCGCGAAACCGCCGATCCAGTCGCCCGCCGGATCGATGAAGTCGGCGAGGCACATGTTTGCGCGATCGCGGCTCTTCTTGATCTGCTGGCGCAGCATGGGGAGCACGACATGCTCGCGCCCCTCGTCAAGATGTACCGTAATGTCGTCGCCGTCGCGCGCGCAGGGCCACAACCCGCACACTCCGCGCGCGGTCAGCCATTTTTCCTCGATGATCCGGTCGAGCAGCACGTTGGCATCGTCGAACAGGGTGCGCGCGGTTTCGCCCACGATCTCGTCACCCAGGATCTTGGGATAGGTGCCGTGCAATTCCCACGCGCGGAAGAACGGCGTCCAGTCGATATACTCGCGCAGATCCGCCAGCGACCAGTCGTCGAACACGTGCACGCCCGGTTCCAGCGGTCGACCAGGCTTGTCGCGGTAGAACGGATCGTAGTGGTTGGCGCGCGCTTCCTCGAGCGTGAACAGCGGGTTCTTGGTCTTGCCCTCGCGCGCCTCGCGCACCTTTACGTATTCGCTCGCGGTGTCGCCCACGAAGCCATCGCGTTGGGTGTCGGACAGCAGGCGGCTTGCCACCCCGACCGCGCGGCTCGCGTCGAGCACGTGGATCACCGGGCCTTCGTAGGCCGGATCGATCCTCAGCGCGGTGTGCACCTTGCTCGTGGTCGCCCCGCCGATCAGCAGCGGGATCGTCATCTGCGCGCCCTGCATTTCCTCCGCGACGGTCACCATCTCGTCGAGCGAGGGGGTGATCAGGCCCGACAGGCCGATGATATCCGCCTTGTTGTCGTTCGCCGCCTTCAGAATATCGCTCCACGGCACCATCACGCCGAGGTCGATCACCTCGTATCCGTTGCACTGAAGCACGACGCCGACGATATTCTTGCCGATATCGTGGACGTCGCCCTTCACGGTCGCCATCACGATCCTGCCCTTGGTCTTCTGCTCGGCTTCGGGAAGCTTGTCCTTCTCCGCCTCGATGAAGGGAATCAGGTGGGCAACCGCCTTCTTCATCACGCGCGCGGACTTGACCACCTGCGGCAGGAACATCTTGCCCGAACCGAACAGGTCGCCGACCACGTTCATCCCGTCCATTAGCGGGCCTTCGATCACCTCGATCGGGCGACCGCCGCGCGCATCGGTGGCCGCGCGCATTTCCTCGGTATCGTCGACGATATGCGCGTCGATACCCTTGACCAGCGCGTGCTCCAGCCGCTTTTCGACCGGCCAGCCGCGCCATTCGGCGGCTTCCTTCTCCGCCTTCTGGTCCTTGCCCTTGTAGCTTTCGGCGAGCGCGATTAGCCGTTCGGTCGCGGTCTCATCGCCCGGCACCTCGCGATTGAGGATCACGTCCTCGCACGCTTCGCGCAAAGTCGGGTCGATCTGGTCGTAGATGTCGATCTGGCCTGCGTTGACGATCGCCATGTCGAGCCCGGCGGGGATCGCATGGTACAGGAAGACCGAGTGCATCGCGCGGCGCACGACCTCGTTGCCGCGGAAACTGAAGGAGAGGTTGGAGAGCCCGCCGCTGGTCTTGGCATGCGGGCACGCGGCCTTGATCTCCTTCACCGCCTCCAGAAAATCGAGCCCGTAGCGATCATGCTCCTCGATCCCCGTCGCCACCGCGAAGATGTTGGGATCGAAGATGATGTCTTCTGGGGGGAAGCCGATCCCGGTCAGCAGCTTGTAGGCGCGCGTGCAGATTTCGACCTTGCGCTCTTTCGTATCCGCCTGGCCGGTCTCATCGAAGGCCATCACCACGGCCGCCGCGCCGTAATCCATGCACAGACGTGCGTGGGCGAGGAATTCCTCCTCACCTTCCTTCATCGAAATCGAGTTCACGATCGGCTTGCCCGAGACGCATTGCAGCCCCGCCTCGATCACCTGCCATTTCGAGCTGTCGACCATCACCGGCACCCGCGCGATATCGGGCTCGGCACCGATCAGCTTGAGGAAGGTGGTCATCGCGTGGACCGCGTCGAGCAGGCCCTCGTCCATGTTGACGTCGATCACCTGCGCGCCGTTCTCGACCTGCTGGCGCGCGACCTCCACGGCGGCGGCGTAGTCGCCCTCCATGATCAGCTTCTTGAACCGGGCGGAGCCGGTCACATTGGTCCGCTCGCCGATATTGACGAAGTTGGCGATATTTTGCTCGGTCATAAGTTAAGTCCGGTCCAGATCGCGCGCGAGAACGACATCGTCGTACAGCGTGCCGCCAACATCGAAGCGGCGCGTCCCGATCTGGTGAAATCCCTGTTTGGTGTAGAACGCGATGGCGCGGTTGTTGTCTTCCTTCACGCCCAGCAGCAGGCGCGCATGGCCCGCAGCCCCGGCCAGCGCCGCGTCGAGCAGGCGCGCGGCGATGCCGCTGCCGTGAAAGCGCGAGAGGACGTAGATTTTCTTCAGCTCGATATCGCCCTCACGCGCGGCGTCGAGTTCGGGCGCGGTGAGCAGCGCATAGCCGACCGGAGCTGCGTCCAGTTCCGCCAGCCAGGCCCGCGCCCCGTCTGCAAGCAGCTCGCTCAGATACGCAGGCGCGTGCCGTCGCTGGCAATGGGTGACGAGCGCGTCGCCCGAAATCATTCCGGCAAAGGTTTCAAGGAAGGTCGCGTCGGACACCAGTGCCAGCCGTCCGGCATCCTCGCCGCCGGCCTCTCGCACCACCACATGCTCCACAGCCGCATCGGTCACGCAGCGATCTCGAAAGGTTCGAGTCCGGCGAGGCGCATGGCGGTGGGCGGCTTGGGCAGTTCGCGCGGGGCCAGCCCGACGACAGCCTTTGCCATCGCTGCGATATGCTCGGGCGTCGAACCGCAGCAACCGCCCAGGATGTTGACCTGGCCCTTGTCGGCCCAGGCCTTCACCAGCGCTGCGGTGGTGTCGGGTCGTTCGTCGTACTCCCCCAACTCGTTGGGCAAGCCGGCATTGGGATAGACCATCACCAGCGTATCGGCGAGCTTGGCCAGCAGCTGCACATGCGGGCGCAGCTGTTCGGCGCCGAAGCTGCAATTCAGGCCGATGGTCACCGGCTTTGCATGGCGTACGGCATACCAGAACGCCTCGACCGTGTGGCCCGACAGGTTGCGGCCCGAAAGGTCGGTCAGCGTCATCGACATCATGATCGGCACCTCGCGCCCGATCTCGCGCTCCAGCTTCTTGACTGCGAACACGCCCGCCTTGGCATTGAGCGTGTCGAACACGGTCTCGATCAGGATGAAGTCCGCCCCGCCCTTCACCAGCGCGGCGGCCTGTTCGTGATAGACCTCGACCAGATGATCGAAGGTGATCTCGCGGTAGCCGGGGTCTTCCACATCGGGTGAGAGCGACAGGGTCTTGTTGGTCGGGCCGATCGCGCCCGCGACGAAGCGGGGGCGACCGTCCTTCGCGGCATATTCATCCGCGAGGTCGCGTGCGATGCGCGCGGATTCGACGTTTATCGCCTCGACCTTATCCTGCGCGTTGTAATCGGCCTGGCTGATCCGGTTGGCCGAGAACGTATTGGTCGAAACGATATCCGATCCTGCGTCGAGATAGGCGCGGGTGATATCCGCAATCACATCGGGCCGGGTCAGCGCGAGAATGTCGTTATTGCCTTTCTGGTCGGCGGTCAGACCCAGATTCCCGGCGTAATCCTGTTCGGACAGCTTGCGGTTCTGGATCTGCGTGCCGAACGCACCATCGGTTAGCAGGACGCGCTTGGCCGCCTCGGCGAGCAGGCTCTCTCTGGCATTGGTCATGCTGCATTCTCCGTGGGCCGCATGCCGAGCAGGTGGCAGATCGCGTAGGCGAGGTCGGCGCGGTTGAGCGTATAGAAATGATAGTGGCGAATTCCGCCCGCGTAGAGCCGACGGCACATTTCTGCAGCGATCGTGGCTGAAACCAGCTGGCGCGCGGCGGGCCGCCGGTCGAGACCTTCGAACAGATCGTCCATCCACGCCGGGATCTCCGCGCCGCACTGCCCGGCGAATTCGCGGGCCTTGGCGACGTTGGTGATCGGCAGGATGCCGGGCACGATCGGCACGTCGATGCCTGCCTTGTCGGTCTTCTCCAGAAACGCGAAGAATGTTTCGGGCGAGAAGAAGAACTGCGTGATCGCACGGTCCGCGCCCGCATCGATCTTGCGCTTCAGGTAATCGATCTCTGCCTCGGGGCTCTGCGCGTCGGGATGGCATTCGGGATAGGCGCTGACCGAAATTTCGAAATCGGCGACCTCTTTCAGCCCGCGTACCAGTTCTTCGGCATTGGCGTAGCCTTCGGGATGCGGCTCGAACGGGCCGAGCGTGCCGTCTTCGCGCGGCATGTCGCCGCGCAGCGCGACGATGTGGCGCACGCCCGCTTCCCAATAGTGTTCGGCAATCCGCTGCGTTTCTTTCTTCGAGGCATCGACACAGGTGAGGTGCGCTGCCGCGGGTATGCCCGCCTCGGCGATGATCCGGGCAACCGTCTTGTGCGTGCGCTCGCGCGTCGAACCGCCAGCACCATAGGTCACCGAAACGAATTGTGGGCCGAGCGGCTTGAGCTCGGTGACGGCATCCCATAGCTGCGCCTCCATCTTCTCGCTCTTGGGCGGGAAGAATTCGAAGCTGACATCGATGTCGCCCGGCAGGCCGCCGAACAGGGGTTCGCTGGCAGAGCGCGATGCTGCTTCGCGCTTCCCGTTGGGCGAAAGATTGGTCTTGGCCGTCATCTTGCCGCCTTCCTTGTCATGTTGCGGGCGCCGAGCGGGTCGATGCGCCGTGCGACCCAGATCGTCACCGCCAGCGTATCCCCCTCAAGAGTGACGGGCGCAGTTGGTGCAAAGCCGGTCTGGCGAAGGGCATCGGCCAGATGGTCGTCCTCGAACCCCAGCCGCGTGTGCTGGAAGCGCTCGCGCAGTTCCTCGTGCTCGTGCGCCGCGAAATCGACGATCGCGATCCGCCCTCCGGGGCGCAGAACGCGGCCCGCCTCGCGCAAGGGCACCAGCGGATCGGCCGCGTAATGGAGCACCTGGTGGAACAGCACGGTGTCGAAACTGGAAGCGTCGAATGGCAGCGACAGGAAATCGCCCTGCACCAGCTCGATCTTGTCGGCGGGCAGGTTTTGCAGCTTTGCGCGTGCCACCCGCAGCATCTCGAGGCTCTTGTCCAACGCGACGATGCGCGATGCGTCGGCGGTGAAGATTTCAGCCATCCGCCCGGTGCCGGTGCCGATATCGAGCATTTCGCCCAGTGGCTCGTCGTCGAGCGCGGCACGCAGCGCCGCCTCGACCTGGTCGTCCGGGCTGTGACGCCGCCGCAGGTCGTCCCACTCGTCGGCGTGCGCCTCGAACCACTCGGCCGCCTTGCCTTCGCGCGCCTGCCGGATTGCCGATAGCTGGCGGCGATCCTCCTCGCACTGGGCCGCGAATTCCTGGTCTTCCGTCTCAGCGATGGAAAGCAACCGCGCGACCGATGCGGTCAGTGGCGATCCGCCTGCATTATCCGTGGCTGCGCGCAGATAGATCCAGCTCCCTTCGCGGCGCCGGACGGCAAGCCCGGCATCGCACAGGATCGAGGCATGGCGCGAGACGCGCGGCTGGCTTTGCTGGAGCACCTGCGACAGTTCCCCCACCGCAAGCTCCATCGTGCCGAGCAGCCGCATGATCCGCAGCCGGGTAGTGTCGCCGAGCGCGCGCAGGATGGCTTCGATACGCATGGCGACCGACATATAAAGATATTTTTATATCTACAAGTCTTACACGCGATCAGCGTGCTCGGTCGACCGGTCTAGCGCCCTTCGATCTGGCGCAGCAGCCGCAACTGCGCCGCGCCAAGCTCGCTCAGACGCCAGTCGGCATCCTCCCCAACGCCCTCGCGCAGGATCAGCCCTTCGGCGAGCAGGCGCGCAGTATCCGCATCGCTCGGG
The DNA here is from genome assembly GCF_038594485.1 of Citromicrobium bathyomarinum. GTDB lineage: Bacteria > Pseudomonadota > Alphaproteobacteria > Sphingomonadales > Sphingomonadaceae > Alteriqipengyuania > Alteriqipengyuania bathyomarina_A. The sequence goes on along the minus strand of NZ_JBCFZG010000004.1, from coordinate 609,309 downwards.
CGGTCGCCGTCGGGCATCACCCGTCCGTAGCGCCCGCCGTGATAGATCAGCGGTTCGGCAGGCGTGCGCTCGAAATCGACCACCTCGCCGAGGAAGATGGCGTGATCGCCACCCTCGTATTCGAACTTGGCAGTGCAGCCGAAGCGCGCGGCGCAATTCTCGATCCGGGGGGCACCCTCGGGCCCGTCGCCGCAATCGAGCCCTTCGAACTTGTCCGTTCCCCGGCTGGCGAAACGATTGGAGAGCTCCTGCTGGTCGGCAGCGAGCACGTGGACCGCCCACGCCTTGGCAGTGCGGAAAACGGGCAGATTGCGGCTGCCGAGCGAGAGGCTCCACAACACCATCGGCGGGTCGAGCGAGACCGAATTGAAGCTGTTGGCGGTCAGCCCGGTGGGCCGTCCTTCGCCATCATAGGTGGTGACGATCGTCACCCCGGTCACAAAAGTGCCGAGCGCATCGCGAAAGGCGGATTGATCGATCACGGTTCAAGCGCCTAGGCAGGCGCGAACCCGAGCGCAAGGCACCATCGGCCCGGCGCACGCATTGGTAACACGCAACATCCCCCGGATCAGGAGAGCAATCCCATGAAAACCCGCGCCGCCGTCGCCTTCGAAGCCAAGCAGCCGCTCGAAATCGTCGAACTCGATCTGGAAGGCCCCAAGGCGGGCGAAGTGCTGATCGAGATCAAGGCAACGGGCATCTGCCACACCGATGCCTACACGCTCGACGGGCTCGACAGCGAAGGTCTGTTCCCCAGCGTGCTGGGGCATGAAGGCGCGGGCATTGTCCGCGAGGTCGGCCCGGGCGTGACGAGCGTGAAGGAAGGCGATCACGTCATCCCGCTTTACACCCCCGAATGCCGCCAGTGCAAAATGTGCCTGTCGGGCAAGACCAACCTGTGCAGCGCGATCCGCGAGACGCAGGGGAAAGGCCTGATGCCCGACGGGACGACGCGGTTCTCCTACCAGGGCAAGCCGATCTACCACTACATGGGCTGCTCCACCTTCTCGAACTTCACCGTCCTTCCCGAGATCGCGGTCGCCAAGATTCGCGAGGACGCACCGTTCCACACGAGCTGCTACATCGGCTGCGGCGTGACCACGGGTGTCGGCGCGGTGGTCAACACCGCCGATGTGCGCCCGGGCGACAACGTGGTGGTCTTCGGGCTTGGCGGGATCGGCCTCAACGTCATCCAGGGCGCGCGCATGGCGGGTGCCGACCGGATCGTGGGTGTCGACATCAACCCGGACAAGAAGCCCTACGCCGAACATTTCGGGATGACCGATTTCGTCAACCCGAAGGAAGTCGACGACGTAGTCGCGCATCTGGTCCAGATGCTCGACGGCGGGGCGGACTACAGCTTCGATTGCACGGGCAATACCGACGTGATGCGTCAGGCGCTCGAATGCTGTCACAAGGGCTGGGGCACCTCGATCATCATCGGCGTCGCCGAAGCGGGCAAGACGATCGAGACGCGCCCGTTCCAGCTGGTGACGGGCCGCAACTGGCGCGGCACTGCGTTCGGCGGGGCCAAGGGCCGCACCGACGTGCCCAAGATCGTCGACTGGTACATGGACGGCAAGATCCAGATCGACCCGATGATCACCCACGTGCTGAAGCTGGAAGAGATCAACAAGGGCTTCGACCTGATGCATTCGGGCGAGAGCATCCGCAGCGTGGTGGTGTACGACTGATGGAGGGGACTTCCCACACCAAGGTCAGCCTGGCCGAAAAGTTCGATCTGTTCAGCGAGCGCGGGGCACCCCGTCTCGTTGCTCGCTACAATGGCAACGAAGTCCGGCTTGCCCGGGTGGAGGGGGAGTATCACTGGCATTGCCACCCTGAATCGGATGAACTCTTTCTGGTCGTCGAGGGCGAACTCGACATGGAATTTCGCGACCGGATCGAACATCTTGCCCAAGGCGATCTGATCGTCGTCCCCCGTGGCGTCGAACACCGCCCCTGTGCGCGCTCGGGCGAGGCGAAACTGCTGGTGATGGATGCCGACGGCACCCCCAATACGGGCGATGCTGCAACCGCCTTCATTCCTCTGGAGATCTAGCGTGACGATAGAAACCGTCAGCGAAAACCGCAGCCACAGCGGAACGCAGGGCGTGTACAAACACCCCTCGACCGAGACCGGCACCGATATGACCTTCTCGGTCTTCGTGCCGCCGCAGGCAGACGACCGGCCCTGCCCGGTCCTGTGGTATCTTTCGGGGCTCACCTGCACCCACGCCAATGTCACCGAAAAGGGCGAATACCGGGCGGCCTGCGCCAAGGCCGGCATCATCTTTGTGGCGCCGGACACCAGCCCGCGCGGAGAGGGCGTCGCGGACGACGATGCCTACGACATGGGTCAGGGCGCTGGGTTCTATGTCGACGCGACGCAGGAACCGTGGAGCCCGCACTTCCGGATGCGCAGCTATGTCGAGCGCGAGCTCCCTGCGCTGATCGCCGAGCATTTCCCGGCCGACATGGATCGGCAGGGGATCACCGGCCACTCGATGGGTGGGCACGGCGCGCTCACCATCGGTCTGCGCAATCCTGAAACCTTTCGCTCGATCAGCGCCTTCGCCCCCATCGTCAGCCCGCTCAACTGCCCTTGGGGCGAGAAAGCCCTCTCGGGCTATCTGGGGGAAGATCGCGCAGACTGGCGCGAATATGATGCATGCGCCTTGATAGCGGATGGGGCGCGCGCCGATGCGCTGCTGATCGATCAGGGGACCGCAGATCAGTTTCTCGAAGAGCAGCTGAAGCCCCAATTGCTGGCCGAGGCATGCAAGGATGCAGGCATACCGCTGACGCTCAACATGCGCAGCGGATACGATCACAGCTACTACTTCATATCGAGCTTCATGGCCGATCACGTGGCATGGCACGCGCGGCGGTTGAAGGCCTGAAAGTCTGCCGCGTCAGGTCGCGACGAGCCGCGGGCTGATCGGTTCGGCCACCGACTTCTTCTTCGCTAGCGGGGGTGCGGCAAGGACCTGGTTCTTGCCTGCCGCCTTGGCGTCGTAAAGCGCCTGATCGGAGGCCGAGAGAAGGTCGGATGCCGACTTGGCGGATTCGGGGAGCGAAGCCACGCCAATCGACGCGGCAACGTTGCAGCCATGCTGGTCGGATAGCAGCTCGATCCGCGCACGGACCTGTTCTGCGCGCATCATCGCATCGTCCACGCCGCAATCGGGCAGGATCACCAGCAGTTCCTCGCCGCCATAGCGGCACACGACGTCCGACGGGCGCAGCGCGCCCACGACCTGCGCGGCGACATCCTTGAGCACCGCATCGCCCTTTGCATGGCCATGCTCGTCGTTCAGCACCTTGAAGTTGTCGAGGTCGATCATCAGCACGGACGTCGGCTGGTTCTGCCGATGCGCGAGCGAAATGAACCGGTCGAGCGTGTCTTCCATATAGCGGCGGTTGTACAAGCCCGTCATCGGATCGCGCAGCGACTGCGTGCGCAGCTGCTCGCGAAGCGAGATGTTGGAGAGCGCGAGCGAGGTCGAGTCGGCCAGCGCGCGGGCGATCCGCTGCGCGCGTTCGACATTGTGACACTTGCCACCGCGGTCACCGAGAACCAGCAGGCCGAATACTTGGCCGCGCGCCATCATCGGAACCTCGATGCTCGCGACGTCGCCGATATAGTGCGAACAGCAAAGCGACTGTTCGTGGGGGTTGTTGACGTGATCCTTGCCGCGCTTGAGCGCCCAGCAATTGGCGGGCACCAGGCTTTCGGCGGGCTCGTATGCTTCGGGCATGTCCCAGCTGCCAACCAGATCGAGCCGGTCGCGCGAGTTGTTGAAGACATAGAGCGCCACCCCGCAGCCCGGCAGCAGCTTGCGGCTGGTCGCACGCAGCACCTGCGCCGCGTCGGCATTGCTGTCGGCCGCCTGCAGCGTGTCGGTCATCGCGAACAGTTCTTCGATCTGTTCCTGCGTCTGGTTTATGGCCACGAGGCGCGATGCCTTTTCAGCATTCTGCGCGCGCCTGACCCAGCCGATCGCGATGCTCATCACGAGCGCGAGGGCGATATGTCCGGCGCCGAACACCAGCAGCAGATTGGTCCACATGGGGCTGAGCAGAGCCACCCCGAGGAACGCTGCCAAAGCGAGCACCAACGCATAGCGCAGTACCACCTGCACGGCGACGTAAGCGAACGTGCCGTTTCGGCCATGAAAAAGCGTGTCTGGCAGCCTCATACAGTCCCTCCTGAAAATCTGGCTAATCCAGAAGAGTAAAACAGAGCTTAACCAACCAGCCGTTTCATCTTTAATTTCCGGTTACTTAGCGGAGCGAATCGCGGTGAGGAATTAACGAGAGATGCGACTGATTCGCCGATCGTCTGGAGGCCAGGCACGCTTGCGGCCGCATGCCGGCGACCGACGGAGAGGCTTTTTCAAACTTTTTCACTCGCCATATTGCTGCCTCAATTTGAGACGCGACTCGCCTGATATACGTCGATTCATCGACGGTGGATAACGGTTCATCGCATCTTGACACATTTGCGCCTTAATCCAGCAGACAGAAACCGGCGTGCACCACCGATCGCGGAAGATTGGCAAAAGGTACACGAACGATGACGAACGCAGTTCTCTTGCTCTGGGACAGCTGGAGCATACTCGGCCGCGTGGTGACGCTGATCGCGATCGCGATCCTTGTGCTGGGATTGGAAAATCTCGCCATCAAACTTATTGCGGATATTCAGGGCTGGCGCCGGCGCGGATCGGAACCCACGGTAGAGATGCTGCGCCGCAAGCAGGAAGACTGCACCGCGATCCTGATCCCCATCACCCAGTCCGCGCCTCTGGCCGGCACCATGCTCGCGCGGATCAAGCGCACCCTCGAATACGAGAACTACACGATCTTCGTCGGTGCGCGGTCGATCGACACGCAGGCCGTAGCAGCCATCCGGCGCGAAGCACGGATCGACAGCAGGGTGCAGCTTTGCCTGTTCGAAGAGCATGAGGCGCAGTCCCAGGCGCACGCGCTCAACGCATTGCTCGCTTCGGTACGCCAGTTCGAACATCTGCACGACGTCGATTTCCGCACCTATTTTCTGCAAGGGCCGGAATCGATTGTCCACCCGCTCTCGCTCAAGCTCGCCAACTGGCACTGCGAATTCGCCAGTGTGGTGCAGCTGCCCGTACTCACCAACCCGCGTGATTCGATGTCGATGACGGGCGGCGCCGGGTTCGACGATCTGGGAGAGCACCGTGCGCGCGAAACCGTGCTGCGCGCGCGCGTGGTCCGGAACGTACCCGTGCGGCAGACAGGTGTGGCTTTGCGGCGCGACGCAATCTGGGCGCTCAAGCTGCATGGCGATGTCTTCGATTGCCGCAGCGAGAGCCCCGTCTTCGATGCCGTCCAGCGTCTCGGCGAGCGCGGCTACCTCGCGACATTCGTGTGGCAGCGCGACGATGACAAAGCGGTCATCGCGGTCGAGGAATTGTCCCCCCGCGCCCTTCGCGATGCGGTGCAAGACCGGGCGCAGCGCCTTTCGGCTACCGCATTGTCAGGCTGGCGTCCGATCGGCAGCGCGCATGGCAGCCTATGGACCCACTACTTCAACTATCGCGATCGCCGGATCGTCGCTGTCGCCGCGACGCTTGCCTGCGCTGTTCTCGCCGGACTGGCAGCCGGAGCCCTGCTGCTGGCAGGCCGTCTGACCCCCGGGTTCGAGAGCATCCCTGCCTTGATCGAATCGCCCTGGGTGTTAGCCCTGCTGGCCATAGATGCAGCGTTGCTGGGTGCCGCATTGATAGAGCGGCTGGTGCAGACTGCGCGCACGCGGGGCCTGCGGAACGCAGCACTGCTGCCGCTCAACCTCGCGGCTTCATGCCTGATCACCGCGCGTGCCGTCGTGCTCGCTTCCCGCCCACAACAAAAGGCGGATCGCACCGGTGTGGCGCTCACCGGAAGCCCTGCGGCGACACACTCGGTCTTTGCAGCCACGCCCAGGCTGACCGATATTCTGGTCCGCTCCGGCGCGATGTCGAAGGACGAGGCGAAGATTGCGCACGGCTATTCCCGGCGCACCGGCCGTAACCTCCTGCTTGCATTGCAAGACCTGCGGCTTGTCGACGGGGCGGCCATCGCGCGCGCTCTGGGTGAGAAGCTCGGCATCGAATTCGGACATCTCGACGGCCCGCTCGACAGCTATGCATCGGTCTTCCTGTCGCGACACGCGGCGGAACGCTTCTGCGCCTTTGCGCAGCGCGCCGAGGATGGCGGCATCGATGTCTATGTGGGAGAGGATTACTCCGCGCGCGAATGGCGCGCGCTCAGGGCGGCGCTGCAACGCGCGGGCGTTCACCGCCCTCACTTCCGCACCGCCCCGCTGAGCGAAATCGCCTACGCGATCCGTTTTGCCGGCACCGCGCAGGAAATGGCGATCGAACAGGCGATCGCGGTCAGCCTCATGGATGGACCGATCCTGGAGGGGACGGGCCGCAATATCCGCCGCCAGTTGCGCGCGCCCTACCGGCGACTGGAAGACCTGCTGGTGGAGCGGGGCCTGATCCGTCCACGGCGGCTGCGGCTGATGCGCAGTCGGCTGGGCGCTGAGGGTCAGGCTCTGGCGGATACCATCTGCAAGGATCGGCGCATCCCGCCATTCACCCTTGCCGAGACCGTGCGCGAGTTCAACGAATGGCGACCTGCGATCGCTCCACTGACTGCGGCAGCGCCGATGGCACGGCATAGCAGCCGCACGACTTTGCCGCCCGATCCACGGCTCGCTGCATGATCGGACGCATGATCTTCGCATTTCGAGGGCATTTGTCTTTGACAACGGCGCTCGCGCGAACGACGAGACATCCGCATGATGACCATCGACGAAGCGCTCGACGCGCTGGAATCCCAATACGACGCAGCCGTAGAGCGGTTGCGGTCCGACATTCTCACTTTCGCCAAGGACGGAGCGTTGCCCGTCGCGAGTGCACGCGCCGGGCGCTATTCCTATCCGCGCCTGCTGCTCCACTACGATGGCACCGAGCCGGAAAGCCGGCGTAGTCGCGCGTTTGGGCGGCTGAACCGTGAGGGTGTGTACTCCACCACAGTGACCCGGCCGAGCCTGTTCCGCGCCTACCTGCGCTCGCAACTCGAACTGATCGAGAGCGACTATCCGATCCGGCTCGACGTCCAGCCTTCGGAACAGGAAATCCCTTTCCCCTACGTGCTCGACGGGGAAGCGACGGCCCAGCTCCACGGCATCAGTCCGCAGGAGCTTTCGCGCCACTTCCCGCACACCGACCTTGCCGATATCGGTGACGAGCTGGCCGACGGGATCGAGATCGAGGATCCCGACCAGCAGATCCCGCTATCGCTGTTCGACGGACTGCGGACCGATTTCAGCCTTGCACGGCTGGCGCATTATACGGGCACCGACCCCGAGCACTTCCAGCGCTTCGTGCTGTTCACCAACTACCACCGCTACGTCGATGAATTCGTCGACTGGGCAGGCGCGCGGCTGGGCGAGGATGGCTGCGCCGCTCTTTCCGGCCCCGGCGGGCTCTACCTGACCGAGCCGACCGACGACGCAAAGTCGCTGCTTTCCGACGCGGCATGGCGCCGGCACCAGATGCCCGCCTATCATATGATGGGCGAGAACGGCGATGGCATCACGCTGGTCAACATCGGCGTCGGGCCGAGCAATGCGAAAACCATTTGCGATCACCTTGCAGTGTTGCGTCCCGAAGCATGGCTGATGATCGGCCACTGCGGCGGGCTGCGACCGAGCCAGAAGATCGGCGACTATGTGCTGGCGCATGCCTATCTGCGCGACGATCACGTGCTCGATCCCGTGCTGCCGCCGGAGATTCCGCTGCCCGCCATTGCCGAAGTGCAGCAAGCTCTGGCCGCGGCGTCCGAAGAGGTCTCGGGCAGGCAGGGCAGCGACCTCAAACAGCGGCTGCGCACCGGCACCGTGGTGACGACCGACGATCGCAACTGGGAACTGCGCTACGCCTTGTCGGCCAAGCGCTTTTCGCTCAGCCGCGCGGTCGCCATCGACATGGAAAGCGCCACCATCGCCGCACAGGGCTTCCGCTTCCGGGTGCCTTACGGCACGCTGCTATGCGTGTCTGACAAGCCGCTGCATGGCGAGATCAAGCTGCCCAAGCAGGCGAACACCTTCTACGAAGAAGCGATCGCCGCGCACCTGCAGATCGGCATCGCCGCGTGCCGCCACCTGCGCGAGGAAGGCCCCAGCCTGCACAGCCGGAAGCTGCGCGCGTTCAACGAGCCGCCTTTCAGATAAGGCGGCTCAGGCTGGCACGCGCGCCGGGCAGTAGCGCGCGACATAGTCGGCGTGCGAAGGCATTTGCTGGACGGCGAAGCGGACCGATTTCTCCATCTCGTCCAGTTCCCCCTTCAGTTCGGGGACGACCATCGACGCGGCGATCGGGCCGTGCCCGTCCATATGGATGCCCTGCCCCAGCATCACCGCGGCCCAGCTGGTTTCGTTGAACAGCTCGTCTTCCTCGCGGAAGATCTGGCCATTGGCTTTGAACAGCTCGATCTTCTCGGTCAGCGTCTCGGGCACTTCCATCGTGCGCACATAGTCCCAAAAGGGTGAATCGTCGCGCGCGGTGGCGTTGTAGTGCAGGATCAGGAAATCGCGAATACGCCGATATTCCTTGTCGGTCAGCCGGTTGTACGTGTCCTGCTGGTTCTGGGTGACGCCATCGAGCGAGAGGATCGCGACCAGCCGGTTGATACCGGAATTGATCAGATGGATCGAAGTCGATTCAAGCGGCTCCATGAAACCGGACGACAGCCCGATGGCGATCACGTTGCGGTTCCAGGCCTTCTTGCGCCGTCCGGTGACGAACCGGAGGAAGTTCGGCTCCGCACCCGGCTTGCCCGCAAGGTTACCTACCAGGATATCGTGCGCCTCGTCGTCGGACATGTATTCGCTGCAATAGACGTGGCCGTTGCCGTTGCGGCTTTGCAGGGGGACGCACCATTGCCAGCCTGCGCTGTGCGCGGTCGCCTTGGTGAAAGGGGCCGGGCCGCTTCCGTCCTCACGCTCGCACGGAAGGGCGACGGCGCGGTCGCACGGCAGGTAGTGCCGCCAGTCGTCGTATCCGGTCTCCAGCGCCTGTTCGATCAGCAACCCGCGAAAGCCCGAGCAGTCGATGAACAGATCGCCCTCCACAACGGTGCCGTCGTCCATCGTTACGGATGATACAAAGCCACTTTCGGGATCGAGCGTGGTGTCGACGACCTTGCCCTCTCTCCGGACAACGCCGCGTTTCTCCGAATAGCCGCGCAGGAACGCGGCATAGCGTGTCGCGTCGATATGATAGGCGTAATTCATCGTCGGCAGGTCGTCGCGCTGGAAATCCTGCGTGCGCGAGAAGCGTCCGAAATGCGCGGCGACCGTTTCCAGGTTGAAGATTTGCAGCGGGCGCCGCTCGCCCTCGCTGCGCATGCGGTGCCACACCTGGTGAAAGGCGATCCCTCCCATATGATAGCCGTAAGTGCCGAAGGGGTGGAAATAGCTCTCCCCCACCTGCCCCCAGTTGGCGAACTGGATGCCCAGCTTGAAGGTCGCCTGCGTGGCTGCCATCATCTCGCGCTCGTCGATGCCGAGCAGCTGGTTGAATTCCACAATGGGCGGGATCGTCGCCTCGCCAACGCCCACCGTACCGATCGCCTCGGATTCGATCAGCGTGATCGCGACGGTGCGCTTTTCCGCCAGGCGCGAGAGAGCCGCTGCGGTCATCCACCCCGCAGTTCCCCCGCCGACAATCACGATCCTCTCGATAGCCATCCCGAACACCCTCTTTTCTCACCTTTATCTATTGATGGGCCGGAACGCGACAGCGGGTCAATTGTGAACGTTCATTTTTTCTTGTGAACGATCACAATGGCGCATATAGGGGCAGTCGATGAACCGGATAAAAATCCGGCATTCGACTCTTGGGGAGGTTATTTTGAAGACATCGCAAGCTTTTGCGCCGCGCACCGCCTGGCGCGCCCTCGTTCTCGGCAGCGCGTCGAGCCTCGCGCTTGCCTGCATGGCACAACCCGCCTTCGCGCAGGATGCCAATGGCGAAGACGAGCAGCTGGAAGACGGCACCGCGAGCGACGATGAGAACGTGATCATCGTCAGCGGCTACCGCGCCTCGCTCGAGAGCGCACAGAACATCAAGCGCAACGCCGACACCGTGGTTGACGCGATTACCGCCGAAGACATCGGCGCGCTACCCGACCGCTCGGTGGCCGAATCGCTGCAGCGCGTTCCCGGCGTCAACATCGGCCGCTTCGAAAAGGCTTCCGACCCCGACCGCTTCTCGGTCGAAGGGACCGGCGTCATCATCCGCGGCCTTCCCTATGTGCGCTCCGAACTGAACGGACGCGACATCTTCTCCGCTACGGGCGGCACCGTGCTCTCGTTCAACGATGTCTCGCCCGAGCTGCTCGGCCGGGTCGAAGTGTTCAAGAACGTCACTGCGGACATGACCGAGGGTGCGATCGCCGGCATCGTGAACCTTGTCACGCGCAAGCCGCTCGACAATCCGGGCCTCAACATCGCCGGATCGATCGAAGGCAACTACGGCGATCTGCGCGAAGAGTGGTCGCCGACGGTCAACATCCTCGCCTCCGATACCTTCGATACCGCGGGTGGCACCTTCGGCCTGCAGGTGGCCTATTCCTATTCGAAGCTGAAGAGCCGTACCGACGCCTCGCAGGTGGCGGACCCGTGCTATCGCGACGCCAGCCTTACGGGCGGCTGCCTGCGCGTATTCGATGTGAATTCCGGCGGCTTCGGCGCGACGCCGAACTACGACGAGAGCAACTTCCCGCCCGCAGGTTCGGTGCTGGTCCCGCAGTATGCCGGTGTCCGCACCACCGATCTCGACCGCGACCGCGAAGCGATCTCCGCCGTCGGCCAGTTCGAGACGCTCGACGGCGATCTGCGGATGACGGTGGAATACCTGCGTTCCGAAACCAGCTTCTTCACCGAAGAATTCGCCCTGCTGGGCCGGATGGACGATGGCACCTCGTCACCCGAACAGCGCGCGGACGGACCGTGGGAATTCGACAGCAACGGTCGTTTCGTCCGCGGCATCCTGACCGACAATGTTGGCGATGCCTACGCCAACCCGTTCGGCTGGGGCGGTATCCCGCTCGATTCGCTTCGCTTCCTGCGCGACACCAAGAGCGTGACGCAGGACATTTCGTACGACGTTGAAATGAACTTCAGCGATCGTTTCCGCGGCAATGTCGAAGCGCAGTACATCACCTCCACGCTGCGGCGCGATTCGGTGTTCGGCGCGATGAGCACCTGGGCCGATATCGACCTCGATCTGAGCGGCGATACGCCCAACGTGAACTTCCTCGCCCCGATCGGCGCGCCGGACGATTACTTCTCCTCCGGCTTCTACACCTACTACTGGTTCGGCCTCGATAGCCGCGAGAAGAACGAAGGCGATCTGCTCAGCATCAAGGGCGATCTGGAATACGACCTCAGCGACGAAGGCTTCCTGCGTAAAGCCCGCTTCGGTGCCCGCTGGGCGGCGCGCGACCGGACGACGCGCAACACCAACTTCAGCACCTGGGGCAACCTTTCCGCCCCGTGGGCAGGCCGTGCAGGCTGCGCTCCGTGGGGCGAAGGGCCGGGTTGCCCGTTCGTGCCGGGTCGCTTCTACACCGGCCTGCCTGGTCAGGAATTCGCGATCGGCGGCGGTGCCTATGTGGACGACTTCCCCGGCTACACGCAGCTCCGTTCGCCGTTCGGTGACAACTTCCAGCGTGGCCAGGTGGCAACGCCGATCCCCAACGGGTCGGCCTATTTCTACGGCGGTGACGACTTCCTGCAGGAATACCTGAACGGCGTGACCGATCAGCAGTGGGACGAGATCGGCACCTTCAGCCAGTCGCCCAACCGCTACACCCTGGGGGTCAACGGCCGCACCTACACCAACCCGGTGACCGGCGAAGTGACCGCCTGCGATCCCTTCTGTCCGCAGGAAATCTCGCAAGTCCAGGAGATCACCGCAGCGGCCTATGCACGCGTCGATTTCGGCAAGGACTTCGACAATGGCTGGTCGCTCGCGGGCAACCTCGGGCTGCGCTATGTCGAGACGCGGCTCGACACCTCCTCCCTTGTTGGCCTGCCGCAACCGGGCCAGTTCGACGATCCGTCGGCAGGCGGCAATGGCGACGGGGTCGTGCAGGTTTCCGAAATCGCCGGGGTGTGCGCCACCCCGCTGCCTGTCGGGCAGGAACGTCGCTATTGCGACCTGACTGGCGCACGACTGGATGAATTCGCTTCGCTGTTCACGGGCGAGGCAATTCCCGACGATCGCCAGATCAAATTCGATCACTGGCTGCCCGCGTTCAACGTCCGCCTCGACACCGGCAACGGCGTTGTCATTCGCGGTGCTGTGTCCAAGGGCATCTCGCGCCCCGATCTGCAGCTGTTCAGCGCAGGCGGCGTGCTCGGCTTCAGTGGCCGGGTCAACGACGGTCCGCTGCTGGCGATCTCGACCGGCAACCGTAACCTGTTGCCGACCGAATCGTGGAACTACGATCTCTCGGTCGAATGGTATTTCGACCGGGTCGGCTCGCTGACTGGTGCGATCTTCGCCAAGGATATCAAAGGGATCGTCACGACCGGCACTGGCGTGGTGAATTACACCACCCCAAGCGGGGTTTCGCAGGATGTGATCATCACCGGCCCTGCCAACGACCTCGGCGGCACGCTAAAAGGGTTCGAGCTCGCCTACCAGCAGACCTACGATTTCCTGCCGGGCGTTCTGTCGGGTCTCGGCAGCCAGCTGACCTACACCTACATCGACGGCGGCGACTTCCGTAACCCGAACCTTTCGTCGATCGGTTCCCCTTCGGTCGCGAGTGGCGCGGCCCCGCTTAACGGCGGGCCGTTCACCTTCTCGCAGCCGCTCGCCGGGATCTCCGAACACACGATCAATGCGACCCTGTTCTACGAAAAGGGTCCGCTGGCGATGCGTGCGGCGTATAACTGGCGGTCGGAATTCCTGATCACTCCGCGCGACGACATCTTCCCGTTCTCGCCGATCTGGCAGGAAGCGGGCGGGCAGCTCGACGCTTCGATCTTCTACGACGTTACGAAGTTCATGAAGATCGGGGTGCAGGGCGTGAACCTGCTCGACGAGATTACCGAGACGTCGCAGGTGGTCGATTACGATGGCACGCGGATCACCCGCTCCGCGTTCCGTAACGATCGCCGCTATACCCTGATCGCCCGCTTCAAGTTCTGACGAGAGGCGGCGGGATTGAAAAAACGGGCCCGTGCCAGCAGGCATGGGCCCGTTTTGCATGATTGTCCGCGCGGCGGGGTGGCATTCCCCGCCGAGCGACGGTAGCGACTTCCGACGCAGGAGACTGGTTTCAAAATGGCGAGACGGCGCCAGGCGGTAACGATAAAGCATGTGGCGGCGGATGCGGGTGTAAGCCTGCAGACTGTCAGCCGGGTCATCAACGAAGAGCCCAATGTCCGCCCCGAGATGAAAGAGCGGGTCGAGAAGTCGATCGACAAGCTTGGATACATTCCCTCGATCGCGGCCCGCCGGATGAGCGGATCGCGTTCCTACCTGATCATGGCCCTGAATGATCGCGACCGCACGATTGCCGACTGGAAGGCGCGGCAGGGGGCGGACTGGGTCGACCAGATGCTGCTGGGCGGGATGCTCAAATGCGCTGAATCCGGCTATCGGATGATCATCGAGCTGGTCGATACGCATTCCGACCATGTCGAGCGCGAACTGAATGCCGCGCTGGTGGCGCTCCAGCCCGATGGGGTCATTCTCACCCCGCCCCACTCCGAAAATCCGCTGATAACGGGCCTGCTGGAAAAGCGCGGCGTTGCGTTCGCAAGGATCGGCGCGGGGAGCGAGGGTGCGGGCGTTTCGCTGGTCATGGACGACGAGGGCGCTGCACGGCTGGCGACGCAGCACCTGATCGACCTCGGCCATCGACGGATCGGCTTCATCGCAGGATCGCCCGAATACCAGCTCAGCGCCTGGCGCGAAGCGGGGTGGCGCACGGCCATGCAGCGCGCCGGGCTGCCGACCGCGGGGCTTCGCGAAGGCGGTGACTTCAGCTACGAAACGGGAATGACGGCCGCGGCGAAGCTGCTGGGCAACAAGGAGCGCCCGACAGCGATCATCGCCAGCAACGACCAGATGGCGATGGCCACGCTCGATGTGGCAGCGGAGCGGAGTCTGGCGGTTCCGTTTGACCTTTCGGTCGTCAGCTTCGACAACACGCCGATGACGATCTTCTGCCAGCCTCCGCTGACCGCCATAGATCAGCCGATCGCGGCGACCGCTTCGCGTGCCGTAGAGCTGCTGATCGCCGCCAATCGTGGCGAAGAGCTTCCTACGGAGACCGAGGTAATCGAAGCCAGGCTGATCGAACGCGGATCGACCGCGCTGGCGCCCGATGGCGGCTGACCCGGCAGATCGCCGACAGACCACCCGCTTCCTGCTGCTCTACGCGTTGGCCGTAGCCGGCGGAGCGATAGCCTACGTCCCCTTTCTCACTATTCTGCTGCCGATCCAGGTCACCGGAATGGCTGGCGACAGCGACGTGACCTGGCTCGCATACGCGACCTTCGCGGGGGCGTTGGCGGCGAGCGCGGCCAATATCTTCTTCGGCTGGCTGAGCGATCGCAGCGCCGTGCGGCGACCGTGGATCATCGGCGGACTCCTGTGGTCCTGCGTGCTTCTCGTCGGGTTTGCCTACATCACCGACATCGTGTGGCTGATCGCCTGGCTGGTATTGTGGCAGATGGGGCTGAACATGATGCTTTCCGCTCTCGGCGCATGGGCGGGGGATACCATACCGGACCGGCAGAAGGGGCTGCTCGGCGGCCTGCTAGCCTTCGCTCCCGCGGCAGGCGCGTTGAGCGCTTCGCTGGTCACCCTGCCGGACCTCGCCGATGCTCAGGGCCGCCTGTGGCTGGTCGCCATGCTGGTCGCCGCCTGCGTTCTGCCAGCGGTCCTCGCAGGTGCGCCGCGCCCCTTCCCCGAACTGATGCGCGACGAACCCGCTCCGAAGAAAGAGCCTTCCAGGAGCCCTGCGAACATGGTCGTGCGCATGTGGCTCGCCCGCCTGCTGATCCAGATATCCGAAGCGGCGTTGTTCGCGTTTCTCTACTTCTGGTTTCGGTCGGTCGATCCCGCGATGACCGATGCCAACGTGGCACGGATTTTCAGTGTCATCCTGGTCGCATCTGTTCCTCTGGCACTGCTGACGGGCCACCTCGCCGATCGCTACGGTCGGCCATTCCTGCCGCTGACGATCGGCGCCGCGATCTCCGCAGTCGGGCTGGTCCTCATGGCGATGTCGAATTCGCTGACCAGCGCGATCGCGGGTTATGTGGTGTTCGGGATCGCCGCCTCGACCTTCCTGTCGCTCCACACCGGGCAGACGCTGCGCATTCTGCCCCGGGCGAAAAACCGCGCGCGCGATCTCGGTATTTTCAACCTGACCAATACCAGTCCG
The DNA here is from genome assembly GCF_038594485.1 of Citromicrobium bathyomarinum. GTDB lineage: Bacteria > Pseudomonadota > Alphaproteobacteria > Sphingomonadales > Sphingomonadaceae > Alteriqipengyuania > Alteriqipengyuania bathyomarina_A. The sequence continues at coordinate 593,808 of NZ_JBCFZG010000004.1, read as the reverse complement.
TCGCTGGTGATGCCGTGGCTCGCCATCGGCCTGGTTCCCGCCTTCGGGTTTTCCGGACTGTTCGTCGCGCTCGCCGCATGCGCCGGACTGGCGGCCATGCTGGTCGCCTCGCTCTCGCGCCCGACTTAGCGGCTTGCAATTGAGCCAGCCCCATGCAATCCAAATTGATAACGTTCACAAGAAACGCATGGGATTGAGGAAATGACGCCACGGACCGGGCTTAGGCAGCTTTTGGCCCTGCTTGCCTGCACGGCAGGAATCGCTGGTTGCAGCCACGTGCCGCTCGAAACCAGCGGCCCCGCGACAATCGCAGATGACAAGACGCAGAGCGAAGCTGCACGCGTCGCCGACATCCTTTCGCGCATGAGCGTGGAGCGCAAGGTCGCGCAGCTGATCCAGCCGCAGATCAACAGCTTCACCGCCGAGGATATGAAGCGATATCGCTTCGGCAGCTATCTCAACGGCGGCAATGGCGGGCCATACGGCGATGAGTTCGCGCCGGCAGACCGATGGCTTGCTCTCGCCGATGAGATGTGGGCCGCCTCAACCGCACCATTGCCCGATGGCGAACCCGTCATTCCCGCCATCTGGGGGACCGACGCCGTCCACGGGCACACCAACGTCCCCGGCGCGACGATCTTCCCCCACAATATCGGCCTTGGCGCGACCCGCGATGCCGATCTGGTGCGCCGGATCGGTGCCGCGACCGGAGCCGAAATCCAGGCAACCGGGATCGACTGGAACTTTTCCCCCACAGTCGCGGTCGCGCGCGACGATCGCTGGGGGCGCACTTACGAAAGCTATTCCGAGGATCCGACAATCGTCGCTCCGCTGGGCGCCGCATTGGTGGAAGGCCTGCAGGGCATTCCTGGCCGGAAGGATTACCTCGGCACCGGCCATGTGGCCGCCACCGCCAAGCACTTCTTCGCAGATGGGGGCACCTCGCAGGGCGTCGACCAGGGCGACGTCAACGGCGATATCGAAGCCCTCAAAGCCATTCATGCCGTGCCCTACCCTGCTGCGATCGACGCCGGGGTGGAAGTCGTCATGGCCAGCTTCAACTCGATCAACGGGGTGAAGATGCACGGCAACCGCGATCTTCTGACCGGCGTTCTGCGCGACGAGATGGGGTTCAAGGGGGTCGTGGTGGGCGACTGGAACGCGCACGGTCAGATCGATGGCTGCACCGTCTCCGACTGCCCGCAGGCGCTGCTCGCCGGGCTCGACATCTACATGGTGCCCGACGACTGGAAGGCGCTGCTCGAAAATCTCGTCGCTCAGGTGGAGGACGGGACGATCCCGATGGCGCGGCTCGACGAAGCCGTCGGACGGGTGCTGCGCCTGAAGCTGCGTCTCGGCCTGCTCGATAGCGATGCGAAGAAGCCTTCCGCACGCGGCGACGGCGGCGACTTTGCCCAGCTCGGTTCGCCCGCACACCGTGCAATCGCCCGCGAAGCGGTGGCGAAATCGCAGGTACTGCTGAAGAACGACGGCGTGCTGCCGCTGAAGCGCGGCGCGCGGCTGCTCGTCGCCGGCAGCGCGGCGGACGACATCGCCAAGGCTGCCGGCGGCTGGACGCTCACCTGGCAGGGCGGCGGGGAACTGGACAACAGCTACTTCCCCAATGCCACCTCGATCTACCGCGCACTCTCGGATGAAGCGAAGGCGGCGGGCGGCAGTGCCACACTCTCGCCAGATGGCGCGATCGATCCGAGCGGTTACGATGCCGCCATCGTGGTCTTCGGCGAAGAACCCTACGCGGAATTCGTCGGCGACCGGAAGACGATGGTGTTCGACGACACCGAAGGGCTCGACCTTCTGCGCAAATACAAGGCCGCCGGTGTACCGACGGTTGCGGTGTTCCTCTCGGGGCGTCCGATGTGGATGAACCGCGAACTCAACGCCGCCGACGCCTTCGTCGCATCGTGGCTGCCCGGCAGCGAAGGGGCGGGCGTTTCCGACATCCTTTTCGGCAAGCGCGACACGACCGGTCGCCTCTCCTTCAGCTGGCCCGCGGACTGCGGCGGAGCGCCGGTCAACGGCCCGGGCGGGGCACTGTTCAACGTCGGCTACGGCCTCAGCCTGACGGATAAGCGCGCCGTTCCCACGCTGTCCGAAAAGTGCGGATACGTTAGCGAGGGGCGCGCGACCGCATGGTACGACCTCGGGCGGCTTGGCGGCGGCATTACCGCGCTGGGCGGCGAAACGCGCCTGCCCAATCTTGTCGGCCAAGGCGGCGGTATCGTCGCACGCGGTTTCGACAAGGATCGGCAGGAGGATGCGCGCGAGATCACCTTCGGCCCCGGTGCGACGCTTTCGCTAGCGCAATCGGGCAGCGGATCGGGCGACTACCGCATTCTTTACAATCTCGCCGACCAGCCCGCCGGCAAGGTTACCCTGACCGTCGGCGACGACCGGATCGATATCACCCGCAACCTTGCCTTGAGCGCGGGCAAGGGATGGCGCGAGATGATCATTACTGAGGATTGCGCACCCGACCTCGGCGACCGGATTGCCATTACCTCCGCCGCGCCGATGACGATCCAGATCGCACGGATCGCCCGGCAGGATATGCCCGAAGGGGCGCAGTGCTCTTTCTGACGGGGATGGACTCGTCGCGTCACCGCGCGGCGAGCTTCTCCCGGTAGGAGCGCTGCTCGCGAACGATCCATTGTTCCTCGGGCTGGCGTTCGGCCAGAGCGTCGTCGATCTCGACATCGTCGAAGCCCGATTGCCGCGCGTGGCGGTACTGATCGCTGATCAGATTGCCGCCCGCTCGCAGATGGCCCTTGTAACCGAGGTCGCGCAGCTGCCGAGCCAGACTGAACCCGCGCCCATCGCCGAATGCGGGAAAGGCGATGCGAATCGTCGCGATGTCGGCGAAGCGCTCCACAAGGTCGCGCGGGTCGGCATCGTTCGGCATGTCGACTGCCAGATCCGAACCGGGGGGAAGCGCCTCGGCCGGGACATAGGCAATATTGCCGGAGGCACGAAAACCATCGGGTGTGACCACGGGCATTGCTAGATTCCTCCTCCGCCGATGAATTGTCCTTCGACGTAATGAATGCCGCACTCGGTCTTGTCGCTCCCGCGCCAACGACCTGCGCGCGGGTCCTCGCCGTCCGCGACGCGGCTGGTGCACGGTTCGCAGCCGATGCTGGGATATCCCTGCGAAACCAGCGGATGGCGCGGCAGGTCGTGACGGTCGAGATAGGCGGCGATGTCGGCGGCGGTCCACCGCGCCAGCGGATTGACCTTCCTCTTGCCGTCGTCGTCCTGCTCGATCTCTTCGAGCTCCGCGCGCAGCGAATTCTGGAAGCGCTTGCGGCCGGTGATCCAGGCGTCGAACGGCGCGAGCGCGCGCTTCAGTGGCTCGCGCTTGCGCAGGTTGCAGCAGGCATCGGTATCGAAACGATGGAGCATATCGTCGGGATCGACCGCCGCCAGCCTCTGCCGCGTCGGGCGAACCAGCTGGACATTCGACAGGCCGAGCATGCTCGACACCTCGCGCTGATAGTCCAGCGTTTCGGGAAACAGCATCCCCGTTTCGTTGAGCAAGACGGGCGTACTGGGGCTGATCGTCGCGACCATATCGAGCAGCACGATGGATTCGGCGCCGAAGCTCGAAACCAGCGCAATGCGCCCGCGATAGTCGCGCAGGATCGTGCGCGCCAGCAGCGTCAGCGCGTCGCTCTCCAGCGGGGTGCTATCCTGCGTGAACGGATCGAAGGCGCGCTCAGCCCGCATCGGCCGGTTCCTTGGCCGGATAGAGCGCATCCTTGAAAGGCTGCGTGCCCGCGCGCTCGACCACTTGCAGGAAGGTCTCCGCCTCGCTCTCCCGCAGCGAGAAATAGGTCTGCACCAGTTGCTCGATCGCCGGGACGACCTCTTCGGCATCGAACCCGCGACCCAGCCGCTGGCCCATTTTCAGGCTCTCGGTGTGATCGCCGCCGATGGTGATCTGGTAATTTTCGCGCCCCGCCCGGTCGAGCCCAAGGATGCCGATATGGCCGACATGGTGGTGCCCGCACGAATTGATGCAGCCCGAGATCTTGATCTTCATGTCACCGATCAGCCGCGAATAGTCGGGATCGGAGAAATGCTGCGCAATGTCCTGCGCGATGGGGATCGAACGAGCTGTCGCCAGCGCGCAATAGTCGAGACCGGGGCAGGCGATGATATCGCCGATCAACCCGATATTCGCGGTCGCCAGCTCTGCCTCGCGCAGCGCGTCGTACACCGCAGGCAGATCGCGCTTGGCCACATGCGGCAGGATCAGGTTCTGTTCGTGGCTGACGCGCAGCTCGTCGAACGAATAGCGCTCGGCCAAGTCGGCGACCACGCGCATCTGGTCCGCGCTGGCATCGCCCGGCGCAGCGCCGACCGGCTTCAGGCTGATCGAGGCGATGGCATAGCCCTGCTGCCGGTGCGCGGTGAGGTTGGTGGCGCACCAGCGCGCGAAATCCTCGTCCTCCGCCAGCCGTGCTTCGTACCCGGCATCGCTGTCGGGCAGGTCTTCGAATGGCGGGGGGGCAAAAGCGGCTTCGATCCTCGCCACAACTGCAGGATCGGGGATCAGCGAAGGGCCGTTGTGGACTTCGAGCAAGGAGGCGAATTCGGCCTCCACCTGATCGCGGAAGCTCTCCAGCCCTTCTTCCATAACGAGGATCTTGATCCGCGCCTTGTACTTGTTGTCGCGCCGTCCGTGCAGATTGTAGACCCGCAGGATCGCCTCGCAATACGCGAGCAGGTGCTCCTTGGGCAGGAACTCGCGGATAGTCTCGCCGACCACCGGGGTACGGCCGAGCCCACCGCCGACGATGACCTGATAGCCGACCTCGCCCGCATCGTCGCGCAGCACGCGCAGTCCGATGTCATGCGCCTTGATCACCGCGCGATCGTTGGGCGATCCGGTCACCGCGATCTTGAACTTGCGCGGCAGGAAGGCGAACTCGGGATGGTCGGTGGACCACTGGCGGAGCAGCTCGGCCGCCGGGCGCGGGTCCTCCACCTCGTCGGCAGCGGCTCCGGCGAAATGATCCGCCGTCACGTTGCGGATGCAATTGCCCGAAGTCTGGATCGCGTGCATTTCCACATCGGCGAGCGCGTCGAGAATGTCGGGCAGGTCGACCAGCTTGGGCCAGTTGTACTGGATGTTCTGGCGCGTGGTGAAGTGGCCGTAGCCCTTGTCCCACTTCTCCGCGATCATCGCCAGCTGCCGCATCTGCGCCGAATTGAGCGTGCCGTAGGGGATCGCCACGCGCAGCATGTAGGCGTGCAGCTGCAGGTAGATGCCGTTCTGCAAGCGCAGCGGCTTGAACTCGTCCTCGGTCAGCGCGCCCGAGACGCGGCGAGCCACCTGATCGCGGAAGATCGCGACACGGTTCTTGACGTAGTCGCGGTCGAATTCGTCGTAGCTATACATTACGAGCTTGCCCGTGCTGGATTGTGTGGTCGGCCTGACGGCCCAGATCGGTGCGGATGGTGGGGCCACGATCGCGGATTACCTCGCGCAGCGCGACTGGCCTGGGATCGCCATCATCGGCCAAGGCGACCTCGATGAAAGCGACATCGACCACCTGCCGATTGCTAGAGGCCTTGTCGGCAAGTGCTGCAATTTCATCCGCGTCGCTGGAGACGAAAGCGCTGTGCCTGTCGGGGGTCCATTCCCCGTCCCTCGACAGATAGAGCACATGGCCTTCCAGCAGGTCGTTCGCGCTGGCGATCTGCGGCTTAGCGGGTTTGGGCATGGCGCAGGCCCTCCTGGTTTTCAGTCTCGGCTGCCACACCTGTCAGCGGTGCGATGCCGAGATAGAGGATGGCCGGGCCGCCGATGCCGCCAGAGGCCATGGCGTCGGGAAGTTCGGCCAGCGTGGTCGCCACCTCGACGCGCTCCGGGCGCGAGACGTTCTCGACCACCGTCACCGGCGTCGATGGGGAAGCGCCGTGCATCAGCAGGCGGCCCTGAATGAAGCGCGCGGCGCGTACGCCCATGTAGATCGCAGCCGTAGCGCCAGGAGAGGCAAGCGCGGCCCAGTCGTGTTCGGCAAAGCCATCGACATCGTGCCCCGTCAGAAATCGCAGGCTCGAATTGCGCCCCCTCCGGGTGAGCGAGACGCCCAGCTCCGCCGCTCCCGCCATGGCGGCGGTGATACCGGGGACGACTTCGAACGCGATATCCGCCGCGCGCAATGCCGCAACCTCCTCGTCCAGCCGCCCGTAAATGCCCGGATCGCCCGATTTCAGGCGCACGACCTTATGGCCGCCACGCGCCTCGGCAACGATCAGCGCATCGATATCGGGCTGCTTCCAGCTCTCGCCGTAGGCCTTCTTGCCCACATCGACGAGCCGGGCTTCGCGCCGAGCCAGTTCGAGAATTTCGCCCGAGACCAGCCGGTCGTGGATCACCACGTCGGCATCGCCGAGCAGGCGCTGCGCCTTGCGGGTGAGCAGTTCGGGATCGCCCGGCCCCGCGCCAACCAGCGCGACATGGCCCCGCGATGCACCATCGCCAGCCTCGTCGACCAGTTGTTCGATCACGCGCTCCACTGCGGCCTCGCCGCCCTGTTCGAGCGCGCGATGCCCGTCGCCTCCGAAGAAGCGGGCCCACAGCGCCCTGCGGGGCGAACCGGGGGCGACCACCTCGACTTTATGGCGCGATTTCGCCGCGAGCCGCGCGAGCACGCCGGTCGACGGGTGCAGCAGGCCTTCGATGCTCGACTTGATCTGGCGGGCGAGCATGGGCGCCGTCCCTTCGGTGCCGATCGCCACCACCACGGGATCGCGATCCACCATCGCGGGCGTGATGAAATCGCAAAGCGCAGGCGTATCGACCACGTTGACCAGTACGCCATGCTTGCGCGCGAGCGTCACCAGCCGCTCGGCCCCGTCGGAGTGCGCAACATAGAGCATGGCCGCTCCCTCAAGGTCGCTCTCTTCAATCGGCCGCGAGTGATGGCGCAGTCGGCCTTCTTCCGCCCAGCGAAGCACTTCGCGCGTCGGGTGATCTCCGAACACGGAAATCTGACCTTCGGTCTTCAGCAGCAGCCGCAGTTTGGCGGTAGCGGCCTCATCTGCGCCGGACACGAGGATGCGCGCCGCAGCGGTGTCGAGAAAGATGGGGTAGTAGCGCACGAGATTTCCTGTGATCAGCTTCAGGCGCTACTTAGGATATTTTCCTTCAAACAACGAGGTACGCAATCTAACAAGGGACATAGTTTGCCTTGTGCGAACCCCAGGGAAGAATTTTCCGGCACTGGAAGGAGAGACGGAATTGGCGACCGGGATCGATGCGCTCGACCGAAAAATTCTCCGGGTTCTGCAACACGACGCGACGCTGGGTCTGGATGAGATCGCCGCGCAGGTCGGCTCGTCGAAGACGCCTGTCTGGAATCGCATCCGCAAATTGCGCGAAGCGGGTGTGATCGAGCGGCAGGTGGCTATCCTCGATCCGCAGAAGCTCGACCTTGCCAGTTGCTTCTTCGTGCTGATCCGCACCGCGCGCCACGATGCCGAATGGCTCGCCCAGTTCACCGCCGCTCTCAAGGCCCGGCCCGAGATCATGGAGGCACATCGGCTGGCGGGCGAAATCGACTACCTGCTTAAGGTCCGGGTGGAGAATGCCGGAGCCTACGATCGCTTCTATCGCTCGCTGATCGAGGATGTGAGCATCTTCAGCGTCACCGCGCTGCTTTCGATGGAGGAAATTGTCGCCAAGACCGCATTGCCGATCGCGGAGGACGGATGAAGCCTAGAGCGATTGCCCGTCGTCCACGGTGATCGTCGACCCGGTGACGTGCCCGGCAGCGTCGGAGCAAAAGTACAGGACCATATCGTCGAGCGCATCGATCCCCATAATCCGCCGTCGATGCCAGCTATTAATCTGCGCCTTCCCGCCTTCGCTGTCGAACCAGTCGCCCACCAGTTCGGTGCGGATATAGCCCGGTTGCACGACGTTGACGTTGATCCCCTGGCGCACCCATTCGCGCGCCAGTTGCCGCCCGAGATGATCAACCCCGGCCTTGCTCGCAGCGTAGGCCGCATCGCCCTGCCCGGTCAGCTGCGCGGTGATCGATCCGATGATGACGATCCGCCCGCGACCGCTTTTGCGGCTGCCCGCCGCCATCATCATGCGCGCGGCGGCATTGGCTGTCAGATGCACGCCGAGCAGGTTGGTGTCGTACACCTGTCGCAGGTCGGCCTCGGCCAAGTCGGTCGAGCGCCCGTAGCGCGAGACGCCGGCATTCGCGACCACGGTATCGACCGGGCCAAGCGCCTGTTCCGCGCGCTCGAACGCCTCGGCGACCGAGGCTTCGCTGGTGACATCCATCGGCACGGCCAGCGCCTCGCCCCCAGCCTCGCGGATACTGCTGGCGATCTGCTCGGTCAGCTCGGTCCTCCGCGCACCCAACGTGACGCGCGCGCCAGCCTTCGCCATCGCCTGTGCGAGATGCGCGCCGATGCCCGAGGATGCGCCGGTGATCAGACAGGTGCGGCCGTCGAGATTGTGCGTCTTGCTCATTCGTCCTCTGTCCGCTTGTTGGGCGCGACCAGCGTGTTGGCGCGGTCGTAGTGATCGATCCAGTCTGCGGGCGGCAGCGGGAGCGCGCGGCTCTCGTCCTCTCGGGCGGGCACAAACGACGCCCGCGGCTCATCGCTGCGGAGCTGCTCGAGCCAGAACACGCCATCGAAGCGCCCGCTGTTGCCGCGTGTGCCGACCAGATCGACGTCGCCGTCGCCATCCATGTCGCGCGCGATGAACTGGTCGTACATGCCGCGCACCCGGCGTGAGATATCGTGCCGCTGCCACTCGCCGTCATCTGGCCCGGGGTTCTCGAACCACGCAATCCGCCCAACCGATGACGAGGGGCTGACCGAGGGATGATCTTCCTCGCGCGTTGCACCGGTGTAGCCGCCCTTGAGGATGTTGAGCCCCGAGTAGCCACCCGTGACTGCATCCAGATCGCCGTCGCCGTCGATATCGGCCAGCTCCACCGCGATCACCATGTCGGACAGGATGTCGCCGATCCGGTGATATCGCCACGGCTGGTCGAGTATTGCCGGTTGCTCTAGCCAGCCGAGCGCGGGCAATCCGCCCGGCGCACGCGGATCGCCGCATTTCTCGAACAAGCCAGTGACGAGATCCGGCCTGCCATCCCCGTTCATATCGCGGAAGGCCGACTGAAATGCAGAGGTTGCCATGCTGCACCCGGGAAACGCGCTATCGTCGATGGCGATGGCGTGTGGCGCGATGCCGACCTTGCCACCCGCGCCCGTCCCCCGGTTTTCGAGGATATAGGCCACCTGGTTGAGCCGGGCGGCGGCGAGCACATCGAGATCGCCGTCGGCGTCGATATCAATCGGCATGGCCGTGTTGGGCACTTCCCTCGCCAGCAGAACCTGCTCGCGCCACGCATCGGGGTTCAGCGGATCGCCGTCGATGGTGAAGAGAGAAGTCGTCCGGTCGGCACGCGGTGCATCGGGATCGACGATATCGCTCGCGCCCTTGTTCGCGCCCGTCACGTCGTTGCGGCCGTCGCCGTCGATATCCGCGATGAAGACGCGCAACCACGACCCGCGCCCCTGCGTAACCGGGGGGATAAGGCTGGGCCAATTGCCTTGCCGCGCCGCCTGCTGGCTTCCCGGATTCTGGAAATAGGCGAGGTGCGCCTCTTCGTTGGCGCTCACCAGATCGGGCCATCCGTCGCCATCGAGATCGCCGATCGCGACATCTTCGATCGCGCCGACGATGTTGCCCGACGCGACCGTGGTCAGCACCCACTCGTCCGGATTGGCGGTGCCGAACGCGATGCGCAGGTGGTTCGAATCCTCGTGCACCGAGACGATATCGAGAAATCCGTCACGGTCGATATCGGCCATCTGCAAGCCATCGCCGCCACGGATCGGCACGCCTGCCAGCTCCTCGTCGTCGATCCGATGCTCGCGCCACGAAATGTACTCGCCTGAAGGCGTGCGGGCGTCGGTCGGCGTGTCCGCCACGGTGAGCGGTGTGGCGGGCGGAGTTTCAGTCGTCGCGCAGCCAGCAACCGACAGCGCCGCGAGGCTGGCGAGAGCAGCGCCCCGTCTCACAGCGCTTCCACCGCCGGCGCGCTCGACGGGCTGTCGGCAATGTCCTTCCGGATATGGCGCGAGGCGAGGAGGTAATGCGTGCAGCCCCATACGGATGCGATGCAGCCGACGATCAGCATCGCGGTGGCGAGCGCGCTATCGGACCCGGCGGCGGCGAAGCGGTCGCTCAGGTTGCCAACGATTACCGGGCCAAGGCCAAGGCCGATCAGGTTGATGAAGAAGAAGAAGATCGCCGAGGTCAGCGCGCGCATCCTGAGCCCGACAAGCCCGTGCGACACGGCGAGTGCCGGGCCGAGGTAGGATGCCGACAGGAAGTGGAACACCGCCGTCAGCAGCAGCGCAAGGTGCAGGTTGCCGGTGTTGAGGATCACCAGCAGCACGGGCGTAATGGCGAGGATCAGCGCTGCCGAACCCCACACGTACCAGCGCCGGTCGCGCTGGCCCATCTTGTCCGCGAACCAGCCACCAAAGAAGGAGCCGAGACCGCCGCCGAAGCCCGAGGTCAAGGCCATCCACACACCCAATTCAGCCAGGCCGATCTCGTGGTTGCGCAGGAAATAAGACGGCAGCCAGTTGCCGATGCCATAGATCACGGTCGCCTGCAGGCTTCCCGCCAGCGCGAGGTTGCGGAAAGTCTTGCGTGACCACAGGAAGCGCAGAACGGTCAAAAACGAAGGGTTCTCGCCCGCTTCGTTTTCGCGCTTTTCGGACCATCCACGGATCGGCTCTCGCACGGTGAAGCGCAGGAACAGCGCCACGAGCACGCCGGGCATGCCGACCACGAAGAAGGCCATCCGCCAGCCGAACGCCTCGGCAATGAACCCGCCCAGCGCGAAGCCCGTCAGGATGCCGATGTAGATGCCGATCGAATAGATCGACAGTGCGGTCGCGCGCTCCTTTTCCGGGAAGATGTCGGAGATCATCGAGTGCGCCGGCGGACTGCCCCCGGCCTCGCCCACGCCCACACCCACGCGCGCCAGAAGCAGGTGGACGTAGTTCTGTGCGAGCCCGCTGACCGCTGTCATCCCGCTCCACACCGTGAGCGCGAGCGCGATGATATTGCGGCGCACGCCCGTATCCGCCCAGCGCGCGATGGGAATGCCACAGGTCACATAGAAGACCGCAAAGGCAAAGCCCGAAAGCAGGCCCAGCTGCGTGTCGGACAGCTTCAGCTCGAGCTTGATCTGCTCTTGCAGGATCACCAGCAACTGCCGGTCGACGAAGTTGAGCGCATAGACGAGCGTCAGCACGCCCAGCACGAAGTATCGGTACGACGCCTTCGAATAGGGCGTTTCTGTCGGCGGAGCGGACGCAAGCCCGCTGGTGTCGGTGGTGCTCATGCTATCCCCTCTTCGCTGCTATTCCTTGTCTTTCGCGGTCTCGGCCGCGAGACCCACCAGCATCCCCCAGGCCTCCCCGGCCTCGCGCTGCTGGCGGCCGAAGGCTTCGTGCAATTCGACCATGCCCGGCTTGAAATCGCGGCCCGCGACGGGCGCATCCTCGAACATCATGTAGTTCTGCTGCGCGCCGTAGCTCCGCCAGTCGGGAAGCCCGCCTGCGCGCGGGACGCCATCGGCGGCAAAGCTGGTCCAGTAATCGAGCATCGCCTTCGACACGGCCCTGTCGTGAGGTCCATCGGGCACCGGCCACACATCGGGCAGGTCCTCGCCATCCAGATTGCCGAAAGTGAACGGCAGTTCGCTCGCATGGAACGCGCACAGGTCGCGCGCGCGCGCCGAGGGGTAACAATGGTCGAAGACATAGAAGTAGGCCCCGAGGCCCAGCGCCTGCTGGCTCTTCGCGATCCGTTCGCCCGACCAGCCGAAAATCCCGTCGCTCGTCGCGTCGAGCAGCGCATTATTGCCCTCTGCATGCGGGTAGATCCGCAGGAACTCGGGCGCGAGATCGCCGTAGATCGCGCCGATCCGGGCCGCGTAGCCATCCGCATCGGGGGGCATGATGATGCCCGGTGCGCCCACGGGGCGATACTCGTGCGCGTTGTAGCCGACGATCACCGGAACGCGCGCCTGTTCACCGCTGTCGAAAGTGTCGATGAGCTGGCGCGGCAGTGTCGCCCCGTCGATCGTGCCCTGCGGATTGAAGCCCGCCATGGTCGAGCGATTGGTCAGCTCCTGCGGGTCCATCGCCCGCGCGCCCGCAATGTCGCCCGCACCGAGCTTGGCCACCATGTCGATACCGATCCGCTCGGCGGATGGCATGCCGTAAACCGGCTCGTCCAGCTCGGGAAAAGTGCGCAGGTTGGTGCTCTGGATGATCGCCTTGTCGAACAGGTCCCGCGCGGGCGGGCTTACCATCAGATAGGTCGTGCTGAGCGCGCCGGCGGATTCGCCCATCACGGTCACATTGTCCGGGTTGCCCCCGAAAGCGGCGATGTTGTCGCGCACCCACCTCAGCGCGGCAATCTGGTCGAGCAGCCCGTAATTGCCCGAGATACCATCGGCGGATTCCTGCGATAGCTCGGGATGCGCCATCCAGCCGAGCAGGCCGAGGCGATAATTGATCGACACGAAGACGACCCCCCGCCTGGCATATTCGCTGCCATCGTACATTGGCAGGCCGCTCGCCCCGATCCGCAGCGAACCGCCGTGGATCCACACGATGACGGGGGCATCTTCGACATCGTGCGGAGCCCATACGTTGAGCGTGAGGCAGTCTTCGGAAGTCGAGGATGGCGGGTCGTTATAGAGGCTCGTCGCGGGCACGGGCGGCTGGATGCACCCCGGCCCGAAGGTGCTCGCATCGCGCAAACCCTCCCGGCTCGCCGCAGGCTGAGGCGCCGCCCAGCGCAGGTCGCCGACCGGCGGCGCAGCATAGGGGATACCTCGGAAGACCGAGAGATCGCCCTCGCGCACGCCGCGCAGATCGCCGCCGGTCGTGCTCGCGAGTGGTGCCGAAATCGCTTCGGGCGCGGTGTCGGGTGTCGCGCACCCGCCAAGCATTAGGGTGGCCGCCATGACGCACGCACCGATGCTGAGCCGTCTCATGCCTTCATTGCTCCTCTCTCTTCACGCACCGCGGGTTTTCCCGCGCGTGCCGGCGCAGCCTTCTTAGGTTGCTGCAGCCATTTGCTCTTGCTCTCGCTTCGCCGCCGCCACTTCGCGTTCCGCCTGCGTGAAGCCGTATTCTGGTACAATCTCGCCCGAACGATCGACGATAGCCGACCAGTTACGCGCGACCTGCGCCGCTGCATCTTCGCCGCTACCGATCTGCACGCCATCGGTAAGAGACACGTTCGCGGCAGCGAAATGTCCGGCACCGGCGCATAGGATCGTCCGAGTCGGTGCATCTTCACGGACCAGCTGGACAACGCCGGGGCTGACGAGGGCCGGGTCGAGCTCGGCAAGAGCCTCTTCCGCCAGCACACCGCCGGTCATCTGCGTTGCCGCGGTCGGCGCGAGCGCGTTGACGCGAATATTGTACTTTGCGCCTTCGATCGCGAGCGTCTGCATCAGGCCGACCAGCGCCATCTTGGCCGCGCCGTAGTTGGCCTGGCCGAAATTGCCGTAGAGACCCGAAGACGATGTGGTCATCACGATACGCCCGTATTCCTGCGCCCGCATCTGCCCCCACACCGCCTGGGTGCAGATCGCCGCGCCCATCAGGTGCACGTCGAGAACGAGGCGGAAGTCCGCCATGTCCATCTTGGCGAAGCTCTTATCACGCAGGATGCCTGCGTTGTTGACGAGAATGTCGATCCGGCCCCACACATCGGTCGCCCTTTCGACCATTCGCGCGACCGCCGCCTCATCGGTCACCGAGCAGACCGCAGCGATCGCTTCGCCGCCGTTCTCGCGGATCGTCTGGGCAACCGTTCCCGCATGGCCTTCGTCGAGATCGTTGACCACTATCCTGGCGCCGTGTCGTGCCAGTTCCAGAGCATGGCAGCGGCCCAAGCCGCCACCTGCGCCGGTGATGATTGCAACCTTGCCTTCGAGTGCCTTGTTTCCGCCCATCGACCTGTTTCGAACCTCTTCTGTCAGTTATTCACTCTCTAACGAGTTAATATCTTACTTGAAAGACTTCCGCGCTCTGGGTTTCGGAAAAACCCCGAAATCAGCGCTTCGAAGCTTACTCCGCGTCCCTTTTAGCGCAGATGTCCCTGATGCCCGCCGCCATGAAGCGGGCCATGCGCTGTTTGACGGCGTTGAAATCCTCGGACTTCGCGAGCCCGCCCGAAAGCTTGTCGATACGCCCGGTCCGCGCGAGCGTGAGCATCAGCGCGCCGGTGGTGAAATGATAACCCCAGAACAGGTCCTCTTCCGCTGCATCGGGAAGCGCTTTCTTGAGCAGTTCGATCAGCCGCAGGACTACCGGGTCGAACCATTCATCGAACATTTCCGCGCCCCATTCGGGAGTGTTCGAAACCAGTGCCGCAAGCCTTCCGGAATGGCGCCACTGATCGCCCCCCTCCCCGTAAAGATCGAGGTTCGTATCGAGGAACGCGTGCAGCGCACCTTCTACCGTCGGCTTGCCTTCGGTTTCCCGCTCGTATTCGTCGAGCGCCTTCATGCGCACTTCGTTCGCCACCACCGCGCGGCGTCCGAAGACTGCCTCGAACAGCTTTTGCTTGTCTTCGAAATAATAGTTCAGAAGCGTGTGGTGGACACCTACCCGCTTGGCCACGTCCTTTAGGGTGACACCGTGGAGGCCGTGACGCGAGAAGAGGTATTCCGCCTCATCGAGGATCTGTTCGGTCGTTTCGGCGCGCTGTTCCGCTTTGGTGGGGCGCTTGGTCCGCGCCTTGGTATTCGACAAATCGCTTATCCTCTGTGCGCGCGGCGCCAGGCGCAGCGCGGGCTTTTCCGAAAGAGTGGTCATCGGCCGTATTCCGACCTCAAGCGCAGTTTGTCGATTTTTCCCGTCGCTGCCAATGGCATGTTCGCCAGCCGAAGCACGCTATCGGGCCTCCACCAGTTCGCGACCTTGCCTTCCAGCGTGTCGAGCAGCGCCTCGTCGCCGATCTCGGCGCCGTCGCGCAGTTCGACAAGCAGAACCGGGCGTTCGCCCCACTTCGCATGCTCGCGACCGATGACCGCCGCCTGAGACACATCCGGATGCGCACCGATGATCGCCTCGATTTCCGCCGGGTTGATCCACTCCCCGCCCGATTTGATCAGGTCCTTGGCACGCCCGGTGATGGTCAGGATGCCGCTCTCGTCGATGCGCGCCAGATCGCCGGTATCGAACCACCCATCCCGGGTCACGGGTTCTGCCTGCCCCAGATAGCGTTCCACCACGCTGGGCCCCCGCACCCACAGGTGGCCTTCCGCCCCGCGCTGCTGGTCCAGCGCCGTACCCGAGGCGTCGGCAAGCATCAGGTCTATCCCGATCGCGGGACGGCCCGAAGCGGAAGGTGGCCGCGCACCGGCAGCTGGCGGCATCGCGGTACCCAAGGGCGAGATCTCGGTCATCCCCCAGGTCGTCTGCACGCGGATACCGCGCCGCTCGATCCGCTCCATCAAGGAAGGAGACATGGCAGCGCCCCCCACCATGATCCGCCTCAGGGAAGGCAAATCTTCCCCCGTCTGGTCGAGATGATCCATCAGCCCGAGCCAGACCGTCGGCACGCCGACCCCCAGGGTGACCTGCTCCTCGACGATAAGCCGGGCCAGTGTCGCTCCGTCGGCATGCCGCCCGGGCAAGACAAGCTTGCCCCCCACCGCCGGGACTGAAAATGGCAGGCCCCAGGCATTGGCGTGGAACATCGGCACCATGGTGAGAATGGCATCCTCACCGGTGAGCCCTGCGACATCTGCCTGCAACTGGCGCAGGGTGTGCAGATAGTTGCCGCGATGCGTGTAGGTGACGCCCTTCGGCGCCCCTGTCGTGCCCGAGGTGAAGCACAGCCCACAGGGCGCATCCTCGTCGAAGCGACCCCATTCGACCTCCCCCGCCGCCTCCCGCGTCGCATCGACCAGAGTGCCAACCTTCAACGCGTCATCCGCAATCCGGCCGGCAGACAGACCCTCATCGATCAGGAGCACCTCTTCAATCGCCGTACCGCGAGCAAGGACCTCGCTCGCGAGCGACTGGAGATCGGCGCTCAGGATCAAAATGCGCGCACCGCTCCGGCCCAGCATCGCGGCGAGCTGCGTGGGTAGCAGCCTCGGATTGAGCGTGTGGCAGATCGCACCCAGGCCCATGATGCCGTACCAGCTTTCGAGGTGCTCGTGCGTATTCCAGGCCAGCGTCGCGACGATATCGCCCAGGCCTGTGCCCCGCTCTGCCAGCGCTACCGAAACGCGCTTCGCCTGTGCCCGGAGCGCAAGATAGTCGGTCCGGCTCGATTCTCCGGCTCCGGTGGCGGTGACCACTTGCGAACGGGGATGCCATTTCGCGGCGTGATCGAGGAACTTGTCAACCGTCAGGGAATAAGGCTGCATCGCACCCGGTATCATTGGCATCCCTCGACCTTCGGAGGGACCGGCGGGCTCGCAACTCCCGTGTTCCAGTGCCACGGCTGGTCGCCTGCCGCCCGCCTGCGGCACACCACCGCCTCGTTCAGCGCATAACGCGTTCCGAGCAACTGCTTGCCGGTCTGCGGCACCGTGTCGAAGACCATGAAGTTGGCATCCGGCCCGTAGGCAGGCCAGTCGACCTGTCCGCGCGCTCTGGGAGCACCACCGCGGGCGAAGCTGGTCCAGTATTGCATCATTGCGTCCGAAAGCTCGCGCTCCTCTGCCTTGCGGGGGATGCTCGGCCAGTTCGGCGCGGTATCGTGGATAGTCCCGAAAACGTATGGGATTTCGGAGGCATGGAAGGCATGCAGCCCAGCCTTGTCCGCCGCGGGATAGCCATGGTCGAAAAGGTAGAGATACGCGTTTTCGCCAAGGATGGTCTGCTTTCGCGCAAGCCGCTCGGCAGTCCAGCCGTAGAGTGCGTCGCGGGTGGCAGCGAGCATGCTCTCGTCGACATTGTCGGAAGGATAGAGCGCGAGAAACACTTCGGCGACATCGCCGTACTGCTCGCGAATCTTCTCCTCGTAAGCCGCCTTGGTCGCCGGAGCGGGCGGCAGGAGCCGGCGAAGCGAGCGGATTTCGCCGCTGTTGAACCCTGCCAGCACCGGTACGGGCGCCTGCTCCCCGCGATCGAAAGTCTCGGCGATCTGGTGCGGGATCAGCTTACCGTCAACCGTGCTCCATGTCAGAAAGCCAGCGCGGGTCGCGCGGTTGACCAGCGCGCCCGGCTCCATGTCGCGAAGCGCGGCGAGATCGGGCGCATCGAGCTGACCCTGCAGCCAGGTCCCCATCGATTCTGCGGAAGGGTGCCCGTTCTGCGCCTCCTTCAGCGCAGGCGACGATATCATGTAGGCGCTTTCCATGATCGCCTTGTCGAACAGGCCGCGCGCCTCGGGCGAGGTCATAAGCCACATGACGCTGAGCGCGCCTGCCGATTCCCCGGCTATGGTCACATTGTCGGGGTTACCGCCGAAGGCCGCGATATTCTGTTCGATCCAGCGGAGCGCCGCGATCTGGTCCATCAGCCCGTAATTGCCCGAAATCCCCTCGGGCGACTCCGCACTGAGCTCGGGGTGGGCAAGGAAGCCCAGCACACCGAGGCGATAGTTGATCGACACGACGACCACGCCCTGTTTCGCAAGCCGCGCCCCGTCATACATTTCGAAACTGCTCGCGCCTGAGACAAGCGCACCCCCGTGAATCCACACGAACACCGGAGCATTCCCGGCATCTTTGGGCGTCCAGACGTTGAGCGAGAGGCAATCCTCACTCATCGCACCGACGTCTTCGTAATAGATTCCGTTGGCCGCACCCGGGACGGTGGGCTGATAGCACGCCGGGCCGAACGCCGTTGCATCACGCACGTCGTCCCAGCGGACCGCAGGACGCGGAGGCTGCCAGCGCGCCTCGCCAACCGGTGGCGCGGCGTAGGGAATACCCTTGTAAGCGGCGACCTCACCTTCGCTGGTTCCTCTGACCGAACCTGCCGGCGCATCGACGATCGCACTGCCCGGATCCCGGGTGTCGCCGGGCGTCGCTGCCGACGCGACCATGGCGCAACCCGATACGAAGGCGACGGATATCAGGGCGAAGAAATGGAGTAGCCTGTAAGTCTGCACGATAATCACCTGGGTAGTGCAGCGCGGGTCGCCCCCTTCTATCCAAGGTGAGCATTGCACGCCGGTTGGGCCCCCGCGCACCGCTTTTGGCACGCGGGGGAGGACGGCTTCAGAACGTGTAGCTGGTCCGCAGCCCGAAGGTGCGCGGACGCAGGCGACCATAGCGCCCATCCAGGAAGGCTTCCGGGTGGACGTAAGTAATCGCATCGTTGTTTGTCACGTTTTCGACATAGGCCGTGATCGAAAGATCGGGCATCAAATTCACCCCTGCATAGGCATTGACGAAAACGTACTCGTCGGTGACGTCGTATTGGGGCGACTGCACGTTGGGCTGCCCGGGCACGTTCGGGAACAGGCCGGGGAACGAGCCGACATAAGCGACATTGCCGGTGACAAAGGCGGTCTCCGTATCGCCGACCGCGAAGCTGTAGGTCGCAGTGGCCGAACCCTGGAACTTGGGCGTTGCCAGTCGGATGTCCGGCTCCGCACCCGAGATCGCAGCTTCGCTTGGCGAAAGATCGTCGATATGGGCGTCGATATAGGCGCCGCTCGCCGACAGCCTGAGCCCGTCGACCGGCCTTGCGACCAATTCGAATTCGAAGCCCTTGCTCACCGCGCCGCCGATATTGGTGGCGAACTGGATCGCGTCCGAAACGCGGTTCGCCTGCACCTGGATGTTGTTCCAGTCGATGTAGAAGGCGGCCAGATTGGCGGTGAAGCGATTGTTGAAGAACGATCCCTTCAAGCCGACTTCATAGTTGGTCAACTTGTCGGAAGTCGCCCCGGCGGGAATGGTGATGTCGTTTGGCTGCGCCGCAGGCGGAGCGAGCCCGGCGCGCGCATTGACCACCGGCGGACGGAAGCCGGTAGATACGGTCGCGTAGGTTGTAAGGTTGGCATTCGGCTTGAACGAAATGCTTGCCTTCCAGGAAAGCTTGTCATCCTTCGCCAGCAGACCGGTCGAGGGCTGGATCGACGTGATCGTCAGCGCCGGTATGAAACCGAGGCACTGGGCAGTGAACACGGTGCAATAGCCTCTGGTCAGGAAATTGCTGTTGTAACCGCCGCCGCGAGTCGTGGTCTGTACCTCGACCTCGCCGTAGCGCAGCCCGCCGGTAACCCAGAAGCTATCGCTGAAACGATAGGTCAGCTCGCCGAACACCGCCTTTTCGCTGATGTCGGTGTAGTTTTTGAACCGCTGGTAATACAGGTCCGTAAACTGGGTCGTGTTCGTCTGGTTCAGAAACGCCTGGGTCGTGCGATAATCGAAATCGACGTTGCGCCTCTTGTCGAAATAAAAGCCCCCGATGATCCATTCGATCGGACCGGGGTGCGACGAGGTCAGGCGCACTTCCTGAACGAAGATGTCGTCCGCGCCCACCGCGTCGAGCGAGAAGGGCACCAGCTGGTTGTAGGTGCCTGCGAGATCGACGATGAAATCGCCGGTCAGGTCCGAATAGGTGCTCGAGCTGACCAGCTCGGCAAAGCCGAAGTCGGCATTCACAGTGGCATTGATCGCCAGCAAGTCGCTCTGGAACAGGTCGGGCTGATCGGTCCTGCGGACGAACTTGCCGAGGTTGGGATTGGTGAGCGAGGAATCGGCAGGATTGCTGATTTCCTTGTTCACCGACAGCTTGACCGAGAACCGGTCGGTGGGCTCGATCAGCAGGGCGGCACGAACGCCGTACGCTTCGATCGAGTTGGCATCGTCGATCCCGGTGCCGATATTGTCGACCCAGCCATCTTCGTTGCGGTAATAGCCGACCGCGCGAAACGCGACGGTATCTTCTGCGATGGGCACGTTGACCATGCCGTTATAGCGCTGCCGCAGCCCGCCCATTTCGGTATAGCCCAGATCGACCAGCGCAGACGCTTCGAATCGGCTCGGGTTCGGTGCCTTGGTGATGATCCGCATCGCACCGGCGAGCGATCCCGATCCGAACAGCGTGCCCTGCGGGCCGCGCAGAAATTCGACGCGTTCGACATCGTATAGGTTCGGGTCGAGGATCGTCGAGTTGCCGTTCGCGGAAATCGGCAGTTCGTCGATATAGATCGCAACCGGCGCCTGCAGGCCGGCGCTGTACCCGTTGGTCGAGATGCCGCGCGCGGTGAAGTTGTTGAAGTTCTGCGTTGGCCGGTTGAGCACGACGCCGGGCGTTTCGCGCGCCAGCCGCTCGTACCCGACGATGCCATTTGCGGTCAGCTCTTCTTGGGTGAAGGCACTGACGCTGAGCGGCACGTCCTGCAGCCGCGCCTCGCGCCGGGTTGCGGTAACGATGATCGTGTTGCCCTCTCCGGCCTTGGCCGCGGGCGAAATCTCTTCGACGGTTTCGGTCTCTGCGTCGACATCGTCCTGCGACTGGCTGGCAACCTGAGCGCTGGCTGCGGTCGGCAAGAACACAAACGCGGCCGCAGATGCGGTCGCCAGAAGCGATCCCCTCATAGTCCTCTCCATATCTTCCCGGCCATCTTTGCGCCGTGGTGGAGCCCTCATCCGCCAATCGAGACGCTATGTCAACATTCACTCACGTTCGTGTGAATGTCTTTCCCGGTCGCCTTCCGGCGGCGCGACACGGACACGAGACTGCGCGCCGCGGCCGTATCCTGCGCATATTGTGAACAACGGAGCGTGCGGTGCCTAAAGTGCGCTGCCCGCGGCCGCGTCGACGACGACCATGCCAAAACAGTCGGGTGCCGTTGGGCCGAATCGCCTTTCGCCTTGAAATTACACGCGTACATGCCGAGAGTGGTGGGGGCGTTTTCGCGGGCAGCGGGAGTGCTCTCAAACCAATGAATGCACTGTTGCCCTTGCTCGGCCATCGCCTCCTGGATCGGGGCATTTGATCGATGTCTGCATCGTGCAGGTGGCTCGCGATGCGGCTGACCTTCGAAGGTGAATGGCTCCCATGCATTGGGCGCTCTCGCCTAAGTCAGGGGAATGGACCCGCTCGCCAGAATGCGGGTGGATGAAGCGGAAGGCCTGAAGAATGCAGAGCGTCGCCCCACGGCAGCTACGGGGCCGCTGGCTGTTGGACCAATCCTGGCATACGTTCGCTCGGTGAAAGCGTCGATCCCAAACCCCACCCACGCGCTTCCCACGGGCGCACCGAGCAGAATGGCCTTTCACCTTACAGTGGCGCGCGGATTAGCTGAGGAAGGTGGTGCCGCTTACGTGACTCGAACACGTGACCCCATCATTCCGCTGTCCCGAACCTGCATGCCCATCGGCAATCGAAGAAACCAGGCGCCGGAGACAAATCTTTTTCGTCTCGAGTGCATCCGAACCGACTTCCCCTTCGTAGCTGCGGACGCGGCAATCAGATCCGCGAGGGGAGAAGGCAGATATGCCGCATCACACATGTCCACATTGCGGCGAGGAACTGGTCGAAGACATCTCGATTGCGTACGGCAATATTACCGTCGAAGACCACGGAGTTCTGTATTTCCAGGGCAGGAGACTGGAATTGCCGAGGGTCCAGCATCAGATAGTCGAAGCGTTGATTGCGGCCAAAGGGCGCGCCCTGACGCGCTCCTATCTTGCGGAATGGCTCGATGGCGACGTCTTTGATCAATCGATCTCGGTCTACGTCGGCCGCGTCCGCGCGACCTTCAAGGAAATCGATCCGGGGTTCGACCAGATCGTTTCCGTGCGCGGTTTCGCGGCCTACAAATGGGCATTCAAATCCCGTCGTGGACTTCGCAAGGCTCACTAGGTGCTCAGGCCACGGCGTCGAGCGTCCGGGTCACCATCCAAAACCCGGATGACGCAATCAATACCGTTCCCGCTGTGATCCGAAACGGGCTGTAGAAACCCCGCCTGGCGATGAACAGCAGCACGGGAATGACCGCCAGAATAACCACGATCTGCACCAGTTCGAGGCCCACGTTGAAGCCCATCAGGGTCGAAACATTGCGCGTCAGGTCGGCATCCGCCTCCCGGACGAAGCCTGCGAAGCCCAAGCCGTGAACCAGACCGAAAAGGACGGCGATCCACAGCTCCCGCTGGGCAAAAATCGGCCTGATCACGTTGAAGGCGGCAATCAGGATCGTGGCCGCGATGAAGACCTCCACCGCCGATCCCGGCAGGGTCAGCCCGGTCAACGCGACACTAATGAGCGTGATGCTGTGGCCGATCGTGAATCCACTCGCGAGCTTCGCCACGGCGACGATCGCTTCCTTGCCGGACCGCAAAGACTGCCACTGGCCGTTTCTTGCCAGCAAAGGAGCTGCCAGCAGCAATGCGACCAGGAAAGCAAGATGATCCAGCCCGCCAAGAATGTGCTCGGCCCCCACCCGGATCGCGCTGACAAATCGGGCAACCGTGCTCGATTTTCCGGCGACGACTGCAATCTTCGTATTTCCTTCGCGGAGTAACCCGATCAATCGGGGCCCCGACAAATCGTTCTTGTCGAGGACGACCTGTGTCACGTGATCCGGCGTGTTGGCAATTACAGCAGACCACTGGAGATCGAACCGGTCAGAGGCAGCCCCTGCCGGTGGATCATAGGTTATCTGCGCGAGCAGATCCGGCGCCCCCCCGTTTTCGGCGAAGCGAACATCCCCGATCGCGACCTTCCATGCCGGTCCATCGGCGGAACGTATGGCAGTGTGAGCCCGAAGGTAACGTTTCGCATCTGCCAGGGAAGCTACATCGTTCGATGCCTTGTTGCCGCTGGCATAGGCGTATTCGGCGGCCGGGATCGCCACATTGGCAGCGATACCCGTCTCGGTAGCCTCCAGCCGTACCTCGCTCTTCGCGCTCGTGTGGGCACCCGCGGGGAAGATCCACAGGGTTGCCAGCATCGCGAACAGGAGGGATCTGGCCAACCTCATCCGTGGGCGAACCAGATCAAGGTCGCCTCGGGCGAATAGATTCGCGGGTTCAATTCGAGGGCTATGGCCCGCGCTTCGGTCGCCTGGGCGTCATCCCCTAATGCAGCGCTGAGCTGCGCGAGTTCGACGTATAGCCGCGCGCTTTTCCAGCCGGATTTCTTGGCGCGCATTAGCTGCTTCATCGCTGCATTGTCTTGCCCATTTGCCGATAATGCCCGGGCGAGCAGGAGATATGCCTCGCCATTGGGCCGGGTGGTGGCGTTCTGGCGCGCATAGACGAGCGCCCTTGCAGGATCGCCAAAGGTCAATTCGTGTTCCGCTGCATGGGCGACATAGGCGCTTGGGATGTCGGCAACGCGCCTTTCCCACTCAGCGGATGCGCGCGATGCCCACTCCTTGCTCCGCTGCCGGTTTCCCATCCGGCGATACAGCATGGCCAGAGCATCCATGGCCTGTGGGTCATTCGTGTCGGTTGCGACATCTTCGAACATGCCCGCTGCCTTGCCGGTTTCGCCTGCCACCAGCGCTGCTTCACCAAGGTAAAGCTTGGTCTTCCAGTACCCGGCGAAGAGATCGTCGGCCTCGCGATACCACTCTTGCGCGACATCGTACCGCCCCCGCGCGAATTCGATTGCACCGGCTTGCAGTGCGATGTTCGCTAGGCTTTGCGGAGTCCGAAGGCTGTCCAGCCTCGCAGCATTCACGAGATGCGTGATCGCGGCGTCGAACTTGCCGCGCGATTTTTCCAGCACCGCCAGCCGGACCTGCACGCTTGGCCCGTTTTCGATTTTCCGGGCTGCGCCGTACAAGCGCTCTGCGGCCGACAGGTCGCCGCGGTAAAAATTTATGTCGCCGCGAAGTTCCAGTGCCGTTGCCTGCTCGCCGGTGGATAGCTTGACGACGCCCTTGTCGTACGCGGCAAGTCCGGCCTCTGCGCCGACGAGATCGTGGACCTCCATCGACCATTCCGCTGAAATCAGGCCCGGGCCTGATCCATCAGCGGCATCGGCCCGCGCAGCCGCCAGCTGGAGCCCTGCGTCGCGCAATGCGTCAGGGTTGCCATCGACCAGATATCGGGACCTGAGGGCACGCGCGAGGACCTGCTTCGGCAACCACTGGCCCGGTCGCGCGGCCGCCAGTTCGGTTGCATATTCGATACGCTTCCGAGCTCTGGTTTCTGCTTCGCGCTGGCTGGCGGAGCCGTATCCGGCGCGTGGCAGATCGCGTGCCGAATAGTGCGGCTCCTCCGGCGATTCCGGCGCAAATTTTGGCGCCAGGAGCAACCCGACCACCACAATTGCCGGAAAGCACAGCACAACGATCAGAAGCCGATACCGCGGCATAACCCGATGTCTCCCAATAATCGGGCCAGCCCCCGCGGGGATACCGCCGGGGCTGGCTCCACTTCGAGCTGCTAGCTTGGGGTAGCGCAGGGCTTGAGGCCGGCAGCTATGAGGTCGTCGGCCAATGCATTGGTCAGGCCCGTCAACTGCTCGGTCAGCTCGGGCACGAACGTGCCGCTGGCATCGTCGGCCGGGTCGGCATCATTGTAGGCAACCTTGGTGTCGGACCCGATCAGCGCAGTCGATACGGCTGGCATGCCCATTCGGTCTACCCGCGTATACTGGTCGGGCGAACTGGACCTGAAGGTGAAAGTAGTCCCGGTTGCGGTCGTCACGGGCGGCGACCCTTGCGCCGGTGCCAGGAACGGGAACGAGGACTGGAATGCCACATCGTTCGAAGGTGGATTCAGGGGCAGTCCTGCCAGTGTAGTGGCCGACTGCGTGCCGAGATCGAGGAAGATCACGGCCAGAGTCACGTCGATCACCGGGTCCGAAAGTTTGCGGCCATTGGGAAAGCCCGAGGCGCCGCTGAGGTCCAGCGTCAGGGTATCGGGCACGATCAGATCGGCGACAGCTACTCCCGGTGCCACTTCCTGCTGCAAGCACGCGGTCACGTCGTAGCTCGTTTGCGTGGGCGTGGGCGTCGGGGCGGGCGTCATCGTCGGCATCGGATCCGGCTGCTGACCGCCGCCATCATCGAAGCAGCCCGACAATGTTACCGCCATGAGAACCGAAGACCCCGACATCACCAGGGTGCGACGGATGGAGCGTTTGTTCGTGTCCATTATAGTTGTCCTCCGAAGCGTGCGGTTGTGCCCCAGACATCGATCGGGCTGGTTCCGTTCTCAATCCGATCGCGAGGGATGCTGATGACGATGGCGGTCAGGTTCTGCCCGGCGAAGAAATCGCGGGAGGAATCAAAACTCAGGGTGCCAGTCGACGCCGTGTCCCTGAAACCCTGCAGGTCGAAGAAGAACGGATCGTCGAACAGGCCTGCGCGAACCGTGACGCCATCCTGCGTTAGCGTCTTTTCGACCGAGCCTACGATCGGACCACTGACCCCGGGAATGCCGGTTACCTGGACGCCGTATTCGTTGCTGCCCGCCCCAGGGCCGAAGCGGACATAGATCGGATAATCTGCCGTGGTGCGCGGCGAATCGTTGGAGACATTGATGGTGTAAAGGACGTCCGGGTCGTAGGTCGCCGGCTGGTCGGTCGCCTGCGGGCCTGCGAATGTCATCGCGAGATAGACATTGTCCGCATCGTGCCACGCGAAAAGGTCTGCAATATCGGCAGCGCGATCGGGTGTGGAATCGACCGACGGATCGGTTCTGCTGGGCGGATCGAGATGGTCTGCTGCGACCAGACCCAGCCCAGGCAATAGTGCCGCGCCTCCGATCGCAAGTGTCAATCCCGCGACCACCGCAGCGATGGATTTCTTGTGTTGCATAGCTCTCCCCATGTTTGCGCCGAGACGCGTCTTTGGCGATCGACCGATTCGAAGAGCATTCGAGTGAAAGCGACCGCCACTGCGGTGGTCGGCGCCTGACATAACAATGCGATAACAGGGCGCCGCCTTTTTTGGCGCTTCGTGCGCGCAGCGGAGCGTAGGCTGTCCGGCGCAGGCGACTGGATGACGGCCAAAGCCCACCCACACCAGTCCCACAGCGGGGACGAGCCTAAGGCCCTTTCGCCTTACAGTGGCGCGCGGATAAGCTGAGGGTGGTGGTGCCGCTTACGTGACTCGAACACGTGACCCCATCATTACGAATGATGTGCTCTACCAACTGAGCTAAAGCGGCATTTCGCTTGGAGGGACGCCCCTTATCCTCGCTATGCGGTGCCCGCAAGGGGGATGCTGGCGTCCGGCTCTGCAATCCTTGCACAGACGTGTTCGGCCACCTGCTGCGTGCTCGCACTTCCGCCGACATCGCCCGTCCCGATACCTGCCGCGAGGCACTCGCTCACCGCCCGCTCGATCGCAGCAGCGGCCTCGCCCTCGCCCAGCGCGTGGCGCAGCAACATTGCGGCGCTCAGAATCGCGCCGACAGGGTTGGCTTTGCCCTGCCCTGCAATATCGGGGGCGGAGCCGTGGATCGGTTCGTAGAGCCCGCCATGGCTTTCCGACAGAGAGGCCGAGGGGGCGAGGCCGATCGAGCCGGCGATCACCGATGCCTCGTCGCTCAGAATGTCGCCGAACATGTTCTCGGTCAGGATCACGTCGAATGCCGCGGGGCGCTCGATCAGCTTCATCGCCATCGCATCGACCAGCACATGGTCGAGTTCGACATCGGGATACTCGGCATCGCGCAGCGCGACCACCGCGTTGCGCCACAGGCGACTGGTGGCGAGCACATTGGCCTTGTCGACCGAGGTCACGCGGCGTTTGCGACCGCGCGCGGCGTCGAAGGCGATCCGGGCGATCCGTTCGACTTCCTGCCGCGAATAGCTGCACAGGTCGGAGGCGGTCTCGTCCCCCTCCACTTTGTCGCCGAAATAGATCCCGCCGGTCAGTTCGCGCACGATCAGCATGTCGGTTCCGGCGACGCGTTCTTCCTTCAGCGGAGAGAGACGTTCGAGACCGGGAAAAAGCGTGATCGGGCGGAGGTTGGCGAAAGCACCCAGCGTCTTGCGCAAGGCGAGCAATCCAGCTTCGGGCCGCGGACCGCCACCGTCCCACTTGGGCCCGCCGACCGCACCGAGGAAAACCGCGTCGGCCCCGGCGCAGGCCTTGGCCGTGCTTTCGGGGAAAGGATCGCCATGCGCGTCGATGGCGCAGCCGCCGATGTCGTGGCTTTCGAAGGAGAGGGATAATCCGTGCGCCGATCCGACGGCTTCGAGCACCGCGCGAGCGGCGGCGGCGACTTCCGGACCGATCCCGTCGCCGGGCAGTATCACGATTTTGTGGGTCACGCGGCAGCCTCGTATTCTGCGATCTGCGCGTCATGCGCGAGGATGTGGCCGAGCGGGTCGACCCCGTCGAGGAGGCAGCGGCGCGCAAAAGGTTCGACCGTGAAGCTGGCTGCGATGCCGTCTTCGGTGGTCAGCGTGCATTCCTCCAGATCTATGGCGATGGCGACGCCGGGCCGTTCGAGCAGGGCAGCGTGAGTCTCTGCGTCGACCTCGACCGGCAGGAGACCGTTCTTGAGCGCGTTGCTTTTGAAGATGTCGGCAATGTCCGAGCTGACCACGGCGCGGAAACCGTAGTCGAGCAAGGCCCACGGCGCATGTTCGCGCGAGGAGCCGCAGCCGAAATTCGGCCCTGCCACCAGCACCTGACGTTCGCCCGCACCCGCAACCGGGAAAGGCGAGGCGTTCTTGGGCTGATCGTCGCCGGTGTAGCGCCAGTCGTAAAAGGCGCTCTTGCCAAGCCCTTCGCGGGTGGTGGTGGTGAGGAAGCGCGCGGGGATGATCTGGTCGGTGTCGATATTGCTCTGGCGCACCACCAGCGTGCGCGCCTCGAGGCGCTTGAACGGATCAGGCTGCATCGCGCGCCTCCGTGCTCATGTACTCCGAAGGGTCGGCGATATGGCCCGCGATGGCGCAGGCGGCGGCGGTGGCAGGCCCGGCGAGCACGGTGCGCACGCCCTTGCCCTGCCGTCCGACGAAATTGCGGTTGGAGGTCGAGACGACCAGTTCGCCAGGCTGGCCCTGATCGCCGTTCATCGCGATGCACATCGAACAGCCGGGAAGGCGCCATTCGGCCCCTGCTCGGGTAAACACAGCGTCGAGCCCCTCGGCCTCGGCCTGCTGGCGGATCGCTTCGGAGCCGGGCACGATCAGCGCGGTGACGCCTTCTGCCACTGTGCGCCCGCGCATCACCTCGGCGGCTTCGCGAAGGTCGGACAGGCGCGAATTGGTGCAGCTGCCGATAAACACCCGGTCGACCTTCGCCTCGGCAAAGGGACGCTCGGCGACGAAGCGCATGTATTCCGCAGCCTCGCGTTCGGAATCGTTCGCGGGCGCGGGAGCATTGCCGGTAACCGGCGCAGCGGCATCGGGGGAGACGCCGTAGGTGATCATCGGACGGATCGCGCTCGCATCGACGGTGACTTCGGTATCGAAGCTGGCATCGGGATCGGAGGGAAGCTCGCGCCAGCGGGCCACGGCTGCCTCCCAGTCTTCACCTTGCGGAGCGCGCTCGCGCCCTTCGAGGTAGGCGAAGGTGGTTTCGTCGGGGGCGACCATGCCGACCCGCGCACCCGCCTCGATCGCCATGTTGCACAGCGTCATGCGGCCTTCCATCGACAGCGCCTGCACCGCCTCGCCCGCAAATTCGACCGCGTAGCCTTGCCCGCCATCGGCACCGATCTGCGCGATCATGGCAAGCGCCATGTCCTTTGCGCCAACGCCCGGCGACAGCGCGCCTTCGAAGGTGATCCGCATCGATTTCGGCTTGCGCTGCAGCACGCATTGCGTTGCCAGCACGTGGCCGACCTCGGTCGTGCCGATCCCGAAGGCGAGCGCGCCGAAGGCGCCGTGCGTCGAGGTATGGCTGTCGCCGCACACGATCGTCTTGCCCGGCTGGGTCAGGCCCATTTCCGGGCCGATCACATGGACGATTCCGCGCCGCGCATCGTCGAGCCCGAGCAGGTCGATGCCGTACTTGGCGCAATTCGACTCAAGCTGGTGAACCTGTTTCTCCGCCGCCTCGGTCGCGTAGGGCAGCCGCCCGTCCGCGCCCGCAGGCAGCGTCGGCGTCGAGTGGTCGAGCGTCGCCTGCGTCAGGTCGGGGCGGCGGACGGACAGCCCGCGCTCTTCCAGCACGGCGAAGGCCTGCGGCGAGGTGACTTCGTGCACCAGATGCAGGTCGATGAAGAGGATCGCGGGCGAGTCCTCGCTTTCGGGGACGACGACGTGCGCGTCCCACAGCTTGTCGAACAGGGATCGTGCCATTGCTCTACTCTCAGGCTGCGTCGGCCAGACGCGCGGCGTCCGCCATCCGTGCGTGGTTGTTGAACGCCGCGAGCAGCGCCTGTGCCGCAGCGATCACCACATCGGTGTGCTGGCTGCGACCCGCGATCGCCACGCCGTCGACCAGCAACCCGACCTCGATTTCCATCTCACGGCTCAGCTGGTGCGCATCGACCGATTCGAGTGTGCCGTGCTTCACTTCGGCGGCGACGCAGAAGGCATCGGTCAGCGCCTCGAACGGGCCGGTGCCGTGGCCGATCGTGGTCAGCCGCCCGCGCGTGGCATGGTCCAGCGTGACCTTGGCGGTGGGCCGGTCGTTGGCCTTGGTCCCGGTGCGCATCTCGACCCGGACCAGCTCCCATGCGTGCCCACGACCATCATCGGCCAGCAGATCGCACAGGTCGTTATCGGTCACTTCGCGCTTGGTATCGGCCAACCGTTTGAAGTCGGCATAGAGCTTTTCGAACCGGTTGCCGCCCAGATCGCCATGCCCCAGTGCCTCCAGCCGGGCGCGCAGCGCGTGCTTGCCCGAGTGCTTGCCCAGCACCAGCGCGTTGGAGGGCAGGCCGATGTCCTCGGGGCTCATGATCTCGTAGGTGCGGCGGTCGGCCAGCACACCGTGCTGGTGAATGCCCGCCTCGTGCGCAAAGGCATTGCGCCCGACGATCGCCTTGTTGCGCGGCGGCGCGTTGCCGGTCACTTCGCCGAGCATGCGGCTGACCGCGAAGATCTCGCGTGTTTCGACGCCGCTGGTCGCCCGGTAATGATCGGGCCGGGTCTTGAGGGCCATCACCACCTCTTCCAGCGCGCAATTGCCCGCACGCTCGCCGATCCCGTTGATGGTGCATTCGACCTGCCGTGCGCCGCCGCGCACTGCGGCGAGGCTGTTGGCCACCGCCATGCCCAGATCATTGTGGTTATGGGTCGAGAAGACGACATGCTCGGGCCGTTCGACATTCGCGGTCAGGTCCGCGAACAGCGCGTAGATTTCCTCGGGAGACGTATAGCCCACGGTATCGGGCACGTTGAGCACATCGGCCCCCGCCGCCGCCGCGCATTCCAGCACTTCTTTCAAGAAGGCCGGATCGGTGCGCAGCGCGTCTTCGGCGGAAAACTCGATTTCGGTAAAGCGCCCCTTGGCAATGCGCAGCGCACGCTCGATCGTGGTGAGCGCTTCGGGCTTTTCCATCTTGTGCTTGGCGGCCAGATGCAGGTCGCTGGTGCCGAAGAACAGATGCAGGCGGCTGCGGCGCGCAGGCCCCAGCGCGCGCTCGGCAGCGTCGATGTCACCGTCGGTCGCGCGCGAGAGAGAGCACAGCATGGGCGCATCGGGCAGGTAGCCGATTTCGCTCGCAATGGCGTGGATCGCCTCGGCATCGCCGGGCGAAGCGGCAGCAAAGCCGACCTCCATCACATCCACCTTCAGCTTGCGCAGCGCGTGCGCCAGCTTCAGCTTCTGCGCGGTGTTCATCGAGAAGCCGGGGGCCTGCTCGCCATCGCGCAGGCTCGTGTCGAAAATTGCGATGCGGTGCGGTGTGTCTCCGCCTACCTCGGGAACTTCAGGCTCTTGCGGCATGGATGACCTCCGCGACCGGCGTGGCATTGCTCAGGTGGATTGTGGCCTGCACGTCCTGCAACCGCTCCAGCTGGCGCAGCAGTCTCTCGACCTTGCGAGTGGAGTCCAGCGGGGCGAGCGCCAGCGTCATCACCCCGGCATCGCCGTCGCTGCCCATCTGCATCGAGCGAACGGAAAAACCGCGCGCCTCGACCACGCCGAGGGTCCGGCGAAGCGCGCCTTCCGCGCAGCGAAATTCGATGCGGATATGTTCAAGTGTCATTGCGCTTCTCCATCATTTCGGCATTCGATGCGCCCGGCGGCACCAGCGGCCAGACGTTTTCTTCGGGGTCGATGCGGACATGCGCGAGGATCGGCCCGCGCGCATTGATCAGGCGATCGATCGCCCCGTCCACTTCCTCGCGGCGCTCGATCCCGAAGGCTTCGATGCCGAAGGCGTTGGCGACTTCGACGAAGTCCGGATTGTCCGACAGGTCGACCTCGGAATAATTGCCCGCAAAGAACAGCTCCTGCCACTGGCGCACCAGCCCCAGCATCGCATTGTCGAGCAGCAGGATCTTCACCGGAATCTGGTAGCGGCGCAGCGTCGCCAGTTCCTGGATGTTCATCTGGAACCCGCCATCGCCGCAGATCGCGAAGACCTCTTTGTCGGGCTCGGCCAGCTTGGCCCCGATCGCGGCGGGCAGGCCGAAGCCCATCGCGCCCAGGCCGCCGCTGGTCAGGTGCGCCTGCGGACGTGCGAAGCGGCAGTGCTGCGCGACCCACATCTGATGCTGTCCGACATCGCAGGCGACCACGAAATCCTCGCCCACCCGCTCGGACAGGGTCTTGAGCATCGCGGGGGCATAGATGCCATTGCCCGGTGCATCGTAACGCTGCGGATGGCTCGCGCGGATCTCGGCGGTTTCGGTGGTCCACGCATCGATCTCGCCGGCGGCGAAGTCGATCGCGGCGAGGCTCGATTTGATATTCCCGCACACCGCCGCGTGGGCGAAGCGCAGCTTGCCCAGCTCGGCGGCGTCGACATCGATGTGAACCACCGAGGCATGCGGCGCGAATTCGGCCAGCTTGCCGGTCGCCCGGTCGTCGAACCGCGCACCCAGCACGATCAGCAGATCGCATTCCTGCACCGCCATGTTCGCCGGGCGATGGCCGTGCATCCCGATCATCCCCAGCATCGCCGGATGCTCGGGCGGCAACACACCCAGACCTTGCAAGGTCGCCACCGCAGGGATGCCGCTTTCGTCGACGATCCGGCGGACCATCTCACTGGCATTGGCGCGCGCGATTCCGCCGCCGAGGTAGAACAGCGGGCGCTTCGCCGCTGCGATCAGACGCTCGGCCTCGGCGATGGCATCGGAAGAGGGCGCAGGCAGCAGATCGGCGGTTTTGCGCCGCATCGGCGCAGGCTCGCACGAGGCCTGCTGAACGTCCTTGGGCAGATCGACCAGCACCGGGCCCGGACGACCGCCTTCTGCAATCGCGAAGGCTTCCGCCAGTGCGGAGGGGATGTCCTCGGGCCGGCGGACGATCATCGAATGCTTCACGATCGGCATGGTCATGCCGAAGATATCGGTTTCCTGAAACGCATCGGTGCCCATCAGCGGCTGCGCCACCTGCCCGGTGATCGCCACCATCGGGACCGAGTCCAGATAGGCATTGGCGATTCCCGTAATCAGGTTGGTCGCGCCCGGGCCTGAGGTCGCCAGACACACGCCCGCGCGCCCCGTGATCCGGCCATAGGCATCGGCTGCGAAGGCGGCGGCCTGTTCGTGGCGCACCAGGATGTGCCGGGTGGTGCCCTGCGGCAGCGCGTCATACACCGGCATGATCGCGCCGCCGGGATAGCCGAACACGCATTCGACGCCGAGCGCGTCCAGCGTATCGACTACCAGCTGCGCACCCGTGCGGGTGGCAGGCTGGCTCTCTGGGCTGGATAAGGGCGGGGTCATGGCATTCATGGCTTTCACTCAGGCAAAGGGCGCGGCGGATTACGCGGCCTTTTGCTCCTTCTTCTTTTCGCCGGTCTGCAACCACGCCATCAGGCCGCGCAGTTCCTTGCCGGTGGCTTCGATCGGGTGCGACAGATCGGCGGCCTGCATCTCGTCGTACTTGGCCTTCCCGGCCTCGTTCTCGGCGATCCAGTTGCGCGCGAAGGTGCCGTCCTGAATGTCGGTCAGCACGTCCTTCATCCGCGCACGCGTCTCGTCGTTGATGACGCGCGGGCCGGAGACGAG
Organism: Citromicrobium bathyomarinum; assembly: GCF_038594485.1. Lineage (GTDB taxonomy): Bacteria > Pseudomonadota > Alphaproteobacteria > Sphingomonadales > Sphingomonadaceae > Alteriqipengyuania > Alteriqipengyuania bathyomarina_A. The sequence goes on along the minus strand of NZ_JBCFZG010000004.1, from coordinate 560,718 downwards.
ATCGCCGTAGATCGCGGTTTCGGAAACGAATTCGTGCATCTTCTCGAACCCGCCTTCGTACAGCAGGTCGACGATCAGCTTCAGTTCGTGCAGGCACTCGTAATAGGCGATCTCGGGCTGGTAGCCCGCGTTCACCAGCGTATCGAAGCCGGCTGCGACCAGTTCGGTCGCGCCGCCGCACAGCACCGCCTGTTCGCCGAACAGATCGGTTTCGGTTTCCTCGCGGAAGCTCGTTTCGAGCGCGCCTGCCGTGGTCCCGCCGATCAGGCTGGCATAGGCCAGCGCGCGATCACGCGCTTCGCCAGTCGCGTCCTGGCGGACCGCAAACAGGCAGGGCACACCCGCGCCGCGCTCGTATTCGCGGCGGACCAGATCGCCCGGGCCCTTGGGTGCCACCAGAATAACATCGATCCCTGCGGCGGGCTGGATGCGTTCGTAGAGCACGGTGAAACCATGCGCGACGAGGATCGCATCGCCCTGCTCCAGATTGGGCGCGATTTCGGAGGCGAAGATCGCTTCGTGGCTCATGTCCGGGGTCAGCAGCGCGACCAGCGAGGCGGCCTTGGCAGCCTCGGCAACGGGCATCACGGTCAGGCCATCGGCGCGGGCTTTCGCGGCGGTGGGCGAGCCATCGCGCAGGCCGACAATAACTTCGCAGCCGCTGTCCTTCAGGTTCATCGCGTGCGCGCGGCCCTGGCTGCCGTAGCCGATGATGGCGACGGGCTTGCCGCGGACCAGTTCGGGCTTTGCATCTTCGTCGGTGTAGACCTTGATCGTCTTGGGCATGGTATCAGTCCTTCACTCGGTAACAGGTGGAATGGTGGTTGCGCCGTAGGCGGCGGACGAAACGAGGCGAGCGTACTTGTCGAACACGCCGCCCAGGGAGTTAGGCGGTCTGGGCGTGTGCGCCGCGCGGCGTGCATCCCAGTCGATATCGGCGTCGATCCGGCGCGCATCGGTATCGATCCGGATGATGTCGCCGGTCTCGACCAGCGCGATCGGGCCGTCCTTGGCCGCTTCGGGAGAACAGTGCCCGATCACGAAGCCGTGGCTCGCGCCGGAGAAGCGACCGTCCGTAATCAGCGCGACCTCGCCGGCCAGGCCCTGTCCCGCGAGCGCGGCGGTCACCGCCAGCATCTCGCGCATGCCCGGCCCGCCCGAGGGGCCTTCGTAACGGATGATGACGACATCGCCCGCGTGGATCTGGTTGGCGTTGACCGCCGCGAAGCAGGCCTCCTCTCCCTCGAACACCTTGGCCGGGCCTTCGAACGAGGCCGCGCCGTATCCGGCGGTCTTCAGCACCGCGCCCTCGGGGGCCATGTCGCCATACAGAATGCTCAGCCCACCGGTCGCCTTGACCGGGTCGGCAGGCGACTTGACCACCTGCTGCCCCGGCGTTTCCTCGGCGCGGGCCAGTTCGTCGAACAGGCTGTCGCCGGTAACCGTGGGGGTGTCTTCCAGCATCCCCGCATCCGCCAGCCGCTTGCCGAACAGCGGCACGCCGCCCGCCGCGTAGAGATCGCGCGCCAGGAAGCGTCCGCCCGGCTTGAGGTCGGTGATCACCGGCACGCTGCGCGACAATTCGTCGAAGGTTTCGATCGGGAAGGCGAAGCCCGCTTCCGCCGCAATCGCCGGCAGGTGGAGCACGGCATTGGTCGAGCCGCCGCTGGCCACAACCGCAGTCGCCGCGTTGCGGATCGACGCAGGCGTCAGGAACGTGCGCGCCGAGGTGCCTTCCTTGGCCAGCTTGGCCGCCAGCCGCCCGCAGCGCGCCGCCTCGACCCGCTTGGCCGCGTCGGTAGCGGGCGGATCGCCCGAACCCATCGGCGAAATACCCATCATCGCCAGCGCCATCGCCATCGTATTGGCGGTGAACTGCCCGCCGCAAGCGCCCGCACCGGGGCACGCCGCACGCTCGACCTTGTCCAGCTCGGCATCGCTCATGTCACCCTTTGCGTGCGCGCCGACCGCCTCGAACACGTCCTGGATCGACAGGTCGCGACCGTCCAGCTGGCCGGGCATGATCGTGCCGCCGTAGAAAACCAGCCCGGGGATATCGAGCCGGGCCAGCGCCATCGCGGCGGCGGGGATGGTCTTGTCGCAACCGACCAGAATGATCGCCGCGTCGAGCGAATGACCCTTCACCGCCAGCTCGATCGAGTCGGCGATGATCTCGCGGCTGATCAGCGAGGCGCGCATCCCTTCGCCGCCCATCGTGATCCCGTCGGAGACCACGATGGTGTTGAAGTCCACCGGAGTGGCGCCGTTTTCGCGCAGGCCCTGCCGGATCGGCTCTGCCAGATCGGCGAGATGCATGTTGCACGGCGTCACCGTCGACCAGGTGTTGACCACCGCGACCATGGGCTGCGCCATCTGTTCGTCGGTGAAGCCCGCACCGCGCAGCATGGCGCGCGCAGGCGCCTTGGCCGGGCCCTTGGTAATTGCGTCGGAGCGTTTGGAAGTCGTTTCAGTCATCACGTTGATCGATCCCTTGACGGACCCAATAAAAAACCCCGCTTTCCGGTTCGGAGAGCGGGGTTCGAGAGGTCCGTCTGGCTAAGCCTAGCCGATGGGCACTCCCCCCCGCTGAATAAGAAGTACGAATACAAGAAGGACGAGGAGCAGCACGAGACCCTGCGCAAACAGCGCATTCTCGTCGGCAGTACGGATGGCGGCCTTGGCCTTCATTCGTCGTTCCTCGCAGGTGCAGCACGATTGCTGCGGTGGCGAGGGGTTTATATCATCAAAACTTAAGGGCAAGCAAAAATATTGCCGAATTCCGGATTTTTTGGGTCTTTTCGATCAGTGGCCGATCGAAGACGGGGGATTCAGCCCGCAATGTCAGGAGCTTACCGGTACAAACAGAGTATTGCGCGCGCCCTCTTTCAGCCGACGAACGGGATAGTCGGCGCGTCCGTCCGCGATGATCGTCGCACACCCTCTGGCCGTGGCGTGGCGCGCGGCAGCAAGCTTTGTCGCCATTCCGCCGGTTCCCACCCCCTCGCTCGCCGCGCCCCCAGCCATTGCAATCACGGCATCGTCGATCTTCGCTACGCTTCCGATATGTGCCGCCTCGGGATCGGAAGGATGGCGATCGTACAGCCCATCGACATCCGACAGCAGCAGCAGCAGGTCCGCCTCGGCCAGTTCCGCAACATGCGCAGACAGGCGGTCGTTGTCGCCCAGCTTCAGCTCTTCGGTCGCGACACTGTCGTTCTCGTTCACCACCGGCACCGCCCCTGCACCGAGCAGTACGGATAGCGTGGCGCGCGCATTGGCGGATCGCTCGGCAGATTCGCTGTCGGCCAGGGTGAGAAGCAATTGCCCGACCGGAATGTCGAGCGGGGCGAAGGCCTGTGCCCAGGCGTTCATCAGCAGGCTCTGGCCGACGGCCGCGGCGGCCTGCCTCTGGTCGAGCCGGGGGGAGCGTTCGATCCCCAGTCGCCGCCAGCCGAGCGCCACCGCGCCCGAGCTGACCACCAGCACGGCGGCCCCCGACTGCCGCAGCAACGCGATGTCCTGCGCCAGGCCTTCCAGCCACGGCAACCGGGCGGTGCGGGTATCGTGGTCGATCAGCAGCGACGAGCCGACCTTCACGACGATCCGGCGGGCGTTCGCGAGAACCGTCGTTGTCGACGTCTCCTGCCCGCTCACGAATCTTCCCTGGAGGCATGCACCAGCATCAGCCGGACCAGCTTGGCAATCGGGCGCGGCACGCCGACGCGCCCTTCCAGCCACAGGCTGACGGTCGAGCGGTCGACCCCGATCGACTGGGCGAGCGCATTCTGGGTGCGAAAGTTCAGATCGTCCATCGCCTGACGTAGCTCTTCGGGTTGCATCGATGCGAGCATGGATTCCGGGGTAAACCGCGGAGCATTTTTCGCAGGTGCGGCAACAATTCTGCCAACCGTACGCTTGTGTGAATATTTCACGCTCCCGCTCGCCATCCCTGCCATCCTCAAACCCCTGCAAATTCTGTCGTTTAACCGGTTACCCACCGGCTGAATCGACGCGATTGACGATCCTGCGGAAATTGTGCGATGCATCATAAATGACAAAAGCGTGACCGTTCAAGCAAGAATTGAACGGGCGCGTTCGTGTCGCCGTAACATCGCTACCAGGGGGAAGCATGAAACTTATCGTCGCCATCATAAAACCATTCAAGCTCGACGAGGTCGTCGAAGCGCTCACGGGGGTGGGCGTCACCGGGCTGACCGTGTCCGAAGCCAAGGGTTTCGGGCGCCAGAAGGGCCACACCGAGGTCTACCGCGGTGCCGAATACGACACGAGCTTCGTGCCCAAGGTGCGTATCGAAACGGTCGTGGCGGACGATGTCGCAGCCAAGGCGATCGAGGCGATTTCCGCCGCGGCCAAGACCGATGCGATCGGCGACGGCAAGATTTTCACCATCGACGTTTCTTCGGCGCTGCGGATCCGCACCGGCGAAACCGACGACACCGCACTCTGAGGGGGCAGGACATGACGTTTAGCTTGAGAAACATTGCTACCGCCGGGCTTGCCGCAATCGTGGCAACGCCCGCGTTCGCCATGGAGGCACCGGCAAATACCGCACCGGCGGTGGCCGCAGCCGAAGCTGCCGCAACCATCGCCAAGGGCGATACCGCATGGATGATCGTTGCCACGGTTCTGGTGATGGCGATGATCGTCCCCGGCGTCGCGCTGTTCTACGGCGGGCTTGCCCGCACGAAGAACATGGCCTCGGTGCTTACCCAGGTCCTGTGCGTTTCCTCGCTCGCGATGCTCATCTGGGTGATGTACGGTTATTCGATGGCGTTCGGCGATACCGGCAACGCCTTCATCGCCGATTTCGGCAAGGTCTTCCTGAAGGGCGTCACCGCCGATTCCGGCGCGGCGACCTTCAGCGACGGCGTCGAGATCCCCGAATATATCTTCATCGCCTTCCAGATGACCTTCGCGGCGATTACCGCTGCGCTGATTGTCGGCGGGACGATGGAAAGGGCCAAACTGTCGACCATGATGGTGTTTACCGCCATCTGGCTGACGATCGTCTATTTCCCTATCGCGCACATGGTGTGGGCGACCGGCGGGCTGATCTTCGAATGGGGCGCGCTCGACTTCGCCGGCGGCACCGTGGTGCACATCAACGCCGGTGTTTCCGCGCTGGTCGGCTGCCTGATCCTGGGCAAGCGTATCGGTTACCCGAAAGAGCCGATGCCGCCGCACTCGCTGACCATGACGCTGCTCGGCACGGGCCTGCTGTGGGTGGGCTGGTTCGGCTTCAACGGCGGTTCCGAACTGGAAGCCGACGGCGTTGCCTCGCTCGCAGTCCTCAACACCTTCGTCGCCACGGCTGCGGGCGTGCTGTTCTGGATGCTGGGTGAGACCATCAGCGGCCACAAGGGTTCGCTGCTGGGCGGCTGCTCGGGTGCGATCGCCGGCCTCGTCGCGGTGACTCCGGCGGCGGGCAATAGCGGGCCTTTCGGCGCGATCCTGATCGGTGCGGCCGCCGCGCTCGTCTGCTTCTGGTTCGTCACGATGATGAAGCCCAAGCTGGGGCTGGACGACAGTGCGGATGTGTTCGGCATCCACGGGATCGGCGGCATCGTCGGCTCGCTCGGCACCGCGTTCACCATGATGCCCGGGCTCGGTGGCCCGGGTGACGCGGACTACAACGCAATTGCGCAGCTGATCATCCAGGCGAAGGCCGTGGGTGTGGCGATTGTGTGGGCCGCTGTCGGCGCTGCGGTCGCCTGGCTCATCGCCAAGCTGATCACCGGCGGGCGCGTTTCCGAAGAGAAGGAACGCGACGGCCTCGACCTCAGCGAACACGGCGAACGCGCCTACAACTACTGATGGCTTGAAATACCACCCTGCGCCGCGATCCCGGCGAACAGATCGGGACGCGGTGCAGGGTCAGATTTTCGCGGAGAGGGCAACCGCATAATGTGGAGGAAAATAATGCGTTTATTCCGAGTTGCACCGCTGGCGTTGATCGCCGCAAGTATGCTTTCCGCCCCCGCCTTCGCGCAGGAAGCGGAAGAAGAGGAAGCCGGCCCAATCGAGATCAGCGCGAATGTCGCCCTGACCAGCGATTACCGTTTCCGCGGGGTTTCCTTCTCCGACGAAGACATCGCCATCCAGGGCGGGTTCGACGTCAGCCACTCGAGCGGTTTCTATATCGGCACCTGGGCCTCCTCGCTCGAAGACAGCCCGCTTTACGGCAATGCCGAGCTTGACGTCTATGCCGGCTGGTCTGGCGATGTGGCGCCGAACATCACGCTCGACGGCGGGGTTCTGTATTACATCTACCCCAATGGCGACGACACCGTGGGCGATAGCGACTACTTCGAACCCTACGCCTCCGTCACCGCAGCGCTCGGCCCGGTCGAGGCTACTGTCGGTGCCGCATACGCTCCCGAACAGGGCAGCGCGCTGACCAGCGACAATATCTACGTCTACGGCGATCTCGGCACCGGCATCCCGGACACACCGATCAGCCTCGCCGCGCATCTCGGCTATTCGGAAGGCAGCCTCGATTACGGATCGGGCGGCTATCTCGACTGGTCGCTGGGTGCGAGCGTCAGCTACAAGATCCTCGAACTGGGCGTTGCCTACGTCGACACCGACCTGCCGGAAATCGCCGGGCAGGACGCTGCCGTGGTCTTCACGGTCGGAGCAAGCTTCTAAAATCTTGCGGGGTCGCATCCTCCGGAACGGTCCGTCGCCTTCAATGGCGGCGGGCCGTTTCGTTTATGGAGATCACACCGCGGCACGAACCCGCAGCATGGCAATCGCGGCCACGATCCACGCGGCGGCTGCGAACAGCATCGTCCACACCGGCTCGCCGGGGAAAAATGCCTTCATCAACGATCCCATCGCGGTCGCCACCAGCAGCTGCGGCACGACGATGAAGATGTTGAACAGCCCCATGTATATCCCGAGCTTGGCCTGCGGCAGATTCGAGGCAAGGATCGCGTAGGGCATCGCGAGAATGCTCGCCCAGGCGATGCCGATCCCGACTTCCGCCACCAGCAGCGCCTGCGCATCGCGCACGAAAAAGAACATCAGGAAGCCGAGCGCGCCCAGCGTCAGGCAGATCGAATGGGTCATCACCTGCCCCACCGCGCGGCTCAGCCACGGCAGGATCGCCAGCGCCGCGACGGCCGCGACGCCGTTGTACACGGTGAACAGCAGGTTCACCCAGTTGGCGCCTTCGTTATACGCCGCGCTCGCCGTATCGGTGCTGCCGAAGACGTACTGCGTCACCACCGGCGTGGTGTTGATCCACATGATGAACAGCGCCGACCAGCTGAAGAACTGGACCAGCGCGAGCCGCTTCATCACGGGCGGCATGCCCGAAAAATCGCCGACGATGCTGGAAAGCATGTTGGCCGTACGGCCCTGCTTCGCCAGATATATCCCGATCGCGCTCAGCAGTCCGTAAACCGCGAGCAGCGCGCCAAGCAGCAGCACCTCCTTCTCCAGCGCGAATTCGCCCACAGCGATGACCACGACCAGCCCCGCCGCGATCCATGCCGCGCTCGAAAGATAGGATTTGCTCGCCAGCGCGCGGACCGGCTGCTCGTCCCCGGCACTCGAATTTTCCGCGAAGGAAGCGATCTCCTCGGGGCTGTATTCGCGGGTGGTGAACACGGTCCACAGCACCGCGAGCAGCAGCGCGGCGGAGCCGAACCAGAAGCTCCAGCGCACGGTATCGGGCAAGCCGCCATCGGGCGCGACGTTGCCGACGCCCAGATGTTCCAAGAGGAACGGGAAGATCGACCCGACCACCGCGCCCGCGCCGATGAAGGCGGTCTGCACCGCGTAGCCCGCCGCGTGCTGATCGGTGCGGAGCATGTCGCCCACAAACGCCCTGAAAGGCTCCATCGAGACGTTCAACGACGCATCGAGCACCCACAGCATCGCCGCCGCGAATAACAGCGGAGCGCCCATCGTGGGGCTCAGCGGCATGACGAACAGTGCCAGCGCGGCGAGGATCGCGCCGGTCAGGAAATAGGGTCGGCGTCGGCCAAGCCGGTTCCACGTCCGGTCGCTCAGGTGGCCGATGATCGGCTGCACGATCAGCCCGGTCAGCGGCGCGGCGACCCACAGCGCGGGCAGATCGTCCATGCTCGCGCCCAGCGTCTGGAAGACGCGGCTCATATTGGCGTTCTGCAGCGCGAAGCCGATCTGGATGCCGAAAAAGCCGAAGCTGATATTCCACAGGCCGAGCCAGCTCTGGCGCCGCTTTTCCATGTGCGATCCTTTCCCCGTGCGCTGGCGGACTGCCGCCGCCATGCGTCATCCGCATCGGCTTGCACGAAAGCCTTGGCCCGACAAGGCGTATACGAATGCGTAACCACGCGTGCGGTCGTGGTCAGTGGGCGGTGCTGGAGCCGCGCACGATCAGCCGGGTCGGCAGGCGTGCGGGTGGCAGTTCCTCGCCCTCGATCTGCGCGAGCAGCGTCTCGACCAGCCGCTCGCCCGCGCCCCTCGTGTCCTGCTGGATCGTGGTTAGCGGCGGGCTGGTGAGGCTGGCGGAGGGAATATCGTCGAAGCCGACCACCGCGACATCGCCCGGCACGCTCAACCCCGCCTCGGCGAGCGCGCGCATCGCGCCGATCGCGATCAGGTCGCTCCCGGCGAAGACCGCATCGAACTGCGCGCCGCTCGCGATCAGGTCGCGCGTGGCGGAAAGGCCCGCCTCCTCGGTGGTGATCGCGTCGCGCTGCAGCGCAGGGTCGGGTTCGATCCCCACGCCGCGCAACACCTCGCACAAGCCGTCGTAGCGGTGAGCGAATTCGGGATAATGCCCGTCGGCATGGCCGATGAACGCGATCCGGCGGCGGCCTTCACCCAGCAGATGCTCGCCAACCAGCCGCCCCGCGCCCAGGTTGTCCGATCCGATGGTGGCCCCGCTGGTATCGCTGCTGACCGATCCCCAGCGCGCGAAATGCGTGCCCTGCCTCACCAGCTCGCGCAGCCGCGCCTCGTAGGTCGTGTAGTCGCCATAGCCGAGCAGGATCAGCCCGTCGGCCCGCATCGAATCCTGGTACCTGGTGTGCCAGTCGTCCTCCATCCGCTGGAACGAGATCAGCAGGTCGAGCCCGTGATTGGCGCAGGCCCGCGTGATCGAACCGAGCATCGCGAGGAAGAACGGGTTGATCATGCTCTCGTCTGGCGTCGGGTCCTCGAAAAACAGCAGCGCGATCGTGTTGGAACGCTGCGAGCGCAGCGAGGAGGCGTTGCGATCGACCGTATAGTTCAGCTCGCGCGCGATCTGTTCGATCCGTTCGCGCGTCGCCTTGCTGACCGACCTGTCGCCTCGCAGCGCGCGGCTTACCGTGGGCTGCGAAACCCCCGCCTTGTAGGCGATGTCGAAGCTCGTCGGCTTGCCGGTCGGCCTGCGGCCCATGCGCTCTCCTGCGCGCGGGCGTTCTCCCCGCGCTTGCTGCCAGACTAGTGGAATTGTCGCGGCGCGCCAATCGATCCTTGATGCCATGAAGAGCTGTCGAAGACACCTACTGGGCCAACCCACGCCATTTGCAGAACCTTGCGTGCAAATATGCAACACGCACTTCGCGCCGAATAATTGCGTATACGTATGCTGTCTTCCTGACTGCGAGCGCCCGATCCTATTGCGCATGGTGTGCGGTAACCGGCTGCGAAAAGCCGGTCCCGCGACGAGGCAGAGGATGAAGTCGATCGATCCGCAGGGGCGGATGGCGACGAATTGGAAGGGCACCAATGGCTATTCGTAACAAGTTTCACCGCGGCGTCAGCGCCGGCGCTTTCGCCATCGCCATGATCGGCGGTCTCACCCCCGCAGGCGTGCTGGCGCAGACCACGCAGGCCGAGCCGCAGGACGATCAGGACGAAGGCCAGCTGGTCGGCGACGAACAGCAGGACAAGGACGAGAACGTCATCATCGTCTCCGGCTTCCGCGAATCGCTTGAAAACGCGGTCCGCGAGAAGAAGGAAAACGACCAGATCGTCGAATCGGTCAGCGCCGAAGACATCGGCAAGCTGCCCGACAACTCGATCGGTGAATCGATCGCGCGCCTGCCCGGCGTCACTTCGCAGCGCGCCAATGGCCGCGCGAACATCATCGCGATCCGCGGTTTCGGTCCCGACTTTTCGACAACGCTGCTGAACGGGCGCGAGCAGACTTCCACCAACGACAACCGCGGGATCGAGTTCGATCAGTTCCCGTCCGAAGTCGTCAGCCAGGTCGTGATCTACAAGTCGCCGTCCGCATCGGTGGTCGGTCAGGGCCTTGTCGGCACGGTCGATGTCCGAACCATCCGGCCGCTCGAATACGGGCGACAGGTGCTCGCCGTCGGTGCGCGCGGGTCCTGGGCCGATCTCGGCGCGCTCAACGCGGGATCGAAGGAATTCGGCTATCGCGCGAACGCGACCTATGTCGATCAGTTTGCCGACGACACGATCGGCATCTCGCTTGCCGCCGCTTATGTCGACGAGCCCTACCAGGTGCAGGAGTTCAACGCCTGGGGCTATTTCGACCCCAATGGCAGCGGCAACCAGGCGCCTTCCGGCTCCAAGAGCTTCGTTACATCGACCCAGCTCAAGCGCCTCGGCCTCAATGGCACGCTTCAATGGGAGGCGACGCCGAACCTGATGGTTACCGTCGATGCGCTCTACTCGAACTTCAAGGACGAGCAGATCAAGCGCGGCATCGAACTTCCGTTCAGCTACTTCGGCGCCACCTTCGATCCGACCGGCGCTACCGCGGAAGATGGCGTCTACACCTCGGGCGCGTTCGATAACGTGCAGGGCGTGGTGCGTAACGACCGCTTCGACAAGGAAGCCGATCTTTATTCGGGTGGCCTCAACATCGACTACCAGGGCGATGACGGCTGGAGCGCGTTCTTCGACTTCGGCTATTCCCGCACCGACCGTGTCGAAACGTCGCTGCAAAGCTATGCGGGCACGGGCTACAACTGGCGCACGCCGGAAACCGATCCGACAGACCGGATCACCTTTACGAACGATGGCACCGGCCTCGTGTTCGGCAATCAGCTCGATTATTCCGACCCCAACCTGATCGTCCTGACCGACCCGCTCGGCTGGGGCGGCGGCAACGTGCAGACCGGCTATGAAAACCTGCGCTATGTCGATGACGAACTGAAGCAGTTCCGCGTGGGCATCGGCAAGGAAGTCGACGCCGGCCTGCTGCACAAGATCAACCTCGGGCTCGCTTACACCGATCGCGACAAGGCGCTCGACGCGGACGAGAGCCTGCTCGTCCTGCCGGGCGGTGCGACCGAAGCGCCGATCCCGTCGAGCGTGCTGCTCGACCCGACGCAGCTTTCCTACCTCGGCCTGTCGCCCATCGTCAGCTACGATCCGCGCGATCTGCTTGCCGGTAATTTCATCGTGCGTCAGGACAACAACGGCGATTTCGTGCTCAGCAAGGAGTACTCGGTCGCCGAAGATCTGATGACCGCCTACGCCCAGCTCGACCTGGAGCAGGATTTCGGCGGTGCCCGCCTGACGGGCAATATCGGCGTCCAGGCGATCAATACCGAGCAGAAGTCGACCGGCTACATCTTCACTCCGACCGGCCCGCAGCTGATCACCTTGGGCACCAATTACTGGGACGTTCTGCCCAGCATGAACCTGTCGCTCCGCTTCGACAGCGATCTGGTCCTGCGGCTTGCCGTGTCGCGCCAGATCATGCGCCCCAAGCTTGACGATCTGCGCGTGGCGATCAGCTACGGGATCGACAATTCGGCCCCCAGCATGCCGATCATCCGCGGCGGCGGCGGCAACCCCTATCTGCGGCCGTATCGCGCCAACGCGGTCGACTTCAATATCGAGAAGTACTTCGGCACATCGGGCTTCGTCGGCCTGCAGCTGTACTACAAGGATATCAAGGAGTTCATCTACGGCGGGCGCGTGCCGTTCGATTTCTCGGCCTTCCCGGCCCCGACCGGCGCCACACCCGGGCTCCCGACGCTGGGTACGCTCGATACGCAGATCAACACCGGCGGCGGCAGCTTCTACGGGGCGGAATTCGCCTTCACCCTGCCGTTCGATGTGTTCAGCCAGGCTCTCGACGGGTTCGGCATCACCGGCGGTGCCGGCTACACCGAAACCAAGGTCAAGGATCAGAACGGGGTAATCGGCACCATCCCGGGCTATTCGAAGTGGGTCGCCAACGGCACCGCCTACTACGAGAAGAACGGCTTCAACGTGCGCGGCAGCGCTCGCTACAGGTCCGGCTTCCAGGGCGACTTCGGGAATTTCGACGGCCAGACTGCGCGCAAGCAGGCGTTGGAAGAGCTGATCATCGATGCCCAGATCGGGTACGAGTTCCAGGGCGGTGCGCTGGAAGGCCTGTCGGTCTACCTGCAGGGCCAGAACCTGACCGACGAGCCGTTCGTGTCGGTAGCCGACCCCAGCCGTCCGCTGACCGTCACCGATTATCAGAGTTACGGACGCCGCTTCCTCGCCGGGTTCACCTACAAGTTCTGATGCTCCCTAGGGGGAGGGCGGTGCGCATTGCATCGCCCTCCCCCACCCTTGCTCCGCTTCCTCTGAGCGGGGACAAGGTCGACGTGGCACGAGGATGGGTGAAGCGTGGGTCGCGATAGAGATCAGCACATTGTCATCGTCGGCGGGGGCACCGCCGGATGGATGGCGGCGGCGGCACTGGCACGACTGACCTCGGCCAGGGTCACGCTGGTCGAATCCGACGCGATCGGCACTGTCGGTGTCGGTGAGGCGACGATCCCGCAGATCCGCCTGTTCAATCGCGGGCTCGGGATCGACGAGGCCGAGTTTCTTCGCGAAACGAAGGCCACCTTCAAGCTCGGCATCGAATTTGCCGGCTGGGGCGCTCCGGACACACGCTACATGCATGCTTTCGGCACCATCGGTCATGGTGCGGGGCTGCTGCCCTTCCACCAATACTGGCTGCGCGCACAGGCCGAGGGCAAGGCGGAGCCGCTGGGCCGGTATTCGCTCAACGAACGCGCCGCGCGCGCGCTCAAGATGCAGATGTGGCCAGCGAAGCCGGGGCAGCCAGCGCCCGACATGCCGTGGGCCTACCACTTCGACGCCGCGCTCTACGCCGCCTACCTGCGCCGCCATGCCGAATATCACGGTGCCACCCGGATCGAGGGCAAGGTTGCCGCGGTGGGGCGCGATAGCGAGAGCGGCGACATTGCCTCGGTCACACTTGAGAGCGGCCAGGCCATCGCGGGCGACTTCTTCATCGATTGCAGCGGATTTCGTGCGCTGCTGATCGAGCAGGAATTGCATGCGGGCTTCGAGGACTGGAGCCACTGGCTCCCCTGCGACCGCGCCATCGCCGTGCCCTGCGCGACCATGGGCGATTTCACCCCCTACACCCGCGCGACCGCCCGCTCTGCCGGATGGCAATGGCGCATCCCGCTGCAACACCGGATCGGCAACGGCCTCGTCTATTGCAGCGATGACCTGTCCGATGACGAGGCCGAGGCGACGCTGCTCGCCAATCTGGACGGCGAGCCGCTGGCCGAGCCCAACCGGGTGCGGTTCACCACCGGGATGCGGCAGCGCCAGTGGGTCGGCAACTGCCTCGCGCTGGGGCTGTCGGCGGGCTTCATGGAGCCGCTCGAATCGACCAGCATCCACCTGATCCAGTCGTCGATCGCGCGCTTCCTCCAGATGCTGCCAAACGGACGCCCCGCGCCCGCGCTGGTCGACGAGTTCAACCGGCAGGCGGCGTTCGAGTGGCACTCGATCCGCGATTTCCTGATCCTCCATTACCGGGCGAACGGGCGCGAGGGCGAACCCTTCTGGGATCGCTGCCGCAGCATGGACCTGCCCGCTACGCTCTCCGCGAAGATCGAGCAGTTCCGCGCCAGCGGCTATATCCACCGCGAACACGAAGAGCTGTTCACCGAGCCGGGCTGGCTGCAGGTCTTCGTCGGGCAGGGCGTGCTGCCCGATGCGTATCACCCGCTGGCCGACGCCATGCCGTCGGTCGACCTGGAGCGGATGCTTGCCGATATCGATCGCGGCATCGGCGGCATCGTCGATAGCATGCCCGGCCATGCGCAGTTCCTGCGCGCCTACTGCATGCCGGGCGGCAAACCCGCAGCAGAAATGAGAAAGACCGCCTGATGAAAGCCTTCGCCCCCATGGTCGCGGCCTGCGCGCTCCTGCTTGCAAGCCCAGTGCTGGCGCACGATCCCGATGCAGGCGACGACTATCGTGCCCGCCCGCTGACCGACGAGGTGATCTATTTCGTCCTCCCCGACCGCTTCGCCAACGGCGACACCGCGAACGATCTGGGCGGCTACCCCGCCGACCGGCTGAAGAGCGGTTACGATCCCACCGACAAGGGCTTCTACCACGGCGGCGACCTGAAGGGCCTGACCGAGAAACTCGACTACATCCAGGGGATGGGCGTCACCGCGATCTGGTTCGCGCCGATCTTCAAGAACAAGCCGGTGCAGGGCCCTCCCGGAAACGAGAGCGCTGGCTATCACGGCTACTGGGTGACCGATTTCACGCAGGTCGACCCGCATTTCGGCACCAACGCCGAATTCCGCGCCTTCGTCGATGCGGCGCACGCGCGCGGGATGAAGGTCTACATGGACATCATCGCCAACCATACCGCCGACGTGATCCGCTACGCCGAGGACGAGTATACGTATCGCAGCAAGGGCGATTACCCCTTCAGCACGCGCGGCGGGCCGGACGGCAGGCCGATCAACGAAGGCTTCGCAGGCGACGCCGACGCCAGCGCGGAGAACTGGGCGAAGCTCACCGACCCCACCTTCGCCTACACGCCGGTGGTCCCCAAGGCGGAGCGCAACGTGAAGGTGCCCGCCTGGCTCAACGACCCGATCTATTACCACAATCGCGGCGACACCTTCTGGATCGGCGAGAGCAGCACTTACGGCGACTTCGTCGGGCTCGACGATCTGGCGACCGAGAACCCGCGCGTGGTCGCCGGGATGATCGACATCTTCGGCAGTTGGATCGACGATTTCGGGATCGACGGCTTCCGCATCGACACCGCCAAGCATGTGAACCCCGAATTCTGGCAGGCCTTCGTCCCCGCCATGCTCGATCGCGCCGAGGCCAAGGGCATCCCCAATTTCCATATCTTCGGCGAGATCGCCTACCAGAGCCCCGACGCGGTCACCGCCGCCAGGGTGATGGCCGAAAGCGGCCTCCCCTATGCGCTCGACATGGGCTTCGCGGCCGCCGCACAGCTGGTCGCAAGCGGGAAAGCCCCGCCTATCGTGATGGCCGATTTCCTCGAACAGGACGCGATCTATCCGGGCGGTGCGAGCACCGCGCTCGGCCTGCCGACCTTCCTCGGCAACCACGATTTCGGCCGCTTCTCGATGTTCGTGCGCCAGAACGCGGGCACCGACGATCCCGACGAGCTGCTGGCGCGCACCCGGCTCGGTCACGCGATGATGTTCACCCTGCGCGGCGTGCCGACGGTCTATTACGGGGACGAGCAGGGCTTCATCTCGGATGGCAACGACCAGCTCGCGCGCGAGGACATGTTCCCCAGCCGGGTCGATTTCTACAACGACAACGACCTGCTCGGTACCGAGGCAACCACTGCCGAGGACAATTTCGACACCGCCCACCCGCTCTACCGGCTGATCGGCGAGCTATCGCAGCTGCGCCTGCGCAACCCCGCTTTGAAACACGGGCTGACGACGATCCGTGGCTTCGATCACGATGGTCCCGGGCTGCTCGCGGTCGAGCGGGTCGATCCTGAAACACACCAGCGCGTGCTGATCGCGTTCAACACCAGCGGGGAGAGCATCATCCGCAATATCGAAGTGGATTACCGCGCGCGCGGCCTCGTTTCGCTGTCGGGCACCTGCCCCGCCAGCGTCGCCGCGCCTGGTAGTGTGCAACTGGACCTGCCGCCCTTCGGCTGGGCGGTTTGCGAACTGGTGGACCGCTGATGGCGACGGCAAGGACCCCCGCAACCGCACCCGAGCGTGCCCATCCGTGGTGGCGCGGAGCAGCGATCTACCAGATCTATCCGCGCAGCTTCATGGATGCCAACGGCGACGGGATCGGCGATCTGCCGGGCATCACCCAAAGGCTCGACCATGTCGCCAGCCTCGGCGTCGATGCGATCTGGATCTCGCCCTTCTTCACCTCGCCGATGAAGGACTTCGGCTACGACGTCGCCGACTATTGCGACGTCGATCCGATCTTCGGCACGCTGGCGGATTTCGAGGCGCTGGTGGCGCGCGCCCACGCGCTCGGCCTGAAAGTGCTGATCGACCAGGTCTATTCGCACACTTCGGACGAACACGCGTGGTTTGCCGAAAGCCGGTCGAGCCGCGATAACCCGAAGGCAGACTGGTACGTCTGGGCCGATCCCAAGCCCGACGGCAGCCCGCCATCCAACTGGCAGTCGGTCTTCGGCGGCCCGGCATGGACCTGGGATGCGCGGCGCGGGCAGTATTACCTGCACAATTTCCTCAGCAGCCAGCCGCAGCTCAACGGGCACAATCCGGCAGTTCAGGATGCGCTGCTGAACGTGGCGCGCTTCTGGCTGGATCGCGGTGTCGACGGCTTCCGGATCGACGCGCTCAACTTCGCGATGCACGACCCGCAATTGCGCGACAATCCGCCCGCCCCTGCGACCAACCGGGCACGCACGCGGCCGTTCGATTTCCAGCTGCGCATCCACAACATGTCGCATCCCGATATCCCGCGCTTCATCGAACGCATTCGCGAAGTGACCGACGGCTACGGCAGCGATTCCGGGGCGATCTTCACCGTTGCCGAAGTCGGCGGGGACGAGGCCGAAGCCGAGATGAAGGCTTTCACCCAAGGCCAGACGCGGCTCAATTCGGCTTACGGGTTCAACTTCCTCTACGCCGATGCGCTGACCCCGCAGCTGGTCTGCGCCGCGCTGGCCGAATGGCCTGCCGAGGACGGCATCGGCTGGCCGAGCTGGGCGTTCGAGAACCACGACGCGCCGCGCGCGCTGTCGCGCTGGTGCGAGCCAGAGCATCGCGAGGTCTTCGCGCGGATGAAGATCGCGCTGCTCGCGACGCTGCGCGGCAATATCATCCTTTATCAGGGCGAGGAGCTGGGCCTGACGCAGGTCGATATCCCGTTCGACCAGCTGCACGATCCCGAAGCCATCGCCAACTGGCCGCTGACGCTGAGCCGCGACGGCGCACGCACCCCGATGCCGTGGAGCGCTGCAGAGGCTGCGGGCGGGTTCGGGTCGGATACGCCGTGGCTGCCGCTGGGTGAGGAGAACCATGCCCGCGCGGTCGACCATCAGGTGGCGGACCCCGCCTCCCTGCTCGCGCACACCCGCGCGATGATCGCTTTGCGCAACGCGCATCCCGCGCTGCGCAGCGGCGCGGTTGCCGCATGCCGCGCGGATGGCGCGCTGCTCGAACTGACGCGCGAAGCCGATGGAGAGCGGATCGTGTGCCGCTTCAACCTTTCCGCAGAGGCACTTCCCCTGCACGACACCCCCGAGGGAGAGATTCTATGTACCGTGAACCAGGCCAGCCCGACCTCGCTCGGCCCCTACGCCGCAATCATTCTGCGGGCCTGATCCGCCTCGCCATCGCGGGGCTGCTCGCGGGCACCGCGATGCCCGCGCTGGCGGAGGACGTGTCCTCGCCCGACGGGCGGATCGTGGCCACGCTCGATGTCGATGGCGACGGGGTGCCTTTTTACACCATCACCCGCGACGGGAACGCGTTGATCGGCAAGAGCCAGCTCGGCTTCACCCTCACCAACGCCGAAACGCTGCGCCGCAACTTCGTGATCGAAGATGCGGTGACGAGCAGCTTCGACGACACGTGGGAGCAGCCGTGGGGAGAACGCCAGTTCGTCCATGACCGGCATAACGAACTCGCGGTCACGTTCCGCGAGACGCGCGACACCTCGAAACGCGCCCTGACCGTGCGGATGCGCGTGTTCGACGATGGCGTGGGCTTCCGCTACGAATTTCCCGAGAACCCCGACCAGCCCGTGACGGGAATTGCCGAGGAGCTGACCGAATTCGTCATCGCGCCCGATCAGGACGCAACCGCGTGGTGGATCCAGGGCGGCGACTGGAACCGCTACGAATATCTCTACAAGAAGACCCCGATCGAGGAAGTCTCGACCGCGCACACGCCGATGACCGTGCGGCTGGCCGACGGCACGCATCTGGCGTTTCACGAAGCGGCGCTGGTCGACTATTCGGGCATGTGGCTGCGGCGGATGGAGGATCACCGCTTCCGCGCGCAGCTCGCCCCGTCGAGCCGGGGGGCCAAGGTCGTCCGCGAAGGCGCCTTCACCACGCCGTGGCGCACGATCCGCATAGCCGACGATGCCGCAGGGCTGGTCGAGAACGATCTGGAACTGAACCTCAACGAACCCAACAAACTGGGCGATGTCAGCTGGTTCGAGCCTGCCAAATATGTCGGCATCTGGTGGGGCATGATCCGCGGCGACTGGACCTGGGCGCAGGGGCCCAACCACGGCGCGACGACGACCCGTGCCAAGCAATATATCGATTTCGCTGCGAAGAACGGCTTTCGCGGCGTGCTGATCGAAGGCTGGAACGTCGGCTGGGACGGCAACTGGTTCGGCAACGGCCGCGATTACAGCTTTACCGAAAGCTACCCCGATTTCGATTTCGACGAGGTCACCGCCTACGCGAAGAAGAAGGGCGTGCACCTGATCGGCCACCACGAAACCGGCGGCAATATCGAGGTGTACGAACGCCAGCTGGGCGACGCGCTCGACATGTACGCGGCGCACGGGGTCGATGTGGTCAAGACCGGATACGTCGCCGATGCGGGCGGGATCATCTCGTGCAACGCCGACATCGCCGATCCGTGCGGTGACGAGGTGTACGAGTGGCACGACGGCCAGCGGCAGGTGCAGCACCACATGAAGGTGGTCGAGGAAGCCGCCAAGCGGAAGATCGCGATCAACCCGCACGAACCGGTGAAGGACACCGGCCTGCGCCGCACCTACCCCAACTGGGTCGCACGCGAGGGCGCGCGCGGTCAGGAATACAACGCCTGGGGCACATTCGCCAACGGCCCGGATCACGAACCGACGCTGGTCTATACCCGGATGCTGTCGGGCCCGATGGACTACACGCCGGGCGTTCTGGGCCTTGTCGGGTCGGACAACCAGCCGATCGCCAGCACGCTCGCCAAGCAGCTCGGCCTCTATCTCGCGATCTATTCGCCGATCCAGATGGCGGCCGACTTCGTCGAAAGCCTCGAAGCGCATCCAAGGGAGCTGGAGTTCATCAAGGCAGTGCCCGCCGACTGGGCGGAAAGCCACCTGATCGCGGGCGAGGTGGGCGATTACGCAATCTTCGCGCGCAAGGATCGCAACAGCGACGACTGGTACGTCGGCGGGATCAACGATGCGACGGCGCGTACGCTGACGCTCGACTTCGATTTCCTCGACGACGGGCAGACCTACACCGCGACGATCTGGAAGGATGGCGAAGGCGCGACTTACGAGACCGAGGCGCGGCATAACATCGCCTACGACACGCGCACGATCCGCAAGGGCGATACGCTGGAGCTGTGGCTCGCGCCCGGCGGCGGCGCGGCGATCCGGTTGCAGCCGAAGAAGTGACCGGCGCCGCACCTCCGCGCGTGGTCGTGCTCGGCGGGGGCAGCGCGGGCTGGATCACCGCCTGCCTGCTGCACAAAGAATGGGCCGCGCGCGGCGGCAGCGTGACGGTGGTCGAAAGCTCAGGGATCGGCATCATCGGGGTCGGCGAAGGGTCGACCCCGCAGTTGAAAGGCTTCTTCGACCATCTCGGGATCGCCGAGGCCGAGTGGATGGCCGCGTGCGAGGCGACCTGGAAGCTGGGCATTCGCTTCACCGGCTGGAGCGAGCGGGCGGGATACGAAAGCTATTTCCACCCCTTCCCCGGTCCGGTCGACCTGCATTCCGAGCCCGGCTTCGTCCATAACTGCATGCTCGCACGGCGCGGCTTCGATGTACCCGCCCACCCCGACGACTGGTTCCTCGCGACCGATCTCGCCGAACATGCGCGCAGCCCGCACCCGGCGGAAAACTTCCCTTTCGCGCCGAGCTACGGCTACCATTTCGATGCGCACAAGCTTGGCGCATTCCTGCGCGAGTGGGCGACTGCGCGCGGCGTCGCGCATCTCGATCGCACAGTCTCCGACATCGAGGTGAGCGAGGCTGGCGATGTCACGGCGCTGCTCTGCGAGGGTGGCGAGCGGGTCGAAGGCGACTTTTTCGTCGACTGCTCGGGCTTCCGCGGCCTGATTGTACAGGAGAAACTCGGCGTCAAATTCGTGCCCTTCGCAAGCAACCTGTTCAACGACCGCGCGGTGGTGATGCCGACGCCGCATGATGGCACGCCCAAGCCGCAGACCGACAGCATCGCGATGCGCGCGGGCTGGCGCTGGCGCATCCCGCTGACCACGCGGGTCGGCAATGGCTACGTCTATTCCTCCGCGCACATCTCCGATGCCGAAGCCGAGGCAGAGTTGCGCGAGGCGCTGGGCCAGCCCGAGGCGGAGGCGCGCTTCCTGACAACGAAGGTCGGCCGGGTCGAAGAGACCTGGCGCGGCAACTGCCTTGCCGCCGGGCTCGCGCAGGGGTTCATCGAACCGCTCGAAGCGACCGCGTTGCATATCGTGATCGCAACCGCGCTGGAGTTCGCGCAAGCCTACGAAGCGGGCGGGTTCACGCCGCGGCACCGCGATGCCTTCAACGCCTCAATCGCCACCCGCTACGAAGGCATTCGCGACTACATCGTCGCGCATTACCGCCTCAACCAGCGCTCCGACACCGACTACTGGCGCGCCAACGCGGCGAACGACCATCTGTCCGACGGGCTCAAGGCGATGATGTCCGCGTGGTTCCGGCACGAGGATATGTCGCGCGCGAACGACGCCGCCTATGGCGCAAAGCGCTACTACGCCAATGCCAGCTGGCACTGCCTATTCGCAGGCTACGGCACCTTCCCTCCAGCGGAAAAGATGCAGCCGGTCCCCCCCGGTATCGGTGTCGCCGACATCGAGGGGACGCGGGGTATGATCGAAGCCTGCCGGACGAACTTCACCGCCTACGACCCGCTCACCCTCTGATGGTCTCACCTGCACGCGGCAGATTGGACGATCAGCGCCACGATGGATACGAATGCGGCTTGCCAGCGCTATTGCCGATCATGGCATAGCCTGCCGCCAGAGGGAGAGATCGACGGATGGCGAGCCGCGACGCAGCACCGCTGCTGGGAGGGATCGAGGCGGGGGGCACGAAATTCGTGCTCGCGGTCGGCCTCTCGCCGCGCGAAATAGTCTCGCGCACGGTCATCCCCACCACCACCCCTGAGCACACGCTGGCCGAGGTAACGCGCTGGTTCGCGGACCATGGCCCGCTGTTGTCGCTCGGCATCGCCAGCTTCGGCCCGGTCGAGCTCGACAGGGCCTCGCCGCGCTGGGGCCACATCACCGATACGCCGAAGCCCGGCTGGGCGCTGACCGACATTGCCGGCCAGTTGGGCCGCGCGCTCGCCTGCCCGGTCGGTTTCGATACCGACGTCAACGGTGCCGCACTGGCCGAGGCGACCTATGGCGCAGGTGGCAGTTCGCTCGCCTACATCACGGTCGGCACCGGGATCGGGGTCGGCATCGTGACCGGGAGGCAAACGGTCCACGGTGCGGGCCACCCGGAGATGGGGCACATCTTCCCCCGGCGCGACCGCGACGATTTCGACTTTCCCGGTCACTGCCCGTTCCACGGCGACTGCATGGAAGGGCTCGCCAGCGGACCGGCGATCTTGGCGCGCTGGGGCGCCACGCTGTCCGACCTGCCGCCGGGGCACCCTGCGCATACATATGTCGCTGGCTATCTTGCCCAGCTTTGCCATACCGCCTTCGCGACCGTCGCGGTCGAAACGATCGTGCTCGGCGGAGGGGTGATGCAGACGCCCGGCCTGCTCGATGCGGTACGGGAAAGGACCTTCGCTCTCGGAGCCGAATACCTGCCCGGCCGTTCAAGGCAGCAGATCGTCGCGCCGAAGCTGGGCCAGGATTCGGGGATCAGCGGCGCACTGCAGCTCGCGGCCCGAGCGTTCGAAGGAGCAAACGACTAGATGGCGTCATCCTCTTCCACCCTGCTGCTGTTCGGCGCGACCGGCGATCTTGCCAAGCGCATGCTTCTGCCCTCCCTCTACGCCCTGCACGAAGACGGATTGATCGCGGAAGACCTGCGCATCTTCGGCACTGCGCGCAGCGAGCTTAGCGATGGCGAATATCGCGAGATCGCGCGCGAGGCGCTGGAGGAATATCTTCCCGAAGACCGCAAGGATGAGGCCAAGATCGGATCCTTCCTCGGCCACCTGCAATACCAGCCGCTCGACGCATCGACGATCGAGGGTTTCGACCATCTTGCCGAAAAGCTCGGCGATATCTCGGGCGGCCTCTCGATCTTCCTGTCGACCGCTCCGTTCCTGTTCGAGCCGACCATTCGCGGCCTCCAATCGGCGGGGCTCGCGGGCGACAATGTGCGGATCGGCCTCGAAAAGCCGCTCGGCAACGATCTCGCCAGCTCGCGCGTCATCAACGATGCGGTCGCGAGCGCATTCGACGAAGACCGGATTTTCCGGATCGATCACTATCTGGGCAAGGAAACCGTCCAGAACCTGATGGCGCTGCGCTTCGCCAATGCGATGTTCGAGCCGCTGTGGAACGCGCAGGGTATCGACCATGTGCAGATCACGGTGAGCGAGACCGTGGGGCTGGAAGGGCGCCACGGCTTCTACGACGAAACCGGCGCGCTGCGCGACATGGTGCAGAACCACATGCTCCAGCTGCTCGCGCTGATCGCGATGGAGCCGCCCGCCGACTTCGATTCGACCAGCGTGCGCGACGAAAAGGTGAAGGTGCTGCGCTGCCTGCGTGCCGTCGGGGCGGACGAGATGGTGCGCGGCCAGTATGCCAGCGGCGCGGTGAAGGGCGAGGCGGTGAAAGCCTATGCCGAGGATCTGGGCGAACCGTCCGAGACCGAAACTTTCGTGGCGCTGAAGGCGCATGTCGACAACTGGCGCTGGCAGGGCGTGCCCTTCTACCTGCGCACCGGCAAGCGGATGACCGAGCGCCGCAGCGAGATCGTGATCCAGTTCAAGCCGGTGCCGCACAACATCTTCGCCCAGCGCGGCGGCAAGCTGCTCGCCAACCGCCTCGTGATCCGCCTCCAGCCGGAGGAATACGTGCGGCTGATGGTGATGGCGAAGGAGCCGGGGATGGACCGCGACGGAGTGTCCCTGCGCGAAGTCCCGCTCGACCTGTCGCTCACGCAGGCCTTCTCCAAGGCGCGCCGCCGGATCGCCTACGAACGCCTGCTGCTCGACCTGATCGACGGCGACCCTACGCTGTTCGTCCGCCGCGACGAGGTGGAGGCGCAGTGGAAATGGGTCGATGCGATCCGCAATGTGTGGAGCGAGAACGACATGCTGCCCAAGCCCTACGGTTCGGGCAGCTGGGGTCCGAGCTCCGCAGTCGCGCTGACCGAACGCGACGGGGTGACCTGGCATGAATGATCGGGCCGATCAGTGGCATCCGGAAGGCTGGCACGAATTCGATGGTGCTGACGCAATGGCGCAAGCCTGCGCCGAGCGCGTGGCTGGCATTATCGGGAATGCGATTGCCGAACGCGGGACCGCCCTGCTCGCCGTCCCCGGCGGATCGACGCCCGCACCGGCGTTCGAACTGCTCGGCAGGCAAGCGCTGGATTGGACGAAGGTGACGATCCTGCCGGGTGACGACAGGATGGTCGATCACGGCGATCCCCTGTCCAATTTCGCGATGATCGACCGTTATTTCGGGGGCACAGGCGCAACGCTTTTGCCGCTGGTCGAGGATGCCGGAACTTCGGCGGACGACGCAAACCGGCGCCTTAGCACTCTGCCCTGGCCGCTCGACCTCGTATGGCTCGGCGCGGGGGGAGACGGGCATACCGCGTCGATTTTCCGCGGTCCGGATTATCTCGAGGCCCTGACGACCGATGCCCGCGCGCTGAAGGTCACACCCGATCCGTTACCCCCCGAAGCGCCCGTCTCACGGATTACCCTGAGTGCCGGTGCGATCCGCTCCGCCCGCCATCGGATGGTGTCACTGCGTGGCACCGACAAACGTGACGTCCTGCTCGCCGCAATGTCCGACGGGAACAGGAGCCCGTACCCGATCGGCGCGGTTCTCGACCGCGCGGACACCGAATTCTACTGGAGCCCTGCATGAGCCTGCACCCCACGCTCGCCAAAGTTACCGACCGGATCATCGAACGTTCGAAGGATAGCCGCCAAAGCTACCTCGACCTGATCGACCGCCAGCGAGAGGCAGGGGTACACCGACCGACGCTGTCCTGCGGCAACCTCGCCCATGGCTTTGCCGCGAGTGGGGAGGACAAGGCGACGATCCGCAGCGGCAAGGCGATGAATATCGGGATCGTCACCGCCTACAACGACATGCTCAGCGCGCATCAGCCCTATGGCCGCTATCCCGAGCAGATAAAGATCTTCGCCCGCGAACGCGGCGCGACCGCGCAGGTCGCTGGCGGCGTGCCCGCGATGTGCGACGGCGTGACGCAGGGGCAGGATTCGATGGAGCTGTCGCTGTTCAGCCGCGACGTGATCGCGATGGGCACCGCTGTAGGCCTGTCGCACGGGATGTTCGAAGGCGCGCTGCTGCTGGGCATCTGCGACAAGATCGTGCCCGGCCTGCTGATCGGCACGCTGCGCTTCGGCCACCTGCCGACGATCCTGGTGCCCGCAGGGCCGATGCCCTCCGGCCTCGCCAACAAGGAGAAGATCCGCGTCCGCCAGCTCTATGCAGAGGGCAAGGTGGGCGAGAAGGAACTGATGGATGCCGAAAGCGCCAGCTATCACGGCGCGGGCACCTGCACGTTCTACGGCACGGCCAATTCCAACCAGATGATGATGGAGATGATGGGGCTGCACATGCCCGGCTCCAGCTTCGTCAATCCGGGCAACAAGCTGCGGCAGGAGCTGACCCGCGCGGCGGTGCACCGGATCACGGAGATCGGCTGGGACGGTTCGGACTACCGCCCGCTCGGCCATTGCATCGATGAAAAGGCAATCGTCAACGCGGTCGTCGGGCTGCTCGCCACCGGAGGTTCGACCAACCATGTAATCCACCTGCCCGCGATTGCGCGCGCGGCGGGGATCATCCTCGACTGGGACGATATGGACGAGCTGAGCGACGTCGTCCCGCTGATCGCCAGCGTCTATCCCAACGGCGCGGGCGACATAAATTACTTCCACGCGGCGGGCGGGATGCCCTTCGTGATCCGCGAACTGCTGGATGCAGGCCTCGCGCATGGCGACATTCGCACGGTCTACGGCGCGTCGCTTGCCGAAGGCGCGCAGGAGCCCGTGATGGAGGGCGAGGATCTGGTGTGGAAACCCGCCGCAAAGGAAAGCCGCGACGACACGCTGCTCAAACCCGCCTCCGATCCCTTCCGCATGGACGGCGGCCTCGCGCTGCTGCAGGGCAATCTGGGGCGCGCGACGATGAAGGTGAGCGCAGTCGATCCGGAACGTCACACGATCGAGGCCCCCGCACGCGTGTTCACGACCCAGCATCAGGTCGCCGAGGCGTTCAAGGCAGGCGGGCTCGACCGCGATGTGGTCGTCGTGCTGCGCTTCCAGGGGCCTGCCGCCAACGGCATGCCCGAACTGCACAAGCTGACCTCTCCCTTGGGCGTGATTCAGGACCGCGGCTACAAGGTCGCGCTGGTCACCGACGGGCGCATGTCGGGTGCGAGCGGCAAGGTGCCTTCTGCCATCCACGTCTCGCCCGAAGCCTTCCACGGCGGCCCGCTGGGCAAGGTGCAGGACGGCGATATCGTCCGCGTCAGCGCCACCGACGGCACGCTCGAAGCGCTGGTAGACGCCGCCGAATGGGATGCGCGCGAGCAGGCATCGCCGCCGCCGCAGGAAATGGGCGTCGGGCGCGAACTCTTCGCGATGCTGCGCCATCACAGCGACCCCGCCGAAAAGGGCGGTAGCGCAATGCTGGCCGAGGCCGGGCTGTGAGCGCTGGCACCGACAGGCTGGTCGCGGTCGATATCGGCGGCACGCACGCGCGCTTCGTCATCGCGACGATCGGGAACGACGGCACGATCACGCTCGACGAGCCGGTCACGCTGAAGACCGAAGATCACGCCAGCTTCCAGACAGCGTGGGAGGATTTCGGCCGCATCCAGGCCGGCGACCTGCCCAAGGCAGTCTCCATCGCGGTCGCCGGGCCGGTCGGCGGCGACGTGATCCGCTTCACCAACAACCCGTGGATCATTCGCCCCGCGCTGGTGAAGGAGAAGCTGAAGGTCGACGCCTACACCATCGTCAACGATTTCGGCGCGGTCGGCCATGCAGTCGCACGCGCACCCGAAACCGATTTCCTCCACCTGACCGGACCGGACGAGCCGCTTGCTGCCGAAGGCACGATCAGCATCATGGGCCCCGGCACCGGGCTCGGCGTGGCGCATGTCTGGCGCGATGGCGCAGGCAGCTACCGCGTGCAGGCGACCGAGGGCGGGCATATCGACTTCGCCCCGCACGACATGATCGAAGATGCGATCCTCGCCCGGCTGCGCAGGCGGCATAACCGCGTCTCGGTGGAGCGGATCGTGTCCGGCCCCGCCATCGTCGATATCTACGCCACGCTCGCCCGGATGGAGAACCGCGCGACGATGGAGGAAGACGACCGCACCATCTGGCAAAGCGGGATGGACGGCAGCGACAGCCTGGCGGCGGCGGCGGTCGACCGTTTCTGCCTCGCGCTCGGCAGCGTGGCGGGCGACATCGCGCTGGCGCAGGGCGGGTTCGGCGGCGTCGTGATCGCGGGCGGCCTCGGCTACCGCATTCGCGACACGCTTGCCCAGTCGGGCTTTGCCGAGCGGTTTCGCGCCAAGGGCCGCTTTGAAAAGCTCATGTCGAGCATTCCGGTCAAGATCATCACCCATCCCCAGCCCGGCCTGTTCGGCGCGGCAGCGGCCTTTGCCAAGGAGCATCTTTCTTGAAACCCATCGAACAGCTGATGCGCACGGCCCCCGTCATCCCGGTGCTGGTGATCGACGACGTGAACGACGCCGTGCCCATGGCCGAAGCGCTGGTCGCAGGCGGGCTTCGCGTGCTCGAAGTGACGTTGCGGACTCCGGCTGCGCTCGATGCGATTCGCGCGATGCGTGGTGTCGAGGGTGCCATCGTGGGCGCGGGCACGGTCACCAATCAGGACCAGTTGCAGGCCGCGATCGACGCCGGGTCGCAATTCATCGTTTCGCCCGGCCTCACCGATACGCTGGGCCGTGCGGCGGTGCGCGCCGAGATTCCCTTCCTCCCCGGCATCGCCAATGCGGGCGACATCATGCGCGGGCTCGATCTGGGGCTGACCCACTTCAAGTTCTTCCCCGCAGAGGCCAATGGCGGCATCCCTGCATTGAAGGCGCTGGCGGGGCCCTTCGGCGATGTGAAGTTCTGCCCCACCGGCGGCGTCAAGCAGGACACGGCAGCGCACTGGCTCGCCATCGAACAGGTGCTGTGCGTGGGTGGCAGCTGGCTGGTCGGCAAGGGAGAGCGCGACTGGGCCGAGGTCGAAGCGCGCGCTGCCGAAGCGGCGGCGCTGGCCGGATAGTCCATCCGTTCGCGAAAAGGTGGAGGCCCGAGCCGGAATCGAACCGGCGTGCAAGGATTTGCAGTCCTCTGCGTAACCACTCCGCCATCGGGCCCCACTGTCGCGGGCTTGGCGCGAAGCGGGGCGTCTAGCGGCTTGGGCCACGCAGTTCAATCGCCTTTCGCGCCGAAGTTTCGGTTGCCCGTTGCAACGGGCTTTTCTTCGCCCGGTCATCGTCTAAGAAACCGCGCATGTCGATTTCCGCCATGCTCGAACCCATCGCCGGTCGCGGCGAGACCGTAACGCTTCCCGCAGACGAGTGGATGCAGGGTCGCACGCTGTATGGCGGGGCGAGCGCACTGGTCGCCTATACCGCCGCGATCCGCGCCTTTCCCGACCTGCCGCCCCTGCGCTCGGCTCAGGTGGCGTTCGTGGCGCCCGTGGGTGCCGAAGTGACCCCGCAGGCGAAGCTGATCCGGCAGGGCCGCAACGTCACGCAGGTGCAAGTCGATCTGCTGGTCGATGGCAGCCCCGCGCTCACATCCTTCTGGCTGTTCGGTGCCGGGCGGGAAGCCAACGCGGTCCATCCCGCCGCGCCGGTCGAGCCCGCACCGATCCCTGTCGACGAAGCCGAGCCGCTGATGGAGGGCAAGGGGCCGGCCTTCATCCAGAACAATTACGAATTGCGCCGCGCCGCGCCTTCGGGCGGCGACGGTGGGCCGGTGGTGCGCCGCTGGCTGCGCCTGAAAGGCGGAGACGACCTCGACCCGACCAGCCGCCTGATCCTGATCGGCGACACCATGCCGCCAGGCGCGATGCGCGCGATGCAGCGGCCCGGCCCGGTCAGTTCGATGAACTGGGCGATCAACCTGCTCGATCCCATGGCGCAGACGCGCGACGGCTGGTGGCTCGCTGAGACCGCCAGCGATCACGCCGACCATGGCTATTCGAGCGAACGGCTGCGCCTGTGGGATGCCGACGGGCGTCTGGTGATGATCGGCCAGCAAGCGGCAGCGGTGTTCGGCTGAGATCCGCAATCTCCCCTCCCCATGGGGAGGGGCCGGGGGTGGGGGTTCCACGCCATCGGGCCTTGGCAAACCCCCACCCGACCTCCCCCTTGAGTGGGAGGAGCTTGTTGCGCCAGACGTCAGCGGGCGTTTTCCTACTCCAAGCGCACAGGCTAGCAAGGCGACGGCTCTTTCCTATCGTCGTCCTTCCCCGCTCGCCCACGCCGCTCCGCAGGCTCGCGCGGCGCAAAAACCGGAATCTGTCACCCAACTCGTATCAAGTGATTGAGATACAGACGATTTCTCAGGGTGACACATGGGTGACACGTGTCACCCGCGTAATCCGCCGGATGCGCCGCCCCGCATTCCTCCCCTCCCCGTGGGGAGGGGCCAGGGGTGGGGGTTCCACGCCATTTGGTGGGGCACACCCGCACCCAGCCTCCCCCCTGAGGGGGAGGAGTTTTAGCGTAGTCGAGTGGCTCAAACAGCATCCGTGAAATTGGGCGCGCGCTTGGCCATGCCGGCCATCACCGCTTCGATCTGGTTGGGCTGGCGGATGATGGCCGCCTGCTCCTCGCTTTCGGCCATCAGCATGTCCTCGCCGCTCTCATCATGCATCCGGTTGTGGAGACGCTTGGCCGCGCGCACCGCGTCCGGATTGCGCTGGGCGATGGTCGCGGCGATCTCCTTCGCCGTGGCCAGCGGGTCGTCGGTGACGTGCGTGGCGAGGCCCAGCGCCTGCGCCTCCTCACCCGAAAACTCGCGGTTGGTATAGACCAGCTCGCGCAGCACATCGTCGCGCACCAGACCGCGCCACAGCTGATAGCCGCCCATGTCGGGCACCAGCCCCCACTTCATCTCCATGATCGCCATCCGCGCATCGGGCGCGACCACGCGGATATCGGCCCCGCTCGCAATCTGCATCCCGCCGCCGAAGCAGACGCCATGCACAGCCGCGATCACCGGCATCGGCAGCTTGCGCCACACGGTCGCGACCTGCTGGAATGTGTTCGAATCGCCATGCGTCCGGTCGGTCAGCTTGGGCTCGTCCGGGTCGGGGGTGCGGGCGAAGCTTGACGTGTCGAGCCCGGCGCAGAAACTGCGCCCCTCGCCCGACAGCACCACTACGCGCACGTCCTTGCGCTCCATCAGCGATTCGCCAGCGGCGATGATCGCTGCGAACATCTCGGGATCGAGCGCGTTCATCTTGTCGGGCCGGTTGAGGCGGACATGCGCCACGCCATCCTCGGAAATATCGACCGCGACCCGCTGTTCCTCGACCTGCGATGCCATCCTTGCGCTCTCCCACCTGGTATTCGTTGCAATCAGTGTGGGTCGTTCGTTGCGCAAGGGCGCGGCGCTGTCCAGCCTGTATCCCGCCCCGTCGGTGGCGATCATCGCTGCGAGGCCGAGCGGCTCCAGCTTCCGGCGCAACCGCGCGATATGCACCGCGACGCGGTTGGTGCCCGGTTCAAAAGGGCACCGCCACACATCGCGCAGCAGCGCGCTCTGGCTGACCGTCGCGCCCGGGGTTTCGGCCAGCCGCCAGAGCAGCGCGAATTCGCGCGGGTGGAGAGCCAGCCAGCGCCCCTCGAAGTGCGCGTCGCGATGGAACAGGTCGAGCCGCAGCGGCCCCGCCTCCATCCACCTTGCAATAAGTTGCTGCGCTGCGTGCACGCGCCCCCGCCGCCCGCTCCCTAGGTCAGGAGGCAGATAGTGGCACGAAGTCTACGTGATTGGAAAAGAAGACCAATCCGGAATGGATGCTTGGGGTGGGACAGCCCGGGCGATACTTCCTTACGTGTTCGACCGCTGGAGGAAGCGCTTGATATTGCGTGCGGCCTGCCGGATGCGCTGCTCGTTCTCGACCATCGCGATCCGGACGTAACCCTCGCCCTCTTCGCCGTAGCCGATCCCTGCCGCGACCGCGACGCCCGCCTGCTCCAGCAGCTGCTTGGAAAAGTCGAGGCTGCCCATATGCTCGAAGCCCGGCGGCAACGGAGCCCACGCAAACATGCTCGCAGGCGGAGAGGGGATCTCCCATCCGGCGCGGGTAAAGCTCTCCACCATGACGTCGCGCCGCCGCTGGTAGCGCAGGCGGTTTTCCTCGACGATGTCCTGCGGGCCGTTCAATGCCGCGCAGGCCGCCGCCTGGATCGGCGTAAACGCGCCGTAGTCGAGATAGGACTTCACCCGCGTCAGCGCGGCGATCAGCGTCGGGTTGCCGACCGCAAAGCCCATCCGCCAGCCGGCCATGGAATAGGTCTTAGACATCGAGGTGAACTCGACCGCGATGTCCTTGGCGCCCGGCACCTCAAGGATCGAACGGGTCGGCTTGCCGTCGTAGTAAAGCTCGGAATAGGCAAGGTCGGACAGGACCCACACCTTGTTCTCGCGTGCCCAGGCAACCAGCCGCTCGTAAAATGCCAGATCGACCGTCTCGGCAGTCGGGTTGCTCGGGTAGTTGACCACCAGCACGCTCGGCCGGGGCGAGGTGTAAGCCATCGCCTGATCGAGCGCGTCCCAGTATTCCTCGTTCGGCGTGGTCGGGACCGACCGGATCGTCGCGCCCGCGATGATGAAGCCGTAGGTGTGGATCGGGTAGGACGGGCTCGGCGCGAGCACCACGTCGCCGGGCGCGACGATCGCGGTCGCCATCGACGAGAGGCCTTCCTTCGATCCCATCGTCACCACAACCTCACGCTCTGGATCGAGATCGACCCCGAAGCGGCGACCGTAGTAATTCGCCTGCGCCTTGCGCAAACCCGGGATACCGCGCGACTGGCTGTAACCGTGCGCCGACGGCTTGCCCGCCACCTCGCACAGCTTGTCGATCACGTGCTGCGGGGGCGGGCGATCCGGATTGCCCATGCCCAGATCGATGATGTCGCGGCCCGCCGCGCGCGCCGCATGGCGCATCGCGTTCACCTCGGCGATCACGTAGGGCGGCAGGCGCCGCATCCGGTAAAACTGCTCGTCGCTCAATCCAAACTCCCGCAGGCATCGTCATCGCCGCATATCCGGCACCTCCATTCTGGAACGCCATGCGCATCTGTGCAATTGAAGTATGCGAGGGGACGCCCAGAAATTTCCCGGTGAGCGACCGGCTGGGGCGAATTGACCGAGAGGATGCAAGGCCATGGCGAAAACATCGTCCGACGAGGCGGCGGGCAATCCGTTTGCCGCGATGCTCGAAGCGCAGGCGCGCTGGGCGGAGATGATGTTCGCTCCCCTGCCCCAACTCGCGAAGGATGGCGACGCCGATGCCCCGGCCGCGCTGTCGGACATGCAGAAGTGGGCGGAGAACGCCACGCGCCTGCAGACGATGTGGCTTGAATTCTGCCAGAGCCACGCGATCGAAGCGACGGGCGAAATGATGGCGGGCGATCCGGCCAAGTGGTTCGCGATGTTCGAAACCTGGACCCAGCAGTTGCCGTTTGCCGACCCTGCCGAACAGCAGCGCTGGTGGGCCGAAAGCGCGCAATTGTGGCAGGCGCTGATGCTGCCGCAAGGTGAGGATGACGGCAGCGAAGGCGGCGCGCTGGACCTGCCGCGGGAAGACCGCCGCTTCGCCGACCCGCGCTGGCGCGAACAGCCGGTCTACGCGCTGCTCCACCAGACCTACCTGATGCTGACCGAGCGCGTGCTGGCGATGGTCGAGAAGATGGATCAGGTCGACCCCGCCAAGCGGGAGCAGCTGAAGTTCGCCACGCAGGCCATGGCCGAGGCGCTGAGCCCCGCCAATTTCGCGGCGACCAATCCGATCGTGCTCGACCGGATCATGGAATCGCGAGGCGAAAGCCTGGTCAAGGGCATGGAGAACCTGCTGCGCGACATCCAGAAGGGCCAACTGACCCACACCGATCCCGACGCATTCGTGCTGGGCGAGAATCTCGCGACCACGCCGGGCAAGGTCGTTCACGAGACCCCGCTGTTCCAGCTGATCCAGTACAATCCGAGCACGGAAAAGGTGCTGGGCGTGCCGCTGATCATCTTCCCGCCGTGGATCAACCGGTTCTACATCCTCGACCTCAACGAGAAGAAGAGCTTCGTGAAGTGGGCGGTCGATCAGGGCCTGTCCGTGTTCATGGTCAGCTGGAAATCCGCCGACGCATCGATGAAAGACGTCGTGTGGGACGATTACATCGCCGCCCAGATCGAGGCGATCGATCACGTGCGCAAACGTCTGCGGCAAAGCGCGGTCCACACGATCGGCTACTGCGTCGCGGGCACCACCCTGGCCGCCACGCTGGCGGTGCTCGCCGAGAAGGGCGAGCTCGACAAGGTGAAGAGCGCGACGTTCTTCACTGCGCAGGTGGATTTCAGCGAAGCGGGCGAACTCTTACACTTCATCGACGACCAGCAGATCGCAGCGATCAAGAGCCTCGAGCGCGACGGCTTCATCGATGGCCGCTACATGGCGGCGACCTTCAACCTGCTGCGCGGCAACGACCTGATCTGGAACTACGTCGTGCGCAACTACCTGCTGGGAGAAGATTATACCGCGTTCGACCTGCTCCACTGGAACGGCGACGTCACCAATCTGCCCGCCAGGTGGCACCAGCAATACCTGCAGCAGCTCTATCGCGACAATCTGCTGGTCAAGCCGGGCAGGCTGGAGGCGCTGGGCGTCCCCATCGACCTGGGCAAGGTCGATCTGCCGACCTACATCCAGGCGGGCAAGGACGATCACATCGCGCCCGCGACCAGCGTTTGGAAGATTACCGAGAATTTCGGCGGGCCGATGCGTTTCGTTCTTGCCGGATCGGGCCATATCGCAGGCGTGGTCAATCCGCCCGCGGCGAACAAGTACCAGTACTGGATCAACGAGGACGAGGATATCGGCTCGCTGGCGGAATTTCGCGAAGGAGCGACCGAGCATCCGGGCAGCTGGTGGCCCGACTGGATCGAGTGGATCCGCTCGCAGGACGCCAAAGAAGTTGCCGCCAGCGGCAAGCGCAAGCCCGGCAGCGGGAAGACCGACAAAATGATCGAACCGGCCCCGGGACGCTATGTGAAATCCCGCTAAGCCACTATTTTCGCGCTGCAAAGCCGGGAATTGTGCGCTGCACAAAAAAGACTTGAACTTCGGTGTCGCAAGGCATATTTGTGCATTGCAACAAAACCCTGAGGTTCGAATGGCAGACTCGATTACCGACAAGGACGACGCCGCAGCGCAGAAGGCTTACGCCGACGCCGCGGCCGCGAAGTCCGATAGCAAGCCCAAGGCGGCGGTCGAGAACCCTGCCGTAGAGGCACCGAAGAGCGAAGCCGCTGCGCCTGAAAAGGCTGCGGCCGAAGCTCCTGCCCCCAAGAAGTCCGTCGCATCGAAGGTCGCGAAAACGCCGACCGCCGCTGCGGCCAAGAAACCGGCAGCTAGCGCCACCGCCGCCAAGGCGAGCGCAAAGCCCAAGCCGGTCAAGAAGGCGGTGACGAGGAAGGCTCCGGCCAGGAAGGTTGCCACCGCAAAGAAGACTACCCCCGAAAAGACCCTCTCCAAGAAGACAACGGGCGCCGCGCCTGCCGCGACCCCGAAGACAAAGGACACCACCATGGCTACCAAGACCCAGACCAAGACGACCAACATTGCCAGCGACATGGCGAACGAAATGCAGACCCGCCTTGCAGGCATGTACGAAAAGGGCACCGAGATGACCGGCGAAATGGTCACCTTCCAGCGCGCCAACGCCGAAGCGATGGCCGAAGCGGGCAAGATCCTCTTCTCCGGCATGCAGGACCTGACCCGCGACGCCGTGGAAGAAACCCGCAAGGCTGCCGACCAGATGAGCGAAGACGCGCGCCTGATGGCTGCCGCTAAGTCGCCGACCGAATTCGTCAAGCTGCAGGGCGACATCATGCGCCGTTCGTTCGACCATGTCGTCGCGACCGGTTCGAAGAACACCGAGGCGTGGATCAAGCTGGCCAACGAAGCTTTCGCGCCGCTGACCAGCCGCATGAGCGAAACGGTCGACAAGATGAACAAGCTCGCCGCCTAAGCGCGGACCGGCTTGGCTGGATATTCCGGCCGCAACCGATGCGAGGGGTCGGGCGTGAGGATACGCCCGGCCCCTTTCGCGTTCGGAGCCGATTTCGGCCCGGACCATGCGAAGTTTTGATATGCCCCGCCCCTCGCGATCCCTTGCGGATCGGCCAGACGATACGATATTGATCCGCTATGCGCGAACCAGCACCAACCCTCCCCCACGGCCGGCAGGTCGACATGCGCTTCGCCATGCCCGGACAGGCCTTGGCCGCGGTGCCTGGCATGGGCGACGATGACGCGGACAAGGGCACGCCCGAAAATCCCGAGATCGGCATCGCGACCAAGACGCGCGCCAAGCCCAAGAAGCCGAGCCAGTACCGCGTGCTGATGCTCAACGACGATTACACCCCGATGGAATTCGTCGTCATGGTCCTCAAGCGGTTCTTCCGCATGGACCTCGACGAGGCGACGCAGGTGATGCTCCAGGTGCACCAGCGCGGCGTCGGGGTTTGCGGGGTCTATCCTTACGAGGTCGCCGAGACGAAGGTGAACCAGGTGATGGATTTCGCGAAGCAGAACCAGCACCCGCTCCAGTGCACGCTCGAAAAGGCATAGCCCCCGGGCACACGCAAAACGCGCAGATGACGGGGCCACGCTTTGTCGCTAGGGCGTGGCGCAAGCGACCTCTCAACCAATCGCGGGACTTCCCTTGCCCCTGAACTCGCGTCTCGATCGATATATCTTCCGGCTCACGATCGTGCCGCTGCTGGGCGTGTTCGTGCTCGCCGCGTCGCTGCTGATCCTCGATCAGATGCTGCGGCTGTTCCGCTTCGTCACGACAGAGGGAGGACCGGTAGGCGTGGTGTTCCAGATGCTCGGCACGCTGCTGCCCGATTATGCCAGCCTCGCCATCCCGCTCGGCCTGCTGCTGGGTACGCTGTTCGCTTTCCGCCAGCTTGCCCTGTCGAGCGAGCTCGACGTGATGCGCGCGGTCGGGCTCAGTTACACCCGGCTGTTGCGCGTACCCTACGCCATCACCCTGGTGCTGATGGCCATCAACGCCGCGCTGGTGTTCTACATCCAGCCCGTTTCGAAGTATTATTACGAGGAATTGCAGTTCGATCTGCGCTCGGGCGCGCTCGGCGCGTCGATCAAGGTAGGCGAGTTCACCACGCTGGCCGACCGGATGGCACTGCGGATCGAATCGAGCGAGGATTCGGGCCGCAAGCTCCAGGGCATCTTCGCGCGGATCAACACCAAGGACGGACAGGTGCTCTCGATCAGCGCGCGCGAAGGGCGTTTCCTTTCGACCAGCGACAATCCCGACACGATCATCCTGCGCCTTTCCGACGGCACCATCGTGCAGGACCCCGAAGGCGAAAGCCCGCGCGTGCTCAGTTTCAGCCTGTACGATCTGCCGATCGACCTGCCCGCGATCGAGAATTTCCGCCAGCGGGGCGAAGGGGAGGCCGAATATATCCTCCCCGAACTGCTGCGGATCGGGTGGAGCGACTCGTCGAGCGAGACACAGCGCAACGCCAGCAAGGCCAGCCTCAACTACCGTATGGTCGAACTGGCGATGATGCTGTTCATGCCGCTGCTCGCCGTTGCGCTGGCGATCCCGCCAAAACGCTCGACAAGCGCGCTGGGCGTGTTCGTGGCGGTGGTGCTGGTGGTCGCCTATCACAAGGTCAACCAGTACATGCAGGATTTTGCCGCGCTCGGCCGGATCGATCCCATGCTGGGCCTGTGGGGGCCGTTCGCGGTGTTCGTTGGCCTCATCCTGTGGTGGTTCTGGCAGATCGCCTATGTCCCCGGCGGGCAGCCGATCGGCGCGCTCGAAAACGCCTTTTCCAAGGCCGTGAAGAAGATCGGACGCCTGCTTCGTCCGCGGCGGCGCTCCCATGCATTCCGCGCCGAGCAGACTGGTTGAAGGCCCGGTAGATGACACTCGACTTTTTCCCATCGCGTACGCTGACGCTGTACCTCGCCAAGATGTTCTCGCTGCGCATCATCGCCGTGCTGGTGATGCTGGTGCTGGTGCTGATGATGCTCGACCTGCTGTCGACCAGCGGCGAGATTCTGGCCGTACCGGGCAATACGGAGGCCGATCTGTGGCTCTATGCGTCGCTGCGCATACCGCTGCTGATCCAGCGATTCCTGCCCTATTCGGTACTGCTGGCGACGATCATCACGCTGGTGACGCTCAACCAGAACAGCGAGGTTATCGCGATGAAGGCCGCGGGGCTTTCTGCACACCAGGTGCTCGCCCCGCTGATCCTGACCGCGCTGGTCGTGGCTGCGGGGACCTTCGCGTTCAACGAGCGTGTGGTGACGCGCGCCGCGGCGGAGCTCAATGCGTGGGAAAAGTCGAAGTTCGGCGCCCTGCCGCAGACGAAGGAGGACTCAGGGGTGATCTACCTGATCGACGGCCCCGACATCCTCACCGCGCGCAGCTATAACGCAGGCGGGCCCGCCCCAACGCTGCGCGACGTCACCTTCTACCGCCGCAGCCCCAACGGCGAGATCACGCAGCAGATCGACGCGCCGCTTGCGGTGCGGGGCCGCGATGGGTGGTCGATGCAGACCCCGCGCGTGTTTACCGTGGGCACGGCCAGCCTCTCCGAACCTGCCGAGGTGATCGTCGCGAAGGGCATCACCCCGCAGGACATCGAACTCGCGTCGGTCGATCCCACGGCGCAGCCGCTGTGGCGACTCGACGATTCGATCGCGGCCTACCGCGCCGCCGGGCGCGACACAGACGAGTTGCAGGCGAACTACTGGCACAAGATTTCCGGCCCGCTGTCGGCGGTGCTGATGCCCCTGCTGGGAGCCGTGGCGGGCTTCGGGCTCGCCCGTTCAGGCCAGCTGTTCGTGAGGGCGATGATCGGGATGGCGCTGGGCTTCGCCTATTTCGTGCTCGACAACGCGGCCCTCGCGATGGGCAATTTCGGGGGATATCCACCTTTCCTCGCCGCGTGGGCTCCATTCTTCCTGTTCCTGCTGATCGGCGAGACGGTGCTGGTCCGCACAGAGGAGTGACCGGTCCGGACGAAGCCGGCTGGAATATCCGCCTTGCGCGGCCGGACGATGCCCCGGCCATGCCCGCGATCGAGCGCGCGGCGGGCGCAATGTTCGACCGGATCGAAGGGCTCGCAGGGATTGCCGGGCAGCAGACCGTTCCGGTCGATCGCCTGCGTCGCTATATCGCGCGGGGCCATTGCTTGGTCGCGACATCGGGCGAGACGCTGGTGGGATTTCTCGTGACCCAGCCGTTCGGGCGCGAACTTCACGTATACGAATTCAGTGTCCACCCCGATTGGCAGGGTCAGGGCATCGGCACCGCACTGATCCGCGCCTGCCTGATCGATGCGCGCAATTGCGGCTTTATCGCAGTCACCCTCACGACATTCGACCAAGTGCCTTGGAACGCGCCATTTTACCGGCGGATGGGCTTTCGCGACGTCGATCCGACCGAACACAAAAGGCTCGCACTCGAGCTTGAAAACGAGCACGCCAACGGTTTTCCGGCGGACTCGCGCGTTGCGATGGCGAGCAATATTAGTTGACTTACGCGCAATAAATGACCAATGCAGGGTCTATTCAGGAAGGTCGCCGTACAGTTCGAAAAGCGTCTCAGGATGAGTCGGGGCCGTCGGCCTTCCATTGCATCATCCGCCAGTGAGCGTACGTACTCCTCAGAACACGAAACGCAGGACATTTGCTTGTGTCGGAAACGAACACCGCAAAACCGGATTCCGATCTGCCGTTCTGGAAACGGCGCCACTATTGCATCGTCGCGCTCTTGCCAAAGAAAACAGTCGGGCCATCGCCTGATTGCTAGGATATTCATGACCGATATAACCGTCCTGTCGCTCGACGCGGCGAATTCGCAAGATCGATCGGCCTTCGTCGATCTTGGCCGCCGCTTTTCCGCGCAGGTCCCGCACTTTGTGCCGCAGATGCGCTCTGAGCAGATCGAGCTTGTCCATCCAGACAAGAACCCGTTTTTCCAGCACGCCGACGTCCAGCTGTTCATCGCCCAGCGCGGCGGCAAACCGGTGGGCCGGATCAGCGCGCATATTGACCACCTGGCGCTGACCATCCCCCCGGAACAGGGCATGGGTCCGGGCACGGGCATGTTCGGGTATTTCGATGCCGACGATGCCGAGGTCGCCAAGGCGCTGCTCGCCAAGGCAGAGGAATGGCTGAAAGCGAAGGGCATGACCCGCGTTCTCGGCCCGATATCGATGTCGATCTGGGAAGAACCGGGCCTGCTGGTGCGCGGCCAGGATCACGCGCCGATGATCATGATGGGGCAACACCCCGCCGAATACGCCGATTACATCACCGCCTGCGGGTACGAACCCGTCAAGCGGCTCGATACATACGAGCTGGATATTTCGTGCGAGTTTCCGCCGCTGGTGCAGCGGATCGTCAAATCGGGCGAACGCAACCCGCGCATCCGCGTGCGCGAAGTCGAGCTCGACCATTACCAGCGCGAAATCGAGATCATCCTCGAAATCCTCAACGATGCCTGGTCCGACAACTGGGGGTTCGTCCCGCTGACCGAGGCAGAGGTTGCGCACACGGGCAAGAAACTGCGCCCGCTCGTCCACCCCGAACTCAACCGGATTGCCGAACTGGATGGCGAGCCTGTCGCCTTCATGCTGACCCTGCCCGACGTGAACGATCTGTTCGCGAAAACCGGCGGCAAGCTGTTCCCGTTCGGCTGGCTGCGGACCCTGCGCTGGCTCAAGAAGCCGCGCGGGGCAGGCATGCGCGTGCCGCTGATGGGAGTGCGCAAGCGGCTGCACAATTCGCGCCTGGCAAGCCAGCTCGCCTTCATGATGATCAGCGAGATTCGCGCTTCTGCAGCGGGCAAGTTCGAGTCGCAGCGCGGCGAAATCGGCTGGATCCTCGAAGATAACCAGGGGATGATCGCGATTGCCGATACGATCGACAGCCGGATCAATCGCGAATATCTGATCTACGGCAAGCAATTGTAACGGAACGCCAAGGCACCTTGCGTCGTTCGATTGCCTGAACCTGCCCTGCGGCAGTCTTTGGCCAAGGACGATCTTCCATGCCGCCTGACGGCGCAACCGAACACAACACGCGCAAATTCGGCCCGGTCCTGGTGGTGGAGGACGATGCCGTGCTCGCCCTCGCGGTAGAGGACGCATTGCTTGCCGCTGGCGCGCGCGACGTCTCGCTTGCTGCGAGCACCGAAAAAGCGATGGACATCCTGCGCAGCAGCGAGGTCGAAACCGTCATCCTCGACGTGCATCTCGCGGATCGGGGAGATGGCTGGGCGATCGCCGAACTGCTCCGCGCGCTTGGGGCGGAGGCACCCAGGGTGATCTTCGCGACCGGATCGCCGAACGAAATCCCCCAGGACATTGCCGATCTGGGCCCGGTGCTGGCGAAGCCTTACGATTTCGAAGAGCTGGTTACACTCGCGCGCGGCAGCGCCAAGCCATCGCTGTTCGCACGTTTGCGGCGCTGATCGCACCGGCCATCGGGAAACCACCCACCCCGATCTCTACGACACTCCAAAAAAAAGGCCTTCGATCCGCGTGCTGCGGAACGAAGGCCTTCGGGATCGTATCACCGGCCGCTTGGACGGGAGGGGGGTCTCGGCGGTGACATAGGGGAAATGCTCCGCTCGAAAGGCGGTTCCTGTGGGCTCAAATTTTTTTTCGGCACCGCTGAAAGGGGTGACCTTCTTTCATGTGAGAGCCCATCTTTCCCAACTCTTGGAACCGGCCATCGTGCGAGGCGTTGGCGGGAGAGGTTCAGACGGGAAACAAGTCTTATGTCCATTGGTGAAAATGTCGCTGCGAATCTTCCGTACCTGCGCCGCTACGCGCGCGCGCTGACGGGATCGCAGCAAACCGGCGACGCTTTCGTGCGCGCCACGCTGGAGGCCGCGCTGGCCGACGACGATCTCAAGGCGTCGCTCGAAGGCGGGCGGGTGCCGCTGTATCGCGCGTTCAACAAGGTCTGGTCGAGCGCCTATCTGGAAGTGTCCAACCACGGAGACGGTGCCGATCTGCCGGGCGATGTCGAAGCGGACCGGCTCCAGAACGTGACCCCGCTCAATCGGCAGGCGCTGCTGCTGACCACGCTCGAAGATTTCACGATCGAGCAATCGGCCGAGATCATGGAAATCTCCGCCGAGGAAGTCGAAAAGATGGTGCAGGACGCGATCGCCGAAATCGATCGCGAATCCGCCACCAGCGTGCTCATCATCGAAGACGAGCCGCTGATTTCGATGCAACTCGAAGATCTCGTCCGCGGGCTCGGCCACGATATTTGCGGCACCGCCGCCACGCGGACGCAGGCGCAGGAAGTGGTGGCCGAAAAGACCCCCGGCCTCGTTCTCGCCGATATCCAGCTTGCCGACGGATCCTCGGGCCTCGACGCGGTCGACGACATCCTCAGCATCGGGAGCGTGCCGGTGATCTTCATCACCGCCTATCCCGAACGCCTGCTGACCGGCGATCGGCCCGAACCGACCTATCTGGTCACCAAGCCGTTCCAGGAATCGACCGTCCGCGCTGCGATCAGCCAGGCGCTGTTCTTCAACACGCACCGCGAGAACGCGAGCGCCTGACGGCACGATCCGTTTTTCGCAATTCGAAGGGGCGTCGCTGATTGCGGCGCCCTTTTTCGTTGCGCTTCCCATCCGATGAATCGGTCGCAAGTGGGTCTGCGCTATTGACCCAGCCTCATGCCTGACGCCTCAGCTGCGGGGCGGGCTTTCGCGCAGCTGGCTGCGGCGGGCGCGCATGCGGAACTCGGTCGGGCGGCGGATCGGGACCCGCAAAACGCATCGCACGCCCTTGGATTCGAACCGCAGATCGACCGGATGCTTTAGCTCGTGCGCCACGATCTTCTCGATCAGTTCGGTGCCGAAGCCGCGCTTGCGATCCGTCGGCACGGGCGGCCCACCGCCTTCCTGCCAGACGACCTCTGCCAGATCTTCGGATAGGCGCGTCCAGCTTACCTTCAGCGTGCCTCCCTCGACAGACAAGGCGCCGTACTTGGCCGCGTTGGTCGCCAGTTCGTGCATCGCCAAACCGAAGGAAAGCGCATCGTTGGGGGCCAGCTCGACATCGGGCCCGGTCAGGTCGAGCGTGGCTTCGGCAGCGCTGGCATAGGGCGCAAGCTCCGCCTCCAGCACGGCCAGGAGCGGGGTCGTGCCCCATTCGGACTGGGTCAGCAGATCGTGCGTGGCCGACAGCGCCCGGATGCGTCCGTCGAGCCCGCTCGCGAAATCCTCCAGCGAACTGGCCCGCCGACGCGTCAGCGCGACGATCGAGAGCACGTTGGCGAGCGTGTTCTTGACGCGGTGGTTCAGCTCGCGGGTGAGCGAGTTGCGGATCGAGTTCTGCTCGGCATAGAAATCGAGCGCGGCCTGGTCTTCGTGCGCCTGCTGGGTCAGCAGGCGGGCGACCAGCATCGAAAGGCTGGCGACCGCGATCCCGAACAGCAGCGTGATCATCGACAGCAGCGAAAGCGCATCCCCGCGCGAGGATTCGACCTCGACGGTCATCGGCCGATCGGCCAGTGAGACTTCGAGCCGCGTCACATTGCCCGTCATCTTCTCCGGCGCGTGCGACGCGATCAGATTGGCGGGCCTGGGTTCTCCATCGTACAGCCGCACCCCGCGCGAGCCGACGACCTCGCGGGTCAGCACCGAATCGAGGAAGTCCTGCGAATTGAACGGGCTATAAACGAAGCCGCGGATCATCTCACCACGCGTTTCCGGCTCGAACACCGGCACGTAGACGATGAAGCCCCGGCGTGCCTCGCGGTCCTGGACCAGGTCGAGCGGACCGGTCGCGGTGGGCCGTCCCGTGCGGATCGCTTCCTGCATCGCCTCGCGACGGCGCGTTTCGGCATACATGTTGTAGCCGATGGCCTTGCGGTTCATGTCCAGCATCGGCTGGAAGAACGTGACCGGGACCGCAAAGTTGCTCGACTTAGACGGGAGTGGGGATATCTTGAAGGCGGTTCCCGTTTCGCGAGAGGCCAGCCTTTCGAACGATCCGATTTCGCCGCGCGGGACGATCGGGCTCCACCCGATCCCCACCGATCCGCGATAGTCCGCATCCAGCCGAAGCTCGGTCGCGAAGCGGCGGAACAGCGTGGCCGGGACGCGGTCGAGCGTGCTGATCAGCGATGCGCCGGCGACCAGGTAAGAGCCGCTGGTATTGACCCGCTGGTCCAGCGAAGAGGCGATGACCTGCGCGGTTTCGCTGAGGACGGCCTGCTCGCGTCGGCGCTCCCCACGCTCGATCGCGAACACGCTCAACGCCGTGATTGCGGTGATCAGCAGGAAGATCAGAACCGGCACGGCTCTGGGGTAATGGATCAGCCACCGCCTGAATCGCCGTATCTGGTGTGCGTTGTCGGACGCCAAATCTGCCCCGCTAGGATTAA
Organism: Citromicrobium bathyomarinum; assembly: GCF_038594485.1. Lineage (GTDB taxonomy): Bacteria > Pseudomonadota > Alphaproteobacteria > Sphingomonadales > Sphingomonadaceae > Alteriqipengyuania > Alteriqipengyuania bathyomarina_A. The sequence continues at coordinate 517,642 of NZ_JBCFZG010000004.1, read as the reverse complement.
TTTTCTCCGCGCGGTCGGCGAAGAAGGGTCGGTCTGATACAGCTAGGGAACCACGCGCGGCCCGCAACGTTCCTGTTGTCTTGGATCGATTTTGGGAAGGGCATACTTGGGTTTCGACCAACGAACACCCATGTTAGCCGACAGGCATGAACAACAAGAACACTCCGGATGCGAAAAGCTCTGCACGACTTGGCCGCGATGAGCACGGCGACCCGATGAGCCAGCCTCAATGGGCCGACAGCCTGCGCAGTCTCTATGACTCGGTCGTCGACGAACCGATACCCGACACCTTCAAGGATCTGCTTGCGCAGTTCGACGAGCCGAAGAAAGCGTCGAGCGAGAACGGGGGCAGCGAATGAGTTCCGTACCCGCCCCCGCGGCGGACCCGGTCGAGTTCAAGCGCGAACTGACCGGTGTCGTCCCGCATTTGCGCGCCTTCGCGCGCGGCCTGTGCGGCCGCCCCGACATGGCCGACGACCTGGTGCAGGAAACGCTGATGAAGGCGTGGGCCGCGCAAGAGCGGTTCGAGCCGGGCACCAGCATGCGCGCATGGACCTTCGTGATCCTGCGCAATGCCTACCTCACCGACATGCGCCGCAATCGCTTTCGCGGCGAATACGACGAGAACGTTGCCGAACGCATCCTGACCGCGCCTGCGGGTCAGGAAGAACCGATCCACCTGTCCGACATGCACCGTGCGCTGCTCACCCTCCCGCCCGAACGCCGCGAGGCGCTGCTGCTGGTGGGGGCCGGTGGCTTCTCCTATGAAGAAGCCGCCAATATCTGCGGTTGCGCGGTGGGCACGATCAAGAGCCGGGTTGGCCGCGCCCGTGCCGCGCTGAACGAGATGCTTGCAGATGGCGACATACCCAAGCGCTCCATCGACGACGACACCGCGCACCGCGCGATCCTGGAAGAACTGGACGATGTCGCTGCGGGCAACGGCCTGGCAGAGCCGACCAATGGGCGCACCTGACGCGGGGCTATCGGCATGGCCCCCGCGGTAGGCGATAGCGAAGAAGAAAAAGTACCCGGTTCGGCATCGATGCGTGCCCCCGGGCGCAATGGGCCATCCAAGAAACGGACCCTGCTGGCAGAGCAGGAATTGCGCCTGCTGAGCACGCTGGTGCTGTTGCTCGGGGTCGGGCTGTTCCTCGCCCTGCCCTTCGTCCTCTCGATCGGGTCGGTGGTGTTCCTGCCGCTGACCTGCGCGATCATACTCAGCGTATTGCTCGCCCCGCTGGCGGACCGGTTTGCTTCATGGGGCGTGCCCAACACGCTCGCCTCCGTGCTCGCGCTGATCATTTTCCTCACCATCGTGGTGCTCGCTTTCGGGGCGATCCTGCAACCCGCCTTTACCTTGTACGACCGCCTGCCCGAATTGATCGAAGGGATCGGCAAGCGCTACCACGAGATGCAGGAGGACTTTGCCTGGCTTGCGCGGGCGAACGACCGGCTGGCCGAATTGCTCGGCTCGGGTGGCAACGAGGTTACGCTGGCGGGCCCCTCGGTCTTCCAGCAGGTCGCGATCAGCGCGCCGCTGCTGCTGCTCGAAGTCATGCTGACCTTCCTGATGGCGTTCTTCATGGTCGAGGCGCGCAGCCGCTTGCGCCGCAACATCCTGTTCGGACGGACCACCTTCGGCACCAGTGTGAAGGCCGCGCGCGTGCTGCGCGAAGTGCAGGACCGGGTCGCCGCCTACATCCTTACCGTCGCGTGGATCAATCTGGGTGTCGGCATCGTCGTGGCGCTCGGCGCGTGGGCGATGGACCTGCCCGCCCCGATCATGTGGGGCGGCCTCGCCACGCTGCTCAACTTCGTACCCTATATCGGCCCGCTGGCGATGACCGCGCTGCTGACCCTGTTCGGCCTCGGCACCGCGGACACCGTATTCCTGGGGCTAATCCCGCCGATCTCCTATGTCGCGCTGCACATGATCGAAGCGAATGCGGTGACGCCTGCGATCCTTGGCCGGCGGTTCACGATGAACCCGGTGATGATCCTGCTCGCGTTCTCGTATTTCTCGTGGATATGGGGAGCGGTCGGCGCGCTGCTCTCGGTGCCGATCCTGCTGATGGTGACGGCCTTCTTCGACCATGTGGGCCGCCCCAACCTGGTCGGCTTCATTTTCGGCGAGCCCTTGTTCCAGACCCCGCTGATCGAGGATGCCGGGGGCTCCGCCGAAGAAACGCGCCCGGCCTAGGGGCAGCGGGCAAGAAAAAGGGGCCGGACCATCGCGGCCCGCCCCCTCTCTTTATCGAAAAGCCGGTTGGCTTAGCTCGGATAGGTCCAGGTTTCACCGCGGGCGAGGTTCTCGCTCGCGAAGCCCCAGTTGAGCTTCTCGGTGGTCAGCGCCTTGAGGTAGGCGGGGCGCGCGTTCTGGTGATCCAGGTAATAGGCGTGCTCCCACAGGTCGATCACGAGCAGCGGATTGACGCCATCCTTGTCGGCCAGCGTATCGCCATCGTGCGTTTCCTCGATGGAGAGCGCGCCGCCCTTCTCGGCCAGCCACACCCAGCCGCTGGCGAAGTGGCCCGCGCCGCGTTCCTGCAGCTTTTCCTTGAGATCGTCGACCGAGCCGAAGGCGCTGTCGATCATGCTCTTGAGTTCATCCGACGGTGCGGTTTCTTCGCCCGCCATCGAATTCCAGTAGAACCCGTGGTTCCAGCTCTGCGCCGAATTGTTGAACAGGCCCTGGTCGCTGCCACGCGCCGCGGCGATGATTTCCTCAAGCGACTTGTCCGCGTGGTCGGTGCCTTCGATCGCGGCGTTGGTCTTGTCGATATAGGCCTTGTGGTGCTTGCCGTGGTGGTAGCTGAGCGTCTCGGCGGAGACCGCCGGGGCCAGCACGGTGTCGGGGTAAGGCAGGGGGGTTACTTCGAATGCCATTTTTGGTGTCTCCCGTTATTTGGGTTTGAAATCAGCTTTCAGGTCCAGAACGCCCGAGGGCGCTATCCGTTGCATGATTGCCGCCAGAATTCCGGTCGACCGCGCTCGTCAAAGCGACGTCGGCGGTGACATTGGCGAGCGTGCGCATGATATCGGGCAGCATCTCGACCGCGACCAGCAGCGCGAGCGGCTCGACCGGAACGCCCATCGCCAGCGCGATCGGGCCGATCGAGACGACGAAGCTGATCGTGCCCGGCAAGCTGACCGATCCGATCGAGATCACGAATGCCACCGCCAGCCCGGCGAGCATCGCGGTCAGGCTCAGTTCTATGCCGAAAAGGTGCGCGACGTAGATCGCGACCGCCAGGTTCATCGCCGGGCTCGTCGCGCGGTAGATCGCGACCGACAGCGGCAGGACGAATTCGGACACGTTCTCGCTCAGGTCGAGCCTGCGCGCGCTGGCGAGCATCGCGGGCAGGCTGGCGAGCGAGCTCTGGGTGGAGATCGCCACCGCCTGCGCGGGCAGCAGCGCGCGCGCAAAGGCCAGTGGCCCGTGCCGCACCGCGCCGACCACATAGGCGGCGACCAGTACGATCCCGCCCATCGCCGCGACGGTCAGGATGTAGTGCATCAGGGTGAGGAACGCCGCGTCTCCGCCCGCGCGGACCGCCACGCCCATCGCCAGCGCGAAGACGCCCACGGGCGCGAGCCACAGCACCCAGCCGATCACCAGCAGCATCGCGTTCGCCACAGCTTCGAAGAAGCCGCGCAGCGTCGCGGACTGCTCGGGCGGTAGCCGCGTGATCGCGACCGCGAACAGCGCGAAGAAGATCGTCAGCGGCAGCATCGCGGTCTCGGCGGCGGCGGCGATGATGTTGGGCGCGATCAGCGACAGGAAGAATTCGGCAAGGCCGGGCACTTCCTGTGGCTCGACATTGGCAGCCAGCAGGCTTTGCGCCCCGGCGGGCGGAGGAACCAAAGACAGCAGCAGCGGCATGGCGATCAGCGTCGCGACCCCGCTGAAGACGAGCGCGGCGGCCACGAACACCAGCATCCGCCGCGCGGTGGCCCCTGCACGCGCCGCGCTCGCCAGCTGGGTGATGCCCAGCACCAGCAGCGCGGCGACCAGCGGGATGATGGTCATCTGCAAGGCGCACAGCCAAAGCGCGCCGATCGGCTCGCTCACCGGCAGGATCGCGTCCGCCAGCGGCCTGTTCGCGATCAGCGACCCGGCGATCAACCCGCCGACGAGCCCGCCGAAGGTCCACCAGATCGGCAGGCGCAATGTGACCAGCCGTGCTGGACGCGTGGTGTCAGATGCCGACAAGCCGGATTTGCCCCTTCCCTCTTCCATGGCAGGCGTCCAAAACGCCCGCACGTCGATCCTGAGGATCGGTAGAGACGACAGGCAGAGGTGTGAAGACCCCACGATGGCACGCAAGTATTTCGGCACAGACGGTATCCGGGGCGAAACCAACAAGGGCGCGATGACCGCCACCATGGCGATGCGCGTGGCGCAGGCCGCTGGCGCGCATTTCCGCCGCGGCGACCACCGGCACCGGGTGGTGATCGGCAAGGATACCCGCCTTTCGGGTTACATGATGGAAAGCGCGCTGGTCGCGGGCTTCACCAGCATGGGCGTCGATGTGATCCAGACCGGGCCGCTGCCCACCCCCGCCATCGCGATGCTGACGCGCGAAATGCGCGCCGATATGGGGGTGATGATCTCCGCCAGCCACAACCCCTACCGCGACAACGGGATCAAGCTGTTCGGGCCGGACGGCTTCAAGCTCTCCGACGAAGACGAAGCTGCGATCGAGGCTTTGATCGATTGCGAGCCCGACCTCGTGCCATCGAGCGAAATCGGGCGCGCAAGGCGCATCGAGGACGCGCGCGGTCGCTATATCCACGCGGTCAAACAGTCGGTCAGCGACCGGATACGCTTCGACGATCTGAAGGTAGTGGTCGATTGCGCCAATGGCGCGGCCTATCAGGTCGCCCCCAGCGCGATCTGGGAACTGGGCGCGGAGGTTATCACCCTGGGCGTCGACCCCAACGGCACCAATATCAACGACGGTGTCGGATCGACCTCTCTCGACGCGGTCAAGGCGAAGGTGATCGAAACCGGGGCCGACATCGGCATCGCGCTCGATGGCGATGCCGACAGGCTGATCGTGGTCGACGAGAAGGGCGAGACGGTCGACGGCGACCAGATTATGGCGTCGATCGCCACGCGCATGGCGCAAAAGCAGGTGCTGCGCGGCGGGGGGGTGGTGGCCACGGTGATGAGCAATCTGGGGCTGGAGCGCTATCTGCAAGGGATCGGCCTGACGCTGGAGCGGACCAAGGTCGGCGACCGGCACGTGCTCAGCCGGATGCGCGAGGGCGGCTTCAACGTCGGGGGCGAGCAGTCGGGGCACATGATCCTGCTCGACCATGCGACCACCGGCGACGGCACGGTCGCCGCGCTGCGCGTTCTCGCCAGCCTCGTGCGCTCGAACCGTCCGGCCAGCGAGGAACTGCGGATGTTCGAGCCGGTGCCGCAGCTGCTCAAGAACGTGCGCTACGAAGGCGCGAGCCCGCTCGATGCGCCGGAGGTAAAGCAGGCGATTGCCGATGCGGAAGGGGCGCTGGCAGGCAGGGGCCGGCTGGTAATCCGCGCCTCGGGCACCGAACCGCTGATAAGGGTGATGGCCGAAGGCGACGACGCGGGCGAGGTGGAGCGCATCGTGGACACGATCTGCGCCGCCGTGAGCGACGCCTCCTGATGCTGGACATGCGGCCCGATTGCGAACGCTGCGGCGCGGACCTGCCTGCCGCGCGGCCCGGCGCGTTCATCTGCAGCTTCGAATGCACCTTCTGCGCGCCATGCGCCGAAGCGCTGGACGATCGGTGCCCCAATTGCGGGGGCGAGCTGATGGACCGGCCCACGCGCTCGGCGAAGCTGCTGGAGGATTATCCCGCCAGCGCGCAGCGGCGGCACAAGGCATGAACCAGAAACCCCCTCCCCGCATCCTGACCATCGCCGGGTCCGATTCGAGTGGCGGTGCCGGCATCCAGGCCGACATCAAGACGATCATCATGCTCGGCGGATATGCAATGAGCGCGATCACCGCGATCACCGCGCAGAACACGCGCGGGGTGCAGGGCGTTACACCGCTGACCGGCGATTTCGTGGCCGAGCAGATCGAATCCTGCCTATCCGATATCGGCGCGGATGCGATCAAGATCGGGATGCTGCACGATGCGGGCATCATCGGCGAAGTCGCCCATCTGCTCGCCACCTTGCCCGAGGCGAAGGATGTTCCGATCATCCTCGATCCCGTGATGGTCGCGACCAGCGGCGGACGGCTGCTGCAGGAAGATGCGGTGGAGATCATGCGCGAAAAGCTGTTCCCGCTCGCCACGCTGATCACCCCCAACCTGCCCGAGCTGGCGATCCTCGCCGGGCGCGACCTGAACGACAGCGATGCCATCATCCAAGCTGCGGTAGCGCTGGCCGAAGGCAGCAATGCGTGGGTGCTGGCCAAGGGAGGCCACACCGAAGACGCGCGGGTGATCGACTTCCTCGTGAGCGCCGACGGATTTCACATGCAGTTCGACGATCCCCGGATCCCGACGCGGCACACGCATGGTACCGGCTGCACGCTCTCGGCGGCGATCGCCACCTTGGTTGGCCACGGCCAGCCGCTGCACCACGCGATTCGCCTCGCGCGGCAGTTCACCCGTGCCGCGATCGAGAACGCGCCGGGCTTCGGCGACGGTTCCGGCCCGCTCGGCCATCAGGCCGTACGCAAAATCTGATTCCTCCCCATTTTCCACAAGGTGGCAAAGGGGGAGGGGGACCGCCGCCGCAGGCGGTGCTGGAGGGGGCTACGGCTTACCCATACCCCTCCGTCACGCGCTGATAGCACGTGCCACCTCCCCATTGGGCTTCGCAAAACGGCGAGGATTTTATAGGTCGTAGAACTTGGAGATCGCGGCCCATGCCTCGTCGGCGGTTTCGCACCAAGTGATGAGATCGATGTCCTTGGCGGAGATCGTCCCTTCCTCGGCCAGCGCTTCGAAATCGATCACCCGGTTCCAGAAATCCTTGCCGAACAGCAGGATCGGCATCGGCTTCATCTTGCCCGTCTGGATCAGCGTCAGGAGCTCGAAGAACTCGTCGAACGTGCCGAAGCCGCCGGGGAACACGGCGACCGCCTTGGCGCGCAGCAGGAAGTGCATCTTGCGCAGCGCGAAGTAGTGAAACTGGAAGCTGAGGTACGGCGTGACGTAGGTGTTGGGTGCCTGTTCGTGCGGCAGCACGATGTTGAGCCCGATGCTCTCGCCACCCGCATCGCTCGCGCCGCGATTGCCCGCTTCCATGATCGACGGCCCGCCGCCGGTGGTGACCACGAACTGGCGCTCGCCATCCTCGATGATCGCCTTTTCGGTCGCCAACCGCGCGAGGTTGTAAGCTTCCTGGTAGTACTTCGCCTTTTCGATCAGGCGCTTGGTTACCTTGGCCTCGTCCTCCGACTGGCCCTTGGCGACCTCTTCGAGCGCTTCGACCTGATCGGGCGAGGGAATCCGCGCCGATCCGTACATCACCAGCGTGCTGCCCACGCCTGCCTGGTCGAGCAGCATCTCGGTCTTGAGCAGTTCGAGCTGGAAGCGCACCGGGCGCAGTTCGGGCTGGAGCAGGAAATCGTCGTCGCGGAAGGCCAGCTTGTAGGCCGGGTGCCGCGTCTGCGGGGTGTCGGTGCTCGCCCCCTCCTCTACGAAACCTGCTTCTTCGTCCGCACCATAAAACCGCCGATCGTAGAGATCGCGCACACCGCTATTATTCGTCATAGCCGGGCAGATAGGCCGCTTGGCGATCCCCGGCAAGGCCGTGCAGTTTGGTAGTGACGCGAGCCGACCGGGGGACTAGGCAGCGGGCCGGATGTCCGCGCTGCACCATATCAGGCGATTCCCGCCGTGGAGGATGATCAGCGTCCTGCTGCTGGCATTCGCCCTCAATGCGCTGGCGCCGGCCGGCTACATGATCGCGGCAGGCGAGCACGGCCTGCCGACCGTCTCGGTCTGTCCCGAAACCCATCCGCTTGCCCGCGCGGTGGCAGCGTCTCGCGAAGGGCAACAGTCGGACGACGGCATGGCTATGGACCATGCGTCGATGGACCATGCCGCGATGGGCCATGGGGACGAGGGCGATACCACGCCGACCGCGTCGAACGGCGGGCATTGTACGCTGGCGGGCGCTGCCAAGCTGGCAGTTCACTCTCCCGACGAGACCGTTCTTGCAGGCGAGATCGCCTACGTGGTCATGCTCGGCCTCAGGCCGATCCGCGCTCTATCGCTTCCCGCGCGTCCGCACCTGCGACCGCCCCTGCGCGGCCCGCCTCCGGCGATCTGACACCACCCATCCATTCAGATCACGCGCGCCGCGTGCCGGGCAGCATTGTCCGCGCGCGCCGCGCATCGGAGAATATACGTGAAGATTTCCCATCTTGCGCTGGGCGCAGCCATGCTGGCTGGCGCCTCGCCTGCCTTTGCCACCACCGCAGACACAAACGCGGACGAAGCCGCAGACACCGCCGCCCCGGACAGTCCGCAGCGCACCATCATCGTGACGGGCGAACGTACCGCCAAGGAAGCCGAAGAGCGCGCATCGCAAACCCCCGGCGGAACCGATGTCGTCACCTATGACGAATATGCCGACAAATCGCTGGTCAGCCTGCGCGACACTCTGGCCTACTCGCCGGGCGTCTACCTCCAGCCGCGTTACGGCCAGGAAGTGCGCATCTCGATCCGCGGATCGGGCCTGTCGCGCGGATACCACATGCGCGGCCTCACGCTGTTGCAGGACGGCGTGCCGATCAACCTTGCCGACGACAATGGCGATTTTCAGGAGCTGGAGCCGATCTTCTTCGAATATCTCGAAGTCTATCGCGGCGCCAACGCGCTTCGCTTCGGGTCGGGCACGCTGGGCGGCGCGATCAATGGCGTTACCCCGACGGGTGAAACCGCCAGCGGCCTCTACCTGCGCGGCGATGCCGGCAGCTTCGACACCTATCGCGGGCTTGTCTCCTACGGCGTCCAGAGCGGACCGGGCAATGCATGGGCCGCGATCAGCTACGACAGTTCGGATGGCGATCGCGACCATGCGAAGCGCGAATCGCTGCGCTTCCACGGCAATGTCGGTTTGCAAATCACCGACAATATCGAGAACCGCTCCTACGCCAGCGTCAATTCGATCGACCAGCAGCTACCGGGCGCGCTCACGCTCGCCACGGCGCTGACCGCGCCCGAGACGGGCAATTTTGCGGGCGACCAGGCGCGCGACATCGATTCGATCCGCCTGCAAAACCGCACCCGGTTCTCCTTCGACGGGGGCCAGCTCGACGTGGGTGGGTTCGTCAACGCGAAATCGCTCCACCATCCGATCTTCCAGGTGCTCGACTACAAGTCGACCGATCGCGGCGTCTATGCGCGATTCGACTATGCCACAGGTCGGTTCGAGGTGACGGTGGGCGGCGAAACGCGGCTTGGCGATACCAATGCGAAGCGCTTCGTGAACATCAACGGGCAGCGCGGCGCACCGACCTTCAACGCGGACCAGCGCGCCTCGACCTCAAATATCTATGGCGAGGTCCGCTTCCGTCCGGTCGAACCGCTGCAATTGATCGCAGGTGCGGTCTATGCCGAGGGCTTCCGCGAGCAGCACCTGCTGTTCGACGGATTTTCGGGCGGAGCGGTCGATATCACCGGGCGCGCCGAGTTCGACGGATTCTCCCCCAAGTTCGGCGTGCTGTTCGAGGCGAACGAGAACATCCAGCTGTTTGCCAATTACAGCCGTTCGGTCGAATTTCCGGGCTTTGCCGAGGTGGCGCAGATCGCCAGTTTCGTGAACCTCGACCCCCAGCGTGCGTGGACCGCAGAGATCGGCACGCGCGGGCGTGCGGGCATCCTCGAGTGGGATCTGGCCGCCTATCGCGCGAAAATCGAAGGCGAGCTGCTGCAATTCAATGTGGGGCCGGACATTCCCGCATCGACCTTCAATGCAGGTGACACCACCCATCAGGGTATCGAAGCGGCGCTGTCGATCGACCTCACCCCATGGGCACGCCTGCGGCAGATCTACACCTACAGCGACTTCCACTTCGAGGATGATCCGCAATACGGCGACAACCGCCTGCCGGTGGTGCCCGAGCACCTCTATCGCGCCGAGCTGCGCCTTGGCACCGATGGCCTCCACATCGCGCCCAATGTCGAGTGGATGCCCGACGGGCCCTTCGCGGACTATGACAACAGCCTACAGGTCGATGGCTACGCCTTGGTGGGGATCACCGCCGGGGCCACGCTGACCGACGGGATCGACCTGTTCGTCGATGCGCGCAACCTCTTCGACAGGAAGGCGGTGGGCGACATCAGCGCCGCGATCACCGCGACGCCCACCTCGGCGATCTTCTACCCGGTTGAGCGCCGCGCCGTCTTCGGCGGCGTGCGCGCGCGCTTCTAGGGGAGGGATGATAATGGCCGATACCGCGACCTATCGCACGATCTGGCGCTGGCATTTCTACGCCGGATTGTTCGTGCTCCCCTTCGTCCTGCTGCTGTCGGTCAGCGGGTCGATCTATCTGTTCAAGCCGCAGATCGACCGGTGGGAGGAACGCGATTATCGCGGCCTTTCGCTGGAGGGCGCGGTATCGGCCGACCGGCAGCTGGAGGCGGCGAAAGCCGCGTTTCCCGATGGCTCGTTCAACCATTACCGCCTGCCGGAGGAACCGGGCGATGCGGCGATGGTGCAGATGGGGCTGCCGGATGATTCGCTGAGCGAGGTGTTCGTCTCGCCGCAGGGGCAGGTGCTCGGCACGCTCGACCCGGCGGAGCGGATCTCCAACACGGTCTCGCGCTTCCACGGCTCGCTGATGATGGGCAACTGGGGCGACCGGCTGGTCGAACTCGCCGCGAGCTGGACCATCGTGATGATCCTGACCGGCCTCTACCTGTGGTGGCCACGGCCGTTTCGCGCTGCGGGGACTTTCTGGCCTCGGCGCTCGCTCAAGGGACGCCCGCTGATGAAAGACCTGCACCGGGCGATCGGCTTCTGGCTGGCAGGATTCGTGCTGTTGATGCTGGCCAGCGGCCTCCCCTGGGCGGGCACCTGGGGCAGCGCGTTCAAATGGGCGCGGGGCGAGCTCGGCCTGATCGAAGGGCCGCAGGAGTGGAAAATCGGCGCGGAGAAAGCGGCTGTCGCCGTGCCTTCGGGCCACGACCACGGCGCCGAGGGTCACGCCATGACGCCGACGCCCCCGGTGCCTTCGCAATCGCTGACGGTCGCCGCCTTCGTCCAGCGGGCAGAGGCCGAAGACATGGCGTTCCCGGCACTGGTCCTGCCGCCCCACGCCCCGCAACGCTTCGGGCCGCCGACAGGAGACGTGTGGACGGTGAAGTCGGAAGCGCAGAACCGACCGCTCGTGCGCGCCGTCACCTACAATCCGCAAACCGGCGCCGAGCTTTCGCGCAGCGGCTTTGCGGACAAGCACCCGATCGACCGGGCGATCAATATCGGCATCGCGTGGCACGAAGGCGCGTTGTTCGGCCTCGCTAACCAGATCATGGGGCTGGTCATCGCGCTGGCCCTGATCGCGCTGTCCGTGCTCGGGGTGCTCATGTGGCTTAAGCGCAGGCCGAAAGGGAAACTGGCAGCCCCGCCGCCCGGCGGCCCCCTGCCGCGCGGGCTGATCGCGGTGGCGGTCGTGCTCGCGCTGCTCCTGCCGCTGTTCGGCCTATCGCTGGTCGCGATTCTCCTGCTCGACAAGGGACGGGAGCTGCTTGCTGGTCGGTAGCGCCGGGGAGCGGTCAAGTATCTGTTATGAGGATCGAAAGCTGGATGCCCCGTGAGGGCATCAACAATCTAGGCAATTCTAACCACTTGAAAAGTCTAACCGGTATTTTGCGCCCACGGTTTTCGGCGGGCTACACATTCCGGCTGTCTAACTATTCATGGCCCCCACCCCGGCGGAAAGTGAAAGCGCCCGAACTGGCTGCAACCGGTTCGAGCGCTGGCGCTTCCATTGCGGCGGAAACTGCGGTCCACACTAGCTGCGAAGCGGGGGTGGCGCAATGAGCGATCTGTCGTTTCACATCCGCTCCCACCTGCCCGAATGCGAGGGCGAGGAACTGGAACACCGCATCGCGCTCTTGAAGGCGCGGGATTATGCCGCATGGCTGCGCACCCGCGTGTCGAGCCAGGTAGCACTTGCCCACGCGGCTGACGCGCATGAAATGGCGAGCGCCTACCTCTATGCGGATGTCCTGCCCGACATTCTCAAGGTGGCAGTCGGTTACTGCCGCAACCTCGTTCACGCGGCCTTCCTTGCCGATCATCTGCTGGAAGGGGGTGACGCATGACGGCACCCTTCGTGGCACACGATCCGAGGGGCAACATCCGCCCCTTCCCCGATCAGGCGGCGCTCGACCGAGAATATCAGGAATATGAGCACGCGAACGGCTTAGCGCCTGCGAGCCACGACCGGGGCAGCGCAATCAAGCGGCGCATGGTCAGCCTGAGCACCATCGAGGCTGTGCTGGTGTCCAACTACCTCGTGAAAGGTTGGCTTTCCGCGAACGGCTTTTCGATGCTCTACGGCCCGTCGAACGCGGGCAAGACCTTCGTGGCGCTCGACCTCGCCATGCATGTGGCCGCTGGAGAGCCGTGGCGCGATTGCAAGGTCGCTGGTGGCCCTGTGCTTTATATCGCTGCCGAGGGCGGCTGTGGCGTCCTGAATAGGCTGGCAGCGTTCAAGCGTGAACATCCGAACATGGCGACGGCCCCGTTCCATTTGCTGCCCATCGGGGTGGACCTCCACGGCAGCGATGACACGACGGCTATCGCGGACCTCTTGCGCGAAATGAGGCCCGTTCTGGTGGTGGTCGATACTCTCGCCCGGTCGATTGGCGATGGCGACGAGAACACCGCGAAAGATGCGGCCATCTTCGTGAAGAACTGCGATGTCATCCGCGAAGCTACCGGCGCGCATGTCATGGTGGTGCATCACACTGGCAAGGATGAGGAACGCGGTGCGCGTGGATCATCGGCCCTTCGTGCTGCGGTCGACACCGAGATTCTGGTTTCTGCCAGTCACACCATTTCCAGCAAAAAGCAGCGCGATATGGTCGCACCCTTCGACCTGCACTTCACCCTGCGCTCGGTGACGCTTGGCGAGGATGAAGACGGCGACCCGGTAACAAGCGCGGTGGTCGATCCTACCGAGACCCCTGCCCCTGTCCGCAAGCCCCTCACCGGCAAGGATGAGGTGGCGATGTCGGCGCTGATCGCGGCCCTTGCCGAGCATGGGCGCACGAACATGGGCGAGGACTATCCGGCTGGCGTGGCGGTGGTCTCGCTAGAGGACTGGCGTGACGCCTGTGACAAGCGCGAACTGACTACCGGGGCAAGCCCGAGCGCAGCCCGCACCGCCTTTAAGCGCGCCAAAGACCGGCTGCTCGAACTCAACCACGTGCGCGGGTTTAACAACTATTTCTGGAGGGTGCAGACCGATGATTAACCTGCACCGTCACAACCGTCACACACCGTCACATGTGACGCTCGATTGCACGCCAGTTTTGCCGTCACAGGCGTCACACACCCCTAAGGGGTGTGACGTTGTGACGCTGGCCGACATTGGTCCCAATGCCCCCGTTTTGAAATCGGCGTGGGACCGGCGGGGGGCTTTTCCGCTCTCTCTCCCGAAGCGGGAGGGCAGCGAATGACTAGGGCATCGAAAGAGGCAGCGGCGGCGCTGCGATTCCTGCCTACGCTGGTGGTGCCGGAAGGGCGCTTGGCAGGCCGCAAGGTGAAGCTGGCGAAATACCAGAAAGACTTTGTGCGCGGTGCATTCGCTCCCGGCATCGAGGCTGCGGTCCTGTCCATTGGGCGTGGCAACTCGAAGACCGCGACATCGGCAGGCATCGCGCTCGGTCACTTGATGGGCGAGATTGCACCGCAGCCGAAGCGCGAAATCATCTTCGCCGCTCGAAACCGCGATCAAGCGAAAACGGCATTCGGCTTCCTCGTCGGTTTCATCGAAGGCCTGCCCGAAGACCAGCGCGAGCAATTCGTGATCCGGCGCGGTTCGCGGCTGGAAGTCGAGACCGAAGAAAACGGCGGCGGACTGGCGCGCGTAATCGCAGCCGATGGCAAGTCGATCCTTGGCGGCGCTCCTACGCTGGCCATTCTCGATGAGCGGGCAGCATGGGAGCGGGAAAAGGGTGACGCGCTCGAAAACGCTATCCTGTCCGGTCTCGGTAAGCGCGACGGGCGGGCGCTGATTATCTCGACCAGCGCGCCCGATGACGCGAACACGTTTTCCCGGTGGCTCGATGAGCCGCCACCCGGAACCTATGTGCAGGAACATCGGCCCGATCCCGGCTTGCCGCCGGATGACTTGGAAAGTCTGCTGATCGCCAACCCCGGCGCAAAAGAGGGCATCGGCCCCTCGCCCGAATGGCTGATCGCACAGGCGCGGCGCGCAATCGCACGCGGCGGCTCTGCCCTGTCTAGCTTTCGCAATCTCAATCGGAATGAGCGGGTGGCATCGGATAACCGCTCGGTCTTGCTTACCGTCGACGAGTGGCTCGGCTGCGAGGTCTCGCCCGATGAACTGCCCTTGCGCGAAGGCCCGGTGGTCATGGGCGTCGACCTAGGCGGCTCGCGCTCGATGTCGGCGGCGGCGCTCTATTGGCCAGAGACCGGACGGCTCGAATGCCTGGGCGCGTTTCCCTGCAATCCCGGTCTTGCTGATCGCGGGCAGGCTGACGGCGTATCGCACCGCTATGTCGAGATGGCCGAGCGGGGCGAGCTGGTCACAATGGGCGACACGACTGTGCCGGTCGGGCGCTTCCTTGCCGATGTCCTTGAGCGGCTGAACGGGCAGGCTCCAGCGGCAATCTGTGGCGACCGCTTCCGTCATGCCGAGTTTGTCGAAGCCTTGCGCGAAGCGGGCCTAGATCGCGTGCCTGCCATCTGGCGCGGCTTTGGTTGGAAGGATGGCAGCGAAGACATCGAGCGCACCCGGCGTGCGGTGTTTGAAGGCGAGGTGCAGTCTGTGCCTTCCCTGTTGCTGCGCTCGGCATTCGCGGACGCAATCACGCTGGTCGACCCGGCGGGCAACCACAAACTCGCTGCTGGCCGCTCGACGGGTCGCGTGGACCCGGTGGCGGCAACCGTCATCGCGGTCGCACAGGGTCAACGCATGAAACGCGCACCGGACCTAAAGGGGGGACGCATCGCATGGGGATGACACAAACCGCATCGCGGCTGATCGCGAAGCATGGGCAGGCGGCAACGCTCCTAAGGGCGGGACCGGGCGGCGAAGACCCGTTCGGCGCACCGATCCCCGGCGAGGATGTCGAATACGACTGCACCATCCTGACCGCGACCTATGCCATCGAACTGAAGCTCTTGGCCGGTGGCTTTCTCGACGTGGATGACCAGCGGGTTTTCGTCTCGGTCGACGGGCTGGCGATCACGCCTGAGACCTCTGACCGCATCGAAATCGACGGGACCGAATACGCCATCGGTCGCGTGTCACCGCTCGCCCCGGCTGGCGATGTCCTGTTTTACGAATTGCAGGTGCGCGATGTTCTCTGATCGCAAGGAACACACCCGGCACTCGCGCCATGTCACACGCGGCCCGCGTTGGAAGGCCCTGCGGATGCAGGCGCTCGACCGCGACGGCTGGCAATGTGTCGAGTGCGGTTCGCACCATCGGCTCGAATGCGACCACGTGGAGCCTGTGCGGACGCATCCGCACCTCGCCTACGTGCTGTCCAATCTGCAAATCCTGTGCGCGTCCTGTCACACGCACAAAACCAGAATTGAGGTTGGCTTAGCGCCGCTCAATCCGAAGCGTCACGAGTGGCGCAACTTCCTCAAAAACCCCCTGAAATATTGAACATAAGGTGAATCTCAAATGTTGAAGTCTATGGAAATCACGCATCGCCAGTCGGAGATCCGTCAGGAACTCGCCACGCTGGCAGGTAATGACAACCCGACCGAAGACGAGACCCGCTCGATGGCGGAGCTCGACAAGGAATATCGGGCGAACGAAACCCGGTATCGCGCCGCGATCATCGCAGAAGACGAGGAACGCCGGGAAGCTGGCAAGGAACTCGAAACCCGGTCGGAGACCGAGTGGGCCGACATGATGTCGAGCTTTGAGGTTCGGCAGGTTGCGGCGGCGCTCGACCACGGCGCGCAGCTTTCGGGGCAGACGGCGGAAATTGTGCAGGAAATGCGCAGCCACGGTGCCTATCAGGGCATCCCGCTCCCGCTGGAAGCGCTTGAGGTCCGCAATACCGTCTCGACCGGCACGGTGGAGCCGAAGCAGACGCAGGGCATTTTCGACCGGCTGTTCCCCACGTCCGTGGCATCGCGCCTTGGCGTCAACTCGGTCTCGATCCCGTTCGGAACGGTAGAATATCCGGTGGCAACGCAAGGTGCGGTGGCCGGCTGGGCAGCGACCGAGGGCGGCAACGTCCCGAATGCAACGGCCTTCCAGACGACCGAGACCACGCTTTCGCCCGACCAGACGCTCGGTGCGCACATGCGTATCAGCCGCAAGGCGGTGAAGCAGACCGGGCCGGGTCTCGAACAGGCCATTCGCCGCGACATGGCAGCGGCCATCGGGTCGGAACTCGACCGGGCAATCCTTGTCGGTGACGGTGCCGATGGCGAGCCTACCGGGCTGGTCGAACTTGCCAGCGGCACCGGCACCTGGGCGGCAACGTGGCCCACGGTTCGCACCGAGATTATCGCGTTCATGACTGCGAACGCTATCTCCGATCCGTCTGCGGTTCGCATGGCCATCACGCCTGACATGTGGGCGGACTTGGATGACGCCATTTTCGATGATGGCAGCGGACAGACCGAGTGGACCCGCCTGACCAGCGGCATGGGCAATCCGATCCTTTCGACGCAGCTTTCGGCTGATACGGCGCTGCTTGCCGTTTCGGCTGGTGGTCTCGCACCGGCCTATCTCGGCATGTGGGGTGGCGTGGACATGATCCGCGATCCCTACAGCGATGCACAGTCGGGCGGGCTTCGCCTGACCGGCCTGCTTACCGTGGACCTCAAGGTTCCGCGCGCTTCGCAGCTTCGCGTCCTGTCGGCAGGTTCCTAAGATGCTTTGGGGCGGCTCGCTCGGCGGATTGGAAATTCGCCAAGAAGGCGATGCGGTTCGCGTGGCGGGCCGCTTCCCTTACGACACCCGGACGCAGCTCGCGCCCGGATACTTTGAAACCATCGCGCGCGGGGCATTCGCCTCCCGCGTGAACGGCACCGATGACCTGCACTTCCTGAGCGGTCACGACTTCGAGAAACCCTTGGCCAGTCGCATGGCCGGGACACTTGAGGTCCGCGAGGAAACCGACGCGCTGACCTTCGAGGCAACGGTGGCAGCCCACACGTCATGGGCGCGGGACTTCCTCGCGGCGCATGGCGCGGGCCTGATCCGTGGACTGTCACCGGGCTTTCGTGTGGCCAAGGGCGGCGAGACCGTCACCCGCGAAAACGGCGTGGTTCATCGCAGCATTACCGAGGCGGAACTGGTCGAGGTCTCGGCAGTGACGCGCGGGGCCTATCCGACCGCACAGATTGAGGCCCGCAACTGGTCGCCTTGTGTGCGCCATGAGCGGCCCGATGCGGGCCTGCACCGCACCTTAAACCGATGGAGGCTCTAATGATGGCCGAGACGATTGCAGAGACCGAGGCGGTCCCTAGCGCCTATCCTGACGCGCCTGACGGCCTGTCGACCGCAGCGGCGGCGATTGATGCGAACATGCTCTGGCAGCGCATCGAGACCTATATCGCGCACCGCTTCACCGAGCGAACGGTGACATGGGTTGTGGAAGGGAAAGGGCATTGGTGCTTCACCCTGACGCCTGCGACCCTGACCAGCGCGGAAAAGTGGACGGGCGAGGCATGGGAGGCGGTGACGCTCTCGGCAGGGCCCTACGGCTACTGTCTGGACGATCTAGGGCCCTATCGCATCGTTGCCGATGTCGGCGGCGGAACGGTGCCTGAAGCCATCGCAGGGGCCTTCAGGCGCTTGGCTGAATACCTTGCAGACGAGACCGATCGCGCGGGCGCTTCGGAATACTCGGTCAATATGGGCGGGGCCATCGAAGAGACCTACCGGCGCAACGCGGCATGGACCGCGCTCGCCATGCAAAACAGCGGCGCGGCTGACTTGTTGCGCCCGTATCGGAGGGCCTGACCATGTGGCCATTTACGAAAAAGACCGAGGCTATCGAGAAACGCTCGACCGGCACCGGATACACTTCGCAGCTTATGCAGGCCCGCGCGGCCTACATCATGGGCACCGATGGCTTGGCGGAACTGACTGGCACGGTGCAGGGATGCGTCAGCCTATGGGAGGGTGGATTGAGCCTTGCCGATGTCGACGGCACCGACATGCTGACCCCGTTCGATCTTGCCCTGATCGCTCGCGCTTTAGCGCTACGTGGCGAGGCGGTGTTTGCCATCCGGCCTGACGGGCTGGTGCCTTGTTCGGATTGGGACTTGTCGACCCGCTTTTCGGTCCCGACCGCCTACCGGGTCACGATCCCCGATGCAGGCGGCGGGAAGACCGAGACGCTACTGGCAAGCGAGGTGTTGCACTTCCGGGTCGGTTGCGAGGTCTCGGCACCCTACACGGGCGTTGCACCGCTAAGGCGGGCACGGCTGACCGGCGGGCTGCTAGAAACGCTCGAAACGGCGCTTTCGGAAATCTACGCCGATGCACCGCTCGGCTCGGCAGTCATCCCTATGCCGGAACAGCCTGACACGGACATGACGGCACTGGCGCGGGGCTTCCGTGGAATGCGCGGGCGGGTTCTGGTGCGGGAATCGGTGAACGTGACGGCGGCGGGCGGACCTGCACCGCAGACGGACCTGAAGCCGCACGATGTCACGCCCGATCTTTCCAAGGCGATGACCAAAGAAACGCTCGACGGAGCCAAAGCTGGCATCGAGACAGTGTTCGGCGTCCTGCCCGGTCTCAGCAATCCCGCCACAACCGGGCCGATGGTGCGCGAGGCGCAGCGGCATCTGGCGCAATGGGTGTTGCAGCCCATCGCGGTCATGATCGCACGAGAGGCAAGCCTGAAGCTGGGCGGCAATATCTCGCTCGATGTCATGCGGCCCTTGCAGGCTTTCGACACCGGCGGGCGGGCGCGTGCCTTCGCTGCGGTGGTTCAAACCCTGGCACTGGCGAAAGAGAATGGCGTGGATGCGGACGCTGCCATGCGGCTGGTCGATTGGAGCGGCACCGGAGATTAGGCTGGTCAGCCTGTGGGTTTCGGCATTGGTTCCCCACAAATGGCCCGGTTAGTCGGTGAGTGCGTAAACCCCGACACGGCACGGCCCCTCTATTCCTTGGGGGCGCGGTGCAGGACCGGCACAGCGGAAACGCTGGGGCCGGTCCAACTAATCGAACTATTGGCGGATGTGCCTATTAGTTTCAGCTACCAGCGCTTAGAAAGTCGTTCACGAAACTCGGTTGATGGACAACTTGGCGACATAGGGCATAGGTTCGCAGAATTTCTTCGCGATTGCTCCCGTCAATAATTGGAATTCCGGCTGTCGACCCCCGACCTTTCGAGTATTCGGTGCCGGTCAGAATGGATACAGTTAGATAATAGGCCACCGCATCCGGGCTTAGCTGACTTGCGTTGCTACTTGCATCACTCATTGACCTAGACTCCTCTCGGTTTCATAATCTGACGCGAGACGACCCGGCGCGCCAACGCCGAGCCGCCTCTGACCACAACACGCTTTCTAGGAGCGCATCATGGCTACTGCATACCTACGGGCGGAATCCGTCCCCGTCATCCTACCTCACAATTTGTCCGCAGCCGCAGCCGTCCTGGCGCACGCCGATCCCGACGCCATAGGCAAGGCGGTCGAGGCGCTGGTCCTGTTGCTCGACGCGATGAGCGGCGACCCTGACCTTGAGGCAACCGACGCCGAAGACGACTTTGTGAAACGCGAGCCGCAACCTTGGCACGGCCCCGGCTGCACAATCTCTGATCCCGACGAGGGGGTCGACGATGGCCGTGAGCTTGAAGACGAGCGCGAGCCTGACGAGACCGACGCACCAATCCCGATACCGGGAGGCGGCAGCGGCGATTGCTGATCCAATGTCCCCGGCGCGCTAACGCCGGGGCTTTGTGGACAAATTGCAATTAGAGCTTGCGCCTATCTGCAAAAGATGCAATTAGGCTGGCATGAAGTCGGCAGAATTCAACCGGGTCATGGCAGAGTCGCTGGGTCTCCCGCTCAAGACCGTGACCACATACACGCGCTTTCTCAAGGAAGCTGGGTTGCTGACGACCGGCGCGCGAGGCGTGAATGCGCCTGACATGACGCCGATGGACGCGGCCCGCACTCTGATTGCCGTGCTCGCTTCCGATGGCCCGAGCCAAGCTGTCGAGCGTGTGCGCCGGTTCGGTCCTATGCCCTTCGATCCCAACTTTGATATTGTTTGGCCCCACTACGCCAACATCGGGCAAGCGCGCTACAGTGCCACCTATGAGGGGGAGACCTTCGAGGAAGCGTTAGCGTTTCTGTTCTCCCGCTATCAGGTGCTCGGCATCGACGGCGCATCCTCTTTCTTCCTGCGCAATGTTGTAAGCGTCAGGATCGAGCCTTTCGATATTCTAGGCGAGCTGGTCCAGTGGGGCATGGAAGACGGACGACCGGTGCGGGAGGAAGTCGCCCCGTTCAAAGGCGACCCCTACGATAGTCAATTCCCGAAGATCACCGGCCATATCCGCACAACGCGAATGGTGACTGGCGACATTTTTTCGCTGGTTGGGATCATGCTCGCGGCGTCTGATGAAGAGGCGAGCGAAGGCTGATGTCCGGTCGACGCGCCCTTATCTCGAAAGACGACCTAGACCGGATGGCATGTGCTGTCGCGGCCCACGGCGTTGTCATGAAAGGGCGTGTCGATCCTGAAGGCGGCTTTTCGTTTACGCTCTGCCCGCGCTCGTACACCAGCACGGGCGGCGTCGATGATATTGATGCAGCGATTGCGAGGGGTGACGGGTTTTGAAGAGCGGATACAAATACGTCTCCGGCACCCGCATCAAGGGCAAGACCTATTGGCGCTTTCGCCGCAAAGGCTACCCAATGCACTATTTCAAAGCCCCGCTCGGCTCTAAAGACTTCGAGCGCGAGTATGCCGAATGTCTGGCGGCTGAGGCACCATCAATCGGTGCGGAACGCATCCGCCCTGGCAGTGTCTCGGATGTCATCGCGCGCTATTACAGCGACCTCGCCTTCAAAGATCTGCGGCCAGCTACTCAAAGTGTCTATCGCGGTGTGCTTGAGCGCTTCCGCACGGCCTATGGCGATGTTGCGATGTCGCGCTTCGATGCGGGACGTATTCAGGCGATCATGAACCAGATGCAGCACAAGCCGCACGCAGCGGCCCGCCTGCGCAAGCTACTGCACCAGCTATTCATCGTGGCAAGACGAGAGCGCATCGTCCCCGGCACATTCGATCCGGTGAAAGACACGCGCCCGCCGAAACCGGACGACAGCGAAGGCTATCATCGGTGGACCGAGGCTGAGTTGGCGCAATTCGAGGCTATTCATCCTCTTGGAACAAAGCCCCGGCTCGCGTTCGCGCTGCTACTCTACGGCGCTCAGCGAAGCCAAGACGTAAGGTATCTGACCCATAGGGCAATCAGTGGTGGTCGCATCCGCCTGAAACAGTCAAAGACTTCGACGGCGGTCGATGTCCCTGTGGTGGACACACTTCGTATTGCGCTCGATGCCGGACCGCTTGGTAAGACTCTATTGCTCGAAAACCGCGACGGCACGGCTTTTACCGCGAAGGGGTTTTACAATCTGGTGAAGCGCGCCTGCATCAAGGCCGACTTGCCTCATTGCTCTGCCCACGGGTTGCGTAAATCGGCGGCGGCTCGGCTGCGGGTCGCGGGTTGCAGCGATCAAGAGGGCATGGCGATCACCGGCCACAAGTCGATTGCGATGTATCGGAAATACGCTGGGGATGCTGGCGATGCGGCTCTTGCCGATAGCGCGATGGCCAAAGCTTACGGCGCGGAAATGTCTAACCCGCTCGAAAAGTTAGACACGACACCATCACAACCCAAGGAAAAGTAGGCATGACGGACCAAAGCTGGATGCCCCGTGAGGATTCGAACCTCAATTGACGGAGTCAGAGTCCGTAGTCTTACCATTAGACGACGGGGCAACAGCTGGTCCGCGTGAATCTCGACCGGCGAGACGCGGAGGGCTTCGCGAAGCGGCGCATCTAGAAAGGTGTGGCCGCAGCGTCAAGCGTCGAAAAGGAGCGCGGCCTTGCTCCGCCGCGCCGCTGCCGTTAGCATGGGTGCCAGGTCCCCGAGGGAACTCTCCCCCCGGGCGGTATGGAATTGGTAATTATGGCGGACTTCGCGCCGCCGGACGACAACAACAGGGCTTGCGAACCGGAGGGCACGACGTCCGGCAAGGTAGCAGACAAGCGCTATCACTCTCCGAAGCCCATGGAGCCGAATCGACGCCCCCGCAAAGCGGATGGCCCGCGGCGCAGCAACGTCTTCGACAAGCGTTCGAACGTGCGCGGACCTGCGCGCCACGGCAAGCACGCGCGACAGGCCTATGCCGCGCTCGACCTGGGCACGAATAACTGCCGCCTGCTGATCGCGCGGCCATCGGGACAGGATTTCACCGTCATCGACGCGTTCAGCCGAGTGGTGCGGCTAGGCGAAGGGCTCGCGCTGTCGGGCCGCCTGTCGGACGAGGCGATGGACCGCGCGCTGGGGGCGCTGCACGTCTGCGCCGAAAAGCTGCGCCGCCGCAACGTCTTCCTCGCCCGGTCGGTTGCGACGGAGGCCTGCCGCAGGGCCACCAATGGTGCCGCGTTCATCGATCGCGTGCGCGAGGAAACGGGGATCGTGCTCGATATCATCTCCGCGCAGGAAGAGGCGCGGCTGGCGGTGTTGGGCTGCCACGTCCTGCTCGAACAGGGCGAAGGGCCCGCGCTGATCTTCGACATCGGCGGCGGTTCGACCGAGCTGATCCTGGTCGGCCCCGGCGATGGGGCGATCCCGCGCATCCTCGACTGGCAAAGCGTGCCGTGGGGCGTCGTCTCGCTGACCGACACGGTGATCGGCAAGGCGCCGCCCGCGCAAGACAGCGCAGGCCGGCTGGCGCTCTATGCCGAAATGCGCCGCACGGTGGACGAAAGTTTCGCCCCTTTCGCCGAGCGGATTCGCGACGCGTCGCGCGAAGACGATATCCGCCTGCTCGGCACCAGCGGGACCGTCACCACACTCGCCAGCCTGCACCTGGAGCTGCCCCATTACGACCGGCGGGCGGTCGACGGGCTGATCGTGCCTGCGGCGGCGATGCGCGATATCTCCACGCGCCTGTCCGCCCTCAGCCAGGACGAGCGGGGCGAGCTGCCCTGCATCGGGCCCGACCGGGCGGAACTTGTGGTGGCAGGCTGCGCGATCCTCGAATCGATCCTCGACCTGTGGCCCGCCGACCGGTTGGGGGTGGCCGATCGCGGGATTCGCGAAGGCATCCTTCGCAGCCTGATGGCCGCCGATTTCGCGGGCGCCAAGGGCCCCAATCCGGAAAGCAGAAACTGACATGAGCCGTTCGAGACGCGATCCGGACAAACGGGTGAAGACCGCGCGCGGGCGCACCGCATCCTCCAACCGGTGGCTGGAGCGGCAGCTGAACGATCCCTACGTGCGCGAGGCGAAGGCGGCAGGCTATCGCAGCCGCGCCGCGTTCAAGCTGATCGAGCTGGACGAGAAGTTCGGCATCCTGCGGGGCGCGAATCGGATCGTCGATCTGGGTATCGCGCCGGGCGGCTGGTCGCAGATCGCGCAGAAGAAACGCCCGCAGGCGACCATCGTGGGGATCGACCTGCTGCCGACCGAACCGCTGGAAGGCGTCACGATCCTGGAAATGGATTTCATGGCGGACGAGGCGCCCGACACGATCATGGGCCATCTGGGCGGCGCGCCCGACCTCGTGATGTCGGACATGGCGGCCAACACCGTGGGCCACAAGCAGACCGATCACCTGCGCACGATGGGGCTGGTGGAGACCGCTGCCGATTTCGCGATTCAGACGCTGGCGCCCGGCGGGCAATTCCTCGCCAAGGTGCTGGCGGGGGGAACCGACGTCGAGTTGCTCAACCTGCTCAAGCGCAATTTCAAGACGGTCAAGCACGCCAAACCACCGGCGAGCCGCAAGGGCTCGTCCGAATGGTACGTCGTCGCGCAAGGGTTTAAAGGCCGCGAAGGCTGAGGGACCGCTCGGCGCGGCCCCCGATCACATCGCTTATTCGCCGTTATTGGTGGCCGGGGCGTTTTCGGCCACCGGCTGGTCGTCGGCCATCGCGCCTGCCGATTCGGCTTCGCCCGCTTCGGCACCTTCGACCGCGCCGGGGCCTTCGCCCGGATTGTCGGCATCCTCGGCCGCAGTCTCGTCACCACCTTCGGCGACCGGTGCGGGGAGCGGCGGACCGCCACCGTTTTCCATCAGGTACAGGATCACGTTGGCGCGATCTTCCGCACTCGAAAGACCGGCGAAGCTCATCTTCGTGCCGTTGGCGAAAGCGCGCGGGCTCGTGAGCCAGGCGTCGAGATTTTCGTAGGTCCAGTCGCCGCCATGGCCGCTCAGCGCGGCGCTGTAGGCGAATCCCGGCTCGTGCTTGCCGATCGGCTTGCCGATCACGCCATACAGGTTCGGCCCGATCCCGTCGGCACCGCCCTGCGCGATGGTGTGGCAGCTGGAGCACTTGGCGAAGATCGCCTCGCCAGCCGATGCGCTGCCCGCGGCGAGCAGGTTGGCAAGCGGCGGGCCGCTGGCTTCTGCGCCACCGGCTTCTTCGCCTTCGATGAAGAAACCGGGCTTGGCCCCCTCGGGAAGTTCCGAATCGTCCGCGTGGAAGATCATCGAGCTGACGCTCATCGCCCCGAGAGCGATAACGCCCGAAAACAAAATCCACCCGAAAGCGGTGTTACGATCGTCTTTCATCGAAATATGCCTGGCAAAGTGAGCGTGGAATGTGGCGCGCGATCTAGCCAGCATCCCGGTTATGCGCAAGTGCCACGCCCGTTATCGGAAATGCGGTGTGCAAATGCACAACGGCTTGCCGCGCGCATGGCCCCATGCCAAGCCTTGCTCTTGTGACGACAGGGGCAGCGACGAACGGGGGGGCAACGGACGCTTGGCGCGCGGTGCGCAGCGATTCCGACCTGCAGTTCGCACCGATTGCGCCGCCCGATCCGCCGCCACCGCCCGAATGGCTGCGCGTGGTGGGCGAAATTCTCAATTCCATTTTCGGCCCGGTCGCCCACGCCATCGCCGCCGCTTGGCCGGTGCTGCAATGGGTGCTGGTGGCGATCGGCGTCGCGCTGCTGATCATGCTGATCGTCCGGATTGTGGGTCTCGATGTGTTCAAGCCACGCGAACAGGCCGAAGAAACCGAGGTCGACCTCGCGCCCGATCGCGCCGAAGCGCAGGCCTTGCTGAGCGATGCCGATGCGCTCGCCGCGCAGGGGCGTTACGGCGAGGCGGTGCGGCTGCTGCTGGCGCGCAGCATCGGCCAGATTTCCAGCCGCCGGCCCGATCTGGTCCACCCTTCGAGCACGGCGCGCGAACTCGGACGGCTCGACGCCCTTCCCGAAAAGGCGCGGCGCGCGTTCATCGCCATCGCGCGCAGCGTCGAGCGCGCGCTGTTCGCGCTGGAGGACCTGACCGAGAGCGACTGGCACGAAGCGCGTTCGGCCTACGCCGATTTCGCGCTGGAGCGCGGCTGACATGGCGGGCACGGCCAACTCGGGCGCGTTCAGCAAGCGCGGCACCTTCGTGCTGGTGCTGTTCGCCATTCTTGCCTTCGTCACCTTCCTCTACCTGGTCGGTCAGGGCGGGCTTGCGGGCAATACCAATGACGGGCGCGCGCACGCCGCCAGCACCGGACTGAACGGCTTTGCCGGGCTCACCCGCCTGCTGGAGGCCGATGGCTACCCTGTCATCCGTTCGCGGGACACCGCCGCGCTCGACGATCCCGGGCTGCTGGTGCTGACCCCTCCGGCGGAAATGGACCCCGAAGAGCTGACCGAGATTGTCGACCGGCGGCGCACGATCGGCCCGACGATGATCGTCGCGCCTAAATGGCTTGCCCTGCCCG
This sequence comes from Citromicrobium bathyomarinum, assembly GCF_038594485.1. Classification (GTDB taxonomy): domain Bacteria; phylum Pseudomonadota; class Alphaproteobacteria; order Sphingomonadales; family Sphingomonadaceae; genus Alteriqipengyuania; species Alteriqipengyuania bathyomarina_A. The sequence goes on along the minus strand of NZ_JBCFZG010000004.1, from coordinate 491,519 downwards.
CCAGCCAGCGCGGCGCGAAACCCGGCTGGGTGCATCTGCTTGGTGCGCCCGAGGAATGGTCCGCAACCATCGACGGCAAGGAACTGACCTTCACGCGAACCACTCTCGACGGTCGCACGGCAAGGTGGGCCGGGCTGGGCGCGAAAGGAACCTTGCCGAGCGATCAGGCGATCCTGACAGTGAGCAGCGACACGGCGAAGGATTTTGTCGCGCCGCTGGTCGTCGACGGCAAGGATCGCCCGCTGGTCGCCTACCTCGCCGACGACGGCAGCTATCTCGATGGCGACCTCTATCTCGATCCCGTGCGTACGGATGGGCAGGCGGTGTTCGGGGTCATGCTGGTGGCCGAGCCGGACCTGCTGAACAACTGGGGCCTTGCGGACGAAACGCGCGCGATGCTGGCGCTCGACCTGGTGCGGATTGCGCGGCAGGGGACCGAGGATCCGGTGCGGTTCGACCTGACGCTCAATGGGCTGGGTGCGGCGCGCAACCTGCTGACGCTGGCATTCGAGCCGCCGTTCCTCGCCGCGACCCTGACGCTGCTGATCGCGCTCGCCATCGCGCTGTGGCGTGGCTTTGCCCGTTTCGGCCCGGCCTTGCGCCCCGCCCCCGCGATTGCGCCGGGCAAGAGCCAGCTGATCGCCAACGGCGCGCAGGTGATCGCGCGCAGCCGCCGGTTGCGATTGCTGCGCGATCCCTACGAGGCGCTGATGCGCGCCCGGATCGCGCGCAAGCTGGGCCTGAAGGACAGCGATAGCGACGCGATCGAAGCTGCGCTGGCAGCGCGCGATGCGCCCAGCCTCTTACATCGACTCCAGACCCTGCGCGCGGCGCGGCAACGCGGCGACCTGCTGCGCGCCGCCCGTTCGCTCCGCGATCTCGAAAGGACGCTATGACTACCGAACTCGAAACGCTCCGCACGCTGGCAGCCGACGTGAAGGCAGAGGTCGGCAAGGCCATCGTCGGGCAGGACACGGTGATCGATCACCTGCTGGTCGCGCTGATCGCGCAGGGGCACGTGCTGATGGAAGGCCCGCCGGGTACGGCGAAGACCTTCCTCGCTCAGTGCTTCGCGCGCGCCACGGGGCTCGATTACGGGCGCATCCAGTTCACGCCCGACCTGCTGCCGGGCGACATCCTGGGGTCCAACCTGTTCAACTTCCAGACCAGCCAGTTCACGCTGACGCGCGGTGCGATCTTCACCGAACTGCTGCTGGCGGACGAAATCAACCGGACCCCGCCAAAGACGCAGGCCGCGCTGCTCGAAGCAATGCAGGAACGCCGCGTGACGCTCGACGGGGAAACGCACGTCCTGCCCGACCGCTTCATGGTCATCGCGACGCAGAACCCGATCGAAAGCCAGGGCGTCTACCCGCTGCCCGAGGCGCAGCTCGACCGGTTCCTGTTCAAGCTGATCGCCGCATATCCCAGCGAGGAAGAGGAAGCGCGCATCGTCGCCCGCTTCGGGGTCGAGCAGGGGCCCGCGCGGCCCGAGAATTTCGGGATCGAGGCAGTGACCGGCCGCGATGCCCTGCAGGCCGGCATCGACGCGGTGAAGGCGGTCACGCTGGCGCCCGAGAATGTCGATTACGTGGTCCGGCTGGTGCGCGCGACGCGCAGCCACTCCGACCTTGCGACCGGAGCCTCCCCGCGCGCTGCGGTGCTGCTGGGCAATGCCGCCCGCGTGCGCGCCGCGCTCGACGGGCGCGACTACGTGGTGCCGGACGATATCAAGGCATTGGCCACCGCCGTGCTGCGCCACCGCCTGATCCTGTCCGCCGCTGCGGAGATCGAGGGGCGCGAAGTCGAAACCATCGTCGGCGAACTGATCGAAAGCACCGAGGCGCCGCGGTGAATCTGGACCACCAGATCCTCCCCGCTTTGCCGCAGGCCAAATGGGGAGGGGGACCGCGACACCGCAGGTGTCGTGGTGGAGGGGCCGTGCGTGCATGCTCCCCTCCGACCCGAGGCCTGACGGCATCGGCCCACCTCCCCATTTGTGCTCCGCAAAAACGGGGAGGAATTCGGGTTTGACCGCCCTGCTCCCCACCATCCGCACCGCGCGGATCGTCGCGCTTGCCGCGCCGCTCGCGCTGGTGATCGCGCTGGTCGCACCCGGCGCGTGGCTGGTGGTGCCGGTCGCGGCGGCCGTGCTGCTGGTGCTCACGCTGATCGACGCGGCGCGCGCGGGCCATCTCGCCGAATGGAAGATCGATCACGACGCCGATGTCGAGATCGGCCAGCCGACCCCGCTGCGCGTCTCCGCCGACCTGACCGGCACTGCGGGATCGGTGCGTGCCGCCGTCTCGCTCGACCCGCGCATCGCGCGCGGCGGGCGGGCGGACATAGCCCTCGCCAAGGCGCAGGGGGTCTGGCGCGGCGAGACCGATCTCGTCGCCAGCCGCCGCGGCACTGCCGAGGTGGGCGCGCTGTGGCTGGCATGGGACGGGCCATGGGGGCTCGGCAGTCGGCAGAAGCGGGTCGAGCTGAGCCGCGAAATCCGCGTCTGGCCCGACCTCTCACCGATCCGCTCGCGCCCCCTGCAGGCGCTGCTGCGCGATGCCGAGCTGGGCCTCATCACCCGCAGGCGGCGCGGCGAAGGCACCCAGTTCGAAGCGCTCACCGAATACCAGCCCGGGATGGACCGGCGGCGGATCGACTGGAATGCGAGCGCGCGCCACGCCGCGCTCTACGCGCGCGAGAACGAGACCGAGCGCAACAACCAGATCGTCTTCGCGTTCGATTGCGGACAAGCGATGTGCGAGCCGATCGACGGGCTCCCGCGGCTCGACCGGTCGGTCAGCGCGGGGCTGACGGCAGCCTACGTCGCGCTCCGGGGTGGCGATCGGGTGATGATGTTCGGCTTTGCCCGGCGCCCCGTACTCGCCAGCCCCTTCATCGCCGAGACGCGGGCCTTTGCCCGGCTGCAACGCGCCGCTGCGGGGCTCGACTACCATACGGGCGAGGAAGCGAATTACACGCTGGCGCTCGCCACCCTGTCCGCACGGCTGAAGCGCCGGTCGCTGGTGGTGCTGTTCTCCGATTTCAGCGACACCACCGCCGCCGAACTGATGATCGAGAGCCTCGGCCGACTGACGCAGCGCCACGCGGTGGTGTTCGTCACGCTGGAGGATCGCGAGCTGGCGGGCTTCACCTCCGCCGAACCCGAAACCGTCGACGCGGTCGCCCGCGCGGTCACCGCCGATTCGCTCGCGCGGCAACGCCAGCTGGTGCTTACCCGTCTGCGCCGGATGGGCGTCGAGGTGATCGAGGCGCCGCACGACAAGCTCGGCTTCGCGGTGATCGACCGCTACCTCGCCCTGCGCGCGCAGGAGGCGATTGCCGGATGAAAGCGCCCACAATCCGCAACCCCTTTGCGGCGAAACCGCTGCCCGAACAGCCCGATATCGAGGCTGCGGCGCTCAGGTCCGACCGCTTCCGGATCGAGCGCGAGGGCGACTGGCGGCGGCTGGAACAGATCGTCCGCCGTCTCGAACGCGGGGCCTTCGGGCGATTGTCGGACGAGGATATCGCCGACTTGCCCGTGCTCTACCGGCAGGCGGCATCGAGCCTCGCGGTGGCGCGCGAGACCTCGCTCGACGCGGCGACGCTGCGCTTCCTCGAAGATCTCGTGCAGCGCGCCTGGTATCAGGTCTATGGTCCCAGGAGCGGCATGTTCCGCTGGCTCGCGCGTTTCCTGCGCGGCGGGTGGAGCCGCGCGGTGCGCGCGATCTGGCTCGATATCGTGATCGCCTTCGCAGCCATGGCCGCAGGGATCGCGGCGGGCTGGCTGCTCGTCGCGCGCAATGTCGACTGGTATTACGCGCTCGTCCCCGGCGCGATGGCCAGCGGCCGGGTGCCCGGGGCAAGCCGTGCCGAGCTCGCCCAGACGCTGGCGATAGAGAGCAGTTCGAACGGGCTTTCGGGCTTCGCCGCCTACCTGTTCTACAACAACGCGACCGTGTGCATCCTCGTGTTCGCGCTGGGCTTTGCCTTCGGCGTACCGACGGTGCTGATGCTGATCTACAACATGGCGATGCTGGGCGCGATGGCGTGGCTGTTCAACTCGGTCGGCCTGCTGCCCGAATTCATGGCGTGGCTGTGCGTCCACGGCACGACCGAGTTCACCGCGATCCTGCTGTCGGGCGCGGCGGGCGTGCACGTGGGGCGCAACATGGCCTTCCCCGGCGCTTCGAGCATCCTCGGCGCAACCGCGCAGGCCGGGCGACGCGCGGCGCTGGTGATGCTCGGCTGCGTCATCATGCTGGTCTTCGCCGCCGTGCTCGAAGCCTTCCCGCGCCAGCTCGCCGGGTTCGAGGCGCGGCTGATCATCGGCGTGTTCATGGGCCTCGTCTGGCTTTCGCTATTCGTCCTGGTCGGGCGCAAATCGCCAGACGGAGACACGGCATGAACGCGGCCGCGGGTGCCTATAATGCCAGGCGCAAGCGCCAGCTCGTCACACCGGAGGGCGTCCCGCTCGACATAGTGCTAGCTACGCGCGGGGCGCGGCTGATGGCGCTGGTGCTCGATTACACGATCATCTTCTTCAGCATGCTCCTCGTGCTCATCGCGCTGCTGGTCACCGGCATCAATCTGGATGCGATCGAGGCCAACGGCGTCGGCGAATTCCTGTTCGTGCTGTTCATCGTGCTGATGTTCCTGCTCTTCAACGGCTATTTCATCGCGTTCGAGATGGGGCCGCGCGGGGCCACGCTGGGCAAACGGATGGTCGGCATCCGTGTCGCCGCGCGCCCGCAGGGCCAGTCGGGCGAGCGGCTGACTGCCGAGGCGATCATCGCGCGCAACCTGCTGCGCCAGATCGAGATTTTCCTGCCGCTGACATTCTTCCAGAGCATCGGCGAAGGTGGCTCTGCATGGATCGCCGGATCGCTGTGGTTCGCCGTGTTCATGCTGTTTCCCTTCTTCAACAAGGATGCGCTGCGCGCGGGCGACGTGATCGCGGGCACCTGGGTGGTCGAGGCCCCGCGCCGCAAGCTGGCCCAGGCGCTGTCGCTGGGCCAGGCGCAGGCGGTGAGCGCCGAACCTGCCTATCGTTTCGGCGACGAGGAGCTGTCGGTCTACGGCGAGTACGAGCTGCAATCGCTCGAACGCGTGCTGCGCGACGGCGACGACAAGACGCTGGAGGCAGTGCATCAGGCGATCGTGCGCAAGATCGGCTGGCAGGCCGGATCGGGCGACGAGCGCGAGTTCCTCGAATCGTTCTACACCGCGCTGCGCGCGCGGCTGGAAGGCGGCATGCGGTTCGGCCAGCGCAAGGCGGACAAGTTCTCCGAGGTCGACCGGTCGGGTACGCGCCTGCGCTGATCGGGCGCGCCGATTGCACGCATTGTCAGCGGCAGGTATAGTCTTTCGCCGGAGAGACTTATGCGACACGCCCCCGCCATCGGCGATTACATCACCCGCGACGAAGTGGCCGCGCTCAGCGCGAAGTCGGATGCGCGCGCCGCCGCGACCGTGCTGTTCCAGGCCGGGCTGGCAGTCGCGGCTTTCACTGTCGCGATTCTCTGGCCCAACCCGCTGACGATCCTCGCCGCGATCATCGTTCTGGGCGGGCGCATCCAGGCCTTCGGGATCATCACCCACGATTGCGCGCACGGCGCATTCTTCCGCACGCCGAAGCTCAACGTCTTCGTCGGCAAGTGGGTCAGCGGAGCGATCGCGCACGTCCCGCTCGATCTCTATCGCCGCTATCACCTCGACCATCACAAGTTCGCAGGCACGCCCGACGACCCCGACAAGTGGATGGTCAAATCCTACCCGGTCACGCGCGCATCGCTGAAGCGCAAGCTGATCCGCGACATTACCGGGCAGACCGGGTTTCGCGATCTTGTGGGCGAGGTAAAGCGCTTCAAGTGGGCCGAGACCGGGCCGTCGGTGCTGTTCCACGCGCTGCTGTTCGCCGCGCTGCTGATCGCGGGCGCGCCGTGGGCGTACCTGATGTGGTGGGCGGCGCGGATCTTCGTCTATCCGCTGACCATGCGGCTGCGGCAGATTTCGGAGCATGGCGTCGCGAAGGACCGCGATGCGATGGATGCGCGGATCAACACCGGCACCACGATCCCGCGCTGGTGGGAGGCGCTGCTGCTTTCCCCCTGCAACGTCAATTATCACCTCGAACATCACATCTTCGCAGGGATGCCGCCCTACCGGCTGGCGAAGCTGCACGCGCTGCTTAAAGAGCGCGGATACTACCGCGATCACGACTGCATCGCCTACGGCTTCGGCGACGTCCTGCGTAGGGCGACCAGGGCCGCCTGAAATTCCCCCCTCCCCATGGGGAGGGGTTGGGGGTGGGGGTTCTCCGCTTGCGGCTTACGCACCACCCCCTCCCAACCTCCCCCTTCAAAGGGGGAGGAGCGGGTTGCGCTTCACACCAGCGGTCATTTTCCTACTTCGGGTGATCGCGCTAGCGTGGCGACGGCTCTTTCCCATCGTTGCCTGCTTGCTGCGCACGCGGCACAGCGCATAAAAAATGAGCGAAAAATCGCAAAAGCGTCACCCTGACCGCATCAAGCATTTGAGATGTATAGCTTTTCGCAGGGTGACACATGGGTGACACGTGTCACCCTCGTCAACCGATGCACCACGCACGCGCCGGCACTTCCCCTGCGCGCGCCCCGGCGCTACCTGCCCGGCCATGATCCTGCGCCCTGCCACGCTCGAAGACGGCCCTGCGCTCGCCACCCTGGGGCGCGAAAGTTTCCGTGCCGCCTTCGAACATCTCTACCGCCCCCAAGACCTGGAGGCGTTCCTGACGCAGACCTATGCGCCCGACGCGGTGACCTCAGAAATCGCCGACGACCATCACATCCACTGCCTCGCAGAGGCCGATGACGGGGGCAGGCTGCTCGGCTTCGTGAAGATGCGCGTGCCCAGCCCCTATGGCGAACATTCGGACGCCGCCAATCCCATCGCGCTTGGCCAGCTTTACACCCAGCCCGACCTGACCGGACAGGGCATCGGCGCGGCGTTAATGGACTGGGCGATCGGCGAAGCGGTTGCGCGCGGCCACGATGCCATCCAGCTGTCGGTGTGGAGCGAGAATTTCGGCGCCCAGCGGTTCTACCGGCGGCGCGGCTTCGCCAAGATCGCGGACATCGACTTCTGGGTCGGCCAGCACCGCGACGACGAGTTCCTGTTCGAAAGACGGCTTTAGGCCGCTCCCCAAAGCCGTCGGTCGAGTACGGCCTTGCCATCGGCCAGCCGCTGGCGCACCCCATCGCCCAATATCTCAAGGGGGATGCCTTCGATGAAAACCTTCGCCGCCGCCATTGCGCTCGTCGCCCTCATGCCCGCCGCGCCTGCTTTCGCGCAAGACGAGCCGACGCAGGATGCCGCCGCTGCCGCCGAACCGGCATGGGTCGAGACGAGCAATGCCTACACGCAGAAGCTGATCGATTTCGAGGCGCAGTTCTATCCAGAAGGCGCCTCTTCCTCCGGGTACGAGCAATACGACGGCCTGACCTTCGACTTCTCGCTCGACGCGGACGAACGCTATATCGCCGGTGCGCAGGCGCTCAGGGCAGAGTTCGCCGCCGCCATGGCGATGGAGCCCGATCCGCGCGTGAAGCAGGACCTCGCGATCCTGATCGACAGCCTCGATCGCAGCATCGAATCGAGCAAGCTGAGCGACACGTACATGCTCGAATGGCACGAGCTGCCGCAGTCCATCTTCTACTCCGTCGGCGAAATGCTGTCGGACCAGACTGCCGAGAACCGCCGCGCCTCCGCTCTGCAGCTCCTGCGCAAATATACCGGGATCGAGGAAGGGTACGAACCCTATACCGAACAGGCGAAGGCCCATTTCGAGGCCAGCAAGGGTGAGGGCAAGATCGGGCCGTACGATGTCGAAGTGCGCGAATCGATCGACAAGATCCCGACCTTCATCGCCGGTATCCGCGACCTGTTCGAAAAGTACGAGATCGACGGGGCGGAGGAATCGCTCGACGCGATGGAGGCGCAGTTTACCGATTACGGCGAATGGACCCGCGAGACTGTGTTGCCCGAAGCGCGCGACACGGCCCGCCTGCCCGAGGAACTCTACGCGCTCAGCCTGCGCAATGTCGGGATCGACATGGACCCGCGCGAGGCGATGAGCCAGGCGCGCCGCGGCTTCTACGAGATTCGCGCGCAGATGGAGGCGCTCGCGCCGCAGATCGCCGAGAAGAACGGCTGGCCCGAAACCGACATGGCCGGGGTGATGAAGCGCCTGAAAGCGCAGACGATCGCCAACGACCGGATCGAGGAATTCTATCGCGGCATCAATCGCCAGCTGGAGGATATGGCGCGCACGAACGACATCGTCAGCATTCCCGATACCGAATTGCAGATGCGTGTCGCGAGCGAGGCGGAAAGCGCCGCGCAGCCCGCGCCGCACATGCGCCCGCCCCGCCTGATCGGGAACACCGGCGAACAGGGCACCTTCGTGCTCACCGTGGGCAATCCCACGGCAGGCGAAGGCGATGCCTACGACGATTTCAACTTCCCCGCCGCCGCCTGGACGCTCAGCGCGCACGAAGCCCGGCCGGGTCACGAACTGCAGTTCGCCGCGCTGGTCGAAAACGGCGTGTCGCTCGCCCGGATGCTCTACGCCTTCAACAGCGTGAACGTGGAAGGCTGGGCGCTGTATGCCGAGGCGGAAATGATGCCGCACGAGCCCATCGAAGGCCAGTTCATCGCCCAGCAGTTCCGCCTGCTGCGCGCGGCCCGCGCCTTCCTCGACCCCGCGCTCAACCTCGGCCTGATGACCCGCGACGAGGCGGAATACGTCCTGCGCGACGAAGCGCTGTTCTCGCCTGGCATGACCAAGCAGGAGCTCGACCGCTACGAATACCGAATGCCGGGGCAGGCCGGCTCGTACTACTACGGCTACCGCAAGCTGATCGACCTGCGCGTCGAGACCGAACTGGCGCTGGGCGCGGATTTCGACGAGAAGGAATTCAATGATTTCCTGCTCGCCCAGGGGATTATCCCGCTCGAACTGATCGCCAAGGCGGTGCGCGAGGAATTCATCCCCGCGCACAAGCGGGCGTCTTGAAGCTGAGGGGCGATCTTCAGAGCCATTCCAGCCGCTTGAAGATCGCCATCAGCCCAACGATGATCGCCAGGCATAGGCCGGCCACCCACCAGAACGCGTGGCCGTCGTTCACGCCGGGCATGCCGCCGACATTGATGCCGAGCAGCCCGGTCAGGAAGCCGAGCGGCAGGAAGATGCCTGCGACGATGGTGAGCATGTAGGTCGCGCGTTCATTGCTGGCGAGCGCGCGGGTGCGCAGTTCGTCCATCAGCACCACCGCGCTTTCCTTGCTCACGTCGATATCGTCGAGATAGCGGCGCAGCCGGTCGATCGTCTCGGCGATCTCGCGCCGGTCGTGTTCCTCGAACCACGGCGGCGCGTCGCGGCTGATCGCTTCCAGCGCGACATGCTGCGGGCCCATGTGCCGTTTGAGGCCAAGGCAATTGCGCCGGATGGTCGCGATCTTGGTGAGCATCGCCTCCGGATCGTCGTCCATGTCCATGTCGTCGAGCAGGTCGATATGCTCGTTCATGTCGACGATCGACTGGCTCATGCGCGCCACCATCGCCTCGGTCAGCGCGGTCACGATCGCGCCTGCATCGCCCGGTCCCGTACCGCAGTCGATCTGCGCGAGGATCTGCCGGGGGGTCTGCAGGGGATGGCGGCGCAGCGTGATCACGCGCACGCCGTCGCTCCACACCTGCATCGAGACCATGTCTTCGGGCTCGGCACCCGGATTGAAGTTGATGCCCCGCAATGTGGCGACCAGCGCGTTGTCTTCGCGAAAAGCGCGCGGACGCGTCTGGTCGCTGGTGAGCAGCTCCGCCGTCGGTTCGGGAATGCCGACATGGCTTTGCAACCATTCGTAGACGCCCGGCTGGTTGCGGCACAGGTGCATCCACAGCACCTGCCCGCCCGGCCCCGGCTGCCACTGCTGGATGTCGGCCCAGTCTACCGCTCGCCCGCCGCCTGCCCCGTCGAGTACGCGGGCAAACAGCAGCGGTGTGTCGCCCTGGGTGTCGTTCAGAATCGTCATCCGCCCGTTCATGCCCCAGACGCACGCGATTTCCTACTGCGCCATGCCGTGTTAAAGCCTACACCATGCCACGGGTCGCAAAATCGCAGCATCGCCATCATATGAAGGCCATGACCGCCCCTGCGCAATGCGCCCCGATTTCCTCCCCTGAACACTGTGTCAGGTGTGTCAGCAGTCCGGCAACAGAGACCCGATGATGAATGCAATTCGCCCCTGGCGCACGATCGAGCGCCGCCAGTCCCGCCAGATCATGGTCGGCAACGTGCCCGTTGGCGGCGATGCGCCCATCACTGTGCAGACCATGACCAACACGCCGACCGAAGATGTCGGCGCCACGCTCGACCAGATTCGCCGGTGCGAGGATGCGGGCGCGGATATCATCCGCGTGTCCTGCCCCACCGAAGAGGCGACCCGGCATTTCGACAAGATCACCCGCGCCGCCAACGTACCGATCGTCGCGGACATCCACTTCCACTACAAACGCGCGCTCGAGGCCGCCGACAAGGGCGCGGCCTGCCTGCGGATCAACCCCGGCAATATCGGATCGAGCGAGCGTGTGGCCGAGGTCGTCCGTGCGGCGAAGGCCAATGGCTGTGCGATCCGCATCGGTGTGAACGCGGGCAGCCTCGAAAAGGACCTGCTGGAAAAATACGGCGAGCCCTGCCCCGAGGCGCTGATCGAAAGCGCACTCGACCATATCAAGCTGCTGCAGGATCACGATTTCCACGAATACAAGGTGGCGGTTAAAGCCTCCGACGTGTTCCTCGCGGTGGCAGCCTATCACGGGCTCGCCGAAGCGGTGGACTGTCCGCTGCACCTCGGGATTACCGAGGCGGGCGGGCTCATTGGCGGCACGGTGAAGTCCTCGATCGGCCTCGGTAGCCTGCTGTGGGCAGGGATCGGCGACACGATCCGCGTCTCTCTGTCTGCCGAACCCGAACAGGAAGTGCGCGTCGGGTATGAAATCCTCAAATCGCTTGGCCTGCGCACGCGCGGAGTGCGCGTGGTTTCGTGCCCCAGCTGCTCGCGGCAGGGTTTCGATGTGATCCGCACGGTCGAAGCGCTGGAAAAGCGGCTTGAGCACATCAAGACCCCGATGAGCCTCTCGGTCCTCGGCTGCGTGGTCAACGGGCCGGGCGAAGCGCGCGAAACCGACATCGGCATTACCGGCGGCGGCAAGGGCAAGCACATGGTGTACCTCAGCGGCGTGACCGATCACCATGTCGAAGACGAGTCGATGCTAGACCACATCGTGCGGCTGGTGGAAGAAAAGGCCGCGAAGATCGAAGCAGGCGAAGCCGTGGCCTTCGATCCGCACGCAGCACCGGCGGTGGAAGCGGCGGAGTGATCCGGCTCGCCGCACTGGCCTTGGTGCTCGCGGCGCCCGCGCTTGCCAGCAATGCGCCCGAGGATGTCGCTACCGTGCATCCGGAGGCGCAGCCTTACGACCAGAGCGTCAGCTACGAGCTGTACGCCCAGGAACTCGACCGGACGATCGCACAGCTGGAGCCCGGACGCCGGGTGCTCGCAGTGTTCGGGGCGAACTGGTGCCACGACAGCCGGGCGCTTGCAGGCTGGCTCGCCAGTGAGGATTTCGAGCCGCTTCTGAACGCGCATTTCGAAGTGGTGTTCATCGATGTCGGCAGCCCGCAAACCCATGAGGGGCGCAATCTCGACCTTGCAGCCCGCTACGGGGTGAGCGACATCGACGGTACTCCCAATCTGCTGGTGATCGACAGCGATGGCGCGCTGGTAAATACGCCCGAAAGCGCCAAGGGCTGGCGCAACGCCGCCAGCCGCAGCGAAGAGTCGATCTACGCCATCCTTCAAAGCTATGCCGGCGAGGCGGGCGCCTCGGACGCGCCTGCCACAGACGCGGCAGGGTAATTTCCCAAGACCTTGTTCGAAGTTCTTCTCCTCGCCCTTGCGCTCGCCATGGATGCCTTTGCGGTGGCACTCACCCAGGGCGCGCGCTTCCGCCCCGCGATGGCTGGCGGCGCGGCCATCGCGCTGACCTTCGGGGTCTTCCAGGGTGTCATGCCGCTGATCGGCTGGGGCATCGGCGCGCTCGCGATGACCTATGTCGCCGCGATCGACCACTGGATCGCCTTCGGCCTGCTGACCTTCCTCGGCGTGAGGATGCTGCGCGGCGATGTGGGCGAAGAGGAGGCGGCGCGCGCGCTGACCGGGCGGGCGCTGCTGGTCGCCGGGGTGGCGACGAGCATCGATGCACTCGCTGCAGGGGTCACACTGCCCACGCTCGCGGTCGATCCGCTGTGGGCGGCGCTGGCGATCGGCGTCGTGACGCTGCTGCTGAGCGCATTCGGCGTCGCGCTGGGCCGGGTTGCGGGCGACCGCTCCGGCGCGTGGGCCGAACGCGCCGGGGGCGTGATCCTGATCGCGCTGGGGTGCAAGATCGTGATCGAACACATGGGCTGGGCGTGATGCTCCACGTCGTCCATCATGTCGATTACATGGCCCCCGCACCGACCCGCGGAAGCTTCCGTTTCGACAAGTACATGCTGGTGATGGTCGCGCTGCGCGAAAGCGGCATCGCGATGACCGAGCATGCGCCCGATCCCATGCCGCGGACCTGGCTGGAGGCGGTTCACTGCCCGGACTATGTCGAGCAGGTCTTCGCTGCACAGGTCTCGCGCGAAAAGGAACGGCGCATCGGCTTCCCCGTGACCCCGCATATCGCGCAGCGCGTGGCGCACACCAACGGCGGCACCTGGCTCGCCGCGCAGCTCGCCTTCCGGCACGGCTACGCCGCCAACAGCGCGGCGGGCAGCCACCACGCGCTGTACGATACGGGCGCGGGCTATTGCGTGTTCAACGACCTTGCCGTGTGCGCCAATCGCCTGATCGGCGAAAGGAAAGCGCAGCGCGTGCTGATCGTCGATTGCGACGTGCACCAGGGCGACGGCACCGCCGCGCTGACCGCCGGGCGCGAAGACATTTTCACGCTTTCGATCCATGCCGAGAAGAACTTCCCCGTGCGCAAGGCGCGCTCCACGCTCGACATCGCCCTGCCCGACGGGACCGGCGACGACGAGTATCTCGCCACGCTTGAGGCACACCTGCCGCGCGTTCTGGATGCGTTCGGGCCGGATATCGTGCTCTACCAGGCAGGCGTCGATCCGCACGAGAACGACAGGCTTGGCCGCCTCGCGCTGACCGACGAAGGATTGCAGCGCCGCGATTCGTATGTCGTGCGCGAAGCTCGAGGGCGCGGCCTGCCCATCGCCAGCGCGCTGGGCGGCGGTTACGGCACCGATCCGCGCGTCGTGGCAGAGCGGCACGCGCGCTCGATGATCGCGATGGCGCGGGAGAACATGCGCCATCGGGGGTCGAGCGGCACGAACTGTCGCATCCTGGAACCTCCCCAGCGACAGTCACCCGATTCGGCTTCAAGCATTCATTAAGCTCGGTTATAGCACTATTCGAACATGAAGCGTCGCGAACTCCTCAAGACTGGCCTCGGCACAGGCATTGCACTTGGTGCCGGCATGAGCCTGCCTTCGCGCGTCTTCGCACAGCCGATGGCAGGCTCGCCGCGGGACCGCCAACTGTTCGAAATCGCCAAGCGCGAACTGGACAAGGCGGGCGATGTCATCTGGCGCAAGGACATCGTGGGAATCGCCGATTTCGGGCTGCATTCGGCCCATCGCCGGTTCCACTTCGTCAATCTCGACCGGCAGGAAGTGAAGAGCTTTCATGTCGCGCATGGGACCGGCTCCGATCCGGAACACGATGGCTGGCTGAACACCTTCTCCAACATGGAAGGTTCGAATTCGACCAGCCGCGGTGCCTATGTGACGTGGGAGTGGTACACCGGGAAATTCGGCACTTCAGTGCGGCTTGGCGGGCTAGACCCGACCAATAATCACGCTCTCGAACGCTATATCGTCATGCACCGCGCGAGCTATGCCGAGCCCGAGCATATCGAGCGCTGGGGGCGGCTGGGCCGCTCGAACGGCTGCTTCGCAATGGGAGAAGAGCAGTTCAAGATGGCGCTGCTGAACCTCTCGGGCGGGCGCCTGCTCTACGCCGAGGCGCTGGGCCTGAAGGACGACGGTTCGCAAGCCTACCCGCCGACCGCAATCGTAGGCGAGCCGGAAAACGGCTACCACATCCTGCGCGAGCCCCGCCCCGACGCCACCCTCAGCCAGGTCGGCCAGGGCGTATTCTAAAACCGCGCGAGCAGGCGCTGCCCTCAGGTTCGGCCAGATCTGAATGAAGCGCGGGGGCGGCGGACCACCCCCGCACCGTAATCACACCACGTCGCGCGGATCGTCGACGATCTCGATGATCTCTTCATCGGTCACGCGGCTGCGGTTGGCCTTGCGCGGCGCCTGAAATGCGGCGAGCACGGGCTCGTCGCGCTCGTAGATGTCGTTGAAGGTCGCCAACTTGCCGTCGATGTTCGTCGCCATCGTGAAATAGGTGATGTAGGCGGGCATCTTCTTGTTGAAGGCGACCCGCGTGTATTCGCCGCTCGACAGCATCTCGACGCCTTCATCGGCGGTCAGACCCGCCTGAAGAATCGCCAGCGTGAGGGCCAGTTCGGTCGCTCGCTCGGTCCGCACGCAGCCGTGGCTGAGCGCGCGGTTGGCCTGGCTGAACAGGTTGCGCGAAGGCGTATCGTGGAAGAAGATCGCGTGCCGGTTGGGCATATCCAGCTTCATCCGCCCCAGCGAGTTGCCCGGCCCGGGCCCCTGCACCACGGTGATGTAGCCATTGGCACCCTTGGTCGCCTTGTAGCCCCTCGCCGCAGCCCAGGACGGGTTCGCGAGGACGCGCGCGCCCAGCCCTTCGCCCTTCACGATCGACTGCGGAACGGTCCAAGTCGGGTTGAGGATCACGCCCTCCACGCTTTCGGCAAGCTGCGGGGTTGCGGTGCGGCCCGGCGCGCCGACGATCGTGCGATAGGTGCGCATGATCTTGTCGTTCACGGTCAGGCGCAGCTGGTATTCGGGCACGTTGGTGATCAGGTACTGGCCGCCAAGATCGCGCGGCAGCCAGCGCCAGCGATCCATGTTGGCCTGGATCAGTTTGTAGCGCTTGCTACCCGGCTGTGCCTTGGCGAGTTCGGTGCGCAGCGCCTCGTAATCCGGATGGAGCGGGGCGACGCTCTGCAGCGCGCCCGCAATATCGCCATCGGTCAGCGCCTGCTTGAGCACCGCGCCGCTGCGATAACGGTCCGCATCGGGGTCCATCACGAACCACTGCTTGCGCGCATCCATCGGCGTGCGCCCGTCACGCATGTCTTCCACCAGCCACACGAAGCGGCGGCTGGCTTCCTCGTTCAACTGCGCACCAGGCCCGGCGGCGATCGCGGCGCGCAGGCCGGGCAGATCGTAGTCGGCGGGCATCAGGCCTTCGGAGCCGATACCTTCGATAACCGCTGCCAGCGTCCTGGCATTCGCGAGGGACCATTGCTGCACAACCGGATCGAATTTCTGGACGACCGGCTGGCTGGTCATATCGACCGGCACCGCGCTGGACGTCACCGCATCATCATCACCGGTCTGATCGGTCTCCTGCGGGTCGGGCAGCAGGTTGGTGGGCATTTCCTGGGCATCCAGACCGGCAGGCAGGGCCAACCCGGTACTGGCGAGGAGAAGCAGCGAAAGAGCAGACTTATTCATATCGATCGTTAGACCCTATTGTCGATCACGTCGCAGATATTGCGACCCACCATGGCGTGCAGAACACTCGCCAAATTATGCCAAATCATCAAGCATCAAGGCTTTATCCAACCTGAATTTGCACGCCATATGCGGCAGAAGAGTGACGCATCGTGGCAGTGTGCGCTAACGCGGTGGCCAAGATGCGCGAAAACCACGCCAATCGGGCGCTTATCGCCCCGTTTCTCGCGGCGCTCGCAGGTGTGGCGATGCTGTCGTTGATGGATGCCTTCATGAAGGGCGCCTCGCTGGCGGTGGGGGCATATTCAGCGGCCTGGCTGCGGGCAGCACTGGCTACGGCGATCGCCCTGCCGCTGTGGCTCGCCCGCCGCCCGGCTTGGCCCGACCGGGAAACCTTGAAGCTGCACCTGCTACGCGGCGTGTGTTCCGCGTTCATGGGGCTGACATTCTTCTTCGCACTGACCAAGCTGCCGATAGCGGAAACCATCGCAATTTCCTTCGTCGCGCCGCTGATCGCGCTCTATTTCGCAGCGATGATGTTAGGCGAGAAAATTACTCGACGCGCGGTCGTCGCCTCGCTCGTCAGCTTTGTCGGCACGCTGGTGATCGTTGGCGCCCGCTTGGGACAAGGCCCGATGGAGGGAGAGGCTGCGATCGGCTTCGCCTCGATCCTCGTTTCGACGATCCTCTATGCGCTCAACTTCATCATCATCCGCCGGCAATCGCAGCGCGCCGGGCCGCTCGAGGTTGCGGCGTTTCACGGCGCTGTTTCGGCCATCGTTTTGGGTCTCGCCGCGCCTTGGTTCCTTGTTGCTCCGCCAACGCAGGTGCAGCCCGGTCTGCTCGCCGCGGCGGCACTGACGGTCGGCGGCGCGATCGCCATCGCATGGGCCTATGCCCGGGCCGAAGCGCAGGCGCTGCTGCCCGTCGAATACTCGGGCTTTTGCTGGGCTGCCTTGTTCGGATGGCTGTTTTTCGGCGAGGGGGTGAGCGCGGGAACTCTTGGCGGCGTCGCGATGATCGTGATCGGCACGTGGATTGCCGCAACACGTGGCCGCGCCCCCGCCCGCGCAGCCGGAGGTGCGGAGACATCCGCACCCTGAAATCCGGCTCCCCTCGCCCTACGAAAGCTTGATTTTCGCGCCGCCAGAGGCCAAGCGCGCGGCACATACAGGCGGCTCGCCCGTTGGACTCTTCACAGAGGTCCGGTGACAGGCCTCCACCAGCAGCAACAGAGAAAGGACCGCCCCCGCTATGACCCAGGTCGGCAAGGACACCCTCGGCACACGCAGCACCCTCACCGTCGAAGGCAAGGATTACGCCTATTATTCGCTGACCAAGGCGGCGGAGCAATTGGGCGATGTCTCGCGGCTCCCGTTCAGCCTCAAGGTGCTGCTCGAAAACATGCTGCGGTTCGAGGATGGCGGCCACACGGTCTCGGTCGACAACGCGAAGGAAATTGCGGACCGGGTCAACAACCCCGTCACCGGCGGTGAGATCCAGTACCGCCCTGCGCGCGTGCTGTTGCAAGACTTCACCGGCGTGCCCTGTGTGGTCGACCTCGCTGCGATGCGCGATGCGATCAAGGCGCTGGGCGGCGATACGCAGAAGATCAACCCGCAGGTCCCCGTGAACCTCGTCATCGACCACTCGGTGATGGT
The DNA here is from genome assembly GCF_038594485.1 of Citromicrobium bathyomarinum. Classification (GTDB taxonomy): domain Bacteria; phylum Pseudomonadota; class Alphaproteobacteria; order Sphingomonadales; family Sphingomonadaceae; genus Alteriqipengyuania; species Alteriqipengyuania bathyomarina_A. The sequence continues at coordinate 474,134 of NZ_JBCFZG010000004.1, read as the reverse complement.
CGACGAGTTCGGCCATCCCAAGGCGATGGAAGCGAACATGGAGCTTGAATACGCCCGCAATGCGGAGCGTTACGACTTCCTCAAGTGGGGCTCCAAGAGCTTCGAGAACTTCTCCGCAGTGCCCCCGGGCACCGGCATCTGCCACCAGGTCAACCTCGAATATATCGCGCGCTGCACCTGGGCGAGCGAAGGGCCCGACGGCCAGATGGTCGCCTATCCCGACACATGCGTCGGCACCGACAGCCACACCACCATGGTCAATGGCCTTGGCGTGCTCGGCTGGGGTGTCGGCGGGATCGAGGCCGAAGCCGCGATGCTCGGCCAGCCGATCTCGATGCTGATCCCCGAAGTCGTCGGCTTCAAGTTCACCGGCAAGCTCGCCGAAGGCGTCACCGCGACCGACCTCGTGCTGACCGCCACGCAGATGCTGCGCGCGCACGGCGTGGTCGGCAAGTTCGTGGAATATTACGGCCCGGGCCTTGAATCGCTGACGCTGGCTGACCGCGCCACGCTGTCCAACATGGCGCCCGAATATGGCGCGACCTGCGGCTTCTTCGGCATCGACGACAAGACGCTCGAATACCTGCGCCTCACCGGCCGGGACGAGCATGAAGTCGCGCTCGCCGAAGCATACGCCAAGGAACAGGGCCTGTGGGTCCACCCGGACGTGGAGCCGGTTTTCTCCAGCACGATCGAGCTCGACCTGTCGAAGGTCGTGCCCAGCCTTGCAGGCCCGAAGCGCCCGCAGGACAAGGTCGCGCTTCCCGAAGTGGACGAGCTGTTCAACCGCGATCTCAAGGACATCTACGGCAAGTCTGAACCGCATCGCGTCGATGTCGAGAACACGCACCACGATGTCGGCGACGGCGACGTGGTCATTGCCGCGATCACCAGCTGCACCAACACTTCCAACCCCGATGTGCTGATCGCCGCCGGTCTGGTCGCCAAGAAGGCGCGCGAAAAGGGCCTGAAGCCCAAGCCGTGGGTTAAGACGTCGCTCGCCCCCGGATCGCAGGTCGTGACCGATTATCTCGAAAAATCGGGCCTTCAGGACGATCTGGATGCGATGGGCTTCGATCTGGTCGGCTACGGCTGCACAACCTGTATCGGCAACTCCGGACCGCTCGCCCCCGCGATCAGCAAGGCGATCAATTCGAACGACATCGTCGCCGCGTCGGTCCTGTCGGGTAACCGCAACTTCGAAGGCCGCGTCTCGCCCGACGTACGCGCCAATTTCCTCGCCTCGCCGCCGCTCGTGGTCGCCTACGCGATCAAGGGTACGGTAACGCAGGACATTATCGACACTCCGCTGGGCGAAGATCAGCACGGCAAGCCGGTGATGCTGGCAGACATCTGGCCGACGAACCAGGAGGTCGCCGATCTGCGCGCAGCGAACGTCAACCGCGAGATGTTCGTCGAGCGTTATGCCAACGTCTACGAAGGCGACGAACACTGGCGCGCGATCACCGTGGAACCGAGCGATACCTATCGCTGGAACCCGAGCAGCACGTACGTCGCCAGCCCGCCGTTCTTCGACGGGATGGAGATGACCCCGGCCCCGGTCGCGGACATCAACAACGCCAAGCCGCTGGCCATTCTGGGCGACTCGGTTACCACCGACCACATCAGCCCGGCCGGTTCGATCAAGGAAGACAGCCCCGCTGGCGAATACCTGAAGAGCCACCAGGTCGCGAAGGCGGACTTCAACTCCTACGGCAGCCGCCGCGGCAACCACGACGTGATGATGCGCGGCACTTTCGCCAATATCCGGATCAAGAACGAAATGGTTCCGGGTGTCGAGGGTGGCTACACCACCTACAAAGGCGAACAGATGGCGATCTACGACGCAGCGATGCGTCACAAGGAAGATGGCACGCCGCTGGTCGTGATCGCGGGCAAGGAATACGGCACCGGCTCCAGCCGCGACTGGGCTGCCAAGGGCACCATCCTGCTCGGCGTGCGCGCCGTGATCGTCGAGAGCTACGAGCGCATCCACCGCTCCAACCTCGTCGGGATGGGCGTGCTGCCGCTGCAGTTCAAGGATGGCGACACGCGTGAGACGCTGGGCCTTGCGGCCACCGACAGCTTCACCATTCGCGGTCTCGCGGATCTGAAGCCTGCGCAGGATGTGACGGTCGACGTGACCCGCGAAGACGGCAGCACCTTCAGTTTCACCGCCAAGTGCCGCATCGATACCGAGAACGAGCTGGACTACTACCGCAACGGCGGCATCCTCCAGTACGTGATCCGCAAGCTCGCCAGCTAACAGGCGGCGCGCACAGCAATCCTATCAAGGGCTCGGCCAGCTATGGCCGGGCCCTTTTTCGTGGGCCGAATCGAAAGGGCGGAAGCCGCTCCTGGCAAGCAGCCCCCGCCCAAGCTACAGCGCAGTGCTGCGCTGACTTGTCCGGTTGATATCGACGCGCGACGTCGATCAGTCTTCGTTCTTGGAGGACCACTTGCGGCGGGTGATGACCGCCAGCGCGGCCGCCCCGAACAGCAGGCCGATCGGCGGTGCCGGCACAGGATGGCCGCTGCTGCCGCCGTGATGGCCCGAACCGCCGGTGCTCGACCAGCCGTTGCTCCCGCCACGACTGGAGCCGCCCCAGCTGGAACCCCCATGGCTGGAACCGCCCCAACTCGATCCGCCTCTGCTCGACGAACCCTTGCTCGAGGAATTGCCCGAGCTGGTGCTGACATCGCCCGACGTCGACGAGCTGCTGCTCACGTCGCCCGAGGTGGAGGAGCTGGAGCTGACATCGCCCGAAGTGGACGAACTGCTCGAAACGTCGCCCGAGGTGGACGAGCTGCTGCTGACATCCCCCGAAGTCGAAGAGCTGCTCGACACGTCGCCCGAGGACGAACTCGAAACATCGCCCGACGACGAGCTGGAAACATTACCCGAGCTGCTGCTCGACACGTTGCCAGAAGAACTCGAACTGGTCGAACTCGACGGATTGCCCGAGGTGGAGGACGACGTCGAAGACGACGTGCTGACGCCGCCTGTAGAAGTGCTCACCCCGCCTGTGGAGGTGCTGACTCCGCCGGTCGAGGTCGAAACACCGCCGGTAGAGGTCGACACACCGCCGGTGGTCGAGGAACTGCTGCTGGTCGAAGTGACACCGCCGGTGGAGGTCGATGTCGACCCGCCCGAAGTCGAGGTGGATCCACCCGAAGTGGAGGTAGACGTCGACGCGCCGACATCGATATCGATATCGATCCCGCCCGAGCTTGAAATATCGCCGGTCGAGCCGACGCCGCTGGTCGTGGTGGTGCTGATCGCAACCGTACCGCTGCTGCCGCCGCCGCCGAAGAAACCACCGAAGAAGCCGCCGCCGAAACCGCCGCCGCTGCTCCCGCCGATCACCGTGGTGCCGCCGCCCTGGCCGCCGCCACCGCCCGAGAAGCCGCCGCCGTAACCGACGCGCGTGGTCGTCGGCGCGACCGCGACGACCGTGCGCGAGGCGCCGTCACCGAACTGTGCGCAGGCTTCCGCCGCAGCCACCAGATCGGCATCGTCGCGTGCGACGCGGGCAGTCCGGCTGCGCGCGTCGTAAATGACCTGCTCGCCCGCGCCCACACCGGTGCCGCCGATATAGCCGTCCCTCGCAAGGCTTTCGGGCACGCATTCGACCGTACGCTTCACCACGCGCCGCTTGCGCAGCGTGGTGCGCGGCACCTGCCGTTCGACCACCCGGTCTTCCTTGACGTAGCGCATCGCGGGCTGCGGTGCGTCCTTGACCGACTTGTAGTCGGACGCAGCGACCTGTTCTTCGGCCACGTGGAGCGCGCCGCCTGCAAGCAGTGCGGTGCCCGCCGCGGTGGCGGAGAGTTTGGCGAGGGCTATCTTCATCGACATAGGCCGGGCTCATTTACTGTTGCGGCGCTTTACAAACCGTTTCCACCGGCGGCTCCGATGGATCGGGCAAAGTGCGCCTATGTGCCTTAGGCCTTGTTTGGGGCAGGGTTCGCAACGCGATTAACCATGAAAAAGCATTGGCTTGCGAAGATTCTGCGTGCCGGGGGCGGCACCCGCGCCAACCTGTCCCACGCTGGCACCCCGCCGTGGGAAGTGGTTACGCGAAACTCAGCCCTGGCTTCCGAAGAGGTCGTTCGACGAATCGCGCGGCCCCTCCAGCCCCAGGTGCTGCCACCCGCCCGCATTGAGGCAGCGCCCGCGCGCGGTGCGCGCCACCAGCCCCAGCTGGATCAGGAACGGTTCGACCACATCCTCCAGCGTATCGCGTGGCTCCGCGAGCCCCGCCGCCAGCGTCTCGATCCCCACCGGGCCGCCACCATAGGTCTCCGCGATCATGGTGAGGTAGCGGCGATCCATCGCGTCGAGCCCCAGCGAATCGACCTCCAGCCGCGTCAGCGCGTCGTCCGCCACCTTCGCCGAGATGGTCGGGGCATCGGCCACACTGGCGAAGTCGCGCACACGGCGGAGCAGGCGACCTGCGACACGCGGTGTCCCGCGAGAGCGGCGAGCGATCTCGCGCGCGCCATCGGGCTCGATTGCAAGGCCGAGCTTGTTCGCGCCGCGCGTCACGACCCGCTCCAGCTCCTCGTGCGTGTAGAAGTTGAGCCGCACCGGAATGCCGAAGCGATCGCGCAAGGGTGTGGTCAGCAGGCCCTGCCGCGTGGTCGCGCCGATCAGCGTGAAGGGCGGCAGGTCGATCCGCACGCTGCGCGCCGAGGGCCCCTCCCCGATCATGATGTCGAGCGCGCGGTCCTCCATCGCGGGGTAGAGCACTTCCTCGACCACCGGATTGAGGCGGTGGATCTCGTCGATGAACAGCACGTCGTGCGGTTCGAGATTGGTCAGCAGCGCGGCCAGATCGCCCGCCTTGGCGATCACCGGCCCGCTGGTGGAGCGGAACCCCGCCCCCAGCTCGCGCGCGACGATCTGCGCCAGCGTGGTCTTGCCCAGCCCCGGCGGCCCGAAGAACAGCGTATGATCCATCGCCTCGCCGCGGCGTTTGGCGGCGGCGATGAACACGCCAAGGTTCTCGCGCGCAGCCTCCTGCCCGATGAACTCGCCGAGCGTCTTGGGCCGCAGCGCCGCGTCGGGATCGTCCGGCAGGCGTTCGGGGGTGTGGAGGGGGACGGGGTTGGTCATAATACTAGGTTGTCACCCTGAACTTGTTTCAGGGTGACGGAATGAGGATGGCCTAATTGGCAGAATGATCTCATCGTTTTTGCCACTCTCGGACCATCTGGAGAATATGGTCGCGGGTTAGCGGCGCAAGCTCAAGCCCTATCGGATCGCCCGGATCGACCCAAGCGGCTTCGGCAATCTCAGCACCGATCGAGATCGGGCCGCATTGCGCAACCGCGAAAACCTCCGCTCGGACGAGCGTGTCGGGCTCGTTCGCAGCAGGCGCTTCGGCTGCCCCGAGATGGCGCAAAGCGCTGGGCGACACATTCAGGCAGAGCTCCTCCTCCAGTTCACGGCGCAGAGCGGTTTCGGGGCGCTCACTAGCTTCGATCTTGCCACCAGGCTGCATGAAGGCGCGCGTGCCCGCCTTGCGCAGCAACAACACACGACCCGCCTCGTCTCGGATGATCGCCACCGCGATCCGCAGGATGGTCTGCGCCTCGCCCATCACCCCGCCGCCTTCTTGAGCGCGACGCGGATCAACTCGCCCTCGCTTGCGCCCTCGCCCAGTTCGCCCACCGCCTCGGCCACCGCCTTGGCGGCGATCGCGGGCTTGAAGCCCAGGTTCTCCAGCGCGGAGACCGCATCGGCGCTCGCCCCGTCCTTGGGAGCAGCCACCGCTACCCCGCCCGGGGCCACGGGCAGCGCGCCTGCCTTGTCCTGCAATTCGTTGACGATCCGGCTCGCCAGTTTGGGCCCCACGCCGTTCGCCCGCGCCACCATCGCCGCGTCGCCATTCGCACACGCCGCCTGCACCTCGCCCGCCGACAGCACGGAGAGGATCGCCAGCGCGACCTTGCTGCCCACGCCCTGCACGCTGGTGAGCAGGCGGAACCAGTCGCGCTCCGCCGCTTCGGCGAAGCCGAGCAGGCGCATGTCGTTCTCGCTCACCTGCAAATCGGTGAACACGCGCGCCTGCCCGCCTTCCGATCCCAGCGCGTCCAGTGTGCGGGTCGAGCAATGAACGAGATAACCGACGCCGCCCACGTCGATCACTGCCCAGTCGGGGCCGGTCGCGTCGAGCGTGCCTGTCAGCTTTGCAATCATGGTTTATTCTTGCCCGAGTCGAAGGCGCAATGCCAGCGCAGTGCGCAGGTTTTGCAGATCCGGGTCCGGTTTGGGCTGGGGCCTGACACACCTGACACAGTGTTCAGGCGTTGAATTCCACTCGATCAGTGAGTGAGCATTTATCGAGTGATTCGATTGAACCGCCAGAGCCGGGTGCCGACGATGGGAAAGAGCGGCCCGCATGTTACCGGGCCTGCGTGGAGTAGGAAAATTCACGCGCCGTGCTGAGACGTGGACAGCACACGGCTGTTGAGGCAACGCTTTACGCCATGAGCTGGAACACATTCGGGCGGGTCTTCCGCTTCACCACCTGGGGGGAAAGCCACGGGCCGGCGATCGGCGCGGTGGTCGACGGGTGCCCGCCGGGCATCGCGCTGACCGAAGACGACATTCAGCCGTGGCTCGACAGGCGAAAGCCGGGGCAGAGCAAGTTCACCACCCAGCGGCGCGAGCCCGATCAGGTGCGGATTCTCTCGGGCGTGTTCGAAGGCCAGGACGGAAAACAGCGCACCACGGGCACGCCGATTTCGCTGATGATCAAGAATGTCGATCAGCGCTCGAAAGACTATTCCAACGTCGCGCAGGCCTATCGCCCCGGCCACGCCGACTACACTTACGACGCCAAGTACGGGTTCCGCGACTTTCGCGGCGGCGGGCGGTCGAGCGCGCGCGAAACCGCGATGCGCGTGGCGGCAGGCGCGGTGGCGCGGCTGGTCGTGCCGCAGGTGAGCATCCTTGCCTACGTGGCGGAGATCGGTGGCGACCGGATCGACCCGGCCAAATTCGACGCCGGTCAGATCGGCCAAAACCCCTTCTGGTGCCCCGACGCAGACGCGGCGCAGCGCTGGGAAAAGCTGGTCGACGACGCGCGCAAGGCAGGCTCCTCGCTCGGCGCGGTGGTCGAATGTGTGGCGCGCGGAGTGCCAGCAGGCTGGGGCGCCCCGCTCTACGCCAAGCTCGACAGCGAGCTGGCGGCGGCGATGATGAGCATCAATGCGGTCAAGGGCGTGGAGATCGGCGACGGCTTCGACGCCGCGCGCCTCTCGGGCGAAGCGAACGCCGACCCGATGCGGCCTTCATCGGGCGGCGACGCGCCCGAGTTCGCCGCGAACCACGCGGGCGGGATCGCGGGCGGGATCGCCACCGGCCAGCCGGTCACCTGCCGCGTGGCGTTCAAGCCGACCAGCTCGATCCTCACCCCGGTCGACACGATCACCCGCGATGGCCAGGCGACCCAGATCAGCACTAGGGGCCGCCACGACCCCTGCGTCGGCATCCGCGGCGTGCCCGTGGTCGAGGCGATGATGGCCTGCGTGCTGGCGGATCAGGCGCTGCTGCACCGGGCGCAGTGCGGAACGTAATCGTCTGCGGGCGCGCTTGCCCGACCTGATAGCAGTTTGGCCCACAACTCCTGCAACCCGCCGCTACGGGCTTCCGAACTCCCTACGCAAGAATAAGCCGGTTGGGATTGCGGAGGGGGATGCAAATGAGACGTTTCGGAACACGCATCGTGCGACTGACTGGCCTCCTATCGGCCGCTTGCGCGCTGGCCCTGTCCGCGCAATCTGCAGGCGCTGCAGAGCCGGGGGATGGCTTCCAGGTCGAACGATACGAGGTCGCACTTCGGCCGGACCTTGCCACCACGGCGATCTCCGGCTCGCAGGCGATCGAGCTGGTCGCGACCGATCCCGATCTTCGCCAGATTGTCTTCTCGCCCAATGCGCTGGAGATCGGCGATGCGACGCTCGGTGGATCTCCGATCCCGGTCGTCTCCAACGAAAGCGGCATCGCCTTCACGCTGCCTCGGCCATTGGCTGTCGGTGAGGCGGTCCGGCTGGAGTTCACGATGCGCGGCTTTCCCGCGCGCGGCGTCACCGCCGTTCCGAATGGAATATATACCGGCTATTTCGGGTGTGACTGGATGGTGTGTCTCCAGAACTCGCCCGGCGACAAGGCGGACCTGCAGCTCGACCTGTTCCTGCCGGATGGCGCGACTTCGCTTGGCGTGGGCAAGCAGGTCGAGACCGTGGAGCTGCCCGGCGACCTGACGCTGCATCGCTGGGGGAGCGATTGGCCGACATCCCCCTATCTGTTCGGCTTCGCTGCGGGGCAGTTCCCGCAGCTGGACGTCGAGACGCCGCAAGGGACGCTGTCCTACCTGAACGCAACGGGCGACCCTGCCGAGCTCGCCGATCTGTTTGCGCAGACGCCGGAAATGGTCGCATTCTTCTCCTCGCGCGCGGGGCTCGACCTGCCCGCCGGGGCCTATGCTCAGCTGCTCGTCCCGGGTCGGGCCGCGCAGGAAACGATGAGCTTTTCGCTCATCGGTCTCGGCGAACTGGAGCGCGAGCGCGAGGATCCGTCATCCGCCTGGATCATCGCGCATGAGCTGGCGCATCAGTGGTGGGGCAATCTCGTCACGACGCAGACATGGCGCGATTTCTGGCTCAACGAAGGCTTCGCCACGTACATGGTTGCTGCATGGGAACAGCATCGCTTCGGCGAGGCGGCGTACCAGCAGGAACTTGATGTCTTTCGCAAGCGGCGCAAACAGTTGCAGGAGCTGGGCTGGGACAAGCCGCTGACATGGGATGGCGCCTATCCCTCGCTCGGCCATCGGCGCGCGGTGCAATACAGCAAGGGCGCGCTGTTTCTCGCACAGCTGCGCGAGGACATCGGCGATGCGGCGTTCTGGGAAGGCGTGCGCGCCTATACGCGGGCGCACGCCGGCGGAACCGTGACGAGCCGCGATCTTCAATCGGCGATGGAGCAGGTGAGCGGACGCGATCTCGAGCCATTGTTCGCCGAATGGGTCTATGGCTTCGCCGAAGATGAGAGCGATTGAAGCTCCGCCACGACCCTTGCCTTGGCATTCGCAGCGTGCCGGTCGTGGAGGCGATGATAGTCCGCGTGCTGGCGGATCAGGCGCTGCTGCAGCGGACGCGGTGCGGGTAGTGCTTATTGCTCAGTGGACGCTTACGATTGTACGGATTCTCAGACCTCAGTCGTCGCAAGCTACACAAAGCGGAAACTCGGAAAGTAGCTCACTCGCCGGAGCTGGCGCTCCGCAATGAGCGCAAGTAACGCGCGCGTCTCGGCTATCGAGATTAGGATCCCTTCCGAGATTACGATCCCTTCGTCTCGCTGCGTGCCATTCTCGCTTCTCTTTTTCTGTGAATGCCATTGGAATCTCCGACTGAGAACAGTCTTGGAGGCGAATTCCTAATGGCCGCTTTCCGCCCCTGATATTGGGACGGAACAGCCAGCTTTTGAGGAGGCGCCCATGCGCAGGTTGACTATGAAACGCCTGTCTCCTGCCTTCAAAAAAGGTTCCATGAGTTTCATCGATAATTCCGATTGCGGCCATCGTCACAAATCGCTTTTGTGCGTTGCAGCAGGCCCTATCTAGGCGGCGAGTTTCAACCCCTAGAGGAGACATTCATGGGTATCATCGGAAGCCAGATCAAACCGTTCAAAGCCACCGCATTCCAGGCCGGCAAGGACTTCTTCGAAGTCACCGACGAGGACGTGAAGGGCAAGTGGGCGATCTTCTTCTTCTACCCGGCGGACTTCACGTTCGTGTGCCCCACTGAGCTGGAAAACCTCGGCGAGCAGTACGACATGCTCCAGAAGATGGGCGTGGAAGTCTATGCCGTCAGCACCGACACGCATTTCAGCCACAAGGCATGGCACGACACCTCCGACAAGATCGGCAAGCTGAAGTTCCCGTTCCTCGGCGACCAGCTGCACACGCTGAGCAAGAACTTCGACGTGCTGCGTGAGGAAATGGGCCTTGCCGACCGTGCGACCTTCGTGGTCGATCCTGACGGTGTGATCCAGATCATGGAACAGACCTGCGAAGGCGTGGGCCGCAATGCCAACGAACTCGCCCGCAAGATCAAGGCGGCGCAGTACGTGCGCGAGAACCCCGGTCAGGTCTGCCCGGCGGCGTGGGAAGAAGGCAGCGAAACGCTCGCTCCCTCGCTCGACCTCGTCGGCAAGATCTAAGCGATAACGATCCTCCCCGCACCGGGGAGGTGGCAGCCGCATAGCGGCTGACGGAGGGGCAGGCGGCCGGGCACCGTGCCGGACGCGGCCCCTCCACCATCCTGCGGATGGTCCCCTTCCCCGTAGCGGGGAGGAATTTTCAAAAAGGATTTTCCCATGCTCGATGCCCAGATGACCGATCAGCTGAAGCAGTACCTCCAGAACCTGCGCGAGCCGGTGGAGCTTGTCGCATCGCTGGGTGACGACGAGACATCGGCCAAGACCCGCGAGCTGCTCGAAGAGATCGCCGCGCTGCACGACCTCGTCAGCGTCGATTTCGACGGCGACCATGAGCGCAAGCCCAGCTTCATCATCCGCCGCGGCAACGACGCGCAGAAGTGGGTCCGCTTTGCCGGGCTGCCGATGGGCCACGAGTTCACCTCGCTGGTGCTCGCGCTGCTGTGGGCGGGCGGTCATCCGCCCAAGGTCGATGCCGATGTGCTCGAGGATATCCGCCGGATCGAGACCGATCTGGAGTTCGAGATGTTTTTCTCGCTCTCGTGCCACAACTGCCCCGACGTGGTGCAGGCGCTCACGCTGATGGCGCTCGAGAACAGCCGCATCACCGCCACGCTGATCGAAGGCGGCGCGTACAAGGACGAGGTGGAGCGCCGTGACATCATGGCCGTGCCCGCGACCTTCCTGAATGGCGATAGCTTCTACAACGGCAAGATCGAACTGCCGCAGATTCTCGAACGACTCGATACCGGCGCGGGCGCGAAGGCTGCGGCCAAGCTGAACGAGCGCGAGCCCTACGAAGTGCTGGTGATCGGCGGCGGGCCTGCCGGGGTCGCGACCTCGGTCTACACCGCGCGCAAGGGCTTCCGCACCGGCATCGCCGCCGAACGATTCGGCGGGCAGCTGCAGGACACGCTCGGGATCGAGAACCTGCCCGGCACCGCCTATACCGAAGGCCCCAAGCTTTCCGCCGACCTCGACGAACAGGTCAAAGAAAACGCGATCGACAAGATCGACCTGGTGCAGGCCGAAGAGCTGATCCCGGCCAAGAGCGAAGGCGGCATGCACAAGGTCCGCTTCGCCAATGGCGGCGAGCTGACCGCGCGGGCGATCGTGCTCGCCACCGGTGCGCGCTGGCGCAATCTGGGTGTCCCGGGCGAGCAGGACTATCGCAACAAGGGCGTGGCCTATTGTCCGCACTGCGACGGGCCGCTGTTCAAGGGCAAGCGGATCGCGGTGATCGGCGGTGGCAACTCGGGCGTCGAAGCCGCGATCGACCTCGCCAAGATCGTCGATCACGTCACGCTGATCGAATTCGACACACAGCTGCGCGCCGACGCGGTGCTGGTGAAGAAGCTCGAAAGCCTCGACAATGTCGAGATCGTCACCAACGGCCAGACGACCGAGATCACCGGCGACGGTGCCCGCGTGAACGGCCTGATCGTGAAGGACCGCGACAGCGGCGAGGACCGGACCATCGAACTCGCGGGCGTGTTCGTGCAGATCGGCCTTGTCCCCAATACCGAATGGCTCAAGGATTCCGGCCTCGAACTCTCGAAGCACGGCGAGATCGTGACCGACGGGCGCGGAGCGACCAACCTCCCCGGCATCTTCGCCGCAGGCGATGCGACGACCGTGCCGTACAAGCAGATCGTGGTCGCGATGGGCCAGGGCGCGAAGGCGGGCCTGACCGCCTTCGACTACCTCATCCGCACCGAACCTGCGGACGAGATCGCGCAGGCGGCGTAAGTCACTCCCCCAACAGCATCTGCTTGTAGGATTCTTCCGGCAGATGTATTTTCGAATCCGTCTCGCTTCGGCGTGGACGGGTTCGTTTAGGGGGAACAATCGAAATGACGTTCAAGCAGTGCGCGCTCGCGGGCGCGCTGGTGGCACTCGCCGTGCCCGCATCGGCTCATGCCGAAAGCAAGTCGCTGCAACTGGCCAAGGTCGTGCTCGACACGGAAACCGCACCGATCGAGGCGCGCGTGAAAGGCGGGACGCTGTGTGTCTTCCCGAGCAACATCGAACTGCCGAAGGAAAAGAAGACTCAGGATTTCGAGCGGTACGACCGGCTGGTTTCCGAAAAGCTCGGTAAGAGCGAAGTCGCAGTCGTCTCGGATTCGGGCGACCTCTTCGCCGCGGAATCGGACGACAAGGGCGACATCCTGCTTGGCGCGGTGATGGCGCCGACCGCGATCAACATCTGCTCGTCAGTAAAGGGCTTCAAGGGCACGATCGACGTGAAGGTCGAATGGCAGTTCTACGACCGCGCGAGCTCCAAGGTTGTCGAAACCGTCGTGACCGAAGGTTCGGGCACGCTGGCGAAGTTCTCTGCCGGCGGCTTCGAGGAAATGTGGGATGCGGCCTTCCTCGACGCGCTCGGCAAGGTCCAGGCGGCTGGTGTGATCGACAGGGTTCTGGATGCCGGGCCGGTGGAGCCGGTGCAGGCGAGCGAAGACCCTGCCGAAGGAACCGGCGAAGATGCCGCACCGACGGTAGAGACTGGAGCGACGGTCGACACCGCGATCGGCTGAGCCCGTCACACTGCACACGCACACGCGCCGCCATTCGCAAGCCGGATGGCGGCGCTTTGCATTTGGAGCTTGCGCGATTCGCACCATCGCCCAGGTTGATAAGTCAAAGCCAATTAATCGATTGGACCAATCACCAAGTCAGGCGCATTCTCCTTCCATCACGCGACACGAGTCGCATGCGAGAAGGAGTGGATGATGGACGCGAAGACTGGTTCGATCGGGGGCGGTTGCCCCGTACACGGCGATGGCGGCGTGCGCGCCCTGCTGGGGCGCACCAACAAGGACTGGTGGCCCGATGCACTCGACCTCCACATCCTGACGCAAGGCGGGCAGTCGCCCGATCCGATGGGCGAGGACTTCGATTATTGCGAGGCCTTCAACGCGCTCGACTACGCCGCCCTCAAGGCAGACCTGCACGCGCTGATGACCGACAGCCAGCCCTGGTGGCCCGCGGATTACGGCCACTACGGCCCGTTCTTCATCCGCATGGCGTGGCACGCCGCGGGCACCTATCGCACCGGAGACGGTCGCGGCGGCGCGTCGAGCGGCCAGCAGCGGTTCGCCCCGCTCAATTCCTGGCCCGACAATGGCAATCTCGACAAGGCGCGCCGCCTGCTGTGGCCGATCAAGCAGAAATACGGGAAGCACATCAGCTGGGCCGACCTGTTCGTGCTGACCGGCAACGTCGCGATCGAGAGCATGGGCGGGCCCGTGTTCGGCTTCGGCGGCGGCCGCAAGGACGTCTACGAGCCGGAAAACGACATCTACTGGGGCTCCGAAGAAGAGTGGGTCGACCAGGGCGTCGAAACGCGCATTATTCCCGATGAGGGCAAGGCGCTCGAAAACCCGCTCGCCGCGATCCAGATGGGCCTGATCTACGTCAATCCCGAAGGCCCCGGTGGCAATCCCGATCCGCTGCAGTCGGCACGCGACATGAAGGAAACCTTCGCGCGCATGGCGATGAACGACGAAGAGACCGTCGCGCTGACCGCCGGCGGCCACGCGTTCGGCAAATGCCACGGCGCGGTGCCCGCCGACCAGCTGAGCGGTTCGCCCGAAAGCGAGGCGCTGCAGCTGATGGGCTTCGGCTGGGCGACCGATGCCGACCAGATCGAGAAGGGCCATATCACCACCTCCGGCCTCGAAGGGGCATGGACCCCCAACCCGACGCAGTGGGGCGGCGACTATTTTCGCCTGCTGTTCAAATACGACTACGAGCTGGTGAAGAGCCCGGCGGGCGCGCAGCAGTGGCAGCCGGTCGACCCGGACCCCGAAGACATGGCGCCAGACGCGCGCGATCCTTCGAAGAAGGTGCCGACCATGATGACCACCGCCGACATGGCGCTGAAGATGGACCCGGACTATCGCAAGATTTCCGAACGCTTCCGCGACGATCAGGCCGCACTGGACGATGCCTTCGCCCGCGCGTGGTTCAAGCTGACCCACCGCGATATGGGCCCCAAGGCGCGCTACCTCGGCCCCGACGTCCCTGCCGAAGATCTGATCTGGCAGGACCCGGTGCCTGCGGGCCGCGAAGTCTCCGATACCGCCGTCACTCTGTTCAAGGACAAGGTGCTGCGCAGCGGGCTCTCAGTCAGCGAACTGGTCAAGGCGGCGTGGGCCTCGGCCAGCACCTACCGCAAGAGCGACCACCGGGGTGGCGCGAACGGCGCGCACATCCGGCTGGAGCCGATGCGCAGCTGGGCGGTCAACGACCCCGAGGAACTCGGGAAGGTCTTGGCCACGCTCGATGAGCTGCGCGACGACATCTCGATGGCCGATGCGATCGTGCTTGCCGGCGCGGCGGCGGTCGAGAAGGCGGCGAAGGATGCCGGGTTCGACATCGCGGTTCCGGTCACCACCGGGCGCGGCGATGCCAGCGAAGAGCATGTCGACGCGGAAAGCTTCGAACCGCTCGAACCCTTCGCCGATGGCTTCCGCAACTACCTCAAGACCAAGGCGAGCGTGAAGACCGAGGACATGCTGATCGACCGGGCGAGCCTGCTCGGCCTCTCGATCCCCGAGATGACGGTGCTGGTCGGCGGGATGCGCGCGCTGGGTGCGGTGAGCACACATGCCAAGCACGGCAACGCCATCGGTGTGCTGACGACCCGTCCCGGCCAGCTGACCAACGACTTCTTCGTCAACCTGCTCGACATGGGCACGAAGTGGGCGACGGTCGACGAGAGCGGCGACGAGGAATTTGTCGGCACCGACCGTGCCTCGGGCGAGGAGAAGTGGCACGCGACGCGCACCGATCTGGTCTTCGGCTCCAACTCGCAGCTGCGCTCGGTCGCGGAGGTCTATGCCGAGAACGGCAACGAAGCGAAGTTCGTGCGCGATTTCGTGGCCGCGTGGACCAGGGTGATGGACGCCGACCGGTTCGACCTGCGCTACGCCCAATATCACTGATGGCGTACCACTGATCGGAGCGCCACCGAAACGAAGCGGGCCGCGACTTCCCATCGCGGCCCGCTTTTCATTTGCCTGAGCGATGGCTCAGGTGGTTGTGTCGGGCAGCGCGTAGGCGACCACCGCGTCGCTGACCTTGGTCTTCATGAAGTGGTGGCCGCCCGCCATCACGACCACGTACTGACGCCCGCCTTCCTCGTAGGTCATCACGTTCGCCTGACCGCCACCGGGGAGCGCTGCGGTCCACAGCGTCCTGCCGGTCTTGAGGTCGATCGCGTGGATCAGGTCGTCGGTGGTCGCGGCAACGAAGATCAGCCCGCCTGCCGTCACCACCGCACCGCCATTATTGGGCGTGCCGATGGTCACCGGCAGGTGCGAGGCGATGCCGAAGGGGCCGTTCTTGCGCGCAGTGCCGAAGGGGCGGTCCCAGATGGTCTTGCCCGTGGTCAGGTCGATCGCGGTGATCCCGCCATAGGGCGGCTGCTTGCACAGCAGGCCGGTGAACGGCACGCGCCACCCCGCGTTGACGTCGATCGCATAGGGCACGCCCGCCTGCGGATCGCCTGCGCCTTCGGCCTTGCCGCCGCCGGTATTGCCCTGCGGCCCGCGTGGCTCCCAACCCTTTTTGTCGGCCACCGCACGCGGCACCAGCTGCACGTAGTTGGGCATGTCGTTGTAGTTCGCCACGATCACGCCGCGCGCCGGATCGACCGCAACCGATCCCCAGTCGGACCCGCCGTTATAGCCCGGATATTCGATCGAGTGGTTTTCGCTCGGCGGAGTATAGTACCCCGCATAGTCGGCTTCCTTGAACTGGATGCGGCAGATCATCTGGTCGATCGGCGACATGCCCCACATGTCCGCTTCGGTCAGGTTGGGTTTCTTGAGCGTGGCGAAGGCCGAGTAAGGCTGCGTCGGGCTGCGCTGCTCAGGCTCTGCCCCCATGACCGGGGCACGCTTTTCGACCACGGGATGGAGCGGCTTGCCCGTCCTGCGGTCGAGCACGTAGATCTCGCCCTGCTTGGACGCGAGTACCAGCGCGGGCGTGCCGTCGGGCAGGTTCACCAGCGTCGGCTGGCTGCCGAGGTCGTAGTCCCACACGTCCTTATGCACCGTCTGGAACGTCCAGGCGGGCTTGCCGCTCGCCACGTCGATCGCGACGAGGGCGGATGAATACTTGTTCTCCTGCGCGCTGCGGTCGCTGCTCCAGTAGTCGCTCGAACTGTTGCCGAGCGGCAGGTAGACCATATTCAGCTCGTCATCGCCTGCCGCGCTGGTCCACATATTGGGCGTGCCGCGGGTGAACTCCTCGCCCTCCGCAGGCCAGCCGGTCTCGCCCGGACGGCCCATGTCCCACGCCCACTTGCGTTCGCCGGTGGTCGCGTCGAACGCCATGATCGCGCCCGAGGGGGCATCGTTGCGCTGCCCGTCCATCACCTGTCGGCCGACCACGATGGTGCCGTTCACGATGGTCGGCGCGACGGTCATCGCCGCCATGCCGGGATAGACATTGCCGAGGCCGACAGTGGTATCGACTTCGCCATTGGTGCCGAAATCGGGGCACGGTTTGCCGGTTTCGGCATCGACTTCGATCAGCCGCGCGTCGAGCGTCGCTTCCAGAATGCGCAGGCCGGTGCATTCCTCCAGCGCGGTGGCGGGCCCGGTGATCGGCAGCGACGCCTCGCGCGACGGAGACGGGCGCGAGGCATTGTCGTCGAGCGCAGTGCTACCCTTCGTCGGATCATAGGCGGTCACTCCGCGGCAGCTGGCGGAATAGGGAATCGCGTCGGTGCTGACGCCCGGATCGTAGCGCCACAGAACCTTGCCGTTGTTCGCGTCGAGCGCGAGCATCTGGTTCATCGCCGTGCACATGTAGAGCCGGTTGCCGATCTTGAGCGGGGTGGTCTCGGCGGCGTATTTCCCCTCGCCTGCGCCCTGCGGCATATCGCCGGTATGCGCGGTCCACGCGACTTTCAGCTTGCCGACGTTATCGGGCGTGATCTGGGCGAGCGTAGAATAACGCTGCGCCCCGTTGGTGCCACCCCAGGCGAGCCAGTCGGCATTGACCGATTGCCCGGCGATGGAACCGCCATGGTTGGGCAAATCCGATTGCACCCAGCCAGGTGCTGTGAGCGCGGTCAGCCAGAAGGCAGCGCCGGTAAAGACGAGCGTGCCCACCGCGCCGAGAATCGCAGGCTTCCATGCCGTGCGGCGAATGAGGAAGGGCGTAATCAGGCAGACGAGGACGAGCAGGATTGCCGGGCCGACCAGTCGCGGCACCAGCCCCCAGACATTGCTGCTTTCCCAGAAGGCCCACACCGCCGTGAGCGCGAAGATGATGGCGTAGAGCACGGCTCCGACCCATTGGCGCAGGAAGATAAGGACGCCCGAGGCGACAAGGCCGATGCCAGCGAGAACGTAGTAGGGAGAGCCGCCGTCGATCACGAGCCACAGCCCGCCAATCGCGAGCACGAGGCCCAATGCAAACAGGAGCGCTCCGATAAAACGCGCAGGCCATGCCGTCCGGACCGAGTTGGCGTCGCCGGAATCTTCGAGCATTTGCTGACCTTTCGTCTACGTCCCCACTGGACTCAATCGGCAGTCAGGGTGCCGGTTCCCACTACGGTCGTGGCTTTTCAAAGAGGCTCCGCCGCAGGCATCTGAAATCTTGTTGTTTTGGCGGGCGCGCAGTGGAACGAAGCGGCCCTGCGACCCGTTCGTGTTTTCGATCTCCAAAGAGGATGAAGACCATGGCGAAGACCGTTCCCCCCACCACCACCGATGCCGGTATCCGCGTCCAGAGCGACGAGCATTCGCTGACGATCAGCCCCGACGGCCCGATCGTGCTCAACGATCACTACCTGATCGAACAGATGGCCAACTTCAATCGCGAGCGTATCCCCGAACGTCAGCCGCATGCCAAGGGTTCGGGCGCATTCGGAACGTGGAAGACGACGGCGGACGTCTCGAAATACACCAAGGCCAAGATCTTCCAGCCAGGGGCCGAGTGCGAGGTCGCGATGCGCTTCTCCACAGTGGCGGGCGAGCGTGGAAGCCCCGATACCTGGCGCGATCCGCGTGGCTTTTCGGTCAAGTTCTACACCGAGGATGGCAATTTCGATATGGTCGGCAACAACACGCCGATCTTCTTCATCCGCGATCCGCTGAAGTTCCAGCACTTCATCCGCAGCCAGAAGCGCCGCGCGGACAACGGCCTGCGCGATCACGACATGATGTGGGATTTCTGGACGCTCAGCCCCGAAAGCGCGCACCAGGTCACCTACCTGATGGGCGACCGCGGCGTGCCGAAAAACTGGCGCGAGATGAACGGCTATTCCAGCCACACCTACATGCTGATCAACGAGGATGGCGAGAAGTTCTGGGTCAAGTTCCACTTCCACACCAATGTCGGTGACGAAAGCGGCAACGCCCACCTGACGCAGGACGAAGCGGTGAAGAAGGCGGGCGAGGACAGCGATTACCACCGCCGCGACCTGTTCGACGCGATTGCCGAGGGCAATTTCCCGAGCTGGACGCTCAAATGGCAGATCATGCCGTTCGAGGATGCCAAGACTTATCGCATCAACCCGTTCGACCTGACCAAGACCTGGCCGCACGCGGATTATCCGCTGATCGAGGTCGGCACGCTGACGCTCAACGAGAACCCGGTCGACTGGGACACGCAGATCGAACAGCTCGCGTTCGAGCCGAACAATATGGTGCCCGGCATCGGGCTGAGCCCCGACAAGATGCTGCTGGCACGCGGCTTTTCCTATTCGGATGCGCACCGCGCGCGCCTCGGCGTCAATTACAAGCAGATCCCGGTCAACGCGCCCAAGAATGCCGATGTGCATTCCTACAGCCGCGCCGGGCACATGCGCACGCAGAACGCGGTCGATCCGGTCTACGCGCCCAATTCCTACGGCGGCCCCGCCGCGCAGCCGCAGGTTGGCGGCGAAGCGACCTGGCACGCCGATGGCGACATGGTGCGGCAGGCATACACGTTGCGCGAGGATGACGACGACTGGAGCCAGCCGCGTGCGCTGGTGAACGATGTGATGGACGATGCCCAGCGCGATCGCTTCGTCTCCAACGTCGCCGGCCATCTGGCAGACGGTGTCAGCGAGAAGGTCCTCGTACGTGCGTTCGAGTACTGGAAGAACGTCGATGAGAAGATCGGCCAGCGGATCGAGGACAAGGTCCGCGAAATGATCGGCGGCAAGTCCACCGCGCCCGGCATGGCTAGCGCTGAATCGATCAAGCAGCGTCAGGGCGCAGAATAGCCCTGACCTTCACTGTCGGTGGGCGAACCCCAAATCGCCCATCGACATGGCTCGCAATATTGCTAATGCGACCCCTTCGCAAAAAGGAAGACATATCATGCGCACACTGAAGTTCCTCGTCCCCGTCGCCGCCTCGGCACTGGCGCTCGCCGCCTGTTCGGAAGCGCCCGACGCCACCACCGATGAAACCGCTGCGACCGATACCGCGACCCCCGACGCCGACGCCGTCGAATCTCCCGACGCCGCATCCAACGTCCTCAACGCCAACGATGCGACCGAAGAAGAGCTGGCGAATGTCGACGGTGTCTCGCCCGAACTCGCTGCCGCGATCGTAGCCGGTCAGCCCTATGCCAGCGTCACCGATCTCGACGCCAAGCTGAAGGAAACGCTGAGCGAGGATGAAGCCAAGGCCGTGCTCGTCAACGTGTTCGTGCCCATCAACCTCAACTCCGCCAGCGAAGAGGAAATCCGCCTCGTCCCCGGCATGACCGACAAGATGGTCCACGAGTTCGAGGAATACCGCCCCTACGCCGACATGGGCGTGTTCGATCGCGAGATCGGCAAGTATGTCGACGAACAGGAAGTCGCGCGCTTCCGCCAGTACGTCACGCTTTGACGCTGGCGCTGGCTGTGCGTTTCTGACGCCATTGCAGCCAGACCCTGACGATCTCGATCGCCGCCAGTATCGCGATGTTGATAATGGCGGTGGTCGGATCGAAGGCGGACAGCGCCCAGTGCACGAACACCAGCACTGCGGCGGGATAGACCAGTCGGTGCAGCGTCTTCCATGAACGCTTGAGCATCCGCATCGACACATCGTTGGACGTGATCGCCAGCGGCAGGAACAACGCCAGCGCGACCCATCCGGCGAGGACGTAGGGCGTCGAAGCCTCGTCCCAGATGATCGCGGGATCGCCCTTGCGCCAGAGATAGATGATCGTGTGCCCGGCGGCATAGGCGAAGCTCGCCACGCCAAGATCGCGCCGCTTGCGCATCAGATATTGCGCGACAGGATTGCGGCGAAACGCCAGCCGTATCGGCGTCACCGCCAGCGTCGCCATCAGCAGCCACGCCGCCCAGTCGCCGCTATCGCCAATGATATGGCCGTAGCCGTAGAGATCGGGCGTAAACCACCAGCGGCACAGCATCCACGCCCCAGGCAGAGCGAGGATCAGCCACAGGAACGGTCGTGAGCGTAGGATGGCCATCAGCGGCTCCGTTTCAAAACGATATAGAGCGCGCCGTCCCCCCCGTGTCGCCGGTGCGCATTCCGCACGGCGGCAATCGCTCCGCCGTGTTCGCTTGCGGCGAGCCAATCGAGGATTTTTG
The DNA here is from genome assembly GCF_038594485.1 of Citromicrobium bathyomarinum. GTDB lineage: Bacteria > Pseudomonadota > Alphaproteobacteria > Sphingomonadales > Sphingomonadaceae > Alteriqipengyuania > Alteriqipengyuania bathyomarina_A. Next base: position 453,342 of record NZ_JBCFZG010000004.1, on the reverse strand, counting down.
CGCGGATGGCCCCGCGACGCTCGCCCCGGTCGGCCGCTTCGCCGCTACGCGGCTTGCCCGTGACGACCAGCACGCTGCGCGCATCCATCCCTCGGGCCTGTGCCATACCGTCCATCAAGCGGTTATAGGCGGCGTCCAGGCCGTGGCCGTGCAGGTCCAGCGTCAGTTCGGGCGCGATCTCGCCTGCCTTCAGCCTGCGATCCCAATGCGAGTCCAATCCTCCCCCCCCTCGAGGGGGAGGTCGGGTGGGGGCGTTCGGCGCCTGCTTCGGTGGTCGTGCACCCACCCCCTGCCCTTCCCTCAAGGGAGGGGAGGACGTGGGGCGAGATTGGGACGGTGCGGGAGCGCGTTTGGTCGGTTTCGCTGCGGCCGCGGCCTTCTGGTGCAGAGGTTTCACGCTGGCGGCCAGCGCCGCCCACGCGGCAGCCTCCTCCTCCGACAATCCGCGCGGCGCTTGTCTCATCGCCGGGTCAGGCGGGCGACCGTTCCCTTGGGCAGCAGGATCAGCGCGTGGCCGCGCGCGCTCATGCCCCCGGCAACTTCGCGCGAATCGCCCCCATTGCCCCAGAAAGTGTCGAAACGGTTGGCGCCCTTGATCGCGCCCCCGGTATCCTGCGCCACCCACAGGCCATCGGCGATGTCGCGGTCCATATTCAGCACCACCGGTGCCCCATAGGGCACGAAACGCGGATCGACTGCCACGCTGTTCCCGCGTGTCACCGGCACGCCGAGCGAACCGAGCGGCCCGCTGGTGGTCAGTTCGCGGAAGAACACCCAGCTTTCGTTCTCGCGCATCAGCGCGCGGCCTTCCACCGGGTTCTCCCGAATGTACTGCATGATGCCCTGCATCGATCCTGCGTACTGGCCGGGCCCGTCGCCCAGCAGGCCGCGCTCGCGCATCAGCCCGCCTATGCCTGTATAGCCGTGACCGTTCTGGCCCGCATAACCGATCCGCATCACGCTGCCGTCCGGCGCACGCAGCAGGCCCGAGCCCTGGATCTGGAGGAAGAAGAATTCGACCGGATCGGCCGCCCACGCGATTTCCAGCCCGCGCCCGGCGAGCGCACCGTCCTCTATCTCCGCGCGGCTGTAATACTCGACGAAATTGCCCGCATCGTCGTACCGGCCCAGCGGCGGACGCCCTTCGCGCTCACTCTCCGGCATGTCGGCGGGCCAGGCGCGCACCAGGTCGTCGGGCACGCTGTACACGGGCACATCATAGCCGGGCCGCGGAGTGCGGCTGCCGAGAATCTCGGGCTCGAAATAGCCGGTCGCAAACGCGGTGCCGTCGCCGATCTGCGCGCTCTCGAAATAGGTTTCGAAGAAGGTGAGCGCAGTGCCCTCCCACCGATGCGCAGCGGTGCAGGCGCCCAGCCAGTCTTCGGGCCGCGTCAGGCCGCTTGCGTCGGCTTTCTCCGACGGCCAGTCGCAACTGGCCCTGAATGCGGTGAGGGCGGCGGCTGCATCGCCTTCGGTCAGGTTCAGCGCGCGAAACGAAGGTCCAGCGGTAACGCCTGCCGCAGCGGCGTTCTCAAGCACGGGCTCGGGCGGACGGTCTATCGGCGGATAAGGCGGGCGATCCTGGCCCGGGCCGACGCAGCTCGACAACACGACGAGCGCCGCGAGAGGCCAGCTCCACTTGAACATTGCCTCGCCTCCCCTGCGAAAAAATCGGGCCCCGGAAACCGGAGCCCGAAACCATCAGCCCTCGTCGGTCTCGACCAGCAGCCAGTCCGGCGCGCGCGAATCGGTGCGGCGGGCGAAGGTCCAGATATCGCGGCTTTCGATCGCATCGTCGAGCGATCCGGCCACCATCGTACCGTCGCTGTCGCGCGTCACAGCCGCGATGTCGGCGACGAAGCGGACGGTGATGCGCGCTTCCTTGCGCTCCACCTCGGCGTCGCGGATCGATGCGTCCTCGATCCGGATCAGGCGGTTGTCGAGCGTTTCGCCCGCTTCCTCGCGCGCGTCGATCGCCTGCGCGAAACCTTCGTAAACCGATTCGTCGCACAACTCGCGCAGGGTTTCCTTGTCGCCGTTCCAGAAGGCTTCCAGCACCATCCCGTAGGCACCCTTCGCACCTTCGAGGAAGTTGACGATGTCGAAGGTGCGGTCCGATGCAATGATCGACTGCACCCCGCGCTCGACCACAGGGAGGACGTCGGGCTTGGCTTCGTGTTCGGTCACGGCACGCGGAGCGGGCTGCGCGGCCTGCTTGGGCTGCGGGAGATTGGGCGCATCCTGCCCTTCGATGCGGCGCGGCACAGGCTCTTCCTCATGCTCGGCCCGGCGGCCAAGCACGGAATACAGCCGCAGGCCCAGAAAGACCGCGATCATGGCGAGGATGACGATTTCGGGAATCACTTGCAAAGGCACCTGGCTAATCATCGGGCGCGCATCGAACGACAACCGCCGGACGCGCCCTTCACGTTTCGCATTCAATCCCACAGATAGGGGCCGATATCAAATGCACAACGTCGAGCGGAGTGCCCCGGTGCGGCGAAAAGTGTCTCACATCGGTGATTCGTTCCCGTTGCGGGTCGCCCATGCGGCTGCTAGGCGGCAAGCGATCCATCCGGGCCCCCGCACGACGGGCGGTCCGGCCCTACAACCTTGCAGACCAGAGAAACTTTCATGGCCGACGAAGGCGACGTTCTGACCGATCTCGACAACCAGTATACCGGCAATGGTGCGGACAACCGCCCGACTGCGGGTTTCATCGCGCAGTATATCAAGGATCTTTCGGTCGAGAATCCGAACGCGCCGGCCAGCTTCCAGTGGCAGGACGCGCCCAGCATCGATCTGCAGTTCAACATCGGCATGAACCCGGTGAGCGATGAAGTTAGCGAGGTCGAGCTCAAGATCAACGCGAACGCGACCTGCGAAAGCGGCGCGGTCTACATGATCGAGCTGGTCTACGCCGGGCTCGTCGGCATCCGCAACCTACCCGACGACCAGGCGCACATGTTCCTGTTCGCAGAAGCGCCGCGCATCCTGTTCCCCTTCGCGCGCCGCGTGATTGCCGACGCGACCCGCGACCTCGGCTACCAGCCGCTGATGGTCGACCCGATCGACTTCAACGGCCTGTACATGCAGCGCCTCCAGCAGAAGGCGCAGGAAGAGGCCGCAGGCGCCCAGCAGGGCGGCGAAGCCTGATCCGGCATCCCGCAGGGAGCCCCGGGCAATGAGCCTGGTCAAAAACGTAGGGACGATCGGCGGGCTGACTGCGGTCAGCCGCGTGTTCGGCTTCGTCCGCGACATGCTGCTCTCGCGCGCACTGGGCGCGGGGCTGGCGGCGGACGCGTGGCAGCTCGCCTTCACCCTGCCCAATACGTTCCGGCGGCTGTTTGCAGAAGGCGCGTTCAGCGTCGCCTTCGTGCCGATGTACACGCGCAAGCTGGGCGCAACCGGCGACGACGACGTCTCCGCCGACGAATTCGCGACCGATGTCCTGTCGATCTTCGTTTGGGTGCTGCTGGCGTTCTCCGCGCTGTGCATGATCGCCATGCCCGGCATCGTCTGGGCGCTGGCGCGCGAATATCAGGACGTGCCGGGCAAGTTCGATCTGGCGGTAACGCTGTCGCGGATTACCTTCCCCTATCTCGCGCTGGTCAGCCTGGTCGCCATGCTCTCGGGCGTGCTCAATGCGCGGTCGAAGTTCGCGCCGGGGGCATTCGTGCCCGTGCTGCTCAATATCGTGCTGATCGCGGCGATCCTGTCGGGCGCGGCGTGGCGCGACCGGATCGGCGGCGGCGATGTATCGGTCGCCTACGCACTGGCGATCGGGCTGGCGACGGCGGGCGTGTTCCAGCTCGCCTATATGTGGTGGTCGATGCGCCGCGCGGGCGTGAAGCTGAAGGTCACCACCCCGCGCATTACGCCCGAGGTGAAGCGGCTCGGCGTGCTGATCCTGCCCGCCACCTTCGGCGCAGGCATCTACCAGATCAGCCAGCTGGTCGACACGTTCTTCGCAACCAGCCTGCCGCAGGGCTCGCTCACGCTGCTCAAATTCGCCGACCGGCTCAACCAGATGCCGCTTGGTATTTTCGGGATCGCGCTGGGCACCGCGATCCTGCCAATGCTCGCGCGCCATATCCAGAGCGACAACCGCAGCGAAGCGCAGCGGCTGCAGGCGAACGCGGTCGAGATCGGCACGCTGCTGACGCTGCCGTGCGCGGTGGCGCTGTCGATCTGCGCCGAGGCCTTTTCGACCGGGCTGTTCCAGGGCGGCAAGATGACGTTGGCGGACACCACGCTGATGGGCCAGATCGTGATCGCGCTGGTCGCGGGGTTGCCGGCCTACGTGCTGATCAAGGTGTTCCAGCCCGCCTTCTTCAGCCGCGAGGATACCCGCACGCCGGTGTTCGTCGCGGCGGGCGCGCTGGTATTCAACATTGCGCTCAATTTCTATGTCGTGCCGCGTTACGGCATCGTCGGGCTGGCAGCGGCGACCGCGATCAGCGCCTCGCTCAACGTCATTACCCTGTGCATCATCCTGCAACTGCGCGGCTGGTTCCGCATCACCGCCAAGCTGGCGAGCCGGATCGCCCGGCAGATCGTGGCGACCGCGATCATGGGCGCGATGCTCTGGTACCTGACGCCCGCGCTGATGCCGTACTGGACCGGCCACGCCTTCGAACGCGTCTGGTCGCTCTTGGCGATCACGCTTGCCGGGGCGATCGTGTTCTTCGTATCGGCGTTCCTGCTCGGCGCGCTCGACAAGGACCTGATCGGGCAATTGCGCCGCAAGCCCCCCAAGAAGCCGGTCGATCTTTCGGAATAGGCGATCTTGCCGAATAGGCCGGGTGTGATAATGCTCGTGGCGATGAACGGACACCATGCCCCCAGCACTGCGGCCCCGCGCCGCTTCGCGATCGGCGGGCGGGCGGCCTGGCGATGGCTAGCGCACGCCTGACCTGACCTGTCGGGGCGACCCGGCACCACGCCTCATTTCCGTTCGATTTTTAAAAAAGAGCTATAGCCATGCGCATCGTTTCGGGCGTTCAGCCCACCGGCAACCTTCACCTCGGCAACTATCTCGGCGCCATCCGCAACTGGGTGCGGATGCAGGACGATCTGGACCAAGACAGCGAATGCCTGTTCTTCCTCGCCGACATGCACGCGATCTCCATGCCGCACGACCCGGCGGAACTACGCAAGGGGACGCTCGAGATGGCGGCTGCGCTGATCGCCTGCGGGATCGATCCGACGCGCTCCATCCTGTTCAACCAGGCACAGGTGCCCCAGCACGCCGAACTGCAATGGCTGCTCACCGGCACGGCACGGATGGGCTGGTTGAACCGGATGACGCAGTGGAAGGACAAGGCGGGCAAGAACCGCGAAGGTGCCTCTGTCGCGCTGTTTTCCTACCCGGTCCTCCAAGCCGCCGACGTGCTGCTGTACCAGACCACCCACGTTCCGGTGGGCGAGGACCAGAAGCAGCATCTGGAGTTGGCGCGCGACATCGCGCAGAAGTTCAATAACGACTTCTGCACCGAAGACGCGCCGCTGTTCACCCTGCCCGATCCTTACATCCCGCCGCAGGCCGCACGGATCATGTCTCTGCGCGACGGGTCGAAGAAGATGAGCAAGTCCGATCCTTCCGAAATGAGCCGGATCGAACTGGCCGACGATGCCGACACGATCATGAAGAAGGTCAAGAAGGCGAAGTCGGACCCGGACGCCCTCCCCTCCGAAGTCGCGGGTCTGGAAGACCGCCCCGAGGCGCTCAACCTCGTGACGATCTACGCCGCACTTGCGGGCCAGTCTGCCGAAGAGGTGCTCGCCACCTTTGGCGGACAAGGTTTCGGCGCGTTCAAGCCTGCGCTGGGAGAGTTGATGGTCGAGACCCTTGCGCCGATCTCCTCGCGATTTCGCGAACTGGTTGGCGATCGCGAAGCGCTCGACGCCATTCTGGCACGCGGCGCGGCGCTGGCGCGAGAGCGGGCCGTGCCAACGCTTGCCGCGACCTATGATGCGCTGGGTCTGGTGCGCGGGTAATCTGCCTGTGCTGTCAGCGGAAACCGAAAGGACCTCAGTTAGTTAAAGGGTGGTTCAGGCGGATTGTTATAGTAGTTCAGGTCTGATGGATCGGGGAGCACCCCCAACCGGGCGCATCCCCTTCGCAAGGGGCGAAACTATGAAAAAACGCAAATTTCTCGCAGCCTTGGGCGCGCTGGGCTTGCTCGGCGGCGGTGTCGCCGCCTGCACCACCGGCTTCCAGGCCGATGTCTCGCGCTTCCAGGCGCAGCTGCCTGCACCGCAGGGCCAGACCTTCGCCGTCGTGGCGGACGATCCGAATCTGGCGGGCGGAATCGAATTCGGCCACTATGCCGATCTCGTCGCGCAGAAGATGTCCGAAGTCGGCTACGTGCCCGGCAATCCCGACACTGCCGACCTACTGGTCAGCTTCGACTACAATGTCGATAACGGGCGCGAACGCGTGGTCAGCACCGGCTTCCGCGATCCGTTCTACGATCCGTGGTACCGGTATCGCCCGACGCTGTATCGCACGCGCGACGGGCGGGTGATCGCGGTGCGCAACCGCGACTGGGGTTACGGCTTCTACGATCCGTGGTTCAGCGATTCGGACGTCCGCAGCTACACGGTCTATACCAGCGATATCGACCTGAAGATCGACGATCGCCGGACCGGGGAGCGCGTGTTCGAAGGCACGGCGGAAGCCATGTCGCGCAGCAATCACCTGCAATACCTGGTGCCCAACCTGGTCGATGCGATGTTCACCGGCTTCCCCGGCAACTCGGGCGAAACCGTGCGGATTTCGATCAAGCCCGAAGATCGATAATTTGCGTCTAACTTCCAAGCTTCCAGATTTGGACGACCTTTTTACCAACCGTGGTGGCTAGATAAGCCGCCACGGTTAATGCCAGTCCTAGGTGTCCACGTACATTTATCCAGCGAGCGTGCCATTTCCTATGCAACGCGAGCGCGTCGATATATTCGTCGCGCATATCGGCAATGGCTTGTGCAAACACCTCACGGAATGCCTTTTTGGGGAAGACAAAACGCAGAATGCTCTCTGAAATTGAACCCGGCGGCCTCCGAAAGAGTTTAGGCCTCCCCAAAATCCGCAGCATATGAATGGAAGAAATACATAGCCGAAAATAGGCTTTGCATATCCCGCCGACCAACATCCAAAGAGAGTTGCCCAGAAATTGTTCGTCGAACATCTCATCGACGCGTTTTTGGGTTCGGAAGATGACTCTCCGATATCTAACTTCGTCCATGTCACGGAGCTCGCGAACAAAATCGAGACCAGTGTAGGACGTGGAAGACCTCACCGACAAAATTTCTTCGGGGTCCCTGCTTTGCTTCGGATCGTCAGCCATAACTTAGGTTCCCTCGCGTGCCGAATCCGCCGCTTGCGACGAGTTCTAATGCATCGAACGCCCGACTCCCTGCAGCGCTGATCTTATACATCCTTCGTGGAAGGCCCGGCTGTGATGGCCTCTCCTCCTGCCGTGAGTCGACGAGGCCCTTCTCCCCCATCCGTCCCAAGGTCACATATATGGTGCCTCGCTTAATCCTGCCGTCACTTTCGTTGACCATCTCAAGGCCAAAACGCTCTTGCCCATCTCGCAACAGGCCGAGAATAGCGAATTCGGTTTTCGAGATTCTTGGAAAATCCATCATATTACCTGCCAATGTCCATAACCAACTCTTACACTTTGTAAGACTCATTGGCAAGTGGCGTTCACACCCTAAAGCTTTGCGTGTCCGCCGGTCGACCCGAACCCGCCGCTGCCGCGCTCGGTCTCATCCAAATCATCCACCTCGGTGAAGGCCGCGCGGGTGACGGGCGCCAATACCAGCTGCCCGATCCGGTCGCCCCGGTGGACCGGAAAGCTCTCGCTCCCGTGATTGATCAGCAGCACTTTCAGCTCGCCCCGATAATCCGAATCGATCGTGCCGGGGGTATTGGGCACGGTGATCCCATGCTTGAAGGCGAGGCCGGAGCGCGGGCGCACCTGGATTTCGTAGCCATCCGGGATCGCGACCGCGAAACCCGTCGCCACGGCATGGCGCGCACCGGGAGCCAGCTCGACGTCCTCGGCCGCGCACACATCCATCCCGGCCGCGCCATCGGTTGCGTAGACGGGCAGCGGCAAGCCCTCGCCATGTTCCAGCCGCTTGATCGCCACGCCCACCGTATCAGTCATTCCTATCCTCCAGCGCTGCGGCGATCCGTTCGACCAGCCGCGCCGCGACTCGATCCTTCGGCATCTCGGGCCAGTCCTCGACCCCGCTTTCGGTGACGAGATGCACGCGGTTGTCTGCGCCGCCCATCACGCTCTTTCCGACGCCGCCGGAAACGTCGTTGGCAACGATCCAGTCTGCCCGCTTGCGCTCGCGCTTGGCCCTGGCATTCTCGACCACGTTCTCGGTCTCCGCCGCGAAGCCGATCAACAGCGCAGGGCGCTTATCGGAACTGCCGAGCGATACGAGAATATCGGGGTTCTCCTCCAGCCGCAGCGCCGGGGGTGCCGACGAACGCTTCTTGAGCTTCTGGTCCATGACATCGCTCGCCCGCCAATCGGCGACCGCAGCGGTCATCACGGCGACATCGGCAGGCAGCGCATCGCGCACTGCATTTGCCATGTCGCGCGCGGTCTGCACGTCGATCCGTGTAACGCCCGGAGGCGTTTCTAGCTGGACCGGGCCCGCGACCAGCGTGACCCGCGCACCGGCAGCAGCAGCGGCGGCGGCAATCGCAAAGCCCTGCTTCCCGCTCGACCGGTTGGCGATGTAGCGCACCGGATCGATCGGCTCATGGGTCGGCCCTGCGGTGACGAGCACGTGGCGTCCCTCTAACGGGCCCGACCGGTCACCGTCCTGCATCGCCGATGCGAGCCGAGGGGCCATACCTGCACCGCCGCCCGCCCACCGGGTTATCGCATCCCAGATCGCGTCGGGTTCCGGCAGGCGGCCCGCGCCGTATTCGCCGCAAGCCATCGGGCCTTCGTCGGGCTGGAGCACCATCACGCCCGCATCGCGCAGCGTGGCGACGTTGGCCTGCGTCGCGGCGTGGCTCCACATGCGCACGTTCATCGCGGGCACCGCCATCACCGGTGTGTCGGTGGCGAGCAGCAGGGTAGTCGCCAGGTCGTCCGCAATGCCCGCCGCCATCTTGGCGAGCATGTTGGCGGTCGCCGGGCAGACCACGATCAGGTCCGCCTCGCGGCTGAGCTGGATATGCCCCATCTCGACCTCGTTCCTGAGGTCCCACAGGGTCTGGTGGACGGGGTTCTCGCTGAGTGCGGCGAGCGTCATCGGGGTCACGAAATGCGATCCCCCCTCGGTCAGCACGCAGGTGACATCGCCACCGTTCTTGCGGATCAGGCGGACCAGCTCGCACGATTTGTACGCCGCAATCCCGCCACCGATAATCAGCAGGATCTTGAGGCCTGCCGCGCTTTCCATCAGCCGATCACTCCGAATGCGAACAGCGCCGCCATTGCGCCCGCCCCGGCGAGCAGCAGCGCGAGCTGCGCGAAGCGATCGGGGCCGGGTTTACGCTCCCTGCGCTCCCACATCAGCTCGATCTCGGGGACCGGGGGTGGGTCGGGCGCACCGCCGCGCGGCGGGTACTGCTCTTCCAGACGCCGGATCAGCGCGGGGATGCGCTGGATCGTGTCGAAATCCTCGCGCAGGCGATTGGCGATCGCGGCTTCGGGCCCCAGCTCGTCGCGAATCCAGCTGCGCACGAAGGGTGCGGAGACATCCCACATGTTGATCTTGGGGTTCAGCTGGGTCGCGATCCCTTCGACCATCACCATCGTCTTTTGCAGCAACAAAAGGTGCGGCTGCGTCTGCATGTCGAAGTCGCGGGTGATTGCGAACAATCCATCGAGCATCTGGCCCACGCTCAGCTCGCTCACCGGCTTGCCGCGCATCGGCTCGCCCACCGCGCGCAGCGCCGTCGCGAACTCGCCGACCGAATGGTAGCTGGGCACGTATTGCGCCTCGAAATGGATTTCCGCGACGCGGCGATAATTGCCGGTCGTGAGCCCGTAGAGGATTTCCGCGAGCCATTGCCGCGCGCGCCGGTCGATCCGGCCCATGATGCCGAAATCGATCGCCGCGATGGTGCCATCGGGCTCCACGAACAGGTTCCCCTGATGCATGTCAGCATGGAAATAGCCGTAGCTGATCGCCTGAGTGAGGAAGGCGAGCACCAGCCGTTCGGCCAGCTGCTCCAGATCGTGCCCCGCCTCGATCAGCCCGTCACGATCGCTCATCTTGATGCCATCAATCCATTCGATCGTCAGCACGCGGCCATTCGTGCGGTCCCAGTCGATCGCCGGGATGCGGTATCCCTGGAAACCCTTCATCGCCTCGGCCAGCTCACTCGCCGCTGCAGCTTCGCGTCGCAGGTCGAGTTCGGAATTGGTCCAGCGCTTGAAGTTGGCGATGGTCAGCGCAGGGCGCAGCCGGGCCGCCTCGCCGCCCATCGCTTCGACATGCGCGGCGGCCCATTCATAGGTCGCGATGTCGTGCGCGAACTGTTCGCGAATGCCGGGGCGCAGCATCTTGACCGCGACCTGCCGCCCGTCGGTCGTCACCGCGCGGTGAACCTGTGCGATCGACGCGGCCCCCACCGGGTTCGGGTCGATATATTCGAACATCGTATCGATCGGCTGGACGAAGGTCGATTCGATCACCGGGCGCAGTCGGTCAAACGGAACCGGCGGCAGGTTGTCCTGCAGGCTCAGCAGGTTCAGCGCCGCCTCGTCACCGACCAGATCGGGGCGGGTGGCGAGAGTCTGGCCCAGTTTGATCGCCGCCGGACCGATCGCACGGAACGCACCCGCGTAGTCCGGCGCAGGCGGCTGGCGGGTACCGAACCGCGCCAGCTTCACCAGCCGTTTGACCGGGCCGGGCGTGTTCGGATCGTTCTCGATCCCGCGCAGCGCGCCGTGCCGTGCAGCAGTCCGCCCCCACTTGAGGAGGCGCCAGATATGCGTTGAGGGGCGTGTCACCGGATCAGATTTTCCAGCCCGAATGGATGTTAACCGCCCCGCCGAGGATCGTTTCGACCCGGGTCTGCGTAAAGCCAGCCGCCTTGATCATCGCCTCGAACTCCGCCGGACGCGGAAAGCGACGGATCGATTCGGCGAGGTAGCGATAGCTCTCCTCGTCGTTGGCGATCAGCTTGCCCATCAGCGGCATCAACCTGTGCGAGTAGAGGTCGTAGACTTCCTTGAAACCGGGCCAGTCGGTGCTGGAGAACTCCATGCAGTAGAACCGCCCGCCATGTTTGAGCACCCGATGCGCCTCGGCCAGCGCCTTGTCGATGTGGGTCACGTTCCGGATGCCGAACACGATGGTGTAGGCATCGAACTGCCTGTCGGTGAAGGTCAGCTCCTCGGCGTTCTGGCACGACCAGACGAGGCCGTCGATCCCGCGCTCCATCGCCCGCTCGACACCCACGTCGAGCATATCCTGGTTGATGTCGGACACGATCACGTCCGCGCCGCAATCGGCCATCCGGAACGCGATGTCGCCCGTGCCGCCCGCCATGTCGAGGATCGACTCGCCCGGTTGCGGCTTGACCCGGCGCACGAAGCGATCCTTCCACAGGCGGTGCATCCCGCCCGACATCGCATCGTTCATGATGTCGTACTTGCTCGCGACACTGGAGAACACCGCGCCCACGCGGGCGGTCTTCTCGGTCGGATCGACATCTTCGTAGCCGAAGGAAACGGTTTCGCCCGAGGGGCTTCGTGCAGGATCGCTCATGGGTTTGGGCCTTAGGAGGATTTGCCGGAGGCGCAAAGGCTGATAGCCGCACATTCATGCCCGAATTACCCGAGGTCGAGACCACCGTGCGCGGACTCGCCCTGCATCTCGAAAATCGCATCCTCACCGGCATCCGCATCGCGCGGCCCGACATGCGCCGTCCGTTCCCCGAAGGGCTTGGCCAGGCGCTGGTCGGCGCGCGGGTGACCGGGCTTGGCCGACGCGCGAAGTTCGGGCTGATCCACACGGACCGCGACCAGACGCTGATCTTCCATCTGGGCATGAGCGGGCGCTGGCGGATCGATCCCGAATCGCCCGACCGGCACGATCACCTGACGATCGAAACCGAAACGAATCGCTTCGCGCTCAACGACCCGCGCCGGTTCGGCTGGGTCGATCTGGTCGACACCCAAGCGCTCGATTTGTGGCCAAGCTTCGTCAGCATGGGGCCCGAACCGCTAGGGCCCGATCTGACAGCGCGCTATCTCAAGGCCGCGCTGGCCGGGCGAAAGCAGGCGATCAAGCTGCTGCTGCTCGACCCGCGAATCGTTGCAGGGCTTGGCAATATCTACGTGTGCGAGGCCTTGTGGCGCGCGCGGATCAGCCCGCGCCGTGCCGGTGGCCGGATCTCTCTCGCAGCGCTGGAACGGCTGATTGTCGCGATTCGCGAGGTGCTGGAGCAGTCGATCCGCGATGGCGGGTCGAGCTTACGCGACTATGTCCGGCCCGATGGAGAGCTGGGCTATTTCGCAACCCGGTTCGAGGTGTATGGCCGCACGGGCGAAACGTGCAGCCGCGCGGATGGCGGCACAATTGCGCGAATCGAGCAGGGCGGGCGCAGCACCTGGTATTGCCCGGTCTGCCAGAGGTAGGCGTTCCGCCAATTTTCTTGACGAGCCGGGCACCGGGCCCTATGTGCGCGCCCTTCACGGCGAACAATCGCCGCTTTCAGGCATTGATTTTTAGAGCAGTTGGCCGCGCGCTTCGCGGCCCGAGACAAGGACGACCATGGCCAATACGCCGCAAGCCCGCAAACGCATCCGTCGCAACGCGCGCCGCGCCGAAATCAACGGTTCGCGCATGAGCCGCATTCGCACCTTCGTGAAGAAGGTCGAGCAGGCGATCGAAGGCGGCGACAAGGAAACCGCACAGAACGCGCTGCGCGCCGCGCAGCCCGAACTGGCCCGTGGCGTCGCCCGCGGCGTTCTTCACAAGAACACCGCGTCGCGCAAGATGAGCCGCCTTTCCAAGCGGGTCGCCGCTCTCTAATCCTGTTTTTCAGCAGGTAGCTACACCGCATTGCCGGGGCCGTCGCACCATGCGGCGGCCCCTTTTTCGTTGCGCGTTGCAACCCACCGATGCGGCTTGCGATTCGAGCAAGGAAACCCGCCGATTCGAGCGCCGTAGATAGCTAAAATTCAGCGTTTACAGACAGTTAAACGGGGGCCTGCGGGCCCGCGCAGAGTCAACATGGTTTATTTCAGTTCTGCTACGATTTTACGGCTTGCCGACTCTGTCACAGACCTGCTTATTGATCGTCACCGCCGGGGGAAGGGACTCTCCCGGATCTAAATTGCAGACAGCCGATGGGGGCCATGTTCAACTCGCACGCGATGATCGCGTTTGCGGTGACGGGCCGACTGTACTCATCGTTCTTGAAGGGGAAAGTCCGGTCGCGCAGCGGCGCTTCCGGAAGCGGAGGCGTATTAGCAGATCATGGCAAGAATCCCGGACACCACAGGGGCGGCGCGCAAGTCCGCCAAGCGCGAGAACGAAGACGATATGGAGCGCGTGGCGCTGGCCGCCGACTGGGACGATATCAGCGCCGGTCTGCGAAAGGACCTGGGGCACCAGCTTCACAGCCAGTGGATCAAGCCGGTGCAGCTGGGCGATTTCGATGCCGACACGGGCACCCTGGCGCTCTACCTCCCCTCCGAATTTGCCGCCGAATGGGTTCGCAAGCACTTTGCCGATCGTCTCTCGCTCGCGTGGAAGATCATGCGGTCCGAGATCAGGAAAGTCGCGATCGAAGTTCATCCGAGCCGCAAGCGCATGGCCGACATCGCGCTTGGCGATTCGCGCGGCGCTTCCAGCGACGGCCCCGATCTGCGCGTGGTTTCGGATGGCGGGTTCGGCGATCCGGGCTTCAGCTCGGTCGGGCTCGACGCTTCGCTGACCTTTGCCGCCTTCGTCACCGGCGATGCCAACGTGCTCGCCCGCAACGCCGCGCAGCGCATGGCAGCGACCGACAAGCCGCAATTCTCGCCGCTCTACATCAAGGCGGCAACCGGACAGGGTAAGACCCACCTGCTGCACGCGATCGGCCACCAGTTCCTCGGCCAGCACCCGCGTGCGCGCATCTTCTACTGCTCTGCCGAGCGGTTCATGGTCGAGTTCGTCCAGGCGCTGAAGCAGAACCGCATGATCGAATTCAAGACGCGGCTTCGCGGCTTCGACCTGCTGCTGGTCGACGACCTGCAGTTCATCATCGGCAAGGCGAGCGCGCAGGAAGAACTGCTCTACACGATCGATCACCTGCTGTCGGAGGGCAAGCGACTGGTGTTCGCCGCCGACCGCGCCCCGCAGGCGCTCGATTCGGTCGAACCCCGCCTGCTCAGCCGCCTTTCGATGGGTCTGGTCGCGGACATCCAGCCCGCCGATCTGGAGCTGCGCCGCGCGATTCTCGAATCGAAGCTGACCCGTTTTGCACCGCTCAGCGTGCCCGACGACGTGATCGATTTCCTCGCGCGCACGATCACCCGCAATGTGCGCGAGCTGGTCGGCGGTCTCAACAAGCTGATCGCCTATGCCCAGCTGACCGGCCAACCGGTCTCGCTGCAACTGGCCGAAGAACAGCTGACCGATATCCTCTCGGCCAATCGCCGCCGGATCACGATCGACGAGATCCAGCGCACCGTGTGCCAGTTCTATCGCCTCGACCGCAGCGAGATGAGCAGCAAGCGCCGCACCCGCGCGGTAGTCCGCCCGCGGCAGGTCGCGATGTACCTCTCCAAGGTGCTCACTCCGCGCAGCTATCCCGAGATCGGGCGCAAGTTCGGCGGGCGCGACCACTCGACGGTGATCCATGCGGTCAAGCTGATCGAGGACCTGCGCACCCGCGACGCCGATATGGATGGCGACGTGCGTAGCCTGTTGCGCCAGCTCGAAAGCTGATGTCGCCCACAACCGATCGACACTTTGTGCGTCTGCCTGCCGACAATCTTTGAACAGGGCCTACAACAGGGCTGTGAACAGGGTTGTCGACAGGCGGTCCACGCGCTGCCAACAGGCTTGTCGATGGTCGATCCACACCCTCCCGGTCTCCAGCCCGATCTTCCCGCAACGATGGGTGCGGCACTGCTTCGCGGTTTGCGCGGGAAATGCCCGCGATGCGATGGAGCGCGCCTGTTTCGCGCCTGGCTCAAGCCGGTCGATCGCTGCCCGTATTGCGCGCAGGACTGGTCGATCCAGCAGGCCGACGATTTTCCGGCCTATATCGGCATCATCGTCACCGGCCACCTGCTCGCGCCGGTCGTGATCGCCATGATCGGCACCTACGGGATGTCTGCCTGGCTGACGCTAGCGATTATCCTGCCGGTCGCCGTGGCGATGCTGCTGGCGATGCTTCAGCCTGTGAAAGGCGGGGTCGTCGCGTTCCTGTGGTGGAACGGTATCGGGGCATTCCGGCAGGAACGCCAATCTGCCGCACCCGACCGGCAGGACCCCGAGTGACCCTGCCTCCCGAACGCCTCGAACGATTCGCCCGCCACATCGTGCTGCCCGAAGTCGGCGGCGCGGGGCAGGCGGCATTGGCAGACAAGCATGTCGCGCTGGTTGGGCTCGGCGGAATCGGCAGCCCGGTGCTGCAGTATCTCGCGGGCGCGGGTGTGGGCAGTTTCACGCTGATCGATTCGGGCGATGTCGAGCTTTCCAACCTCCAGCGCCAGACGATCTACACCACGCGCGACATAGGCCATGCCAAGGCCGTCGCCGCGCGCCGCTGGCTGGCGAACTTCGACGGCGCGATTTCCGCCGATGTGCGCGACGACCGGATCGATCCGGAGAATGCGGGCGCGCTGATCGCCGGGGCCGATCTGGTGCTCGACGGGACCGACAATTTCGCTACCCGGCTCGCGGTGTCCGATGCCTGCGTGGCGGCGGGGATCCCGCTGCTATCGGCTGCGGTCGGGCGCTTTCAGGGCCAGGTCGGCGCCTTCGCGGGACACTTGCCGGAACACGCCTGCTACCGCTGCTTCGTCGGCGATGCTTTCGACGCGGAAGATTGCGACACCTGTGCCGAAGACGGCGTGCTGGGCGCGATGGTCGGCTGGGTCGGCAGCTTCGCGGCCATGCAGGCGATCCGCGTACTGCTGGCAGGAGTGAGCACCTTGGGCGACCCGCAATGGGGGCAGTTGCACCTGCTCGACGGCCTCACTCCCGAGACGCGCAGCTTCAGGATTGCGAAGGACCCGGAGTGCAAGGGGTGCGGGGCACCCTAAAAGCTCGCGCCGTCGACCAATTTGCGCGGCAGGCCCTCCCACAGGCCAGGGTCGAACATCCGCAGATTCACGCCCATCCGGTCGTAGTCCGGATCGACGGCGGTCCAGTGGGTCGTGCAGGCACATGTGCCGCAATGCCAGGTGGTGATCATGCGGTCGCCCTGCTGGTAGCCGGTCGCCTCGCCTGCGACCGTGACGAGCGTCGGCGACGGGTAATGCCACAGCCCTGCGGTGCGGCGGCAGATCGAGCAATTGCACTCGGCCGCCTCGACCGGATCGTCGCGCAGCGTGAGCCTTATCTTGCCGCAGTGACAGCTTCCGTGGTGTTCGCTCATCCCAGCACCTCCTCCACCCATGCGGGCACCAGCTCGCCCGCCCTGCCCTGCCGCGATTCGTCGAACCAGTGCGAGCCTTCGCTGCGTTCCAGATTGAGTTCGAGCGTGCGCGCGCCGTAGGCCGCAGCCTCCTGCACGAACCCTGCTGCGGGGTAGACCGCACCGCTGGTGCCGATCGAGACGAACAGGTCGGCCTTCGCCAGCGCCTGGTAGATGCGCGGCATCTGGTAGGGCATCTCGCCGAACCAGACCACGTCCGGCCGCAGCGCGGGCGCGCCACACGCCTCGCAGGGCGGCGCATCGGCTAGCGCGCCTTGCCACGGCGTCCGCACGCCGCAGTGCCCGCACAACGCGCTGCGCAGTTCGCCATGCATGTGGAGGACGCGCCGGGCTCCCGCGCGCTCGTGCAGGTCATCGACATTTTGGGTGACGATCAACAGGCTGTGCTTTTCGTCGTCCGGCCATCGGGCATCGAGCCGCGCGAGCGCATCGTGCGCCGCATTGGGCTCGACCGTATCGAGCGCCGCGCGGCGGGCATCGTAGAAGCCCTGCACCAGCGCGGAGTTGCGCGCGAACGCCTCTGGCGTGGCGACATCCTCGATCCGGTGCTTCTCCCACAACCCGCCCGCATCGCGGAACGTGTCGATGCCGCTCTCTGCGGAAATTCCTGCGCCGGTCAGGACAACGATGTTACCTGTCTGCTTCACAATCGCCGATCTAGCCCGCAGCGGACCTGCGTGATACCGCCCGGGTCGAAAAAATGCATCGGAGGAGATCGGGGAGTATGGCCATGACGAAAACCGCGATCGCCGTGGCGCTAGCCGTATTGCTGGGTGGTGGCGCGGCGGCCCAGGCTCCAGAAGATCCTGCTTCCACGCCGGCAGAGTCGCTGGCGGCCTATCTCGATAATTCGGGCCGCGCCGATGCGTGGTCAGGCGGGGAACAGCTGGTCCCGATCACCACCCCCGACGGGCCGCACAATGTGTGGATCAAACGGATCGGGAATAATCCAGGGATGAAGCTCCTGCTGCTTCACGGCGGGCCCGGTGCGACAAGCGACTATTTCGCCGCCTTCGACAGCTACATCCCGGCGACCGGCATCGAGTACTACCACTACGACCAGCTCGGCGCAGGCCGAAGCGACCGCCCGGATAATGACGCACTGTGGACCATCCCACGCTTCGTCGACGAGGTCGATCAGGTACGCCAGGCAATCGGCGGCGACGCATCGAACTTCTGCATCCTCGGCCATAGCTGGGGAGGCATCCTCGCCATCGAATACGCGCTCGCCCACCCGGACAAGGTGAAGTGCGTGGTCATCTCGAACATGATGGCCTCGATCCCGGCGTATAACACCTATGCTGACGCTGTGTTGAAGCCGCAGATGGACCCGGCGAAACTCGCCCGCGTGGAAGCGCTGGAGGCGAGCGGGCACACCGACGACCCCGATTACATGGGCATTCTCGTCCCGGAATTTTACGAACAGCACATCCTGCGCCGACCGGCCAGCGAGTGGCCGGCCCCGGTCAACCGTGCGTTCGCCGACATGAACGAACACGTCTACGTCCTGATGCAGGGGCCGAGCGAGATGGGCGCGAGCGGTCGACTGGAAGACTGGGACCGGTTCGACGACCTTGCCGGAATAAACGCGCCGACGCTGGTGATCTCGGGTAAATACGACACGATGGACCCCGCCTATATGGCAAAGATGGCAGAGCAGCTTCCCAACGGCCAGCTGCTGGCGACCAATGGCAGCCACATGTCGATGTACGACGATCAGCAGGCGTATTTCGACGGGCTCACCGCATTCCTCCTCGACCAGGCGAAGAAGGACTGAGGATGGCGGCCATCGGGATCATCGGGCGCGACGGGCGCATGGGGCGGGCGATCGCTGCCGCAATCGAAGCCGCCGACCACACCTTGGCAGGCGGAGCGGACAAGGGCGAAGACGTCGCCGGGCTGGCCGACCGCAGCGATGTGCTGATCGACTTTTCCGCACCCGGCGCGCTGCACACCAATTTGCACGCCGCAGTCGGGGCCGGAGTCCCGATCCTGATCGGCACCACGGGTCTGGAAGGGCAGCATCACACCGCGATCGACAACGCCGCGCGCGCGGTCCCGGTGCTCCAGACGGGCAACACCTCGCTCGGCGTGACCATGCTCGCCAAGCTGGTACGCGAGGCGGCGGACAAGCTGGACGCGGGCTGGGATATCGAGATCGTCGAGATGCACCACCGCAGGAAGGTCGATGCTCCATCGGGTACCGCGTTGCTGCTGGGCGAGGCGGCGGCGCAGGGGCGCGGGATCGACTTGGCAGAAAACAGCGAGCGTGGCCGCGACGGGCGCACCGGGGAACGCGGCGATGGCACCATCGGGTTTGCATCCTTGCGCGGCGGCACGGTTGCGGGGGAGCATTCGGTGATCCTCGCAGGCGAGAACGAACGGATCGTCCTGAGCCATGTCGCCGAGGATCGCGCCCTCTTCGCACGGGGCGCACTGACCGCTGCGGCATGGCTGATCGGGCGCGGGCCGGGGCGCTATTCGATGGACGATGTGCTCGGCCTATGAGCGGGCGGGCGAGCACCGGCGTGACCGCCGAAAAGTGCCTGTGGCGCGAGGAAGGCGGCGGTGCGGAGGCGGCCGCACGTTGCCTCGCTTTCCTCCAGGAGGTCGGGATAGAGGTCGACTGGATCGGCGCGGGCGACGAGCCGCAGCTGCTCGACGGGCTCGCCATCATCGATGGACGCCTGCTGGTCGATCCCGAAACCCCGATCTGGCCGAGCGACCTGCTGCACGAAGGCGGCCATATCGCCGCCGCCGCGCCCGCGGATCGCCCCACGCTGGGCCCGATCGAGGCCGACCCGACCGACGAGATGATGGCGATCGCCTGGTCCTTCGCCGCCTCGCGCCAGGTCGGCATGCCGCTCAAACACCTGTTCCACTCGGGCGGCTATCGCGACGACAGCGCCAAGCTGATCCAGTCCTTCGCCATGGGACACTACATCGGCGCACCGATGCTCGGCTATTACGGTATGTGCGCCGATATGCAGACGGCGATTGCCCAGGGCACGGCCTCGTTCCCCAACATGATCCGTTGGCTGCGGTGAGCGCGATCCGATGACCAACGACCAGATCTTCGAATTCTTCCGCCGGCTGGCAGAGGGCAATCCCGCGCCCGAGACCGAGCTGGAATACGGCAATCCCTACCAGCTGCTCGTCGCGGTGACGCTGAGTGCGCAGGCGACCGACGTCGGCGTCAACAAGGCAACACGCGCGCTGTTTGCCAAGGTCGAGACGCCGCGGCAGATGCTCGATCTGGGCGAGGATGGCTTGAAGCAGCACATCAAGACGATCGGCCTGTTCAACGCCAAGGCCAAGAACGTGATCGCGATGGCCCGCCTGCTGGTGGACGAGCATGGCGGCGAAGTACCGCAGACGCGCGAAGAGCTCGTCACGCTGCCCGGTGTCGGCCGCAAGACCGCCAATGTCGTGCTCAACTGCGCTTTCGGGCAGGAGACATTTGCGGTCGACACGCATATCTTTCGCGTCGGCAACCGCACCGGCCTCGCCAAGGGCAAGACGCCCGAGGCGGTCGAGGCGAAGCTGGAAAAGCGCGTTCCCGGCCCCTTTCGCCTCCACGCCCACCACTGGCTGATCCTGCACGGCCGCTATGTGTGCAAGGCGCGCACGCCCGAATGCTGGCGGTGCGAGCTCGTCGATTTGTGCAGTTTTCGCAAAAAGGTGCTAGAACCGCCCAAATCGCAACGCGTTAAGGCCAGCCCAAAGGAGAGTGGATCATGAAAAAGGCAGCAGCATTCGCAAGTGCCATCGTCCTTGTCTCGTGCGCCCCGGTCGACGAACCGAGCAAATCCGTCGCCGCCGTCGAACCGGCCGTGAAGGTTATCGGAGAAGCCAAGGGGTGCCTCTCTGCTGGGAGCATCCAGAACACTCAGGTGCGCGGCGATGGCGTAATCGATTTCACCGTTACCGGCGGCAAGGTGTACCGCAACTACCTCGCCAACGGCTGTCCGGTACTGCGCAACGGCGATGCCATCACCTACGAGGTCAAGGGTGGCACGCTGTGCAGCGGGGAAATCGTCTACGAGCTGGATAATTACAGCGGCGGTTTCGACCGCGGACCTGCGTGCGGGCTCGGCGACTTCGTGCCGGTCGAATATGCCAATAAGGTGAGCGACGCGCCGATGATCATGGGCGAGTAACGGCTAGAGGCCCCCGCCGCAGCAATAGCAGCCAAGGCGAGCAAGAAGCCGACGGCAATCCGCCGTGCTTTCTCGCCCGCGCAGTCGCTGAGTTCTTCGCTAGACGTCGTCCGCGCTGATCAGTTCTTCGCGATCGAGTTCGCCAGTCATGTTGGCCACGGTCACCGCCACAGCAGCGTCTCCGCTGACATTGGTGGTGGTCCGCATCATGTCCATGATCCGGTCCACGCCCGCGACAAAGGCGATCGTTTCCAGCGGCACGCCGACCGCGCCGAATACCAGCGCCATCATGATCAGCCCCGCACCGGGAATGCCCGCCGCGCCCACCGCGCCCAGGGTCGCGAGGATCGAGATCAGGAAGTACTGGCCCCAGCTCAGGTCCACCCCGAACACCTGCGCCCCGAACAGCGTCGCGAGGCCCAGATACATCGCGGTGCCGTTCATGTTGATCGTGGCGCCCAGCGCGATCACGAAGCTGGCGACCGAGTTCGAGACGCCAAGGTTGCGCTCCGCACAGCGCAGCGTCACCGGCAGCGTCGCGTTGGAGCTGGCGGTGGAATAGCTCACCGCCATCGCGTCCACGATCCCGCGGAAGAAGCCGATCACGGGCAACCGCGCGATCAGCTTTATCATCGCCGAATACATGACGAAGATGATCAGCAGGCAGCCGAGGTAGTTGAGGCCGACCAGCTTCCCGAGCGCGATCAACGCATCGAAGCCCAGCGTGCCCGCGACCCACGCCATCAGTGCGAAGACGCCGAACGGGGTCAGCTCCATCACCACCATGGTGACGTTCTGCATCACCACCGCGCCCGAATCGAAGATCTTCTGGACCGGCGATCCCTCTTCCTTCGCCATCAGGATGCCGATGCCGATCAGCAGCGAGAAGACGATCAGCGGCAGCACGTTGACATCCGCCATCACCTGCACGGGGCTTTGCGGGACGATGCCGAGGATCATCTCGCGCCAGGTCGTCTCGTTGGGTGCTGGCGTCGGCCCCAGATCGAGCCCGGCGGTGTCGACCCCGATGCCCGGCTGGATCACCGTACCGAGCAGCAGGCCCAGCCACACCGCGATCTGGCCGGTGACCACGAACAGCAGCATGGCGCGGCCGCCCACGGCGCCGAGCTTGCGCAGATCGCCGATCGCCGCGACGCCGGAGACAAGACTGAAGAAGATCAGCGGAACGACCAGCATCTTGATAAAGGCGATGAAGACGTCGCCGATGATCTTGATGCTCTCCGCGTCCGGGCCCCACAGGCGACCGGTGATGATGCCGAGCACCAGCGCGGCAATCACCCGCTGCCACAACGGAATGGCGAACCAGGCCTTGAACATGAACTTCCCCTAGAATTCCTCGCCCACCCTAGTGCCGTGACGCGAAGGGGACGGCAAGCCTTGCCCGTTCAGCTCTCCAGAGCGGCGCGCGCGATTCGGGCATAGATGCGCGCGAGCACGGCGAGGTCCGCGACCGCCACCGCTTCGTCGCGCTTGTGCATCGTAGCGTTGAGCAGGCCGAATTCGATCACCGGGCAAACGCTACGCAGGAAACGCGCATCCGAGGTGCCGCCGCTGGTCGAGGGTTCGGGGGCAATGCCCGTCTCGGCCTCCACCGCCGCGCTGACCATCGCGGAAAAGTCGCCCGGCGGGGTCAGGAAGGGCTCGCCCGAGATCACGGGCCGCACGTCGACCTGATTGCGGGCGCAGATCGCGGTAACCTTTTCGCTCAGCGAGACACCCGAATGCAGATCGTTGAACCGGATCGACAGCCGCGCGCGCGCTTCGCTCGGGATGACATTATGCGCGGGATTGCCAACCTCGACATCGGTGATCTCCAGATTACTAGGCTGGAACCAGTCGGTTCCTTCGTCGAGGACCAGTGCATCCAGCTCGGCCATTGCGGCGACGAGGCGCGGGATCGGGTTGTCGGCGAGGTGCGGATAGGCGACATGGCCCTGCGTGCCCTTGGCGGTGAGCCACATGTTCACAGAGCCGCGCCGCCCGATCTTCATCATGTCGCCCAGTCGGTTGACGCTGGTCGGCTCGCCGACAAGGCACAGGTCTGGCGCGTGGTCGTTGGCGCGCATGAAATCGATCAGCGCGCGGGTGCCGTGCAGCGCAGGCCCTTCCTCGTCGCCGGTGATGATGAAGCTGATCGTCCCTGCATCGGCGGGCACATCGGCCACGGCGGCGACCATGCAGGCGATCGCCCCCTTCATGTCGACCGCGCCGCGCCCGTAGAGCAGGTCGCCCCCAGGACTCGGGCGTATTTCAGGTTCGAACGCGCCGCTTGCCCAGCCCTCGCCCGGCGGGACAACGTCGAGATGCCCGGCAAAGGCGATGTGTCTCGGGCCGGTGCCCGTGCGGATGGCGAAGAGGTTCTCGACCGGGGCCTCGTCCGACCCGGCAGGCCCGCTGCCGCGCACGAAGCGGTGCACGGTGAAGCCCAGCGGCTCCAGCATCGCCTGCAACGCGTCGAATACCGCGCCTGTCGCCGGGGTGACGCTGGGTGCGGCGATAAGCCGCTTGGCGAGGTCGAGAACATCAGTCATGCCTTGCGCGCTAGCAGGAGTGCTCAACCATGCCAAAGCTCGATCTCGACGCTATCCCGCAGACCAACGCGACCGGCTACCCCCCGCCGTTCGATGCGGAGGTGCAAGGTCGCTGGTATCGCCGCCTCGCGCCCGTTGCCGGGCTGACGCGCATGGGCGCAAGCCATGTCACGCTGAAGCCGGGCGCATGGTCGAGCCAGCGGCACTGGCACCGCGAGGAGGACGAGCTGCTGGTAATGCTCTCGGGCGAAGCGGTGCTGGTGGAGGAAACGGGCGAGACCACCGTGCGCCCCGGCGATGTCGTCGCATGGGCGGCAGGGGTTGCGAACGGGCACCACCTCCAGAACCGCAGCGATGCCGATTGCGTGTTCGTGGCGATCAGCGCCGGGCCGAAGGATCGCGACTCGGGCGAATACCCCGATATCGACATGATGTTCGACGCCGAAGGTTACGCACGCAAGGACGGTACGCGCTACGCGGCGAAACGCACGCCCTGAAGCGGCTCACCCGATCAGAGGGTCGGGACGTTCTCGTACTGCGCGATCACCCATTGCTCGTCCTCGGCGGCGGCGATCCACTGTTGCAGCCAGTCGTGAGTCCAGACCGCCTGCATGTAGCTTTCCGCAAAACCCGGCACGCCGAAACCATAGGTGATGAAACGGCTGACGACGGGCGCGTAGAAGATGTCCGCCGCGCCGAAAGTGCCGAACAGGAATGGCCCGCCGCTGCCGAAGCGCGCGCGCGCCTCCGCCCACAGGCCGAGGATGCGGACCACATCCTGGCGGGTGGTTTCGGAGATCTTCACGTTCTGGTGGCGCGTGCGGATATTCATCGGGCACTCGCGGCGCAGCGACAGGTACGAACTGTGCATCTCTGCAACCATCGCCCGCGCCATCGCCCGCGCGCTGTCATCCTTCGGCCAGAAACGGTCGCGCCCAACCTTGTCGGCCAGATATTCGAGGATCGCGAGACTGTCCCACACGACCGCCTCGTCGTCCCACAGGATCGGCACTTTGCCCGATGACGGCGTCAGATCGCCCTCGCCGCGCTTGATCGCTTCCCAGTCCTCTCCGAACAAAGGCACCAGGATTTCCTCGAAAGAGAGGCCCGCCTGCTTGCACGCCAGCCAGCCGCGCAGGCTCCAGCTCGAATAGTTCTTGTTACCGATGATCAGTTTCATGTCGTGTCCGGCCGCGTAATACTGGATCGGGCAAGCGGGTAGAGCGCCGCCTCCGCGCTGTCGAGCGAAGCCGAGCCTACGGCGTCAGCGCGTCCGCGACCACGGCGGCGCGCAAGGCAGCGATGCCCTGTCCCTTTTCGGCACTGGTAAGGTGGATTTCCGGGTAGGCCGCGGGATGCTTCTTCGCTTCGGCGGCGACCTTCTCGTGCATCGCCTGCAGCGCGCTCGCCTTGATCTTGTCGCTCTTGGTCAGGACGATGCGATAGCCCACCGCCGCTTCGTCGAGCATCTTCATCATCGCCCGGTCGCTGTCTTTGAGCCCATGGCGGCTGTCGACCAGCACCAGCGTGCGCGCCAGCACGGGCCGCCCACGCAGGTAGGTACGCACGAGGCCCTGCCACTTCTCGACCACGCTCTTGGGGGCCTTGGCGAAACCGTAACCGGGCATGTCGACCAGCCGGAACTGTGTCGGCGCGCCGACTTCGAAGATGTTCAGTTCCTGCGTGCGCCCGGGCGTCACTGAAGCGCGCGCGATACCACGGCGCATGGTCAGCGCGTTCAGCAGCGAGCTCTTGCCGACGTTGGAGCGCCCGGCGAGTGCGATTTCGGGCACCGTCGGCTCGGGCAGGAATTTCAGCTGCGGGGCCGAGAGAAGGAACTCGACCCGGCCCGAAACCATTCGCGCGGCGGCGATTTCGTCGGGCGTTTGCGGGCCCGGGCCGGGAGCGCTCACGCCTTGCTTTCCGACTGGGCCTTGGCCGCCTTTTCCGCCCGTTCCCGATCCGCCGCCTCACGCAGCTGCGGATGCTTGGAATAGAGGTATTTCTGCTGCGCCAGCGTCAGCAGGTTGGACGTGTTCCAGTACAGAAGCAGCCCGGCTGCAAACGGCGACATCACGAACATCAGCACCCACGGCATGATCGAGAAGACCTGCTGCTGGACCGGGTCCATCGCCGCCGGATTGAGCTTGAAGGTCAGCCACATCGTACAGCCGAGCAGCAAGGCGAGCGGGCCCAGAGCAAGCATCCCAGGCACCTCGAACGGCAGCAGGCCGAACAGGTTGAGGATGTGCGCGGGATCGGGCGCCGACAGGTCCTTGATCCAGAAAACGAACGGCTGGTGACGCATCTCGATCGCAAGGATCAGCACCTTGTACAGCGCGAAGAACACCGGAATCTGCAGCAGCATCGGCAGGCATCCGGCGACCGGATTGACGCCCCGCTCCTTGAACAGCTTCTGCATTTCCTGCTGCTGCTGGACCTTGTCGTCCTTGTACTTCTCCTGCAGCTTTTTCATTTCCGGCTGGATCGCCTTCATGCTCGCCATGCTGGCGAAGCCCTTCTGCGCGACGGGGAACATCAGTCCGCGCACGATGCAGGTCAGCAGGATGATCGCGACGCCGAAATTGCCGACGACAGAGAAGATTTGCCGCAGCAGCCACAGGATCGGCTTTTCGAACCAGCGGAACCAGCCCCAGTCGATCGCAAGGCCGAACTGCGAAATGCCCTGATCCTGATAGAGATCGAGCACACCGCTTTCCTTGGCACCCGCGAACACGCGCGAGGTGCGGGTGATCTGGCGCCCCGGGCGCAGCGTCGTGGGGTTGTAGATCATGTCCGCGCGGAACAGATCATTGCCGAGCGAGCGGAAACCGGTGCTAAGCCCAGCGCCGCTCTGCGGAATCATCGCGCCGAGCCAGTAGACGTCGGTAAAGCCGATCCAGGCCGGATCGGCAGCGCCCGAAATCGCCGTCTCCTCGACGACATCCTTGTAATCCGGGCCGTAATCGACCGAGCCCCCGAACGAGCCGATCGGGCCGGAATGCGAAATCCACGTGCTCTTGCTCGACGTCGTGCTGGTGCGCGTGATGGTCGCGAAGGGGGAAATCACGACCGGCCCGTCGCCCATATTGGCCACGGTCTGATCAGCAGTGATCATGTAGTTGTCGTCGATCGACAGGCGGATGCGGAAGCGCTGGCCTTGCGCATTGTCCCATTGCAGTTCGACCGGACTATCGGGCGCAAGCACATCGCCGCTCGCCTTCCAGACGGTCTTCGCGTCGGGCAGCTGGGTGCCGTCGCCGACGAAGCCGAATTGCGCGAAATACTGGATCGGCGTGCCCGCGGGCGCGAACAGCTGCACCGGGCCGCTATCCTTGTCGACCGTCGCGCGGTGATCCTTCAGCTCGATATCGTCGATCCGTGCGCCGACGAGGTTGATCGACCCTTCGACCCGCGGCGCGTCGATCCGCACGCGGTTGCCCGAAGCCAGCGCCTCGTCGAGGTCGACGGCGGTCGCAATCTGGTCGGCTTCGACAGCGGCCCGCGTGGCACTCGGCCCGGCATCGCTGTTTTCCTGGATGTCGGCGGAGCGCCGTTGCTCGGGCGTGGTCGCCCGATTGACCTGCTCGGTATCGGGCGGGGTCGGGTAGAAATAGCTGATGCCGGCATCGTAACCGAGGATCAGGATGCCGCACAGCACCACGGCGAGGATGAGATTACGCTGGTTGTCCAAGGAAATGCGGTCCTGCTTAGTCTTCAGGCGAAAGGAAACGATGATCGGGGCGTGGGTTCAGGGTACGGGATCATGGCCGTGCCCACCCCACGGATGGCAGCGCATTATACGCTTGAAGCCCAGCCATCCACCCTTGATTGGCCCGTATTTCTCGATCGCCTCGATGGCGTATTGCGAGCAGCTGGGCTGAAAGCGGCAACTGGGTGGCAAAATCGCGCTCGGGCCGAGCTGCCAGCCACGGATCATGATGACCATCAGGCGCTTGACCGGGTTCATCGCGTGCGCCGCTTTCTGGGGGGCCGTCCGCGCTGGCCTTCGCCGCGCGCCGCGCGGCCCAGGGCCTTGGCGAGTTCTTCGGAAAGGCGCGCAAAATCGCGCTCCACCCCGCCCTCGCGCCCGATCAGCACATGATCGTGGTCGGGCAGACCCTCGGCAGGCAGGTGCGCCCAGAGCAATTCGCGAAAGCGGCGCTTCATCCGGTTGCGGACGACGGCATTGCCGATCTTCTTGGTCACAGTGATGCCGTAGCGCGTGCCGCGGCCATCATTGGGGTGCACCAGCAGCACGAAACCCGGCATCGGGACACGCAGCCCCCGATTCGCAGCGAGGAAATCGCTGCGCGCGGTGATTGCGTTGCTGGCGCCGACGGACTGGGTCATGACCGGTAGATAGGCAAACGGGCCCCCGAATGGGAGCCCGCAAGCTTGAGCGTCAGGCACATGGGCCCTCGCTCTCATCTCAGCCGGAGTGGCTTAGGCGCAGAGCTTCTTGCGGCCACGCTTGCGGCGCGCGGCGAGAACCTTGCGGCCACCGGTGGTCGCCTTGCGTGCGAAGAAACCGTGGCGGCGCGCACGAACGAGATTGCTGGGCTGGAAAGTCCGCTTCATGTCATCCTCGAAAAACTGGATCGACCAACCGCGCGCGGCGCGAATCGGTCTGAGGTTTCTCCGACCCGCCGGGCCGGCACTTCAAGCGCGCGCCATTACGGGTTCGTTCCGTTGGCGTCAAGGCCTGCGGCGAGAGACGTAACGTCGAGATAGGCGATGCGCGGCGCGGCCTGCGGATCGTTGTCGTTCGCCACCTGCGGCAATGTTCGGGCAAGCCACCTGCGCATTTCGCTGGCGTCCAGCCAGCGCGCGCGGGCGTTGGGCACCGCATTGGTCATCGCGTAGAAGCTGCGCGCACCACCCTCGCTCATGCCCATCTCGCGGTAATAATCCAGATAGGTGCGGTTCTCCGGCGCGTCGGCTGCAAAGTCGCTCGGCTCGTGGCCATGGTTGTCGCGCCACGAATGGACCGCGAACTGCGCACCATCCTCGACCTCGCGCCGCACGCCGGCAAGGAACAGCTCGACCGCACCCGAGCGGACCGAGCCGCCGCGCGGCACACGCGTGGTCAGCCCCGCCTCGCGGATCATCCGCCCGACGGCAAGGTTTGCACGATCGTTCTCGGTCCCCGGGGCCTCGACCAGATCGAGCGTCCGCAATTGCGGGTAGGTTTGCAGGAGCGCGGCAAACTGCGCCGGACTTGCCGCATCGGTCGTGCCGACCAGAACCGCCCGGGTCGGTTCGACGACGCGAAAGGGGCCGAAGGCGGCAAGGGCATTGGGCGTGTTGGCCCGGAATGATGTGATCGCGCGCCCTGCGCTCTGGGCATCTTGCGTCGCCGCGTAGTCGAGTGTCTCGGCATAGAAGTAATCTTCCGCCGGATCGTCCTCGTAAAAGCGCGGGTCGCTTTCGTCGATCCACTCTTCGGTCTCGGTGATCTGGACAACCCAGTCCTCGGCCTGGGCGGGGGAAGGCGCCAGACCGAGGACCGCGATCAGTGCGGGGAGAAGGGGGGTTGGCCATCGCACCGGCAATCTTTTGCCGCACAGGGCTTACCATTCGGAGAGCGAGGATGGTTGCCACAAAGCTAACTTTTGGGCGCAGTCGCGCTGGCCATGCGGGATTGTGCGGGCTCGACAAGCCGTGGGCAAGGCGGCAAACCCTTGCCAGAGGGCGCACGGGGGAGGGCCCGCACTTGGTCGCAACGATCCGCACGGTCGCCTATCTCGGGCTGGAGGCACGCAGTGTCGAGGTGCAGTGCCAGCTTGCCGCCGGGCTGCCGCGGTTCAGCGTCGTCGGCCTGCCCGACAAAGCTGTCGCCGAAAGCCGCGAGCGGGTGCAGGCCGCGCTCGCCTCTATGGGCCTCGCGCTGCCGCCGAAGCGGATCACGGTGAACCTCTCGCCCGCCGATCTGCCCAAGGAAGGATCGCATTACGACCTGCCGATCGCGCTGGCGCTGCTCGCCGCAATGGGCGTGGCCGACCGCGAGCAGCTGGCCGATTTCGTCGCGGTGGGCGAACTTGCGCTGGATGGCCGGATCGTCGGCTCACCCGGCGTCCTGCTCGCCGCGATGCATGCGAGCGAGGCGGAGTGCGGGCTGATCTGCCCCGCCGCGCAGGGGGCGGAGGCGCGCTGGGCAAGCGGCATCGCGGTGCTCGCCGCGCCCGACCTCGTCGCGCTGCTCGGCCATCTGAAAGGCACGCAGCAACTCGCCCCTCCGGAGCCCGGCAGCGTCGAGGAAACCGCCCCGGGGCCCGACCTCAAGCAGGTGAAGGGGCAGGAGACCGCCAAGCGCGCGCTCGAAATCGCCGCCGCAGGAGGCCACAACCTGCTGATGAGCGGCCCTCCGGGTGCGGGCAAGAGCCTGCTCGCCGCGTGCCTTCCCGGGATCCTCCCGCCGCTCACCCCGGCCGAAGCGCTGGAGGTGAGCATGGTCCAGTCGATCGCCGGACTGCTCGAAGGCGGGCGGATCAGTCGGGCGCGGCCCTTTCGTGCGCCGCACCACTCGGCAAGCATGGCGGCGCTGACCGGCGGCGGGCTGAAGGTGCGGCCCGGAGAGGTCAGCCTCGCGCATCTTGGCGTACTTTTCCTCGACGAACTGCCCGAATTCCAGCGCCCGGTGCTCGACTCACTCAGGCAACCGCTGGAGACCGGCAAGGTCGATGTCGCGCGCGCCAATGCGCATGTGACATTCCCCGCACGGGTCCAGCTGATCGCGGCGATGAACCCGTGCCGCTGCGGACACTTGGGCGATCCCTCACTCGCGTGTAGCCGCGCACCCAGGTGTGCAGCCGACTACCAGAGCAAGGTTTCGGGGCCGATGCTCGACCGCATCGATCTGCATGTGGAGGTGGAGCCGGTCAGCGCGAGCGACCTTGCACTGCCCCCGCCCGCCGAGGGAAGCGCCGAAGTCGCCGCGAGGGTTGCGCGCGCTCGCGCGGTGCAGGTCGAACGCGGCGCGCAGAGCGGCACCCGGACCAACGCCGAGCTCGACGGCGACATGCTCGAACGCTTCGCCACGCCCGATGAGGCTGGGCGCACGCTGCTGTTGCAGGCGGCGGAGGCTATGCGACTCTCCGCGCGCGGTTATGTGCGCATGCTGCGCGTTGCGCGCACGATCGCCGATCTTTCAGGCGCCGAGCAGGTCGGCCGGGTGCATGTGGCGGAGGCGCTCAGCTACCGGCGACAGGCACCGCGCGCGTAATCCGCAGGGGGATTGTGTTTGCAAAGTCCCGCCCC
This sequence comes from Citromicrobium bathyomarinum, assembly GCF_038594485.1. Classification (GTDB taxonomy): domain Bacteria; phylum Pseudomonadota; class Alphaproteobacteria; order Sphingomonadales; family Sphingomonadaceae; genus Alteriqipengyuania; species Alteriqipengyuania bathyomarina_A. The sequence goes on along the minus strand of NZ_JBCFZG010000004.1, from coordinate 422,716 downwards.
GCCCCATAGCCAAGTCCGCATAAGATAACGGAAGAGGGTTGAATATGCGGACGATCGGATGGGCGGCGCTTGCCGCTGCGGCTTTTGCGGGAACAGCAGCGCAGGCGAGGGGCGATCTCGACGCGACCATCGTGCGCACCACCTACGGCATCCCGCATGTCTCCGCCGATAGCTGGGACGGGATCGGCTACGGCGTCGCCTATGCCTACGCGCAGGACAACTTCTGCCTGCTGGCCGAGGAGTTCGCGACCGTCCGAGGCGAACGCTCGATGTATTTCGGGCCCGAAGGCAGGGTGCTGCACGGATCGCAGGAGGTCGACAACCTCAGCTCCGACGTCTTCATGCGCTCGGTGATCGATCTGCCGCGGCTGCGCGCCGGGGCGAGTGCGCAAGGGCCCGAGGCCAACCAGCTCGCGGCGGGCTACGTCGCCGGATACAACCGCTTCCTGCGCGATGCGGGCACCGATGGCATCCCCGTCGAATGCCGGGGCAAGCCGTGGGTCAAGCCGATCACCACCGACGACATGCTGCGCCTGACCGAGAAGCAGATGCTGCTGGCGAGCGGCATGCCCTTCCTCCCCGCGATCGCCAACGCCGCGCCTCCGGGAATGCCGTCGCAGGCCTCCGCGATGGACCTGCCAGAGCGCGAGGACATGGGCGTCGGCTCCAACGGCTGGGCCTTCGGCGGCGAGGCGACCGAAGATGGGCGCGGGATGGTCATCGGCAATCCGCACTTCCCGTGGCAGGGGCCCAACCGCTTCTGGCAGGTGCACACCACCATCCCCGGCACGCTCGACGTGATGGGCAGCACGCTGGCGGGCGGTCCGATTCCGACGCTGGGCTTCAACCGCGACATCGCGTGGACCCACACGGTCACCGCCGCGCGGCATTTCACGCTCTACCAGCTCACCCTCGATGCCGAGCACCCGACCCGGTACATCGTCGACGGCAAGCCGATGGAGATGACGCAGCGCACCATCAGCGTGCCGATGCCCGATGGCGTCGCCCCGGTGGAGCGCACGCTCTATTCGACCACCTACGGCCCCCTCGTGGCGATGCCGCAGGTGGGGCTCGCGTGGACCAAGGACACCGCCTTCGCAATGCGCGACGCGAACGCCGCCAACCAGCGCGCGCTGGGCACCTGGGTGCGGATCGCGCGGGCGCGCAATGTCGACGACGTGCGCAAGGCGGTGACCGAGACGCTGGGCATCCCCTGGGTCAACACGATCGTCGCCGATCGCTACGGCCACGCGATGCACGCCGATGTCACCTCGGTCCCGAACGTTTCGGCGGAGAAGGTCGCGGAATGCTCCACGCCGTTCTCCGCCTTCGTCGCCTCGCGCCTGACGCTGCTCGACGGGTCGCGGTCGGCATGCAACTGGACCATCGCCAAGGGCACGCCCGTGCCCGGCCTGATGCCTGCGAGCGATCAGGCGATCCAGCAGCGCAGCGACTCGGTGACCAACAGCAACGACAGCTACTGGCTGAGCAATGCGAGCGCGCCGCACGCGCAGCTTTCGCCCATCCTCGGCGCGTGGGGCACGCCGGTATCGCTGCGCACGCGGGCCAATTTCCAGGAGACCGGCGCGATGCTGGCGATCGGCCCGATGACCCGCGAACGCGCGAAGGCGCTGGCCTTCTCCAACCGCAGCCTCGCGGCCGAGATGACGGTCGATCCGCTGCTCTCCATCTGCGACAGCGACCCGGCGGCAGCCCCCGCCTGCGGCGTGCTGGCCGGATGGGACCGGCGTTTCGAGACGGACAGCCGGGGCGCGTATCTGTTCGACACATTCTGGGAGAAGGTCGCCGACCGGCCCGACCTGTGGGCCACGCCGTTCGACGCAGCCGACCCGGTCAACACCCCGCGCGACCTGAATACCCAAGGCAAGGCGGGCACCGAACTGCTGGCCGCGCTGGTCGCCTCCGCCAAGGAGATCGAGGAACGCGGCATCGCGCTCGACGCGCCGTGGGGCGAGGTACAGGTCGCCCCGCGCAATGGAGAGCGGATCGCGATCCACGGCGGGCCGGGCACGGCGGGCGTGCTCAACGTGCAGATCGCGCAGCCCATTCCGGGCGGCGTCACCCCGGTTCACGGGACCAGCTACATCCAGATCGTCGGCTTCGACGAGGACGGGCCGGTGGCGGATGCGATCCTGAGCTATTCGGAATCGACCAACCCCGCCTCGCCGCACTACGCCGACCAGACCGAGGCCTATTCGGTCAAGGCCTGGAACCGCCTGCCCTTCTCGCCCGAGGAAATCGCGGCGGCGCAGGAAGGCGAAGCGCTGCATATCGAGGAATAGGAAGGTCCGTCGAGGCGGCTTCGCGGTCGCCCCTGACACACCTGACACAGTGTCCAGGGGCAGAAAAACTCTCCCCATTGGAGCAGGCTCGCGAGCGCGCTGTCCGGGCAGGACTCACGCGGCAGATCTACGGTTTGAAAGAGCTGACGGGGTTAGCGAGGAGGGTGCGAGTAGGACAGCGCTCGACTTGCAATGACGGCACAAACCAGACGCTCTGCCTGCGGCGGCGGAGAGCGGCGACCCCTCAACGCGCAGCGCCCCCTTGACCTCGGCGAGCGCAAGCGGGACCACGCCTCGCATGAACCAGCCCATTACACTGTGGGGCCTACCCCATTCGCTTTATACCGGCCGTGCGCGCGCCTATCTGCGCAAACAGCGGATCGCCTATGTCGAGCGTCCACCGACCGATCCCGATTTTGCGACGCGGATCATGCCCGGAATAGGCCGCGCGATCATCCCCGTCGTCGAGCTGGCCGACGGAACGGTAATCCAGGACACGGTCGACATCATCGATCATTTCGAGGGTGCAGATGCGCCCCCGGTGCCCCTCCCCGCCTACCCCGGCGATGCGCGCCTGCTGGCTCTGGCGCACCTGTTCGAGATCTACGCAGTGGTCGGGCTGACGCGCCACGCGATGCATTACCGCTGGAGCTATCTGGCCGAGCAGGAGCATTTCCTGCGCGATGCCTTCGCCACCGGCGGCGATGCGAAGAGGGCCGAGGCGACGATGGGGCGGATGCACTCCTACCTGCCGATGCTCGGCGTCGATGCCGCGAGTATCCCTGCAATCGAGGGGAGCTATCACGAGCTGCTCGCCAACCTCGATGCGCATTTCGCGGTGTACCCGTTCCTGCTGGGTGCAACGCCAACCATCGCCGACTACGCGATGTTCGGTCCGCTGTTTGCGCATCTGGGGCGCGATCCTGTGCCGCTTGCCATCATGCAGCGCGAAGCCCCACGCGTGTTCCGCTGGGTCGAGCGGATGCATGCGCCCGATCTCGACAGCGTCGACTACGCCGTGCCCGCACCCGGCTTTCCCGATGGCGAGCTGCCCGCAACGATGGCGACTCTGGTCGCCCAGTTGGCGCACGAACTGGTGCCCGACCTGACCGACCGGCTCGCCTTCCTGCGCGATTACGTGGCAGAACATGGCCCCAAGGCCGGGGAGTCCGTCACCGACAAGCCGCACCGCCGCTTGATCGGGACGGTCGAAACCTCTTTCCGCGGGGTCGGCTATACCGGCGGCGTGCAGCCCTACACCTTCTTCCTGTGGGAGAGGCTGATCGCGGCGGGTCGCCACCCGGCAGCCAGGGCTCTCCTCGCCGAGCACGATCTCTCGCCGCTGGTCGAGGTGGAGTTGCCGATCCGGGTCGAACGCTGCGACAATATCGAGGTGTGGGCCTGAGGGGCTGGTCACGTGTTGCAAGCCCCCACCCAAACCTGACAGCGTTTGTAACTGGCGGTCGCGCCGGTGCTCGCTAGGCTGGCGGCTCCACGATTACCGGGAGTTCCGCGTATGAGCATCGCCCTGGCCCTCGGCCTCGCCCTTTCGCCCGTCCTTGCGCTGCAGAGCGTGACGCTGGTCGATGGGCCCAAACCCGACGCGAACGGGCTGGCCGCCGAATATGGCAGCGGTGTGTGCCGCATCAGCGTGTTCGGCAAGGATGCCGATGGCGAGAAGATACGCGCCGAATTCGCGCGGCGGCTGCGCGACGGCAACCTCAGCGTCTCGCTCTACGGCCCGTTCATCCAGCAATTCCAGGATGCCGATCCGGAAGAGAATTTCCCCGTGACGGTCGCATTCGATACCGGCAGCAGCGCGCCGTCGCGTTCGGGCGGGTACGATGTCGGGGGCTTCCGCGAATCGGTGTGGGGCGGCTGGGGCCCGGGCGAAGCCTCGGATGCGACCTATGCTGCGCTGCGCGGCGCAAGCTCGTTTTCGGTCAGCATGGACGGCAATACCTACGGCCCGTTCACCTGGACCGGCACAGGCGCGGTGTGGGCCGCGCTGGATGACTGCGAGACCGAGAACAGCTGATGCTCGCGCGGCTCGCCCCGCTGCTTCTCACCGTGCTGCTGGCGGCGCTTGCCGGGCCGCTGGCGGCCCAGAATTCCGATGCGCAAGGCGCAAAGGACGAATGGTGGGCCAGCCTCGAGGCGTGCAGTTCGAACAACCGCCCGGCGTGCGACCGCGCGGTGGAGCTTGCCGGGCAGTTGTTCGAACGCACCGACCGCGATGTCGCGACCACCTGGATGAAGGCCTGCATGGCGGGCGACCAGGACCGGTGCGAGATCGGCTATCGCCGGTTCAAGAACACCAGCTTCGAAGGCGACGAGCACCCGATCTCGCATATGTTCGCGCGCGTATCCTGCTATGCCGGGATGTACGACCTGTGCCGCCCGTGGGACGATTTCGGGACCACCGATCCCGCCAAGCGTGCGGTCGTGATGGCGGACATGTGCATGCAGGGCGCCTCGCCCAACACCTGTTACCGCGCGCTGGCCTTCTTCCGGGACGAGAAGGGGTTCTACAACGCGATCACCTACGACCTCGCCGAAACGCTGTGCGAACGCTACCGCTCGGGCAGCGCCTGCCGGGTGTGGGCGCAGGCGCTCGAGGCAAATTGGGATCATCGCCGCGCATACCAGTTCCACAAGAAGGCATGCGACAGCGGCCTGCAGGAAAGCTGCCCCGACGCCGACCGGCTTTGGAAGCGCGTCGACTACGAAAATCGTCAGCAGCAGGCGGCCGAGGAAGCGCGCTGGCGGCGCGAGGCGGCGGCGCGGCAAACGTCGACCTGGCGCACGCAGGCCTATGGCGCGGGCTACACCTCGCCCGGCACATACCGCGAGCCGATCACGCCCTTCGGCAGCTCGCCACGCGATATCTCCAACTGGAAGCGCTACGAATACAACCTGTGCCGGGGCAATCCGGTCAACAAGTCTTGCTGAACCTTTGTGCGAAAGCGCCCATCGCCATGCTCACACGACTAGTTCTTTCGATTGCACTGGGAATGGCCGTGGGGATGGCACTGTGCCCGCCGTCGGCGGCGCAAGCGCGTACCCTGATCCCTTCCGACCCGTACGATGCGCGGATTCTCGCCGCCTATCACTGCAACAAGGCCACGACCGAGGGCGATTTCTCGGCAGAGAGGCTCGCCCGGTGCAAGGCGGTGTACGACGCAACGGTCGCCTTCGAACGCTCAGAGCCGGCGATGAGCCCGGCGCAGCGCAGTACCCTCGCCATTGCGAAAGGCCTGTCGATGATGACCGTATCCGCCGTATCCGCGAAGCTGGACGGCGTGATGAGCGCGCGGGCGTGCAAGGCGATCGAAGCGATCGATCTCGCGCTGGCGGGCTACGACCCCCGGGCACCGAACGGCCTGGAAGGCCTTTACGAACTGTTGGTGAAGACCCGCGACGTCGCCATTCCGAAGTGCAGGACAGGCGGGCACTGGCCGAACTGATCCGAGCGGTTACTCGGCCGCTTCGCGAGATTCTTCGATCGCCACCCCGCCGCCGGGCGGCGTGCCTTCGGGAAGGTCGCGCCCTTCTTCGGGCAAGTCCTTGCGGGCAACCATGTTGAGATCGGCAGGCCCCAGAATGCGCCCGTCGTGCGCCAGCATCGCGACCGGCCCGATGGGCATCCGGTCGCGTTCATCGACGATCACCGGGTCCATCCCGACCCCTTCGGTGCCGTACTTCAGCCCCCAGTGCCGCAGCGAGACCATCGCGGGCAGCAGGTCGAAGCCCTTTTCGGTCAGGGCATATTCCACCCGCCGCCGGTCCTGTTCGTCCTGCACCCGGTCGAGAATGCCGTGTTCGACCAGCCGGCTGAGCCGGTTGGAGAGGATGTTGCGCGCAATGCCGAGCTCGCTGAGGAATTCCTCGAAGTGGTGAACGCCGTTGAAGCTGGCGCGCAGGATCATGAAACTCCACCGCTCGCCCATCACCTCGAGCGCTGCCGGCAGGCCGCAGGCACTCAGTTCCATCAGGGGTTCGCGGACGTCTGTACCCATTTTTCAGCCTCTCCAGCCATCAGGCTTACCGCAATTCCGTACGGTCACAAAATTGAAACTCAGTTTTCAGTTGCAACTTGATACCTAAGTCAATAGGTAGTGATTCGCAACCTAAACCTGAACGGCCGTTTTCCGGTCCGAGGGTTGCCCGATAGACAATCTAGACCCACCCGTTTGCCCAAGGATTCAGAGATGACCCTTTTCCAGAACACCATCCGCCAGGCCACCATTGCCGGTGTCGCCCTGCTCACCACCGCCGTCACGTTCGGCACCGTCGTCACCCCCACCCCGGCGCAGGCGGAGACGGGCGTTTACTACCGCGCAACGCTGGCCCAGCCGGTCGAAAAGCGCACCGAAGTGATCCGCGGCGGGACCTTCATCTGCTCGGGCACCGTGTGCGTCGGCACCAAGGCCCGCTCGCGCCCCGAACTGGTGTGCGAACGTCTTGGCCGCGCCTTCGGGACCGTTTCCAGCTTCTCCTTCAACGGCAAGGAACTCGACGCAGAGGCGCTCGCCAGCTGCAAGGTCGACTGACCCTTTCGACCAACGCGATTCGGGCCCGACCGGGCCCGGTCGACTCTCCACCGCCGCATCGCCACGCCCCTCGGCGATGCGGCAAACAAAAAGCCCTCCGGCCAGCAGGCTCGGAGGGCTTTTTTGTTACGCACGCGAGAAAAGGAGCGCCGGGGCTTCCCCCCTGCGCTCCGTTACATCGAATCAGCGTGCGATGGTCGCAATCACAGGGCGATCAGCCCTGACGCGCCTTCATCCGCTTGTTGGTCTTGTTGATCACATAGGTCCGCCCGCGACGGCGAATCACGCGGTTGTCGCGGTGGCGGTTCTTGAGCGACTTGAGGCTGTTGCGAATCTTCATGGCACTACCCTGCGGTACAATAAATCATGTCGGAAAAACAAAGCGGCACCGGTGGACCAGCCATCCGATGCCGTCATCATTGACGCCCATGTATTGCGCACGCGCGGAAAGTCAAGCTTGAGCGCCTCTTCGCCGAGAGCGCCCGGCACGGATTGCATCACTCGTGCGTTGCCCGCAAGAGAAGCCCCCGTCCAGCCACCGAAAGGCCCACCCATGAAGGCCCGCACACGAATCGCCCTGCTGTCGCTCCCGCTCGCGCTCGCCGCCTGCGCCACCGGCCGATCGGCCGAACCGATCGAGGTGACGCGCTTTGTCGCACCCGAGGCGCGCGCGCAGCTCGGCGATGCACGGCTGATGGTCGAAACCGCACCCGGCTCGCCCGAACAGGGCCTCGCGCTGGAGCCCTACAAGGAAGCCGTCGCGCGCGAGCTGGCCACCTTCGGCTATATCGAAAATGCACGACCCTCGGCCGAGCAGATCGCCAGCGTCAGCGTCGAACGCACCGAGCTGGATCGAAACGGCCGCCGTAGCCCCGTCAGCGGCAGCATCGGTGGATCGACCAGCACTTACGGCAGCAGCGTTGGCGTTGGGGTCGGGATCAACCTTGGCGGCGGTTCGGGCAGGACCGTGGTGACCCGCATGTCTGTCTTCCTGCGCGACAAGACCAGCGGCGAGGTTCTGTGGGAAGGCCGCGCACGCTTGGTGGCGCCGGCCAAATCACCGCTCGCGCAAAGCGGCCCCGCCGCCTACGCGCTGGCCAATGCGCTGTTCACCGGCTTTCCCGGCAACAGCGGCGAAACAATCGAAGTGGAGGTCAATCCTTGAGCAACATCATCATCGACAGCCGATTCGACAGCGGCAGCATCGACGTGATGACCGTCCATCAGGCGAGCGCGATGCTGCGCCTGAAGCACGACAAAGACAGCGAATTCAAACAGTGGTTCCATTTCCGGGTCGCCAATTGCGGCGGGCGCGAGCTGGTGCTGAAGATCGTCGGCCTGAACGACAGTGCCTATCCCGCCGGGTGGCCCGATTATAACGCCTGCGTTTCCGAAGACCGCGACTTCTGGGGCCGCGCGACCTCCACCTTCGACAAGGACGAGGAAGGCGGCACGCTGACGATTCGCTACACGCCAACGGGCGATCTGGTGTGGTTCGCCTATTTCGCACCCTTCTCGACCGAACGGCACCACGACCTGATCGCCGAATGCGCGAGTGCCGAAGGCGTGTCGCACCGCAAGCTGGGCGAGACGTTCGACGGGCAGTCGATCGATTGCCTCGGCCTAGGCGAAGGCGAAACGCAGGTGTGGCTCTATGGCCGCCAGCATCCGGGCGAAAGCATGGCCGAATGGTGGATGGAAGGCGCGCTGCAAGTGCTGTGCGATCCGTCCGACACGCTGGGCCGCGCGCTGCGCCAGAAGTGCCGCTTCAACATCGTGCCCAACTGCAACCCCGATGGCAGCGCGCGCGGCCACCTGCGGACCAATGCCAAGGGCGTCAATCTCAACCGCGAATGGGCCGATCCGAGCGCCGAGCGTTCGCCCGAAGTGCTCGCGATCCGCAACGCTATGGACGAGACCGGCGTGCATTTCGCGATGGATGTGCACGGCGACGAGGCGATCGATGCGGTGTTCCTCGCCGGGTACGAAGGCATCCCGAGCTGGAGCGACGAGCATGGCGAGCGCTTCTATCGCTACCAGCGCATCCTCGAACGCCGCTGCCCTGACTTCCAGAGCGCAAAGGGCTATCCCAAGTCGGGCGCGGGGCAGGCCAACCTGACGATCAGCACCAACCAGGTCGCCGAACGCTACGCCGCGACCGCGATGACGCTGGAAATGCCGTTCAAGGACAATGCCGACTACCCGGACGAATTGCAGGGCTGGAGCCCCGACCGCTGCAAGATGCTCGCCCGCGAATGCCTCGGCGCGCTCCTCGAATGGCTGGAGAGCGACGAGGGGTAGGACGGCCCCTGCTCCTCCCCCTCAAGGGGGAGGTTGGGTGGGGGTGTACCCCGGGCTGATGGCTGGGAACCCCCACCCCCGGCCCCTCCCCATGGGGAGGGGAGATAGCTGGTGGCACAGGGTGACATGTGTCACCCAGGTGTCACCCCGAGAACTTCCCTGTCTCTCAAGCACTTAGCGCAAGAAGAGTGACACTTTGCGCTTTTTCGCCCCGCGAGAGCCTGTGACGCAGCAGGCGCGAGCAGGGAGAACGACGATAGGAAAGAGCCGCCGCCACGCTAGCTCGTCCGCTTGAAGTAGGAAAATACCCGCCGACGGCTGGCACAACCTTCCCCTCTCCTCGGGGAGGGGAGTGATCCGAACTAATCCAGGTGCGCCGGGCCGAAGCCGTGCGGCAGCAGGTCCGACAGGCGCAATTCCATCACTTCGTTCGCGCCGACGCACAGGACTGCCGGGTCGGTGCCGCCGAGCTGGGCGATCTCGTTGAGCACCTGGCGGCAGCGCCCGCACGGCGTGATCGGTGCATCGCCGCCCTTGCCCGCCGGGCCGGTCACCGCGACCGCTTCCAGCCCGCCGCGACGCCCCTCGGCCAGCGCTTTCGCCACCGCCAGCGTTTCCGCGCATAGCGACAGGCCGTAGCTCGCGTTCTCGATATTGGTGCCGGTCACGATCGCCCCGTCGGCGAAGCGTAGCGCCGCACCGACCGGGTAATCCGAATAGGGCGCGTAAGCGTTTGCGGCAGCTTCGCGCGCCGCTGCAATCAGTTCTTCGTCTTTCATGGTCTTACCACCACCCATCCCAACGGAGCCTCGCTGCCCGGCCCGTGATAGCTTTCGTTTGCGGTCCACAGCAGCCAAGGGCGGCCGCCGTAATCGGGTTCGAACCGCGTGCGCACCAGCCACAGGTTGCGCTCGATCCGCCCGGCGACGCCATGCGCAGCTTCGAAATCGCGCGTCACCTTCAGGATCGCGGGCTTGCCCGCATGCGCCTCGATCTGGTTGGCGAGGATCGTCAGTTCGCTGCGCACCTGCCCGCTGGTGATCGGCTCGAGGCAGTTCTCTCCCGTATCGCTCAGCTCGATCGCGGGCGGCAGCAGGTTGGCATCGCGCGGCACGATGGTGACGAAGTTCGCGGATTGCCCGTCGGCAGGCACGCAGGGGTCGAAGCGATGCACCGCGCCCACCTTCAGCCCCGCCTTGCGCGCAGCGGCGAGGTTGCGGGTGAAATCGCCCGACTGCTCACCCTCGCCCGAGGTCGCGGGCAAATAGACGAAATCCGCCCCGTTGCCCTTGAGCACTTCGAAATTGATCGTCCCGTCGACGCCCGAAAGATCGACGCCCTGTTCCGGAAACGCGCGTTCCTCCGGTCGCCACTCGCGCATGTCGAGATAGAGCCAGGCCGCCACGCCCAGCGGCGCGACGATCAGCACGGCAAGCAACAGCTTGAGCCACAGCGGGCGTCTGGTCCGGCGTGCCATGATGTCAGCCCCGGATGTGCAAGACGCAGATCAGCGTAAACAGCCGCCGCGCGGTCGCGAAATCGGTTTCGACCTTGCCTTCCAGCCGCTCGACCAGCAGCTCCGCCGCGCCGTTGTGGACGCCTCGCCGTGCCATATCGATCGTTTCGATTTCCTGCGGGGTCGCCTTGCGAATCGCCTGGTAATAGCTGTCGCAGATCGCGAAATAGTCGCGGATGGGGCGGCGGAAACGGGCAAGGCCCAGCAGGATCGTCTCCAACTCGGTGCCCTGTTCGTCGAATATATCGAGCGCCAGGCGATCGTCGCGCACCGACAGCGAGAGGTGATAGGGGCCGTCGGCACCCTTCTCCACCGCGCGCAGCGGCTTGAAGGTGTTTTCCTCGATCAGGTCGAAGATCGCGACCCGGCGCTCCTGCTCGACATCGGCGTTGCGCCAGAGGATCGTCGAATCGTCGAGATCGATGTGCGAGATGCGATGGTCGGCCATGGGTTCGCGATTGCCTTCGCAGAAGCGGGGGGGCTCGGGCAAGACCTCGCGTGCATCGATCGCGCGCCTGCTTGTCTGCCTTTTGCACAGGGGGCTGAAAAATTGGCCGCGAAGGATGGCTTGATGCGACGCGCCGCATCGCACACTGTCCCCCGAATGTCCGACGCCACTTTGATGCTCCATCCGTCCACCGGCGATACCTCTTCCGGCAGCACGACCGAAGAGGGCCGCACGCTGCCTTCCAACGTGGAGGCGGAGGCCGCCTTCCTGGGCGCGATCCTGATCGACAATTCGGTCTACGAGGAACTGCCCAACCCACTGCGCCCAAAGCATTTCTTCGTCCCCGCGCACCGCCTGATCATGGAGCGGGTGCTGACCATGATGGAGCGCGGGGCCACCGCCAGCCCGGTGACGCTCAAGCCCTATTTCGAAGGCAGCGAGCATCTGGAGCAGCTGGGCGGAACGACCTATCTCGCGCGGCTGACGGCGGATGGCCACGGCCTGCTCGCGACGCGCCAGCTGGCCGAACAGATATACGACCTCGCGCTGCTGCGCGAACTGGTGACGGTGGGCCGCACGCTGGTGAACGATGCGCTCGACACGTCGGAAAGGGTCGAACCGCTCCGCCAGATCGAGACGGCGGAAGCCGCGCTGTACGAGATTGCCGAGGGCACCAACATCGGCAGCGACGCGAGCACCTTCAAGGATGCCTCGATCGCCGCGCTGAAGCTGGCGCAGAAGGCGATGAATTCGGATCGCGGCCTGTCGGGCCGCACGACAGGCCTTTCGACGATCGACGACAAGACCGCCGGCCTGCACAATTCCGACCTCGTGATCCTCGCCGGGCGCCCGGGCATGGGCAAGACCTCGCTCGCGACAAATATCGCGTTCAACACCGCCTACGAATATCTGAAGCAGATGCGCGATGGCGGGCCCGACAGCGGCGGCGCACCGGTCGCCTTCTTCAGCCTGGAAATGAGCGCCGACCAGCTCGCCACGCGTATCCTTGCCGAACAGGCCGAGATCAGTTCGGAAAAGCTGCGTTCGGGCGATATCGGCCGCGACGAGTTCACCCGGCTTTCCGAAGCGAGCCAGCGCCTCGCCGACCTGCCGCTCTATATCGACGACACGCCCGCGCTCACCATCGATGCGCTGCGGATGCGCGCGCGGCGGCTCAAGCGGAAGAACAAGATCGGCCTTGTCGTGGTCGACTACCTGCAGCTGCTGCAAGGCTCGGGCCGCGCCAGCGACAACCGCGTGAACGAGATTTCGGAGATCAGCCGTGGCCTCAAGACCATGGCCAAGGAGCTGGAGCTGCCGGTGATCGCGCTGTCTCAGCTGAGCCGTGCGGTGGAACAGCGCGAGGACAAGAAACCGCAGCTGGCCGACCTTCGCGAATCGGGCTCGATCGAGCAGGACGCCGACATGGTGTGGTTCATCTACCGCGCCGAATATTACCACAAGGCGCAGATGCCCAACGTGCCCGACGGCTCCGAATCGCCTGAAGACGCGCAGAAATATCAGGACTGGATGGAGGAGCATCAGAAGCTGGTGAACAAGGCGCTGCTGATCGTCGCCAAGCAGCGTCACGGCTCGACCGGCAACGTGCCGCTGATCTTCCAAAGCGAATACACCAAGTTCAGCTCGCCCTCGTACCGCGACTATTCGGACTTCGGGGAAGAGTAGGCGCGGGGCTGCCCACCGGATTCACGTTGAAAATTCCGGCGCACACCCCTATAGGTCCTGTCGATCCCGAAATTTAAGTGCATGGAGTGCCTCCGCTTATGGCGCGCGTTACCGTTGAAGATTGCGTCGACAAGATCCCCAACCGCTTCGATCTCGTGCTGCTCGCGGCAGAACGCGCGCGCGAAATCTCCGGCGGGGCGGAAATCACGCTTGAGCGCGACCGCGACAAGAACCCGGTCGTCGCGCTGCGCGAAATCGCCGAGCAGACCGTGAAGCCCAAGGACCTGCAGGAAAGCATGGTCACCAACCTGCAGAAGATCCTGCCCGACGACGATGACGAGGTCGATGAAATCGGCTCGCTCAGCCAGTCGGCCGAGGCGCTGCGCGTGACTGCGGCGACCCCGACCCGCTCGACCTCGGTAGGCGGCGACTACGAGGGCTGACGCTCTTCATTCAACAGCACACCGGAACGCGGGGCGGAGCTCATCGGAGCTGCCGCCCCGTCTCTGTTTGGGGCGATCGATGTTCTAAAATGAGGGATTTCCCGCAGCGAGTTTTTGCGATGTAACAATCGGGCCAGATGGCACGCGCAGTTTTTCGCGAGGAGAAGGGAAGGCATGGCGGTCGTTGCGGTCTACAGCGTCAAGGGCGGGGTCGGGAAGACGACCCTTGCCGCCAATCTTGCGTGGTGTGCGGCCACCCAGTCCAGCCGCCGCACGCTGCTGTGGGATCTTGACGCTGCGGGCGGTGCGGGCTTCCTGCTGGGGGTCGATCCGCGCAAGAAACGCCGCGCGCAAAGCGTGATCGCCAAGGAGATCGATGCGGCCAGGCTTATCCGGCACACCCAATACCCCCGGCTCGACCTGCTGCCCGCCGACGAATCGATCCGCGCGCTGGACGTGACGCTGGCCGAAATCGGCAAGAAGAACCGCATCGCGAAGCTGACCTCCGCTCTGGTGAAGGACTACGACCGGCTGATTCTGGATTGCCCGCCGGTCCTGAACGAACTCTCCAGCCAGATCGTCCGCGCCGCCGACCTGATCCTGGTGCCCATCCCGCCCTCGCCCCTGTCCGCCCGCGCGCTCGAAACCGTGCGCGAGGAGGTACAGGCGGAAGGCAGGAAGGCCCCGCCGATCATGCCCGTGTTCTCGATGGTCGACCGGCGACGCGCGCTGCACCGCGATGCGGTCGCGAGCGAAAAGGGCTGGCCCGTGGTCCCTGCGTCGAGCGCGATCGAGCAATGCGCCACGCACCTTGCGCCGGTCGGCGCTTTCGCTCCGCGCAGCGATGCCGCGCGATCTTTCAAGACGCTGTGGACGCAGATCGAGCGCAAGCTGGCCAAGGGCTAGCCCGGTGGCGCGTCACCCATCGACGCCGCGCCCGGTCTTCTCCTGCAAGGCATCGATCCGCAGCGATGCTTCGGCCTTCGTCAGTGACGGGTCGAATTGCTCGAGGTCGCCCGCTTCCTCAGCCAGCGTCTTGAGGTAGCTCGCCTGCGCGCCGGTCATCGCCTCGTCGCCGGTGGTCCAGTTCTCCGGCGACTTTTCGGCATTGGATGAAGGGTTGGCCTTCGGGTGTTCGAGATTGGTAGCCATGATATTCTCCTTTCTGTGCCAACGCGCCATGTTCTTGGTTCGTTCCGAAGAGAAGAGGTAGCCAAGCCATGCGTCTGCGGTATGAATCGCACCATGTCCGACCCCGCCCCCATCGCCCCTCTGTCCGATATCGCCAGCCCTTCGGGGGGAATGATGAGCGATCCGGTCATGCGGGCACTCGCCATCTTCGTTGCAGGGATGGCACTGTTGCTGGCGATCGACCTTGGGAGCGAGCCGCGTGGGCGGATCGGCCAGGATCGGGCGATCGACAGCGCACTTTCGCAGGGAAACACAGCGCTGACCGATGTGGCCCGCGCGCCTGACGGGGAAGAGACGCCCGAAGCGGCCGAACGGCGCGAGCGCGCGCAGTCGGCGACCTTTTTCCTCGAACAGGCCAGCCTTGCGTGGCGTCGCGGCGATGAGTCTCCACCCGATCGGCTGGTGGCTGCGCGGGGCGGCACAAGTGCGCTCGCTTTCCTGGGCAAGCTGTGGGCGCTGGGCTGGCTGCTGCTGCCGCTCGGCATGTTCGCTGCGCGCCTCTCCTGCCCGCGGATCGAGGGACGCCACCCGAACTGGGCGCTACTCTACGGCGCGAGTGCGCTTGGCGGATCGGGCGGTATCATCGCGCTGACCATCGCCATCCATGCGCTCGGCGCGCCGTCGCAACTGGTCCTCGCACCGCTGGTAAGCGCGATCGTGGTGCTCAATGCGTGGTTGCTGAGCAGATACGCGCGGACCGACAGGGCGGCGACGCTGCTGCGGCTGGCGCCGATCCTGGTGATCCTGACGGTTGCGCTGATGCTGGGTCGCGAAGTGTTGCTCAGCCTCGCAATCCTGCCCTAGAGGCTCGACCGCAGATTTGCGGCTGCTAGAAGGGCGCAAGGGGGACCGGCGACATGAGCGAGTTTGGCGACGCACTGGGCACGGCCAGCGAAGGCAGCCTGTTCGCACGCGCGGTTTCGCGCGCCACCGGCCGGGGTAAGGCGGACGAGAGCGGACCCGTCGTCGAAGGAAATTGCCTCAATTGCGGCACAGAGCTGGTCGGCAGCCATTGCCACATCTGCGGCCAGAAGGCGCACCTGCACCGCACGCTGTCGGCCGTGGGGCACGATCTGGTCCATGGCGTGCTGCATCTGGATGGCAAGCTGTGGCGTACTCTGCCGTTGCTGGCGTGGCGCCCGGGGGACCTGACGCGCCGCTATATCGCGGGTGAGCGGGCCGATTTCGTGTCGCCGATGGCGATGTTCCTGTTCACCGTGTTCCTGATGTTTGCGGTGTTCCAGGCGGTCGGCTTCACCACCCCCACCGATATCTCAGCCCCCGACATGAAGCAGTTCGGCAGCGTCCTTGAAAAGGAGCAGGCGCAGCTGAAGGACAAACGCAAGGATCTGGTGGCCAGCCTGGAGGAGACCACCGACCAGGCCGAGGCCAGCCGCATCCGCAGTGCCATCGACGAAGTCGATCAGGACATCGCGTCGATCGAAACCGGTCGATCCGTGATCGAGGGTGATAAAAAGGGCGGAAAGTCGAACCTGAACATCACGATCGGAAACCCCACCGGCAGCGAGTTCATGAAGCACCTCAACGAAAAGTGGCGCAAGAACCCCGGCCTGATGCTCTACAAGCTGCAATCCAACAGCTACAAATTCTCGTGGCTGCTGATCCCGCTATCGCTGCCCTTCGTCTGGCTGCTGTTCGCGTGGAGACGCGAGTTCAAGGCGTATGATCACGCGGTCTTCGTCACCTATTCGCTCGCCTTCATGTCGCTGGTGTTCATCGTGCTGTCGCTGATGGGCAAGATCGGTGTCGGCCTGCCGTGGCTGTTCACGATCTTTTCGACCATCGCGCCGCTGCATATCTACCGCCAGCTGAAACAGGCCTACGGCCTCTCCCGATGGTCGACCATCTGGCGGTTGATCGTGCTGCTGTTCGCGATCTTCGTGGTGATCGCGCTTTTCCTGCAGATCCTGCTGTTTCTGGGCGCGTTCTAGCGGGCGCTGCCCCGACCCGCGACCGGATCGGGGCAGGCGCTATAAATTCAGGTCAGTCGGTTCCGTCGAGCTTGCCGTCGGTGGGTTCGGCCTTTTCGCGCTTCTCGGCCACGTCATCGCGTACGTCGGCGGCACCCTCGCTCACCTTGTCGGCGGCAACCACGGTCGCCTGCTCGATCTTCTCGCCAACCACTTCCGCGTTGGCGGCGGTGTCGGCGGCGGCGCCTTCGGCAAATGCCTTGCCGTCTTCCTTGGTCTGTTCGGAACAGGCGGCCACGCCGAGCGAAGCGGCCGCCAGAGCGACGACCATGGCGACATTCGAACGTTTCATTGCAGGTACTCCCTCGGTGATTCGATCCGGTTAACCATCAGGAGCCAAGCGAGGTTCCCCGTCAAGCCCCCTGCGGGCTGGTACCGCCTTCACCGCCGAAACGCTTGCCCGCCTTGGGCACGGCCGAACCGCTGACGCTGCGCGGCTTGCTCGGCCCACGCGGCTCGTCGGGCCGGTCGAGCTTGCCGTCCTTCAGGAGCTGGTCGATCTCGTCGCCGGTCAGCGTCTCGAACTCGAGCATCGTCTGCGCGAGCAGGTGCAGCTGGTCTTCCTTGGTGGTCAGGATTTCGGTCGCACGCTTGTGCGCGCCTTCCACCAGCGAGCGGATTTCGGCGTCGATCAGCTTGTTGGTCTCGCCCGAACCCATCGTGCGCGCCGACTGGCCCATGCCGAGGTAGCCTTCCTGCTGTTCCTCGTACTGCAGCGGGCCAAGCTTGTCGGACATGCCCCACTTGGTGACCATGTTGCGCGCCAGCGAGGTGGCGTACTGGATATCGGAGCTGGCCCCGCTCGACACCTTGTCGTGCCCGAAGATGATTTCCTCGGCGACGCGGCCGCCCATGGCGACGGCGAGGTCGGCATGCATCTTGTCGCGGTGGTACGAGTAATTATCCCGCTCGGGCAGGCGCATCACCATGCCCAGCGCGCGGCCGCGCGGGATGATCGTCGCCTTGTGGATCGGGTCCGATGCCGGTTCGTTCAGCGAGACGAGCGCGTGGCCCGCCTCGTGATAGGCAGTCATCTTCTTCTCGTCGTCGGTCATCACCATGGAGCGGCGTTCGCTGCCCATCATGACCTTGTCCTTCGCATCCTCGAATTCCTGCATCGCGACCAGCCGCTTGTTGCGGCGCGCGGCGAGCAGGGCAGCTTCGTTGACGAGGTTGGCGAGATCCGCGCCAGAGAAACCGGGCGTGCCGCGCGCGATGGTGCGCGGGTTCACATCGGGCGCCAGCGGCACCTTCTTCATATGCACGTCGAGAATCTTCTCGCGCCCTTCGATGTCGGGCACGGGCACCACGACCTGACGGTCGAAACGGCCCGGACGCAGCAGCGCGGGGTCGAGCACGTCGGGGCGGTTGGTCGCCGCGATGATGATGATGCCTTCGTTCGCTTCGAACCCGTCCATTTCGACCAGCAGCTGGTTCAGCGTCTGCTCGCGTTCATCGTTCGAATTGCCCAGGCCATGGCCGCGCGAACGGCCGACGGCGTCGATTTCGTCGATGAACAGGATACACGGCGCGTTCTTCTTCGCCTGTTCGAACATGTCGCGCACGCGGCTCGCGCCCACGCCCACGAACATCTCGACGAAGTCGGAGCCCGAAATGGTGAAGAACGGAACGCCCGCCTCGCCCGCGATCGCGCGTGCGAGCAGCGTCTTACCCGTACCCGGCGAGCCGACCAGCAACGCGCCCTTGGGGATCGTGCCGCCGAGCTTGGAGAAGCGCTGCGGGTCTTTCAGAAATTCGACGATTTCCTCCAGCTCCTCGCGCGCTTCGTCGATCCCGGCGACATCGTTGAACGTCACCCGGCCCTGCTTTTCGGTCAGCATCTTGGCCTTGGATTTGCCGAAGCCCATCGCGCCGCCCGCGCCGCCGTTCTTCTGCATCTGCCGCAACGCGAAGAACGCGATGCCGAGCAGCAGCAGGAAGGGCAGCGACTGCAGCAGGATGTACAGCAGCAGGTTGGGCTCGTCCTTGGGGGTGCCCGAATAGGTCACGCCGTTTTCGTCGAGCAGCCTGGTCAGGCTCGAATCGCTGCCCACGGGGACGGTCGTGAAGGTCTTGTCGTTCTTGAGCGTGCCGGTGATCCGGTCATCGGAAATCGTCACTTCCTTGACCGTGCCGGTCGCCACGCGCTCGCGGAAATCCGAATAGCTGATCGTGTCGCCCGCATTCTGCGTGGACCCACCGAACATCGACACGGCCAGCAGCAGGGCGAGGAAAATCCCCCCCCAGATCATCAGGCTGCGTACCCAGGGGTTGGGTCCGCCGGGGCCGCCGTTGGTACCGTTCGGCCCCTGCCCGTCGGGCGTGTTCTGGTCGCTCATGAAAAATTCGTCCTTTCCCGCAGGAATGTAGGCGCGGGAGGATGAATGACAAGTTGCCTCGTGCGCGCGCTAGAAGCTGAAGGCCCGGCGGGCGAGCCCATCGCGCGCAGGTGAGGGCGCACGCGCCGGGGCCGAAGGCACGGACTGCCGCGCCGAAGCAGCATTGCGGATCGGCACGACACGCGATTCCTCGTGCGCGCGGAGTTCGGCAGGATTATGCTCCGGGCGCGGGAGAGCGCGCGGGCCACCGCCCTGCGGCGGCCCGGCAAGGCCCAGCTGGGCCAGCTTCGATTCGAGCGCGGCGTGCAGCTGCTCGAACCCCTTCGAGGCGGGGGACCAGTTGGCGAAGGCGGCGATCGGCTCGCGCCGCACCGCGACCTGTTCGACATGCGAGCTTTGCGGGATGACCGGCCAGTTTGCCGCCGCGTTCTCGCGCACCCAGCGGTGCAGCTTGCGCCGCTGGTCGTACATCGAAAGCACCGGCAGAACGGGCGGGTGGCCCGGACGCTTGGCCAGTTCGTT
The DNA here is from genome assembly GCF_038594485.1 of Citromicrobium bathyomarinum. GTDB lineage: Bacteria > Pseudomonadota > Alphaproteobacteria > Sphingomonadales > Sphingomonadaceae > Alteriqipengyuania > Alteriqipengyuania bathyomarina_A. The sequence goes on along the minus strand of NZ_JBCFZG010000004.1, from coordinate 403,423 downwards.
GCGGATGAAGCCGAACGCGCGGGCGGCAAGCGGCGAAGCGGGCAGCGGCACGACGATCAGGTCCGCCGCCTCCATGATCTGCTCGCTCACCTCGTTGATCATCGGCGGGCAGTCGAGCACGATACGCGGATAGTCGCCCTTCATGAAAGACAGCATCTGCGCCAGCCGCTTTTTCGCGCCGATGCGGGCCAGTTGCACCGGCAGATCGCGCAGGCTCTGGTCCGCGCCGATCAGCGAAAGCCGGTCGAATTTCGTGGATTCGATCAGGTCGCGCGGGGCGCGGGCATGGTGGAAGGCGGAGATCGCGCGCTGCACCTTGCGTTCTTCGTGGCCGAGCAGGAAGCCCGCCCCGCCCTGCGGATCGAGATCGTAGAGCAGGGTTTCGTGCCCGCCGACCTGCGAGAAGCGCCACGCCAGATCGACCGCCATGGTCGTTTTCCCGACCCCACCCTTCATGCTGTAAACGGCGATGACGGCCATGTGCGCTTTCCCCCTGCTGTGCGGTCCGAATCGGTTCTTCGGAAATGCCTGACTATCGTTAATCAAACACTGTCCAGCCGCCCGTTCAACCGCACAATGCCGCCAAACCCGGGGTGGGACACGCCTTCGCGAACAGGTTAACGCAAGGGTCTGTTGGGCGCTCTACCAGCCCACACCTCAGCCAGGCCAACCCACTGGTATTATCCAATTGGTTTGCCCGGGCGGTGTGCGGGCCGGTGCCGAGGCTACGAGTCCATGCGTCACATGCTGCGCGCGATCACCATCTTCATGATTTCGTTCGATCCGCCGAAGATGCGCGTCACCCGGCTGTCGCGGAACATCCGCGCGATGGGGTAGTCGTTGATGTAGCCCGATCCGCCATGCAGCTGCAGGCACTTGTCGACCACTTCGCCCTGCAGCTCGGTCAGCCACAGCTTGGCCATGCACGCTGTCGGCACGTCCAGTTTGCCTTCCAGGTGTTGCGCGATGCAGTGGTTGACGAAGACCTTGGCGGCGGTCGCCCGCGCTTTCAGCTCGGCCAGCGTGAACTGGGTGTTCTGGAAATCCCAGATCGTCTTGCCGAAGGCCTTGCGCTCCTTGGTGAAGGCAAGCGTTTCCTCCAGCGCGCGTTCGATCGTGGTCATCGCCCCCATCGCGATGATCAGGCGTTCCTGCGGCAGCTCGCCCATCAGCTGGTAGAAGCCCTTGCCTTCCTCCCCGCCGAGCACATTCTCCGCCGGAACGAATACATCGTCGAAGAACAGTTCGCTGGTGTCCTGTGCCTCGAGCCCGATCTTGTCGAGCTTCTTGCCCCGCTGGAACCCTTCGGCCCCTTCGGTCTCCAGCAGCATCAGCGAAATGCCCTTGGCCCGCTCGTTGGGGTCTGTCTTGGCGACCACGATGATGAAATCGGCGATCTGGCCGTTCGAGATATAGGTCTTTGCGCCGTTGATCTTGTAGCCGTTGCCGTCCTTCAGCGCAGTGGTGGTGATCGATTGCAGGTCCGATCCCACGCCCGGCTCGGTCATCGCGATCGCGCTGACGAGGTCGCCCGAAACGAGCCGTGGCAGGTATTTCTTTTTCTGCTCTTCGGTGCCGTGGCGCACGAGGTAGGGCAGGATGATCGTATTGTGCAGGCTGGCGGCAAAACCTTCGACGCCGTGCTGCCCCTGCTGGTCGATCACCACCATCTCGTGCCGGAAATCGCCGCCGTGGCCGCCATATTCCTCGGGCACCGACGCGCCGAGCAGGCCCGCCTCGCCCGCCTCGCGCCAGAACTCGCGGTCGACCTGGCCTTCTTCGCGCCACTTCAGGACGCGGGCTTCGGGGGCGTGCTTTTCGTAGAACTTGCCGACCGCGTCGGCGAACACCGCGATCTCTTCATCGTCCATGAATTCGGGCTGCGGCACGTCGATTGCGGGCATTGTCGGTCCTCTCCAAAGGTTTTCGTTTTGCGGGCGAGCCTATCAAATCGGTTGCGAACTGCAATCGATTTGCTCGCGCCGGCAGGCGTGCACAATCCGGCTAGGCACGGTTCATATTGTCGGCTCTAGATCGGGCGGATCAAATGCAGCGGGATGGGAGTTTCGGGCGATGTTTTTCGGGACGGCAATGGTGATCGCGGCAGCCGCGAGTGCGACGGCAATCCCCTCTTCCTGGCAGCCGGTCAGCGTCGGCGACTGGCAGGTCAGGCCATCACACGGGACCTGCGGGATGATCGCTCCGCTGGGGCGGACGGGATCGGATGCCATTCTTGGCGCGATGACGCTGGCCCCGCGCCCCGACGGTTTCATCATCCTTACGCTCGCCCGCGCAGGCTGGCGCCTTCCGGAACAGGAGGGCACGATCAAGATCTGGTTCGACGACGGCTATGGAATGTTCCGCCCGATCTACGACCAGCCCGCCGACCTCCTTCCGGAGGGAGGCAACGGAATGGTCCTGACGCTCGTCGACCCGGACTTCATAGCCATTGCGAGCCGCAAGTCCTCGATCGATGTCGTGGTGGAAGGCCCTGCGCTGGGCGAGCCGCAGCGCATGACGATCCCGCTCGGCGATCTCGAAACTGCAGCGGACGAATTGGAAGCCTGTCTCGCGGGGGGCTGACGCCCGGCCTTCAGGAGATGACCCCCGCCTCGCGTAGCTGAGCCACCTGGCTCTCCTGCACGCCGATCCCGGCGAGGATGCCATCCGTATCGTCGCCCGGCATCGGCGCAGGCGCGGGCCTGGCGGTCGCCGTGCCCGAATAGCGCGGTGCGGGCGCTGGCTGCGGGCTGTCCGCCACGTCGACGAAGGTCTCGCGCGCCACGTTGTGCGGATGCTCGCGCGCCTCGCTCATGGTCAGCACGGGGGCGTAGCAGACGTCGCTATGCTCCAGCAGTGCATCCCACTCGGCGCGGGTCTTGGACTTGAAGATCGCGGCGAGCTTGTCCTTGAGCGCGGGCCACTGCGCCGGGTTCATCTGCGCGTCGAAGTCCGGATCTTCGGCGAGGCCGAGCCGCGCGCGCAGCTCGGCATAGAACTGCGGTTCGATGCTGCCGATGCTGATGAACTTGCCGTCGGCGGTCTCGTAGGTGTCGTAGAAATGCGCGCCCGTGTCGAGCAGGTTGGCACCCAGATCCTCGCGCCAGACACCCTGGTTCGCCATGCCGTGAATCATCGCCATAAGCACCGCCGTGCCATCCGTCATCGCAGCGTCGATCACCTGGCCCTCGCCGCCCCGCGCGACGCTGAGCAGCGCCGAGACCATCCCGAAGGCGAGCATCATCCCGCCGCCCCCGAAATCGCCGATCATGTTGATCGGCGGCGTCGGCTTGCCCCCTGCGCGCCCGAAATGGGCGAGCGCGCCGGCGAGAGCGATGTAGTTGATATCGTGGCCGGCGTGCGGAGCATAAGGCCCGGTCTGCCCCCACCCGGTCATCCGTCCGTAGACGAGCTTCGGATTGTCGCCGAGCAGCACCTCGGGCCCCAGCCCGAGCCGCTCCATCACGCCGGGACGGAAGCCCTCGATCAGCCCGTCGGCACTGGCGCACAGCTTGCGCGCGAGTGCGATGCCCTCCTCGCTTTTGAGGTTGAGCGCGATCGACTTGCGCCCGCGCGCCAGCACATCCTTGTTCGAGATCGGCTGCGAACCGCCGCGCCCGCCACTCGCACGGTCGATGCGGATGACTTCCGCGCCGTGGTCGGCCAGCATCATCCCGCAGAACGGGCCCGGCCCGATCCCGGCGAATTCGACGATGCGCAGGCCCGCCAGCGGGCCCGCCATTACTTGCCCTTCCAGTTCGGTGCGCGCTTCTCGGCAAAGGCGGCCGCACCTTCGCGCGCGTCGTCGCTCATGAAAATCGGGGGCATCAGCTTGCCCTGCTGTTCCCACCTGGTGTCGAGGCTCCAGCCGCGCGATTCCTCGATGATCTGCTTGGAGACCTTCACCGCCAGCGGTCCGTTGGCGGAAATGCTCTTCGCCAGCTCCATCGCGCCGTCCATCGCGGAACCATCGGTCACCCGATTGATCAGGCCGAGGTCGTAGGCACGCTTCGCGTCGATGAAATCGCCGGTCAGCGCCAGCTCCATCGCGACCTTGTGCGGGATCTGGTCGGGCAGGCGCAGCAAGCCGCCACCCGCCGCGACGAGCCCGCGCTTCGCCTCGGGAATGCCGAATTTCGCATCCTTGTTGGCGACGACCAGATCGCACGCGATCATCACTTCGAGCCCGCCGGCCAGCGCGTAGCCTTCGACCGCGGCGATGATCGGCTTGGCGGGGCTCTTCTGCGTCAGCCCGCCGAACCCGCGCCCTTCGACCACCGGGCTCTCGCCGCGCAGGAAGCCTTTCAGATCCATGCCCGAACAGAAGGTGCCGCCCGCCCCGGTCAGCACGGCGACGCGCAGGTCGTCCTCGGCGTCGAGCCGGTCGAGCGCGGCGGCGATGCCTTCCGCCGCCGCCTTGTTCATCGCGTTCTTCGCTTCGGGGCGGTTGATGGTGATGACGAGCACGCCGTCCTTCACCTCGGTCAGAAGGTCTTCGCTCACATTCTCTCTCCCATAGGTATCGCTTTGAAACCGATGCTGGAGAAGCGCGCCCGAACGGTCAAGCTGCTATGCAGCGATCTGCCAGTGCTAGAGCGAAAGCTTGCCGGCCACCTGCTCGGCAATCGAACGGTAGGCATCGGCAGCACTGCTGTCGGGCGCGGCGATCACGATCGGCACGCCTTCTTCCGCCTGCCGCATGATCGCCGGGTCGAGCGGGATCTGGCCGAGCACGTCGAGCCCCCGCTCGCGCGCCGCATCGACCGCACCGCCATGGCCGAAGATGTCATGTGCGCTGCCGCAGTCGGGGCAGATGAACTGGCTCATGTTCTCGATCATGCCGAGTACCGGCACCTCGATCTGGTCGAACAGGTCCTGCGCCTTGCGCGCATCGATCAGCGCGATGTCCTGCGGGGTGGAGACGAGCACTGCGCCGTCCACCGGCACGCCCTGCATCAGGCTGAGCTGGACGTCGCCCGTGCCCGGCGGCAGGTCGACCACCAGCACGTCGACCGGGCCGCCATCGTCCCATGCGACGCCGTGAAGCAGCTGCTTCATCGCCCCCATCACCTTCGGCCCGCGCCACACGGTCGCGCGTTCTTCGGGCACCAGATGCCCCATCGAGATCGTCTTGATCCCGTGGCGGAGCACCGGGCGGATGCGATCGTCCTCGGCAAACTTCGGCCCCTCGCCCGCGCCGAGCATGCGCGGGATGCTCGGCCCGAAGATGTCGGCATCGAGCAGCGCGACCTTCAGCCCGCGCGCGGCGAGCGCGAGGGCAAGGTTGGTCGAGGTGGTCGATTTGCCCACCCCGCCCTTGCCGCTGGCCACCGCGACGATCTTTGCGACCCCCGGCAGCGCCACGGGCGAAGGCGGCTTGGGTGTCGGAGCAGCGCGGCGGGCATGGGCGGGTTCGCTCGGCGGGCCATCGCGCTGGGCTGTCAGCGCGACTCGCACCGACTTTACGCCGGAAAGCTTGCCAATAGCCTGTTCGCACTCCTTGGCGACCGTCTCCATCGCCTCGCGCGCGGACGCATCGATGGCGAGGATCACGGTGACTGCGCCATCCCTGATCGCAATCCCCTCGACATTGCCGGAAGAAACCAGGTCAGTGCCCGTCTGGGGGTTGATTATCGCGCCGAGGGCCCGGCGCACGCGCTTTTCGGAGAGGGGGCGAAGCATGGTGTGCCTCCTAGAGGGCGCTTGCGCACGAGTACAGCGCAACGCAGAGGTGCGGCGTCGCACATGCGTGTGTTGATGCAATCCTGCGAACAATCGGGTACGAAGCACCATGGATTTGCCCACCGAGGTCCTTGCGGAGAACGCCCGGCAGGCCACCGAACTGCTGAAGTCGATGGCGAACGAACATCGGCTGATGATCCTGTGCCTGCTGGCAGAGCGCGAGATGCACGTCGCCGAACTGGGCGAACGGGTGCCCCTGTCTCAGTCGGCGCTGTCGCAGCACCTCGGCGTGCTTCGGCGGAGCGGTCTGGTCCGCACGCGGCGCGATTCGCGGCTTATCTGGTATGCGCTCGAAGGCAAGGAAGCGCAGGCGGTCATGGCTTCGCTCTACCAGCTTTATTGCGGTGTACCCTCGACAGAGCAGGCCTAAGGCTGCTGCTGCCCGCTCACAATTGCGGGCGCAGCATCTCCAGATCGTAACCGGCTTCCTGCGCACGGCGGAGGCGCTCGTCCGCGTCGAGTTGATCCGGATTGGAGAGCAGCCACAGTGCGGTGCTGCGGCGACCCGATGCGCAATAGGCGAACACGGGCGCATCGGCGCTGCGCAGGATTTCGCCCTGCTTCTCGACGATCTCGCCCGGTAGCGTTCCGCCGACCATCGGGTTGGCGTGGAAGGCAATCCCCGCCGCCTCTGCCGCCGCCGCAACCTCAGCTATCGTCGACTGTCCCGGAGCCTCTCCATCCGGACGGTTGCAGATGATCGCGGTGAAGCCCGCCGCCTTGATCGCCTCGACATCGGAGGGTTCGATCTGGCCGCTTACGGAGTGCTTTTCGGTGAGCCGGTTGGCCTGCATGGTGAACCTAGTCCTTCCTGTTCGACGGGAGCGCCGCGTAAAGCGCCATACCGGCAATCATCGCGACCACAAAGGTGGCGGCAGGCACCGGCGAGGTGCTGAGCGAGGCGATGCCCGGGCCGGGGCACAGGCCTGCCAGCCCCCAGCCCGCACCGAACAGCGCCGATCCGCCGATCAGGCGCGCGTCGAGTTTCGTCGTGCCGGGCAGCGAGAATGTCTCGTCGAGTGCGGGCCCCTTCATCTGCCGCTGGATCGCCCAGGCACCGGCCATCACAATCACCGCGCCGCCCATCACGAAGGCGAGCGTCGGGTCCCACGCACCGAAGATATCGAGGAAACCGCGCACCCGAGCCGGGTCCATCATGCCCGACAGCGCGAGCCCGGCGCCGAACAGCGTGCCCGAGAGAAGTGCGACGAACCAGCGCATCACCAGCCACCTCCCAGAGCGTTCACGATCGCGACCGTAACCATGCCCGACGCGATGAAGGTGGCGACCGCTGCGAGCGAGCGCGGCGAGAGCCGCGACATGCCGCACACGCCGTGGCCACTGGTGCAGCCCGAGCCGAGCCGCGTGCCGAAACCGACCAGCAGGCCGCCTGCGATCAGCCAGCCAAAGCCCGGTGGATAGTGTGCCTCCATCGGCCCTGCGATCCCGGCAAACAGCGCACCGCCAAGGACCAGCCCGGCAACGAATAGCGCCGCGATCGCCCATGGTGTGCCGGTGGCTTCGATCCGGATGGCGCGGACGAAAAGGCCGGAGACACCCGCGATTCGACCGAGGCCAAGCAGCATGATCGCGGCAGAAGCGCCGATCATGAGGCCACCGACCAGTCCCTCGACCGGTTGTGCATCGGGAAATCCAGGCAAAATCATAGCACCGACGATCCCGGAGCAGTGAAAGGAGAAAGGGCAAGCGTCTTCATATGAGTGATATCTAATATATAACGCGCGCGCGTCAAGGCCTGGTCAGTTCGCGCGTTTCCAACAAAGCGAAAGGAACACCGTCCCGGCGATCCGTCTGAAATCGAGCGGAACGTTCCTGTTGGAGAAGTCGTCGCGCCAGACGGTTGACACCGGTATCAAACCTACTTAACCCGTCGCGTTGTTGACACCGGTATCATCGTCGCATCAGAACGACGTGAGCTGTGGGAAATGGGAGAGAGGAATGCTAAAAAGTCGGATGAGCTTGGTTTCGCGTACGCTTTCGTCGTCGGCGATGGGTGTGGTCATGCTGGCGGGCTTTGCGCTCCCCGGCACCGCAGCTCACGCGCAAACCAGTCAGGATGATCCCGCGGCCCAGGCCGAGCCCGAGAGCGCGCAGGAAGATAACGTCATCGTCGTCAGCGGCTTCCGCGGGTCCCTGAAAGAAGCGCAGGACATCAAGCGCGATGCAGTGAACGTCGTCGACAGCATCGTCGCCGAAGACATCGCCAAGATGCCGGACCTCAACATCGCCGAATCGATCCAGCGTATCCCGGGCGTCGCGGTCTCACGCGAAGGCGGCGAAGGTCGCAACATCACCCTTCGCGGTTTCGCCCCCGATTTCACCCGCACGACCCTTAACGGCATGGAAGTGCCCGCCAGCTCGGACGGTCTCGATTCGGGCGGCTTCACGATCAACTCCGGTCGCTCGTTCGACTTCCACATCTTCGCATCCGAGCTGTTCAACCGGATCGATGTGCAGAAGTCGCAGCGCGCCTCGATCGAGGAAGGCGGCATCGCCGGCACGGTCGATCTCTACACCGCGCACCCCTTCGATTATCCCGGCCTGACCGTGGTTGGGTCGGCGCAGGCGGGCTACAACTCGCTGAGCCAGAAGGTCGATCCCCGGCTGACCGCGCTCGTCAGCGATACCTTCGCAGATGGCATGATCGGGGTGCTGTTCTCCGCCGCCTATTCGGAACGTACGGTGCAGCAGGAAGGCTTCGGCACTGTCCGCTATACCTCGCCCTACGAAACCGGCGACAGCTGGGCGGATACCAATCCGACCGTCATCGGAACCGTCGATGGCAGCTGCGGCGCAGCCGACCCGCTCGACTGCCTGTGGGCGCCCCGCCTGCCGCGTGCGGACTATTTTGGTAACGACCAGAAGCGGCTGGGCCTGACCGGCTCCATCCAGCTTGCGCCGACCGATGGCCTGGAGCTGTCGTTCGACTGGCTGCATTCGGAACTCGAGAACGACCGCCGCAACTACAACTCCATGGAGTGGATTCTCACCCATGGGCAACCGGGCAATTTCACCGGCCAGACGCCGCTCGAATTCGTGGTCGGGCCGGACGGCCGGCAGCTGATCGCGGCATCCTTCGACGACGTGACGAGCTGGTTCGAAAGCCGCTACCAGTACTCGAAATCGACCTTCAACCAGTACATGTTCAACGCCGACTATGACGTCAGCGACAACATCAAGTTCTCGGGCCTGGTCGGATACGCCGAGGACAAGGCCGACCGCACCGAACTGCGGTTCTACACCCGTTCCGATCCGCACCCCTACAGCTACGATCTCCGCGACAATCCCTTCGTCGCCGAGGTCGATTATGGCGGATGGAACCCGAACGATCCCAACAACTTCGTCGACGCGCAGACCTCCGGCAACCGGATCAACAACGTCGACAAGGAAAATTTCACCACCAAGGGCGACTTCGTTTACGAGGGCGACCGGTTCAGCGTGCTGCTGGGCGCGGCGTATAACGACCGCTCGGTCCGCTACGAAGAGGGCTATGGCGACGCCGTCACAAAGTCCGTGCTGGACTATATCGTCCCCTTCCCGATCGACAATTTCGGCCGCGGCCTCGACGGCACGCTGGTTCCCTTCGCCGTGGTCGACTTCGAAGGCTTCCGGTCCGCAGGCGGCTTCCCCGCAGGCTACACCATCGACGAAGGCAAGGGCTGGAAGGTTTCCGAAGAAACGATTGGCGGATATGTCGAGGTCAATTCCGATTTCGATATCGGCTCGATGGTCCTGCGGACCAATGCCGGTCTTCGTTACGTGAAAACGAAAGTGACGTCGGAAGCCGTCCTCAACGGCACCAATGTCGAGCAGGGCAACAGTTACGACAATTACCTGCCGTCGGTGAACCTGGCGCTGGAAGTGACGCCGGAATTCATCGCCCGGTTTGCCTACGGACGCAGCATGACCCGCCCGGGCCTCGGCTCGCTCAACATCGCGGGGCCCAGCTTCGGTTACACGACGCGCACCGTCAGCAATCTCGGCAACCCGTCATTGAAACCGTACGAGTCGAACGATCTCGATCTGTCGCTCGAATACTACACGCCCAATGGCGGGCTGGTGGCCGTTGCGCTGTTCAACAAGGACATCGTGACCTCGCTGAAGACCGACGTGGTCGAACAAATGATCGACCCGGTGTTCTGGCCGGGCATCTACGCGGACCCGATCTACGATCCTTCGTATAACGCAGACCCCGCGCAGGTGCCGTACACGTTCTACATCCCGGTCAACAGCGACGATGGGAACCACGTCCGCGGCGTGGAAGTGACCGTGAACCAGCCCTTCACGTTCCTGCCGGGCATGCTCCAGTATTTCGGCATCGCCGCAAACTACACGCACGTGTCGGCCGAAGACTCGACCGGGCTTTCGCCCAACTCGTACAACGCGACGCTGTACTACGATCACGAGGATTACGGCGCGCGCCTGTCGGTCAACAAGCGCGACGACTACCTGCTGAGCGAACCGGGCGGCAACGGCCACGTGCAGGAGCGCAAGTTCGGCCCGACCCATGTGGACTTCTCCGCATACTACAACGTGACGGACAAGTTCACGGTCACCCTCGAAGGGATCAACATTACCGACGAGAAGGAATTGATCTATGGCACCGGCTATGGCGATCAGTACCTGCCTCGCGAATACAGCCACACCGGCGCGCAGTGGTTCCTGGGTGTTCGGTACACCTACTAAGGCCCGCACGTGCTGACTGGGTTTCTCACCAAAAAGGCGGCGGCAATCTCCATGGTTGCCGCCGTCTCGCTTATGCCGCTTGCAGGATGCGCAGCGCCGGCATCTGCCGACCCGCCCATTGCGTCGGTGCCGCAGAACCGCACCGACGATCACACCCGCCTCCTGGACGATAGCTACACCGTGTCGCAGCGCTGGGAAGCCAACAGCCCTGCGCATCCGGAATTCGCCATCCCGACGCTTGAGGTTGGGGATGGGCGCCGGATCATGTTCGACCGCCTCTACGCCAAACGCGGATCGCGCGAGCTTCATGCGGACATCTTCCTGCCCGCGCCTTCGGACACGCCTTCGCAGGTTCTCGTGCTGGTGCACGGCGGGGCCTGGCGATCGGGCAACAAGTCGAACTTCTATGCAATGGCCAACCTGCTCGCGCAGCGCGGTTATGCAGTCATCCTTCCCGAATACCGGCTGGCGGTCGAAAGCCCCTATCCCGCTGGCCTGATCGATGTGAACGCCGCCATCGACTGGACCATCCGCAATGCCGGGATGCTCGGCATCGACCCCGCCCGCGTTGCGATCGGCGGCGAGTCCTCGGGCGGCCAGCTGGCAGCACTGATCGCATACACAGGCGGCACCCCGCTGTTTGCGGACGGCACAGCGAAGGCGCCGCGCGTGAATGCGCTGATCGATCTGGACGGCGTGCTCGACTTCACCACCCCGCTCGCCCTGCGCTACGAAAATGCCGCAGGCGAAGATTCCGTCGCCGCGCGCTGGCTGGGCGGCTCGATGGAAACCGCGCCGCAGACGTGGAAGGAAGCAAGCGCGACCACTCACCTGAGCGCCACTTCGCCGCCGACCCTGATCGTCAGCGGAGAAGACGACCGTTTCACCGCCGGGCGCGACGAAGTCATCGCGACACTGAAGACAAACGGCACTCCGGTCCGGCACGTCCATTTCGCGGGTCTGCCGCATACGTTCTGGCTGTTCGATCCCTACCTCGGCCAGGTGGTCGATGCGATCGATGGCTTCCTGCAAGACGCCTCTGCCAGCCGCCCTCAGCAATCCAAGGAATGATCCGTTGAAGACCCCTCTCCGCCTCGCCACGCTGACGGCAGCCCTGCTCTCGTCCAGCGCCTGCATGACCGTGCCTCCACAAGCCGGAGCGCAGCAGATCGAAGTCAGCAAAGAATGCGGCGCAAGGCCGGCCTGCTTCGCCACGCTCAACGGCGCGATCCAGTCCCTCGATCCGGCAGGCAACTCGCCGGTGCATATCGAAATGGGCCCCGGCCGATACGAAGAACGCGTCGTCATCGCGCGGTCCAACGTCACCATCGACGGCGCGGGCCGTAGCGAGACCATCCTCCACCACGATCTCGTCGCCGAGAATGCCGGCAGCTATCACCGCGACGGCTGGGGCACCGCCGGATCGGCCACCCTCACGCTCGCCGGGCAGGACATTCGTATCACCGGCATGACGATTGAGAACGATTTCGATTATCTCGCCAATGACGCCTTGCCCGACGGCGATCCTCGAAAAATCGGCAAATCGCAGGCGCTTGCCGTGCTGCTCGACGAAACCAGCGACAGGGTGATGCTGCGCGATGTTGCGCTGCTCGGCTATCAGGACACGCTGTTCGCCCACGGCGGGCGGGCGGTGGTCCGCGACAGCCTGATTGCGGGGAATGTCGATTTCATCTTCGGCGATGGCCAGCTGCTGATCGAGGATAGCGAAATCCGCTCCCGCCCCCGCAGCGGTGTCGACGACGATGGCTACCAGTCGTACATCGCCGCCCCTTCCACCCAGCTTTCGCAGCCGGTCGGTATCCTGTTCCGCAACTGCCACCTGACGCGCGAAGCGGGCGTGCCCGATGGCAGCGTCGCGCTCGCCCGGCCGTGGCATCCGACCACCAGGTTCCCCGACGGTCGATACGCCGACCCGCAGGCCGTGGGCATGGCGGTGTTCGCCGATTGCGAGATGGACGCGCACATCGCGCCCGCGCACTGGACCACCATGGCAGGGACCGCGCGCGACGGCACCAAGACCGACATCTTCCGCCCGCAGGATTCGCGTTTCTGGGAAACCGGCTCGACCGGGCCGGGCGCACGCTACCAGGACATCGGCATAACCTGGCACCCGGAACTGAGCGTGGATGAGATGAGCCGCATCATCACCCGCGGCTGGGCCGAGGACTGATGACCGCCCTTCGCTGAGCCACCGTCCGTCATAACATCGTTGCAGCCCGGGGGAGGCCCGCCCCCGGCACTACACCTACTTGGCAAACACCGAAGGCAGCCAGAGCGACAGGAACGGCACGTAGGTCACCAGCGCCAGCGCGGCGATCAGCGTCAGGTAGAACGGCCAGATCGTCCTCACCAGCTTGGTCACCGGGATCTTGCCCACCGCAGAGCCGACGAACAGGACCGACCCGACCGGCGGCGTGACCAGGCCGATGCCGAGGTTCAGCATCATGATGATCCCGAAGTGGACCGGATCGACGCCGACACCCATCGCCACGGGCAGGAAGATCGGCGTCGTGATCACGATCAGCGGCGCCATGTCCATGAACGTCCCCAGCACCAGCAGCATGATGTTGATGATCAGCAGCGTCAGCAGCGGGTTGTCGGTGATGACCGCGATGAGGCTGGCGAGCGCTGCGGGGACTTCCAGCAAGGCGAGCGCGAAGCCGAAGGCGGTGGCGGTCGCGATGATGAACAGCACCATCGCCGTGGTCCGGGCGGATTTGCGCGCCGCGCCCCAGAATTCCTTCCACCCGAGGCTGCGATAGACCAGCGTCCCGACCAGGACGGTATAGATCACCGCGATTGCGGAGCTTTCCGTCGGCGTAAAGATCCCGCTCAGAATGCCGCCCATGATGATGATCGCGGTCATCAGGCCGGGCAACGCCACGGCCACCGCGCGGGCAAGGGCCCGCCAGCCGGGAAAATAGCCTTTGGGCAGGTTGCGGCGGCGCGCGACGAGCCATGCGGTCATCATCAGCATCGCCCCCGTCAGCAATCCGGGGAGCACGCCCGCCATGAACAGGTCGCCGATCGAAACGCCGATACCCGAAGCGGCGGAGTAGATGATCATATTGTGCGATGGCGGGATGAGCAGGCCGACGATGGCGGCGGTCACCGTCACATTGACCGAATAATCGAGCGGATACCCCTTGTCCTTCATCAGGGGCACCATCGTCGAACCGATTGCGGAGGCGCTGGCGATGGCCGAGCCCGACACCGCGCCGAACATCATCGACGCGCCGACATCGACCAGGCCGAGCCCTCCGCGGACCCGCCCCACGGCGGCATCGGCAACGCGCACGAGCCGCTCGGCAATGCCAGCGCGGTACATCAGATCGCCCGCGAAAATGAAGAACGGGATCGCCATCAGGGTGAAGACGCTGATCCCCGCAGCCGTCCGCTGGACGGCCACGATCAGCGGGATGTCCATCACGGCGAAACAGGCGATGGCGGACCCGAGCAGGGCAAAGCCGACCGGCACGCCAAGGATCAGCAGCGCGAAGAGCACCGCGAAAAGAACCAGCAATTCCATCAGTCGTCTTCTTCGTCAGGTTCGAATGGGAGCCCGGTGAAGACCCGAGGCAAGGCGAACAGCGCCATGAGAAGGCCGGATACCGGCATCGGGAAATACGCCACCGAACGGCTGATCCCGAGCGATGCGATCACGTTACCGCGCACCGCCCAGCACAGCTGCGCGCCGAAGATGCACAGCACGATACCCAGCAGGAAAATGACCAGCGCGACCATCCGCCGCACCGCGACAGCCCGTTCGCCCAGTCGCTCCTCCAGCAAGGTTATGCGGATATGGAACTCTTCGTAAACGCCTGCAGCGGTGACGAACATCACATACCAGATCATCAGCACCAGCGATGCCTGTTCGGTCCACGATGGGCTCGATTGCAGGACGAACCGCCCGAACACCTGCCAGCCGACGATGATGGCCATCAGGACCAGGCCGATCGATCCCAGTCGGACCAGCCAGGCGGACACCGTGCGCGCCATGTCAGCCCTCCCCCATCGCGACGATGCGATCCGTCAGGGATTTCTGGGCAGGCGTAACGATGAACTGATCCCACACGGGCCGCATCAGGTCGGCAAAGGGGGCTTTGTCGACCGGGTTCACCTTCACGTTCGAAGACGCGATGATCTGCTTCGCCTCTGCCACGCGCATATCCCACAGACGCCGCATTTCGACGACCGACCGCTTGGCGGCGCGCCGCACCAGCACGCGATCGTTTTCATTCAGCCTGTCCCAGCTCGCCTTGCTCATCACCAGCGCTTCGGGCGTGAGGAGGTGTTCGGTGAGGCTGAAATAGCTGATCGCCTCGTAATGACGTTCCCCGACCAGCGTCGGCCAGTTGTTTTCGGCACCGTCGATCACGCCCTGCGTCAGGGCCTGGTAAATCTCGCCGAACGGTATCGGCACCGCGTGTGCGCCGAGCGCGTTGATCATCGCGACATAGAGATCAGACGGCGGCACCCGGAGCTTGAGACCCGCCATGTCCCTGGGATGAAAGATCGGGTTGCGCTTGTTGTAGAAACTGCGCGCGCCTGAATCGTAATAGCACAGGCCGATCAACCCATGCGGTTCGAGCGAGGCGAGGATTTCTTCGCCGACGTCGCTGTCGACCACCCGTCGCATGTGCGCCACCGACTTGAAGATGAAAGGCAGACAGACCGGCAAGGTCAGCGGCTCGATGGAATTGAGCGGCGCGAAATTGACACGCGTCAGATCGAGACCGCCGAAACTGGTGATTTCCAGCGTGTCGGTTTCGCTGCCGAGCTGGCCGCCGGCAAATATCTTTATGCCCAGGCGGCCTCCGGTCCATTCGGACAGCAGATCGCCCATGTATTGGACCGCCTGCACGGTCGGATAGTTTTGCGGATGCGCATCGGCTGCGGTCAACACGCCGCCCAGTTTCGGCGCGCAGCCTGCGAGGAGGCCGGACGCGCCGAGGCCGACGACACCCTTCAGGAAAATGCGGCGATCGGAGGTTAGCCTGCCGGTCATGCGACGCCGTGCTCCTTCATCCACGCCAGCAACATCTGCGGCCATAGCGACAGCGTGCCGCGATCGATCCTGCGCATCCCGAAACCGTGGCCGCCTTCGGCGAACAGGTGAGTTTCGACCCCGATCCGCTTCGCCATCAGGGCGTCGCGCATTGCCAGAGTGTTCTGTACCGAGACCGCACTATCGTCTTCGGCATGCGCGAGGAAGAAGGGCGGCGCTTTGTCGGTAACGTTGCGATCCGGCGAATGCGCGCTCTCGGCCGATGCCGTGGGTCGCTCGCCCAGCAGCAGCAGCCGCGAACCGGCATGCGCCAGCGGTTCGTGCATCGAGATCACGGGATAGAGGAGCGCGGTACAGGCCGGAGTGCAATCTTCCCGATCCGCCGCATCGATCGGGGCGGGAGTGTTCGCGGCGTTGACGGTCGCCTCGGCGGCAACGTGCCCACCGGCGGAAAAACCGATCATCGCGATCCGCGCGGGATCGAAACCGAGCCGGTCGGAGTGATGGCGGGCCAGCCGCACTGCGCGCTGCGCGTCGCGTGACGGTACATCCGCGCGATCCGCCCAGCCTTCGCCGGGCAGGCGATGAAACAAGACAAACGCGGTGAGGCCGTTTTCGGACGCCCAGCGAGCCGTCTCGAGCCCTTCCTTGTCGACGACGATGTGCCTGTAACCGCCGCCGGGAATGATGACGATCGCGCCGCCGTTCGGCTGCCGGGCGCGCACGACCAGCATGCGCGGGTTGGAAATGCCGCTCAGCGCGCGGTCGCGTACACTGGTATCGATGCTGCGCTCCACCACCTGCTCGATCCTGTCCGCATCGAGGTTGCCGGGAGCGCCTTGGGGCCAAAGCTCGATCGTCTCCACCGGATCTGCGAATCCAGCCCGCGTCATCGCGCCGTCCGGCAACGCGGCAGCTGCCCTTGCGGCACCGCTTCCAAACGCCGCCAGAGCCACACTGGTTGCAAGCATTGACCGGCGATCCAGGCCCACTCTCTTCCTCTCCAACCGGCTTTTCACATTTTTTGGTAACCGGTGTCATTCGGCATTGCATTGGCGCTGCAAGCTTGTCAAGTTCGCCGGGAGAGGAGCAAATATGAAATTTTCCAGCACCCTGATCGGTCTCTTCGCCGGTGCCGCGCTATCGCTGGCAACCCCCACGGCACTGAGCGCACACCCGACCGACCCCACCAATGGCGGCGAGGGCGGCAAGGTCATCCGCGTCACCACGCTGGCCAAGGACGGACCGGGCTCCCTGGCCGAGGCATTGGCCGGCAAGGGGCCGCGCATCATCGTGTTCGAGGTTGGCGGCGCGATCGATCTGGAACGATCGTCGCTGCGCATAGACCAGCCTTACGTCACCATTGCCGGTCAGACCGCGCCCTCCCCCGGCATCACCCTGCTGCGCGGCGGGATCGACGTGGCGACTCACGACGTGAAGATCAGCCATCTGCGCATCCTCACCGGGGTCGATGGTCAGGCCAAACGCAGCGGGTGGGAGGCGGATGCCTTTTCAACGATCGCGGCGCATGACGTAGTGATCGAGAACAACACCTTCATGTGGGCGATCGACGAGAACATGTCGGCGAGCGGACCGCGCTTCACCGGGGATACGGTCGCAGACTGGCGCGCGGGCACCAGCCACGACATCGTCTTTCGCCTCAATATCGCCGCCGAGGGCCTGGCCGATGCCAGCCACCCCAAGGGCGAGCATTCGAAGGGCTCCCTCGTCCACGACAACGCGACCGGTATCGTGTTCGACCGCAATATCTGGGCGCATAATGTGGAGCGGTCCCCGCTGGTGAAGGGCGGCGCGCAGGTCCTGATGGTCAACAATTTCATCTACGATCCGATGCACCGGGCGGTGCATTACAATCTGATGGACCTCGAATGGGCCGGGCACGAACCGGTAACGGGCGAGATCACGGCAGTCGGGAACGTCATGCGTGGCGGCAACAGCACCGATGCGGACCTCCCCTTCCTGATGCTCGGCGGGGTCGGCGATCTGGCCTATTACGGTCGCGACAATGTCGCGGTCGACAGGCATGGTAACGAACTGCCCGATTTCGGCCGCTACGGCGACACTGCGGCCCGGCTCGTTGCGGCGGACCGGCCGCTCGCTTCGCTCGACGGGTACGACATCATGCCATCTTCCGAGGTCGAGACGACGCTGCTCGCCACTGCGGGCGCGCGCCCCTGGGACCGCAGCGCCGAGGAAGTCCGCATCCTCTTCTACATCGCCGAAGGTCGCGGCCACGTGATTGATTCCGAAGAGGAAGTCGGCGGATATCCGCAGATTGAATCGACCCGGGCGCCCTTCGTCGAGGCGAACTGGGACCTGAAAACGATGACGCCGAAGGCGGGGGTATATCCCGGACAGAAAGCCGGCGCGCAGGAGCACCTTTCTCCGCGCGACCGGGAGATGCGCAAGAGCGGGAACTGACGGTTCCCGCTCTTCGCGGCTAGCGGGCGACGTCGGCTCCGGCGAGGTCGAATGCCTCGACCTCGGCCCGGGTCACAGCCAGGGCGTCGCCCGGCCTGCCGTGCTTCATCGCGGCCAGTTTCAGGCCGAGCCGGGCCATCTGCTCCGGCTCTGCGCCGTCGAGCCATCCACACAGGACGCCGGTGGCAAAGGCATCGCCCGTGCCGATCCTGTCGACCACGGGCGCGATCCGGATTTCATCGGTCTGCGCTGCGCTGTCCTTCAGGTCGACGCGGGCGGCGAGCCGATGGGCTTGCGCCGATTCGACATGGCGCGCGGTCGAAGCGATCAGTTCGAGGTTCGGATAGGCGTCGAACGCCCGCTCCGCCGCGATCCTGCGCCGTTCGGGACCGGTGCCCTCCAGCTCCTCCCCCAGCAGCAGCGAAATATCGCGATGATTGCCGATCAGGATTGTCGCATGCGAGATCAGATCGTGCAGGATCGATCGGGCATCCCCATCCCACGCGTTCCACAGGTTCGCGCGATAATTCCCGTCGAAACATATCGGAACATCGAAACGCCTCGCCGCGTCCACCGCAGCCTGAGCCAGAGCGACCCCACGCGGACCGAGCGCGGGTGTAATTCCCGACATGTGCAGCAGCGCGGCGCCTTCGACGGCGGCATCCAGCTGCAGATCGTCGGGGGCCGCCAACGCGAAGGAACTGTGCTCGCGATCATAGGTGACGCGTCCCGCGATCGGTCCCGATGGATGTTCGAAAAAATAGGTCCCCATGCGCCCGGGCAAGAGGCTGATCGCGCGTGTGTCGACCCCCGCCTCCCCCAGGGCTGCGATCGCGCGCTGCCCGAGGCCGCTCGGAGGAAGCGCTGAGACCATCCGCGCGGAATAACCCATTCCCGCCAGACCCATCGCCACGTTCGCTTCCGCTCCGCCGACGTGCAGATCCAGCGTGTTCGCGCGCGATAGCGGCAGGCCCGCCGGCGGCGAAAGCCGCAGGAGCATTTCGCCGAAACAGACGACGTGACCGCCTCCGCTTGCGTTCATCGGGCGAGCCAGCCCCCGTCGACGGCGAGGATATGGCCCTGCACGTAATCGGCGGCGCTGCTCGCTAGGAATACGGCGGCCCCGCCGATGTCGCTTGGATTGCCCCAGCGGCCTTCGGGTATCCGCTCGAGGATCTGGCGGTTGCGCGTTTCGTCCTCCTGCAACGCTGCCGTGTTGTTGGTGGCGATATAGCCGGGCGCGATGGCGTTCACGTTGATGCCCTTGGGGGCCCATTCGTTCGCCATCAGCTTGGTCAGCCCGCCGACACCGCTTTTCGACGCGGTGTAGCTCGGCACCCGAACACCGCCCTGGAAGGTGAGCATCGAGGCGATGTTGACGATCTTGCCACGGGTGTCCTCACGCCTCGACGACCCGCTCATGTGGCGGGCGGCAGCTTGGCTGAGGAAAAACAGAACCTTCAGGTTCACATCCATGACCGCGTCCCAGTCTTCCTCGGAAAAATCGAGCGCATCGTTGCGCCGGATGATGCCTGCATTGTTCACCAGGATATCGAGCTGACCGAAGGTTTCCACCGTCTCCGCTACGATACGTTCGCACGGTTCGATGCTGGACAGGTCCGCCATCACGACATGCGCCCGACTGCCTGTATCTTCCACCAGACGGCGGGTTTCGGCGGGGTCCCGGCGGGCGACCAGGACCACATCCGCCCCGGCTTGCGCCAGCGCAACGGCAATGCCCTGCCCGATCCCGGTGTTCGCGCCCGTCACCACGGCGGTCCGCCCGGTGAGGTCGAAAGCGTTCGCGCTCATATCTGCCTATCCCTCTGCCGACGATCAGAGGCCGCGCAGGTAGGCGCTCAGCTGTTCGTCCTGCGAATTGGCATAGAACAGCTCGGCGAACTTTTCGCCCGCAATGGCACTCTTCAGGAGGTCCTGA
Organism: Citromicrobium bathyomarinum; assembly: GCF_038594485.1. Lineage (GTDB taxonomy): Bacteria > Pseudomonadota > Alphaproteobacteria > Sphingomonadales > Sphingomonadaceae > Alteriqipengyuania > Alteriqipengyuania bathyomarina_A. The sequence continues at coordinate 383,564 of NZ_JBCFZG010000004.1, read as the reverse complement.
TCGACAGTCTTCACGACGGTCAGCATGTCGTGGCACGTCTTCGACTTGAGCTCCGACAGGACTCCGCGGTTCTTCGCCATGATCTGCGCACGCTCCTTCGGATAGCCTTCGCCCGGCGTGCCTTCGAACAATTTGCGATAGCAATCCTGCAGGTTGAGTTCCGCCGCCCAGCCGAAGCCCTTGGCGTAAGGCATGGCGATCGCGTTCCCATCGTTGATCTGCGCGAAGAGAAAGGCATCGGTGGGGTCGATGATCAAACCGCAGAAGACACCCGGCATCGCGTTCGCGGCGAGCATAGAACCCGTCCCCGTGCCGCAGCCGGTGACGACGAAATCGGCCGCGCCCGAATTCAGCAGGATGCCCGTCAACAGGCCGACCATCGGGTAGGTGATCTGGGCATCGTCGTCGGCGGTGTACATGCCGTAATTGTGCACTTCATGCCCCAGCGGCTCGACCACCGTCGTCAGCGCGTCGTGGATGATGCCGTTCTTGGCAGCCTGGCTGTTCTCGTTGATCAGCGCGATTTTCATGGGGGTACCTCTTCTATGATCTGGTCGATTGCGGCCATCGCAAAGCGCATCGAATCGCGCACACGGTAACCGGTGTCATAAGGCGTTATCGGGGGGATCTGGGCAAAATGCAACCGCCTCCGCCTAATCGCGCGGCGCCGCTACCGAGTTGCGCACAACCAGGCGCGCAGGAAACGTGGAGAGCGCCGCCGCCGGGTTGGTCGGTTCGATCAGCTTGAACGCCGCCGATTTGGCCATTTCGCGAATGGGCCAGCTGACGGTCGTCATCGGCGGCAGGATATGCGCCGCGATGGGGGAATCGTCGAAGCCGACGACCGAAAGCTGCGCCGGAACATCGATCCCCCGCGCCAGCGCTGCATGGAAGGCGCCGGCCGCCATCTCGTCGTTGCTTGCGAAGATGGCTGTCGGCGGATTGTCCGTATCCAGCAGCTTTTCCGCCGCGACGATCCCGGAATCGAACCGGTAATTTCCACTCCCGATCGCTTCGGGGGGAATCTCGAGCCCATGCTTTCTCATCGCCGCGGCGAAGCCTTCGGCGCGTTCCTGCGCGGATCGGAAACCGTCCGGCCCCTTGATGATCGCGATCCGGCGATGGCCGTTGGCGACGAGGTGGTCGATCACGCTTTCCACGCATTCGCGATCGTTCGACTGAACCAGGTGCTCGTCATCGTCCAGCCGGGCCGAGCCCATCCGGACATATCCGCACCCCATTTCGCGGCACAGCCGCGCCAGATCGTCGTTCTCTGAAATCGGGGGAAGTATCAGCACGCCGAACAGGCGCTGGATTTCCAGAAAGGAGCGGATGTCGTCCAGCATGTGCGGCGATCGCCGATCGACCGGGCGCACCACGAGGGCGAATTCCGTATCGCGAATGGCATCGAGCACCCCGACCTGGAAGTTGAGCACGGTCTGCGCGTTCGGATTGTCGTGCAGCAGCCCGATCAGGAAGTTGCGCCCCATCGCCAGCGCGCGCGCCTGCGGGTTCGGCCGATACCCCAGTTCGGCAATCACGCCTTCAACCTTGGTCCGCGTTTCCTGCTTCAGCAGGGGCGAGCGATTGATGACCCGACTGACGGTCTTCTTCGAAACGCCGGCCACGCGCGCGACATCGTTGATGGTCGGTTTTTGACTGGCGTCAGGCATCGTCTTCCCGTGTTTATGACAGGTTGTACTGGGGGATAGACCACCCAACGCATAATGCGAAGTGCTTCGCAAACCGATGGGGCGTTCCTCCGCAAACAGCTTTGACACCGGTGTCGTAATGCGCCAAGCGTTATCGGCAAGGCGTTTTTGGCGGGGCTAGTTTGATGGAAATGGCGAGCGATATCGCAACCGCATTCGTGGAAGCGCGAAAATCCGGACGTTCGATTGCGGAATATCCGGGCGAGCGGCCTGCCACGCTGGCGGCGGCGTATCGGGTTCAGGACCAGGCGCTGTCCCTGTGGGATCGCGAAGTGGCCGGATGGAAAGTTGGCAAGATCAATCCGCCCGCCAGCGAAGTGCTGGGCGCCAACCGGCTGGCCGGTCCGATCTTTGCCGATAGTATCCAGCGCGAAACGGACAGCCTTGCGACCTTCACGATCTTCGGCGGCGGGTTTGCCGCGGTCGAGGCGGAGTTCATGCTGCGCCTTAAGGTCCTCGGCGAAGCTCTGCCGCAGACCCCGCGCGAGGCCATGCGATGGATCGACGAGGTGCGGATCGGACTGGAAATCGCCTCGTCACCCTACGCCGGTATCAATGCCGACGGGCCGTGCGTCACGATTTCGGATCACGGCAACAACGCCGGTATTCTGCTGGGCAGGACTGTGCCGGAAGAAATGTGGAGCACGCTGAATAGCGTGCCCGTTTCGGTGCGTATCGACGATGCGGTGGTGGGCAGCGCGACGACCGCGGACATGCTCGACGGGCCGTTCGGGGCGGTCTGCTTCCTCCTGCAGAACCTGGCAGACCGGGGCGTCGGCCTTCGTTCTGGCTGGTGGATTTCGAGCGGGGCGATCACGGGGGTACATGAAATCCGCCCAGGCCAGCAAATCGGCGCTTCCTTCGGAGAGATTGGAAGCGCCGCGATTTCGACCACCACTTTCGGCGAGTGATCCGCTCGCCCGATTGGTGTCGGTGATTTCGGCCAGATAGCGAACGCCACCCGATCGGCAGGGCCCCTTCGTTCGTGCATTCCTCGAGCGGGCGATAATCTGAGAGTGTGAGCGAGTGCGATCGCTATTCGAAGGATTGCGTACCGCCAAGTCGCCGCGGTTGCGAGACTTGCCCCTGACACGCCCTGGTAGGCCACTTGCAAGGAAGCACCTGTCCCTATCGAGCGACGAGTGAACGTCCTGAATCCCCGACCGGCCGGGGCAATGGAGACTTCGGCCTCCATCGAGAAAAAATGAAATGGTGCCCAGAAGAGGACTCGAACCTCCACGACCTTGCGATCGCCGCCACCTGAAGACGGTGCGTCTACCAATTCCGCCATCTGGGCACACGAGGCAACCCGGTCGTCTTTGTCCGGGGCCTAGGGTAGGGGCGGGCAACTAGCGGAGGGTGCACCTGCCTGTCAACGCAATTGATCGTGCCATTTTCAGGATAATCGCCGGTCTTGCAGCGCTCGCCGCCATCCGGCAAAGCGAGCGCGAAACTTCGCGGACAATCGCCCCGCGCCACCCGCCCAGAAAGGCCGAGCAAATGCCCAGAACCACCCCGCTGACCGACAAGCTGGTGACGATTTTCGGCGGTAGCGGATTCATCGGCCGCCATGTCGCGGAAGACCTGCTGCAGCAGAACGCCCGCGTGCGAATCGCGGCGCGCAACCCGGAAGAGGCATTCTCGCTCAAGCCGCTGGCCAAGCTGGGCCAGCTGCAGTTCGCCCGCTGCAACATCCTCGACGAGGCAAGCGTGCGCGCGTGCGTCGAAGGCAGCGATGCGGTGGTCAACCTGGTCGGCAGCTTCGAAGGCGACCTGATGAAGCTGATGGGCGAAGCCGCGGGTTCGATGGCGAAGGCGGCGAAGGATGCCGGGGCACGCAGTTTCGTGCAAATCAGCGCCATCGGCGCGGATGCCCATGGCCCGTCGACTTACGCGCAGGCGAAGGCGCTGGGCGAAGAGCTGGTGCGCGAGGCGTTCCCCGAGGCGACGATCCTGCGTCCTTCGATCATTTTCGGGCCCGATGGCGGCATCCTGCAGATGTTCGCGGGGCTGATCGCAAATATCCCGGTCCTCCCGGTGTTTGCTCCCGATGCGCCTATGCAGGTTGTCCATGTCGACGATGTCGCCGCGGGCATTACGGCCGCGCTGCTCAAGCCTGCAGAGCACGCCGGCAAGACCTACGAGCTGGCCGGTCCTGACCGGTGGACGATGATGCAGCTGAACGAACGGATCGCGAAGGCGCAGCGGCGCAATCGCACGTTCCTGCCCATGCCCGATGCCGCAAGCGGCGCCTTTGCCGCCCTGCCCGGTACACCGATGAACAGCGACCAGTGGACCATGCTCAAGGCAGGCAGCGTGGCAAGTGGCGATGTCCCCGGCTTTGCCGCGCTGGGCATCCAGCCGCGTCCGCTCGAACTGGTGATCGACCAGTACATGGTCCACCACCGCAAGCATGGCCGGTTCGCGACCCGGATCGACAGCGCCGGCTAAGCCACAGGCTGCCGATTCAGACGGGAGCCTCGCCTCCCGCCGTGCCCTTATCGGCGATCAGCGCGATCGGTTCGACCAGCAGGATCGTGCCGTCGTTACCGCTGATCCGCACACGCTGACCAACCGCAGTGTCCGGCCCGCGCGCAATCCATTCGCTGTCGCCGACTTTGACCCTGCCGCTGCCACTCTCGATCGGCTGGACCACCAGCGCGATTTCGCCGACCATCCGCCCACCCTTCTGGTTGAGCAGGGGATCGCTACTGATGATCGGCTGGTAGCTGAGATAGCGGCGTGCGCTGTAGACGGCGATCAGCGCGAGGCTGACGAAGCTGATGATCTCCAGCGGCCAGCCGAAGCCGAACAGGTAGCTGAGCCCGCCGGTGATCAGCGCCGCCGCTGCCAGCCAGATCAGGTAGACGCCCGGCACCAGGATCTCGAGCACGGCGAGCGCCAGGCCGAGCGCGATCCACACCCAGTAATTGTCGACGCCGTCGATCATGATCCGTCGCGCCCGGTATGGGGCACGCCGCTCCGCGATGCCGCAGCCCGCTCACGCCCGGCAGGGATAGGCACCCCAGCATCCCCTTGCGTTTGCTCGACCGGCCCGATCGCGTCGCGCACCAGCTCGCCGATTCCGCCGAGCGAGCCGATCAGCTGGGTTGCCTCGACCGGGAACAGGATCGTCTTGGCATTGGGGCTGTCCGCGAACTTGCCGACCGCCTTCGTATATTCCTGCGCGATGAAGTAGTTGATCGCCTGGTTGCCCGAACCGGCAATTGCGTCGGACACCATCTGCGTTGCCTTGGCTTCGGCTTCGGCGGCACGCTCGCGCGCCTCGGCGTCGCGGAACGCGCTTTCGCGAGCACCCTCTGCTTTCAGGATGGCGCTCTGCTTCTCGCCCTCCGCGCGCAGGATGCGGCTCTGGCGGTCGCCTTCGGCTTCGAGGATTTCGGCACGCTTGAGGCGTTCGGCCTTCATCTGCCGGGCCATCGCTTCGGAGATGTCGCGCGGCGGGCGGATGTCCTTGATCTCGACGCGGGTGATCTTGATCCCCCACGGCGAGGTGGCGTGATCGACCACGCTCAGCAGGCGGGCATTGATCTCGTCTCGCTTGGACAGTGTTTCGTCCAGATCCATGCTGCCCATCACGGTGCGCAGGTTGGTGGTGGTGAGCGCCATGATCGCGGGATGCAGGCCCGAGACTTCGTAAGCCGCCTTGGGCGCGTCGAGCACCTGGAAGAACACCACCGCATCGACCCCGACCATCGCGTTGTCCTTGGTGATGATCTCCTGCCCCGGGATGTCGAGCACCTGTTCCATCATGTTGATGCGGTGGCCGACGCGGTCGATCAGCGGGAAGATGATCGTCAGGCCCGGATCGGCGGCCTTGGTGAACTTGCCGAACCGCTCGATCGTGTAGACGTAGCCCTGCTTCACCATCGTAATGGCGGTCATCAGGAAGATCAGCAGCAGGAAAACCAGCAGCCCGAGGACAACCCAACCCATCATTTTCTCTCTCCTATAACAGGAGCAAGTCTACCCCGGACGGGCCCCGGGTCAAAGCGAAACCGGCAAGAAATCGCCGATTTCGCGAGCGGTATCAGAGCGCTCTGCCGTAGAGTTCCAGCAGATCGGCATACGCCTTTTCGGCAGCCGGCTGGTTGTACGAGGGGCTATCGGGCACGGTCCATCCGTGGTCGCCCGCGAACACCTCGATCTGTGCTGGGCGTCCGGCCCTGGCTGCGGCCTCGCGCAGGATCGTCTTGTCCTCGGGCGCGTCGGCATCGTCGTTCTTCGCGATCGCGACGAGGTAGCGCGCCTGCGTGTCGTCGAAGGTGTTGTGCGGGCTCATCGGGTCGCCTTCGCGCACCAGTCCGCCGCCGTGGAAGCTGGCGACGCCCTTGATCCGCGACGGCACCGCAGCAGCGGACCAGAAGGTGAAAGGTCCGCCCATGCAATAGCCCTGCGTGCCGATTCCGCGTGCGGTGTCGACTTCGCTCTGCGCATCGAGCCACTCGACCGCCGCCCTGGCATCGGACATGATCGCCTCCGCGGTCAGCTTTTCGCGCCACGGCTTCACTTTCTGAAAGCCGCCAGTGCCCGCGAACTCGGCGAAATCGGAAAACTGCTCGCCCGACACATCGCGGTAATAGGGATTGACCACCAGCACCGCGTATCCCCGCCCGGCGAGCCTGCGGGCCATGTTGCACTTCGCCTCGCGCAGCCCGGCGATATCGGGCCAGAACAGCACGGCGGGGCTTGGCGTGCGGCTGGGCCTCACGAAAAACCCGTCCATCGTGCCGTCGGAGGTCGAAAAGCTGACGGCGCCTTCCGTCAAACGATTGTCGTAGGGGCCGGTCACACACCCTGCCAACGCGCCCGTCAGAACGGCAGCACCAGCACCCGCCCCGGCCATTCCGGCAAAGCCGCGTCGCGTCATTCTGGCTTCATGTGCCCAGCGGGCGAGATTCTGTTCATTGCACATCGACTATGGCTCCGCTCTGCTGGCCGGACTGCCCGGCGATCGGGATGTTATCGCGCGGGCATGGTCGCGCGTCGATGGCGGATCTGCAAGCTGGCCTGCAACACGATCCGCGCTCTGGCGAGGACCCGCACTTACCTAGCGCTTTTCGAACGCTGCGCTTATCTTCAACGTGACTTCGTCCGAGACCATGGGCAGCGCGAAATCGATCCCGAAGTCGGACCGCATGATCGTGGCGGAGCCCATGAAGCCGACCGTTTCGACCTTGCTCATCGGGTTGGTCCCCGCGCCGGTGAAGCGGGCATCGATGGTGACGGGCCGGGTCACACCGTTCATCGTGAGGTTGCCGGTAATCTCAGCCTCGGTGCCGCTGGGCGCGACATCGACGTCGGTCGAAACGAACCGCGCCATCCCAGCGTCGGGCCCGAAGAAGTCCGGCTCCGCCCCGTCCTTGCCTGCGCGCAGCAGGTGATCGTGCAGGCCCTGGCTGACGACGGTAATGCTGTCGATCGGAATGCTGACATCGACCATCGCATCGTCCGGGTTCGCCGGATCGATCGTCAGCGTGCCGTCGACATCGCCGAAAGCACCGAAATAGTCGTTGAAGCCGAAGTGGTTGACCGTCCACGCGACCAGCGTGTGCGACGGATCGGTTTCGTAGGTGCCCCCGCTGACACGGCTGACATCCATCGTGCCGGGGAGCTCGGGCGTTTCCTGAAACGCGAGGGCGGGAACGGTCGCCGCGCCGATCAGGGCGAAAACGGCAAGGGTCTGGGCGGTGCGCATGGCTCGAATCTCCTGCTGATGCTGATTGCGAGAGCGGATGCCCTGCGCGTGGCTCAGTAGAGCCAAATCCCCAGAACCGCCGATGTTCCCCGACAGATCATGAAATCACCGCCGCGTCAGCGCGTCCTCGCTCTCGGCCATCAGCGTGGCGATGATCTTGGCGACGGGCTCTTCTTCCTTGACCATGCCGACCGATTGCCCCGCCATCAGGCTGCCGTTCTCGACATCGCCGTCGATCACCGCGCGGCGCAGCGCGCCCGCCCAGTAATGCTCGACCTGCAGCTGCGCCTCGGCCATCGCGATTTCTTCGCGGTCCAAGCGCCCGGCGATCTCGCGCTGGGTGGCGGTGAATTCCTCGGTGCCCTTGTTCTTGAGCGCGCGCACCGGGATCACCGGCAGCCGCGCATCGACCTGCACGCTGGCAACCGCTTCGCGGGCGGAGGCGCGGAAGAACGCCTTCTTGAAATTCTCGTGCGCAATGCTCTCGGTCGCGCAGGCGAAGCGCGTGCCCAGCTGCACGCCGCATGCGCCCATCTCGAGGTAGCCCGCAATCGCGCTACCGCGCCCGATGCCGCCCGCGACGAAGATCAGATGATCGGCAGAAAGGTCGGGCAGCATTTCCTGCGCCAGCACGCTGGTCGAAACCGGGCCGATATGGCCGCCCGCTTCCATCCCTTCGATCACCAGCGCATCCGCACCCGAACGCAGCAGCTTCTTGGCCAGCGCCAGCGTCGGCGCGAAACAGATGACCTTGGCCGGGTTCTTGCCGCCCTTGATCGCCTCGACGCTGCCCTTGGGCGGGATGCCGCCCGCGAGCACGACGTGCGTGACGGCGTGCTTTTCGCAGACCGCGATCAGATCGAACAGCTGCGGGTGCATGGTGATGAGGTTGACGCCGAAGGGCTTGTCGGTGAGGCTTTTCGTCTCGGCGATCTCTGTATCGAGCAGTTCGGGCGTCATCGCCCCGCAAGCGATCACGCCGAAGCCGCCCGCGTTGGAGATGGCGGACACGAGGTTGCGTTCCGAAACCCAGCTCATCGCGCCACACAGGATCGCGTATTTGCTGCCGAGGAAATCTGCGCCGCGCGCCATCAGCGCGTCTGTCTTGGGAGTATCGCTCATGATGAGGCGGTTACGATCCTCGTGCCCGCCGGGCAAGCGCTAGAACCAGCCTGCCTCTTTCAATTCGGTCACGCGCGTGCGCGAGACGGGCGCTTCGAGCCCGTCGGGCAGCACCAAGCGCAGGTTGCGCCCGTCGCGCTTTACGTCCTCGACCGCGTCGCGCGCGACCCACCAACTGCGGTGGACCTGTGCGCCATCGATGCCCTCCAGCTCCGCCACCGCATCGCGCATCCTCAGCAGGATCAGTTCGGAGCCGAGCGCGGTATGCGCGCGCACGTAATGATCCTCCATCTCGAGCGCGAAGAGATCACTGCCGAGATGCGCGGGCAGTCGGTCGAGGAAACGAGCGGCTGGCGGTGGCGGAGTCTCCCCCTGTGGCTCGGGCGGCGATGGCTTGTCGGTCACAGGCACGGCCTTGCGCCGTTCGAGCTGGTGAAACAGCAGAGTCACCCCGCTGCCGACCAGCAGCACGTAGGGGTAGGTTCGCGCGAAGCGATCGAACGTGGGCAACGCGAACGGCCCGGGGAGCTGCCCCGCGAAGAATACCGCCAATGTCACCGGCACGCTCGCCAGCAGGCATGCGGCAACCCATAGCGGCCATTCCGGCAGGTCGAGCCGGGGGCCCAGGCTGGTCACAAGCGCGCCAATCGGGCGGTAACACCCGTACCCCACCACCGCGAGGCCGACCCAGTAGAGGAGGCGGACGGGCAGCGGCATCTGGAAGGTTCCGAAAGGCCCCATCACCGCCAGCAGAACGCCGAGCACCACCATGATCGACAGGTCGATCAGCACCTTGCGCAGCACCGGGTGCTGGGCGGTATCCTCGGCGCGGCGCTCGCTCGTGTCCATTGGCGCAATGGTGGCGGACCATTCGCGCTTCGTAAAGTGGCAAACGCGCGCAAATCGGGCGCTTTCGCGAAGGTCTCGCCTCGTCCGCGAAGCCCGCGTTGCCCGCGAACGGGCATGCGGCATCGAGGGGTCAGACAGAGACGCAGGAGACTTTCGCATGACCACCACCGCCGCCCCGACCACGCGCTCCAAGCCCCACTTCGACAATGGCCCGCTCATCAAATCGATCGTCACGGTAGCGGGCACGCTGATGACCATTGCCATCGCGGTGGCGCTCTTCAAATTCCTGACCGGCCTCGCACCCGACGACGGGCGCTATCGCAACATTGCCATCGCGATCCACATCGTCACCGTGCTGCCCTGCGTGCCGCTGGGCGCTTACCTGCTGCTCTCGACCAAGGGCACGAAACTGCACAAGATGCTCGGCAAGATCTGGGTCAGCCTGATGGTCGTCACCGCCATCGCGATCACCTTCGTGCGCGGTGGGAGCGACTTCAGCTGGATTCACATCTTCGTGCCGATCACGCTGCTGGGGGCCTGGCAGGTCGTGCGCACCGCGCGCAAGGGCGACCTTGCGAGCCATCGCCGGAACATCACCCGCATGTACCTCGGCGCGCTGATGATCCCCGGCCTGTTCGCCTTCCTGCCGAGCCGCTTGATGGGCATGTGGCTGTTCGGCTGAGGAGCCCAGCCTTCGATCAGTCGTAGCTGAGCGTGACCCGGTCCCCCGCTTCCTTCGCGAGGCGGCGGGCTTCGTCCGTATCGCCCGCCGTGGCCAGCGCAACGCCCATGCGGCGGTAGGGCCGCGTCACGGGCTTGGCGAAGATGCGGATGTCCGCGCCGTTCTCCATCGCCTCGGCCAGCCCGTCGTAGGACACGTTCTCGCTCTCGCGGTCGGCGAGGATCACCGCGCTGGCGGCCGGGCGCGCACGGATCGTCTCGGGCACCGGGAGGCCCATCACCGCGCGGGCGTGGAGGTCGAACTCGGTCAGGTTCTGGCTGACCAGCGTGACCATCCCGGTGTCGTGCGGGCGTGGCGAAAGCTCCGAGAAGATCACTTCGTCTCCGCGCACAAAGAACTCGACCCCGAACAACCCGTAGCCGCCCAGATTATCGACCACCTTGCGCGCCATCTCCTGCGCGTCTGCCAGCGCGGCCGCGCTCATCCCGTGCGGCTGCCAGCTTTCCTGATAGTCGCCGCGTTCCTGCCGGTGGCCGATCGGCGGGCAGAAGGTGATGCCGTCTTTATGCCGCACGGTCAGCAGCGTGATCTCGTAATCGAAGGCGATAAACTGCTCGACGATCACCCGCGCCCGGTCGCCGCGCATGTTGGCGACCGCGTAGTCCCAAGCGGCCTCCAGCCCAGCTTCGTCCTGCACCGTGCTCTGGCCCTTGCCCGAGGACGACATGACCGGCTTGATGACGCAGGAAAAACCCGTGTCGCTCGCCGCCGCGCGCACTTCCTCGAGGGTGGTCGCATAGCCATAGCGCGAGGTGCGCACGCCCAGCTCCTGCGCCGCCAGGTCGCGGATCGCGTCGCGGTTCATGGTCAGCTGCGCCGCGCGCGCGGTGGGAACGACATGCACGCCCGCCGCCTCGACCTCGGCCAGCACCTCGGTCCGGATCGCCTCGATCTCGGGCACGACATGGTCGGGCTGGTGCTTCTCGATCACGCTGCGCAGCGCTTCGCCGTCGAGCATCGAGAACACCTCGCGCGCGTCGGCCAGCTGCATCGCGGGCGCATTGTCGTAGCTGTCGCAGGCGATCACGTAAGCGCCCAGCCGCTTGGCCGAGATAACAAACTCGCGCCCCAGCTCGCCCGAGCCGAGCAGCAGGATTTTGGCGGTGTGGCTCACCCGGCCAGCCTCAGGCCGCGTCTTCCGCGTCCAGCCCGTAGGCGGTGTGGAGCACGCGCACGGCCAGCTCGGTCTCGTCCTCGTCGATCATCACACTGACCTTGATCTCGGAAGTAGTGATCGCCTGGATGTTGATGCCTCTGTCCGCCAGCGCGCGGAACATGTCGCTCGCCACGCCCGCGTGGCTCTTCATGCCCACGCCCACGACGCTGATCTTCGCGATGTGGCTGTCGGTGATGATCCGGTTGTAGCCGATCGATTCGCGCTTGTCCTCCAGCAGGGCCTGCGCGCGCGCGAGGTCGGTCTGGGGGATCGTGAAGGTCACGTCGGTCTCGCCCTTGTCGCGGCCCACGTTCTGGATGATCATGTCGACATTGATGCTGGCCTCCGCCAGCGGGCCGAAGATTTCCGCCACCGCGCCCGGCTTGTCGGGCACGCGAGTGAGGATGATCTTGGCTTCGTTCTTGTCGTGCGCGATGCCGGTGACGAGCTTGCGTTCCATAAGTCCCTCTTCGACCATCCGCTCCATTTCTTCCTCGGAAACGATCAGTGTGCCCGGCAGATCGTCCGCCGGGGTCGCATCGTCGTCCACGAAGCTGGAGAGAACCTGTATCCTGACGCCTTCCTTCATCGCGAGGCTGACAGAGCGGGTCTGCAAAACCTTCGCGCCGACGGAAGCGAGTTCGAGCATTTCCTCGTAGGTCACCGCCTTCAGCTTGCGCGCCTTGGCGACGATGCGGGGGTCGGTGGTGTAGACCCCGTCGACATCGGTGTAGATGTCGCAGCGGTCGGCCTTGACCGCCGCCGCGACCGCGACCGCGCTGGTGTCCGACCCGCCGCGGCCGAGCGTGGTGACACGGCCCGCGTCGCTCAGCCCCTGGAAACCGGGGATTACCGCGATCGTGCCTTCGGCCATGCTGGCGAGCAGGGCCTCGCTGTCGATCGAATCGACCCGCGCCTTGGCATGCGCCTCGATCGTGCGGACCGGCAATTGCCAGCCGAGCCAGCTGCGCGCCTTTGCCCCAAGCGATTGCAGCGTCAGCGCCAGCAGGCCGGAAGTGACCTGTTCGCCGCTCGCCACGACCACGTCGTATTCCGCCGGGTCGTAGAGCGCGTGGGCCTCGCGCGCGAAGTTGACCAGCCGGTCGGTCTCGCCCGCCATCGCGGAGACGACCACCGCGACCTCGTTCGCCGCGCCGCCGTCCTTGGGGGCCGCCTGCTTGCGCACGATCTGCGCCACACGCCGAATGCGCTCGGTCCCCGCCATCGAGGTGCCGCCGAATTTCATCACGATCCGCGCCAAGGGCGAAGCCTTCCTCGCTGGTGCCACTTTCGGCGCGGTGTTAGGGAGGGCGCATGAGCGATGCAACAGCAACCATTCGCCCCGATGAAGCAGCCCATTTCGGCGCGCTGGCCGCGGACTGGTGGGACCCGAAGGGTTCCTCCGCCATGCTCCACCGATTGAACCCGGTGCGGCTGGGCTTCGTGAGGGACGCGATCGACCGCCACTGGGGCGGCGATATCGAGAGCGTATCGCCGCTTGTCCGCAAGAGCGCGGTGGATGTCGGCTGCGGCGCGGGCCTGCTGTGCGAGCCCCTTTCCCGGCTCGGTGCCGAGGTGACAGGCGTCGATGCCGCGCCCGAGAACGTGGCGGCAGCTAGCGCTCATGCCGAGGCGGCGGGGCTCGACATTCGCTACATGGCGGGCGAGATCGGCGCGTTGGATCTCGGCACCTTCGATCTCGTCACCTGCATGGAGGTGATCGAGCATGTCGCGGACAAGCCTGCCTTTATCGCTGCGCTCAACGCCAAGCTTGCCGATGATGGCCTCCTGATCCTATCCACGCCCAACCGCACCGCGGCCAGCCGCGTGTTGCTGGTCGGCGCGGCGGAAGCGGTCGGTGCGGTGCCGAGGGGCACGCACCACTGGGACGACTTCGTAACGCCGGAAGAGCTGGGGGCGTTGATCGCGGAGGCGGGCCTCACCGTGACCGCCACGCGGGGCATCGCCTACCGCCCCGGCAAGGGTCTGCACCTGAGCGACGACATGAGCCTCAACTACATCCTTGCGGCGCGACGAGCTTAGGCACCCGACTCGTCATTGCGAGGAGCCGCAGGCGACGCGGCAATCCAGAGCGGCAAGTGCGGCGCTGGAGGCTCTGGATTGCCGCGCCCGCGTTCGCGGGCTCGCAATGACGAAGGATGCGATTACTTCCCCCGCACCAGCCCCGGATCGTCGGTGAAGTAACCGTCGACCCCCGCATCCTTCAGCCGCTTCACCAGACCCCGAATGTCGCCCACGCCATCCTGGCTCGCGTCGGAGCGTAGCGAGGGCGGCAGGAAGACGTTTTCCTTGCGCACGGTCCACGGGTGAACCTTGAGGCCCGCCGCGTGGGCATCGCGCACCAGATCGGTGGCTGTGCCAACATCGTTCAGTACATGGCCCATCCATGGTCCGATCCCGTCGGCATAGGTCGCCACTTCGGCCAGGCCCGAGGGTGTCATCATGCTTGCCCAGGTCATGCCCGGTTCGTCGAACGGGCCGCCTTCGGGCCGGATCAGCAGGATCAGCGGGGTGTCGATCATCTTGTCGAGCCGCTGGAGCGGGGTGACGTCGAACACCTGCACGAACACATCCGCATCCGCGCCGTCGAGCCCTTCCTTCTTGAGCTGGCGGACCAGCAGATCGACCGTGTCGATGCCCGTTTCCTGCAGCAGCCATGTGGGGTGCTTGAGTTCGGGATAGATGCCGATCTTGCGCCCGGTTTCGGCTTCCTTGGCGCGCTTCAAGGCGATGATATCGGCAAAGGTGGGCACCTGATACAGCCCGTCGAACCGCGCATTCGCCGGGCGCAGCGCGGGCATCCGCTCCTTCGCGCGCAGCGTCTGCAATTCGGCGAGCGTGAAGTCTTCCGCGAACCAGCCGTTGATCAGATCGCCCTCGACATCCTTGGTCCGGCGGCGGTCGGCGAATTCGGGATGATCGGCGACATCGGTGGTTTCGCTGATGTCGTTCTCGTGCCGGGCGACGAGCACCAGATCCTTGGTCACCACCAGATCGGGCTCGATATAGTCGGCGCCTTCGTCGATCGCGCGCTCGTAGCTCGCAAGCGTATGCTCGGGCCGTTCGCCGCTCGCCCCGCGATGCGCGATCACCAGCATGTCGCCATCGGCGTTTACGGGCGTGAGGTCAGTCACGGGCTGTCCCATTGCGGCGACAGGCGCCAGCATGATTGCAATCCCGGCAAGCCATTTCAGCACAGTGCATCCTTCCATTCCGCTTCCTTGAACCCGACCAGAAAGCCGGTTCCATATTCGAGTACCGGCCGCTTAATCAGGCTCGGATGTTGCACCATCAAGGCAATCGCCTTTTCGCGGGTCAAATCGGCCTTGTCGCCCTCGTCGAGCTTGCGAAAGGTGGTCCCGCGCCTGTTGAGCAGCACTTCCCATCCGGCGGCATCGGCCCAGCCGCCGACCTCGCCCGCATCCGGTGCATCCTTCTTGAAGTCGCGGAAGCTGTGGTCGAGCTCCTGCGCCTCCAGCCACTTCCTCGCCTTCCTCACCGTATCGCAGTTGGGAATACCGTTGATCGTGATCGTCATGAATTCTCGCTCGAATCGAATGTGCTCACCTGCGGATCGAGGCAGGTGAACATCGTGTATTGGGCATAGTGGCTCTTCCTGCCTTCGCCCTGAACGGTCGCATGGTCGGGATGGCAACGCCACGCCTTCGCCGCCTCGCGCGTCGCCCATTCGGAAATGGTGACCGTCTCGCCGTCCTCGGCGGCGTAGGTTTTCACCGCGAGGAAGCCGGGCTGCTCACTCGCCAGCGCCTCCATCGCTGCGGCATGTTCGGAATAGGCTGCCGCGTCATACCCGGCGCGTTTGCGGCTGCGGAAGACGACGAGGTACATCGGCGCTAGTTCACACCCGGCGAGGCTCGCCTGACACACCTGACACAGTGTCCAGAGACAGAAAAAACGGCGCTGGCAACGGAGCCAGAAAGTGCCTGATCCCGACGAGCAAAAAGGCGGAGCGACATGCCCCGCCTTCTAGCGCGCTGTGACAGCGTAGGACAGAGCCCACCTCGCCTTGTCGCTGGTGGGCGCGGGTAGAAAACCCGCTGCGGCCTCAGCCCAGGCGGAAGTCGACAATCCGGCCCGACGAATCGAAGCGGCAGGTGAACTGGTCGCGTCGGCGATCGCGATTGTCGATGTCGCCCTGCACCGTGAAGACGCCGCGGTCGCGCTCTTCGGCGTAGGTGATCCGGATGCGGCCATAACGGCTCGCCTCGCGCCCGCAGGCGTTCACCGCCGCACGTTCGAACTCGCCGTCGTTGCGGTAGGATTAGCCGTACTGGCCGCCATAATTGCCGTAACTGCCGCCATAGCCATCGCCGTAACCATCGTCGTAGCCGTAGCCGTCGCCATACCCGTAGGCACAGCCGCCCAGTGCGATGGCGCCTGCAAAAAGAACGGACAGGGTCAGTTGTTTGCGCATGGATTCTCTCCGGTATTGACGCGAGACCACCATCCTCGCCGGTTGCAAGGGACTCTACGGTCGGAGATTTGTCGCGTTCCCGAGGGGCCTTGCGAGCCCTAGCGAGAATGCGCGTCGGCGATCGCCACGGCCAGCGCGTCGGCCGCGTCGGCACCGGCCACCTGCGCACCGGGCAGCAGCACTTTCAGCATCGCCTGCACCTGCGTTTTCTCGGCAGCGCCCGTGCCGACGACCGCTTTCTTGACGCTGCGCGGGGAATGTTCGCGCACTTCGAGCCCCGCTGCGCCGCACGCCGCCAGCACCGCGCCGCGCGCCTGTGCCAGTTTCAGCGTCGATTGCGGGTTCTTGTTGACGAAGACTTCCTCGCACGCGGCACGATCGGGCGCATGCGCAACGATTACAGCCGCCAGTTCGCGCTGAATTTGCGCCAGCCGATCGGCCATCGGCGCTTTCGCATCGGTCGCGATCTGGCCGTTGGCGATGTGCGACAGGCGCGATCCCTCCGCACGGATCACCCCCCAGCCGGTGCAGGAAAGCGAGGGATCGAGGCCGAGGATGATGGTCATAACATAAACCCTCCCGCTCGCGGGAGGGTCGCGAGACTTGGCGAGCCCACGGCGAGACTTAGTCGTAGCGGGGTGGGCTCTCGCGAGCCCATGCCCACCCCAAGCCCCTCCCGCAAGCGGGAGGGGAGCGGTCTGGCCTAGTCCAGCTTTTCCATCACCTCGTCGGAGATGTCGTAATTGCCCCAGACGGTCTGGACGTCGTCGTCATCGTCGAGCGCGTCGATCAGCTTGAGCAGCGTGCCCGCATTGCCTTCGTCCATGTCGACCGTGAGGTTGGGTTTCCACGCCAGCTTGACGGTCTCTGCCGAGCCGAGCGATTTTTCGAGCGCTTCGGCGACCGCATGCAGATCGTCCGGCGCGGTCCAGATTTCGTGGCCGTCATCGGTGCTGGCGATGTCTTCCGCGCCCGCTTCCATCGCGGCTTCGAGCACCTTTTCCTCGTCGCCCGCGTCGGCGGGGTAGACGATCAGGCCGAGCCGTTCGAACCCGTGCGCAACCGAGCCTTCGGTGCCCAGGTTGCCGCCGTTCTTGCTGAACGCGGTGCGGATATTGGTGGCGGTGCGGTTGCGGTTGTCGGTCAGCGCCTCGACGATGATCGCGCTGCCGCCGGGGCCGTAGCCTTCGTAGCGCACTTCCTCGTAGTTATCGCCGTCATTGGCCGACGCCTTGTCGATCGCGCGCTGGATATTGTCCTTCGGCATGGACTGCGCTTTCGCGGCGTTGACTGCCAGGCGCAGGCGCGGGTTCATGTCCGGATCGGGCATGCCCATCTTCGCCGCGACGGTAATTTCGCGGCTGAGCTTGGAAAACAGGTTGGACCGCTTTTTGTCCTGCGCACCCTTGCGGTGCATGATGTTCTTGAATTTGGAATGGCCTGCCATTTTGATCCCAGACGGTAGATTATTTCCGGCCCCTACGTGGGGCCGTCTCTACTTCAGCCGTTAGCCAAAGCAGGTTGGAGCGGCAACCATCGCTTAATAGATGGAAGATAGCATGGCGAAATGGGCTTCGGCAGCAAAGGCAAGCGGATCCGGCACGAACTTGCGCAGGCGCAGGGTTTCAAGTGCTTCTACTGCAAGCGTCGGTTCGGAGCCAAGGGCACGCCGCTCGCCGCAACGATAGAGCATCGCATAGCGCTGATGGATGGCGGCACGAATGCGCGCGCCAATCTCGTCGCGGCCTGCCTACACTGCAACCAGCATCGCGGGCGACAAATGAACGCCGCCCGCCAGAGCCAACGAGCAACTCAGAGTCGCACCGCCGTGCCGCTCGCACTCACCATCAGCATCGATCCGGTATCGCCGATCACCTCGTAATCGAGATCGACGCCGACCACCGCGTTCGCGCCCAGCTTCTGCGCCTCCGCCTGCATCTCCTCGATCGCGTCGTGGCGCGCCTGCTTGAGCACCTTCTCATAGGAGCCCGCACGCCCGCCCACGATGTCGCGTATTCCGGCGAACAGGTCGCGGAACATGTTCGCGCCGATGATCGCCTCGCCCGTCACGATGCCGAGGTATTCCTGCACCGGGCGCCCTTCGACGGTGGGCGTGGTGGTGACGATGGTGCCGGTTTCGGCGGTCCTCCACGGGCTAGCCATTGACGATGATTCCTCCGTTCGGGTGCAGTACCTGGCCCGACATATAGGACGAATCCTCGCACGCAAGGAACAGGAATGCGGGCGCGACCTCGTTGGGCTGGCCTGGGCGGCCCATCGGCGTGTCCTCCCCGAAATCGTCCATGTTCTCGGGCGGCTGACCGCCCATCGGGTTGAGCGGGGTCCAGATCGGCCCCGGCGCGACCGCGTTCACGCGGATGCCGTCTTCGATCAGGTTCTCGGACAGCGAGCGGGTGAAGGCGGTAATCGCGCCCTTGGTGGCGCTGTAGTCGAGCAGGATCGGCGCACCCTTGTACATCGTCACGCTGGTGCAGTTCACGATCGCCGCGCCCTTCTTCAGGTGCGGGCGCGCGGCCTGTACGAGGTAGAACTGGCTGAAGATATTGGTCTGGAACGTGCGCTGGAGCTGCTGCGCGGTAATGTCGGTCACATCCTCGTCGGGATGCTGCTCGCCCGCATTGTTGACCAGCACGTCGAGCGTGCCGAAGCGGTCGATCACCGCATCGACCAGCCCCTTGCAATGGTCCGGATCGCCAAGATCGCCCGCCGACAGCATGACCTCGGCCCCCTCGGCCTCGCACGCCGCGCGCGTGATGTGCGCATCGTCATGCTCTTCGAGATAGGCGATGGCGACATTCGCACCCTCGCGCGCGAACAGCACCGCAACCGCACGGCCGATCCCGCTGTCGGCACCTGTGACGAGCGCGGTCTTGCCCTTCAGCCGGCCCGACCCGGGATAGCGCGGCTGCCACTGCGGCTTCTGGTCGAGGTCGGTCTCGTGCCCCGGCATCCGGGGCTCTTCGGAGGTTTCGGGAACGAAGGCGGTGTCGGTTTCGGTCGGCTGCGTCATCGGGCATCGTCCTTGAAAAGAGGGAGTTTCCCTCTTTCAAGTAGCGCCCGTCCCGATGGGTTCCGTCACCCGCTTATGTTAAGCCGCGCTCCGTCAGCCCAGGCCCAGTGCCGCCTTGTAGGTATCGAGCACCATTTCCATTTCGCTGCGATCGTCGGGCTTCATCTTCCTGAGGCGCACGACCTGGCGCATGATCTTGGGATCGTAACCGACCGCCTTGGCTTCGGCGTAGACGTCGCGGATGTCGTCGGCGATGCCCTTCTTTTCTTCTTCGAGGCGTTCGATGCGCTCGATCAGCAGGCGCAGGCGGTCGTCGGTGGCTTCGGCCATGATGGTCTCCAGTGTTTTTTGAGAATCGGTTGGCCGCTCGGTAGCCAGCGACGCGGCCCGGGTGAACCCGGCGCGTGCCTAATCCACGCGATTCTTCTTCACGCTTTCTTCCATCGCGGCAATCTGCGCGTCGGTGGCGGGGCTCTGGCGGGTCGCCTTCCACTCTTCCTGCGGCATCCCGTGGATCAGTTCGCGCGCCGCCGCCTTGTCGTCCCCAAGATCGCCGGCATAACCCGCATCGCGAATCCAGTCCGCCAGGCAATTGCGGCAGAAGCCTGCGAGCCCCATCAGATCGATGTTCTGCGCATCGTGGCGATGGCGCAGGTGGCGCACCAGCCTTCTGAAAGCGGCAGCGGCGACGGCATCGTCGAGTTGCTCCAGCGGGTCGCTGCCATTGGCGGGCGCGGTGTGAGGCGCATTCGTATCCATCGCGATCATTCCTTGAGTTGCAACGCAGCCGTGCCATAGCAATGCGCTATGCCCAAGCTCGATCCGCGCAACCGCAAGGTGAAGATTCTCGCCACCATCGGCCCCGCCAGCCGTGACCCCGAAATGCTCCGCCGCCTGTTCAAGGCCGGGGTCGACGCCTTCCGCGTCAACATGAGCCACGGCGATCAGGCGACCCATGCGCAAACGATCGCCGCGATCCGTGCGCTGGAAAAGGAATTCGATCACCCGATCGCGATCCTCGCCGACCTGCAGGGGCCCAAGCTGCGCGTCGGCACGTTCAAGGATGGCAAGGCGGTGATCCGCCATTCGGGCCACTTCACGCTCGACACCAATCCCGAACCGGGCGACGAAACGCGCGTCCACCTCCCGCATCCCGAGCTGTTCGGGCTGCTCGAAAAGGGCCAGCGGCTGCTGATCAACGACGGCAAGATCCGCCTGAAAGTGATCCGGGCGGAAAAGGACGCGATCCTGTGTTCGGCCGAGGTCGGCGGGGTCATTTCGGACCGCAAGGGCGTCAACGTGCCCGACGCCGAGATCCCGATCCCCGCGCTGACCGACAAGGATCGCAGGGACCTCGCCTTCGCCTGCCAGCAGGGGGCGGACTGGATCGCATTGAGCTTCGTCCAGCGGCCCGAAGACGTCGCCGAGGCGCGCAAGCTGATGACGCCGACCGACGGGATGATGCCCGCGCTGTGCGCCAAGATCGAAAAGCCCAGCGCGGTGCGTCGCCTGGCCGAAATCGTCGACCTCTCTGACGGGATCATGGTCGCGCGCGGCGATCTGGGCGTGGAGCTCGATCCCGAAGACGTGCCGCCCCTGCAGAAGCGCATCGTCGACATGACCCGCCAGGCGGGCAAGCCAGTGATCGTGGCGACGCAGATGCTCGAATCGATGATCGAGAGCCCGGCGCCGACGCGCGCCGAAGTCTCCGACGTCGCCAACGCGGTGTACGACGGGGCCGATGCGGTGATGCTGTCGGCAGAGACGGCGGCGGGCGAATGGCCCGAGGAAACCGTGACGATCATGGA
Organism: Citromicrobium bathyomarinum; assembly: GCF_038594485.1. Classification (GTDB taxonomy): domain Bacteria; phylum Pseudomonadota; class Alphaproteobacteria; order Sphingomonadales; family Sphingomonadaceae; genus Alteriqipengyuania; species Alteriqipengyuania bathyomarina_A. Next base: position 362,969 of record NZ_JBCFZG010000004.1, on the reverse strand, counting down.
CCGGATCGTCGCCAAGGTTGAGCATGATGAAAGCTACGCCGCGCGCATGCAGTTCCTCGAAACCAAGGCCGACCCGACCACTGCCGATGCGCTGAGCCACGCGTGCTCGACCATCGCGGCAACGGTTTCGGTCGCGGCGATCACCGTGTTCACCTTCAGCGGATCGACCGCACGGCGCGTCGCGCGCGAGCGGCCTTCGGTGCCGATGCTGGTGCTGACGCCGAGCATGCGGACCGCACGGCGCGTCGGACTGCTATGGGGCGCGCACGCGGTCGCGACCAAGGACATCGGCAGCTTCGAAGAGATGATCGCCAAGGGCAAGCGCATGGCGCTGCGCCACGGCTTCGGCAAGGCGGGCAGCAAGCTGATCGTGCTCGCGGGCGTGCCCTTCGGCACCCCGGGCAGCACCAACCTGCTGCACGTCGTCTCGCTCAGCGGGGACGAGTTGAAGGGGCGGTAAGGGCGCGATGCCCTGACGCAGTTAGAAGTCGCCGAAGTAGTCTTTCGGCTTTTCAAGAGTGCCCGCGTCGAGCTTGTCGCGGCACTCCTCGAACTTTGCCACCATCGGGCCGGAAGGCAGATGCATTCCGGTGGTCACCTCTGCGCCCTCGATTTCCATCATCGAAGTCGAGTGCTGCCGCATCTGCGCGTAAATGTAGGGGGTGATGTCGAATTTGACGAAGGGGACCACATCGCGCCCTCCCCTGGCGTCGATCAGGTGATCGCCGTCGCCGATCATTCCGCCGTACCAAATACGCACTCGGCGCGCGTTCGCGGCCTTCGTCCAGTGCGTATTGCGCAAGGTCACGTGATAACCCGACTTGTCGTATGTCAGCCTAAAGCTGCCCAGCGAATCATTGTTCATCAGGAAGCCCTGCGAAATCTGGCAATATTCGCCGTCGACCGGCTCGGCGTACCATTCGAATGCCATCGCCGGGCTGGACGCCATCGTTCCGGCCGCAAGAACTACAAGCATGGTCTTACTGGAAAATCCGGTCATTTGGCCACTCCCCCTCGAATGCGATGATATCCGAATTGCGCGTGGCTGGAATAGTCTTCGCAACATTTGTGTAGCGTATAAACGCGGCGCGGGAGGATTGCGCGGTGCGTCGCCTGTGCAGTAGGGTGCAATCAAGGCGCGGCCCGCGCCTCCTCCCTCCCGTCGGGGCAGCATTATCCATGCAGGGCGCTTTTCATCTGTCGAACCCTTTGGTTCGGGCACACGCATGAGGAGGGGTTGCGCGCATTTGCCCAGGCAGGAGGACAAGACATGCGACTCTCCCAACCGATCTACCAGCTGAAGCGCCGCGCGAAGCTGCTCGCGCGCGAGGCCGGAATACCGCTGCACGCAGCGCAGGACCGTATCGCACAAGGCGAAGGCTACGATACGTGGAGCCTGCTCTCGGCAAAGCGCGCCGAGGCAAGCCGTCCTGCGTCGATCCTGCCCGAACTTGCGGACGGCGATCTGGCACTGATCGCCGCACGCCCCCGGCAGGGCAAGACGCGGATCGGCCTGCAACTGCTGGTCGATGCCGTGCGCGCGGGCAGACGCGCGGTGTTCTTCACGCTGGAATTCACCGAGGCCCAGACGCTCGCCCTGCTGGCGGAGATGGGCGCGGGCGACGACCTGCCCGAAATTGTCGCGACCGACCATATCGACGCGGCGAGCATCGGTGAACACCTCGCCGGAGCGGCTCCCGGCAGCGTGGCGGTGATCGACTATCTGCAAGTGCTCGACCAGCGACGCGAAACGCCCGTGCTTGCAGATCAGCTCGCCAGCCTGCGCGACTTCGCGCGGACGAGCGGCGCGATCTTGGCATTCATCTCGCAGGTCGACCGCGCCTACGAACCGGCGGTCGCGCAGCTTCCCGGCCTCGCCAACCTGCGTATGCCCAATCCGGTGCCGCTCGACCTCTTTGCCAAGGCCTGCTTCACCCACGCAGGCGAAACGCAGGTGCAGGCGGTCTGCTAGCTATGTGCGCGTGGGGCGCTCAGTCCGTCCCCCGCTCGATCCCATCCAGAAACGCGCTCACATTCGCGCCCAGCGCATTGACCGCGTAGCCGCCTTCCATCACCACCAGCGTCGGCAGGTCGAGCGCGGCGATCGCCGCACCCATCGCAGTGTAATCTTCGCGCGCCAGCCTGAAATGCGAGATCGGATCCTCCGCGAAGGTATCCGCGCCGTAGGAGACGATCAGCAGGTCCGCGCCATGCGCGCGCACCGCCTCCAGCGCGGTCGCGAGCGCGGGCGCATAGCCCGTCCAGTCGGTGCCCTGCGGCAGTGGCAGGTTTAGCGTGGCGCCCGCCCCTTCACCCTCGCCTTGCTCGTCCGCGTGGCCCCAGTAGAACGGAAAATCGGTCTTCGGATCGGCGTGGATCGAGGCGAACAGCACCTCGCCGTCGCCATAGAAAATGTCCTGCGTGCCGTTGCCGTGGTGGTAATCGACATCGAGGATCGCAATCCGGCGGAGCCCACGCGCCTGCGCTGCTCGCGCGGCGATGGCGGCGTTGTTGAGGTAGCAATAGCCGCCCATGTAGTCCGCCCCGCAATGGTGGCCCGGCGGGCGGCACAGAGCCATCGCAGCCCGGTCGCCCGCCAGCACCGCGTCGAGCGCGGTCAGCGCGCTCTGCGCCCCTCCATAGGCAGCGGCCCAGGTATCGGCGGCAATCGGGGTCGACGCGTCCATCGAAAAGGCCCCGATCTTCGCATCGATCCGGTCGAGATCGAGCGGGCGCCTACCGACCACCGGGAAGACGTAGCCCATCGCATCGCCCTCGCGTCCGGCAGCCCGCCACAGCGCGTGGGCTTCGCGCAGGAACGCGACATAGGCGGGATCGTGAACCGCAAGGATCGGGTCGAGCCCGAAATCGCGCGCGGGTTCGCCCGGGCCCAGCTTCGCCAGCATGGCCTCAAGGCGCGAGGGGCATTCGGCGTAGTCCATCCAGCCGCCATTATGCAGTTCGCGCAGCGGCGCGTGGCGGGCTTGTGCCGGGTCGGAGAAATGCCTCACGCGGATGCCGCGCTGGCCAGCCGTGCACGCGCCTCATCCTCGCCGATCAGCGGAAGGAGTTCGCCCATGTCGGGGCCGTGGTCCATCCCGGTCAGCGCCTGCCGCAGCGGCAGGAACAGCGGCTTGCCCTTGCGCCCGGTGCGCTCTTTGAGCGTTGCGGTAAGCGTGCCCCACGGATTGTCCGACCATTCGAGCGCATCGGCGGCCTCTGCGAGAAAGGCGCGGTCGTCGGCGGAAAACTCGGGCTGTTCGATCGGCCCGGTGACCAGCCGCCACCATTCGGCGGCCTCGGACACATGCGACAGGTTGGGCCGGATCGCGTGCCAGCCGGCCTCGTCGATGCCGCCGGGCAGACGGTCCTTCACCTCGTCGAAATCGAGCTGGTGGACGATTGCTGCGTTCAGCCTTTCCAGCTCCGCCTCGTCGAACTTGGCAGGTGCGCGTCCGAAAGTGGCAAGATCGAACCCGTCGATCAGCACCCGCCGCTCGGCAATCGGCTCGACCGGCTGGCTGGTGCCCAACCGCGCCAGCAGCGAGAGGATGGCGGCAGGTTCGATGCCAGCCTCGCGCAGCGCCTCGCACGAGAGCGAGCCCAACCGCTTGGAGAGCTTGCCCTCCTTGCCCACCAGCAGCGCGGTGTGGCCGAGGTTGGGGAAACTGTCGACCACGTCGCAGTGATCGGGCCCCACCCCCGCCTGGTGCAACGCGCTGAACATCTGCACCTGGACCGCGGTGTTCGAGACATGGTCTTCGCCACGCAGCACGTAGGTGACACCCATGTCGAGATCGTCGACCACGCTCGGCAGCATGTAGAGCCAGCTGCCGTCGGCGCGGCGGATTACGGGATCGGAAAGCTGCGCGGGGTCGAATTTCTGCGGCCCGCGCACGGCGTCTTCCCAGTCGATGCGCTGTTCGCGATCGAGCTTGAACCGCCAGTGCGGCGATACCCCTTCGGCCTGCCTGGTCGCGCGTTCCTCGTCGGTCAGCTTCAGCGCAGCGCGGTCGTAGATCGGCGGCAGCCCGCGGCCCAGCGCAATCTTGCGCTTGAGTTCCAGTTCTTGCGCCGTCTCGTAGGCGGGATAGACCCTGCCTGCATCCTTCAGTTGTGCAAAGGCGTTCTCGTAAAGGTCGAGCCGCTCGGACTGGCGATATTCGGCATCGGGTTCGAGCCCCAGCCACGCCAAGTCTTCGCGGATTGCGTCGACATATTCCTCGCGGCTGCGCTCTGCATCCGTGTCGTCGATACGCAGGAGGAAGCGGCCCTGCCCATCCTCGTCGCCCTTGCGGGCCAGCAGCCAGTTATGCAGCGCGGTGCGCAGGTTGCCGACATGGAGCCGACCGGTGGGCGAAGGCGCGAAGCGGGTTACGATCATGGGCAGCAGCGCTACTCCTGCGCTCGCCCCCCATCAAGCATGTGTCGCGCGAAGCTAGGCGACCTTGCCGCGAAGCCGATGGACGTTGTCGGCGATCACCTCACCCGCCTGCCATTCCGAAGACGTGCCCGAGGCTTCGGCTGCGTCGGCCGCTTCCATCGGACGCGAGATGTAATAGCCCTGCGCTTCGCTGCAGCCATGCAGTTTCAGCCATTCGTACTGCTCGCGCGTCTCCACGCCTTCGGCGGTGGTTTCCATGCCCAGCGCCCGCGCAAGCATGATGACGTTGCGCACGATCGCCTGACAGTCGCTGCGATCGAGCAGCTCGGACACGAAGCAGCGGTCGATCTTGATCTTGTCGAACGGGAAGGCGCGCAGGTAGTTGAGCGAGGAATAGCCCGTGCCGAAATCGTCGAGCGCGATGCGCACACCCGTCTTGCGCAACCGGTGGAGCAGCTCCACGTTCGCCTCGCTATCGTGCATCAGGGCGTTCTCGGTAATCTCGATCTCGACCCGTTCGGGTTCGATCTGAGCGTTCGCGATGGCGTTCGTCAGCACGTTGACGAGGTTGGGATTGCGCATCTGGATCGGCGACAGGTTGATCGCGATCGTGTGCGGTTCTTCCCAGCGGGCCGCCTCGTGGATCGCCTGGCGGATGATCCATTCGCCCAGCGGAATGATCAGGCCGGTTTCCTCCGCGATGCCGATGAATTCGATCGGCATGATCCGGCCGCGAACCGGGTGTTCCCACCGAACCAGCGTTTCCTTGCCGGTCCACTTGCCGGTCTTGAGACACACCTGCGGCTGGTAGACCAGCGTGAACTGCCCCTCCGCGATCGCAGTGCGCAGATCGAGTTCGAGGTCGCGGCGAGTCCGCTCCTCCAGATTGAGCGCCGCGTCGAAATCAGCGTAAGTCGAACGCCCGGCACGCTTGGCGGCGTAGAGGGCAAGATCGGCCTGGCGCATGAATTCTTCGCTCTCGAGCCCGCGCGTGGCGCTGTAGGCAACGCCGACCGACGCCGATACGCGGACCGTCTGGCCCATCAGGTTGAACGGTTCGGCCATCGCATCGACGATGCGCTGCGCGCAGATATGTGCGGTCCTCAGATCGTTCACCCGGGTCAGCAGGACGGCGAATTCATCGCCGCCCAGACGCGCGGCAAGATCGTGCTCGCGCACGATCGCAGAGAGGCGGGCGGCGGAAGCCCGGATCAGCTCGTCCCCGATGTGGTGACCGAGCGTGTCGTTGACCGACTTGAAATGGTCGAGATCGATGTAAAGCAGCGCGAGGTGCTGGTTCTTGACCTGCCGGCTCAGCATATCGTCGAGCGTTTCGTTGAACAGGTGGCGGTTGGCGAGCCCGCTGAGCGTATCGTAGCGTGCCATGTGCGCCACGCGCTGTTCGGTCTGGCGGCTGTCGGTCACATCGCGCATTACCCCGCGCATCGTCCCGTCGGACGTGGGATTGCCCGAAATCGACCACCACCGCGTTTCGCCTGCCAGATCGACTTCGACCACCAGATCGCGGAAGGATGCGCATTCCAGCATCAGCGCTGCTAGCTTCTCGCGCGCAGGGCCCGATTTGAACAGGCCGACGAGCTCGCGCCCTTCGAGGAAGTCGCGGTCCTGCCGCGCTGCCATCCCGAAACGTTCGCACACGTTGACCAGGCAGTTGCCCTCGTCGACCTCCCACAGCCAGTCGGAAGCGGAAGCCTCGTATTCGTGCAGCAGCAGCTTCACCGTTTCGGCGGTCTGTTGCTGCTCGATCTGTTCGCGCAGGTAGCGGTCGTATTCGCGCGCCTGCCGCCAGCAAGCCCGGATAAGCGATCCGCCGAACAGCAGCGCGAGCGCGAAAGACGGCCAGGAAATCTGCTCGGTCATGGTAAACGACAAAACCGCCGACGCGACCATCGCGGCGGCGAGGTAACTGGTCAGCGGCTTCGGAAGCGATCGGTAGGCGATGACCGAAGATGCCATCAAACCGGCGGTCAGGACCGCGAAAAAGACCGGATGCTTGGGAAAAAGGATCGGAAACAGCGTGATCGCGCCCGCAGCCCAGAACACGCTTTCGACATTCGCGGTGATCTGCAGCCTGCGATAGAACGAGGTGAGGTGCGCGGCGTCGATCGTATCGGGGTAGTATTCGCGTGAAAGCAGATAGCGGCGCAGATTGCAGGCGGAGATGAGCGCCGCCCAGATCACCGCGAACGGAAAGCCGGGATGGCCCCATATCGCGACCGCACAGGCGAAAGCGGCCAGTGAATGAAGGGCGCACAGGGACGGCAGATGGGTCACGAATTCGCGAAGACGCCAGGCGAGCAGCAGATTGCTTTCACCAAGGATCGCCAGCTGTTTCTGGATCACACGTGTCCCTCCTCGGGAACCATGCGCTAACGATAAATTCTTAATGGAAGATCAAGCAGATACGCATCTCCACTCCGGAGCGCCCCGACCAGCGGCCAAAATTTACCAATAATTTCAAGTGGGGCGAGGTCTTATTCGGGCCAATGCTTGGGCGAAGACTTTGCAATATGGAGGAAATCTTCCGCCGGCGCGCCCTACTGTGCGAACAGGGTCAGGCTGCGGCCTTCGCCCGATAACCGGATGCCATTGGCGGGTGTCCGCTCGATCCGCTCGGCGGCGAGGATGGCGGCCATAACCTCGGGCAGACGTTCGGGATAACCGATCGCGCACACGACCGGCGGAGGGGGCGGCGAGACGGCTTCGAAGCGATTGCCGTCTATGCTGTAGTCGATCGTCTGGCCCGCGCAGCGTGGCGACCACCAGATATGATCGTCGTCTGCGCTCAGCGCGATCCCGTAGGGTTCGTCGAAGTCCTGCCCGTCGATGCCCGCCACGCGCCATTCGCCTGCAAGCGTCGCGGGCGCCGGGGCCGCGGCGCTGCTGGCTTCGCGCAGCGGCCCGTCGGCCTGCGCGGTACAGCCTGCCAGGGCGACAGCGATAAGTGCGATGGCGCGCATGTCTTGTGATACCTCGCGAATTGAGACGAAAAAGGCCCCGGAAGATTTCTCCTCCGGGGCCCTTTTCATGGTGGCCGGGTGAACCCGCGCTTACTCGGCGGTATCGCCCTCGGTGCCCTCTTCGCCCGTCTGCAGGTATTCGCCTGCATCGGCATCGGTGCCGTGCGCTTCGCCTTCCATCCGGGCCAGCGGATCGTCGCCCAGGTCGTCCGCAGGATCGCGCAGCGCTTCGGCAGCACGCTCCTCTTCGGCCGAATTGGCGGCGATGATCGCTTCCTGGGCCTTCTTCCACGACGCCTTCAGGGCCGCATCGCGGCTCGACGCGGTCACGCGCATCCGGTTCATGGTCGCACCGGTGCCCGCCGGGATGAGGCGGCCCACGATGACGTTTTCCTTGAGCCCGATCAGCGTGTCCTTCTTGCCCTCGACCGAAGCCTGGGTGAGCACGCGGGTGGTCTCCTGGAACGACGCGGCCGAGATGAACGAACGCGTCTGGAGCGAGGCCTTGGTGATGCCGAGCAGCACCGGCTTGCCCTGCGCAGGCTGCTTGTTGCGGCCCAGCTTCGCGTTGACCTCGTTCATTTCTTCCAGGTCGACCTGTTCGCCCGGCAGCAGCACGGTGTCGCCGCCATCGGTGATTTCGACCTTCTGCAGCATCTGGCGAACGATCACCTCGATGTGCTTGTCGTTGATCTTCACGCCCTGCAGTCGATAGACTTCCTGGATCTCGTTCACGAGGTACTCGGCCAGAGCTTCCACGCCGAGCACGTCGAGGATGTCGTGCGGGTTGGGCGAGCCCGAGATGAGCGTATCGCCCTTCTTCACGTGGTCGCCTTCCTGCACGTCGATCACCTTGGTCTTGGGGACCAGGTACTCGACGGGTTCACCCTCCTCGGGAACGATCGCGATCTTGCGCTTCGCCTTGTATTCGCGAACGAATTCGATCCGTCCGGAAATCTTGGCGATGATCGCGTTGTCCTTCGGAATGCGCGCTTCGAACAGCTCGGCAACACGCGGCAGACCGCCGGTGATGTCGCGCGTCTTGGCGGCTTCGCGGCTGGCACGGGCGAGGATGTCGCCCGCTTCGACCGTCTGGCCATCCTCGACCGAAAGCGTGGTGCCAGGCGCCAGCATGTAGCGCGCGGCCTCGTTTTCGGCATCGGTGCTGCCTTCGTTGAAGAGGGTGAGGCGCGGACGCAGCTCTTCCTTCTTCTTGCGGCCGGTCGCACGGTTTTCGGTGACCACGCGCTGGGCGATGCCGGTGGCATCGTCGACACGTTCTTCCAGGGTCGAGCCTTCGACCAGATCCTGGAACTTCACCACGCCCGACTGTTCGGTGATGATCGGCAGCGAGAACGGATCCCACTCGGCCAGGCGATCGCCATCGGTCACCTGTGCGCCATCCTTGTGCATCAGCACGGTACCGTAAGGCACCTTGTGGATTTCGCGCTCGCGGCCTTCCTTGTCGATCACTGCCAGTTCGCCGTTACGGGCGAGCGACAGGATGCGGCCCTTCTTGTCGGTGATCGTGGGCATGTCGCGATAGACGACCTTACCGTCGGACACCGAGTCGAGGTGGCTGGTTTCGTTCAGCTGCGCCGCACCGCCGATGTGGAAGGTACGCATGGTCAGCTGCGTGCCCGGTTCGCCGATCGACTGCGCCGCGATCACGCCGACCGCTTCGCCGATGTTCACCGGCGTACCGCGGGCGAGGTCACGCCCGTAGCAGGTGGCGCACACGCCCTGATCGGCTTCGCAGACCAGCGGCGAACGGATCTTCGCGACCTGTACTTCGGCCTCTTCGATCGCCTTCACCATCGGCTCGTCCAGCAAGGTGCCGGCCTTCGCGATGACTTCCCCGGTGGCCGCGTTGACCGCGTCCTCTGCCAGGGTGCGGCCCAGAATGCGCTCCGCCAGCGAAGCGATCACCGAACCGCCCTGTACGATGGCGCGCATGTCCAGGCTGTTGCTGGTCTTGCAGTCCTCGACCACGATCGTGCAGTCCTGCGACACGTCGACGAGACGACGCGTGAGGTAGCCCGAGTTGGCGGTCTTCAACGCGGTATCCGCGAGCCCCTTACGGGCACCGTGGGTCGAGTTGAAGTATTCGAGGACGGTCAGGCCTTCCTTGAAGTTCGAGATGATCGGCGTTTCGATGATCTCGCCCGAAGGCTTCGCCATCAGGCCGCGCATACCGGCGAGCTGCTTCATCTGCGCTGGCGAACCACGCGCACCCGAGTGGCTCATCATGTAGATCGAGTTGATCTGCGCTTCCTTGCCGTTCTCGTCGATCGGGCGCGACTTGATCTTGTCCATCATGGCGTCGGCCACCTGGTCGCCGCAACGGCTCCAGGCGTCGATCACCTTGTTGTACTTTTCCTGCTGGGTGATCAGGCCGTCCTGATACTGCTGTTCGTAATCCGCGACGAGGGACTTGGTCTTTTCGACCATGCCTTCCTTCGATTCGGGGATTTCCATGTCGTCCTTGCCGAACGAGATGCCGGCCTTGAACGCGTAGCGGAAGCCGAGCGACATGATCGCGTCGGCGAACAGCACCGTGTCCTTCTGGCCGGTGTGGCGGTACACTTCGTCGATCACGTCCCCGATGTCCTTCTTGGTCAGAAGGCGATTGATGATGTCGTAGGGCACCTTGTGGTTCTTCGGCAGGCACTCGCCGATCAGCATGCGGCCCGGCGTCGTCACGAAACGCTTGAGTTCGACCTTGCCGTTCTCGTCGGTCTGCGGGACGCGGGTGATGATCTTGGAGTGCAGCGTCACCGCCCCGGTTTCGAGCGCGTAGTGAATCTCGCTCATGTCGGCGAAGCGCGGCAGCTTCTCGATCTTGTCGTCACCATCCTCGATGAACTCGGGCGTGTGCTCCTGACGTTCCATCGACAGGTAGTAGATCCCCAGCACCATGTCCTGCGAAGGCACGATGATCGGCTTGCCGTTGGCGGGCGAGAGGATGTTGTTGGTCGACATCATCAGCACGCGCGCTTCCAGCTGGGCTTCGAGGCTCAGCGGCACGTGGACGGCCATCTGGTCGCCGTCGAAGTCGGCGTTGAACGCCGAGCAGACGAGCGGGTGCAGCTGGATCGCCTTGCCTTCGATCAGCACGGGCTCGAACGCCTGGATGCCGAGACGGTGAAGCGTCGGCGCGCGGTTGAGCAGCACGGGGTGCTCGCGGATCACCTCGTCGAGGATGTCCCACACTTCCTTGCGCTCGCGCTCGACCCACTTCTTGGCCTGCTTGAGCGTCATCGACAGGCCTTTGGCGTCGAGCCGGGCGTAGATGAACGGCTTGAACAGCTCGAGCGCCATCTTCTTGGGCAGGCCGCACTGGTGCAGCTTGAGTTCCGGACCGGTCACGATGACCGAACGGCCCGAATAGTCGACGCGCTTACCCAGAAGGTTCTGACGGAAGCGGCCCTGCTTGCCCTTGAGCATGTCGGACAGCGATTTCAGCGGGCGCTTGTTGGCACCCGTGATCACGCGGCCGCGACGGCCATTGTCGAACAGCGCATCGACCGCTTCCTGCAGCATGCGCTTTTCGTTGCGCACGATGATGTCGGGCGCGCGTAGTTCGATCAGGCGCTTGAGGCGGTTGTTACGGTTGATGACGCGGCGATAGAGGTCGTTGAGGTCGGACGTCGCGAAGCGGCCACCATCCAGCGGCACCAGCGGGCGCAGCTCGGGCGGGATCACGGGGACGACTTCCAGGATCATCCATTCGGGGCGGTTGCCCGATTCGATGAAGCTTTCGACGACCTTCAGGCGCTTGATGATCTTGGCGGGCTTGAGCTTGGACTTGGTGGTTTCGAGCTCTTCCAGCAGATCGGCCTTTTCCTGTTCGAGGTCGAGGTCCATCAGCAGGTTCTTGACCGCTTCCGCGCCGATCCCGGCGGTGAAGGCGTCTTCGCCGTACTCGTCCTGCGCTTCGAGCAGTTCGTCTTCGGTCATCAGCTGGTAGCGTTCCAGCGGGGTGATGCCCGGCTCGGTGACGATGTAGTTTTCGAAGTAGAGGACGCGCTCGAGCACCTTCAATTGCATGTCGAGCAGCAGGCCGATGCGGCTAGGCAGCGACTTCAGGAACCAGATGTGCGCAACCGGCGCGGCCAGTTCGATGTGGCCCATGCGCTCGCGGCGGACCTTGGTGACGGTCACTTCGACGCCGCACTTTTCGCAGACGACGCCCTTGTACTTCATGCGCTTGTACTTGCCGCACAGGCACTCGTAGTCCTTCACCGGGCCGAAGATGCGCGCGCAGAACAGGCCGTCACGCTCGGGCTTGAACGTGCGGTAGTTGATCGTCTCGGGCTTCTTGATCTCACCGAAGGACCACGAACGGATACGCTCGGGGCTGGCGATGCCGATCTGGATCTCGTCGAAGGTTTCGGGCTTCGCGAGCTGGTTGGTGAATTTGGTCAGTTCGTTCATTTCTCACATCCCTTTAGGGGGAAAACAGGGGGCGGAGGGGACGGGCGACCCGCGAAGGGCCGCCCTGCCTCCCGTCATTCAGCCGCGATCTGCATGCCGTCTTCGTCGTCTTCGTCCGAGATGGACTTGAGTTCGACGTTGAGGCCGAGGCTGCGCATTTCCTTGACGAGCACGTTGAAGCTCTCCGGAATGCCCGCCTCGAAGGTGTCGTCGCCCTTGACGATCGCTTCGTAGACCTTCTGGCGGCCGACCACGTCGTCCGACTTGACGGTGAGCATTTCCTGCAGGGTGTAGGCCGCGCCGTATGCCTGCAGCGCCCACACTTCCATTTCACCGAAGCGCTGGCCGCCGAACTGCGCCTTACCGCCCAGCGGCTGCTGGGTGACGAGGCTGTACGGGCCGATCGAGCGTGCGTGGATCTTGTCGTCGACGAGGTGGTGCAGCTTGAGCATGTAGATGATGCCCACGGTCACCTTGCGGTGGAAGGCATCGCCCGTGCGACCATCGAACAGGACGGACTGGCCGTCCCCGTCGAGACCCGACTTGACCAGCTGCGTGGTCACGTCGCCTTCGCGCGCACCGTCGAACACCGGGGTGCCCATCGGGACACCGGCGGTCAGGTTGCCCGCCAGCTCGGCGATTTCCTCACCCGATCGACCGTCGATCGCCTCGTGGTAATCCTCGCCGTAGATGTCCTTCAGCTTCTCGCGGATCGCAGCCGGAGGCTCGCCCGGTTCGGCATCGGGGTTCTTGGCACGCCAGTCTTCCAGCGCATCCTTGATCTGGTGCCCGAAGCTGCGGGCCGCCATGCCGAGGTGCGTTTCGAAGATCTGCCCGACGTTCATGCGCGAAGGCACGCCCAGCGGGTTGAGCACGATGTCGACCGGCGTCCCGTCGGCGAGGAACGGCATGTCCTCTTCCGGCAGGATGCGGCTGATGACGCCCTTGTTCCCGTGACGGCCGGCCATCTTGTCGCCCGGCTGCAGCTTGCGCTTCACCGCGACGAAGACCTTGACCATCTTGAGCACGCCCGGGGCGAGTTCGTCACCGCGTTCGAGCTTTTCCTTGCGGTCGTCGAACTTGGCGTCGATGCCCTTCACGGCTTCGTCGTACTGGCCCTTGATCGCTTCGATCTGCGCCTGACGATCGTCGTCTTCCACCGCGAACTTGAACCATTCGTGGCGGTCGACGCTCTCGATCACCTCGTCGGTCAGCTCGGTACCCTTCTTGACGCCCTTGGGCGCAGCCGAAGCGGTCTGGCCGATCAGCATGTCCTTCAGGCGGTTGTAGGTCGCGCGGTTGAGGATGGCGCGTTCGTCGGCGCTATCCTTGCGCAGACGCTCGATTTCCTCGTTCTGGATCGCCCGCGTACGGTCGTCGATCTCGATCCCGTGGCGGTTGAACACGCGGACTTCCACGACCGTCCCGGCAACGCCCGGCGGCAGGCGGAGCGAGGTGTCGCGCACGTCGCTGGCCTTTTCACCGAAGATCGCCCGCAGCAGCTTTTCTTCCGGCGTCATCGGGCTTTCGCCCTTGGGAGTGATCTTGCCCGCCAGAATGTCGCCCGGGTGCACTTCGGCCCCGATGTAGACGATGCCCGCCTCGTCGAGGTTGCGCAGCGCTTCCTCGCCCACGTTGGGAATGTCGCGGGTGATGTCTTCCGGCCCGAGCTTGGTGTCGCGCGCCATGACCTCGAATTCCTCGATGTGGATCGAGGTGAACACGTCGTCCTTCACGATGCGTTCGGAGATCAGGATAGAGTCTTCGTAGTTGTAGCCGTTCCAGGGCATGAACGCGACGAGGCTGTTCTTGCCCAGCGCCAGCTCGCCCAGATCGGTCGAGGGGCCGTCGGCGATGACGTCGCCTTCTTCCACGGTCTCGCCCACCTTCACCAGCGGACGCTGGTTGATGCAGGTATCCTGGTTGGAGCGCTGGAACTTCTGCAGCGTGTAGATGTCGACGCCCGACTGGCCGGGTTCGACATCGCCGATCGCGCGGATCACGATACGCGTGGCGTCGACCTGGTCGACGATACCGCCGCGCTTGGCGGTGATCGCCGCGCCCGAATCGCGGGCCACGGTTTCTTCCATGCCGGTGCCCACCCAGGGTGCCTCGGCCTTGACCAGCGGCACCGCCTGGCGCTGCATGTTCGATCCCATCAGCGCGCGGTTGGCGTCATCGTTTTCCAGGAACGGAATGAGCGATGCCGCGACCGAAACGAGCTGCTTGGGGCTGACGTCCATCAGCGTGATCTGCTCGCGCGGGGCCATCAGGTTTTCGCCGTTCTGGCGGGCCGAGATCAGCTCTTCGACGAAGGTGCCGTCATCGTTGAGTTCGGCAGACGCCTGCGCAACGGTGTGCTTCTGCTCTTCCATCGCGGAAAGGTAGACGACATCGCTCGTCACCTTACCGTCCACCACCTTGCGGTAGGGGGTTTCGATGAAGCCGTACTTGTTCACCCGGCTGAACGAGGCCAGCGAGTTGATCAGGCCGATGTTCGGGCCTTCGGGCGTTTCGATCGGGCAGATGCGGCCATAGTGCGTCGGGTGAACGTCGCGGACTTCGAAGCCCGCACGCTCACGCGTCAGACCACCCGGCCCAAGCGCCGAAACGCGGCGCTTGTGGGTGACTTCGGACAGCGGGTTGGTCTGGTCCATGAACTGCGAGAGCTGGCTGGAACCGAAGAACTCGCGCACCGCGGCCACGGCGGGCTTCGCGTTGATCAGGTCGTTCGGCATCACGGTCGACACGTCGACCGAGCTCATCCGCTCCTTCACCGCGCGTTCCATGCGCAGCAGGCCGACGCGGTACTGGTTTTCGAGCAGTTCGCCCACCGAACGCACGCGGCGGTTGCCGAGGTTGTCGATGTCGTCGACTTCGCCCTTGCCGTCCTTCAGGCCGACCAGTTCCTTGACCACGGCAAGGATGTCTTCCTTGCGCAGCGTGGTCACGGTGTCTTCGGCATCGAGATCGAGGCGCATGTTGAGCTTCACGCGGCCGACGGCGGACAGGTCGTAGCGCTCGGCATCGAAGAACAGGCCTTCGAACAGCGCTTCGGCGGTTTCCTTGGTCGGCGGTTCGCCCGGACGCATCACCTTGTAGATGGCTTCCAGACCTTCGTCGCGGTTCTCGGCCTTGTCGACCTTCAGCGTGTTGCGGATCCACGGGCCGGTGTTGACCTCGTCGATGTCGAGCAGTTCGACCTGGTCGACCCCTGCTGCATCGAGCGCTTCGAGGTTCTCGGGCGACACTTCGTCGGCCGCTTCGATGTAGATGCGGCCAGTGCTCTCGTCGATCATGTCGCGCGCGGCGTAGTGACCGAAGATTTCCTCGGTCGGCAGCAGCAGCGTTTCGAGCCCGTCCTTGGCGGCCTTGTTGGCGGCGCGGGGGCTGATCTTCTGGTTGGCGGGGAAGACTTCCTCACCCGTTTCGGCGTTGATCAGCGGGAAGGTCGGCTTCGAACCGCGCCATGCGTCGGCGACGAAGGGAATCGTCCAGCCGTCGTTCACGCGCTTCCACACGACGGTGTCGTAGAAGTGGTGCAGGATCTCTTCGCTGTCGAGGCCGAGGCCGTACAGCAGCGAAGTGACCGGCAGCTTGCGCTTGCGGTCGATCCGGACGTTGACGATGTCCTTGGCGTCGAATTCGAAGTCGAGCCACGAGCCGCGGTAGGGAATGACGCGCGCGGCAAACAGCAGCTTGCCCGAGCTGTGCGTCTTGCCGCGGTCATGGTCGAACAGCACGCCCGGCGAACGGTGCATCTGCGACACGATCACGCGTTCGGTACCGTTGACGATGAAGGTGCCGTTCTCGGTCATGAGCGGCATATCGCCCATGTAGACTTCCTGCTCCTTGATATCGAGCACGGAGCGGGCTTCGGTGTCCTGGTCCACTTCGAACACGATCAGGCGCAGCGTGACGCGCATCGGCGCGGCGTAGGTGATCCCGCGCTGGCGGCATTCGTTGGTGTCGTACTTGGGCGGTTCGAGTTCGTAATCGACGAAGTCGAGCTCGGCCGTGCCGGCGAAGTCGCGGATCGGGAACACGCTGCGGAGCGTCTTTTCGAGGCCCGAGACATAGTCGATCTGCTTGTCGGAGCGCAGGAACTGCTCGTAGCTTTCGCGCTGAACCTCGATCAGGTTCGGCATCTGCACGACTTCGTGGATGTCTCCGAAGATCTTGCGGATGCGGCGCTTGGCCGTGCCGGTCTTGGACCGGGCCCCAATGTTCTTGTGGCCCGTGTCGTTCGCGCTCTTGGTCGCCATAGGTCGAGAAAGCCTCTTCTGCCGTATCGCGCAGGCAGAGAGGGGGACGCCCCCTCCGCTGCGCAGGAATGAAATTGTCGCTGCACGAGGGAACTGGCCGGATGCGCGGGCGGCGTATGCGGCGAAGCGCACCTGCGCCAGCCGAGGGGATTATGCCGTCCGCGAATGTATGGCCGCGCCGCTTCCTTCCATGGACCCGAATCTCGCGCGTGATTCGGCCTTGCTCGAAGCTGGCGTGAGCGCGGCATGTAGGAACACGGGCGCGAAATGTCAAAGGATCGGAGAAATTTCTGTTTATCGATCAGGGCCTTATCGTTTTTCGATATTTATCGATTGACGATAAGTCGGGAGGAGATTATTGAATATCGATATCGGACACAAAGGAGATCGATAAATGACCCAAGTCGCCACCCGCTGCACCGCCGCGATTCTCGCGGTCCTGATCGCCACCACCAGCCTGACCGCGATCGTCACCGTCCCGCCCGCCGACAGCACGCCTGTCGTCGCTTCGATCGCATCGCAAGATCTGGCCTGACGCACTCCACCAGGGAGAAACCCCATGCACGATTTCACCAAGCACCTCTTCGCCTTTTGCGCCGCCGTCCTTATCGCAGCCGGCAGCTTCAGCGCCGTCGCCACCGTCCCGGCACCGGGAACCGCGCAGATGCCGGCCCTGATGCCGGCAACCGAACTGGCCTGACCCGGGGCCGCACGACCAACAGGGGAGACACCTCATGCCCAAAGCCATCAACGATCCGCTGCTTCTGATCGGCAAGATCTTCTGCATCTTCATCCAGGGGGCCATGGCCCTCGGCGCGGTCGCTCTCGTGATCGCCATCCCGGCCATCCTGCTGGCGCAGGGTGCGATCGAGGCAGAGATCGCCAAGGAACTGCCCACGCTCGATATGGAATTCCCCGCGTGGCTGATCGCCGGGATCATGGCTATCGGCCTCGCCATCGTCGCGATGCTGTTCGTTTTCTTCGGCAAGTTGCGGCGGATCATCGGTACGGTGGGCGAAGGCGATCCCTTCCAGCCGGAGAATGCCACCCGCCTCAGCCAGATGGGCTGGCTGATGCTGGGCACGCAGCTCGCGATCATCCCCGCCGGTTTCATCGCGCTCCAGCTGACGCGCTACGCCGACGCGATCGAGAAGACCGGGGTCGAAAACTTCCACTTCTCCATGGGCAATGGCGACTTCGACATGACCGCGCTGTTGCTGGTGGTGATCCTGTTCATCCTCGCCCGCGTGTTCCGCCACGGCGCCGCGATGCGCGAAGACCTGGAAGGAACCGTGTGATGCCTCCCTCCTCCCCCGACACTCTCGACGGAGCTGCCATCATGGTAAAACTCGACGACCTGCTGCACGAACGCCGCATGACCCTGACCGAACTGGCCGAAAGGGTGGGCATGACGCTCGCCAACCTCTCGATCCTCAAGACCGGCAAGGCCAAGGCCATCCGCTTCTCGACCCTCGAAGCGATCTGCCGCGAACTGGAATGCCAGCCGGGCGACCTGCTCGCTTACAGGCCGGAATAATCCCGGGAACGAATTGCGCCGCTCGATGATTGACCCACGTCCGCATCTGTGCGGGAGTCCTTTTCAAACAGGGGAATATCATGAAGAAGATCATCGCAACCGCCGCCGCCGCCACCTTCGCGCTGGGCCTCGTCGCATGCAACGGCACCAACGAAGAAGCCGGCGAACAGGCCGATGACGTCACCGAAGCGCAGGGCGAAGTTCTCGACGCGCAGTCGGGCGTGACCGAAGCCAAGGCCGATCTGGCCGAAGAAAAGGGTGACGAAGCCACTGCCGCTCAGCTTGAAGACAAGGCTGACATGCAGGAAGACGCCGCCGACGAGATGTAATCTCGCAGGGTTTTCGAACCTGACAGAAGCGGCCGCGCCGTCCTCCGGGATTGCGCGGCCGTTTTGCGACCTAGCTTTCGTAGCAGCGTACCCAGTGGCTCTTGCCCCGGTATACGACCGAACCATCGTATGCCCTGCCCTTGCGCTTTGCCTTCACGACCGCCAGCCGCTCGTTCGCCTGCGTGTCGGTCAGCACCACGCGCAGTTCGTCATCGTCGAGCCACCACTGCGGCGCGTCGACCGCGATTTCCTTGCCATCCACCCGCAGGCGCCGGGAAAACAGGCCAGAACCGGCGGTATGACCGAACGCCAGCGTGATTTCGATCCTGGGGCTGGCCGCAGTACGGCACTGGAAACCGCCGGTCGCGTGGGCCGGGCTGGCAATCAGAGCGAGGGCGGTCAGGGCAATCAGGCGCTTGTGCATGCGCGACCCGATATCGGGGCTAGCGTGAACCCGTGATGGACCACCCGCCAGGCCTCTTTTGCTTGACTCCTCGCGCGCGCCCGCTAAGTGCGCGCCGTCCGCTTTCGGCCATCGGCCCGGCGGGCATCCGTCCGAGACAGTTGGTGACCGGGATCTGCCGGTCTTAATTTCCAGCCTAGACGGGGAAACGAGATTTTCGCGGGGTTCGCCCACTTCGGTGCGCACCGCAACCCGCATCCCGTTAGCGGATGCACCTCCTTCCCTTGTCAAACGGACCCATGGCCTCGCAGCTTTTGCGGCGGGGTCGAACGTGAGCCGGTCGTCTCCGCTTGTGCGGGGTCGGCCATAGTGAAGGAGTAAGCATGGATCGTTCGCAAAAAACCGATGCGGTCGCTCAGCTGAACAACGTCTTCAACGAGGCGGGCGTGGTGGTTGTCACCCGCAACCTCGGCCTGACGGTGGCGGAATCCACCGATCTGCGCTCGAAGATGCGTGAAGCCGGCGCGACTTACCAGGTTGCGAAGAACCGTCTTGCCAAGATCGCCCTCAAGGACACCGACTACGCAGGTATCGAAGAATACCTGTCCGGTCCGACCGCTCTCGCATACAGCGAAGATCCGGTCGCCGCGGCCAAGGCCGTGGTGGAGTTCGCGAAGACCAACGACCGCATCGAAGTGGTCGGTGGCTCGATGGGCTCGCAGGTGCTCGACGAAGCAGGTGTCAGGGCTCTCGCCTCGATGCCGAGCCTCGACGAACTGCGTGGCAAGCTCGTTGGCCTGGTCAACGCCCCCGCGACGAAAATCGCGCAGGTCGTCAATGCCCCGGCGAACAAGCTGGCCCGTGTCTTCGGCGCATATGCCGCCAAGGACGCTGCGTAAGACGTTTTTCCGCACGACATTTCCGGCCGCGGCATAAGCCCGGCCACGCTATTATTTGGAGTGAATTATCATGGCTGACATCGCCAAGCTCGTTGAAGAACTTTCGAAGCTGACCGTCCTCGAAGCAGCTGACCTCGCCAAGGCTCTCGAAGAAGAGTGGGGCGTGAGCGCCGCTGCCGCCGTTGCGGTTGCTGGTCCGGCTGCTGGTGGCGACGCCCCGGCTGCTGAAGAAAAGGACGAATTCGACGTCATTCTCACCGGCGACGGTGGCAAGAAGATCCAGGTCATCAAGGAAGTCCGCGCCATCACCGGCCTGGGCCTCACCGAAGCCAAGGGTCTCGTCGAAGGCGCGCCCAAGCCGCTCAAGGAAGGCGTCAACAAGGCCGAAGCAGAAGAAATCAAGAGCAAGATCGAAGCCGCTGGCGGCACGGTCGAGCTCAAGTAAGCTCTTCGCGCTTTCAAGCGTTCAGGAAAGGGCGGTGCCAGCGATGGCGCCGCCCTTTTTCGTGTCGCGGGCAAATCCGCCGGTCAGGGTCGGGCCGCTTCGAATTCTTCCGGACTTCGGTACTTGGCCTTTTCGCAGTCGAGCATGAAACGGTACATTTGGGGGCGAATACGCTCCGCATTATTGCCGAAAATGTTCGACAGTTCCGATGCGCGGGCAATCACCTTGTCCTCGACTTCCGACGGATCGCGCGCCTTGAGCACGGCGAGATTGAACCACACCGCACCTTCGTCGTAATAGTCGTCGGGCGACTGACCGTCCGCCTCGGCGAGCCAGGCGCGCAAGACCAGTATGCCGGCGCAGTTCACCGCTTCGACATAGCTTATTTTCTCTTGGGCGACCGCCGTCGCGGGGCTCGCCCCGAGAAGCGCAACTCCCACCATCGCCAGAATCGCCTTCCGCATCATTTCCCGCCTCCGCCGTCTCCCGCATGTGCGGGCCGGCCCGAGAATAGCGCGGCCGACGGGCGGGTCCACCTGAAACGCCTCGCGACAGGCAGGCTCAGCCCCGCTCAGGCCGCCCGCGCAGCACGTTGCGCTCCATCCCTGCGTGCAGATCGTCGGCTTCGATCTGCGAGGCGAGCCGGGCCATGTCGTTTTCGCGGTACTCGCTTTCGAGCCGCTCGATCTCGCTCTCATCTGTGTCGAGATGACCCAGCGCCGCGCGGCCCATCGCGATCGCGCTCTCGCGCAGCTCGCGCACCTGAAACGCGATGTCCGTCCCCGCCAGCTTCATCACGTGCCGCCGGTCGAAAGTCCGCACGAACAGCGCCGCATCGGGAAAGGACTCGCGCACCGAAGCGAGGAATTCGCGTTCCACCTGATCGCCATCGATGCAGAAGCAGATCAGCTCCGCCTCGCCCGCCCCCGCCTGGCGCAGCATGTCTATCCGCAAGCCGTCGCCGAAGAAGACCTTGATGCCGAATTCCTCGGCGGTGTCGATCTGGGGCACGTGCTTGTCGATCATCGTCACGTCGAGCCCGGCCGTGGCAAGCATCTGCGCCACGGTCTGGCCGAAGCGCCCGAAGCCGATGACCAGCGCCTGCGCGGTTTCGCCATCGGGCCCGGCGCGCTTCTCCGCGGATCGCGTCGCGGACCTGCGAAGGGGAGCGGTCGCCATCATCAGGAACGGCGTCGTCGCCATCGACAGCGTCACGATCGCGGTAAACAGGCTGGCGGTCTCGCGATCGATCACGCCGCCCTGCTGCGCCTGCGTGAACAGGACGAAACCGAATTCGCCCCCCTGGCTGAGCAGCAGGCCGAGCGCCAGCGCGCCGCGCCACGGCAGCTTCGCCAGCATCCCGATCCCGGTGATCAGCGCCGCCTTGGTGGTCACCAGCAGCGCCGCCATGCCGATCACGAACAGCGGCTCCGCAGCGATGGCACGCAGGTCCAGCATCATGCCGACCGAGATGAAGAACAGCCCGAGCAGGATCGACCGGAACGGCTCGATATCGGCCTCCAGCTCGTGCCGGTAAGGGGTGTCGGCCAGCATCACCCCGGCGACGAACGCGCCAAGCGCGGTCGACAGGCCCAGCGACTGCATGATCGCGGCCGATGCGACCACCGCGAACAGCGAGGCGACGACGAACATCTCGCGTTCGCCCAGCCGCCCGATCAGGCGGAACAGCGGGCGCAGCAGGAACCGGCCTGCCAGCACCAGACCGACCGTGGCGGCCAGCGCGAGCGGCAACAGCGTCCACCCCGAAGCCGCTCCGCCCTCGCTTGCGCCCTGCGTACCCAGCGCAGCGACGATCGTGACCAGCGGAATGATCGACAGATCCTGAAACAGCAGGATCGAAAACGCTTTTTCGCCCACCGGCGTGCGCAGGTTTCCGCCCGATTGCAGCATCGGCAGCACCTGCGCGGTCGAGGACAGGCCCAGCGAAAGGCCCACCGCCAGCGCGGCAGCCATGGGGTAGCTCGTCGCCAGCCAGATCACTCCGGTCAGCGCAAGCCCGCAGACCACCACCTGCGTGAGGCCCAGCCCGAAGATCGCATTGCGCAGCCGCCACAGCCTGCTGGGTGCCAGTTCCAGCCCGACCACGAACAGCAGCATGACGATACCCAGCTCGCCGAAGCTCAGCGTCTGCTCGCCGCTTCCCACCAGGCCGAGCACCTGCGGACCCACGATCGCACCCGCGACGAGGTAGCCCAGCGTGGCCCCCAGCCCGAGCTTGCGAAACAGCAGGACGAACAGCAATGCGGCGGCGAGCAGCACCACCCCGCTTTCGAGCGCCACGTGCGCGGATGCTTCGGCGTGATCCATAGCGCTGTGTTCCCCGTGCCGCACCAGTCCGTCAATCGCCATGCAGCGCAGATGCGCTCTAGGCAAGCAGGCCCGTGGCACATATCCGGGCCGGCTTTTTATGGCAGACGCAGTTCATCTTTCCGGGACACGCTCCCTCTGGCGCAGCGAGATGCTCGCCACGCTCCGGCTCAGCTGGCCGCTGGCGCTCGCCAACCTGCTGCAGATGCTCACCTACGCGGTGGACGTGATCTTCATCGCGCGGCTGGGCGAGCAGCCGCTCGCCGCGTCGGCGCTGGTGGTGTCGATCTTCGGGCTGATCATGTGGGCGCTCTCCTCGATGACGGGGATGGTCGCCGCGGTGATCTCGGCGGAGCTTGGCGCGCGCGCGCCCGCCTTGCGCCCCGTGCGGCGGGCCACGCGGATGGCGCTGTGGCTCGCGGTGCTCAGCGGTGCGGCGGGGATGGTCGCGTGCCTGGGGTTCGAACGGTTCGCGCTCCTGACCGGGCAGGACCCGGCGCTCGCCGCGCTCGGCCAGAGCTACATGGTGATCCTCGTCTGGTCGACGATCCCGTTCATCGTCAACAACGTGCTGCGCAGCTTCGTCTCCGCGCTCGACCGGCCGATCTTCGCGACCGCGATCACCGCGCTGGGTATCGGGGTCAACGCGGCGGGCAACTATGCCTTCATCTTCGGGAACTGGGGCGCACCCGCGCTGGGCCTGCCGGGCGCAGCCGTGGCGACACTGTTCACCTCGATGTTCACGATGGCGGCCTACGTGATTGCGATCAGGCTCGACCGCAAGCTGCACCGCTACCACATCTTCGGGCGCTGGTGGGTGCCCGACTGGCCGGTGTTCTGGCAGATCGCGCGCAAGGGCGCGCCGATCGCGCTGATGGTGACGGCAGAGGCGGGCGTGTTCGGCGCCGCCGCCTTCCTGATGGGCAATATCGGCGCGAGCCAGCTGGCGGCACACACGCTCGCCTTGCAGATTGCCGCGCTCGCGTTCCAGGTGCCGTTCGGCGTGGGGCAGGCGGCGACGATCCGGGTCGGCTATTTCTATGGCGCGCGCGATAATGCCGGGATGGGCCGCGCGGGGTGGAGCGGGATTGCCATCGCGCTCGCCTTCATGGCCTGTACCTCGGGCGCGATGGTGCTGGTGCCCGAGCCGCTCCTGTCGATCTATATCGATCCGCACGCGGCGGCGAATGCCACGCTGGTGCTGTTCGCCACCCGTTATCTGCTGGTCGCAGCGGCGTTCCAGCTGGCCGACGGGGTGCAGGCGGTTGCAGGCGGAGCGCTGCGCGGGTTGCAGGACACGCGCGTGCCGATGTGGATCGCGGTGTTCTCCTACTGGGTGCCCGGCTTCGGCATGTCGCTCGCGCTCGGCTTTGCGACGCAGCTCGCTGGCGTGGGCGTATGGATCGGCCTCGCAACCGGGCTCGCCTTTGCCGCCGTGCTGCTGACGTGGCGCTGGACGCGGCGCGAGGCGCTGGACCTCGTCCGGCCCGACCCCGCCTAGGCCGCCGATACCATCGTGACTTCGCGTTGCGGGAAGGGAATGCTGATCCCCTTGTCGTCGAACGCCGCCTTGGCCGCTTCGGTCAGATCCCACGACAGCGCCATGTAATCGCCCGTCGCGCACCAGACGCGCAGGCCGATGCCGACCGAGCTATCGTCCAGCGATGCGACGAAGGCCTGCGGTTCGGGATCGTCCAGCGCACGCTCGTCGGCTGCGGCCAGCGCCAGCAGTGTTTCGCGCGCGTCCTTCATGCTGTCGCCGTAGCCGATGCCCACGATCAGTTCGATCCGGCGGGTCGGATGGCGGTGCAGGTTGATGATCGGCTGGTTCCACAATTCCGAATTGGGGACCATCACGAACAATCCGTCGAACTGCTTGAGCTCGGTCGTGAACAGCCCGATCCGCTGGACCGTGGCGGTGAACCTGTCGACGCTGATCGCCTCGCCCACCACGAACGGGCGCTGGACCAGGATCATCACGCCCGAGGCGACATTGCTGAGCGTGCCCTGCAGCGCGAGGCCCACGGCCAGCGCCATGCCGCCGAGCGCGGCGAGGATGCTGGCAGTCTGCACCCCGAACTGGCTGAGGACGGTGACCAGCACCACGGCCCACAGGGCGTATTTGACCATCTTCGACAGAAGCTCGGCGATGGTCGGATCGAACCGGGGATGCTTTTTCAGCGCGCGCTCGGCAGCGCGGGACAGGACGCTCGCGATCAGCAGGCCGATCACCAGCACGGCGAACGCGCCGATGATCTGCATGATGTTCGCCTGCAGCCAGTCGACGACGCTCGCGACGAAGCTCAAGTCGACGCCGGAGGTCGTGTCGGCAGCCGAGGTGGGGGCCGGGGCGGGAGTTGGAGAAGACATGCTGGTCCTGTTACTGCGGTCAGAAGGAGATGCGGCCTGCACCTAGCGGGGCTACGCACGAGACGCAAAACCCGGTCCCGCCGGCCGGAAGATCGGCCTGCCGGGCGCACGCCACTTTTTATCCTTCGCGGCGCTTGACGCGCGACCTGCCGCTGCACATATCGCGCCCGCTGGCACTCTCCACTCGTGAGTGCCAACACCTGTTCTCACCCTTATCAAGAGGTATCAAGCATGGCATTTCGTCCGCTGCACGACCGTGTTCTGGTCCGTCGCATCGAAGCCGAGGAAAAGACCGCCGGCGGCATCATCATTCCCGACAGCGCACAGGAAAAGCCCAGCGAAGGGCTGATTGTGGCCGTCGGTTCGGGCGCACGTTCGGATGACGGCACCGTCACCCCGCTCGACGTCAAGGAAGGCGACCGCGTGCTGTTCGGCAAGTGGGGCGGCACCGAAGTCAAGATCGACGGCGAAGACCTGCTGATCATGAAGGAAAGCGACATCATGGGGATCATTTCCTGATCCGCTGATCCACGCATGTACTTCATCAACTAACTCACTTTCTCAGGAGAAACTCACATGGCAGCCAAGGACGTAAAGTTCTCGCGCGACGCGCGCGAAGGCATCCTCAGGGGCGTCGACACGCTCGCGAACGCCGTCAAGGTGACGCTCGGCCCCAAGGGCCGCAACGTCGTGATCGACAAGAGCTTCGGCGCACCGCGCATCACCAAGGACGGCGTCACCGTCGCCAAGGAAATCGAACTGAAGGACAAGTTCGAGAACATGGGCGCGCAGATGATCAAGGAAGTCGCATCGAAGGCGAACGACGCCGCCGGTGACGGCACCACCACCGCCACCGTGCTGGCGCAGGCCATCGTCAACGAAGGCATGAAGTCGGTCGCTGCGGGCATGAACCCGATGGACCTGAAGCGCGGCATCGACATCGCGGTAACCAAGGTCGTCGAAGACCTGGCCGCGCGTTCGAAGGACGTGTCCGGTTCGCAGGAAATCGCCCAGGTCGGCATCATCTCGGCCAATGGCGACCGTGAAGTCGGCGAAAAGATCGCCGAAGCCATGGAAAAGGTCGGCAAGGAAGGCGTGATCACCGTCGACGAATCGAAGGGCCTCGAATTCGAGCTCGAGACCGTCGAAGGCATGCAGTTCGACCGCGGCTACCTGTCGCCCTACTTCATCACCAACCCCGACAAGATGACCGTCGAGCTGGATGATCCCTACATCCTGATCTTCGAAAAGAAGCTGTCGAACCTGCAGGCGATGCTGCCGATCCTGGAAGCAGCCGTTCAGTCGGGCCGCCCGCTCCTCATCATCGCGGAAGACATCGAAGGCGAAGCGCTGGCCACCCTCGTGGTCAACAAGCTGCGCGGCGGCCTGAAGGTTGCTGCGGTCAAGGCGCCGGGCTTCGGCGATCGTCGCAAGGCGATGCTGCAGGACATCGCGATCCTGACCAAGGGCGAAATGGTCAGCGAAGACCTCGGCATCAAGCTCGAGAACGTCACGCTGAACATGCTCGGCCAGGCCAAGCGCGTCACCATCGACAAGGACAACACCACGATCGTGGACGGTGCCGGTGAAGAAGCCGACATCCAGGCGCGCGTCGGTGAAATCCGCACGCAGATCGACAACACCAGTAGCGATTACGACAAGGAAAAGCTGCAGGAACGTCTCGCGAAGCTCGCGGGCGGCGTGGCCGTGATCAAGGTCGGCGGTGCCACCGAAGTCGAGGTGAAGGAACGCAAGGACCGCGTCGACGACGCGCTGCACGCAACCCGCGCCGCAGTCGAAGAAGGCATCGTCCCGGGTGGCGGTACCGCGCTGCTCTACGCCTCGAAGGCCCTCAACGGCCTGACCGGCGGCAACGAAGACCAGACCCGCGGGATCGACATCGTGCGCCGTGCGCTGACCGCGCCGGTGCGCCAGATCGCCAGCAACGCCGGCCATGACGGTGCGGTAGTCGCGGGCAAGCTGACCGACGGCAACGACGAATCGCTCGGCTTCAACGCCGCGACCGATACGTACGAGAACCTTGTTGCGGCCGGCGTGATCGACCCGACCAAGGTCGTGCGCACCGCGCTGCAGAACGCAGCCTCGGTTGCCGGCCTGCTGATCACCACCGAAGCGGCTATCTCCGACATTCCGGAAGACAAGTCCGGTGGCGGCATGCCCGACATGGGCGGCATGGGCGGCGGCATGGGTGGCATGGGCTTCTAAGCCTGCCACCAGGTCTCCCGACCGAAAACGAAAGGCCCCGCCGGAGCGATCCGGCGGGGCTCTTTCGTCGGACTACTTCAGCGCGCGCCGCTGGAGATCGAACAGCATTACCGGAACCAGGACCAGCCCCAGTGCCAGGCCGGCGCGCACATTCTCGGCACCGTTTTCGGATAGGACGGATCGCATCGCCATGACCCAGGGAAACCAGCCCGCCTGATCAGATCCGGTTATCAGCACCGCCAGCTGCACCAGCGTGCCCGCGATACCGAGTGCCAGCGAGATGACGAAATTGTTCCAGCGAAGCGCCACCCAGAGCTGGATGCACAGGATGGCGAGGCTGCCGAGCGACATGTGGGCGACGAAGCGAATACCTTCGGTCCACGGAGTCGCGCCAGTCGGCACACGACCGGTCAGATGACCCGCACAGGACCCGGCAAGGATCGCACTAGCAATCGCCAGCACCAGCATCAGCGCATGGAGCAGCCACAAGATGCCCAGCTTCGTCAGGAAAAGCTGCCAACGCGGCTGCGGCTGAACGAGCATGAACGACCAGCTGCCGCTGCGGTATTCGATCTGGCCCATCAGGGTCGCCACGGTGGCCAGAAGCGTCGGATTGAGAAACATCGCCCAAAGGGGAATGGTCAGCCGCCCCACCAGTTGCTCCCAAGACGGGATGCCTTCGTTGGTCGCGATCGCCAGCGCAATGATCGCGCCGGGAAGCAGCGGCGGGATCACGACCAGCAGGAGGATGAGCGAACCGCGCAGTTTGCGCAGCTCGACGTCGATCAATGCGATCATGGGCGGTTCTCCTGTTCGCTGTGGGCTTCGAAGGAAGGCTGCGACCCCAGCTTGTCGCGGTACAATCGCTCGAGCCCGTGACTCTCCTGCGCCAGTGCGGAGACGGCGAACCCGCTCTCGACGAGCGAACGGTTGATCTGCGCAGCGGTCAGCCGACCCATCCGGAACACGAGCCGCTCGTCCCCCGAATCCCGGTCTTCTTCGAGGCCAAGGGCGAGCAGTGCCGCGCGCGCCTCCGTCTGGCGGTCGGTAGAGATCGCAATCAGCGGTTCGGTCTCGCTCAATGCGCGAAGCGGACCCTCTGCCACCAGTTCGCCCTGTCGTAGCAACCCGATATGGTCCGCCACTTCCTGCACCTCGCCAAGCAAATGGCTGGAGAGCAAGACTGTCGCGCCGAAACGGGCAGGCAGTTCACGGATCAGATCGCGCATCGCCATGATCCCTTCGGGATCGAGACCGTTCGTCGGCTCGTCGAGCACCACCAGCCTGGGTTGACCCAGCAATGCCCGTGCAAGAGCAGTCCTCTGCTTCATGCCCAGCGAGTAGGTCTTCACCGGTCGATCGGCCGCCCTGTGCATCGCCACCGCGTCGAGAACGCGTCCGATGTCGCGTCTGTCGATCCCCCGCAACCGACAGGCTAGCAGCAGGTTTTCCCGGCCCGTCAAATGTTCGTAGAGGCCATGGCTCTCGATCAGGATACCGACCTGGCCGAGCAAGGCCCTGGGGCGCTGCGCCAGATTCTCGCCGAAGAGCGACACCGTCCCGGCCGCGGGGCGCAGCAGCCCCACGATCAGTCGCATGATCGTGCTTTTCCCGGCGCCGTTCGGCCCCAGAAATCCGTACACACCGCTATCGGGCACGGTCATATCCACATTGCGAACGATCGCACGCCCGCCCAGGCTGAGAGAAAGGCCTTCTGTCCGGATTGCAGCAGTCATAGCGTTGGGGCTCGACAGTTATTTAACTCTGAGTTAAATGATCCGCCTGACGGTAATTTAAGTCAAGGTTAAATTTCTATGTCTCCGATCCGCCTCTCGCTCTGGCTCTCGACCGCCGTTTTCGCCGCGCTCGCCGCCGCGCTGATTCTCGAGTTTTCCTATCCGCTGACGCACGACGCGGCACCGGGCGTGCTCGCGAACCTCGCTGTGCTGCGGCTCCCCAACCTGTTCTATCTCTTCGCGCTGTGGGCGTGCCGCGCTTCCGCGAAGCATCTGGTGGCGGGGGAGCACTTTGCCCGGACCACCCGCCGCCTCGTGTGGCAGGTTGGCCTTGCACTGACGCTGGGCGCCGCCATGCAGACCCTCGGCGTTCCCTGGTTGCTGCTGTTGCTCAAAGGCTGGCCAGGATCGATCGGGGCCTACGATCCGGCAACGCTCACTCTCGCGGCGGTCGGGCTGATGATGATGGTTCTGTCCGGACTCTGGCGTCAGGCGGAACAGATGGCGCAGGAACTAAAGGAATTCATCTGATGCCGGTGCGCGTCACGCTCGATGCCGTACTGGAAGCGCGCGGCATGACCGGGAAAGAGCTGGCATCGCGGATCGGCATCAGCGAGACCCAGATGTCGCTGTTCCGGTCCGGGAAAGTCCGAGGCGTGCGGTTCGCAACACTGAGTGCAATGTGCGCCGCGCTGGAGTGCCTGCCCGGCGAACTGATCGATTACGAGCATTCCGACGAGGATCTCTCCCGCAGCTAGGGATGGAACCTGCCGGTCGCCAGCGATATGCAGGGATCATGGACGCGCGCGTCGAACCGAGGGAAATCGAGTTGTGGGAGGCTGTGTCGCGCGATCCGGCGCTTCAGCGGCGGCTCGTCGCTGCATCGTCGGGGGACGAGGCGATGCAGGTGATCCGCGACTCGGCCCTCGACCCCCAAGGCGCGGCCGCATTATGCCGAGAGGCGTCACCGAGGTGGGACGGCCCACCGCGCGTTCTGCGCGAGAACGCACCCCCGGCGCAATGGCTGCCCGTGCACCTGTTCGAAGACGAGGGCGGCGTGAAGGTGGAGTGGCACCACTTCGGCTTCGCTCGGTTGACCGAGCCTTTTTTCGAACAATCCTGGGCAAGGGCTGCTGCCCTTCCGGCTCAATCGCTGCTCCGGATGCAAACGCCCGTCGACGCATTTCTGGAGTTTCGCGCAGGCCCCCCGCCCGATGGGTTCGTGTTTCACATGTCGCGCTGCGGATCGACGCTCGTCGCGCAGATGCTTGCCGAACTGGACGAGGTGACAGTCGTCTCCGAGGCACCGGTGTCCGATACCGTCCTTCGGCTTCACCGTTCCGGCCGGCTGACAGCGGAGCATTTGCGCGGTGCGGCCGCGGCGCTGACGCGCTTTCGCCATCCCGATGCGCGCCGGGCGGTCTTCAAGCTCGATGCCTGGCATACGCCATGCTGGCGGACGCTCGCTTCCGTTTTTCCCGAAACCCCGGCAATTTTCCTCCATCGCGATCCGATCGAGGTGCTGGTTTCGCAGGAGCGCCGTCCCGGAATGCACGTCACGCCGGGGCAATTGCCGCTATCCTTGTACGGCTTCACCGGCGGGGATGGAATTGCGGGCGCGGATCATGCCGCCTGGGCGATAGCGCAAATCGTCAATGCCGGGCTCGAGGCGGTTGTCCGCGGGTTTGCGGAGCCGGTCGACTTTGCCGAACTGCCCGACGCCATCTTGGAGAAAATCCTGCCGCATTTCGGGATTGCGACCGATGATGCCGCTCGCGAACGGCTGGTCGAGGCAGGCCTGCGATATTCGAAAGATCCGTCGCGCACTTATCTGCCCGATGCGCAAGCGAAGCGCGCCTCTGCCTCGCCCGAGCTGCGCGCCCGGGTCGAAGCCTTCGGGCTCGACCGGATGCACGCCCGCCTTGTCGAAACGCGGAACCGCCCGCACGGGTCTCTGGCGCAGCAGAAGACATCCGTGCGTGTCGGCTTCCGGTTCGATTAGCCTCCCTTGCGGCTGGCTTCGGCGGCAGCAACCAGGTCGGCCGGCCAAGTCACCTGCGTCTGGGTCTGCGGGTTCAGCACGTCGCCGGGATACTGCGCCGCCTCGGCCGCTGCGATTTCCTCTGCGGTGAGAAACTCACTCGGCTCGAGCGCGAAGACGTCGAGCCCGCGGGTGATCTCGGTCGCGTAGATGCGGCCGTCGTACCAGTAGGCCGACCAGTAGCCGCCGGTGACGAGCTGGTCCTCATCGACCGGCCCTCGATCAAAATAGGCAATTTCGAACGGATTTGCGGGGTCGGTGAAGTCGATCACGCTGATCCCGCCCTGATACCATGCCTGCACGAAGATATCGCGCCCCGGCACGGGGATGATCGAGCCGTTATGCGCGACGCAGTTTTCCTTGTCGCTCTGCGGCGCGGGCAGCTTGTACAGGCTTTCGAAGTTCAGCTGGCCGTCCTTGAGCGAATAGAACGCGTCGGCGCCCCAGTTGCGCGGATCGCCCGCCTGGCAGCGCGGCCGCCCGCCACCGCCCCATTCGTCGGTGAACACGACCTGGGTGCCGTCGTTGTTGAACGTTGCCGAATGCCAGTAGGCGAAGCCCTTATCGGTCACATCGTCGATCCGGACCGGTTTGAACGGGTCGGAAATGTCGAGAATGATGCCGTTGCCCGAACACGCCCCCGCCGCGATGTTTTTCGACGGGAACACGGTGATGTCGTGGCACTGGTTGGTGACGTTCGTCTCCTGCGTGCCGTCGCCATGGTTGCCGCCGCGCCAGAGCCCGGCGATCTGGCCGTCCTTGGCGAAGATGCGCGGCGAATCGACGATCCGTGCCCTTGCGGGTTCAGCCACGGGGATCTCGATCACGTCGATGCTGAACAGCGCCGTCTCGTCGCCCGCCGTGTCGAAGCAGCCCGCCAGCTCGGCGTCGTCACGCACGTAGCTGGTGCCCGAATTGTAGACGACGATGCGGGAATCGTCGGCCGAGACGACCGAGTGGGTGTGGCTGCCCCTACAGGTCTGGACCTGTCCGACCTGACGCGGCCTGGTAATGTCGGAAATGTCGAAAATGCGAAGACCGCGGAAGCGATCCTCGCTCACCCGGCCCTGTACGCCCTGCAGCCCGCAATCCTTGCGTGCGCGGCTGTCCTGCACGCTCATCAGCAACAGATCGCCGACGATCGAGACGTCGCCCTGCCCGCCCGGGCAGACGACCGAGCTGATCAGGCTCGGCACGCCGTCCGCACCCAGCCGATAGGCGTTGAAGCCATGGTAGTTACCCGTCACCAGCATATCGCCGGAGAACGCCATGTCGGTATTCGCGAAGCTAAGCAGCGAGCCGCGCTGGCCGAACCGGTCCTTGCTTTCCTCGTCATCCTCGTCGCGCGGATCGGGCTTGGTTGCCGCGACCAGTTCGGCTTCCTCGCCCTCTTCCTTTTCATCGACGATGCGTGGCTGCAGCTGCGCCGGGTTTGCCGGATCGAAGAAGCCGGTCGGCTTGGGCATCGCCGTAACGAGGCGCAGGTTGGAAATAGCCTCGCCCGCGTCGCGGAAGCCCGCCGCCAGGCCCGCTCGCGGATCGTCGGAGATGCGAGCCGCGACCGCATTCATGCGATCGATTTCGCCCTGCTGTTCGTTTTTCACGTCGTTGACGAATTCGAACATGACCGGGTCGTAGGCGGTGCCCGGCTGCTGGAGCAGTTCGTCGACCATGTCGACCGCGCCCTTGTGATGGCGGGTCATCAGCTCGAGGAAGAATGCATCGAACTCGTTACCCTTGAGCGTGGCGAGTCGCTTCATCTGCGCAGGCGTGGCCATCCCCATCGCAGCCATATGTTCGGCATGGCTCATCCCGGGCATGTGCGGCATGTCTTGGGACTGTCCGCGCGACGAAAGCCATTCGCGCATGAACTTCATCTCGTCTGCCTGCGAGGCCGCGATGCGCCCGGCGATCTTGAGCATGTCCGAATTGCTGGTGCGCCCTTCGACCAGCTCGGTCAGCTCCAGTGCCTGCGCATGGTGCGGGATCATCATCTGCATGAACATCACGTCGGCGGGCGAGAAGGCCGTGTCTGCCAGCTTCGTCGCATCCTCCGCCTTGAGCGTGCGACTCTCGGCACCCGGCGCGCCGGGCTGCACGATGGGTGCCTGCTGCGCGAGGGCAGGGGTGGCGATCGCCGTAGCCAGACTGAGCAGGCTGGCAGCGGTCAGAGTGCGGATGATCATTGAGTAGTCTCCCCTAGGTTGGGGCGGAGCCTAGCGCTTTTTCCCGAGAGCGAAAGCCCGCTTTTTGGTGCAGTGCGTGCAACAATTCGCGGTCTCGCGGGTTGGTGTGGCAAAGGAGAGAAAGCCTATGAAACTACCGCACAATGCCCACGTCGCCGTCGTCGATGGCAACCGCTTCATGCTGCTGCAGAACACCGGCCAGCCGTTCGAGCCGAGCCTGAAGATGGTCGAGGAACCATCGCTGGACCCGAGCAACTTCAGCGCGGGCGTGCGCCATCAGGACGATGCCGGTCAGCGGACCGGGGCAACCGATCTCAACGAACTCGCGCACGCTGCGGCGGCGACCGAATGGCTCAACGCGAAGACGGTCGCTGGCGATCTCGAAAGCGTGATGGTGGTGGCCGATCCCAAGACTCTGGGCGAGATGCGGCGCCATTATCATGGCACGCTGGAAAGCGCGCTGGTCGGCGAGATCGACAAGGCGATGACCGGCGAACCTCTCGAAAAGATTGCCAAAGTCATCGCACAAAGCTGATCGAACTCGCGGCGGGTCCCTCAACCCGCCGCAGGTTTTGCAAGGTCGGTCGTGCCAATCTCACGCACACCCCGATTTGGTCTTGAGCCTTTGTTAAGCGCAGGCATTAATGCTGCGAACACGAGAGACGGGCTATGGACGGGGTCATGCTTAAGAAACTTGGGTCACGATTCGCAATTGCACTGGCAGCCACCGCATTGCCGCTCGCTCCTGCGTTCGCACAGGATCTCCAGGGCGGCTCGCTCGAGGCACAGTTCGACACCATGCTCGGCACCGAGGTGCGGGCCCCGCAGACTTTCGAAGCGGTTTACGACACGCCGTTCGAACGTCAGCTCGCGTCGCTTGCAGATGGTTCGAACGGCCGCATCGGCGTTTACGCGATCGATCTGAACACCGGGGAGGAAATCGGTGTCCTCGAAGATCAACGCTTTCCGATGGCGAGCACGAGCAAGGTGGCGATCGCGGCGACCTTCCTCGCCGGTGTCGATCAGGGCCGCTGGAGCTTGTCGAGCGAGTTCGAACTGCCCGGTCGTGGCACCTACATTTCCGCTGGCGAACATCTCAACCTGATGATTACGCGCAGCTGCAACGATTGCACCGATGCACTGCTCAATGCCGTCGGCGGACCGCAGGCGGTGAACAAATGGATGCGCCAGACGGCGGGCATCTACGATTTCGAACTGACCCGCAATATCGCCTCGCTGGTGCGCAACGACGGGCGAATCGATCCCGCTTCGCAGATCGCCTTCGAAGACAGCGCAACGCCGCGTGCGATGGGCAAACTGCTCGCCGGGATTTACCAGGGCCAGTGGCTGACACCCTATTCGCGGCGAGTCCTGCTCGAGGCCATGGGTGGCACCGTGACCGGCAAACGGCGGATGTCCTCGGCTCTCCCGATGAGCGCGAACCTCGCGCATAAGACCGGCACGCTCAGCCGCACCGCCAGCGATATCGGCATTTTCCAGACCCCCGACGGGCACATGGTCGCCGCAGCGATTTACGTGACCGGGCAGAGCGTTTCGATGGAAGTCGAAAACGGCAGCCGGGCTGAAAAGCTGGAAGCCCGCCGCCTGCGGGACGAGCGGATCGCGTCGATCACCAGCGCGCTTTACAGCGGATTTGGCCGGCGCCCCGTGGTCGACGGACGGGTATGGGCATCGGCCGAGTACAACGTCGGCGGTCAGTAAGCCTTAAACTCTTTCGCTGGATGCAAAAAAGGGCGGCGCCGCGAGGCACCGCCCTTCTTGTTTCCCGAGGGAAGCGCGCCTTAGTCGGCTGCGGCTTCGGCCTTGGTTTCGTCCTGCATTTCAGCTTCAGCAGCGTTGGTCGCGTCTTCAGCGTCAGCAGCGGTGTCTTCGACGGCTTCGCCGGTGGCGTCAGCAGCGTTTTCCATGCTGTCGCCCATCGCGTCGACATTGGCTTCGGTATCGGCTGCGGCGCTGTCAGCGGTTTCAGCTGCGGCGTCTTCAGTCTTTTCCGAGCAAGCGGCGAGGCCGAGAGCCGAAACGGCGATGGCCGAAGCCAGAACGATCTTGCGCATAATGTTATTCCCTTTCAAATGTGGCCCAGCCGCGATTGAGGCGCGGCGGGGACGAAACCCCCGTCCCACGGCGGCTTCTGTTTCGTAGATAGTGGCAGGAATGTGGCAACGCAAGCCCCAATTGTGTCACGCGACACTTTTTTGCCTTTTTTGCGCCCCGATCTTCCGACGAAGCAGGCTGACGCGCCGATTGCCCGCTGCTAGCAGGGGCCATGTCCGATAAGCAGCACCTCTATCTGGTCGATGGGTCCGCCTACATCTTCCGCGCCTATCACCGTCTCCCGCCGCTCACCAATCCGGAAGGCACGCCTGTGGGCGCGGTCTATGGATACACCACGATGCTGTGGAAGCTGGCCGAGGATCTGGACAAGGCCGACGGCCCGACGCACCTCGCGGTCGTGCTAGACAAATCGAGCCAGAGTTTTCGCAACGAGATTTACGACCAGTACAAGGCGAATCGCCCCGATCCGCCCGAGGATCTGGTGCCGCAATTCCCGCTGATCCGCGATGCGACGCGCGCGTTCAGCCTGCCGCTGATCGAAGAACCCGATGTCGAGGCAGACGACATGATCGCCTCCTATGCGCGCGCGGCCGCTTCGCAAGGATGGGATGTCACCATCGTATCTTCCGACAAAGACCTGATGCAGTTGATCGGCACCAGCGAGCAGGGCGGCACGATCGACATGCTCGACACGATGAAGAGCGCACGAATCGGCCCCGCGGAGGTCGAGGAGAAATTCGGCGTCGGTCCCGAACTGGTGGGCGATGTGCTCGCGCTGATGGGCGATTCGGTCGACAACATCCCCGGCATTTTCGGTGTCGGGCCCAAGACCGCGACCAAGCTGATCCAGGATCACGGATCGCTCACCGCCGCGCTCGACGCAGCGCCGGAGATGAAGAAGAGCAAGCTCAAGGAACGCCTGCTCGAACATCGCGCCGATGCCGAACTCAGCCGCATCCTGGTGACCCTGAAGGAAGATTGCGAACTGCCGATCGCGATCGAAGACATGAAGCTCGGCAAGATTCCGCCCGAGCCGCTCGTCGCCTTTCTCACCGGACATGGCTTCACCAGCCTGCTCCGCCGCATCGACAACGGCGGGAGCGCGCCCGGCCCAACCACACAGCTGCATCCCGCCAAACCGCAAAACAAGGGCGAGGCGCACGCGCCCAAGGGCAATCGCCAGCCGCCGCCAGAAATGCCCGAAGTGGACCGCAAGGCCTATGAGTGCGTCCAGACCGTCGATCGCCTCGAGGCATGGATCGATCGGGCGTTCGCCGCTCGGCTGGTGGCGGTCGATACCGAGACCAGCGATCTCGACTGCATGCTCTGCGATCTCGTCGGGGTCAGCCTGGCGACCGGGCCGAACGAGGCCTGCTATATCCCGCTCGGCCATGGCAGCGACGATATGTTTGCCGAGAAGCCCACGCAGATCCCGCTCGACGTGGCGCTGGCGAAGCTCAAGCCGCTGCTCGAAAGCGACGCGGTCCTCAAGGTCGGGCAGAACATCAAGTACGACCTCAACGTGCTCGCCCGGCACGATATTCACGTCGCGCCGATCGACGACACGATGATTGTCAGCTTCGCGCTCGATGCCGGCCGTTCGCAGGACGGTATCGGCGGCGGGCACGGGATGGACGAGCTGGCGCAGCGCCACCTCGGCCACACCTGCCTGACCTTCAAGGAGGTGTGCGGCACGGGAAAGAAGGCGATCTCCTTCGGCGAAGTCCCGCTCGACCGCGCGACCGAATATGCCGCCGAGGATGCCGACGTCACCTGGCGGCTGCACGCACACCTGAAACCGCGCCTGGCCATCGAAGGCGGTACGCGGGTTTACGAGCGGGTCGACCGTCCGCTGATCCCTGTAGTCGCCGATATGGAGCGGCACGGCATCCACGTCGACCGCGCGAGGCTCGCCGGCCTGTCGGAAAGATTCGCCAGCGAAATCACCCGGCTCGAAGGTGAGATTCACGAGATAGCCGGCCAGGAATTCGCCGTCGGCAGCCCCAAACAGCTGGGCGAAATCCTGTTCGACAAGATGGGCTACAAAGGGGGCAAGAAGGGCAAGAGCGGACAATACTCGACCGACCAGTCGGTGCTGGAGAAGCTCGACGCCAGCGGCGCGCCGATCGCCACCAAGGTGCTCGAATGGCGCCAGCTCGCCAAGCTCAAGTCGACCTATACCGACGCGCTGCAACAGGCGATCAACCCGCGCACCAACCGGGTGCATACCAGCTACAGCCTGGTCGGCGCGCAGACCGGGCGGCTCTCGAGCACCGATCCCAACTTGCAGAACATCCCGATCCGCACAGAGATCGGCCGCGAGATCCGGCAGGCCTTCGTCGCCGAGCCGGGCAACGTCCTGCTGGCCGCCGACTATTCGCAGATCGAGCTGCGGCTCGCCGCACACATGGCCGATGTCGATCCCTTGCGCGACGCCTTCGCGGCAGGCGAAGATATCCACGCGCGCACCGCGATGGAGATGTTCGGCGAAGTCGATCGCGACACGCGCGGCCGCGCCAAGACGATCAACTTCGCGATCCTCTACGGCATATCGCGCTGGGGGCTCGCGGGGCGCCTTGGGATCGAGGCAGACGAGGCGCAGGCGCTGATCGACACCTATTTCGCCCGCTTCCCCGGCATCCAGCGCTACATCGTAAGCACGCTCGAAAGCGTGCGAGAGCGCGGCTATTCCGAAACCCTGTTTGGTCGCAAAACCTGGTTTCCGCGGATCAATTCCAAGAACCAGGCCGAACGGCAGGGGAGCGAGCGGGCGGCAATCAACGCGCCGATCCAGGGCACCAGTGCGGACATCATCAAGCGCGCGATGGCGCGGATGGCACCGGCGCTGGAGCAGGCGGACCTCAAGCCCGGCCAGCCAGACGGCGTGCGCATGCTGCTGCAGGTACACGATGAACTGGTGTTCGAACTGCCCGAAGACCTGGCGGAACGCGCCAAGCCGGTGATCGAACGGACCATGGCGGAAGCTGCGCAACCCGCTGTCTCGCTATCGGTGCCGCTGGGTATCGATATCGGCACGGGGAGAAGCTGGGACGACGCGCATTGACGCCTTCGCCAGACCCCATCCCGCGCCCCGCCCCGTTTCGCGTATTCATCCGCCGGTGGTTCAACTGGCTGGTGCTCGGCGCGATGGCGGGCGCGATCCTCGGCTCGATCGCGCTGCTGCTGTCGACCGGTGCCGCCGAACGCGCCGAACGTGCGCAGGTCCAGCGTGCCGACGACGTGCTGCTGTTTCTCGACCAGATCGAGCGTTCGGCATTGTCTGCGGAAAGCGCCCAGCGCGGTTATTTCATCACGCTCGACCCGCGTTACATCGAACCGTACCAACAATCCCGCACACAGGTTTCCGACGCGCTGGCCAACCTCGACCGCGCGCTGGGCGATGATGCGAGCAAGGCGCAGCGTCGGCATTACGATTCGGTGATGGCTGCACTCGATGACAAGTTCAGCGAGCTCGACGAGACGATCGGGATGGTCGACCAGGGCAGGATACTCGACGCCCGGCGGCGCATTCTGGAAGGTGCCGGCTATAATGCGATGCAGCGGCTGACGGCGGCAATCAACCGGCTGAGCGACATCGAGAACCAGTTGCAGGCCGAACAGAGCGTGCGCGCGCGCGCCGCAGAAGGCCGCATTCTACCGGTGCTCGGCCTGCTGCTGTTGCTGCTCATCGGCGCGATCGTGCTGGGTGCGATCCTGGTGGCACGTGCCGCCCAGGCGGAGACCGAGGCGGCGCAGGCACGCGAACTGGAGATCGCGCGCGATCGTGCGAGCCTGCTCGCGCAGGAGCTCAACCACCGGGTCAAGAACCTGTTCGCGATGGTCCTGGCGATCGTCCAGATGAGCGCGCGCGAGGCAAGCGAGGTCGCCGAGTACAAGGAGCGGATCGTCTCGCGCATCCACGCGCTGCTCACCGCGCACGAAGTGACACAGGGCACGGGCACCGCAGCGGACCGTCTCTCGCGCAAGGGCGGCGCATCGGTGCGCGCGCTGGTGGAAGGGACGGTCGAGCCGCATGTCTCCAATAGCAAGCGACTGCTGATCGACGGCGAGGACCAGATCATCGACCGCATGCAGGTAACGCCGCTGGGGCTGGTCCTGCACGAGTTGACCACCAACGCAGTGAAGTACGGCTGCTGGCGGGATGCCGGTCTGCTGACGGTGCGCTGGCGCAGCAACGGCGACCTGCTGCGGCTCGAATGGGAGGAGGAAGCCGATACGACGGGCGCGACCGTCGCCGAAGACGATACACCTCGCTCGGGCTCGCAGGGCGGCTTCGGCAGCACGCTGATGATCGGTGCCGGCAGGCAGCTTGGGGGCGAGGTCGAACGCACCTTCGGGCCGCGCGGCGTAACGGTGAGCATTGCTTTCCCCCCTCGGCCCAAGGGCAGCGCAGGTTGAACCTGCGCGGCGCGCGCCGTACCTGCTCGATACGATGACCCTCCTGTCTCTCAACGATTTACCGGCTCCACGCGATTGGCCGTCGACCATTGGTCTGGACGTGCCGCTCGACGACTTGCTTATCACTGCCGCGATCCTGGGTATCGCGGTGGCGGTGGCAGTATTGCTGCACCGGCTCGCCTTCGGCCTTCTCAGGCGCGCGAACGCGCACGGCCATTTGGGTTATGGCGAACCGGTGTTCGATGCGGTGCGCGGCCCCTCGCGCTGGCTGGCGGTGGCGATCGCCATTTCGGCGGTGGCCGAGCGATGGCCGCTGATTCAGCCGGGGTGGGAGGCGATTTCGGATTTCCTCGCCCCGCTCATTCTCGGCTGGCTCGCGCTTGGCTTCGTGCGCGGACTTTCCTCTGCGCACGAGCGGCGCATGGAGATGCTGCTCGAACCGATGCAGATGCGCAGCCGCAAGACGCGGATCGAGATTTTCCGGCGCACGGCATCCAGCCTGATCATCGTCATCACGATTGCGCTCGTCCTGCTGGGCATTCCCGGCGTCCGGCAGGTTGGCGTAACGCTGATGGCGTCGGCGGGGCTCGCCGCGCTGGCCATCGGCGCTGCCGCCCAGCCCGCTCTCAAATCGCTGATTGCCGGAATCCAGATGGCATTGACCGAGCCGATCCGCATCGGCGACATGGTCAAGATAGACGGGACCGTGGGACGGATCGAACAGATCCGCATGACTTTCGTGATGATCCGCGTGTGGGACGAGCGGGTGCTGGTCGTGCCGACGGGCAAGTTCTTCGAAGAAAGCTTCGAAAACTGGTCGCGCGCGGGTGACCGGCTGACCGGCGTGGTGATGCTCAATCTCGATCCGATCGCCGATGTCGAGGCGATCCGGCACGCATTTCTCGAATACGTGCAGGCGCACGAGCTGTGGGACGAACGCGATGCGAAGGCACTGGTGGTCGATGCCTACCCGGAAAGCATCGCGCTGCGCCTGTCGATGACGGCCGGAGATATCGGCGAAGCGTGGGACCTGCGCTGCGCGGTGCGCGAATACATGCTGCAATGGCTGCGCGAGAACCAGCCGGAGGCGCTGATCCGGCACCGGCTTGAAGTCGAAGCCGCGAACGAACGCGGCACCGAAGCTTAGGCCCGACCGTTCGAGAGCGTTCGGCCGGGCCTGGTGACTGCTAGTCCCCGTGCTTCGATTCGCGGGTCGATTCGACCATGCCTTCGCTGATGAAGCCGATCGGCATCGGTTCCGCCGCGCGTTTCTTCAGCTCGCCGCGCATCTTCTTGTACTCGGCCTCCATCTTCGGGGTGACCGAGGCGCGGCTGTCCTTCAGCGCCTCGGTAAAGTCGGCCATGGTGACCTCCTTCACGTCGGCACCGGCACGGCGCAGCGCGACGAGGCCTGCCCGGCGGACGACGTCTTCCAGATCGGCGCCGGTGAAGCGCTCGGTCTTTTCGGCAATACCCGCCAGGCTGACATCGTCCGCGAGCGGCATATTCGCGACATGAATGCCAAGGATCTGCTCGCGCCCCTTGGCATCGGGCGTGCCGACATAGACCAGCTCGTCGAAACGGCCGGGCCGTAGCAGCGCGGGATCGACCAGCGTGGGGCGATTGGTTGCGCCGATCACCACCACCGACTGGAGTTCTTCCAGCCCGTCCATTTCGGCGAGGATGGTATTGACCACGCGCCCGCTCACCTGCGGCTCCCCGAGCGCATTGCCGCGCGCGGGCACCAGCGAGTCGATCTCGTCGATGAACAGCACACACGGTGAAACGGCACGCGCCCGGCGGAACATCTTGGCGATCTGCTGTTCGCTTTCGCCGTACCATTTGGAAAGAAGGTCAGAGCTCTTCATCGAAATGAAGTTGGCATCCGCTTCCTTGGCAACCGCCTTGGCGAGCAGCGTCTTGCCCGTGCCTGGAGGACCATAGAGCAGGAAGCCCTTGGCCGCACGGATGCCCAGCCGATGGAACGCCTCTCTATTCTTGATCGGCAGCTCGATCCCTTCCTTCAGCTTGTCGATCGCGTCGTCGATGCCGCCGAGATCGCTCCAGCCGACATCGGGCACCTGCACCATGACCTCGCGCATCGCGGAAGGCTGAACGCGCTTGAGCGCGGACAGGAAGTCGTCGCGTCCGACGTGTAGGTTTTCCAGCACTTCGGGCGGGATCGTCTGCGCGTCGAGATCGATCTGCGGCATGATCCGGCGCACCGCGTCGATCGCCGCCTCGCGCGCGAGCGCGGCAATATCCGCGCCGACGAAGCCGTGCGTGACCTTGGCCAGCTCCTTCAGGTCGACCCCTTCGCCAAGCGGCATGCCGCGGGTGTGGATGGCCAGGATCTCTCGCCGGCCGTTTTCGTCGGGCACGCCGATCACGATTTCGCGGTCGAATCGGCCCGGCCGGCGCAGCGCCTCGTCGATCGCGTCGGGGCGATTGGTGGCGGCGATGACCACGATGTTGGTCCGCGATTCGAGCCCGTCCATCAGCGTCAACAGCTGGGCGACAAGCCGCTTCTCTGCCTCGCCCGGTACGCTGTCGCGCTTCGGCGCAATCGAATCGATCTCGTCGATGAAGATGATCGCGGGCGCGGCCTGGCTGGCGCTTTCGAACACCTCGCGCAGGCGCTTTTCCGATTCGCCGTAACCCGAACCCATGATCTCGGGCCCGTTGATAGCGAAGAATTCGGCGTCGCTCTCATTGGCCACCGCCTGCGCCAGCCGCGTCTTGCCGGTTCCGGGCGGGCCGTGCAGCAACACGCCCTTGGGCGGATCGACGCCCAGCCGCGTAAACAGTTCGGGATAGCGCAGCGGCAGCTCCACCATTTCGCGCAGCTGCTGGATGGTCTCCGAAATCCCGCCGACATCGTCGTAGTTGACGACCGAGCGCCCCGCTTTGGGCTCTTCGAAATCCGGCCGCAGCTCGATCTCGGTGTTCTCGTCGATATGGACGATGCCCTTGGGGCTGGTGCTGATGACGCGCAGGCGGATCTGCGTGAGCGCATAGGCGGGCGCGTTGAACATGCGCTGCACTTCGGGCGGCATGTTCTGTACCGGCTGCTGGCCGGTGGTCGCCACCAGATCGCCCGCGGTGATCGGCTTTCTGAAGAAATTTCGCTTGAGCGCCTGTGTCGGCCCCTGAAGGCGCATTTCGCGGCTGGCCGGGGCGAAGACGACCCGCGTAGCCGGGCGTGACTGCGCCACTTCGATGGTCACATGCTCGCCCGATCCGACTTCGGCATTGGCGCGCTGGAGGCCGTCGAGCCGGACGACCGACAGCGCCTGATCTTCGTCGTAGGCCGCCATCGCGATGGCGGCGGTCGCCCGTTTGCCGGAGAGCTGGACGACATCGCCCTCGGTCACGCCGAGCGCCTGCATCGCGCTGCGTGGCAGGCGGGCGAGTCCGCGTCCGCTTTCTTCCTGTCGGGCGGCGGCCACCTGCAGGCGGACGGTCTTTTCCTCGGTCGCGGCTTCGCTGTCGGCCATGTGCTAAATTCTCTCCGGGACATTCGCGTAAAAGAGTTGGCGGCCTAAATAGGTCGCGTCTCGGATTATGGAATGGTCGAGCGCCACCAAGGGTCCGGAAGAGGACCGGGGCGACGATTCTTGCAGGCAAGAAAAAACCCGGCTGGCGAACCAGCCGGGTGTGAAGTTTGGGAGAGGATGCCTAAAAGGCCTCATTGTTGTGCCGCAACATCGATTCGTTCGCAAGTGCGAAAAGAACATTGTGGGTTGCGATTTTTGCAACTCGCAGATTTGTTCCGATTTTGGCCAATGATATCGCTATCATATCCAAGCCCTTTGTGCTGCAGCGCACAATGGATTGGCGGTAGCAGGCGGATGACAATCGCCCCGTAAATCCCTAAACCGGCGCCGATATTCCCTTTTCGACCCGCCGGAGGCCCATGCAGAAACTCTTTCCCGATGCCGCAGCCGCGCTCGAGGGCGTGCTCAGGAACGACATGCTGATCGCGAGCGGGGGGTTCGGCCTGTGCGGCATCCCAGAAAGGCTGCTCGATGCGATTCGCGACAGTGGCGTCACCGGACTCACCTTTGCCAGCAACAACGCCGGGATCGACAACGAAGGGATCGGCAAGCTTCTGCGCACCCGGCAGGTGAAGAAGATGATCAGCAGCTATGTCGGCGAAAACAAGGAATTCGAACGGCAATTCCTCGCCGGCGAGCTCGAAGTCGAATTCTGCCCCCAGGGCACGCTCGCCGAGCGGATGCGCGCCGGCGGTGCGGGCATCCCTGGCTTCTACACCAAGACCGGCGTCGGCACGCAGGTCGCCGAAGGCAAGGAGGTCAAGCAGTTCGACGCGGGCGAAGGCCCGCAGGACTACATCCTCGAACAAGGCATCTTCGCCGACCTCTCGATCGTGAAGGCGTGGAAGGCGGACGAGACGGGCAATGTCGTGTTCCGCAAGACCGCGCGCAATTTCAACGTGCCCGCCGCGACCTGCGGCAAGGTGTGCGTGGTCGAGGTGGAAGAGATCGTGCCTGCAGGTTCGCTCGACCCCGATTGCATCCACCTGCCCGGCGTGTTCGTCCAGCGGATGATCGTGGGCGCCCCCTACGACAAGAAGATCGAGTTCCGCACCGTGCGCGAGGCTGCGTAGACATGCGGATTGCGGGCCCTCTCGCGGTTGGCACTGCAGCGCTTGCCCTCGCAGGGTGCGCCACGCCGGGTGCGCAGATCGAACAGCGGGTGGAGGTGGCAACGCCCGCCGATCCGCTCGACCAGCCAGCACCCGATTCGATGCGCTGGCTTTACGGGTCGGGCGAAGCAGCGGCGGCCTCTATCCAGGCGTACCGCATGCTCGTCGATTATGCGCTGGAGGCCGCCTCCGCGTGGCCCGAAGAATCGGCACCGATGGGGCTACCCGGTGCCGTTGGCGGCGTGGGGACCGCAAGCTGCCGCGATAGCGACGGATCGGCCAAGCCGCCCGCAGTGGTGTTTGATGCCGACGAGACGCTGATCCTGAACCTCGGGTACGAATACTGGGACGCCAGCACTCCCGGCGGATACGATCCGAAGGTATGGAGCGCGTGGGAGCGCGACGGTGCGGCCCATGTCGCCCCGGTGCCCGGGGCAGTGACCGCGCTCAAGCGGCTGCGCGAGGCCGGGATTACGCCGGTGTTCAACACCAATCGCCTCGCGGAAAATGCCCAGGGC
This sequence comes from Citromicrobium bathyomarinum, assembly GCF_038594485.1. Lineage (GTDB taxonomy): Bacteria > Pseudomonadota > Alphaproteobacteria > Sphingomonadales > Sphingomonadaceae > Alteriqipengyuania > Alteriqipengyuania bathyomarina_A. The sequence continues at coordinate 318,720 of NZ_JBCFZG010000004.1, read as the reverse complement.
ACCGTCGCTGCGCTCTCCGCCGCCGGTCTCGGCGATGCGGTCCACGGCGAGACGCTGTTCCTCAAGGGCGACGACGCGACGGGATCGCGCAAGGATGCCCGCCGCGAAACCATCGCCGCGCGCTATTGCGTGCTTGCGCTGGCAGGCGACAATCTCGGCGACTTCGCCGATGTCTTCAACGACGGCGACCGATCCCCGCAGGCACGGCGCGATCTGGCGGGGCGCGGCACCTTCGCGCAGATGTGGGGCAACGGGTGGTTCGTCCTGCCCAACCCCGTCTACGGCGCCTCGATAAAGGGCAATGTGGGCGAAGTCTTCCTGCCGAACGCGCGGTGGAACCCGCCGGAAGAGGCCGAATAGATACTCGACGTCGAAGGAATGCACGGTACGCTGTGAGCGGAAACGGGGAGGTGCGGAGATGAAACGAGCTTTGGCCCTGCTGGCATTGACCGCGCTCGCCCCCGGAATGGGCGGATGCGTTGCCGCAATCCCGATCGCTTCCGCCGCGCTGATGGGCGAGAGTGCATTGTCGGGCAATCGAGCGAAAGACGAGGCTCCGGTTCCCGCGCTTGCTGCGCCGCCGGCCGACATCGCGAATGCAACTCCCACTGTCGCGCCCGAACCAGTCCCATCCAAGCCGGTCGAAGCCAAGCCGGTCGAAGCCAGGTCGAGCGACGCCAGGCCAGCCCAGCTGGTCGAGACGCCGAAGATCGAACCGGCAGCCGGACAAGGTGCGGCGGAACTGCCCGCAACCGTCCCGTCTGCAGCAACTCAGCCGGCGATGGTTTCCACCGATGCCTCCCCGACAGGGCCGACACCAAGCCTTGCATCGGAGACGGCCGCGCAGATCGGTCCGACCGCCGCCGAAACCGTGCCCGACCCGGTTTACGATGGGCTGTTCGCCACGGTCACTCGGATTGCCCAACGCCTGCCAAGCTCGCGAGAGAAGCGCTATTCGGCCATTCTGGGCGATGCAGGCAGCCTCAGGCCCGATCGAACGGAGTGCCGCACCGGCAAGACGGCGGTGCTCGTCGATCTCGATCCGGCGAACGGACTTGCGCCGCTGGTGCAGGACGCCACCGCCAGCGCCAGGCTCAACCGCATCCTCGACGGCTTGCGCGCGCAGGACGTGGCGATCCTGTGGCTGAGCGGGCGTCGGGCGGAAGATGCGGTAGAATTGCGCCAGGCCCTGACACACAGCGGGCTGGACCCGACGCGCGTCGATCCGCTTTATCTCGTGCGTTTCATCAACGAGTCCAAGTCGACCCGTCGTGCCGATGCAGCGCAAGATTTCTGCGTAGTTGCCGTAATGGGCGACGCATGGCAGGATTTCGATCCACTTTTCACGGATGCCGAGGAACCTACCGCCACTGCCGCATTCAGTGCGCTGATCGGAGACGCCTGGTTCCTCGCCCCTCCCCCCCTCGATCCCAAAGGTTGAACAATGGCAGACAACACCAAAGGCTGGACGCGCGACGAAATGGCTGCGCGCGCCGCACGTGAGCTGGAAGACGGCTACTACGTCAATCTCGGCATCGGCATTCCAACGCTGGTCGCCAACCACATCCCCGAAGGGATGCACGTGACATTGCAAAGCGAGAACGGGATGCTCGGCATCGGGCCGTTCCCACTCGAAGGCGAGGAAGACGCAGACCTGATCAACGCGGGCAAGCAGACCATCAGCGAACTCGAACACAGCGCCTATTTCGACAGCGCCACCAGCTTCGGCATGATCCGCGGCGGGCATATCGACCTGACCGTGCTCGGCGCGATGGAAGTTGCGGAAAACGGCGACATCGCCAACTGGATGATCCCCGGCAAGATGATCAAGGGCATGGGCGGCGCGATGGATCTGGTCGCGGGCGTGAAGAAGATCATCGTGGTGATGGACCACACCAGCAAGCACGGCGACCCGAAGTTCATTCCCGAATGCTCGCTGCCGCTGACCGGGACCAACGTGGTCGACATGATCATTACCAATCTCGGGGTGTTCCAGCGGCCCGATCATGACAGTGCCTTCCGCCTGATCGAACTCGCGCCGGGCGTTACCGAGGAGACAATCGCCAACAGCACCAGCGCGAATTACGAGGTCGCGCTCGCGACCGCATGAAGAAGCGGGTGGCTGCCTCTATCGCGATCGCGCTCCTGCTGGTGTTCGCCGGCTTTATCGCCTTCACATCGCCGCCCAAGCTTCTGTCGGTCGTCGATGGCCTTGCCGGAGGCGGTTCGGGCACACAGCGTGCGGGGACCGGCGTCGCGTTCGGCAAGCATGGTCAGACGCTCGACGTATGGAGACCTGCCGAGCATTCGGACAGGCCGCGCCCGGTAATCGTGTTCTTTCACGGGGGAGGCTGGGTGAAGGGCGATCGCGACGCATACGCATTTGTCGGCCGCGCCTTTGCCAGCCGCGGCTACACCGTCGTGATACCGGACTATCGCAAGGTGCCCGACGTCCGCTTCCCCGCTTTCATCGAGGATGGAGCCGAGGCTGTCCGCTGGACGCGCGAGAACATCGCGCAATTCGGCGGCGATCCCGATCGGATCGCTCTTGCAGGCCATTCCGCCGGAGCGCACACCGCCGTCACCCTGGCGCTCGATCCTCGCTGGCTGACCGCAGCGGGTGTGGAACCCGGCGCGGTCAAGGCGGTCATAGGGCTGTCCGGCCCGTACGACTTCTATCCCTTCGACAAGAAGCGTTCGATCGACGCGATGTCGCAATGGCCCGAGCCGCGCGACACGCAGCCGATCGCCCTCGCGCACGCAGACGCACCGCCGATGCTGCTGGTCACTTCGAGCAAGGATACCGTGGTTCGCCCGTATAATACGGAGAATCTGACGGCAAAGCTGCGCGAACTGGGCGCACCCGTCGAGTCAGAGAACTACGAAGGTCTCAGGCACGAGGAAGTGGTTATGGCGCTCTCCAAAGCGTTTCGGGGCAAGGCACCGGTGCTCGATCGCAGCGTGACCTTCCTGAAGCGGGCGATGTGATCCTCCCCGCTTGACCTGCGGGCAGAGGTGCCGCAGCGACGCTGCCATGTGGTTCGATAAACCTCGCAATCCGGCTGCGCCCCTCGCGGGGCTCAAGGTGCTCGAACTTGCCCGCATCCTCGCAGGGCCGTGGGCCGGGCAGACACTCGCCGATCTGGGCGCGGATGTCATCAAGGTCGAGGCGCCCGAGGGCGACGGCACCCGACTGTGGGGGCCGCCCTTCGTGGAACGTGACGATGGCGCGCGCGAGGCGGCCTATTACCACGGCTGCAACCGCGGGAAGCGGAGCATCACTGCCGATTTCAGGAACGCAGACGATCTGGCGAAGGTGCGCAATCTATCGGCGCAGGCCGACGTGGTCATCGAAAATTTCCTGCCCGGTAAGCTCACGAAGTTCGGGCTCGATTATGCCAGCCTGTCGCAGGACAATCCCGGCCTCGTCTATTGCTCGATCAGCGGCTTCGGGCAGGACGGGCCCCGGCGCGACGAGCCAGGCTACGACTTTGTGGTGCAGGCGATGAGCGGATTCATGGCGCTGACCGGCGAACCCAATGGCGAGCCGATGAAGCACGCAATGTCGATATCCGACCTGTTCTGCGGGCTTTATTCGACCATCGCGATCCAGGCCGCACTGGCGATGCGTGCACGGACCGGAACCGGGCAGCATGTCGACATGGCACTGTACGATTGCTCGGTCGCGCTGCTCGCGCATCAGGCGCAGAGCTTTTTCACCACGGGCCAGAACCCGCCGCGCATGGGCAACATGCACGCGCAGGTGAGCGCCTATGGCGTGTTTCCGACGAAGGACGGGCCGGTCGTGCTCGCGCCTGCAAACGACCGCTTGTTCCGCAAGTTGCTCGAGGTGTTCGAACGCCATGACCTGCTGGGTGACGAACGCTTCGCCACGAACGAGGCGCGGATTGCCAATCGAAGCGAGATCGACGGGATCATTGCCGCCGAGACCGCGCAGTGGGATCGCGAAGCGCTGCTTGCGGCGTGCCGAGAGGCCGGCGTGCCAGCGGGGCCGATCTACGAGGTATCCGAAGTCTTCGAGGAACCTCAGGTGCAGGCGCGCGGAATGACTTTCCCGATGGCGGACGGACTCACGGGTCTGCGTAGCCCGTTCAAGTTCTCCGACGCCGAACTGGCGCTAGGCGAACCCTCGCCCAAGCTCGGGCAGGATGACTAGCGCAGGATCGGCCCGAACCGCCCGCGCGCCAAGCCGCGCCACAGCCACTCGAACGGTCCCTGCCGGAAGCGCGCGAGCCACGGCTGCGACCAGGCCATCATCAGGGCGATCGGTATCAGTGCCGTCGCGAGCGCTCCGCTGCGTGACAAGGTGCCGAACAGCACCAGCCCCCAGGAGTAGAACAGAAGCGCGAAGACCACGCTGCTCAGCAGGTAGTTGGTGAGCGACAACCGCCCCGCTGCCGCAAGAACACGGCGCAGGGCGCTATCGCGCTCCGCGAAGAATGCCATCGCCAGCGCCGCATAGCCCACCCCCAGCATCAGATCGAACGGTAGCGACCAGAACAGCGCAACCGGGCCAACCATCGCTCCGGTAAAACCCGCCCCCCAATCCAGCGCCATCAGAGCGACGAGCGGCGGCAGCGCGATCAGCGCCATTTTCCACGCCAGCGCAATGCATCTGGCGCGCGGCCATTCGCCCTTAAGCAACCCGTTGCGCCACAGTGCCGCGCCTACAAGCATGGTGCCCAGCGCAGACGGGATGCCGGGTATCTGCGTTTCCAGCGCGGCACCGAAGCCGTAGATCCGTCGGGGTAGCCGCTCACCAAAGCTCTCCATCCCGATAGCCCGCGCATAATCGAGCGCCGCCGGATCGCTGCCGAATATCTGCGCAGGCATCAGCGCCAGCGTGCTGCCCGGTTCGGCCGTCAGCCACTGGTATGCGATGACGGAGCCCGCCAGCGCGTGGATCGCCATCAAAATACCTCCCGCGATCAGCAGCTTGCGCGCATCCAGCCGCAGGAACAGCGGCACGAACAGCCCCGCCATTGCGTAGAGCCGCAGGACGTCATTGTTCGCGAGCAAGACCGCGTGGGCGGCGCCGATGGCAAAGAGCACGAGCATCCGGAACACGTGACTGCGTATCGGGTGCGCGTCCCCGCCGTCACTCGCCCGCTCGATCAGGATGGCGACTCCTGCGCCGAACAGCATCGCGAAAAGGCTGCGGAACTTGTCCTCGACAAGCACGAAGCTCAGCCCCCAGACGATCCAGTCGAGCGGCCCTTCGCCGCCTGCCGCCGCAGGATTGAAATAGGCGGCGGGCGGCAGCGCGTAGATGTAGACGTTCATCAGCGCGATGCCCGCGACGGCAATCCCGCGCAGCGCATCGAGCGCGGCGACCCGCTCGCGCGAAGCGAAGGGGCCCCGCACCTCCGATGTTGTCAGCGGAGTGCCGGGCCTGTTCATTCCTGCGCGTGGGCGGCTTACTTGCCGACCGCTGCCTTCAGGTCTTCGACCAGATCGGTCCGCTCCCACGGGAAGAAGTCACCCTCTGCCGGGCGGCCGAAGTGCCCGTAGGCGGCCGAGCGACGATAGATCGGCTTGTTGAGGCCCAGATGCGTGCGGATGCCGCGCGGAGTCAGTCCGCCGAGCTTGTTCATGCCCCGGATCGCGTCTTCGAGTGCTTCTTCGGATACCGTGCCGGTGCCATGCAGGTCGACATAGACCGACAGCGGCTCGCTGACGCCGATCGCGTAGGACAGCTGAATGGTGCAGCGCGTGGCGAGACCTGCCGCGACCACGTTCTTTGCGAGGTAGCGGGTGATGTAGGCAGCCGAGCGGTCGACCTTGGTGGGGTCCTTGCCGCTGAATGCACCGCCGCCATGCGGGGCCGCACCGCCATAGGTGTCGACGATGATCTTGCGTCCGGTCAGTCCGGCGTCACCATCGGGCCCACCGATCTCGAAAGCGCCGGTCGGGTTGATGTGCCACACGGTATCGCCATCGATCAGGCCATTGGGCAGCACGTCGGCCACCGCCTTTTTCACATAGGCCTTCAGCTGGGCTTCCTTGTCGCCTTCGTGATATCCCTTGGCGTGCTGGGTCGAAACGACGATCGCCACAGCCTTCACCGGCTTGCCGTTCTCGTAACGCAGCGTGACCTGGCTCTTCGCATCGGGTTCGAGGAACGGCGCCGCACCGGACTTGCGGTCGTCGGCCAATCGCTGGAGGATCTTGTGGCTGTAATCGAGCGTCGCAGGCATCAGGTCGGGCGTCTCGTCGCAGGCATAGCCGAACATGATGCCCTGGTCGCCCGCGCCCTCGTCCTTGTTCGAACCACCGGTGCCCGCGTCGACGCCTTGCGCGATTTCGCTCGACTGGCCGTGCAGATGGTTTTCGAAGGTCAGCGTTTCCCAGTGGAAGCCGCTCTGTTCGTAACCGATTTCCTTGACCGTCTCGCGCACGACGCGCTCGATTTCTTCGGCGGCGCCGGGCTTCCATTCGCCATTGTCGTACATCGGCGCGCAACGGATTTCGCCCGCCAGGATGACGCGCTGGGTGGTGGTCAGCGTTTCACAGGCAACGCGCGATTCGGGGTCCTTGCTCAGCATCAGGTCGACGATGGCATCCGAAATCTGGTCGGAAACCTTGTCCGGATGACCCTCGGAAACGCTTTCAGAGGTGAAAATATAGCTGCTGCGCATGGATCGATCTTACCTGATATAAAGAATTCTTTATGTCTGCATGAGCGCCCTAATGGGCGCGTCGGCGCTTGACAACCAACGACCCGCCCAAGAGCAAGATTGCCCAGACGAGTGCCAGCCAGTTGCCCAGAATCGCGAAGGGCGTAGGCGATCTGGCGGGTGGAACCTTACCATCGAGACGCCCCTGTTTGCTCATCCCAAGCTGCTGCCGGACGACGCCGCGCGCGTCGATGACGCCGCTGATGCCGGTCGTGGTGGCGCGTAAAACGGGAAGCCCTTCCTCGATCGCACGCATGCGCGCCTGCGCGAAATGCTGTGGCGGGCCGGTCGGGCCGAACCAGCCATCGATCGATGGATTGACGATGTAGTCGGGCCGGTCGGAGCGATCGACCACCTGCCCGGAAAAGATGATTTCGTAGCAGATCTGCATGCCCGCACGGCCATGCGTTCCCAGGTCTATGGTCTTAGGCCCCGATCCGGGCCAGAAATCGATCGAGCCCGCTACGAGCCGCGACAGGCCAAGCGGCTCGAGCCAGCTGCGCAGCGGGAGGTATTCGCCATAGGGCACCAGATGCGCCTTGCGATACCCGCCGACGATGGCGCCCTCGTCGTCGACCACGGTGACAACGTTGTAAGCCGCCACTGCACGATCGCCTTCGACCTCCAGATCGATCGTGCCGGTGAGGAGCAGGCTGTCCTCACCGATGACGCGGGCGATCCGCTTGCGCGCGAAGACGGGATCGCGCCCTGCAGTGGTCGCCGCATAGTATCGCTGCGGATAGCCTTCGCGCAGATAGTCGGGGAGCACACCCTCGGGCCACAGCACCAGTCGTGGTTCGGTCTGGGTGTCGGATCGGGTGCTCAGCGCGGACAGCGTCAGGAAGCCGGGTTCGTACTGGCGCGGATCGTTGAGCGTTTCCTGGTCCAGATCGGGCTGGACGAGCGTGTAATCGAGCGTACCCTCCCGCCCCGCACCCACGGGCCAGTACATGCCGGCGATCAGCAGGATGCTCACCAGCGCCACGCGCAACCACTCGCGCCGCAGCGCGAGATCGGCCACCGCAACCGCCAGCAGGACGGCGAGGCCCGATAGCGCGTAGGTCCCTGTGAAAGGCAGAAGGGCGGCGAAACCCGGCCTATCGAACGGGCCGAGCAGCGTCAGACTGAACGGACCCCAGGCATAGCCGGTGAACAGCGTCGCGCGCAGGTACTCCGCGACGATCCAGCATCCCCCCAGCGCCAGCGCGTAGACCAGAGTGCTGCGTCCGCGCGCGAGGCGGTAGGCGAGCATGAAAGCGAGCGCGGGATACAGCGCGAGGTACACCGACAACAGAGGGACAGCGGCCCATCCGATCGCGGCGGGCATCTGGTTCTGATGGGTGAACGCGGTCGCGATCCACAGGTTGGTGACGATGAAATGCGCCAGTCCGAACAGCCAGCCGCGGAACAGCGCGCTGCGCATCGATCCGGCGAACCGAAGCAGGATTGCCGCGCCGCCCAGCGCAAGGATCGCGAGCGGCCACAGGTGAAATGGCGGAAAGCCGAGCGCGGACAGCGCGCCCAGCACCAGGAGGGTCACTCGTGGATGGGCCTGGGCCGTACTAAGTGCGCGATTCAGCAAGGGCGCACTCTCCTCGGCCATGCAGCCTCGATCGGGCTATGGAGCGTTTGCCGGATATCAGCCACGCGAGATCGAGCCCGAGCGTTTGCCTGAGCGCGATCAGCCGACCGCGCTCAGTGCCTCGTCACCGTCGTCTTCGGCGGGCTTGCGAGTCCGCCGGCGCGGCTTCGCGGGCTTGCTCTTCGCATCGTCACCTGCCGTCGCCGCAGCGATCGCGGGGGGCAGCACGGCCGCATCGATCTCGCCCTCCTCGTTATCGCCGTCGTCTTCGCTGCGATTACGGGCATTGCCCCGGCGCGAACCGCCACTGCGCTTGCGCAAGAACGGGTTTTCGTCGGTATCGGAGCCATCGCTGTCGTTGCTGTCGTCGTCGTCCGACGAATCATCGCCATCCGAGGATTCGCGCTCCGATCCGCGCTGCCGCTCGCCACGGTTGGACCGCTTGGCCTTGGGCTTGGACTTGTTGCGGCGATCTTCCTCGCCGTCCTCGTCGTCCGAATCGTCGTTTGCGCGGTCGCGATCATTGTCGCGCTTGGAGCGTTGCTCGTCCTGGCGCGCCTTGTTGTCGGCGATGACGCGGAAATAGTGGTCGGCGAACTGCAGGTAGTATTCCGCCTGCACGCGGTCGCCATTGTGCTGCGCGTCCTGCGCCAGCTTCTTGTACTTGTCGAGCAGCTGGGGGGCATTGCCCCGTGCGCGGCTGTCGATCCGGTTGGAGTTGTTGCCGCCCCCGCCCTGATTGCGATTGCCGCGGCCGCGCCGACGGTTGTTGTTACGATTGCTGTTGTTGTTCAAGGAATTCTCTTCCCTCGTGGTCGGGTCTAACGTCGCGGTATTGCGGCAAAGCAATGTGCCCGCGTGGCCCACCTGTCCTTAAGCATGATCTTCGATCTCTTTCCGATCGCAGTCCCTGTCCGGGCCCGGTCTACTCGCAGATTTCGGATCGCGACCCCGCTGGAAACCTCTGTTTCTTGCTGGGACTTGACGAGACTTACCGGTTGGCCGGCACTTTGCCAACCCCTTGTCAAAAGCTTTGCGAAACAATCGCCGCGCGTGGCCTGTTTGCAAGATCATTGCAGAAACGCGCGCTAAAGCTTTGATTTCGGGCGATTGCGCCGACCGCATCTTGCTGCGTCGCGCCGATTTCGAAGATGGCGATGCCGCCGTCTGTTAACAAGTGCCCGATCTGGGGCACCAGTATCCGATAGTCGTCGAGCCCCTCGGGCCCTGCGAACAGCGCCGAGGCGGGCTCGTGCTCGCGCACCTGCGGCTCCAGCGGCGCGTCGTCTTCGACATAGGGCGGGTTGCAGAGGATCAGGTCGAAAGTGCCCAGATCGCGCCCCCACCCATCCCTGCGCCAGCTGCGCCGCACGAAACGGCACCGGTCGGCCAGGCCCAGCTTCGTCGCGTTGCACTGCGCGACCCGCAGCGCGGGCATCGAGGCATCCAGCCCGATCCCCTCCGCCTCAGGCCACAGCGACAGCGCGGCAAGCAGCAACGCACCCGATCCGGTGCCCAGGTCGAGGATTCGCGCGGGAGCTGCGCCTTTCCCGAAATGCTCGCGCGCCGCCTCGATCAGCGTCTCGCTATCCCCCCGCGGGATCAGCACGGCGGGCGAGACCTGCAGGTCGAGCCCGTAGAACTCCGCGCTGCCGGTGATGTACGCGACCGGCTCGTGTGACAGCCGCCGGGCGACCAGCGCTTCGAAATTCTCGGGCGCGGGATCGCGCATCGCCCGCAGCAGCATGTCCGAGCGCGAGAGGCCCAGCGCATGCGCCATCAGCAGTTCGGCATCGAGCCGCGCGGTGTCGCTGGCGGGGGCGAGGGTTTCGGCTGCCTCGCGAATAGCCTCGCCAACACTGGAGGGCGCTTCACTCATTCATCGCGGCGAGGCGCTTGGCTTCGTCCTCGGCGATCAGCGCGTCAACCAGTTCGCCAAGCCCCGGCCCGGCGATGATCTCGGGCAGCTTGTGCAGCGTCAGCCCGATCCGGTGGTCGGTGACGCGGCCCTGCGGGAAGTTATAGGTGCGGATGCGTTCTGAGCGGTCGCCGCTGCCGACCATCGCCTTGCGTGCCTCGGCCTCCGCCCCCTGCGCGGCGTCGCGCTGCTGTTCGTAGAGGCGCGCGCGCAGCACCTGCATCGCCTGCTCGCGGTTCTTGTGCTGGCTGCGCCCGTCCTGGCAGGTGACCACCAGCCCGGTGGGCAGGTGCGTGATGCGGATCGCCGAATCGGTCGTGTTGACGTGCTGCCCGCCTGCGCCCGACGCGCGGTAGGTATCGATCTTGAGGTCGCCTGCGTCGATCTGCACATCGACCTCGTCCGGTTCGGGCAGCACCGCGACGGTCGCCGCCGAGGTGTGGATGCGCCCGCCGCTCTCTGTCTCGGGCACGCGCTGCACGCGGTGCACGCCGCTTTCGAACTTCAATTTTGCGAACACGCCCTGCCCGCGCACGTTGGCGACGATTTCCTTGAAACCGCCGACGTCGCTCGCGCTCATGCTGACCGGCTCCACCTTCCAGCCCTGCTCGCCCGCGAAGCGTTCGTACATGCGGTAGAGATCGCCCGCGAACAGCGCCGCCTCGTCGCCGCCGGTGCCCGCGCGAATTTCGAGCATCGCAGGCTTGGCATCGGCGCTGTCGCGCGGGAGCATCGCGATGGCGAGCTGCTGTTCGAGCTCGGGAATGCGCTGGTTGAGCGCCTCCAGCTCCTCTTCGGCCATGCCGCGCATCTCGGGGTCGGCAAGCATCTCTTGCAGCCCGGCGACTTCCTCGCGCGCGGCCTTCAGCTCCAGCGCGAGCTTCGCGACCGGCTCGAGCTCGGCATAATCGCGGCTCGCCTGGACGAACTCCTCGCCCTCGAGCTGGCCGCTGGCCATCCGCGCCTCGATTTCTGCGAAGCGGTTGGCGATCTGGTCGAGGCGTTCGGGAGGGATGGTCATTGCGGTCGTTCCGAGGGGCATTTGGGTGACACAGGGCGACACGGTGTCACCCAGGTGTCACCTTGGACAAAGTGCTGTTTGCATTGGCGTTTTTGGCGAATTGGCACGTAGAGCGACACTTTTGTGGTGTGGCGGGGATGGATGATTGCTTGCAGGGCGCAATAGCGCGGAAGATGCGGCGTAGGAAAGGTGGCGCGGTTTCCCACTTCACCCTCCCGTCACTTCACCCCCCCAACGTCATCCCGGACTTGATCCGGGATCAGGCTTCTCGCGCCAAACGGTGCGTTCGAAGGAAGAAGCACCACCCCGGATCAAGTCCGGGGTGACGAGATGCCTAAAAACCCAAGATCCGCTCAAGGTCGGGATGCGCCGCATCATTCCCACTGATCCCATGCCCATCCTCGCGGAAGCTTACGATCGCTTTAGGCGAGCGTTTGACCGCCTTGTCGTAACGCTTGCGGGGCGACCCGCTCGCAATCATCTCAGCGCTCAACCCGGCGGTGCGTAAGGACGCGAGCGCCCTGCTAGCCCGATCCAGCGCGACGTCGCTGGTGTCTTCCACCACGATGATGGCCTCAGCAGGCTCCTCACCCTTCTCCCCCACCAGCATAGCCAACCGCTCGATCCCCGCAGCCCAGCCGACCGCAGGCGTCGCGGGCCCGCCAAGGCTCTCGATCAGCCCGTCGTAGCGCCCGCCGCCGAGGATCGTGCTCTGCGAACCCAGCGCGTCTGCCGCCGCCGAGCCTTCGTCGGGGATGAACTCGAACGCGGTGTGGCGGTAGTAGTCGAGTCCGCGCACGAGGCTTTCGGCGCGCTTCCACTTCACGCCTGCGGCATCGAGCCCGCTGGTTACGGCATCAAAGAATGCCCGTGCATCGTCTGAAAGATACGCATCGATCTTGGGCGCATCCGCCACGAAGCGCTGATCGCGGCGGTCCTTGCTGTCCAGAATCCGCAGCGGGTTCTTCTCCAGCCGCTCCTGCGATTCCTCGCTCAGCTCGTCCTTCACGCTGCGGAAGTGTTCGACCAGCGCAGCGCGCCATGCCTCGCGAGAATCGCCGTCGCCCAACGTGTTGAGGTGGAGCGTCACGCCCTCTATCCTCAGCTCGCGGATCACCTGGTCGGCCATCGCGAGCAGCTCGACATCGGCCTGAGGCTCTGCCGCACCGATAATCTCGGCGTCGATCTGGTGGAACTGGCGGTAGCGGCCCTTCTGCGGGCGCTCGTAACGGAACAGCGGGCCGTGGGTTGCCAGCTTCACCGGCGCGTGCTGCTGCCAGCCGTTCGTCAGGTACGCACGCGCGATTCCCGCCGTGAATTCGGGCCGCAGGGTGAGCGATTCCCCGCCGCGATCCTCGAAGGAGTACATTTCCTTGGAAACGATATCGGTCGTCTCGCCGATCGAGCGGGCGAACACCTCGGTCTTTTCGAACACGGGCATTTCCGCGCGGCGGAAGCGGTAGAGCCTGCGCACCCGTTCGAAGGTTTCGACCACGAAGGCGAACGCCTCTGCCTCGGCCCCGAAAATGTCCTGCGTGCCGCGGATTGCCTGCGGCGTCTTTGTCTTTGCCATGATGGGCGAGCGCTTAGCGTGCGGGCCGCATAAACGAAAGCGGGATACATTATTGCACCCGCGCGCCATTCATCGCATGACGTGCCCCCATGAAGACACTCCTCCTCGGCGCCGCCCTCCTCCCCCTCGTCATTGCCACGCCCGCGATCGCGCAAAGCGACATACGCCCTGCCGGCAACACTGCCCCGGTGCAGGAACAGCTGGCCGACACGACGCCGCTGCCCGCCGACACGCCGTGGCCGGGCGGCACGATTGCGCTGGATATCGACGCGACCGATACCGCACGCGGCGTCTACAGCGTGACGCAGACCATCCCCGTCACCGCCGACATGCGCGAGCTGCACCTGCTGTTTCCCGAATGGCTGCCCGGCAACCATGCCGCGCGCGGGCCGATCAACCTCATCAGCGGCATCCGCTTCACCGCAGGCGGCAAGGTGCTGGAATGGAAGCGCAACCCGCTCGACGTGTACGAGCTGATCGTCGATGTGCCTGCAGGCACCAAGGCGGTGAAGGCCGAATTCGTCCACACCTCGCCTGTCACCGGCAGCGAGGGGCGGATCACCATGACGCAGGAAATGCTCAACCTGCAGTGGGAAAAGATGAGCTTCTACCCCGCCGGGCATTACGTGCGCCGGATCGCGGTGAAGCCGACGGTGAAGGTTCCCGCGGGCTGGCGCGTGTTCACCGCGCTCGACGGGCAGGCCCGGAAAAACGACACGGTGACCTGGCAGACGGTCGACTACGAAACGCTGGTCGATTCGCCGATCTTCGCGGGCAAGTATGCGCAGCAGTGGCAGCTGGACGACGACGTGCGGCTCGATGCGGTGGCGGACAAGGCCAAGTACCTGGAGCTCGCCCCTGAAAATCTCGCCCGCTTCGAACGGCTGATCGACGAGGCCGATGCGCTGTTCGGCGCACGGCATTTCGATCACTACGACATCCTGCTCGCGCTGACCGACCGGATGGGCGGCATCGGGCTGGAGCATCAGCGTTCGGCGGAAAACCAGTACGAACCCACCGCGCTGATCGACTGGGACGCAATGGACTGGGATCACAACGTCGTCAGCCACGAACTGGTGCATAGCTGGAACGGCAAGTATCGCCGCCCGGCGGACCTGTGGACCCCCGACTATCGCACGCCGATGCAGGATTCGCTGCTGTGGCTCTACGAAGGGCAAACGCAGCTGTGGGGCTGGGTGCTCGCCGCGCGCAGCGGCCTGCAGAAGAAGCAGACCTTCCTCGATGCCTTTGCGGGCTATGCAGCCAATTACGCGGAAGGGCAGCCGGGCCGCGCATACCGCTCGGTCGCGGACACCACCAACGACCCGATTATCAACGCGCGCCGGCCGGTGCCCTATTCCTCGCTGTCGCGCAGCGAGGACTATTACGTCGAAGGTGCGCTGACCTGGCTCGAAGCCGACCAGATCATCCGCAAGGGCACCGACGGGGCGAAGGGGCTGGACGATTTCGCCAAGGCCTTCTTCGGGATGAACGATGGCGACTGGGGCCAGCTGACCTACGATTTCGACGAAGTCGTCGACACGCTGAACGGCGTCTATCCTTACGACTGGGCCGATTTCCTGACCACTCGCCTGCTCGAACCCGATCAGCCCGCGCCGCTGCGCGGGATCGAGATGGCCGGTTACAAGCTGGTCTGGAAGGACGAAGCGAACAGCTACGACAAGGGCCGGATGGGCAACTACAAGTACCTCAACCTGTTCTACTCGCTTGGCGTGAACCTCGGCAGCGATGGCAAGGTGAGCGGCACCTTGTGGGACGGCCCTGCCTTCAACGCAGGCATCGTCAACGGCAACACCATCGTCGCGGTCAACGGCATCGAATATTCGAGCGATGCGATCAAGGACGCGATCACCGCTGCCAAGGACGGCAAGGAACCGATCGAACTGCTGGTCAAGCGGGGAGACACCTACCGCACGGTCGCGATCGATTACCACGGCGGCCTGCGCTACCCGTGGCTGGAGCCGGTCGGCGAGGGTGAACAGCCGCTCGACAGGTTCCTGGAACCGCGCGCCGGGGAGTGACGCCATGGCTGGCGGCCGGGCGCCGCATGACTGACGAAATCGCTTCGGAAAGGCTGCCGGTGGGTATCGGAAATCGGCTGGCACCCGCGCGTTTCCTCGTCTTTCTTGCGGTGCTGGCCGGGGCCTATGCGATTGCCCGCGCGACCATGCCGGTGCAGGACTGGCGCGATGGGGTCGCCATCGCCTTCGATGCGGGCGCGCTCGTCTTCCTCGCCTCGCTCGCGCCGATGCTGCGCAGTCACTCGGCGGAATCGATGCGCCACCATGCCGCTGCCAACGATGCCAACCGCCTGCTGGTGCTCGCGCTGAGCAGCCTGCTGACGCTGGTGGTGATGGCGGCGATCACCGGCGAGCTGGCGGGGGCCAGCAAGGGCGAGTGGCCTGCGATCATCAAGCTGGTCGGCACGCTGCTGCTGATCTGGCTGTTCGCGAACAGCGTCTACACGCTGCACTACGCGCACGCATTCTACACTTCGGCGAGCGAAGTTCATGGTGCACGCGGGGCCGATGGCGCAGACCGTAACGCGCCGGGCGACCGGGGCGGTCTGGACTTCCCCGGTACGCCCGCGCCCGATTACCGCGATTTCGCCTACTTCGCCTTCACGCTGGGCATGACCTTCCAGACCAGCGACGTCGGCATCACCAGCAGCCGCATCCGCGTTGTCAGCCTGATGCACTGCTTCGCCGCGTTCGTGTTCAACATCGGCGTGATCGCGTTCACGATAAATACTCTGGGCGGATCGTAACGCGGTAGTTGCAGTGCAGCATCGCTGTCGTTAAGGGCGCGCGTCATGCGCATCGACAAGATCCCCACGGGCGACAACCCGCCCGAAAGCCTCAACGTCATCATCGAGGTTCCGACCGGCGGCGAGCCCGTGAAATACGAGTTCGACAAGGAATCGGGCGCGCTGTTCGTCGACCGTATCCTCCATACGCCGATGCGCTACCCCGCGAACTACGGCTTCGTGCCGCACACGCTCTCGCCCGATGGCGACCCGCTCGACGCGCTGGTGATCGCGCGCAGCCCCTTCATCGCGGGCTGCGTGGTGCGTGCGCGCCCGATCGGCGTGCTCAACCTTGAAGACGAGCATGGCGGCGATGAAAAGCTGATCTGCGTGCCGATCGACACGACCTTCCCCTATTACTCGGACGTTGCCGAGACGAAGGACCTGCCGAGCATCATCTTCCAGCAGATCGAGCACTTCTTCACCCATTACAAGGATCTGGAAGCCGAAAAGTGGGTCCGCGTCGGCGAATGGGGCGACGCGGCCGAAGCCAAGCGGATCGTGCTCGAAGCGATCGAGCGGTACGAGAAGGGCTGAGCCAAAAATCCTCCCCGCTTTTCCCGCAGGGACAAGAGGGGAGGGGGACCGCGCGCAGCGTGGTGGAGGGGTTTTGCCTTCCAAGCCCCTCCGTCAGCCGCCTGACGGCGACTGCCACCTCCCCCCGTGCGCCTGCGGCGAAAACGGGGAGGATTTCAGTTCATATCATTCCACCGGCCGTCGATGGTCGAGCAGGTCGCCTTTCTTCGGCGTCTTCTCCCGCTCTTCTTCGACCATGTCGTCGATCTCGTTGCGCGGAGTGACGTCGGCGGTGGGTGCCTCGGCATCGGGTTTCGGCTTCTTTGCCCGCCATTCCACGCCGTCGCGGTCGGCGATGTTCTCGAACGGCAGGCTGGCCGAGCGCGGGTCGAACCGCAGGCGGTAGATCGGTTCGGGCAGGCCGAAGCCGGCTGTTTCCAGCGCGGTCTTCACCGTCGGGATCGCCACGCTCTGCGCCTTGTACCAGTCGGCTTCGCGCTGATCGACCCAGCCGAGGAAGCGCACCACGACCGAGGAATCGCCGACCTCCACGATCCGCGCCTCGGGTGCCGGGTCGGCGAGCACGAAGGGCAGCTGCGCCAGCGTCTCGCGCCCCAGCTCGGCGGCGGCGGTGGCATCGTCGTCCGGATCGACGCCGAGCGTGAAATCGAAGCGGCGCTGCGGATTGCGGGTGAAGTTGACGATCACCGCCTTGAACACCGTGCTGTTGGGAATGCGCAGGTGGTTGCCTTCCAGCGTCATCAGCACGGTCGCGCGGCTGGTCAGGCGGACCACGCGCCCCTCCTGATCGTCGATCTTCACGAGGTCGTTCGCGCGAAACGGCTGGCGCAGCGACAGCATCAGCGAGGCGACGTAGTTTTCCACCATATCGCGCATCGCAAAGCCCAGCGCGATGCCGATCACGCCCGCGCCGCCCAGTACCGCGCCGAGCAAGGCGGTCGCGCCGATGATGTCGAGCGCGATGACCAGCGCAAAGATGATCGAGGCGAAACGGATCGCGCTCGCCACCAGATCCGCTAGGAAGCTGTTGGGTGTGAAGATGCGCCAGACGAACTTCAGCGAGGCGATCAGATAGCCGACCAGCAGGATCGCAAGACCGATCAGCGCGGCGACCCCGATCACCGGGAGCATCTTGCCCGCTTCGCGCAACCGGTCGAACAGCGCGGTCACGATATTGGCCGTGTTGCTGAGCGAGGTATCGCGTGCGACGTCGTTCTGCACCGTCACCACATCGAAGCGCGATGCGATCGCGCCCGCCCGGTCGATCGCGTCCTGCGTCGGCGCGGAGCCTGTCAGCCGGACCACGCCTTCGGAGACGGAGACATCAATATCGGAAAATTCGTCAACCTGGCCGTAAATGCCGCTGAGCCGCTCGGCAATGCGCTGGTCGCTTGCCGGATCGCGCCGATCGTCGAGCGCGCCCGAGGGTTCGCCCGGAGCAGCGGTAGAGTCGGATGCCGGCTCGCCCCCGAGGCCGGGCAAGGCAGCGTGGAGGGGCGCGGTCGCGCCCGCAAGGCCCAGGCACGCAAGCGCAAGCGCAGCCAGAATTCGCAGCATCACATCGAAGCCCCCCTCTTTGCGCCCCAAATTGAGCCCTGCCAAATTGAGCCCTGTCGAAGAGCTTCGGTGTCTCCCTCAGTCGGGGAAGGCCAGCGCGAAAACCAGTGCGAGCAGCAATGGAACACCCGCGGTCAGCAGCCAGAGAGCCGCCTGATCGAGCCTGAAGGCACCGCGCAGCGACGGATCGTGCGCCCTGGTATCGTCCAGCCGGGTCCAGCGATGCTCGAAAAACCGCAGCACAGGAATGAACCCGCCAACCATCACAACCAGCAGCAGATAGGCGGTGATCCCTTCGAACGCGTGCTTCATCTTGGGCATGGTGATGAAGATCAGCAGCGCAGTCGTGACCAGCAGGGCCCACGCGATATTGTCGCTGATCGAGGCCTTCCAGTCGACCTCGTGCGCGGTCTCGTCGGTGTTGGTGTCGAAGGTGTTCATCCCGGCTCCTCTTGCAGCCCCCTGCCGGGCCCTCGATACGCCGGGCACCCCGCAGGCTCAAGACCGCAAGGCATCATCGCCCGATTCCTTTACGTCGCAGCCATTGTCACTTTCGCCACGCTCCCCATCTGCTAGGCACACAACCATGGCCGAGATCGACCCCACAGACATTGCGCAAAGCCACGCCGAGACGGAGGCGAACGCAGCGCCGCCCCTCCCGCAGGGCGGGCTGGAAGTCGTTTCGATCGCGAAAAGCTACGACAAGCGCGCCGTTCTGACCGACATTTCGCTGTCGGTGGGCAAGGGCGAAGTCCTGGGCCTGCTGGGGCCCAACGGCGCAGGCAAGACGACCTGTTTCTATTCGATCATGGGGCTGGTGAAGCCCGATAGCGGCCGCATCCTGATGGATGGCGAGGATGTGACCGGCCTGCCGATGTATCGCCGCGCGGTCCTGGGTCTCGGCTATCTGCCGCAGGAAACCAGCATTTTCCGCGGGCTGACCGTGGAACAGAACATCGCCACCGTGCTCGAACTGGCAGAGCCCGACCGTGATGCCCGGCGCGAGGGGCTGGAGCGGCTGCTCGACGAATTCGGCCTCACCCGCCTGCGCAGCGCGCCCGCGATGGCGCTTTCGGGCGGCGAGCGGCGCCGCTGCGAAATCGCCCGCGCGCTGGCCGCCAACCCTTCGATCATGCTGCTCGACGAACCTTTTGCAGGGATCGACCCGCTCTCGATCAGCGACATCCGCGATCTGGTATGCGACCTCAAGGATCGGGGGATCGGCGTTCTGATAACCGATCATAACGTTCGGGAAACGCTCGATATCGTAGACCGAGCCTGTATCATCTACGGGGGACAGGTCCTCTTCGCGGGCACCCCGCAGGATCTGGTGGCAGACGAGAACGTGCGCAGGCTCTACCTTGGCGAGAACTTTACTCTTTGATTTGCTGGCCCCTTGCGATCGTATCGCGAGAGGAAATGCCGGCAGCCAGGTTCGGCACCGCCCCACACCCTCGCCCGGCCACCCACGAATGTATCCTGAATGGGTGGCCGGGCGGGGGTGTGGGCCGGTGCCGGGCGCAGGGATCGGCGCAAGCCGAGCCCGAATAGACGCCACGAAGACGCGGGCCGGTACCGGGCGCAGGGATCGGCGCAAGCCGAGCCCGAACGGACGCCATACCTAATGTCACTCGCCCCGCGCCTCGACCTGCGCCAGTCGCAATCGCTGGTGATGACGCCGCAGCTGCAGCAGGCGATCAAGCTGCTGACGCTGTCCAATCTCGAAATCGAAACCTTCATCGGCGATGCGCTGGAGGCCAACCCGCTGCTCGAAATGGGCGAAATTCCGCGTGCCGAACGCAGCGGATCGGACGACGGCGATGCGCCCGAAACCCCACGCGAAGAGCGCGAGTCCGATACGCTGATCGCAGAGGGTGCCGCCGAAAGCGACGCCCCGACCGACCTTTCTGCCGCCGAGATGGAGATCGACCGCGATACCGGCGACGGCAGCTGGGGCGCTGCGGATGGCTTCGGCGGTGAAGACGAAGGCCTGGGGATCGACCAGCATGGCGGGGCTGCGCTGTCGCTGTCGGAATACCTGCACGCACAGGTCGGCGCGGCGGGGCGCGACGATCGCGAGATTTTCATTGCCCGCGCGATCATCGAACGGCTCGACGAGGCGGGCTACCTGGGCGAGCCGCTGCGCGAAATTGCCGATACGCTCGGCATTCCGCTTGCCGAAGCCGAGCGTGCGCTGGAGCTCGTCCAGACGCTCGACCCCGCGGGGGTCGGCGCGCGCAACCTCGCCGAATGCCTCGCGATCCAGGCGCGCGAGGCGGACCGCTACGACCCGTGCATGGCGCGGCTGATCGACAATCTGGAACTGGTCGCGCGCGGCGAAGTCGCCCGTCTCCAGAAATTATGCAACGTCGATGCCGAGGACTTCGCCGAGATGCTCGCCGAATTGCGCGGCTACGATCCGCGCCCCGGCCTGACCTTCGGTGAACAGGGGGGCAGCGCGGTCGTGCCCGACATCCTGATCTCGCCCGCCACCGACGGGGGCTGGCGGATCGCGCTCAACGAAGCGACGCTGCCGCGCCTCGTGGTCAATCGCCCCTACCTGGTCGAACTGCGCGATGGTTGCCGCGACCGCACCAGCCGCGCCTGGCTGAAGGAAA
This sequence comes from Citromicrobium bathyomarinum, assembly GCF_038594485.1. GTDB lineage: Bacteria > Pseudomonadota > Alphaproteobacteria > Sphingomonadales > Sphingomonadaceae > Alteriqipengyuania > Alteriqipengyuania bathyomarina_A. The sequence goes on along the minus strand of NZ_JBCFZG010000004.1, from coordinate 298,389 downwards.
AGCTGGAGGATGCGCGCTGGCTGATCCGTGCGCTCGACCAGCGGCAGAAGACCATCCTTGCGGTGGCGAGCGAGATCGTCACCCAGCAGCAGGGCTTCTTCCTCCACGGGGTCAGCCATTTGCGGCCGCTGACGCTGAAGCAGGTGGCCGAAAAGATCGAGATGCACGAAAGCACGGTCAGCCGCGTGACCAGCAACAAGTTCCTGCACTGCCCGCGCGGCACCTTCGACCTCAAATACTTCTTCACCAGCGGGGTCGGCGGTGGAGAGGACGGCGAAGGCGCGAGTGCCGAAGCGGTCAAGGCGCGGATCAAGGCGCTGACCGACGCCGAAGACCCCAAGGCAATCCTCTCCGACGACAAGCTGGTCGATCTGCTCAAGGCAGAAGGGTTCGACATCGCCCGGCGCACGGTCGCCAAATATCGCGAGGCGATGGGCATCGGATCGAGCGTGCAGCGCCGCCGCGCGAAGAAACTCGCCGCGATCGGGTAAGCTTTACGCGCGCTCGAGAACCGCAAAATACGTGACGTTGTCGGCGCTGTCCTGAACGTCCGCTGCCAGCACTTCGAGTCTGTAAAGCTCGGCGGCCCTGGTCGAGGCGAGGGCCGCACGGGTGAGCGACCCGGCTGCGGCGACCTCGCTCGCCGCCCCGGCTGTGTCGCCCGCCTCTTCCTCCCTCACCCCGAGGCGGGAAAGAAAATGCCGGCATTCCGCCAGCGCCATCGGATGGCTCGCCACGACCTCGATTTGATCGAGCCGCGCGCCGGGTATGGCGAGGCAGTGGAACACCACCGGCTGCGGATGCACATCAATCCGCGTGACCGGCAGAGAGGCGATCAGTGCCTCCACTCCCGGTACCGCGCCCGCAATCGAATTCTCGAACGGGATGACCGCCCGGTCGCAATCGCCGCCGACCAGCGCGTCGCACGCCATTCGGAAAGTATCGAAGCCGATCGGCTCGTCATCTGGGAAGCGGCCAAGGCACGCGAGTTCACCGAAGGCACCGGGGTGCCCGCCATACGCAATGCGCATCGTCTGTTATCCGGATCGTGTGCGGGTCAGGCGGCGGCGCGCGACAGCGGGGCAACCCGCTCGATCACGCACAGGTTCAGACTACCCGATACGGCAATCGGGCAGACCGCTTCGCCCCGGCCAAGCCGCGCGGCAAGCTCTGCCTGTTCGAGCACCGCGAAGCTGCGATCCTCGCCCAGCCGGTCGGGCGAGAGGCGGCCGACCGCCAAGGCGGAACCGCGTCCGCCTTCGCCGAGCAGTCCGTCGATGATTGCCAGTTCCGGATCGTCGCGAAGCCCGGACCACCAATCGCCTTCGCCGATTTCGATCAGGGCGATGGCCTTGCCCGTACGCGCCTTGTCCAGCGCCGCCTCGGGTGACGCCATTTCGCGGATCGGGATGATCGTGCCGAAGCGTGCGCGTGCCATCAGGTGCATCCTGGCAGGGTGGCGCGAGGCGTTGAGCGCGATTTCGATCGGGCGCTGCGCCTGCAGGTTGATCGCCATCAGTTCGCGCCAGATCGCCGCGATGCTCGCGTCCGGAATTCGGCGGGTCAGCGTGCCGAGCCGGTCGATCACGCTCGCCTCGCGCGCGGGGCGCAGGAGCAGTTCGTTCGCGTCTTCGGTCTTGCTGTCGTCGGACTTGGCGGCGGCGATGGCGGCGGCGAGGTCGAGCCGCTTTTCCATCAGCGCCAGCAGTTCCTGGTCGAGCGTGTCGATCTCTTCTCGCAGGGCGTCGATGGCGCGAGCATTGGTGTTGGCAGTGGTCATGTCGGATATTCGCTTTCGGTTCGTGGCCTGCGCACAGCTCGTCTGGCGGCGCGGCTCTGGTCTCGTCGATGTGGGAGGATGGTGGCCGCTTGTCGCGTGCGGCCTACGCGGGTTCCGATACGCCGCTCAGGCGTACCGGCCGTTAAACGAACCGAAATAATAGTAATAATAATAGGAAGCGTATGCGCCGGTGGGCGCGATGATCGAAACTGGGGCCGAAGCGGGGATTGCAATATCCCGATGCTTGGTCATGATGATTCGCTCCTGAGGCATGGTGAGTAATGAAAGCGCAGCCTCGCGCGCTTGCAGCGTAACGAAATAACGCCCTAAGCGCGATTGCGCAACCACCCGATTTCGCCGGATGGTCTGCTGTGGCAATCGGGTGACAGCACACAGCAGCCACAGTTCGACTCATATTCGCCCCGCTTCGTCGCGCCCGGGCGCCGTTTGAATCGCTTTACGCGATGTTAACCTTTTCCGTTCAGACCTTGTGTGGTTAATGAAACGCAACCCGTAACCAACGGGGAATGCAGCACATCCACTGGGCAAAGGGGGCGACCCATGCGCGTATTGCTGATCGAGGACGAGCCGACCACGGCCAAGGCCATCGAGCTTATGCTTACCACCGAAGGATTCAACGTCTACTCGACCGATCTCGGCGAGGAAGGCCTCGATCTGGGCAAGCTGTACGATTACGATATCATCCTGCTCGACCTGAACCTGCCGGATATGCACGGCTACGACGTGCTCAAGAAGCTGCGCGTCGCCAAGGTGCAGACGCCCGTGCTGATCCTTTCGGGCATTGCCGAGATGGACTCCAAGATCCGCAGCTTCGGCTTCGGTGCCGACGATTACGTGACCAAGCCGTTCCACCGCGAAGAGCTGGTCGCGCGCATCCACGCGGTTGTGCGCCGTTCCAAGGGCCACAGCCAGTCGGTCATCCGCACCGGCAAGCTGGCGGTGAACCTCGACGCGAAGACCGTCGAGGTGGATGGTGCCCGCGTCCACCTGACCGGCAAGGAATACGCGATGCTCGAACTGCTTAGCTTGCGCAAGGGCACCACGCTGACCAAGGAAATGTTCCTCAACCACCTGTATGGCGGGATGGACGAGCCCGAGCTCAAGATCATCGACGTGTTCATCTGCAAGCTGCGCAAGAAGCTCAGCCATGCCTGCGATGGCGAGAATTACATCGAAACGGTGTGGGGCCGCGGCTACGTACTCCGCGATCCTTCGGAGGAAAGCGCCGCCGCCTGACACGGTTTTCAGCGACTAACCAAAAGGCCCGGGGCAGTGCTCCGGGCCTTTCGCATTTGGGGCATTGACCGAATTCGCTTGGAAACAGCCCGGCCTTCTGCGAATTCGCGGAAGATTTCGGGATTAGCAGCCAGACCAAATGTCCATTCTATCGGAATACTCGGCCCAGATCGGGCTCGTGCTGCTGATTGGCGCATTCCTCGCCTTCGTCCTCGAGCAGCGGCCGCCCGTGGTCATCGCCGTGGTCGCCGGCGCGATCATGCTCGCGCTGGGCTATCTCTCGCCGCAGGAAATGCTTGCGACCTTCTCCAACTCCGCACCGATCACCATCGCCGCCATGTTCATCCTTACGGGTGCGCTGCTGAGGACCGGCGCGCTGGAGGAGATATCGGGCTGGGTCGTTCGCCGGACCACGCGCCGTCCGCGCCTTGCCACGGGCGAAATCGCGCTCGGCACGATCCTGGCCTCGGCCTTCATGAACAACACGCCGGTGGTGATCGTGATGATCCCGGTGTTCCGCAAGCTGGCCCAGGTGCTCGGCGTGGCGGTAACCCGGCTGCTGATCCCGCTGTCCTACTTCGCGATCCTTGGCGGCACGCTGACGCTGATCGGTACCTCGACCAACCTGCTGGTAGACGGGGTTGCGCAGCAGCGCGGGCAGCCGGCCTTCGGCATCTTCGAGATTACCGCAGTCGGTGCGGTCGGCGTGCTCGCGGGCATGGCAGTGCTGCTGATCCTCGGCCCGTTCCTGCTGCCCAAGCGTGGACCGCGCATCGAAGACGCGGCACGTGAAAGCGATATCTACCTGACCCATCTGACGCTGATGGAAGACAGCAGCCTGATCGGGCGCAAGCTGGCCGACACCAATATCGCGCGCCGCCCCGGGGTGAAGATCGTCGCGATCCAGCGCGGTAGCGAGATTCATCGCAAGGACCTGGGCGAATTCGTACTCGCCCCCAACGACCAGCTGATTGCCAGCGCGAGCCCCGAGGAGATCACCTCGCTCGCCGAAGCGGCCGATTTTCGCACCGGGCTGGTGGGCCTTGGCGGGGGTGTGCCCACAGCGCGCGCCGCGCGGCCGGCCGATCTGCGCTATGTCGAGGCGGTGGTGTCCGGCGCGCACCCGGTGGTCGGCCAGCGGCTCGCCGAAATCCCGCTCCTTTCGCGTCTCAACGTCCGCGTGCTCGGCCTGTCGCGCCCGCGTCATGTCGCCGGGCCCAACCTTGCCGACGTGCGCGTGCGCGCGGGCGACCGGCTGCTGATTGCCGCTGGTGCGGGAGCCGCGCAGGCGCTGCAGGGCAATGTCCAGCTGACCAATGTGGGCGTGACCACCGCGCAGTCCTTCCGTCGTCACAAGGCCCCGATCGCCGTCGCGACGCTGGCGGCGGTGGTCATCGGCGCGGCGCTGTTCGACCTGCCGATCGAGGCGATGGCGGTTGGCGGGGTCGCCCTGGTGCTCGCCACGCGCTGTATCGAGCCGAGCGATGCATGGGCCAGCCTCGACGGAAACACGCTGGTGCTCATTTTCGGGATGCTCGCGTTCGGCAAGGGGCTCGACAATGCAGGCTCGATCGAACTGATCGTCGGAACGCTCCAGCCGCATCTGGCGTCGAGCTCGCTGCTGGTGCTGATCCTGCTGGTGTACGGCGTCACCAGCCTGCTGACCGAGGTGATCACCAATAACGCGATCGCGGTGATCATGGCGCCGCTGGCAATCGGGCTGGCGCAATCCACTGGCGTCGATCCGCGGCCGCTGATCGTGGCGGTGATGTTCGGTGCGAGCGCCAGCTTCGCGACCCCGATCGGATATCAGACGAACACGCTGGTGTATGGTGCGGCCAACTATCGCTTCGCCGACTTCGTGAAGATCGGGGTGCCGATGAATATCTGCGTCGGCATCGCCGTCAGCTTCGCGATCTACGCCTTCTTCGGTTGAGCAGCGCAAGCGGGTGGCTGGCGCTCACCGCCCCTACCAATCGTCCCACTCCTCATCGCAGCTCCACAGCGCGTCGATGGCAGGCTTCGTCTCGCCAAGATTATACTGGACGAAAAGCCCCCCGTCAGCGGGGCGGATGATGATCCAGTCGGTCTGCCCCAGGCGTGTGAGGTCGCTCGCGTCCAGCATGACGTCGAGGTGGGTCTTGCCGCCTTCGCTATGCAGAAGTCCCCTACGCGTGACGTCGGCACTGCGTTTCCAGTCGCGGGTGAACCAGATTTCCATGGTCGTGGACTGTTGCGGCATCGTCCATCTCGGATCGTAGACCGAGAGCAGCTTGTCACCATCGTAGTCCATCGTCAGTTCGAAGGTGATGTCCGCACCCGGGTCGACGAACTTGGCGCGCATGTAGCAAATGTCCAAACCGTCGTCGTAGCCGACGCTCCATTTGCCGTATTGGGCCGCGTGCGCTGGCACCGGCGCGGTCGTTGCAGACACAGCGAGCGCGCCCGCCGCCAGCGAATATCCGATACGCATTGCCCCTCACTCCTCCGTCGAACGCCAGAAATTAAACCGTGGTCAGCGCCTTGGCAATCGATTGTCGTAACGCTGCTTGCGCCTTGCTGCTCGCACCGGCTGGACAGGCCCAGTCCCCAGCGGCTAGCGGCGCGGGCATGACCGCACACAAGGAAGGCGACCCCACCACGCTCAGCCGGCTCTATGGCCGCAGCATCGGCAAGCCGCTGCGCGCGCGCCAGCAGGCGCTGGTCGACGAGCTGCTGCCCAGGATCGCCGTGCCCGAAGAAGGCCCGATCACCGCCGAGAGGCTGTTTGGCGAGGATTGCCCGCTGCATTTCGAGATCGGCTTCGGCGGGGGCGAACACCTCGCCTATCACGCCGACCTGCTGCCCAACCACGGCTTCATCGGGGCAGAGCCGTTCCTCAACGGCGTCGCGCAGGCGCTGGTCCATGTCGAGGAACAGCGGCTCGCCAATGTCCGCTTGCACGATGGCGACGCGCTGGGCGTGCTCTCGCGCATTCCCGACGGGGCGCTGACGATGGCCTATCTGCTCCATCCCGACCCCTGGCCCAAGGCGCGCCATGCCAAGCGGCGGATGATGAACGACGGGCCGGTGCGGATGATCGCGGACAAACTGAAACCCGGCGGCGAGTTCCGCTTCGGCACCGACCATCCCGTCTATGTGCGTCACGCGCTGATGGTGATGCGGCGCTTCACCGATCCCAAAACTGGGCCGTTCCAATGGGTGGTCGATGGCCCCGCCAGCTTCCAGCAGCGCCCCTCCGGCTGGTGCGAGACCCGCTACGAGAAGAAGGCGCGCGAGCAGATGGGTCACGAAGTCTGGTATTTCCGCTTCCGGCGACGCTAGCCCCGGAACGGTGCGGCGGGGCGTCGATTGAAGAGGGTATAGGCAACCCCGAAAGACACCCCCCGTGATCACCACCACCAACCCCGCGACCGGCGAGACTATCGCCGAATACGAAACACTCGACCAGAACGGCATCGACCGGAAACTCGAGACCGCCACACGTACTTACCGCGACTGGCGGACGACCTCGCTCGACCAGCGGACCAAGGTGCTCGCCAAGCTCGGCGACCTGTACGAAGCGAACCAGGAAGAGCTTGCGCGGCTGGCCGTTACCGAGATGGGCAAGCCTATCACGCAGGCGCGCGCAGAGGTCGGTAAGTGCGCCAACCTGCTGCACCACTTCGCCGAAAACGGCCCGCCGATGCTCGAATCGCGGTTCTGGGAGCTGTCCGATGGCGGCAAGGCGGAAGGGCGCTGGCTGCCGCTCGGCCCGGTGCTCGCGGTGATGCCGTGGAACTTCCCCTACTGGCAGGTGATCCGCTTCCTCGCCCCGACGATCCTCGCAGGCAATGTCGGCCTGCTGAAGCATGCCAGCATCGTGCAGGGCGTCGCCAAGCGGATGGAGGAACTGGTGCTCGATGCCGGCGGGCCAGAGGGGCTGTTCCAGAACCTGTGCGTCTCGTCCGACCCGATCAACGACGTGATCGCGGACCCGCGCGTCGTCGCTGCGACGCTGACCGGTAGCGAGGGTGCGGGTAGCGCGGTTGCCGCGCAGGCGGGCAAGTACCTGAAGAAGGTCGTGCTCGAACTGGGCGGCAGCGACCCGTTCATCGTCATGCCCTCGGCAGACATGGACCAGGCGGTGAAGGACGCGGTGACCGCGCGCATCCAGAACAACGGCCAGTCGTGCATCTGCGGCAAGCGCACCATCGTCCACGCGGATATCTACGACGACTTCGCCGATCGCTTCGTGGCCGCGCTGAAGGACGTAAAGCTGGGCGATCCGATGGACGACGATACCGAGCTTGGCCCGCTTTCGAGCGAAGGCCAGCGCGATACCGTGCTCGACCAGGTCGCCAAGGCGAAGGACGAAGGCTGCACGCTGGTGTTCGGCGGCGAAAAGATCGACCGACCCGGCGCGTGGATGACCGCCGGTCTGCTGACCGATGTTCCGCTTGCCAGCGAAACCGGCACGGACGAGATTTTCGGCCCCGTCGGGCAGCTCTACAGGGCGAAGGATATCGACGAGGCGACCACGATCGCCAACGCCATACCCTACGGCCTCGGCTCCGCCGTGTGGACGACGGACGAAACCGAGCAGGAACACTTCGCCAACAAGATCGAGGCGGGGATGACCACTTTCAACGCGGTCAACGGATCGAAGATCGAAGCGCCCTTCGGTGGCATCAAACGCTCCGGCCACGGGCGCGAGCTTTCCGAGTTCGGCCTGCACGAATTCATGAACCTCAAGACGCTGGTCCACCCGGCCTAAGGAGATACGACCATGAGCAAGCAGATCCTCATCATCGGCGCATCGCGCGGCATCGGCCTCGGCCTTACAAGGGAATTCGCCGGCCGCGGCTGGCACGTCATCGCAACCGAGCGCTCGCCGAGCGAGGGCTTGCGCGATGCTGCGCGAGACCATGACAACGCCATCGAGATCGTCACCGTCGATGTGACCAAGCCCGACACCTATCGGGGCCTGTCGAGCAAGTTCGGCGAAGGCGCGCTCGACGCGATCATCGTCAACGCCGGGATCACCGGCGCATCGCATCAGTCCGCCGAACAGGCGACCGACGACGAAATCGCGCATGTGATGCAGACCAATGCCTATGGCCCGGCACGCGTGGGCAAGGCCCTGCTGCCGCTACTGAAGGACGGCGGTACGCTGGCCTTCATGTCCTCGCTGATGGGCTCCATCGCGGACAGTTCGGGCGGCTACGAATTCTACCGCGTCAGCAAGGTATCGCTGAACATTCTGGCCAAGGGCATTTCCGAGAACCAGGCGAAGGAGCGCAACGTCGAAGTCCTCTCGCTCCACCCCGGCTGGGTACAGACCGACATGGGCGGGCCGAACGCGAGCATCACCGTCGGGGAAAGCTGCACCGGGCTTGCCGACGTGGTCGAAAAGGCCGGCGGCGGCGGCTATCGCTTCGTGAACTACAAGGGAGAGGCGATCCCCTTCTAGGAGACCGCTCCACTACTCTCCGCTATTCGACCACTCCGGCTGCGGCCAGCACCGCCAGCGTCAGCACGTCGGGCACATTGGCGGTCACCGGCACGATCTGGACGGGCTTTTCCATGCCCACCAGCATCGGGCCGATAGTCGCATCGCCGCCCAGTTCGCGCAGCAGCTTGGCCGAAAGGTTGGCCGATTGCAGGCCGGGCATGATCAGCACGTTCGCGGGGCCCGACAGGCGGCTGAAGGGATAAAGCGCCATCACCTTTTCGTTGAGCGCGGCGTCGGGCGCCATCTCGCCTTCGTATTCGAAGCCGGGCTGCTTTTCGTCGAGGATGTGCACCGCGTCGCGGATATTCTCGAGCCACTTGCCCGGCGGGTTGCCGAAGGTGGAGTAGGAAAGGAACGCGACGCGTGGCTCGTGCCCCATGCGCCGCGCCACTTCCGCCGTCTCGCACGCGATGTGGGCAAGGTCCTGCGAAGTCGGGCGCTCGTTGATCGTGGTGTCGGCGAGGAAGGTCGTGTGGTTCTTGCCCACCAGCATGTGAATGCCGAAAGAAATGCCGCCCGGCTTGGGGTCGAGCACGCGGCCGATCTCGCGCGCGGTCTGCGCATAGGTGCGCGTCAGGCCGGAAATCAGCGCATCGCCATGACCCAGCGCGACCAGCAGCGAAGCGAAGACGTTGCGGTCCTGGTTGACCATCCGGCGCACGTCGCGCTCGGTATAGCCGCGGCGCTGGAGCCGCTTGTACAGGAAGTCGACCATTTCGGGCACGTGCTCGCTGTCGGCCGAGTTCTGGATCTCGAAGCTGCCGGTGTCCGCCACGCCGAGCATGTGCATCTTGTCGGCCACGGCCTTGGTCCGCCCGACAAGGATCGGCGTGCCGTAACCGAAATCGCGGAACTGGATCGCCGCGCGCAGCGCGACATCCTCTTCCGCCTCGGCGAAGACCACCCGCTTGGGATTGGCCTTGGCTTCCTCGTACACGCGGGTGAGCACCGATGTGGTGGGGTTGAGACGCGATTTCAGCGCCAGCCGGTATGCATCCATATCCTCGATATGGAACTGCGCCACGCCCGACTTCATCGCCGCTTCCGCGACGGCTGAGGATACCACTTCCATCAGGCGCGGATCGAACGGCGCGGGAATGATGTAATCGGTGCCGAACTTCTGGCTTTTGCCATAGGCCGCGGCGACCTCTTCGGGCACGCGTTCCCGCGCCAGCCCGGCAATCGCCTCGGCGGCGGCGATCTTCATCTCTTCGTTGATCGCGGTCGCGCGCACATCCAGCGCGCCGCGGAAGATGAAGGGGAAGCCGAGCACGTTGTTGACCTGGTTGGGATAGTCGCTGCGCCCGGTCGCGATGATCGCGTCGGGGCGCACCGCCTTGGCTTCCTCCGGCATGATTTCGGGCACCGGATTGGCCATCGCGAAGATGATCGGCGACTTCGCCATCTTCTCCACCCATTCGGGCTTGAGCGCACCGGCAGCCGACAGGCCGAGGAAAATATCCGCGCCTTCGAGCGCTTCCTCCAGGCTGCGCGCATCGGTTTCGACCGCGTGCGCGCTCTTCCATTGGTCGACATCAGCACGACCCGGGTAGATCGGGCCGGAACGGTCGCACACGATCACGTTTTCGTGCGGCACGCCGACCGACTTGATCAGCGCAGTACAGGCGAGCGCACTCGCCCCCGCGCCGTTGACCACCATCCGCACGTTCTTGAGATCGCGACCGGTCAGGTGACAGGCGTTGATCAGCCCGGCCGTGGCGATGATCGCGGTGCCGTGCTGGTCGTCGTGCATCACGGGGATGTTCATCCGCTCGCGCAGCGCCTGTTCGATGATGAAGCATTCGGGCGCGGCGATGTCTTCCAGATTGATCCCGCCGAAGCTCGGCTCCATCAGCGCGACCGCTTCGATGAACTTGTCCGGGTCTTCGGTATCGAGCTCGAGATCGATCGAATCGACGTCGGCGAAGCGCTTGAACAGAACCGCCTTGCCTTCCATCACCGGCTTGCTGGCGAGCGCGCCGAGATTGCCCATGCCGAGGATGGCGGTGCCGTTCGAGATGACGGCGACGAGGTTCGAACGCGCGGTGTATTTCGCGGCATTGGCAGGATCGTCGGCGATCGCCTGCACCGGCGATGCGACGCCGGGCGAATAGGCAAGGCTGAGGTCGCGCTGGGTCGCCATCGGCTTGGATGCGATGATCTCGATTTTCCCGGGGCGGCCAGCCTCGTGATAAAGCAGTGCCTCGCGTGCCTCGAAGTCAGCATTCTTGTCGTCAGCCATGTGCGCCCTTTTCGTGTCCGCGTTCGTCCCGATGTCGCGGGTGCCGTAGAGGCAACGCCCGCAAACCGCCAGTGGTGCCAAGCAGCTTTCGGCGAATGCGACAGGGGACAGGCGAAACCCGCTTGCTTCCCGAATCGGGGTCCGGATCGCTAGGCCGGTCAGCGTGACGGCAAAGCTCACCCCGATGATGGAACAGTACCATGCGTTGAAGGCGCAGGCCGGCGAGTGCCTGCTGTTCTATCGCATGGGCGACTTTTTCGAGCTGTTCTTCGACGATGCGAAGGTCGCCGCGGGCGTGCTCGATATCGCGTTGACCAGCCGGGGCGAGAGCGGCGGAGAATCGGTGCCGATGTGCGGCGTGCCGGTGCATGCGGCGGACGGCTACCTCGCGCGGCTGATCCGTGCGGGCCACCGGGTCGCGATTGCCGAACAGGTCGAAACGCCTGACGAAGCAAAGGCGCGCGCCAAGGCCGAGGGCAAGCCGTCGTCCAAGGTGCTGGTCGCGCGCGAGATCATCCGCTTCGTCACCGCAGGCACGCTGACAGAGGACGCATTGCTCGAACCGCGCCGGGCGAACCGGCTGGCGGCGGTGTGCGAGGTGCGCGGCAGTGTCGGCATTGCGGCCTGCGACATCTCGACCGGGCGGCTGGAGCTGGAGGAATGCGGCCCCGATGGCCTTGCCACCGCGCTCTCCCGCCTCGGCGCGCGCGAGATCGTTGCGCCAGAGGATTGGGAGCCTGCGCCTGCCGATGCGACCCTGCGCCCGCCCTCCGACTTCGCAAGCGAGCGCGGGCGGCAGCGGCTGCAGGAGCTGCACCAGGTCGCCACGCTCGACGCCTTCGGGGATTTCGGCCGCGCAATGCTCGCGGCGGCAGGCGGCCTGCTCGCCTATCTCGAACATGCCGGGCGCGGGACGATGCCGTTCCTCCTGCCGCCGACCATCAACGCGACCGACGCGACGATGGCCATCGACGAGGCGAGCCGGACGAGTCTGGAAATTACCGCCACCCAGAGCGGAGAGCGCGCGGGCAGCCTGCTCGGTACGGTCGACCGCTGCGTGACGAGCGCGGGCGCGAGGCTGCTTGCCGAAGACCTCTCCGCGCCGCTTGCGCGCAAAACCGAGATCGAGGCGCGGCTCGCGCTGGTGCGCTTCTTCCACGAGGACCCGATCCTGCGCGGCGATGTGCGGCTGGCCTTGCGCGCGATTCCCGATGTCGCGCGCGCGCTCGCGCGGCTGGTGGCGGATCGCGGGAGCCCGCGCGATCTGGGGCAGGTGCGCGACGGGCTGGCGCAGGCGCGCGATCTGCACGGTTCGCTCTCACGACTGCCGGATCGCCCCGCGCTGCTCGACACGCTGCTACCCGACCTGACCGGCCACGGCGCGCTGGTCGACGAGCTGTCACGCGCGCTGGTCCCTTCCCCACCGACCGAGCGGCAGAGCGGCGGCTATATCGCCAGCGGCTACGACCACGCGCTCGACGCCCTGCGCGAGACCAGTGGGAATGCGCGCCGCGCGATTGCCGCGATGGAGGCTCGCTATCGGCAGGAGACCGGGATCTCTGCGCTCAAGATCAAGCATAATGGCGTGCTCGGCTATTTCATTGAGGTGCCTGCGCGCCACGGCGATGCGCTGATGAAGCCCGACAGCGGCTTTACCCATCGGCAGACGATGGCGAACGCAGTGCGCTTCAACTCGGTCCACCTGCATGAAGAGGCGAGCCGCATTGCCGAGGCTGGCGGACACGCTCTGGCAGCCGAGGAGGCGCACTTCGAAGCGCTGGTCGAGGCGGTGGTGACCGCACGCGAGGCGATCGCCCGCACCGCCGACGCGCTGGCGCGGATCGATGTCGCCGCCGCGCTGGCGGAGCGCGCTGCCGAGGGCGACTGGTGTGCGCCCGTCATCGAGGACGCGCCGTGTCTGGAGATCGTCGGCGGACGGCACCCGGTGGTCGAGGCTGCGCTGACCAAGGCGGGCGAGCGTTTCGTGCCCAATGATTGCGTTCTGAATCTGCCTGACGGCGGGCTGCACCGGGCGCAGGCCTTGCCCGAGCAAGGCCGAACCGGCGCCACCTCACGCCTTTGGCTGATCGGCGGGCCGAACATGGGCGGTAAATCGACATTCCTGCGCGCCAATGCGCTGATCGTGCTGCTGGCGCAGGCGGGCAGCTATGTGCCCGCAACATCCGCGCGCATCGGGCTGGTCGACAGGCTGTTCAGCCGCGTCGGCGCGAGCGACAATCTCGCGCGCGGACGCTCCACCTTCATGGTCGAGATGGTCGAGACCGCGACCATCCTGGCGCAGGCGACGACCCGCAGCTTCGTGATTCTCGACGAGGTCGGGCGCGGCACATCGACCTATGACGGGCTGGCGCTGGCCTGGGCGGTGGCCGAGGCGATCCACGAGAAAAACCGCAGCCGCTGCCTGTTCGCAACGCATTATCACGAGTTGGCTCGGCTTGCCGAGAGCTGCGATGCGCTCTCGCTCCACCACGTCCGCGCGCGCGAATGGCGGGGCGATCTGGTGCTGCTGCACGAGGTTGCCGAGGGGCCCGCAGACCGATCCTACGGGCTCGCGGTCGCCAAGCTTGCCGGGGTGCCGGGCGCGGTGATCGACCGGGCATCGACCATTCTGGCGAAGCTTGAGAAGGGCCGAGAGGAAACCGGCGGGCTTGCCTCGGGTCTCGGCGACCTGCCCCTGTTCTCTGCCGCCGCGCAGGCGCAGCAGGAGGAATGCGACACGCTGCGCGATCGGCTCTCGGGTCTGGATATCGACGCGCTCAGCCCGCGCGAGGCGCTCGACCTGTTATACGATCTGAAGCGCGAAGCCGGCGAAAGCTAACCTTCGCTGGATTTGCCATCTTGCGATGCGCCGCTAGGTTCTCTCACCATGGCGCAGGACGATCCTCCCGAAAACCCGGACAAGAGCACGCAGTGGGCGGAGTTCCGCACCGACCTTGCCGAAGATCGTAACATCATGGCGATGGAGCGGACCTTTGCCGGCTGGATGCGCACCGCTTTCGCCGCGATCGGTATCGGCCTGGGTTTCCGGGCGCTGTTCGGTTCGTGGGACCCTGCGTGGATGCCAAAGGTCATCGCGAGCCTGTTCATCCTTGGCGGAGGGTGGCTCGCCATCACCGCGCAGCAACGCGCATGCAAGACGCTGGCCCGGCTCAACACGCACGAATTCGCGCCTATCCCGACGCCCAATTTCCGTGTGATGGCCTATGGGGTCTCGATCGGCGCAGTGGTGGTGACGATCGGCCTGTGGGTGCTGGTCGAGGGCTGAGCCCCCGACCGCAAATCAGGTGCCGTCGCCGCGCAGCCCGTCGGGCTTGGCAGGCTTGCCGTATTTGTCGACATTGTCGTCGTGGTTGGGCTCGCCGCGATAGGCCGACATGTCGATCGTGTTGCCGCGATCCATCTGGTTCATGTGATCGACCAGATCCTGCGCATCGGGCGCGGTCAGCCCGCTCTTCACGTGCGAGCTGTCGGTGTTGAGGATCGTTGTCGTATGGTCCTGCGCCTGGTCGGCAACAGTCTGCGCCTGATCATAGGCACCGACCTGCTCCGAATTTTCGTTTTCGGGCGCAAGTTCGTCGGTCTGACGGCGCTCGCCATCGTAATTCGTGCCGTCGGATTTGCTGTTCGTGTTGCTCATCGGGAAATCTCCTTTCCCCATGAACGGGTGGAGCGATTGAGCGGTTCCGGAGGGTTTTCCGGTTCGGTACCGGCCCGCACCCCACCCGGCCAACCCACAGGATACTACCGATGGGTTGGCCGGGTGGGGGTGCGGGCTGGCGCCGCTCAAAACCTCAGCGCGTCGGCACCGGGGCATCGCCCGAATAGTCGTAGAACCCGCGACCGGACTTGCGCCCGAGCCACCCGGCTTCGACGTATTTTACCAGCAGCGGCGCTGGGCGATACTTGCTGTCGCGCGTGGTGCGATAGATCACCCGCAGGATGTCGAGGCAGGTATCCAGCCCCACAAAATCGGCCAGTTGCAGCGGACCCATCGGGTGGTTGAGGCCGAGGCGACAGCCCAGATCGATATCCTCGATGCTCGCGGTCGACTGGCCGAGCACGAAGACCGCTTCGTTGATCATAGGCAGCAGGATGCGGTTGACCACGAACCCGGGTTCGTCCTGGCTCAGCACCACTTCCTTGCCCAGCTGATGCGCGAAGGCCATCGTGCGGTCGGTGACATCCTGGTTGGTGGCAAGGCCCGGGATAACCTCGATGAGGCCCATCACGGGGACCGGGTTGAAAAAGTGCAGGCCGATGAACCGGCCCGGATCGGGCGACCAGTTCGCCATGCGCGTGATCGGGATCGAGCTGGTGTTGCTGGCGAGGATCGCTTCGTCCGCCAGCACCTTTCCGGCATCCTCGAAAATCGCCTGCTTGATCTCTTCCTTCTCGGTCGCGGCTTCGATGATCATCGCGGCTTCCGCCATGGGTTCGACATTGGCAACCGCGGTAATGCGCCCCATGGTCGCTTCGGCTTCGGCGGGCGCGATTTTGTCGCGCGAAACCAGTTTGCCAAGCGCGCGCTCGATCCCGGCGCGCGATTCTTCGGCAATAGCCAGCTCACGATCGGTCAGCAGAACCTTCAGCCCGTGCTGGGCGATGGTCTGTGCAATGCCCGAACCCATCTGGCCCGCGCCGATAACGCCGATTGTCTGCATTAAACTTCCAGTCCTTCGCATCTGCAATACGGATGGTGCACTAGCGAAGGGGCCCGTGGCTGGCTAGCGGTTTGCCCCCGGAACCCATGTCACATCGCCCTTCCCACCGTCGTTTGCGGCGCGGGCAAGCACGAACAGGAGATCGGAAAGCCGGTTGATGTAATGCAGCGCGGCGGGGTTGACCGGCTCGGCCTGCGCCAGCGCGGTCATCGCGCGTTCCGCCCGGCGGACGCTCGCGCGGGCGACATGCAAACGCGCCGCCGCCTCGCTCCCACCCGGCAGGATGAAGCTGGTCAGCGGCTCGATCGACTCGTTCGCGGTGTCGATCGCCTGTTCGAGCCATTCGACCTGCGCGGGCACGATCCGCAGCACCATCTCGCCCGGCTCGAACCCCTCGCCGTCGAGCGCGCCCTTCGGAGTGGCGAGATCGGCGCCGAGATCGAACAGGTCGTTCTGGATCCGCCGCAGGTCGTCGGCATTGTCGATCGCGCAGATCGCGAAGCCGAGCGCGCTGTTCGCCTCGTCCACCGCGCCGATCGCCTCGATCCGTGCGGCGTGTTTCGGGCTGCGGCTGCCGTCGACCAGCCCGGTCGTGCCGTCATCGCCGGTGCGGGTGTAGATCTTGTTGAGCTTGACCATGGGCCGGCCTGCTCGCCGATCTAGCGCGCCACCGCAAGCAGGATCGCGATCACCAGCACCGCGAGACCCTGGTACTTGATGCGGTCGAACATCGCCTTGTTCTGCATCAGCTGCATCTCGGTCACGGTTTCGCCGGTGTTGTTCTCAAGGTCGATCTTGGTGGTCTTCAGGAACGCGATGATTCCGCGCACCAGCGACACCACGACCATGATGGCAAGGAAGACGAGGGCTATGATGAGGAGCGTTTTCATACGTCAGATGTGGGCCTTACCAAGCGAAATGCCACATGGCCATTGTGCGGTACGCAATTTGTCCGCCCAGCCGAGCCCGTCCTCGCCCGCCATTCGATAGTCGGCGATGGCAGGCGATCCGCGCCGCTTGGCGAGCTTGCGCCCCTCCTCGTCGAGCAGCAGCGCGTGGTGGTGCCATTGCGGCACTGGCAGGCCGAGCAGCGCCTGCAAGGTGCGGTGCACCGGGCTGGCGTGGAACAGGTCGAGCCCGCGCGTCACCAGCGTCACCCCGTCGGCCGCATCGTCCAGCGTCACGGCGAGGTGATAGCTGGCGGGCAGGTCCTTGCGCCGCAGCACCGGATCGCCGAGCCGCGACAGGTCGACCGCCTGTTCGCCCGCAATCGCGTCTGTCCATGTCAGCGGACCGGTCGGCGCGAGCGCCCTTTCGACGTCGAGCCGCAGGGCAGCGGGCGCATCGGCACTCACTCCGCGATGCTTGCAGGTGCCGGGATATACCGGACCCTCGGGCCCTGTCTCGCTCGCCGCCGCGGCAATCTCTGCGCGGGTGCAGGTGCACGCATAGAGCACCCCCATCGCGTCGAGCCGCTCCAGCGCCGCTTCGTAACTCGCCAGCCGGGTACCCTGCGCAGGCACCTCCTCCCATTCGAGCCCGAGCCATTCAAGGTCGCGGCGAAACTCGTCGGCCAGTTCGGGGCGGCTGCGCGGACCGTCGATATCCTCGATCCGCAGCAGGAATTTCCCGCCCGCCTCGCGCGCCAGATCGTGCGCGATAATCGCCGAGTAGGCGTGGCCCCAGTGCAGCGGGCCATTGGGGCTGGGGGCGAAGCGGGTGACGATCATGGCTTGATGTTCCTAGCCTCCAAAACACGCGACTCGCCAAAAAGGACTGTGGAAAGGCGATTTGTAACAGGCTTGACGCTTTTGCAGGCAAATGGTCCTTTCATCGCATCAGGGGAGGACACAAGACGTGTTCAAAGCCGATCTGATCGACCGCGCGGCCCAGTTCCGCAGCGTAGATGAAGACCCGACGAGGAACTTGTCGGCGTGCCCGACACTCGTCCTCAACGCGGACTATACGCCGCTTTCCTATTATCCACTCTCTATCTGGCCGTGGCAGACGGCGATCAAGGCAATCTTCCTCGAACGGGTCGATGTGGTCGCTAGCTACGAACGGCAGGTGCATTCGCCCTCGCTCGACATGAAGCTGCCCAGCGTGATCGCGCTCAGGCAATACGTGAAGCCTAGCGAATTCCCGGCCTTTACCCGTTTCAACCTGTTCCTGCGCGACCGCTTCGTCTGCCAGTATTGCGGCAGCCCCAGCCACCTGACCTTCGACCACGTCGTCCCGCGCCGGCTGGGCGGAAAGACCACGTGGGAGAACATCTCCACCGCCTGCGCCCCGTGCAACATGAAGAAGGGCGGGCGCACGCCGAAACAGGCGGGCATGAGGCTGATGGTCGAGCCCATCAGGCCGACCAACTGGCAGCTGCAACAGCACGGTAAAAGCTTCCCGCCCAACTACCTCCACGAAACCTGGCGCGACTGGCTGTATTGGGACATCGAGCTGGAGGAGTGAGGCGGCTCTTCAGGCCTGCGATAGGTCACAATCTCGCACTAGCGGTTGGGTTGATCGTGCTGACGGGGCTGGTCGTTGGCGTCTACTGGCTGAAATTGGATCGCGAGTTGAGCGACGACTTTGTGCCGGTCGACGCTTGGATCATCGGGTTCAGTACGACCGATAACGATGGAGGCCTGCCGCCATTTATTGCCGTGAGTGCGCGATCAGCCACCGGAGCCGTAGGGCAACGCAAGGTCTCGCCAGACCGCTTGCGCGGGTGCCAGATCGGCGACAAAATCGCAGCTTCGCAGCGGGGGACGGACCTGAAGCTTTCGCCCAGCCCCTGCCGCGAGAATTAAGTCACCGCCGCCCGCTCCTGAAACCGGGCCTCCTGCCATTCGCCCGACTCCAGCACCTCGGCGAGGTGGCGCGCCGCCTCGGCGATATCCTCGAACCGCAGGTAGGCGGGCGCGAAGCCGAGGCGCAGGATGTCCGGATCGCGGAAGTCGCCGATCACGCCGCGCGCGATCAGCGCTTGGCTCAGCGCGTAGGCGTTTTCGTGACGGAAACTGAGCTGGCTGCCCCGCTGCGTGGGGTCGCGGGGGCTGACGAGGGTCAAAGCGCTCGCAAAAGCCCTCTCCCCTTGCGGGAGAGGGTTGGGTGAGGGGTCCGTCGCGCCAGCGACGGCCAGCGCCACCGCCCCCTCACCCTCCGCCCCTGACGGGGCTCCTCCCTCTCCCGCGAGGGGAGAGGGAAGCTGGAGCACGTCGTGGTGTCCACAGCACTCCAGAAAGAATTCGGATAGCGCGCGCGATTTGGCGACGAGCGTGTCCATCCCGATCTCGGCGATCAGTTCGACGCCCGACTCCAGCACCGCCATCGCCAGCACCGGCGGCGTACCCGCGAGCAGGCGGGTGACGCCGGGTGCGGGCTCGTATTCGTCGGAGAACGCGAAGGGCTTGGCGTGGCCCATCCACCCGGTCAGCGGTTGCGAAAATTCGCCGTGGTGCCGCTCGGCGACGAAGGCGTAAGCGGGCGCGCCGGGGCCGCCGTTGAGATACTTGTAGCCGCAACCCACCGCGAGGTCGGCACCCGCACCGTTCAGGTCCACCGGCACCGCGCCGCCCGAATGCGACAGGTCCCACAGTACGATCGCGCCGACATCGTGCGCGGCCTTCGTCAGCCGCGCCATGTCGAACATTTCGCCGGTCTTGTAGTGGACGTGCGTCAGCAGCAGCAGTGCTACGCTTCCGTCCAAAGCGTCGAACATCGCATCGCGCTCGGCCAACCGCTGCTCGACCCTTCCGTCGCCCTGGATCATGTAGAGGTCGGTCGGGAAATTGCCCGGCTCGCTCAGCACGACATTGCGCCCCGGGTTCAGCGACAGCGCCGCGCCGATCAGCTTGGCGAGGTTCACCGACACCGAATCGCACGCGATCACCTCATGAGGTTGCGCGCCCACAAGCGGCGCAATCTTTGCGCCCACGCGCTGCGGCATCGCGATCCAGTCGCCCCCGCCGCCGGGCAGTTCGTTCCAGCTGCGGATCAGACCTTCGCCCCACTCGGCGTCGATCACCCGATGCAGTCGCTCGCGGCTCGCCTTGGGCAGGGGTCCGAGCGAATTGCCATCGAGGTAGATCACCCCCTCGGGCAGGTCGAACCGGTCTCGGAAATGCGCAATGGAATCCGCCGCATCGAGTTCACGCGCACGCTCAAGCACCGGGCAACTCCCGCAGCACCGCGCGGCACAGCCCGGCATCGCCGCCGCCGACCTTCAGCGGGAGCGCGATCAATTCGTAGAGGCCTTCCGCCACGTCATCGAGCACCAGCCCTTCGAGGATGCGCATGTCGTGCTTCAGCACCGCGAGATGCGCGGCCATGGTCTTCGATTCCTGCGGATCGACCGAGGGTGCGTCGGTGCCGACCAGCACCACGCCCTGCGCGGCGAGCCATTCGATCGTCTCGGGCGCGATCGGCAGCCAGTCGCTGCGCCATTCCTCGTGCGGAAAGGCATCCCATGTGCGGAACAGCACGCGGTTGGCATATTCGAGATCGGGCAGGTCGCCTATGTCGATTTCGTTCTGCACCCCGCGCGCGTCGACGACCAAGCAGGTACCAAGATATGGCTCGATGCTCATGCTTGCGGCGTCCGCACCATCGGCGGCGTAGTGCAGCGGCGCGTCGGCGTGGGTGCCCGAATGCGTGCTCATCGTCATCCGGCCGACATTGACCGGCGACCCATCCTCCATCTTCCACGTCCGCTCGAACGCGAAGTCGGTATCGCCCGGCCACACGGGCAGGCCCCCTCGCTGATTGGAGGGACGGAGCACCTGCGAGATGTCCCAGATCTTCACAGAGCAGTCCTCACGGAAAGGAGCTCGGGGAAGAACACCTCCTTCAGCACGCCTTCGAGATAGCCGACGCCCGAGGTGCCGCCGGTGCCTTTCTTGAACCCGATGATCCGCTCGACCGTCTTGAGGTGCCCGAACCGCCAGCGCTGGAAATGGTATTCGAGATCGACCAGCTTTTCGGCCAGCTCGTACAGGTCCCAGTGGTCGTGCGGGTTCTGGTAGATCGTCACCCACGCAGCCTCGACCGCTGCGGATTTCTCCCACCGCTCTTCCCGGTCGCGGTTCAGCACATCTGCGGGAATGTCGAACCCGCGCTTGGCGAGCAGGCGCACTGTCTCTTCGTAGAGGCTGGGCTTCGCCAGCTCGGCGCGTAGCTTGGCGGCCACTGCGGGCACAGCCTCGTGCATCGTCACCATGTTGGGCTTTCGCCCTCCGAGAATGAATTCCATCAACCGGTACTGCGCCGACTGGAAACCGCTGGAGGTGCCCAGATGCGGGCGCACCAGCGAATAATCGTGCGGGGTCATCGTGCTGAGCACGTTCCAGCTCTGGATCAGCTGCTCCTGCGCGCGTGCCACGCGGGCGAGCATCTTGAACGCGGGCCGCAGCCGGTCATCGCGGATCGCCTCGCGCGCGGCTTCCAGCTCGTGCAGGCACAGCTTGAGCCACAGCTCGCTCGCCTGGTGGACGATGATGAACAGCAGCTCGTCCTGCGCGTCCGAACGCGGATGCTGCGCGGCGAGAATGCGGTCGAGATCGAGGTAGGAGGCGTAGGTGACGCCGTCCGTGGGTTCATCAGCAGACATGGCGCCGCCCTAGCGCGTTGCGCGGCGCGCGCAAAACCCGCTCAGCAATCAATCGTCGCCACATCGGGATGGTGCTTGCACATGTACTTCTTCACGATCTTGAGATTGCGCGAGTTGGAGCGGAAAGCGAAGTCGGCCACGTCGCCGACGAAGGGCACGAACCCGATCACCCCGTCGATGGCGACGTTCCCGACCATGCGCGCCATGTGCCAGGTCGGCATGTTGAGGTTGCGCGCTTCCCACACGATGTAGGTGCCCATCGCGACCCCGAAGATGTCGCCCAGCACCGGGATCAGGCCGATCACAGCGTCCATCCCGATGGGGTAGCCGATGCCTGGAATCGTCATGCTGCGCTCGGTCAGCTGCTCCATCATCTGGATGCGGCGGTAGACCGACGCCGGATCGTTGCCCGCAGGCACTTCCATGCCCATCAGGCGCATTGTGCGCGCTTCGCCCATTGCTACATTCCCCGTTTCACCATGCCTCTACCCCGGCCAACGCATAAAGCGGGTGTCTGGCCCACGGGTTCTCCGAAAAACCTTCCAGCCCGCCGCGCACCAGCGACCAGCGGACCGGCGCGCCGAGCGGTATATACGCCTCTTGCGCCAGCAGGGCCCCTTCCGCCTCGGCCAGCAGGTTGCCCGCCTCGGCCGCGCCATCGGCCTGCAGCGATCGGGTCACCAGCGCGTCTGCGTCGGGGGAGCATGGGCCGGGGACCAGCGTGCAGTTGAACTGGTTGAGGAACCAGCGAGCGCTGGGGTAGCGCGCAAGCCGGTCGATCATCACCAGATCGGCCCCCTCGCGCACGCGGACCCGCCGCAGCTCCACCCCGATCGTCGCCATGTCGAGCGACAAGGCTTCCATCAGCCGATCCGCACCCGGCCCGTCGGGCAGCCAGAGGCGCACGCGCGCCTTCTGCCCGGTCGCGCGGCTCCACGCGGTCACCCGCGCGCGCGCCTGCGCCCGTCGGTCTTCCAGCGAAAGATTGGCCCAGCGCACGTTCTGCCTGCCCGATTCTTCGGGTAGCCCTGCCGGCACGATCCGCGCCGTCGGCTGCCATCCGCCCAGACTGAACTGTTCGAGCAGCCCCGGACGGTCGATCGCCATCGACAGCGCCTCGCGATTTCCGATCTGCGAAAGGAAACCCTGCTCGTTCGTCACGATCATCCCGAACAGACCGATTGCAGGATCGAGCCGGATCGTCCCGCGAGACAGCGGGCCGGTGTCGGCAAGCGGCAGGGTAAACAAGGTGCCATCGAGCAGCGCGGCGGCGTCTCCGCTGGAAAACGCCTCGTTCGCCTGTTTTCCCGATGCCGCCCACAGCCGAACCGGTTTGCCCGGTCGCCCCCCCGCCTGTTCGGGCAACCCCATTTCTTCTGGCGGGACGGGCTGCAATATTGCCACCTCTCCCTGCCGTTCCAGCCGCATGGGACCGATCGATTCGCCGTTGCGGGTGATCGCCAGTTCGGGCTGCGCGAGGAGCTGCAGGAATTCGGGCATCGGCCCGGTCAGGCGGATTTCGATGACCCGGTTCGTCATCGCGCGAATATCGTCGACCTTGCGCAGATCGAGCCCGAGCGAGGTTCCGCGCAATTGCCGGATCGTCGCGAGCAGGCTCTTGCGGGCATCCTCGGCCGTCAGCGGTTCGCCATCGGGCCAGTTGACCTGGCGCAGGCGGAAGATGAAGCTGCGGCCATCACCGGTGACGATCCAGCTTTCGCCCAGGGCGGGGACGACCTCGCCTTCCGCATTCAGCGCGACAATTCCGGAACTGGTCGCATCGCGGACCAGCTGTGCGCCCGGCGACAGGCGCAGGCCATCGGGAAAGACCGAATCGGGCTGCCCGATCAGGACGACCGGCAGCGTATCGTTATCGCCGTTGCCGCTGCACGAGCCGAGCAGCGACGCGAACGCCAGCATAACGAGGCTGAGTGGAGTGGTACGGGCCATCACGGGGGATGGCACTAGCAGGACCGCGCGCGCCGGTCAGCGCCGTAATCGTCAAATCTTGCGAAACGACCTCTGCTCGCGCTGTTCGGCGCTCTGCGGTGCGATCGAGGATGGTCGCACGTAACGCGGCGTCTGGTCGCCGGGAGCGACCGGTTCGCGCACCCGCTTCGAATCGATTTCGTTGTCGAACACGATCCCGAAGCGGTTGTCTTGCGTCCACGCGACCGAACCCTTGATCCGGCCGATATTGCGCAGCTCGATTCCCAGCCGCATGCCGCGTTCGACCTCCAGGTCGGCTTCCGCCATCATCCCCCCGTCGGAAAGGTTGCGCACCTTGACGCGCACGGGCTCGCCGCCATCGCCAAGGGTCAGATCGGCAGACAGAAACAGGCTGTCGCGCTTCAGCGAACGGGTGTCGATAGCAGTCATGAAGCCCAGGTAACCTTCAGCTTTCGAAACGGTTGGGTCGAACGGACCCGCAATGGGCCCAGGCCCTGCCTTAGACCATCACTGACTAACGAAGTTTAAACGCCGGTTTACCGAGCTTCTTTGGCTTGCCTCGCAGCTCAGTCGTTGCGCGAAATCTTCTCGCGGCGTTCGTGTGCCTCTTGCGCCTCGACGGTCATCGTCGCGACCGGGCGCGCGATCAGGCGCTGGAGCCCGATCGGATCGCCGCTGACTTCGCAATACCCATATTCGCCTTCGTCGATTCGGCGCAGCGCGGCTTCGATCTTGGCGATCAGCTTGCGCTGGCGATCGCGCGTGCGCAGCTCGATTCCCCAGTCGGTCTCGCTCGATGCGCGGTCGGTCAGGTCGGGTTCGCGCAATGGGGCGTCGGCAAGGTTCTGCAAGGTGCCGCCCGCTTCTGTGTGGAGCGACTGCTTCCATTCGATCAGCAACTTGCGGAAGAACTGCCGCTGCCTCTCGTTCATGTACTCTTCGTCGTCGGCAGGCGTGTAATCATCCGGCAAGGCTTCGTTCGCCTTGGCCAGAATTTCGCTTTCGTTGAGCGCCCCTGCGGCCATCACGTCCTCTATCTCTTGCGGTCCCACCCATGACCGGCCCCGCTGTCTGCCGTTGCGGCAAGCGGCGATGCCATGGCGGCGGCTCTTAGCAGGCATGCCAAGCCGAACAAGCGCTTATCCCAAGATGTCGTGCGATCTGTCGCTTCTGGAATGAACGCACGCCGAACGTGCCGACGCGCGGGGCGCAGAAAACGGTGTCGTCTTTAACGGCCTGTTTACCATAACCGGCAAGAACGGGATCTGCGGGCTGAAACCCGTCTAAAAGGGGATGAGAAGGACAGGGGAATATCATGCGACTGACTGCGATCGAAATCGAAACGGCCACGCCGGCCACCAACCAGGTTGCCGACCTGACGATTGCGAGGCTGATCGCCTCGGCAACCGATGGCGATGCTCAAGCGTGTTACGAGCTGGGCGTTATCTGGTCGACCGGAGGCCACGGGGTCGATTGCGACCTGATCGAGGCACACCAGTGGTTCAACCTTGCCGCCGCGCGGGGCCATCAGGAAGCAGCCTGGTGCCGGAGCGACATCTCGGACGAAATGACCGCGCGCGAAATCGCCGAAGCACAGCGGCGCGCCCGCCAGTGGCTCGGTGACCACCGCAAGAGCGCCTGACGCGGGTTACCGTTATCGGCTAGCCTTTCCTGAAGGGCGTCCGCGCCTCGAGGAAATTCTGCTCCACCGCGATGCCCTGACGCTCGCGTTCAAGAAATTCCGCCACCGCCGCGCGCAAGCCCGGGTCGGCAATGTAATGCGCCGAATGCGTCTGCACCGGGGCATATCCGCGGGCGAGCTTGTGCCCGCCCTGTGCGCCAGCCTCCACCCGCGCGAGGCCGCGCGCGATCGCCGCGTCGATCGCCTGATAGTAACATAGCTCGAAATGCAGGAACGGGATGTCGACGAGGCACCCCCAGTAGCGCCCGAAAAGCGTGGTGCCGCCGATCACGTTCATCGCGCCTGCGACCGGCTGTCCATCCAGATAAGCGAAGATGAGCAGGATGTGCTCACCCATCCGCTCGCCCAGCAGCGTGAACGCTTCGCGCGTCAGATAGGGCGTGCCCCACTTCCTTGCGCCGGTGTCCTGATAGAATTCCCAGAACGCATCCCACACCTCTTCGGTCAGATCATCGCCGGTCAGGTGGCGAATCTCGACCTGCTCCTGTGCTTTTGCCCGCTCCTTGCGCAGGTTCTTGCGCTTGCGGCTGGCAAGCGTGTCGAGAAACGCGTCGAAATCCGCGAAGCGCTCGTTTTCCCAGTGGAACTGCAAGTCGCTGCGGATCAGCCAGCCCGCCTGCTCGAACAGCGCCAACTGCTCGGGCGCAATGAAGGTGGCGTGCGCGCCCGACAGCGCATGTTCGTGGCAGACCTGCTCGGCCGCGCGCAGCAGGGGCGCGGCGAAAGCCTGGTCCTCGAACAGCAGGCGCGGCCCCGTTGCGGGGGTAAACGGCGCGGCAATCTGCAGCTTGGGGTAATAGCGGCCGCCCGCGTGTTCGTACGCGTCCGCCCAGCCCTGATCGAACACGAATTCGCCCCGGCTGTGCGATTTGAGGTAGGCGGGCATCGCCGCGTGGATCGCCCCGCCCTCGTCCGCAATCGTGATCGGCGCGCCCTGCCAGCCGGTGCCCGGCCCGACGCTGCCCGAATCTTCCATCGCGGAAAGGAACGCGTGGCTGACGAAGGGATTGTCATCCCCCGCCAGCCGATCCCACTCGGCCGCGTCGATCCCGGCGACCCCGCCGTGAATTCGTGCCGTGAGTTCGATATCCGCCATTTCGTCGATATGGGGAGCCTTGCGCGCTTTGCGCAGCCCTAGTGCTGCGGATGCAGTGCGATGATCGCGTCGACCTCGACCGCGGCACCCAGCGGCAGGCTCGGCACGCCGACCGCCGCGCGCGAATGCCGCCCTGCTTCGCCGAACACGTCGAACATCAGTTCCGACGCGCCGTTGGCGACCTTGGGCTGGTCGGTGAAATCGGCGGTGCAATTGACGAAGGCGCCGAGCTTGATGACCCGCTCCACCCGGTCGAGCGAGATGCGCGCCGCCTCCAGCTGTGCAAGGATCATCAGTCCGCAGGCGCGTGCGGCGGCCATGCCATCATCGAGGCTCACGTCTTCGCCCAGACGCCCGGTGACCAGTTCGCCGTCGACGAACGGCAGCTGGCCGGAGACATAGGCAAGGTCGCCGTGCACCGCGACGGGCACGTAGCTGGCCACGGGGGCCGCAGCCTTGGGCAAGGTGATCCCCAGTTCGTCGAGGCGGGCTTGGATGGTCATGCGGGTTCCTCCAGTCGTTCCAGTATCCATGGCAGCGCGTCGCGCCACGTATCGATTCGTGCGTGCGCATCGCCCGCCTTCTGCCCACAGGCAATATGCGGGGCGAGGTCGGGTTCGCCGCACAGGTGCAGCCGGGCAATTTCGGGCGCATGTTCGCGCGCCGACGCGTGATGCTGCGACAGGTCGTCGATGAAGACCGCGCGGCTGGGGGCGTACTCGTCCAGAATGCGGGCGATCGCGCCGCCCTTGGGCCCCTGGTTGGTATAGACCTTCACGTCGATCCCGTGCCGCGCAAGCTGGCGCGCGCGATCTTCCTGCCGGTGGTCGAGCAGGTTGGTCAGCACGACGACGTCCGCCTTTTCAGCCAGCGTGCCATAGGCTTCGACCGCGCCCGCGATCGGCTCCTGCCGCTCCATCTCGGTATCGAAGAAGCCGTTGAGCAGCCGCCAGATGTCCTTCTGCTCGACCGTTTCGCCGCTCTCGCGCCGGGTCAGCGCGGTGGTGAAATCGGGCGCGTCGAAAGCGAAGTCGATGTCGTGCGCCTCGCCCAGCCAGTCGCGGAAATGCGCGACCATGTGCAGCAGCACCTCGTCGCAATCGGTGATCACCAGCGGGCGGCTCATACAGACAGCTCCCGGTGCGCGGAGATGATCGCTTCAGGTTCGACGTTGAGCGCATCGGCGGCGAGCACCAGGTCGGGCTCGTGCGCGGCAAGAAAGTCGAGCACGGCGGCCTGCACGTGTCTGTCCTCGATCCCGTGGCGCAGCCGGTCCGGCGTCAGGCCGGTCAGCGAGAGCAGCCGTTCCGCGCGCCGTTCGTCGGTCAGGATCCAGCCGAGCGCGCCCAGCGCCAGCGCTTCTGCACCTGTATGTTCGGTCGCGGGCGGCCTGGAAGGATCGGGCGTTGTCATGGGGGCGGCTGCTGGCCTATTCGTTCGCGTTAGAAGGAGTGGACGGCCCGTGGCAAAGCGCATCCTCGTTGTCGAGGACAACGATCTCAACCGCAAATTGTTCTGCGACGTGCTTCGCGCCAAGGGGTACGAAGTGCTGGGGTGCGCGGACGGCAACGCGGTGATCGAATCGGCGCGGCGGTTTCGCCCCGATCTGGCGATCATGGATATCCAGCTGCCGCATGTTTCCGGGCTGGACCTGATCGCTCAGATGAAATCCGACGCGCACCTCTCCGCCGTCCCCGTGCTCGCGGTCACAGCCTATGCGGGCAAGGGCGACGAGGATCGCATTCGCGCCGCCGGGGCGGAGGATTACCTTGCGAAACCAGTCTCCATCGGGCCCTTTTCGGCCAAGGTGATCGGGCTGATCGGGCTGATCGGGGAGTAGCGCAGCCTCGCGAAAGCTTGACAAAAGGCGGGCCAAGGCGCTTTGCCCCGCCAATTCTCGAAAGATCATAGAAAAAAGGATGCCCGCGATGGACCGTGCCGAGATCGACCGGCGAATCCGCGACCTGATCGCCCCGTTCAACAAGAACGACGTGACGATTACCGATGCGACGACGTTCCAGGGCGATCTGGAATTCGACAGCCTGACCGTGATGGATTTCGTCGCCGCGATCGAGGACGAGTTCGACATCATCATCTCGATGAACCAGCAGGCCGAGATCGAGACCTACGGCCAGCTGGTCGATTCGGTGAAGAAGCTGGTCGAGGCGGAGTGAGCGCAGCATGAGCGAAGGCATCAGCCAGCCCGACGCCCCGGAGGCGTTCGAAGGCCGCGCCAAGGGCGATCTGTTCGCCAAGTTCGACGAGCTGATCGCGATGCGCGAAGGCCTGCTCGCCAGCGGGGTGGAAGACCCCTTCAACCTCGTAATGGAAAAGGTCCTGTCGCCGACCCGCGCAATCTGCAACGGGCGCGAGACAATCCTGCTGGGCACCTACAACTACATGGGCATGACCTTCGACGAAGATGTCATTGCCGCGGGCAAGGAGGCGCTCGAGAAGTTCGGCAGCGGCACCACCGGCAGCCGCGTGCTGAACGGGACGTACCAGGGCCACAAGGAGTGCGAGGACGCGCTCAAGGAATTTTACGGAATGGACCACGCGATGGTCTTTTCCACCGGCTACCAGGCCAATCTCGGAATCATCTCCACGATCGCCGGCAAGGGCGATTACGTCGTGCTCGATATCGATAGCCACGCCTCGATCTACGATGGCTGCGCGATGGGCCGGGCCGAGATCGTCCCCTTCCGCCACAACGACATCGAAGCGCTCGAAAAGCGGCTGAAGCGCATTCCCGCCGACGCGGGCAAGCTGGTCGTGCTCGAAGGCGTCTATTCGATGCTCGGCGATGTCGCACCGCTCAAGGAGATGATCCGCGTCTCCAAGGAAGCGGGCGCGATGGTGCTGGTCGACGAAGCGCATTCGATGGGCTTCATCGGCGAACATGGCCGCGGCGTCGCCGAGGATCAGGGCGTGCTCGACGATGTCGACTTCGTGATCGGCACCTTCTCGAAGAGCGTCGGCACGGTGGGCGGCTTCTGCGTCTCCAACCACCCCGATTTCGAGATCATGCGGCTGGTCTGCCGACCCTACGTGTTCACCGCCAGCCTGCCGCCGAGCGTGGTCGCCACCGCCGCGACCAGCATCCGCAAGCTGATGCACGGGTCGAACAAGCGCGCACACCTGTGGGAGAATTCCCGCACGCTGCACAAGGGGTTGAAGGACCTCGGCTTCCAGCTCGGCACCGACGAGCCGCAAAGCGCGATCATCGCCGTCATCATGCCCGACCTGACCAAGGGCGCGCAGATGTGGGAGGCGCTGCTGAAGGAAGGGCTGTACGTCAACCTCGCCCGCCCGCCCGCAACGCCCGCCAACATGACGCTGCTGCGCTGTTCGCTGTGCGCAGAGCATAGCGACGAGGAAGTCAGCACGATCCTCGGCATGTTCGAACGCGCAGGCAAGGCTGTCGGGATCATCTGATTTGCTGCGGTTCGATGACGTTGCCCTTTGGCAACGCACAGAAAAGTGCCGCACAAATATATAGCCCTAAAGAGTTTTCCGGTTGCGCAGCGCCTGGGTTCCGGGTGATCTGATCGAAGGTAACTCCCGGGGGGGAAATCAACAGATGATCAGCCGTAAAACGGGCGCCTCTGCCGTGCGCCCGTCATGCCTCGCGCTTGCCGCGACCTTCCTTCTCATGGCGTGCGGTGGTGAGGGCAGCAGCGCCACGCCCACACCGACACCGGTGGGCAGCAATTCGGCACCCACCTTTACCTCGGCAACGACGGCTTCGATTGCCGAAAATTCGACCGGCGCGTTCTATACTGCGGTTGCCAGCGATGCGGATGGCGATGCGATCACGCTTGCGATCGAAGGCGGTGCCGATGCAGATTTGTTCGCAATCTCGGGGAGCCAGCTGCGTTTCAGTGCCCCGCCCAATTTCGACCTCCCTGCCGACTCGGACCGCGACAATGCCTACCAGGTCACGCTGCGCGCTCGGGACGGCAGGGGCGGATCGGCCGATCTCGCGCTGACGGTCACCGTCAGCAATGATCGAGAGGGGATTGCGGTTCGACGTGTGGCGACCGGACTCACCGATGCGGTCGCGCTTGCCGCCGGCGAAGGGGCGACCGGGCTCCTCGTGGGATTCCAGAACGGCGAGTACCTTCGGATCGACGGCGCCACGGGCGCAGCGGGTGCGCGCGCCAAATTCGGATCGATAGGCGTTGTCTCTTACGAACTGCTCGACATTCTGGAGCGGCCGGGGAGCGGTGCCTACAACGGCGTGTTCTTTCTGCTTCGCCTGGAAGGCAGCAACGCGCTGGTGGTCTTTAGAAACAGCAATCTGGTTCTCGGCAGTCCTGCGAACCCCGAACCGGTAACGGGCTCACTCGGCTTTGGCCCCAACGGCGACATTTTCGTGGCTTTTGGCGCGAGCAACGGTGCGGACGCACAGAACGAGGCCTCGTTCTTCGGCAAGCTCTTCCGGGTGACCAACAACCCCGATCCCTATGCCGGGGCGAGTTGTTGCCGCTACTTTTTCGCCGAAAGGGTCGGGCGCGGTGTCCGGTCGCCTCATGGGCTGGGCCTCG
The DNA here is from genome assembly GCF_038594485.1 of Citromicrobium bathyomarinum. Lineage (GTDB taxonomy): Bacteria > Pseudomonadota > Alphaproteobacteria > Sphingomonadales > Sphingomonadaceae > Alteriqipengyuania > Alteriqipengyuania bathyomarina_A. The sequence goes on along the minus strand of NZ_JBCFZG010000004.1, from coordinate 268,034 downwards.
TCAACGGGATGGTGGCATTCACGGACAGAGGCGCGGATGTCGCCGACGAAGTGAGCGCCTATCCCGGTTCCGGTTACGTCAATTTCGGCTGGCCCTTTTTCGAAGGCACACAGCGGATTTCCGATGGTGAGCCAGCCTCACTCACCGCTCCGCTTGCGGCCTTGCCACTAGGTTCCGACACAAGGGCGAGCGCCGGACTCCTCGGGCCGGTATTCTACGATGGTACGGCCATCGACGGATTGCGCGATCATGTGGTGTTTCTGGACGCCGACGGCACGGTCTTCAGCTACGATATCGACCGCAACGCCGATGGCACCGTGATCGGCGAATTGCAGGTGGAAGTCCGGACCGAAGACTTCGCGCCGGACGCAGGCAGCATCGAAAGCCCGGTCGCTGTTGTCCGCGACAACGAAGGAACGGTGTATATTCTCGACGGGGATGGAGAGTTGTTCCGGGTCGAGGCTGCGACCTAGGGGGCCGAAGGGAGTCGGCATCCCGCTTTGCCGCCCGTCTCGTCGTTTGGCGTACCGACGGGCGGCAGAATTGTTCGAAGCGGGATCCTCCGATCAGCCGCCGTCGACCCCATGCCGCACCGGTTTCACCGGGATGCGCAGGTAGGCGACGCCGTTGTCCTCCGCTTCGGGGAAGTGCCCGGCGCGAATGTTTACCTGGATCGAGGGGAGCAGCAGCCGCGGCACGGCAAGGTCGCTGTCGCGCGCCTCGCGCATGGCGACGAAATCCTCCTCGCTCACGCCGTCGTGGACGTGGACGCTGTTCTTGCGCTGCTCGCCCACCGTGGTCTCCCACGCATAATCGTCGCGCCCCGGGGCCTTGTAATCGTGGCACATGAACAGCCGCGTCTCGTCGGGCAGCGAAAGGAGGCGGCGGATCGAGTGGTAGAGCTGGCGCGCGTCGCCCCCCGGGAAGTCCGCCCGTGCGGTGCCGAAGTCGGGCATGAACAGCGTATCGCCCACGAACACAGCGTCGCCCACCTTGTAGGCGAGATCGGCAGGCGTGTGGCCGGGGACGTGGAGCACCTCGACTTGCAGCGATCCGATGGAGAAGGTCTCTCCATCCTCGAACAGGTCGTCGAAGTCCGATCCGTCGGTCTTGAGGTCGTCCATCCCGAAGACCGGGCGGAAGATCTTCTGCACGTCGCGGATATGCGCGCCGATCCCGATTCGCGCGCCGGTCTTTCCCTTGATGAAGGGAGCGGCGCTCAGATGGTCGGCATGGGCGTGGGTTTCGAGCACGCGCTCGATCGTCACGCCTTCCTCCGCAGCGGCGGCGAGGATCGCTTCGGCAGAGCGCACATCCGCCTCGCCCGCGGCGAGATCGAAGTCGAGCACCGGGTCGATCACCGCGCCCTTTGCCGTGTCCGGGTCCCAGACCAGATAGCTGACCGTGTTGGTTGGTTCGTCGAAGAATGCACGAATGCGGGCGTTTGCCATGACGCGTCTCCATCAAGTGTTCGTTGTCGCTTGACATATATTAGACGTGACTTAATTAGCAAGTGCTAATGGAAAACGAAGTGCTTCTCGCCCCCGCACACCTCGCCACGTTCGAGGCGAATGCCGCGAATGTCGCAGAGCTGCTCAAGGCGCTCGGCAACACGCGCAGGCTGATGGTGATGTGCAAGCTGGCCGAACGCGGCGAGATGCGGGTTGCCGCGCTCGCAGAGGAGGTCGGCCTGTCGCAGTCCGCCCTGTCACAGCATCTCGCGAGGATGCGGGCCGAAGGCCTGGTCGATTTCCGGCGAGAGGCGCAGACGGCGTGGTACCGGATCGCCGATCCGCGCTGCCGCACGCTGCTCGCCACCCTTCACGATCTCTATTGTCAGGAGTGAGCGCGATGGATGCGACGACGATTGCGCTCACGCTGCTTTCGGGGGGAGTTATCGGCTTCGTGCTGGGGCTGGTCGGCGGCGGCGGGTCGATCCTTGCCGTGCCGCTGCTGGTTTACGCCGTGGGCATCGATTCGCCGCATGTCGCGATCGGCACCGCTGCCGTCGCCGTGGCGCTGAATGCGCTGGTCGGCCTGATCGGGCACGCGCGCAGCGGCAATGTCCGCTGGAACTGCGCGATCAGCTTCGCGCTCGCCGGGTCGGCAGGGGCGGCGCTGGGCGCGGAAGCGGGCAAGGCGTTCGACGGGCAGCGATTGCTCGGCCTGTTCGGCGGGCTGATGATCGTGGTCGGGATGCTGATGCTGCGCAAGCGCCGCGGGGTGGAGAACGCGCAGGTCCGTATGACCCGTGCCAACGCGAAGCAGATGCTCGCGCGGATCGTGCCCACGGGGCTTGGCACCGGGCTGCTCGCCGGTTTCTTCGGCATCGGTGGCGGGTTCCTGATCGTGCCGGGGCTCGTGTTGGCCACGGCGATGCCGCTGACGTTGGCGATCGGCAGTTCGCTGGTCGCGGTCACCGCCTTCGGGCTGACCACTGCCGGGTCCTATGCGCTCTCGGGTCTCGTCGACTGGGTCGTGGTCGCCTGGCTGGTGGCCGGGGGCGTTGCGGGGAGCGTGCTGGGGCGCGGAGTCGGCACGAAGCTGGCTGGCCACAAGCGCGTTCTGGAGGTCGGTTTTGCCGTTCTCGTCGCGGCCATCGGCCTGTGGGTCATCGCCGGATCGCTCGGCTGGCACGGCAGTTGATCCCGGCGATCTTCGTACAGGCGGAACCGCTCGCCCCTCCTTTCGTCTGACAGGGCAGAAGGAGATTTATCGAATGGCAAATGTGAGCACCGGCAGCGCGAAATACGAAGGCTTCGGCAAGGACGGCAAGGGCCACGTCTCGACCGGATCGGGCGCGCTCGACAACCAGCCTTACGGCTTCAACACGCGGTTCGAGGGTGCGCCAGGGACCAACCCCGAAGAACTGATTGCCGCCGCGCACGCCAGCTGCTTCACCATGGCGCTGTCGTTCCAGCTGGCGGGCAAGGGCCATTCGGACGGCACGATCGAGACCACCTGCAAGGTGACGCTGGAGAAGATCGGCGACGGCTTCACCGTGACCAAGTCCGCGCTTTCGGTAAAGGGCGGCGGCGAAGGGCTCGACAAGGCAACCTTCGAGGAATGCGCCAAAACCGCGAAAGAGAACTGCCCGCTGTCGCGGCTGCTCGACACCGAAATCACGCTGGAGACCGAGTTCACTGGCTAACCTCGCGCGGGCGCGGCGCTAGAAGTCTTCCAGCGTCGCGTTCGCGCAGGGGTCGTTGGCGCTGCTGGCGTCGTCGTGGTGGCCCAGCTGCGTGACCAGCAGGAAGCCGCCTACCACCAGCACCACGAAGAGCGTGGTCAACGGCACCAGGTACTTGTCGATGAAGATCTTGATCGGCGCGCCGAACAGGCGGAACAGCACACCCACGGTCATGAAGATCAGCCCGCGCCCGGCAATGCTCGCGATCAGGAACGTCGCGAAGTTCATGTGCACGAACCCGGCGGTGATCGTCATCAGCTTGTAGGGGATCGGCGTGCTCGCGGTGGTGAACACCGCCCAGCCGCCATTGGCGTTGACCGTGCAGGCCGCCCACGGGAAGATGTCGGCATAGCCCAGCTTGGTAATCAGCCACAGCCCGATGCTGTCATACAGCAGCGCGCCGATCGCATAGCCGAACATGCCGCCGACGACCGAGGCGGCGGTGGCGATCAGCGCGAAACGCACCGCCTTCTTCGGCTCGGCAAGGCACATCAGCCCCAGCAGCGGGTGCGGCGGGATCGGGAAGAAACTCGATTCGACGAAGGCGAACAGCGCCAGCCACCACTGCGCGTGGGGATGCGCCGCCTTTTCCATCGTCCAGTTGTACAATCCGCGCAGCATGGCCGCTCCCTCGCCCGTGTTGCCGCCGCTTAGGCGAGCCCGCGAACCCGCGCAAGCAACCGCATTCGCAGCTAAATCACCATATGGGTTATTTTATGATTGACATCGCGACGCTCTTTGGTTAGAGAAGCGGAACATCGCGATGGTGCGAACGGCCCGGACGGCCAACGCCCCCCGCAGCGGCCTACGCCAGATTTCGAGGCGCTCCTTTTATGACCAGCAATATGCGCACTTCGCTCCCCGCAAGGGCGAAGCGCAAGAACGTGCGCTTTACCGATGCGCAGAAGGCGGCCGAAGGCGAAGGCCCGGTCAACAAGCACTGGCGGACCTACTTCCTCCAGAACCTCGCCGCGACTTCCAACGTCAGCGCTTCGGCGAAGAAAGCGGGCATCTCGCTCAGCCGGGCATACAAGACGCGGCGCGAACATGCCGACTTCGCCGCCGCGTGGCGCGCCGCGCTTTACGAAGGATACGAACATCTGGAGATGGAAGTGCTCGCGTGCCTGCGGGGCTACGATCCGGAGCGCAAGCTCGACATCGCCAACGCGATCCGCCTGCTGGCGGCGCACCGCGCCACGGTGGCGGAGGAGCGTGCACGGCGCGGCGGGCGGGACGAGGCGGCAGTGTTCGCCGCGCTTGACCGCAAGCTCGACGCGATCCGCGCACGCCGCCTTGCCAAGCCGGCGCAGGCTCACGCCGATGAAGCCTAACCGGCTCGATGATCTCGCCAACCTGTCGGATGCCGGGCGAGCCGACTGGTACGCCTCGCTGAAGGAGGACGAAGCCGACGCGCTTGGCCTGTACTGGCGCCTGTGGGCGCGGGCCCAGCAATTGCCGCCGTTGGGCGAATGGGACACCTGGCTGATCTGCGCCGGTCGAGGTTTCGGCAAGACCCGGGCGGGGGCAGAGTGGGTGCGCGCGATCGCGGGCGGCGATCCCGAAGCGCGCATCGCGCTCGTCGGGGCGTCGCTGGGCGAGGTGCGCAGCGTGATGATCGAGGGCGAAAGCGGTATCCTCGCGGTGTGCGCGCCGGATCAGTCTCCGCTGTGGGAACCCTCTCTGCGGCGACTCTCATGGCCGGGCGGCGCGCGCGGCTATTGCTACTCTGCCGCCGAGCCCGAATCCTTGCGCGGTCCGCAACACAGCCATGCGTGGTGCGACGAGATCGCCAAGTGGGACAATGCAGGCGAGCGTGCCACGGCGGCGTGGGACAACCTGCAGATGGGCCTGCGGCTGGGCGAACACCCCCGCGTGGCTGCCACCACCACGCCGCGCGCCGTGCCGCTGGTCCGGCGATTGCTGGAGGGAGGCGAAACGGGCGATGTCGCGGTAACGCGCGGGACGACATGGGACAACGAGGGCAACCTGCCCGCCCGCTTCGTCAACCGGATGCGCCGCCAGTTCGCCCGCACCACGCTGGGGCGGCAGGAACTCGACGGCGAACTGCTGACCGATATCGAAGGCGCGCTATGGACCCGCGCCATGCTGGAAACGTGCCGCCAAGCTCCCCCTCCCCTTCAGGGGAGCGAGCGGGGCTGCCGTCCTGTCCCCCGGACAGGATCGGCGGGCGCCCCGCTGGGGGGTGGGGCCGACAAGGCCTCAAACCCCACCCGCATCGTCATAGGCGTAGATCCCCCCGCCAGCGCCCACGGCGACGCCTGCGGGATCGTAGTCTGCGGCGTGGATGAGGAAGGCCTCGCGACCGTCCTCTCCGACGAAAGCGTCGAACGCGCCTCACCCGAGAAATGGGCCCGCGCCGTTGCCCGTGCCGCCGAGAAATGGCAAGCCGACCGAGTGATTGCCGAAGCCAACCAGGGCGGCGCGATGGTCGAAAGCGTGCTGCGCGCAGGCGAAGTCTTGCTGCCGGTCAAGCTGGTCCACGCCAGCCGCGGCAAGGCCGTCCGCGCCGAGCCGGTCGCCGCGCTCTACGAAGCAGGCCGCGTACGCCACGCCGGGCTGTTTGCGAAGCTAGAGGACCAGCTATGCGGGCTTATCGTAGGCGGCGGCTACGAAGGCCCGGGAAGATCGCCCGACCGCGCCGACGCGCTGGTCTGGGCGCTGACCGAGCTGATGCTGGGGCGAAGCGGAAGGCCGCGGGTGCGGGGGATGTAAACCAACTAGTCACCCCGGACTTGGGCAGAGCAGGAGGCCAAAAATCATTAGTTTTTAGCGATTTGTGGACAAATCGATAAGTGACTCATTCACCTCAGAAAATTCGATTTGCTCCCATGTGAGCAATGTGCAAAATGCGGTTATCGGAAATATCCGATGGTGGTAGCCGCCCTACCGCTCAGTCTAGGTTAGAATGAGAACGACAACTGGTTGGGCCAGCGCCGGGTGTGAGCAGTCACGTGCTCCTCCCGGCCGAACCGCCAGCGCTTATAAGAACGTACAAATACGCGCTTCATAAGCCACCGCCTTTCTTTATGCAGGGTTGAGCCTGCTCTCCGGAAGGCACGCTTGCCTCCGCCGCCGTTCAGAGGCGCGCGGTCCGGAAAAAAGACGGTAGGACGACTACCGATTCGCATCATCGGCTATCAGGCCGGATTCGCGCAATATAAAAATCTCATTTTGTTCTTGTTGCTGGGGATAACGTGCCGCGTTGTCGCCTCGACAGGTCACGCCCTCTGAAAATCGAAGGGAACCCCATGTCCTTCCTCAATACCATCACCTCCGCCTTCAAGGGCGGGGGGAGCGCCCGTGTGCCTATTGCACGCGGGTTTGCCTCGCCCTGGGCTTCGGCCTTCGAAATGCGCGGACAATCCGCACCACCGTTCGACTATGCCACCAGTCTGGAGGCCGGATACGCCTCCAACCCGGTCGCGCAGCGGGCGGTGCGGATCGTGGCCGAGGGGGTGGGGGCCGCGCCCGTCTCCACCGATGCGGACGAACTGCTCGCGCTGGTCACCGCGCCCAGCGCGGGGCAATCGCTGGTCGAGAGCATAGCCGCGCACCTGCTGCTCCACGGCAATGCCTTCATCCAGATCCTGAAGGACGCCAGCGGCAGGCCGGTCGAGCTGTTCGCCTTGCGGCCGGAGCGGGTGACGATCCGCCAGCGCGCCGACGGCTGGCCGGAAAGCTTCGCCTATCACCTCGGCGCGCAGACGCATGTGATCCCGCTGGAGGACGAGGATGGCTGGCCCGAGCTGATCCATCTCAAATGCCTCAATCCGGGCGACGATCACTATGGCGCGGGCGCGCTCAGCGCCGCCGCGCAGGCCATCGCGATCCACAACGCGGCGAGCCGCTGGAACCATGCCCTGCTGGAGAATGCCGCGCGGCCCTCGGGCGCATTGGTTTATCAACCCGGTGACGGGCAGGGGTTGACCGCCGACCAGTTCGAGCGGCTGAAGGCCGAGCTCGCCAGCGCCTTTCAGGGCAACGGCAATGCGGGTCGCCCGATGCTCCTCGAAGGCGGGCTCAGCTGGCAGAGCATGGCGCTCTCTCCCGCCGATATGGACTTCGCGACGCTCAAGGCGGCGGCGGCGCGCGACATTGCGCTCGCCTTCGGGGTCCCGCCGATGCTGCTCGGCCTGCCGGGGGACAACACCTATTCCAATTACCGCGAGGCCAACCGCGCGCTGTGGCGGCTCACCCTGCTGCCGCTGGCCGACAAGATCTTCGGCGGGATCGCGCAGGGCATGGCGCCGTGGTTCGAGGACGCCTCGATCGCGGTCGACCTCGACCGGGTGCCCGCACTCTCCGAAGACCGCGAACGGCTGTGGAAGCAGGTCAGCGAAGCGGATTTCCTCACACCCGAAGAACGCCGCGCGATGCTGGGGCTAGAACGGCCAAAGTGATGGCACTTCGCCCCGATAATTCTCGGCGAAGCTGCACTCGTGGCGGTCGTAGTGGTAGCTTCCACCGCTATCCAGACAGGTATCTGCTGCCCAGAATCCTGCCGATTGCAGGTATCCCAGATACGCCAAGACGGGTGCGGCCAGGACCACCGCCACGATCAGCAATCTGCGCAAATTCGACAATCTCTCGCCCCCTCGGCGGGCCAGTCTTGCCGCATCTCAAGAGGCTAGTGAACCCATGACCAACGAAGACATGCTCGCCGCGCTGCTGGCGCAGGCGCGTACCGAGGGTGCCGAACTCGTCACCCTGCGCGCCATCGCGGAGGAAGCGGGCGAACTTGGTGCCAACCGTGCGCTGGTGCGCATCGGCCTGTCGGACGAAGCCGCGTCGGGCGATATCGACGAATTGCGCGAGCTGTTGCAGGCGTGGCGCGATGCCAAGGCGAGCGCGTGGAAGGCCGCAATCGAGTGGCTGGTGCGCGGGATGTGCGCGCTGCTGCTGCTCGGCATTGCGGTGCGGCTCGGCGTGCCGGGGCTGCTGAAGTGAGTGTGTCGACGTTTGCCCGCGTTCTCCCCTCCCTTGGGGGAGGGGCCGGGGGTGGGGGTACGGCCTCGATTGCTCACGCAGAACCACCTCCCCTCGATCCCCTCCCCGCCGGGGAGGGGAGGATGTTGCGGATCGCCGGATACGCCGCGCTGTTCGATATTGCCGACGCCGCGCGCGATACCATTCGTCACGGGGCCTTCGCCGCCACGCTCGCGCGACAACGCGAGCCGCTGCCGCTCTACTGGCAGCACGATCCACGCCGGAGGATCGGCACGGTTGAACGGATCGAAGAGGATTCGCGCGGGCTGAGGGTCGTCGCGCGGATCGACCGGCCCGCCAGCCGTGCCGCTGCGCTACTCGCTGCGCGCTCCGTCAGCGGGCTCAGCTTCGGATACCGCGCCACGCAGGCGCGCCACGGCCCCCAAGGCCGCGAACTTTTGGCGGTCGACCTTATCGAAATCAGCCTGGTGACGCACCCGCTACAGCATGGCGCGCGGGTCCATCTGATCGCCTGACGCGCGGGCTATTCGAAGCCCCAGTCCTTGAAGATCGCGTCGAGCCCGACGTCGATCCCACCCGTATAGTCGCCCTTGTCGAACTTCGCGGCCATCGCCTTGGTCGTCGGGTCGGTGAAGGCTGGCCGGAAGGTTTCATCGCCGACGAAGAATATTTCGCGCTGGTCGATCGCGATCACGATCGCCGGTGCGCCCTTTTCGAAGGCGAGCTTCCCGGCGGACAGGGCGTGATCGTTTCCGCTGAAACTGTCGACGAACATGAGCTCGAACGGTCCGGCGTTGTAGTCATTGAAGAACTTGTCGACCTGCGCCTTCAGCTTCGCCTGCGTCGCGGGATCATGCAGCCCGGACCAACCCGCCTCGGCGGTCGCGCTGGCGGTCGGGGTGGGTGTCGGTGCGGCATCCTCGGTTACAGGCGCACCATCCGCGACGGTCGATTCTTCGGTCGCTGCATCATCGCTGGCCTCAGACGGCGCGCCGCATCCGGCGAGCGCGGCGGTCAAAATTACGGCCATGAATGCAGTCTGCAGTGAACGGATCATCGCTTCGGTCTCCCCTTCCTCAACGGTCGGTGGAGCGTAGGTCCGGGTCCGCCACCGGTCAAATCGAGCCAGAAATGCCTTCCCCGGGCGCGCCGTGTTGCGGGCGCGCCTCTCGCCATCCTGCCCTCCCTCCAAGAAAGGTGAACTGCCCCATGGATATCCAGACCCCGATTACCGACCCCGCCACCGATCCGCTCGACGCCAGCTTCGACATCGTCGCGCGGCAGGATGCGCTGGAAGAAAACGTCGCCACGATCCGCACCGACCTCGACGAAGTGAAGGCCCGCGTCGACAAAATCGGCCGCGCGGCGCAGCGCCCCGCGCTCGGCACAGGCGACAGCGCACCTGCCGAGGTGAAGGGCTTCGTCGACGGCTACCTGCGGCGCGGTGCGGTGCACGAGATCAAGTCGCTCTCCGGCACCGTGCCCTCCGATGGCGGCTACGCGGTCCCCCGCCAGATCGACGCGATGATCGCCCGCGAGTTGACCGACATCAGCCCGATCCGCGCCATCGCGCAGGTCGTGCAGACGGGCACCGCAGGCTATCGCAAGCTCATCTCTACCGGTGGCACCGCGAGCGGCTGGGCGAGCGAGATCGGTGAGCGCGACGCAACCGACACGCCGACCTTTGCCGAAATCGCCCCGCCGACGGGCGATCTCTACGCCAACCCGGCGGCATCGCAGTCGATGCTCGACGATGCGGCCTTCGACCTCGAATCCTGGCTGGCGAGCGAGATCGCGATGGAATTCGCCCGCGCAGAGGGTGCAGCCTTCGTCAATGGCAGCGGCACCAACCAGCCCAAGGGCTTCCTCAAGGCGACCACCTCCACGCTGGGCGACGGTTCGCGCGCCTTCGGATCGGTGCAGTATATCGGCACGGGCAGCGCGACCGGGCTCGGCGAGGATCCCGACCTGACGCTGATCGACCTGGTCCATACGCTGAAAGCCGGCCACCGGCAGGGCGCTGCTTTCGTGATGAACTCCGCTACGCTGGCCGAAGTGCGCAAGCTCAAGACCGTCGATGGCGCGTTCCTCTGGCAGCCGGGCCTTGTCGAAGGCCAGCCCGATCGCCTGCTCGGTTATCCGGTGGTCGAGGCGGAGGACATGCCCGACATCGCGGCGGACGCATATCCGATCGCCTTCGGCAATTTCCGCCACGGCTACCTGATCGCCGAACGCAGCGCCACGCAGGTGCTGCGCGATCCCTTCAGCAACAAGCCCTTCGTCCACTTCTACGCGACCAAGCGGATCGGCGGACAGGTGCTCGACAGCGCAGCGATCAAGCTGCTGCGCATCGAAGCGTAGTTCGTTTGCGTCCTCAAGCGCCGGGCGCGGGCCATCCGGCCCGCTTGGCTGCGGCCTAACCGGCCCCTCGGCTGGCTGGCAAGCCAGCCGCTCAGGAAAGGCCGCGCAGTCGCGCTCTGGCTGCCGCGACTTGAGGCAAGACGCTGAGCCACTCCGCATACTGATACGGTGCCCCGCTCCTCTCCCGAGATGTGGGCCTCCGTGCGCCCGCGCCGCTGCTGCACCTCCGGCTTCTCCCCTGGCCGTTCGAGGACACTGCGGCGCGGGCGCCTTCCTTCACACGACAATTCAGGAGACCGCCCATGACCCGCATGGTGTTGGCTACCGGCGATCTCTCGCCCGCGCTGGCAGAGCTGAAGCACTGGCTCGGCATCACCCGCAGCGCCGACGATGTGCAGTTGACCGCGCTGATCGGTGCCGGGGTGGAGGCGTGCGAGGCCTTCACCGGCCTCACCCCGCTGGCCGCGACGGTCGAGGAAAGGTTCGATGCGAGCCACGAGTGGGCAAGGCTCGTTACCCGGCCGATTGCGCAGGTGGCCGGTGTGGAGATGCTCGATGCCGACGGCGCACGCGCGCTGCTGGGCGATGACGAATACGATCTGCACCTGTCGGGCGATGGATCGGCGCAGCTGCGTTTACGGCGCGGGCCGTTCGTCAGCCGCGTGGTCGCGACGCTGGAAGCCGGGCTCGCGACGGACTGGGCGCACCTGCCCGATGGCCTGCGCCACGGCATCCTGCGCTTCGCCGCCTACCTCCACCGCGAAGGCGAGGCCTCGCTCGCCGAACCCCCGGCAGCCATCGCCGCGCTGTGGCGCCCGTGGCGCGTGGTGAGGCTCGCATGATCCGCGTGCGTGTCCCGGCATTGGACCGGCTGGCTCTCGCGCTCGAACGGCGCGCGCTGCGCAGGCTCGACGCGCGTGCCCGCGCCGTGCGGCTCGACGGCCACGGCTGGCGCTCGCCCGCCAAGCTCTGGCCGCATTTCGGAGACGACTGATGGAGACCGCCCTGCGTAGCGCGCTGATCGACCACCTGCGCGCCGATACCGCGCTGATGGATACCATCAACCTCGTCGACGAGGCAGAAATCGAGCGTGCCTACGCCCCTTGGCTGGCACTGGTGGCCTCGGCTGCAATCGACTGGAGCACCAAGACCCACGCGGGGCGCGAAGTGCGTGTTGCCTTGGAACTGCGGCTGCACGGCGACGATCCTGCCACCGGGATCGATATCGCCGGATTGGTCGATGCGCGGGTTCTCTCGCTTCCGGCGGCACAAACCGGCTTCCGTGTCGTCAGCGCCCAGTTCCTGCGCGGCCAGACCCAGCGCCGGGACCGCAACGCCCGCGCGATACTTCGCGAATACCGCTTCCGCATCCTCGAACACACTCACCCCTGACCCGTTCGGGCTGAGCCTGTCGAAGCCCTGTTCTTTTCTTCCAGAAGTGCAGCCCTTCGACAGGCTCAGGGCGAGCGGAATTGTCCAGAAAGGTCCCCTGCCATGACTGCCCAGAAAGGCTCCGCCTTCCTCCTCAAGATCGGCGACGGTGCCGCCCCGCCCGCCTACGAAACCGTCGCCGGGCTGCGCACGACGCAGATGTCGATCAATGGCGACAGCGTGGTGGTGACACACAAGGATTCGGGCGGCTGGCGCGAATTGCTGTCGGGCGCGGGCACCCGCTCGGTCTCGGTCAGCGCGGGCGGCATCTTCCTCGGCTCGCAGGCGGAGGCGCGCGTGCAGGCGCACGCCCTCGCCGGGACGATCGCCGACTACGAATTGTCGTTCGAGGATGGTGCGCGGCTGCGCGGGCGTTTCCTCGTCCAGCGGCTCGACTATTCGGGCGATTTCAACGGCGAGCGTAACTACACGATCCAGCTCGAAAGCTCGGGCGCGGTCGCGCCGGTATGACTGCGGAACAGGTCCGGGGTGACGCCCCCTATCCGCCCCCCAACCCCCTTCGCGGCGAAGCGGCGATCCGTATCGCGGGCGAGGTGCGAACCTTGCGCCCCAGCTTCGCCGCGCTGGTTGCCGCCGAGGAGGAGCTCGGCCCGCTGTTCGCGCTGGTCGAGCGGGCGGGCAATGGCGAGCTGCGCCTGACCGAGATCGCCGCGCTGTTCTGGCACTGCCTCGAATCGCGCGACGGCCTGACCCGCGAGACGGTGGGCGAGGCGATCCTCGCCAACGGGCTCGCCGCCAGCACGAAGCCGCTGCGCGCGCTGCTCGCCGCGATCCTCCAAGGCCGCTGATGAGCGATTTTCGTTCGGGCGTGCCCCCGCTCGCCGCGCTCGCCGCGCAGGCGCTCGGCTGGCCACCCGATGCCTTCTGGCGCGCCACTCCGGCGGAGCTTGCCACCGCGCTCGGGCCCATCGCCCCGCAGCTGGAGGGCATGACCCGCAGCGATCTCAAAACCCTGATGGAGCGCGACGCCGATGCCTGATGCCGTAGACGAAATGATCATCGACGTGCGCGCGAGCACGCAGGGCTTTGCCGAGGACATGGCGCAGATGCGGCGCGACCTCGATGGAGAGCTGGTGTCAGGGTTCGCCCGCGCAGGCGACGTTCTCGAACGTGGATTGCTCACGGCGATCCGGCGCGGGAGCCTGGGTTTCGAAGACCTGCAGGCCAGCGCGACCAAGGCGATCGACAGGGTCGCGGCACAGGCGCTGAAGCTCGGGCTGGGCCAGATCTTCGGGCCGAACGATCCTATAGGGCGGGTGTTCAACAGCTTCGTCGGCGGCATTCTCGGCCTGCCGGGCCGCGCGACCGGTGGTTCGGTGTGTGCCCAGCGCGGCTATCTGGTTGGCGAGCGCGGGCCCGAACTGTTCGTACCGCCCACCGACGGGCGCGTTGTGCCGGTGGCGCAGGGCGGCGGAGCGAGGCGGGTGGACGTATCGATCCAGATCGCCGCGCCTGCCGGGACAGCTGCGCCGGTCGCGCTCGAACGCTCGTCCCGCCAGATCTCCGCCGCCGTGCGCCGCGCAATGGAGAATTCGTGATGTCCTACTGGCTTGCCTCGCGCCGCAGGGGGCAGGAGCACGACCATATCCAGCGCTTCGATCCGCGCTTCTGGACGGTCAATTTCCCGCGTCCGATGATGGCGAGCGTGGTCACCACCGCGCCCGACGCGCTGCGCGTGACCTGCGAGTTCCACCATAAGGGCGAACTGGCGGGGCTGATCTGGGAGAGCAAGGACACGCTCGACCACTCGCTCCACGCCTATGCAACCGACCGCGACTATGCGCACACGGTCCTCTCCTTCAGGTGGCGCAGCGGCGGGCTGATCGCGCTCGACGCGGTCAATGGCCCGACGCTGACCATCGAAGGACGCGACGCCAGCGGTACGCCGCGCGCGTGGTATGTCCGCCTGTGGAATTATGCGAAAGGATCGCCCGAGGATGCGGTAGTGACGCTGCCGTTCTCGAGCCTGGAAAGCGGCTTTTCCCTCCCCGGCGCGCCGATCCACCCGTCGGATATCGACCGGATGTTCATCTCGCTCGTCCCTCCCGGTTATGTCGCGGGCAGCGACGAAGCGCTTGCCGCACAGGCCGATGGCTGGGTCGAGCTGAGCAATATAACCTGCGACGGCGCACGCGCGATGCTCGAGATCGGCGACTGCATGCTGCCCGAACATGGCGAGCAGATCGCTACCGCCTACGACGACTGCTTCAACCAGACCCCCGCGCGGCTGATCCGCCAGATCCGCCATCTCGGCTATCGCGGGCGGGTGGTCCACTATGTCGGGATGAGCCACTATTTCCGGCTCGAACCGCTGGGTGGCGGGCATTATGTCAGCCTGGCGGGCGGCGCGCTCAACGATGCCTGTGCTGCGTGGCACCGCGCTTTCGCCGAGGAAGCGGCAGCGGCAGGGTTCGAGCCGATCTGGTCGCTCTCCTACGAACTGCTCGACGCGCATTGCTGGAACGACTGGAAGCAGCGCAGCGCTGATGGCTCGCCTGCACAGACCGGATGGGAGCCGCCCTCCGCGCTGCTCTCGCCCGCGCATGCAGGGGCGATGGGTTATCTGCGGCAGGTTGCGGCGGCGTTCGTGCAGATTGCACGCGATGCGGGCCTGCCGGTCCGCTTCCAGATTGGCGAGCCGTGGTGGTGGGTGATGCCGGGCAGCTTCGCACCGTGCCTGTACGACGATGCCGCGCGCGCTGCATTCGGCGGCGATCCGCCGCTCATCACCGACATGCGAGCGAGCCTCGACACCGCGCAGATCAACCTGCTGGACGAGGCCGGGGCACTCCTCGCCGCGTCGACCGCCGCGCTCGCGCAGGCGGTGCGCGATGCGGCTTCGGGTGAAGCGGAGGTGCTGCTCCTCGCCTTCACGCCCACGATCCTCGACGGTCAGACGCCGGAGCTGGAGCGCGCCAATCTGCCCACTGGCTGGGCCTACCCGGCGTTCGACCGGTTGCAGCTGGAAGATTACGACTGGCTCACCGCCGGGGCCGAGGCGCGCCGCCGCGCCGCCTACGCGCATGTCGATGCACGGCTGGGCTACCCGATCGAGCGGCAGGATTATTTCGCAGGCTTCGTGCTGAATGCGGAGGATGCCGCAACCTACTGGCCGCGCATCGATGCCGCGCTCGACGAAGCAAAGGCGCGCGGGATCGCGCACCGATACGTCTGGGCGCTGCCGCAGGTCGCGCGCGACGGATACACGCGGCTCGCGCCGCCTCCAAAGCCCGAGGACGAAATGCAGGCATTCGACGACGTTTCCTACCCGCTCGCGCTCGGGACCGATGCCAGCGCGAGCCCCGAATTCTCGACCACCGTGCTGGTCACAGCCTCGGGACACGAGCGGCGCACTGCGCAATGGGCCGACGCCCGTTTACGCTTCGACGTGGGGCCCGGCATTCGCTCCGAAAGCGAGCTGGCGACGCTCGCCGCATTCTTCCGCGCGCGTCACGGCCCGGCGCGGGGCTTCCGGCTCGCCGACCCGTTCGACCACTCGTCGAACGGTGCCACCGGTGCCCCCTCAGCGACCGACCAGTTGCTCGGCACCGGAGACGGCGAGACCACCCGCTTCGCGCTGGTGAAGCGGTACGGCGAGGGGGCCGAGCCGCAGGTGCGGCGGATCACACGTCCGCGTTCGGGTAGCGTCATGGTGTCGGTCGGCGGCGAAGCGACGTCCGCCTTCACGCTCGATCCGCTGGGTCAGGTGATCCTTGATGAAGCACCCTCCCAGGGCATCGAAGTGCGTGCAGGCTTCCTGTTCGATGTGCCCGTACGCTTCGCGGAGGATCGCCTCGCCCTGAGTGCGGCAGGCTTCGCCGCGGGCCAGGCCCCGAGCGTGTCGCTGATCGAAATCAGGGAAGCGGCATGAGCGCGGCTGGGTATGCCGACCATCTCGATACGCAGGCGTTCTTCTGGCGGATCGAGCGGCGCGATGGGGTGACGCTGGGCTTCACCAGCCATGACCGCGACCTCCGGCTGGGTGGAGTGGCGCTCCGCTCGGCCCCGGGAATTCACCCCGCCGCGCTGCGCCTGACCACCGATATTGCGGGCGATGACGCACAAATGGATGGCGCGCTGACGCACGACGCGATTTCGGCGGACGATCTTGCGGCGGGCCGGTTCGACGGCGCCGCCGTCGATGTCGGCACGATCGACTGGCAGAGCGGCGCGGCGCGCGTGCTGTTTTCGGGCTCGATCGGAGAGACCGAAGCGGGCGCGGAAGGGTTCTCCGCACAGCTCCGCTCGCTCAAGGCAGCGCTCGAGTTCGATCCCGTTCCGCGCACCAGCCCCGGCTGCCGCGCGCGCTTTTGCGGGCCCGGTTGCAACCTCTCGCCCGCCCGCTTCACGGTCGAGGCGGTCGTAACCGCAATCGACCCTGCTGCCGACGCAATCGCAGTGGCCGGGATAACTCCGGCGGACTTCGTTTTCGGCGAGCTTCGCTGGCTCGATGGCGCAGGTGTCGGATTTCGCCACGCGATCATCGCGCGGGACGACAATTTGCTGATCCTCGATGCGTCGCTGCCTGCTGGGGTGGTCGAGGGCACGCGCGTGCAGCTACGCGAAGGTTGCGACAGGACCATCGCGACCTGCGCAGCCCGCTTCGCAAATGCGCTGAATTTTCGTGGCGAGCCCTTTCTGCCGGGCAACGATCTGGTCGCCCGATACCCGTCGCAAGCCTGATGGAACGGAACATCGCGCTTGCCACCGCGGCGGGCGAGCTGGCCGGCACGCCGTTCCGGCTGCAAGGGCGCGATCCGGCGCATGGTCTCGACTGCATCGGCCTGGTGCTGGTCAGCCTGGCCCGGATCGGGATCGAGCTGCACCTTCCTGCGGATTACCGGCCGCGAAGGCGGCGGTTCGAAATTCCGGACGCAGCCCTGCAACGCGCCGGGCTGGCAAGCGCCCCAGCCCCTTACGTCGCGGGCGACATCCTCCTCCTGCGGACCGCGCCCGTGCAGGTCCACCTCGGAATCGTGCGCGACGCGGGCTGGGTCATCCATGCCCATGCGGGACTGGGCCGGGTCGTTGCCCAGCCGCTGTCAGAAAGCTGGGCCGTCGCTGCGGCGTGGCGCTTCGTCACAGAAACTGTCCCAAAAGGAGACATCGAATGGCCACGCTGATCCTTTCCGCCGTCGGCACGGCCGTGGGCGGGCCGATTGGTGGCGCGATCGGCGCGCTGGTGGGCCGATCGGTCGATACCCGCATTATCGGTCGGCCGAGCCGCCAGGGTCCCCGCCTGACCGAACTGGCGGTGACGACCTCCAGCTACGGGCAGCCGATACCGCGCATTTTCGGCAAGATGCGCCTGCCCGGCGCGATCGTCTGGGCGACCGATCTGCAGGAAAGCAGCGAGACGAGCGGCGGCAAGGGCCAGCCAAGGACAACCACTTATAGCTACGCGATTTCCTTCGCGGTCGCGCTTTCCAGTCGCCCGATTTCCGGCATGCGGCGGGTCTGGGCGGATGGTTCGTTACTTCGGGGTGCGGCAGGCGATCTGAAGGTCGGCGGGACCATGCGGCTGTACCGGGGCCTTGGCGACGAGGCAGCCGATCCGCTGATTGCCGCAGAACTTGGCAGCCATGCGTGCGGTTTTCGCGGGCTGGCCTATGTGGTGTTCGAAAACCTCGATCTCGCCAGCTTCGGCAACCGCATTCCCGCGCTCAGTTTCGAAGTCGAAACCGGCGATGGCGCGCTCGATCTGGTCGACTTCCTCGACGACGCGATACTCGCGCCGGGGGCATCGGTGCCGCTCGATGGCCTCACCGGGTTCGCGGATGAGGGCGGGACGCGCGCCGATCTGCTCTCGCATATCTCGGGCGTGTTTCCCCACATCTCTACCGCGACCGAGGACGGGATCGGTCTGGCAGCCATGCCGGACACCGCCTCGTCGGTTCTGCCACCGGCCATCGTGGGACGCGTGGACGAGCACGCCCTGCCCGCCGTGACCCGCCGTCCGGTCGATCCGGACGCGCCCGCAGCGCTGCGATATTACGATGCGGCGCGCGACTACCAGGCTTCGGTCCAGCGTGCCCCGGGAAGCGGGGCGCAGGGCTCAACAATCGAATTTGCCGGTGTCTTCGGGGCGGGCGACGCACAGTCGCGGATCGCCCAGTTGCGCCAGAGCGCGCATCGCCTGCGCGAATGGCTATCCTACCGCATTGCCGAACCGACGTCCGGGTGCGCGCCGGGACAGGCGGTGTATCGCACAGGCGATGTGCGTAGCTGGCTGGTCCGCGGTTGGGAATGGCACTCCGGCGGCGTGGATCTGATGCTGCAGCGTATTGCAGCCCGTCGCCCCATCGGCGCGGTGGCGGACCCGGGTGCGGCGTCTGTGCCCCTCGATGCGCTCCCGGGCACGCTTCGACTGCGCTATTTCGAGATGCCGTGGGATGGCACAGGCGCAGGCAATGTGCCGCAGCGCTATGCCGCCGTCAGCCAGACCAGCTCTCGCGCATCGGTCACGCTTTCGGGCGTCGAGCACGATTCGCTTATTCCCCTGGGCCTGTCTGCGCGCGGTTCGGCTGTTCTGGGCGAAAGCACCGTCGATCTTGCGGCGTCGGCCGCGCTTGTTTTCGAACCCGCCGCGACCCTCGGGATCGCACTGTCGTCGGGGCAGGCCCAGCTGCAATCGGTTGATGAAAGAGCCCTCCTCGATGGCGCGAATCGTCTGCGCATCGGGGAGGAGATCGTCCAGTTTCGCGTTGCGGAGCCTGTGGGAGACGGGCATTGGATGCTCAGCGGCCTGCTGCGCGGTCGGGGCGGGACCGAGCATTTTGCCGCGTCCGGACACCCGGCGGGCAGTCCGGTGATTCTGCTGGACCGGCAGTTGCTGGCGCTGCCCGCGAACAATTACGACGAGATTTGCGGCGAGAGCGGCCTTACAGGTTCCGCTCCGGTGTACGCACAGCTTGAGTCTGCGGGGTCGACCTTGCGCCCGCTTGCGCCGGTGCATCCTTCCGTCTGTGCGACCCCCGCCGGCGATCCCGAGTGGCGCTGGATACGGCGCGCAAGAGGATCGTGGCGATGGCTGGATGCCGTCGACGTTCCGCTGGCAGAGGAACGCGAAGCGTACCGGATCGGGCTTGGCCCCGTGGCCGCACCCGTTGCGCAATGGGAGGCGACCTCGGCCTCGTTCTCGCTGTCCGCCCCGCAATGGGACGCGCTGCGGGCGGCGCATCCCGGTGCCCAGATGTGGGTCTGCCAGGTCGGCAGCCACGCCGTCTCGCTTCCCACCCTGCTTCCCTCCTGACCCAAATCTGGGAGATCCTTTCATGACCGAACCGCTTATCTTCGCCGATCGATCGCCGTGTACCGACCTTCCCTATCTCTTCGCAGGGCAGGCCCAGAAAGAGCCAACCGTAAACGAGGCGCTGGCCCGCATCGACGCTCTGCTGAGCCGGTCGGTGGAGGGTGAAAGCGGATCGCCGCCCCCCGATCCGGTCGACGGCGAATGCTGGATCGTCGGCACGGGCGCGAGCGGCCCATGGGACGGGCACGAGGGCGACCTCGCCTTCTTTACCGCCGGCGCGTGGCTGTTCGCATCGCCTCAACCGGGCTGGCAGGTCTATGATCGCGCCGCAGGCTTGCAGCGCACCTGGATCGACGGCTGGCGCGCTCCGACGCTCCCCGGCGAGCCTGCCGGAGGGACGACAATCGACGTGGAGGCGCGCGCGGCGATCGCAGCCCTCATCGAAGAATTTCGCAGTGCCGCCATCGGGGCTTGACCGAAGAACGGGAACCGGGTTCATGGCAAGACGTTGGCGCCATGGGAGGAACGGGAGTAGTACCCGTCTCCAGAGAAAACTCGAACCAGCTGCTGAGGCAATCGTGCAACAGTGCTTTCGCTTTGCTAGAACGGAAGCCTGGCTGCTTGCCTCTTAACTGGGGAAAAGTTAAGTGGGTGCCTCCTGGTGGCTCCCAATCATTGCAAAGGGGATTTTCAGTAATGCGCAATCTTGTCATCGGAATGGCGATGGCTTCGACGGTGCTCGCATCGCCGGCACTTGCACGCGACGACCAATGGTACGTGCAGGTTCAGGGCGGTCCGATGCTCGTTGAAGACCTCGACTTCGACGTGAACGGCCAGGTCGAAAACCTGACCGCCGACTACGACACCGGCTACGATTTCGGTGGTGTGATCGGCTATGACTTCGGTCCTTTCCGGCTCGAAGCTGAAGGCAGCTATCGCGCTGCGGACATCAATTCGATCCAGGTCGGCTCCGAAGGTTTCCCCCTCCAGCTGCCGGGTCTGCCCGTCCGTAGTCTCACTCCGAGCACCGCTCCGGCAGCAGGCGACATCAGCTCGCTGAGCTTCCTGGTCAACGGCCTGTTCGATCTGGGCCCCGACGATGGCCTGCAGGGCTTCATCGGTGGTGGTGTCGGCGTTGCCCGCACCCAGGCGAAGATCTCGATCAACCCGACCAACACTCCGGGTCTCGACGATTCGGACACCGGTTTCGCGTGGCAGCTCCTCGGTGGCGTTCGCGCTCCGCTGACCGACCGCATCGACGCGGGTCTGACCTATCGCTTCTACAACGCGGAAGACGTGCAGCTGGTCGACCTGCTGGGCAATTCGCTCGAAGGTCGTTTCCGTTCGCACTCGCTGCTCGGCACGCTGACCTACAACTTCGGCGAACCTGCGGCTCCGCCGATGACGCCTCCGCCGCCGCCGCCCCCGCCGCCGCCGCCTCCGCCCCCGCCGCCTCCGCCGCCGCCTCCGCCGGCTGTGAAGTGCAACACGGGCCCGTACATCGTGTTCTTCAACTGGGATCGTTCGGACATCACTCCGGAAGCTGCCCAGGTGCTGAACAACGCGGTTTCGGCTTACCAGAACTGCGGTAGCGCTTCGGTTATGCTCGCCGGTTACACCGACCGTTCGGGTACCGAGCAGTACAACCTCGGCCTTGCGGCACGTCGTAACGCTTCGGTCCGTTCGTACATGACCGGCCGTGGCATCCCCGACGCCCGCATCAGCAGCGAAGCCTTCGGTGAAGCGAACCCGCGCGTTCCGACCGCCGACGGTGTCCGCGAGCTGCAGAACCGCCGCGTGGAAATCACGTACGGTCCGGGTTCGGGCATGTAATCGAGCGGACTTCCGCTACGAAACAGTTGAAGGGGCCGGAGCAATCCGGCCCCTTTTTCGTTGTGCGGGTAGAAGGAGATCTGCCCGCCATGATTCATATTCCTAAATCGACGCTCCCCATCGCCAGCGCTATGACTGCGACCGTCGCCCTTTCGGCCTGTGCGAGTATGCCTCCGCCAGCTTCAGAAACGATCGCTACGGCCATGCTAGTCGACGCCACGGGCAATCCCACAGGCGAGGCGCGCCTGCTTGCCATCGGTGATCGGGTGGAACTGTCGCTGACTGCGGAGGGACTAAGCCCCGGCGAGCATGGGTTTCACCTGCACACTACTGGCCGCTGCACGTTGCCCGATTTCAAATCTGCCGGCGGGCACCTCAATCCATCGAATGAAGGGCACGGCCTGCTCGACAATGACGGCCATCACCTGGGGGACCTGCCCAACCTCACCGCCCTCGCCAATGGCACGGCAAGCGCACAAGTGACGATCGACGGCACGCGCAGTTATGTTCTCGACCAGATTTTCGACGCGGATGGCACTGCCGTGGTCATTCATGCCGATGCGGACGATGGCCGCACCGATCCTTCGGGCAATGCCGGATCGCGGGTCGCCTGCGGCGTTCTCACGCGCGGGTAGTGATTGCCGACCTGGACGGCTGGACGCTGCCGCCTAAGCCGCGGCAGCGTCTTCAGACTTGCCGATAGCGATCACACGCTCCTGCGCGGCCGGCACCAGCTTGAGCGCGATCAGCAGCAATATGAGACCGATCGGCGCGCCCCACAGCGTGCTCAGCATACCAAGACCCAGATCCCCGTCTGCCTTCGAAGAGACGAGGCCTGCCAGATAGGGGCCGAGCGCAAGACCGACCAAGGTTGTCGCCAAGAAGAAAGTGGCGGTTGCCACCCCGCGCATCCGTGGCAGGACGAGCGACTGGCTGGTCGCGGCGGCGGCACCCAGGGCGCTAGAGGCAAACAGCTGCGCCGTCGCTGCGAGCACCAGGAACAGCGCCTTGCTGTCGGTGGTGAACATCACCCACACAACGGGTACCGGTGCCAGCAGGCCGAACAGAACCACATACAGGCGCCCAGCGGGCACGCGGGCGAACAGCCAGTCGGCCACCCGGCCCCCTATGATCACCCCGAGGAAGCCCGTCACAGCGGCAGGCGCGCCGAGCAGCAGGCCAAGCTCGCTCTTCGAAATCTCGAACACGCGCTCGCCATAAGGCGCACCCCAATATGACGTCGCGTAGGAGATGAACGCCACCATGCCGTAGCCAAGGATCGTGCACAGGAATGCAGGCGATCCCCACGTGAGCGCGAAGGTAGAGGGATCGCGCGATCGCAGCGCGCTCGCCCAGCTGAAGATGGCGTAGTAACCCAGCGCCAGCAGGAACCACTGGTCCGATATTTCGACACCGATATCGGTCGCCGCCATGATGAAGCCCTGGCCCGTGACCGCGAGCTTGGTGATCAGCCATGCGGCGAAGAAGAACCCGACCAGCCCGGCGAGATTGGCGACCAGCGGCACCATTCCGCGCCGCGCCGCGCCCACGATCGTGAAGGGTGGGATGATCTGCAGAAGTTCTTCGACGAAGCCCTTGAACGGGCGTTCGCTCGGCTCTTCGGTCGGAATCCCGTCGATCAGCCCGCGGACCGGTTCCTTTAGCGTAAAGACCCAAATCGCGAGCAGGATGCCCGGCATGCCCACCGCGATAAACGCCGCCTGCCACCCGGCAAGGCCCAGCGGGCCGCCATCGGGGTAACTCGCGTTCCATTGCTCGACAATCAACCCGCCGATCAGCAGCGAAATACCGCCGCCGACATACAGGCCCGATGAATAAATCGCGAGCGCGGTGGCGCGCAGGCGCGCGGGAAACCAGTCCGAAATCAGCGAATAGGCAGATGGGCTGGCCGTGGCCTCCCCGATGCCGACCCCGACGCGCGCGCCCGACAGCATCGCGGCATTCTTCGCAAAGCCCGACATCGCCGTCATGATCGACCACAGGCCAAGCCCGATCGTCATCAACCGGACGCGATGCCAGCTGTCCGCCAGCTTGCCGAGCGGGATGCCGAACAGCGCATAGAATATCGCAAACGCCGTCCCATACAGGAAGCCGAGGAAGGCATCGTCGACACCGAGGTCCGCCTTGATATCATTGGCAAGGATCGAGAGGATTTGCCGGTCGACGAAGTTGAGGACGTAAACCAGCACAAGAACGCTGAGCGCATACCAACTGTAGGCCGGAACCCGGGCGTTCTCTGCCGCCGCGGGCTTGTCAGTCTCGCTCATAGCATCCCTCACTTTGCGTTATGTTTCGGCAGGATAGCTGAGGCCATCCTCAAGTCCAGCCGCTGCGAACCCACCCTTGCGTAAACGGCAGCTGTCGCACAGGCCGCATGGCAGGCCATCGTCCCTCGGATCGTAGCAAGACCAGCTGAGCGACGTATCGAGGCCAAGCCTCGCCGCCTCTCGCGCGATGTCCGCCTTGCTGAGGAACTGCAGCGGCGCGTCGATCGCGAAGCCGCCGCCCTCGATCCCCGCTTTGGTACCCAGCCTCGCCGCTTCCGCAAACGCCGCGATGAACTCGGGTCGGCAATCGGGATAACCCGAATAGTCGAGCGCGTTGACCCCGATCACGATCCGACCGGCACCCCTGGTTTCGGCAAACGCGGTGGTCAGTGCCAGGAACACCAGATTGCGCGCGGGCACATAGGTGACGGGAATGTCTTCTCCGACGCCGGCCTTGGGCACGTCGATATCGGCCGTGAGCGCGGAACCACCGAACTGCCGCAGGTCGAGCGAGATTTCGGAGTGACTCGCCAGGTCGAGCGCGGATGCAATTGCACGCGCGGCTTCGATTTCGCGCCGGTGCCGCTGCCCGTAATCGATCGTCAACGCGTGGACGACCTGCCCACGCTCTTTCGCGAGCGCAGCAGCAACCATCGAATCGAGCCCGCCGGAAAGCAGGGCAGCAGCAATGTTGGAACGATCTTCGGCAGGCATGACCCGCCGCTAGCGCCTCTTGACGTCAACCTGCAAGGCCGGTTGCGCAGTCAGTCTATCGGCAATTGCCGACCCGGCGTCCTTCCGCTTCGAGCGAGAAGGGTGAACCACGCTCGATCCCGTCGCTGCGAAGCTGCACCAGATCTGGGGATTCGCGGCGAATCTGCGTCCGGCCGTAGCCCGCGCCGTTACAGCTGTACTGCACCGTGGCGCTGGCGCCCTTTTCGTCGACAAGAATACGACGGCAGGTCTGTCCGCGATGGCGAAGCTGCACCAGATCGCTCTCACTGCGCAGGCACACGCGGCGTGGACGCTCTGCGCCCCGCTCGCGAAATTCCCACTCGCCGAGCCTCAACTGGCCGAACAGGGCGGTAGTGGCGGTGCTGGCCGCAAGGGGTGCCGTGAAGATGGCACCTATCGTCAGGCCCAGCGCAGTGGCCGCCCCTAACTTCAGATGTCGCATAACGCTTTTCCTTCACACGTGGCCCACATCAGGGCACCACAAATTGCATCATAGGGGATCGACGACCGATCCAACCTGAACAAATCACGTCACAATCGTGAAAATCTTTGAGCAGAACGCACAATCGACCAAAATGTCCCCGGCTTCGTTGCGCATTTCGGCGCGCTCTTCCTCTGGAAACTGCGCGATGACCGATTGGTAGTGCTCGACGCTGCAACGACAGCCGCGCGAGATCGCCGCACCGGGGAACACCCGAACCTCGTCCTCTTCGTGGAACAGCCGCCAGACCAGCGCTTCGAGCGGGATGGCCGTGTCGAGCAGTTCCTCATGCCGGATGGATGATGCCATCACCTGCACATGCTCCCAGTGGGGGTGCGACAGGCGGACGTGCAACCGCTCGCGCCCCACTTCGCCGTCGGGCAGGTGCTGCGCGAGCATGCCTGCGGCCAGAGTGCGGTCGCCTTCGGTCCGGACCGCGACCCGCAGCAGCGAGGGGACCTGCTCCGATTGCATGAAATAGCTCTCGCACGCCTGTGCCAGGCTATCGCCTTCGAGCGGGACGATCCCCTGATAGCGGCCGCCTTTTGCGGGCACGTCGAAGGTCAGCGCCAGATGCCCTTCGCCGAACAGCGAAGCGAGCGACGGGTTTGCGCCAAGCGTGGCGAGCCGTTCGCGATCGAAATCCGCGTAGCCCCTGATCGCCCCGTTGCGATAGTCGCACACCAGCAGGCGGACGATGCCGTTGCTCGTCTGCGCCTGGATCGTCAGCTGGCCTTCTTCTTCGTCGATCAGGCCGCCGATCAGTGCGGTCACCACCAGCGCTTCCGCCAGCAGGTTGCGCATTGCGGGCGGATAATCGTGGGCAGCCAGTATCTCGGCCAGCGGCTGTTCGAGCCGGACCATCCGCAGGCGCGCGTCCCGGGCAGGGATGGAGGCTCCGAGCAGGCGGTCGGAGAAGGTTTCGCTATGTTGGGAAGTATCGTTCACGCCGCGCTATATGGGGGCGCTTTCGCGCTCCCCAAGAGCCGGCCCGCATCAAAGCTTGCCGAGCGCCCATAGAAGCACGGATTTCTGCGCGTGAATGCGGTTTTCCGCTTCGTCGAACACGCAGGATTGCGGCCCGTCGATCACGCTTTGCGTTACCTCATCGCCGACGTGCGCGGGCAGGCAGTGCAGGAAATCGGCCCCCGGCTTGGCCAGGGCCATCAGCGCATCGTCGACCCGGTAGGGCTGCATCGCGCCCAGCTTGTTCTCGACATTCTCCTGACCCATCGAGACCCAGGTATCGGTGACGATCACATCGGCATCGCGCGCAGCCGCCTGCGCATCCTGCGTCAGCGTAATGGTGGCACCGGCAGACCGCGCAGCATCGACGAAGGCGCTGTCGGGCTCGAACCCTGCGGGGGTCGCGACCCGGACGTTGAACTTGAAGATCCCGGCGGCTTCCAGGATCGAGTGAAGCACGTTGTTGCCATCGCCAAACCACGCCAATTCCAGCCCGGGCAAAGGCTTGCCCTGCTCGATGACCGTCAGAAGATCGGCGACAATCTGGCAGGGGTGCGACTTGTCGGTCAGCCCGTTGATTACCGGCACGCTGGCGTAACGGGCCATTTCCTCGACCTTCGCGTGATCATCGGTGCGGATCATGATCGCATCGACCATCCGGCTGAGCACGCGCGCCGTATCGGCGATGCTTTCCCCCCGGCCAAGCTGCATCGAGCCGCCTTCCATCACGATCGCGCTACCCCCAAGCTGGCGCATCGCGATGTCGAAGCTGACCCGCGTGCGGGTGGAGCTTTTCTCGAAGATCATCGCCAGTACGTGGCCCGCCAGCGGCGCGTCGGCGTCCGCCTTGCCCTTAGGCCAGGCCTTGCGGGCACCCTTGCGGTCGATCGCGTCGTTCAGCATCGCGGCGAGCGCATCGCCGCCCGCGTCCGACAGGTCGAGGAAATGGCGCGTGCCCATCAGCTGGCGTCCGGCACTTCATAGTCGGCCGCACCCGCCGAAAGCTTGTCGAAGAACTCGTCGATCTCGGCGTCGCCGATGACGAGCGGCGGAAGGACGCGCAGCGTGTTGTCGCCCGCCGCCACGGTCAGCAGCTGGTGCTTGTCGCGCAGGTGCTGGAAGAACGGGCGGCTTTCCACCTTCATCTTGATGCCCAGCATCAGGCCTTCGCCGCGCACCAGTTCGAACAGTTCGGGATAATTGCCGATGAACTGTTCAAGCTTGGCTTTCAGCCGCGCGCCGGTGTCGCGTACATGCTCGAGAAATTCGTCGTTGGCGACGGCTTCCATCACCGCGGTGCCTGCAGCCATCGCCAGCGGGTTGCCACCATAGGTCGAGCCATGCGTGCCGAACGTCATCCCGCGCGCGGCATGTTCGGTCGCCATGCATGCGCCCAGCGGGAAGCCGCCCCCGATTCCCTTCGCGGTTGCGACGATATCGGGCGTGATGCCGTAGAGCTCATGCGCGTAGAGCTTGCCGGTACGGGCGACGCCGCACTGCACCTCGTCGAGCACCAGCATCAGCCCGTGTTCGTCGGCCAGATCGCGCAGGCCCTGCATGAATTCCTGGCTGGCGGGGCGAATGCCGCCCTCACCCTGGATCGGTTCGACCAGGAAACCGGCGGTCTTGGGGCCGATCATCGCCCGCGCCGCTTCCAGATCGTCGAACTCGCAATACTTGAAGCCTTCGAGCAGCGGCAGGAAGCCGTGGTGCATCTTCGCCTGGTTGGAGGCGCTGATGGTGGCCATCGTGCGCCCGTGGAACGCGCTGGTGAAGGTAATCAGCTCGGTGCGCGCCGGATCGCCGCCTTCGTGCTGGTGGAACGCGCGCGCGGTCTTGATCGCGCATTCGACCGCCTCGGCACCCGAATTGGTGAAGAACACCGTATCGGCGAAGGTCTTGTCGACCAGCATCTGCGCGAGGCGTTCGCCCTGCGGGCTGCCATAGAGGTTGGAGACATGCATCAGCGTTTCCGCCTGCTTCTGGATCGCGCCGATCAGCCCTTCGTGGCTGTGGCCGAGCAGGTTGACCGCGATGCCGCTCGCGAAGTCGAGATAACGCGTGCCGTCCTCGTCGATCAGGTGGCAGTGTTCACCCTTTACGGGGCGGACGTCGCAGCGGGGATAGACGGGCATCAGGGCGGGGATCGACATGGCAACTCCGAAAAATTCAAACCGGGGAACGACAAATGGCGGCCCCGCGAGGGAACCGCCATTCGCGAATGACCGGCGATCTATTGCGTCAGCCGGGCCGGGTCAAACTCATGATCCGGGCCCGCGCCGTCACCGACCTCATTCCTGTACGGGAACGAGGTTGACCGCCGAATACTTGCCTCGTCGGTCGACTTCGAGATCGAACTCGTAACGTTCGCCTTCGTTGATCTGCGAAAGACCCGAACGCTCGACCGCGCTGATGTGGACGAAGGCATCGGGCTGGCCGTCATCGCGGACGAGGAAGCCGAAGCCTTTCATCGCGTTGAAGAACTTGACCGTGCCGGTCGCCTTCTCGCCGGTCAGCTCACGCCGGGGCGGGCCGCCTGCCGCATCGCCGCCGGGAGCAGCTGCGCCACCGCCGGTGACGGGGATGACGTCGCCGACCACCTGCAGATCCTGCGCGGAGATCTTGCCGCCGCGATCGACCAGGTTGAATTCCAGCTCCTGCCCTTCGGCTAGGCCTTCGAGACCGGCGCGTTCGACGGCACTGATGTGCACGAACACGTCGTCTCCGCCGCCTTCCTGCTGGATGAAGCCGAAGCCCTTCTGGCCGTTGAAGAATTTCACCTGGCCCTTGCCGGTGCCGACGACCTGCGCGGGCATGCGGTTGAAACCGCCGCCGCCGCCACCGCCGCCACGCGGGCCGCCGCCGCCGAAGCCGCCGCGACCACCGCCGCCGCCACGATCCTGGAAGCCACCGCGATCCTGGAATCCGCCACGGTCCTGAAAGCCACCACGGTCGTTGTATCCGCCGCCGCGATCGTCGAATCCGCCGCGATCCTGGAATCCCCCGCCGAAATCACCCCCGGGAAACGGCTCGAAACCGTCTTCGCCGATGTTGTCCCGCTTGTCGCGACCGCGCCGACGTCCTTTATCGTAACCCATAACTCGCCAAAAACCTTGTTACTTCCATCCGCCCTTAAACCGAAACACCGGCAGGCGCGGACGGCCACTTACCGGCATTGCTATCGGGCAAACGATCGACGTTCTCGCCGCAAATCCCCCGCCACGCACCGGTGACCCATACCGCAGAACGCAGGCCAGCGCGAACCAAATCGCACGTGCACCCATATTCCGCAGAAATATGACAATCTCGAAGATGCCAGGACCCGCCTCTTCTTGCGCGTTCGCACACCAGACGGCATGTCACGCAGCCGATGGAGAGGCAAATGACACCCGGCGACTGGGCCCAACGCGCACCGGAGGGAACGGGTCGTCGATTCGCGGCACGCTTCGCCCCTGCCCAGCGCCGCTGCGCGAGCCGCTGAACGGATGGAAGGGCAAACCCTCCAGCTGATCGGCTCGCTCGCCGCGATCCTCGTTCTCGCCGGAATCGCGTGGGCGCTCAAACTCGGCCACTCCACGCGGATCGAGGGCGCGCAGCACGCCATGGCGCTCGCCAGCGAGGCCGATAGCGGCTTCGATCCGGTCGAAGCAGCGGTCTCGCGCGATGGTGACGGCGCGATCGTGGCGGACAAGGCGGGCCGGATCATGGTGCTGCGCGGCCACGGCGCGCAATTCGCGGGGCGTGTGCTGGAACCTGGCAGCGCTACGCAGGTCGAGACCCATTCCCTGATCGTCACACCTGCCGATCGGCGCTACGGCCCCGTCACGCTCGACCTTGGCGATGAAGCACAGGCTTGGGCGTTGCGCATCGACGCGCTACACAAGCAGCCCGATGCCTGATTTTTCGCCCGTCGATTACGCTGTTCCCGGCTTCGTCCTGCTCGTGCTGGCTGAGATGCTGTGGGCACGCTGGAAAGCGCCGCAGGCTTACGAGCCGAAAGATACGCTGGTCAGCCTCGCCTTCGGGCTCGGCAGCACGGTTGCCGGGCTGCTGCTCGGCGGATTTGCACTGGCGGTGTTCCTCGCCGCCTACGAGGTGCGCTTTTTCACCATCGGATGGGCATGGTGGGCGTGGCCGCTTTGCTTCGTTCTCGACGATCTCAAATATTACTGGGTCCACCGATTCGGCCACCGCAGCCGGTGGTTCTGGGCAAGCCATGTGAACCACCATTCCAGCCAGCACTACAACCTGAGCACCGCGCTCAGGCAAACCTGGACCGGCGCGTTCACGCTGGGCTTCGTCTTCGCGCTGCCGTTGGTGCTTATCGGCTTCCATCCGGTGATGATCGCGATCTGCGGAGGGTTCAATCTGATCTACCAGTTCTGGATCCATACCGAGGCGATCGACAGGATGCCGCGCTGGTTCGAAGCGGTGATGAACACGCCCAGCCATCACCGCGTGCACCACGCAACCAACCCGCGCTATCTCGACCGCAATTACGCGGGCGTGTTCATCGTGTGGGACAGGATGTTCGGCACCTTCGAGGCGGAGCGGCCGCACGACGAAGAACCGATCCGCTACGGCATCGTCAAGCAGCTGGGCAGCTTCAACCTGCTGTGGGCGGTGTTCCACGAATGGATCGGGATGCTGGGCGACATCTGGCGCAGCCCCTGGAAGCACAAGCTTTCCTACCTCCTGCGCGAACCGGGCTGGAGCCACGACGGCAGCCGCGAGACTTCGGACATGATTCGCGCACGGTGGGAAGCGCGGCAGGAGCAGGCGCATCGGGCCGGCACGCAGCCATCTGCTGAACAGCCTGGCCCGAGCACAAGGGAAAAGCCGATTGCGGGTCCGCGCCGGGCAGCCTAACCTTTCCGTAAACGGATAGGGGAGAGGAACCCGATGGACCAATATGATTACATCGTCGTCGGCGGTGGCAGCGCAGGCTGCGCGGTCACCGGGCGGCTCGCGGTCGGTGGCCAGCGGAGCATCTGCCTGATCGAGGCGGGTGGTCGCAACAACACCGTTGCCGTCAAGACTCCCGGGATGATGCCGTTCCTGCGCAACTCGCAGAACTATCGGTACGAAACCGTGCCGCAGAAGGGTCTGAACGGACGCGCGGGATATCAGCCTCGCGGCAAGGGACTGGGCGGCTCCAGCGCGATCAACGCGATGATCTACATCCGCGGCAACGCGTGGGATTACGATAACTGGGCAGCGATGGGCTGCGACGGGTGGGCGTACGACGATGTCCTGCCGTGGTTCATGAAGGCCGAGGCGAACGAGCGCGGCGCAGACGAATATCACGGGGCAGGCGGGCCGCTGTTCGTTTCGGACCAGCACTGGACCAACGAAACCAGCCGCGCCTTCGTGAGCAGTGCCGCCGCCTTGCAGCTGCCGCAGACGCAGGACTTCAACGGCGAACGGCAGTCAGGCTTCGGCATCTACCAGGTGACCCAGCGCAAGGGCGAACGCTGGTCCGCATCCCGCGCCTATGTCGAACCGATTCGCAATCAGGAAAATCTCGATATCCGCACCAGGACGCTGGTCGAAAAACTGGTGATCGAGGGTGGTCGCGTCACCGGCGTTGCGATCCGCAAGGGCCGCCACCGCGAAACGATCTACGCGCGGCGCGGGGTGATCCTGTCGGCGGGTGCGTTCAATTCGCCGCAGATCCTGATGCTATCCGGCATCGGGCCGGGCAATCACCTGCAGGCGCATGATATCCCCGTTACGATCGATCGCCCGGCGGTCGGCAGCAACCTGCAGGATCATATCGACTACGTTTCGAGCTGGGAGAGCGCCAGCCGCGTGCCGATCGGCAATAGCCGCGAAGGAACGATGCGAATGCTCGGCGCGATTCTGGAACATCGCCGCAAGCGCACCGGCGTGATGACCACCCCTTATGCCGAGGCGGGCGGGTTCTGGACGGTGGGCAGCGATGCGCCCTGCCCCGACGTGCAGTGGCACTTCGTACCCGCGATGCTGGAAGACCATGGGCGCGAGAAGGTGAACGGCCACGGCGTCTCTCTCCACGCCTGCGTGCTACGCCCCGAAAGCCGCGGGACCGTGCGCCTCGCCGGTCCCGACGCTGGCGATGCGCCCGCAATCGATCCCAATTTCCTCGACGATGATCGCGACATGGCGGTGCTGCGTGCGGGCGTGCGCCTGTCGCACCGCATTGCCGAGGCACCGCCGCTGGCCGACTACGAACTGACCGACAGGCACCCGGTCGACCTCAACGACGATGCCGCGCTCGACGCGATGATCCGGGCCCGCGCCGACACGGTCTATCACCCCGTCGGCACCTGCCGGATGGGATCGGATGAAGAGGCGGTTGTCGACCCGAAGCTCAAGGCGCGCGGGATCGATGGCCTGTGGATCGCCGACGCTTCGGTGATGCCCAAGATCGTTTCGGGCAACACAAATGCCCCCTCGATCATGATCGGGGAGCGGTGCGCCGATTTCGTGATGCAGGCGGAGAGGGCGGCCTAGCGCCACCCTCTCACCACTACATGTCTCAGGAGCCCTGCGTCGTGACCGGCAGGCCAAGCGATGCGAAAATGTCGTCGGTCGGCTCGATCTCGGGCGGGGTCGGGTCGATCGTGCGGCAATAGCCGGGCTCGATCGAGGTTTCGATACACACGAAGCGGTCGTATTCGAATTGCGCGCGCGCCCATGCGTTGGCCCCGTCCCGGCGCGTGTATTCGCCGTAAACCGAGTAGATCGGGCTGTTCTTCTTCTCGCTCTGCCGCTCGACATTGCGCAGCGTTCCCGAACGATAGGCCTTGCCCGGATCGACGAAATAGCTCTGCAGCTCGAGGATCGCGTCGAGCCGCGCTTCGCCGGCACCATCGCCGAATACGATACCGCCCAGCCGGTCATAGGCGCGGACGAGTTCCAGATCGCGCTCGCGCTGGTAGAAATCGACCGTGTTCACTCCGACCGTTTCGAACACCAGTTCGATCTGTTCGGGTGCATTGGGCACGCTGCGGACCGAGCCGATGAAGGCTTCGCGGTCGCATCGGCCGCTCCACACGGAACCGT
Source organism: Citromicrobium bathyomarinum (assembly GCF_038594485.1). Classification (GTDB taxonomy): domain Bacteria; phylum Pseudomonadota; class Alphaproteobacteria; order Sphingomonadales; family Sphingomonadaceae; genus Alteriqipengyuania; species Alteriqipengyuania bathyomarina_A. Next base: position 235,461 of record NZ_JBCFZG010000004.1, on the reverse strand, counting down.
CGGTGGTGTCAAACAGGCGGCAATTGGCACCGCTGCGGCGGCCGATCAGGGTCGACGGGCGCATCCCGCCTGTGCCGCGATACTGGCCGCGCACGATGTCGCCATCGAACTCCAGCTCGGCCTGGAAGCTGCCGCCGATCAGTTCGGGGCAACCGCCTTCGCGCTTCGGACAGGTGGTATCGGTGCGGCGCGGGGTTCCGGGAACGGTCGCCCGTACCTCCCCGCTGTGGTTGCCGAAATACTGGACCTTGCCGTGGAAATCGTCCGGCAGGCCTTCATCGGCAGCCGGAACCACCACCTGGGCCGCCGCTGGCGCAACCCCAAGTATGGCGAGAGAAAGTGCGAGAAACAGCGAACGCATTGAGGTTGGCTCCTCATGATTGCCTATGGCGTTAACCATATCATGATCCTGCCACATTCAGAAGCATTGCTTTGCTGAAGGCAGGATTTACGCCGCAAGATCCAGCGGCGATGGCCGGGTCAGCCGCCGATGTAGCGATCGGTGGCGCGCGTGGGCAGTCCGTCGATGCTGCTGGTACGGCCCGCCATCTTGGCCTCCCACTGTGCGGGATCGGCCTGCGCGTGTGCCTTCTTCAAAGTCGACCGTTCCTCGCGATACTCCATGAAGGGAACGCCCCACCCGCACGAGGTCTGCACGCTCTCCACGTCGATCACGAAGATTTGCCGAGTGCCGGGCAGCAGCGTGAAATGCGCTGCCAGCGCGTCCCATTCGGCATCCTGCGGCAGCACCGGACGGCCCCGACCGTAGATCCGCAGGATCAGCGCGGGCTGCTCGAAATTGCAGAACATCACCGTGATGCGCCCCCCGTTTTCATGGACATCCGCTGCGAGATGCGCGTGGGTCTCGTTTCCCGAACCGCCAAGGTCGAGATAGGCAACCTCGTTCGGCGCGAGCACACGAAACGCGTCGTAACCCTTGGGGCTGAGGTTGATCCGCGCATCGGGCGCGGCGGTGGCGACGAAGAAGACCGGCTGCTTCGCGATCATCGCGATGTGCTTGTCCGTCAGCGTGTCGAAGAAGTCGGCCATGGGGCAGATTTACCGCAAGCCGCATTGGCCGTCACCCCCGCGAAGGCGGGAATGACAGGGTGGGTTTTACCGTTCCTTGGTCGCGGAGAACTTCAGGTCCGGGTTCTTCTCCGCCTGGTAGTTCACGTCCCACGGGCTCTTGGCGAGAAACACCATGTCGCCGTCGCGATCCTTGGCGAGGTTGGCGCGGTTGAACTTCTCGAATTCCTCGAGTGCCTTGTCCTCGCCCTTCACCCAGCGCGCGGTCGCGAAGGGTGCAGGCTCGAGCGCGGCCTCGACCTTGTACTCGGCCTGCAACCGCGAGATCAGCACCTCGAGTTGCAGCTGGCCCACCACGCCGACGATGTGCTGCGCGCCCAGCTCGGGGTAGAAGACCTGGATCACGCCCTCTTCGGAGAGATCGTCGAGCGCTTTCCTCAACTGCTTGGTCTTGGTCGGGTCTTTCAGTTGCACGCGGCGCAGGATTTCGGGTGCGAAGTTGGGCAGGCCGGTGAAGCGCACCTCGTTCTTCTCGCTCAGCGTATCGCCCACGCGCAGCGTGCCGTGGTTGGGGATGCCGATGATGTCGCCGGGGTAGGCATTGTCGGCAATCTCGCGGTCCTGCGCGAAGAACAGGATCGGCGAATGCACCGCGATCGGCTTGCCCAGCCCGCTCGGCGTCAGCTTCATGCCGCGTTTGAAGGTGCCCGAAACCTGCCGCATGAAGGCGATCCGGTCGCGGTGGTTGGGGTCCATATTGGCCTGCACCTTGAAGATGAAGCCGGTGACTTCGTCGCGGTCCGGCGCAATCTCGCCCTCGTCGGTCGGCTGCGGGCGCGGGGCGGGTGCGTATTTGGCGATCGCATCGATGATCGCGGTGACGCCGAATTCCTTGAGCGCGGAGCCGAAATAAACCGGCGTCAGGTCGCCATTGCGATAGGCCTCGAAATCGAACGGGGCATAGCCCTCGCGCGCCAGCAGCCCTTCCTCGGCCACCCGCGCAACGCCATCGGCGGAGAGATATTCGGCGAGCTTTGCGTCTTCGGGCCCGTCGACCTTCACGGTCTTGCCCTGGAATTCCTTGCTGTCGCCTTCGGGCAGATACAGCTCGTTCTCCTCGAAGTCGTAGACGCCTTCGAACAGCCCGCCCATGCCGACCGGCCAGCTCATCGGCGCGGTGTCGAGCGCGAGCTTTTCGGCAATCTCGTCGAGCAGCTCGAACGGCTCGCGCCCTTCGCGGTCGATCTTGTTGATGAAGGTGATGATCGGCACGCTGCGCAACCGGCAGACCTCGAACAGCTTCAAGGTCTGCGCCTCGATACCCGCCGCCGCGTCGAGCACCATGATCGCCGAATCGACCGCGGTCAGCGTGCGGTAAGTGTCTTCGGAGAAATCCTCGTGCCCCGGCGTGTCGAGCAGGTTGAAGGTGATCCCGTTCCGCTCGAAGGTCATCACCGAGGACGTGACCGATATACCGCGCTGCTGCTCGATACTCATCCAGTCGGACCGCGCCCGCCGCGCCGCTCCGCGCGCCTTGACCTCGCCCGCAAGATGGATCGCGCCGCCGCGAAGCAGCAGCTTCTCGGTCAGCGTGGTCTTACCCGCGTCGGGGTGCGAAATGATCGCGAAGGTACGGCGTTCGGAGGTCATAGGCGTTACTTATCTTTCCGTTCGGGCTGAGCTTGTCGAAGCCCTGCCCTTCACTTCGGGAGCTGCGCTGAAGAAAATGCAGCCCTTCGACAGGCTCAGGGCGAACGGAGCTTGCTAGGAATCCCGCGCCACGCGGAAGCCCGCGAAGTCCTGCGTCACCGGCATGATCTCCAGCCGGTTGACGTTGAGATGCGCGGGCAGTTCGGCGACCCAGCGAATCGTCTCGGCAATATCCTCGGCCGTCATCGGGTGCGCGCCCGCATAGAACTCGTCCGACTTGTCCTGGCTGCCGGTGCGCACGGTGGTGAATTCGGTCTCGACCATGCCCGGCTCGATACTGGTCGCGCGCACGCCGGTGCCGTGCAGGTCCGCGCGCAGCGCCAGCGTGAAGTGGTTCACGAAGGCCTTGGACCCGGCATAGACCGCCCCGCCGGGATAGATGTAGCTGCCCGCGACCGAGCCGATGTTGACGATCGCGCCCTTGCGCTCGATCAGGCCGGGCAGCAGCCTGCGCGTGAGGCCCAGCAGCGCGACGACATTGGTGTCAACCATCGTGTGCCAGTCGGCAAGGTCCGCCTCCTGCGCCGCGTCGAGCCCTGCGGCGAGGCCCGCATTGTTCACCAGCAGGTCGATATCCGACCAATCATCGGGCAGGCCGTCGAGCGCGGCGTTACGCGCCTCGGCATCGCGGACGTCGAACACGAGGCCGAGGAAGCGATCCGCGCCAAGCTCTTGGCCCAATGCATCGATCCGCTCCTGCCGCCGCCCGGTGCCGATCACGCGCCAGCCATTGGCGGCGAGAGTGCGCGCGGTGGCCTGACCGATGCCTGCGGTCGCTCCGGTAATCAGTGCGGTTTTCATTCTGCTTCAACCTTCGAGGAAATAAATTCCAGTGAGATACGTGGCGATACGTGGCTTGTGAGCGGAAGCCGATAGTCGTTGAAGGCCAAGCGTGCTCGGAATTTCACTTCTTCATAGTGATCAACAATGTCGCGGACGCTGATCGAAAGAAGCTCTTTTGAGACGTCAGGGTTGTCGAGAACTACCCAGACGTACGCCTCCGGGCAATTATTACCCGAGGCATACATGCCGTGCGCGTCATTGTAGATGTAACCCCGGACCAAGAGCTCCCTGCCGAGCAGTTCATCTTGGCGGGATTCAAGCTCACATACCGACACGCTATCTGTTGGCTCTTCCGCATTCGTAGCGCCACACGGTACGACCATCAGCAGCGCGGTCGCCAAGAGCACCTTCATGCGCGCAACTCCGCTCCGGTTTTCGTCGCCGCCTTCACGACCGCATCGGAAATCGCTTTCAGCTCTTCATCGGTGAAGCTCTTCTCGCCCGGCTGGAGCGTGACTTCGAGCGCGAGCGAGGTCTTGCCCTCGGGCACGCCCTGCCCGTCGAACCGGTCGAAGATGCGTGCATCGACGATCCGCGCCTTGTCCGCGCCGCGCACCGCCTTGACCAGATCGCCCGCAGGCAGCGAGCTATCGACCAGGAAGGCGAAGTCGCGCGTCACCGGCTGGAGCGCAAGCGGGCTGTAGGTCGAGCGGGCGAATTCGGCGTTCTTCTTCGCCGGGATCGCGTCGAGGAAGATCTCCGCTGCGACCACCGGCCCGTCGATATCGAACGACTTGAGCGTGGCGGGATGCAGCGCGCCGAAGCGGGCGAGCACCTTCTTCGGGCCGAGCCGCAGCGTCGCCGACTGGCCGGGGTGGAACTGCGGTCCAGCTTCCCCCATCACCATCAGGTTGTCGACCGGCGCACCGGCGGCTTCGAGCAGCGCGAGCGCTTCGGCCTTGGCATCATAGGCGTCGAACCCCTGCGCCTTGCCAGTCGCCCAGCCACGCGGCGTCTTCTCGCCCGCGAGCACGAGGCCCAGCGTCGCGCGTTCGTCGCTATGGCCGCCTTCCCCACGGAAATAGCGCCGCCCGATCTCGAACAGCCGCGCACCTGCCGCGCCGCGATCCGCCGCCCGCTTGGCCGCGGTGAGCAGGCCCGGCAGCAGCGAGGGGCGCATGGCCTTGAGGTCTTCGCTGATCGGGTTGTCGAGCACCCAAAGATCGGCCCCGTCGGCGAAATGCTCGGCCTCCGGAACGGGCAGGAAGCTCCACGTCACCGCTTCGTGCAGACCGCGTGAAGCCGCCGCACGGCGCAGCTTGCGCTGGACCAGCTGCTCGGGCGTGGCGGTCGGCCTGGCGACGCCGGGCGCGCGGGTCAGCGGGACGCTGGCGACCTTGTCGAGCCCTTCGATCCGGACGACTTCCTCGACCAGATCGGCAGGGCCTTCGATGTCGTGACGGCGCGGCGGGCAGGTGACGGTCCAGTCGTCGGCCACCTTGAAATCGAGCGCGGTCAGGATCGCGCGCTGGCGGTCTTCCGGCACCTCGACGCCGCCAAGCTTTGCCGTGCGTGCCGGATCGAACTGGACGACCTTGGGCTCGACCGGCGGCTGGCCTGCGCGCACCACTTCGGTGGGCGTACCGCCGCAGGTCTTAACGATCAGCGAGGTCAGGATCGCGAGGCCTTCGTCGAGGAATTCGGGGTCCACGCCGCGCTCGAACCGGGTGCGCGCATCGCTCGTCAGGCCCAGCTTGCGGCCGGTGACGCCGATCCGCGCCGGATCGAAATACGCGATTTCGAGCAGCACGTCGGTGGTGGCTTCGGTCGCACCCGAATGCTCGCCGCCCATGATCCCCGCGACGTCGTGCACGCCCGCATCGTCGGCGATCACGGTCATCGTGTCGTCGAGCGTGTAGGTCTTCTCGTTCAGCGCCTCGATCTGCTCGCCGTCCTTCGCGCGGCGGGCAACCACCGGGCCGGTGAGCTTGGCAAGATCGTAGACATGCGCAGGCCGCCCGAAGGAAAGCATCAGGTAGTTGGTGCAATCGACCAATGCCGAGATAGGCCGCTGGCCCGCCGCCTTCAGACGACGCTGCATCCACTCGGGGCTAGCACCGTTGCTCACGCCGCGGATCACGCGGCCGTAGAAGGCGGGGCAGCCCTCGGCATCGTCGGTGCGGATCTCGACCGGGCAGGCGCCTTCGCCCGCGATCTCGTCCGCCTCGACCGGCTTGAACGTACCCAGGCCCGCCGCCGCCAGATCGCGCGCAATGCCCATCACGCCCATGCAATCGGGCCGGTCGGGGGTGATCGCCACGTCGATGATCGGCGAGGCGGTGTGATATTCGGCAAAGCTCGCGCCGACCGGGGCATCGGCGGGCAGCTCGATAATGCCGTCGTGTTCCTCGCCCAGCTCCAGCTCGCGGACCGAACACATCATGCCGTTCGATTCGACGCCGCGAATCTTGGACTTCTTCAGCTCCATGCCGTTCGCAGGCACGACCGCGCCGGGCAGGCCCAGCACGCCCTTCATCCCCGCGCGCGCATTGGGCGCACCGCACACGACCTGCAAAGGCTCGCCCTCACCGGTGGAGACGGAGAGCACCTGCAGCTTGTCGGCATCGGGGTGCGGCCCGGCGGTGAGCACTTCGGCAACGGTGAACCCGGCGAGTTTGTCCGCCGGATCCTCGATCCCCTCCACCTCGTGGCCGATTGCGTTCAGCGTGTCGGCAATCTCCTGCACCGAGGCATCGGTTTCGAGGAAATACTTCAGCCATTCGATCGAGAACTTCATGCGCGCGCTCCCACACCGCCCGAAAGCGTCGGTTGGTCGAAGGGCGAGAAGCCGTAGTGCGACAGCCAGCGGGCGTCGCCATCGAAGAAGGCACGCAAGTCGTTCATTCCGTATTTGAGCATGGCAAGGCGGTCGATCCCACAGCCAAAGGCAAAGCCCTGATATTCATCGGGGTCGAGCCCGGCAGCTGCAATCACCCGCGGGTTGACCATGCCGCTGCCGAGCAGCTCCATCCACGCATGGCCTTCGGCATCGCCGTGGCCGCCGACCACGCGGCGGCCGCCTTCGTTGGAGTAGCCGACATCGACCTCGACCGAAGGCTCGGTGAAGGGGAAGTAGGACGGGCGCAGGCGCAGGACGATATCGTCACGCTCGAAGAACGCCTTGAGGAAGGTCTCCAGCGTCCATTTGAGATGGCCCAGATGGATGTCGCGGTCGATCGCGAGTCCTTCGATCTGGTGGAACATCGGCGTGTGCGTCGCATCGCTGTCCGACCGATAGGTCCGGCCCGGCGCGATGATCCGCACCGGCGCGCCCTCACCCACCATCGTGCGGATCTGCACCGGCGAAGTGTGCGTGCGCAGCAGCATGCGGTTTCCGTCCGCATCGCGTTCGGGGAAATAGAAGGTGTCCATTTCCGCGCGCGCCGGGTGCGTTTCCGCCATGTTGAGCGCGGTGAAATTGTGCCACTCGTCCTCGATCTCCGGCCCGGTGGCGACCGCGAAGCCGAGATCGGCGAAGATTTCCGCCAGCTCGTCCATCACCTGGCTGACCGGGTGGACCGATCCTTGCGGCGTTTGCGGCGCGGGCAGCGTCAGGTCGAGAACTTCGGTCGCCAGCTTCGCTTCGAGCGCCGCGGCTTCGAGCACCGCCTTGCGATCCTCGATCGCGTCGGCAACGCGCGCGCGCATCCCCTGCAGGCGCGGCCCTTCGGTCTGGCGTTCCTCGGGGCTCATCTTGCCCAGCGTCTTCATCAGCGCGTTGAGCCAGCCCTGCTTGCCCAGCGCCTCCACCCGGATCGCCTCGAGAGTGTCGAGATCGCCCGCGGCATGCAGCCGCTCCAGCGTCTGCGTAACTTGTGCTTCGTGTTCGGTGCTGTCAGCCATTATCGTCATTCCTGCGCAGGCAGGAACCCATCTCCATCGTTCAAGACCGGTTTGACACGATCGGCGGCAACATTGCGAAGCCCAGTTCGACCGCCAGATCGCGCCAGTCGGCATTTTGTTCGCGAATGAGATTGATCTTCCATTCGCGCTTCCATTTCTTGATCCTTTTCTCGCGCAGGATCGCTGCGTCCATCGTGGCGTGCTGTTCGAACCAGACGAGGCGATTGACGCCGTAGTCTTTCGTGAACCCTTCAATCAACCCGTCGCGGTGCTCGGCCATGCGTTTGACCAGGTCCGACGTGACGCCGACATAGAGCGTGCCGTTGCGGCGCGAGGCGAGAAGATAGACCGTCGGCTGGAAATCGCGTGCCATCCGCCCCCCTTGGAGTTGGGTCCCTGCCTTCGCAGGGATGACGGCACAGGACAAAGAAAAAGGGCGCCGAAGCAATGCCTGGCGCCCTTGTTTCTTCAAGCAGTTCGGCTGCGGTTACGCCGGAAGCGCGTCCTTGGCCTGCTTGATGATCGCCTTGAAGGCCGCTTCCTCGTTCATGGCGAGGTCGGCCATCACCTTGCGGTCCAGCTCGATGCCGGCCAGCTTGGTGCCGTGCATGAACTGCGAATAGGTCAGGCCTTCGGCGCGGACAGCCGCGTTGATGCGCTGGATCCACAGCGCGCGGAAGTTGCGCTTCTTAACCTTGCGGTCGCGATAGGCGTACTGGCCGGCCTTTTCGACCGCCTGACGGGCAACGCGAATCGTGTTCTTGCGACGGCCGCGATAGCCCTTCGCCTGGTCTAGCAGCCGCTTGTGCTTCTGGCGCGTGGTGACGCCGCGTTTGATGCGAGGCATTTCGTATATCCTTTCAGAAAGTCAGATGACGCGAGGGCCCGGGCCCTCCAGCGATCACTTCAGGCCGTACGGGGCCCACTTTTTCACGTGGTCGACATCCGACTTGGAAAGCACGTCGGTGCCACGGTTCTGGCGGATATACTTCGCGTTGTGGCTCATCAGGCGGTGGCGCTTGCCGACGACACCATGCTTGACCTTGCCGGTTGCGGTGAACTTGAAGCGCTTCTTCACACCGCTCTTGGTCTTCATCTTGGGCATTTTCATCTCCTTTACAGAGACACGTCCGAACCAGCCCTGGCAGCCCTTACGGCCAGGCCGGCGGTGAAATACGTGTCGGTGAAGGCGCGCGATCTAGCGATTTGGCGCGCAAAAGCAAGTCAGAAGTGCGCGAGGTAGCCGCCGTCGACCGCCAGCACCTGCCCGGTGATGTAGCCCGCGTCGGGCGAAGCAAGGAAGGCGACCGCGCCCGCGATCTCCTCCGGCTGGCCCCAGCGGCCGAGCGATGTGCGGCGTTGCAGATGTGCGGCAATCTCGGGATCGGCGACCATCTCGGCATTGGTTTCGGTCGCGAAGTATCCCGGCGCGACCGCGTTGACCGTGATGCCGTGCGGGCCAAGCTCCGCCGCGAGCGCGCGGGTCAGCGCGTCGAGCCCGCCCTTGCTTGCGGTATAGGCGACATCGCCGCGCGCGATCTGGCCCGCAATGGAAGTCACATTGACGATTCGGCCCCAGCCAGCCGCGATCATGTGCGGCGCCACCCTGCGCGCAAGATCGTAAGGCGCAGCGAGGTTGGTCTCCAGCATTGCGGAAAAGGCCTCTCGCGGCAGCTCCGCCACAGCCCGGCGGTCGCGCATGCCGGCATTGTTCACCAGGATATCGATCCCGCCGACGTGCTCCAGCGCAGCGGCGCACGCGGTTTCGTCATCGAGGTCGAAGACCAGCGGCTGCGTCCCGCCACCAACGTCGCGCAACGCCGATTCGTTGCGACCCGACACGAAGACCCGCGCACCGTTCTGCGCCAGCCGCAGCGCGATCGCCCGGCCCAGCCCTCGTGCCGCGCCGGTTACAAGCGCCGTCTTGCCGGTCAGATCGAGATGCCCCCCCGCGTTCATGTCAGTCCTCGTAAATCATCTTCACCGTCATGCCACCATCGACGTTGATCGCCTGCCCGGTGACGAAGCCTGCGCCGATCAGCCAGTGCACCGTGTCGGCGATGTCCGCCGGTCGCCCGACGCGGCCCGCCGGGTGCTGCGCCTTGTCCTGCGCGCGGTGTTCGACCTTTTCGCGGGCCCCTTCCTTCTGCCAGTTGCGCGTCTCGATCCAGCCGGGGCGGATCGCGTTGACGCGAATGTCCGGGCCGAGCGAGACCGCCATCGCATGGGTCAGAGCGTCGAGCCCGCCCTTGGCCGCTGCATAGCCGAAGCAATCGGGCTCGCTCATCACCGCGCGGGTGGAAGAGATGTTGACGATCGACCCACCCTCGCCGCGCCGCAGGAACGGCAGGCAGGATCGGCTGCACAGGAAGGCGGCCGTCAGGCTGGCGTCGATCCAGCTCTGGAAATCGGCGAGCGACAGGTCTTCCATCGGCCCCGCATAGGGGTCCGCTATTCCGGCGTTGTTGACGAGGCAGGTAAGCGGTGCACCGTCGAGCCATTCGGACAGGCGGTCTGCGGTGTCGATCACATCCGCCTCGCGCCCGGCATCGCCGGGAATGAGCAGCAGTTCGCCGTCGAGCCCCTCGCGCAGTTCGGTCAGCGCCTCGTCGTCGGGGTCGAGCCCCGCGACCCGCCAGCCGAGCTGTGTGTAGAAGACGGCGAGGGCGCGGCCGATGCCGTTGCCGATGCCGGTGATGAAGATGGTTTTCTGGGTCATGGCTCCGCAACGCACGGCGCGGACGAAAAGTGCCGTGAGTTCCGGGGCTTATTCGCGCGCCTCGAAAGGTTTGCGATCGGTTTCCCGCAGCCATGCGCCGAAATCCCCGCCCGGGATCGGCTCGGCCTCGTGGGGTATGGCGCGCACATAACAATAGGCGAAGGCATCGGTCGTGGTCCCGTCGGCAAGCGTCACCGGTACTTCGCGGCGGGCATATTCGTCGTCGGGCTGGCCCTGTGCATCCTCGAATGCATCCATTGCAGGCCAGTCTACGCCGCTCGCATCGTGGAGCATGCCGTGAACCTTGCCCGATTCGCCGGGCAGCAGGATCGGATACCACCCGCCATCTCCGCCGCGCAGCGCATAGAGAGTGCCTTCCACGCTCGCGCGCCGTCCTTCTTCTAACGGCGCGATCAGTTCGGCCGCGCGGCCCTTCGCCAGTTCGCGGATCAGCACGCCATAGACGAAGAGGCGCGTCAGTGCCTGTGCCCTGCCGGATCGTGCGAATGTCCGCCCAGCGCCTCCAGCACATCTTCCAGCCGCGCCGGGTCGCCCAGCGCGATCACCGTGCCGTCGCTTTGCGCGTCGAGCGGGTTGCCCTGCCAGTCGGACATGGTCCCGCCCGCGCCCTCGACCACCGGCACCAGCGCGGCGTAATCATAGACGCTGAGGCCCGATTCGCACACGATGTCGAGATGTCCGCCCGCGAGCAGGCCGTAATTGTAGCAATCGCCGCCATAGACGATCATGCCCTGCCGCTTGTTGCCGCCGACCGCATGGGCCAGCTTCATGTAACCGTCTGCCGAAGCCTCGTCGAAATAGTGGGGGCTGCTGGTCGCCAGGGTCGCCACGTCGAGGCTTTTGCAAGACCGCGTGCTGACCTCCTTGCCGTTGAGCGTCGTCGGCATGCCGATTCGCCCAACCCAGCGTTCGCCGATGATCGGCTGGTCGATAATGCCGAGCACCGGCCAGCCGTCCTGCATCAGCGCAATCAGCGTGCCGAAGATCGGACGCCCGGCGATGAAACTGATCGTACCGTCGATGGGGTCGAGCACCCATTGCCGGCCAGAGCGGCCCTCGTGCTCGGGATACTCCTCGCCGACGATCCCGTCCTGCGCATATTCGGACATCAGGATCGCGCGCATCGCATCCTCCGCCTCGCGGTCGGCGATGGTCACGGGCGAGGCATCGCCTTTGAATTCCGGAGAGACGCTGCGGAAATGCGGCCGGATCGCCTCGCGCGCTGCATCGGCCAGACGATGCGCAACCGCCAGTTCGTCGTCGAGTTTCATGCGACTAGTCGAACAGGCTCGAGACCGAGCTTTCGTCCGCAATGCGCCGCACCGCCTCGCCGATCAGCGGGGCGATGGTGAGGTAGCGGATGCGCTTGGCTTCCTTGGCGGCTTCGGCGGGCGGGATCGTATCGGTCACCACCAGTTCGGTCAGCTGCGAACCGTCGACGCGGGCGACCGCCGCGCCCGAGAGCACGCCGTGGGTGATGTAGGCGGCCACCGATGCCGCGCCCTGATCGAGCAGCGCGTCGGCGGCGTTACACAGCGTGCCGCCCGAATCGACGATGTCGTCGATCAGCACGCAATGGCGGCCCTTCACCTCGCCGATGATGTTCATCACTTCCGATTCGCCGGGCCGGTCGCGGCGCTTGTCGACGATGGCGAGCGGCGCATTGTCGAGCCGCTTGGCGAGCGCTCGCGCGCGGACCACGCCGCCGACATCGGGCGACACGACCATCAGGTCCTTGTCGCCGTAACACGCCTGGATATCGGCCGCCATCACCGGCGCGGCAAACAGGTTGTCGGTCGGGATGTCGAAGAAGCCCTGGATCTGGCCGGCGTGCAGGTCGACCGCCAGCACGCGGTCGGCACCGGCCTGCGTGATGAGGTTGGCGACCAGTTTGGCGCTGATGGGCGTGCGCGGGCCGGGCTTTCGGTCCTGCCGGGCATAGCCGAAATAGGGGACCACTGCGGTGATCCGGCGGGCCGATGCGCGCTTCAACGCATCGATGCAGATCAGCAGTTCCATCAGATTGTCGTTCGCCGGGAAGCTGGTCGACTGGAGCACGAACACGTCTTCGCCGCGCACGTTCTCGTGAATCTCGACGAAGACTTCCTCGTCGGCGAAGCGCCGCACGCTCGCATCGGTGAGCGGAATTTCGAGGTAGCCTGCGATCGCACGGGCGAGGGGCAGGTTCGAATTGCCGGCCATCAGTTTCATAAGGGAGGCGGTCCTTGTTGCGGGCGGTGCGGGATCGCTTCGGCGGCTAAACCGACGGTCACACGATTGCAACGTGTGGTTCGCGTGCGAGCACAGGCTCGCGCACGCAAAGGCCTTTCCTACTTGCGCCCGTTCGTGGCTTAGAATGGTCGATGGCGAAGCCCCTTGCCCACAATTCGCGCCGCCGCCCCGGCTGGTTCCGTCCCGTGCCGCTGCGCGCGCGGCGCGACGGGTGGAGCGGGGCGCGCCAGTGCGCCTTTCTCGTGCAGCTCTATCTGACCGGATCGGTTGCGGCGGCGGCGCGACGCGTCGGGATGAGCCGGGCGAGCGCCTACCGCCTGCGAGAGCGGGCCGATGCGCAGTCCTTCGCCCATGCGTGGGACCGGGTGCTGACGCCGCCCGGTTCGGGGCGCTGCGACGATGCTCGCGAGGATTTCCGGAAGGTGACAGATGCGGAGTTGGTAGGGCGTGTCGAGACGCCGGTGCTCCAGCCGGTCATCTATCGCGGACGGCTGGTCGGGATTCGCGAAAAGCCGGACATTTCGGCGCTTCTGCGGCTGGCGCGGCGGACCGGTTCGGCGGTGCGCGATTGCCTGCCTGCGGACTCGGGTGAGAGCGGAGCGAGTTTCTCTAACACCCCCTGTCGGTGTGTCACGACACCGCGATCCTCCCCGTTTTGCGAAGCCGAATGGGAAGGGGGACCGCGACGCCGCAGGTGTCGGGGTGGAGGGGAACTTGGATCGCCGCCCCTCCGTCAGCCGCCTGACGGCGTCTGCCACCTCCCCATTTGCGGCTTCGCCGAAAACGGGGAGGATCTGGATGTACCGCGTGCCATTTGAAGGTGCGAAGACCGTCGTTCCAAAAAGAGAGTGCAGTCCTCGCCTATCGGACCCGATGCTCGCTCTTGATCCACCGCACCGTGCCGCTCGACGAGCGCATGACCACGCTTTCGGTGGTCATCTTGCCGCCGCGCTTGAGCTTGACGCCTTCGAGCAGCGATCCCGAGGTGACGCCGGTGGCGGCGAAGATGCAGTCGCCCTTGGCGAGGTCTTCCAGCTTGTAGATCCGGTCGAGATCCTCGATCCCCCACTTGGCGGCGCGGGCCTCTTCCTCTTCGTTGCGGAACACCAGCCGGCCGTTGAACTGGCCGCCCACGCAGCGCAGCGCCGCAGCGGCGAGCACGCCTTCGGGCGCACCGCCCTGGCCCATGTACATATCGATCGTGGTGTTCTCGTCGGTCACCGCGATCACGCCCGCGACATCGCCGTCGCCGATCAGCACCACGCCGCAGCCCAGCCCGCGCAGCTCGGCAATCAGGTCGTTATGGCGCGGACGGTCGAGCACGCAGACGATGATGTCCGACGGGTCGACGCCCTTGGCCTCGGCCACTGCGCGCACGTTGTCGCTGGGGGACTTGGCGAGGTCGATGATGCCTTCGGGATAGCCGGGGCCGACCGCAATCTTGTCCATATAGGTGTCGGGCGCGTTCAGAAGGTTGCCCTCTTCCGCCGCCGCCAGCACGGCGAGCGCGTTGGGCCCGGCCTTGGCGGTGATCGTGGTCCCTTCCAGCGGGTCGAGCGCGATGTCGATCTTGGGCCCGGTGCCCGGCGCGCCGCCGACCTTCTCCCCGATATAGAGCATCGGCGCCTCGTCCCGCTCGCCCTCGCCGATCACAACGGTGCCGTCGATATCGAGCTTGTCGAACGCGCGCCGCATCGCTTCGACTGCGGCGGCATCGGCGGCTTTCTCGTCGCCCCGGCCGATCAGCTTCGAAGCGGCGATCGCGGCCTTCTCCGTCACACGGACCATTTCGAGCACCAGCACGCGATCAAGTTCATTGGCGAGTGCGTTGGAAACGCCTGCGGTGTTCATAGGTGATTCAGCCCTTCTGCTATGTCTTGCAATGCTTACAGCGCCTAGTGCGGGAGCGAGGCCATGTCGACCAGGACCGTGCGGTTTGCGCCGCTCCTCTGCGCTCTGGCGTTGGCGGCGGGGCTATGCGGCCCTGCGCTGGCGCAGCAGGACGCGGGCGACGAAGACGTCGTCGGGCCCATGCTGGAGGAGGCGCGAAAGACATATCGGGTCGATCCGCCGGAGCCGGAGCGTCCCGCCGATTGCCCTGAAGCTGTCGGCAACGAAATCCTCGTCTGTGCGCCGGTCGAAAGCGATCCCGACCGCTATCGAATCACCTCCAGCCTCGACAAGGGGGACGACAGCCACCTGTCGTGGGGCGGCGAGGCGCCCGACGTGTCGGGGCCGGGGATATTCAAGGGCCCGGCGACGGTGGGTGGACTGTGCTTCATCCCGCCATGCCCGAAAGACCCGGTCTATGTCGTCGATGTCGCCGCACTGCCCGAGGCGCCGCCCGGCTCCGACGCAGACCGGATCGCGCGCGGTCTCGCCCCGCGCGGCAGCCGCTTCGATGACGGCGAAACGCAGGTCGCCGCGATGGAGAGCGAGGAAGAACCCGCCGACCCTGCGGTGGACCACCCATCGCAATCCTCCGCCGAGCCGGACGAGATGCCCGAGAGCTGAGCGATCAGTCCATCAGGATCGGCATCGCCAGCGGAGGCTCGACGATGCTGGCCGCGCCCTGCAGCCGGGCCAGCGCATCGCGCACGTTGCGCGCCGGGGCCTTGTGCGTGACCAGCGCGATCATGATGCCGCTCTCTTCGGGGCCGACGCTCTCGCCCTCCTGGATCAGGCTCTGGATGCTGACCCGGGCATCGCGCATCGCAGCGGCGAGTTCGGCGAGCACGCCGGGCCGGTCGGCAACCACGAAGCGCAGATAGTAGCGCGCTTCTCTCTCCCCCGAATCGGCACACTTCACACCGGCAAGGCTGGTCGCGGGTACCGCGAAGGCGGGCCGCGTCTCGCCCCGGGCGAGTGCCACGACATCGGATACGATCGCGCTCGCGGTCGATTCGCTGCCCGCGCCCGCGCCCTGGATCAGGATCGGTCCGGCGTAGTCGCCATGCGCGAGCACGGCATTGGTCGGCCCGTCGATGCTGGCCAGCGGATGATGCGCGGGCAACAGGCAGGGGCGAACCCGCTGCAGCAGGCGCGCCGGCGAATCGCCCTGCCGCTCCATATCGGCCATCGCGACGAGGCGAACCGAATAGCCCAGCCGTTCTGCCTGCATGATGTCGGCGGCACGGATATCGCGAATACCCTCGATCTCGACCTCGCAGAAGCGCGGCTCGACCCCGAAGGCGAGCGCGGCGAGAATGGCGAGCTTGTGCGCAGCGTCGCCACCATCGACATCGAGCGCGGGGTCCGCTTCGGCGTAGCCCAGCCGTTGCGCTTCGGCGAGGACCTCACCGAAATCCTCACCCTGCCGCTCCATTGCGGACAGGATGTAGTTGCTGGTCCCGTTGAGAATGCCTTCGATCCGGTCGATCCGGTTGCCGACCATGCCTTCCCGCAGGGTCTGCAGGATCGGCGTGCCAGCGCACACTGCGGCTTCGAACAGCAGGCCCGCACTATTCGCCTCGGCACGCTGCGCCAGGTCCAGACCATGCTGCGCGATCATCGCCTTGTTGGCCGTGACCAGCGACCGGCCATGGCCGAGCGATTCGCGCGCAAGATCGAGCGCCGGACCGTCGCTTCCGCCGATGACCTCGGCGACCGCGTCGATTCCGTCCAGGTGCGCAAGTTCGACGGGATCGTTGCACCAGTGGTACGAGGACAGGTCGATACCCCGATCCTTCGTGCGCTCGCGCGCGCTCACCGCGACGACCTCGATCGGTCGCCCGGCGCGTGTTTCGATCAGTGCGGCATGCTCGGTCAGCAGGCGGACGACTCCTGCGCCCACCGTGCCCAGCCCCGCGATTCCCAGTCTGAATGCCTCGCTCATGGCGCGCAGCGATGCGATGCTGCACTCGCGAAGGCAAGCCCTAGCAGCACCGATGGCCGGGGAGGATCGTCGAGGTCAGTACCGGACGCTCGGCGCCTCGCGCATTCGCGTGCAGGGGCCTAGCTGCGACAGGATGAACCGATAGTCGTCGCTCGCACGTGCCCGGTCGGCCGGATCGCGGGCCAGGTTGGCCGCGCTCGGCAAGGATGGGGGCAGTGCGCAGGCGAGGCGATAGTATGCCAGCGAACCGGGCTGCGGCACCGTTACCGCCTGGTCGACGATCTCGGAAAAGGACACGCCCCAGACGGGCGCCATGCCGGGGCGACGCACCACGCTGATGGCGGCGGGGGAATCGTCGACCGTATCGAGGAAGATCTGCGTCTCCGATTCGCCTGCCAGCGTCCCCGCGACCGACAGCGCGTCGCGCACACCCGCGATGCGCGGCGCCGCGTCGGGCGCAACGAGCTGTTTCAAAATGAGACGCGTGCGCTGCTCAAGCGCGTCGTTCCACAGCAATTGCGCGTCTGGAGCGACCAGCAGGAGCTCGCCGGGCCGGTCGGGAACGGGACGCGCGAACAGAATCACATCCTGCTTTTTCAGCTTCGGCTTCTTGCCGCGTGCGTCGAGCGGGAGATCGACGAGGTAGCGGATGCGTTCACCGAGTCTCGACGATCCTGCAATCAGGCTTTGCGTATCCGCCTCGATGTAGAACCGGGTGTATCCCGGTCGCAGGCCCGGCGCGCGTTCCGGCGCAACTTCGCTTTGCTTGCGCACCTTTGCGCGCACCACGAGGTCGGCATAATCCGCCAAGTCTATCAGGTCGGCATCGCTGAGCTGCTGACCTGCAGCGACCTGCGATTGCGTGGGACCCTGGGCCATCGCCGGTGCCACGAGGGCCGGTGTGACGAGAAGTGCGGCGGCACTGATGGACGAAACAAGGAACTTCACGGCGCTCTCCGTGGTTAAGCATATCGGACCTGTTGGCAGGTCTCTATGACAAGATTTTCAGGCTGGAGACACATTTACCCGTGAATCCTGACTGAACCGACAAAGGGTTTGCAGAGGTAGAACATCCTGTTTAAGACCCGGCCCGTCTGGGCGGACGGTAGGAAATTGCCCGGACACGGCCCCATAGGCTCGATTGATTGCGGCTTCGGCTCGTCCGGAGACGCGATAGAATTGACTAACGGGGTTGAACAATCGCCGTCCGGTGCAGCCGCCGGACATGATCGCCGGGCCGCGCCCGGTGCTTGATGGAGTGATGCGACTGCATGGCTTATTCAGACCAACAGATGAGCGGTAACAAGATTGTCGCGATCATCATCGTTGCTCTTATTCATGTCGTCATCGGCTACGTCCTCATTACCGGCCTGGCGTATTCCGCCGTTAAGAAGGTCGTGGAACGGGTGACGACAGTCGATATCGAGGAACCGGAGCCGGAGCCGGAGGAAGAACCCCCGCCCCCCGAAGAGCCGAAACCTGAAACGGCACCCCCGCCGCCGGTGGCACCGCCGCCGCCGATCAGGGTTGCGCCCAATCCCCCGGACGTTCGGACGCAACAGACGATTCCGCCGCCAGCGCCGCCTGCGCTGCGGATTCCGCCTGCCGCGCCGGTTGCGCCTCCCGCGCCGCCGCCGCCCCCGCCTCCGCCGCCGCCCCCGCCCCCGCCTGCGGATCCGCTTCGCCCGTCGAACAGCCCGGGCTCGTGGATTACCCCGTCGGATTACCGGTCGAGCTGGATCAGCCGCGACTATTCCGGCAGCGTTTCGTTCACCGTGACGGTGGGCAGCAACGGACGGGTTTCGGGATGTTCGGTCACCGGAGGCAGCGCCCCTGGCGACCTCAAGGACGCGACCTGCCGCCTCATCGAACGCAGAGCGCGTTTCAAGGGCGAGGCAGGATCCTGGTCCGGCACGGTTCGCTGGCAGATCCCGAATTGATTTAGGGCGACGCGTCTTCGCAATGGGGCACCTCGGAGACGCGTCGACATTGTTGGTTAGACATACTTTTTTGGAGAGTTCGCGATGTTCATCAATCTAATGGCGGCCGCCGCTGGCGAAGGTCCGCAGACTGAATTCGGTTTCATGGAAGCGATGAAGCAGGGTGGTCCGATCGCATGGACCATTCTGGCCGTTCTCGTGATCATGTCGGTCGGTTCGTTCTACATTCTGATCACCAAGCTGCTCGAGCAGAACAAGGTGCTCGGCCAGTACAAGAAGGTGCGCACGCAGTTCTGGCGCGCCAACACGCTGGAAGAAGGCGCTGCCAAGCTCGACAAGAACAGCGCATGGCGCCAGATGGTCGACGATAGTGTCGAAGCCCAGGCTTCGCACGGCCGTATGACCGACAGCCTCGAAGCGCACGACTGGATGCACGGTTCGCTCGCCCGCTCGCAGGATGCGATCATGTCGCGCCTCAACGGCGGCCTCGCCTTCCTCGCTACCGTCGGTGCGACCGCACCGTTCGTCGGCCTGCTGGGTACGGTTATCGGTATCTACCGCGCGCTGATCAACATCGGCCTCGCCGGTTCGGCCTCGATCGACAAGGTCGCCGGTCCGGTTGGTGAAGCGCTGATCATGACCGCGATCGGTCTGCTCGTCGCCGTGCCCGCCGTGTTCGCCTACAACTGGCTGATGGCGCGCAACAAGAAGATCGCCGAGCTGCTGACCGGCTTCTCGACCGATCTGCTTGCCTACATCAACTCGAACGGCGCGGTGAAGCCGATGACTGCGGCTTCGGCCAAGCAGGCTGCTGCTGCCAAGACCGTCAAGAAGTAAGCCGATCGGGGGTCACGTTCCATGCGTGGCCCCGCTTCGCTCTTCATCTTGGCTAACTAACGGATAGGACGCAGACCATGGCGATTTCCACGGGAGGCGACGGCAATACGCCGATGGCAGACATCAACACCACTCCGCTGGTGGATGTTATGCTGGTGCTTCTCATCATCTTCCTGATCGCGGTTCCGGTTGCGATCCAGACGATTGAGAAACTCGAAATTCCGATCTTCGAATCGGTCGAATCGAAAGACAAGGTGGAAAACCTGCTGATCACAGTCAGCACCACCGACGCCGAAGGCCGCACCGCCGGGCCCGTAAAGTCGGGCTTTACCGGTGCCGTTCGCGACGGCGAATGCCGCGTGTATCTCGGCAACACGACCCCGGTCAGCTCGGAAGAGCTTTACGACCAGGCGTTCAAGCGTCTCGACAGCATTGTTCAGCGCGCTGGCGGGCCCGAGGCCATCATGGAAGACCCGGATCTCATCCCGCAGGTCCACATCCGCGGCGACGTGAATGCGCCGTGGCGCTGTGTTGCCGGGACGATCTACAACGTGCAGGCGGCAGGCTATCCGACCATCGGGTTCATTTCGAACCCGGTCGATCCGAACGGCTGATCCGGCCCAGACAAAGACTTAGGAGACTTCAACCATGGCTATGTCAGGCGGCAAGGATGATGGCGCGCCGATGATGGAAATGAACATGACGCCGTTGATCGACGTCCTGCTCGTGCTCCTCATCATGTTCATCATCACCATTCCGGTGGCTACGCATGCGGTCAATATCGACCTGCCTTCGCCGGACCCGAACAATCCGCCCCCCGATCAGATCGATCCGGTGAAGAACAAGATCGTGCTGACCCAGGACGGCCAGATTCTCTGGAATGGCGATAATATCAGCCAGCCCGAACTGGTCCGCAATCTGCAGCTGACGCGCGACATGCAGCCCGAGCCCGAGCTGCAGTTCGAACCCGAACCGCTCGCAAGCTACGACCTGTCGGCCAAGACGCTGAACATCATCAAGGCGTCGGGCGTGACCAAGTTCGGCTTCGTCGGCAACGAACAGTACCGTACGTTCGGCAAATAAGCCGATAGGCAAATCCAGCGGCGCATCAGCGCTCGCGACATTCGAGGGGGCGGAGCGATCCGCCCCCTTTTTTGTGCGCACTGGCCAGGGGTCCGATAATGATATATTCTCACACTCGCAGGTCGGATCACCGATCGCATTGTGGGAGAGTGAAAATGGCTTTCGCGAGTTCCGCCGAGACCGCTCCTCTGGGCGAAATGAACATGACCCCCCTCATCGACGTGCTGCTGGTGCTGCTGATCATGTTCGTGATCACCATTCCATTGTCGGCACACTCGATCGACATCGATGTCGGCTCGAACACCGAGAAGTTCGAGTTCGATCCCATCGTCAACAAGGTCGTCGTCACCGAAAGCGGCACCGTGCTGTGGAATGGGCAGCCTGCTTCGCAGAGTGAGTTGAAATCCAACCTGCTCCTCGCGAGCCGAATCGCGCCCGAACCTGAGTTGCAGTTCGAACCGGAGGGGAATGCGAGCTACGATCTGTCCGCGCATACGCTGCGTACGATCAAGGCTTCCCCCGTCACCAAATTCGGCTTCGTCGGCAACGATCAGTATCGGGAATTCGGCGCGAAATAAGCCGATGCTACGATGGCCGCATCCGGCTAGGCAGCGGCGATGACACTTATCGAAGCGTATCACCTCAAACACGCCATCCCCACCGTAGAGGATTACCTTAGCCTCCGGATGGTGGCCGGTCTGAGCCCGCATGATCGCGCCGCCGCCAAGGCAGGCCTTCCCAACAGCATCGTTTCGGTCATCGTCGAGTTCGAAAGCCAAACGGTGGCGATGGGCCGGATCGTCGGCGACGGCGGGCTGTTCTTCCAGGTCTGCGATATCGCCGTCCATCCCGCTCACCAGGGCAAGGGGCTGGGAAAGGCGATTATGCACGAACTGATGGATCGCCTGGCGCAAACGCTGGAGGCACCCGCCTACGTCAGCCTCATCGCGGATGGCGACGCGAACCATCTTTACGCCCGCTACGGCTTCGCATCCGTAGCTCCCATGTCGCAGGGAATGGCCCGCTGGCTGAAGCCTGCCGCCGGCTAGCCTTCGGTCGCGCCGGCTCGCATGGCTTCTGCCGCCAGACTGTCCGCCTCCAGCAGCAACTCGTCGTCGACCGATCCCTGCGGCAGGCTCTCTCGCCCGATCATCACCATAACCGGCACGGCGAGCGGGCTGACCCGGTCGAGCTCGACATGCACCAGATCGCCCTGCGCGCGATCGAGGAGATCGCCCAGCCGCCCGACATCGGTCATCCGCGTGCGCGCATCCGCCCACGCCGCCTCCAGCAACACGTGATCGGGCTCATACTTGCGCAGGACATCGTAGATGAGGTCGGTCGAGAAGGTCACCTGCTTGCCGGTCTTGCGCTTGCCCGGATGCTGCCGCTCCACCAACCCGCCGATGACCGCGACCTCGCGAAAGGATCGGCGCAGCAGGTGCGAATCCTGCACCCAATCGACAAACTCATGCGCCAGAATATCGGGCGACAGCAGCGGCGCAGGATCAACGACCGGCTTCAGCCCCCAAACCGCCAGCGAATAGTCGTTGGCAACAAATCCCCCCGGCATCAGCCCGCGATCTTCCATCCGCTTGGTAATCAGCATGCCAAGCGACTGGTTCGCGTTCCATCCAATGAAGGTGTAGTAGACGGTATATTCACGCCCCCCACGCGGGAAACTCTCGACCAGCAGATTGTTCGGGCCCGGCATTGCACTGCGCCAGTCCTGCATCTCCAGCCATTCGCGCACATCGTCCGGGAACCGGCCCCACCCTGCGCGGTCGACCAGCATCGCCCGGACGCGCTCGGCCAGATGCGTGGTCAAAGGCATGCGGGCACCGCCATAGCTCGGGATCATCGCCGACCTGGACGATGCGCGCACGATAATCTCCATATCCCGCAGCTGCTCGACTTCGAGAGAGGTGCCCGCGAAGGCGAACGTGTCGCCGGGCGAAAGCTGAGCCGCGAAGTTCTCCTCGACCCGCCCTAGCGAGCGGCCATTCCTGAAACGCACCTCCAGCATCTCGGCATCCATGATGATGCCGGCATTGAGCCGGTGGCGCGCCGCGTGTTGGGGGTGCGTGAGGCGCCACTCGCCGTTGCGATCGCGCACGATCCGCTGGAAGCGGTCGTAGGCCTTGAGTGCATACCCCCCGGTCGCCACGAAATTGAGGACACGGGCGAAGACTTCCGCATCCACCCAGGCATAGGGGAGCGAGCTGCGCACCTGCGCGAGCAGTTCGCCCTCCTCGAACGGTGCAGCGCAGACGCAGGCCATCACATGCTGGGCGAGCACATCGAGCCCGCCGGGGCGGAAATCCTCGCCATCGCGCTGCCCTTCGTCCACCGCATCCTTGGCCGCCTGCGCTTCGAGGAATTCGAACCTGTTGCCGGGGACGAGCAAGGCGCGGCTCGGCTGGTCGAGCCTGTGATTGGCCCGCCCGACGCGTTGCAGGAGCCGTGAGGAGCCCTTGGGGGCACCCATTTGCACCACGCAGTCGATATCCCCCCAATCGACTCCCAGATCGAGGCTGGCAGTGGCAACCAGCGCCCTCAGCTCACCTGCCGCCATCGCCGCTTCCACCTTCTCGCGCGCCTCGCGGCTAAGCGAGCCATGATGAATGCCGATCGGGAGTTTCTCCTCGTTCACATCCCACAGGTGCTGGAAGATATATTCGGCAAGGAAGCGGGTATTGGTGAATACCAGTGTCGTGCGGTTCTGCTTGATGACTTCGTAGAGCTGGGGGATCGCCCAGGTTGCCGCGTGGCCGCCCCACGGCACGCGGTTCTCATCGGGTAACAGTATCTCGACCTCCGGAGGCGCGCCCGGTTCGCCCTGGACGACCGCCACCCGGTCGATCTCTCCCCACGGCGCGAGCCATGCGCGAAAGCCTTCCTCGTTGGCTACCGTGGCGGACAGTGCCGCACGCTGCATGTCTGGGGCAATCGACTGCAGACGCGCGAGACATAGCGCCAGAAGATCTCCCCGCTTGCCCGTAGCGAAGGCGTGAATCTCGTCGATGACGATCCGTTTGACGCCCGCGAAAATCTCGAGACTTTCGGGGTAGGAAAGCAGGATTGAGAGGCTTTCTGGGGTAGTCAGCAGAACGTGTGGCGGCTTCTCGCGCTGGCGGCGCTTGCGATCGGAAGACGTATCGCCGCTGCGGGTTTCAACCCTGATCGGCAGACCCATCTCCTCGATCGGGGCAAGCAGGTTGCGCGCAACGTCCTGCGCCAGCGCCTTCAATGGAGAGACATAGATCGTGTGGAGGCCCTCGGGCGGGGTCTGATCGCCCAGGCGCGAAGGAGTGAACGCCGCCAGGGTAGGTAAAAACCCAGCCAACGTCTTGCCCGCACCCGTATCGGCGACCAGCAAGGCGTGCTCGCCCCGGTCGCTCGCTTCGAGCATGGCATGCTGATGGGCCCGGATGCGCCAGCCACGCCCCTCGAACCAGTCTTCGATTTCAGGCGGTGTGCCGCTGCCCGTCATGCCTTCATAATGCACGACGCGCGTTATGGAGCCTGATGGCTATTCGCCGCCGACATCCTCCATGGCCTCTGCAAAGGATTCGCCCTCATTGTCGTCGGATGAATCCATCGAACCGTCGGCTTCATCCTCGAGCGCGTCGGCCGCTGCGTCCAATTCTTCGTCGGACCAGTCGCTCATGTCGATGGTCATCGCCTCTTCTTCCATCGCTTCGGCCGCGGCCATGCTTTCCCGCAATGTCGACTGGTCTATTCCGAGCATCTCGGCCGCACGCCGCTGCTCCGACGGCGTCAGGTCGTCATAACGGCGGGGCTCGGGCAGCCCGTCCGCCGCATCTTCGAAGCTTTCCGTCAACATCGGCAGCTTCTCGATGAGGCTGGGGATGGTATCCATCATCCCCGAGATCACTTGCGGATCGGCGTTGAGAAGCAGGCTTTGCGAAGCAAATTTCGCGCCAACGGGTGTTGCAAAGAACGATTCCAGCTCTGCCAGTTCACTCGTCTCGAACTTGCTGGCATAGGCACGGGCCAGACCATCGCGCACGCCCGGCTCGAGCACCCCGAACACCATGTTGACCCCGCTGACGATGCCGTCGAACTTCGCCTGTTCGCGGCTCTGGTACACGGGATCGAATATATCGGTCAGCTCGGCGCGTTGCTCGTCGGTCAGCGCTTCAACCGTTTCCTGCGCAACGCCGGTATAGTTCGCAAGGTCCGAAGTGCTCATCCCGCCTTCGGTATTCGCCATCTTGAAGATCGGGGCGAGAAACGATTCGATCATCTGCCCCATCATCTCGCCATAGATACCTTCGGGCACCAGGCTCGCCGCGACCGAGTTCGCCAAGGGGAGCCGCGCTTCGGCCTCGGCGGTCAGCGGCTCGGCTTCGAACATGCTGGAGAGCATGGCGGTGACCATGGCCATGGCCATCGCATCGTCATCGCCGCCTGCCTCGTCCGAATCATCCTCGAACCACACCTGGTCCGTTTCGGCGGCATCGGCGTCCTCATGCGAATCGTCGATCCGTACGACCGAGACGACCACCGGCGGCACATCGCTTTCCTGCGCGATAACGGGCTGCACGCCGACTACAGCGAGCGATCCCAGTGCGGTCGAAACGATCAATTTCTTCATGACGGTCCCCCTCGTCGATTTCCCTGGGCTTTAATGCCCTGCTTGCGGCCCTCTTGCGAGTCCGGAAAGTGCCAGTTGCTCGTCGATCTGTTCCATCAGCCGTTCGAGCCCGGCTTCGCTCTCGCTCTCGGCCCGCGCGACGAGTACGTCCTGCGTGTTCGAGGCGCGCAACAGCCACCAGCCGTCATCTGTGGTCACGCGCACGCCGTCCGTTCCATCTACGTCCGCCGGACTGTCCTTCAGGCGCGCCTTCACCTCGTCGATGGCAGCAAATTTGCGCGATTCATCGACCTGGAAGCGCATTTCCGGCGTGTTGATCATCTCAGGCATGGCGTCGCGCAATTGCGTCACCGATTCGCCCAAACGCGCCGAAGCCGCGATCAGCCGGATGCCGGCATAAAGGGCGTCGTCGAAGCCATAATAGGTGTCGGCGAAGAAGACGTGTCCGCTCATCTCGCCCGCCAGCGGAGAACCGGTCTCTTTCATCTTGGACTTGATGAGCGAATGGCCGGTCTTCCACATCAGCGGCTTGCCGCCGTGCTTTTCGACATGGTCGAACAGCGCGCGGCTGGCCTTCACATCGGCAATGATCGTCGCCCCCTGTTGCCGCTGCAGCAGATCCTGCGCGTAGATCATCAGCAGCTGATCGCCCCAGATCACCCTGCCCGCGCCGTCGATCGCGCCGATCCGGTCGCCGTCGCCATCGAACGCGATGCCGAAATCGAGGCCCTTTTCGGCAACCAGTGCGCGCAGATCCTCGAGATTATCTTCGACGGTGGGATCGGGATGGTGATTGGGGAAGGTTCCGTCGACCTCCGTGAAAAGGACGTGATGCTCGCCGGGCAATTTGGCGACCAGTTTCTCCAGTGCGGGGCCTGCCGCGCCATTGCCCGCGTCCCAACCGACCTTGAGGCTCGCGAGGGCACTGCGGTCGATTCCGTCCAGCCCTTCGAGAAGACGTTCGATATAGCTGTCCATCACAGGCCGCTCGCTGACGGCGCCGGCTCCATCCTCCCAGTCGCCCGAAGCGGCGATTTCGCCGATCCGCTGGATGTCCTGCCCGAAGAAGGGGCGGCCCTGGAAGACCATCTTGAACCCGTTGTAATTGGGCGGATTGTGGCTGCCGGTGATCTGGATACCGCCATCGACCTGCGCGTCGGAAGCCTCGGCGTAATAGAGCATCGGCGTGGCACTGAGGCCGATTTGCACGACATCGCACCCGCTCGCCGTCAGCCCCTCGACCACCGCGTGTTCGAGCATGGGCGAGCTTTGCCGCCCGTCGTACCCCACCGCTACTTTCGAGCCACCGGCGCGCTTGAGCAGGGTGCCGAAGCTGCGACCGATCGCGCGTGCATCGTCTGCCTCCAGCGTTTCGCCAATGATGCCGCGAATGTCGTATTCGCGAAGGATCGACGGGTCGAAATTGTGGCTCATAAGGATTTCTCGCTTTCGGGAAGACTGGCAATCAACGCGTCACGCGCGGCATTGGCCTCATGCACCTGGGCGGAAGTCCCGCCCATGTCGGGATGCACCTGCCGCACGAGCCGCTTGTGCGCCTCGATGATCTGGGCGCGGTCGGCGTCGGCAGGCACGCCCAGCAGCTTTCGTGCACGAAACTCGGTCTGCGAACGGGTTGGCTTCGCGCTCAGATAATCCCATGGCCAGCGTCCGAATATCCAGCGGCACGCCAGGCACAGGACTGCCGCGATGACGATGAAGCGGATCATGCGGCCTTGAGCGCGCGGTCCGCACCATCGGGAACGGGCAGGCGCAGGTTCTGGACCAGCTGCCGCAGCTCCTGCCGCGCGACCAGATGACTGGTGCCAAGATCGCCAAGATATCCCTTGTCGAGCAGGGTGAGCCCCGAGGGGAAGAGTTCGCGGTAGATCACGCGCTCGGACAGGCCCGAGGATACGCGAAAGCCAACCCGTTTGCTCAGTTCGGACAAGGCACGCTCGATGCGGACCATGTTGCGCGCCTCGGTATGGCCGGTGCGGTTGCGCACGACGACCCAGTCCATCTGCGGGCGCTCCTGCTCGATCGCCGTCTTGCTGCGCGCGAGCCGGGCTTCCCAGATCAGCTCGGCGTAGAAACTGAGGCGGCGAACCTTGAAGCTTTCCGCGTCGACCTGCCCGATCAGGTCGAAGTCGACAAAGCTGTCGTTCAGCGGCGTTACCAGCGTGTCCGCCTCGCGGGCGACATGGCGCGCCAGCGGATCGTCGCGGCCCGGCGTGTCGAAGATCACGAAGTCGGCCTCTTTCGAAAGCTCCCGTGTCAGGGCTTCGAGGTCGGTCTCGTTTCCTTCGGAAAACACTGCCCGTGCCGCGGTGGGCAGTGCGATTTCGCGCCGCCTTGCCGTCTCTTCGCGGTTCTCCAGGTAGCGGTCCATCGTGCGCTGGCGATGGTCGAGGTCGATCGCGACCACGCGTGCGCCCTGATAGGCAAGCGCGACGGCAACGTGGACCGCCGTCGTCGACTTGCCGGTCCCGCCCTTCTCGTTGGCGAACACGATCCGGTGGGTGCGACGGCCTGACACGTGGAGCGATCCTTTGCTGATTGCGGAACGGAGCTTATTGCGAAACGGGTTCGGGCCCCGCTAGGCCGCTTGTGAATTCGTCTATCGGAGGGGTCCAACCCATGCAATCCGCCATGAAATCGATCCACCGTCTGGATCATTTGCGCGAGGAAATCGCGAAATTCCGCGCGGGACACCAGCGTATTGCGCTGGTCCCCACGATGGGTGCGCTGCACGAAGGCCATCTGACGCTGGTACGCGCTGCACGCGAGCGCGCGGACCGCGTCGCCGTTTCGATCTTCGTCAATCCAACGCAGTTCGGCCCCAATGAAGATCTCGCTGCGTACCCCCGTACGCTGGAGGCGGATTCGGAGCTGCTGCGGCAGGAGGGTGTCGACCTGCTGTGGGCACCGAACGTACCGGAGATGTATCCGGAAGGGTTCGCGACCAGTATCTCGGTCGAGGGTGTCAGCGCGGATTTCTGCGGGGCGAGCAGGCCGGGACACTTCGCCGGGGTGGCAACGGTGGTGTGCAAGCTGTTCCAGCAGGTGCAGCCCGATATCGCCCTTTTCGGCGAAAAGGACTGGCAACAATTGGCGGTCATCCGGCGTATGGCGCGCGATCTCGACCTGCTTTTGCCTTACGCCGACGCGATCATCGGCGTGCCGACCGTCCGCGAACCGGACGGACTCGCATTGTCGAGCCGCAATCGATACCTCGACACGGAACATCGCGCGAGGGCCGCGGTGCTGCCCAAGGCCATGCGCAGCGCAATCGAATCGATCGAGACCGGCGGTTCGATCCCCGATGCTCTCGCCCGGTTGGAAGCGACGCTTCGCGAAGGTGGATTTTCAAAGGTGGATTACGCGGCGCTCGCCGATGCAGCGACGCTCCAACGGGTCGATACGCTGAGCGATCGCCCCGCCCGCCTGCTCGTCGCTGCGCATATCGCGGGGACCCGCCTGATCGACAATATGCCGGTGAATGCACCGTCCTGATCCCGGCCAGGCAAGGCGGCGTCTCGGAAGAGCGCAATGGCGGGTCTGGAGGGAATGATTGGAGCGGGTAAGGGGAATCGAACCCCTCTAGCCAGCTTGGAAGGCTGGAGCATTACCACTATGCTATACCCGCTTCTCGGTCGCAGCCTTTGCCACCGGTTGGGCGCGCGCGTCAATCGCTCCCGTGATCGACTAAACCCGTACCGCGAAAATTCAGGTCAGCTTCCCGCAGCGGCCGATTTCGAACTGGCGGCGGGAGCCGGCGTCGTGGGCGGCCCGGTCGGTGTGGGTGTCGCCGTCGGCCCCGGATCGGGGATCGTCGCCCCCTTGGGCACGAGGATGGTCACATCCACGCGGCGATTGGCCGCACGTCCGCGCTCGTTGGGTTCGCCATTGGGCAGCAGATTGGGTTGCACCGGGTTTTGCGCACCGAAGGCGATGATCCGCACCTGTTCTTCTGGGAGTCCCTGCTCCTCGAGCCAGTCGGCCACGGCCTGCGCGCGCTCTTCCGAAACGCGCATGTTAACGCGATCGGGGCCGCCTGCGTCGCTGTGCCCGCGCAGGATGACCAGCTCGACCTGTTTCCACTGATCGGTGTCGAGCATCGCCTTCAGGTCGGCGATGGCCGCCTCGCTGAGGTCCGAACCGCCCTGGGAGAACGGGATCGTAGTCCTGAGCGGTTCCAGCGGGATGGGCGGCCGCTCGACGTCCATTTCGGGGCGGATGATAGAGGTTTGTTCGGGGGTCTCGGTCTCCATTGTGGCCGAGGACGTCGGGGCTGGCGTGGGGTCAGGTGCAGGCTCTTCCCGATCGCAGCCTGCCAACAGCGCTGCCAGCGCCAACACAATGATCATCGGGCCACGCATGGCCGCTCCTCCCTCGCTTGCTGTCTTCATGCCGGCTTCGCCTTCCCGGCATTTGCCTCTGCCTCGCGCCGAGCCGTCTCGGCCTCGGCTCTCTTAAGTTGTTGCGGTGAATAGGTAATGACGATGTCCCCCGGGCGCGGCTCGGGCTTGGCGGCGTGGGTGAAGAAACGCATCGCGCCATTCTCCCGCAGCAGCAGCAGCATCTGCGCCTTGTCGCCCAGCTTTTCCCGGGCATCGTCGATCGTGAATTCCTCGGTCAGCTTGGTTCGCCGGAAGGTCCAGCCTTCCTGCTGTCGTTCCTCCACCTCGGTGACGCCGAATCCGGAGGTGAACAGGGCACGTCCGCGCAAACTTTCGGGCAGCGCGCGGCGATCGTCGTCGGAGGCCTCGCCCAGCTGGTAGACGCTGTCGCGCCCGATCTCGTGCGCGAACTCGTTGCATACCAGCGCATTGTAGGCCTCGTTCTCGGTCGCGGCGACCAGCACCTGGTAGGGGTTGAGATCGAGGTTGTGTTCGGTCGCCTCGTTCAGAATCTCGCCATGATAGAACGGCAGGCCCTCGCGTCTCGCTGCAGCGAGGCGTTGCCAGCTGGAATCGACGATCATGACCGGAGTCTTGAGCTCGTGCATCTGCTTGGCCAGCGCGATCGTCCACGAGGTGCTGCCCGCGATGATCAGACCGGGCCGGGTGGCGCCTTTCACCTTCAGCAGCTTGGCGACCAGATCGACCGTGAAGCCATGGGCGACGATGGTGGCAACCACCACCGCGAAGCTGAGGCCGATCAGGACGTTACCATCGCCGTAGCCCAGTTCGTTCAGACGCAATGCGAACAGGCCGGAGATGGCGACCAGCACGATCCCGCGCGGGGCGATCCACGCCACGAACAGGCGCTCGTTCCAGGGAATGGGACTTCCGAGCAGGCTGATGAGCACGGTCGCCGGTCGGACGAGGAACAGCAGCGCCACCAGGAATGCGGCGAAGCGCCAGTTGAGGTATTGCAGGTCTTCCCAGTTGAGCGATGCCGACAGCACAATGAAGATGCCCGACACCAGCAGGACTGCAATGTTTTCCTTGAACGGATGAATGCTCCGCAGGCTGGAGACATCCATATTCGCAAGCGCGACGCCCATCACGGTGACAGCAACGAGACCGGCTTCATGCTCGATCATGTTGCTGACCACGAAGACCGCGATCACCATCGAGAAAAGGACCGGGACCTTGAGGTATTCCGGCACTGCGCCTCGCGGAAATAGGTAGGATATAAGCCAGGCCGCGCAGTAGCCGATCAGGCCCGAAAGCGCGGCCGCAAAGATCAGCGGCGGGACCACTTCGAACAGCGACGCCCCCGGGCTTTCGGAGATCCTGCGGAAATATTCGTAAGCGATCACGGCGCATAGTGCGCCGGTAGGATCGTTGACGATCGCCTCCCACTTCAGGATGGATGCGGGCCTCGTTTGCACAGACGACTGGCGGAGCAGCGGCAGCACCACGGTGGGCCCGGTCACCACCAGAATGCCGCCGAACAGGATCGCCACCGGCCAGACCAGACCAGCGATTCCATACCCTGCGAGCGAACCGAGCGCCCAGCCTACCGCAACCCCGATCGTCGCAAGCCGCCAGACCGCGCTTCCAGAGTGGCGCAATTCGCGAAAGTCGAGGCTGAGTCCCCCTTCGAACAGGATCAGCGCGACCCCGATCCCGATCATCGGCTCTAACAGCGAACCGAAGGTCTCCTCAGGACTGAAAAGATTGAGGATCGGCCCTGCTAGGAAGCCTGCGATCAGCATCAGCACGATAGCCGGCCAGCCGGTACGCCATGCGATCCACTGCGCGCCGATACCCAGCGCGCCGATCGCGGCGATAACCAGTGCTGGTGAGTCCATCGTCAAACCGTACCCCCTTAGACCCGCAACCAACGGCAGGTCGGGCGATTGTGTTCCTCGCCCCTCGGATTGGCAAGGTTACTCGCCTTCGAAGGCAAGCAGCGTGTGCACTTCGATGTTAGAATCCCGCAACCGCGCGGCTCCACCCAGATCGGGGAGGTCGACCACGAACAGCGCGGCGGCGACCTCCCCCCCCGCCTTGCGAACCAGTTCCGCCGCAGCGAGGGCCGTACCGCCTGTGGCAATCAGATCGTCGACCAGCGCCACCTTCGCCCCCTGAGCGATCGCATCGGGATCCACCTCGAGCCGGTCGGTCCCGTATTCCAGTTGATAATCGACGCCGATCGTTTCGACGGGCAGCTTCCCGGGCTTGCGGATCGGCACGAAGCCCATGCCCGCCTCGATCGCCACCGCAGCGCCGAAAATGAAGCCGCGTGCCTCCATCCCGGCGATGACTGTCGCGCCGGAGGCACGGGCATGTTCGGCCAATAGTGCAACGCTGCCATGCAGTGCTGCCGGATCGGCGAGCAAGGTGGTGATATCCCGAAACTGGATGCCGGGCTTGGGAAAGTCCGGCACGGTGCGAATGGTCGCGCGAAGCTGCTCGATATCGAGCAGCGCGCGACCTTTCACGGATGCATCCGTGGGGATCTGGTCAGGCCTTCTTCTTGGGCTTCACGCCCGCCCAGATCTGCTTCTTGGCGAAGTAGGCCAGCACGGTCGCGAACAGCAGGAAGACCAGCACGCCCCAGCCGGTCTGGCGCCGCTCGACCAGCTTGGGCTCGGCGGTCCAGGTCAGGAAGGCGGCGACGTCTTCGGCCATCTGCGGCACGGTCGCCTTGGTGCCGTCGTCGAAGGTCACCTGGCCTTCGGCCACCAGCGGCGGCGACATCGCGAGGTTGAGGTTCCCGAAATAGGGATTGAAGTACAGGCCATCGGGCGTGGTGAAGTCGGGGAACTCCTCCATCAGCCGCTTGCCGTCCTTCTCGAACGTCGCAGGATCGGTGAAGCCGGTCAGCAGCGAATAGACGTAGTCGCTGCCGTGGTGGCGCGCCTTGGTCATCAGCGAGAGATCGGGCGGGATCGCGTTGTTGTTCGCCGCCGCAGCAGCCACAGCATTGGGATAGGGCGAGGGGAAGTAGTCGGTCGGCTCACCCGGGCGCGTGGTCGCTTCGCCGGTGTTCGGATCGATCCCAGGCACCTGCTTCGTCGCTGCGAACGCCTTCACCTGTGCCTCGCTGTAGCCAAGCTCTTCGAGGTCGCGGAAGGCGACGAACTTGAGGCTGTGGCACGCCGAGCAGACTTCGCTGTAGACCTTCAGGCCGCGCTGCAGCTGGGCGATATCCCAATTGCCGGTCGGACCGTCGAAGCTGAAGCCGCCTTTCGGGCCGTGCGCTTCCAGATGGAACTCATGATCGGCCGAATGCTGCGGCTCTTCGGTGAGCGCGGTGTACGCGCCGTTGAAGAACGCGAGCAGGGCAACGCCTGCAAAGACGAGACCGGCAAGGGCGGCAATAATGCGGATCATCGGGTGTCCTTAACTTTCGTCCGTCGTCTCAAGGTAATCGGTTGCAGGGATCAGGTGGCGGGCTGGGTGTTTTCGCCCAGCACGGCCTTCTTGTCGGATCCCAGCACCGCCTCTGTAATCGAATAGGGCAGAGGCTTCGGCTTCTCGATCGAGGAGACGATCGGCAGAATCACGAGGAAATGCAGGAAGTAATACGCCGTCGCGATCTGGCTGATCATCACGTAGGGTTCTTCGGCCGGCGCACCACCGCAATAGAACAGCACCGCCATGTCGGCCACGAAGATCATGAAGAAGACCCGGAAGAGCGGACGGTAATGGCCGCTACGCACCGGCGAACGATCGAGCCACGGCAGCAAGAACCACAGCAGGATCGAGCTGAACATCGCGAGCACGCCCCACAGCTTCGCTTCGAGGATGAAGTCGAAGGTGAAGGCACGCAGGATCGCGTAGAACGGATAGAAATACCATTCCGGCACGATGTGCGCAGGCGTCGAAAGCGGGTTCGCCTCGATATAGTTGTCCGGGTGGCCGAGCATGTTCGGCAGGAAAAACACGACCACACAGTAGATGATCAGGAATACGCCCAGCCCGAAGCCGTCCTTCGCCGTGTAATACGGGTGGAATGGCACGGTGTCGCTTTCGCTCTTCACTTCGACCCCGGTCGGGTTGGACGAACCGGGAATGTGCAGCGCCCAGATGTGCAGGATCACGACGCCGGCGATCACGAAGGGCAGCAGGAAGTGCAGGCTGAAGAAACGGTTTAGCGAGGCATTGTCAGGCGCATAACCGCCCAGCAGCCATACCTGGATCGGCTCGCCGACCAGCGGAATCGCGCTGAACAGGCCGGTGATGACCTTGGCGCCCCAGAAGCTCATCTGACCCCACGGCAGAACGTAGCCCATGAAGGCGGTCGCCATGCACAACAGGAAGATGACCACGCCCAGCAGCCAGATCATCTCGCGCGGAGCCTTGTAAGACGAGTAGAAGAAGCCGCGGAAAATGTGCAGGTAGAGCACAAGGAAGAAGAAGCTCGCGCCGTTGGCGTGCATGTAGCGCAGCATCCAGCCCCAGTTCACGTCGCGCATGATGTGCTCGACCGTGCCGAAGGCGACCTGCGCGTTGGCGGCATAGTGCATCGCCAGCACCACGCCGGTGACGATCTGCAGCACCAGGCAGAAGCCGGCCAGCACACCGAAATTCCACATGTAGTTCAGGTTGCGCGGCACCGGATAGCCCGCGCCCACCGCGTTATAGACGAAGCGCGGCAGGGGCAGCTTTTCGTCGATCCACTTGGTGAACCCGCTCGCCGGGGTATATTCCTTGGCCCAGGGAAAACTCATCGCTCTCGTCTTTCTCTTGCCTTAGCCGACGGTAATCGTGGTGTCGGAGCTGAACACGTAATCCGGAACCACGAGGTTCTTGGGCGCCGGGCCCTTGCGGATACGCGCAGCAGTGTCGTAGCTCGAACCGTGGCAGGGGCAGAAATAACCGCCGAACTCGCCCTTGTTCTCGCCTTCGGCGGCGCCCAGCGGCACGCAGCCCAGGTGGGTGCACACGCCCATGGTCACCAGCATGTCCGTGTGACCTTCCTTGGTCCGGTCGGCCAGGGTTTCGGGATCGCGCAGCGCGGAAAGCGGCACCGCGTCCGCCTCGGAAATTTCCTTCGGCGTCAGGCGACGCACGAACAAAGGCTGCTTGCGGAACACCGCCTTGATTGCCTGCCCCGGCTCGATTGCGGAGACGTCGACTTCGGTCGTGCTCTCGGCAAGCACGTCTGCCGAAGGCGCCATCTGGCTGATCAGCGGATAGAGCACCGCCGCACCGCCGACTCCGGCTGCGCTCAGCGCTGCAATATTGATGAAATCGCGACGGCGCACGCCTTCGCTGTTTTCGCCGATCTCGTTGGGTTCCGCGGTTGCGGCACCGGTTGCGTCTGCCATCGTTCCTGCCTTGTCGCGTGCACAGCGGCGGATGCCGCGCTGCCCGTGTTGCTTTTTTCTCTGGGAATTCGGGCGATCCGCTCGGCCCCCGGGTGCCGGGGAGCGGGCCCCCTTTCCCATGTGCCGGGGCTGTTAGCGCGTAAGGTGCGGGCTGCCAATGGCCTTTTGTGCAAGACTTGTGGCGTGGTTGCGCAAGCGTCAGTCTAAGCCGATGAATGCACCCTGCCTACCGTAGGTCGCTTCGCCCCGGTGTGTTGCGCGGCGGAAAGAGTAAAACCGCACCGGATCGGCATAGGTATCGAGCGCGAGATTCTCGATCGTCGACACGCCAGCATTACGCAGCTGTCGGGTGACAAAAGCAGGTAGATCGAACTGATAATGGCCCGGCTTTCCCGAGGTGAAAAAGCGCACGTTGGCTGGATCATCGGCGCAGAATGCTTCGAAGAATGCCTCGCCAACCTCGTAACTGGGCTGAGCAATCGTCGGTCCGATCGCCGCAGCGATCCGTCCGCAATCGGCACCAAGAGCGACCATCGCGTCGATCGTGGTCGCGAGTACCCCGCCCTTCGCCCCGCGCCAGCCCGCGTGCGCCGCCGCGACCACGCCCGCCTGAGCGTCGGCAAGCAGGATCGGCGCGCAATCGGCGGTCACGACGCCGATCAGCAGACCGGGCGTCGCGGTCACAAAAGCATCGACATGGGGCCGGTCTTCGTCGGCCATCGGGGCTGTCACGATGGCGGCATCGGCGGAATGGACCTGATACGGCAAGACCAGCACCGCGCCCGGTGACAGCGCGGCAGTCACCCGCGCCCGGTTCTCCGCCACCGCCGCAGGATCGTCACCCGCGCCCTGCCCGATCTGCAACCCGGCAACTTCGCCGGTCGATACGCCGCCCTCCCGACCGAAGAAGCCGTGCGTCACGCCTTCGAGCGCGCTCGCCCTGATTGGGGTGGGCCGGTCCGCTGCGTCAGCCAAGGCTCGCCTCGACCTGCTCGGCGACGTCGCGCGAGAGCGTGCCCGCCGCCGCGATCCGTTCCAGCTCCGCGCGCATCATCGCCGACCGACCGGGCTCGACCCGCCGCCAGCGCCCGAGCGATGGCACAAACCGCGCCGCGAGTTGCGGATTGCGCATGTTCAGCTCCAGAATCAGGTCGGCAATCATCCGGTAGCCCGCGCCGCTTTCCTGGTGGAAGGCCACCGGATTGCCCGACATGGCACCGTAGAGCGAACGCACCCGGTTGGGGTTGGAGATGGTAAAGGCCTCGTGCCCGGCCAGCTTCCCGACCTCGTCCAGCACGTTGGGGCGCAGCGCCATGGCTTGCAGCGTGAACCACTTGTCCACCACCAGCGGGTTGTCCGCGAACCGGGCGTAGAAGTCGGCCAGAGCCTCTTCCCGCTCGGTCCCGTCGAGGCCTGCCAGCACGGCGAGCGCGCCCTGCCTTTCGGTCATCCCGGCGGCGGCGCGATATTGGGCGAGGCCCAGACGCGCGCCCTCCGCCTCGTCGGCGGCGGCAATATAGCCGAGCGCGAGCGAGCGCATCCGCCGCGCCTGCTTGCCCTGTGCGCCTTCTTCGCGCGCCAGATTGGTGAGCCGTTCATGATAATCGCGGAATTGCCCGGCGAACTCGTGCCCCAGCCACGCCCGCAGACCTTCGCGTTTCTCGACCATTGCGCCCGGATCGTAGATCTTCGAGCGTTCGCCGAGATAGGCGAAAGGCGGCAGGGTGAGCAGCTCGGCGCGCATTTCGTTATCGAGCGCATCGTCGGCCAGCACGGCTTGCGCCGCCGTGCCGATGGCCGCGCGCGCTTCGTCGTCGGCGTCACCCAGCAGGTAGCCGAGCAACAGCTCCTGCATTGCCTCGTGCCGGGCAAAGCTGTCGTCGTCGTGCGCGGCGAGGAAGACCAGATCCTCGCGCGAAATATCGCGGTCGAGCGCGATCGGCGCGGTGTAGCCGCGGTTGATCGAGAGAATCGGCGGCTTGGCGAAGCCTTCGAAGGTGAATTCCTGCTCGGCTTCGGTGAGCACGATCAGCTGTTCGCCCGCATGCTCGCCCTTCTCGCGGTCGAACAGCGCGATTCGCAGCGGGATCGGCACAGGGGCCTTGTCCGGCTGGCCGGGCGTCGGCGGCACCACCTGCTTCAGGACGAGCGTGACGGTGTCGCCATCGTGGCGCTGTTCGGCGGTCACCTGCGGCGTGCCCGCCTGTTCGTACCAGCGGCGGAACTGCGTGAGGTCCAGCCCTGCGCCATCCTCCATCGCCTTGACGAAATCCTCGCAGGTCGCGGCCTCGCCGTCGTGACGGTCGAAGTAGAGGTCGCTGCCTTTGCGGAATGCTTCGATGCCCGCCATGCTGCGCATCATGCGGATCACCTCGGCGCCCTTGTTATAAACGGTCGCGGTGTAGAAGTTGCTGATTTCCTTGTAACTATCGGGCCGGATCGGGTGTGCGAACGGCCCGCTGTCCTCGGGGAACTGGACACTGCGCAGCACCCGTACGTCACCGATCCGCTTGACCGCCGCGCCGTGCATATCCTCGCTGAACAGCTGGTCGCGCAGCACGGTGAAGCCTTCCTTCAGGCTCAGCTGGAACCAGTCGCGGCAGGTGATCCGGTTGCCCGACCAGTTGTGAAAGTACTCGTGCCCGATCACACCTTCGACCGCATCGAAATCGGCGTCGGTCGCGGTTTCCTGATCCGCCAGCACGTATTTCGTGTTGAAGATGTTGAGGCCCTTGTTCTCCATCGCGCCCATGTTGAAATCGCCCACGGCGACGATGTTGAACCGGTCGAGGTCGTATTCGCGCCCGAAGGTTTCCTCGTCCCAATTCATCGACCGCTTGATCGATTCCATCGCATGGCTTGTGCGCGGCAGATCCTCTTCGCGGACCCACACGCCCAGCGCGACCTCGCGCCCGCCCATGGTGGTGAAGCTGTCGGTCCGCGCGACCAGATCGCCTGCGACCAGCGCGAAGAGGTAGGACGGCTTGGGCCAGGGGTCGTGCCACTCGGCGAAATGACGGCCGCCATCGAGCAGCCCCTCCTCGACCGGATTGCCGTTGGAGAGCAGCACCGGGAATGCTTCGCGATCCGCCTCCATCCGCACGGTGTAGACCGACAGGACATCGGGCCGGTCGGGGAAGAAGGTGATCCGCCGGAACCCTTCCGCCTCGCACTGGGTGCACAGCATCCCATTGCTGGCATAGAGCCCCATCAGCTGCGTGTTCTCCGACGGCAGGATGCGGGTGACGATGGTCAGCGTGTGCTTGCCAGAACTCAGCGGGACGATCAGCGCCTCGCCATCGCGCCGCCAGTCGGTGCGCTCTTCGCCATCGACATGCACGCTTTCCAGAACCAGACCGTCGCCATCGAGCCGGATGTCCTCCGCCGCGTCGGCATCCAGATTGGGTTCGACCGTCAGCGTCGCCTCGACTCGCGTCGTCTCGAGGCCGAGATCGAAATCGAGCCGTATCGCCGGGACGCGCCACGGATAGGGCGCATAATCCGCGCGGCGGATCACCGCGGGTTCCTGCGGCTCGGGCGCTGCGTCGGGCAGTACGGGCGAGCCGGCAGGGGTATTGGCGCCGGATTGGGGATTGCTCAGCTGGTCCATCGGTCCTCGTTTCTGCGCGCCCTTTTGCTTGCGGCGGCTTTTGTGGCAGCACGTCACGCGATGCCAAAACTGTTCATCTTCGGCCTCGGCTATAGCGCCGGGCGAATCGCACGCGAGGTGCAATCACTCGGTTGGGAAGTGGTGGCGACCGGCAGCGAGGGCAAGCTGTCGTTCGACGACCGGGATGCCGTCGTGGCCGAGCTGGCGAGCGCGACCCATGTGCTCTCCTCGGTCCCGCCAGATCGCGAGAGCGGGCTCGACCCGGTGCTGAGCACCTACGGGCATGATTTCGCGCCCGCCTGGTACGGCTATCTCTCCTCGACCGGGGTCTACGGCGATGCTGGCGGCGCATGGGTCGACGAAAGCTCCCCCACCGGCACGGGCCGTCGCAGCGCGCGCTCCGATGCCGATAGACTATGGCTTGAACTGGGTGCGCGAATCTTTCGCCTGCCGGGTATTTACGGCCCGGGGCGCAGCATTTTCGAGCGTATCGAAGAGGGAAAGGCCAAGCGGATCGACCTGCCCGGTCAGGTTTTCAGCCGGATACATGTCGACGATATCGCAAGCGGCGTGGTCGCCGGGCTGACTGCCAGCGCACCACCGGGTGCGTATAATCTGGGCGACGACCTGCCAGCCAGCCAGAACGCGGTGGTCGAGGAAGCATGCGCTTTGCTGGGCGTCGCGCCGCCACCGCTGATCTCGCTGGAGGAAGCCGACCTCAGCCCGATGGCGCGCGGTTTCTATGCCGAAAACCGGCGAGTCGCGAACCTCAAGGCGAAGCGCGTTCTGCGCTGGCAGCCCCGCTATCCGACCTTTCGCGAGGGGCTGCGCAGCCTGCTCTAGTGGCGGAGCGAGCCCGACTGCTGCACCTGCACCGCCTTCTGTCGCCGCGCCTTTAGCGCCAGCAGCATGCCGATCACCGCCAGCACCATCCCGCTCGCGGTGAGCCACGTCCAGCGATAGTCCTCGAACAGCGTCGAGAGCAGCATCGCCACCGAAATCGTCAGGATCGAATTATACGCGGTGCGCCCCGCACCGATCTCTCGCACGAGGCCGTAGTGCAGCGGGAAGGTGACCACCGATCCGATCAGCGCGAGGTAGACGATCCCCGCCCAGTAGCCGGGATCGGCGGGCAACGGAGGGCGTCCGGCAGTGAGCAGTGCGAAGGCCCCATCGGCCAGCGTGCCGTAGAGCATTGCCCAGGCGAGCAGGCTGACCATCGGCACCGCGCGCCCGGTTGGGTTGGCCTGCACTACGTTGGCGAGCGAGGCGGCGAGGATGCCCGCCATCGCCAGCCCGATCCCCAGTACCACGTTGCCGCCGATCACCCCGGCATCGGGATTGGCCTGCCATTCGTGCACCAGCAGGAACGACACGCCGATGATGGCGATCCCGCTCCCGACGACGAATCCGCCCTTCACTGTCTCGCTCAGAAAAGCGCGTGCGAACAGTGCGTTGGGCACCATCAGCAGGCCGAACATCATCGCGACGATGCCCGAGGTGACGTAAAGCTCGGCGTGATAGACGAACAGGAAGTTGCCACTGAACTGGAAGATGCCCACCACCAGCGCCAGCAGGTGTTCGGGCCGCGTGAGCCGCAGCCGCCGCTTCATTAGCACCGCCACCAGGAACAGCGCCGGGGTCGCCAGCGCGAAGCGGTAGAACACCGACCATGCGGCGGGCACGTCGGCGATCTGCCCGGTAATGACAAGCCAGGTCGATCCCCAGAT
Source organism: Citromicrobium bathyomarinum (assembly GCF_038594485.1). Lineage (GTDB taxonomy): Bacteria > Pseudomonadota > Alphaproteobacteria > Sphingomonadales > Sphingomonadaceae > Alteriqipengyuania > Alteriqipengyuania bathyomarina_A. The sequence goes on along the minus strand of NZ_JBCFZG010000004.1, from coordinate 195,678 downwards.
CGTGCCGGTGATGACGAACGGCAGGATCACCCGCGCCCGCAGCATCCCGCTCTCGGTCGCGCTCATAGGTCGGCGATTCGCTCGCCGAGCATGCGCGCTTCGGCCAGATCGCTATCCCACGCAGCGACGAAGCGGGCTGCGTCCGCGCCCCAGTCGTAAAACTGGAATCCCTGTTCGCGCAGCGTTTCGCGCTCCTGCGGGGTAAGGCGAATGAACACCTCGTTCGCCTCGACCGGGTGCATCAGCCTGCCCGCGCCGGATTGCGCAATCGCCCGCGCAGCGGCGTTGGCGGCGCGCGCGTTGTCGAGCCAAAGATCGTCCTCGATCATCGCCAGCAGCTGCGCCGCGAGGTATCGGCCCTTCGATTGCAGGTGTCCCGCCCGCTTGCGGCGATAGCGGACCACATCGGCCAGCGCGGGATCGAAGAAGACCATCGCCTCCGCGCTCATCCCGCCATTCTTGACGCATCCGAAGCTGAGCGCGTCGACATCGCCAGCCGCCTGTGCGGCGGATACGCCCAGAAACGCCGCCGCATTGGCAAAGCGCGCGCCGTCCATATGCAGGCCGAGACCCCGCTCGCGCGCAAGTGCAGAGATCGCGGCGACCTCTTCTGCCTGATAGACGCGTCCATATTCGCTCGCCTGTGTGATCGAGATCGCGTGCGGCTGTACCTGGTGCACATCGTCGCGGATCGGATCGATCACCGCACGAATCGCTTCCGGAGTCAGCTTGGCACCTTCGCCATCGGCCAGCATCAGCTTGGCGCCGTGCAGATAAAAGCCGGGCGCCCCGCCCTCGTCCATTTCGATATGCGCTTCGCGGTGGCAGACCACTCCGCCATGAGGGGGGACCATTGCACTGAGGGCAAGACAGTTCGCAGCAGTGCCGGTGGCGACCCAGAGCACCGCAACTTCGCGTCCGAAGAGCTCCGAGAACCGATCGTCCAGCTGTTGCGAGAGCACATCGCCATCATACGGGGAATCCGGACCATCTGCGGCACGCATTGCCTTCCAAACTTTCGGATGCACGCTGGCGGCATTGTCGGAGAGAAATCGCATTGGAACGCCCCTACGCTGCCCGACGTTCGATGCAAGCAGATCGAAAGGGACCGAGAGACCATGACCCTCACCAGCATCACCCACCACGTCGCCGGCCAAGGCGGCAAGTACGTCGCGCATGTCGAGGGCGAAGAGGCACAAGGCACGCTCGAATGGGAGCCGGGCGAAGAACGCGACGGGAAGGATGTCCGGGTCGCGACGCACACCATCGTGCCAAAGCCCATCGAGGGGCGCGGTGTCGCAGGCGAATTGGTCAAGCGCCTGATCGCCGATGCGCGCGAGCAGGATTTCCTGATCGACCCCCAATGTTCCTACGTCGAGGCGCAGTTCAAGCGGCACTCCGACTGGAGCGACCTGCGCGCCTGAGGTGGCGTTACTTCACAAGCCGGGAGAAATCGGTCCGGACCATGCTGGCTAGCAGGGCTTCACGCAGCTGCTCCGCCTCGGCGCGCGGCAGCCCGCCCATGGCGAAGTGCCCGCCCGCAAGCCCCAGATGAAGTGTAACGTAGCCGAAGAGCCGCCCCAGGGGACCGCGAGCGATGGTCACCGATTGCAGCTTCACCCGGTCGCCGATTTTGTAGCCGGGGGCGAGCCAACCAGTGCGCTTGTAGATGTGGCTCGGCGAAAGCGCATGCCGCTCCAACCGCCACAGAAACAGCTGCCGGATCGCCGCAAATGCCGAAAGTCCGGCGAGGACCAGCGCGGCAACCCACAGCCAGCTGTAGCGTTGATCTTGCAAATAGAGCGCCAGCACGGCGGCCCCCACGGCTAGCGCGGCGTAGCCCACCACTGCGAACAGGGCCGACACGACGCGAAAGCTCGCAGCAGTCCGGTGCCATTCGAGCCCGCGAGGGGGCAGCGGAAAACCCGATACCTTGAGGATCGGCGTCAATTCCTCCGCCTTGGCGAAGGGCGCAACGACATGGCTCGAATCGCCCGAATCCTGCGCCAGGCTAACTAGTTTCAGGCTCTTCCAACCGAACCTGTGGCGCACCACGCCCGTCGCTATCTGTACCGCCTGCACCCGGTGTACCGGCATGACCACGTCGGTGCGAGTGAACATGCCGCGCCGCCGCCGAAAGCCTTTCGATGTCCGCTCCAGCCGGAAATCCCAGTCGCGCATGAATGTGCGCACGATCCCGCTCAACATGCCGACCACCAGGAGCGAGACGACCGCTGCGACAGCACCGATTACCTGACCCAGCAGCCCGAGATGCGCGATCTGTTCGCCCGGTCCGGCCAGCAGACCCTGCCAGGTTTTGACATCCCAGATGTCGAACGGCAGCAGGAAGTCGAATTGCTGCGCAGCCGCGCCTAGGAAGGCGACCAGCGCCAGCGAGAATTCGAACAGCCCGAACACGAACAAGCGCTTCGGCCCCATCGCGAACAGGACCGGGACGGCCTCCTCCTCGCGCGCCGCGATCGCCTCTTCGGCAGCTTGCGCCGGCGCAGACGTGGCTGGCGAATCCAGCTCGTCGCGCATCTCGCGAACCAGCTCGCGCAGCCGTGCGCCTTCTTCATTGCTGAGATAGGCGAGCTTGATCTCGTCCGATCCCCCTGCTCCCGTCTCAAACTTGACCTCGGTCAGGCCGAACAGCCGGGGGATGAAGCCCTGTTCCAGACTGACGTCCTGGATACGGTCGTACGGAACGGAGCGCGCGGCGCGCGACAGCACTCCCGTTTCCAGCCGGATATCGCTTTCCCCGACGCGATAGGTCTGTCGCCACCAGCGCAGGAAGGTGAAGAGCATGTTGATGGCCAGAATTGCCACAACGATGCCGAATATCATCAGGGGCCCGAAGACCCCGTCGCTCCGCATCGCGATACCGACCGCCACCAGCGGGAGAATAGAGCGCGGGACGACCTGCAACGCCTGCACCACGAAAGTGCGCGGGTCCGTCCGCTTGGGGAGCGCGTCATCGGCCTCGGCCATGGCGACCGGATCGCCTGCCGCCGGTTCGGGTTGCCTGAGCGGCGCGTTGCCCGGATTCTCGGTCACAGCGATTCGCGCTTGATGTGTGCACGGATCGTCTCGCGCATGGCCAGCGCGTCTTCATGCGACAGGCCGGACAGCGTCACCACATCGCCATGCGAGCCCGCTGTGTAGAGCTGCAAGGTGGCGAGGCCGTAATAGCGTTCGATCGGGCCGCGATCGACGTCGATATGCTGGACGCGCCCGAATGGTACCACGGTGTCGGTATGAAACATGATTCCGCGCACCACGCGCAGGCGATCCTCGCTCAGGGCATAGCCACGCGCGGCGTAGCGCCGGTGCGGCAGGAAGATGACCAGACCCGCAAGGATGAGGGCAATGGGCCCAGCGATGACGAAGTTCGGAAACGGTGTGAGGTATTCGGCCACCAGCGCTCCGATCAGGATCGGGGTCGCCACAAGCAGCGCCTGCACGCGCATCGCCTTGGGATAATTGGGATGGCCCTGCCGCAGCGGTTGCCCGTCGACATCCCCGAAACTGTCCAGTCGCGGATTGATCCCGTTGCCCATACCCGTTTGCTGCCCCCGTTCGTCCATGGCGCGAGAATGGCCAAGCACCTTGCATGCGGCAAGAGCTTTCCGGCCAGCCGCAATGGCAGGTCGATCAAGGATGGCGGGTAGAGAAAATGTGGTGCTGCTGGGGAGGATTGAACTCCCGGCCTCACCCTTACCAAGGGTGCGCTCTACCACTGAGCTACAGCAGCATAGGGGACTCGCGGCGGACCGAGCCCGCCACAGGCCGCGCGCTATTGTCGCGTGGCGCGCGCAAGTCAAGCAAAGCTTGCGTATGGCACGCGCAGATAGCATTCGGGACACACGATGAACAAGCAGTCACCCGCCGATCCCAGGCCCGACAGCAAGGAGGCACGGCTGGCCGCGCAGCTTCGTGCGAACCTCAGGCGGCGCAAGGCGCATGCCCAGAAAAAGCCCGAAGCCGCCGCTTTGCAGGCGCCCGATCTTCCCAAAGATGGCGAGGCCCGCTAACGGCTCGCAGCCTATCCGCAAGGGAGCATGTAAATTGTCGACGCTGATCCTCGTCCGCCACGGACAGTCGGAATGGAACCTCGCCAACCGCTTCACCGGCTGGTGGGATGTCGATCTGACCGAGAAGGGCGTGGAAGAAGCACGCGCCGCAGGCCGCCTTCTAAAGGACAAGGGTATACTGCCCGATCTCGCCTTCACCTCGCTCCAGACCCGCGCGATCCGCACGCTCAACCTCGCGTTGGAAGAATGCGGACGGGTGTGGATTCCGGTGCGCAAGGACTGGCACCTTAACGAGCGCCACTATGGCGGGCTGACCGGGCTCAACAAGCAGGAAACGCGCGAGAAACACGGCGACGAGCAGGTGCACGTCTGGCGCCGCAGCTTCGATACACCGCCCCCGCCGATCGAACCGGGCAGCGAATACGATCCCGGCGCGGACGCGCGCTATGCGGGGATCGATGTGCCCAACACCGAAAGCCTGAAACTGACGATCGAGCGTGTGCTGCCCTACTGGGAAGAGCATATCCTGCCCGAACTGGTCGGTGATCGCACGGTGATCATCTCCGCCCACGGCAATTCGCTGCGTGCGCTGGTGAAGCACCTTTCCGGCATTTCGGACGACGAGATCACCGATCTCGAAATCCCCACCGGTCGCCCCATCGTCTATCCGTTCGAGAACGGTAAGGTCGCGGGGCAACGCCGCTACCTGGACGAAACCTGATGGCCGATACCCCCGTCGTAGCGATCGTCATGGGCAGCCAGTCGGACTGGCCGACGATGAAGTGCGCCGCCGACGTGCTCGAAGAGCTCGGCATTGCGCACGAGGCGCGGATCGTGTCCGCGCACCGCACGCCCGACCGAATGTACGATTTCGCGAAGGGTGCCGCGGACGAAGGCTTCAAGGTCGTGATCGCGGGCGCAGGCGGTGCGGCACACCTGCCGGGGATGATCGCGTCGATGACTGCGCTGCCCGTGCTCGGCGTGCCGGTTCGCTCGAAAGCACTGTCCGGCATGGATAGCCTACTCTCCATCGCGCAAATGCCCGCCGGGGTGCCGGTCGGCACGCTTGCCATCGGCGAAGCGGGGGCGACCAATGCCGCGCTGCTCGCGGCCTCGATCCTCGGTACGCACGATGCTGCGGTGATGGAGCGGCTGGTTGCCTGGCGCGCTGCACGCAGCGCCTCGGTGGCAGAGAAGCCCAGCGACGCATGATCGAGCCGGGTGGCACAATAGGTATCCTCGGCGGCGGCCAGCTTGGCCGGATGCTGGCGATTTCCGCCGCGCAGATGGGCTACCACGTGATCGCCTTCGCGCCCGAAGACGACGCGGTGATCGCACAGGTGTGCGACGAATATGTCAGCGCGGCTTGGCACGATGCCGCCGCGCTCAAGGCTTTTGCCGATCGGTGCGATGTGGTGACGCTCGAATTCGAGAACGTGCCCGCCGCGCCGCTCGACGCCATCGCCGACAAGCTTGCCCCGCATCCGCGCGCGCTCGCCATCGCGCAGGACCGGTTGGCCGAGAAGCGCTTCGTCACCGATCTTGGCGGCACGCCCGCCCCCTTCCACTCGGTCGATTCGCGCGAAGACCTGCTCGCCGGTATCGCCGCGCTGGGCACGCCTGCGATCCTCAAGACGCGCCGCGACGGCTACGACGGCAAGGGCCAGTGGCGGATCGGTTCGCTTGAAGAAGCCGAAGCGCTGGATTTGCCGGATGCGCCCTGCATCCTCGAAGGCTTCGTGCAGTTCGAATGCGAGTTCTCGGTCATTCTCGCGCGGCGCGCCGACGGTCTGATCGCCTTCTGGGAAAGTTCGGAGAACGGCCACGAAGATGGCATTCTCGCCCGTTCCACCCTGCCGGGCCGCGCGATTATCGGCGAGCAGGTGGCCGAGGCGCGCAAGCTCGCCAGGGCGGTGGCGGACAAGCTCGACTATGTCGGTGTGCTGACGCTCGAATTCTTCGCCAGCGAGAGCGGCCCGATCTTCAACGAGATGGCCCCGCGCACGCACAATTCGGGCCATTGGACGATCGAGGGTGCGGCCACCAGCCAGTTCGAGAACCAGGTCCGCGCGATCTGCAACCTGCCGCTCGGCGACACCCGCCGCGTCGCGCCGCGCGTGGTGATGGAAAACGTCATTGGCCCCGCCGCCGCAACCGCGCACGAAGCGCTTCGCGATCCCGGCGCCCACCTGCATCTCTACGGCAAGATCGAAGCGCCCGAGGGCCGCAAGATGGGCCACATCACGCGGCTCGCGTGGCCCGAGGGAGACAGCAACTCATGATCCAGGATCGCCTGTTCCTCGTCTATGCGCGCGCCGCGAATGGCACCATCGGGAAGGACGGCGGGCTGCCGTGGCATATCCCGGCGGACCTCAAGCACTTCAAGTCGCTGACCATGGACAAACCGATGATCATGGGCCGCAAGACCTTTGAGAGCTTCCCCAGCCCCCTCCCCGGTCGCCGCCATATCGTGCTGAGCCGCGATTCGGACTGGCAGGCAGAGGGTGCCGAACACGTCATGTCGGTCCCCGAAGCGCTCGCCGCCGCCGGGGGCGAAGAAACCGCTGTGATCGGCGGCGCGGATGTGTTCATGCTGTTCGAACCGCAGGCCGAACGGATCGAGCTGACGCAGATCCACGCCGACTACGAAGGCGACACCTTCGTCGGTGCGCCCGATTCCGAACGCTGGGCTGAGGTCGCGCGCGAGGACCACGAGGCCAGCGGCGCCACGCCCGCCTTCTCCTTCATCACCTACGAGCGGCACACGTGAAGAAAACCATCCTGATCATCGTCGGGCTGGTGCTGCTGATCGGTATCGCGGGCTTCTTCCAGTTCGGCCCCGGCATGGTCGAGCGGAGCATGAACAAGGTCGATGGCGAGCCGCTGATCGAAGTCTCCGACGAGGCGAAGGCGCTGCACAAGACGCTGACAATCGTCGATCTGCATTCGGACACGCTGCTGTGGAACCGCAACCTGCTCAGCCGCGGGACCCGCGGCCACATGGACCTGCCGCGGCTCGAAGAGGGCAATGTTGCGCTGCAGGTGTTCTCCAGCGTGACCAAGACGCCCAAGGGCCAGAACTACGACGCGAACGGCGACGATAGCGACAACATCACCCCGCTGGTGATCGCGCAGTTACAACCCACCCGCACCTGGAGCAGCCTGCTCCAGCGCTCGCTGTGGCATGCCGAGAAGCTCGACCGGGCGGCCGCCAATTCCGATGGCGAGCTCCTGAAGGTCGCCGACCCCAAAGATCTCGATCGCCTTCTGCGCGAACGCTCCAGCGAGACGCCCAAGCCGGTCGGCGCGCTGCTCAGCATCGAAGGGCTGCACGATCTCGAAGGCGATCTCGCCAATCTCGACACGCTGCGCAAGGCGGGTTTCCGCATGGCCAGCCTGACGCATTTCTTCGACACCGACCTCGCCGGGTCGATGCACGGGATCGAGAAGGGCGGGCTGACCGACAAGGGTCGCAAGGCCGTGCGGCGGATGGAGAAGCTCGGCATGGTGGTCGACATCGCGCATTGCAGCCACAAGTGCGTGGCGGACATCCTTGCGATGGCAAAGCGCCCGGTCGTCTCCAGCCACGGCGGAGTGCAGGCGACCTGCAAGGTCAACCGCAACCTTTCGGACGACGAGATTCGCGGGGTCGCCAAGACCGGCGGCGTGGTCGGCATCGGATACTGGGATGCAGCCGTGTGCGGCACTAGCCCACGCGATGCGGCCAAGGCGATGAAGCATGTCCGCGATCTGGTCGGGATCGATTACGTCGCGCTGGGCAGCGATTACGACGGCGCCACGACGGTGCGCTTCGACACGTCGCAGCTGGTGCAGGTGACGCAGGCGCTGATCGACGAAGGCTTCACCGAGGATGAGATTCGCGCGGTGATGGGCGGCAACGCGCTGCGGGTGCTGCGCGCGGGGATCGTGCCGCAATGAGGTGGCTCGACCATCGTGAGCCGGTGCCCGCACCTTTACGCGGAGCGATCGTTGCGCTCGGCAATTTCGACGGCTTCCATAAGGGCCACCAGGCGGTCGCGGGCGAAGCGATTCGCTGGGCGCGCGAGGAAGAGCGCCCCGTCATCGTCGCCACCTTCGATCCGCACCCGGTGCAGTTCTTCAAGCCCGACACCCCGCCCTTCCGCCTGACCAGTCTCGAACAGCGGCACGAACTCTATCTCGCCTTCGGGGCGACAGCGATGCTGGTGTTCCACTTCGATGCCGAGCTGGCGGGGACCAGCGCAGAAGACTTCATCGAGCGCATTCTCGTCGAGCGGTTCGGCGCGCATGGCGTGCTGACCGGCGAGGATTTCACCTTCGGCAAGGGCGCACAGGGCGATGCCGCGCTGCTGAAAGAGCATGGCGCGAGGCACGGGCTGGAAGCGCGCACCGTATCGGCGGTGAGCGATGGCGACGCGGTCGTCTCCTCCAGCCGGATTCGCGATCTGCTCAAGAACGGCGAACCGCAAGCCGCCGCCGACCTGCTCACCCGCCCCTTCGCGATTCGCGGGATCGTGGAGCATGGCGACAAGCGCGGGCGCGAAATCGGCTATCCCACCGCCAACCTCGCGCTCGAGGATTACCTGCGCCCGCACTACGGCATCTATGCGGTGACGGGCCGCATCCTGTCTTCCGGCGAAGAGCTGCAAGGCGCGGCCAATATCGGCATCCGCCCGCAGTTCGAACCGGCCAAGGAACTGCTCGAGCCGTATTTCTTCGATTTCTCGGGCGACCTCTACGGGCAGGAAATCGAGGTCGCGCTGCACCATTTCATCCGGCCCGAAGCCAAGTTCGACTCTCTCGACGCGCTGATCGCGCAGATGGACCGGGATTGCGCCGAAGCGCGGCGGCTGCTGGCGGAGTAGGGGTTGGCGCTCAGCGCCTTCTGACACACCTGACACAGTGTCCTGAGGCGAAAAAGCCGGCCTCTTTTGCGAGGGCGGCTTTCATCGCGTGAAAGCCGATGAGCAGCTCGCGGGGTTCGACATTATCAAAGAGCGGCAGCGAAGTTAGCGGAGCGGCGGCATGTAGGACAGCTTGAGCGAAGTCTCCGCACGCCCCGTTCCTCCCGCGAACCGATGCCGGGCATGGCAATCGAAAAATTGCGCGACGCACAAGGCCCCGCTAAGGCCTCGCGCCTGATGAGCGACGATACCCAGAAGGACTGGCGGGACACCGTCTTCCTGCCGAAAACCGATTTCCCCATGAAAGCCGGGCTCCCGCAGAAGGAACCGGGCATTCTGGCTGGCTGGCAGCAGGACGACCTGCATGGCAAGCTGCGCGCCGAGCGTGCGGGGGCGGAAAAGTTCATCCTCCACGATGGCCCGCCCTACGCCAATGGCGATATCCACGTGGGCCACGCGCTCAACCACATCCTCAAAGACATGGTGGTCCGCACGCAAAGCCTGCTCGGCAAGGATGCGCCCTACGTGCCCGGGTGGGACTGCCACGGCCTGCCGATCGAGTGGAAGGTCGAGGAACAGTACCGCAAGAAGAAGCTGAACAAGGACGAGGTCCCGCGCGCCGAGTTCCGCGCCGAATGCCGCGCCTATGCGCAGAAATGGGTCGATACCCAGCGCGAGCAGCTCAAACGCCTCGGCATCCTGGGCGACTGGGACAATCCCTACCTGACGATGGACTACGACAGCGAAGCGACGATCGTCGCCGAGCTGATGAAGTTCGCGGAAAGCGGCAATCTCTACCGCGGCTCCAAGCCGGTGATGTGGAGCCCGGTCGAGAAGACCGCCCTCGCCGAAGCCGAGGTGGAATACGAGGACATCACCTCGACCCAGATCGACGTGGCGTTCGAGATCTTCGAATCGCCGATTCCCGAATTGGTCGGCGCACATGCGGTGATCTGGACGACCACGCCGTGGACGATCCCGGTCAACCAGGCTTTGGCTTATGGGCCGGAGGTTGAGTATGTGCTCCTTCGAACCAGTTTCTTCGCTCCCGGGAATGGAGCCGAGCCCGGAAACGGGTCGGCAGATTTCCGCATCTTGGTTGCGGAGGCACTGAAGGGGCAGTTCCTCGCCCGCAACACGACCGCAGGTGTGGAAGCTGACGTGATCGAGGAATGGCGCGGCAAAGGCTCTGACCTAGCCGGAACCAAGGTCCGCCATCCGATGCACAAGCTGGGCGGGTTCTACGAGACGCTCCGCCCGATGCTGCCGGGCGATTTCGTCACTACCGACAGCGGGACCGGTCTCGTCCACATGTCGCCCGACCACGGCGAGGACGACTTCTACCTGTGCCGCGAGAACGGGATCGACCCGGTCTTCGCGGTCGACGATGGCGGCGTGTACCGCGACGACTGGCCGTGGCTGGGCGGTGACGACGAGCGCCGCCGTGCGGTCATCAACCCCAATTTCAACGCACCCGACGGACCGATCTGCTCGGACCTCTCCGAAGCGGGCGCGCTGCTGAGCGCGAGCGCGGATTACAAGCACTCCTACCCGCACTCGTGGCGCTCCAAGGCCAAGATCATCTACCGCTGCACGCCGCAGTGGTTCGTGCCGATGGATAAGCCCTTATCGCCCTCTCCCCTTGAGGGGAGAGGGTTGGGAGAGGGGACTTCTGGCGATGCGCTAGCCCAGCCCCTCCCCCCGACCCCCTCCCCTGAAGTGGAGGGGGAGAATACGCTGCGCAGCCGCGCGCTCTCCGAAATCGAGCGCGTCCGCTTCGTGCCCGAGCGGGGGCGCAACCGCATCCGCGCGATGGTCGAAGGGCGGCCCGACTGGGTGCTTTCGCGCCAGCGCGCATGGGGCGTGCCGATCACGCTGTTCGTCCGCAAGGACGGCACCTACCTGCAAGATTCAGCCGTGAACAGCCGCGTGGTCGATGCGATCCGCGAAGGTGGCGTCGATGCGTGGTCAGAGGATCGCAAGGCAGAATTCCTCTGGTCCGATCATAATCCCGACGATTTCGAGATGGTCCACGACATCCTCGACGTGTGGTTCGATTCGGGCTGCACGCATGTCTTCGTGCTCGAAAGCGACCGCTGGCCCGCGCTGACCTGGCCCGCGAACCTTTACCTCGAAGGCAGCGACCAGCATCGCGGCTGGTTCCAGTCCTCGCTGCTCGAATCCTGCGCCACGCGTGGCCGCGCGCCCTACGACCAGGTGCTGACCCATGGCTTCACCATGGACCAGAACGGGCGCAAGATGTCGAAGAGCCTCGGCAACACGGTCGATCCGTTGAAGATCGTCGACCAGTACGGTGCGGATATCCTGCGGCTGTGGGCGCTGAGCGTCGATTCGACTATGGACCACCGCATCGGCGACGAGATCCTGAAGGGCGTCGCGGACCAGTACCGCAAGCTGCGCAACACCTTCCGCTACATGCTCGGCGCGCTGGAAGGCTACGAGGCTTCGGAAGCGGTCGATTACGCCGACATGCCAGAGCTGGAGCGCTACACGCTGCACAAGCTCGCTGAGCTCGACGGCAAGCTGCGGCAGGCGATTACGGATTACGACTTCAACGAATACACCCGCCTGCTGACCGAGTTCGCGAACGAGGACCTGTCGGCCTTCCTGTTCGATATCCGCAAGGACCGTCTGTATTGCGACGATCCGGCGTGGACACAGCGCCGCGCGTACCGGACCGTGCTCGATATCCTGTTCCACGCGCTGGTGCGCTACGCCGCGCCGGTGCTGGTGTTCACCGCCGAGGAAGTGTGGAGCACCCGCTTCCCCGAGGCGAAGAGCATCCATCTCCAGCAGATCGACGAACTGCCCAGGAACTGGACCGACGCGGCGCTGGCAGAGCGTTTCGCCGCCCTGCGCGAGTTGCGCGAAGACGTGACCGAGGCGATCGAACCGCTGCGGCGCGAGAAGACGATCCGCTCCAGCAACGAAGCTGCGGTGTCCGTCCCGAAAAAGGCCATCCCCGAAGGTTTCGGGATGGACGATCTTGCCGAACTGTTCATCGCCGCGTCAGTCTCGGCGCACGATGGGGAAGGGGTGACCGTTTCGCGCTCTTCCGATAACAAGTGTGGCCGTTGCTGGCGCCTCCTGCCGAGCGTTTCGGAGGATGGCGCGCTGTGCGATCGGTGCGAGGAGGTCGTGGACTAATGCCGGGTATCTGGAACCGCCGTGTCGCCGGCCTCGTGCTGGCCGCGCTCGTCTTCGGGCTGGACCAGCTCGTAAAGTGGCTCGTCACCGGGCCGCTGGAGATCAATCAGGTCGGCGACGTGATGCATCTGCTGCCGTTCTTCGATCTGACCTTCACGCAGAATTTCGGCATCTCGCTGGGGCTTTTCGAAGCGCAGAGCGTCGAGGCGCGGTGGATACTGGTGTGCGGCACCGCGGTGATCGCGGTCATCGTGCTGCTGTGGATGCTGCGCGAGCGCACCGGTGGCGACATTTTCGGCCTCGGTCTCATTCTCGGCGGCGCGCTGGGCAACATTCTCGACCGGGTGCAGTATGGCTACGTCGTCGACTATGCCGATCTGCACTTCGGCACCTTCCGGCCGTTCCTCATCTTCAACATCGCCGATGCTGCGATCACCATCGGCGTCCTCATCATCCTTGCCCGATCCTTCTTCCTGCGCGACAAGAGCGCGGACGACGACATGCACCTCGCTGCGAAAGAGAGCTGATTATGCGTACCAAGAGCCTCCTGATCCTCGGCACACTTGCGATGGGCCTGGCTGCCTGTGGCAGCAACGGCGGCATTCTGGGTCGCGAACGGCCCGACGAATTTGCTGTGCAGCGTCAGGCACCGCTGGTGGTGCCGCCCGATTTCAACCTCGCCCCGCCCGAGCCCGGCACCGCGCGCCCTGCGGAAGGCACCGCTGCCGAGCAGGCGCTCGATGCGCTGTTCGGTGGGCCCGCTCCGCGTAGCCAGGTGGAAGCGGCTGCGATCAGCCGGGCAGGCGAGGCCGAGCCGGGTATCCGCTCTTCTGTGGGCGACCCGCACACGCCGACCGTCGCGAAGGGCCGCGTAACGCGCGATATCATCGCCGCACCCGAGGGTGACGGTGGCTCTGCGCAGGCCGTTATCCCGGGCTGATCGCCGCAATCTCGAACAGCTGGGCGTGCGCCTGTTCGCAGTGCGCCGCCTTTACGAACGGTTCCACCTCGGCAGTCGCCCGCCGAGGGTCGATGCCCCTGTGCGGGTCGGGTCGGGTCGAGTCGGGCTAACGTCCCGCCATGGATTTGACCTGGGGCAGGAACGTCCGGCCGATCCGCAGCGTCTCGCCGTCTTCCAGCTCGACCGACCAGACTCCCAGCCCATCGTGCCGCAGGCCGGCGATGTGATCCTTGCGCAGGATTGTGCTGCGGTGGATGCGAATGAAGGCTTCGGGATCGAGCTTTTCTTCCAGCCCGGCGATCGTCTGCAACAGCAGGTAGGTCTTGTCGCCCACGTAGAGGCGAACGTAATCGCGCTCCGCATCGATCCGGCGCACGTCCGAGACCGAGACCCGGACCAGTTCCGAGCGATGCGGGACCCACAATTCGCGCAGCCATCTGCCATCGCCGGGTTCGCCGGTTTCGCCGCGCTTTGCCAGAGCGCGGCCGATAGCGCGTTCGAGCCGTTCGGCCGCGACCGGCTTCAGGACGTAATCGACCGCATCCAGATCGAAGGCCTCGACCGCAAAACTCTCGTGCGCGGTGACGAAGATAATCGCGGGCGGGTTGGGTGTCTTGGCGAGCTTCCTGGCCACCTCGATCCCGCCCAGCCCGGGCATCGTCAGGTCGAGCAGCACGAGGTCGGGGGCTTGCTCTGCGATAACCTGCAGCGCGGCCTCGCCATGGTCGGCCGTGCCGACGACTTCGACCCGGTCTATCCGGCTGCAAAGCGTCTCCAACCGCTCGATCGCCAGCGGCTCGTCGTCGACCAGGACAACGCGCAGGGGTGTGTTATCGTCCATTCTTCATATCCAGCGGCATGATGATTTCCGTTCGGTAGCCCCGCCCTTCGCGCTGCCCCGATTCGACGTGTGCCTGATCTCCGAAGCGGGCGCGCAGGCGATCGCGCACGTTGGAGAGCCCGATGCCGAACCCCCCGCTGCCGCCTTCGCCCAGGCCGGGTCCATCGTCGGCAACCACCAGATGCAGGCGATTCTCCTTCGCGAAGGCCTCGATCGTGACGTGTACCGGCGTGGTCGACCGGGCAACTGCGTAGCGGACGGAGTTTTCGACCAGCGGCTGCAGGATCATCCCCGGCACGCGGGCCCGTTCGAGGGCTTCCGGAAGGGTGATGTCGACGGCCAGCCGCTCCGGAAAACGCACTTCCTCGATCGCGAGGTAGTCGCGCTGCAGGGAAATCTCGTCTTCCAGCGCAACGTCTTCGGTCGGCTCTTCGGCCAGGCTGTGGCGATAGAAGTTCGACACCGCCTGGATCATCGCTTCGGCGCGCGCTTCCTTGCCGGTGATGACCAGCGAGGACAGCGAATTGAGCGTGTTGAACAGGAAGTGCGGATTGATCTGGTAGCGCAGGCTGCGCAATTCGGATGCCTTGGCGGCGGACCGGAACCGCTCCTCGCGGGCCTGTGCCGCCCTCGCCTGCGCGCCCGCCAGCATCGCGAGATAGAGCGCGGCCCAGGCCAGCAGCAGGAAATAGCGGCCCAGCGCGATGTCGGACAATTGCCGCCAGCGTTCCGCACCCGTGGGCGCGGGCGCCAGCACGAAGGTCCGCACGTCGTCGATTTCCAGGTCTTCGCTCTCTTCGCGGTCTGCCGGGCGGCGGCGCGGCAGTGGCGGAAATTCCAGCAGCATGTTGCCCGCCTCGTCCCGGCGGATCACCACTCCCTGATCCTCCGCGTATTTCTGGTAGAATTCCTTGTAGATCCGCTCTTCCACATCGGCGAAGACCATCTGGTTGATCTGCGCGATCATCAGCGATGCCGGCAGCGCGACCACCAGCGCCGTAGCCGTCTTGATGATCAGCGATTGCCGATCGACCAGCCGCAGCACCAGCCACATGCCCAGCGTAACCGTGGCTCCCGCGAGGCATACCAGCAACCGGCGCCACAGGAGTGCTTCCTGCAATTCCAGCCCCACGATCGCGCCCCGCAGGGTGACCAATGCGAAATAGGTCATCCACAGGCCCGCAATCGAGATCAGCACCAGCCTGAACGGCAGGCGGTTCGAAACGGAGTTATCTTGCAGGTCGGAATTATCTTCTGTCACAGTCTGCCGTCATTGCCCGCCAGCGCGCGCGATTGCCATGCCGCCGGTCGATCCCAAGAATGCGCCGGTCGAGAGCGCATTATCGGCTTTCCAGCAGTCCTTCTTCCGCGATCCGCTTCTTCCACTGCGCCGGGGCGAGCTTATGGACGTTGTTGCCCGCTGCATCGACCGCCACGGTCACCGGCATGTTTTCGACCGTGAATTCGTAGATCGCTTCCATGCCCAGCTCCTCGAACGCGACGACCTTCGCTTCCTTGATCGCGCGCGCGACGAGGTACGCCGCCCCGCCGGTCGCCATCAGGTACGCCGTCTTGAAGCGGCTGATCACATCGACCGCGTCGGCGCCGCGTTCCGCCTTGCCGATCATCGCCAGCAGGCCGAGGTCGAGCATCATTTCGGTAAACTTGTCCATCCGGGTGGCGGTGGTCGGGCCTGCCGGGCCAACGACTTCGCCCATCACCGGGTCGACCGGACCGACATAGTAGATCGCCCGGCCCTTGAAGCTCACCGGCAGCTCTTCGCCCGCCTCGAGCATGTCCTTGATACGTTTGTGAGCCGCGTCGCGCCCGGTCAGCATCTTGCCCGAGAGCAGCAGGCGGTCGCCGTGCTGCCAGCTCTCGACGTCTTCCTGCGTCAGAGTGTCGAGGTTCACCCGCTTCGCAGCACTGTCCGGCTGCCAGTTGACCTTGGGCCACTGATCGAGATCGGGCTTCTCGAGATAGCTCGGCCCCGATCCGTCGAGCGTGAAGTGCGCGTGGCGGGTCGCGGCGCAATTGGGAATCATCGCCACGGGCTTGCCCGCCGCATGGCACGGCCAGTCGAGAATTTTGACGTCGAGCACGGTCGAGAGGCCGCCTAGCCCTTGCGCGCCGATGCCCTGCGCATTGACCGCGTCGAAGATGTCGATCCGCAACTGCTCGATATCGGTCTGCGCACCGCGCGCCTTGAGCTGGCCCATGTCGATCGGGTCCATCAGGCTCTGCTTGGCGAGCTTCACGCAGTGCTCCGCCGTGCCGCCGATGCCGATGCCGAGCATCCCCGGCGGGCACCAGCCCGCGCCCATCGAGGGTATCTGTTCGACCACCCAGTCGACGATATTGTCGCTCGGGTTCATCATCTTGAACTTGCTCTTGTTCTC
This sequence comes from Citromicrobium bathyomarinum, assembly GCF_038594485.1. Lineage (GTDB taxonomy): Bacteria > Pseudomonadota > Alphaproteobacteria > Sphingomonadales > Sphingomonadaceae > Alteriqipengyuania > Alteriqipengyuania bathyomarina_A. The sequence continues at coordinate 179,371 of NZ_JBCFZG010000004.1, read as the reverse complement.
GCTGCCACCACCCTTGGCCGCGACATCGATGGAGACCGTGTTGCCCGGGACCATCTCTACCGACAGGACACACGGCGTGTTGTCGCGCGTGTTGCGGCGGGTGAAGGCCGGATCGGCGAGGATCGAGGCGCGCAGCTTGTTGTCGGGGTGGTTGTATGCGCGGCGAACGCCTTCATCGACGACTTCCTGTAAAGAGCGCTTGGAGTCGAGGCGGCATTCCTGCCCCCATTTGACGAACACGTTGACGATGCCCGTATCCTGGCAGATCGGGCGATGCCCCTCGGCACACATCCGGCTGTTGGTCAGGATCTGCGCGATCGCGTCCTTCGCGGCAGGCCCTTGCTCGGCCTCATAGGCCTCGCCCAGCGCGCGAATATAGTCCATCGGGTGGTAGTAAGAGATGAATTGCAAAGCGTCGGCGACACTTTCGACGAGATCGTCTTCGCTGATTACAACCATGTCGCTCATCGACGGGCACCTTCTACTGATCGAAACCGGAGCGCCGATAGAGCAGCAAAGGCCTATGCGACAAGTGATGCGGGTCTTGGCGAGCCTTTCCGCCCCCTCTAAGGCGTCTGCCGGGGCCCGCATCCCCGTCTACCAAGCGGCAAAGATAGCGAGACGAGAGAAATGATTGCCACCGCGCAGAAAACGACAGATTTCGCGGCCGCACGCCGTCACATGATCGAAAGCCAGCTGCGCACCAGCGGGGTGAACGATTCCTGGGTTCTGGACCGGATGGCCGCCGTGCCGCGGGAAGATTTCGTGCCCGAGGCCGCGCGCGCCGGTGCCTATGTCGACCGCACGGTGCCCCTTGGCGATGGCGCCTTTCTCGCGCCGCCGCTGGCGCAGGGCCTGATCCTGACCCATGCCCGCCCCGCTGCCGCAGACCGCGCACTTATCGTCGGGCCCGCCACCGGATATCTCGCCGCGCTGCTAGCACCGCTGGTTGGCGACCTTGAGCAGGCGACGCCCGATTCGGTGCTTTCCGGGAATGTCGAGGGCACTTTCGATCTGGTGATCGTCGATGGCGCTCTCGAGCAGGTACCCGCCGCGCTGGCCGCCACCCTTTCGCCCGATGGGCGACTCGTTACCGGGGTCATCCGCAACGGCGTCACCCGGCTCGAACTGGGCCGCCGCAGCGGAGATGGCGTTTCGCTGATCGCCGTCACCGAAGCGCAGCTGCCCCGTCTCGCAGCCTTCGACGCGCCACCGAGCTGGACATTCTGATGATGATACGCCGATCCCGTTTCCTCGCCGTCGCGGCAACCAGTGCGCTCGCTCTGGCCGCGCCCGCCCACGCCGATACGCTACGCGAAGCGCTGGCGGAGGCCTATCGAACAAACCCCACCCTGCAGGCCGCGAGGGCGCAATTGCGCGCCACCGACGAGACCGTGGCGATTGAGAAAGCCGATGCGCGACCGAACGTGAACGGACAGGCCGCGCTGACCGAGTATGTGAAGAAGAGCTCCACCAGCTTCTTCTCTCCCGACCGTGCCCTGACCGCGGGCGTCGATCTGGGCGTGCCGCTCTATTCGGGCGGCTCGGTCAAGAACTCGATTCGCGCGGCGAAGGAACGCGTGCAGGCGGGCCGTGCCGATCTGCGCGGCACCGAAAGCGCGATCTTCAGCCAGGTCGTGGCCGCTTACATGGACGTCCTGCGCAGCGAAGCGCTCGTCGGATTGAGCGCCAACCAGGTCGATGTGCTTCAGGTCAATCTGCAGGCGACGAGCGACCGGTTCGAAATCGGCGATCTTACCCGCACCGATGTCGCCCAGTCGCAGTCGCGCCTCGCGCTGGCACGCGGTGACCTGCGGTCGGCCCAGGCGGGCCTGATCCAGGCGCGCGAGAATTACATCCAGCTGGTCGGGTCCGCCCCGGGAGAGCTGGAACCGCCGCCGCCGCTGCCCAACCTGCCAAGCGATCCACGCATGGCGGTGGAAGTGGCGCTCGAAAACAATCCCGATCTGATCGCGGCGAAGGAACGCGCCGCTGCTGCGGGCTACGATATCGACGTGGCTGGTGCCAGTCGCCTTCCGCGCGTGTCGGCATTCGCCGGATATAATTACCAGAACTTCCTCGGTTCGATCCCCGGCTCGCCTCTCGATCCAACCGATCCTGCCAGCCCGATCGCCAATAGCCCGCAGACGGCGACGTCGTCTTCGGCAGGGCTGTCGCTCACCATACCGCTGTTCCAGGGCGGTCGCCCTGCGGCCTTGCAGCGGCAGGCACAAGCCCGCGCCTCCGCCAGCTACGACCAGGTCATCGCAACCGAGCGGGACGTGATCGCACAGGTCCGCGCGGCGTACGCCAGCTATTCGGCAGCGCTGGCGATCATCGACAGTTCGCGCGAAGCGGTCGCCTCCGCCGAACTCAGCCTCGAAGGCGTCCGGGCCGAGAATTCGATCGGCAATCGCACCGTGCTCGATGTGCTGAACGCCGAACAGGAACTGCTGCTCTCGCGAGTCGATCTCGTGACGGCTCGCCGCAACGCTTATGTTGCTGGCTTCAGCCTGCTCGCCGCCATGGGCCGCGCGGAAGCGCGCGACCTCGGTATCGAGGGTGGCGCGCTGTACGATCCGCTGGACAATTACGACCGGGTCGTTGGCAAGTGGAACGACTGGGACCGCGATCCCGACCCCGAAGCGCAGGGCACGCGCACCATTGACATTCCCCCCGCCAACGCGGAAATCGGCGACGTCTACGGCCCGGTGAACGAGCCGGGCGAGGACTGAGGCAGCCGGAGCTGGGGGGCATGAGCGTGCGACATGATGGGGAAGCGTCGGTCGAGGAAATTCTCGACTCCATCAAAAAGGTGATCGCGCGCGACAATCGTGCCGGTGCGATGGAAGCCCGCCGTCGGCGTGAGCGGACGATGCGCGACGAAAGCCCTTCGTCTCCACATGATCCGGTAATGGAGGAAGAGGCCGAGGAAGTGCTCGACCTCGCCGAAGCCGAACTGGTCGACGAAGATGAGAGCGAATCGCCCGCCGAGTCGGACGACGATCGGGATAGCGAAGGACCGTCCTTGATGAGCGAAGCCGCACGCCACGCGATGCGCGACAATCTGGCTACGCTTGCGCTTCTTTCGGAACCCGGGAGCCCGCCGCAGATCGTCCGCTCCGGCGAAACATCGCTTGAAGGAATGGTTCGCGAGATGTTGCGTCCGATGCTGGCCGAATGGCTCGACAAGAACCTGCCGCCGATGGTGGAAGAGCTGGTGCGCCAGGAAATCGCCCGGATCGTGAAGAAGCAGGGTTGAGGGCACCTACCGCCAGCGAGTTTTCGCTTGCGGGCTCTGACTGAAGGCCTAGTTTCCGCGCCCATGCGCAATGCCTTCAAACCGCTCGCCCTTCTCGCCCTCTCGACGGCGTTTCTCACCACCCCCACACTCGCTCAGGACCAGTCCGGCGGAAGCACGCCAGCGCCGATGTCTGCGCGCGATCTGGTCACGATGCCGCGACTCGGCGGGCCCACCGTCAGCGCAGATGGCAAACGCATGCTCTATTCGGTCACCTCGACCGACGAGACCTCGCTGGCGCGCAGTACGCAATACCGACTGAAGACCCTCGCTTCCGGCGAAGAAGTGGCCGTGACGCTGCCCGAAGGCGCCAATTCGCCGGTCTTCGTCGGCAAGGACCGCCTCTATTTCCTCGCCCCCGGCGGGCGCAATTCGAAGGGGATGCAGGTCTTCACGGCAATCCTGCGCGACAATGGCGTGCTGGCCCAGACCGATCAGGTGACCCGATACAACCGCGATGTGAGCGGTTTCGAAGTCTCGCCGCAGGGCAACAGCCTTGCGTTCTTCGGCGATGTGCCGCGCGAATGCACGCAGTTCGACTGCGCGACCGAAGCGGCCGGGCCGGGTTCGGGCATGCTTTTTGACGCAGATGACGGCTTCGTTCGCCACTGGGACAGCTACGAGACCCCCGGCACCTTCAGCCGCGTCTTTGTCGCCCCGTTGAAGGATGGGGCCGCCGCAGGTGCTGCCGTCGCGGTCGATGGCCCGGAGTCGGATGGTTCGCTGGTCGGCGACACTCCGCTACGCCCCTTTGGCGGGCTGGAGGACATGGCGTGGAGCCCTGACGGCACCACCCTCTATTTCGTCGCGCGGCAGGCCGACCGGGCCGAGCCGACATCGACCAACAGCGATATCTACCGCTTCTCGATGGGCGACAGCGCGCCGAGCAATCTGACCGACGCCAACGAGGCGAGCGATGGTTCGCCCACGCCCTCCCCCGACGGCAAGAGCCTCGCCTATCTGGCGATGGCGCGTCCCAACTACGAATCGGATCGTCAGGTGGTGATGCTGCGCGATCTCTCAACCGGGCAGGTCCGTGCACTGACGCAGGGTTTCGACCGCAGCTTCGCCTCGCTCGCGTGGACGCCCGATTCGCGCTGGATCATCGCCACGGCGCAGAGCATCCTCGATACACCCGCTTTCCGCATCGATCCGCGTACCGGCGCGGTCACCGAACTCGATCTGGTCCGTGGCAACGAAGCGCATATCGGTAATGTGACGCCGGTGGGGAACAAGGCGCTCGTCTACACGCGCGATTCGATTGCCGCGCCTGCCGAAGCCTACCTGTCCGAAGGATGGAGCCAGGGCGTCCAGCTGACCAGCGTGGCCACCGCGCGGATTGCCGCTCTCTCACCTGTGGAAACGCGCCGTTTCGAATTCGCAGGAGCCGGCGGCGACACGGTTCACGGCCAGATTACCAAGCCTTCCGGTGTGGACGGCCGGATCCCCGCAATCCTCTACGTGCACGGCGGGCCGCAGGGGTCGTTCAACGATGGCTGGTCGAGCCGCTGGAATCCCCGCGTCCTCGCCAGCCAGGGCTACGCGGTGATCTCGGTCGATTTCCACGGGTCCACCGGGTACGGGCAGGCCTTCACCGATGCGATCAACCGCGACTGGGGCGGCAAGCCGCTGGAAGACCTGCAGAAGGGTCTGGCGGCCGCGCTGGCGCTCGACAGCCAGATCGACGGGGATCGTGCCTGTGCCATGGGCGCGTCCTACGGCGGCTACATGATGAACTGGATCGAGGGGAACTGGCCGGATCGGTTCAAGTGCCTCGTGCAGCATGACGGCCTGTTCGACATGCGCAGCTTCTATTACGCGACCGAGGAACTGTGGTTTCCCCGCTGGGACTTCGGCGGCTCCTACGCCCAGAACAGCAAGCTGTACGAGCGCTGGAATCCGGTGAACTACGTCGACAACTGGCAGACGCCGATGCTCGTCGTGACGGGAGAGAAGGACTACCGCGTCCCCTCCACGCAAGCTTTCGGTGCCTTTACCGCGCTTCAGGAGCGCGACATTCCGGCGCAGATGCTCGTCTTCCCGGACGAAAATCACTGGGTGCTCAAGCCCGCCAATTCTCTGCAATGGCATGAAACCGTGTTCGGCTGGCTCGATCGCTGGCTGGGTGACGAGAGCGAATGAGCAAGGACAAGGCGCTGCGCAAGGCGCGCGAGGCGCTGACCAAGACGGGCGGCGAGGATGCCGCGCGCCACATCTTTCTGTGTGCGATGCCGCACAAGGCAAAGTGTTGCGACCGCGCGCAGGGCGAAGAATCGTGGAATTATCTCAAGAAGCGCCTGAAGCAGCTGGGCATCGGCCCATCGAAGGGCGATGAAAGTGGTCTGATCGTCCGGCGGACGAAAGCAGATTGCTTGCAAATATGCGAGGCGGGTCCGATCGCCGTCGTGCAACCCGACGGGGTCTGGTACCATTCCTGCACGCCGATGGTGCTCGAAGAAATCATCCAGCAGCACCTGATCGGCGGCGAGCCGGTCGAGGCATACCGCCTCCATCCGGCGGACTAGCGCTCGTCGTCATCCAGCGGATTGTGGATCGATTCGTCGTGCCCGGTGCCGTTCGACAGGAAAACCAGGCCCATCAGCGCGCTGGCGAGCAGCATCGTCATCCCGATCCCCAGCGCCACTGCGATGAAAAAGTGCGGGCTGACCTCGGCCTCGCTCCAGAAAATCGCGACCATCGCCCCGCCAACGACAAGCACGGTCAGCGCAAACATGAATCGCATGATTCTTTTGTAGCGCGCCCAGGCAAAGGCGGCCTTTTCCGGATCATCGAGAGGAGATTTGGGAGCCAAGTGGCCTTCCTTAGGTGACGATTCGCCAAATGTGAGCCTTCGTGCCATCATCTGCCCGGAGGGGAAAGGAGGACCTAAGGCATGACTATCGAACGGCTTATGGCGGATCGAGAGGCGGGGGACATCCTGAGTTGTACCACGCAGACGATCATGCGCGACGCAGTTGCCCTTTTGGCGGAAAAGCGCATCGGCGCCCTGCCAGTAATGGATGGCGATCGTGTCGTCGGCATATTTTCGGAACGCGATGTGATCTATTGCATGGCGAGGGAGGATGGCGCCTGCCTCGACCGCCCGGTTGGCGAGGTGATGACCACGCCCCCGATCACCGTGAGTCGCGGCGAACAGGTCGACCGGGCTCTCGCCCTAATGACCAAGCGCCGGATTCGCCACCTGCCGGTGGTCGAGAACGAGGAACTGATCGGCTTCATCTCGATCGGCGATCTGGTGAAATACCGGTTCGACAAGGTCGAGCAGGAAGCGCAGGAGATGCGCAGCTACATCCAGACCGCTTGAGCCCGGGCACGCGAAGGCCCATATCGTGCATATGAGCACTACACCCGCCCTTACCGAGGCTGCCGCCGCACGCGTGTCCGCGATCGCCAGCAAGCAGGGCAAGCCCGCCATCCTGCGCCTCGCGGTCGACGGTGGGGGCTGTTCCGGTTTCCAGTATCGCTTCGAACTGGCCGAGGCCCCGGACGAAGAGGATGCTGCCAGCGAAACCGCAGGTGTGCGCCTGATCGTCGATCCGGTCAGCCTCGATCTCGTGGCAGGCAGCACGGTCGATTACGTCGAATCGCTCGGCGGGGCGGCCTTCCGGGTCGAGAATCCTCAGGCAGCCGCTGGTTGCGGCTGCGGTTCCAGCTTCGGCATTTGAATTAGACTAGGCGCATCGCATCGGGCAGGAAGCCCGCATGCGTATCGCCACATTCAACATCAACGGGATCAAGGCGCGCCTGCCGCGCCTGATCGAATGGCTCGAAGAAACGCGGCCCGATGTCGCGTGCCTGCAGGAAATCAAATCGCAGGACGATGGCTTTCCTGCGAGCGAGTTCGAGAAGATCGGGTATCAGGCGATCTGGCACGGGCAGAAGAGCTTCAACGGGGTGGCGATCCTCGCCAAGGACGGTCTGACCATGACCGAGCGACAGCGCGGTCTGCCGGGCGACGATAGCGACGATCATGCGCGCTATCTTGAGGCCGAGGTCGACGGCGTGGTGATCGCCAACCTCTACCTGCCCAATGGCAATCCGCAGCCAGGGCCCAAGTTCGATTACAAGCTTGCGTGGATGGAGCGGCTGCGCACGCGCATGGCGGCGATCTGGGCGGAGGAAAAGCCCGCGGTCGTGCTCGGCGATTTCAACGTCATTCCAGAGGACAAGGACGTCTGGTCACCGCCCGCGATGGCCGACGACGCACTGATGCAGCCCGCTTCGCGCGATGCCTATCGTCGCCTTTTGGCCGACGGGTGGACCGATGCGCTCGACACGCTCAATCCGCGCGGCGGTGTGTGGACCTTTTGGGACTACCAGCGCGGCGCGTGGCAGCGCGATCACGGCTTCCGGATCGATCACTGCCTGCTTTCGCCCGAACTGGCCGACAGGCTGCAGGCTGCGGGCGTCGACAAGGACGCACGCGGCCGCGAAAAGGCGAGCGACCATGCACCCGTGTGGGTGAAGGTCGCCGCCTGATTCTGTTTTCGGGAAGATGAACTGCGCGCTGGTGCGCGATTAGCGGTAGAAGACGTGGGTCTTGATCGTCGCGCGGGCCTGCTTTGTGCGGGCCCAGCGGGGCTTCACGTAGGTCGCATGAAAATACAGCGAATCGCGTGCCTCGCTGTTCCACAGGCCTTCGTGCGCAATCCGCGCGATCTTGCGCGCCCGCTCCCACGCGCCGGCATTGCTGCGGCGGCTGGGAATGCGACCGTTCTTCACGAAGGAAAACTGCGCGCGCTGGGTGACGACGCCGCAATAGTCCGAGGGGAAGGCCGAGGATTCGGTACGGTTGATGATCACCTGCGCCACCGCCAGCTGACCTTCGATCGGCTCACCGCGCGATTCGAAGTACACTGCGCCTGTGAGGCATTCGAGGTCGGGCGACATGGTGCTGGGGGCGTCGACTTCGGCCACCAGTTCGCGCAGCGAGGATGCCTTGGCGAATTCCGGTTCCGCGTCGGAAGCATCGGCAATCTTTGCGGTCTCGTCCGTTTCCGGAAGCGGCTGGACCACTTCTTCGGAGATGAAGACCGGTGCGTCCGTAGCTTCAGGCTGCGGCGCGATGACAGTTTCAGCGGTGCCCTCTTGGGCTTGCGCATCGGCGTAGGCAAAACCTGCGGATGCGATCAGTCCGGTTGCGACAAACGCCGCAAAGCCGAATTTCGTCTTGGTACCCATTGATCCCGTTCAAAGGGCGGTGAACGAACTCAGACGCAGGCTGGAACCAACACGCGCCAAAGCGCTTGTATGAAATGTGCAAATGTGAGGGTTCTGTAAAAGGCCTGCCGGCCGTTCCCCGACTGCGTGCTAATCGGCGCGACCGCATTGCCGCCTCGACCGCCTGCGCAAATTCGAAGTTGCGGGCCCATTGCCGCAGAAATGCCTGAGGTCAAGTTAAGGCCGCATTTGTGCGACGAACCGTTCCGGATCCTCGATCTGTGCCTCTATGACCCACAAATCATCGTCCTGCACGCTTCTGCGGTCGCAGTAATCGTAGATTTTTCGTTCGTTTTCAGCGGTTTCTTCTTGCGTTACTTGCCATTCGAAGCCGAAGTCCGCAGAGGGCCGCCTTTCGACTAATTTCACCGTTCCGCTGCGGTCGCGCAGCAATAGAACATAGGTTCCGCTCTCACGATCACCTTTGGCAAGGATAACTCCCGAGCCGCCTTCGCTCGAAATCTGCCGCAAAATCCCGCTAACGACGAGGTGAGTCGGCAGGCGCGAATCGCTCACGCCGAATCACTCGTGTAACCTTCGAGGCCGGAAAGCGGGATGCGGGAGCGCATGAAGGTGCCCGTTCCGCGCCCGATCTCGTCTCCTTCTTCATCGACCAACCGCGATTCGGCAACGAGAACCCGCCGGTGGCCGCTGACCCACACTCCCGTGGCGATCACGCGCCCCGTTCGTACGGGCTTGGTAAAGTGCAGGTTGAAGGCTGTGGTCAGCAGAAAGCGATCGGTGACGAGACTGTTGGCTGCATAAAAGGCCGCATCGTCGAGCATCTTGAAATAGATCGTCCCGTGCGCTGCGCCCGCCGCATGATAGACATTCTGAGTGATATCGAATGCAATCCGGGCGTGGCCTTCGCGCTCGATCGTCAGCTCGGATGAAAAGGCATTGTTGATCGGCGCGCTTCGATAGAGTCGCTCTAGCGCGCGGTAATGGGCAACTGGGCCCAGGGATTCCTCAGGCTGCGTCACGCAGATCCGCATTGGCGACGATAGCGAACAGTTCCTCTTCGCTCTGTGCCTCGAACAGCGAGTGCAGGACTCTCTCGTCCCGGGTCAGGCGAGACATGGCTGCCAGCGCATGAAGGTGCCTGGCACCTGCGTCGCTGGGAGAAACCAACCCCATGACCAGGCGCACCGGCGCACCATCGGCGGCGTCGAATTCGACATCCTGATCGAGGTGAAGGAGCATGGCGAGCGGCTGATCGATCGCATCCATCCGGGCATGTGGCATCGCCACTCCCCGCCCGAAGCCCGTACTGCCGAGGGCTTCGCGTTCGCGTAGCGCCTCGAGCACAACGTCATCCTCAAGCGAATAGGCGGTAGCGAATCCCTGCGCCAGTTCGGCCAGAATGGCACGCTTGTCGGTGCAGGTCGCGCAGCGCACGGCTTCGGGAATCAATCGGAAGGGGAAGGACACGGGGGGATTCTCTACCTTGGTAGTGTGGGTTTCGTTTGCGATCCTGAGACGTCCGACCTCAGGCCACGAAAAACGGATTGGGCGCGGTGAGCGCGGAGACGGCGGACCGGAGCAAGAAGCTCCGGTCCATCGCTCGTCAATGAGGCTCGACCCAGCCGATCGTGCCATCGTGGCGGCGGTACACCATATTATGACGGCCGCTGCCAGCATTTTTGAAGAACAGCGCGTTGGTATCGCGCAGATCGAGCAGCATGACCGCGTCGGCGACCGAGACCTCGGGGATGTCGGTCTTGGTTTCGGCAACCACGGGTGCCGAATCCTCGACTTCGCTATCGTCTTCGTCCGGCGTTGCGGCGAAGATGCGATAGGCGGCTTCTTCCGCCTCGGGCGAGAGCGCGCGGTCGGTATGCTTGTCGGTCAGGCGCCGCTTGTACCGGCGAAGCTGCTTTTCGAGCTTGGCGGCGGATGCGTCGAGCGCCTGGTGGATGTCGTGGGCTTCACCGCGCGATTTGAGCGTCAGGCCCTGCTTGATGTGGGCGACGATGTCGCACGAAAAGGCACCGCCCGGCACCTTGCCGAAAGTGGCGTGAGCCGAAATGGCGCGACTGAAATACTTGTCGACGATGCCTGCGAGACGGTCGCTCGCGCTTTCCTGCAGCGCGGCACCGGTATCGATCTGGTGGCCCGAAATCCTGACATCCATGCTCAGCTCTTCTCCTTTTCTTGGGCAGCCCCGGGGGAGGGCAGGCCTTACCTATTCCAGATAGGTCTTGCGATACGTTCAAGAAAGGTCGCATGCCGCATCAGTTCCTCCTCGGTTGCGGAATGGGGCCGAGGCGCACGTCGCGGCCGGTCTGCCGATGCGGCGAGGGGGGCCGCGACCGCAATCGAGGATGCAGTGCTGGCGTCCTCGGCGGCCAGCAGGCCCATTGCGATCTGGCGACCTCCGGTCAGCTCGATATAGACCTGCGCCAGAAGCTCCGCGTCCAGCAGCGCGCCGTGGAAAACACGGTGGCTGCGATCGACGCCGTAACGCGAGCACAGCGCATCGAGCGAATGCTTGCCACCGGGGTTCTTGCGCCGCGCCATCTCGAGCGTGTCGATCTTGCGGGTGAGGCAGATCGGTTCGCGCGCACAAAGCTCCAGCTCGGCGTTGAGGAAAGCAAAGTCGAACCCGGCATTATGCGCCACCAGCTTGTCGTCTCGGACGAAATCGAGGAACTCGTCGACCGCCTCGGCGAAACGCGGCTTGTCCGCCAGGAACTGCGCACTCAGCCCGTGAATCGCCTCGGCCTCGGCGGGCATGTCGCGTTCGGGATTGTAATAGGCGTGGAAGGTTTCGCCGGTCGGCATCCGGTCGACCAGCTCGACACAGCCGATCTCGACCATCCGGTGCCCCTGCCTGGGGTCGATCCCGGTGGTTTCGGTATCGAAAATGATTTCGCGCATGGGGAGGAGTATCGTCCTCCATGGGCTAGCTGGCAAGGTCAGGCGGGGGAGGGGCGCTCGCTTTTCAATAACGCGATCAGCGCGGCGACCTCCGCCTCGGTTTCGGCGAGCGACTGGCCGGTATCGATCACGTGGTCGGCGCGCGCGCGCTTTTCCTCGTCCGGCGTTTGCAGCGCGAGGATCTGCTCGAACTTCTCCTCGGTCATGCCCTCGCGCGCCAGCACCCGCTCGCGCTGGACGGGATGCGGGGCGGAGACCACGACCACCCGGTCGACCCCGCCCGCGCCGCCCTTTTCGAACAATAGCGGGATGTCGAAGACGATGATCGGGGCTTGCTCGTTATCCGCGAGGAATGCCGCTCGGCGCTGCGCCACCGCAGGGTGCATGATCGCTTCGAGACGGGCGAGCTCTTCGCGGTTGCCAAACACCAGCGCGCCCAGCTTGCCGCGATCGACGCCCTCGGGCCCGGTGGTGCCAGGAAAGGCCGCCTCGATCGCGCCGAGCACCGGTCCGCCGGGGCCCTGCATCGCGCGAACCTCGGCATCGGCATCGAACACGGGCACGCCATGCGCCTCGAACATCGCGGCTACCGCCGATTTTCCCATCCCGATCGAACCGGTCAGGCCAAGGATCAACGGTCGACTCATGCGGTCAGCAGCGCACGCAGTTCGTCATCGTGCTGACGCGGTGGCGGACTTCCGAAGAATAGCCGGAACGCCTCGGCAGCCTGCCCAATGAGCATCGCAAGTCCGTCGATGGTTTCGTGCCCCGCTTCGCGAGCGGCACGCAGGAAGTCGGTTTCCAGCGGATCGGTGACGATATCGTAGGCGATCGCGCCGGGTGGGGCGTGGCTCCAGTCGAAAACGAGAGGAGACTTCCCGCGCATCCCAAGCGGGCTCGCGTTAATCACGAGGTCCAGCAGCCCTTGCCGGTCGTCGAACGCGAAATCGGTCGTTTGCGCGAAGTGATCCAGCGAAACGGCATGATGCTGGGTGGTCTGCGGAAGGCTGGCAATAAGGTCTGCCGCCTGCTCCAGACGACGTGCGGCGATGACGAGGGTGAAGTTCTCCCTCGCAAGGGCGTGCGCAATGGCGCGCGCCGCTCCCCCTGCGCCGAGGATGCGCGCCATGCGGAAAAGGTGCGGTGCCTGAAGGTGTTTGGTCAGTGGTTCGAGAAATCCGGCAGCGTCCGTGTTGGTGCCTGCAAGGAGCCGGTCGAAAGCCGGATAGATCGTGTTGACCGCACCGATCGAGGTGGCTGGCTCTTCCACAGAGGATAGATGCGGCTGGACTTTCTGTTTGAGGGGCATGGTCACGTTGCAGCCGCGCCAGTCCGGGTCCGCCTGCCGTTCGGCCAGGTAATCCGCCACGTCTGCCTCGCTCACTCTACTAGCGCGATAATCCGCCTCGATGCCGAGTTTTTCCAGCCAGAAGCGGTGGATCGCGGGCGACTTGGACTGGGAGATCGGATCGCCGATCACTTCGGCAAACGGCATCGTCATGACGCTAGTTCGCCCTCTTCGCGAAGAGCATCGAGCACCTGAAGCAGCGGCATGCCGAGAATGGTGAAATGATCGCCAAAGATGCGATCGAACAGCTGCACGCCCATCGCTTCGATCCGGAATACCCCGACAGTGTGCCCGACCGCCGGCCATTCGGCAGCGAGGTAACCCTCGATGAATTCGTCGCTCAGCTCGCGCACGTGGAGCGCCGCCGCATCGGTGCCCAGCCAGGCAATCCGGCCATCGCGCGCGAGCGCGGCAGCGCTGTGAAGATGCATGACCTTGCCGGAAAAGAAGCGCAGGTGCTCTGCCGCCTCTTCGCGATCGCGCGGCTTGTCGAAGCGCTTCCCTTCGACGACCACCAGGCTATCCCCACCAAGCACGAGCGCACCCGGTCTTTGTGCGGACACGGCACTCGCCTTCGCCGCGGCGAGCGCCTGAGCGATCTCTTCGGGCGAGGCCTCGGACATTTCCGCTTCGAGCGCGCGCTCGTCGACATCGGCGCCGACCGGTTCAATCGACACTCCCGCAGCTTCGAGCATGGCCCGGCGCGAGGCACTGTTGGAGGCGAGGAGGAGGGTCAGATCGGCTTCTCCTGCGGTTTCGCCCGCACGTGATGATCGCTGATGAGCTTGATAATCGCTGCCGCGGTTTCTTCGATCGATCGGCGGGTGACGTCGATCACTGGCCAGTTGTTGTCGGCGAACATACGCCGGGCGAAACGGATTTCCTCTTCCACCCGCTCATGCTCGGCATAACTCGTTTCGGAGCCTTCGTTGAGCGAGAGCAGGCGATTGCGGCGGATCTGCACCAGCCGTTCGGGCGCGGTGGTGAGCCCCACGATCAAAGGCCCGCTGAGTTCGAACAACACCGGCGGCGGCGGGCTTTCGATGACCAGCGGGATGTTGGCGACCTTGTAGCCGCGGTTGGCGAGGTAGATGCTCGTGGGCGTCTTGGACGTACGCGAAACGCCGGTGAGAAGGATGTCGGCCTTGTGCCAATCGTTGCTCCCGACACCATCGTCGTGCGCGATCGTGTAGTGAATGGCGTCGACCCGCCGAAAATAGGCATCGTCCATGCGGTGTTGGCGACCGGGTCGTCCGTGCGCCTCCTGGCCGAAACAGGTTTCGAGCACGGCAGTCACTTCGCCCAGCGCATCCACGGCCGGTAACGCGAGTTGGCGACACTTTTCCTCTAGCGCCTTGCGCGTCTCTTCATTGACCAGCGTATAAAGGATCAGTCCGGGCGACTTTTCGAGTTCTGGCACGATCCGCTCGAGATGCTGGCGCGACCGGACCATCGGCCAGAAGTGGCGCTCCACATCGACCCCTTCGAACTGGGCAAGCGCGGCGTTCGCCACCATCTGCAGCGTCTCGCCAGTCGAATCGGAAAAGAGGTGCAGGTGGGTGCGCGACAAGGCTGCCATCCGGGTTGTGGAGAAGCCTCGGGATAAACCACTTCACCGATGCGAGGACAAGTCCGGCATCAAATTCATGCCCTTTTCGCGCCGAAGTTGGACGGGAGTCTGCCCACAGCGAAAGCGGTTTTCGACACCCGTCTGACAAGCGGGATAAGTTTCGATTGACGATGGTACCACCGCGAGTCGAGGAGCGGATGAATCCTGCGGGTTTTCCCGTGGCGCCTGTGGGCCACAGGGTTATCATCGCTGTCCACAGGGCCAACTTACTTCAATCATCTATTAATATAATTATTATTGGGGTTAGAGAGACCTATGCCCGGTCCGCTTCTCGATTGCCTACATGGCGAAATGCCAGCCCATCCCCCCGTATGGTTCATGCGTCAGGCGGGGCGATACCTGCCTGAATATCGCGCTTTGCGAGAGGAGAAGGGCGGCTTTCTCGATCTGGTCTACGACAGTGAGGCCGCGTGCGAGATCACGCTCCAGCCGATCGATCGCTTCGGTTTCGATGGGGCGATCCTGTTTTCCGACATCCTGATCGTGCCCCATGCCATGGGGCAGCACCTGGAATTCCTGGCAGGTGAGGGCCCCAAGCTCTCGCCGCCGCTGGTCGCAAGCGAGCTGAGCGATCTTCCTGCAGAACCGTCGCGCTACGAGCCGATCTATCAGACCGTACGCCTGTGCCGTGAGCGGCTGGGGCCGGATACGACGATGCTTGGCTTCGCGGGCAGCCCGTGGACGGTGGCAACGTACATGATCGCAGGGGAGGGCAGCCGCGATCAGCACGAGGCGCGCGCGCTGGCCTATCGCGATCCGGCGCGGATGCGCGCGATAATCGGGGCCATAATCGACCAGACCGTCGTCTATCTTCGCGGCCAGATCGATGCAGGGGCGGAAGCGATCCAGCTGTTCGACAGCTGGGCGGGGAGCCTTGCGCCCGACGAGTTCGATCGCTGGGTGATCGAGCCCAATGCGGCGATTGTCGCTGCGCTGAACGAAAGTCATCCCGATACGCCGGTGATCGGTTTTCCGAAGGGAGCCGGCGAGAAGCTGGTGCGTTATGCCCAACGTACTGGAGTAATGGCGCTCGGGCTGGACGAAACGATCGATCCGGCATGGGCGAACGAGGCTTTGCCCAAGGGAATGCCGGTTCAGGGCAATCTCGATCCGCTGCTTTTGCTTGCGGGTGGCCCTCAGCTCGATTCGGCCATCGCGCATATTCTGGAAAGTCTGCGCGGCCGCCCGCACGTCTTCAATCTGGGCCACGGGATTGATCGACGCACGCCGATTTCCCATGTCGAGGAAGCGCTTTCCCGTTTGCGCAATTGGCAGCCGTCTGCGTAGCGGCTAAAGGCTGAGGTCATGCAGGAAACGCTTGGAATGCTCTACTTCTGGCTCAAGGCTGGGCACATCATTTTCATGGTGTTCTGGATGGCGGGTTTGTTCATCCTGCCGCGCCAGCTGGTCTACATGCACGCGACGGCACCTGGCTCCGCAGAGGAGACCCTGTGGGCGCAGCGCACGCGCCAGCTGTCCAAGATCATTCTGCTGCCCAGCATCATCGTTGTGTGGGTACTTGGTCTTGCGCTCTCGTTTTCCATCGGGGCGTGGGATCAGGGGTGGTTCCACGCGAAGCTGCTGCTGGTCGTGATCCTCAGCGGCTACCACGGTTACATGGTCGCACTATCGAAGAAGATGGCGCGCGGAGAACGGCCTATCGAGGAAAAGCGGCTTCGCCTGATTGGCGAAGCGCCGGCAATTCTGCTTGCGCTGATCGTCGTTCTGGTCGTTGTTAAGCCCTTCTGATTGGCGAGGCGTAATCGCGCCCCTGTCGGCGAAGTTCGATTGACCTGAGCAGGCGATAGACCTATTTCGGCGGTGACCCAGCCGGGCACTGACGGCGTTCTGCCGACTCATTCTTTCGCTTTCTCCAAGCCCTCTGAAGATCCCGGCACGGCAAATTTCGGACAAGAAAACACATGCATCTCAAAGACTTAAAGAAGAAGGCTCCGGCCGATCTCGTTTCGATGGCGGAAGAGCTCGGGGTCGAGGCCGCGGGCACCATGCGCCGGCAGGACCTGATGTTCTGCATCCTTCGTGAACTTGCGGAGGACGAGGAATACAACGAGCAGATCATGGGGATCGGTACCATCGAGGTGCTGCAGGACGGCTTCGGCTTCCTGCGCTCGCCCGAGGCGAACTATCTCGCCGGGCCCGACGATATCTATGTATCGCCCAACCAGATTCGCAAATGGGGCCTGCGTACCGGGGACACTGTCGAAGGCGAAATCCGCGCGCCGCGTGAAGGTGAGCGCTATTTTGCGCTGACCAAGCTCAGCTCGGTCAATTTCGACGATCCCGAAGCAGTGCGTATGCGCACCAATTTCGACAACCTGACGCCGCTCTATCCCGAGCAGAAGCTCAATCTCGACACGCTCGACCCGACCGTGAAGGACAAGAGCGCGCGAGTGATCGACATCATCTCGCCGCAGGGCAAGGGCCAGCGCGCGCTGATCGTTGCGCCGCCGCGCACGGGTAAGACCGTTCTGCTGCAGAACATCGCCAAGGCGATTACCGACAACCACCCCGAGGTGTTCCTGCTGGTCCTGCTGGTCGACGAACGGCCCGAGGAAGTCACCGACATGCAGCGCTCGGTCAACGGCGAGGTCATCTCCTCGACCTTCGACGAACCCGCGCAGCGCCACGTGCAGGTCGCGGAAATGGTCATCGAAAAGGCGAAGCGCCTGGTCGAGCACAAGCGCGACGTGGTGATCCTGCTCGACTCGATCACACGTCTCGGCCGTGCCTACAACACTGTGGTGCCCAGCTCGGGCAAGGTGTTGACCGGCGGTGTCGATGCCAACGCCCTGCAGCGCCCCAAGCGCTTCTTCGGCGCGGCGCGTAACATCGAAGAGGGGGGCTCGCTCTCCATCATCGCTACCGCGCTGATCGATACCGGCAGCCGTATGGACGAAGTCATCTTCGAAGAGTTCAAGGGCACGGGTAACTCCGAAATCGTTCTCGACCGCAAGGTTGCGGACAAGCGCATCTTCCCCGCGCTCGACGTCGGCAAGTCCGGCACGCGCAAGGAAGAGCTGCTGGTCGAAAAGGACAAGCTCTCCAAGATGTGGGTGCTGCGCCGCATCCTCATGCAGATGGGCACCATCGACTCGATGGAATTCCTGCTCGACAAGATGAAGGATTCGAAGACCAACGAAGACTTCTTCGACACGATGAACCAGTAGGATCATGCGTCGCGCCGTCGTTACCGGCGCGCCGGGGTCGGGCAAGTCGACCCTGCTGGCCGAGGTTGCGCGGCGCGGAATTGCTACGGGGGAGGAGGTCGCACGGGCGATCCTCCAGGCTCCCGGTGGCATGGATATGCGCGCGGAGTGGCCGATCGACTTCGCGCTCGCCATGCTGGAGGCGCAGCGCGTATCGTGGGATCGCACAGGGGAGGGGGAGGCCCCGATCCTGTTCGATCGCGGCTTTGCCGATATTGTCGGCTTCCTGAGGCTCGAAGGGCTCGCCGTGCCACGCGCGATCGACGAAGCGTGTCGGGACTTCCGATACGAAGGCCCGGTCTTCCACGCACCGACCTGGCGCGAGATTTACCGACAGGACGACGAGCGCATCCAGAGTTGGGAAGAGGCGGTCGAAAGCGATGCGGCGGTGCTCGGCGCATGGCGCGAATATGGCTACAGCCCGATCACGTTGCCCTTTGCCGATCCCGCCGCCCGCGCCGGTTTCGTTATCGACAGGCTATGAGGCGGACGCTTTTTCCAGCTGCGCCGCCATCATTTCCCAGACCTTGTTTACTGCCTTGATCGGGCGGATCATCACCTTGAAATCGGCTATCTTTCCGGCGTCGTCGAAAGTGATGATGTCCACCCCATTCACTTGGATGTCATCGAGTATGCAGGTGAATTCGAGCATGGCGTGTGGGCCGTCCAAGATCTCACGCAGATAGCGGAACTGGCCCTGACCCAGCGTGGCGGCAGCAGCGGACAGGTATGCGACGACAAGCGTGCGGCCCTCCTGCGGTGTGTGCACGACGGGCGAGTGGAACACCGCACCCTCCGCCACGAGCCGCGCCAGGCGTTCCGGGTCGGGCGAAGTGGCGAGGGTGTGCCAGTCGGCGAGGCCTTGCTGCGTCGGTCTCATCCCAAGTGCTCGGCGAAGAAATCCATCGTGCGCTTGGCGGCGAGCTGGGCGTTCTCTTCGTTGCGACGCTTGCCGAACTGGGTCGCAAAGCCGTGGTCCATGCCTTCGTAATCGTGGAGAGTGACCTTGGGATGATCGTCCAACCCCTCATGCATCGCCTTTTGAGTGTCCTTGTCGACGAAGCCATCCTCGGTCGGGATATGCAGCATCAGTGGGTTAGAGATGGCGTGCTTTTCGCGCAGCAACTCGTCAATTCCGACCGCATAATAGCCAACCGTCGCATCGGAATCCGTCCGAGCGGCGGTCATGTAGGCGAGCCGCCCACCAAGGCAGTATCCGACCGCGCCGACCTTCTTGTCGCAATCCTTGCGCGCCCATTTGATGGTGGCTTCGATATCGCGAACTCCGGCGTCCTGATCGAACTTGCCCATCAGATCGAGCGCCTTCTGGAATTCGGGTTCGATGTCGGGATCGAGTTCGATGCCTTCGCCAAGCTGCCAGAACAGGTCGGGTGCGACGGCCAGATAGCCCTCTTCGGCCAGCAGATCGCATTTGCGGCGGATGCCCGCGTTGACGCCGAAGATCTCCTGGATCACCACGATGGCGGCGCGCGGCGTGCCCTCCGGTCGCGCGACATAGGCCATGAAATCCTTGTTACCGTCGAGGGTCGTGATCCTTGTCGTCTCGCTCATCGATATGCTCCCGTCGTTGATCTGCCACTGACTTGCGCCTGGTCGTCGCGCGGCCCAGATAGTTTTCTAGGAGAGGTAACGGAGAAACTGCAATGAAGGTCCACGTGGAAATCGATTGTACGCCGGAAGAGGCGCGGGCTTTCATGGGGCTGCCCGATCTCAGCAGGGCGCAGGCCGCCTATTCCGAGGGAATGGAGAAGGCGATGCGTGGGGTTTCGAACCCCGACCAGTTGCAAGAACTGGCAAAGACGATGGCGCCGATGGGGCAGGCAGGACTGAAGATGTTCCAAGCCTTTATGGAAGGCAGTGCGGCCAACATGGCACGCGCGACCTCGGGTGGTGAGAAGAAAACTGGCGACTGAAACCTCCGAGACGATTTTTGCGCTGTCTTCGGGTGCACCGCCCTGCGGTGTCGCTGTCATCCGTATTTCGGGTCCCGCTGCGGGGAGTGCCCTAGAGCGTTTGACGGGTCGCCTGCCTGCGCCGCGCAGAGCGAGCCTTCGTGATGTGCGCAATCCAGATATTGGCTGGCTCGATCAAGCTCTGGTGCTTTGGTTTCCCGGCCCCAATACGGCCACAGGTGAGGACTGCGCTGAGATCCATTGTCACGGGGGTCGCGCTGTCATTCGGGCCATCGAAAGGGCTTTGGAGGGCTCCCTCGGCCTCAGGCGTGCCACTGCTGGTGAGTTCACTCGCCGCGCGTTCCTCAATGGGCGGATGGACCTGCTCGAGGCGGAGGCATTGGGCGATATGCTCTCTGCGGAAACCGAGCTCCAGCGGGCGGTGTTGGCGAAGTCCCTTGGGGGAGGTGCCTCTGCACGGGTGGCCGAATGGCGGGACGCGATCCTGATGGCGTCGGCGGCGGTCGAACAGGAACTCGACTTTTCGGACGAGGATGAAGAGGGCACGGCACCGCCGTCCGTCTGGAGGGACACGATCTCCCGAGCCGCAGAAGAGATGCAGCGCTGGCTGGCGACTCCTTCGTCGGATCGGTTGCGCGACGGCTTGCGGGTGGTTCTGGCGGGGCCGCCGAATTCGGGGAAGTCCAGTCTGTTCAATGCAATTCTGGACGAGGCAGCCGCTATCGTCTCGCCGATTGCCGGGACGACGCGCGACGCGATCGAGCGGCCGGTAGCTATTGGGGGTGTGCCCTTCGTGATGGTCGACACCGCGGGGTTGCGACGCGAAGGGGCGGAAGAGATCGAGGCCATTGGCATCGAGCGTGCACAGCGCGAGGTTGCCCGCGCCGACGTCGTCCTGTGGCTGGGGCCAGAGGGAGCGGGGCCTGAGGGGGCGATCGAAGTCGGGAGTATGATCGATCTCGACGGGGTGCAACGAAAGGGTGATGGGGCGTTACACGTCTCCGCCCACACGCGTGCCGGTTTGGATGAGCTGATGGCTGCCCTTGTAAGCTCAGGTCGCGACAGGTTGCCCCGGCCAGGCCAGGTTGCGATTTCGCAGAGGCAGCGCGAGATTCTCGGGCAGGCCCATGCTGCTCTGTTCGATGCCGCGACCTTAAGCGACACTTTGCTGGTGGGCGAGCTCTTGCGTCAGGCGCGGCATGCGATGGACGCGATGCTGGGCAATGTCGCCACAGAAGATATGCTCGACACGCTTTTCGGACGCTTCTGTATCGGCAAGTGATGTTTCACGTGAAACAGAGCGAGGGCTGGCGAGGGGCGCCTGGCCCTCCTATAGGGACGCAATGCTGGAATACCCTATCATCGTGATCGGCGGCGGGCATGCCGGCGTGGAAGCAGCCTGCGTTGCGGCCCGGATGGGCGTGCGCGTGGCGCTCGTGACGATGGACGCGTCGAAGATTGGTGCGATGAGCTGTAATCCGGCCATCGGCGGCCTTGGCAAGGGGCACCTCGTTCGCGAAGTCGATGCCTTCGACGGCGTGCTTGGCAGGGCTGCGGACGCTGGGGCGATTCACTATCGTATGCTCAATCGTTCGAAGGGCAGTGCAGTCTGGGGCCCTCGTGTCCAGGCCGATCGCACGCTCTTCGGCAGGGCGGTTCGTGCGGCGGTCGCCGCCGAGGCATGCCTGGACGTTATTGAAGGGGAAGTGTCCGGCTTGCGCAGAGCGGGCGATCGTGTGCGTGGAGTAACTCTGAGTAATGGCACCACCATTGCTTGCGAAGCCGCGATACTCTGCACGGGCACGTTTCTCGGCGGAGTGCTGTTTCGGGGGGAGGAGCGTTTCGAAGGAGGTCGGGTGGGCGAGGGCTCTGCTGCGGTTCTGGCCTCGCAGTTGCGCGAAACGGCGTTGCCGATGGCGCGCCTGAAAACCGGTACCCCGCCGCGTCTCGACGGGCGGACCATCAACTGGTCGCAATTGGAGACGCAGGAGTCCGATAGGGACCCGTGGACGATGTCGCCGCTCTCAGGCAGACGTCGCAACCCGCAAATATTTTGTGCGATCACTCGTACCAACGCGCGTTGCCACGATATCATTCGCGCAAACCTCTCACGTTCGCCGTTATACTCCGGGGCGATCGATGCGCGCGGTCCGCGCTATTGTCCTTCCATCGAAGACAAGATCGATCGCTTTGGCGATAGGGAGGGGCACCAGATATTCCTGGAGCCGGAGGGTCTCGATACGCCCCTGGTTTATCCGAACGGGATCAGCACTTCGTTGCCCACCGAGGTTCAGGAAGATTTCCTCCGAACGATAGCGGGCCTGGAAGAGGTCCGTATCGCTGAACCAGGTTATGCCGTCGAATACGATCACATCGATCCGCGTTCGCTAGATCGCTGGCTGCAGATGCGGAACCTGAGCGGTCTGTATTGCGCCGGACAGATAAACGGTACCACGGGATACGAGGAGGCTGCAGCGCAGGGCCTGCTTGCAGGCCTTCATGCGGCTAGTACGGTGCTCGACAGGGAACCGCCGCAGCTGGATCGGTCGAATAGTTATATTGCTGTCATGGCGGACGATCTGACCTTGCACGGCGTGAGCGAACCCTACCGTATGCTCACGGCACGGGCAGAGTTCCGGTTGCGACTTCGGGCGAACAACGCGTCGAGTAGACTGACGCCGCTAGCCATCGATTGTGGCTGCGTCTCAGCCCGACGAAAGGGCTGGTTCGAGTCGCGGCAGAGCGCGCGGACGCGGATTGAGGATGCCCTCTCGGTTGAAGCCGGGCCCGCTGACATGCGCGCTCTGGGCTTTCGCGCTCCAGATGACGCAGGTCGGCAGACGTTGAGCAAATGGACACGTTTTCCCGGATTTGCCTTGCCCGATTTGGTCGACGCAGGCCTCGTTCCACGTGAAACGGAGGGTGATCTCTTGAGTGAGGTTGAAGAAGATCTTCATTATGCCCCCTATGTCGCGCGCCAGGATGCCGAACTGAGAGAGGTTAGGGCGAACGAGCGCGTCGCTCTGCCTTACGACCTTATGTTTGGAGACATCCCGGGGTTGTCGAACGAGATGATTGAGCGACTGAGCGCCGCAAGACCCGAAACCCTCGCCCAGGCGTCGCGCATTCCAGGCGTCACCCCGGCAGCGCTCACCGCATTGCTGGTATTCGTCCGCAAGCACACCGACGCAGCATGATCGAGAATGAGGAACAGGCGAGAGCATTTGTCGCTGAGCGATGTAGCTCCGAATCTTTCGAGCTGCTCAATGTGTTCGTAAGTGAGCTGCTGGCGGAGGCCGGCCGTCAGAACCTCATTTCACGTTCTACCATCGATCGTGTCTGGCAGCGCCATATCGCAGATAGTGCGCAGTTGCTTGACCACGTTCCACGTGGAACAGAGGGTGTCTGGCTCGATCTCGGGACTGGTGCAGGATTTCCCGGGGTCATCACCGCGATCATGCGTCCTGAAATCCCGCATGTTCTGGTCGAGTCGCGAAAGCGCCGGGTCGCTTGGCTTGAAGGAGTTAAAGAGCGCGCCTCGTTGAGGAATTGCAGCGTGCAGGGGTCTCGTTTGCAGTTGGTGGAGTCATTCGACGCGGCGGTCATCAGCGCGAGGGCATTCGCTCCATTACCGGATCTCATCAGTTTGTCCGCACGCTTTTCCACCGAACGAACGACCTGGCTCTTGCCGAAAGGTCGCTCGGCAGAGCAGGAGAGAGATGCACTGGATTCTCCGCAGCGCAAGATGTTTCACGTGAAACAATCGCTCACCAGTCGCGACGCTGCCATTCTGGTCGGCAAGGGTCGGCCCAAGGTCGGGAGACGGACATGATTCGCATTGCGATTGCCAATCAAAAGGGCGGGGTGGGAAAAACCACCACGGCGATAAATATTGCCACTGCCATGGCGGCGAGCGGTTGGCGAACGCTTCTTGTCGACATCGATCCGCAGGGCAATGCGTCGACGGGGCTCGGTATTCCTGCTCGTGACAGGGATTATTCGACTTACGATCTGCTCATGCGGGAAGGCACGGCACAGCAGTGCATCCAGCAGACGCGCATCCCGAAGCTCGATTGCATCCCCGCAACGCAGGATCTTAGCGGTGCCGAGGTTGAGCTGGTCGGTGAAGAGGACCGAATCGATCGGCTCAAGACAATGCTTTCGGAGGTCGATTCGTCTTACGATGTCTGCTTCTTCGATTGTCCGCCCTCTTTAGGCCTGTTGACCGTCAACGCGCTTAGCGCGGCTGATTCTCTCCTCGTGCCGCTACAATGTGAATTCTTCGCCCTCGAAGGTTTGAGCCAGCTGCTCCAGACGGTCGAGCGGGTCCAGCAAGGCATCAATCCCTCGCTCAAGATCATCGGTGTCACGCTGACGATGTTCGATCGTCGTAACCGCCTGACCGATCAGGTGGCGGAGGATGTGCGCGAATGCCTGGGTGGCTTGGTGTTCGACACCGTCATCCCGCGCAACGTGCGTCTCTCGGAGGCACCAAGTCACGGACTGCCCGCCCTTATTTACGACCATTCCTGCGCGGGCAGCCGCGCATACATGTCGCTCGCACGTGAATTGCTAGGGCGGCTCCCTGCTGAAAGGAAAGCGGCATGAGTGCCAACACGAAGACAGCCAATGTAGCGGAAGGCTCTGCCGATCGCAGCAAGCGGAAGCTGGGCCGCGGACTGGGCGCATTGCTTGGTGAGACGCAGCGCGAAGAAAGCGTTGTTTCGGACGAAGGCGGCACGGTGGTGTCGAACGGTTCGCCTCAGGGTGACGGGACCGCAGTGACCGAACGTACCGGGCTGGCGAAAATTCCCGTCGCGCGTATCGAGCCTTTGCCCGATCAGCCGCGCAAGGTGTTCGACGACGAAGCGCTCGACGAGCTGGCGCGTTCGATCGCCCAACGCGGCGTCATCCAGCCGATCATCGTCCGCCCCTTGGCCCGTAAGGGGCGTTACCAACTGGTTGCAGGCGAACGCCGCTGGCGTGCCGCGCAACGGGCAAAACTGCATGAAATTCCGGCCATTATTCGCGATCTTGATCAACGCGAGGTGATGGCGATTGCGCTGATCGAGAATATCCAGCGGGAAGACTTGAACCCAATCGAAGAAGCGCGTGCCTACCAGCATCTCGCCGAGCAGGAGGAGATGAGTCAGGCGGAAATTGCAACGCTGGTCGACAAATCGCGTAGCCATGTCGCGAACCTCCAGCGCCTGCTTGCGCTACCAGATGCGGTGATCCAGCTCGTCGAGGTGGGCAAGCTCAGCATGGGTCACGCGCGAGCCCTGATCGGACACGATCATGCCGAGGCGCTGGCCGACGAGGCGGTCGCAAAGAGCCTGTCCGTCCGCGAAGTCGAGAAGCGCGTGCGGGCAAAACCTGAGAATGCGAAGTCGGAATCGCGGCGCACAGGAGGCTCGGGTTCGCGCAGCAATGCCGATATCGAAGCGGTCGAGCGGCACCTGGAGGAATTTCTGGGCATGTCTTTGAGCATCAAACCCGATGCGGATCCACGCTCGGGCGCGATTACGATTCGCTACAAGACGCTCGACCAGCTCGATTTGCTTTGCCAGCGCCTGACGGGCGGAGAAATCTAGGACTAAGCCGAGTTGCGTGGCGCAACCCGGCTTATTTCACCGACTTGATATATTTGGGGCGACGCGGCTGATAGCGAACGGGGACCTCTTCGACCACCCGCTCCCGAACCGTGTCGTACTCCGTCGTCGTCTCGTAGGTCTCTTCGATAATTTCTTCGCGGACGACAGGGACGTAGCGCTCACCACGCTCATGCTCGACGATCACCGTTACACCGCCGGACTGGGTGGTGACGTAACCTCCACCATAAGCGGCTGAATATCCCCCCGAATAGCCCCGCGAGTAGCCGTTGCCGTAACCGTAGCCATAACCGTACCGCCGGTCTGCCCGGCCTGCAGGGTAGCCGTAGGTGTAGCCGCCTTCGCCGCGATATCCTCCGCGATACCCATCGGAGTACCGATAGCCATAGCCGTCGGTTGTTGCCGTGTAGTCAGGCTGCGGCCAATCCCGGCAGTCGCTCCACCCATCGCTGGCCCTGCGGTCGCGCGGGTCTTCATCGCAAACACGCACGTAGTCATCGCCGTCGTAATAGCTCTGGGGAGACGGTTGTGCGTACACATATGCGGCAGGAGCAGAATATTCGTACGCCGGGCTCGCATAATCTTGCGCCATCGCAGATGGACAGAGGCCGGCGAATGCAGCAATTCCGATAAGAATGGTGGTACGCATTCGCAGCTGGCCCTTTCCAGGCGGCCCGGAAAATTCCGGCCCGCTCAAGTCGTTAAGAAAGAGTTAGCATTAACGATCCCGCGCTAGATGCGATCACTAATCCTGTGTCCCGTGCTGGGGCACGGTCAACCGTCAGATACGGTCGGCGATTCGCGCCGCCAGCCCCTCGATACCGTGGGCATCGACCCCGGAAAAACGCCCTTTCTCGGGACTGTCGAGATCGATGACTGCGACGACCTGACCATCGCGTACCACAGGGACCACCAGCTCGGACTGGCTGGCCGCGTCGCATGCGATATGGCCGGGGAACGTATGAACGTCATCCACCAGCTGGGTCTGGCCAGTCGCAGCCGCAGTACCGCACACCCCCTGACCCAAGGGAATGCGGATACACGCAGGACGGCCGACGAACGGGCCCAGCACCAGCTCGCCCGAAACCACGCGATAGAAGCCCGCCCAATTGAGATTCGGTACGAAACTCCAGATCAGCGAGGCGAGGTTCGCCATATTGGCGACTGCATCCGCCTCGCCCCCGGTCAGGGCATCGGCTGCGTTGACCAACTCGCGGTAGCGATCTTCGTCACAGGCATCGGCAGGCAGCGCAAAATCGAACATCGAAACTCCTAATTCGGGGCCGCGCTCCTTTGGCGATTGCCGCCTGCGCGCCCGCGGCCTATTTTGGGTGCCATGACCATTCTTCGCAATATCGGCATCGGCCTGCTCGTAATTCTTGTTCTCGCCGCAATTGGCATCGCCTTGCTGATGCGCGGATCGCCGGCGACCCTTAGCGTAGACGAAGTCTCCGGCACCGATCCGACGCTGGTCGAACCGGACGAAGGGCTCTTCCCGACGATCGACGTGGCAGAGCCGGTCGGCTGGGCCAAGGGCGAGGTCCCCGGCGCGGCGAAAGGGCTCCAGGTGCAGCGGTTCGCCGAGGGCCTGGACCATCCACGCATCATGTACCGCATGCCTAATGGCGATATTCTCGTGACGCTGACCAACAGTCCCCCACGCGAGGTGGGCGGTATCGAAGGCTTCATCATGAAGCGTCTCATGGGCAAAGCCGGAGCTGGAGACCCATCACCGAACAAGCTGGTGCTGCTGCGCGATACCAACGGCGATGGGCGAGCCGACGTCAAGAAAGTGGTGCGCGAAGCCGGGCTGGATTCACCCTCGGGCCTCGCATATCGCGATGGCACGCTCTATGTCGCCAATCACAATGCGCTGCTGGCGTTCGATTACGAACTCGGCTCCACGCAGATATCCGGCAAGCCGCGCAAGCTGCTGGACCTGCCCGCCGGCGGCAATCATTGGATGCGTAACATCGTTCTCTCGCCCGATGGCGAAAATCTCTACATCGCTGTCGGTTCTGCGACCAATATCGGCGATGACGGGATGGAGGCTGAGGAAGGCCGCGCCACGATCTGGGAATACGATCTGAAAAGCGGCTCGGCCCGCCCCTACGCGACAGGGTTGCGGAACCCTAACGGTCTCGCATGGAACCCCCTGTCGGGCGAGCTGTGGACCACCGTGAACGAGCGCGACATGCTCGGCGGCGATCTGGTACCCGACTATCTGACCAACGTGCCCATTGGCGCAAACTACGGCTGGCCGTGGGTCTATTACAAGAACACGATCGATCGTCGGGTAAAGGCGCCGATGCCCAACTTCCTGACCGAATATGCCCGCTATCCCGAATATGCGCTTGGCCCGCATGTCGCTGCGCTCGGCCTTGCATTTACTGGTGAGGGCAACCGGATGGGCGACCAGTTTGCCCGTGGTGCCTTCATCGCACGGCATGGCTCATGGAACCGCAAGCCCCCCTCCGGCTACGACGTGGTATTCGTGCGCTTCGACGAGCGCGGCAATCCCACCGGCAAGCCGATGAAGGTGCTCGACAGCTTCCTCGACGGAGACGGGCAGACCCGGGGTCGCCCGACATGGGTCGAATGGGCCAAGGACGGAAGCCTCCTGGTGAGCGACGACACCGCCGGGATCATCTGGCGCGTCATTGCACCGGGTGCGAAGCCCACGCCCGCGGTCAAGCGGATCAAGGGCGATTCGCTCGAGCCGCAGACCGAACTCAAGGGCGATCCGCGCGATGCCTTCACCGACGAATTCGCCCGTGAATTCAATCCGGTGGGCAACTAACGCAGGCGCTTAGCCAACCAGCGCGTCGGAATCGAGCTCGTAGAGCAGACCGGCACCGGCAACGGCAGCAGCCTTGAGGCCTAGAGCTTCGGGCACGACCTGATCGAGGAAATAGCGCGTCGTCAGGCGTTTCGCGCCCTTGCGGCCCTCGTCGTCGCTGTCTGCAAGCGCGCGGTGCTGCTGGAGCAGGCACCAGCCCGAAACCGCGACGGCACACATGGCTGTGAAGGGCACGCTGCCTGCGAGGCGGTCGTCGAGCGAGGCCTCCTCCCGCATCCACTTGGCAATCGCGGCACATTCCCCGGCGAGAACTTGCAGGTTTGCTTCATCGCCAGCGTCCCGCGCAATATCCGCGAAGAGCGCCTGCAACGCCTGGCCATCTTCCAGCCCGAGCTTGCGTGTCACCAGATCGGCGGCCTGGATGCCGTTCGTTCCTTCGTAGATCGGGGCGAT
Source organism: Citromicrobium bathyomarinum (assembly GCF_038594485.1). Taxonomy (GTDB): domain Bacteria; phylum Pseudomonadota; class Alphaproteobacteria; order Sphingomonadales; family Sphingomonadaceae; genus Alteriqipengyuania; species Alteriqipengyuania bathyomarina_A. The sequence continues at coordinate 150,945 of NZ_JBCFZG010000004.1, read as the reverse complement.
CCGGCTATCGCGCCAATGCTGCGCGGCGCCGGTCTCCTCGATGAAGCCCATCCCGCCGTGGACCTGAATGCCGAGCGAGGCGACATCGATGCCCGTATCGGTCGCCCATGCTTTCAGCATCGGCACGAGCACTTCGGCGCGGGCCGCTGCCGCGCTGTCTCCGATGTCGCCACGATCGACCTGCCCGGCGGTGTAGTAGAGCAGGCCACGCATCGCCTCGGTCAGGCTCCGCATGCGAATGAGCATACGACGAACGTCGGGATGCTCTATGATCGCCGCGGGGCTACGATCGGCTGCACCGGCGCGAGCCGACTGGATACGCTCCTTCGCATAGTCGAGCGCCTGCTGGGTCGCACGCTCGGCAATCTGCACACCTTGCGATCCGACATTGATCCGCGCGTTGTTCATCATCGTGAACATCGCCGCGAGGCCGCGGTTCTCTGCCCCGACGAGCTCGCCGATGCACTCGTCATTATCGCCGTAGGACATCACGCAGGTGGGCGAGGCATTGATGCCCAGCTTATGCTCGATGCTGACGCAGCGAAAATCGTTGTGCGCGCCGGGCGTACCATCTTCGTTGAGGTGATATTTCGGCACCAGGAACAACGAGATGCCCCGGCTGCCTTCGGGCGCGCCGGGAAGGCGGGCGAGGACGAGGTGGATGATATTCTCCGCCAGTTCATGCTCGCCCCAGGTGATGTAGATCTTTTGGCCCTTGATCCGATACTTGCCCGCATGCTCGCCATCTTCGATCAGTTGCGCTGTCGTGCGGAGCGCGCCGACATCGCTGCCGGCCTGCGATTCGGTGAGGTTCATCGTGCCCGACCACTGCCCGCTGATCAGCTTGGGCAAATAGCGCGCCTGCTGTTCCTCCGTCCCGTGCGCTTCGAGCGCCTCGATCGCGCCAACCGACAGCATCGGCAGCAGGTTGAACGCCATGTTCGCGGTGCCCAGGTTCTCCAGCACGGTGCATGCGAGAGTAAAGGGCAGGCCTTGCCCGCCGTACTCCGCGCTGCCCGCAATCGCGTTCCACCCCTGCTCGACATAGGACTGGTAAGCCGCCTCGAACCCGTCCGGCAGTCGCACCACTCCATTTTCCAGCTTCGCGCCCTCGAGATCGCCTTTCCGATTGAGCGGCGCCCATTCGCCAGCCGCGAACTGACCGACGCCTTCGACGATTGCCTCGACCAGATCGGGCTCGGCCGCAGAGAAGCGTTCGCTTTCGGCGAGTTCGGCGATCCCGGCGTTGACGCGAATTGCGAGCAACTGGTCCTGAGTGGCGGGCTTATAGGTCATCGCGGGGGTGCATCCTCTTGGTTTTCTCCGCCCCCGGATATAGCGCGCAGGAATGGACCGCAAATACGTTACGGAAACGGTACTGGCCGATGCGGCAGGAATCGCGCAAGCGGCGCGAATCCTGCGCAACGGCGGCCTGGTCGCCGTTCCGACCGAGACGGTTTACGGGCTGGCGGCGCGCGCAGACAGCGAAGACGCGGTCACGCGGATTTTCGAAGCGAAGGGACGGCCGAGCTTCAACCCGCTGATCGTGCACGTCTTGGATATCGCAGGCGCCGAAAGGATCGTGGAGATCGACGAGAGGGCGCGCCAGCTAGCGGAGCAATTCTGGCCCGGTCCGCTAACGATGGTCCTGCCGCGTCTTCCCGATGCCAAGGTAGCAGCCCCAATTACCGCAGGCTTGCCGACGCTCGCCGTGCGGTCTCCCGCGCATCCGGCGATGCGTGCCATTCTCGACAAGCTGGGCCAACCGCTGGCCGCCCCATCCGCCAATGCGAGCGAAACGGTCAGCCCGACCAGCGCCGCGCACGTTCTGGCGACGCTCGACGGCAGGATCGACGCGGTGGTCGACGGAGGTCCGACAGAGAAAGGCCTCGAATCGACGATCATTGCTCTGAGAGATGGCGGGCGCTGGTCGCTGTTGCGGGAAGGGCCGATAACGCGGAACGATCTCGCTGCCGTTCTTGGAGAAGAAACCCCTTCCGACGGTGCAATTGAGGCTCCGGGGCAGCTCGCCCGGCATTATGCGCCAGGAAAACCTGTCAGGCTCAACGCTAGATGCGCAGAGGATGGGGAATTCCTGATCGGCTTCGGATCGGTGGCGGGTGACGTCACGTTGTCAGAACGTGGCGACATCAACGAGGCGGCGCGAAATCTTTATGCATGTCTGCATCTGGCACGGGAAGCAGACCGGTCGCGTATCGCCGTGGCCGCGATACCGGAAGAGGGGGTAGGCAAAGCCATCAACGACAGGTTGCGCCGCGCCGCTGCGCCTACGGATCAGTCCTCCGGCTCGTAGGGAATGGTGGGCCTCAGGCGCTCGATCTCTTCGTAGGTTTCGCGCGCCTTGTCGCACGCTTTGCGATCCCCGCCCTCGCAGTCTTCGCGTTGGTCGCGATAGCGCCGTTCGAGCTTGCCCAGCCGCTCCTCGCGCTTGCGCAGCTCCCGTCCTCGCTTTTCGTCGGCCTCGCTCTGACTGGTGGTCGCCAGATCGACGGCCTTGCCGGCAACCTTTACCGGGGCAGCAGCCACGTCGATCGCCGTTTTGGCGAGACACCCCTGCAAGGCCAGTGCGGCGAGGAGGGCAAGCGGCACGATCTGTCTCATGCCGCCAGTTTATGCCCTGCCTCGCCCGATGGTGGAACCCTATTCCGCGTCGGTCGCGCCAGCAGGGTCCTCGTCCGCTTTGGCGGCTTCGGGTTTGGCCGGTTCAGCAGCCGCGCGCGCATTGCACTTGAGCTCGCCCGATCCCATCGCACTGACCTTGCACGTCGCGTTGCCGATCACTTCGACCGTGCCCGAACCCATGATGCTCGCCTCGACGTTGCCGTCGGATGCGAATATCGCATCGCCCGAGCCCGCGATGGAGATTTCCGCGCTGCCAACCTTTACCTTCGCCATGTCGAGATCGCCCGAGCCTGCGATCGACAATTCGAGGCTTTTCGCCCGGCCTGCTGCGGTGAGAGCTCCCGATCCGGCCACGTTGACTTCCAGTTCGCTGGCGTCGACCCGGCCGATCTTTGACGTGCCGGACCCCGCGATCGAGATCTCTGCCTCACCGCCGGTACCAAGGCGATCGAGTTCGATCGTGCCAGACCCTGCCATCGACACGGATTTCGGCGTCGGCATAGTCACGCGGATCGTGGCGGTGCCGCCCTTACGCCATTTGCCCTCGCGCCCGATCTCGAGCTCGTCGTCGTCGAGATCGAACCGCAGGTCCTCGGTCACGCCGGCAGGGCCTTCGACGTCGATGGTCAAAGTTTTGCCCGACGTGACGATGACGCGATCCGGCCCGGCGAGCGAGATTTCCGTGGGCGTTGCGCCCTCGTAGTCCAGCTCGGCCAGCGGCACGCCATCGCTTCCCGACATGTTGAAATTACCATTGCACGCGGAAAGCAGTGTGGCTGTTGCGGCAATTGCGAGGCCTGACCAGAATTTCATGACGATCTCCACCGACTGACTGTATTGCATCCTTAATACAGGAGGTGGGTCGTACAAAGCAAGAGGGCCGCCCCTTGCGGAGCGGCCCTCGTCAGCTGTCTGTCGAGTGCCATGAGGCACCGGTCGATCAGGCTTCTTCTGCGCTTTCGTAATATTGCGGCGCGTGTTCGCGCAGCACCGAAAGGATCTTTTCGAGCGCGGCAGGCTCGTCCGTCTTTTCCATCGCAGCGAGTTCGCGCGCGAGACGGCTGGATGCTGCCTCGAAGATCTGCCGCTCGGAGTAGCTCTGTTCGGGCTGGTCGTCGGGGCGGAACAGGTCGCGGGTCACTTCGGCGATCGACACGAGGTCGCCCGAGTTGATCTTCGCTTCGTATTCCTGCGCGCGGCGGCTCCACATCGTCCGCTTGACCTTGGGCTTGCCCTTCAGCGTTTCCATCGCTTCCTTCAGCGTCTTGTCGCTGGAAAGCTTGCGCATGCCGATCGATTCAACCTTGTTGACCGGAACGCGAAGCGTCATCCGCTCTTTCTCGAAGCGCAGCACGTACAGTTCGAGCTGCATTCCGGCGATTTCCTCGCTCTGCAGTTCGACCACGCGGCCGACGCCGTGCTTGGGGTAAACGACATAATCGCCGACATCGAAGGCGAGAGCCTTGGCTGCCATGAAATTTCCTTTCATTCGAAGGCAAGACTGTGCAGCGCGCGCAAAGGAAGGCCGACCGCCCGAGAGCGGGCGAAGGTCCGGTTGCGTCGTGATGCTGGGGGAACCTGCCTTTCAACTTCCACGTGCCGACACGGTAACCACCGTGGCGGACGGCCTATATAGCAGGTTCTTGCGAATATTGCGAGTCGATGAAACAAATGGGACGGATCAGTCACGTTCCTCGCGCGCCTGAACGAATTCCCCCCCGAGCAGCAGCACGTAGGCGCTCAGATAGAACCAGGTGAGCAGGATCACGACGGCACCCAGTGAGCCGTAGGTTGCGTTGTAATCGCCGAAATTCGCAACGTAGCGAGAGAACAGCGCGGTCGCGCCAACCCAGACGATGGAAAACAGCGCTGCACCCGGCAGCACCGCTCCCCACGGAGGATCGGGGCGGTTGGGCGCCACCCGGTAGAGGAAGCCCGCACCGATCATTCCGGCAAGGAACATTAGCGCGAAACTCGCGACCGGTGCAGCCTCTCCGGGCAACGCGGCCGTCAGAGAAATCGCGGTGCCCGCGAGCCCCAGGGCGAAGACCCCGCCAAGCGTCACCGCGAGTGCGATGGCGTTGCTCTTGAAAAAGCCGCGGTTTTCTTCGGCATTGAAGACGACATTCAAGCCGTTGATCACGCCCCCGGCAGCGTTTCGCGCGCCGAACAGCGATAATCCGAAAGCGATCAGCAGGCCCAGGCCCTTTGCATCATCCTTGGCCTCGGTCACGGATTGCAACTGGTCGCCGACGAGCGCGGCAGCGCTAGGCGGAAGGGCCCGACCGATCGCCGCGATATCGCGCGCAACGATGTCGGGCGTCGCCACCAGTCCGTAAACCAGAACGCTGACCGCGAGCAGCGGCACCATCGCAAGAAACGCGTAGTAGGACACGCCCGCCGCGACGAGCCCCGCGTTATCCGCGTTGGCCCCGCGCCAGGTCCGTGAGAGAATTTTGAACATCGAACCCCCTTTTCAGAGGAATCGACTCAATCGCCCTCGCCGGGTTCCTCGGTAAAGAACTTCTCGAACTTGCCTTCTTCGCCCTTGTGCTCGTCGGCGTCTGCGGGCGGGTCCTTCTTCTGGGTGATGTTCGGCCATTCGTTGGAGAACTTGGTGTTGAGCTCCAGCCACTTTTCGAGGTTGTCCTCGGTATCGGGCAGAATCGCTTCTGCGGGGCACTCGGGCTCGCACACGCCGCAGTCGATGCATTCGCTGGGGTTGATCACCAGCATGTTCTCGCCCTCGTAGAAGCAGTCGACCGGGCAAACCTCGACGCAATCGGTGTATTTGCATTTGATGCAGGCGTCGGTGACGACGTAGGTCATGGTGCGTTATCCTTGCGCGCCGTTTGTATCTTGCGCTGCTGCTAGTGGGTCCGTGCCCGCGCGGTCAAGAACGGTGTAACATTCACGTGCTTCGGCAGGGGGGCCGCGCCTTTCGGGCAACGCCTCGATTCGAATGATAATGACGCTCGTCTCGCGCGGAAGGGTGAGCACATCGCCCACCGCGATATCGCGAGAGATCCGCTCCACGCGCACTCCGTTGATTCGCAGATGGCCCTCTTCGATAAGCCGGCGCGCGGCGCTGCGAGTGCGCACGAAGCGCAAACGGCACATCGCCAGGTCCAGCCGCATCAGAGCGTTGCCTGCTGCATCAGGCCCGCAGCATCAGGAAAGCATGTCCTTCAGCGCGGCGAAGGCGTTTTCGGGCCGGGGCTCGCGAGGCTTGCCGCCAGCCCCCTGGTCGTTCCGCTTCGGGCCACGACCCTTGCCTTGCGGCTTGCCTTTGGCCCCACCCTTGGATCGGTGAGGCTTGCCCTGATGCCGACGCTCGCCATCGTTCGTGCGCGAGCCGGGCCTCTGCGGCAGCCACCGCCACCGATCGGGCAGGGCGGGGCCGAACATACCCTCCGCCAGCGGCTTGCCATCCAACATACGGAAGCCCGCCGCGCCAAGAAGTCGCTTAATGCTGTCGGGGGTCAGGCCGGTCGACACAGCGAGCGAGAGATCGAGCACGAAGGGTACCCCGCGACCTTTTTTGCCGCGCGCCTCGTGCGCCTGCTTGAACAGCTTCTCCGCGATATCGACCCGCACCAGCTGCTCGCCAGCGGGGCGATATCCGGCGGGCAGCGGCTTGGTCGCCGGGATGACCGATCGCATGGCGTCGTCGATCGGACGGGTGTCGATGCCAGCCTGCTGCATCGCCAGCCGCGGCGCGGGCTTGAGCAGCGCGGGCGCGAAGATATCTAGCGCGCCGAACACGACGCCGACCTTGCGCAGGAAGGGGCGCGCTTCCTTCGGCAGGTTTTCGATGCCGGCACGCTCGCGCGTCACGATGCCGTGCCCATCGAGCAGGTTGAGCAGCAGTGCACGCGCCCAAGACGTCGCATCTTCGCTTCTCGAGGCGAGCTGGAGCTTGCGCAGCGCTTCGAGCGGCGCGAGCCATTCCTTCACCTTCGTTTCGATTGCGGTGAGAAATGCCTCACGTGCGCCGTCGGGCAAGCGATCGAGTTCTCGCGCCGGCTTCAGGCGCGGCTCGACCGGGTCGACCGGATGTTCGAGCCGCGCGATTTCCTGAGTACCCCACATCACACGTCCATTTTCGAGCGCGATGCCATCCAGCCCGTTCTCGCGCAGCCTTTCCGCCTGCTGTGCCAGAATGCGCGGCAGGGCCTTCTCACCGGCGGAAAGCAGCATCTTGCGATCGCCCACCGCAGCGTGCGGGTCGATGGAGAAGCGGAACCCCTCCAGCTTGCCGATCGGCTGATCCTCGACCAGCAGCGTGCCGTCGTCCTCCAGCGAGATCGGGAGCAGCGCAGGGTCGTTTCCAAGATGCTTCATTAAAACGGAGGTCCTTCGATTCACGAACCGCTCCGTCAGGCGCGCATGCAATGCGTCGGACAGGCGGGCTTCGACTGCGCGGGCACGCGCGGCCATTTCATCACGCGCCAGCACCCAGTCGGGGCGCTGGCAGATATAGGCCCAGGATCGGATCGCGGCTATCCGCCCCTGCAGCACGGCAATATCGCCGCGCATCGTATCGAGTTCGGCGATCCGCGCGGCGACGAAGTCAGCGCCGATATACCCCTGGCGCAGATCCTGCCACAACCGCGTGACGAAACGCGCATGCGTATCGACGCCCGACGCGCGGAAATCGGGCAGCGAGCAGACCTCCCAGAACCGCCGGACATTGGCCGGGCCGCGAATCGCGCGGGCGAAGGGCTGGTCGGCCAGTTTGCGCAGGACGGCGAGATCGATCGATTCGGGCGCGGCGGCCAATTCCCGCTCTTCAGGAGATGCGGACAGGTCGGCAATCAACGTGCCGATGGTGTCGAAGCGGGGCTCGGCCTCGCGCCAGAAGAGCTTGGTGATGGGCTGGAAGCGATGCTCCTCGATCGCGTAGATTTCTTCCTCGGTGAATTCGGCGTCATGGCCGCCAGTGCCTGTCAGCGTGCCGAAGCTGCCATCGCGATGATGCCGCCCTGCGCGCCCGGCGATCTGCGCCATTTCGGCAGGCATCAGCCGCCGTCGCTTGACCCCGTCGAACTTTGCGAGGCTCGCGAAAGCGACATGGGTGACGTCAAGATTGAGGCCCATCCCGATGGCATCGGTGGCGACGATGTAATCGACCTCTCCGTTCTGAAACAACTCGACCTGCTTGTTGCGCGTTTCCGGGCTCAGCGCGCCCATCACCACCGCCGCGCCGCCGCGATGGCGTCGCAACATCTCGGCGATGGCGTAGACCTGGTCCGACGAGAACGCGACGACCGCACTGCGCTTTGGCAGACGCGAAAGCTTCTTGGCGCCAGAATGGGTCAGCGTGGAGAACCGCGGGCGCTCGATCATCTCCACATGCGGGATCAGCGAGCGGATCACCGGGGCTGCGGTGGCCGACCCCAGCAGCATGGTCTCCTCACGCCCACGCGCATTGAGGAGGCGATCGGTGAAGATGTGCCCCCGCTCGCGGTCGGCGGCGAGCTGGACCTCGTCGATCGCCACGAAGGCATGGCCGCCACCGTCGTGCGGCATGGCCTCGGCGGTGCAGAGGAAATAGCGCGCATCGGGCGGTTCGATCCGCTCCTCGCCGGTGATCAGCGCGACCGCCTTCTCGCCCTTGATCGCGACCACCCGATCATAGACCTCGCGTGCCAGCAACCGCAGCGGAAAACCGATCGCCCCGCTCGAATGCGCGCACATCCGTTCGATGGCGAGATGCGTCTTGCCGGTATTGGTCGGGCCGAGCACGGCCTTGATGGCGGGAGAGTTCATCGCGCTGCCAATGTGGCAAGCGCGCGCCCGGCTAGCAAGCGCAGTACCCGGTTCGCCGCAATCGAAGCCCGGATCGTCGACCAAAACTGAACCGGGCTGTTGAGATTAAACGGCGATTAAGAATGAAGTGGCACAGCAAAGCCACACCCGATATTGGCCGCGATCAGCAGTATTCGATAACGAACACGCGATCGGTCGTGGCCGCAACAGGCTATCGGAGACGGGATCTGGATTACGCCGACCAGCCGGTGGATGAAGCGTGGGCCGACGACGGCGCGCCATCGCCAACCGAACAGCATGGGGATGACGCCCCTGCGCCGTTCCGCGCGCCGGTGGGCAAGGCGGCCGGTGCGCGTGCCCGGCTGGCGCAGTACGTCGCGACGACCGGCAATCTTGCCCGCGCGGGAATTGCGAAGGTGGAGCAGGCGGATCTCGCGCCCGACCTCGCCCAGAACATCGGCAGCCCGCGCTGGTTTCGCGGGGCGGCCACGTTCCTTTCGCTGACAGCCGTCGCGCTGGCTTTCTGGCCCGATTTCTCGCCGGTCGAGGCGGCCCCGGCGGTCCGGCTGACCGATCAGGCGCGCGACGAGTTCCGCAGCCAGACGATCCAGCCGCTCGCGCTGGGCGGCGATACCGGCAATCATATGGCCGCGACCGCGCTCGTCCGTCCGCTCGCGAACGCACCCGAACGCCCGCAACTCGAAACCACCGCAACATTGGGACGCAGCGACAATCTGGCGCGCGTCCTTTCGCGCCAGGGTGTCGGCAAGGATGATGTTACGCGTGCGACGGATCTGGTCGCGCAGGCTATTGCGCTGGACGAGATCGAGCCGGGAACGCAGATCGACGTCACACTGGGCCGTCGTGCCAAGCTTGGATCGCAACGTCCGTTGGCCGAGATGCGGTTTCGCGCGCGCTTCGACCTGTCCCTCGCTGTGGCGCGGGGCGGCGACGGCAATCTTGCCCTGATACGCGAACCGATCGAAGTTGACGAAACCCCCCTGCGGGTTCGCGGCACCGTGGGTGGCAGTCTCTACCGTTCGGCCCGCGCGGCCGGTGCGCCCGCCAGCGCGATCCAGGCCTACCTGAAGGCGCTGGGCGACCACGAAGATCTCGATCAGGCGCTGCAGCCTGACGATACCTTCGACATGATCGTCTCCTATCGCCGTGCCGCAACGGGCGAACGTCAGGCGGGCAAGCTGCTTTACGCCGGGCTCGAACGCCCCGATGGCAAGCCCATCCAGCTGATGCGCTGGGGCAGCGACGACCAGTTTTACGAAGCATCGGGCGTGGGCGAGCAGCGTGCGGGCCTCGTTTCGCCCGTGCCGGGGCCGATCATCTCGCGCTACGGAATGCGCCGCCATCCGATACTGCGTTACAAACGGATGCACGCCGGCGTCGATTTTCGCGCCCGCTACGGCACGCCAATCGTGGCGCCGACCGACGGGCGGGTTTCCTCCGCTGGCCGGATGGGAGGCTGCGGAAATGCGGTCAAGCTGTCGCATAATGGCGGGCTGACGACCAAGTTTTGCCACATGAGCCGGATCGCGGTTTCGGGCGGGCAGCGGGTCAGGCGCGGGCAGATTATCGGCTATGTCGGTTCGACCGGCCTCTCCACCGGGCCGCACCTGCATTACGAGATGTATCGCGGCGGCCGGCATGTCGACCCGCTCTCGGTTCGCTACGTCACCCGCGCCACGCTGAGCGGGGCCGACCTCAAACGCTTCCGGTCGACCCTTTCGACGCTCAAGACGGTCGAAGCGGGCGTGGCGCTCGAAGACATGCATCCCACGCGCCCCGTGGCGGAAGAGCCGGTGCGCGAGATCGACCGGGTAGCGCTGGTCGCACGGCATCGCGACGGCGGGTAGCACTTGCGGGCCGACCGGGCTTGCGCCAAACCGCGCGCATGTCCGCACAATTCCCAACCACCCGCCTCCGTCGCACGCGTGCTGCGGCATGGAGCCGCAGTCTCCATCGGGAGAACACGCTGTCTCCTGCCGACCTGATCTGGCCGCTTTTCGTGATCGAGGGCCAGAGCGAGGAACAACCGGTGGGCAGCCTTCCCGGCGTCAGCCGCTGGTCGATCGACCTCTTGCTCGACCGGGTGGGCGAAGCGATCGAGCTGGGCATTCCGTGCGTTTCACTCTTTCCCAATACGCCCGCTGACAAGCGGAGCGACGATGCAGTCGAGGCATGGATCCCCGACAACCTCATCTGTCGCACCGTGCGCGCGATCCGCGACCGTTACGGCGACGCCATCGGCGTGATGTGCGACGTCGCGCTCGATCCCTATACCAGTCACGGGCACGACGGGCTGCTCGATGAGAACGGCTACGTCGCCAACGACATCACGCTCGATGCGCTGGTGAAACAGTCGCTCAACCAGGCGGCAGCCGGAGCAGACATCATCGCCCCGTCGGACATGATGGACGGCCGCGTCGGTGCGATCCGCGCCGCACTCGAACAGGCGGGCCACGCCAATGTCCAGATCATGAGCTACGCGGCCAAGTATGCCTCCGCCTTCTACGGCCCATTCCGCGATGCCGTGGGATCGGGCGACCGGCTGAAAGGCGACAAGCGCACCTACCAGCTCGACCCCGCCAACAGCGACGAGGCGATGCGCGAGATCGCGCTCGACGTCGCAGAGGGCGCCGACAGCGTGATGGTCAAGCCCGGCCTCGCCTATCTCGACATCATCCGCATGGCGCGCGACCGGTTCGACGTGCCGGTGTTCGCTTACCAGGTGAGCGGCGAATACGCTTTGGTCGAGGCGGGCGTGGCGGCGGGCGTGGGCGAGCGCGAGGCGCTGGTGATGGAAAAGCTGATGGCCTTCAAGCGCGCCGGATGCGCCGGCATTCTGACCTATTATGCGCCCTTTGCCGCGCGCATCCTCAATGTCTGAGTTCCGCCACGAAACCGCCCGGCTGATCCTGCGCGACTGGCGCGGGGACGACTGGGCGCCCTTCTGGGAAGCGACCAACACGCCCGCGGTGATGCGCTGGCTGGGCGGCGTGTGCGACGCGGACAAACGCGAAGGCGCACAGCAGCGCCTGCTTTCTTACAAGCGCGACCATGGCCACACGTTCTGGGCGATCGAGCGCGGGAGCGACGGCGCGATCCTGGGCTTTTGCGGGCTCAAGCGGTCGAACCAGCAAGGCGGGCCCCTCGGCATGATGGAAGTCGGCTGGCGGCTGCGCGAGGATGCCTGGGGGCAGGGCTACGCCAGGGAGGCTGCTGCGGCCGCGCTCGATCTCGCGTTCGGCCGTTTCGACGCGGACGAGGTGATCGCGCTGACCGTCGCGCGCAACGAAGCCAGCTGGGGGCTGATGAAGCGGCTCGGCATGCAGCGCAGGTCCGATCTCGATTTCGACAACGCCGATTTCGATCCCGACGACCCCACCATCATCGTCTATTCGATTTCGCCGGAAGAGTGGGCCCGTGTCGACGCCTGAGCCGATCCTGGAGACGGAGCGCCTGCTGTTGCGCCCGATCGGCCCGGAGGACGCCGAACTGCAGTTTCGCACGCTCAATACGCCGACGATCATGGGGCATCTTGGCGGGCCGCTGACGCTGGCGGCGATTGCGGAGAAGCATGCGAAGTCGCGCGATCTTTTCGCTCGGGAAGGTTTCAGCTTCCTCTTCGTGATCGAGCGCGAAACCGGCGAACTCGTGGGCCATTGCGGGCTCAAGCGGGTCGATGCCGAAGGGGCGAAGAACCCGGGCGATTTCGAGATCGGCTGGATCATTCGCGACGACCGCTGGCGGCGCGGCTACGCGCGCGAAGCGGTCGAAGCGGTGCTGCGCTGGGCCTTCGTCACGCATGACGCGCCGCACGTGGTCGCGCTGACGAGCAAGCGGAACGAACCGAGCTGGCGCCTGATGGAGCGGATCGGGATGGAGCGGCGCGAGGACCTCGACTTCGACGATCCGCGCTTTCCACCCGAGGACAATCCGGCGATCCTCTACTCGATCGACCGCGAGGCGTGGGCCGCGACCCGCTGAGTGCGACTGCTCACACACGCTTGAGACACACCACCGGGAGACACATGATGACCGATACGCAACAGCACCGGCCCGGAGTGCGGCTGATCCCGATTCACGGCAAGGCACCGCAGATTCACGAGAGCGCCTTCATCGCGCCGGGCACGGTGATCGTGGGCGACGTGACCATCGGGGCGGGAAGCTCTATCTGGTACAATTGCGTGCTGCGCGCCGATGTCAGCCGAATCGTGATCGGCGAACGGACCAATGTGCAGGATGGCAGCGTGCTCCATTGCGACGGGCCATCGCCGCAATACCCCGACGGCTGTCCGCTCATCATCGGCGACGACGTGCTGATCGGCCACATGGCGATGGTCCACGGCTGCACCATCGAGGACCGCGGCTTCGTGGGGCTGGGCGCTATTGCGATGAACAAGGCGGTGATCGGCAGCGACGCGATGCTGGCGGCGGGCGCGATGCTGACCGAGACCAAGGTGATGGGCGCGCGCGAATTGTGGGGCGGCCGTCCTGCGCGCAAGATGCGCGATCTCGACGATGCGGCGGTCGCGGGAATGAAGCTGGGTGTGGCGCACTACGCCGAAAACGCGAAGCATCATGCTGCGGCCATTGCCGGGGTCGAGTGACGCCTGACACACCTGACACAGTGTCCAGGGGGAGAAATCCACTCGATCAATCGAGCCACATCTATCGACCGATCCGATTACACGCCGATCGAAACGGGCTAACAAGGATGTGGGCAAGGATATCGTACGATGGGAAAGAGCAGCATCACCATGCCACTGCGCAGAGCCTGTAGGACAGCGCGCAATCGCGCAAAGTGCGATGGCACGCCCCAAGGCTGATCTGCCAGATCCGCAGGCACTGCGCGCACTGGTGCAGGCGGGCGAGATGCGCGTGCGCGTGACCCCGGGCGCGCGGACCGAGGGCATATCGATCATCGACGGCGCAGTGCAGGTCAAGGTCCGCGCCAAGCCGCAGGATGGCGCGGCCAACACCGCAGTCACCGAGCTGATTGCCAAGGCCCTGGGAATTCCGAAGTCGCGCTGTACCTTGTTGCGCGGCGCAACTTCGCGCGAGAAGGTGCTCGCGGTTGCAATCTAGCGCTGAACGCTATTCCAGCAGGTCGCCGCCCAGTTCCTCTTCAACCCAGCGGTCGCGGCGTGCGCCGATGAAATCGAAATCGTCCTCGTTGGTCATGATCGCATAGCCGATATCGGCGGTGGGATCGTACACCGTGTAGGACTTGAAGGGGCCGTTACTGCCACTTTCCCAGTTGATCGTGCGAACCTCGCCGTTCACCATCGCCTGGCGAACCCGGCCCCCCAGCGCGTAGTAATCGGCGGGACTGGCCACGGTCTCCAGGTCTGCCAGCATTTCAGGCGTGAAGCCGCCTGCGTGATGCGCGAAGCGCGCCAGCCGGATCAGGTCGGCGGGCGTCGCAGCCAGCCCGCCCGCACATAGTACGAAATCGGGGATTCTGATAACCGGGCTCTCGGTCGTGACGGGCGCCGCGCCGGGCAAGTTGCCGTCGGTCATGATGACGGCGGTCGACATGTCGGCGGGATCGAAAATTCGCGCCTGCATCATTTCTGCCAAAGGCGCGCCGCCCGCCCGTTCCAGCACGGCCTGAACGAGGATCCAGTTGGTGTTGACGTAGTCGAACGCGGTGCCGGGCGCATCGCCTGTCCGGCCGAGTGCAAAGCGGTTGGCGGCCTCCAGCGGCGAGATGTCGAGCGCGGCAATCGCGGCGGCATCCTTCCGGAAACCGTCCATCAACCCGTCGGCAATGCCCGAGCGGTTCTGGAGCAGGTTGCGCAGAGTGATCGCGCCTGCATCGGGCGCGGCGTAACCCGGCAGAAGGTCGGCGAGATTGTCGTCGAGCTTCAGCTTGCCGTCGCGTTCCAGATCGAGCGCGAGCAGCGAGCAGGCGAATTTCGAAGTCGAACCCGCCTGGTATCGCGCGCCGCTTCGCCCGCCATTCCCCGCACTGCTGTGGAAGACGCCTTCGCTGTCGAGCCGCGCCTCGGCATAGGCAGGCTTTGCGGCAGGGTCTGCGGCGGCGACAGGGGCCGCGATCAACGCGGCGGCGGCGAATGCGAGCAGGTTCTTCATGCCTCGTGTATTGCAGGTGCAACACACGTGCTGCAAGCACGCTCGTCAGAGTGGGTGCCCGGTTGGCCGATCAGCGCGAGGATATGCGCATGGCCGCCGCGCACAGTACCAGCGCGAAGCCACCGGCCACCCACAGCGAGGCGGCGCCGAGGTTCAGCCCGACCAGCGCGCCGCACAGCGCGCCCGCCAGCAGGCTCGCCCACAGCAGCGCGAAAGGCAAAGGATTGGCAGTGCGATCGCCCGCGATCCGCTCGGCCAGCAATTGCCCGGTGCGAACCAGCGCCCCGGTCATATAGGTCAGCCCCACCGGATTGGCGCGGTTGGCGCTCATCACCGTGTTGAGAGCGCCCATCGCCATGACCAGCAGCGCGAGCGAGAATGCCGAAAGATCGAGGGCGCGCATGGCTCTGGCCACGATCAGCATCGCCGCGACCAGCGCCGTCACCACCGGCTTGCGCCGCTCAGCCCAGCGATCTCCGGCGAGCGTGCCGATCGTCACCCCGATTACGAAGCCCAGGATCAGCAGCGCGGGCACCGCCACGCGGCTCACTCCGCCCGCCAGATCGCGCGCCAGCAGCGTGGTATTGCCGGTCATGAAGGACACGAAATAGCCGTTCAGCTGCAGGAAGCCGGTAATATCGACGAAGCCCGCCAGCCCCGCGACGGCGTAGGCGAAGCGGCGCTGGCTGGGAGTGAAGCGCTTCATGGCGTCCCCCGGTACACCGCAAGCCAGCCCGATTGAACCCGGCTTTACGGGCGCTCCGGCGTCAGTCCCTCACCAAGGCCTGCAGCGCCTCGATCCGGTCCGCCTCGTGCGGCGGCTTGTCCCACCGGATGCGGTGGATGCGCGGGAAGCGCATGGCGAGGCCGCTCTTGTGCCGCTTCGATGAGTGAACGCTGTCGAACGCGACCTCGAACACCAGGCTCTTGTCGGTCTCGCGCACCGGGCCGAAGCGATTGACCGTGTTCTGGCGCACGTGGCGGTCGATCTTCTTCAGCTCGGCATCGGTAAAGCCCGAATAGGCCTTGCCCACCGGCAAGAGTTCCGCGCCCGCATCGGGGTCGCCGTCCCAGCAGCCGAATGTGTAATCGGAGTAGAAGCTGGAGCGTTTGCCCGACCCACGCTGCGCGTACATCAGCACGCAGTCGATCAGCAGCGGATCGCGTTTCCACTTGTACCACAGGCCAGTGCGGCGGCCGGGCACATAGGGCGAATCGCGCCGCTTGAGCATCAGCCCCTCGATCGCGTCGTCGCGCGCGCCTTCGCGGATTTGGGCAAGATGCTCGAAATCGCGCGCCTCGACGATCGCGCTGAGGTCGAATCGCTCTGCGGGGAGCCGCGCCATCAGCTGTTCGAGGATCGCGCGCCGCTCGCTCCACGGCCTGTCGCGCAGGTTCTCACCATCGAGCGAGAGCACATCGTACACGCGCACGAAGGCGGGGCTCTCGGCCAGCATCTTCTTGCTCACCGTCTTGCGCCCCAAACGCTGCTGCAGCGCGTTGAAGCTGGCTGCGCCGCCTGCCTCACCGCCCTGCGCGGTGCCCTGCACCAGCAGCTCGCCATCGAGGATCGCGGGGAAGTCGAGCGCGGGGAGCATTTCGGGAAAGGTGTGCGAGATATCGTCGCCGCCGCGCGAATAGAGCCGCGTTTCGCCGCTCCCCTCGGGCCCGGCATGGACCAGCTGAACGCGAATCCCGTCCCACTTCCATTCCGCGACATAATCGTCGAGGCTGACCACCGCGTCCTCCAGCGGATGCGCCAGCATGAACGGCTTGAACAGCGGGATATCCGCCATGTCCGGCGGGTCCGCACCCTCGGCGGCCCACGCGAACAGTTCCGCATAGGGCGGCGCAAGCCCGTGCCAGTATTCCTCGACATCCTCGACCGGCACCTCGAAAGCGTCGGCGAAGGCGACCTTGGCGAGGCGGGCGGAAATCCCGATGCGCATCGCGCCGGTCGCCAGCTTGAGCAGCGCGTAGCGCCCCGAGACATCGAGCCGGTCGAGCAGCGCGGGCAGTTCGACCAGCACAGATTTGCGAGTCATCCCGCTCAGCAGCTCGACCGTTTCGCTCACTGTCGGCGGAGCAGGCGGCGAGTCCGGCTGCGGCCACAACAGGCTGGCGGTCTCCGCCGTGTCGCCTACGAAATCGCGACTCAGCGTCCAGAGCACCGGATCGACGCGATCCTTCAGGATGGTGCGGATGGTCGAGGATTTGACCGCGGGGAAGTCCAGCCCGTCGCTCAATGCCGCGAGCGCCCAGCCGCGGTCCGGATCGGGCGTCGCGCGCAGGTATTCGCCGATCAGCCGCAGCTTCTCGTTGCGGCTGCGGGTGTACACCAGCGCGTCGATCAGGGCGGCGAAGTGCTCCATCGTTCAATCCGCGCTTGCTTCGCGCGCCGGGCGTGCGACAAGTGCCAGGCGGCGCAGCGGAGTCTGCGCCAACCGACGGGAGAAAGTTTCATGAAGTCCGTACTGCTTGCCCTGCCGCTGCTGTTCGCCGCCACTGCTCCTGCCATCGCGCAGGATGACGACGCTGACACAATGGCCGCCGAAACCGCCGAAGCCGAACTGACCATCGACTCGCCGATCGAGGTGCTGATGGCCGACGACGGCGCGCGTGCAGTCGTGCTGGCCGAAATGCCCGGGCTCGACCAGCATCCCGCCTACGGGCAGTTCAAGGCGATGAGCCTGAAAGCGGTGCAGCCCTATTCGCAAGGGATGGTGACCGACGAAATGCTGGCGAACATCGCCGCGGGCCTCGCCGAACTCAACTAAGCCACGTCGTGCGCCCCGGTTGCCGCAGCATTGCGGGGGCCGGGGCGTCGCACGCGGATTCTGGCCCATCGCCCGCACAGCCCGGCTGTGGCGGCGGGTATTGGCAGGCAGGTCGATCGTGGCGGCAAAGGCTCCCATGCATCGACAACCAGACATTGGCCGGATAGCTCCCGATCTAGGAAACGTGCTCAACGCTCGTCGCCGCGCGGCAGCTGGAATCGCGGATCCTGTCGATCCAGGGGGCACGCCATGAGCCGACGTACTTCGCACACGGAAACGCACGCAACATCGCGAATCGGCTGGCTTCGGGCCGCCGTCATGGGTGCCAATGACGGCATCGTCTCGACCGCCAGCCTGATCATTGGTGTCGCGTCGGCCAATGCCAGCCATAATGGCGTTTTCATTGCGGGGATTTCCGCGCTTTTCGCGGGCGCCATGTCGATGGCCGCTGGCGAATATGTCTCGGTCAGTTCGCAGGCCGACTCCGAAAAGGCCGACCTTGCGCGTGAAGCGGCCGAGCTAGCCTATCAGCCCGATGAGGAGCTCGATGAGCTGACCCGGCATTACCAGGAGCGGGGCGTACAGCCCGAGACCGCCCGGGCCGTTGCCGAACAGATGACCGCGTTCGATGCGCTTGGCGCGCATGGACGGGACGAACTGGGCATTTCGCAAGCGACCATGGCACGCCCCCTGCAGGCCGCCTTTGCCTCTGCGCTGACCTTCACCGCTGGCGCAGCGGCACCTCTGGCCGTGGTGCCCTTTGTCGCGCCGCACATGCTCGTCGCCGCTGTGGGGATTGTTTCGCTCGTATGCCTCGCGGTGCTGGGCGCGTTGGGGGCACGAACGGGCGGCGCTCCGGTCCTGCCTTCGGTGGTGCGGGTCGCCTTCTGGGGCGCCCTCGCGATGGCGGTTACCGCCGGAGTGGGGAAGCTGTTCGGTGCTGCGATCGGGTAGCTGCCGAGGCTCCGGACCGGGTGATGCCCTCAGTCATCCTCGTCCTCGTAGCCGACCATCGCGAGTGCGCGTGCGGGCCGCTGGTGCAGCTGGCACCAGCGCAGCAGCGCCTCTTCGCGTCCGTGGGTGATCCAGGTTTCCTGCGGGTCGACCTCCCGAATCGTGTCGGTCAGCTCGCCCCAGTCGGCATGGTCGGAAATTACCAGCGGCAGCTCGAGATTGCGCTGCCGGGCGCGCTGGCGCACGCGCATCCAGCCTGACGCCATGGCGGTGATCGGATCGGGCAGGCGGCGGCTCCACCTGTCGTTGAGCGCCGAGGGCGGACAGACGACCACGCTCCCGCGCATATCGTCCTTGGAGTGATCAGCGACCAGCCGCAGCTCCCCCAGATCGACACCGTGTTCTTCATACAGGCGACACATGCGCTCCATCGCGCCGTGCAGATAGATCGGATCGGTGTGCCCAGCCGCGCGCAGTTCGGCGATCACCCGCTGCGCCTTGCCCAGCGCGTAGGCGCCCACCAGCACGCACGAATCGGGATGTGCCGCCAGCCGGTCGGTCAGTTTGGCCATTTCGCCCGCAATCGGCGGGTGGGTAAACACCGGCAGGCCGAAGGTCGCCTCGGTGATGAAGATATCGCACGGCGTCACTTCGAACGGCGGACAGGTCGGGTCGGGCCGGCGCTTGTAGTCGCCGGTAACGACGATCCGCTCGCCCGCATGCTCGAGCAGGATCTGCGCGCTGCCGAGCACGTGGCCGGCGGGAACGTATGTCGCAGTGACATCTCCGGGCAGGCGGATGCTTTCGCCATAGCGCACCGGCTCGGCCTTGTGCGGGATCGCCCCCGCATCGTCCGCCGCCCCGGTGCGATAACGCAGCTCCATGATCGCGAGCGTTTCGGGCGTGGCTACGGTCCGCCCGTGCCCGCCGCGCGCATGGTCCGCATGGCCATGCGTGACCAGCGCAAGGTCGACCGGGCGCGATGGATCGACCCACGCGTCGGCAGGCACCACGTGGATGCCGTGCGGGTAGGGCTGGATCCAGGAAAACGGGGCGGTCACGCAAGGGTGAACCGGCCCGCCATAACGAAGGTTCCTGCCTAGTCGGCGGTCTTCGCGTTCTCCTTCGCCTTCTTCGCCTTTTCCTGCTGTTCGACCATCCAGCCCTGCCAGCGCGCGATGTAGGGGCTGTAGCGCAGGACCTTGGCCATCGGGTCGATCACGTAATGTGCGTCGTCCGATCCCAGATCGATCACCGTGCTGCCCGAAGACATGTCCGCAACCATCGTCTTGTCACCGACCTGAACTTCGATCGGCATCGGGAAGGGCGTGCCGCCCTCGGTCTGCCAGGTTAGGGACAGCTTGTTTCCATCGCGGTCCTCGATCAGCGTGGGCAGGGCCGCCTGCCGCAGGTAGGCGTCGAAGAACCAGCCGAGATCCTCTCCGCTCTGCTCGCTGGCGATCCGTTGGAAATCGTTCGTATCGGCGAACTGGGGCACGAAATTGCCCGGCCGCGGATCGACCCGCCCGTAGACGAGGCGGCGTATCGAGGAGAAGAATGCCTCGTCCCCGATCAGGCCGCGCAGCGTGTGCGCAATCTGGCTGCCCTTCGAATAGATGTCTCTTCCCCAGCCAGCATCTTCGTCGAGGTAGAAGCTGGTCGAGATCGGCTCTGCCGGGACAACCGGGCTCTTGTTGATCAGCGAAGCGCGCTGGCTGACGATTGCCGCCAGATAGGCCGCTTCGCCGTCGCGCCACTGCTGGAACAACGGCTGCATGTAGGTTCCCAGACCCTCGTGCAGCCACATGTCGTTGGGCTGGCTGTTGGTCAGCTGGTTGGCGAACCATTCGTGAGAGAATTCGTGCTGGGCGAGTGTGTCGTACCCAAGCGGTGTCGGCTTGAACTTGGCACCATAGGCGTTGATCGTCTGGTGCTCCATCCCGAGGTGGGGTGTCTCGACCAGGCCGACCTTCTCGTCGCCGAACGGGTAGGGGCCGATCATGTCCTCGAAGAAATCGAGGTAGGTCTTCATTTCCTCCATCAGCGTCTTGGCCTGCTCGCCATTGCCCGGCAGATACCAGAAATAGAGCGGGATGCTGTTGCCGAAGCGGCTCTGATAGGTGTCTTCGTAGACGTCGTAGGGCCCGATATTGAGCGCGACGGCATAGGTGTTCGGGCTGCGCGCCGACCATTTCCACGTGGTCCAGCCGTCATTGGTCTCGCTGCCTGCGAAAGTCCCGTTACCCGCGGCGACCAGCCCCTCCGGGACGGTGATCGCGCTGTCGAGCCGGGCGATTTCCTTGGTCGGATAGTCGATGCAGGGCCAGAACACGTCGCATCCGTTCATCTGGATCGCGGTGGCGATCCACGGGCTGCCGTCCTCTGTCTTGTCCCACATGAAGCCACCTTCCCAAGGGGGGCGCTTGGCCACGTAGGGCGACCCATTCCACTGGATCGCAACCTTGGCGCTGTCTCCGGTCGACAGCGCCTTGCCCAGCGGAATCAGGAGCCGTCCGGCATCGGCTTCCCACTGCGCAGCCGCGCCGTCCACGGTCACCGACGTAACCGTAAAGCGCGGATCGAGATCGACTTCGAACGTGTCGAGCGGGGCCAGTGCGTCGATCGTGTAGCGCGCATCGCCCGAAATCGTCTTTGTGTCGGGATCGACCTTCAGGCGCAGGTCGAGATACGGCAGCCCGGTCGCTTCCTGCGCGGCGGTCAGCGGCAGGCCGCTGTCGGCGGTGCGCGGGGCGAGGGGGGGCGACTGCGTGGCGTCGGCCGCTTCGGTCTGCGCCGCTGCCGGGACGGCGAAACACGCCGCGATGGCGAGGGCAAGGATGGAAACGCGCATGAAAAAAGCTCCCCTGGTCTGACCAGGGGAGCTTGAACCATATTCAAGGCGGTAGCGCCAGTCGGCGAAACCTAGTTTTTGCCTGGCTTGTCGGCGCCTGTCTCGGCATCGCTGTCGGGCGCCGCTTTCTTCTTCGCCGGTGCCTTCTTGCGCTTCGCCTTGGGCGGGGCAGGCGTGAGCTCGAAGTGCGGCTTGCCGTCCTTCATCGTCACGTTGACCTCGCCGCCGTCGGCGAGCTTGCCGAAGAGCAGTTCCTCGGCCAGCGGCTGCTTGATCTTCTCCTGGATCAGGCGGCCCATCGGGCGCGCACCGTACAGGCGATCATAGCCCTTGTCGCCGAGCCACTTCTTGGCGTCGTCGTCGAACTGGATGTCGACGTTCTGGTCGGCCAGCTGGAGTTCGAGCTGGATGATGAACTTGTCGACCACCCGCGCGATGGTGTCTTTCCCGAGGTAGCCGAACGGCACGATCGCATCGAGACGGTTGCGGAATTCGGGGGTGAACATGCGCTTCACCGCCTCTTCGCTCGCATCCTCGCGGCTGACGTCGCCAAAGCCGATGCCCTGGCTCGCCATGTCGGCCGCGCCCGCATTGGTGGTCATGATCAGCACCACATTGCGGAAATCGACCGTCTTGCCGTGGTGGTCGGTAAGGCGGCCATTATCCATCACCTGCAGCAGGATGTTGAACAGGTCGGGGTGCGCCTTCTCGATCTCGTCGAGCAGCAGCACGCAATGCGGGTTCTGGTCGACCGCGTCGGTCAGCAGGCCGCCCTGGTCGTAGCCGACATAGCCCGGAGGCGCGCCGATCAGTCGCGAAACGCTGTGGCGTTCCATGTATTCGGACATGTCGAAGCGCTTGAGCTCGATCCCCATGATGCTGGCGAGCTGGCGCGCGACCTCGGTCTTGCCGACGCCGGTGGGGCCGCTGAACAGGAACGAGCCGATCGGCTTGTCCGGATCGCGCAGGCCAGCACGGCTCAGCTTCATTGCGGTCGAGAGCTTGTGGACCGCCGCGTCCTGCCCGAAGACGACCTGCTTCAGATCGCGTTCGAGGTTCTCGAGCGCGGCCTTGTCGTCCTTGCTGACAGATTTGGGCGGGATGCGCGCCATCGTCGCGATGACTGCCTCGATCTCGCGCGCGGTGATCTTCTTCTTGCGGCGGCTGGGGGGCACGAGCATCTGCATCGCGCCGACTTCGTCGACCACGTCGATCGCCTTGTCGGGCAGCTTGCGGTCGTTGATGTAGCGCGCGCTCAGCTCCACTGCCGTTTTCAGCGCATCCGCGGTGTAGGTCACCTTGTGGTGCTTCTCGAACGCGCTCTTGAGGCCCTTGAGGATCTTGACCGTATCCTCGATCGTGGGCTCGTTGACGTCGATCTTCTGGAACCGGCGCAGCAGCGCGCGATCCTTTTCGAAGTGGTTGCGGAATTCCTTGTAGGTGGTCGACCCGATGCACCGGATCGCGCCGGAGGACAGCGCGGGCTTCAGGAGGTTCGAGGCATCCATCGCCCCGCCGCTGGTCGCGCCCGCGCCGATTACCGTGTGAATTTCGTCGATAAACAGGATGGCGTGCGGCATCTTTTCGAGCTCGGAGACGACCTGCTTGAGCCGTTCCTCGAAATCGCCGCGATAACGCGTGCCCGCCAGCAGCGCGCCCATATCGAGCGAGTAGATCACCGCCTCGTTCAGCACCTCGGGCACGTCGCCTTCGACGATCTTGCGCGCGAGGCCTTCGGCGATCGCGGTTTTGCCCACGCCCGGATCGCCCACATACAGCGGGTTGTTCTTGCTGCGGCGGCACAGGATCTGGATCGTGCGATCCACTTCTGGCCCGCGACCGATCAGCGGGTCGATCTTGCCCTTGTCGGCCTTGGCGTTGAGGTTGACCGTGAACTGGTCGAGCGCGGTCTCCTTCTTGCTTTTGGCCTCTTCCTTCTCGTCGGCCGCATCCTCGTCCGCTCCGCGCGGGGATCGCGGCTCGATGGCCTGGCCACCCTTGCCGATGCCATGGCTGATGAAGCTGACCGCATCCAAGCGGCTCATGTCCTGTTGTTGCAGGAAATAGACCGCGTAGGAATCGCGTTCGGAAAACAGCGCGACCAGCACGTTGGCACCGGTCACGGTGTCCTTGCCGCTTGACTGGACGTGCAGGATCGCGCGCTGGACTACGCGCTGGAACCCGGCGGTCGGCTGCGGCTCGCCCGCCTCGTCGGCTTTCAGCGACTGGTATTCCTGGTCGAGATAGGTGCGGACCACGTCGGCGAGCTCCGCGAGATCGACCCCGCATGCTCCCATGACTTCCGACGCGTCGTCGTCCGCGATCAGCGCGAGCAGCAAATGCTCGAGCGTGGCGTATTCGTGGCGTCGCTCGCGCGCCCCGTCGAGCGCGGCGTGGAGGGTTTTTTCAAGATTCTGGGCGAAGCTGGGCATGGCTTTCCTGCACGGGTTTGCAGCCGGTGTCGGGGCTGCGGGAAGTCACCGAAACATTGCGCAAAAGGGTTAGCGCGCGGTGAACGGTGGGGAAGAGGTCCTGCCAAGGATATTGGATGCCGCCCGCTTCATGTGAAGGGCGCGGCACCGTTCAATCCTCGTTTTTCTTGGCAAACAGCGCCTCTGCGGCGCTTCGCTGCGCCGAATAGCGCGACCTGTGGCTCTCGACCCGGGCGATCTCCAGCTGGAGGAGCCGTATCCGGTCGTCGAGCTCGAATTGCGAGAGGCGCGTCAGATCCTCGGCGGCCAGCTGGTTTGCCGCGTCGCTGCTCGGACGAGGGCCTTCGGGTTCTTCCATCGGGTCGATACTCTCCTCCCACTCCCGCTTGCTGTCAATCCGCCGCGAAGGTAGGTGGCGGGCGGTGGAAGCGAATGGGGGGAAGTCGATGCCAGCGGTGCCCGAGACGATGAGAGCGATCGGGTTCGACGAGCCGGGCGGTCCGGACGTCCTTACGCTCGAACACGATGTCGCCGTCCCGAAGCCGGGGCCGGGCGAAGTGTTGCTCAAGGTCGCCTATGCGGGGGTCAACCGTCCCGACTGCATCCAGCGCGCAGGGCAGTACCCGCCGCCGCCGGGCGCCTCCCCCATCCTCGGCCTGGAGGTATCGGGCGAGATCGTCGCAGTGGGCGAGGGCGTCGACACCGCGCGGCTGGGCGAGCAGGTCTGCGCGCTGACACCCGGCGGCGGCTATGCCGAATTCTGCTGCGTACCCGCCGGACATACGCTGCCCGTGCCCGACGTGCTGACCATGGCGGAGGCCGCCGCGCTGCCCGAAACGCTGTTCACCGTATGGCACAACGTCTTCCAGCGCGGGATGGCGCGCGATGGCGAGACGCTGCTGGTCCACGGGGGTACATCGGGGATCGGGACGATGGCGATCATGCTCGCCAAGGGATTCGGGATGACCACCATCGTGACCGCAGGCAGCGAGGAAAAGTGCGATGCCGCCCGCCGCGTGGGGGCGGATCACGCGATCGATTACAAGACGACCGACTTCGTCGAGGCGGTGGGGCTGATCACCGGCGGCGACGGGGTGGACCTGGTGCTCGACATGGTGTCGGGCGATTATGTCGCGCGCAATCTCAAGTGCCTCAAGCCCGGCGGCCGCCACGTGACCATCGCCGTGCTCGGCGGGATGAAGGCCGAGATCAACATGGCGCTGGTGATGTCGAAGCGGCTGGTGCTGACCGGATCGACGCTGCGCCCGCGGTCGGACGCGTTCAAGACCGCCCTGCGCGACGAGATAGAGCGCGAGGCCTGGCCGCTGATCGAAGAAGGGGCCGTGCGCCCGGTGATGGACGAGATCTTCGCGCTCGAGGATGCCGACAAGGCGCATGCGCGGATGGAGAACGGCGATCACATCGGCAAGATCGTGCTCGCAGTGGACGAATCGCTGTAGCGAACAGACCCGCGCTGTAATGCGCGAGACTGTGGAAAGACGCAGGTTTGTAACGCGATTGTGAGTCCCCTGTAACAAACGGCCCCTACGGCTCTTCCATTATATCCCGGCCATATTGCGATCGCGCCGGAGATCTACTGGACGAACAACCGGGACCCCGCCGCCTTATGCTCGACCGAGATTCGACAGCAGACCTGCCCGCCGACCTGAATGGACTGGCAGGCCATTTCGGAAATGTGGCCAAATTCCCGCCGGTCGAGCCTTCGGTGCCGGAACCCGAGGACGGCAAGCGCCGCCGCTATCGCACGATCTGGATCAGCGACGTGCATCTTGGCACCAAGGGCTGCAACGCGGAAATGCTGATCGACTTCCTCGACAGCACCGACAGTGAAACGATGTACCTGGTCGGAGACATTATCGACGGCTGGCGGCTGAAGAAGAAATTCTATTGGCCTGCCGCGCACAATGATATCGTCTGGCGCATCCTCAAGCGCGCCAAGCGCGGCACGCGAATCGTCTACATCCCCGGCAACCACGACGAAGTGGTGCGCCCGTTCAGTGGAATGAATTTCGGCGATGTCGAAATCCGCCGCGCGGCATTTCACGATACGGCGGACGGCCGCCGCCTGATGGTGCTGCACGGCGACGAATTCGATACGATCATGCTTACCCACAGGTGGCTCGCCTTCGTCGGCGACACCGCCTATCACCTGACGATGGCCTTGAACGGGTGGGTCAATTCCGCTCGAAAGGCCTTGGGAATGCCCTACTGGTCGCTGTCGAAGGCGGCCAAGAACAAGGTGAAGAATGCGGTCGAGTTCATCTCGAAATACGAGGAAGTCGTGGCCCGCGCCGCTGGTGAGCGTGGAGTCGATGGCGTGGTGTGCGGTCACATCCACACCGCCGAGCACCGCATGTTCACGCATAACGGGCGCGACATCGAATACTGGAACGATGGCGACTGGGTCGAAGGCTGCAACGCGCTGGTCGAGCATTTCGATGGGCGGATGGAAATCCTCCACTGGCCGGACGAGATCGCACGGCGCACCTCCCCCGACGTTTCGCCGCAACGGGCAGACGACGAAAGCAGCGCGCGCGCGGTCGCCTGATGCTGCTCCAGGAAGCTGGCGGGCTAGCTGACTTGGTCGGGGCCCCTCCCAAATCGATCGCGATCGTCAGCGACGCATGGCATCCGCAGATGAACGGAGTGGTCCGCACGCTGACCACTACCTGCGATATCCTGCGCAAGAACGGATTGCGGGTCGATGTGATCACGCCCGATCAGTACCCTTCGGTTCCGTGTCCCACCTATCCCGAAATCCGCCTTGCGCTGACCATGCCCGGCACCGTGGGGCGGCGGCTGGCGAAATTGCAGCCCGACGCCGTGCATATCGCCACCGAAGGGCCGCTCGGCCTGTCGGCGAGGCGGTACTGCCTTGCCAAGGACGTGCCGTTCACCACCGCTTATCACACGCAGTTTCCCGATTACGTCTCGCGCCGCACCTATCTGCCGCCCGACGCCTTCTGGCCCTATATCCGCTGGTTCCACCGTCCCGCGCAGCGGGTGATGGTCGCCACCGAAAGCATCCGCGAGGAACTGCGCGAGCAGGGCCTTACCCGGCTGCACCACTGGGGGCGCGGGGTCGATCTGGAACTCTTCCACCCCGATGCAGGCCATTGCGCCGATTACGACGGGCTGCGCCGACCGATCCAGCTGTATGTCGGGCGTGTTGCGGTGGAGAAGAACCTCGAGGCATTCCTCAAGACCGATCAGCCGGGCACCAAGGTGATCGTGGGCGATGGCCCGGCGCGTGGCGATCTGGAAGCGCGCTATCCCGATGCGGTGTTCCTCGGCAAGCGTGGGGGAGAGGATCTGGCGCGCTGCTACGCCGATGCCGACGTCTTCGTTTTTCCGAGCAAGACCGACACGTTCGGCCTGGTGATGATCGAGGCGCTGGCCTGCGGCACCCCGGTGGCCGCGTATCCCGTGCCCGGCCCGCGCGATATCCTGACCGACGAGGTCGGCGCGATGAGCGAGAACCTGGACCAGGCGATTGCCGCTGCGATGACGCGCGACCGGCAGGCCTGCGCCGAATTCGGCAAGGCATTCAGCTGGGAGGCGGCGACCGCGCAGTTCCTTGCCGGGCTGGAGGAATTCGACGGCGAGAGCCTGACCCCCTAACGGCCCGAACGCATTGTCTGGCCGTGAATCTCGCCAGCGTGCCAATCACCTTGCCGTCAGGCCCGCCATCACCTAAGTGATAGTGGAAGCGGCCGCTCCGAAAGGGGCGGCCCTTGTCTTTTCCGGCCCTCGCCATGAAGCGGGGCGCACACTTTCAGGATGACCACAATGGCCGACCAACCGACCCCGCTGATGCCCCACGCGACCGCCACCTGGCTGGTCGACAACACCGGGCTCAGCTTCGAGCAGATCGCCGAATTCTGCGGGCTCCATATCCTCGAAGTGCAGGCCATGGCCGACGATCTGGCGGGCAGCAAGTATACCGGGCGCGATCCGGTCTATGCAGGCGAGCTGACGCAGGAAGAAATCGAGCGCGGCCAGGCCGACAGTTCCTACAGCCTCAAGATGCAGAAGGCTCCGGCCGACGTCACCCGCACCAAGGGCCCGCGCTATACCCCCGTTTCCAAGCGGCAGGACAAGCCCGACGGGATTGCGTGGATCCTGCGCAACCACCCCGAAGTGACCGACGCGCAGATTTCCAAGCTGATCGGTACGACCCGCAACACGATCGGCGCGGTGCGCGATCGCAGCCACTGGAACATCCAGAACATCCAGCCGAAGGACCCGGTGACGCTGGGCCTGTGCTCGCAGCGCGAGCTCGACGCGGTGGTCAAGGCCGCGGCCAAGAAGGCCGGCCTGGAAAATGCCGCTGCCGATCCCGCCGTCGAGGCGAGCGACAAGGCCAAGCTGATCGAGGAACTGCGGCGCGAGCGCGACGACAACGAAAAGGCCGCTGCCGAAGCTGCGCAGGAAGCCAAAGCCGCCGCATGGCTCGAAGCCAAGCGCGCGAGCGAGGAAGAGCAGCTGAGCGGCGCGCCGGTCGACACCGGCCCCGCCTCCGACGAAGAATAAGCACACCGCGAAGAACGGGAATCTTGCACGCCTCGCCCAGCTAACACTTGCGGGCGGGGCCGCACCCCTGCATCAGGCTTACATGGATGTAAGCAAGCTCCCCTATCATCACCCCAGTCCCTGGGACACCGAGATCGAATCGACCACTATGCCCGCGCTGTTCGGGCGCGCGGTCGATGCGCATCCGCAGCGGACACTGATCGAATTTCTCGGCCGCAAGCTGAGCTACCAGGCGATGCACGCGGAAGCGCGGCGGTTCGCCGCGGGCCTGCAGGAACGGGGCATCGGGCGTGGCGACCGCGTCGGGCTGTTCCTGCCCAACGTGCCGATCTACCTGTCCGCCTATTACGGGGCGATGATGGCCGGGGCGACCGTGGTCAATTTCTCGCCGCTCTATTCGGTCGAGGAACTGGCGCACCAGGTCGAGGATTCGGGCACGCGCCTGCTGGTGACGGTCGATGCGAAGCAATTGTACGACACGGCTGCCGCCGTGCTCGACCAGTCCTCGCTCCAGACGCTGGCGGTCGGCAAGCTCGCCAGCATGCTGCCGACGCTCAAGGGTCTCGGCCTCAGGCTGTTCCGCCGCAACGCAGTGGCGCAGCCGGACTATGGGGCGAGGGACGGCAAGGCCATCGTCGACTGGAACGAACTGCTGCCGCGCAGCGAGCCGCGCGCGCTCGACATTGCGCCTGACGAGATCGCGCTGCTGCAGTACACCGGCGGGACCACGGGCCGCCCCAAGGGCGCGATGCTCAGC
The DNA here is from genome assembly GCF_038594485.1 of Citromicrobium bathyomarinum. Lineage (GTDB taxonomy): Bacteria > Pseudomonadota > Alphaproteobacteria > Sphingomonadales > Sphingomonadaceae > Alteriqipengyuania > Alteriqipengyuania bathyomarina_A. The sequence continues at coordinate 122,091 of NZ_JBCFZG010000004.1, read as the reverse complement.
CACGCGAACCTCGCCGCGAATGCGCAGCAGGTCAACGCGATCGACCCGTTCGACCGCAAGGACCCCGACGTGATCATGGGCGCGCTGCCGCTGTTCCATGTCTTCGCCAACACCTGCGTCCTCAACCGCAGCGTCGTGCGCGGGGCGACCATTGCGATGGTCCCGCGCTTCGAGGCGGGCGACGTACTGGCGACGCTCAAGCGAGCGCGCGTTACCGGATTTCCCGGCGTGCCGACCATGTTTCAGGCGCTGCTCGATCATCCGAAGGTCGGCCAGACCGACTTTTCGAACCTGCGAATCTGCATCTCGGGCGGGGCGCCGCTATCCAATGCACTGCGCGAGAAGTGGGAGAAAGTCTCGGGCGTCCGGCTGGTCGAAGGCTACGGACTGACCGAGAGTTCGGGCGTGGTGTCCGCGAACCCCTACGTTGCGATGCGCAAGCATGGCACGATCGGGCAGGTGCTGGCACAGACCCGCCTGCTGCTGCTCGACAAGGAAGATCCGACCAAGCTCGCCCCAGAGGGTGAGCCGGGCGAGCTGGCGATCAACGGCCCGCAGATCATGCAGGGCTACTGGAACCTGCCCGATGCCGATGCCGAGGTGTTCATCGAGCATCAGGGCCGCAAGTGGCTGCGCACCGGCGACGTCGCCCAGATCGATGCGGACGGGTTCGTGGAGATCGTCGACCGGATCAAGGACATGATCGCGGTCGGCGGGTTCAAGGTCTTCCCCAGCCAGGTCGAAGACGTGCTGCAGGAAAATCCGGCAATCCGCGACGTGCTCGTGATCGGCGTGCCCGACGATTATCACGGCGAAGTGCCGCGCGCCTATGCGACCCTCCAGCCCGATGTCCGCGCACCGAGCGCGGAGGCCTTGCGCGAATGGCTCAATGCCCGCGTCGGCAAACACGAGCGGGTCGACGAAGTGGTGATCCGCAAGGAGCTACCGGTCACGCTGGTCGGCAAGCTCGATCGCAAGGCCTTGCGGCAGGAAGTCCTAGGCGACTGACCCGTCCCGAATGCACTGCGGGAGCGACGCCGCGATCCAACGGCGCGCTCCCGCTTCCCTCCCGACCGTGGCCGGTAACTCAGTAGTAGTTCGAGGTATTGCTCGCGCTGGCGCTCGCGCGGTCCGTGTCACTGTCGTTGTCCGAAGAGAACGGCGAAATGCCGAGATCCGCGGTGGTCGACGAAGACGTTGCGCTGCCGGTCGTCGAGGAAGACGCAGTGTTGCTGGGCGCGCTCGCCTTGGGCGGAGCGGCGTCGCGCGGCGCGAAACGGCCCTGCACTGCGGCGCCCTGTTCCACGGTAAGCGCTTCGTAATGGACATCGCCGTTGATCGTCGCGCTGCGCAGGATCACCAGTTCGCGCGCATGGATCGAACCGTCGACACGGCCGGCCAGCCGCGCGGTTTCGGCGGTCACTTCGCCGGTGATCTGGCTGCCGTCGCCCTGCACCAGCGACGCGCAGTCGATGTCGCCTTCGACGGTGCCGTCGATATGCAGTTCGGTGGTTGCGCTGATGTTTCCGGTGATGGTGACGTCCGCACCCAGCACCGAGAAGCTGCCCGAGGAGGAACCGCCCTTAGCCACGGGACTTGCCTTCGGCGCTGCGGGCCGCGCCGGCGCGCTGGGCGGCGGCGGCGGTGGGGTTTCTGCGTGCTTTTTTGAGAACATCAGGGGCTAACTCCAAGAATGTGCGCGGATTGACTGCTGTGCCGTTCACTCGAACCTCGAAATGCAGGTGCGGGCCGGTCGATCGACCCGTGCTGCCAATAGCGCCGATAACCGTGCCTGCTTCAACCCGGTCCCCCACCTTCGCCTCAAAACGCGACATGTGGCCGTAACGGGTTAACAGCCCCTGCCCGTGGCTGATTTCAACCGCGTTACCATAGCCGCCCTTGCGCCCGACGAAGGTCACCGTACCGCGCGCGGCGGCATAGATCGGTGCGCCGGTCGCTCCCGGAAAATCGAGCCCGCGGTGCATTGCCGCGCGCCCGGTGAAGGGGTCGCGACGATAGCCGTAGGAGCTGTTTATCGCCGCCGCATCGGTCGGGCGAAGCTGCGGCACGCCTTCGAGCGTTTCTTCCAGCGTCGCCATCCGGGCGAGGCTGAGGCCGAGCCGCTCGAAACGCGGATCGATTTCGTCGCCATCGCCGAAGACGGCTTCCAACGGCCCGCCGCGCGCCGATTTTTCGGCGTTGGCGAGGATCTGCTTGGGGTCGAGCCCGAGCTCGTTGAGCGCCCACATCGCCTGTTTCGAACGGTTGTCGGCATAGCGGGTCAGGCCTTCGACGAAGACCAGCTGCCGCGCCTCGATCTTCGCCAGTGCGGCCGCTTCGGGCACGGCCATCGAGACTTTCTCGACCATGTCGGCGGTCTCGTCCGCGCTATCGGTAACCGTGCTTTCCTGGATCGCGTCGGCGGGGACCACCTTCATCATTTCCTCGATGAAGTCCTGCCGTTTCTCAAGATCCTGCGTTACCTCGCCCAGATTGGCGCGATAGGCGTTGAGGCGCTCTTCCGACGTGGCGACATCGGCTTCGCGTTCGAGCAGGGACACCCGCTCCACGCTCGATCGCCATTGCAGGAAGCTCATCGTCCCCATGCCGGCGATCACCGCCAGCGCGACGATCAGCGTCAGTGCGACGACCGTCTTCTGCAGCCGCGAACTTATCTTTATGAAACGAACCTGGCCGTGCGAACGCATGAAAAACTCACGCTCGGGAAACCAAAGCTCCATGCGCTGCGCCCACGTGACGCGCTGTTCCGTGTTATGTGTCAATGCAACCCCTAACCGTATGTCCGGTCCCTGCGGAGGGGCTAGCAAGCGGGCCGGGGACGGTCGAATCACCTGGCCGTCCGACAGGATGAGTCGAATTGTGGCTACGATGAACTGTGAAAAACTTTGTTATTAACCTTAATTTTCGGGAACCGGACCCAATCCAGAGTGTTTCGGCTCGCTTGACCGATTCGCTCCGGCCTCCTTCCTCGACCTCGCGATTTCCCCCTTTCAGGGGCGCATCGGCACGCGCTCGGGGCGCCGGCGCGCGAGTCGGTCTGCTGGGCGGTAGTTTCAACCCGGCGCATGGCGGGCACCGGCGTATTTCACTGTTCGCCTTGCGCGCGCTGGGCCTCGACGAAGTATGGTGGCTGGTCTCGCCCGGCAACCCATTGAAGCCTGCAAAGGGAATGGCGCCGCTCGATGCGCGCTATCGCTCGGCCGTCGAACAGGCGCGCCGGGCCCCGATCCGGGTGACCGCTATCGAAAGAGAGCTGGGCACGCGCTACACGGTCGACACGATCGCGGCGCTGCAGGCGCGCTATCCGAAGCGAGAATTCGTGTGGCTGATGGGGTCCGATAATCTGGCGACGTTTCACAAGTGGCGGCAATGGCGGAGGATCGCGTGGAGCGTACCGATTGCGGTAATCGCCAGACCGGGGTATGAGATGGCAACCGTCGCAAGCCCCGCGGCGGCATTGCTGCGGCGCTTCACGATGGACGCGGCGCGGTTCAGGAACAGCCGGTTCCACGATAGGGGCGAATGGAGCGCACCTATTCTGGTGACACTGCGTTTTGATCCCGACGCCCGGTCGGCCACCGCAATCCGCGCTGGCGAGCCGAACTGGGCATCGCGCTATGGCAACGCTCCGATCCGCGACCAGGTAACCCATCTACCTATTACACGTACCGGCACGCAGCCGGAGCCGGGGGGCGCATGACTCGCATATGCTCCCGGCCATTCCCATATCCTTGGAATGACAGGAGTATCGACCCCGCCCATGACACACGCGCACGCCGACACAGTGGCCGCCAGGGCCGCCAAGAAAGCGCCCGCCTTGACCGGTGATCGCTCCGATGCGCTACACGCGCTGGTGATGCAGCATCTCGACGACGATCAGGCGCAGGATATCGTCAGCATCGATCTCGACGGCAAATCGAGCATCGCCGATCACATGGTGGTCGCGTCAGGCCGTTCGACGCGTCAGGTTGCCTCGATCGCGCAGAAGCTGGCCGAAAAGATGAAGCAGGACGGGTACGGCCCGATCCGCCTCGAAGGTCTGCCCGCTGCAGACTGGGTGGTGATCGATGCGGGCGACGTGGTCGTCCACCTGTTCCGCCCTGAGGTACGCAGCTTCTACAATATCGAACGCATGTGGTCCTTCGGCGATGACGAGAAGCTGGCCGCAGGGGGCAACGCCTAGCTTTTTCGCCAGGCTGTGCCCGCCCGCTGACCAGTGCTGCTCCACATCATTGCGCGCGGCAAAATCGGCCGATCGCCCGAGTCCGAACTGGTGAACCGCTATTTCACGCGGATCGCGTGGGACACGAAGCTGACCGAACTGCCCGAAACAGGCGGCCGAATCCCGCCACCCAAAGAGCCCGTTCGCACGGTCGCGCTCGATGAAAAGGGCCGCGATCTCCCGTCGGAGAATCTCGCGACCATCCTCGGCGAATGGCGCGATGGGGGCATTCGCGAAACGCGCTTCCTGATAGGCGCAGCCGACGGCCATTCCGACGAACAGCGTGCCGAGGCCGACCTGCTGCTCGCCTTCGGCAGCGCCACCTGGCCGCACTTGCTGGCGCGCGCCATGCTCGCCGAACAGCTCTATCGCGCGACGAGCATTCTTGCAGGCCATCCCTATCATCGGGCAGGGTAGCCCGCGATGGTCCAACGCTTCGCCATTCTCCTCGCGCCGCTGGCGGTACTCGCCACCATAGCGCTCGCGCCGCAGGTACGCGGCCAGCAGGGCCTGGGCGCGTTCGAGACGACCGAAGAGGTACGCGCTGCCATCGAACGCGCCGAGCGCGCATCCCAGCAGGCGGCCAAACGTGGCCGATCGCTCGAATCTGCCGCCGCGCAAGCCAAGGTGGAGGCAGACAAGATCGCCAGCCAGTCCGCCGCGCTCGCGGCGCGAATCCAGGAAACCGAAGCGGAGATTGCCGTCGCGAAGGGGCAGCTGATGCTGATCCGGCGGCAGCAGGACGCGCTCAACGCGCGTCTGGGCGAGCGGCGCGAACCGCTGATCCGTCTGACCGGCGCATTGCAGAATTTTTCCCGCCGACCGCTGGTGCTGTCGGTCTTCCGGCCCGGCTCTATCCGCGAGAGCATGTATCTGCGCGCCGTGCTCGAAACGACCATCCCGCAGGTCCGGGGGCGCACCGCCGCGCTCCGCAGCGAGATCGACCGCAGCCGGGGTCTGCGCCAGAAGGCCGAAACCGTGCTGACCGGGCTAGCCGAGGAAGAAGAGCGCCTCGCAACGCGCCGTAGCCAGCTTGCCGCGATCGAGACGCGCAAGCGGCTGGCGGCAAGGCGGCGCGGGGGAGAGGCGGATCGCCAGGAAGAGCGCGCCCTTGCCTATGCCGAACAGGCGCGCGACCTCGATGGACTGGTGGCCCGGATCGATGCCGCCGGTGCGCTGCGCGAGGAGCTTGCCGAATTGCCCGGGCCGCTGATCCGTCCTGCGCAGCCTGCACAGGCGCGCGCACCGGGGAATGCCCAGCGCCTTCCGCCAGCGACGAAACAGTCTGCACGACCGCCTGCGGGGCTCCGTTTGCCGGTCGATGGGCGGACGCTGCGCGGCTTCGGGTCGGTCGATTCGAGCGGTGGGCGCTCCGAAGGTGTGACGATACGCGCGGCGGGAGGGGCGCAAGTGGTAACCCCGGCGCCGGGGCGAGTAGCCTTTGCCGGCCCTTTCAGGGGATACGACCGGATCGTGATCATCGAACATCCCGATGGCTGGACCAGCCTGATTACCGGACTGGCGCGGACCGATGTGGGCGTGGGAGACGAGCTGGTCGAAGGGGCGCCGCTCGGCGTGGCCCCACCGCGAGGCGGTCCGGTCGGGTTCGAGCTGCGCCTGGGCGGGCGTCCGGCCAACCCTCTCGACCATTTGGCCCGGTGAAGTCCCGCGCTGAAACGCATCGCACCCCGCACAACGGCCATCTGGCGTTAACCGCTTGTGCGCGATAGACGGGGGCGAATGTCCGGAAGGCTTGCCACTATGAAACTGCCCGTTGTCGCCCGCTCGCTCGCGTTTGTCTCCGCGCTCGCCATGGTCCCGATCGCCACCGCCGGGATGGCGCAGGTCGACAGCCGCGTCGCGCCCGAATTCGCCAAGCTGTTTGCGACCTACCAGCGGATCAAGGCGAGCTACGTCGATCCGGTCGACGACGACAAGCTGATCCGTGGTGCGATCGACGGGATGCTCGCCAGCCTCGATCCGCATTCCGCCTATCTCGACGGGGCCGATCTGCAGCGGCTCGAAACGCTGATCGATGGCAATTACTCCGGACTCGGCCTGTCGGTCGTGATGGAAGAGGGTGCGGTGAAAGTCGTCAGCCCGTTCCGCGGCAGCCCCGCCGAAAAAGCAGGGATCAAGGCGGGCGACTTCATCACCCATCTCAACGGAAAGCTGATCTACGGCGGCGATCTCGACGACGCGGTATCCCAGATGCGCGGACCGGCGGGCACGTCGATCAACCTGACGATCTTCCGCCCTGGCAGCGAAGAGCCGATCGAAACCACCGTGACGCGCGGCGTTATCGAACTCGAGCCGGTGACGCATACCGTTGCCGACGGGGGTATCGGGATCATCACCGTCAACGAATTCTCGCGCGATGTCGGGGCCGACGTCTACGCTGCGTGGGGTGATATCCAGAAGGAGGTTGGGGGCAAGGTCAACGGCCTGATCCTCGATCTGCGCTCCAACCCTGGCGGTTCGCTCGACGAGGCGGTCGCGCTGTCGGACCTGTTCCTCGACGAAGGGCGGATCGTCTCGCAGCGCGGGCGCGCGCGGGGGGAATCGATCACCTACAATTCTGAAACAATGTTCCGCGGTCAGATTGCGCCCAACGTGCCGCTGATCGTGCTGATCGACGCAGGCTCCGCCTCGGCGAGCGAGATCGTCGCCGGCGCACTGCAGGATCACCGCCGCGCGCTCATCATGGGCGAACGCAGCTTCGGCAAGGGCAGCGTCCAGTCGCTCGTCCCGCTGGGCGACGATGCCGCGCTCAAGCTGACCACCGCGCGCTACTACACGCCTTCGGGCCATTCTGTGCAGGAAGGCGGCATCAAGCCCGATATTCGCGTGCCCCAGATTTCGGACCCCGACATGGAGCGGCGGATGAAATACCAGCTGCGCGAAAGCGACCTGCGCGGGCACCTGATCAACGAAGCCGATCTGAAGGACGACGATCTTGAGCGCGACCTCAAGGCCGATCCGCGCTTCTCGCAGACGTCGGAACAGCTGAAGGAGCAGGGGATCGAGGATTTCCAGCTCGACTATGCGATCAAGACGCTGCGCCGGACGACCGCGAGTTCGGTTGCACTGCTGAAGTAAGCGGGGGCGCGCCGAGATGATCGATACGCCGCACATGCGTGCAGCCCGCTGGATCGTGTTGATCGTCCCTGCGCTGCTGCTCGGCGGGGCCTATCTCAGCCAGTATGGCTTCGGGCTCTACCCATGTGAGATGTGCTGGTGGCAGCGTTACCCGCATTTCGTCGCACTGGCTTTCGCGGTTCTGGCCTTCATCGTCCCTCCATATCGGTTGTGGGTGGCGCTCGGCGCGCTCGCGATCATTGCTTCGGGCCTGATCGGCGGCTTCCACGCCGGGGTCGAATATGGCTGGTGGGAAGGCGTCACCAAATGTGCCTCCATCCCGCACGCAGGCGGCGGCAGCGCGATGGACGCCATCCTCGCGACGCCGCTGATCCGCTGCGACACGGCACAATGGACGCTGCTGGGCGTTTCGCTGGCAGGGTTCAATTTCATCATCTCGTGCGGGGCGGGCGTCGCCGCGCTCGTGCTGCTCGCAAGGAAACGGTAAAGCGCCATGAAAGACGAGATCGAACGGATGATCCGGGTCGACCAGGCCGGCGAATTCGGCGCCACCCGCATCTATGGCGGGCAGCTCGCGGTCATGGGCGATCGCGCACCCAACTCGGGCGAGATCGCGGCGATGGCCCGGCAGGAAGACGATCACCATGACGCCTTCAACGCACTGATGGCGCAGCGCGGCGTGCGCCCCACCGCGCTGCATCCGGTATGGTCGGTGGCGGGCTATGCACTCGGTGCAGCGACCGCGCTGATCGGTCCGAAGGCGGCGATGGCGTGCACGGCGGCGGTGGAGACCGAAATCGACCTGCACTATTCGCGCCAGCTCGACCGTCTCGAGGAAACCGACGAAGATCCCGAACTGCGCGACATGATCGAGCGCTTCCGCGAGGACGAGCGCGAGCATCACGACGCCGCCATTGCCGCCGGGGCCGAGCAGGCGCCCGCTTACCCGCTGCTCTCGGCCGCAATCCGGCTGGGCTGCCGCGCGGCCATCCGGCTGAGCGAACGCGTTTGAAAACCGGGAACCCCGACGCCCGGTCGGGAGCTTCAGTCATGGTTCAGCCATTCGCGCCGTTTATGCTATCCACGAAGGCACACGCATTCCCCAAGCCGCAGAGGCCCCAGATGAAGACTATCGCAATCGCTACATTTGCCGCTTTGGCAGCATTCGCGGGCGCCACGTCCGCTTCCGCGCAGGACGATGCGGGCGACCGGGTCAACATGGTGATCGTCTATGGCGACGATCCGTGCCCGCCGTCGGTCGATGGCGAGATCGTGGTCTGCGCCGTTATCGACGAGGGCGAGCGTTACCGTATCCCGGAATCGCTTCGCTATAGCGACGATCCGGAAAACACGGCCTGGGCGCAGCGCGTCGAAGCCTTCAAGTTCGTCGGCGATTTCGGTGCGATGAGTTGCTCGCCCACGGGTGCGATGGGCTTCACCGGTTGCACGCAGAAGATGATCGATGCCGCTTACGAAGCGCGCAAGGGCGGTTCCGCCGCACGCTTCAGCCAGCTGATCGCGGAGGCGCGGGCCGAGCGCCTGTCGACCATCGACGAGGATGCGGCTGCCGAGCAGGCGCGGGTGGAGATGATCGAGCGCGAATACATGGAGCGGCTCGAAAAGGAACGTGAGTCCGAGGTCCCCGAAGCGCCGCTGCCCAAACCCAGCGCATCGGACGACTAATCCTCCGGCCGGGTGCGTATCCTGTCGATGATGGCGAGCGGTAGGGCCGCCGGAATCATCAGCGCCTGCATTGGCCCAAGCGGTGTGCAGGGGGTGCGCCCGGTCAATCGTGCGTGCCACCAGAAGCGGGCGTAGTTCAGCAGTGACCGCAAGCGCGTGGGCAACCTGGCCGAATTGCGAAAAATCGATTGGTAGGTGAAGGTGGCTCCGACCGGAGAATCCATCCGTTGTCGCAGGATCGTCGCCGATAACCCATCGGGCTGATATTCGACCGCGACACAGATGGCGTCCGACAAAAACGCCCCTACCCCGGCCGGGAGATTATGCATCAGCGACGCTTCGGCGAGAAATTTCTCGCCTCCGAATTCTCGCAGCGCGATCGGTTGCAGGCTTTTGTGGAATGCGCAGGTGCAATCGAAATCGGGCTCTGCATCGTATCTTTCCGCCACATCGACGCGGCGGTTGGGCTGCCGGAAGCGGTATTGTCTTTCCCGATCGATCACCTTGATCGGCATGAAGGCGATTTTCGCATCCGCCTGACGCGCAGCCTGCAGTGTTTCGTGCAGCCGACGCAGGCCCCCTTCCATCAGCCAGTCGTCACTATCGATGATGGCAACCCAATCGCCGGTCGCAAGGGCGAACCCCCGGTTGAGCGCGCGATGCTTCCCGCCATGCTCGATTTTCTCGTAGCGGATCGGGAAACCGGACCGCTCCGCCCAACCGGCCACCAGCCGCGCCGTTTCATCGCGCGATCCATCGTCGATGACGAGCCAGTCGATCTCTGGCCCAGCGCTGGCCTGACTGGCGATGGATTCATGCAAGCGCGGTAGCAGGCACGCGCGATCCCACGTTGGAGTAAGGATCGTGATGCCGAACCGTTTTCCCGTGCGCGCGCCATCTGAGAACGAGGCATTCTGTTCCTGGCTCGATCCGTGCGAGATTTCCGGAGTTTCCAATCGACCCTGTCACGCCCGAGGCAAATTCAGCGCCAAGCGCCTTCGGTTATCGGGCGTACGATATCGCTACGCCCTATGAAGCTTCGTCAAGGGCGTGCGCGCAATCGCCACCACCCATTTACCGGTCGTCTAGTCGAACCGGCACATCTCCGCAATTGCACACCGCTCAATAGAACAGGCCCAGCCGCGATTCCGGGGTGCCGAACAGCCACGTGAGATAAGGATCGTAACAGTACGAAAAGTGGGACGAAAGCATGCTCCAGACCAGCAGCACACCCACCATAGCAATGTACGGCAGCCCCGCGATTATAGGTTTGTCACGAAATTGTTCGAAATAGGGCAGCCGGGCCAGGATCGTCGCCTGCAAGGGCATGATATAATAGGCGTAACGATCCCCGATCACCGTTGAAACGACCACCAAGGGTATCGTCATGATCATCAGTACAGAAGCAATCAGCACGAGCGCGTGCGATCTGGGATATTTCTCCCGCCAGCGGCGGTTCAACAGTAGCAGGTACGTCAAACCGGTGATAGCCAGTGTGCTCGTCCTGAAATAGGCCCCGCCCGCTTCGATATCGCTTCCAAGATAACGCTGCGCGGCGGTTTGGGCGCTATCGCTGCCTGCGAACAGGAATACGGCCGGTACAACGACGACGAGCGCGCTTGCGACCATGCGCCAACTCAGTTCGCGCCCAATGAAGAGCGCAAGGATCACGAACGGCAGCGCACTTGTATGAAATCCGGCCGCGATCAGAACGAGGATGACGTACCGGATGGTCTTCTTGTCCACGAAGGCGAGATAGGCAAAGCACATGATGCCGATCGCGATACCCTGGCGGAGGGCCGCCATCGGCATGTTGAGAATCAGGACCGGGAACACCAATGCAAGGAAGGCGGTAGGGTTCGGCTCTCGCCGTGCAATGGCGTGGATGCCTGCAAAAAACGGGATCGCGGCCACCACGTTCAGCCACTGATATTCCAGCCCCAGCTGGTGCTGCAGGAAAAAGATCGGTCGCCAGAAAGGTTCGTCGCTGAACAGGGCCTCCTTCAGCGTATCGCCTTGCCAGACCCGGTACTGATAAAGGTACCCTTGCCAGTCGCACCCCACTTCCCATCGGAAGGCGACGAACAGGTAGAGCGCGACCAGCGCCGGCACGTAGGTCTCTTTGGGTCGCGATTGCGCGAGCACCGCAAGCACCAGGAAGATCGCAATATAGAGCATCAATCAATACCTTCGACACAGGCCGCAAGCAGGCTAGAGACACGCTCCTGCTGACTTTGCAAACTGTACCTCAGAAGCACTTTTCGTTGCCCCACCGCCCCCATCGTCGACCGCAAATCGCGATCGCGCAGCAGGCGTTCGAGCGCAATGCGCCAATCGTCGCTGCTATCGGCGAGAAAGCCGTTGACGCCATGTTCCACGATCTCGCGATTGACGCCCACGGGCGAGGCAACCACCGGCTTCGCGCATGCCATGTACTGGATAAGCTTGTAGCCGCATTTGCCGAGCGCCCAGGGCGTTTCATTGAGCGGCATAATCCCGATATCGAATCCATGGATCTGGTCGATTTCTGCGGCCTCGCTCCATTCCAGCGTATCGACCAGCGGATGCACGTCGCGAGCGCCCGAGCCGATGACGGTTATCCGTGCCCCGTGTTGTTCGGCGAGTGCGGTCAGCAAAGGCAGCATCGGGACAAGGTATTCGCGCCAGGTGCTCGGCGTGCCGACCCAGCCGATCCGCGTGACCGTATCGGAACGCGGTGAATTAGGGGTGCGGTATGCATCGGCGTCGACCACGGTAGGCACGATCTCGACCCGAGAGGATCCGGCCGACTTCGCGCGATCGGCAAGATATTCGTTGCCGGCAAGCACCAGCGACGCGTGCTGCATGACCCTGTCGATCTTCTGGCCGAGCATCCGGCGAACCGCCTTGCGCGGATGCAGATCGTAGGAATGAAAGACGGCATCGTCGTAATCCGCGACAATCGGAGTACGCGCGGGCAACAGGCGCCTTTCGATTGCCGCGGGGATCATCGGGAGCGCTTCTTTTTCCAGCCAGATGAGATCGGGCTTGGGCTTCGCGCGCAATTGCCCCAACCGACGGGCGTATGCTGCCGCGACCTGCGAGCGGGTTCCTTCACCAGCATACTGCGCGGTCAGATAGGCGTCATCGAAAAAGGGCGCGATCGATACATCCCACCCATGCGCCTCCAGCCAGGGCACATACTGGAACATGCGCACCCGACTGGATGCGCCCTTGCGCCCATAGCGCGAAAGGATCTGCAGCCTCATGTCCAGCGATCGCGCCAGGCCTGAAGCATCAGGATGCTCCAGAGCGCGGGCGTCCAGTCGGCCTTGCCGGAGAGATGGGCCTGCCAGGCGGCGCGAACCGGTACCGGATCGATCAGCCCATCGGCCGCCAGCGCATCTGCCTGCAACAGATCTTCGGCCCATTCGCGCAAGGGGCCTCGCAGCCAGTGACCCACGGGGATCGCAAAACCCGCCTTTGGCCGCTCGATCAGCGAGCGGGGCACATGGCGGAAGAGAATCTGGCGCAGCGGCCACTTGGCCTCTCCGCCGTGCAGCTTCCAGTCGGTCGGCAAGCGCGCCGACAGGGCGATGACATCGGGGTCGAGGAAGGGAACACGGGTTTCCAGGCTGACCGCCATCGCCGCCCGGTCGACCTTGCACAGAATGTCGTCGGGCAGATAGCCGCGCATGTCGCGCATCATCATGCGTCCGGCAAAATCGCCGGAAAGCCCTGCAGGGACCGGGTCATCGACCGGGAGGGAGCTCGCCTGCGGATCGAAGCAGGTGAGGCGGGTTCCGTTCCATTCGGTCAGGAGACTGCGATAGAACGCATCGGGCGAGCTTGCCTGCCCCAGGCGACGGCCAAGCTTCTGGGCCTTTTCCCCCGGCCGGTTCACCCCTGCAAGCTTGCCCGCGGTATCCCACATGCGCTGCGGCGCATGCTCGATCGCGCCACCGAGCGCGCTTCGCACGACCGGCGGCATGAGCGCGATCCGTGACCACAGGCGCGGACCCCACAGATAGCGGTTGTACCCGCCGAACAGTTCGTCCCCCCCATCGCCCGACAGCGCGACCGTCACGTAAGCGCGGGCCGCCTTGCACACCAGATGTGTGGGGATCTGCGACGAATCGGCAAAGGGTTCGTCGTACATCTCGGGCAACAAGGGGATCACCGCGCGCGCATCGGCGTCGGTCACGGTCAGTTCGGTATGGTCCGTGCCCAGGTGCGCCGCGACCGCCGCTGCATGCGGCGCTTCGTTGAATTCCTGCTGTTCGAAACCGATCGTGAAGCTGCGAACCGGAGCAGACGACACCGACTGCATCAACGCGGTGATCAGCGAGCTGTCGATCCCGCCTGAAAGAAACGCGCCGAGCGGCACATCCGACAGCATCTGCCGCGACACGGCGTCGCGCAGGGTAGCCTCGAGCGTATCGAGCGCTTCGTCGCGGTCCGTCAGTGGAGAGCGAAGCCCGTGTTCCACGACAGCGCCCAAATCCCAGTAACGCCGTACGCTAATCGTGCCATGGGCGTCGCCCGGGCGTAGCGGCGCGCGCGGCGGCGCGGCGGGTGGTGCTTCGCCGAGATCGACGATGGTGCCCGGTTCGAGCTTGAAGACACCTTCGAGAATGCTGAGCGGCGCGGGCACATAGGAAAACCCGATAAATTCCTGCACGGCCGCATGGGACATCGCATTGCTGCATTGCGGGTGCGCGCGCAGCGCCTTCAGCTCGGAAGCAAAGACGATGTCCTCGCCAGCCCAGCCCCAGTACAGCGGCTTTTCCCCCATGCGGTCGCGCGCGAGCGAGAGGCGGCGGCGCTCGCGATCCCACAGCGCAATCGCAAACATGCCGGATGACCGTTCGAGCGTAGCGTCGAGGCCCCAGGCGGCGATCGCGGCAAGCAGCGTCTCTGTGTCCGAATGCCCGCGCCATTGCGGCGCCATTCCTTCTGCGGCCAGTCGTTCGCGCAGTTCGAGATGGTTGTAGATTTCGCCGTTGAATGCCGTGACGAAGCGACCGCAGCGCGAGTGCATCGGCTGCGCGCCCGCCTCGCTCAGATCGAGGATCGACAGACGCCGGTGTCCCAGTGCGATGCCTGCGCTTTCGTCGTACCAGGCGCCGCTCGCATCGGGCCCGCGATGCACCAGGCGCGCAGTCATCCGGTCAAGGATTCCGGGTAGGCTCCCTTTGCTCCCGGATCGGGATAAGATCCCGGTCAACCCGCACATTGATGCCACCTATTGCTTTGCATGGCCCCCCGGGCGGGCGGCAGTGAAGGTCAACGCCTTGGCGATGCAGCGCAGTGCCATCAAGGGCCTTCCCGCGCGTAGCCACGATTTGCCAAGGATACTGGCGATCCTGTGGCGCAGATGGCGCAAATCGGCAGGCTGTGCCCGTGCCATCCGGTGAGCGTGGTCGAGCAAGAAGAAGTAGCCGCGCGAAATTCCCGCCAGATTGCTCATCGCGCTCCCGCCATGCAGCCGATATTCGTAGACGGGCTCTGTCACCGCGCCATGCACCAGATCGCGATCGTGCGCAGCGCTGAGGAAGAAGATGATATCCTCGCAATGGGTCGTGGAGGTGTCGAACTCCAGCCCGGTGATGGCTTCCGCCCGGACCATGTAGAAAGGCCCGAAAAACACGCTCTCATCGAGACGCAGCAGCGGCCGGAAAAAGGGCTGAACTTTGCTGGATGGCCGATAGAGCCGCACCTCCTCGCCATTGCGCGTCACCCTGATAGGCCCGCTCGCAATATCGATCTGCGGGTTGTCGCACAGAAAATTCACGCGAAACGTCAGCGCCGCCTCGGGCAGGATGTCGTCTGCATCGACAAAGGTGATCAGGTCGCCGCGGGCATGGCGCAGCGCGGTATTGCGAGCCGCGCTGGCCCCCGCATTGTCCTGCCGAATCACTTCGATGCGCGGATCGTCGAATGCGCTTGCGATATCGAAAGTCGCATCGGTGCTCCCGTCATCGACGATGATTAGCTGCCACCGCCGATGCGTTTGGGACAGGATCGATCGGATCGCCTCAGCCAGAAACTCCGCCGCGTTGTAGGCCGGCATGATGATCGACACGAGCGGCGCAGGTTGGGTCTCGGCGGGGCTATCCGGCATGGGCCTCACCCCTGTCCCGCGCTGCGCCGGGCGCTCTAAACCCACCCCGCCGGACGATCTTCAATGTCGGTCGTTCGACGGCAACGAAATAGATGGAGCCCGCGAGGGTGCCCAGCAGCGCCGTAACGGCGAAAATCGCCCATTTCCCCATGAAGGGCGCAAGCAACCCGGCCGACACGGATATCACCGGGCTGTGGACCAGATAGATCGAATAGGATGCCGTGCCGAGGAACAGGGCACCACGAAACACGGCCTGCCCCTGTATCGGTTTCAGCAGTGCGAGGCCAAGCACGACCAGCGCCAGCGGCGGCCCCATCAGCAGCTTGTTATCGAGCAGGTGTAACGGCACGAGGGCGACCACGACGAGCAAGCCGGGCACGATCAGCCAGTACCGCCACTTGCGATCGACCTTCGGGAATACCCACGCGCTCGCCATGCCGAGGAAGAATTCGAGAATGATCGGATTCGACAACGCCGTCATCGCGGGCGACAGTGCGAGGTCCGGCCACAGGACCGCCTTCGCGCCAATCCATGCAAGCCACAGCGCGCCTGCCACGAACATCGCGATTTTCGCGAGATAGCGGAACAGAAAGAAAGCGTAGAACATCAACTCGTAGGTCAGCGTCCACGCGACCGACAAGGCCGACACCGTCGCCAGTGGCAGTAGCGTGAGGGTGGCCAGCACGCTCCAGTTTCGCGCCTCCTGATCCCCCTGAAACAGCAGCAGCAGGGCCATCCAGCCGATCCCAACTGGCAGATAGGGCAGGTAAATGCGGGTCAGGCGTTTCCAGGCATAACGCCGCGCGGGCGCCATGCCGGGCGCATCGTTGCGATGCGCGTAGAAGATGATGAAGCCGCTGAGGACGAAGAAGAAATCGACCCCATACGCGCCCCAGCCAAAATAGCGCTGGCCCGGCACCGCGAGGAAATGCGCACTTGCCTGATCGGCGTGGTGGAAAACCACCAGCATCGCCGCAACGGCGCGGCCGATTTGAAGCCATTCGAGCTTGGCGCGTTCCCGCGTAATGCTGGGCGAGGCGGTGGTCACATCTGGCTCGTCAGGCGATCATGCCCTCGTCGCGCAGTACCCGACGGATATCCTCGACCGAAAGCCAGTCGTCATTGTCGCCGGAACCGTATTCGAACAGTGTTTCCAGCTTCGTCGCGCCCGTCTGTTCGCAATATGGTTCAACGTCCCATCGTCCGGTGCGGGGCAGGAAGACGTAGTTCGCCCCGCGCTTCACGACCTGGGGCGATTCGACCATCGAGAACATGATCTCGTGCATCTTTTCGCCCGGACGCGATCCGATGATCCGGTGCTCTGCCTCGGGCGCGATCGCTTCGGCCATGTCGCCCACCCGGTACGAGGGTGAGATAGGCATGAAGATGTCGCCACCCAGGCCATCGTTCACGGCCGTCATGACCAGGTCCACGCCGTCGCGCTTGGCGATCGAGAAGCGCGTCATGTCCGGATCGGTAATCGTGAGAACGCCGCTTTCCTTCTGTTTGAGGAACAGCGGTGCCACGGAGCTGCGGGTGTCGATCACGTTGGCATATCGGACCAGCGAATAGCGGGCGTTCTGGCGCTTGTCGGCGTCCACCAGAATGCGCTCCATCGCGAACTTGGTCGTCCCGTAAATGGTGGAGGGGGCGACCGCCTTGTCGCTGGAAATGGCGACCACCTTGGACACGTCGCTCCGCCCCACAGCGCGGGTCAGCGCATTTGCGCCGCCCACATTGATCCGGTGGCATTCGGCGGGGTTCGCCTCGGCATGGGGCACCAGCCGCATGGCAGCGGTGTGGATGACAGTATCGATCCCGGCGAGCGCACGAAACAGGGCCTCTTCATCGCAGATGTCTCCGAGGAAGAAATCGAACGGCGTCCCGCTTTGCGCGACCCGCTGCATCATGTCGCCCTGCTTGTGCTCGTCGCGCGAGTAGATGACGATCCGCTCGACTGCCGGATCGGCCAGCAGCCGCTCTACGATCGCACCGGCAACCGACCCGGTTCCCCCCGTGATGAGGACCTGTTGCACGTTAACCTCCCGTCACTGCTTTGCGAGCGCTGCCATGGCGGCGCGAAAAATCGGATTGAGGGCTTCGAACCCCCGATATTCAAGCCCGAAGGTGCGGCAGCGCGCACGCAAAGTATTGCGATCTTCGGTCAGGTAGCGGTTTATTTCGGGCCATGCGGCTCGAAACGCCTCAGGCTCGAACCGGGGGACGACCACGCCCACGTCCTGTTCGGTCGCGTGGAGGTAGTCTTCGGAAACGCCCGCAGGTGTCAGGAACGGCATGCCCGAACACAGGTATTCCCCGGTCTTGATACTCGATCGATATTCCTGCCCAGGACCGGGCGGAATCGTGATCAGCCCCATGTCTCCGGCGAAATAATAGCGTTCGATCTCGTCATACGTGCTGTGGCAGATGCTGTACTTGTCTGCCGGGACGCCAGCTGCATCGAACAGCGCGACGACCGTCGCATCGTCTGCCGGGGTAACCATCAGCAGATGCAGCGAGGGTTCGAATTCGAGCAATACCGCCATCATTTCGGCGATTTCGCGATCGTAATAGAGACCGCCGAACTTGCCGGAATAGAACAGTGTCGGCTGGCCGGGGGCGAGCCCGAGTTGCGCGCGCACCTCTTCGCGGATATTCGCGTCGAACTGGAATTTGTTGCCGTTGACGACCGTGGGGACCCGGAAGAATTTCGCCCTGGCCCCGATCGAGCCCAGCCATTCGCCCATGAATCGCGTTCCCGAAGCGATGACATGCGCAAACCGCGCCGAGGCATCTTCCAGCCGCTTCGTGATCCGGTACTGCGCACTGTCCTTGCGCCACATGCCCGATGCCACCGACACATCGCTATGCGGTTCGTACTGGTACAGGAACAGGCGCATCCCCAGCACGCGCGCGTAAAGGTAGGCGTAGGATCCGGCGATCGAACCCAGCGTCACGATATGGCGGAAACCTTTCGCACGCAGCCGGGTCATCGCGGCGAAGCCTGCGGCGACATCGCGGCCCTTGCGCGACAGCTGCATCCCCGGATGCCAGGTCAGCTGCGTCCATTCGAGACCCTGCGACTGCCAGTGCGCGACGAGCTTTTCCTGCTCCGGGGTCAGCGGATTGGCCGGATCTTCGTACGTGACGACATGCAGGCGATACGGCGCGTCCGGATCATCCAGGATGTTCTTTATGTACATCCAGAAATTCCCCTGAATCAGGGGGTCGAACAGGCGATTATACAGGAAAATGACCACAGGAGTGGGCGTCGTCACGTTACGCCTCCATCTCTAATTGCGCGTCCATGCGCGCCTAGCGCGTCGGCGATACGATCTACCTGGCGCTGATAGGTATTGTTCATGGCGAAGGCAATCCTCGCTTCACGCAAGGGACGAGAATCATATTTCGCGAGATTTTTTAGCGCGTAATCGAAGGCTTCGCGAAAATCCCCGTCGGGCCCGGACATCGCGAACAGGTCCGATATATCGGCATAGGCGGAGGTATAGCTGGCGACGATCGGTGACCCGCTGAGAAGGTATTCCATCATCTTGTGTGGGTTGGACTGATCCTCGAAATGGGCCTTCTGATAGCACAGCATCTGCAGGTCGGCGTTGGCGAGGATTGCCAGCAATCGGTCCGGATCGACCTTGCCGTGCAGGATTGCGTTGGAATGGCGAGCAAGCTGGTCGCGGAAAGGATCGCCATCCCTGAAACCGCCGAAGAAGTGGAACCGGACGTCCCCATGCGATTCCACGCATTCCAGAATGGTTTCCCGGTCGAGGTAGGCCATCGACATATTACCGCAGTAAACGCAGTGAATGCCGGGCTCGGAAAATAAGCCCGCTTCATCTTCCGGATTGTAGGGATGCGTCCAGACGCCATGCGTGATGATGGTGACGGGCTTTCCAGCAACCTCCAGGCGTCGCTCTATTTCCCGGCTCGTACAGAAAACTGCGTCGGCTGTCTGCGCGGCGACCTGCGGGTGGAAATTCTGATTGAGATCGACCTGGTGGTAGATCTTCAAGCGATCGCCGGCGAACCGCATATCGTAGAACCGTGAATTCTCGAACAGCCAGACAACGTCGATCCGGGCACCGATCTGTCGCTCGAGCCGCGCAAGCCAGCGCGCTTCCAACTTGCGACGCAAGAAGCCTGGAAGGAAGCGCAGGCCGGGCGCGACACGCGCGCTTCGGACGACGTGCAGGGAGCCGGAGATGACTTCGTCCGACAGATCGACCGGCATGCTCGTTACGCCCCGGGTTTCACCATCTGGCGGATCGAGGAACAGGACCGTGTGCCCGCGTCTGGCAAGTTCGCGCGCATAGTGATGCTTGCTGACCGAATGGCCCGCCCACGGTTCGGGTGAAATTATGAGGATGGTGCTCACGGTTTATCAGCCATGTTCCGGGTGGTGCGCAAGTTAGCCTGTCGAGCGCCATTTTTCCTTTCGAGTGCCGCGTCAAGAACGTTGCGGTATGCTTTCCGAAGCGCGGAGGTCGAAAAACGCCGCGCCGCGCGTTCAGCAATGGCGGCCCGGTCAATCTCTCCGCGCTTGTGACGGGCGGCGAACTGCGTGATCGCTTGCGCCCAGTCTTCGGGATTGCTGCCGTCTTCGAGCCGTTGCCAGTCTTCTGTGCCCGCATATTCGGCGATCGCAGGAATGTACGGGCCGACCAACGGGACTCCCGCGCCCAAGGCTTCCGCACAGGCGATGGAAAACGTCTCGTGGTCCGAATTGAACAGATTGGCGTCGCTGCGCGCGAGCTGGCGGGCGATTTCATCCCTGCTCATCCAGCCAGCGAAGGTGGTGCGCCCGGCGAGCGCCGAGTCCGCAACCAGCGCGCGCATCTCGTCCAGCAATTCGCCATCGCCGCCCAGCACAAGTTCGAACCGGGTGCCGCGCTCCGCCGCGAGGGCGAGACCTTGCAGCATGGGGATGGGGCGTTTGATCGGAACCCATCGATTCGCACTGAACAGTACCGGCACGTGGTTGCTAACTTCTCTGGCCCCGTGAAATGGAACGACATTGGGTACCACGTGGCCACTCACATCTTCCTGCCCGGCAAACAGGGCAATGTCGTCGAGCAGCGACTGCGAAACGGCCAGCAGTGGAAACCCCTGCCGGAAGGGCCTGCCCATCCGTCGCTTGGCTGGCCCGTCCGGGAGATGAAAGCCGTAATGGTAGGCGGACCAATGCTCGGTCATGACGATCGGTTTGCCGATCAGCCGCTTCCACAGATGCATCTGCGAAAGGAGGGGCTGAGCGATATGCACGTGCAGGACATCATACCGCCAGAATTTCTCGCGAAACAAAGCGTAAAGCAGTAATAAGGTGCTGAGGATTTCACCGAGGCGACCCTTGTGGAAACGGCTCAGGCAGAAATATCCGGTCGTTCCCTGTCCCAAGTCGACCCGACGGACCTCCGCGACCTTCCGCTCGGCAGGGCGTACCTGCACCGCGACGATTGCGCCGGGCGCCTCCTCGCGCAGGACCCGCACCTGTTCCTGAATGAAGTTCCCCTCATTCGGATTCCAGGGGTTCGGATACCAGTTGGCGATATGAAGGACGGTTGGGTGCATCGCGATGGTATTACCACAAGCTATAGGTGAGGGGCGCCATGCCGGGTTCCGGCGCAAAGCGTGACTGGCAAATAAACCTGCAATGCGGGCCCCGTTTTGCGAGTATGAAATTCGGACATGTCAGATCTCCTCATATCCGAGCTTCTTCAGCCAAGGATTCATCAAACCGCGCAACTTTGCAGATGCGTCCTTACGCAAGATGCGCACCCCCTTGCCTGAGTTTTTCGCATCTACCGGTGCAAGAGATTTCTGGAGGTGCGGCAACGTGTGTGCATCGTGCAAAGTTGCCTGTGGGGCATTGGATTCTTCGCTAACTCGCGTTCTCGGGATGCCGGTGAAGGCGAAGACTTTATCCAATTGCATATCGGGTTCAGCGATAAGATCTTCATAGCGAAGCAGCATCAATTGATGTGCATTTTTCTTTCGGAATCGCTCGAGCAAGAGGTTGGATTTGATCCACCGGTTTGCGGCAGCCTCATAATCCTCATAAATTCCGGCTTTTACGTAGGATACGACGACATCGCACCCATTGCGCTGCATGCCGATAAATTTGGCGTCAGGGAATACGGTCGCAATTTCTGAAAGAAAGAATGTATTATAGGGTGTCTTATCTCCCCAGAAATACCGGTCACACCCCTCTTCGCGGCCGAAGTGACGGTAGAGGTCATCGAGGAGAGATTCGACCGAGCGCCGATCCGTGCCCGCTGAGCGCTGTTCCAGCGCGAATTTGCGCAGAGAATCTATTTGGAAATGATAGAATTCCGGCTCGTACTCGAAACGACCCGCAACATACGAAACCAGGTCCTCCCATTCGCACCTTAGAAGCTTCCGCGCGCCCTGAAGTGTCGGACCCAAAACATATGTCTCCGGTGGGATATAGATATCCCCATTCTCCATCAGCAACCGCCGGAGCAAGGTCGTGCCGGAGCGCCCGCTTCCAACAATAAAAACCGCGTTGGTTTCACCCGACGTCCGATTGATGCGAATTTTGGGTCGAGGTCCATGCGCGCGTAGCAGCGCAGACCTTCCGGCGAAGGACTTAAGGTACCGATTTGAGGCCACAAATTCGTCCTTTCTGGGATCGCGCAAAAGCGCGGTGCCTAGCGGGCTGGTGAGTTTGGCAGGTGCCGTTTCGCGGTTTTTTGCGGAGTTCGGGCCGACCAGCTCTCGAGCCCGATCAGGCCCTTGATGGCCGCCCGCAAGTGATTTTGGTTCGCTATCATCTGCTTACGGGCGAGAACATAGAAGTGCGCGATCCTTAAAGGCAGGCTTCCGTCTTCGAACCTTATCGCTGCGAACTCGCTCGCGGCGAGCACCTCGCGAAAGCTGTCGATCGCCTCGGTCGACTGGCGCGCCCATTCTGGTAGCGGCACGGGATCTCCAAGAAGGAAGGCGCGAACGCGGTTTTCGAAAACCTCCTGGCTGTGCTCCTTGACAACCAAGTCCCTCAGCGTTGCCGGGTCATAGGAGAGTTGCCCCTCCCGGCGGAACGCCAGCAGCGCTTCCTGAAGGTGTTCGACATCATCCGACATGACACTGTCGGCAGCTGACCACCCTCTTGGGATATCCTTGGTGCCGAAAACCGGCAGGCCTGTAAGCGCAATCTCGCTAAGCACCGTCCCTCCGGTAAGGGGGAAGCTGTCGATATAGGCATCGATCCCGGGCAGAAGCGCTTCGATCTCGTCCCAGCCCATCACTGAACGTCTATCGATGCGCGTGTCCTTCAGGCGATCACCCCACCACTTCTCGAGGCCCGTCCTGCCGATGATGATGTATTTCGCCGACAAATTGCGAACGATCCAGACCGCGAAGTCTGCAAAGTTGTGCCGCATCGAGGGCTTGAGTTTCCCGCTTCGGCCGATCGTCAAAAAGCGAAATTCATCGCGCGGATCGCTGGCTGCAGGCTTTTCGGCATCGCGCTCGGGCGTCCCGACCTTGATCGGGATACCGGCGAAGGATTGCGCCGTGAAGGTTCGCCCGCGCTGCGAAAGCTCGTAGCCGAAGCCGCTGACCTCGATAAGCTCGCGGCTACGGGCGGCGCCGAGCGAAAACGTGTGATCGGTATGGTTGCAGAAGATGATCCGCCGGCCCGCAGCCGCCATTCTCTGCGCGAGCAAGGCGGACACGATATCGTCATTGGCGATGCACAGGTAAAGTTCGCCCGATACCTCCATCGAAAGAAGATCGTCCCAGCGCTCGGGCACGAAAACCCCTACCCCCAGCGCCTCGACCTGTTGGCGGATCGTGTCCGAAATGGCCGACGTGATGACCACCGACGGGGCTTTTCCCGCGGCTGCCAGGGCCTTGACGAAGGCCAGCCCCCATTTCGAGTGCCCGCCGACATCGTGCAGCGCCGTTGCCACGAATGCTGCACCGTCGAACCGGGTGTGAACCTCTCTTGATGCGCAAAAACGGGCGTACAACGTCTCTTCGAGATCGACGTCCTCGAGCCAGGATGGAATGTTGGTCGTGCAATAGCGCGCATAGACCCCCGCCGCGCTCAGGGCATCCGCAGGACTTTTCTGCGAAAGGCAGATGGCGCGCAGACGCCGTGCGGTCGCCTCGATCCGGTCGCGATCGGGCCGCTTGTCCAGCGCCAGCACATCCTGCGGGGTTTGAGGGAGGGACATCGGGTAAGCTCCCATCAGCCAGCGTTGCGGATCAGGAAGAGCGCGCGAATCTTATCGAGATGCGCCGGTTTGAGCGGCCACATTTCCACGCTGGCCGGATGGGCCAGGATCGACCGTGCGAAAATGAGCATGCTCACTACCCCGACGATTTGCGCGATGACCAGCGCATAGGTCGATATCACGAAAATCGCGATACATGTCAGCAGGATCAGCAGCACCCTGGCAAGCACTGGCCCGCTCAGCGTGACATCCAACGTCCGGCGCGCATAAACCAGTACGAAGGCCGAATAGGCGAGGTACATCGCGATATAGCCGACCCCCACCGCGACGAACCCCAGCTTTTCGTACAGCGTGGCCGCAAGGATCGAAAAAGTAGTCCATGCAATTGCGTCGGCCGCGAAAAACGTCCGCCCGTGTCCGTTGGCAAGAATGGCGTAGCCGATCGGCCAGCTCACGAGCTTCAGCACGTCGCCCAGCACCAGCAGCTTGAACAGCTGGGCTGCCGTGCTGAACTCGCTCGAATACAGCACCACGAAGATCAGTTCGGAAAAGGCAATGAAGATTACCAGGATCGGCGCACTGAGCAGTGCGATCAACTCGATCTGGTGGACCACCGCTTCCTGAACCGGTTCGCCGCGCGAGATGATGCCCGAAAGCCGCGGATAGTATTCGGACGACATCGATCCGACCACCAGGCCGATATAGATGACGCCGACCGACCAGGCTGCCTGGAAATAGCCGAGCTCCTCGTCGCTACCGGATTGCTGGACGACGAGACGGATCAGCAGCAGCCCACCGATCGGAAGCAGCCCGGTGATCATCACGAAGAACCCGAGCCGGCTGATCTCTTTCCACAAGGGAAGCGAGAATTTGGCCAGCGGTATCCGCACCGCGCGGCGAACCGAATCCCGGCACAGGTATATCGAACACGCGAGCGAGAACACCGCCGGGATGATCGACAGCAGCGGCACCGCGATGCCTGCATCCATCACCGCAACCGGGATCGACACCGCCGAGGCCGAAATACCGGAAAGGAGCGTGAGCTGGGCAATTCGCTTGTGCCGTTTGCGACCACGCAACAACGCGCCGTATGGCTGACTGTTGATGGCTGCAAGGATGCCGACGGTCAGCACCATGATGCCTGTGCCGGTGACACTTTCGGTCAGTTCGCCGAGGTCGAAAAACAGCATGATCGCAAGGAACACGACTGCGGTGACGACCGATTGCAAAGCGGACGTGACAATAAGATTGAAAAAGGTTTCGCTTTCAGCCTCTGGCGGCGCATCCCCCGGCGTCCCCTCTTCGATCGAGGCGATCGCGCGGGTCCCGCTGCTGTTCATGCCGACCGCACCGATGGACGCAAAGAGGTTGGTCACGTTCATGAACAGGCCGATCAGGCCGACGCCTACGGGGCCCAGCAGCACGGCGACGAACTTCATCTTGATCATCGTGAACAGCAGGTTGATGACCTGCGAGCCACCCACGAAGAAAATCGCCCGGATTACCTCTCTGGCGGCCATGTTGCGTCCGTATTTCCGTTCGATCGACGTGCCGTGGCTACGGGCCAGGCGGATGGGATCAGGAAGTCTGCGCGATCTCGCGGAGAACTTCGATCACGTGCTGCGCGTCTTCCATGGCCAAGTGCGGCCCGATCGGCAAGCTCAGAACCTCTCCGGCCAGGGTCTCGGCCAGCGGCTGGCTGCCGGGCCCGATCCCGGCCTCGGCATAGGCCTGCTGCCGGTGGGGCGGAAGGGGGTAATGAATGAGCGTACCCACGCCCGCGTCGGTCAGCCGCTTCTGCGTCGCTTCGCGGTCCGCCGCGCGCACCACGAACAGGTGCCATGCCGGTTCGGCCCAGTTGGGCACGAAGGGTAGGCCGATGCCCGATACCTGGCTCAACTCTTGCCGATACAGCGCTGCAATCCTGGCCCGCCGCTGCGTCCATTCGTCAAGATGCGCGAGCTTCACGGACAGCACGGCTGCCTGGATGGGATCGAGGCGCGAATTCGTGCCCTTTTCCTCGTTCACGTATTTTTCCCGGCTGCCGTAATTGCGCAGCACGCGAATGCGGTCTGCTATCGCGGGATCATCGGTAGTGATCGCCCCGCCATCGCCCAGCGCGCCCAGGTTCTTGCCGGGATAGAAGCTCCAGCAGACGACATCGCCGTGCGCGCCGATCCGTTTGCCCTTGTAACGCGCGCCATGGGATTGTGCGGCATCCTCTACCACGCGCAGGCCCCGGTCCTCTGCCAGCCGCAGGATCGGATCGAGATCGGCCGGCTGTCCGTACAGGTGCACCGGCAGGATCGCCCTGGTGCGCGCGGTGATTGCCGCTTCGATCCGCGCCGGGTCGATATTATGCGTCGCGGGATCGGGCTCCACCGGCACCGGAACCGCGCCCACGTTGGAGACGGCCAGCCAGGTCGCGATATAGGTGTTGGACGGGACGATGACTTCGTCACCCTCGCCGATATCGAGCGCGCGCAGGGCAAGGGTCAGCGCGTCGAGCCCGTTGCCGAGCCCCACGCAATGCTGTGCTTCGCAATATTGCGCCCACTGGCCCTCGAAGCTCTCCACTTCGGGGCCGAGAATATACCAGCCGCTCTCGAGCACGCGCGCGACCGCAGCATCGATTTCGGGCTTCAGTTCGCGATAAGCCGCGCCAAGGTCGAGAAAGGGGATCATCGCTTTTGCGCCTCGACCTCGGTCAGGAACGTATCGTAATCGCGAATATAATCCTCGTTTTCGTAGGGCCGGGACGCGAACACCAGGAGCACCGCGTCGCGCGAATAGCGGTATTGAGTACCCCAAATCATCGGCGGCATGTGGACGCCCACGTCGGGCCGGTCCAGCGTTACCTCACAGCGATCGACACCATCGTCGAGCAGGACCCGGCACGATCCGTGGACACACAACAGGAACTGTTCGCAGCGCCGATGTGCATGCTCGCCGCGCAGTTCGGTTGAAGGGACGTCGAAAATCGTAAAATATCGCGCAGGCTGAAACGGCAGTTCATCGGGGAGTTCCCCGACGGTCAGCGACCCTCGGGGATCGCCGATCTTGCGCATCAGATAGAGCGCTCCGCCCCCGACGGCCAGATCGATCCTGGTCGGCCTCGGGTGATCGAGATACTGGGCCAAATCGAAATGATGGGTGGTGCGCTGTACCTGGTCCGACGACGGACGGTAACCGACAACCTCTGCGGGGTTTCCTTCGAGGATCGCATTCGGCGGGACGTCCCGCAGCGCAACGGCCCCCGCGCGCAGCCATGCGCCGCGACCGATCGACACACCGGTGCCGATCACGCACGCCGGTTCCAGGATCGCGCCTGCGCCCACCGTGATTCCGGCACCTGCAAAGATCGCACTCTCGGCGATCTGCGCACCCTCCTCAACGGTCACGTCCTCGCGTGCTACGCTCGCGGTCATTGCTTCTCCTCCGTGCCTGCCGAACTCTCGAGGGAATCGAAAGCAGTCATGGCATCGGCAAACTGGGCGGCGCTGAAGGTGAAAAACAATTCCTTCTCGTCCCGTCGAACTTCAGTCATCCCGAGGCGGCGATAGAATGCAATGGCACGCTCGTTCGCGATGCGGACATCGACGTCGGCAATATCCAGCCCGAGCGCTTCGAAACCCACGCCAAACGAAAGCAGCGCACTCTCGATCGCGGCCTTGGGGGGCTTGCGATCGTTGAGGATAAAGCTTCCCCAGGTGAAGCGTTGCTCCCCGATGTTGTAAAGCCGGACGGTCCCGCACGGCACCCCGTCGGTGCGCTCAATAAGGTAGTAATATTCCGTGCCCGCCGCCTCCCGGGCCTTGTAGCGTTCGATCCACGCCCGCTGGCCAGCGACCGAGCCATCAACGGGCGAAAGATGGGTGTTCAGGCCGGGGTCGACGCGCAGTCCGTGGATGAACGGGGCGTCTGACGGTTCGACAAGGCACAGGCGCACGCGTGCGCCTTCCAGCCGTTCGATTGTCGAATTCATTGCTTTCATTGCGCCGATCATGGCCCCAATCGACGCGGCGAAATTGCCGGACAGGATTGCGCGGACGGCGTGTGCCGCCTTCCGCGTTCGATCGCGGGGGGTATAGATTGTGGCCCTTGGCGTGACAAGCGGCTGCCTCGGCTGCGGCTAGCGCAGCAGTTTGATGGCAGTGATCGGGCCCTTGATCGTGCCGCCGGTAGACCATGCCCGCCCCTCGATCGACAGGACCAGGACGTCACAGCCCGCCGGTCGTGCCGGCACGGGCAGAACTACTGGCGAGGTGCCGAAATCTTTCGCGGACAGTTCGGGGCCGTCGCCGGCGCATGTGAGCTTGGCCGACAGCGTATCCCTGTCTCCACCGATCTCTATCGCATGTTCGATGCGCAGGGCGGCTACCTCGGGTGGCAGATCAAGCATGCGGGTGGCCAGCACGCCGCCACTGCCGGGCTGAACACGGATCGCCAGCCCCCCTTCGGGCCGGGTTCGTGCATAGGCATCGTAGCTGTCGGTCAGGTCCCAGTCGAAGGGCGGGAATTGCGCCTTCCAATCGAGCTGCTTCGCCTGTGCTGCGGTTTTGCCCGAGGGATCGAAGGCGCGGTAGAGCGCAATCGCGCCGCCGAACTTGCCCGCGCGGACTAGGTTCACCACCAGATCGCGATCGGTTTCTGGTGAAATGTCGGCCTCGGGCGGCAGGGCAAGGCGCAGGCGAACAAGGTTGTCGGCTGCCTCTGCATCCCGCGAAGCCGCTAGCAGGAACGCATCGCTCCAGGGGGCACCTCCAGCCATCAGCTTTTGCAGTTCCGGAATGGAAGCCTCTTGCCGGAGCGCCTGCACCAGGCCCGTGCCGATCGTGCCGGTCGCCTTCGGGTTGACCCGCAGCAACGCGTCGATGATCGGCAGCGTCGCTGCGTCGTCACCGCGCGCAGATGCCTGGATCATCAACGCCGTCTGGAGCAGCGCTTCGCGCCGGCTGATATTGCTCGCCGCATCGAGTATCCGCTCGCGCTGCTCTGGCGGGGCATTCCAGGCGAGGATCGCGAGCGAGAGCGGGCTGAGCAAGGAACGGTTCAGCGCCTCGCGCGCGTAGGGCAAAGATTTGCTGACATCGACCGATGCGAAGCCCTGCTCCTGCGTGCCCACCGTCATGTTCGCACGAGCCAGCTTCTCAAGCGGATAGGGCGAGGATGACGAGGCCCTGGCCGCCGCGTCGGGGAGGATCCTGGCGACAGCATTGCCAAACGCCTGCTGGCCTGCCGCGACAGCCGACAGCAGGCTTGCCACCACGATGGCCGTTGCGATCCAGGGGCGCATCGGTACCGTCATCATCTGGCTCCGCCCCCTTACTCGGACTTGTAATCGTAACCGTAGCCGTACTTGTAGCCGTAGGCATAGCTTTCGTTACGGTAATCGAGCTTCGTGACCACTGCACCGAGCAGCTTGCCGTGGGTGGCGCGCAGCCGCTGGATCGCCTGGCGAACCGAGCGGAACGTGCTGCCGTTTGCCTGCACGACGTAAACGATCCCGTCGACCGCGTCGGCAATCTGGGGAGTGTCGGCCAGGCCGAGCAACGGCGGCGCATCGAGAACGATCCAGTCGTAATGCTTCCTCAGTTCGTCGAGTACGATCTGGAACTGGGAGGTCGAAAGAATGTCGGCCGGGTTCAGCGTCGAAGTGCCAGCGCGGACGAAATCGAGCCCGAACTCGTCCTTGTGAACGGTCGGCAGGCTGGAAATCTGGCCGGCAAGATAGGTCGACATCCCCTCGGTAGATTTCGACTCGTTCAGCCGGATCGAAA
The DNA here is from genome assembly GCF_038594485.1 of Citromicrobium bathyomarinum. GTDB lineage: Bacteria > Pseudomonadota > Alphaproteobacteria > Sphingomonadales > Sphingomonadaceae > Alteriqipengyuania > Alteriqipengyuania bathyomarina_A. The sequence continues at coordinate 92,970 of NZ_JBCFZG010000004.1, read as the reverse complement.
TGCCCTTGCGCCGCAAATCCATGTCGATCAGCAGCACCTTCTTCTTCAGGCGCGCGAAGTTATAAGCAATGGCGAGCGAGGTGAGCGACTTGCCCTCATCCGGACGCGTGCTGGTGACAAGGATGATCTTGTCGTCCGGCTTGGTCGCGAAATTGATCGCAACGCGCGTGGAGGCATAGGCTTCGGATAGCTCGGAGTGCGTATCGCCCAGCTGATTCTCGACCTCGTCGGCCTCGAACTTGGGAATGAGGCCGAGCACGGGGAGCCCCAGCCTGCGCCGCAGTTCGGACGGATCGCGGACCGTATCGTCGAAGATCTCGCGGGCGAAAATAAGTCCGCCGCAAAGGGCCAGCGCCGCCAGCAGGGCAAGGAAGAGATTCCTCACCAAAGACGGGCTGTAGGGTCCGCCGGGCGGTTCTGCGCGCTCGACTAGCGCGATGTTGTTCCGTCCGCCGCCAACGACATCCAGCTCTTTGTAACGCTGCAGCAAGGCGTCGTATAATTGCCGGTTGGTGTTCACCTCCCGATCCAGGATGCCGTATTGCACGCCCTGATTCTGCTGCGCCAGATACTCGGCCTTCGCCCGGTCGAACCGGGCTTGCAGCTCTGCTTCGACCTGTCGCGCACCACGCAACTGCGCATCGCTCGCAGCGCCCGTGATGCCGCTTTCCTTCGATAGCGCCGACCTGAGCGAACGAAGCTCGGCCTCGCTTGCCTCTACCTGGGAATTTTCCGGGCCAAGCGTGGTACGCAGCCTTGCAAGCGTGGCCTCGACCTCCGCGATCCGGGAACGGATCGTCGCCGCGCCCGCATTCGCGACCGAGGCCGCACGCGCGGTACCCTCGGCTTCGATCCGGCGAGCGGTTGCTGCGGCCAGAGCTTCGTTCAATTGCGATAGGCGGGTTTCCACGAGGGTCTGCTGTCCTCCGCCTTCACTATCGCCCGATGCTCCACGCTGCAGCACAACGATGCCATTTTCGTTGGCATAGGAAATCAGCGCAGCTTCGGAAATTTCGAGCCGTTCGCGCTGTTCCGCCAATTGCCGTTCCAACCGCCGGCGGGCGCTCTGCGTGTCGCCGAACCGCTTGTCGTAGTTGGTCTGGATAAACTGCTCGGCCCAGGCATTCGCAAGCTTGGCCGACGCGGCAGCTCCGCCGGTCCTGACGGAAATGTCGACGAGGTTGGATTCAGGGATAGGTTCGACCTGAACATGACCGAGAAGATTGCGGGCAAGCTGTTCGGCCGACGGTGAGGCAGTCTCCGGGTAGCCGAGCGCTTCGATAACCGCACGGTCCTGCGTCAGGTTTTCGGCTTCGACGACCCGTTCGGCAAGGAAGCGGGACCGCAGCAGGACATACTGCGTTTGGTAATATTGCCGGTCACGGTTCTCGACATCGATTGCGACACCCTCGATCTGGGTCGCCCCGGCGTCCACACGGCTGATCTCGATCCGCGAACTTGCAAGGTACTGCGGGTCTTGCAGGACGGTTGCGAGGATCGCGAGAGTTACTGCGGCGGCGACGATACCCAGCAGCCAGTACCGCAGCTCGAACGCCCGCTGCGCCAATCGCTGCGGATCGAGGAGGTCGGTCAATCCGCCCGAACCGTGCCCCGTTTCGGCTGTGGTCTCGGCGTCGCTGGGATGCTGTTGCGTAGGGGCAAAATCCATGAGGGTCTCAGTTAACGAGCCGGTCGACCAAGATGACCGGCGTGATGGCAAGGGAAAACAGTTGGAGAAGTGATTCAGCCCGGCGCCGGGCGGGCGAATCGCCGACCATCACGATATCGTCGGGATAGAGTGCGGGATCCTCGTAGTTGCCGCGGTAGATAGCGGAAAGATTATAGACCCCGATATACTTCCGGCCATCGACCTCGCGAAAGATCAGCACGTCGTCGAGCTTCGCATATTCGGTCGTACCACCAGCCATATTGACCGCCCGCATCAAAGTGGGCGCCTGGATGACGGATACGTTGCCGGGTGTAGCAACCTGTCCGCCGATCGAGATCGTTGGGGCACGTTCGCTGCTCACCCGCACCGTTACATCCGGGTTGAGTACGAAGCGGGGATTGAGGCCCGCCGCAATCCGATTGGCGAGTTCGCCGGGCAGAAGCCCCGCGGCATACACCCGCCCCAGATAAGGATAGTCGATGTAGCCGTCCGTCTCGACCACGTAGGTTCCACCCAGTGTTTCGTCCTGGCGCACGGCAATCTGCAGCGAATCGAGAGGACGCAGACCGTAGTATGCACCGGTCTTGGGCGCTGGCAGCGATTGCAGGTCGGTCGCCTCGATGCCGGGAGCGGCGGCGATCTCACGGGTGGTCGCGCAGCCGCCCAGCGCCAACGCAGACAAGCACAGCAAGGCTAACAGGCCGAATTTATGGGTCATGGCGTCCCGTCCTCCATGGCGGGCTCTGTAACCGCCGAAGCTCTGTGAGAATATGAAACCTCGCCTGCCTGCCGATCTCGCAAAGTGGCAGGAAGGTGGGCAAGAATCCCGAGCAGTAATATCGCAACCATCTGAAACAGTGGGGTTCGCAGCGGATAGTCGAATCCACTGCCGAGGATCAAGACGGTTGTGATGCCCGCGCCGCAAAGTGCCGCGATCCGGCCCTCCCTCCCGGACTGCCATAATCGGATGAGAGTACGCGCGATCCAGATCATGCCCGCGATCAACAGTGCCGCTGCGGGCAGCCCGCCTTCGATGACAACCTGCAGCCAGTCGTCGTGCGCCTGATTCAAATAAGATGGAATGAGAACCTCATTGGTCTCGTAGGCATAGAACACGTCTTCGAAGCTTCCGAAGCCCGAGCCCCAGGGGAAGAAGTCGCCCGCCATGCGCACCAGAATGGGCGTCACTCGAAAGCGCAGATCGTCCAACGGGCCAGCAGCCGACAAACGCTGCAGGGCGGGCATGCGGTCCGCGAGATATAGCAGGAAGAGCAGCACCACAGAGATCAAAACCAGCGGAGCGGCGATGCTGAACCGGTGCGAGCGCAGCAAGTTCGAGAGTTTCGTGCCACCCCGTTGCCTGCGCGACCGCGGCTTTTCGATCACGAACAGCATGCCACTGCATCCCAACGCCAGGGCGGTCAGCGCAAGCCCCCCACGCGACCCGTTGATCAGCTGGAACATCAGCAAAGTGAAGTAGATCACGCCAAGCGAGGGGAACACCCAACTTGGCTGCGGACGCGGTGCCATCCGCGCAAATCCGGCAATCAGGATCATCGACGCGGCGCCGAAAATGGCCGCGTGATTTGGGTTGGCGAACAGGCCGACCGGCTGGCGCGGATCCGAATATTTGTAATAATGCAGGGCGCTGCTTTCGCCATAAGACGCCTGCAATATCCCCAGCAGTGCACTCGCCAACGCGATCGCAATGATCGTGACGATCGCAAATCTCATGGACTTGCGCCCGAGCGCGGCCCAGACGAACAGGGTGGAAAGCGGCACCGCCATCATCCACAGGGCGTGCTGCGTGCGCCAGGGTACCATCGATAGCGGACGCCAGTTGCGGTCGCCGATCGCATCGGCAACCAGCGTCATCGGCCCTCGCCCAGAGAGCGCTCGCCAAAGGTCGGGCGGCAGCGGGATCAGCTGCACAACGCACAGCCCCGTCCACAGCAGCAGCACGATCAGGGGCGTGCGCAGCTCTCGCCAGTCATTGTCCCACGACTTCAGCAAACCGTACCCGGCAGCAAGGCACGCGATCGGCAGCAGGATCGCAAGCTGCATCGCGTCGTAGCGCGACGATCCGCCAAGCGCGGCCATCATGAAGGCGAACAGCGCAGCGACCACCACGATCGGCTCCGTAGTCTGCTCTGCTGCTCCACGCTTCTGGCGTTGGCGTTTCCGGCCCGCAAATGCCGCCATTGATGGTAACCCCTTCCGGTCTCGGTTCGCAGGCCGCCCTGTTCGCCATGCGAGCGATGCGGCTCGTCCTTGCCGACCGTTCACGCTTGATCGTTTCGTGTCGGTCGAGTCAACTCCGCAATGGCTTGCCGGTAGGCCTCGATCACGTAATCGACCGAGTACTGCGCAACCATTTTCGTGCGCCCCGCCATCCCCATCGCCTGACGCGCATCCGGCCCGAGATCGAGCATTTTTTCCAACGCATCGGCCAGCGCATCGCTGCTGCGCGCGGCGCACAGAAAGCCGGTTTCACCATCATCGACCACCGCGCTGCACCCGGCGACGTCGGTCGCGACCAGGGGGCGCCCCATCGCTGCGGCCTCGATCAGGGATCGGGGCGCGCCCTCGCGATAGGACGGCAATACCACGCAGTCGGCTTCTTCGATAAACGGCCTGACATCGTCGGTTGCGCCGAGATACTCGATCGAGCCATCGTCAATGAAGGGCTGCAGTTCGGCTGCGGAGAGCGCGGTAGGGTTGTCCGATGTGAGCGGGCCGAGCAATTGGAACCGCGCATTGCCCCGCGTTCGCCTGACGCGGCGCGCGGCGGCGAGATACTCCTCGATCCCCTTGTCGCGCAGCAGGCGCGATATCATGAGGAAGATCACTTCATCCGACTTGCCGGGCAGGGGGGAGGGAGTGAACCGCTGGGTATCGATGCCCGATCCCGGCAACAGCCGCAATTGCCGCGCTCGCAGGACCCGCTTCGACACGAGGAATTCCCGATCGTCCTCGTTCTGCACGAAGACGACGGGGCTCTTGCCCAGGCTTACCCGGTAAAGCGCCCGCCCGATTTCGAAGAGCGCGCGCGAACCCAGGAATACCGTCCCCAGCCCGGTCACGTTGGGAACAAAAGGAATGCCCTGCCACCGCGCAGCCAGCGCGCCGAACAGATTGTTCTTGATGGTAAAGCTGAGCACGATGTCCGGCTGCAGCGTCCGGAACGCGCGGCCAAAGCGTGGCACGAGTGTCGCATTTTCGAACGTGCCGAACGAGCCCGCATTCATCGCGAAAGGTTCAACTTGCGCGCCAATGCCCTCGAGCTTCGCGACCGTCTCGTCTGCGGGTGCGAGTATCGTAACCCGGTGTCCATCGGCGATCAGCGCTTCGACCAGCGGCTGGCGGAAGTTCCAGACATTCCACGCCCGGTTGACGCTCATCAAGATATGCAAAGAAACTCTCCGTGGCCGCCCCGGTCGGCCAGCGGCGCCACGCCTAGTGACAGGTGCTGAATTTGTAAAGGAAACCGGGCGCGTATGTCGCGCCGAACAGCAGGATCGACGGGCCGCTTTCTCCGTCTCCGGATCGATCGGACAAGGTCCCGGGCACGGGTTCTAGCCGCCGGTCAATCCTGCACTTGGGCACGCGAATTTGCGCATCCGGTCTTCCGTTATTCCGTCAGTCCGGCCGCCCGTTCGTCGAAATAGGCGATGGCGAGAGCGAGCGCATCGGGAAAGCCGCTGTGCGTAGTTTGCAGCGCGCAGATCGGGATCAGCACACCCTGCACGCAATATTGCACGCCATATCCCCCGATCCGCGGGAGCTGACTGGTGGATCCGTGGGCCATCTGGAAGCCGATGCGATGGACATGGCCGTCCGCAACCGACGCCTTGATCTGGCTGCGGGTCGGGTTGCCCGAGGAAACGACTGTGCCGTCGATATGACACGTCCCACCGCCACTGCTGTTGGCCGCGGTACTGACTTCCCAGGCACCCAGATACGTGTTGGTGCCGGTATACACCAGCAGACCTGTGGGGTCGTCGGTCTTGAGCAGGAAGATCACGTGCACATCGCTGCGTGGCAGGTTTGGGATCTGTAGTCGTAGATCATCATCGACGCCGTCGAATGCGATGATGCCGTCCTTCCATTGCGGAGCCGTGGAGGGGGAAGCCGAGGTCCAGCTGAAGGTGCCGGGCGTCTTGAGATTGGCCAGCGTGCCGATCGTATCGGCGGGGGTAGAGGGGTTTCCACCTTCGGGCCGCGTCATCGAGGCTACTTCGGTCGTATCCCACACCGCCAGGGTGGCCGGTGCCGCGATCAGCGCGTCACGGGCGGACAGCTCGAGCGGAGGGGCGGGGGCGGCGGTGGGCCGGGTTCGGCGTGCGCCCCGGTAGGTGCCAAAGCCGAGCATCGTCACACCAGCCCGACGATGTTGGTCGCCGTGGTGCCCGTGGCGCGGATCGCCGAGGCCCTGACGTCGAGTATCGTGCCCGCAGACAACCCGACAAAGACGACATCCTGCGTGTTACCGATCGGTCGCAGGGCAATATCGCCCGCGCCGCCGATATAGATGGCCTTGGTCGCGTCCGGAAGGTCCGAAGCATCCGAAGGGCTGACGGCAAAGGCGCGCGCGGCTGGCGCCATCGGGCTGTCGGCATTGTTGCGAAAACGATCGTTCATCGGGGGAGCTCCTTGCTGTCAGAATGCGAAGAAGCCCTCCCCTTATGCACATGGGCACGAGTAGGAAAATGGTTTTGCCCGGTGCTTTGCCATTCGGTCGCCCGCCCCCTGGCTCGGGCTTGCGCGCGCGTGCGGGGCTGGCCATAGCCGGAGCGAGACGTGCATGGTCGATACACGCACGGCATTTTCAGGAGGCAGCATCATGGCACGGATCCTGGTCGTTTTCGGCACCCGGCCCGAAGCGATCAAGATGTTTCCCGTGGTCCACCAGCTGCGCGCTACAAAGGGTATCGAAACTCTCGTTGCGGTGACCGCACAGCATCGCGAATTGCTCGACCAGGTGCTCGATATTGCCGACATCGTGCCCGACGTCGATCTGGACCTGATGCGACCCAGCCAATCGCTGGACGAGCTTTCTTCTCGCATCCTTCTTTCGTTCGGCAAGGTTCTCGACGATTTGCAGCCGGATCGCGTGCTGGTCCATGGCGATACCCTGACGACGATGGTCGTCTCGCTAAGTGCCTATTTCCGCAAAATCCCGGTCGGTCATGTCGAGGCCGGCTTGCGAAGCGGCGACATCTATTCGCCATGGCCCGAAGAAGTGAACCGGCGCGCCACGGGCGTGATTGCCGATTTGCACTTCGCGCCCACCGAAGGTGCGGCCGCAGCCCTGCGCGCCGAAAATACCGATCCCGCGCGGATTCACGTTACGGGCAATACCGTGATCGACGCGCTGCTGACCACCCGGGCGATCTTGCGCGACAGGCCACAGCTGGGCGCCGGGCTCGACGCGTTGGCGAAGCGTTTCGCGGGCAAGCGAATACTTGCGGTGACAGCGCATCGGCGCGAGAATTTCGGTCCGGGGATGGAGCGAATAGCGGCGGCGCTGCGCACGCTCTCTGCGCGCGAGGATGTCGGCGTGATTTTTCCGGTCCATCCCAACCCTAATGTGCGCCCCGTCATGGAAGAAATGCTGGCCGACCGCGAGAATGTCGCCTTGATCGAACCGCTGGATTACCCCCATTTCGTACGCTTGCAGGAAATGGGCGACGTGATCCTGACCGATAGCGGCGGGGTGCAGGAGGAGGCGCCCAGTCTTGGCAAGCCCGTGCTGGTCATGCGCGACACGACCGAGAGGCCTGAAGGCATTGCTGCCGGTACCGCGAAACTGGTCGCGACCGATACCGCGCGCATCGTTTCCGAAACGGAGCGACTGCTGGACGATCAAGCCGCTTATGCAGCGATGGCGCAGGCGCAGAACCCTTACGGAGATGGCAAAGCAGCCGAACGCATCGCGCGGATCGTGGCGCAGCTTCACATCGGCTGATCGGCGGCCTCAGGCCTGATAATAGTCGCGATACCAGGCGACGAACTGGCGAATGCCGTCGCGCACCCCGGTTTGCGGCGCGAAGCCGGTCAGATTGCGCAACAATGTCGCATCGGCCCAGGTGGCAGGCACATCGCCTTTCTGGATGTCCATGTAATTGCGAATGGCGGGCTTGCCGCATTCGGCCTCGATCGCGTCGACGAAATCTTCCAGACGCACCTTGTCGCTGTTGCCGATATTGACGACGCGAAACGGTGCCGCGGGGCTCAGGCTGTCCCACTCGGGAATTTCGTCGGCGCTGGCCGGACGCTCGGGCACCGCATCCACAAGCAGCCGAATGCCCCGCACCAGATCGGTCACATAGGTGAAATCGCGATACATCTGGCCGTGGTTGTAGATGTCGATCGGTTCGTCGTTCAGGATACCGCGCGTGAATTTGAACAGGGCCATGTCGGGGCGGCCCCACGGTCCGTACACGGTGAAGAAGCGGAACATGGTCGTCGGCAGGTTCCACAGGTGCGCGTAGGAATGCGCCATCGCCTCGGTCGCCTTCTTGGTCGCGGCGTAGAAGGTCAGCGGCGTGTCGGCCTTTTCCGTCTCCCGGAAGGGCATTTCCTCGTTCGCGCCGTACACCGAACTGGTCGATGCCATCAGCAGATGGTCCACCCCGAGCTCGCGCGCGCATTCCATGACGTTGAAGGTGCCCACCATATTGGATTCGAGGTAGGCGCGCGGGTTTTCCAGGCTGTAGCGCACACCCGCCTGCGCAGCGAGATGGACGATTACGTCGGGCTGGAAATCATCGCACACCTGCTTCAGCAATTCAGCGTCTTCCAGCCTGCCCTCGGTCGCGGAAAACGCGTTATGTTCGGCCAGCATCGCATGGCGGCGCTGCTTGATGCGCACATCGTAGTAATCGGTCATCCCGTCGAAGCCGTGGACCCGCCAGCCTTCGGCAAGCAGTTCCTTGGCGAGATGGAAGCCGATGAACCCGGCGGTTCCGGTGACGAGAATTTTTCGCATGATACGATGCCTGAGAAAACGAAGTGCGTGGGAAAGGCGACGGGGCGGTGCGCCCCGTTGCAAGGGGTCGATCAGCGCGAACCGCGCCCTGTGATGACTACCTGCAAGGTGTTGAGCGCGATCAGCAGATCGAGCCAGAGCGAGAAGTTCTTCACGTAATAAAAGTCGTACTGCAGCTTGCGATAGACATCCTCGGTCGACGCGACATGGCCCTGGTTGACCTGCGCCCAGCCGGTAATCCCGGGCTTCACGATGTGCCGGTAGGGGTAAAAATCGAGCTCCTGATCGTACCAGTTCGACAGCGACACCACCTCGGGCCGGGGGCCGATCAGGCTGAGTTCGCCACGCAGCACGTTCACAAGCTGCGGCAGTTCGTCGATCCGAGTCTTGCGCAGGAAGCGGCCGACCTTCGTAACCCGCGGATCGCTGTCGACGGTGATCGCGTCCTCGCGTCGATCCTTGCGCTGGTCGCGATGATACATCGTGCGCAGCTTCAGGATCGTGAACGGGCGATCGCGGAAGCCGACCCTTTCCTGACGGAAGATTGCCGGTCCAGGACTGTCGAGACGGATCGCGATGATGGCGATTGCGAGGATCGGCGACAAGAGCACCAGGCCTACCGCAGCCAGCATCTTGTCGGACAGATCCTTTAACCGGAAATAGACCCCGTTGGGCCGCAGCATCCCGAAATTGTTTTCGCTCAGGTGATCGATCCGCACCCGCCCGGTGAGCGATTCGGACACCTGCTTCACATGGTAGACTGCGGCCCCGCGCAGCGCCGCCCGGGCTATGGCGCGTTCCCATTCGGGTGAAAGGTCGGCATGCAGATCGACCACCAGGTTATTGGTGGTTTCCGCGTCTTCCGGCCTTTCGCACAGGCGATAATAAAGCTTGGGCATTTCGGCCAGCAGACGCGCGGTCAGATCCCCCGGCACGATCATCATCGGTTCGGTGTTGGGATGGCGAAAAATGACGTTGAGTACCCAGGTCATCGCCACCGATGCCGCAAAGCCGAGTGCGAGAAGCGGTACGCTGTACGGAAGCCTGAAATAAAGCAGCAGTCCGAGCATGCCCAGATTGGGCAGCAAGAAGGCCTGCAGGATGAACGCATAGCGCCGTGCGCCGGGAAACAGGCGAAGGTTGCGATAGTTCAGCAAGCTAAGCGTGGTGGCGCAAAACGTGAAGAATATCGAATTGACGACCCACGGGCTGTCGATCTGCGAGTCAAGCGCAAGGCCAAGACCCAGCTGTAACAAGGCAACGATCCCCAGAATCAGGGGCATCTGGAACCGGAACTTGTCGAGATGGAGATGCGGCTGCAGGCCCAGCTGAGCCTGGTAATCCACGTTCAGTTCGCAATCCGCACGGTTATCCTGCGCGGGCTCAAGACCCGGGATTACGGGATCGGTCTGGAGATAGTCCGACAGACCAGGCTCCGTTGCCGCGTGAGGGTCTTGCGAAGACGCCGGTTCGTTAGCCTCGATCAAAGCCTGCGCCCCCATCTGGCGGTCCGTTACCTGTGCGGAATGTGTCCGAAGAGTGCCAAGCATAGTCCGTCCAGCCGTCAAATTCCAGTTTATTGCAACGTCCCAATTGGTTACGCCGCCAAGATCAGAGCGACCAATAGGTGTAGCCCGTTGGAATCGCACCGGGATCGAGGGCCGATTTGATGTCTGCAAGGATGCCGCCATCGCGCAGCGACCCCACGATCAACTCATCGATCCGCCCCGCATAAGCCCCATGGGGAACGGCGTAGACCAAGGCGTCGAGATCGGTGAACGCGTCCAGATCGGCCAGCGCAATGCCGTAGTCCTGCTCGAATTCCTCATTCGAGGCGAGCGGATCGTGGCACACCGCGTGCATGCCGAAGCTGCGCAACTGCTGCAACAGTTCGGCCGATTTGCTGTTACGCACATCGGGCACGTTTTCCTTGAAGGTCGCGCCCAGCACGCCAACTCGCGCGCCCTGGATCGCGGTCCCCGACGTCGCCATCAGGCGCATCAGTTCGGTCGCGACGTGGCGGGGCATGCCATCGTTGATCCTGCGCCCGGCCAGGATGACTTCCGGATGGTAGCCCATCCTTTCGGCATGCGCGGTGAGGTAATAGGGATCGACGCCGATGCAGTGCCCGCCGACGAGGCCCGGGGTGAAGGGCAGGAAGTTCCACTTGGTGCCCGCTGCGGCAAGCACATCGGCCGTCCGGATGCCCGAAAGATGGCAGATTTTCGCCATCTCGTTCATCAGGGCGATGTTGATGTCGCGCTGGGTGTTTTCCAGCACCTTGGCCGCTTCCGCCACCTTGATCGATGACGCGCGGTGGACCCCGGCATCGATGATCGCTTCATAGGCGGTCGCAACCAGCTCGAGCGTTTCGGCGTCCTGCCCCGACACCACCTTTACGATCTGGTCGATCGTATGAACCTTGTCGCCCGGATTGATCCGTTCGGGACTATAGGCCAGTTTGAAATCTACTCCGGCAGTCAGGCCGGATGCTTCTTCCAGAATCGGGCCACAAATATCCTCGGTGGCGCCGGGGTGCACGGTCGATTCGAATACGATCGTGGACCCGGGAGAGAGATTCGCGCCGACCGTCCTGCAGGCGCTCTGCAGAATGGTGAAATCCGGATTGCGATCAATGTTGATCGGCGTGGGCACGGCAACCACGATAAAATTGCATTTCGCGATTGCTGAAGCGTCGCTGGTGAACACCAGGTCGACTTGCGCAAGCTGCTCACTCGTCAATTCGCCTGTCGAATCCTGACCACGGGTAAGCTCGTCGACGCGTGCTCGCGAGATATCGTATCCGATCACGCCGTCGAATTTGGCAGCGAAAGCATGCGCAACCGGCAGGCCGACATATCCGAGGCCGACAACGCAAATCCGATAATCTTGGGTTTTGGTAGGCATGGCCATCCTGATGCTTTTTGCCGTCATTTCAATTCGGATACCGAATGCGGGCGGGTCCGCTTAGCGCGGGTTTGCGAAAATTGCATGTCGAAATGAACCGGGCCAAGCGCGCTGGGGCGTTTCATCCTGTCCACCCTTATTGGGCTCAAGCCAGCAATGTCCCGACGACTTTCTCCAGCGAAGTCTGCCATGGGGGGCTTTTCAGCCCGAATGTCCGTTCGAATTTCGTGCAATCGAGGCGAGAGTTCGCCGGACGGGTGGCCCGGGTCGGATATTGTGCCGATGTGATGGATTCGACGTCGCAGTCGGGCCCGCCATGCACCGCGCCAGCCGCAAAGATCGCGCGCGCGAACGTCGCCCAGTCCGTCGCTCCGGTACCGGCAAAGTGATAGACCTGGTCGATCCCGTGACGGGGATTTTCCTGCCAGCGGTCGACCACTGCCAGCAGCGCGTCGGCAATGTCGAGCGCGGAGGTCGGATTGCCATGCTGGTCGCTGACGATACCGAGCGTATCGCGCGTTTCCGCAAGCCGCAGCATGGTCTTGACGAAATTGCTGCCGAACGGGCTGTATATCCACGCGGAGCGCACGATCGCGTAGCTGGCACCCGATGCAGCAAGCGCCTGCTCTCCTGCGAGCTTGCTCTTGCCATACATGCCGATCGGCTGTGTCGGATCATCCTCTCGCCAGGGGCGGTCTCCGCTGCCATCGAATACGTAATCGGTAGACAGATGGATTACCGGGACTCCGATGGCTGCCGCGGCGCGGCCGATCAGGCCGGGCGCCTCGCCATTGATCGCCATCGCGAGATCGGGCTCGTCCTCGGCCTGATCGACTGCGGTGTACGCGGCGGCGGAAATCACCAGATCCGGGTGTACCTTCGCGATCGTCCGCGCGATACTATCGCCATCGGCAAGGTCGAACTCGGGCCGCCCCGCGAACACCAGATCGCGGCCCGCGCCTTGCTGGGCGAGCGAGCGTGCGACCTGCCCCTCGCGCCCGGTAACGAGGATCTTCACGTGCCGTCCGCACCCAGTCGCTCGCCCGCATATTTGCCGGAGCGGATCGGGCCCCACCACCATTCGTTTTCGAGATACCAGTCGATTGTCTTGCCGAGACCGCTCTCGAAGGTTTCCTGAGGGGTCCAGCCGAGCTCGCGCGCGATCTTGCTGGCATCGATGGCATAGCGGCGATCGTGCCCGGGCCGGTCCGCCACGAAGGTGATCAGATCGCGGCGGGATGTGCCGTCGGCCAGAGGGCGCCGGTCGTCCAGGGCATCGCAGATCGCTTCCACCACCGCCAGGTTGGTGCGTTCCTGATTGCCGCCGATATTATAGCTTTCGCCCACCGCGCCGGTGGTCAGCACCGTGACGAGGGCACGGGCGTGATCGTCGACGAACAGCCAGTCGCGCACGTTGTCGCCGGTGCCGTAGACCGGCAGCGGCTTGCCTTCGAGGGCGTTGAGGATGACGAGCGGAATGAGCTTTTCCGGGAAGTGGTATGGCCCGTAATTGTTCGAACAATTGGAAAGCACCACCGGCAGGCCGTAGGTTTCGTGCCAGGCGCGCACGAAATGGTCGCTGGCGGCTTTCGATGCCGAATAGGGCGAGGACGGGGCGTAGGGCGTTTCTTCGGTGAACAGGCTGTCGTCGAAATCGAGATCGCCGAACACTTCGTCGGTCGAGATGTGGTGAAAGCGGAAGTCTGCCTTCCGTGTTCCCTCAAGGCCGCGCCAGTACTCCAGCGCGGCATCCAGCAGGCGGAACGTGCCGACCACGTTGGTTTCGACAAAGGCGCCGGGCCCGTCGATCGACCGATCGACATGGCTTTCGGCGGCGAGGTGCATGATCGCATCGACCTGTTCTTCGCGCAGCAGACCGAGCACCATCTCGCTATCGAGGATATCGCCCTGGACGAGCCGATGGTTGGGCGCATTGGAGATCGTCCGCAGGCTTTCCGGGTTGCCCGCATAGGTCAGCTTATCGAGGTTGATGACCCGTTTGCCATCACGGACAAGCAGGCGAACCACTGCCGAGCCGATAAAGCCGGCTCCGCCGGTGACGAGGATGGTTTCCATGATGATCAGCCTTCGAAGGTAAACGGAGAATCGAATTCTGCGAACAGCGGGGCTTCCATGTCTCTTTCCGAAAGCGTCGGTTCCCCATCGATGGCGGGCCATTCGATTCCCAGCGCCGGATCATTCCAGCGGATCGCGCGCTCATGCTCTTTCGAATAGGGGCTGCTGACCTTGTACAGCACTTCGGTATCGGGCTCCAAAGTCATGAAGCAATGGGCAAAGCCGACCGGCACGAGCAGCTGGTTCCATTTTTGCGCCGACAGCGTCACTCCGACATGCTGGCCATAGGTCGGAGAGCCTTTGCGAATGTCGAGTGCGACATCGTAGATCGCGCCGCGCAGCACCCGCACAAGTTTGTCCTGTGCGACGGGCGGCACCTGGAAGTGCAGGCCACGCACAGTGCCGACGGTTTCCGACAAAGACTGATTGTCCTGGATCCAGTCGATCCGGATATTCTCGGCTTCGAAAGCGGACCTCTTGTAGACCTCCGAAAAGAAGCCGCGATGATCCCCGTATTTCGGCGGCGTCAGCTCGATCACCTCGGGAATCGCCTGGCGATGGAACTGGGTCACGCCGCCATGTCCACCAGCTTGCGCAGATAGGCGCCGTAACTTGTCTTGCCCATCATCGCTGCGCGTTGCAGCAGGGCGTCGGCATCCAGCCAGCCTTGGCGGAACGCGACCTCTTCCAGGCACGCGATCTTGATCCCGGTGCGATGCTCGATCGTTCTTACGAAGCTCGATGCTTCATGCAGGCTCTCGTGGGTGCCGGTGTCGAGCCAGGCATAGCCGCGGCCGAGGCGGGTGATATGCAGATCGCCGCGCTCCATGTAAGTGCGGTTGACGTCGGTGATTTCCAGCTCGCCGCGTGCGCTCGGCCGAATACCGCGGGCGATCTCGACGACATCGCTGTCGTAGAAATACAGCCCGGTCACCGCCCAGTTCGATTTGGGATTGGCCGGCTTTTCCTCGATGCTGGTCGCCTTGCCCGTTTCCGGATCGAAATCGGCGACCCCGTATCGTTCAGGATCATCGACGTGATAAGCGAACACGTTCGCCCCGCCCGTGGCGGCTTCCGCGGCGGCGTTGCGGCATTTTTCGCCCATCTTTTCGCCGTGGTAGATATTGTCGCCCAGAATGAGCGCGCTCGGGCCGCCGGAAATGAAATCCGCACCGATGATGAAGGCTTCGGCCAGCCCGTTAGGCTCTGGCTGGACGGCGTAGCTCAAGGCCATTCCGTAAGCCGACCCGTCGCCGAGCAATTCCTTGAACATCGGCAGGTCGCGGGGGGTCGAAATGATCAGGACTTCGCGGATGCCCGCCAGCATCAGGACGCTGAGCGGGTAATAGATCATCGGCTTGTCGAAGACGGGCAGGAGCTGCTTCGACAGCGCCATCGTGGCAGGATAAAGTCGGGTGCCGCTGCCACCGGCGAGAATGATGCCCTTCACTGGTCGGTGCCCCTAAATCATCGGAATTCCACGGACGCATAGTTGCGCCATCCCGGGTTGTCACCCCACTGCGCCGGACCCTCGCGCGCGAGGCTGCAAGGACGCGATGCCGCCATCGCCGTCCTCAGCGTCGGGGGCGTAGCGTTACCGATAAATTTACCGGCTTGGTACACAAGCTTGCGCGAACACACCCGCTGGCTGGCTGCTGGGGAAGGCGCGAATGACGAACGACAATCCGACTGTGGCGGTGGTGGGCCTGGGCTATATCGGCCTGCCGACCGCTGCGATCATCGCCCGAAGCGGCTGTTCGGTGATTGGCGTCGATACCTCGCCGAATGTGGTCGACACCATCAATCGCGGCGACATCCATATCGAGGAAGTCGATCTGGATGGCCTGGTGCAGGCGGTCGTCGCGCGTGGAACGCTGCGCGCCAGCAACGAAATGCCAGAAGCCGACGTGTACGTGATCGCCGTACCGACGCCCTTTCTGAAGGAAGCCGGACACGAGCCCGACACCGGCTACGTCATGTCGGCGGTCGACGCCATTGCGCCGGTCTTGCAAGCGGGCGCGCTGGTGATCTGCGAATCGACCTGTCCCGTCGGCACGACCAACGCGATCCGCGACCGCCTGTCGCTGCTGCGGCCCGATCTTGCGATGCCCGGCCTTGCTAGCGGCACGCCCGATATCGCAGTCGCCTATTGTCCGGAGCGGGTGTTGCCCGGCCGCATTCTGGAAGAGCTTGTCCATAACGACCGTTCGGTCGGCGGGATCACGCCGCGCTGTGCGCGCAAGGCGCTGGCATTCTACAAACGCTTCGTGCGCGGCGAATGCGTCACCACCGATGCGCGCAGCGCGGAAATGACCAAGCTGGTCGAAAACGCCTTCCGCGACGTCAACATCGCCTTCGCCAACGAGCTATCGATGATCGCCGACAAGCAGGGGCTCGACGTGTGGGAGGTGATCCGCCTCGCCAACCGCCACCCGCGCGTGAACATCCTCCAGCCGGGCCCGGGCGTGGGCGGGCACTGCATCGCGGTCGATCCGTGGTTCATCGTCCATGGCGCGCCCGAGGAAGCGAAGATTATCCGGCAGGCGCGCGACACCAATGATGCGAAGATGCACCATGTGCTCGCGCAGGCAAGCGAGCTGATCGCCGCAAATCCGGGCGTGCCCGTTGCGTGCATGGGCCTCGCCTTCAAAGCCAATATCGACGATTTCCGCGAGAGCCCGGCGCGCTTCGTCGCCGCGCGGCTCGCCCGCCAGTTCGGCGAGCGGATCCGGATTGTCGAGCCCTACGCGAAGGAACTGCCGGTCGAATTCGGCGAAACGGGCGCCAAGCTGGTCGATATCGACACCGCGCTCGAAACCTGCGGCATCCTGATCGTACTCGTCGACCACGACCTTTTCCGGTCGATCCCCGAAGAGGAACGCGCCGACGCGATCGTCTACGATACTCGCGGAATCTGGGGCAACCAGCAGGGCCGCAGTGGCCCAGCGGCATTGCGCCTCGCCAGCTGAGCGTCAGCCGAGCGCGATATCCGGCGCGTCTTCCTGTTTCATGCCGACCACGTGGTAGCCCGCGTCGACGTGGTGCGTTTCACCGGTCACGCCCGCAGACAGGTCGGACAGGAAATAGAGCCCCGATCCGCCGACATCCTCGATCGTGACGTTGCGGCGCAGCGGTGAGTTCAGCTCGTTCCATTTGAGGATGTAGCGAAAATCGCCGATCCCGCTGGCTGCCAGCGTCTTGATCGGCCCCGCGCTGATTGCGTTGACGCGAATGTTGTCAGGCCCGAGATCGTTGGCGAGATACTGCACGCTGGTTTCGAGCGCAGCCTTCGCGACACCCATCACGTTGTAGTGCGGGATGACCTTTTCGGCACCGTAATAGGTCAGCGTCAGGATGGAGCCGCCGCCTGAACCGTCCTCTGCCTTGGGTGGCATCATCGCCGCCGCGCGCTTGGCCACCGCGACGAGGCTGTAGGCGGAGATGTTCATCGTCATCAGGAAGTTGTCGAGGCTGGTGTCGACATATTTCCCGCGCAGCTCGCTCTTGTCCGAAAAACCGATCGCGTGGACGACGAAGTCGAGCTGATCCCAGTGCCCCTTCAGCGTCTCGAACGCGGCATCGAGATTGGCCATGTCGCTGACATCGCACGGAATGAGGATATCGGAGCCCAGCTGGCTCGCGAGCGGGCGGACACGCTTTTCCAGCGCTTCACCCTGAAAGGTGAAGGCGAGTTCGGCGCCATGCTCGGCAAGCTTCTGGGCGATGCCCCATGCAAGCGACTTGTCGTTCGCAAGCCCCATGATGAGCCCACGCTTGCCTTCCATCAGACGGGTCACGGTTTCTTCCTTTCCATTGCCAGCGCCTCGGGCGCGATACGCGATTCCAGAGCGTTATCCCGCATCGCGAGCCGCTCTTCTTCCGGGGTTTCGGCCAGCGCCGCATTCAGCTGCGCCCCGATAACGAGCCCGAGCCCGACCAGCCAGAAAAACAGTAGCGTTATAATGATTCCCGCAAGCGATCCGTAGGTCAGATTATACGCAAAAAAGCTCCGCAGTACCTGAGGCAGGGCCACCGTCACGCCGACCCACCAAAGTGTCGTCGCGACTGCACCGGGCCATTTGGGATAGCGCTTCTTGCGATAGGGGCTGGGAGTGAGGATGTAGAACAGCGCATAGATCGAACCGAACAGGCCGAAACCTGGGACGAACCGGGCCAGGGAAAGCTGGTCCAGCACATCGCTCAAAGGCGGGAAATAGGCATCGATCACCTGCTGCGCTGCGCCAATCGTCACCTGCGCGATCAGGGAAAACAACAGCAATATGACCGCGCCGATGATCATTGCGGTCGAGGCGAGACGGTAGAGCCAGAAGGCTTGCGTCGGTTCCGTCCCGTAGGCTCGCCTCAGCAAATCGCGGATCGTTTCGATCAGGCTGCCGACGGTCCACAGGCCCACTATGCCGCCTACCCATAGCAGCCAGCCCTGCCGCGAATCGATAACGCTTCGCGCGACGGGCTCGATCACTTCGGCAACCACCGGCGGCATCGCCAGCAGAATTGCGTTGATGCTGGCCGCACGCTCGCTCCCCTCGCCCAGCGCAGCGAAGATCGCCGCCCCGGTGATGAAGAACGGGAAGATCGCCAGCATCGACATGTAGGCGAGATTGCCTGCGTAAAGGAAACCGTCGTTGAAGGTCCCGACGAAAACCCTGCGCGCCACTTCGAACGATCGGGCGTGTCGGTGGAGCGCGGTTGCCGGGGTGCCTTGCAACTCTTGCGCTTCGCGGCGACGATCCTCGGGGGTCAGTGAATGGATCTGGCGCGATTCGGGATCGGGCAATGCCTGCCGCAAGCGAGGAATGAGGCGGCGCAATCGCAAATCAGGCGCCCAGGTCTGCGCGCGGATTCGCCCCGTCGGTCCAGCCTTCGAGCGCCTTTTCCAAGGGCGCGATATCGTCGGGCAGAACGATCTGTATCGTTACCAGCTGATCGCCGCGGCCACCGCCCTTGCGCGAAAATCCCTTGCCGGCGAGGCGCATGGTCGTGCCCCCGCTTGTGCCGGGCTTGATCGTCAGCATGACCGGGCCGTCGACAGTGGGCACGCGCACCTTGCCGCCACGCAATGCCTCGCTCAGCGTGATCGGTAAGTCGAGCCGGACGCGGTCGCCGTCGCGCTCGAAATGCGGGTGCCTGTCGATCTCGATCGTCACCAGTGCATCGCCTGAACCGCCGGGCCCCGCTTCGCCCTTGCCGCGCAAGCGCATCTGAGTGCCGCTCTCGACACCGGCGGGCAGCTTGAGGTCGATCGTCTTGCCGTCCTGCAGCGTAATCCGCTGCTCGATCAGCCGCGCGGCATCCACGAAGGGGACCCGCAGGCGATAGGCGATATCCGCGCCCTTGCGCGGCGGGGGAGCGCTGCGACCGAATCCGCCGCCCATGCCCGATCGCGGGCCGCCGCCACCCATCGGCCCGGCCCGGCCGCCGCCGAACAGGCCCTCGAACAGGTCGCCAAGATCGACTTCCTCGCCGCCTGCGCCCCGGAATCCTTCCGAATAGCCGGCGCCCGGCCCGCCTCGGCGACCTCCGCCAAAGCCGCCACCGCCGCCCATGCCGCCGAACGGATTCGTCGGGTTGCCTTCCAGATCGATCTCGCCCCGGTCGTATCGACCGCGCTGCGTCTTGTCGGACAGCATGTCGTAGGCCTTGGTAATATCGGAAAACTTCTCGGCCGCCTTGGGATTGTCCTTGTTGCGGTCCGGATGCAGCTGCTTGGCGAGCTTGCGATAGGCGCTCTTGATTTCCTGCTCGGTCGCGTCGCGCCCGACGCCGAGGATGTCATAAGGGTCCGCCATCCCCGCTAGCTAGATTTGCGAAGGGCTCTGCGCAAGGCGCTTGGCGACGCGAAGCCATCGCGAGACGACGGACATCATTGGATTTTCCTTGCGGCGCGCGCTGCCGGGCGCCGCCGTGTTTAGGAATTCTCAACCATAATCGGGTGAAGAGGGCGCAAGGGAAGGGCCCGGAACCGCCAATGTTGCTGCTGATCCAGATACCGTGCTTCAACGAGGAGCAGACGCTGCCGCAGACGCTGATCGATCTGCCGCGGACGATCCCCGGTATCGACCGGGTCGAAATTCTGGTGATCGATGACGGTTCGAGCGACCGGACCAGCGAAGTCGCCCGCCGTTACGGCGCACATCACATCATCCGCAACGCCACCAATCGGGGCCTCGCCGCCTCATACGCGCGCGGGATCGAGGAATGCCTGCGGCTGGGCGCGGACATCATCGTCAACACCGATGGCGACAACCAGTATTGCGGGGCGGACATCGCCAAGCTGGTCGGGCCGGTCGTGGAAGGCCGTGCGGATATCGTGATCGGTGACCGGCAGACCGCCAAGATCGCCCATTTCTCTCCGATAAAGCGCGTGCTCCAGCGGCTCGGCAGTCTTGCGGTTTCCACGCTATCGGGCGCTCGCGTTCCCGATGCCGTTTCCGGCTTTCGCGCAATCAGCCGCGAGGCGGCGCTTAAATCCAACATCGTTTCGCCCTTCAGCTACACGATCGAGACCGTGCTGCAGGCCGGACGCAAGAAGCTGAAGATCGTCTCCGTCCCGGTCGCAACCAATGCCGCGACGCGCGAGAGCCGCCTGTTCACCAATATCCCGAGCTTCATCGCCAAACAGCTCAAGACGCTGATCCTGATCTACGTCATGTATTCGCCCTTGCGCGCTTTCAGCGCGATCGGTCTGACGCTGGGGCTGATCGGCCTGCTACCGATCGCGCGTTTCGTGTGGCAGTTTGCCCAGGGCGACGGGGCAGGGCACCTGCAATCGCTGGTGCTGGGCGGCGTGCTGTGCGTAATGAGCTTCATCGCCTTTGCGGCAGGCCTGCTGGCCGACGTTGTTTCACGAAACCGCCAGCTGCTGGAGATTACGCTCGAGAAAGTCCGCCGCATTGAACTTGCGCAGGACGTGCAGGGCAATGCCATCGAAGACACTGGCGATGGCAGCGACACACCCATTTCTCTGCGCGCCAGAAGTTAGCGGGATGACGGGTATCGCTGCGCATCCTGCTCCGACGCCGGCCCGGCGCGGTTTCGGAATCGTCGAGCGGCTCTCCGCCCGCGCGGTTGCTGGCGCAGCCTTGGGATTGCTGCTGCTCGTCCAGTTCACGCAGGTGTTTCGCCGCGCAATCAACTGGGACGAATTCTGGCATTACAACCATTTGATCCAGTTCCAGAACGGCGAACTGGCAAGACCGCTCAACACTCTGCATGTCCGCGCGTTCTCGTGGGTGACCGACCTGCCCGGCAATGCGGTCGATCACATCGTCGTGATCCGCCTGTTCATGTTCGGGTGCGAGCTGGCGATCGTCGCCGGGATCATTGCGCTTGCCACCCGCTTTACCGACCGCGTTACGGGCCTGCTTTGCGCGCTTGCCTACCTATCCTTCCCGTTCGTGTTCCAGCACGGCTATTCTTTCCGCTTCGATCCGCCCTCGACGGCGCTGATGATGGGCGCGCTGTGGGTGCTCGCAGTCCGACCGCTCGATGTGCGGAGCATGCTGGGCGCGGGGTTGCTGATCGGTACGGCGCTGATGGTCACGATCAAGATCGTCCTGCTGCTGCCTGCCTTTGCCGGAATTCTCTGGTGGCGGTGGAGCGAACGGCGCTTCGCGTGGGATTATGTGGTGCGGGTCGCCGTGACCGGTGCGATCGCCTTGGCGAGCGCGGGCGTGATCTTCGCGCTCCATTCGCGGGGCATTGCCGGCGTCGCGTCGGAAAATGCCGCCAACATTGTCGAGGGTTCGGGTGCGACGATGTTCGCGCTCGAGGCCAAACCCTATTGGCCGGTCGCGATTGCCGCAGCGCAGATGGCTCCGCTGGTGACGCTCCTCCTTGCGCTGTTTCCCATTGCGCTGTGGAAGTGGAAGGCGACCCGGGCCGAGAAAATCGCCCTCGTGGGCCTATATCTGCCGCTGACGACGCTGCTGTTCTATCACAACACCGCGCCGTATTATTACGTCTTCATGCTGCCGTGGGTGCTGATCGCGTGCAGCATTGCTATGCCTTTTATCAACGCGCGGATCACCGCCTCGGGCACGGCTGCGCTGTTCCTGGTGTTCGGCCTGATCGGATACGCGTTCGAAGAAGAAAGCCCGATCGACAAGCAGCGCGCGCTGATCGACACGGCCTACGCCACCTTCCCGAAGGACACCGCCTATTTCGACTTCATGGGGATGCTGGCCGAACGGCCCAAGGCCAATCCTTTCGTGACTCCGGCAACGCTCAAGCAATATCATCTGGCGAACCGTTCGATCTATCGCGCGGCAATGGAGGAGCGGCCGGTGCCCCTGCTGGTCGATGACGATTACCAGTTCCAGCAGCTGTTCGCCGAGCCCTACGTGCCGACCCTGACCGAAGGCGGCGTGCCGCACTTCAGCCCCGAAGATGCCGAGGCGCTGCGCGACACGTACCTGCACTGGTGGGGTCCGTTCTATCTCGCGGGCGAGGATATCCCGTCCGGTTCGGAGCCGTACCGCTTCGAAATCCGCGTACCGGGCACTTACACCGTGGAAGGCGGTGCACTGGCGTTGGATGGACGGACCTATCGCCCGGGTGAGATCGTAACGATCGACCGTGGCGCGCATGTGGTCACCGGTTCGCGTGAGAAGCCCGCACGGATCATCTGGGGTGAGCGCCTGCACCGTCCATCCACGCCGCCGCCCGACAAACCATATTTCATGGGCTGGTAGTTGGCGATGATGCCTCTCGACCCTTCCGACCTCCAAGCGCAGAAACCGCGGCGCGCCACATTGATCGAGCGGCTGCATCCGACGCTCGCTCTGGCGAAGGATTTTCTTGCGCGGCGCCGCAGGGCGCTGCTTGGCATCGCGACGATCCTGTTCGTCGGTGGATTTGCCTGGTCGCTCGACGCGGCGCAGATCGGCCTCGCCGCAATCGCTTGGGTTTGGCTGCTCGCCTCGGTCTTCCTTGGCTTCGCGGGTGTCGTGCTCAACGGGCTCGAACTTGGTCTGTGCGCCGCGGCCGTAGGCAAGCGCTTCCCGCCTATCGAAGCCATCCGCCTGTCGAGTGTCGGAATCCTCTCCAACCTCCTGCCCATTCCGGCGAGCGCGCTTGTGCGGGGGGGAGGGCTGGTCGCCAGGGGTGCGTCGGTCGTCGAGAGCGGGCGTATCCTGCTCTACGTCGGGTTGCTGAGGTTCACTGTCGCGGGCGCGTTCACCGGGGTGGCGCTGACTTCGTTTCCGCTCGTCGGGGGGAGCCTGCTGGCAAGCGCGGCCCTGTTCGCGCTGATCGTGAGGTCGGGAGGGTTTCGGGTTGCCACCGGCCTGCTTGGGTTGCGTGTCGCCATGCTGGGTGTGGTAGCGGTTCGGCTGCTGCTGTGCTTCTGGGCGCTCGGTGCCTCTGCCGACCTCTACGATGCGGCGCTCCACGCCATCGCTCCCGTGGTGGGCTCCGTCGTCGGCCTGGTTCCCGGAGGTATCGGCGTGTCGGAAACGATTGGCGCAGGGCTAGCGATGATTGTCCGCCAATCGCCTGCAGTGGCCTTCGCCGCGCTCGCGCTGAACCGGCTCGGCGGATACCTCTGCTCCTTCATAACGCTGGCGCTCTTCGAAGCGGCAGATCTGGTGCGACAGAGGCGTCCGGCCTGACGATGCGTGTGCTGTTCGACATCGTCCACCCCGCACACGCACTGTTCTTTAAGAACGCGATCGAGCGGTTGCGCAGCGAAGGGGCCGAGATCGCCATAGCCTCGCGCCACAAGGACGTGACGGTCGACCTCCTCGACAGCTGGGGTTTCGACCATCGCCCGGTAACACGAGCCGGGGCGGGCGCTCCTCAGCTGGCGATAGAGCTGGTGAAGCGCGATGTCGCGGTGTGGCAAATGGCGCGCAAACTCCGCCCCGATGTGATGGCCGGGTTCGGCGGGGTGGCGATTTCGCATGTCGGAAAGCTGCTCGGCATTCCGGCGATCTCCTTCTACGATTCGGACAACGCGGCGTTGCAGACCGCGTTGACGTGGCCCTTCATCACCCATGTCTACACCCCCGAAAGCTATGCCGGGCCTCTGCCCGAGGGGCGGCATTCGCATTTTCAGGGGCCGAAGGAGCGTGCCTTTCTCGAGAATTTCGAGCCCGATCTCGCGACCGCGAAGCGGTGTGGGTTCGACGAGACGCGCGACAACTTTCTTGTCCGCACGGTGAGCTGGAACGCCAATCACGATCTCGGGAAGGCCGGGTGGGATGTCGATACGCTGCGGCAGCTGGTCGCTCAGCTGTCGCGCCACGGCCGGGTGCACATCAGCGCCGAGGGCGACTTGCCAAGCGATCTTGCGGCCCATGCCTATGCCGGTCGCCCTGCCGACCTGCACCACCTGATGGCGCTATGCCGTGGCTACGTGGGCGAGTCGCTCACGATTGCGCGCGAATGCGCTGTGCTCGGCGTGCCCGCCGTAACGCAATGTTCGGACATCAACGGCATCTCGCGCGAGCTGGAAGAAAAAGGCCTCGTCATCGGCCTGCGCGGTGGCGGGGAGAAGGAGTTGCTAGAGGCCGTCGCGTGGATGCTGGCCATCGATCCGGCGGAGCATCTGAAATTGCGCGATGCCTATCTGGCAAAGGTCGGCAGGCTCACCGAATTCGTCACCAACGCCATCCGGAACGCGGCTCGGCGCTAGGCTGCAGAGGTGTCCTCGACCAGGATCAGGCTGGCTCCGTTGGAGAGGTCCAGCCCATCGGTTCCGCTCACGAGTGTGCAGGTCCCCACGGCAAGTGGCTGACCTGCAAGCGACGCACCCTCCGTCAAAGGCAGGATTAGTGTGTGGCTCGCGAAACGTCCCTCCGGTACGGCGCCGTCGCTCGCCAGCTTTGCGAGGCGAAAGAAGGGGCCGTCGAGAAGCTCGGAGTAACCTTGGTCCGGTGCGCGGGAATGAAGCGCAGACGCGTATACGTCGCGGTTCGCGATCCTGAGCGCGTCTTCCAGATGCAGTTCGCGCGGGCGACCATAATCGTACAGCCGGTAGGTAACATCGCTGTTCTGCTGCACTTCGAGCAGGGTGATGCCTGCGCCGAGCGTGTGGATCGTGCCTGCAGGGATCGAGAAGAAATCGCCACGCGTCACCTCGACATAACCAAGCATCCGCTCGATCGACCCGTCGAGTGCGGCAGCGCGAAGTTCGTCAGCATCCATCTCTTGCGTCAGCCCGACTGCCAGTTTGGCCCCCGGTTCGGCGTCGAGGATATACCAGCATTCGTTCTTGCCGCGCCAACCCGCAGGCGCCTGAGCGTCGTCCGGGTGGACCTGTACGCTGAGCGCGGCATCGGTGAAGATGAACTTGACCAGCAGATTGGCGAGTTCCGGTGGGGAATCGAACCAGATTTCACCGAGCGGCTCGTCATGTGGGTTCGTGAACGGCGCTGGCGGCGTTTGCCGACCCCAGACCTTGGGCAAGGAGTGGGTTGGAAGTTGCCTCATGTCCGCTTCACCCCGTCCAGATCGCCGACATCCTGAGCGCTGCTCGCGCTTGTGACGAGGATGTCGTTTCCATCGACGACCACGATGACATCGTCGAGGCCGACCACGCTCACGCGTGGGCCATCGGTGTCGACCATCACTCCCGTGCTATCGTGCAACTCGTGAGGGCCGCTGGACGCGCCTCCGCGCGCCTCGCGCACGGCCTTCCAGTCCCCGATGTCGGACCAGCCCATTGCCGCGGGCACCATCGCGGCGCGCGTGGTGTTTTCCATGACCGCGTAGTCGATCGATTCTCCCTCGATACGTGCGAAAGGCGACTGTGCCGGGCGAAAAACCTGGCCCTCGGTTTCTCCTTCGCTCACGGCCGCCTCGCACAGCCGGGCCATTACGGGCCGGTGCGCCTGCAACTCTTCCAGAAAACGCTCCCGGCCGAAGACGAAGATTCCGCCATTCCAGCTGTATCGCCCGTCGGACAGAAAGCCCTTCGCGGTTTCGAGGTCGGGTTTCTCTACAAAGGCTTCGAGTGCATAGCCGCCGGGCAGCCTTGCGCCGCGCTTCAAATAGCCGTAGCCGGTATGCGGGCTGACAGCTTCGATCCCGAACGAGACGAGGTATCCGTCACGAGCCAGTTTGGCCGCCGCCTCCGCCGCTTCGCGAAAGGCCTGTTCGTCCCCAATATGATGGTCGCTCGGACAGACCAGCAAAACGCTCCCCTCGGGCGCGCGGTGCGCCGCGAGGGCGATAGCGGGTGCGGTATTGCGCCCGACCGGTTCGGCGATGATCGCAAGCCCGCCTCCACCCTGTTCGCGCACTAATGGCAGGTGCGCTTCGCCAGCGACCACAAGTGGAGCGGCGAAGTGTTCGGGATCGGCGACCCGATCGAGCGCCTTCTGGAAGAGGGTTCGCCCGCCCAGCAGGGCGAGGAAGGGCTTGGGTTTTGATGCACGGCTGCGCGGCCATAGTCGCGTGCCGCCACCGCCGCACAGGATAACTGGCTGGATACTCACCGTCATGGGCTCTGGCTCTAGCGACCAGCCCGGACAAATTGAATGGCCTAATTGCCGCCGCGCGGAGTGGAGGCTAGGGCTCGGGCATGAGTGAAAGCCAGCCCGCCGCGTCCACCAGTGCGTTGCCTCATGGCGATCCGCTGGGGCTGTTCGACACATGGATGGCCGAGGCGCGCGCATCCGAACCCAATGATTCGAACGCGATGGCGCTCGCGACCGCGACCCCGGAGGGCCGCCCGTCTGTTCGCATGGTGCTGCTGAAGGGCCACGGACCCGAAGGTTTCACCTTCTACACCAATGCGCATAGCCGCAAGGGTGAGGAAATCCGCGCCAACATGCATGCGGCGCTGCTGTTTCACTGGAAGAGCCTGCGCCGCCAGATCCGCATCGAAGGGCCGCTGTCGCAGGTCGCCGACACGACGGCGGACGAGTATTTCCATTCGCGCGCCCGTGATTCGCAACTGGGCGCCGTCGCCTCCGACCAGTCCCGCCCGCTTGAAGATCGCGCTGTCTTCGTCGATCGCTTTCGGGCTGCTAAGGAGCGGTTCGAAGGCCAAGAGGTCGATCGCCCAGCCTATTGGACCGGGTTTACGCTGACGCCCGAAAAGATCGAATTCTGGCTCGACCGCGACAACCGTCTCCACGACCGCCGCGTATTCACGCGCGAGGGTGGCGGGTGGAGCAGCACTTTGCTCTATCCATGAGAAGCGGCTCGGCCAGCGAGAGGGCAAGCCTCGGCCGCAGCGCGGCCGTGGCGTCGATCGCGACCGCAGTCCTGCTGGTGGCGCTCAAGCTGTGGGCGGTGTGGCAGACCAACTCGATGGCCCTGCTCGGCTCGCTGGCGGACAGCGCGCTCGATCTGGTGGCCAGTCTCGTCACGTTGCTGGGCGTCATCGTCGCTGCCCGTCCCGCCGACCGGACGCATCGGTTCGGCCATGGCAAGGCAGAAGCGCTCGCGGCGATTTTCCAGGTCATGCTGATCGCGCTTTCGGCTGCCGGTATCGCGATGCGTTCGGGCGAGGCGCTGGTTGCCGGGCAGCGCGTCGCGGGCGCGCAGGAAGGCATCCTGGTCAGCGTGATTGCCATTGTCGCGACACTGGCACTGCTTGCCTACCAGCGGTTCGTGATCGCCCGCACACGTTCGATCGCGATCACGGCGGATCACGTGCATTATCAGTCCGACCTGCTGCTGAACCTCGCCGTGATCGTGGCGCTGGTGCTGGACCGGTATGCAGGTCTTTCCGGAGCGGACCCGCTGTTCGGCCTCGGCATTGCCGCATGGCTTTTGTGGGGCGCATGGCGCGCCGGGGGGAATGCGATCGATCACCTGATGGACCGCGAGTGGCCAGACGCGAAACGGCAGCAGTTCGTTGCGGTCGCCGCACGCCATCCGGAGCTTTCGCGCCTGCACGACCTGCGCACCCGCACCAGTGGTGGTGTGGATTTCGTGCAGTTCCACGTGGATCTCGACGGCAACAAGAGCATTGCCGAGGCGCACGACATTCTTGAAGCCGTGGAACAGGACCTGTGTCGCGAGTTTCCTGGGATCGAGCTTTTGATCCACGTAGATCCCGCAGGCCACGTCGACGAACCTGGCAACATGCTGGTCGAACAGGATGAGTTCGCCAAACTGGAGAGCAACGAATGATCGCGCTTCCCTATTGGCACGTCGATGCCTTCGCCGACCGCCCCTTCGGCGGCAATCAGGCGGCCGTCATGCCGCTCGACACGTGGCTGCCCGATGCGACGTTGCAGGCGATCGGCGAAGAGAACAACTTCGCCGAAACCGCCTTCGTCGTGCGGGACGAGAGCGGGGAGGCGGACTGGGAATTGCGCTGGTTCACCCCGACCAGCGAAGTCGCACTGTGCGGTCACGCGACGTTGGCTGCGGGTCACGTGCTCCTGAACCGTGACGGGGGCGACGCGGTCACGTTCCGGACCCGCAAGGCGGGCGTGCTCGAGGTCAGGCGCAATGCCGATGCCTACGAACTGGCACTGCCGATCACACGGGTGGAAGAGGCGACATTTCCCGCCCTGCTCGCCGCGCTGCACGCGAAGGCGCCATTGTTCGAATCGGTAAGCGGGGCCGAACAGACCACCATCGTGCTGCTGGAGAATGAATCGGCCGTCCGCCGCCTGCAGCCGGACATGATGGCGCTTGCGAAAATCGACCGCATGGTGATCTGCACCGCCCCGGGGGACCACACCGATATCGTCAGCCGCGTATTCGTGCCTGCCTGGGGTGTGCCCGAGGACAGCGTCACCGGCTCCGCCCATGCCGCGCTCGCACCCTTCTGGGCCGCGCGGCTGCGGCGCGACACGATGAGCGCGTTTCAGGCATCGACGCGCGGTGGGCAGCTGACCTGCCGGCTCGAAGGCGAGCGCGTGTGGCTTGGTGGGCCTTGCGCGACGGTTGTCGAAGGCACGTTCTACCTTCCCGGCTGACCGGGACTGCTGGCGGACCGGTGATGGCAGGTTCGTCAGTCGGTCGGGTACAGCTCGACCACGTCGTTGACCTGGCGCAGCAGCGCACGACGCTGCTCGCTGTCCGAATGGCCCAGCCGGACAATCGTCAGCTTCTGCTTGGGCGAGACGACGATGTACTGACCCATATGGCCGATGGCGGCGAATATCCCCTTCGGCTTGTCGATCGGATACAGTGAATCCTGCGGATCGCTGGCCTGCGTGTTCAGCCAGATTTGCCCGCCATAAAAAGGCGCAGGCGGGCTCGGCTCCAGCATGAAATCGATCCATTGGCGCGGAACCAGCTGGGTCCCGCGATAGCTGCCGTGGTTGCGCAGGAATTCGCCGAATCGCGCCCAGTCGCGCAGGTTGCCGTGGATCGCGCTGCCGCCGATCAACGTTCCGGCGGCATCGTATTCAGGCACCATCGACGTCATCCCGAGCGGCTCGAACAGGCGCGTGCGCAGGTAGGTATCTACGGCCTTGCGGCGCGTTTCGGGGTCCGTGCTGTTATCGGTCAGGACATCGGCTGCGATGTCGGCGAGGATGACCGTGGTGTTGCTCGAATATTCGAACTTCTCTCCCGGCTCGGCCTCCAGCGGCTGCTCTTCTGCGAACTTCGCCATGTCGTCTCGCTGGTCGAGAAAAAGCATTCGCACTTCGCTCGATTCATATGGCGGATCGCCGGCTTCGGTGTGATCGAGCCCGGATCGCATCTGCAACAGGTCGCGCAGCGTAATCTCGGCGCGCGCATCGCCCGGTCGCTGCCAATTGGGGACGGGCGCAGGCTCGTCGAGCTCGAGTGCGCCATCGGCGACGAGCATGCCGATCATGACTGCGGTCACCGTCTTGGCCATCGACCAGCTGATGAAGCGGGTGTCGGCATCGTAGCCATCGGCATAACGCTCTGCGACGATTTCGCCCCCATGCATCACCATGGCTGCGCGCGTCTCGCCGATGCCCTGGTTTTCGTCGAAGAGGTCGGCAAAATCCATTGCCAGTCGTTCGCGTCCGACGCCTGGGCTTTTGGCGATGACCGCGAGTTCGGACTCGCTCGGGCCAAGGTCCGGCTCGGCACCTCCGCCGCAGGCGGCAAGCGACAGGACGAGGCAGACAGGGCTTGCAAGCGCGAGGTGGCGGAGCGACAACATGGGCGCAGCAATTCGCACGAGAGACGCCCCTTTGGCAACGACCGAAACCCCTTCCGCAACCACTCATTTCCGTGAAAAGCCTACGCGGCGCCTATGGCCGCGCATCCTGCTGGTCGCGGTCTTGGTGCTGCTGTCTGTCGGCGTGGTCGGTTGGTTCGCCAACCGCGCGGCGATCAACGGCTATGCGGTAACCGGCGCGTCCTATGCTGCGCGCGTCGCCTGCTCGTGCCGCTATATCGGCGGGCGATCGATCGGCGACTGCGCGAAGGACAAGGTCGCCGGGATGGAACTGGTGAGACTGTCCGAGGACCCCAAGACGAAGAGCGTCACCGCAACATTCCCGCTCGTAGCCAGCCAGACCGCGACATATCGTGAGGGGTATGGCTGCGTGCTGGAGAAATGGGCGGATTAGAAACGCGCCGCCACGCGGTGGTTAGGCCGCGGCGACCGTCCGGTCGATCCAGCCGCCGCCGACCACGCGTTCCCCCGCGTAGATGACCGCAGCCTGCCCCGGCGCGACGCCGAATTCGGGCGATGCGAATCGGATATCGACCGGCGCGCCGTCTCCGAGCGACCCATCGAGTGTGATTGCGACAGGCTTCGCCAGCGAACGCACCTTCGCCGTAAGAGGCACGTCGGGGAGCGGGCCGATCCGGTTGGTTTCGACCAGTCGCGCGCTCGCCGTGGCGAGCATCGCCTTGGGCCCGACCCGCACTTCGGACGCCGCAGCATCGAGCTCGACGACATAAAGCGGTTCGGGCTGGCCACCGATTTCGAGCCCGCGCCGCTGACCGACCGTGAAATGGATGACGCCCGCGTGCTGGCCCAGCGTCTCACCGGTCTGCGCGTGGACGATTGCGCCGGGGGTCCCACCCTCGGGGCGCAGCTTCTCGACGATTTTCGCGTAGTTGCCATCGGGAACGAAGCAGATGTCCTGGCTGTCCGGCTTGGCGGCGTTGCGCAGCGAAGCGGCTTCGGCCAGTTCGCGCACCTGCGTCTTGGGCATTGCACCCAGCGGGAAGCGCAGGAAATCGAGCTGCGGCTGGGTCGTCGCGAAAAGGAAATAGGACTGGTCGCGGCTCGCGTCTTCCGCTCGAAGCAGCTCCGCACCGCCGGGCCCCATCGCACGGCGCACGTAATGACCCGTAGCGAGGCAATCGGCATCGAGTTCGCGCGCCATTTCTAGTAGGTCGGTGAACTTCGGCCCCATATTGCACCTGATGCAGGGAACCGGGGTGCGCCCGGCGAGGTAATCGTCGGCGAACTGTTCCACCACCGACTCCCGAAACGCGCCCTCATGGTCGAATACATAGTGCGCGATACCCAGCCGATCGGCCACGGCGCGCGCGTCGGCGATATCGTCGCCCGCGCAGCACGCTCCCTTGCGGCCCGTGGCGGCACCGTAATCATAAAGCTGGAGCGTGATCCCGACCACGTCCGCGCCGCTCGCGGCGGCGAGCGCGGCAACCACCGAACTGTCGACCCCGCCCGACATGGCGACGACGATGCGGCACTCGGAGGCCGGTCGCGGCAGATCGAACAGCGCGGCGGCTGCATCTGCGGTGGAGAGGATTGTGGAATGGGACATAAATGCTCGCGGTGCAGCATATAGGCCCCTGCCTTGGTGAGACAAGCGGAGGTCTTCCATCGCTGTCTGGGCCGAAAATGTCCCTTCTTTACCGCTTGTTGACCATCTTGAAGCTAATGATCGGGGCATGTTCGAAGGACTTGAGCCAATCGTTGCGCAGGACGATGCGACAGGTGAGGGCGGGCTGCGGCGCGTCGGCTGGGCGGAGCTTACCGCCGCGATCAGCCTGTCGCGCAATCTTGCCAGGGACGAGCAGGGATTGCTCGCGCAGGCTGGCCCGTCCTTCGATAACAGCGAAGCGAAAGAACAACGCGGCATTAACCTTAGGTCTTTAGCGAGCCGCAAAGCGCCCGAGCGTACGGATGGGATCAGCGCAACCCAAACCCCCAGGCGCCACCGAGAGAAACCATGATCGAGAACCAGAAAATCAAGCCAGACCAGGTGATCGGCCCGCTCGGCGAGCCGCTGACCGTCGCCGACCTGCCCTCACCTAAGACCAAGCGCTGGGTTATCCGGCGCAAGGCGGAAGTGGTCGCAGCGGTCAATGGCGGCCTGCTGACGATCGACGAGGTTCTGGAACGCTATGGACTGACGCTGGAGGAATTCGCGTCCTGGCAGCGTGCGGTCGATCGCTCGGGCATGCAGGGCCTTCGGGTCACGCGCATCCAGCACTATCGCGACCTCTACGAACGCCAGCTGAAGTATTGATCGCCTGCCGAGGCGACGCGCTCCAGACTCACAATTCGTCGCTCGTCGGGAACTTGCTGTCCCCCGGCTCCGTTGCAGACCCGTAACTCGAACGGGTTTGATAATAACAGGAGTTGGGACATGTTGAGTTGGATTATCGCGATCATCGTGGGCGGCGTTGCAGGCTGGATCGCCAGCATGATCATGGGGCGCGATGCCTCGATGGGCATTTTCTGGAACATCATCGTCGGTCTGATCGGCTCGCTGATCGGTAACTGGATCGGCAATGCCTTCTTCGGCGTTGGCGGTCCGATCGGTGCGTTCAGCCTGACCGGCTTCATCGTAGCCATCGTCGGTGCGGTCATCCTGCTGGCGATCGCCAATCTGGTTCAGCGCGGTCGCGTCCGCTAACCTTACAAAACCGACAAGCACCATTGGGGCGGTCCGACACGAGGTCGGGCCGCCCTTTTTCGTATCCGAACCGCGATCGGCGGACACCTGACTGATGTTCCTTCGTCTTGCCCGCTTTGCGGTTCGTAGAGCAGTCGATTGCTTGCCGGTTGTGGGACGCGTAAGGCAGGGGTGGATCGACGGATCGCCCCGGAGGCCTCGAGCAGGCGAGGCGTGCACCCCCTAGGGAATGGACTTGCACTGATGAACTACCAACCCCCGGTCGGCCGTGAGGATGAAAAACACCCCATGACACAAACCTACTCCACAACCGTAGACGACCAGCCGAAGAGCAATCGGACGCGCGCCATCATCATCGGCATTGTCGTCGTGCTTATTGTCGCGGTGGTGGGCGGCTGGTTCTTCCTGAGCGCTGCCAACGACAGCCCGGCAGAGGCGGGTCCGGCGGACCAGGCACCGGAAATTACGGTCGTCCAGCCCGGCAGCGGCACGATCGAAGGCACCATCAACGCCAGCGGAACGATCGCCGCACGCCGTGCGCTTCCCGTCGGCGTCGTGGGCGAGGGCGGACGGGTCGTCTCGGTGAATGTCGATCAGGGCCAGTGGGTTAGGGCAGGCCAGGTGCTCGCCTCGATCGACCGTTCGGTCCAGAACCAGCAGGCCCGCGCCCAAGCGGCGCAGGTGCAGGTGGCCCGGGCCGACGCCGAACTGGCGCAGAACAATCTCGACCGCGCGCTGCAGCTGGTAGAGCGCGGCTTTGTTTCGACTGCCGATGTCGACCGGCTGACTGCGACACGCGATGCCGCGCGAGCGCGTGTGAACGTCGCGCAGGCGCAACTCGCGGAGCTTCGCGAGCGCAATGCACGCCTCAATATCGTCGCACCGGCTTCGGGCCTGGTGCTCGAACGTAATATCGAACCGGGCCAGACGGTAAGTGCCGGGATCGCCTCGGCCTTCGTGATCGCTCAGGGTGGCGAGATGGAGCTGCGCGCGCAGGTTGGCGAAAGCGACCTTCAGAAGCTCTCCGTCGGCGTTCCGGCGGAAGTAACCCCGGTCGGTTCGAGCAAGACCTACACCGGTCAAATCTGGCAGGTCGAGCCGACAGTCGATGCACAGAGCCGTCAGGGGACGGCGCGCATCGCCCTCAACTACGAACCCGGCCTCCGCCCCGGCGGCTTCGCCAGCGCGACGATCCGCAGCGGCACCACGGTCGCGCCCTTGCTGCCGGAAAGCGCGGTGCTGGCGGACGATAACGGCACCTACGTCTACATCGTGGACAAGGCCAATACCGTCCAGCGGCGCCCCATCGAAACCGGCATGGTCACTCCGAACGGT
Organism: Citromicrobium bathyomarinum; assembly: GCF_038594485.1. Classification (GTDB taxonomy): domain Bacteria; phylum Pseudomonadota; class Alphaproteobacteria; order Sphingomonadales; family Sphingomonadaceae; genus Alteriqipengyuania; species Alteriqipengyuania bathyomarina_A. The sequence continues at coordinate 59,231 of NZ_JBCFZG010000004.1, read as the reverse complement.
ATCGCGGTCACCAAAGGCCTGACGGGCGACGAACGGATCGTGGTCAGCGCGGGTGGCTTCCTTAACCCGGGTGAAAAGGTCAATCCCGTCGTGCGAAAGAAGTAATCTACGATGAACTTCCGCAACATCTCCGCATGGTCGATCCGTAACCCCGTCATTCCGCTGGTGTTCTTCACCGCGCTGCTATTCGCTGGCCTGCTCAGCTTCTGGCAGATGGACGTGGTCAACAACCCGGAGATCGAATTCCCGGCAGTCAACGTCAACATCTCGCAGCCCGGCGCGGCGCCGACCGAGATCGAGAACCAGATAACCCAGCTGGTCGAATCCGCCGTCCGCTCGATCAATGGCGTCAAGACAATCAATTCGACCGCGTCGGAAGGCAATTCGAGCACCTTCATCGAATTCGAGATCGGAACCGATCCCGACGATGCCGTTTCGGAAGTGACCAACGCGATCAACACCGTCCGCGGGTCGCTGCCCGACGGTATCCTCGAACCGCGGGTTTCCAAGCAGGAAATCTCGGGCGGTTTCCTGGGCATCTATGCGGTCGAAGCCGACGACATGACGCTCGAACAGCTCAGCTGGTTTATCGACGATGTCGTCGCCAAACGTCTGCTGGGCGTGGAAGGCATGGCCGAAGTCAATCGCTTCGCCGGGGTCAACCGCGAGATCGAGGTGATCCTCGATCCCGCGAAAATCCAGTCTTACGGCGTGACCGCGAGCCAGCTGAACAGCGTGCTGCGGCAGAACAACCTGAACGCAGCTGGCGGTGCAGCCGAGGTCGGCGGGACGCGCCAGTCGGTTCGCGTGCTCGGCAACAGCCAGGATGCCTACTCCCTCTCGCAGCAGCAGATCCAGCTCGGCGACGGGCGGACGGTCAAGCTTGCGGACGTAGCCACCGTACGTGACGGGTTTTCCGAACAGGACTCGATCAGTAAGGTTCGCGACAAGGAAGTCGTCAATTTCGCGATGTCGCGTGCAAAGGGATCGTCGGACGTATCGACCTTCCATTCCGCGCTCGAGGAAATCGAGAAGATCGAAGCCGAAAATCCCGGAGTGCGCTTCATCCAGCTGTTCAACACGGTGAAATATACTGAGGAACAGTACGAAAGCTCGATGGCGATGATGATCGAGGGCGCGCTGCTCGCGGTGGTTGTCGTATTCTTCTTCCTGCGCGACTGGCGTGCGACGTTCATCTCGGCGGTCGCAATCCCGCTCTCCGCGATCCCGACCTTCTGGTTCATGGATCTGCTCGGGTTCAACCTGAACTCATTATCCCTGCTTGCGCTTGCATTGGTGGCGGGGGTGCTGGTCGACGATGCCATCGTTGAGATCGAGAACATCGTCAGACACATGCGAATGGGCAAGAACGCCTACCAGGCGTCGATCGACGCGGCGGACGAGATCGGCCTGCCGGTGGTCGCGACCAGTTTCTGCATCGTCGCAGTGTTCCTGCCCGTGGGCCTGATGCCGGGCATTTCCGGCCAGTTCTTCAAGAACTTCGGGATCACCGTGGTGATCGCGGTGCTGATGTCGCTGGCCGTTGCCCGCATGATCACGCCCATGCTGGCGGCTTACTTCCTCAAGTCCAAAGGCCATGCCAGCCATGGCGAAGGCCCGGTGATGGATCGCTACATGGGCATCCTCCACTGGTCGCTGGAACGCGGCAAGATGATGCGCCGCCGCGACGGGATCGAGCCGCCGACAAAGCGCTTCTTCTACATGATCCTGCTTTTGTTCACGATCCTGCTGCTGATCGCGATTACCGGCGGGATCTTCTTTGTTGCGAACCAGATGATCGGCACCCTTGGCCTTGCGCAAGCGGCGGGCAATGCCGTCGCATCTTCGCCGGAATCGGTTGCGGGCACATTCTACAGCCGCATCGTCGGCATCGCCCAGCTGGCGGTCGCAGCAATCCTTGCATTCGGTGCCGGTTGGGGCGCGCTCAAGCTGTTCGGGCTCCTCGCGGGAATCTTCGGCAGGCGGATGCGCGAAGTCTGGCGCTATCTGGAAGCGCGCTTCTACGATCATCGCGTGTGGATGCTGATGATCGGCTATTTCTCGCTTCTGCTGACGATCCAGCTGTTCATGAACGTGCCTGCGCAGTTCCAGCCGCTGGTCGATAGCGACAACAGCCAGGTCCAGATCGAGATGGTGCCGGGCACCACGCTGGAAGATACCGAGCGGGTGGCCGACCGGGTCGCGGCAATCCTCTATCAGCAGCCCGAAGTCGAGCGCGCGCTCGAACGGGTGCGGATGGGTAGCGCGACGCTTTACGTTTCCCTGTCGCCCGACCGTGAGCGGACCTCGATCCAGTTTGAGCGCCAGCTGGCTCCCGAACTGGCCAAGATCCCCGACGCGCGCGTGCGCTTCCAGTCGCAGGGCGGCGGTTTCGGCAGCGGGCGCGACATCACCGTGATGCTCGCCGGTTCGAACCCGGAAGTGTTGCAGGAGACGGCTTCGCAACTGGTCGAACAGATGAAGGGGCTCGACACGCTGGTCGCGCCGCGGATCGAAGCGGATCTCAACCGGCCCGAGCTGATCATCACGCCGCGCCCGGACCTGGCCGCCGACCTTGGCGTGTCGACCGTCGCGCTCAGCCAGACGATCCGTATCGCCACACTGGGTGAGATCGACCAGAGCGCGGCCAAGTTCTCCCTGTCCGACCGGCAGATCCCGATCCGCGTCAAGCTGCCCGAAACTTCGCGCGAAAGCCTGACGACGATCGAGAATCTGCCCGTGCCCACCCTGCGTGGCGGCACCGTGCCACTGTCGCGCGTTGCCGACATCAGCTTCGGCTCGGGACCGACGGCGATCCAGCGCTACAACCAGAGCCGCCGCGTGCTGGTCGGCGCGGACCTGGCGCAGGGTGTCGTCAGCGGGACCGCGCGCGAGCAGATCGACGCTCTGCCGGCTCTGCAGGACCTCCCGCAAGGCGTTACACGCGACGCGGTGGGCGACGAGCAATGGCAGAACGAGCTGATTACGAGCCTGATCTACGCGGTAATCTCCGGCGTGTTGCTGGTGTTCGCGGTGCTGGTGCTGCTGTACAAGCGCCTGATGAGCCCGCTGGTGAACATGACCAGCCTCGCACTCGCGCCGCTGGGCGGGATCTTCTTGGTCTGGCTGGTCGGCCAACCGCAATCGATGCCGGTCTATATCGGCGTGCTGCTGCTGCTGGGCATCGTGTCGAAGAACTCGATCCTGCTGATCGACTTCGCGATCGAGGCGATGGCCGAGGGGCGCGACAAGATGGACGCAATTCTCGATGCTGGTCACAAGCGTGCCCAACCGATCGTGATGACGACCTTCGCGATGACTGCCGGGATGATCCCGACCGCGCTTTCGGGTGTCCTCGGATCGGGCGATGGCGCCTGGCGCGCCCCGATGGGGACGATGGTGATCGGCGGGTTGGTCGTCTCGACCCTGCTGACTCTGCTGATCGTGCCGGCTGGGTTCAGCCTTGCCGACGGGTTCGAGAAACGCGTTGGCCCGTGGCTGCGCGATCGCGTGCTCAGCTATCGTCCCGGTGACGACAGGAACGCCGGGCATCGCCACGGCGGGGGCGAGGCTGCCCCGGCCGAGTGACGCGCGCGCCGACCATCAGCACCCATTCTGCGATCGCTCCACTCGATCGCGCGAAAGGCATGCGCCGCACCGCCACCTTGATGCTGGTGCTGATGGTGGCGATTTTCGCGGCCAGCCACTGGGCGATCGGGGCCCACCCGCAATGGGCCACGGGGCTGGGTTATGTAAACGCGTTCGCAGAGGCGGCGATGGTCGGCGGGCTGGCGGACTGGTTCGCGGTGACCGCATTGTTCCGCCATCCGCTGGGCGTGCCGATCCCGCACACCGCGATCATCCCGCGCAAGAAGGACCGCATTGCCGACACCATGGCACAGTTCCTGCGCGACAATTTCCTGACCCCTTCGGTGGTGGCGCGACGGATGCGGCGGATGAACGTCGCCGTCTCGGCTGGCGAGTTCCTCGTCAACCGTGAAGGCGGAGAACGCTCGCGCTTCATGGGCGGCGGTGCCGAGCTGGTGGCCGAGGTGCTCGAGTCGCTCGATCCGGAACGGCTCGGCTTGCGGGTGCGCCAGGGTCTTGCGGGCCAGCTCTCCAAGATCGAGCTGTCGCCCCTGCTGGGCAGTCTGCTGGAGAACCTGATCGCCGACGGTCGTCACCGTCCGCTGCTCGACGGGTTCATCCGGTGGGCAGGCCTGACGCTGGAGGACAACGAAGATGCGGTGCGCGAGATCATTCGTTCGCGCGCCAATTCGGTTCTGCGCTGGACCGGGCTCGACAGCCGCATTTCAAGCTCGGTGCTCGATGGAGTGTACCGCCTGCTTGCCGAGGTGCTCGTCGATCCCGAGCATCCGATGCGCGAGAAAATCGATGCATCGCTGGTCAAGCTTGCGTCACAGCTCAAGACCGATCCGGAGATGCGCGCAAAGGTCGAAGCGGTAAAGATGGACCTGCTCGAAAACCCGGCGCTTGCCGACTGGTGGATGGGGGTGTGGGAACGGATCAGGCTGTCGCTGATCGCGCGTGCACGCGACCCGCAAAGCGCGCTGGGAGACGAGCTGCGTGAAGGCCTGCGCGAAGTCGGTCGCGCGCTTCAGGACGATCCGCGTCTGCAGGCACAGATCAACCGTTTCGCCCGCCGCACCGCCGTGGGGATGACGTCCCGCTACGGCGCTCAGATCGTCGCATTGGTATCAGAAACGGTGAAGCGCTGGGATGCCGGCACGGTGACCGACCGGATCGAAAGCGCGGTTGGCCGCGACCTCCAGTTCATCCGCATCAACGGCACGCTGGTGGGCGGACTGGTCGGAGTGACGCTCCACGCGATTACGCAGCTGTTCTAGAAATCCGTATCGCTGGGCCGTCTATCGAGACAGCACGAATCTCACCGTATTGCGATAATAGGATGCGATAGGCGTCAAGCTCGCACGCCGTAGTTCTGAGCACCGGCGGGACGGGGAGGGCCGAACCGGCATGCACGGCTCCTGCCCTAATCAGGGCATCTGGAAACGAACCGTGCCGAGGTAGACCGACGTGATCGGCTCGCCGTTCACATCGAGCGCAGGTTCAAAGCGAGCACGCTTTTTCAAACGGGCACAGCTGATCTCCGCGAACTCGGCCGAGTCGGTCAGGCCGGAAACATCGCAATCGACCGGAAGGCCCTCCTCGTTCACGGTCAGACGGAATTTGATGATGGCCTGTCCGCCCTTCCACAATTCCGAAACCGGGTAGTCGGTCGACCTGATCCAGTTGCCGGGATCGTTCGTCGGTTCCACCCTGCGCGAAAGTTCGCGGTGCGCCGCCACATCGATCCCCCAGGTCGAAACGAGATCTTCCATGCATTTCTGCAACGCCGCAATCGGCTTCTCCATCGGACCGGTGGCGAGGGTTACGGCCCTCCTCCGCCGTTCGATCCGGAACCACTCGATCTGCGCGGCGCGCTCATCCGGGAAGGTGCGCCCGATGACATCGAATGGGCCGGGCGCGACATAGCCTTCCGGTCGGTCCTCTGCTTCGGAAGGAAGCGTCCCAAGCTTGCCCATCGAGATGATCGCGGCGGGCTTGAACTCTCCCAGATCGCCTTCGACAGCCGTGACATCGGTGGCATCCTCGAATGGTCCGAATTGGATTTGGACATCTTCGGGCGAGGGTTTCAGGTACAAAGATCGCATGGGACGTCCGGCGACGATGACGGAGAAGTGATCTCCGGGCAGCGCCTGCTCGATCGCGAAGACCACCTTGTCCTCGCCTTCGCCGAACGTACGCATGAGCCGGCAGTTCTTCTCGGCGTAATTGAGGTTCCAGCTGGAGGACGGCTGGAGCAGGGCCGGTTCCTGTTTTGCGCTGGCGCCATACGAAAAAGCCGCCGAGGCGATAATCATCACCGCGGCGGCTTTGAATGCTGTCTTGCGATCGATCATGGGTGGGAAGACTATCCCCGCCCAAATTTGCGAGCAAGCTATTGTGGGGTCAAAGCTTCTCGGTCAGCTCGGGCACTGCCTTGAAGAGGTCCGCGACCAGGCCGATGTCCGCGACCTGGAAGATCGGAGCATCCTCGTCCTTGTTGATCGCGATGATGACCTTGGAATCCTTCATCCCGGCAAGGTGCTGGATCGCGCCCGAGATGCCGATCGCGAAATAGGCTTCCGGCGCGACGATCTTGCCCGTCTGGCCGACCTGATAGTCGTTGGGGACATAGCCAGCATCGACCGCCGCACGGCTCGCGCCGATGGCGGCACCCAGCTTGTCGGCGAGCGGCGTGATGTACTCCTCGAACGTCTCTGCGTCCTTCAGCGCACGGCCACCCGAAACCACCACCTTGGCGCTGGTCAGTTCGGGGCGCTCGCTCTTGGCGAGTTCGCGGCTGACGAATTCGGAGGTGCCCGCATCGCCGGTGGTGTCGACCTTTTCCACGGTGCCGCTACCACCTTCGGCTTCGGCCTTGTCGAACGCGGTGCCGCGCACGGTCAGCACCAGTTTGTCTTCGGTGCTTTCGACCGTCGCGATCGCGTTGCCCGCGTAGATCGGGCGGGTGAAGGTCTTGTCGCCTTCCACGCTCATCACCTCGGAGATCTGCATCACATCGAGCAGAGCGGCGACGCGCGGCGCGATGTTCTTGCCGGTGGTGGTGGCGGGCGCGACGAAGGCGTCGTGGTCGGCCATCAGCTTGGCGGCGAGCGGAGCGATATTTTCCGCAAGCATGTCCTTGTAGGCGGCATCGTCCGCGAGGTGGACCTTGCCCACGCCCGCGATCTTCGCAGCGGCATCGGCAACGCCCGCGCAGTCGGCCCCTGCAACCAGCAGGTGCACTTCGCCGAGCTTGGACGCTGCGGTCACTGCGGCGAGCGTCGCGTCCTTCACTTCTTCGTTGTCGTGTTCGACCAGAACGAGTGTCTTCATTTCTCTACCTCAAAATCCGTCCGGGCTGAGCCTGTCGAAGCCCTGAATTTCTTCTGTCCCGCCGTCCGCAAGATAAGGACAGCCCTTCGACAAGCTCAGGGCGAACGGGTGGGAATTGCTCCTCAGGCGATCCCGAGCGCCTTGATCTTGGCTACCAGCGCATCGACATCCTCGACCTTTTCGCCCGCCTGGCGAACCGGCGGCTCGGAGACCTTGAGCGTCTTGAGGCGCGGCGCGGTATCGACGCCGAAATCGGCCGGGCTCTTGGTATCGAGCGGCTTCTTCTTGGCCTTCATGATGTTGGGCAGCGAGGCGTAGCGCGGCTCGTTGAGGCGCAGGTCGGTGGTGACGATGGCGGGCAGCGTCAGCTTGACCGTTTCCAGACCGCCGTCGACTTCGCGCTTCACCGTGATCGAATCGCCTTCGAGCGTGATCGTGTTGGCGAAGGTGCCCTGCGGACGGTCGAGCAATGCGGCGAGCATCTGGCCCGTCTGGTTGCTGTCGTCCGAAATCGACTGCTTGCCCAGCAGCACGAGGCCGGGCTGTTCTTCCTCGACGATCGCCTTGAGAATCTTGGCGACGGCGAGCGGCTCCAGATCCTCTTCGCTTTCGACCAGGATCGCACGGTCTGCGCCCATGGCGAGTGCGGTGCGCAGCGTTTCCTGCGCCTTTGCCGGGCCGACCGAGACCGCAACGATCTCTTCGGCGTTGCCCGCTTCCTTTATCCGGATCGCTTCTTCGACCGCGATCTCGTCGAACGGGTTCATGCTCATCTTGACGTTGGCGAGGTCGACGCCGGAGCCGTCCGCCTTGACGCGGGGCTTCACGTTGTAGTCGATCACCCGCTTGACGGGCACGAGTATCTTCATCGGTTGTCCTTTCCCGTGAGAGGCCGGGCGTTTTCGCGCGCCGGGCCGCAGAATGCTTCGCCTGTTCCAATGGCTGGAGGCGGTGTTGCGTTCCGGAAACAGCCTCGTCAAGGGCACGCGCGCGGGCTCGCCAAGGCGTAGCGTAAGGCAGACGTGAGTCCCCGGCCTCCGCGAGCGCGCAAGCCCTTGCGAATCATGCTAAAGGCGCGGGAACTCCCATTCAGCAGGGTGCTTGAGCACATATGTCCGACACGCCGAAAAACGTTTGCGGGATCATCGACCGTCTGACCGAGCTTGGCGACAAGCAGGACAAGGTGTCGATCGGAGACATCGTCGAATCTTTCGGTAGCCGTTCGTACGGCCCGATGCTGCTGGTACCCGCGCTGATCGGTATTTCGCCCGTCGGCGGCATCCCGGGCGTGCCCAGCTTTCTCGCGCTGACCCTGCTGCTGATCGCGGTGCAGATGGTTTTCGGGAAAGATCACCTGTGGCTGCCCGGCATCTTGAAGGATCGCTCTGTCGATGGCGAGAAGCTTGCCAATGCGGCGGAGGATATGGAGGGTGTCGGCAAGTTCATGGACAAGATTTTCCACGGCCGACTTGAGGTGTTCACGGGGCCGACGGCTGGCCGGATCGCTGCGGGTGTGATCGCGTTGATGTGCCTTGCAGTCCCTCCGCTGGAGCTGCTGCCCTTCGCTGTCGTACTGCCGATGGGCGTGATCGCGGCATTCGGCATCGCACTCACCGTGCGCGACGGCTTGCTGATGCTGATTGGATTTCTGGGCAGCGGCGCTGCGCTCTACGTTCTGATTACGAAGGTCGTATTCGGGATGCTGATGGGTGGATCGTCGGGCGGCAGCGGCGGGATGTTCTGACCCGCATCGCCATGCGCAAAAGGAAAGGCGCTCAGGCCCCCATCGACAAGCCTTCGTAGCACGTGAGCAGACCTGACAGCAGCTGCCGGTTGGGCATCAGCGTATCCTGCATGCCTTCCGGATCGCTTAGCGAAATCTGGTCGTACCGATCCTGGTCGAACAGGTCCTTGGTCGCCTCGAACTCTACGAAGGGCAGGCTGCCTTCGTACCACAATTCGCGCAGCACCCCGGCACCGAAGGCAAAGGTCGTGCGATTGCCGCGCGCGGCCACGACCTTGCCCCAGACGAGATCGTCGCCGAACTTCATCTTCACCCAGCTGCCGGGCTTGTAGCGATTATAGGTGTCCTGCTCGACCACGAGGATACGATAGGCTCCGTCGCCAACCGGACCATTGGTAAAATGGTCGGTCAGCGCGAGCTCGGCGCCGCCCATCAGTTCGGCGCTGCAAGCGTCGTAATCCGACGCCAGTTTGAAGGTGCTGAGGACCGATCGGTCGGAAATGGTCGGCCAGGGCGACTGCGCTGAGGCGGCGCTGCCAAAAATGGTCGCTACACTTGCCAGTCCGATCAGTACCTTGCGCATTATGCTGCCTCTTTAACTTCCGCCACGATCTTGCGTGCAGCATCGCCCAGATCGTCCGCCGGGACGATGGCGAGGCCGGAATGGCTAAGGATTTCCTTGCCCTTTTCGACATTGGTGCCTTCGAGGCGAACCACCAGCGGAACCTGGATGTTCACTTCCTTGGCCGCCGCGACGATGCCTTCGGCGATCACGTCGCACTTCATGATCCCGCCGAAGATGTTCACCAGGATCCCTTCGACCGCCGGGTCTTTCAGGATCAGCTTGAACGCAGCGGTCACCTTCTCCTTGTTGGCGCCGCCGCCGACGTCAAGGAAGTTGGCAGGGAACGCGCCGTTGAGCTTGATGATGTCCATCGTCGCCATGGCGAGGCCTGCGCCGTTGACCATGCAGCCGATATTGCCGTCGAGCTTGATGTAGGCGAGGTCGTATTCGCTCGCTTCGACCTCGGCTTCGTCTTCCTCGGTGACGTCGCGCAGCTTCTCGACTTCCTTCTGGCGATACATCGCGTTCGAATCGAAGCTCATCTTGGTGTCGAGCACCAGCAAGTTGCCGTCTTCGGTTTCGACCAGCGGATTGATCTCCAGCATCGCGCAGTCATAGGCGAGGAAGGCTTCGTAGAGCTGCTTGGCCAGCTTCTGCGCCTGCTTGTTGAGATCGCCTTCCAGCTTGAGCGCAAAGGCCACCGCGCGGCCGTGGTGCGGCATGAAGCCCTGCGCCGGGTCGATGGTGATGGTGGTGATCCGCTCGGGCGTTTCGTGCGCGACGGTTTCGATGTCCATCCCGCCTTCGGTCGAGGCAACGATGGCGACTTCGCCGCTTGCACGGTCGACCAGCAGTGCGAGGTAGTATTCCTTGGCGATATCCACCCCGTCGGTGACGTAGAGGCGGTTCACTTCCTTGCCCGCATCGCCGGTCTGCACGGTGACCAGCGTGTTGCCGAGCATTTCGCGCGCAGCCTCTTCGACCTCGTCGATCGACTTGGCGAGACGCACGCCGCCCTTCGCGTCGGGGCCCAGTTCCTTGAACTTGCCCTTGCCGCGTCCACCGGCGTGAATCTGCGCCTTCACGACATAGAGGGGGCCGGGCAGAGTCTTGGCGGCGGCAACGGCTTCTTCCACGCTCATCGCGGGAACACCCTTGGGGATGGCGATGCCGTGTTCCTTGAGGAGTTCCTTGGCCTGATATTCGTGAATGTTCATGGGGGCGCTCCGTCCTTCGTCGACTGGATCTGTGTGCGGATAGGTTTGTGCAGCGCCTAAGCATGGTTGCGCGCGCTTGAAAAGGGCGCTGCGCCAGCGCACAACGCGAACATCCAAAATGATCGATTACACGCGCCTTGATGCGATACTCCACGAAGCTGGTTTGATCGCGATGACCCGATGGCCCGGAGCGGGCCATAGCGTCCAGACGTGGGACAAGGGCGACAACGACCCGGTTTGCGAAGCGGATCTCGAGGTCGACACGTTTCTCCGCCGCGAGCTTTCCACCCTGTTGCCGAGCGCGGGCTGGCTGTCCGAAGAGAGCGCCGATCACGCCGAACGGCTCGACGACCGGCTGGTCTGGGTGGTCGATCCGATCGACGGCACGCGCGATTTTATCCGGGGGCGGTCTGGCTGGGCGGTTTCGGTCGCTCTCGTTTCGAACGGCCGTTCTTTGATCGCGTGCCTCGAAGCTCCGGCGCGCAAGGAGCGCTGGCAGGCGACGGCGGGCCGGGGGGCAACGCTCAACGGCGAACCGCTGATCGCGTCCGACAGGGCGGAACTGGATGGGGCGCGCGTGCCCGCGGCCGATCTGGCGAAGGCCGATCGCTCTCTGGTCGCGGTCGAGCAGCCCAATGGTATCGCTCTTCGCGCTGCGATGGTCGCCGCGAATCGTGCCGACCTTCTCGCGACGATGCGCTGGGGTTACGAGTGGGACATTGCCGCCGCCACCCTGATCGCGCGCGAGGCGGGCGCGGCGGTGAGCGATATTTTCGGGCAGCCGCTGGGATACAACAAGCGCGATCCGCGCAGTTTCGGATTGCTGGTCTGCGCGCCCGGGATCCAGCAGCAGGCGATCGAGCATTTCGGGGAACGGGCGCGCGAAAGGCTGGGCACCGCGAAGGGTCCAGAATGAAAAAGGGGGCCGACGCACGCGGCGCCGACCCCCCCCCGTTTCTTGAAAAGTCGATCCGGCCTTAGCGGCGCGCAGCCTGAACCTGTTCCTGGCTGATCGGAACGATCTTGATTTCCACGCGGCGGTTGAGCGGCTCGGCGACATTGTCGCCGGTGCGGACACGCAGGTATTGCGGGTCTTCGCCGTAGCCGCGGGTCGCGATGCGGGCGCGCGAAACGCCCTGCGACACCAAGTAATCGGCAACTGCCTGTGCGCGGCGCTCCGAAAGATCCTGGTTGTATCCCACGCTGCCGGTGGTGTCGGTAAAGCCGTACACGTCGATCAGACTGTCCGGATAGCGGATCAGGCTGTCTGCGACGGTCTTCAGGGTCGCGCGGAAGTTGGCGTTGATGTTCGCCGAGTTAGTGGCGAAGGTCACGCCGTCGGGCAGGCGGACGAGGATCGCGTCCTGATCGCCGATTTCCTCGACGTCGACGCCGCTACCGGCGGTCTGTTCGTCGAGTTCGCGAATCTGGTCGTCGAACTTGTCGCCGATCACCGCGCCTGCGGTACCGCCGATGCCCGCGCCGATGATGCGGGCGGCATCGCCGCCGATCACGCCGCCCAGCAGATAGCCGAGAGTCCCGCCGATGGCGGCACCTGCAGCGGTGCGCGAGAAGGTTTTTTCACCGGTGTTCGGGTCGGTAACGCAAGCGGATGTGCTCACCAGGGCCGCGACGGCCACCGACGAGAGAATGATACGGGGGGTTTTCATATTCAGGCAGTCCCTCTTTTGTGTCGTTTCGCGGGAGTTGCCGCGAACGTAATAATTGCCAGCGTCCACCCACGCTCGCCGCCCCAGTAACGGCCCCCTGTCGGCGAAGTTCCCGCGAGGCCACCGATAGGAGGTCGAACAGGCCGTCGGACGATGGTGGATGGCGCAGCGCCGCTTTTGTGCTAGCGCGAAGGACGTCGTGACACCTTTTCCCTGGACAGACCTGCTCATCATCGCCGGGCTCATCGTGCTCAATGGCGTATTCGCCATGTCCGAGCTCGCGATCGTTTCCGCAAAGACCACCCGGCTGCAGTCGAAGGCCGAAGGCGGAAGCGTCGCGGCGCGTACCGCGCTGGAGTTGGCCAGCGATCCGGGGAAGTTCCTCTCTACCGTCCAGATTGGCATCACGCTGGTCGGGATCATTTCCGGCGCGTATTCCGGCGCGAGCCTTGGCGGCCCCTTCGGCGAACGGCTCGAAGTCTGGTTCGGGCTGTCGTCAGACAGGGCGGCGCAGATAGGCTTCGCGGTGGTTATCGCCCTGACGACCTACCTGACGCTGGTGATCGGCGAGTTGGTGCCAAAGCAGCTCGCGCTGCGTGCGGCGGACCAGATCGCGATGGTCATGGCGCGGCCAATGAAATGGCTCGCGCTGATTGCTGCGCCGGTCGTCTGGTTGCTCGATTTCTCGTCTGCCACCATCGTGCGCCTGTTCGGCGTGCGGCCCGGGGGGCAGAGCAGCGTCACCGCAGAAGAGCTGCAGATGCTGTTCGCCGAAGCCACCCGCAGCGGCGTGCTTGAGGCGGAGCAGAGCGCCATCCTGAAAGGCGTCGTGCGGCTGGCGGACCGGCCCGTCCGCGAGGTTATGACCCCGCGCACCGAAGTCGACTGGATCGCCGTCGATGCGGACCGGACCGAAATCGAGACGACCATCGCCGACAGTCCCCACTCGCTGCTGCCGGTGGCGGAAGGATCAGCCGACAAGATCATCGGTGTGGTCAAGGTGCGCGAAGTGTTGGCCGCGATGGTCTCAGGCGCGCCTTTCGCGCTGACCGATCTGGTGAAGCGTGCCGAGGTCGTGCCCGATCAGCTCGATGCGATGGACGCTCTGCGCGTGCTCCAGCAGGCGGATGTCGCGATGGCGATGGTCCACGACGAATACGGCCATCTCGACGGGATCGTCACTCCGATCGACCTTCTCACTGCGATCGTGGGCCAGTTCGAAAGCGACAAGGATCAGGGCGAGATACCCGAGGTGATCGAGCGCGCGGACGGATCGCTGCTGGTTTCAGGCAGCCTCTCGGCAGAGGACCTGGGTGACCGGCTGGGCCTCGATTACGGCGAGGAACGCGAATTCGCGACCGCGGCCGGGTTTGCGCTTTCGGTGCTCAAGCACCTGCCCGACGAGGGCGAGGTGTTCACGCATCAGGGCTGGCAGTTCGAGATCGTCGACATGGATGGGCGCAAGATCGACAAGCTGCTGGTGGCGCAGGAAAAGCCCGATTCGGCGTCGTCTCCAGCCGATCGCTCCGCAAACGCCAATGGCTGACGGGAACGTGCAGCAGGCCCGACGCTTTCACTAAGAATGACGGGACATCGCGATATCTGGCTGATCGCCAACCAAGGCAGCGGCTCGGTCCGCGAAGAGACGCTTGCCAAGCTGGACCAGTGTTGCGCCAGTTCCGACCTGTGCATCGCCAAGCGCTCGACCTTCCCGGATGACGGTATCCCGGACCGACAGGAGCTTGCGCGGCTTGGGATCGACACTGTGGTCACTCTGGGCGGCGACGGCACGATCAACGCAGTCGTCACCGGGCTTGCAGGCTGGGACGGAGCAGTGCTTCCGCTTCCCGGTGGGACGCAGAACCTGCTGACCAAGCGGCTGCACGGCGATGTCGAGGTCGATGCCGTAATGGACGCCTTCGCTGCCGGATCGGCCCGGCGTATCCGACCGAAGATCATTCGATGCCAGAGCGGTGTCGCACTGGCCGGGCTCCTGGTAGGCCCCGGCACGAGTTGGAACGAGGTGCGCGAGGCGTTGCGGGCGGGCGATCCCCGCGCGATGCTCGCCGCGACGGGCGCTGCGATCGAGGGGACGACTGGTCGTCCGCCCGTGCGCATTGCGCGGCCCGAGGCGGGCGATGAAATTGGCTATCCGATACTCGAACTCATGCCGCACTCTGGCGGCATCGACGTTGCTGCCTATCACGCGCGCAGCGGTGCCGACTTCGTCGGCCAGACGTGGGCTTTGCTGAGGCAGGAATTTCGCGAAGGCCCGCATGAGACATATGGACCATTTCCCGAAGTCGAACTGGCCAGCACGGGGACCGATCCGCTCGACCTGCTGCTCGACGGGGAGCCTGCCGACGGGCGAGAGCGGGTGACCTTTACGCTCGACACCTGTCCGGTCGATCTGATTGCAACGCTGGCGGAGGATGGCTGAGGTGACCGCGGAAACCCTGCTGTTCCACGTAAGCGATATTCATTTCGGGCTCGAAAACAACGAAGCGCTCGACTGGTTTTCGGGCGAGGTCATACGGATGCAGCCTGCTGCCATCGCGATTACCGGTGATCTGACGATGCGCGCGCGGGCTCGGGAATTCGCTGCCGCCAAGGAATGGGTGGGTGCACTCGAAGCGCCGGTGACGCTCGACGTGGGCAATCACGACATGCCCTATTTCAACCTGATCGAGCGGTTCGTCGATCCGTACAAACGGTTCGGGCGGCTGCGCGAAGTGGTCGAGCGTGAAATCGACCTGCCCGGCATCGCGCTCGTCCCCCTCAAGACTGCGGTGCGCGCGCAGCCGCGTTTCAACTGGTCGAAAGGGTGGGTGACCGGGCGGGCACTGGACAAATGCCTCGCGCGGATCGACGCGCTGCCGAAGGGTACGCGCGCACTCGTCACAGTGCACCACCCGCTGCGCGAAGTCGGAACGCAAGGCACCGCACTCACACGCGGTGGGTCCAACGCGCTTGCCGAACTGGCCAAACGCGATGTGCTGGGTGTGCTGTCGGGCCATGTCCATGACGCGTTCGACATCATGGAAGACACGCCGCTTGGGCCGGTGCGGATGATCGGCGCGGGCACTTTGTCGCAGCGCCTGCGCTCGACTCCGCCGAGCTTTAACGAACTCCATTGGGATGGTGCGAACCTGCGCGTGTGCATCCGCAATCTGGAGAATATCGAGGACGACGCGATGAAGATCGACGACGTTCCCGAAGACGCGCACCCGCCACGCGAAGAAGGAGAGCCGGTCGCGCCGGTGGGGGCGGTCCCACGTACGGACCCGCCGGTGAGTTGACCGCCGAGAGGCGATGGTCGCCGGCGGCAGCAGGGTACCAAACAAAAAGGGCGGCGCCGTGCGGCACCGCCCCTCCTGGTGATTGGTAATCGTTGTAGCCTAGCGCTCGAAAACGATCAACGCTTGCTGAACTGGAAGCTACGACGTGCCTTGGCGCGGCCGTACTTCTTACGTTCGACCACACGGCTGTCGCGGGTGAGGAACCCGGCGGCCTTGACCGTGCTGCGCAGTTCCGGCTCGTACTTCGACAGTGCCTGCGCGATACCGTGCTTCACGGCACCGGCCTGGCCCGAGAGACCGCCGCCACGCACCGTGGCGATCACGTCGTACTGACCTTCGCGATCGGTGATAGCGAACGGCTGGTTGATGACGAGGCGCAGCGTGGGGCGTGCGAAGTAGACTTCCTGCTCCCTGCCGTTGATCGTGATCGTGCCCTTGCCAGGCTTCACCCAGACGCGGGCGACCGCATCCTTACGGCGACCGGTGGCGTAGGCGCGGCCGTGCTGGTCGAGCTCCTGCTCGCGCAGCGGCGCGGTGCTCTGGGCAACGACGGCGGCGTCCGCTTCGGGAGCATCGCCCGCGATATCGCCCAGATCGGCGAGGTCACGGATGCTGGCCGTCTTGGGTTCGGACTCGTTGTCCGCCTGCGGCTGGTTCTGGTTCTTGTCGTCGGCCATTATGCGACAGCCTTGTTCTTGCGGTTCCGGGAAGCGATGTCGAGCACCTCGGGCTTCTGCCCGTCATGCGGATGCTCGGTACCGGCGTAGAGGTGCAGCGCCTTCATCTGCTGGCGACCAAGCGGGCCGCGCGGGATCATCCGCTCGACAGCCTTTTCCAGCACGCGCTCGGGGAACTTGCCCTCGAGGATCTTGGCCGGAGTGGTTTCCTTGATGCCGCCGGCATAGCCGGTGTGCTTGTAGTACTTCTTGTCGCCCATCTTGCGGCCGGTGAACTTCACCTTGTCCGCGTTGATGATGATGACATGGTCGCCGCAATCGACATGCGGGGTATAGCTGGGCTTGTGCTTGCCACGCAGCATGTTCGCGACGATCGAGGCAAGCCGGCCGACGACCAGGCCTTCTGCGTCGATAATATACCAGTTCTTTTCGACCTCGGCCGGCTTGATCGACCGGGTCATCTTGCTGAGCGCCTTCATGGCTGTAATTTCCCTTGGAATTCGGGGTCTCGCCAGATTGACGGTCCGCGCTGTGGCGGATTCGCCTGATCGGGCGTGGAGCGCGCTAATGCTTCCCGTCTCGCCCTAAGTCAAGCGATCATGCGGGTTAGCGAAGAGGTATTATGATACCGCTGCGCGCAAGGTCCATGCTTCGCTGCCCTTTTGGGTCATGTCTTTGGTCGTGGTGGCTGCTTCGCGCGAAAAGCTCTTCAGCAACCCCGACGCGCCCTCGGCAGAGACGCTTTCACGCAGCTCGAAGCTTCCCGTCGTCCCGTCAGGCAAGTCAATCTCGCGCGATATCCTGCGATCGCGAGGGGCGGGAAAGAACAGATCGGCGGGAAGGTCGCTCAGCCAGGCCATCCCATGTTGCGAAAGCTCGACCAGGAATTGCCGCGACATCGTCTGCGCGGCGGTCGCGTCGCTTCGCGCCTTGGCATAGGCCAGTGCTGCATCCACCACGGTTTCCGGCAACGGGGCCAGCGCAATCTCTGAACTGCTCTGAACGATCCGACCTGCGCGATCGAGCTGGAGCGGGAAGAGATCGCTTTCGTCACGCGCGGCCTCCAACCTGGCCATCGCCTGCAGTGCAGAGGGTGCGTCGACGCTCGCATCGACCTGCTTGCCCGTGGCGCGCAGCCCGTCGTCACCGACCGCCTCGAACGCCAGCGACCAGCGGCGGGTGACACTGATCTGCTTGCCGTCCGAAAGGCTGCGCACAAGGGCGCGTTCGAGAACGAAGGGTCCGTCGGGTGACGCCAGCCGCGCCGATGCGGCCGTCGGCAGCAAGAACAGCGCGCCGAGCCCGGCGAGAACGCCGCGTCGCTCCAACATGGCATTCATCCCACCACGCCCGAGAGCCACGCGGCTGTCGCATCCCCGCACGCGTCCGCGCGCCAGCCCAGAATTGCCGGCGTATCGTAAGGGTGAAGCGCCTCAAGCCGCGCGACAGCGGCATCGAGCCGCTCGGCGTGCGTCTTGAACAGCACGGCGATCTCCTCGCCCGAGCCGCGCTCCCCGTCCCAATCGAACAAGGCTTCGACGCGTCCGATAATGTTGGCACAGGCGATCAGCTTTTCGTCGAGCAGACGAGTGGCCACGCTGCGTCCGTCGTCCTTGCTCGCAAAAACCGTATAGATCAGCGCGCTCACACCCGCTGTCCAAGCGCGTGCGCGCTGGCCGAGGTTGCTGCGACGAGCAATGCACCTGTCACCTGATGGGCGACAGCCACCCAGATCGACACGCCGGTCACCACCGTCACGATTCCCAGCAGCACCTGTCCGATCGCGAGCGCGATCAGCGCCTTGCCCGCGTTGCCTTCACGCAGCAGCGCACGCGATCCCATCCAGACCAGCACGCCAAACGCGACCCAGGCAAACCAGCGATGAACGAAGTGGAGCAGGAAGGGGTCGTGAGTGATCGCCCAGAAGAAGCCTTTCGACAGGTTCGCCTCCGGCACGAACCGGTCCTGCATCAGCGGCCAGGTGTTGGAGGCATGCCCGGCATTGAGGCCCGCAACCCATGCCCCGAGCACGATCTGCACGAAGAGCACCCCGCCAGCGATCGCGGCGAGGGGGCGAAAGCGCGCCGGCAAAGCGCCCCGGTTGCGATCGAGATCGTGGAGGTCGAGCGCGGTCCACACCAGCCCGGCGAGCGTAAACAGGGCGGTGCACAAATGGATCGAGAGCCAGAAGTGGCTCACGTCGGTCATCGATCCGGTCAGTCCCGAGCTTACCATCAGCCAGCCGAAGACGCCCTGCAATCCGCCCAGCGCCAGCAGCGCGAGCAGGCGCGGCTTGTAACCTTTCGGGATCCACCCGCGCAGCCACGCGAATGCGAGCGGCAGGGCGAAGACCAGCCCGATCACCCGACCGAGCAGGCGGTGAAACCACTCCCAGAAGAATATCGCCTTGAAGTCGGCGAGCGTCATACCTGCCGGACCGGCTTCGAGCCTGTACTCCGGCGTCGCCCGGTAGAGCGCAAACTCTGCCTGCCACGCCTTGTCGCTCAGCGGCGGGAGTACGCCCGTCACCGGGTCCCATTGGGTGATCGACAGCCCCGATTCGGTCAGCCGGGTAATTCCGCCGACCGCGACGATCAGCACCACAAGCACGGCCACGCACACAAGCCACCAGGCCAGCCAGCCTGGTCGTGTGCCATCAAGGGTGGGTTCGCTGGATCGACGCAAGAGTGTGGCGGCCATTCCGCATGAATGCGTACTGGCGACCAGACTTGCAAGCGCGCAGACATACATGGCCTGCACGTGATCGCTTTTCAGGCACTTGCAAAATGAAACAACATAACATATTTCGCTGCCCATGAACTTCCGCAGCATATCGAACCGCATCAGACTGGATGCGGTGGGCATTGCCCTGTCCGCGCTGTGTGCGGTGCATTGCGTGCTCACGATCGTGCTCATTTCCGCGCTGGGTTTTGCGGGTAGCTGGCTGCTCGCGCCCGAGCTGCATACCTGGGGGCTGGTCGCCGCAACCGTGATTGCCGGGGTCGCTATCGGTGTCGGTGCGATTCGCCATCGTCGGCGTATGCCATTCGTCGTGGCGATGACCGGACTGACCTTTATGGGGGGCGCACTCGCTGCTCCGCACGGGATCGAGGAAGCTGTTCTGACGATCATAGGCGTCGGGCTGGTTTCGGCGGGACATATTCTCAATCTGCGCCACCACACGCCGGGCCACCGTGCGGAAAGCTTGCGCGAGGAGCGCTGAACCTCCAAGTCGCTCTCGCTATGAGCGATACCAAGACGATCCAGCTGAACGGCGAGAGCCGCACCACCACCGCCCCCGACATTGCCGCGCTGGTGCGCGAGCTGGGCCTTGCGCCCGAGAAGGTCGCTGTGGAGCATAATGGCGAAATCGCACCGCGATCGCAGCTCGGCGAGACTGCGCTGAATGACGGAGATGCTCTGGAAATCGTCCACTTCGTCGGGGGCGGCGACCATCCTTCCGACAGCGACGACACCTGGACCGTCGCCGGGCACACTTTCCGTTCGCGGCTCATCGTGGGCACGGGAAAGTACAAGGACTTTGCGCAGAATGCTACCGCACTCGAAGCGAGCGGGGCGGAAATCGTCACCGTCGCGGTGCGGCGGGTGAACGTTTCCGACCCGAATCAGCCGATGCTGACCGATTTCATCGATCCCAAGAAGGTCACCTACCTGCCCAACACCGCAGGCTGCTTCACCGCCGACGAGGCCGTGCGGACACTGCGCCTCGCACGCGAAGCTGGCGGCTGGGATCTGGTAAAGCTGGAAGTGCTGGGCGAGGCGAAGACGCTTTACCCCGACATGCGCGAAACGCTGCGCGCGACAGAGACGCTGGCCAACGAAGGCTTTCACCCGATGGTCTATTGCGCGGACGATCCGATCGCGGCCAAGCAGCTTGAAGACGCGGGCGCGGTGGCGATTATGCCGCTGGGTGCGCCGATCGGCAGCGGCCTGGGCATCCAGAACCGCGTGACCATCCGCCTGATCGTCGAAGGCGCAAGCGTTCCCGTGCTGGTCGACGCAGGTGTCGGGACCGCATCGGACGCTGCGGTGGGCATGGAACTGGGCTGCGACGGCATCCTGATGAACACCGCCATTGCCGAGGCGAAAGACCCGATTCGCATGGCACGGGCGATGAAGCTGGCGGTGCAGGCCGGGCGCGACGCCTATCTTTCCGGCCGGATGGCGACTCGCAAATATGCCGACCCTTCCAGCCCGCTGGCTGGCCTGATCTAGCTCCTGGCCGTCGGCACCCCGCAAGGCTTACGGGATGTTAACCAAGTTACGCGACATCTACCTCCACCGGATCAAGCGCCCGATGGAGGGGCAAGATGGCGACAAGGAACACGACCAACCTGAGCATCGCTGAGATGCGCGAATTTGCGAACTTCTCGCCCTGCGAGCAGCGCTTCATCCGTCGCAATCTCGACATCGGGCTTGGCCGCTGCGACGCCTTCAAGCTGTGGGCGCGCAATGCGAGCGAGAATGTCGACATCCGTCGGCAGTACGTTGCCTATCAGGATCTCAAGGCGCTGCGCCATTCTATCCCGGAAGCCGACGCCGTCGATTCGATTTCACCTTTCATAGGGCAGCTGGCGCGCCTTGCTGCATTCGACCTCGCGCAGGAGCGGCTGGATGGTTTCTCGCCGTTCCGCTTTCTTTACGAACGCCTGCTCGGGGCCGAGATTCGTCCCTGGCTGCCGAGCGCCTTTTGCAGCGGGGCGGCGATGCCGCACCTGCGCCCGGCGCGGCGCAAGCTCCTGCTGCAATCGCTGAGCGAAGCCGCAGCGACCGCACCTGCCTGGTCGACCCGCGCGCCGAGCTTCTATCCCGAATATGTCGACCTGGAGGGCGAAGCCGCCTGATCGGTCAATCCCGAACGAAACCAATGACCCGGGCTGCCCTCCATACGGGGCGGCCCGGGTCTTCTCGTTTGTGGGTCCGGCGAACCGGATCAGAAGGATACCTGCGCACCGGCCAGGATCACGTTCGTATCCGCATCCTGCCGCGACCAGGTGCTGCCATCGGGGAAGTTGCCGCCCGACAGGAAGTTGAGCGGCACGTACCCGTCGACATGGATGAATTCACCGAACAGGTCCACGTTGGGCACGGGGAACCAGGACAGGCCGAGAACCGACTGGTTCTGACGCCGCCAAGGCGAGCCCTTCTCGCCCGAGATGAACTTCGAGAATTCGGCCGAAACCGCGAATTCGCGCCGCTGGACAGACAGGTTGTCCGCGCCGAAGGCAAAGCGTCCGCCGAAGGTGAACGCTTCCGGCTTTACCGCTTCGAACTCGCTCAGTGGATTGGTCGGAATCGGGACAGCGGTCCCCTCCCACTCCTTGGTCGTCTGCGCATATTCACCCAGCAGGGTGATGGGGCCGTAGGTCAGCTTGCCGTAGGCCGCGATGCCCGGGTTATTGTCCGCACACGGGTTGAAGTGCGTCACGGGATAGGCCTGACAATAGGCTGTGCCGCGCTGGTAGCTGGCACCCGCCATCAGGGCATTGCCTTCGCCGCCTAGATCGATGGTGTAGCGCGCGTCGACCGCGAAATTATTGGCGCGCGAGGGCACGCTCGACCCGAGCACCGGTACGTTTGCCGATCGGAACTGCGAGCCGCCCTGAACGATCATTGCGCGCAGATGCAGACCGCCGGTGACCACGCCGACCTGCCCGCCGAATGCCAGCCCGGCGAACGCGTGCCAGTTGGTCGAGTTGGTGAACGGGCTGACCGTGTCGTTGAGCCCGAAGGGCGTGTCCATCTTGCCCACCAGCGCGTAGACCGGCGAGGTATCCAGATTGCCGTACATCACCCAGCCGCGCCGCAGCTGAACCTGGTTGCGGGCCAGCGCGGTGATCGTGCCCTGGCCGAAGCTTTGTTCCGGATCGTACAGGAATTCGGCATAGCCGATGAGATTGGGCGTGAGCCGCGCCGTCAGCGCGAGATTGGCCGAGTGCAGCACGACTTCGGAGACATTGTCGCCGAGCTGGTTGGCGCTCGTCGGATGGCGCATCAGGTAGCCGAACTTGTCGTCTACCGAAGCCCACTGATAGTTCGCGATCGCCGCAATGCCACCCGACAGCGTGACGCGGTCCTCAAGCTCACCCGCCTGCAGGGCGGCCAGCTGCACCAGCGGCTTGGTATTCACGTTTTCGGCGTGATCGAGCATGCGGTATGCGTAGGTGCCGTTGGTGCCGACGAAATTCTCCGACCCCTGCACCTGCAGCTCGCGCGGATCGTCGGTCTCGGTCACGACATCGACCGGGCCGGCCGAGGCGGGTTGCGCCGCTGCAACCTGCGCGGTGCCCGGAATCCTGTCCTGCGTGGTCGCAGCGGGCTCTTGCCCCTGCGCTAGCGCAACCGGCGCCGACGCCTCGACCGAAGTTTCGGCGCGCATCGCTTCGATCTGCGCACGCAGCGCAGCGTTTTCGTACTGCAATGCGTCGAGGCGGTCTTCCATCGCTTCCAGCCGGTCGAGCACAGCCGAGTCTTGCGCCAGCGCGGGCGTGGAGAGCGAAAACAGCGAGATCCCACCCAGCAGCAGGGCGCTCATGCGCATAGGGCGAGGCATGGCAAACGAGCCACAGTTGTTCATTATCACGAATCCTTTTGTCCAAACGGCCGCGCCTATTCAGATCGCGAATATTGACCCCGATCTCTTCGCGATCCAGCATTTCCGGCGGTTTGCGCGCGTTATCGCGCGTCTTGGCACCTGCCAAGACGGCTTCCAAAAGGAGGTTCAACAATGTTGCCAAAAGGCAACTTTAGCCGTGGCGATATAGTCCGTCGAGCCGATCGCCATAGCGTTCGCGGATCTTGTGACGCCGGATCTTCATGCTCGGCGTCATTTCCTCGTTCTCGATTCCGAAGGGTTCGTCGGCGAAAGCGAAGCCGCGCACCTTCTCGACAACCGACAGCTCGGCATTGACCCGGTCCACCGCCTTGCGGATTGCCGCGCGGAATTCTGGTAGCTCCTGCACACTTTTGCAATCGAGCGGCTTGCCCTGCGCCTTGCACCAGTCGAGCGCCCATTCGGCATCGGGCACGATCAGGCCGACCACGTAGGGCCGCCTGTCACCGACGACCATCGCCTGCCCGATTTCGGGTTGCAGCGTCAGCATCCCCTCGACCTTCTGCGGCGCGACATTGTCGCCCTTGTCGTTGACGATCATGTCCTTCTTGCGGTCGGTGATTACGATCCGGCCCTTCTCGTCGAGGTGCCCGATATCGCCGGTATGCAGCCAGCCATCCTGCAACGCGCGGTCGGTTTCCTGCTGATTCTGCCAGTATCCATGCATCACCAGTTCGCCGCGGCACAGAATCTCGCCATCGTCGGCGATCCTGATTTCGACACCCTTCATCGGCGGCCCGACCGTCTCCATCGAGACCCCGGCGGACGGCCTGTTGCAGCTGATGACGGGCCCGGCCTCGGTCTGTCCGTAGCCTTGCATCATCGGCAGGCCGAGCGCCTGGAAGAAGATGCCGACGTCGGGATTGAGCGGCGCGCCACCCGATACCATCGCTTTGATCCGGCCGCCGAACTTCTGGCGGATCTTGGGTCGCAGAAGGCGCCCTACGACCGCGTCCATCGGCTTGTCGCGCAGGCGTTTGCGGCCCTTCCTGTTCGTTCGCTCTTCAATCTCAAGCGCTCGATCGAGCAGGAAGCTGGCCGCGCCGCCCTGCTTGGCAATCTGCTTCATGATCCGCGTGCGCAGCACTTCGAACAACCGCGGCACGACGACCATAACGGTCGGGCTGGTTTCCTCGATATTGCTCGCGAGCTTTTCGAGCCCTTCGGCATAGTAGATCTGCGCACCGACTCCGATCGGCAGGAATTGCCCGCCGGTATGCTCGTAAGCATGGCTGAGCGGCAGGAAGGAGAGAAATCGTTCATCGTCCGACAGCTTGAAGTCGCTGATCAGGATGTCCGCAGCGCCCGCGACATTGCACAGGATCGCACCGTGGTGTTGCAACACGCCACGCGGCGCCCCGCCGGTGCCGCTGGTGTAGATGATGCAGGCGGTGTCCTTGCGCCCGATATCGGCGATCCGCGCTTCGACAGCTGCGCGTGCCGCCTTCGCATCGCCCTCGGTCATGCCCGTCCATCCATGGCAGGCGAGGTTGCCGCCCTGATAGGCGCGCACGCTTTCGATCGGAATGATATGTTCCGCGATGCCCGTATTGAAGATCGCCGGGATCAAGGGGCCGGAAAGCTTTTCGTTCGAAACGATCACCGCTTTCGCCCCCGAATTGTCGAGGATGTGCACGTGATCGCGTTCGGTATTGGTGATGTAGGCGGGCACAGTGATGCACCCTGCCGCCATGATCGCGAGGTCCGCGATGCACCACTCGGGCCGGTTTTCGGATACCAACACCACGCGGTCGCCACCCTTGAGGCCGAGGCCCCGCAGATTCTCGGCCAGTATGCAGACCTGGTCTGCCGCTTCGCGCCAGCTGATCGTCTGCCATTGGCCCGCGACCTTGCGCCCGAGGAAAGGCCTGTCGCCGCCCTCGTCGGCGCGTTTCAGGAACAGCGAGACAAGGTTGCTCGCCCGTTCGATCTCTTCAAGCTGCGTCAAATCCGCACCTGCTCCCCAGTTTCCGTTCGCTTCCCGTAACGGTTCGCGGCGCTCTAGGCTCCCGCCGACGCTACGGCAAGCGCGTGGCACCCCTATGCCTCAGGGAAGATCGAGTTGTCCCGAAAGCCGCGGATCGCGTGCGGCGACCCACTTGCCGTCGCGCCGAACCACGATTCCCGCCTTCACCGGGGCCGGTCGGACGCTCAGCGAAGCGTGGCCGAGCGCGCGGAACGCGTCCTGGCTATCCACCAGCCAGGTGCCCTGTTCCAGCATTACGCTATCCCCGAAAGCCATCACGAACGGCAGACCCATCGCGTCTTCGGGGGCCAGCCCGAAATCGATCACGCCGATCATGGTGCGCGCAGTCTGTACCGGGATCGTGCTGCCGCCCGCTGCGCCGACCGCCATGAACGGGTTGCCCTGCGGATCGTAGACCACAACCGGAGACATGGAGCTGCGCGGGCGCTTGCCCCCCTCGACCCTGTTTGCGACGAGCTTTCCATCCACCGTGGGCGAGCGGCTGAAATCGGTCAGTTCGTTGTTGAGATAGAACCCGTCGACCATCAACCCCGATCCGAAGGCGCTCTCGATGGTCGAGGTGTAGCTGATCATGGTGCCTGCATCGTCGACCACCGCGATATGCGAGGTCCCGTGCTCGGCAGGTTCGTCGCCATCGGCGAGGGCCGTGTCGGCACCGGCGGGCGATCCCGGCTTCACATCCGACATCGAACTGCCCGACTGGATCAGAGCGCTACGCCGCGCGAGGTAGTCCGGCGCAATCAACCCCTGCGAGGGGACCGGCACGAAATCGCTGTCGGCCAGGTAAAGCTCGCGGTCGGCATAGGCGAGCCGCTGCGACTCTACGAACAGGTGCCAGGTTTCCGGATTGCGCGGGCCAAGCGAGGCAAGATCGAACCGTTCCAACTGCCCCAGCATCTGCAGCACCGCGATACCGCCCGAGGTCGGCGGGCCCATCGCGCAGATACGAAAAGCGCGATATTTTCCGCATACGGGCGCGCGTTCCTTGGCAACGTAGCCCTCGATATCGCGCAGGTTCATCGGGTCGGGGCGCGGCGTATCGTCGGCCACCGTGCTGGCGATTTGCTGGGCCACTTCACCGCGATAGAATGCCTCGGGTCCGGCCTTTGCTATCTTCTCGAGCGTGCTGGCCAGCGCCGGGTTCCTTAGGGTGGTACCCACCGGCAGCGGTTTACCCGAGCCGTCGTAGAACAGAGCGCGCGCCTCGGCGCTGCGTGCGCCAGTATCGCTGCTTTCGGAGAGCGAGGTGTTGAGCCTCGGATTGACCCGAAAGCCGTCGCGCGCCAGCGCAATTGCGGGCGCGAACAGGTCCGCCCACGGCAGCTTTCCGTGCTCTGCATGGGCCTTGGCAGCCAGCGCCAGGTTGCCGGGGACGCCGACGCTGAGCCCGCTGCGGACCGAGTCACGGAAGGAGGGGACATTGCCCGAAGCGTCGAGAAACCAGTCCGGCGTCGCGCCCGCAGGGGCGGTTTCGCGTCCGTCGTAGGAGGTGACGGAGCCATCGGCAGCGCCGCGGACCATAAATCCGCCGCCGCCTATTCCCGAACTCTGCGGTTCCACGACCGTCAGCGCGAGCATCACGGCGATCGCTGCGTCGGTGGCGGTGCCGCCCTGACGAAGGATTTGCTCGCCCGCCTCCTGCGCCCGCGGATCGGCGGCGCTGACGGCCCCGCGTACCGACTGCGGAGGCTGCGCAGTCGATGCGGTTTCGACCGGTGCCGCCGGGGGCGTCGCACATCCTGCCAGCGAGAACGTGGCAATAATGCCGAACAGCGGGGCGGCGAAAGTTCTGGCGAGCATGGCGATCCTCAGGCTTGCGATCCGATGGCGTCCTCAATCGACGCAAAGCCTTCGCGCCGCAACCTTTCCCTCAGCCCCTTGGCGATCCGGCGGCACAGCATCGGCCCGCGGTAAACCATCGCCGAATAGAGCTGGACCAGGCTCGCGCCCGCGACGATCCGCTCCCACGCGGCGTCTGCGCTATCGATCCCGCCCGCCGCGATCAGCGGAATCTGCCCCCCGGTCGCCTTGCGGAAATCCTTGAGCCTTTGCAGCGCAATGGGCGCGAGCGGGGCACCCGACAGCCCGCCCGTTTCGTCCGCATGTTTCGACCGCAGCGGTGGCCGGGCAAGCGTGGTGTTGGAGACGATCAGCGCCGCCAGCCCGCTGCCCACCGCGACCTTCGCGATCGCGTCGATCTCCCTGGGCTCGAGATCGGGTGCGAGTTTCAAAAACACCGGCGGCCCCTCGGCACCGCGCGCCTCGAACACGCCGGCCAGCAGATCGGCCAGCGCGTCGCCTGCCTGAAGGTTGCGCAGGCCCGGCGTGTTGGGACTGGAGATATTGACCGTCAGATAGCTGGCGAGCGGTGCCATCAGCTCGGTCAGCAGCGCATAATCGGCCATGCGATCGTCGCTATCCTTATTGGCACCGATATTGATGCCGACGACGCCCGGCTTGTCTGCACGCTTGCGCAAGCGTGCGTGCGCTTCCTCGGCCCCGCCATTGTTGAACCCCATGCGGTTGATCACCGCGCGATCCTCGACCAGCCGGAACAGGCGCGGCTTGGGATTGCCCGCCTGCGGCAGCGGCGTGATCGTGCCGACCTCGACGAAGCCGAAACCGAGCCCCAGCAGCGCATCGGGCACCTCGGCATCCTTGTCGTACCCCGGGGCGACACCCACGGGGGAGGGGAAGGTCAGTCCGCCCAGCGTAACGGCCAACGCCGGGTCGTGGCGGAGAGGCTTGCTCGAAGGGAAGGATTTGAGACCTGCGAGAGACAGGCGATGCGCGCGCTCGGGGTCGAGCTGGAAAAGCAGCGGCTTTACGAGCGGGAACAGCATGGGTGATGCCCTATTGCGCACCGGCAGCGCTGTCGAGCGCGCTTTGGGCCGATCCCCAGTGCGTCGGAGCAAACGCGGCGCGGAAACCGGCAAACGCTAACGACTCGCAACTGGCGGGTTTTGGTTGAAATCAGACTGCATTAGTCCGAATTAGCCCGTATGCGCCTCAGCAACCTCGCCGATTATGCCATTGTGATCATGGCTGCGACCGCACGCAAGTGTGGCGGCGGGCGGGTGTCGGCGGCCGATCTGGCGCAGGAAACCGGCATTCCGGTGCCGACCGCGCAGAAGATCGTCAGCAAGCTGAGCGCCGCCGGGCTGCTCCGTTCGACGCGCGGCGCGGGCGGCGGGTTGCAGCTCGCACGACCTGCCGCGGCGATCAGCATGGCCGATATCGTCGAGGCGATCGAAGGGCCCATCGCGCTCGTCACCTGCATCGATACCGGCGATTGCGCGGTCGATCACGAATGCACCGTCAAGCCGCACTGGCCGGTGGTCAACGCCGCGGTGCGCGGCGCATTGGCCGACGTGTCGCTGGCGAAGATTGCAGGCTCCGCACCTGCGCAGAAAGAATTGGCATGAACGAAACCATCGACCTCAAGAACCCCGAGCAGGATCGGGAAGCCCGCGAAGCCGCCGCCAGGGCCGCCGACTACGAGTTCGGCTGGCATTCGGAAATCGACACCGAATACGCGCCCAAGGGCCTATCCGAAGACACGGTCAGGTTCATTTCGGCGAAGAAGAAAGAGCCCGAGTGGATGCTCGAATGGCGGCTCAAGGCGTACCGCAAATGGCTCACCATGACCGAGCCCGACTGGGCGAAGCTCGGCTATCCCGAGATCGATTACCAGGACGCCTACTACTACGCCGCGCCCAAGAAGAAGGAAGAGCTGGAGTCGCTCGACGAGCTCGATCCGGACATCAAGTCGGTCTACGACAAGCTCGGCATTCCGCTGGCGGAGCAGGAAGTGCTCGCCGGGGTGAAGGGCGCGCGCAAGGTCGCGGTGGATGCGGTGTTCGACTCGGTTTCGGTTGCTACCACCTTCCGCGAGGAGCTCGAAAAGGCGGGCGTCATCTTCCGCTCGATCTCCGAAGCGATCCGCGAATATCCCGATCTGGTTAAGAAGTGGCTGGGCAAGGTGGTGCCGCAGCACGACAACTACTTCGCCTGCCTCAACAGTGCGGTCTTTTCCGACGGCACCTTCGTCTACATCCCGGAGGGCACCCGCTGCCCGATGGAGCTGAGCACCTATTTCCGCATCAATGCGGAGAATACCGGCCAGTTCGAACGCACGCTGATCGTGGCCGAAAAGGGCAGCTATGTCAGCTATCTCGAAGGCTGCACCGCGCCGATGCGTGACGAGAACCAGCTGCACGCCGCCGTGGTCGAGCTGGTCGCGATGGACGATGCCGAGATCAAGTATTCGACCGTGCAGAACTGGTACCCCGGCAATGCCGATGGCGTGGGCGGGATCTACAATTTCGTGACCAAACGCGGGCTGTGCCAGGGCGCGCGGTCCAAGATCAGCTGGACGCAGGTCGAAACCGGCAGCGCGGTGACGTGGAAATACCCCAGCTGCGTGCTGAATGGTGAGGATAGCGTGGGCGAGTTCTACTCGGTCGCGGTCACCAACAACCACCAGCAGGCCGATACCGGGACCAAGATGATCCACAACGGCAAGCGCAGCCGCTCGACGATCATCTCCAAGGGGATCAGCGCCGGCCAGAGCAACAACACCTATCGCGGGCTGGTTCGCGTGGCCGCCAATGCCGACGGCGTGCGCAACCGCACCGAGTGCGATTCGCTGCTGCTGGGCGACAAGTGCGGCGCGCACACCGTGCCCTATATCGAGGTGAAGAACCCCACCGCGCAGATCGAGCACGAGGCGACCACCAGCAAGATTTCCGACGACCAGCTGTTCTACGCGCAGCAGCGCGGGCTGGACGAGGAGGCGGCGATCGCACTGATCGTCAACGGTTTCGCCAAGGAAGTGCTGAAGGAACTGCCGATGGAATTCGCGGTCGAGGCGCAGAAGCTGCTGGCGATTTCTCTGGAAGGGAGCGTGGGGTGATGATCAGATTGAAGTGCGCCATGCTTTCGGCAGCGGTTCTGCTGTGCGGGGTCCCGGCGAACGCAGAAGAGCCTGCGGACGGTGTTGAAGTGGAGAACCTGTGGGAGTTCTTCGGCGCTATCAGCTATGCCGGATGCATGGTGCGTGAAATCGGCTCGGTAAGCGACGATGTCGAGGCGAATACCCGAGCGGTCAAGAATGCTCGATCCGCATGTGCTAAATCTCCCGCCAAAACGTTTGCGAAGGCTACGATGAATGGTGGGGCCTTCCCTCCTGTCTTTGCGATGCAGGCGGAAGCGATGATCCCCGAAACGGACACGTATGTGATCCGAACTCTTGCGCAGATCGAGCCCTCGCCAACGCCGCTCGACAAGAGGCTGCAGGTGATGCTCCGCAAACCTGATGGATCATTGCTTACGGTTGCCGAGGACGGCGAACCATTAGATATCGATGGCGGTGACTTCGTCGTACTTCACCCGATTTCGAGCGCTACGTATGACTGACCGCAAAACTCTCAACCTCCGGCCCGCCTCCGAGGACTCCAACGCCCCCGCGATCAAGAAGAAGGGTCGCGGGTGGGAGATTTCGGAGAAGCGGCTCGATGCGCTGCATGATCGTGCGCGCGAGATGCGTCGCCATGCTTCTCCCGCGCACAAGGCGCTGGCGGAGAAGTTCTCGAAGGCCGATTTCGGGCGCTACTCCTTCACCCGCTTCGCGGTGGTCGGCAGCGCGATCGTCGATTTCAACTCGCACAATATGGGCCTCGCGATCCTGATCGACGAGGAGGGTGTCGAGCCCGCCATCGCCACCCGGCGCGACAAGAGCCTGGAAGCGGTCGGCATCCGCGTGGTCCACGTGGCCGCCGCGGATATCCTGAACGATATCGACGCGGTGCTGGCGAGGCTGACGCAGGAAATGCGCGCCGCGATAGCCAACCGCAAGGAAGCGCGACGCCGCCACGAAGAGGCCAATCCGCGCCAGACCAAGCCGCGCTACGACCGCGACGGCAATGGGCCGCCGCGTGGCCGATCCCCCCGAGACCAGAAACCCCGCGATTTCAGACCAGGCAGGGACCGTCGCGATGGATAAGCTCGAAGTACTCGCTCTCGCGGAAACGCCTGCCGCCACTCGCGAGCTGGCTGCGATGCAGGCGCTCGCCCGCAAGCTGGTGCAGACGGACACGGCAAATCCGCGTCTGCGTTCGCTCGCGCGCTCCCTCCAGCGCGATCTCGAAGCGGCGCTGGAAGGCAAGGCGGCAGCATGGAGCGAGGCGCGCACGAGGTTCGAAGCGCGCAAGCTAGCGCGGCTGGTGCCTGCCGATGCAGCAATCGAGGACACGTCCTCACCCGCAAGCGACAGTGCCTTTGCTGGCGAACTTGCCGACGCGGAAGACAACGGCAAGCGCGCCTTGATCGTGCGGCTAGCCATCGCCGCGGTTGCCTTCGCGCTTTGGGGGCTGTGGATCGGCTCGCTCGGCAGCACCGGGCAGGTCGCGTGGGATGGCGGAACGGGCCCTGCGCAAACGCTGAACCTCGTGATGCTATACGCCCCGGCCGTGATTGCCCTGCTGTTCACGCTGATCGCGATCACCCCATCGGATCGGGTCGCGCAGTCGTGAGGTCGACACTCGCCCTCTTCCTGGCGCTTGGTGCCAGCATGGCGCTCGGTCCTTCGCTCTCGGCGCAGGACGCGCTGAGCCCTCGGCAGGCGGAGACGCGGCTACGCGGTTGTCTGCAATCGGGCTCCGCGGGCGCACCGCGCACCGGTCTGCGCGCGGCGGTGGTCGCCACGCGTGCCTTGTGTGCGCCGCAGATCAAGCGGGTACAGGCCGATCGCGTAGCCGTCGCCACGCAGGGCCTGACCGACGACGACGCCGAACAGGCGAAGCAGCGCGCCATTCGACAGCTTAATGACGAGATCGCTCTCGCGATCGCCAATTTCACCGGATTGAAGACACTTTAGACATGCTCCAGATCGACAACCTCCACGCCGAGATAGACGGCACCAAAATCCTCAACGGCCTCACGCTCAGCGTCAATGCGGGCGAGGTCCACGCCATCATGGGCCCCAATGGCGCGGGCAAGTCGACGCTTGCCTACGTGCTTGGCGGACGACCCGGCTACGAAGTGACCGAGGGTTCGGTATTCTTCCGGGGTGAAGACCTGCTCGCGATGGACCCGCACGAACGCGCGGCTGCCGGGCTGTTCCTCGGCTTCCAGTACCCGGTCGAAATTCCCGGCGTCTCCAACATCCAGTTCCTGCGCGAAGCGCTGAACGCGCAGCGCCGGGCGCGCGGCGACGAGCCGATGACCGGCGGCGACTTCCTCAAGCTGGCGAAGGAAAAGGCCGGCCTGCTCAAGCTCGACATGGAGATGCTCAAGCGCAACGTGAACGTCGGCTTTTCCGGCGGCGAGAAGAAGCGCGCCGAGATGGTCCAGATGGGCATCCTCGACCCGTGCTTTGCCGTGCTCGACGAAACCGACAGCGGGCTCGACATCGATGCGCTGCGCGTCGTGGGCGACGGGATCAACGCGATCATGCGCGCCAAAGAAGGAGAAGGGGGCGACAAGGGCGTGCTGCTGATCACGCACTACCAGCGCCTGCTCGACGTGGTGCAGCCGACGCACGTCTCGATCCTCTCGAAGGGCCGCATCGTCAAGACCGGCGGGCCGGAACTTGCCGCCGATCTGGAGCGCGAAGGCTACGACGCCGTCATGGAGACCGCATGACCGAGAGCATTCTCCTCCCCACCCGCAAGGACGAAGCCTGGCGCTATTCGGATATCGACGCGCTGCAGGATTGCGCGCCCGATACGTTCGAGGCGTGGGAAGATATCCGCGTCGCCGAAGGTGAAAGCTGGTCAGACCTGATCGTGCTCGACGGCGGTGGCAATCTGGAGATGCGCCGCCTGCGGATTGCTCTGGAGAAGGGCGCGCGCGCAGAACTCGCCGCGCTGGTGGCCGGTGGCCAGCTCGGGCGGCTGGAAGTCGTCGTCACGCTGGCGGAAGGTGCGCATTTCGAGCTTGGCGGCATCACGCTGGGCGGGGCTGACACTACGCGCGAGATTGTTACCCGGCTGGCGCACGATCATCCGGGCGCGACCAGCAACCAGACCGTGCGCAGCGTCCACTGGGGCACAGGCACGGGCAATTTCCTCGGCCGGATCGACGTTGCGCGCGATGCGCAGAAGACCGACGCGGCGCAGAGCTTCAAGGGCCTGCTGCTGGAACGGGGTGCGAGCGTGAACAGCGTGCCGCAGCTCGAGATTTTTGCCGACGATGTGCAGTGCGCCCACGGCGCGAGTGTGGGCCAGCTGGACGAAACCGCGCGGTTCTACATGGCCGCCCGCGGCCTGCCGCCCGAAACGATCCGCCGCCTGCTGGTGCAGGCCTTCATCGGCGATGCGACCCGCGAACTGGCCGACGAGGCCACGCGCGAGACGCTGCTCGAAAAGGCGCTCGACAAGCTGGAAGAGCGGGCGTGAGCGCGCAGACGAACACAAAGCCCTCTCTCCTTCAGGGGGGAGGGTTGGTTGGGGGGCCTTCCGCTAACCAGCCCCGCCCCCCTGAAGGGGAGCGGGAGATTGCGGCACAGTTCCCCGGCCTGCTGACGTCTGATGGCGAGCGCTGGCACTACCTCGACAGCGGAGCGACCGCGCAGAAGCCGCGCGTGGTGATTGATGCGATGGCCCGTGCGCTGGGCGAGGATTACGCCACCGTCCATCGTGGGGTCTATTCCCGCTCCGCCCAGATGACGCTGGGCTACGAGGCGGCGCGCCGTCGGGTTGCCGCCTTCATTGGCGGGGCCGAGGACGAACTGGTGTTCACCCGCGGCGCGACCGAGGCGATCAATCTGGTCGCTTACAGCTACCCGAAGAAGGGTCGCGTGCTGCTCAGCCAGCTGGAGCATCATTCGAACATCGTGCCGTGGCAGCTTGCGGGCTGGCAGGTCGATGTCTGTCCGCTGACCGAGGATGGCCGGATCGATCTCGACGCCGCAGAGAAGATGCTCACGCCCGAGCACGAGATGGTCGCCTTCGCGCATGTCTCGAACGTGCTCGGCTCGGTGCTCGACGCGAAGCGCGCGGCTCAGCTGGCGCATTCGATGGGTGCGAAGCTGCTGCTCGACGGGTGCCAGGCGGCACCACGCCTGGCCGTGGACGTAGAAGAGATCGGCTGCGATTTCTACGCGATGAGCGCGCACAAGATGTACGGGCCGACCGGGATCGGCGCGTTGTGGGGCCGCAAGGAGCTGCTCGATGCGATGCCGCCGTGGCAGGGTGGCGGGTCGATGATCGACAAGGTCACGTTCGAGCACACGACGTATGCCCCGCCGCCGCAGCGCTTCGAGGCGGGAACGCCTGCGATAGCCGAGGCACTGGCCTTTGCGGAAAGCTGCGACTTCATCGACCAGATCGGGCTCGAAAAGATCGAGGCGCACGAACGCGCTCTCGTTCGCCAGCTGCGTGACGAGCTTTCTCGCATCCAGGGCGTGCGCGTGTTCGGGCCGGAAGATAGCCTCGGCATCGTCTCGTTCGAGCTGCCGGGGGTTCACCCGCACGATCTGGGCACCATATTGGATGAAGAGAACGTGGCGATCCGCGCCGGGCACCATTGCTGCCAGCCGCTGATGGAGCATCTGGGCGTACCCGGCACCGCGCGCGCCAGCTTCGGGGTCTACTCCGACGAGACCGACATCGCCGCGCTGATGCGCGGGATCGACCGCACGCTTAAGATTTTCGCCTGAGAGTAATGACGATGAGCGACGAAGAAAAAGATTACATCGCGGCTCCTTCGCCGACCGAGCAGATGGTCGCGAGCAAACCGCCCCGCGCGCGGGTGGAGGATGCGGTCGATCCCGACGAGGAAACTGCGGGCGAGAAGCTGGCGCGCAAGCGCGACTATCTCGACGGGTTCCTCAAGAAAAAACCCGAAAGCGCGGGCGAAACCGGTGCGGGCGGTGCGCTGCAGGAGGCAGTGATCGCCGCGCTCAAGGAAATCTACGACCCCGAAATCCCGGTCAATATCTACGATCTGGGCCTGATCTACGGCGTCGAGGTGACCGAGGACAAGGATGTCTCGATCACCATGACGCTGACCACGCCGCATTGCCCGGTTGCTGAATCCATGCCCGCCGAGGTCGAAATCCGCGCGGGATCGGTGCCCGGCGTGCGCGATGCCGAGGTCAATCTGGTGTGGGACCCGCCGTGGGGCCCGGACAAGATGACCGACGAAGCGCGACTCGAACTGGGAATGCTATAAACTTTCGTCCGAAGTGGTACTTTGGACGACTTGGGATTGATCGATATGTCGACGGAAACTCGCGAACGTCCAGCAGCGGTTAGCCTTACCCCGGCTGCCGAACAGCGCGTCGCCGATCTGATGGCGAAGGCCCCCGACGACGCGATCGGGGTGAAGCTTTCGACGCCGCGCCGCGGTTGCTCGGGCCTCGCCTATTCGGTCGACTACGTGTCCGACGAACAGGCCTTCGACGAGAAGATCGAGACGCCCGGCGGCACGTTCTACATCGACGGGGCGAGCGTGCTCTATCTCGTCGGCAGCGTGATGGACTGGGTGGAGGACGATTTTTCTGCCGGGTTCGTTTTCGAAAACCCCAATGCGAAGGGTGCCTGCGGCTGCGGCGAGTCCTTCATGGTCTGAATTCCGCCTGGGCGGGCTGCAAATCGCGCCGCCCTGCGCTTCCGGTGCTCACGGACTTGCATGTCCGCTGCGCGCCGGTTCTCGTGCGACGCAATTTTCGCCGCGCCCAGACGAAATTCCCGCGCCCTACCGCCTCAGCGCATTGGCGCAGGCGACGCGGTCCACATCCAGTGCATCGCTCGCGCGGCGGGCGTCGACATAAGTCGCGGTCGGCTCTGCGCCCGGTGCCAGCGGATAGAGGAAGACGTCGAGCACGCAGGCCTCGCCCACGAATTGCAGCTTGCGCGCATCGCCTTCCACCACGTCGAGACGGGCGGGGCCGAATGTCTGCTCCAGCTGGCTGGCGCGCGCGCCGATCACGTATTCCAGGCCCTTGTCGTTCATCACCCGCGGCGCGATGAAGTTGCCCGGGGTCACGGGCTGCGGGTTCGTAGGCGGCACCGTGCCAGGTCGCTGCGACGACGGAGACTGCGGAGGCACGGGGCGGCCCGCGGTCGGCCGCTGGGTCTGCGTGGGCGCAGGGGTGGCGCAGGCCGCAACCGACGCGGCCAGAGCCAGCGCGATTGCCATTTTCGATCCGTTACGCATCGCGCAATCTTCCTTGCACCAGATGGGTGGCGGCTGCCGCCCCGATGATCGGGGCGATGAAATTGAGGCCGGGAACGGTCAGCATCCCGGCAATGATCAGCCCCAGGGCAAAGCGCGTGCCGCGCCCGATCGGCGGATCTTCCGACCGATCGCGCCGGTGTCGCTGCCACGCCATGTCGCGCAGTTCGCGCCCCAGCAGCCAGGCATTGACCAGCGCGAACAGCACCACGGTGCCGAAGCCGGTGACCAGCAGGATCAGCGCCAGCGGCAGGATCAGGATATTGACGAAGACGACCCGCAGAGCGCCCTTGAGGCTCAGCCACATGCTTTCCGCAAAGCCGATCCGCCGCGCACTTTCGAGCGCCTCGGGATAGTACTTCGCCTCGACCACTTCGACCACGTCATCGGCGAAGAACTGCACCGCGGCGAGCGCGGTGACGCGGAACAGCAGCCATCCGCCCAGCACGACGCCCAGCAGCGTGCCGATTGTCGCAACCAGCTCTGCCGTCTGCGGCGGCAGCCCGTCGAGCACCGAGCCCAGCCCCCGGTCCACCAGCCACATCAGCCCGAAATAGAGCACTGCCCCCAGCGCCACGAACAGCAGCAGCGTGACCAGCAGCGACTTGATCAGCAGCCACAGGATACGCGGGTCCGCCAGTTGTGCGAAAGCGCGGGCGAGGGAGGCGGGGAGCGAAAGCATGAAGGCCCTGCTTTTCCGTTGGCCTGCCCCCCAAGTCAATCGCCTGCACACCATAACCGGCCTTGGCCGCGGCTCGCTTCGTCGCTAGGCCGCGCACCAATCGAGATTTTCCAAAGCAAAGGATTGTGAGCCCACATGGCCGACCCCCAGTACGACGTGATCGCCATCGGCAATGCCATCGTCGACGTTCTCGCCCCCGTCACGCACCAGTTCCTGAAGGACGAGGATCTGCCGGCGGGTTCGATGCGGCTGATCGATGCCGAACGCTCGGTCGATCTCTACGCCAAGATGGGGCCGACCAAGGAAATCTCCGGCGGCGCGGCCGCCAACACGCTGACCGGCGCGACCATGCTGGGGCTCAAGACCGCCTTTATCGGGCAGGTGGCGGACGACCAGCTGGGCGAAATCTATCGCCACGACCTGACCTCGGTCGGCGTCGATTTCGACACTCCCGCACGCCCTTATGGCGAAAGCGACGACCAGCCGCCGACCGGGCGCTGCCTCATCCTGGTCGATCCCGATGGCGAGCGGACGATGAACACCTCGCTCGGCGCATCGCAGTTTCTCCCCGCCGCCGCGATCGACGACGATCTGATCCGCAGCACCAGGGTGCTGTTCCTCGAAGGCTACCTCTGGGACCCGGCGGAACCGCGCGAAGCGATGAAGCGCGCGATCCAGGTTGCGCGCGATGCGGGCGTGAAGATCGCCTTCGCGACCTGCGCCGATTTCTGCGTCCACATGCACGGCGCCGATTTCCGCGCGCTGATCAATGATGGCCTCATCGACATCCTGTTCGTGAACGAGGAGGAGGCAGGCATCCTCGAAGGCTCCGACCCCGACACCGCGTTCGAAAGCCTCGCCAATGATGTGCCGTTGGTGGTGATGACGCGCGGCGGCGACGGTGCGCTGGCTGCACGCGGCGACGAACGCGCAAAGGTTTCGCCCGAGCCGGTCGACAAGGTGCAGGACCTGACCGGCGCAGGCGACCTCTTCGCCGCCGGCTTCCTCTCTGGCTATTGCCGCGACGCGTCGCTGGAAGAGTCGCTGATCCGCGGCGCGGTGGCCGCTGGCGAAGTCATCTCGCACTGGGGCGCACGGCCCGAGGCGGATTTGCAGGCACTGGTGGCGAAGCGGTTGGGGTAGGGGGTGATCGGGTATCGCTGCCCGATCCACCAGTCATTCATCCAGTCCGCATAGCCAAGCAACTCGCCTTCGCGCCGTTCCTCAGTCGCGCCCCAAACTGGCGAGCGCATAATAAGCTCGATCATCGCCTCCATGCGCCATTCTTCTCCGGGAAGCGCATAGAGGATGCGTTGCAACCGTAAGTCGGGCCGACCCGGGAATTGGTCGAAGGAGTCACGTCGCAGGATTTGTCCTGCGGCAACATGCCTGTCGAACATTCGCAGGTATCGCAGCATGGAGAGCGGGTAGCCGCCCTCAGCGTCTGCGAAGCTGGCCAGCGGCTTTTCGCCGCGAAGCATCAGCCCCAGTTCTCGATTGGTATGGATGAGATAGGGGGGTCTTTCGGTGAACTCCGTCACGCTATTCGGCGGTCTCCCGCTCGACTTCGCGCCAGCCGATATCGCGGCGGCAGAAGCCGTCGGGGAAGGTGATCGCGTCGACGGCCTTGTAGGCGGCTGCTTGTGCCTTCGTTGCGTTGCTCCCGCGAGCGGTCACGCTGAGCACGCGTCCTCCGCTGGAGATCAGCCCGCCGTCCTCATCGCGCGAGGTCCCCGCGTGGAAGACCTTTGCGCCGTCATCCTCCGCACCGCCCAGCTCGATCGCGCCGCCCTTCTTGGGCGTATCGGGATAGCCCTCGGCCGCCATCACCACGGTCAGCGCGGTGTCGTCCGAGAAGCGGACGGGATCGGCCTTCGACAGGTCGCCGGTAGCGCACGCGTGCAGCAGTGCGGCGAGGTCGCCTTCGAAGCGCATCATCAGCACCTGGCATTCGGGATCGCCGAAGCGGATATTGTACTCGACCAGCTTGGGCCCCTCGTCGGTCAGCATCAGCCCGGCGTAGAGCACGCCGCGATAGGGCATCTTGTCCTCGCTCAGCGTGCGCACCGTGGGCACCACGATTTCGCGCATCGCCCGGTCGATCAGCGCATCCGTCAGCACCGGGGCGGGACTGTAGGAGCCCATGCCGCCCGTGTTCGGGCCGGTATCGCCCTCGCCCACGCGCTTGTGATCCTGCGCGGTGCCGAAGGGCAGGATGATCTCGCCGTCGGTCAGCGCGAAGAAGCTCGCCTCCTCGCCGGTCATGAACTCCTCGATCACGACTTCCGAGCCTGCCGAGCCGAACCTGCCGTCGAACATTTCGGAGAGAGCGTGCTGCGCTTCCTCGCGCGTCTCGGCGATCACCACGCCCTTGCCCGCCGCAAGGCCATCGGCCTTGAGTACGAAAGGCGCGTTGAAGTTCTTGAGCGCGCCCCATCCGGCCTCGAGCGAAGTGACCCGCTCGTACCGCGCGGTGGGGATGCCCGCGCGCGCACACAGGTCCTTGGTGAAGCCCTTGCTGCCTTCGAGCTGTGCCGCACCCTTGCCCGGGCCGAACACCGCAAATCCTTCGGCGCGCAGGTCGTCCGCCAGCCCGGCGACCAGCGGCGCTTCGGGGCCGACGACGACCAAGTCGACGGCGTTCTCGTGGCAAAACGCAATCACGGCCTTGTGGTCGGACGGATCGAGCGCGACAATGTCCGCACATTCGGCGATGCCCGGATTGCCAGGCGCCGCGAAAAGCTGAGAGCAGGAGGGGGAACCGGCGAGTTTCCACGCCAGCGCATGTTCGCGGCCACCCGACCCGAGCAGAAGGATATTCATTCGCGTGTCCAATCCAGACGATACTGATCCTTCGCTGCTAGCGAACACCAGGCCGGGCGACAATTCCGAGCCGCTCAGTGTGAGCGATCTTTCGCGCAGCCTGAAGCGGGTGGTGGAGGACAGGTTCGGCTTTGTCCGCATTCGCGGCGAGCTGTCGGGGGTAAAGCGCGCGGCCTCAGGCCATCTCTATTGCAGCCTCAAGGACGACAAGTCGGTCATCGACGGCGTTATGTGGAAGAGCGCCGCCCCGCGCCTCGCCTTCCGGCCCGAAGACGGGGTGGAGGTGATCGCCAGCGGCAAGGTGACCACCTACGCCGGGCGCAGCAAATACCAGATCGTGATCGAGCGGATGGAGCTGGCGGGCGAGGGCGCGCTGCTCGCGCTGCTGG
Organism: Citromicrobium bathyomarinum; assembly: GCF_038594485.1. GTDB lineage: Bacteria > Pseudomonadota > Alphaproteobacteria > Sphingomonadales > Sphingomonadaceae > Alteriqipengyuania > Alteriqipengyuania bathyomarina_A. The sequence goes on along the minus strand of NZ_JBCFZG010000004.1, from coordinate 19,439 downwards.
AGAAGACCAAGGCGCGGCTGGAGGCGGAAGGCCTGTTCGCACCCGAGCGCAAGAAGCCACTCCCTTTTTTGCCGAAGACCATTGGAGTGGTCACCTCCCCCACCGGCGCGGTGATTCGCGATATCCTTCACCGGCTGGAGGACCGCTTTCCCAGCCACGTGATCGTGTGGCCCGTGGTTGTGCAGGGTGAGACCGCGAAGGGGCAGGTGAGCGCCGCTGTGCGCGGTTTCAACGCGCTTGAACGCGGCGGTGCGGTGCCTCGGCCAGACCTGCTGATCGTCGCGCGTGGCGGCGGCTCGATCGAGGATTTGTGGGCCTTCAACGAGGAAGAGGTGGTCCGCGCGATCGCCGATTCGGAGATACCCGTTATCTCTGCGGTAGGACACGAGACCGACACCACGCTTGCCGATTTCGCCGCCGATCACCGCGCGCCGACGCCCACCGCCGCTGCCGAGCGCGCCGTGCCGGTGCGCGCCGAACTGGCGGCGGGGCTGGCGGACCTTGGCGCACGGCAGATGCGCTGTGCCTCGCGCCCCGTGGCGCTGGGGCGCGAGCGGCTGGACGCCTGCTCGCAGCGCTTGCCCCGGCCCGAGACGCTGCTGCAACCCGCCGCACAGGCGCTCGACGATGCGACCGAACGGCATCGCCGCGCGCTGGTCGACCGCGTCGGGATCGGCCGCGCCGCGCTCGATCAGGCGGCGGCCCGGCTGGCCCCGGCCACGCTGCGCTGGCGACTCGATCAGGCGCGCGAGCGGCTGGCGCATGTGCGGCTGGTGCCGGGCACGCTGACCTCGCGGCTGGAACGCGCGGGGGAGCGGCTGGAGGCGGGTGTTTCGATGCTCCGCTCGCTCGATCCCAGGGCCCCGCTCAAGCGCGGCTATGCCCTGGTCTTCGGCCCCGACGGCGAACTGGTCCGCAGCGCCGGCACGGCGCGCAAGGTCGGAGCGTTGCGACTCGAATTCGCGGACGGGCAGGTCGGTGTGGCCACGGGCGATTCGCCGCCGGCCGCGCCCGCCCCACGCAAACCCGCGCGCAAATCGCCGCCTCCGCCGAGCCCCACACAGGACGATCTGTTCGGATGAGCCCTTTCTAGCGCGCCGCGCGATGCTATATCGGGGGCATGCTTACCACTTCCAGCGATCAGCCTGCCAAGCTTCACTACGGCCCCAATTCCTTCCGCGTGCTGCGCGGCGGGCGCTTCGTCACCTGCGCGGTGACCGGCGAACCGATCCCGCTCGACACGCTGCGATATTGGAGCGTCGAGCATCAGGAAGCTTACGCGACCTGCGAGATCGCGACCCGTCGCCTGACCGGCCAGGCGTGAGTTTGCGGCTGACGGCGACTGCGGCGGCTGGGTTTGCGGGTCTGGTCGCGCTCGGCAGCTGTTCGACCGCCAATAGCGATGCGCAGGCACCGCGCGAGGTGGTCCAGCCGATCGCCGAGACGCCTGTGCCTGCGCCGGTCACGACTCCCACTCCGAAGCCGAGCCCTACAGCGAGCCAGGCCCCCGTCAGGACGACGTTCTCTTTTCGCGGAGAGCTGGAGCAGGGCGGCTGGATTCGCGGGCAGGTGCCCACCGGCACCCGCAGCGCTCGCCTTGGCGACCAGGAGGTGCGCTTCGACGAGGATGGGACTTTCTTCGCCGCGTTCGACCGCGATCAGGGCCCGCAGATAGAGCTGGTCGCGACGCTGGAGGACGGGCGGACGATCTCCAGCCCGCTGACCGTCAAACCCCGCGACTGGCAGCTCGAATATATCAACGCCCCCTATCGCGCGGGCCGCAGCAGCGCCGAGTTCGAGCGGTTGCGCGGCAAGGAAGTCGCACAGATCGTCGCCGCACGCGAAAAGCAGACCGGGGCGGACGGCTGGCGGCAGGACTTCATCTGGCCGGTTACTGGGCGCATTTCGGGCCGATTCGGGTCGCAGCGCGTTTACCAGGGCAAGCCCGGCCCCTATCACACGGGGCTCGACATCGCGCCCGGCGCGGGCGTTCCTTACGTTGCGCCTGCCGACGGGGTGGTGACGCTGGTCGCGCAGGATCCCTTCACGCTCGAAGGCAATCTGCTGATGATCGACCACGGGATGGGCCTGAACAGCGCGTTCCTTCATTCCGCGACCATCGTGGTGCGCGAAGGGCAGAAAGTGCGGCAGGGCCAGTATCTGGGCACGATCGGGGCAACGGGGCGCGCGACCGGGCCGCATCTGCACTGGAGCCTGAAATGGCAGGACTCGCGACTCGATCCGCTGCTGTTCCTTGGGCCGATGCCGGACTGAGGGGGGCCGCCTGATGCGGTGGCGGCGATTCGGCTGCCGACGCTTCGCCCCTGACACACCTGGCACAGTGTTCAGGGGCGGAAAGTTTGTGCACCTTAACTACGCGCATTTGGGGATCGACGGTGTGAAAGAGCCGCGCATATTGCCCTACACTTCTCCTCCCCCTTGAGGGGGAGGTCGGGTGGGGGTGTACCAAGGCCGATGGCGGGGAACCCCCACCCCTAACCCCTCCCCAAGGGGAGGGGGGACAATGGCCTCAGTCGAATATCGTCGGACCTTACCGCTGGCGCAGCATGTAGGACAGCGGCGCGACCGCCGCTCAGACACGACTCGAGCGCGATTCGCAGCGAACTGCGACCGCGCCCGGTTTCAATCGATTGGAAAAGCCGAAAGGCTCAGGCGGCTTCCTTGGCCGCCTTCTTCAGCTCACGCTTCACCTTGAGGGCGCGCGCAGAGAGCTTTTCGTCCTTGGTCTTGAGCAGCCAGTTGTCGAGCCCACCATTGTGCTCGACCGAGCGCAGGCCCTGCGTCGAGACGCGGAACTTGAAGCTGCGGTCCAGCTTCTCGCTCAGCAGCGTGACGTTCTGCAGGTTGGGCAGGAACACACGCTTGGTCTTGTTGTTCGCGTGGCTGACATTGTGGCCGACCTGGCGGCCCTTGCCGGTCAGTTCGCAGATGCGCGACATGGCTTATCTCTTCTCAAAAAGGTGATCGGTCTGTGCCGGAAAGTCGCCGCGCTTAGCGGCCGATACGCGAATAGTCAACAACCGATCGTGGTCCTTGCCGATCCGACGTGGCGCTTATAGCGCAAATTTCACGATGACGCGATGGCCTTTGCCCGACCCGATGAAAGCCGCTCTGGAGCAGGCGCAATTGGCCGCAGACGCGGGCGAAGTGCCCGTGGGCGCGGTGGTCGTGCGCGATGGTGAGGTGATCGCGTCGGCGCACAACGCGCCCCGCACGCTCGCCGATCCGACCGCGCATGCCGAAGTGCTCGCGCTGCGCGCCGCCGCGAAGGCGCTGGGGCAGGAGCGGCTCGAAGGCTGCGACCTGTGGGTCACGCTGGAGCCCTGCGCGATGTGTGCAGGCGCAATCGCCCACGCGCGAATCGGGCGGCTCTACTACGCCGCGCCCGATCCGAAGGGCGGCGCGGTGTCGCACGGCGCGCGGGTGTTCGAGCATGCGCAGTGCCATCACCGGCCAGAGGTTTATTCGGGCATGGGCGAGGAGGTGGCGGCGGGGATGCTCAGGAACTTCTTCGGCGAACGACGCTAAAGCCCCCGCCAGATCTTCGCCGGAGCATCGTCCGCCGCGCCGCGCGTCGAGGGCTTGCACGCAGCAGGCAGCCAGTCGCGCCCGTAGCAGAGCCGCAGTTCTTCCAGCCAACCGCGCTCGTTAAGCACGACCCCGATCATCTCGGGCCGCCAGTTGGTGTTCGCCTCCATCCACGCCTCGCGGATGTCGCCCGCGGTCAGTCCCTCCTTGCGCGAAAGCCGGTCGAGGTCGGGCCAGTCGAGGCTGCGATGGAGGATGCGGGTGATGCGGAAATAGCGGTCGGGCGTGTCGGCCATGCAGCTGCCGTGCTTGGCCCATTGCCGCATCGCGAGGCTGGCGGAGGGTTGCACGCACATCTGCCGGGCGAGCTGCGCGCCGGTGGGACGGGCGGGCCTCGCCCTGCACCATTGCGGCGAGACGCGCGCGCCCTGCGGCCACAGGCCGTGGACGATCAGCCCGAAGCTGCCGCTGCGACCGGAGCACTGCCACGCGTGGCGCGGCGATTCCTTGCGGGTGCGGCAGAACTCCGGGCTCCAGCTGAGCGACAGCACGTAACCGGTGATCGGCACCCTGCGGGTCGGCGCATCGCGCGCGACGCTTGGTATCGAAACGCTGGGCGGCAGGTTGCACTGGTAGCTCTGCGCGAGGGCTGCGGGGCAGGCCAGTGCGGCCAGCGCGCCTGCGAGGACCGCGCGCAGCAAGGGTCAGCCCTGCGGGTCGCCGGGCGCGTTGCGGCCGTTCAGCCAGCGAATCGAATCGCCACGGAACAGCATCGCCACCGCCACCGCCTGCGCGATCAGCGATAGCAGCCCGTAAATCTCCGAAAGGGGCATGGGCCCGACGAAATAGCCGCCGACGCTGACCAGCGAGAGGAGAAAGAACAGCACGATGATCCACTTGGCGATGATCACCCGCTTGCGCGACACCAGGAACCACAACAGCAGTTCGACCGCGACGAATGCGGCATAGGCCGCCAGCGGGAACAGCGGCGACAGGGCGACGCCGCTGGTCGCACTTTGCGCGGCGACTTCGGCCTTCAGCGTGCCATAGCCGCTGACGAACTGCAGCAGCCCCAGGAAGATGGAGCCGAGATAGGCGTAGTCGAACACTTTCATCGATTGCGGTTTCATCGGTGCCCCCAGATTGACCGTCGTTCGTCAGGAGTGACCGATCGCAGGCCGTCGGGCAAGCCGCCGCCTAGTCGAGAGTGGTGAAATCGAGGCCTATGTCTGCTGCCGGCGCGCTCTGGGTGAGCCGCCCGACCGAAACAAAATCGACTCCGGTCGCTGCCTTGGCCTTGATCGTATCGAGGTTGATGCCGCCGCTTGCCTCGGTCGGCACGCGGCCTGCCACGATGGCAACGGCGTCGCGCAGCGTATTGGGCTCCATATTGTCGAGCAGCAGCCGCGTGGCTCCGGCTTCGAGCGCGGGTTCGATCTGGTCGAGCCTGTCGACCTCGCAGATGATCTCGGCAACGCCGGCCTCGGCGGCGCGGCGCACGGCCTCGCCGACATTGCCTGCCACGGCGACGTGGTTGTCCTTGATCATCGCCGCGTCCCACAGGCCCATGCGGTGGTTCGCCCCGCCGCCCATGCGCACCGCGTATTTCTCAAGATGGCGCAGGCCAGGCAGCGTCTTGCGCGTATCGAGCAGGGTGCAGTCGGGATTGTCCATCCGGTCGACATAGCTGCGCACCAGCGTAGCGATGCCAGAGAGGTGCTGGACGGTGTTGAGTGCGCTGCGCTCCGCAGTCAGCAGCGCGCGAGCATTCCCCTCGATCCGCATCAGGTCGGTGCCCGCAGCCACCTGTGCACCATCCTCGACCAGCGTCTCGACCTCGCACTCGGCGTCGAGAGCGCGAAAGAAGGCTTCCGCGATGGGCAGACCGGCAACGGTTATCGGGTCGCGGCTGTCCATTACGCCTGAAAAGCGTGCATCGGCGGGAATTACGGCTGTCGACGTCACATCACGCCCGCCACCGGGAAGCCCGGTGCCGAGGTCCTCGGCCAGTGTTTCCTGGACGAAACGGTCTAGATCGAAACCGGGGAGGGCGAAATCAGGTGTTGGGCTGGTGCTCATCGTCCAATCTTCGTCATTGCGAGCGACCGCAGGTCGCGCGGCAATCCATGGCGCCATGGATTGCTTCGTCGCTCCGCTCCTCGCAATGACGGGCTAGAGGGTCAATGCACGAACCGCGCGACGACGTCGCGGTAGGAGCGCGAGACCTTCACCTCGGCCCCGCTGCCGAGCACGAGGAAGCACTCGCCATTGGTGTGTGGCTTCACCTGACGCACCTGGTCCAGATTGACGATGGTCGAGCGGTGGACGCGCTGGAACTTGCGCGGATCGAGGCGCCGCTCCAGATCCTTCATCGTTTCGCGCAGGATCAGCGAATTGTCGCCGGTGTAGATGCACATGTAATCGCCCGCGGCCTCGATATGCTCGATCGAGTCGACCTCGACGCGGAAGATCTTGCCCCGATCCTTGACGTTGAGCAGCTTTTCGAACCGTTCGCCGCTTTCGGCGGTGCCTTCCTGCAGTTCCTCGGCCGTTTCCGGGGCTACCTCTGCGAGGACGTTCATCAGCTTTTCCGCCTCGTCCGCGCCGCGCTTCTCGTTCATGCGCTGGCGCACGCGTTCGATCACGTCGGCCAGCTTGTCCTCGTCGACCGGCTTCATCAGGTAATGCAGCGCATTGGCCTGGAAGGCGCGGATCGCGTGTTCCTGGAAAGCGGTGACGAACACGAACAGCGGGGGCTCGATGTCCATCACGCCCTGAACCACGCCGAACCCGTCGAAGCCGGGCATCTGGATGTCGAGAAAGACGAGGTCGGGGCGCAGCGTCTTGATCTTGCGGATGGCCTCGCGGCCGTTCGAACACGTGTCGATGATCTCGACATCCTCGAACGGTTCGAGGCGCAGCTGCAGGCCCTGAATCGCGAGTTTTTCGTCGTCGACGATGATCGTTTTGATGGTCATTTTTTCACTATCCCATGGCGCGGGGGTACGCCGATGTCTCAACGGACGTCTGTTCGTCCTGTTTCCCGGTTTCGAGACGGGTATCCTGCCTCTCTTCGCGCAAAGAGGGATGCGTGGTCAATTCGGGCGGCGGCGCCAGCGCTGCCATGTCTTCCTCGACCTCGCGTTCGAAGGGAATTTCGATAATCACCGTGAAGCCGCCCTGAACCGGAGAGCGGATTTCGAAAAGGTGATCGGTTCCATAGGCTTGCGCCAACCGATCGCGGATATTGGCGAGGCCCACGCCGGTCGAATCGGGGCTCGCGCTGCTCGGGATCGAATCGCGGGTGGATTCCACCGGATTCTTCAGGCCCGGACCCGTATCGGATACCACAAGCCGCAGCCGCGATCCGGAGAGCTGCGCGGTAAGCGAAATCTTGGCGCCCTCCTCCAGCGGGGAGACCGCGTATTTGATCGCGTTCTCGACCAGCGGCTGGAGCAGCAGCGAGGGCAGCCGCGCCTCCGATGCTTCCTCGGCAATGTCGAAGTCGGTCTGCAACCGCTCTTCGAACCGCATCCGCTCGATATCGAGATAGAGTTTCAGCGTCTCCACCTCCTGCTCCACCGTCACCGTACCACCCGGCTCCGAGATCAGCGTATGACGCAGGAAGCGCGACAGCCGGGTCAGCATCGCGTTGGCGGGCTTGGTCTGCTGGAGCAGCACCAGCGTGCTGATCGAATTGAGCGTGTTGAACAGGAAATGCGGATTGAGCTGATAGCGCAGCATCGCCAGCTGCGCGCTGGTCGCCTGCGCCTCCAGCCGCTCCAGCCGGTCCGCCTGCTCTTCCAGCTGGAGGAAATAGTTGATCGCGTAATAGAGCCCGGTCCAGGCACCCAGCAGCGGGCCTTCTACCGCGAGATAGAGGAAGAACAGCTGCGTCAGCGTGGTCTGGCGATCGCTGTAATAGAGCCCGGCAACCCACGCTTCGATCAGCACCTGGATGCTCAGCGCGGTGGCCAGCGCGAGAACGGTAAAGCCCCACGTCACCAGCGGCGGCCGCCCGATGAGATTGCGATAGACGACCGACAGGATCAGGCTGAACGAAAAACCGGTCACGGTCGCGATGAATACGATCATCAGCAGGCCGAAGCCCTGGCCATTGGCGAGGCCCTGTACGCTGCGCAGCACCATCGCGCTGCCCCAGCCCGCGAATTGCAGGTTCCAGAACGCACGGTTCTTGTTCGCGAAGAAAGGCGCAGGACGGGAGGGCAGCACGGCCATCATGGCCCCGCTTTAGCGCAAGCGTGCGCTTTCGCCCAAACTTTTGCGCACCTCTCTGCGATGGGATATGTCTGGCATACGAGGAGAGGATTTATGCAACCCGCAGACACCCTGCATTCCGCCGCCGAGCGTGCCAAATTCCGTGAAATGAAGGAAGGGACCGCCGAGGATTGGGCGATCATCGGAAGCGAATACCGCGCCTTTGCCAAGGGGCTGCCGGACAGGGTTCTCGATCATCTCAAGCTGCTCGACGGCGATTTCGGCGGTTTCCCCGTCTGCCGGCTGGAGCATTCTCTCCAGACCGCGACTCGCGCGCATCGCGACGGGCGCGATGAACGATACGTGGTGATGGCGCTGCTCCACGACATCGGCGATACGCTTGGCAGCTATAATCACCCCGAAGTCGCCGCCTCGATCATCAAGCCGTTCGTGAGCGAGGAAGTGCACTGGATCTGCCAGAACCACGGCGCCTTCCAGGGCTATTACTACTTCCACTTCCTCGGCATGGACAAGGACGCGCGCGAGGCCTTCCGCGACCATCCGCATTACGAAGCGTGCAAGCACTTCTGCGAGGAATACGATCAGGCAGCATTCGACCCTGCTTATGACAGCGAGCCGCTGGAATTCTTCGAGCCGATGGTGCGGCGGGTAATGGCGAAGCCGCTGAGTTCACCCTACGCCAAGGCAATGGAAGACGAAGCCGCCGCCTAGCGGCTGGGCAATTTCTCGCGGCGGAAATGGCGCGGCCAGTCGGCGGCGCCCTCGCTTGCCATAAGCGATTCGATCTGCGGAATTTCCGCCGACATATTCTCGACGCGCTCGTCCCACGCATCGTGGTCCCGGTCACGGAAGATCCACATGCCGTGGCGCGGACCCCATCGTTTGAAGAATTTTGCGCCGCCGTCCGGGTCGAGCCCGGCATTGGCGAGCAACCATGGACTAAGACGATCGGCCTCACGCTCGGTCAGCCGCACACCCTTGCGGGTCCGCTTCCCATAGGCATCGAACCATGCGCGGTGGCGCAGCAGGTTATGGGCGAATTCGTGTGCCACAATACCCGCCAGAAGCGCTTCGGGATAATCCATGCCGACGAATTCCGGCCCGATCACCACCCGGTGCCCATCGGCAACGGCGCGGCTGCCCAGACCGACCTCGAACCGGCTTGGGCAGGCGGAAACACCCTCGATCGTGAGCACGAGAGGCGCGCCCTCGCGCAGCACGGTGACCGGCAGCGCGCCGGTTGCGGCGAGCAGCCGTTCGGTTTCCGCCCGGATCGTTTCGATCCGTTCCCACGGCTTGGTATTCTCGTTCGGAATGTCGGCAATCTTCAGATCGCCGACCGCGATGACGGTGTCGTCCAGCCGCAGCCCGGCCCGCTCCGCCGGGCCACCCGCGACGAGCGCCTGGACCCCCACATCTCCCTTGAGGCCCAGCGCTCTGCGCAAGCCATCGGCATCGGCGTAGGCCCCGACATCGTGGAGCAGCAAGCCGTCGGCGTAGGTCGTATTCTCGCAATAGCGTGCATTGCCCGTCACCAAGCGGTAGCCGATGGTCAGGACGCGCGTATCCTTGGCGCGCAGGTCGACCACTTCGGGGGGCAGCGGCGGGCGCGATACCGCAGGAGGCGTCCCGGTGTCGGTAGCCGGTGGGGCGGTGGTTTGAGCCAGCGCCGGCGTGCATTGCAGCGAGAATGCCAGTGCAGCGCACCCGATCGCGCCGGGAGTTAGCCGACCTCTCACCGCTCGTCGCCCGAATCTCCAATGGCGTCGGCTAGCGCGTCGACACCCTGCGCACCGTGGAGGATGCGGTTGCCGGTGATCCATGCGGGCGTCCCGCTGAAGCCCAGTTCCTGCGCCAGCATCTCGTTGCGCATCAGCTCCATCGTCACATCCTGCCCCTGCGCGTCCTTGGCCGCCCGTGCAAGATCGAGCCCGGCGGCCTTTGCCGCGCGGTCGATCGCGGCGGCATCGGCGGTTTCTTCCTTGAACAATGCGCGATGGAATGCGGCGAACTTGCCCTGCTTCGCAGCCGCCAAAGCCATTCGTGCGGGCGTTTCGCTGCCTTCGAAGATCGGCCATTCCTTGATCACCACCCGCAGTTCGGGATCCTTGGCAATCAGCTGTTCGACATGCCCGCTGCTCATCCGGCAATAGCCGCAGTTGTAGTCGGAAAATTCGTACAGCGTATGGCTGCCCTTCGGGTTGCCGAGGACGGCGCCGGGGAACGGCTGCCGCCATTCGTCGCCCGCGGCTTTCAGCCGCTGCTGCGCTTCACGGTTCTGAAGTTCCTGCGCCATCTTCGGCAGCAGTTCCGGGTTTTCGAGCAGGTACGCCTCGGTCTGTCGGTCGGCCAGACCGGTGACCGAGAACAGCCCCGCGCCGATCAGCCCGCCAAGCAATGCCAGCGCGAATACGCCCACGCCGCGCAGGATTGTCTCTTTCATTCGGTCAATGCCCTAACTTTTGTCGCGTTCGCGTTCCAGCGCGGCCTGCGCTTCCATCCGCACGTCCTGCGCGCGCAGCCAGTCGGCAGATCCCACCGGCAGAGCCGATTCGGCCAGCTGTGCACTGCGCAGCGCCTCGATATAGCGGCGCGTCATCACCTGCTGTTCCGCGCTGGCAAGATGCGCACGCGGCATGTCCCCCTGTGCGGCGTAGACCACGCCCAGCTGATACCATGCGAATGGATTGAGCCGATCCTTCGCGACGGCGGCGCGCAGCACGTCTTCGGCCTCCGCGAAATTATCGGGGTTCTCGGTCGCGATCAGGGCGTGGCCGAACAGCGATGCGATCAGCGGTTCGTTCCTGGTCAGCTCGGTCGCCTGCCTGAGATCGGGCAAGGCATCGGCGGGGCGGCCCGATTCGAGCAGCACCTGTCCGCGCAGTTCGAGGAAATAGGGATTGTCGGGATCGCTTGCGACGAGCGCGTCGGTCTCTGCCAGCGAAGCGTCGACCTTGGCCTCCTTGTGATAGGCGTAGGCACGCGCGTAGCGTGCCGGGATGCTGGTGTCCGACGGCGGATAGGTCTTCAGCGTAAGCACGGGTTCCGACAGATAACCGAACAGCTTGGCGCGCACGCGCTCGAACCGGGCCTGCAGCTCCGGATCGGGCGGAGTGTCCCACGCCGGATCGACCTCGTAGACTTCGCGGAGGCGCGCGATGCGATCGCCCGACAGGGGGTGCGTGCGATAGAACCCGGCCTCGTCGCTCTGGCTGCGGCCATAGCGATATTCCTGGTTGAGCAGCTTGCCGAAGAATTCGAGCGAGCCCTTCCCGGTGATCCCCGCGTCGGACAGGTACTGCGCGCCCGCCGCATCGGCGGAGGATTCCTGGGCGCGGCTGAAGGCGAGGTACTTGCCCAGCGCCGCCTGCTGGCCGGCCATCACCGCCGCCATCGCCGCATCGCCCGATCCGGCGACGGCCGCGGCAATTCCGACCAGCAGCGAGAGGATCGAGATATTGCGTGCACCGCGTGTGCCGTCAGGGTTGCCGAGCGCGTGCCCGCCGACAATATGGCCCAGCTCGTGCGCGATCACGCCTTGCACTTCGTTGGCGGACTCGGCCGCGTTGAGCAGCCCCGAATGGATATAGACCACCTGCCCGCCGGCGACGAAGGCGTTGATCGACGGGTCGTTGACCAGCACGATATCGACATTGCCCGGGCGCAGGCCCGCCGCCTCGACCAGCGGATCGGCCATGTCGCGCAGCAGCGCCTCGGTCTCGGCATCGCGCAGGACGCTTTGGGCCATGGCCGGCTGCGCCATCAGCGTCGCCGCCGCCAGGATTGCGATCAGTCGGATCAGGGAACGGTGAAGCGCGGCCATGTCGCCCGCATGCTAGCGTCCTGCGGGCTGAATGTCTCCTGAAGCTTGCGCGCCCTGCGCGGCGGCTGCGTCCGCCCGAGCGTCTTCGCCGGTGGCCTGAAGTTCGCGCGCCTGGCGCTGCGCCCGGATACGCTCCCGCGCGGATTGCTTCACCTGCTCGCGCAGGAATTCGAGCACCTGGGTTTGCGTCCGGGGATCGAAATACTCGAACGGCTGGGCGAGCGTCATGAGGATTTGCGAATGGTCCATGCCCCTGAAGACGACATGGCGCGCATCCGCCCCCTTGGCGCCTAGCGCGTTGAACAAGGTCTGCGCGTTCTCGGGCTCGACCGTCTCGTCCTTGTCGCCCGTCATCAGCAGCATGGGCGGCGCATCCTTGCGCGCAAAACGGATCGGCTGGGTCGCCGCCAGCGGGCGGACCTTGCCGAAGGCGTCCTTCGCGTTCTCGGTGTCGAGTGGCAGGAAATCGTAAGGCCCGGCGAGCCCGATCACCGCGTCGATCGTATCGTCGGGCAGGCCGGCCCGCCGCGTCCAGCGCCTGTCGAGGCCGAGCATGACCACGTTGTAGGCGCCTGCCGAATGCCCCATCAGATAAATCCGGTCGGGATCGCCGCCGTACTTGCCGATGTTCTGGGAAGCCCATTTCAGCGCTGCGGCGCTGTCCGTCAGCATCGCGGGATACTTGCCTTCGGGCAGCAGGCGGTAACCGACGTCTACCACCACGAAACCCTTGGGCGCGAAGTTGCGACCAACGAAGCCGTAGGCGGCCGGGTCGCCATCGTGCCAGCCGCCGCCATGGATGAAGAGAAGCACCGGTTGCGCACTGTCTTCGGGCGCATCGGCGCTGCGATAGATGTACAGCTTCTGCGCCTCGTCCTTGCCGTAGGCAATCGGTCCGCGTTCCTCGACATCCTTGTAGAAGGTGAAGGCGAGGTCGGTCTTGTCGAGCACATGGTGGCGCAGGTCGGGCCACAGCCAGTGGTACAGATTGTACGCGAGAATCGTCAGCGCCAGGACGAAGATCATCTGGAACAGGCAGCAGCCGCCCGGCTCCTTAGGCTTCTTCTCCAGATCCCGGACCCACCGTTTCCACGATGCGCGATGTTTCCCCATGCGGTGCAACCCCTGCTGCTCTCAGGAAATCCCGGCCGATCGCATAGCTGTTTCCCAGCCACAGGGGCACCCCAAAGCTCTCTATGACCCGTTTCGCGTCAAGTTCGGCCTCGGACAGTGCCTTTTCGGTCGTCCGGATGAAGACTGCAGCGATCCTTTCCGGCTCGCGCTCGACGGCTTCGGCGAATGCGGGCAGGTCGCCCTGCGTGTCGTCGCCGATGAAGGCGAAGCGCAGGTCGGAGAAATGATCGAGGATGGCCGCGATCGACGTCTGTTTGTGCTCGCCGTGACTCCGCTTGCCGATCGTCGCGCGGTTGAACCCCCAGCGTCGCAGGAACAGCGCACCCAGCGGCAGCTCGCGCGATCGCTTGAACGCGACGAGATAGGAAAACAGGTTCCACGGCGAAGATGAGATGTAGAAGAACGGGCGATGCGTCGCCGGGATGAAGCTGCCGGTCGGCTGCTGGTTGCTCGGCACGGACAGGCCGCCGCCGATCGCGCCGTAGAAAACGTCGGCACCTTCGACCAGCAGGCGTTCCTGCGGCATCTGCGCGAAGATCCGCTTCAGGTTGCGCACGACATTGTGCAGGCCGCCGGTGATGCCGGTTTCCATGATTGTGTCATCGATGTCCGAAATCACGCCGATCTGGGCATCGGTCCCGGGCACCAGCACGTGGCCGATCACCGACTGGTGCCCCTCGCGCGTTTTCCAGCCCAAACGGACCACTTCCCACGCGGTGCTTTCGGGATAGGGCCAGTCGCCCTCCAGATCGATCTCGAACTGGAAATAGCCCTTAGCGTCGGAAGCGGCAGCGTAATCGAAATCCTGCCCGTCCTCGCGGGTGAGGCACAGGGTTACCCCCACCCCGGCAACGGGCTTGGCAAAGAACTGCGACATCATGACGCGGATGGTCCGCCACCGGCCCGCGGTGTCGAATTCGGGCGCGCGAGAGCGCAGCGTGCGACCGGTCACGATCAACCTGTCGCGGCTGCGATAGCCGAAGAACGGCTGCACGCGAACCGGATTGCGCCTGAAAAGCCCCATGCTGCGCGCAGCTAGCGCGCCCGCGACCTCAGGTGAACCCCCAACCGGTGGCTATTCGCCGGGAAACCTGGCTCAATCGACCAGTTGCTTGGCCGCACGCGCCAGCAGGCGGGTGTCTTCCTCCATCTCGCCAAGAAACGAGACCTGCCCCGCTTCGCCGCGCCGGATAAGACACAGCGCGTAGGGTGCGCCCTCGGGCGGGATGGCGGCCAGCGGCCTTCCGTCGAGCTTGCCAAGCTTCCCGAGTGTGCGTGCCGAAAGCGTCGGTGCTGCGGCGCCTTTGCCCTCGCGGCGGAAAGCGCGTTCGCATGCAACCAGCGCCTTGATCCCGCCGTCGGTCCGTTCGAGAATTTCCGCCAGTTCGCCCGCTTCGATGCCTTCCCGCTGCGCGTAGGAGAGGACCGCGGCGTATTCGGCGATACGCGACTTGTCGTAATCCGCCCCGAAGACGAGCTTGACCACCGGTGTGGTCGGCGCGCGCGGAGCGACCTCGATACCCTGTTCTTCAAGCAGTCGCGCAAATTCTTCCGGCTCTCCCTGCGCGGCGAGACCCAGATCGTAAGCTCGTCCGATGGCGCAATAGAGTGTGCTGCGGCTGCGGCTTTCGGATTGGCGAGCCTCCTCGGCAAGCGCGCGCGCTTCATCGAGGAATTCCCGTAGGCTGCCGACCTTGCCGTGATCTTCGCGGCGCGAATCGTCGACCGGTTCGTCGTGCGTGGTGTCGAAGGTCAGCGTGGTGTCGGGTGCCAGATGCGCATCGAGAGCGGCGAAGGCGGGTGGCGACAGGGATGCTGAGGGATCTTCGTCGTCCTGGTCCGCCACCGCGCCCGGGCCGTCTGCCCAGCGCGTGATCGATGGCGTGACCACCTGGCGCGTCCGCGACGCGGGCATCAGCCCGCTGTCGTCGAGGTTTTCGGCCCCGTTTTCGAGGGCCTGGTCGATCTCGAGCAGCAATTCGTCGGTGGTCAGCTGGTCGGCGACTTCCTTCCAATTGATCACCCCGTAAACGAAGTCGATCGTTTCGTCGTCGGTCGAAAAGGGCAGCAGGATTCCGCGATACAGGACGGTCAGCCCGTCCTGGTTGATGAATTCGGCCTCAAACCCGATCGGCGCCTCGTTGGCGATGATCTGCATGTAGTGGTCGGTGATTCGGCTCAGCAGCGATCGCGAGGGCACATCGGCCAGCGTTTCGATGGGAGTTGCACTGCCGCACTCGCCCGCAAGCTTCTTGCCCAGAAAGGCGATTGCCGGATTCTCGATCCCGCTGGTGAAATCGAGCAGCACGCTGTTCTCGGAGAAATCGGGCAGGCTGTCGGGCTCGATATCCTCGACGCTCGGATAGGTCCGGTCGCCGAGCAAACCCGCCCAGTAATTATAGGCGCGCACCTGCATGCGTCGCTCGTCTTGTCCCACGGGCGCGGGGGGAGCGTCGCCTACCGCCAGATCGTTGTCATCTTCGGCATCGTCCCAGGCGGCGTTGTCATCCGCACCGTCGGAAATCCCGAATTTGCCCCGCAAGCTATCCATCGTGTCACCAGACCCTTTAATGATTGGGGCCTGTTGTGACGCTGCATGGTAAATATTCTGTTATTTCAAAGCGGGATGGGCACGCTGGTGACGGCGGTGCCGGTTTAGCGCGACAGGTACCTCATCCGGATCGTCTGGTAGACAGGCGCATCGCTGTCGACGTGAAAGGCTGCGGCGGAAAACCGCGGCGGGCCGAGCCGCAGTTTGGCATCGCGCGAAAAGCCGAACCCTTCGGTCGGTACGAACAGTGCCTTGTCGACCTTTCCGTTGCCATTCTCGTCATGCAGCAGTGAGATCGCGTATTCTCCCGGTGCGACATCGTTGAAAACGATGGTCACCCGCGTGTTCGCGCGCACTATTCGACGCTGCGAAAGACTGTCCTTGGCGCAGTCGGGGAAGGCCCCGCCGCTCGGCGTCAGGCAGGCGAGCACGGTCCCTTCGGCGGAGCGCAGATCGACGACTGTCACCACGACATCCTGTCGGGCGGGGGCGCTGTTACCCAGCGCCAGCAGCGCAGCCGTGCCGAGCGTCAGCGCTCGAAGCTGTCCGATAATCCGCGGTCGGTTTTGCATAGACGGTCCCAGAACCTGAAATAGAGGCCGAAATTACACATGTAACGTTCGTGGTGGAGCTGGTGATGACTCGCTGTGATGATCCACCCGCCAACTGGCGAGCGCACCAACCAACGCGGAAACATTTCCCACCCCATGTGGTTCGTGACCCCCATGATCGTCATCACGGAGAGAACCACGCCAAGCATAGCAATGTGAATCGGCACGAGGAAGACCAGAAGCGGGACAACCACCGCACCGGTGAGTGCTTCTATCGGATGAAAACTCATCGCGGCCCATGCCGTCGGCGGGCGGCTGGCATGATGGACGGCATGCGCGACCCTGAACAGGCGCGGGCGATGCATCCAGCGATGCGTCCAGTAGAACCATGTGTCGTGGGCAAAGAGATATATCAGCACCGACAGCGGCAGGTACCAAAGGGGGTAGGCGTTCCAGTCGCGGTAGATCATCGTCCAGCCGAACCGGTCCCACCCGAACGCGACCAGGCCAGCAGGCGCGCCGTAAATCGCTGCCGAAGCAAGCGACCAGCCGATCTCTCGCCGGATTTGCGGCCCCAGCTTGTCATGATATCCCGGTCGCACCCGAGTGGTTAGCGCGGCAAATGCGCCGCTCACGGCGAGGTAGCGCACGGCGACGATCGCCGTCATGGCGAAGATCGAAAGGATAAGCGCGAGCAGCATGGGCATTCTCCTATGCCGCAGGCGCGAACAGAGCGCGAGACCTTTTGCCCGCCCGTGCTTCTCGCTAGCGCTCGCCGCCCCAGGGCGCGCAATCAGGATCGCAGGCTATGGTAGAGCGGCGCATGGTGGTGCGCGCCAGACGCTCTATCTCGACCTTCCGGCGCGCCGGGGCGAGCGGATGGCGGGCGGCGGGTCGCAGGATCTCCGCGTCGTATCCGTCCGCAATAATTACTCCGCACCGTTCGGGCAGGTAGGCTTCGCCGTCGAGGATCGCTGGATCGAGATGCGACCCGATGCCCCAATAGAACTTGTCGCAATGATCGAGGTAATCGGTCCACTTGGAATCGCCGGTCAGGTCGGCCCGCGCCACCTTGATCTCGACGATGATGACATGGCCCTTGGCATCGATGCCCATCAGATCGGCCCGTCGTCCGCCACGCAGCGGCATTTCCGTGCAGCACCAGATATCGTTGCGCGCGAAAAGGCGCATGATGCCGCGCGCGGCCTGGCTGGCATCGCACAATGTTTCGGGTGCAGCGGCGGCGCTATCGATCAGGAAAGGTGCATCGGCCATGACCGCTTAGGAACAGAACGGAAACACGGTGTCAAGCGGGCTTCGTTCGCGCTAGCTGCGCAGGGCGATCTCCGCCTCGCTGAGCACCTTTGCGCGCCCACGCTGGTACTCGTCCCACAGCCGCACCGCGGCGGCTTGCGGGTTGGCCGAGGTGCCATGTGCGCCCAGCAGCGCGTCGAGCCCCGCGCGCATCGTCGCGACGAGTTCGTGCAGCGCAAAGGTCGCGGCTTCGGCGCGATCGGGACGGACGCGCGCAAGCGATCCGATGCGCTCGTGCCCGTCGATATTCGCGGTCGGAGCCGGCCGCCCGGCCAGCATCGCGACCACGCGCGCAGCATCCTCTACCGCCGCCCACTGTTCGACGAGGGTGGTCTCGTTCGAGAGTGGAGCTCGCGGAGCAAGGTCCTGATCTGGCGCAAGGTCGCTCATCACCGGGCAGGCTAACCCGGCGATTCTTGCCAATCCCCTAAGATGGAAGAGAGGATTTTGCGGCCGTTCCACTCATCCGGGATTTTTCCCGTGGCACGCACCGCATCGCTTTGCTAAGCGCGCTGCTCGCATCGCGCGATGCACCCGTAGCTCAGCTGGATAGAGCGCTGCCCTCCGAAGGCAGAGGTCACAGGTTCGAATCCTGTCGGGTGCGCCATTCTTCAAGAACCGTCGAGAATCGAGCATCTTACCGACGCTACCGATGTAGCGTGTAGCACATCCGTGGCACACGCGGACGATAACCGGCATCGTCCAATCGACGGTTCTGGCGGTCAATCGTCGATCATCGTTGGACGCGCAACTGTGTATCACAAGCGGCTTCGAGGCATGTGGCGTCGAGGTGGTGTTTGGCAATTTCGGGTTCGCGTCCCGACCGACCTCGTGTCAGTGATCGGCAAAACACACATCAATCGCACGCTCGGAACAGGGGCGTATCCTGATGCTCTTTCACGGTGCCGCATTGTGGCGCTTGACGTTGCGAATTGGTTTGAGATCGTCAGGGCTGGTGGCATCGCTAGACTCGATCATTCCATCACGGTGACAAAGTCGCACAGACAACCGTCAACATCAGCATCAGCGACGCGTGGGGGCATATCGTTGGCAGAGGCGTGGGATCGGTATCTTGCTGACCCCAGCAGCACACGAACGGCGAAAACGACTCTAGCTTACGAGACCGTGAGGAACGTCGTGATTGCAGTTCTCGGAGCAGAAACGCTAGTCGCCGATATCGGGCGGCAAGACTGCCGACGAGTGCTCGACACGTTGCGGCATCTTCCCCCGAACTATGGAAAGAGATGGCCAGAGATGACGCCGATAGCCATAGCTGAGATGGCCCGGCACGATGGGCTACGGCCAATGGCCGCTGCCAATTGCAACGGCTACATGACCCGTTGGGCAGGCATGATGAACTGGCTTGTCAAAGAGGAGCTAGCCGACCGCAACCCATGCATCGGTTTGCGCGTCGCGGACCCCGTGCCGGTCAGGGACAAGCGTCGTCCCTTCTCGTCAGATCAGCTTCAGCGCATCTTCACCGGCTCGCCATTTGATGCGCTCAAACAACCTTGCCCTGATGGCTTGACGCCCGCGAATCCCTCGCAGTTCTATGTGCCGTTAATCGCCTTGTTCAGCGGTCTGCGACAAAACGAGATCTGCCAGCAGACGACCGAAGACATCGCCGAACTCGATGGGGTGCCATGCTTCATCGTGAAGGGCGATCCCTCAACTGGGAAGCGGGTCAAAACCGCCTCATCTGAGAGAATCGTGCCTGTGCATCCTGTGCTTGTTCGTGCTGGGCTTCTCGACCACCATTGCAGGCGCTGCGTTTCCGGCGAAACGCGGCTATGGCCAGACTTGAGGCCGGATAGATTTGGCTACGCTTCGGCGTATTTCTCGAAGTGGTTTGCGCGCTATCTGTCGCAGGTCGATGCTAAACGCGAACGGACGAGCTTTCATAGCTTCCGACACTGCTTCCGCGACTCGCTGCGTGCCGGTGGTGTCGAGCGTGAGTTGGCGTTCGCTCTCGGTGGCTGGACTGGCTCTCGATCAGGAACCGTGTCGGTTGGCGACATCTATGGAAGTGGCTTTGCCATCTCGGCCTTGCACGAGGCGATCTCTCGCGTTTCTTACGATGTAGCTGCACTACGTCCTCTGATATTGGGGGTGTCGAGTTCCTCGACACCATCAGTTGCGCGTCCAACGATGATCGACGATTGACCGCCAGAACCGTCGATTGGACGATGCCGGTTATCGTCCGCGTGTGCCACGGATGTGCTACACGCTACATCGGTAGCGTCGGTAAGATGCTCGATTCTCGACGGTTCTTGAAGAA
>NZ_JBCFZG010000003.1:0-4537 GCF_038594485.1 Citromicrobium bathyomarinum | reverse complement strand
GGGGAGGTGCCTGGACGATCGACGACTACAACAGCGCGGTCGAGATCGGCGCACTACTCTGGCTTCGAGAGTCCTCACGGATCGATCTGGCGACGAATGTACACGAAGCCGAAGCGCGGTTCGACTGGCTCGAAGCAGCCTTGCCGCCGCGGCACGTTCGCAGCGAAGCACAGGTCGAGCTCCAGCAGTTCTCGACCCCGCCAATGCTGGCCTGGCTGATGGCGAAGGCCGCAGCTGTCTGCGCGCAAGACACGCTCCTCGAACCGTCCGCCGGCAATGGTGCCCTTGCTCTTTGGGGTTGCCTCCAGAACGCTTCGCTGCTCCTCAACGAGATCGATCCGGCAAGACGAGACGGTCTGGCCCACGCCTTCCCCACGGCCACCATCACTGCGCATGACGGGGAACTGATCGCCGACCTGCTTGGCGGCCCTGTTCCGTCTGCCGTGCTGATGAACCCGCCATTCGCTCACAGCCTGGAACGCGGCAAGGACGGTGAGACCGCTATGCGTCACCTACGCGGTGCAATCCGGGCCGCTGCTAATCGGACGAGGATCGTCGCCATTATGCCTGAAGGCTTCGACACCTCCACCTTCGCCAAGGAACAGGACGACGTGTCGCTGCTCCTCGATGTTCGCCTGCAGCAGATGTTTCGCCGGACAGGGACGGGGATCGCTGTTCGCCTGGTTGTGTTCGACAAGACGCCGACTGCGTCCTCGCCTGCGATCACCGGAGATACTGCCGACCTCATCTCGCTCCACGAGCTTATCACTGCGCTTCCGCCACGCGTACAGACCTCCGCCAACGTCCATCGCCTGCCGCTCGGCAAGCCAGTGCGCCTTGTTGGCAAGACTTCGGCCCAAAGCGCGCCGGTTCGGCCGCTGGCGCCATTCGCCGCGACACCAGCAGCCACGGCGAATGCGATCGACCTTGCCTATTCGGTCTTGGCCGACCCCGCGCCGGTACACGAACAGACCGGCATCTATCTCCCTTACCGGCCCAGCCGTATCGAATTCGAGAATGCGCCGGTTCATCCCACCCCGCTCGTGGAATCCGTTGCCATGGGTTCGGTCGCGGCACCGCAGCCCGATGTTTGCCCGCGCCTTCCCGCATGTTGGCAGGCCGATGGCCTGCTGTCCGAAGCGCAATGCGAGACACTGGTCTACGCTGCCCAGGCATTTGCGCGCGATCTTCCGGGTCAGTTCAAGGTGAGCCAGGAAGGCACCTCGCTGGAACTCTCCGAGGACGGACACTCCTACCGCCAAGGCTTCTTCCTCGGCGACGGAACCGGAGCGGGCAAAGGACGGCAGATCGCCGCGGTCATCATGGATCGCTGGCTCTCAGGCGAGCGCAAACATGTCTGGATCACCAAGAACGAGGCGCTGCTCGAAGATGCACGCCGCGACTGGGAAGCGCTTGGCGGGCTGCCGCTCGATCTCCAGCCGCTCTCGCGCTGGAAACTTGGCCACTCCGTAACGATGTCCGAAGGCATCCTCTTCGTCACCTACCCGACGCTGCGCTCGGGGCGCGCCGAGGATACGCGGCTCGACCAGATCCTTGCCTGGGCGGGCGAGGATTTCGACGGCGTGATCGCTTTCGACGAAGCCCATGCCATGGCTAATGCGCTCGGGGGCTCTTCAATCCGCGGCAAGGTCAAGGGCTCCGAACAAGGGGTGGCGGGCCTCAGGCTGCAGAACCAGCTCCCGCGCGCCCGCGTGCTCTACGCGTCTGCCACTGGCGCTTCGGATATCGCCAACCTCGGTTACACCTCACGGCTTGGTCTCTGGGGACCCGAGACCGCCTTTCCGACCCACGAAGCGTTCATGACCGAGATCCGCGCTGGCGGCGTCGCGGCGATGGAGCTCGTCGCCCGTGATCTCAAGGCCCAGGGTCTCTATCTTGCCCGTGCGCTTTCCTTCGCCGGGGTCGAGTACGAGATCCTCGAACACAGCCTGACCGAAGCGCAGATAAAAATCTATGATGCCTATGCTGATGCCTGGGCGATCATTCACCGCAACCTCGAAGCAGCGCTCGAAGCAACCCGCGTGGTCGACGAGGACAGCGGCGACACGCTCAACCGCAATGCCAAGGCTGCGGCGCTATCGATCTTCGAAGGCACCAAGCAGCGCTTCTTTGCTCAGCTCTTGCTTTCGATGAGATTGCCGAGCCTGATCCCCGCGATGGAAGTAGCGCTTGGCGAAGAGCATTCGGTTGTCGTGCAGCTGGTCTCGACCGCCGAGGCCATGCTCGACCGGCGCCTTGCCGACCTTACCGTGGAAGAACGCGAAGCGCTCGATATCGATCTCTCACCGCGTGAATACGTCATCGACTATCTTGCGAAGAGCTTCCCGGTACGATTGATGCAGGTCTTCGCCGACGACGACGGCAATCTTCGCTCCGAGGCGATGAGCGACGGAGAGGGCAATCCCGTTTTCTGCCCGCGCGCCATTGCTGCGCGCGATGCGCTGATCGAACAGCTTTGCGCACTGCCGCCCATCGCCACTGCGCTCGATGCGATTATCGAACATTTCGGAACCGACGCCGTGGCCGAAGTCACGGGCCGGACCCGCAGGCTTGTCCTGGGCCGCGATGGTGAGCAGCGCCTCGAACGGCGTAGCCCCAGCGCCAATGTCGCCGAAGCGCAAAGCTTCATGGAAGGGACCAAGCGCATCCTGGTCTTCTCGGATGCCGGCGGTACGGGGCGTTCCTATCATGCCGACCTCGGCTGTCGGAATCAGCAACGCCGGGTCCATTTCCTGCTCGAGCCGGGCTGGCGCGCCGACAACGCCATCCAGGGTCTCGGCCGTACCAACCGCACCAATCAGGCCTCGGCCCCGCTGTTCTGCCCGGTAACCACCGACGTGAAGGGCGAACGCCGCTTCATCTCGACCATTGCGCGCAGGCTCGATGCATTGGGCGCACTCACACGCGGCCAGCGCCAGACCGGCGGACAAAACCTGTTCGACCCGGCAGACAATCTCGAAAGCGAGTATGCGCGCGATGCGCTCAGCCGCTGGTTTCAGCTGCTCTATGACGGCAAGCTCGAAGCCACGAGCTTCGGCCAATTCGTCGAGCGAACCGGCCTCCGTCTCGAAAACCCCGATGGCGGGCTGACCGACAATCTCCCCACCATCCAGCGCTGGCTGAACCGTATCCTCGCGCTGCCGATCGCGCTCCAGAACGCCATATTCGAGGAGTATCTCGGCCTTGTCGAAGCGCGGATCGAAGCTGCGCGTGAAGCCGGAACGCTCGACCAGGGACTGGAAACCGTCAGGGTCGATCGCTTCACGGTCCTCGCCGATGAACTCCTACGCACCGATCCCGTGACCGGAGCCGAGACCCGCCTCGTCTCGCTCGAAGTTACGAGGCACCTTCGCCCTCTTCGACTGCAGCGCCTGGTGCGGATGCACGAGATCGGCAGCCCGCACGCAATCCCCATGCGCAATACACGCTCGGGCAAGGTCGCACTTTCGGTTCCAGCCCGACGGCTCATCGCCGACGACGGGGCCGTGATCGAACGCCGCCGCCTGCTGCGCCCGCTCAAGTCCGCCAACTGGACGCTAGAGACACTCGCTGAGAGCCAGTGGGAAGAAATTGGCGTCACTGCGTTCACGAGCGCCTGGCGGGCCGAGGAAGTGGGAGCGGCCAAGTCACCGGTGACCGAGCGCGTTCATCTTGCCACTGGGCTGCTGCTTCCGGTCTGGAAGCGCCTCCCCGGCGATCATGTCCGCGTCACCCGCCTCGTTGCCGAAGATGGTCAATCGATTATCGGTCGCGAAGTGCTCGATATCGATCTCGCTGCGATCGCCGAGACCTTTGGTCTTTCCGGCATTGCCGGACCATCGGCTGAGCAGATCGGCGACCTCGTCTTGGCCAGCGGAAAACCGCTGGGCCTCGCGAGCCATGATCCTCTCACCTTGAAGCGCTCGCTGGTCGGCGGCGAACAGCGCCTCGAACTGACCGGATTCTCGCCGGATCGGCTCGACTGGTACAAGAACAAAGGCTGCTTCACCGAGATCATCCGCTACCGCACGCGGCTGTTCGTCCCGGTGTCGAGAGCCTCGTCGGTCCTCCCCGCGCTTGCCGCCTGATCCCTCGGGCAGACCCCAATCTCAGAATGAGAGTGGAGGGAGCCCTTTGGGCTTGTGGGCCTCGTGATCCTCACTTGCGCCTTCATTCCATCAGGAGAACACCCATGATCCAGTCGATTCCCTTGAAGAAGCTTGTCCCGAGCCCGCGCAACGTTCGCAAGTCGAGCGACGTGCTGGCCGACCTCCAGCTGCGGGCAGACATTGCTGCGCGCGGCCTGCTGCAAAACCTCGTCGTGCGCAAAGGAAAGCGCGGCAAGTTCGAGGTCGAGGCCGGCGGCCGGCGTCTCGCCGCGCTGCAGGCGCTGGCCGAAGATGGCGCCTTGCCCGAAAACCACGAGGTCACCTGCCTCGTCATCGAAGGCGAGGAAAGCGAAGTGCGCGAAGCCAGCCTTGCCGAGAACTTCCAGCGTCTCGCGATGAACCCGGCCGACGAGGCGCAGGCCTTCGCC
>NZ_JBCFZG010000002.1:0-67342 GCF_038594485.1 Citromicrobium bathyomarinum | reverse complement strand
TCCATCATCGAAGCAGGCGCTACCCCTGAAGACGTGGCGCGCCGCTTCGGCCTCACGGTCCGTTTCGTCGAAGGACGTCTGCGCCTCGCAAGCCTCGCGCCTTGCGTTTTCGAAGCGCTCGCCGAAGGCACGATCACGCTCGATATGGCCAAGGCCTACGGCGCGATTTCCGACGTCGAGCGCCAGGCGCATGTCTATGCCGAGCTGCAGGATGCCTGGTACCAGATCACGCCCGATACAATCCGCCGCATGGTGCTCGATGCCACGGTGCGCGGTTCCGATCCACGCGCTGTCCTCGTCGGACGCGATGCCTACATCGCTGCAGGTGGCCGGATCGAGCGCGAACTGTTCGACGATGATGCCAGCGAGAGCTGGATCGATGTCGCGCTGCTCGAAGATCTCGCGCACAAGGCCATGGATGAAGCCGCCGAAAAGGCCGCGCTCGAATATGGCCTTGCCTGGGTGCGCCCGACGCTTGGCAACTACGTCAGCCATGACCTCGTCGAAGGTCTCGGCCGTCTGCCATGCGAGCCTGCGCCGATGACCGAACAGGAAGCGAAGGAACTTGGCAAGCTCGAGGCCGACTACGACCGCGTCGCCGCCGTGCTCGAAGACGAAGACAGCGACGAGGACGAGGTCGCCAAGGCCGAACAGGAACTCGTGGTGATCGACCGCGCCATGCGTGCGCTCAATGACCGGCCGCCGGTACTCGCCGACGAACTGAAACCCGAGGCCGGCGCCTTCCTCGTCCTTTCGCGCAATGGCGAGCCGACCTTGGTCCCGCAGTACTACACCGACACCGAAGTCATCGCTGACGAGGGCGTGGTCGAGGCCATTGAAGAGAACGGTGCGGCGAAGCCAAAGGGGAGCTCATTGTCGCAGCGCCTGCTTGATGAACTCGCGATGCAACGCCGCGACATCCTGGCGATCCATCTCGCGAACGATCCGGCACTCGCGCTCGACTTCATGGTCTTCACGCTTGCCGATGCCGATGGACACGATTGGCGTGCGAAGAAAGCGTCGACGCTTGTCGGCTCGGTGGCTTCCGGGCCGGTCAGTGGGTTCGAAGCCAAGGACGCACCGGCGAGCGCTGCCCTGGCCGAGTTCGCCGGGTCGCTCGATGAAAGCTGGCGTGCTGGCGAAAGCGACGTCGAACGGTTTGCCAAATTCCGGGCGCTGTCCGACGAGGCGCGTTCGGCATGGCTCGGCCATGTCGTCTCGCGCACTTTGGTTGCCAGTCTTGCCTGCGAAGGCGAGCGCTCGGTGCCGATGCACGAGGCGCTCGGCTCCCGTCTCGACATTGAGACGGCGCATTGGTGGCGTCCCACGGCGGCGAACTACTTCGACCGCGTAGCCAAGGCCCGCACGCTCGAAGCACTCGATGCCGCAGGTGGGCCCGAACTGGTCAGTCGCTACGCTGCCTCGAAGAAGGCCGAGCTTGCGAGTGCAGCCGAGCGCATCTTCTCCGGCAACTTCATCGGCGAGACCGACGTCAAGGAGCGGGCGCAGGCTTGGGTTCCGCCGATCATGCGTTTCGCCGGTTCCGATGAAGTCGGATTGGCCGACCACAAAGGAGGCGAGGCGGTCAACGCCGAAGAAACTGACGAGGTTGCCGAGCAGGCTGCCTGACCCCTCCTGACAGGTCCAGGTCACTCGGCAGGCGGTCCGTCCCTCTCGGGACGGGCCGCCTTTTCCGTGTCAAATTTGGGGCCGCTTCGAGACAGTCTGGTTTCGGGCGTTTTCCTAAGGAAACGGACAATCCGTTCGCAACCCAAATCGCATTCAAAGGCAACCCCGTAAAGTTAACGACATAACTCACGTCCCGGCCATTTCGAAGACAATGCCTGTCGCAATGAGGTGCAAGCGATCGCTGCCTTACTGATTTTTATCGGAATGGTTGCGCCTATCCGGTTTCGGCCTGTGCGTTACGGGCAGCAGCAATCGCCGCTGCAAGCTCTTTTGCTGGACCCACTCCCCAGTAGTGGAGGAAGTAAAACATCGGTTCACCGCCGATCATGTGGTTATGCAATGCTACGATATGGATATCCCGCTCGCGCAGTGCGCGGAGCACGGGCTGGACTTCGTCCTCGGTCATGATGAAGTCACCATCCACGGCGGCAAGGTCGTTGGTGCCCGAGAACGCCGCCCAGGTCGTAAGCCCCATCGAACCACCGATCTCAACGCCGTGCATGCGGCCTTGGCGAGCGAAGGTGTATTTCACGACACCATCGGCGATGCTTGGCTCGGTGCCCAAGATTTCGCTCAGCGCCAGGGCTTCGATCGTGCCGTTTGCATCCGGCGTCAAGCCACCGAAACTGCGCTGCGGCGTCGGCGAGGCGGCGCGCACTTCCTTGATGGCATCCCAGACGGCTTTTACACCCGCTGCCATCTTGGCGGTTTCCCCATGCCCGCCGATATGCATAAAATAGACCGGCGGATCGTCGAATATGAAGTGATTGTGCAGCGCGGTGACGGTCAACCCGTTGGCGAGGGCAGCGTCCATCGCGGCTGTTATCTCATCCTCGAATACGACCGTGTCGCCCATGACCATCACTCCGCCATCGACGGGTTTGAAGGCAGCCCATGAGCCGAGACCTGCCGGGGGATCGAGGCGCATGCCGTCGACCATCACCGGCACGTCGGCGCGCGTCCAACCGATGCGTGCGACCCCATCGTCGGTCATGGTGACCTCCGAGTGCGATGCCTCGAAAATTAGCGCCTCGAGATTGCCGAGATTATCCTGCGCGTGAAGAGCCGCCGACATCGCTGATAGCGATAGAGCCAAGCCGCCGACGAACAATGTTCTGCGTAATTGCTTCATCTTAGTTCTCCTTGGATGTGATTTCAGGTGCCAGCCATCGTTGCGAGGTAATACAGCGACCCAATGAGTGCGCTCACGAAGAGAACGAGCAACATCCCGATCTTGAAGCGCAGCATAGCGATCAGGGCCGCAGCGGCAATGACGACGGAGGCGACGTCGATCGTGGCGAAGTCCGGCACGAGCAGGCGTGCGCCGTAACCTCGAACCTCGTCAAGCCGTGCGAAGGCAACGTGCAGCGCAAACCAGATGGCAAGGTTTAGGATCACACCGACGACTGCTGCCGTCACCGCCGAAAGCGCCGCTGTCAGAAGCTTCACGCCGCGCAGTTTTTCGATAAATGGCGCACCAAGGAAAATCCATAGGAAGCACGGCACGAACGTGACCCACGTGACGATGACCGAAGCCGCGATGCCCGAAGCCACCGGGCCTAACATGTCTGCTTCGCGATATCCCCCCATGAACCCCACGAATTGGACGACCTGGATCAGTGGACCCGGCGTGGTCTCCGCCATGCCCAACCCATCGAGTATTTCACCGGGGGCAAGCCAGCCATGCGTCTGCACGGCTTCCTGCGCCATATAGGCCAGCACGGCATACGCGCCCCCGAAAGTCACGACCGCGAGCTTGGAGAAGAAAACCGCCAGTTCCGTGAACACGTGATTTGGGCCAACAAGAAGGATCAGCGCAATTATGGGAGCTGCCCAGATGCTGCCCCAGATCAAGGCCGTGCGGACTGCTCCGCGCCATGTAGGCTGCGCTTTCGCCATGCCACCTGTATGAAGCACGGCTTCCGGCTCGCTCTCCCCGTCCTCGGTCGTTTCACGGGCGCGAATGACCAGAAACCGTGCAGGA
This sequence comes from Citromicrobium bathyomarinum, assembly GCF_038594485.1. Lineage (GTDB taxonomy): Bacteria > Pseudomonadota > Alphaproteobacteria > Sphingomonadales > Sphingomonadaceae > Alteriqipengyuania > Alteriqipengyuania bathyomarina_A. The sequence goes on along the minus strand of NZ_JBCFZG010000002.1, from coordinate 63,669 downwards.
TCGAAATGCCCTCCAAGAAAACCGACCAGCGCGGCGGCCGCGATAATCAGCGGGAAAGGTGCATCGAATGCGAATATCGCCACGAAGGCTGCGGCGGCAATCAGATACATGGGCCAAGTTTTCAATGCCCTTTTCCCGATGCGCAGCAGGGCCTCGATGACTATGGCGAGCACCGCCGCCTTAATGCCGAAGAAAATCGCCTGGACGAAGCTGGCCTCCTGAAAACTGGCATAGAGCACGCTAAGCGCCATAATGCTGAGGAAGCCGGGAAGGACGAACAGGCATCCTGCGACGAGGCCACCGCGAACGCCGTGGAGCAACCAGCCAATATAGGTGGCAAGCTGCATGGCTTCCGGTCCGGGCAGGAGCATGCAGTAATTGAGCGCATGCAGGAACCGGTTCTCGCCGATCCAGCGCTTTTCATCGACTAGAATGCGGTGCATCACCGCGATCTGGCCGGCTGGCCCACCAAAGCTCAACGCGGCTATGCGCGCCCAGACACGCACCCCATCGGAAAACGGGATCGGAGTTTGTTCTACGGAACCTGAATTAGCGGGAGAATTCATCAACGCGTCCTTCGCACACAGCTCATCGAGCCGGACTTGGGCGCATTGCCTTACCGGGCGCCGGAATAAGTGCCCGAAGTCAAACTGCTAGATCATTGATCTGGTGTTGTCAAAAGCCTTACGCGAACAGTCTGCCTTGCCCTTGGAGAATGTCGGCTTTCGAAATCTGGATCTGTATCTTCAATTTCCGGAATGAGGGCGCATAACGGTCATCATTGAAGGAGAGAGGAGGGAGCTTTGCTCTCCCTGAGCCGGGGCAGGTCCGTCCCGGCGATCAGGAGAGCTTATATGACCAAGTCCCGCCGCACTACTTCGACGTCGCCCGCTCAGCGCATCACCGCCGCCATTATCGAAAAGCTCGAGCAAGGCACAAAGCCCTGGGTCAAGCCGTGGCGCGGTGTGCCGCTGTCGCGGCCCTTGCGGAGCTGCGGGACGCCCTATCGCGGCATGAACACCTTCTGGCTGTGGATGGTGGCCGATGGCTGCGGCTACACTTCGCCCTACTGGATGACCTACCGCCAGTGTCAGGCGCTCGGCGGACAGGTCCGCAAGGGTGAGAAATCGACCATCGCGATCTTCTACAAGAGCTACACCAAGGAGGTCGAGAACGCCGAAGGTGAAGCTGACCCCGAAAACCGGCGCGTTCTCAAGGCCTATGCCGTGTTCAACGCGGATCAGTGCGACGGCCTTCCCGACTTCTACCATCCCAAGCCACTGGTTGCCGCGCTGGAGCCCGATGGACGAGAAGATCGCCTTGATGCCTTCTTTGCTCATATCGGCGCAGACCTGCGCCACCATGGCGCGCAGGCTTATTACGAACCGCTGCGCGACCGCGTCACCATGCCGCCGGTCGAACTCTTCGAAGCCTATGACCACTACTACGCGACACTCGCACACGAGTTGTCGCACTGGACGGGTCATTCTTCGCGGCTCGACCGCGATCTCAAGAACCGCTTCGGCGGCGACGCCTATGCTGCCGAAGAACTGATCGCAGAGCTGTCCTCAGCCATCCTCGGGGCAGAACTGGGTCTTCCGGTCACCCACCTCGACCATCACGCCAGCTACATCGCATCCTGGCTCAAGATCCTCAAATCGGACGAGCGCGCGATCCTGACAGCTGCGGCCAAGGCCGAGGAAGCGGCCAGCCTGCTCCTCGAACTGGGTGGTCACCAATCTCTGGAAGGCGACGCCGATGTCGACCTTGCTGAAGCAGCCTAAGGAGCGGTGAGATGGGACGTTCCGTCAGCTATCCAACCGGCTCCGTGGTTGCCTTCCGCCTGCTTGATGACGGCGAAGACGAAGATGTCGACTGGGCATACGAGTGCCTAGTCGACGAGATCATCGATACCGCGAAGGTGGCCTTTCCTTCTTTTGAACGCATCGAAGGATGGCGCGGCCGCGAGGACCGCATCCTCCTGCGAAACGCCTTCGCCGATTGCGGCATATCGACCTATTGCGGCCTTGCCGCGATCTGGCTCGCCGAACGCGACGATGCCCGGTACTGGGAGGCCGATTTCTACAACCCACGAACAGCAAGGGCACGGCATTGGCTTGGCCAGGTCTCGGGTAGGTTCATCGACCTGTTCGGTGAACTGCGCCTGGTCGGGCGCTTCTCGAATGGCGAAGCGATCTTCGAGCGCTCCCGATCCGCCTGCGACACCGGGCCCTGATCCTGCCTCATCCCTGACCGCCGGGAGAGGCCCTTGGGCCGGCCGGGGCGTGCCGCAACCTGCGGCCCGTCGGCCCGTGTTGCCCGCGCCAGCCTTAGGGCCGCAGGTTTCCCGCTACGCGGTGCGTCTTGCCCCTTTCCCCGGCCCTGATCGGGCTCCGGCGGACAGGCCCGAGGCAATGGTGCCTCCTCTCCTTGTCCCCGCGATCAGGAGACACCCCATGTACGACAGCTTCATCGATCAGTTGAGCGGCCTCGACCTTTCAGGCCTCAGCATCAGGCCAGCCCCCTTCAACGAGACCGACTTTCCCTGCGAGGATGCGATCGACCAGACGCTTGGTGCCGTATGGTCCGACCTCTTCGCGATGTTTTCCGACACGGCCCTGGAAGCAGATGCCGAGGATATTGCCTGGGGGGTGGTCAATCTCTTTCACCGCGCAGCCAGCCGCAAGTCGGCTCAACTTGATCGGGCCAGCGACGAGATCCGGGTCCTCCTCGCATCGGCCGATGGCTCCGAAGTGCATTCGAGCAATCTGGAAGAGCAGGTCGAGCGCGCGCAGGCCGCCGAGGCCAGCATGCTGGCCTTCGAGCAGATGCGGGAGGCTGCCGCAGCACTTTACCGTGACGAGACCGGTTCCTCGTGGAAGCCTGTTTCTGGCTCGCGTACGAGCCATTCGCGCCACCTTACTTCGGCTGTGATCGATGCCCGCGATTTCCTCCGCGCACGTACTGAGAACCGGCGTCACGCTCTGATTCCGGAAGGAACTCCGGTCGTTTTCGCCGGTGGTCGCCAGAGCTTCGAGAGCGCCGAGGATGCGCGTGTCTACGCCGACAATATCTGGGCGACGCTCGACAAGGTTCGTGATGTGGTTCCCGATCTCTTCCTGGTCCATGGCGGCGACGGCAAGGGAGCCGATCGCCTGGCCGCGAGTTGGGCTGAACGCCGCGAAGTGCAGCAACTGACCTACTCGCTTGATCGTCGGCTTGGTGCCCGCGCCGGGTTCAAGCGCAACGAGCAAATGCTTTCGCTCAAGCCGCGTTATGTCGTCGCCTTTCCGGGCAATGGCGTCACCGAACGACTGGTGATCGATGCCAAGATCCGCCGGATCACCGTGGTCGATCGTCGCGGCCCCTTGGGCACCTCTCCCGGGTCCTGAGGGGCCCTTCGTCATCCATATCTAAAATGCCTGTATGTGCATTCGGCACCGACCCGACTATGGACCGGTCATGCAACTCGACGATCTGCTGCAGCGCTACTTTGCCACCACCTACCTCTCCGGGGTTGCTCCCGACACGTTGTCAGCTGGCATCGAGCACTGCCGGGTCGATCTCGGCCTTGAGGAGGACGGGGGCAAGCGCTTTGCGCTGTGGTCGTTCCTGCACATGTTCGGGTCCGCCCCCGATCTCGACGTGGCGTTCGAGAACGAGGAAGACCGGGAGGCGGCGCGCAACTTCATGGATCTCCTGGCAGCATCGGAAGGCGATGGAGCAGGCTGATTGCGGCAGGTTCCTGGCACCGTCAGGCCCGCACCCGATACCCATCCGGCTTTCTTCGCGAACAGTCCTGAACCAGGTCAGCTGAGGACGGCAACCCGTTCCTTTCCGGCCGTGTTGGCAGCTGCGCTGCCTGCCCGCACCACCCGTCATGAACGGGTTCCCCTTGGAGCTTTGCTCCTGCGGTGCAGTCCCCCCATGCCCTGCTTCTTCTGGATGTTCGCAAGCCGGAGATGGTCTCCGGTTTGAGGAACTGAAGGAATACACCCATGACCAATATCGCAATCCTCACCGGCCGCATCGCCCGCGATCCCGACACCCGCGAGACCAAGGGCGGCACTAACGTCACCGGGATTACCGTCGTCACCGATCGCCCCGCACGCGACAAGGACGGCAAGACCTACAAGGATGAGAACGGCTACACTGCCAAGGAAAGCGAGTTCCACCGGGTGACCTGCTTCAACGGCCTCGCCAAGACCGTCGGCCAGTATTGCTCCAAGGGCCAGCTGGTCAGCGTCCAGGGCCGCATCCACTACACCCAGTGGGAGGACAAGGACGGGGTCACGCGCTACGGTACCGAGATTCTCGCGGACAAGGTCGACTTCCTCTCCCGCGGCAACGGGTCGAGCGACGAGAACGATAACACCGACGCTCCCCAGATCGACTGAACTCTCCCGTCGATCTCACTCCCGAAGGGGTCCTGTCCGAGCCGGACAGGACCCCTTTCTCATGTTTATTCCGATGGCGTTTGTCCGGATCGGGAAGACGACGAAGCAGACGGAACCAGCTTCCGCAGAGCACCCTCTTCCCCGAGCTTGCCCAACTCCATGGCGACCCTGGACAATCCCTTCTTCGAAAAAGTCTCGAGACCTGTTCCGAGGATCACGCGGCCGAGTTCAAGCGCGGCCTGCTCTTCGAGTTGCTGTTTACGCTGGTCGAGAGCCGCCTGGTCGGCTTCGAGCTTCCTGAGGGCGGCAACGGCGCTGCGGTTCGATGGCATTGGAGTTCATCCTTACTCCCCCTTCGCGTTCCTCCCGCTGGTTCAAATGGAACAGGCAACACCCTGTAGGAAAGTCCTTTTGCAGATGACTGGTATGAAGGCTCTTCATCGGACTGGGGAGGGGCCTGGCTCACGGACTTTCAAGGGTGACGGGCCCGGCACCGGCGCGTCAAGGACGGCGGGGCCCCACCATTTTGCCTCCCCTGCGCTCGCGCTTCGGTCCAACAAAATCGTTGCCCCCACCGCCGCTTCGCGGTCGCCCGTGCGGGGCGATCCCTGACCCGCCGGCACCGCGCCCATCCGCCTTCCTCGTGTCGTCTCACCGACAGACATCAGGAGGAAATCATGACTACACTTGGCAATCTTGAATCAGGCTCGAACAGCTACTTCGAAGCACTCGCCACTGCCGAACGGCGGGCCTTGCACAGCTTCTTCGACCAGCACGTCGTGGAAGACGACGATCTCGGATACTTCGCTCTCGACGAGGGCGACTACAACGCCTTGCCGGCACATCTGGCGAGCCGGGTGGTTCATACTGTGCACAGCGGCATGCTCGACGAATTCTGACGACCAAGCGAGGGCAGGAGCCGGTTACGGTTCCTGCCCTATTTTCATGGTCGCCGGTGGAAGAGTTGGGGCGAAAAGCGGAGCGGGACTTATGACGCGCTCGATCCCGCACCGCCTGCAGCGGTGCTCCTGCGGGCGCGGCGTTCTTGTCCTTGAGTCCCGCACGCACTCCCGCCCGGCGCCGGGTCGAAGCGGCGCGAGGCTGGCGGAACCGACAGCCCCCGGTTCCTGGCCTCGCATGCGCTCCTTTGCCGCCGCTTTAGCGGGGGTGCGGTTCTTGTGTCGGGGCCGTATATCAGCGTGAAGCCAAAGCGCTTTCCTGAGCTTAATGTCTGCTCTCGCTCCGACTGGTCGGGCAGGACACTGCCGCCAGGAATTCAAGTCCCAGCAGCACAGGAAACTCACGCGCAACGGGGAACAATTTTGGCACACCGTACGCAGCGGGTGCTGCAAGGGAAGGCGAGGAATTGCCTCGCGAATTCAACATGAATCGCCAGCGACGTCTTCTGTGCCGGAAGCGGTCCACGTGCTTGCTCGTCCGTGCCGAGTCGGCACAGATACATCTAGCCTGCTGAAAATCTACGCGAATTTTCCGTTTTCCTACACCCTTGGTGGCGGCCTAGAGTGGCACTTGCCTTTCGAAGGGTGAGCCAGGTTCTTTCAACACAAGGAACTTGGAAAAATGCAAAGACACCACCGCTTCGTGACCTATGTCACGCCCCTGATCGCCGAATGGATCAGGAAACAATCCGACGAGCGCAGGGTCAGCGCGAGCATCGTCATTGGCGATTGCATCTTCGATGCTTGGCACCGCGCAACCGAGGCCGATCTGAGGACACCGGCGACCGATCCGGTGCGCCAGAACATCTTCATCACGGTCGCGCTCGATGCCCTGCTGACGCACCATCCGCAGGCCGATCTGCGCGAGAAAACGGTCGCTGCCTACCAGCGCCGGTTGGAGCGCCTCGGGATCATTGCACCCCGTCCACAGGGAGGCGACGATGAAGCATAATCTCGTCAATTTCACCCGCGGCAGCCAGCTCCTTGGCCACTTCGGTTTCATGTTTGCGGCGGGTCTCAAGGGTCCGCTTATCGTCACCGTTCTGGTCGCCATCGGCCTCCTTTACTGGGGAGTGAGCGGCGCGCTCGACGACCATCAGGTCTACCTCCTGTGGATGCATATCTACGCTTCGGCCTATGGCTTCATGGAGTTCGATCCCGACAAGCTCGTGAACCTGAAGCTTGCGGATGGCAGCACGGTTGCCTTCCCGATTTCGGTGGTCACCGACTACCCGCCAATGCGCGAGGCGGTCGCGCTTTTTCGATCGACGGCCGTCGGCGCACTCTGGCTTGCCGCGCTGATCCTCGCCCCCCTTTTCCTGCTCTTCTGGTGGGTCGCCGAACGCTTCGGCGAGCGGTCGAAACAGAAGAAGCACGTGCGCGGCGCGGAACTTGCAACCCTCCCCGAACTGAAGCGCGAGATCGAACGGCACAACCGCAATGCGCGTTCGCGTGAATATGGCGAAGCCATGGGCTGGAAGTGGCGGCTTGCCGGGGCCAGTTACCTTCGGGAAGCAGGCTTCTATGCTCCTGCGCATCTCGCCCGTGTCAGCTGGCCATGGCGGCTCGAGCAGAGCCATGCGATGCTGGTCGGCACGACCGGAACCGGCAAGACGGTGGTGCTTACCGAGCTGGCAGACGAGATCCGTCAACGCGGCGAGCGCGCGGTCATCTTCGACCTCACCGGGGCCTTCATCGAGACTTTCTACGAGCCCGGACGCGACATCATCCTCAACCCGCTCGACGCGCGCTGCCCGGCCTGGAGCGTGTTCAACGATTGCACGACCCGCGCCGAATTCCATGCCGCGGCGGAGTCCTTGGTCCCTCATGACGGTGGCGGCGCAGAACAATTCTGGGTGCTTGCTGCGCGCACGCTGTTCGTCGAGACCTGCCTCAAGCTCGCCGAGGCGGGACGGGGGACCAATGCCGCGCTTGCGCATGAATTGATGAATGCCGATCTCTCCGACCTGCACCAGCTTCTCGAAGACACGATGGCGGGACCGATCAGCACGCCGAGCGCGGCGCGTATGGCGGAATCGGTGCGCGCGGTGTTCAATGTCAATGCCAAGGCGCTGCAGATGCTGCCCGAAGAGGGCGTGCCCTTTTCGGTTCGCGAATGGGTCAACGGGGCGGGAAAACCCGGCTCGATCCTGTTTCTCTCGGCGCGCTACATCGACATGAGCGTTCTCTCGCAGTTGCTCACCCTGTGGCTCGATACATCGATCAACACGCTGATGGCGGGCGAGCGTTCGCGCGATCTCAGGCTGTGGTTCCTGATCGACGAACTGGGCGCGCTGCATCGCCTTCCATCGCTCGAGAAGGGCCTCCAGACCGCACGCAATTTCGGGGGCGCGATCGTCACTGGCATCCATGCCTTTGCCAAGCTCAAGGACGTCTACGGTGAGAACATGGCGATGACGCTGTCCTCGCTTGCCCGCACCAAGCTGATCCTCGGCACGGCGGACCGCGAGACGGCCACCTGGTGTTCCGACGTCATCGGTCACCGCGAGGTTCGCGAGATGGAAGAAGGCTACAGCTACGGCTACAACAACGCCCGTGATGCGGTCAGTCTGACGCCGCGGCGTCAGGTGGTTCCGCTGCTCCTGCCTGACGAGCTGATGAGGCTCAAGAACCTCCACGGCTTCATCAAATTCCCGGAAGGATTTCCCGCAGCGCCGGTCGTACTCCAGCCACGAAACTGGCCCCGGGTTGCCGAAAGCTTTATCGCCCGGGAGATCCCCAATACGCCCACGAAGGCAGCGTCTGCGAGCGGCGAAGCGGGAACCACGTCAGAGCCGACCGGACCGTCGGAAACGAGCGACAATGACGGCGATCCGCGCCGGATGAAGGACAAACACGAACCATCCACCCGCCCCGAAAAGAGGCCGCGCAAGGACCAGCAAAAGGAACCAAGCCGGGGTCGTCGGACTACCAAGGCCGAGCAGGCGCGACCGGAACGAACCAAGGCGCGAAAACCTCGCGATCGAGGACAAAGGAGCGCGCTTCCTGCCCAACCCCGGCCCGCCCAGTCCGAGCTTCCCCTGTCTAGCAAGGCCGAAGAGGATCGCGACAGCAACCAGATAACTGCACCGTCGCAGCGGTCCGACGTTCCCGATCCTGCGCCCCACCAGCGGGCGCAGGACGCCCACGGCAAGGCCGACCAGAAGATGCAGGAGGAGCAGCAAAGGTCGCTCCTGGGCGGCGCTGCGAAGCAAGGACGGAGCGCCGACCACGATCACGATCACGACCACGATCTCGGCGACTACGATCCCGATATGTAACGCCGACCAGGGGAGGGGCGAGGGCTTGCGAAAGGTGATCCTGCCCCATGCTTTCCGTCGCCAATGTCCGTTCGCCATCGGCGGCGGCAAGCTACTTCGCTTCTGACAATTATTACGCCAGCGCCGACGCCGACCGGTCGGGTCAATGGATCGGTGACGCCGCCAAACGTCTAGGTCTTGAGGGCAAGGTCGAGGCCAAGGCGTTCGACGCGCTGCTGCGCGGTGAGCTGCCCGACGGGAGCAGCGTCGGCAACTCCGGTCAGGCGCACCGGCCGGGGACCGATCTCACCTTCTCGGTACCCAAGAGCTGGTCGTTGCTGGCGCTGGTCGGGAAAGACGAAAGGATCATCGCCGCCTACCGCGAAGCCGTCGTCGAGGCGCTGTACTGGGCCGAGAAGAACGCGGCCGAGACCCGGATAGTCGAGAAAGGCAAGGTGGTCACTCAGGCGACGGGCAATCTCGCTGTCGGCCTGTTCCAGCATGACACCAACCGCAACCAGGAACCCAACCTTCACTTCCACGCTGTCATCGCCAACGTCACGCAGGGGAGGGACGGTAAGTGGCGAACGCTCAAGAACGATCGGCTCTGGCAGCTCAATACCACGCTCAATTCGATCGCAATGGCGCGCTTTCGCGTCGCCGTCGAGAAGCTCGGCTATGAGCCGGGGCCGGTGCTAAAACACGGCAATTTCGAGGCGCGCGGGATAGCGCGCGAGCAGGTGATGGCGTTCTCGACCCGCCGCAAGGAAGTGCTCGAGGCGCGGCGCGGTCCGGGTCTCGAAGCTGGCCGCATCGCCGCACTCGATACCCGCGCGAGCAAGGAGGGGATCGAAGACCGCGAGACCCTCGGCAAACAATGGAGCGAGGCCGCAAAGTCGATTGGCCTCGACCTGGCGCCGCTCGTCGATCGGGCCCGGACCAAGGCGCTCGGGCGAAGCATGGAGGCCACGCGGATCGGCTCGCTGGTCGAGCGTGGGCGGGCATGGCTCAGCCGCTTTGCCGCGCATGTCAGGGGTGATCCCGCCGATCCGCTGGTGCCGGCATCGGTGCTGAGACAGGACCGCCAGACTATCGCCGCAGCGCAGGCTGTTGCATCGGCAGTGCGTCATCTCTCGCAGCGCGAGGCGGCCTTCGAGCGCACGGCGCTTTACAAGGCCGCGCTCGATTTCGGGCTGCCGACCACGATTACCGACGTCGAGAAGCGGACCCGGGCTTTGGTGCGCTCGGGCGATCTGGTTGCGGGCAAGGGCGAGCACAAGGGGTGGCTTGCCTCGCTTGATGCGGTCGCGACCGAACACCGAATCCTGTCCGAAGTCGCGGCCGGGAAGCGCGACAGCTCGCGAGTGATTGACCCGCAAAAGGCCGCCGCATCTGTCCAGGCGGCCGCGCTCACGGGGCAGGGCTTCCGGCTCAACGAGGGGCAATTGGCGGCGGCGCAGTTGATCCTCACGTCGGAGGATCGCACGATCGCGGTCCAGGGCATCGCGGGGGCCGGCAAGAGCAGCGTGTTGAAGCCCGTGGCCGAGGTGCTACGCGAAAAGGGACACCCGGTCATCGGGCTCGCGATCCAGAACACTCTTGTCCAGATGCTCGAACGCGACACCGGGATCGGCTCGCAGACGCTGGCGCGTTTTCTCGGGGGCTGGAATAAGCTACTCGACGATCCAGGCAATGTCGCATTGCGCGCGGAAGCGCAGGCGGGCCTCAAGGATCATGTCCTGGTGCTCGACGAGGCGTCGATGGTCTCGAACGAGGACAAGGAAAAGCTCGTCCGCCTTGCCAATCTGGCTGGCGTGCACCGCCTGGTCCTGATGGGGGACCGCAAGCAGCTCGGCGCAGTCGATGCGGGCAAACCTTTCGCGCTCCTGCAGCGGACGGGTATGGCGAGCGCTGAAATGGCGACCAACCTGCGCGCCCGCGACCCTGTCATCCGCGAAGCGCAGGCAGCAGCCCAGGTTGGCGACGTGCGCAAGGCACTTCGATATCTTAAGGCGCATACCGTCGAGGCTAAGGGCGATGGCGCGCTGGTCGCCGCTGAGACCTGGCTCGCGCTCGACAAGGAGACCCGCGCGCGGACTTCGATTTACGCTTCTGGCCGCGCAATTCGTTCCGCGGTCAACGCGGCAGTCCAGCAGGGCCTTCTCGCCAATCGCGAGATCGGTCCTGGCATGATGAGGTTTGATGTCCTCGACCGCGTGAACGCGACGCGGGAAGAACTTCGCCATCTCCCGGCCTACCGGGCGGGACGGGTGCTCGAGGTTTCCAGGAAGCAGGAGGCCCTCGGCCTTTCCGTTGGTGAGTACCGTGTCATCGGACAGAACCGGAAGGGGAGGCTGGTCGAGGTCGAGGACCAGCGCGGGAGGCGGTACCGGTTCGATCCGGCGCGGGTCAAAGCGGGGAAGGGTGACGACAACCTCACCTTGCTCGAGACGCGTAAGCTCGAAATCCATGAGGGCGACCGGATCCGCTGGACCCGCAATGATCACCGGCGCGGCCTGTTCAATTCCGACCAGGCCAGGGTGGTCGAAATTGCAGGCGGCAGAGTCACCTTCGAAACATCCAAAGGTGACCAGGTCGAGCTCAGGAAGGGCGATCCGATTCTCAAGCGGATCGACCTCGCCTACGCGCTCAACGCCCATATGGCGCAGGGTCTGACCTCGGATCGCGGTATCGCAGTGATGGACAGCCGCGAACGCAACCTGTCGAACCAGAAGACGTTTTTGGTGACGGTCACGAGGTTGCGCGATCACCTGACGCTGGTGGTCGACAGCTCGGACAAGCTCGGCGCGGCTGTCGCCCGAAACAAGGGCGAGAAGGCATCCGCCATCGAGGTCACGGAACGGCTCAAGCCGACTAGCGAGAAGGGCATGAAGGCCATTGAGCCGAAACCGGAGGAGGCTAGCAAGGCCGAGAAGGAGCTGACCCTGAGCAAGAGCAAGACGCTGGATTTTGGGATCTGAACGGCAAGCTTGCGCCCTCATCTTCGTCATCAATCCGATTGGTGATATACCAAAAGTGGACGATATTCACCCATAGCTCTCGCGTGTTGGTTTGGCATACCGGTTCGACAACTCTCGCCGCGCGTTAGTGTGCTAACCCCCAAAAAGCTAAATTTATTGGGTCGACTTGGCCGTCGGAGGTTTGAGGCAAACTAGTGCAAATAGATCGACTTATGGATGAAGAAATGTTCGAATGGCCTTGGCCGACGGGCGCTGGCGCCGATCATATTCTAAAGCGCCAATGGGAACTCGTCGATTTGCTGTCGAGCAGGTCGCCGATCTTTCTCGACACCAATTTCTGGGTCATGGCGCGCCAAGCGGCATTCGAAGAAAGCGAAGAACCGGAAAAAATTTCTCTCCTCGGCGCGCTGAGGCTGGCGGTCGAGTCCGGAAAATTCTTCTTCCCGATTACAAGCGATCTCATCGCAGAATTCAGCAAGCAAACGCCTGAACGCCTTGAGCGAACGATGCTGCTTGTTGACCGGCTGAGTCTCGGTGTTGTGATGGTGCCGCATCAAGAACGTACTGCGATCGAGATGGAAGCGTTCAACGCAAGGGCGTTTCCGGACCATCCGCCCGCTCCACGCCCTCTATGGACCTGCTACGCCTTTGCGCTTGGCTATGAGGATATGTGTTCCCCTAACGTGGAGGCAAACGACGCGCTCTTGGTTGCGCTCGCTCAAGAGGCCTGGATGGGGCAGCCGTCGATGCTCGCGAAGATGGTGCCGCCCGAGCTCTTCGCGTCTCGGTCGGAGAGTGAACGAATGGCGGCATACTTAAATGAGCAGGAAGCGCTCCACGCTCATGAGATCGACAGCCTCGCGACCGCCTTGCGAATTGAGGTTGCGGGTGCGGCGAGCATGCTCACGGGCATTGCTGCCCGCGAATATCGGCGCATGGCGGCGGCAGTCGGACACGACCGTGAGGCAGGCGACAAAGAAGACAGCATTAGGGTCGGCAGGCGCGTCACCGGCATGCTCGCTCAAGCGCTAGAGAAGGACGAACATCGGCGCGCCTTCGGCAGCCTTTACGTACCCGCAATGTTGCACGCGGCTGTGCGATCGGAAAGGAAACGCAAAATCAAACCTAACGACATCTTCGACTTTCGCCACGCGGCCGCGGCGCTTCCCTACTGCCGCGCCTTCATGACAGACGGTCCGCTGCGTAGTCTGATCACGAGCGGCCATGTCCGTCTCGACCGGCTCTACGGCTGCGAGGTTGTAGCGACGCCCGCTGAGGCGATAGAGCTAATCGGCCGCTTGGCCCTCAGCTGATGCCAAGGCCGCGCCACGCTGAAAATTGCAGTGGTGCAGACCGGGAGGTATAAGGATGTATGACCATACGCACTGGAAAACCTTCCAAGTTCGTTCCATCGGACAAAGCCGCTTTTGTTGAGTTCGTCGCCGCGGCTGGCGAGGTCGATCGGGCCATCCTGCCAAGGTTGGTCGACGATGCAGTGGCGCTAGTCATGCTCTTCGAGCGCGACGAACTGATTGGCACGGCAGCGATCAAAACCCCCTATTCTGCACACCGGCGTGGCGAATTCGCGAAGGCAAACGCCGCGGAAAACGCCGATGCGTTTCCACTCGAGCTTGGCTGGGTCGTCGTGCATTCCGAGTATCGGAAACGTGGTCACGCGCCCGAACTGGTGCGCGCCGCAGTGGGCCTTGTGGCTGATCAGGGAGTCTATGCAACCACCAAGACGCCGCGGATGCTGACGATCCTGAGCGAATGTGGCTTCAAGTCGCTTGGCAAACCTTATCCGTCGTTCCTCAAACCCGATGCGCTCTTGACATTGTTGATCCGGCCCGCGGGCGGCTAATCACGTCAAAAAGGTCAGCGCACCCCGATAGAGCCGGTCGAGTTCTGCATCGGTGAAGACGCGTTGTGGCTGGTAGTCGAGCTGATCGTCGCGGCGTGCGGCGTCGGGTGTGGCGATATAAAGCCTTTGAGTGGGTTTCATTCGCGGCGCTATGTGGCTTGCGAGCAATTTTGGCGCTCCTGGTGAATAGGCGGTCGTCACTAGCGAGACATCGGCGATATATTCGCCAAACCGAACCCAAGCGTGCCCGTCCCAGTCGAGGTCGGTCTTGAGCCTGCCACCCCCTGGAGCGTAGCCGAAGACCGGAGAGCCTGTGACTAACAAGGCGCCGCCAACCAGTATAGCTGAGGTATGGCCGAGATGGCGTAGCCTGCCAGTATAAAGCGCGCTCATCATCACACAAGCACCCGCCTTTCGCGGAAATGCACACAGTACATCGTGGCCCACCGACACAAGAGCGTCGAATTGTTCGTCACTCAAACCGGGTGGGCTTTCCGTCGGCATCAGGTCAGCGTAGCCGCGATCCGGTTGAGTGTCGCAACGAAGCTCTGGAGCAATTGACGACCCTGCATGACGGGAGGCGAGCTATCGTCGACCGCAGCGCGCGCCTTGCCGCTCGCGATCTTGCTTGATCCGATGTGCGCATCGGCGAGACGGAGGTCGTATATGCCGAATAGTGGTGCCATCATTTTTCTTGCGGCGGCGTTGGAGCCGTGATGCGCGGCAAGCTTCTCAAGCGCTTTCAGGGACCCCGGTTTCTTGTCGGTCTTCGGCAGGGCAAGTGCGGCAGTGATCGCGTCGATGTCGATGCGCTCGATGAATAGCCGGGTTAGTTCTTTCGACAACTCGAGCAGTCCGTCCGGCTCGGCGGCAATAAATCGGTGCGCCCGCCGGAGCAGCCCCTGAAGGGAATTGTGCTCACGTAGCAGCCGAGCGCCGTAGCGCGAGGAAAATGCAACATCGAGCGCGTCCATTGCTTGAGACAGTTGCATCTCCGGCGCGATGGTAGCGGCGGGATTGACTTCCATCTGCGCGGAGAAGAGTTCGCGCGAAACGCCGCCGTCGGGCGTGACGTTGTGTGCACTCCACAATCGCTGTTCCCATGGCTGCAAGCCCCCGATGTCCTTGGCGAAAACGGTGATCAGTCCAATGTCATTGATCCCAAAATGCACACCATGGTTGGTCGCACCGAGCGAACCAGTTTCTTCGGTCGCCCAGCGAAGTGTTGCGCTGCGATGCCTAAGCAATGCCGAGGCGATCGTCGGCTCGAAATACAACCACGCCATCGCCCCCGCCAACTGCTCGGCCGCCGCGCGCGTTCCGTCATTTTCGAGCGTGAAAGTGGTGGTATGCGGATCGGCTTCGCCGCGGACGCGCGTGCTAAGCGTTCCCGGTTCAACCCATTCGGTCCGCCAGAGGGCACCCCTCGTCCAATAGTGATCATCTGGATCGGGATAGTCGGTCTCGACGATCATGGCTTCGCGCCGATCTCGGTCTTGCTCATCGGCGAGGCGATCATCGGGCCAATCGTAAGGCGGCTTGTTTACGGTGACGGCAATGCGCTCGCGATAGCTCGAGCAATACAGCGCCATGCCGCGTGCGGCGAGATAGTCGCGCAGGAATTCCGCTTTGATCTCAATGAGGGATGGCTCGCCATCGTCGTTGCGCTTGAGCCGGACGACTTCGATCCATCCCTCTTCGGGGCGAAACCAGCTATCCCCTTCTTGGATCAGCACAAGCGCGACGCACAAATCCGGGTGCAGGTGCCAGATATTGCGATTGCCCTGTTCAAGGTGCTGGTCGATCACGAGATTGATACCGAGTGTCTTGCTCCAGCTTCGGAAGACGTCGGCGGCACTATAGCCCCAACGCTCAACTCCCGAGCGGTGCGGACTCACATCGAGATCCCCGGTCCACCCGAGCTTCTCGGCGGCCCCACGGTGTCCGTCCTCGACCGCTGCAGTAGCGATCCCGATCCATTCCTCGAGACGATAAACATCGGGCTGGTCGGTTTCGAACGAAGCGTCGGTGATCTGGCGCAACGGAATCCAGGACTTGCTCCGCAGCGGCTGAACGTCTCGCAGTTCAAAGTACGATTGAGGTATGGGCACGGTCAGAAACTCCTTGCCGATCCTATACCGGCAAGACCGCCGAATTCACAAAATGGCTCGAGCGCTAGGTCGGGAGCTGCGCTCAATCGGAGTCTGGCCGGTCGCTTTCTCGCCCGCCACTCACAACAGCGGCTCGCGCACAGCCATAGGCAAGGGATCGGCATGACCCCAAAAGAGTATGATCGCGCGGGCGTACCGTTTGAGATCGTCGATCCGGATGCGTAGCGACTCACTGGCGGGGGTGGATCCAGGTGCAAGGTCGAAAAAATCGTTCGTCTCGATGGCCCACAAATCGGGGGCGCGCGCCTGGAGGTCGGCGCTTGATCGGCCTTCGCCATGGCGAACGACATTGGCTGCCAGATGCAATTCGTGAAGATCCTGCGAAATGCCAATATCATCTAGGTCGATAGACGCGATCTGGGCACACGCGGCGAGAAGCTTTTCGAGCCCTTGAGTGTTTCTTCCGTGCGCAACAGCCCAGCGACTGAGCTGCCGCTCGAAGAGACCATCGAGCGTCAGCACGAAGGCCTTGGCGACTTCGTTAGCGGTATGATTGTCGACCTGCGCCGCGCAGTGATCGAGAAACGCATCCATCGAGGCCGCTTCTCCCACTTTCAATACCGCGTGCCAGCGAAGGCCGGCAAGTGTGGGAACGATCACGCGCTGATAGAAGCGATCGATATTCGCCTGAAACACGCGTGGCATTTGATCGTATTCGACCATCATGATCTACTGATAGTCCATCAGGCCGGAAGCGATCGTAACTGCCGCTCGACACAATGATATACTGGCGGCGCCCATTGATATCCCCATCGCTTCGCCTGGACCTTGCGAAAGGCCGCTGCGACGGCATTGCCGTCGATTCCCGGCGAAAGGGCCTCGATACGTCCGCGCAGCTCGTCGCGCGCGGCTTTCGCGGGTTTGTCGTCGGAGCGGATGCTGATCGTGCCGAGCGACATGCCGATGCCCAGCGCGTTGCCTTCGACGACGTTCAGAAATGTCGTCGCGGCACGCACGCGAGTCGCGATCCGCTTGGCATGGTCCTCGACGTGGTCCCAGGATTTGCGATCCTTTGACTTCTTGTTACAGCCGGTACGGATCTTGGCGAGGCTCTGTGCGATCACTGCCCTGTCTGCCTCGTCCAGCAGCTGAAACACGCGCCGCTCGACGATGCGCAGAATGACCTCGAGCTGGTCGGTATCTTCCTGTGCCATCCAGCCGAATTCGCCGTAGAGCAGCTCGACGTAGTCCCACAGAAAGGGCCCGTAATAGCCGAGCTCAAGCGATGCGAGCAGGCGTTCGCGATTGACCGTTGCGGGGGTCGGAAGATGGATTTGCGGATAGAAATTCCGCATGAGCTGCGGGTTCAGGGCAAGCCCCTCGACGATTTCGTCCCAGAAGATCATCGCCACCGCGAACTTGTCCGCCGCCACGCGTTTCTCCGACAGGAGGCGTACTTCCTGCTGAAGCTTCGCGTCATGATCGGCTGAAGTTGCGATGAAAAGGGTATTGAGCTTGCCCTTGTAGTGTTCGGCATTCGCGATTTCGCTTTCGACGAGGGCGAGCTTGGGCGCCTGCGCGAAGTTCTTGCACTGGATCGCGACCGGGCGGCCGATCTCGTCAGCCCCGTAAATGTCGACACCCGACTGCTTCTGCCCCGGGCGGCCGTTTTTCTGGAGATTGGGCGATCGCCAGCGCTGCGCCAAGGCCGCGAGGGTCATGCTCTCGAACTCTTGGAAGTCGTCGGGGCGGGGCAGAGTCATCGAAGAGATTGTTGGCATTGGGATCCTATAGCGATGGATCCGCAGCTTTTTCATTTTTTATCATCTTCGCCGGCCTACGAGAGGTTCTATGCTTCAGCTCACCAATCGCGACTACGCACATTTCTATTTCGAGGACTTTGATCTCGATGCGCAGCTGATCGCTATCCGCGGCGCACTCGCTGCCGCGCGATCCGCGGCGAGCCAGGAAACCGACGAAATCGAAGCGCTTGCCAAACGTGCAAATGAGATCGGCAGCGATCACCTTGTCGGCATGTGGACCGATGAAGTCCATGCCTCCGTCTATCACGATGCAGCGCGGAGTGCCGCCGCTGTCGGCATGCTCGCACCCTTCATCGAGAGTCTCTTCGTCGGTATCTTTCGCGGCATCGGCAAGATGGGTGAGGACGTGTTGGGGCACGATTCAGCATCTGAACGCTCGGTCCGAGCAGTCGCCGGGTTTTGGGATCCGCACTTCGCCTACGCAAGGAGGGAAATCCGCGACGATCTCGTCACGGGCATTCTTCAACTCTCTGTGGCATCGAAACTCGAGCCCCATCTTCCCGCTGATTTGAAGCCTGTGCTTGAGGCTCTCTTTGGTTACCGCAACAAGGTCCTCCATAACGGGTTTGAATGGCCGATCGACGAGCGTGAGTCATTCGCCAATCGAGTCAAAACTTGGCCTGCTGGCTGGTTCGAGTCTGCGACGAGCAACGGCCGGCCTTGGGTCTGGTATTTGTCGGACGCCTTCATCGAACGGGTCGTGGAATTTATCGATGAGGTGCTGGATGCCGCCGGACAGCATGTGCGGCTCCACTTTGCACCAGAGATCGGTTCGAAAGAGAATGACGCTTGAGCCCTTACTATTTTTGACCGTGGCATACCGGCGCAGCAGCTCTGCGTCCGAAGGTCAGATGTGGAGACTAGAGGTCCCGTATGATGGACAGTACGTCAGGTCAGATCTTATCGGGCTCGTCGACCTCATGGCCAATTTGAGGGTCATACTGGTCCGCCCTTACCTGGATATCGAATTTCAAGTCCTCGTTGCGGAGCAGTGTAAGGCGACTGCATCTTGCGGCATTTGCAGGCCAATCGACAGGCGCATCAAGCTCGGGTGCCCGATCGACAAGGGCGTCGCGAAAGGCTTCAATCCAGCTGCTGGCCGGCATGTCAGGGCGAACAATTGTGACAGCGTCGGCAAGTAGCAGCGAAACGCACCCGGCTTCGCCCTCGATCGAGAGTGTGGTCAAGATTCCTTCGGCTCGCCAGCTGATCGAAAGCGCGATCCGTTCAAGTAGACCGGCGTCGTTATCATCGGAAATTGCTCTTGCGAGCGGTTCGGCAACAGCGATCCATTCCGTTTCGCTCGGTGGGTCACCAGGGAGAAAAATTCGCGCAAGGTTGGCTCGCGTGCTCCTTGCGGCAATCCATGAGGTGCTGCTGTCCACCCATTGACGCATCAGGGCTCCTACTTCGCCTTGAGCGACTTCGGCTACTTGCACTGGCCTGCCATCCAGCTCGATAGTTTGATCGGCGACCACTTGCGTCTGAACTGTCGAGAGCGGGGACGCTTTTTCGAGACAAAGGAAAGCGCCAAGTGCAGGTACACTCCTTTGTTTAACGCGACTCGTTGGGGTGTGCGCTTCGGCGAGGTCCTCCTCGGGCGCGCCAAGGTACTCTGGGATCAGACGGTTGCCACGATACCAGTCTGTGAGAACGCGTTTCCACATTGAGACTGGCAGCGCACCATCCAGTCTGAACAGTTTGGTGTAGTCGGAATGTTTGCCGGCACGGTCGATCCTGCGCTCGATTCGCTCCAGGTAGGCCTCGCTCGGATAGGCGCGGATAGCGCCGTCGAAATGGGCTAGGACACATTTCGCTAGGTCATATTCCGCATGCGCATAGCGGCACCCGTACATCCCATCGGGTAGTCCCGGGCTCTCATCTTCGATCAGCTCCTCAATCTCGAACGTGCGAATTTCGGAGAGGGGGCTGGGCGTTGAACGAGTTTCGGGGTCTTTCCACCAGATCTGAGTTTTGTCGATGCGCGAGTAGTGGCGATCGCCGTCACTGCTCTTGTGCTCTGCCACGCCTGCCGGAATAGATCCGAAGTCGTCATCGTATTTGGGACCGTGCCAATATTCGAGTTCAATCCGCGAGTGCGCGCTCTCGGGCAACCCAATTACGTCCGGATCCAAGCGCAGGCGGGCAGTCATGCCTTCCAACGCGGCGGCATCAGAGAAACTTCGCAGCACATACGTGTTGAGGCTGTTGCGGCGCGATAAGCTGCGTCGAAAGTAGCGATGCGCGAACAACAATAGGTCGCGTTCGGGTTCGTGAAAAACTCCCGGCTGTACCTCGCGTGTCCGCTCCCGAAGATAGTTGAAGTCGACCAAGCCGTCCTTGTCGACATGCTCGCTGCCGAGCGCAAAAAATTCGGGAAACATTGCGGACGCAAGGCCGGGCTCGATCGCGCCGGCGGCCTCGCCGTGCCAGAGCCGCATTGCCGAGGTTGCATGATCCGCCACCCTGGCATTGATGCCATCAGCGAAGGGTTCGATCTGGCGGGCCTGGAACCAATTTGCAAAGCCTTGGAGTAGCGCGCCGATCCTTTCGCGATCTTCCTCTGTTTCGGGCAGAAACACGCGACCGAGTTGGCGCGCCATGTCCCGGGATAAATAGATGCCGCGTGGCTCGCTCCAACCGACTGGTCGGCACAGGTCGTGCGCCAGATTAGCGGGCATTCCATACGGGATATTCGACGCGATTGCGGTAGCGAGCGG
Source organism: Citromicrobium bathyomarinum (assembly GCF_038594485.1). Classification (GTDB taxonomy): domain Bacteria; phylum Pseudomonadota; class Alphaproteobacteria; order Sphingomonadales; family Sphingomonadaceae; genus Alteriqipengyuania; species Alteriqipengyuania bathyomarina_A. The sequence continues at coordinate 43,557 of NZ_JBCFZG010000002.1, read as the reverse complement.
GGTTTCCATCGACTCTACCAACGTCGCCAGCGGCAACAACATGTTTTGCCGGTTGACGCCGTCGGTGACGAAAACAGCGACGTCGGTCTTCATTTCACTCCCTCTACGAACATTGGAAAAGGGTCACCGCTTCACCCTTACCAAGTCCTGCTGGAGATGCGCAGCGCCCTTGATACCAAGTTCAATCAGAAGGTCTGCCGCCCTGATCACAATCTCCCTATTCTTTCCCACGACCTCTTGTTGTTGGACCAACTTGCGCAGCAAGAGGACTAGTAGCTCGCCGTTCGAATTTCGGTGCCAGAAGTTACCGTCCGACTTGCGCACCTGCAGAACGCGCTCGATCCAAGCCAAACCTGGCTGAGGCAGCAGCTGGGTCGAGCGGCGTTCAAGCATCGACAGCATGGCGGTGAAGGCGGTCCTTTCCGTGGCGAAGGTTTCGGCTGCCCGCTCAATGGAGGGAAGTAGGGCAGGAAGGTTCGGCCAATCGTCATCGATCACGCTGATGAGCCCTTGATGCGGAAAACTGAGGAACGCCGAGATCGCCATTCCGCGATCGTGCTGGCGCGCGTCTTCCGGTGTGAAGGCCCAACCCGGCCGTGCGATGGCCCAGTCTATCAACACGGTCCACTTCTCGAGCGTGTCGGCATCGATAGGTGATTTGTCGATCAGGATATTGAGCATGAAACGCTGCATAATACCGTCGACAAGTTCTGCCGCCGCCTGGGATTCGGCAGCGTCGACACGTGCTATGAGTAGCGCGCGCAGCTCGGCAGGTGAGATGTAAGTAATGAGGTCGCCCAGCCATCGGTATAATGCGAACAGCCACTCATATGGCGTGTCACCACGATTGCGCTTCTCGTCGAGAGACATGAGTGCCCAGTCGATCAGCGATGCCGCATGGTCGATCATAGGCCCCCGCGTTGCCGAGCCCATAAGTGGCCCCACGGGAATTTGCATCGCGTTCTCGTGGAAGTCCGAACGGTAATATCCATCGCCGCGGCGCGTTCCGGCGGTCAAAGGTGCCGGGTGCGCGCTCGGCATGGTTCCATTCGCCATCATTTGCTCAGCCTCGTCGGCCAGGGCCGACTGCTCCTGCGCTTCGGCTGGCGACCAATGCAGGCTGCGCCCGATGGCAGCCGTCCGCGCTGCCCGCTGTGTAGCGAGGCAGAATAACCTCCAGAGCATGTCCGATGTGCAATCGGATAGAAGCGATGCTGACTTGTACACGGCCTCCACAACTCCCTCGATTGGATCGACTGCGAGTTGCAGAAGCGCAGCTTTCCACTCGTGGCGCGCGGGGACCCGGCGGACGAGTGCAACGTAGGCGTGGGCGGCCATGACGGGTGGGTGGCCGTGAACCTTGGAGCCGCGGTAGGACAATCCGTCCTCCTGCTCGACCATGGTGGCTGCGCGCCGAATCACATGCAATACAGCTTCTTCGACTTCTGGCCAGAGTTCGTCGGCATCGCGAGCCAGGACAGCAGCAGTTCCCGCGACACCAGATTGCGTGTATCTGCGCTTCATATCGACTAGAGGTGCCACTTCTTCGAGCAGGTCGCTCTGGTCGAGCGCGATCATCTCCTCGAATGCTGCTTTTAGGGTGAACTCCTCGCCCGGCTGGCCGCTTTCGATGGCCTTCTGCGCCCAGAGATCTAGCTTAAGAACACGATTGAGACTTGCCTGTTCTTCCAGAAACGCCTGGTGTTTCTCGTCGTCGACATATGGTGGGCGCATCGAGATGTACGTCTTGTCATCCACCACCTCGGTCACGAGGTTGGCAGGATCGGCTTGTTGGCGCAGCGGCTCGAATGCAGCGCGGGTGGCGTTCGCCTCATCCGGATCGTCGCGCTGCTCGGCGGTGTTGTACGGCACCCGTTCAAGGAAGGTCGCAATCCGCTCGCTGTAAGCCGCCTTCACCTCATCGCTGGCGATACCTGCAAACAAGACGGAAAGGTCCCGAACCGTATGCTTTCTATGCGGCAGTCGATTGAGGTCTCGCAAGGGGCGCGCGAGTACGGCCCACTTGCCCCAATGGGCGATTTCGTTCGAAAACGATCCCATGTCGCCGACTTGGCGTCCTATATCCCACTGCCAAAGGGCTGGGTGCGTTCCGATCTCGAGCGCCGCCTGACTTGTCGACGCAGCGCGGAGGTCGGACAGGCAAAGTCCGGCGGCTATACCGAGCACCGCGTTACATCTATTGCCGCGGGCAATGCGCAAGCAGAGCTCGTCGAGGGCATCTCCTGCTGCAAGGCGTTCGTGAGCCCACGCATCGAGCGCCAGCAGCGCAGTATCGAGCATGTGGACATGCGATCCGCCTCGAAACCAACGATAGGTTCCCTCATCGCCCCAGTATTCGTTTTCACCGTCGCCAAGGTCGAGCGTAATGGGGATGGGTGTGTGCTTTGGCCCGGTCTGCCTTTGCCGCCACGCCTCCATCGCGTGGTTGCAGAGGTCAGAAATCAATTCCAGTCCGATAGCGGTGCGCGTTCGAAGCAGATGCAAAAAGGGCGGTCGAGCCGGTGAGGCCGGATAGAAGTCGTGGTCGTCATCGAAACCTAACGCTTCGGAGCGTTCGATCGTGCCTGAACGACGACGCTCACGTGGCCGATCCAGATTGAGGAGGTATGCCCGCTTTAGAAAGGCCGTGACCTCAGCTGGAAGCACGCTGGCAAGGACGACGCTTAATTCGAGGATCTGTTTGCGTACTCGCCCGACCCTGTGGTCGGAGATACTCGCGAGATAGTTGCGCACAATGTCGGGCGCCCCGCTGACGCATTTCAGCAAGAGACCGCGGGCTTCGTCTTTGTAATCCGGCGTTCCCCGCAATGCCGGACGGCGGCGTTCATCTGTGCTGTCGGTATCGCCAAGCTTTTCCACCGCCCAAGCGGCGGTTTCCTGAAGCCCGGCATATCGTCCAAATTCGCCTGGGATTGCCGACGCCCAAGTGCTCAGAAAGGTGAAAAGCTCCTTGTCTAGAGAAGCGGGCATCACGCCCAGACGAGGAATCAACCAGGCGATCAGACGCATCCAGCTTACGATCTCAGGGCCGGCGGTCTCTGAAGCAAATTGTTCGCGCTGGTCGTTTGTCAGATCGGGGAAGAGCTTCTGGTCCATGAAACGTAGGTCACGGACCGTCTCGGTGGTACGCACTGACATGATCAGGCGCGCAAGCAGACGCGCATCATCGCGCATCAAAATCGCTTCGATCCTGTCCAGCATGTCCGCGCTGCGGACAGACCGAACCGGAGCGGTGAGCACGACGCGGCGCCAGGTTGTCTGAAGTTCGTCGTCGTCGACGGCTTCAAGCAATGCGGCCCATTCGTTTCCGGTCTCAGACCGCTCAAGCAGATCAGCAGCAAGGAGCTGCAGCGGGCGCGCTAGTTGCGGGTGTTGACCGCCATCGTGGAGCGCCTGAGCAATCTCACTGCGACGCCCGCGCAGGACTTTTGCGAGGATCCACTCCTCGAAAATGTCGTGTGAGAAGGCGACAGACACGCCGAGTTCGACGTGCCGTAGCACGCCAGCCTGCAGGAGCTCGTGAAGGGCCACCGCCTCAATGCCGCGGATCGAGAGCGCAACGCCCGGCCCGAGGAGAAGCGCCTCGCCCAGTGACAACAATGCGTTGCGCCGATCCTGGGCAGGTGCGAAATCCGCTCTGTCCGCACCACCATGCTCCCACCACAGATCGACTAAGTCGACCTCCGAACGCACTTCAGCACCGGAGCGCACTGGTAATCGCGACAGCGCTTCAAGGAAGAATGGCCTACGCAGAACGGCATCATAGCTGCGAGTGTCAACGAGTAATGGTCGCAGCAGCGGCAACGCGGCGGCTGCCTCGTTCGCCTCATCATCGTCGAAGCCTTCGACACGAATTGTCTTAGAGGGCAGCGAAGCGATGTCGGGTTCGAGCCAAGCGTCAACCCGCTGTGCGTTCTCTTCGCGCATCGTCATGACCACGCGCCAGTCTGTAAGATCCGGTGTGTCGACAATGGCTTTCAACAGATCGTTGATTGTGACTTGGGCGGCGGCATCCATTTTATCGGCGCCGTCGATGAACAGCGTGCGCGCGCCGCCAAGTCCGAACTGACGGAGAAGCGAGGCGATCGGCATTGGTCTGCCAAACTTGGCTGCGTGAGCGGCCCAACCGCCACCGGTTACCCGGAGGTCGCGCAGCAGGAGGATCGGCGCGCCAGCCGGCTCTTCGGATGCCAGGCGCTTCAGCATTGCGGATTTGCCGGTCCCGTGTTGTCCCACAATGCGGAGCACCCGCGCCTCGCCCAACGAGCTTAGCAAGGTCTCGTGAAGCTCGTCGCGGCTGATAGACTTTCCGCCGATGGTTTCGCGGATACTGGCGGCAGCCGCCCACGATTCAGCGTCGAGTGCACCGATCAGCTCAGCATGGGCGCGGTCAGAGCCCAGGGTATAGCCTTCCGTCTTTAGCTCGTGGACGACCCTCGTTCGGTCGGTCCCGCCGCCGTTCGGAATGATACGGCTCGCCATCGCGGCAAGGCTGCTCCAGATACGGCGAGCTTCAGCATTGCTCCCAGCGATCGACGTCAACTGGTCGATCGAGGCGAGTAGGTCCCGGGAAGCTTCCTCCTTGTCGAGGTCGAAAGGGATGACGTCTAGGCATCGCATGAAGCTGACGACGTCGTCGTCGGTGGCCGACACGTCGTGGTTCTTCACAATTTCATCGAGAACCACTTGGAACTCACGCTGCTCCTTGTTGGCTCCGTTTTCTTTCGCAAGGCGTGTGCGGTACTGCCCTGCATCGGGAGCATGACGAGCGCGGGCTAACAAGGGCTGGATACTTCGTTCGAGCTTTGTGGTGGTCTGACTAACTGCGATACCGATGCGCCGTGTCGCAGGATCAAAGCCCGTTTGTCGGAAGGTGTCCCATGCCCTTGGCACCACGTCTAACCACTTCTCATCGCTTCTGGTGAAAGAGAGCGTCGTGGTTACTTGAAGGTCCAGTCTCGTGCGGGTGCCATCGGTAAGGCGCGCTTCGATCACCAAATCGTCCAGCGGTGCATCGATTTCAGACTGCTGAGTTTTTATGGATACAACCGTTCCCAGCACGCCCCGCGCGCCGCCTTCCGCGACCATGGCGGCAAGGTAATGGCTGGCTACGCGGGGTTCGAGGTGGGTGCCGCCCCCTCCTGTGACGTAAACGGACAAGTTAAAGGCCCTGGTTAGTTTGGTTCTGGTTCACGGTCGCGTGGGGGCTGGGATCACTTCCACCCAGGCTCGCATCATCAATGTTCGCGATCGCGCGGAGGGAAGGGGTCTTTGCGCCCGATGGTATCCTTGCTGCGGATCTGTCCGTCGCGCCCCTTTATCGTCAGATCGCCGCCACCAGAATTAAGCAAACGCTGCTTGCCGGCTGCCGCCGCTTCGGCCTGGGTGTCGTAGGCAAAGCCTCGCGAGGCGGAATTGCGCTTGTCGATCCATTTCTGGTCGCTCGCGCGGCGATACACCATGCGGTCATTGTCACTCATAGGTCACCTCCTTCGATCTCGATGTCGGAATGGATCACTGACGGCTCGACGAAGACGCCGAGCTGATCGCGCAGCTGGTTGTAAATGTCGGCGCCGTCGTCGATTCCGCTGAGCGAGAGGACGAAGACGGCGTTGAGCGCCGGGACTTCGTCGGCGCTCGCATAGCCATAGACATAATGATCGCGGGTGTAGACGCGGGCGTAGATGCGCAGCGTATCGCCATCGACCTGATGGCCACGGGCCGAGAAATCCTTGTGATGATGTCGCACGGTGCACCATTTGTAGTGATCCGTGCGCGCGACCTGCTCGCGGATCCGGTCGGTATCCATCGAGCCGAGCAGGTTGGTAAACCCGTCGCCGCGCGGATACTGGACCGCGGTGTTGATCCGGGCGCTGAAATAATTAGGCCCGGCAAATTCATCGACCATCGGATGCGGATTGAGGATCGCGGTCAAACGGCCTTGGCCGCGCAGCCGCCCGTTGTGAAGCAAGGCGGGCGGGATCGGCAGCTCCCAGTAGTAAGACGCGCGGTCGCGCAGCTCAGCTTCCCACTGCAGTGTGACCGTGCCGGGCTGGCACTCCCAGGGTAGGGTAACGAGATCGGGCGTTCCGAAGCCCAGCGCTGGATCATAAACGCCCCCATCGGCGCCATGGATCAACAGCGCGCGCACGAGATCGGGATTGGGATGGCGCAAGCGCTCCATCGTGTGGGCGGCGAGCGGCGAGGTCAGCGCCGTGGCGAAGCTCGATCCGGAAATGACTGCTCCGCCGAGCGCACGGACATGCGAGAAATGCGAGACATCGGGCTTGAGCATGCTGCAGGGGCCGGGACCGGCGAGGCTGACCGGACATTTGTCGCCAGGCTTGCCGGTCTCGGTGTGAAGCCGTCCACCGACGGTCAACGCAGCTTCGCAATCGGCGGGACGTTTGAGCCGGCCGGCTGGCGCGTTGCCGATCGAGTTGACCAGCAGGACATCATGGCGGCGGGCCAGCTCTGCCAGTGCATGGCCCAGATAGGAGACTTCACCGTCGCTGCAGGGAAGGTCTTGGTTGAAGGAGAGGTTCCAGACCTTGGTTTCGGGATGCGCGCCGATCACCGCATCGAGGTAGTCGATCAGATCCTCTTCGGTGGGGCCGCGATGACCGCGCTTGGCGATAGCCGCGGCGGTCCCGACGCGGCAGGTCAACGCCGGAAGCGTGAGATTGTTGTTCCAGTCATAGCCCTGAACGATCAGCGAGGTGACACGATTGCCGTGCATCACCTCGGCCGCGGCGCTCGCGACCAGGGGCGGCGCACGCCAGGCCTCAGCAGGCAGGTAGGAGCTTGCATCGAGGCCGCCATCGACGACGCCGACGATCGGGGCATTGGCCAGATTGGCTGGCAAGGGGCGGTCGGGCTCGCGGCCTTCGCCGGGCTGGGTCGTTACGATCGGCATCACCGGATCGAGGCGTACGACGGTGCCAGATGCAACCAGCCGGGCGAGCGCCTCGCGCGAGGGGACCAATACCGAAGTCCTCGCGCGGCGACGCTGGCGATACTCGCGCAAGGCCCTGCCGACCCGGTCGGTTGGAATGGCGCGCAGCGCATGCGCAACAGCGCGGTCGCCGACAGCATCCGCCGCTGTGGCCAGGTCGGGCAATTGCGGGCGTGTGGGGGCAATGATTCCGTCGCGTAGCCCGGCAAATTGAAGCAGCAACTGTTCGGCGGCATCGCCCGTGCGGAATGGCGTCAGCCAGAGGAAGAAGGCACGGCCGCCTTCCTGCTCGACCGCCTGCTCCCATAGCGAGTCGATCGAGCGATCCTGCAGCACGTCCGACTGATCGTAGAAGCGCACCATTTCCACGCGCGAGATGTCGACCTCGTCGCGAACCGTGCCGAAATTGCGGATAAAGGCCGAGAAGCGGGGCAGGGCGGCCAGTTCAAGTTCAACGAGATAGCCCTGCGCATGCGGCGCGATCAAACGGGCACCATGCGAGGGTTGGAACAGGTCGGACGGTGTCCAGGTCGGCGCCAGCGAGTCTTCGAACATCGCGGCATAGGCCACAGCGCGGCCACCGAAATGCGGATGCCGGGCCCCTTGCTCGGCCATGTCGGCGATGGCCTCCGACAGTCGAGCGCGCTGGGTTGTGAGCCGCTCGGTCTTGATTCCGGCAGCTGACTTGCCGCGACCGGTGATCGCTTCCGGGCGCGGTTCCTTGGTGAATCGAAGGACCGGGTTGAGCAGCGGTCGGCGGGAATCACTCGCCATTTTTCTCCTCCCGCAGATAGCGATGGACCATTTGCCGGCTCACCCCCAGCATCTGGGCGATCTCGGTCTGAGGCAGGTCGCCCTTGTCGACAAGCATGCGCGCCAGGCGCTTGCGCTCCTCGGGCGAGAGTTCGTGACCGGCCGGAATTCGGGGGACACCATCCGACGCCGCATCGATCGCCAGCAGGATGTGAGGCAAATTGGGGGGCTGCTTGTTGATAATCGAACGGCGCCTTGCGGCGAGCGAAAGACCCTCGATCTCCGCGCCGCTCATGGTCTCCGACAGACGCGCCAGCAGCCTTGCATGCGATGCCTCGGTGTCGCGGTCCTGATAGAGAAAATGCAGCCACATGTCAGCGCGGACATCCTCATTGGGCGCGCGCAGTTCGACCTTGTAGGGAAAGCGGCGCCAGATTGCCGGATCGAGCAGGTGAGGATGGTTTGTTGCGCCAATCACGATCACATCATCCGTCAGCGAATCAAGGCCTTGCAGGACAGTATTAACGACCCGCTTGAGCTCGCCGAGTTCGTGGCGATCGTCGCGCAGCTTGGCGACGGCGTCCATCTCGTCGAGGAAGAGCACGGCTTCCTTGGTTGGAATGAAGTCGAACATCGAACGGATGTTCTTCGACGTTTCGCCCAGCCGCGAGGATATGACTGAATCCAGGCGCGCTACGTAGAAGGGACGCGCAAGCTTGGCCGCGATATGGCCAGCGAGAAGCGATTTGCCGGTACCCGGAGCGCCGTAGAGTAGCACGCCCAGGCGCGAGGATACACCTTCCTCCGAAAGCATCGAGATATTCGCCGCATCTTCCAGAAATTGCTCAATTGTGTGGCTCGACTCTTCGTTCAGGAACAGCGGAGTCGTCGGCCATTGTTCTTCCTCGACGAGCGGCAGGCGCGAGCCGGCGTCGCGGGGAAGGGCTTCGACATAACCCGACGCCTGGAGCGGAACCCCGCGCTTGCGCAGCAGCGCCTGGAGTGCCTTGGCGGCCTCGGTATCCTTCTCTTCGGCCAGCTTGCGGGCGAGCTGTCCGCCGATTCGGCGCACGGTTGTGTAATCCGCGGAAATCGCGGCTTCGAAGAGCTTGAAGAGAGTCGAGGCGTCAACGTTCATGCGACATCTGTAACCCTAATTCGGGTCATGTGTCAACCTATAACATGAAAGTGTAAACCTGTTCGATTGGTTCGTCCAAGCCTCTTCTAGCTGAACTTTCGCGTGCCGGAAAGCGCCTCGCGTGCTCTTTTCATCGCTCTCGGCCTTCGCTGAAAAATATCGCGAATACTAGTCGTGCCTGCAAGTTGTCGGTATTCATTCGTTCAACCTGGCAGCTGTCGTTCTGCTATCGGCCCAGATCTTGCAGCTACAGTGCACGGCCAAACCAGATGACGCGGCCGACGACGTGGACCTCCGACCGGTCCATGTCGTGCCAGGTCGGATAGGCCGGATTGTCGCTGGCAATGGTGATCTGGCGACCGCCCGGCTTGATCGCGATACGCTTCACGACGAGGGTATCATCAGAGCGAAGGACGTAGATCCCGTCTCGCAGCCGCGAGCCGTGATCTGACGCATCGACCAGGACCTCGTCACCATCGCTTAGAGTTGGCTCCATCGAGTCACCCTTTACGCCGACTATCGACAGGCTGGCGCTCTTGGCCGACGTCAGGTGCCGCAGCCACCGCTCGTCGAACCCGAAACGAGTATGAGCAGTCTCACTGGCAGCTACCGCTCCGAACCCGGCAGATGCTTCGACATCAAGAACGGGAATCTCGATCATACCATCGGTGACCGGATTGGCGGGGCCACCGAGCACTTGTTCGTCGACGCCGAAGAAACAGGCGAGCGTCTTTCGATCCTCGTCATCGAGCTTCCTCGGTGAGCCGCGCTTGATGAACTGTTGCACATAGGCGGGGTTGCGACCGAGCAGCCGCGATATCGACGCGTAGCCATATCCGCCCTTGAGGATCAGCCGGTCGAGCTCTTCCCTCACATGTTCCATTCGCCTGTCCTTCGAATCTTGATCGTAGGAATTTTCCTAGACTCGCGGATGTGATCCTACTAAGAACAGAACAAGAACACAAGGGATTTGCGAGTCGGAGCGAAAGGGACATGACCTTGCTGGAACGGATCGAAAAGCATCTGAAAGATCATCATATTTCGGCAACGCGCTTCGGACGACGCGCGGTCGGAGATCCTCGATTCGTACTCGACCTGAGGATGGGGCGCAGACCGCGCCGCAGAACCATCGAGCGGCTGGAGGCCTACCTGAAGTCCGTCCAGGCTATCGCTCCCAACTGCATCACGAGGAATGGGAAGGGTGCTCGACCAGCTGCTCATAGCGATGTGCAACGTCCTGCCAAAGTTTCGCCCCGTCCTGCTCTCCGGCCCGGGTCAACTGATCGATCTTCGACGCAATGAATTCATGCCCGGCATCGCCGTGGTGCTTCTCGACCCATAGCGCCATGCCCCAAAGTTCTTGGTCGCGGGTGAGCGTCAAAAGAGTGACCCGATGCCGACAACGAGCATGAGGACCATTGGAATACCCAGAAGCCATGCCTCGAGCTTCAATTTCCATTCCGGCTTGCCCTGCGGAAAGGGATCGTCGCTGTCGGGCCAGTCGCGCATCAGCACCAGGGCTCCCTGCGCCCGGACCAGGTTCGCGCAAGGCCTTCTGCGACCAGCTGGTCGCCGATCGAGCGTCCATCGCGCAGCAGCACGCGCAGCTTGCGACCGTACTGGTCTTCGTCCCTGCTTCCAATCGTCACCGCTTCGAATTCGCCCTGGTTGAGCAAGACAACCAGCCGATCGCGTGCCTTGATGCCGAGGTCGTATTCGTAATCGCACCTAGGCTGCGAGATTTCCGGCGTGTCGATATCTGCGATCCTGATCTTCACACCTTCGAGCCAGATCGTATCGCCGTCGACGACGCAGGTGCGTCTGACCATGCCGCAGACCGCAAAGCTGTGCGTGGTTCGCGCTTCGGCGCTCGCCGACCCAAATGGCCAATAGATTCCAGCGAGACCTCCAAGAATGCCGACGAATAGACCGCCCGTAACAAGAACGGCGAGGCTTCTTTCTCGGGTGCGCTTGCTCCGGTCACGTCCGGTCTGGAAATCAAAGACATTATCCCGGGGTGGTCTCTTGGACATTCCACCTTCTTTCATTTCCGGACCTTCACGCCAAGACACCGTGCTCGCTTTCCCGATGATTTTCAGCTATTTTCGCCGCAACGCGAGGGGCAGTCCAGAGGGGAGGGTGCGGGTTTGCTCCCGAAGGAGAATGAGCAATGAGCGATCCAGACAACACTCCCACCGGCGGCAAGCAGGACTGGGAAGGCTTTCGAGAAGTCGACCGGGCCATCGCCGAGAACCGCCTTACTTCTTACACCTGGAAAAAGATCTGGGCTGATCCTTGGGAGCGGCGCGGAATTTACCTGTTTGCCGTGTTGTTCCTAGCGTTCGTTGTCTACGTGATCATCTATGATGGCTTGATCTGAGCTACCATTCCTTCACGTCATCGGCCGCTTCGGCCGAGGCTCCCTTGGCATCGCGGGTCTTGCCGTCGAGGTATCCTTTCACGGTCCCGACCCGCCGTTCCCCTTGCTGCTGAACCCTATCGACATCGCGGGCGATGTCCTCGCGATCGCTTGAGGGGGCGCCAAGGCTTCCTGGTACCCCGCCGAGCCGTACCGATCCCCGCACGCCATTTGCGCTGCCCACCGAAGGTCGAGCGACGGGCGCAAAGGGCGGCAGTACAAGGTCTTCCGCTATCTCGGCGTTGAGCTGGTCCGCATAGCTTGCGACGAACCGCGCCTGGAGCTGCTGGCCCCGCGCACTCAACTGGAAGTCGATGTCGTCGAAGCGCACTGGCCCGTAGTAATCCCGATTGGCGTCGATCTCGGCCATGCCCCATTCGCGATAGGCTTGGCTGAGATTGAGCGTGCCTGCGGCATTGGCACTCTCGTACCAGCTTGCCTGGTTCTCAAGACGGCTGGCGATCTCCTCGGCGCGGCGCGCTTCGCGGGTATAGCTCTGCGCTTCGGTGATCGACTTGGTGATGCCGGCCGAGCTGCTCGAAACCAGCGCTTCGGAGCTTGAGCTTGTCTCGCGGAGGAATCCTTCGCGCGTGCTCGACCAGCTGCGACTGTCCGAGATCTGGCGCAGCGCGCCCGTTATGCGCGAGCGGTCCTCTGAGGCGATGCCGATATCGCTATCGGTCCAGCTCTGGTTACGACCGCCGCCGAGCCCAAGTGTTCCCTTGGTTCCCTTTCGCTCCACCTTTCCTTCGATCCCTGCGTTTCCGTTGAGGAACCACGACACAGTGATGTCGTCGGCGGCACGGCGCGACAGCCCGAATTGCTGCTGCAGAGTCTTCGAGGCGTTGTCGACCTCGCTGAACGCGCTGCCGATGCTGTTGCTGGTCGAGGTCCCGCTGACACTCTCGTTCGAACGCGAACGCGTGTAGGCATCGCGCAGTTCACTGAACCTTGTAACCGCCGAACTGGTCGACTGCTGGGCAAGATTGGAGAAGGTCTCGCTTTGCCCCCGGCTCTGGCTCGCCATGGTCGCGAGTCTGCTCGAGAAGTCCTGCCCGAGCGTCGGCGTGAACGGGTAGCTCGAGGTCGGCACGGTCGCGAACTCGGCCTGCGGAAAGTTCGTCGTCTGCGTGCCGTTGTCGGCAAACTCGCGCGATTGCGATGCGCCATAGGCGATGTTTGGCGCAAGGCTCGCCTGTGCAAACTGGCGCGAGAAGACGTTCGAGTTCTCGAAACTGGTGTTCCCGAACGAGAGATTGCCCGTGCTCGCCTCGCGGGCCGCTTCCTCGGCGGCATTCTGGCTCGGGTTAAGGTAGCTTGTCGCCTGGCCCGAGATGGCCATGGCTCCGCGCGCGACCCCGCCGGCAAGGAATGGGATCGAGGCGACGAGATAACCTGCGAGAATACCGATATCGTTGTTGACGTCGGTCATGCCGGAGAAGGTCGCGAGGGTCAGCCCGCTCGCGCCGCCCGCTGCCGCCACATCGCCTGCGCCTTTGAGCATCAGGATCATGTGGAGGATGACGAAGAGCGGTCCCCAGGCGGCGAGATAGAAGAAGCCCGTGACATAGCCCCTCAGCGCGATCGGCCCGGTCCTGGGCATCAGGAACAGCGGGAAAAGGACGGGAAAGAGCGCGTAGAAGACGACCGTCAGCACGACGTTGAGGATTGGCACCCATTTCATCGCATTTTGCGCGATCGAGGAATACGTTCGCTCGGTCTGGATATCGGCGCGGGTCTGCGCGAATACATCGACGCTCGACGCGCCGCTCGCTCCGGCAAAGCCGTGCATTGCCTGGTTCATCGCGTTGATAGTGAGGACCTGGCGAAAAATGCTGCTCGCGTCCTTCGAGACCCCGGTTAGATACTGGTAGGCGATGGGAAGATCGGCGATGAGCTTGGCCTTGGCGAGCGCTTCGGTCTGCTTGGGATAGAGCTGACGGCCGGCAACGAGCGTCATTTCGTCGATCATTCCAGCCCACTGGTTCGAGAGCGCGTTGTAGGCCTCGCGGCAGGTGACGATCGACGCAGTGACGCTGTCATCGGCTTCGCGGGTGAGGAACTTCTGCGCGCGCGCTGCGCTCCCAGGCGCAATGGTCGCCCAGATGTCATTGCTCTCGGACAATTCCTTCATCGAGTAGCGGCCGAGCAGCAGGTCGTAGAATACGCATTGGCGGACATGTTCGTCGAAATTGGCGGCGAACTCGGGATCGGCGATCCGCAAGCTCCTGGTCGCTTCGAGAAGGCGCGCGCCGTAAATCATGCCGTTCTTCGAATAGTTGAGATCGTCGGGCAGCCCGAACACGGTCTCGGCCGAACGCGTCAAATAGTCGCCCGCCTGGCTGGTGAAGCTCGCCATCAGCGCGAGCCCGAGCGGGACATTCGCGACCGTGGACGGAGCAAGGCTCGGATTGACGCGATCTGTGACCTGGACGTCCATCCGCGGCACCATCAGGCACATATAGATGAGCGTCGCTCCGAGGAACCAGTTGAGCCAGGCGCGCCAGTCCTGGTGGAACGCCACCACGATCACCGCGAGCGCGAACCCCATCACCAGCGCGACCTGGATCAGGCTCTTGTAGCCCCCGGCACCTGTCCAGGCGGCAACGGCGTTCAGGACGTTGACGATGTACTCGCCGCCGCCGGTGGTGAAGATCTCGACCATGTGCGCGCCTCAGGGGACGATCGAGCGCGACTGGAGCCCGCGCGACCAGTCGAGTGCGGCGGACATCGAAGGCGACATCGAGGCGGCGAGCGCGTTCTCGATCATCGCGGTCTTCTCGATGATCTGCATGATCGCCGAGACCTTGGCCTGTCCGGTCGCCTGCCGCTGGACGAGGCCCGAGCGCACGTCGGCGACCTGGCCGCGCCAGATCGCGAGTTTGGCTTCGTCGGCGGCGATGAAGCTTGCCATCGAGCGCCCGGCTTCGGACACGATCCGGTCGAGGATGGCATAGAGGAGGTCGATGCTGGCGATCTCGGCGAGCGTGTCGCGGTCGTCGGTCGGCATGCCGCGGCCGTAGGCGGCCTGGACGGTGAGAATCTTGTACAAGGGGACCGAGGCCACCTGCAGCAGTTCCTTCTCGGCATTGCCGATCGCGGTGTCGGCGCGGATCGCATCGACCATATTGCCGATCAGCTGCGCGACGCGTGGGCGGATCGCCTTGGCGTTGGAAAGGCTCATCTGCTCAAAGGTCGGATTGAGGCAAAGGTCAGTCTCGTCGCAGCGGAACACCCTGACCGTCTGGCCTTGCGTCCCGTCGAGCAGCGCGCTCACCAGGGTGGATGAGGCATCGCCGGCGAAAGGCACGAACTTGCCTGCCTCGTCGTCCTTGGGTGGCACGTAGATCACCGTGCCGATGAGCGTCATCGCATATTCGGCAAGCTCGCGGTCGAAGGTCCCGCCGGGATTGAAGAAGGCGCTCTTCTTGAGAACGTGCCAGGTGTAGTTGCGCGCCACGCCCAGATTGACGTCTGCATAATCGGTGCCGGCGCCTTCATTGGTCGAAGCGCGCTGGCCGCGCGTTCCGCAACCATGCTTGGCTGCGGCATAGTCGGTGAAGATGCCTTCGGAATTGCCGATCGCTTCGCAAATTGCCTTGTCGGCGAGATCGCCCTTGGGCCACAGGCCTCCAACCAGCCCCTGCGCCATCTCGCAGGAGTTGATCGAGAGATTATTCATGAGCTGAGCCTTCTGGCTGAACTCCTGCATGATCTTGTTGCACTCGGGGCAAACGGTATCGATCGCGAGGCTGAAGGCGAAACCGACCGCGTTGTTGGCCACCGCTTTCAACAGCGCGACCATCTCGCTTGCATTGATGAACGAGAAAGACCCGGCGAAGATATCGATCCCGCCGCAGCCCGCGCGGGCGCGTGGCAGCTGGAGATTGGCCAAATTGGTCGTTTTCTGGGGGAAGCGCGTCCAGACGTTGCCGAGGCTGTAGTAGCCCGCCGACTGGCCTTCGAAGGCGGTCGGGCCGGTCACGTTCGCCGCCGCGCCCATGTCGTCCATGAAGCGGTCCATGCTGTCGCCGACGTTGGCAGCAAGCGGGGACGCGACCATGCTGGCCGCGGCGAGGGTCAGTGTCGCATTGCGGATGCTAGTAATCATGTCCGGCTTCCTTCGAGGTGAGGAGGTAGATGCGGTCCTGGAGCTCGTCGGCCGAGAGCACGCCGTAACCGATCGGGATCGGGCGTTTGGTCACGCTGTCCCACAGCACCAGCGCCGGGGTGGCCTTGCCTTCAAGACCGAGCCTGGCGCGCTGGTTCGTTTCGACCTTGTAGTCCGGGAAATGGCGCGAGGGACCGCCATCGGTCGAGATCGCGCGTACGGTGATGCGCCAGCGATCAGCGACGCCCTTCACGATCGGGCTCATCACCTCGCAGGGAGCGCAGGTCGAACTGTAAAAATAGAACAGGCCGTAGCGCTGCGACAGCCGTGCCATGACGCTGTCGCGCTCGGCGCTACGCGCATCCTGCCATTGTTTCTTGGCGAGCGCGCCGACCGGCCGCTCGAGCGTGTAGTCGAGTTCGGGGTCCTGCCAGATCGCGCGCTGCCAGACATCGGAGAAGAGCGAGGCGCGGTCGAGCTGTGCGCGCTGGAAGCGGATATAGGCCGCGACATTGGCTTCGGTTGGATAGAGGATTGCGCGCGCCTTCAGCTCGCGCAGCTCGGACGTGATCACATCGAGTTCCTGGGTCGCCGCGACCGGCTCGATTTCGGGCTGTTGCGTTTCTTCCGCGGGAGCGGTTTTGACGCAGTAGAACCAGTAGCCGAGCCTACGCTCCTCGCAGTAGAGCGCGTCTGAAGTGGTGGTCGATGGAGCGTCCTGCCGTTCCTGGGCCAAGGCCGAAGCGGCGGGGAAAGCGGCGAAGCCGAGCGCGAGCGCCGCCATGCGATTGAAATGGGTCATTGGCCGCCCCTTGCGTAATAATCGGCGATCTTCTGCTGGATGAGCACGCTGGTTTCGAGTTCGTCGGGGAGCCGCGCGGCATCGGTGAACTCGGCATAGACTTCGCTGAAATCCATCCGGCTCAAATCGAGCCGGGCGAACTCTTCGAGGGTGAACCCCTCGCACTGCTCTTCCTTGGGCTTGTCCCACGGCTTGGGCAGTTGCTTGCGCCCCTGTTCCTGCAGGATGCGCGACAGCTTGCTCTCGAAGCAGCAATAGACCTTCTTCTTGGTCAGGCAGACGCCGAGGAACTTGTCCGAGCAATAGGTCCCGACATAGGCGCACAGGCCCTGCGCATCGCGCTGGTGGAGCAGCACTTCCTCGCGGTCGCAGCCGAGCGCGACGAGCAGGCTGATCCCCGGAATGAGCGGGAAACCCTTGCCCTTGCAACAATTGAGCACGCCGAAGACCTTGGACGAGCAGGTGTTGCGCGTGCCGCGGAACAGGGTCAGCGTGTTTGGATCGAACTGGCCGCGCGCCTCGTCCATCGCATGCAACGCGACCGCGGCATCCTTGAACTCGTCGTTCGCGGTGCGCTCGATCGTCTCGCAGCTGCCATCGATGCAGTAGACATCGCCGTCGCAGACATATTGCCTGGTGCTATCGGTTTCGGGGAGCGGGCATTCGTAGATGCGCTCCCAGGTCTCGCACGGGACTTCGTCGGTGAGGCATTCCTCGCGCAAGAAACGGCAGGTGCCCTGGCTCTCGATATCCGAGCAGTCGGTCGCCGCTTCGCGCGCGGTGCAGGCGTAGCTGCGTTGCCATTCCCAGCAGGGCCGTGTCA
Source organism: Citromicrobium bathyomarinum (assembly GCF_038594485.1). GTDB lineage: Bacteria > Pseudomonadota > Alphaproteobacteria > Sphingomonadales > Sphingomonadaceae > Alteriqipengyuania > Alteriqipengyuania bathyomarina_A. Next base: position 26,535 of record NZ_JBCFZG010000002.1, on the reverse strand, counting down.
CCGGGACGCCGTTCACGATACGGGTCTGCGGATCGGCGTCAGTGCAGATCTCGGTATCGAGCGTGCAGTCGCCATTGTCGGCAAAGCCTGAGCACTGGCTCTCGTCGGGCGTTGTCGTGACCCTGGTCGCAGTGGTGACCATATAGGGTGTCTGCCCCGGCACTTCTTCGTCGCAGGTGAGTTCGGTGATCGGATCGCCCGGCTCGGAACACCACGGCGGGCCGCCCGAGGAACTCCACTGCAGGCAGGTGTCGCGCCGACCCGTCACGCGGCAGGAATAGCCGTCGAACCCCGCGCATTCGGGCTCGCCCGAGCCGTTGAAATCGCCGAAGCGATTGCAAAGGTAGTGGTACTGCGGAAGCTGGCTCACTGTTGCTAATAGCGGTACCGCGCACTGGCCCGCCGACTGGTCGATCCTTGTTCCGGTGTTGCAGGTCGCGGTGAAGGTCCCGGCCGAGCCCGATCCGGGAGGCAGCGGGACGCAGCTTCCCTGGTCCCCCGAGATCGCCATGCCGCTGGTGTAGTCGAGCGGAGCCTCGTTGATCGCAAGGCTGCGCGCGATGACGTCCTCGATCTCGCTGGGATCGAAGCGTGCGCGGTTGGCTAGGCTGTCGCGCATCGCGCGGTAGCCCTGGTGGCCGCTCGCCGCTGTTGCCGCATTGCTTTCGATCCGGTCGGGATCCTCGGCAAGCGTCTCGAGCCCCCGGACCGCGTTGCGATCGTAGTTGGGGAGGGTCGCAGCGTTCGGCTGTTGCTGCGCCGCCTGCTGGGCTTCGCCGCGCAGGCTCTCGGCAAAGGCCTTGCCGTCGGCCTTCGCTTCCTGCTGCTGGGCTGTAGCGCTCGCGGTGAGGAGGAGCGCCGCGAAAGCGGTCGTCGCGAAGTTGAGCGGGTGTTTCATGGTCGCTGCTCCCTCAGGCGGGCGAGGTGGAGACGGGCAAGCTGCGCGCCCGGGCCACCGCCATCAGCGAAGGTCTCGAGCGCGTCCTCGACGCTGACATTGCCCGCGAGCCGGTCGTGCGGCGGCAATGTGTCGGTGCAATCGAACCCGTCGCAGGGGCTGAAATCGCTCGCGATCATCACGAAGCTCGGCGCGACGCCGATATCGAAGGCGCGGAACAGCCGCGGATCGATTCCGAGCGCGCCGGCCTCGCTGCCATCGCGCCAGATCGCTGCGAGCCGCTTCTTGAAGGCGGCGCTGTCGCCTTGCGGAAAACCGCGCAGCACGGTGACCCCGCCGGCGCGGGTGACGTCGCGGACCAGCGCCTTGAGCGATGGTTCGGGCATCGACAGCGAAGCGAAGGCGATGAAGCGCGGCGCATCGCCCATGGCCGCGACCTCGGCGTCGGCTGCGCTGCGGATCATGCCGTCGAGATCGAGCGGACCGGCGCTGGACGTCGCTTGCGCATCCTTCGCATAGGCGGCGCGGTTGTCGAGTGCCGCCTGCTGCGTGGTGCGTGCGTCCTCGGCCAGCGTGTCGGCTCTGGTCCTGACCGAGGTCGCGAGCGCTTCGGCGTCCTGGGCATGCTCGCTCGCGCGCGCCCGGACCTGGGCAAGGTTGAGATCGGGCGGAGTATCCTGCGCCGATGCGGCAGCGAAGGCAGCGGCAGTTGCCAGGCTGATGAGGACGAGGAGAGGGAAGGCGTTTCTCATAGCGCGCAGCAATTCCTCTTGCGCCAGACGAGGTATCCCATGTCTTCGCCGATGGCGGGGATGACCTGTCCGGGGGACTGGAAGGTGGTGGAGGCACCGACGGGCGGGCAGGCGTAGCGGCCCTTGGTCGCCGGATTGGGGTTGGTGGCCTGGAAGCGGTATTGCTGCTTCCTCATCACCGGCATGAGGTACTTGCCGCACAGGCCCTTGGAGCCCATCGTTCCCCACGAGACGAGCTCGCGGTGGAGCTTGTAGGCGAAGCGCGAGAGCACGAGCCGCGAGGCCTGGACGTGGCCTATGCTGGCCGAGACATTGCCGTTCATCGGGTACATCGAACCCTGGCAGCCCGCGCACCAGAACATCTCGTCAAGCGGCAGGTTCGCAGTCGATGCGGCGCAATCCGCCGCGCAGGCGGCGAGCGCCAGCGGGTTGGCGAAGAGCACGGCCTCGGGGTTGATGATCGCGGTGAGTTCGGAATCCTGCCACAGCGGATCGATCTCGGAGATGTAGAGAATGTCGATCGAACCCGGCTCGAGGCAAAGGAAATCGGCGACGATCTCCATCCAGTAGATCAGCGGATAGGCGTACCAATGAACGTGCCAGCTCGAATAATACTGGCTCGCGCCGCCCACCGCCGAGGGCCCCGAGATCGAGCGGAAGCCGATATCGAAGCCCGGATCGAGCTTCATCCCGCCAAGGTTGACGAAGCACCACGGCTTCATGCTGACATCGGCAAGCCGGACGGGCTCCCAGAAGCCCATCGCTATGCCGGGCCGAAGACCGCAGAGGCAGAGCGGGAAATCGGGGTTGTCGGGATCGGGCCGATTGCTCGGCCAGATCTCGAGCCCGCCGACCGAGATCGGGAAGAGGCACGACCAGCAGATGTCGGTGATCGGGTTGACGAACTGCCCGGTACATTTGCCCGGCCCGGCATCGGCCGAGGCGGGCGAGGCAAGCGCAAGCGAAAGCGCTGCCGTGAACAGCACGAGGAAGGCGCGGATGCTGTTCATGGCCGTGACTTTCGGGGAGGCAGCGCGATCTCGCTTATCTCGAGCATTCGCCCATTCTGGCGCACAAGCGCGGGGACGGCCCTGATGCCGAATTTCTCGCTGAGTTTGCCGCCCTGGTCGAAATAGAACCTTCGCTGGCGGGCCTTCATCAGCTCAAGCGGCGCGCCCTTCACGAGGATCAGCTTGGCATTGGCCTCTTGCCTGAGTGCCCAGGCGATCTGCGCAGGATCGTCGCCATCGAAAAACAGGAGGTCGCCGCGCAGCTTGACGCTGTCGAGCGGGTTGACGCGTGTTCCAGCCGCATGGATCAGCTCGCCCTTGGCCCCGCGGACATCGGCGGCAAGCGTGATCGTCGGATCGAAGGGCCAGCTGCGACTTTCATGCGCGCGAATGAGACCGACAACCGGATCGGGCCGGTTGACCCGCGCAATGGTCCGACGTTTCAATTCCTGGTTCAGCCGCGCAGTCTCTCCCGACTTTTCCATCTGCGCGAGGCGAGTATGGATCTGTTCGAGGAGGTCGCGCTCGATCACCGGAAACATCGCGCCGCGTTGGCCGTAGTCGCGTGCCTGCACGCTGGCCGGGAGCGCAAGGAGGAGAGGCACGCCAAGCGGAAGAAGGGAGCGCATCACAGGATCGCCCTCCCGCTACCTAGGATCTGTCCACGGCAGACAAAGCCGATTTCGCCGTAGCGACTGTCGAGCCCGCGTGGATGGCTGGTGCCGGTATAGTAGCAGCCCTGAGGGATCATGCCTTCGGGGCCCCGCGTGAGCGGAATACCGAGGCGCGTGACCTTGAGCAGGCTCGCAACCTTCCTGCCGTTGATGAAGACCGCGTCGCCCTCGTGGCGCACGACATCGCCCGGCATGCCCAGCACGCGCTTGCCGAACATCTGCGGCCCTTCACCGAAATGTCTTTCGACGAGTTCGCTTCGCGGCGGCTCGAAGAAAATAAGGCTGCCGCGCTGGATCGGTGCCTTCTTGTCGAGCCAGAATGCCCAGTTGGGAAGGCTCGGGCTCGCATTGATGAGAAAGGCGTGGTCCTTGCTAAAGGCATCGAGCGGCACCCAGGCGAGGGGCAACAGGACGAGGCCCGAAAGCAGCAGTGGACGGCGAAGTGAGAAGGGAAGGCTCATGGCTGCTTCTCCCCGGCGAGCTCGTCCGCAATGCGCCGTTCGAGTTCGGGGGTCGCATCTTCGGCTGCCCCGGCGAGCACTGCCTCGGCGACGAGCACCACGCGGCCGTCGCGGCCCATGTCTGCGACTGCTGCCTCGGCGGCCTTGAGATAGGCAAGGCTCGCAGCCTGGACGACCGCCGGATCGGCATCGGCGCGCGCGGCCTCCTCAACGAATGTGCCGATGGTCTCGGCGAGCCGGACAGTGACGATCCGCTGCTTGGGGGAGCTGGTGACCTGCTGGGTAAGCCATGCGCCCCACAGCAGCGCGGCAACAAGCACCGCTACGGCGAGGAGTTTCGGGCCTAGCTGGCGAAGCGGGAGGTTCAGTCTATCCATGGCGGGGATATCCCTCGTTGTTTTGGCGGCAAAGGCGGCGGTCGAGGCGGCGCAGGAAGCTTGGCAGCCGCAGCAGCGCGAGCCCGCCAGCGGAGCTGAGGAAGGCGATCTGGAGGTCCTGCGCGAAGAGGTGCCGCGCGATCGGCTCGGCAGTGCGGTAGTGATCGGCGAGGTTGCCGAGCTGCGCGAACAGCGCCGTGAGGTCCCAGCCGGCGATGAGTAGAAAAACGAAAAGCGGCAGACCGAGGACCAGCAGCAGCGTGCTCACAGCGAAGCCTGCTGCTTCGAGGAGGACGAGGCAGGTGCCCTGGAACAGCGCGAGCCAGTTTACGGCGCGATGCTTTTCGCGGGCGCGTTTGGCAGTCGGAAGCGGCACGCGGTCGACGAGCGTGGTGGTCTCGAGCACCATCATGCGCCTCCTTCCACGCCGGCGACGAGCGCGACCGCGCGTTCGAGCGGCATGCCGCTTTCGACATGGCGGCGGATCGCGGCATAGGTGTCGGGATCGGAGGAGAAGATCGTCGCCGAGAGCGGATCGAGCACGAGCCGCCCGACGGCTTCAACCTCGGGACCCTTCAGGTAGATCTCGCTGTATTCACTGCCCGAGCGCTTGAGGCTGCGGATCAGCGTTTCGGTGCGGTCGTCCATGTCGAGCCGGGCTTCCTTGCGGAAATCGGCAATGGTCTCGGGCTTCTGCTGGAGCACCAGCATCCAGTCGCTGTTCTCGAGCGCGGCGCGCGCGCCATCGGACTTGTAATAGTCATTGAGCGACTGGGTGGCGGTGGCGAGCGCGCCGCCATATTTGCGTGCGGTGCGGGCGTAGGTCTCGACGAACTCGCCCATCGAGCCGCCCTTGAGCATCGCCCAGGCTTCATCGATCAGCAGCAGTTTCTTGGTGCTGCGCGAACTCCGCGTCATCGCCTGGCCGGTCATAAACATGATCGCCGAAAGGACGACGCTTCGCAGTTCCTCGCGGCTCGCGAGATCGCTCATCTCGAAGACGGTGAAATCGTCCTCAAGCGCGAAACTCGCCTTGCCGGAAAAGAACCCGGCATAGCTGCCACCGCGGCAGAAGGGCGCGATCGCAGTCGCCAAATCCTTGCCCGCCTCGTTCTCGCTTTGATGGAGTGTATGTGCGACATCGTCGATCGCGCCGCCGCTGCCGAGCGCTTCCCAGACCTGCGTCACTGCCCGGTCGATGAGGCCGCGCTCGGTGTCCAAGGGGGCTGCACTCGGCCGTGCCATCTGGCCAACGATTGCCTTGATCATGGCGAAGCAGTCGAGGCGGTAATCCTCGTCTTCGTGCGCGCGGGCATCGTCGACCATCGAGAATGGGTTCAGGGAAAAGCCCGAGGCGAGCGTGAACTCGACGAAGCGTCCGCCCTGCAGTTTGACCGAGTGCTCGAAGCTGCGCCCGTCGTCGATCACCACGACCTTGGCGCCCGCACCGCGGAGCGCTGTGCAGAGCTCCTGCAGCAGTACCGACTTGCCCGAGCCCGACTTGCCGCAGATCGCTATATTGTGATTGCCGGCAGTGTTTTCGAATGGCGACCACCAGAAGGGCTGGCCGCGTCGTCCCAGGAGCAGCAGATGCGGGATTGCGCCGCCGAGATACTCGCCCTGCAGCGGGGCGATGTTCGCCGCGGTGGTCGAGAGCATGGTGCGGAAGCGCTTAAGGCGCGCAAGGTCGTGGACCAGCCCGTCGGCAAGGCTCAGCGGGAAGGCCGCGACGAGACCCTGCAACTGGAGGAAACGTTCGTCGGCGAGGTCCCAACCGGCGGCCTTGTAGATCGCCTTGACCGTGCGTTCGTGCGCGTCGCCATCCCCCAACGGCGAGATGGTGGTGAGTCCGTAGAACAACTTGACCAGCTTCTTGCCCGCCTGGAGCTCGGCCTGGACATGCTTCCATTCGGCCGATTGCTCAGAAAGCCTCGGCAGGAAGCGCGCGCTCCTGGTCTCCGACAGGCTGGTAGTGCGCATGAACTTGTAGCCTGCGCGCGCCGAGGCCGCTTCCTGGTCGGGATAGTGGAGGCACAACATGGTCGCGGCGGGACAGGGAAAGCGCAGCTTGTCGGTGAACATGTCGCCGATGAGCCGCGCGCATTCCCACGGTGCCCAGCGCTCGGGGGTCGAACGAACGCCGTAATGGCGCACGTCGAAGCGGTCGGGATAGCAGGTGCCCATCTGGGGAATACCGTCGCGGCTGCGTCCGGTCTCGCGGAACCGCTCGGTCCGGAGGATCAGCCGGTCGTCCTCGACCTCAAGTTCTATATCGCGGCGGATCGCCTGGACGTCGAGCGTGTCCTCGCGGTTCCAGTGCGTAAGATCGAGCTCGCGCGCGGTGGTCGGCGAGGTCAGCTCGTCGATCAGCGCGAGAAGTCCGGCCGGTTCGAGCCGGTTGGAGGCAAGACCCAGCGAATTGAGCATCCCTGCCATCCCGTCGCGGCATTCGGTCAGCTCGGCGTCGGTGACGCTCCCGGGCACGGGAACGCCGAGCGACAACACGAGGCGGACATGGCGCGCGTGGAACGGCGCATGCGCCGAGCCCGAATGCCAGACGAGGTCGTAGAGGCGGTTGGTCCGCGCCTTGGCGATGGCTTCGTAGATCCCGCCCTGCTCGTAGCGCGGACCGAACCAGGGTCCGACGATCGCTCCGATCCGGGGGGAAGCGAAGTTCAGGACCTGCAAGCAGGCGCCCTGCGGCAGGCTCTCGGAGAAGAACTGCCCGAGGATTTCGCCGGTGCGTTCGTCCGCCCCGATCAGCGGGGTCACTTCGAGCACGAAGCCCTTCGAATGCGCGTTGCGATAGAGACCCGGCCCTTCATCGTACACGCGGTAGGGGAGCCAGTCCGAGAGCATGTCGAGCGCGAAGCTCGGCCGGGCATGGTCGGCCTGCCGCGCATCGCCGAACAGGCCGGAGAGCAGCGCGTCGCGCGCCGAGGCGAGCGAACGGTTCATTGGCTCTCTCCTTCGGGTTCGCCAGGCGAAAGGGGGTGGGGCACCCAGCCGGGGGAGGGGAGACGGCCAGGTGCCCCGGTGACCGGCGCCGGAACGCCGGGCTGCGCTTCCGGGGCCTGGGAGGGGATAACCAGGACATCCGGAAGCTGCAGGGGAAGGGGATTGAAGACAGGCGCGTTCTGCGGGTCTGTCGGCGGCGGCGGGGTCTGCGCATCGTTGCCCGCGCGTCCGAGCGCGCGGAGCACTTCGCCTCTCGAGCGCGGGGCATGCCAGCTCTCCGCAGGATGATCGGGCAGCGCGACATGAACCACGCGCGCTTCGTGGTCCCGGCCCGCCGCGTCGCGATAGGCGGCGATGACGATCCGGAGCGAGCGGGCGTCCGCCTGGCGCGGACCAGCGAGCGAGGGTGGCTGACTGGTTGCAGCGCGCGATGCCATGCCGGTGCCAGCTTCGCCGATCGCCGCGCTGTCGATCAGCGTGGTGGGCGCGCAGCTGCCTTCGGGCGCGCGGCAGTCGAAATCGCCTTTGACATTGCCGCCAAGCGTGGCGCATCCGGCAATGCTCGCAGCGAGGCTGGCGGCTGAAATTGCCCGGAAGTGACGCCCGCTCATTGCCCTGCTCCGGCGCGCTGGTTGGCGAAGCGGTTGAGCGTTGCAGCATCACGATAGCCGTGCATCACCGCGCCATCGCTTGCGCGCACGATCACCGGGGTCCCGGCAAAGCCATTGGCCTTGGCAAAGGCCTCGTTGGCGTCGAGCGCGCGGATGGCCTTGCAGCTGGCGGGACGCGGCACGTGCTTGCCGGTATAGGCAGCGTGCAGCGCCGCGACCGGATCGCTGGCGCACAGGACGCTTTCAGAGAGGCGCCGGCTCGCCGCGCCGAAGATCGAGATCGGTCGCTCCTCGACCAGTACGCCCGCCTGCTCGAGTGCGCCGGTGAGCTTCTTGCAGTAGCCGCACTGGAAATCGGAGAAGACCACGAGCCGCGGCCCCTTGGGATTGCCCCAGCGGATCGCGCCCTCATGAGGGAGCTGCGAGAGGTCGACCTTTGTCTTGGCGGGTGCGGGCGCGGCTTCGCTGTGCGAGGCTTCGGCGCGGCCCGCAGCGCGCGCGGCTCCGGCGGCGAGCAAGTCGGGATTGAGCTCGAGGAGCCGCGTCGCGGTGACGTCGCGCCGCTCTTCGAGATCGTAGAGCCGTCCGACGAAGAGATAGCGCGCGGCTTCGTCGGTGTAGAACAGCGTCTCGCCCGAGACGACTTCGCACCACGGCGCTAAGCTTGTGCAATCGAGCGCGTCGATCGGAGTTTTCGGGAGCCTGAGCTTGAGCGCCTGGACGACATCGCGGGCAATGGCGGCCTGCGCCGGCATGGCGGTCAGCACGGCAACGCCGCTGGTGAGGAGGGCGGCTGCGCTGGCGGCGGCAAGCGATATGTGCGCGGCGCGGGCTTTCAGGCCCGGCCGGTGGTGGGAGAAATTCATTGGTCTGTGCTCCTGACATGGACGCCGTCGAGAAAGACTATCTCGACCTCGATGCCGGTCGGCATCTCGACGACGGGTTGGTATTGTTCTGCGCGTTCGATGAGGTATTTGCTGACCGTGTCGGCGGCTTCGCCCGCGCCCTGGCCGAAGCCGCCCGCAAGGATGTCGGTCGGCGAGAGCGCCTCGCGCTTGCCGTCGCTGCCGACCTGACCGGCGAAGATGCCGTTGGCGTTGGCAGAGAAGCCGCGTCCGAACCCGCCGACGATCCCGGCGAGCAGCGCCTGGCTGACAAGGCTGCCTTCACGGCTGACGACACGGCCGCGCACGCCCGACTTTCCGGCAAAGGCGATGAACCCCTTGACCTCGCTCACCGCGAAGCGCCCGCCGGGCTGCGCGCAGGTCATCCGCACCAGCTTGACGTAGACCTTCTCGGCCGAGAGATCGCCGCGCGCCGCGCCGTTGACGAGACAGCCGGTGAGGTCGGTCGTCAGCAGGCGATTGCCCCTCAGAACCGAGCGCGCGGGGCCGGTGATGCGCAGCACCACGGGCAGCGGATCGCTCTGGCTGGTGACGCCTGTCGAGGCATCGACCCCGACGATCACGGTTGCCGGCGCGTAGCTGTTGGGCGGCAAATAGTCGCGGCTCGCCTCGAGCAGCAGGGGCGGCGCATTGGCGTCGACCTTCTTGCCTGCCGTGCCGGGCTTCTCACCGCTGAAGCTCAGGAGGCTCGCCTTCGGCTCGGCCATGGGGCCCGCACTTGGATCGAGGGCCGCGGGTGCGGCGCCCGGTGCAGCGCCCAATGCACGGGGATCAAGCGGGGTAGCCGGCGCGACCGGAGGATTGGCGCGCTGGGTCTCGAGTTCGGAGCGCAGCGCCGCGTTCTCGGCCGAGATCGCGTCGATCGCCGCCTGGCCGTCGCTCAACATCCGCGCGTTCTCGCCGCGCAGCGTTTCGAGTTCCTGTTCGATCGAGGCCTTGGGGAGCTGGCTTTCCTGCAGGTCTTTGATCGCCTTGCCTTGCGCATCGAGCCGGTTGCCATAGGTGGCGACAAACTCGCGCTGCGAGAGGTTGCGATTGACCAGTGCGCCGGTCTCGATCGTGGTCGAACCCCCGCCCTCTCCATCCTCCGCGTCGTCACCGCCAAAGATGAACATCGAACCGGCAATGAGTGCGACCCCGCCGATGCCTGCGAGGAGCAGCTTCTGGCGCTGCGCGACGGTCTTGTTCAGGTCGCGTCGGGCTTCCGAACGGCTTTCGTCCCGCGGCTGTTCTGTGGGTGCGGCGCGTGTGTCGGTGTCGGCCATTATTCCAGCCCTCCCTTGGCAAATACGAGGAAGGCCCGGGTGGTCTCGCCGGGGGCGAGCGTGTCTCGGCCAAAGGCAAAGGCGAGCGCGCCTGCGGGCGCTTCGCGTTCGCTCGAAAGTTGGATGGGTTCGGGCCCAAGATTGCGCAGCGTGGAGGCCTGGCCGGTAAGCTCGGCGCCCTCGTATTCGGCGACCTGCTGTACTTCGAGACTGTCGCTACGGCGCGGGCGCGAGAGTTCGGCGCGCGCCCGGAAACCAGGCAGCACGGCATCGCTTGCCATCGCCTCGATCAGCCGGATCGCAGCCTCGTCGCGGGTCGGGGCTTGGCATTCCCATTCGGCAGCGTCGGGCCTCGCCAGCGCGGGGTTGGTGACGAAGAGCTGGCTCGCTTCCTCGCCATCGACCTTGCAGGCGAACTTGTAGACATGGCCCGCGCTGCTGGTGGCGAAGAAGCTGACCTTCGCGCTCGCATATTGCAGCGGCACCGAGACATAGATGTCACCGCGGACCGGCTCGTGGGTCACCTCGAAATCGTTGTAGGGATAGCCGCTCGCCATCTTGGAAACATTGGCGAAACCGTCGTTGACCAGCGCTATACGGGTCAGCGCACCGCGCGCGAGCACGCAGTCGATCGCGGCACCGTCGGCGGCTTCGACGAACTGGTCGGCATGAGCGGCGGTAGCAAAGGCGCAGCTGGCGGCGGCGAGCGCCACGGCGGTCAGCGCGGCAGGGAAGGGGCGGGCAAGGAGACTCATTGGTCTTCCTCCTCGTTCTCATTGGGAAGCTGGCGGAAGCCGGTGAGGCCGAGGCTGAGGCCGCGGCGCTTCCAGCTGAATGCGAAGCTGCGCTGCTGGCTCGCGATCACCTGTGCGCCCACGAAGGTCTTGAGCGTGCCGGTGACGACGGCGGTAAGCGCCTGCGGGTCGACCTCCATTCGCGAAATCACGAAGGCCTGGCTGATGTCCGACCCGCGCTGTTCCTCGACGATCTTGACGAGCTCGGCCTTGAGGCGTCCGTGCGCGGCCGGATCGGCCACTTTCAGGACCTGCTCCATCCAGTAGTCGAGGCTTTCGGGCGCGCGGTTGAGCAGCATCAGCGCCGTGTCGCGGGTGACGAGCTCGAGGTAGTACGCATCGGTTGCATCGCTCCCGAGCGTCAGGCGCTCGGATGTGACGGGGACGAGGATCACAGACTCTTCGCGCGTTGTCGCAGCGCCAACGGCGAGCAGGCTTGTAAGGCCCAGCACGGCGGCGAGCGCGGCGAAGCGGTTGCGTTGGCGCAAGTGCCGCTGCGCTTCCTCGTATGCGAATTCGTGTTTCATGGATGTCCTCCCTCAGCCCGCAAGCAGGCGGCAATGGGAGGGCGGCGTGGCTTTCAGCCCGAGGAAACTCCCCGGCAGATACCAGTAGGCAGCATGGACCAGTTTCGACCCGGCACCTGACGCCTTCGCCTTTCGAAGGGCGAACCAGGTGAGCCCGGACAGGGCTGTGCCGATGATGATGTGCTGCGCAAGGATGCCCCAGGCGAAAGGGACGAGCAGTCCCGCAAACTCGTCGATGGTCCAGAAGCCGATGAGCTCCGGATCGTCGAGCCGCCGTGGAACGAGGTATCTGTCGGCCATGCCGCCCTCCCGTCGCTAACCGCGGCTCAGATGACCGCGGTGACGACCGAGGTGACGATCGGCACGCCCGTGCCGACGCCGATCCCGACGCCCACCGGCACCGCGACCTGACCGAGAGCAAACCGTCCCGAAGCGAGCGCGATCAGGCCGCCGGCGAGGCTGAGGACCGTGATGATCTTGCCGCCCGACCCTTCGAGGAAGTCGGTGAATTTCTGCAGCGCCGGGTCGAAGGTAGTGTCGGCACCGGCATAGGCGGCACCGGCGCAAGCGAGCGCGATCGCGGCAGGAAGAATATAGTCGCGGGCACGAATGCCCTTGGCGGATTGGCGGGGAAGGGTGATTGCCTTGGTCATCGAGGAACTCCGTTTCGAACATGTGCAGCGATGCGTTCGCTGTATGTTCTTTCCTCGATTCCAAGGCCGGGTGTAGGAAAACGGAAACTGCCGCGCGCCGCATTCCGACCAAGAGAATTCGTCGATTTAGGATGAGTTGACCGGGTTTTGCGCGATCGATGCAGATCTTGCAGCCGAGACTACCGATTGTTGCGCCATCAATACCGCCATGTGAGATCGAGGGACCGGAATCTGCGCGAATCACATCGTCCGACGATGTGTCGATTTCCTATAAGTTCCTCATTTGTTCTTTTTACTTTCCTACAGTTTGACGCGTCGCATAGCCTGCTGTCGATTCGCTTGAGACAACCGGAAGCAGGTGCCATGACGCAAAGCAGACAGGACAAATGGGGAGAGGCATCGCGTGGCCTCGCTGCTTTTCTCGACCATGCCGTAGGAGAGAGTGGCAAGTCTCGGCGAACGATCGCCGCACAGACGAAGATCAACAAGGATGCGCTTCGACGCATTCTTGCCGGGACTAGGCCCGCCACGCTACAAGAGGCGCTCACCATACTCGACGCGTGCGGACACGCGCCTCGGACCTCCCTTATGCTGGCTCTCGCAGGCTATTCACAGCAGACGGTTGATTGGCAGAGCTCCGCTGTGCTGCAGTTTCTTGAAACCTTCATCAGCGAGCTGCCGGCCGCGTTGGATCAGGCCCTGGGTGAGCGGCTGCTCGATGTTAGACCGCGCTGGGCAAGGGGGGCCGCGCACCGCACCGCCGGTCTCCTGTCGGACCACCTCGCACAACTGGAGAGGCAGGATGAACAGAGCTTTGCTCTCTGAAACGGCGACCGAAGACCACACGGATGCGGAAGCGGGTGCTGGCGAGGCAGCGCCCGACCGGCTCATCCGTCTTCCCGAGGTCATGGCGCGCGTGGGACTGCGCCGAACTGCAATCTATCAGCGGATGCGCGAAGGTCGCTTTCCGCAGTCTCGCTCGCTTGGTCCGCGTTGCACAGTCTGGCTCGAAGCGGAAATCGACCGCTGGATCGAGCAAGTTTGTAGTCGAGAATGATTCTGCAAACCGAACTGCATTCCGCACCTTTTTTGCAAGCTGTCGAGCCGGCCCAAGAAGGACCGGCCCGCAGCGTGATGATGGAGGCTTTGGCGATCGTCCGGTTCCTCGTTCACCCTCTGCTTTTGGCATAAACGGGGAAGTGACGGGCAGCGCCGTAATTTTCCAAGGGTTTCATGGATTTCAGGACTATCAGTTCAGCATCGCTGATAACGAAATCGACGTCAGAGTTCGTCCGCATGTGCGCAGGCGTCACAGTCTTGGGAAGCGGCAGAAGTCCGAGCTGGAGCAGATATCGGATGGCCAGTTGAGGAACCGAAACGTCTTACTTCTCAGCGAGTTCAGCGATCTCCACACTGTCCAAGATTTCACCATGACCGAAGGGCGAAAAGGCCTCGGTCAGTATGTTTCGCTCCCGTGCATACGCGATCAGGTCGAACGGCGTGTGTAGCCGCATGCGTGCGCATGTGTTCGCCTGAAACCGTGGCATTTTTGGGGTATCGATGGGGGTATTTTCGGCCTCCGCGGAATCGGGCAATACCCCCACCTATGAACTTGCGGCGAGAAAAAGATTTTCATCCAACTGCAACGGCTTGTCGAAGCGATTTCAAGAACGGATCAATCAAAAGGTCCCAAGATCACCGCTGCGTTCGAGTCCCGCCTGAGGGATTCGAACAGCGGTGGCCGACTTTGGGGCAGGGGAGGACACAACCTTTTCATTCCTAGGATGGCCGCTTTGCGCCCTCATTCCCGCCATCCCAACCCCTTTGCCGATCACCCGAAAGCGGACATCGCTTTGCTGAAGCTCGAATGATGGCAAAGTTGGACGGTGCCGACAGTCCGGATTTAGAAGGCGATTGCGGTCAGCAGACGTTCGTACAGGTGGATCAAATCATCTCAGCAATGCGCCATTGTTGTTATCGGCATCAAAAGATTGCAACGACTTCAACATCCAAAAGGCGTGGCGGGTCAGTGTCTGCGAATTTAGGAGCGGCCTCTACAGCCGGAGCCATTTCGCGTGCCATACGCGCTATCGTGCCATACGCGCTATTAGGTGGAAAGAGGTGAAGGCCGCTGTAAAGGCGACGGACATGACCCAAACATCGCTGCGCGATCAGTTGGCCCAATAGACATATTCCTGATCCTTCTTCCACGGCGCATTGAGCGGAACGTCGATCCGGATCGCACCTTCGAGCAGGCCGGGCCAGAGCGGCTTGGGAAGTCCGGCATTTTGAGCTGCAATCAACTTGCGCAGTTCCGCCACGCGCGCGGGATCCTTGGCGGCCAGATTGACTTGCTCGGTCGGATCGATGGCGAGGTTGAACAGCCAGACCTTGTCAGGCCGCTTTGAAACCTGCAATTTCCAATCGCCTGCGCGCACCACGCGGTAGTCGCCAGAGCGCCAGAAGGTGATTTCGCGCTTCGGCCCGGCCGCCAGCAGGTTGAAGCTGTCCATCTTGCGATCTCCTGGCACGTTCGCACCGGTTGCCGCGGCGATGGTCGCAAACATGTCGAGGTGCTGGGCGACATCGTTGCGGACCGTGCCCGGCGCGATCTTGCCCGGCCAGCGCATCATCATCGGCACATGGATGCCGCCTTCGAAGAAAGTTCCTTTGTAACCGCGATAGGGCGTGTTGTGATCCTTGATGCCGGTATACCAGGCGCCGCCATTGTCGCTTGTGAAGATCACAAGAGTATTCTCGTCGAGCCCCGTGTCCTTCAGCTTTTGCATCACATCGCCGATCCGCCGGTCGAGCTGGCGGATCATCGCGCCATAGACGCGCTGGGTATGGTCCTTGATCTGCGGTAGCGCATCATAGTCACTTTTGAGCGCCTGCAGCGGGGTGTGCGGCGCATTATAGGCCAAGTACATGAAAAAAGGCCGGTTCTTGTTGGCCTCGATCGCGGCCAGCGCATTGTCGGTAAAATAGTCCGTCAGATGGCCCTTTGGGCGAAACCGCTGACTGTTTCCCCAATAGACGGCATGGGGCAGGTTCGCCCATAGGAAGCGGTCGATTGGATCCCATGGCAGCTTCGCGTTGACGACCTGGGGGTCTTCTTCGGCCATGAACAGATCTCCGCCCGAACGCATGCAAAGACTTTCGTCAAATCCCTGCGATGTTGGCCGTAATGGTTCGGCCTCGCCCAGATGCCACTTGCCGATATGGATATTGTGATAGCCCTTGGCCTTCAGCGCCTCGGGCAGCATGATTTCCGCATTGGGCACACCCATGTCGGCATAGGCAGGCAGATCGCGGTTCAGCTCTTCATGATAGATCGGTGGATAGGGTGAATCGCCACCACTATGAGCCAGGTTTGAAGCAAAGGCGGCTGGAACGGCGGTAAATTCAAAACCGAAACGCGTCGGATAACGCCCCGTCATCAAGGCCGCGCGCGACGGCGAACAGGTGGCATTGGCAGCATAGCCGTTGGCAAAGCTGACACCCTGCCTGGCTATTGAATCGATATTGGGGGTCGGCACAGCGCCACCAGCAACACCGCCGCCGTAAAGCGAGATGTCGTTCATCCCCAGATCGTCGGCGACAATCAGGATGACATTGGGCGGACGCTCGCCTGAAGGTGCCACCGCAGGACCCTGCGCCCAGCTGATCGGGCGATTCTCTGCAATGGGTTCCCGCCATTCGCCGATAATGCCGGGAAGGTAGATTTTATACTGCTGAAAACCCAGATAGCCAGCGCCGACCAGCAGCGCCAAAGCCCCGATCCATTTCAGCTTTTTCATGCAAGAATCTCCGGCTGGTGTAGACTCGATTGCCGCACTGACAGCCACAGAAACAGCAGAATTGCCGGCAGCGAAATCAGGCTGGCATAATGTTCGGGTGGGTGGTGGCCGTTAACGGGGAGGTGCTTCACCCAGCCTGACCAGCTGAGCAACAGGCGTTCGATCAGGCTGACCAACAGGAACAGCGGCACAAGCGCCCGGTAACGGAGCGCCACGATCAACGTGACGATCCCGTGCGCGATTTGCGTGGCCCCCGCCCAGGCGAACATCCCGAAAATCATTGTTGGATTGTGGCTCAGGTCCAGCCCCGCAATGGTGCCCGCGCCGCCATCGGGCAGGAAGCTGTGGATCATGCCCGGCACGATCCAGGCGACCCCGTAAAAGGCGAGAAACCAGGCTGCATAGCGCGAGCCGTGATACTGATCACTGGTACTCGGCGGTAGGAAGGCGCTCATCCCGCAAGGCTCAAAAGCGCGAGATGCGCCAATGCCGCGATCAATGCCAGCACCAGCGCCACCGTCACGCGCGGGCTGAGATAGAACGACACCACCCGCTGCGCCGGGAAGGAAAAGGTCGCAAGCGTACCGCGCAGCTTGTCCGGATGGCCCTCCATGAAGGCCGGGTCCATCACCAGCTTCATCATGTCGCGCCGACTGCGGTAACGCATCAGCCCGAAAATCGTCCAGCCTGGATCAGGTTCTGTGTTCCAGGCATCGACATAGCCGCCCACTTTGCGACCGACCATGCCGGGGTGACCGCCATTGTGCAACAGCACCGGCATAAAGCGTTTGGAATAGCGTTTGAGCAGGTCAAAGCCTTGAACCATCTGCCCGGTCTTCGGGTCTGCCACCTGCTCCATTTGCGCCTTGACCAGGTTCAGCATTACGAACTCGCGGCCGTCATCGGCTTCCAGAAATGCGCGCATGACCTCGGGGCTGTTTCCTGTGCCTTCGAACCGTCCGGCCATTTGCGCAAGAAACGCATCAATCTCCGCAGGCTTCAGCGGGCCGGACCAATTATCATACCAGAGCCTAAATGCTCCATAGGCCAGCAGGGCCGCGCCCCAGATGGTCAAGACAGCCATGGTTTAGCTCTCCCTCTTCTTGGAGCGCTCGGCATCGCGCTGCGCCTTTGCTGCCGCTTGACAGGCTGGTGACGTTTCTCTGATGTTCTTGATGAGACAGGCGCGAACCTTTTCGCGGCTAAAGGTACCCAATTCTGCAGAGCAAAATTGGCGGATGTCCGGCATGCATGCCTCGCGCACATTGTCCTGCGCCGACAGCGGTGCGGCAGATAGCAGCAGTGCCGTTGCCGCCAAAATCATCACCGGTTTTGACATTCTATCCTCTTCCAACAGCTCAGCGGAATGTTATTGGCATTAATTGTGCCAAAATATATTTGCAATCGCTTTTGTCGCTTGCACCATTTCCTGATTGCCGCAAAACACAGGCTTATGACCAACGGATCGCAAAAACTGGCATCACGCTCGACAGCACAACTGGCTGATGGTCGCCGCGAACGCAGCCGCTCGAGCCGCTCGAAGATCGTCGCCGCCTTGCTCGATCTGGTCGGCAAGGGCGATGTCTCTCCCAGCGCCGCCAAGGTGGCCGAGGTCGCCGGGGTGGGGCTGCGCTCGGTGTTTCGGCATTTCGAGGACATGGACGCGCTCTACCGCGAAATGGGCGAAGTGATCGAGGCAGGGATCCTGCCGATCCTGCTCCAGCCGCCGATCGGTGCGACCTGGAAGGACAAGATCTTCGACCTGGCCGAGCGCCGGGCCAAGGTCTTCGAAACGATCATGCCTTACCGCATTTCAGGCAATCTCAGGCGATTTGAATCGCCCTATCTGATGCAAGATTACCGGCGAATGCTGCGCCTTGAGAGCGAATCGATCGAGGCGCATTTGCCGCAGGCAGTCCGGGCCGATACTGCTGGCGCGCGCGGACTGAACGTGATCCTCAGCTTCCAGACCTGGCGGCTGCTGCGGCATGATCAGGAACTGCCGGTTGAAGAGGCGAAGGCTGTCGTGCGGCGTTTGCTGGGCGATGCCATGGCCGGAATGCTGGACGATTGATGCAGCGTCTCGCGGTTGTAGTTGCTCTGGCGTTGCTACTGACTGCATGCGGAGATGCAAGCGCTCCGCCGAGCGCATCGTGCGCCGGTCTGCCAGACAGCAAAATGGTCTGGGTGCCCGGCGGCAGCTTCGTAATGGGCGATGATTCGCATTATCCCGAGGAAGGGCCGCCGCGCAGCGTCACCGTCAAGGGATTCTGGATCGACGCACATGAAGTGACCAACGCCGAATTCGCAGCCTTTGTGAAGGCGACCGGTTACAAGACCATGGCCGAGCGAAATCCGCCCAAGCTTCCCGGCGCACCGCCCGAGATGCTGGTCCCTGGGTCTGCGGTGTTTAACATTCCGTCACAAGAGGAACCGCGCTGGTGGCGCTGGATCGCTGGCGCACAATGGCGGCATCCTGCGGGGGTGCAGGAAAGCATTGCCGGGCGAGACCGCAAACCCGTTGTCCAGATCGCCTGGCAGGATGCAGAGGCCTATGCGCAATGGGCGGGCAAGCAATTGCCGAGCGAGGAGCAATGGGAGTATGCCGCGCGCGGCGGCGCGGCGGCGCTGCCGGAGCCGGTTGATGCGAAAGGCCAGCCGCAAGCCAATTACTATCAAGGCATCTTTCCGGTCAAAAATCTGAACACCGACGGCTACGTCGGCCGCGCGCCGGTGGGCTGTTTCAAGCCGAACGGCTTCGGTCTCTACGATATGATCGGCAATGTCTGGGAATGGACCAGTGCCCAAGGATCACGCGCCGACGCCAGCGAACCGGTCAACGTCATCAAAGGCGGCTCATACCTGTGCGCTGCCAATTATTGCGCCCGCTATCGCCCCGCCGCGCGGCAGTTCCAGGAACGCGGGCTGGGCACCGACCATATCGGGTTCCGGCTGATAGACGGGACGAAGGCTGGGCCTGCTTCTTGACCTGTCTTTGGTAATATGGCACTTATAGTGCCAATAATATCAATCTTAGGGGAGACCTAGTGAAAGTCCTACGCACGCCCGATAGCGCCTTTGCGGCTATCCGCGATTTCCCCTTTGCGCCGCACTACCTGGAGATCACCGATCCCGATGAAGGCACCAAGCTGCGCGTGCACTATGTCGATGAAGGGCCGCGCGATGCGCCGGTGGTGCTGATGATGCATGGTGAGCCGAGCTGGTGCTATCTTTATCGCCATATGATCGGCCCAGTGGTTGCGGCCGGATTTCGCGTGGTTGCGCCCGACCTGATCGGCTTTGGCAAATCGGACAAGCCAACGAAAAAGACTGACTACAGCTATGCTCGCCACGTCGGCTGGATGCGCCAGTGGATCGAAGCGCTGGACCTGACGCGGATGACGCTGGTTTGCCAGGACTGGGGCTCGCTGATCGGCCTGCGCCTTGTCGCGGAAATGCCTGATCGGTTTGCAGGCGTGGCGCTGTCGAATGGCGGCCTGCCCGAAGGCGGCAGCCCGCCGCGCGCCTTTGCGATCTGGCGGGCGTTCTCCAAATGGAGTCCCGTCTTCCCGATCGGCCGCATCGTCAACGTAGGGGCCAAACGCGCGCTCAGCTCTGCGGAAATCGCAGCTTATGATGCACCGTTCCCGGACAGCAGCTACAAAGCCGGTGCTCGGATATTCCCCAGCTTCGTCCCGTTTGAAAACAATGTCGCGATTCCCGACCAGAAGCGCGCGTGGCAGGTGTTCGAGCAATGGCACAAGCCGTTCCTGTGCTGCTTCAGCGATGGCGATCCGGTGACCCGCGGCGGCGAAGCCCGGTTCATCGGCCGCGTTCCCGGCACCAAGGGCCAGCCGCATTGCACCTTGCACGGCGGCCATTTCATCCAGGAGAACGATCCGCAAGGTTTCGTCGATTGCATCCTGAAAGTAGCCAAGCTTTGAAGGTCCTGCGCACCCCTGATGCCGCTTTCGCCGACCTCACGGATTATCCCTTCGCGCCGCATTACCTTGAGGTTGAGGTGCCAAGCGCACCGCCTATGCGCCTGCACTACTTGGATGAAGGGCCAAGACACGCCGCGCCGATCCTTTTGCTCCATGGGGAGCCGACCTGGTCCTATCTCTATCGCAAATTCGTACCCCCGCTCGCCGCGGCTGGCCACCGCGTGCTGGCACCCGACCTGATCGGGTTCGGCAAATCAGACAAGCCCGCTGAGGGCGCCGACTATAGCTATGAACGCCATGTCGCCTGGATGAGTGACTGGCTGACTAAGCTTGATCTGCGCGATATCACGCTGTTCTGTCAGGATTGGGGTGGGTTGATCGGGCTACGACTGGTCGCGGCTTTCCCCGATCGCTTTGCCCGGCTGGTGATTTCAAACACCTACCTGCCAGAGGGCGAAAGCATTGGCTCAGGGTTCGATGCCTGGCGCACATTCAGTCAGGCCACTCCCGAATTCAAGACCGGCCGGATCGTCGATGGCGGCTGCGTTCGCGGACTCAGCAGCTCCGAGGTGGCCGCGTATGATGCACCTTTTCCTGACGAAAACTATCAGGCGGGCGCGCGCCAGTTTCCCGTGCTGGTGCCGGTAACGCCGGAACACGCATCGGTCGCGGAAAACCAAGCGGCATGGGCGGTGTTGGAAAGCTTCACAAAGCCGGTGGTCACTTGCTTTGGCGAACAGGACAAGGTGCTTGGGCATCTCGATGCCGAAATTCAGCGGCGGATCCCCGGAGCCAAGGGTCAGCCGCATTGCCGGATCGAGGCCAGCCATTTCTGTCAGGAAGATCAGCCCGAGCGGCTTGTCGACCTGATCCTCAAGTTTATCGCTGCACAGGAGCCCTGAATGAAAGTCACCAACCTGGTCCACCCCAGCCCCGAACAAGCCAAGGCCTTTTTCGGCGGCGCTGAAGACGGGCCGATGTGTATGGTCAACCTGCTCAAGTTCAAGGACAAGGCCACCTATGCTGACGGGTCCGAGCCGGAGCTTCCGGGGCGCGATGCTTATCTGCGCTATGGCGCGGGGGTCCAGGCCTGCCTCGCCGCTGTTGGTGGCAAGGCGCGGTTCTCCGGTATGGTCACCGACCTGATGCTGGGTGAGGTGGAAGAGCTGTGGGACATGGTCGCGATCGCCGAATACCCCTCGCGTGCGGCAATGCTTAAGATGGTTCAGTCGCCTGAATATCAGGCGATCACCAAGCACCGCGATGCCGGGCTTGCAGGCCAGCTCAATATACGCACAAAGGCGATCGGCTGATGACCTTCACCTACGACCTCTATTGGTCTTTTCGCTCACCCTACAGCTATTTCGTGATGAAGCGGCTGGTCGAGCTGGAGCGTGATTATGACGTCGCTTGCAACGTCCGCGTCGTCTATCCCATCGCGGTTCGCCAGCCCGATTTCTTCGACAATAACGATCCGCTCTGGATCCAGTATTTCATGCGCGACATCTTCCGCTGTGCTGAGTTTCTGGAGATTCCGTTCTCCTGGCCAAGCCCCGATCCGGTGGTGATGGACATGGCGACGCGAAAGTATCCCAAGGAACAGCCCTATATCTACCGCCTCACCCAGCTTGGTCAGGCTGCGACTGAAGCGGGCAAGGGCCTAGCGTTCCTCGATGAAGTGAGCCGCACCATCTGGGGCGGCGAAGTGAAGGGCTGGCATGAGGGCGATCACCTCGCCAAAGCCGCTGAGCGCGCGGGCCTCAACTTGGCCGAGCTCGACGCCAAAATCGCCACTGACCCCGATCATTACGACAAGGCGATCAAGGCATCGCAAGATGCCCAGCGCGAAGGCGGTCATTATGGCGTCCCTCTGATGGTGTTCGATGGAGAACCGTTTTTCGGGCAGGACCGGTTTGATCAGATGAAGTGGCGGATGGAGCAAAAGGGACTAGCGATACGGTGACCGAAGTTCTTCACAATAGGGCACGCCCTGCCGCCGAGGGATGAACTCGGCCCGCAAAGTTTAGCTTGGCGATGCCCTTCGCCGTCGTCTGCGCCACCAGATCAAGGCCGCAATTGCTATCACCAGTACCGCAGCAACTGGCCACAGCTTGAGCAACCGCGGTATCAGCAAAGTCCGCAAGGCATTGGCGGTAATCTGGCTAGGCGCCGTGTAGCCTTCGGGCATCGGCAGCACCTTGTTTGCCTTGGCAAAGGCGACATAATCGTCCTGCATAACGGCAAAGCGTTTCGGATCGGAGCGCGACAAATCATTGGTCTCTCCCGGATCTGCGGTGATATTGTAAAGCCGCCATCGGCCATCACCATAGGGCGGCAGGTTTTTGACCAGCTTGTAATCGCCCTTGAACAGCACAGCGTTGCCCGACAATTCATACCCCAATGGCCGATCCGTAGGATGGACAGTGGATGCAGTGCCCGTGAGCATTGGCGATAGGTTCAACCCGATCATTGGCTCGACGCGACGTCCGGCAAAGCTGCCTTGCTGCGGTGCGACCCCGGCGAACGCCAGCAAAGTAGGCGACATATCGGTGACATGCGCAAAGCCTGCCGCAACGCTGCCGCCCTTGATCGCCGGGTTGCCCGGCCAGGCTATGATCATCGGCACACGCAAGCCCCCTTCGCTCGCGGTAAACTTGTATCCGCGCAGCGGCGAGACGGAAGCACTGGCAAAGCCTGCGCCTTGTGCGGTCAGCGAACCCGGGCGTCCCTGTTGGGCGATGCTTTGATCATATTGAAGATTGGTGTTCCAGCGCGCGAATGCACTCATCGCCATCGGGTCCGTAGCTTCGGCACCATTGTCAGAAAGAAAGACGAAGATTGTATTTTCATATGCGCCGATGGCCTTCAGATGCGCGATCAACCGGCCGATTTCGCGGTCCATCGCCGTGCCCATGCCAGCATAGGCCGCCATCGCCCCTGCGCGCTGCCGCCGTTCCAGTGGCGACAATTTTGACCAGTCTCCGCTTGTGTCCATGGTCCCCATTGCAACACCCCCGGGCATCACGCCCTTGGCAATCGCAGCGGCGCGGCGTTCGTTGCGCAGCGCGGTCCAGCCCGCCGTGTAGCGCTCGGCATAAGCCGCTATGTCAGCATCGGGTGCCTGCACCGGAATATGGTTCGCGATGAAATTGACCGATGCCAGAAAGGGCTTTCCGCTCGACCTGCCGCTGTCGATATAGCTGATCATCTTATCGATAATGAGGGTCGAGGAGTAGAAGCGCGTGGGCAGTTTCGCCGGCTTTCCATCCTCACTCCATTCGGTCTTGTCATAAATCAGCAGGTTGGGTTTATCTTCAAAATTGTCGGCGCCCGATTGTGCGAGCGCGAGAGCGTGATCATAGCCGCGCGCGGTGGGCAAGGTATCGGGCGTGTGGCCCAAATGCCATTTCCCGGTCAGATAGGTGCGGTAGCCGCCAGCACGCAGCTGGTCAGCAATCGTCACTACGCGGTTGTTGAGTTGCGCTTCATAGCCGGGCCTACCCAAATGTTCCGGCGGGATTGTCTCTGGCATATTGCCAAGGCCAGCGCGGTGGTTGATCACCCCCGTCTGCAGCATCGCCCGCGTGGGAGAGCAGGATCCTGCCACATGGAAGTTCGAAAAGCGCACGCCCGTGGCAGCAAGCGCGTCGATATTGGGCGTCGCAATCTCGCCGCCAAACGCCCCGACATCAGTAAACCCCCAATCATCTGCAAGGAGGATGACGATATTGGGGCGCTTCGTCGCCGTGGCCTGGGCGCCGAGCGTGAAAGGGTTCAGCAACGCCAAGGCGGCCAAGGCGGTCGCCGGACACTTCATCCTCATTACCTCAGCAGAGCGTCGAGACACCCCGCCTCCGCCAGCAGCGGATCGACCTTCGCCCGCGCCGCGCTGTCCAGTGCCGCGTATCGCGCGCGCAAATCCGCCAGACATTTGACCTGATATTTGAACACGCCCTGCGTGTACGGCAGGCCCATGGCGGTGATGCTGAAGGTCTCTTTGCCCGCTTCGATCGCGGCAGCGTTGGCGAGGAGGAAGGGCATGTAGATTTCGCCCACCTGTTTCAGCCAGGCGGTGATGATCGGCGCAAAGGGCGCGTCCGCCGCATCCCATTCGCCTTCGATCCCCGACATATCGTCGATATGGAGCAGCCAGCGATAGCTATAGGGATAGTTCTTGCGCATCATCGCCTGCGCGGTCGGGTCAACGCCGAGCTGTGACAATTGCCCGTACATGCCGAATTCGGCGAGGCTGGGGCGGGTGCCGAACAGGAAGTGGCGGTCAACCACATGCGCCTCAAGCGCGTCGAGCAATGCGTGGGTCGAGGCCTCGATCAGCGGGAAATTTTCCTGCGTGCAGCCGACAATCGCCATCCGCCCGACCTGCCGCGCGCGGAATTGTTCGGCAAAGCCCTGGCTCTGCTGCAGCCCGCCGCCCTTCATCGCATCGAACGCCAGCCAGCGGCTCATCTGGATCTGGTCCACCTCCTCCAGCCAGCGATAGCCGAACATCGCCTTGGTCACCCACTCATCGGCAAAGTCTTCGATCAGGTGCGCGATAAAGGCGCACGCGGGATCAGGCGGGACAACCGATCGTTCGGCGTGCCGCGCCTCCAGATCATAGATCAGCGGCGTTGAATCATTGTGGAAGTTGCCATCGGGATATTCCATCACCGGGATGACAGGAGCCCTGACCTTGGTCAGCGCCTCGCGCGAGTCCGGCCCGTGGACCCAAAGATGCGGGATGCGGCGATAACGCATCAGCGCGCGGATTTTCATCGAATAGGGCGAACCGAGTGCGCCGTTGATTGTGTACATTGGGGTGGTGCCTTGTTTCATTTTGTCGCGGGTCAACTGCGCCATGCTTTTGATGCCCTTGGCCTCCAGACCCGCGATGACGACATTGCTTACCATCATACGTATCGCGAAATAATGACACCATCAATGCCATATTGTCCGCTAGGCGGCATCAAGCCACCTCTTCGCCAAAATCTGGAGCATTCAAGGCATGGGATGAGCACCGCAAATCCCAATCGCATATATTGACAGTATGTCATTAATGACATTATGTCATTTGTTATGATGCCCACCTTAGAAAGCCGCTCCGGCACAAAGCGCGAGCGAACCCGCGATCAGTTGCTGATTTCCGCCCAAGCCCTGTTGATGGAAGCGGACGCGGCAGCACTTGGCCTTCGTCAGATCACCGCCCATGCCGGTCTGGTGCATGCGAGCTTCTACAATTACTATCCCGACGTGGCCGCGCTGATCGGCGATCTGGGCGAGTTGCTTGGCGCCACGCACGCGGCGGCGATGGCGATACACGGAAATGACCGTGACGACCCGGCCGCGCGTTTTGCGCGGATCACCCGTCAGACCTTACGGATCGTGGCCGAGCAGCCCGGCTTCGGAAGGTTGATGTTTGACGTTGGCTTGCCGTCTGACCGGTTGGGCGCCGAGTTGCGGTTGCGGTTGAAAATGGACATTGAAGAGGGCGTCGCGCGTGGTCTCTTCACGGTGGCTGACGTCGATCTTGCTACCTCGATAGTCGCAGGCGCAATTACGGGGCTGGCACTCGATCTGCATCGGGGCACCTTGGGTTTCGCCAAGATTGATCCGGCAACCGCCCAGCTTCTGACATATTTGGGTCTCGATGCAGCCGAAGCGAAGCGGCTGGCGCATGCGGCCTTTGATTTTCCGCCCCCACCCGAATTGCCGATGCGCTGGCTGGCGCTGCCTCCATCCCCGCAATCACAAACAGGAGACATGCGATGAAGCGCACAGCGAGCCGGGGCGTCGTGATCGACAAGGGCTCGCCGGATTTTGACGCGGCGCTGCTCGGCACCAGCTTCAATGCGCAAGACCCGGGTCGCCGTCCCGATCGGATCGTGCAGGTCAATGACGTTGAAGAGGTCATCGCAGCCGTGAAGCGCGCGCATGATGAAGGCCTGACAATCGGCATCTGTTCGGGCGGGCATAGCTGGGCGCAAAACCACATCCGCGATGGCGGGATGCTGCTCGAAATGTCGCGATTGAACGGCATTGCCATCAACGAAGCTGACGACACCGCGGTCATCGGCCCGGGCTGCCTTGCGGGTGAACTCAATGCCGCGCTGGCCAAGCGCCGCCTCTTCTTTCCTGTCGCGCATGCCTATACTGTCGGCATGGGCGGCTTCCTGCTGCAAGGCGGCTTTGGCTGGAACAGTCGGGCGTCGGGGCTTGCGTGCCAGAGCGTCATCGGCATCGATGTCGTTCTCGCCGATGGCACCTTGGTGCATGCCAGCGAACAGGAAAATCCGGAATTACTCTGGGCCGCGCGGGGCGCTGGGCCAGGCTTTTTCGGTGTCGTGGTTCGCTTCCATCTGAAGCTCCACCGCCGACCCAAATTTGTCGGCTTGAAGCTGCAGATTTTCCGCATGCGCCATCTGGAAGAGGTGATGGCCTGGGCAGATAAAGCGGGACCGGATGTGTCCCCTTCGGTCGAATTCCAGCTGGTGTTCAACCGGCGGGCGACCGGAATCTTTGCGCATGGGATCGAAGTCCTGGCCCCGGTGCTTACCGATCGCTGGAGCGACGCGCGCGAGGCGGTAGCGTTCATCGACAGGAGCCCGCTGCGCAAAAAGGCCAGCCTGACCCTGCCGCTGATGCCAATGTCGCTCAACATGATGATGAAGACCGGCGAAAAGATGCTGTTTCTGCCCAACACCCGCTGGACCGCCGACAGCATGTGGATGAATGATCCGATCGATCCGATGCTGCCCGCGCTCCGCAAGATTGCAGACAGTCAGCCGACCGCACCCAGCCATGCCTTATGGCTCAACTGGAACGCACCGCCGTCGCGACCCGACATGGCCTTCTCACTTGAAGCGCGCACCTATCTCGCGCTTTATGGCGGGCTGCGCGGCAAGGCGG
>NZ_JBCFZG010000010.1:0-5641 GCF_038594485.1 Citromicrobium bathyomarinum | reverse complement strand
CCCGAATGGGGCGGGTTTAGGGTGAGCGCAGTTGGCGGGCGACCTATGAAATGGGCTGCGGAGATTCCCCGCAGCCCCTGTGCCTAGACCACCACGAGCTAGGCAGCAGCTTCCGCGAACAGATGCTCACGTTCCACCCTAGTCAGATGTGCAGCTTTCATGGCAGCGAGCAAAACCTCGTAGGTCTTCGAGCGATTGAAACGTTCGTCCTCAGCTTCTTCAGGTAGAGGCATGAGGCGGATCCAAGAGAGACTATTGGGCTTCTTTCCGGCAATACCGATGAAATCTCGAACTGCTTGTGCAACGGCAGCCGGTGCGCGTCGCCCGTTGTTATCGTTCCCGAGAGCGTAGTCAGTAGCGACGCCGAGCGCATTGATTGCTCGCTCGGAGTCGCTGCCGCTAATCTGATTTCGAATCTTATCGTAGGCCGCGATATCCTTCATCTGATGGCCAACAAACTTCGAAAAGCCAACGAAATATCCGCCACCATCTGGGCGTGGGAAGACGATAAAGGATCGCGTGTGCGAAAAGGCATTCTGGACGACCCTTTGAAGACTAGGCTTAAGATCATCGAACCCCTCCCTAATGAGGCCATCAAAGTGGGCGGTGGATTCATATAGTTCAGACAGCGAATGGATAAGCTTCGGGCGGGACATCGCCTGCTCCTGTAGTTGAGATGCGGTGGCAGACATCCAATGCGCCTCATTGACCCAATCTGTCAAGTGGGATGCATTAGATTTGACATCTGTATCTCATTGTGCCGTCCCGGTGCGCTGCCGATGAGGTTTCTCTCGCAAGGAAACCTTTCAGCTTAAACACCGGTTATTTCTCACAAACCTCACGGATAAATATCCGAGGAGGCGAGACTATGAACACACTCACAGAAATCTACGAGGTTCTGAAGGAAGAAGGACTTTGCTTAACGCGCGCCGACTTTAGCCGTAGCTGGCTCGGTCGCTCTGCGCACTACATGTCGCAAATTGGAGGCGATCCAGAACGCGCCTCCCTGACCTCGTTGCAACTACTGGCCTGCCGTCTAAAGCTAACTCTGGCTAGCCTCTGCCCCTCAACAAACGCCGAGTCTTACTACAAGATTCGCAGTGCGGCACTGTCGGCAGCAACGATATTCAATGGCGTCTATGAAAAACGGCATTTGCCAAAACAAAAATGGTCGACCTGTATTAATTAATATGGCGGCCTAGTATTGAATAGTGTAAAGTAGTATTACATAGCTCGATAAATGGAAGCGCGGAACAGCGCCGGAATCCTCTAGACTTTGCAGGTGGTCAACATGATCGCCGTGTTTGGGACCGAAATGCAGAGCAGCGACTGGATCGTAGGTGCCAGAATAATCAAAGCCTGCAAAAAGATGATGGCAATGTCGATATCTGACAGCCATCAGCTTCTCCTGAGCCTGCTCGGCTCTTGTGGAAGTGCTTCCTAGTTTAACTAGGATAACCGTTGCGCGCAGCGATGCGCAGGATAGCGTGATGATAGCGGGGTAAGGGCAACCACCCGCGTCGGTGTAAAGCCGACTAATCGCGAGAGCAGATCCGTCGAGTGCTTGACTCTCATGGGATGTTATCCCCCCTCTTCATGGACTTTGTGGCGAGCCATCACTCGCCTCGATTTCTGCACATTCGGTGGTGCGTTATCGTTCATGGAGAGGGGGGAATAGAGAACCAATCGGTGCTCCCACTATGGGATGCCTAGCCAGCAGGGCAATATTTGATTCTCAATCGAGTCTTGCAGATCGAAACCCAAGTTCGAGCGAGCGACTGCGTAGCCACAAGCGGAGCAGCGAGTGAGAACGAATGACGAAGCAATCTGAGCGTTGCTATGCAACGCGGTGATTGCAAGGAAACGAGCGTAGGCAAACGAAGTGCGCCTACCTCGTCAAACGCGAGAAAGTGGCGTAAATCCCGAACTGAGTTGGACCACAAAGTCAGACCGGTCGTGCCTAAATAGGTGATGGCAACGAAACGCAACTGGATCAGCTACGAGGCATCAACAACAGGCTATTGCCATGCGCGCTGGAATGGAAAGCCTTGGCGCGGGACCTACACCATAGGCACTTACCACAGTGGCCGATCAAGAGTTTATGAGGGTGTCTTCACCTCCATAAAGTCAGGCGATGGCCGAGTGTGGACCGGACATGATCGATGGTGTCTGATCGAAGCACTGACACGGCTTTTTGAGCAGATGAGCGACGAGGGCTTGCAGCTAGTTTGCGCAGGCCTTGACGAGCGTTTCTACGAAACCGGACTCTCAAGCGGGTCCGGATATGGCTATCTTAGGGGTCTGGAGAATGACGGCCCATTCCTGATCTTTGATAGTGTTCCCTAGCCAGCGGCACGTGGAGTCAGTCGTCCAATAGAATCAGGTGCGCAGCTATGTAGCTGGTCTCATGCCACTACGAGAAAATTGCGTTGTGTCATCGATATCCCTTCCTCGCGCTTTGCTCGAAATCTTGCGCTCGGCCGACAACCGGCTATTCGAGTGACCCATGGGAACGCTTAGCAATCACGGCAAGATCGAAGCATCGTCGAACCGCTGGCTTGGTGGCTCTACTCCTTTCCGCTACCCGGGCGGAAAGGGATTTATAGCCGACACCTTACAACAGAAGATTGAGGCTTGGATCGGCTCAGGTGCACAATATGCAGAGCCATTCGCTGGCGGAGCAGGCGCAGCAATCCGCTTGCTTGCGCGAAACACCGTTCAACGGGTCCGGATCAATGACGCGGATGTGCGGATTTTTTCCGCATGGGAAGCGATACTTCGGGAGAACGAGCGTTTTTTGGACACGCTCGCCGAATGCGAAACTTCGATTTCAGCGTGGCACAAACACGCAGAATTGGTGAAAGAGCCAAAGAAAGCAAAGTCGCGTTTCGAACTCGGATTCGCAACCTTCTTCCTGAATCGAACGAACCGTTCTGGAATCGTGCTCGGAGCCGGTCCAATCGGCGGATACGAGCAACGAGGCGAGTGGAAACTTGACGCCCGCTTCAACAAGCACGCGCTAGCCGAGCGGGTCCGGTGGCTCGGGCAAAGAGCCGATCAGATTGTTTTAACACAGAAGGACGGGATCACCTTTCTGCGAGATGCCAGCCGACGGAAATATGCACGTGAGACCTTTTTCTTTGTAGATCCTCCTTATGTCTCTGCCGGAAGTCGGCTGTATTTGAATGCTATGAACGAGCGGAAGCACCAGAGACTGGCCTCCCTACTGCAATCTGGCACAATCCAACATTGGCTCGTCACTTACGACAAATGCCCTTTAATCGATGAAGCCTATCGGCATGCGGATCTTTCGCTTCTGGAGGTCCCCTATTCGCTTCAAGCGCGCCGAAAAGAGGGTGAGCGTATGGTAGTTCCGGCTTGGAAATCAAAAGCTTTGTAACGTAACGTGATCGCCAAGCTTTCCAAACGCATCGGAGAACTCGTCGCCAGCCTTTTTGAGTTTAAAGGTCAGGCCCGCTTTCCCAAGATTCTCCAACAACACGTCCAAATGGAAATACGTGCAATTTGAAAGCTCGCACTCAGACGCGTGGAGGGGATTGTAGCGATGCGGCACGACAAGAATGCCGCGCTTCGCGTAAGCGATGTTCTTTTGAAAGAAGTTATTAAAAAAGGTGAAATGCTCACCCTTTAGAGTCTTATCTTTTATGTTGCCCTTCTGAAATGTTGCTTGGGTTAGATAGATTTCAGAATTATCGCCGAATCCACCGTTGGGGCGCGTGATCGCAATTACATCGCTCCTGCCGTCATTTGTTGTTTTACAGTTTTCCGGAAGGTCCTCATATTTCTTTACCTTCCCTTGCCCAATTGTATCGCAAATGTCTTTCAAAAGCATAAGATAGTCTTCGGCGCGACGTGACCGCCCCGTTACCCAAACAGCCGATCCATACTGGCCAGCAACAGCAAATGAGGCAAGATACTCAAAGACGGTTTCAAACTTTCGGTCGAATTGATGATGCTCACTATTCGCGCGATCATGATTATTGCGGTCGAATTGGATGTAGTTATTTTGCGATGCGCGGAGTAGATATATGCGCAGCCACAGGTATGATTGCCCTACCGCCGTTGGTTGATCGACTGTTCGTATTACCCCATCATCTAAGGCAGAGATATCGAATGGATAGTGGTCACCTAGGATCTGGCTACTCCGCCTGATTTCCTCTGCCATTCCTTCTACGATCAAGAGTTGGGCCTGTTGATAGCAAGCTTCCGGCTCGGCTCGGTAGTAGTCCAAATCCTCTGCGTCCTGTCCGTTCTCGACGATAAAATCCATGAAACTTTCGGATAGCAGGTCGCGATCAAAAGGCATCTCGGCCAAACGAAACTCCCCCGACAGGGCGCATTGCAGTTCCGCGATGGCCGCTGATTCCTCAGCGTGAGACACCGACTGTATTGAATTAAAGCTCGCCACTTTTGTTATTTCAACAGTTTGTCAATTGAGGTGAGCTTGCTGATTGCTGATGCGATCTTCTTCGACGACTTTTCTTTCTCGTCAATTTCTAGGTTGTCGGCGATTTCGCCCGCGTCGTTCCAAATCGTTTGTGCATCGCGCTCGATCTTGAAGACTTTCGTCATCCAATCCTGATTGTCAGCACCTGAAAGCTGGCGGGCATACTCAAAGTCGCGAGTCTGCTCCAAAGTCTCTACCGCTTTTTCGCAAGCGATGATCTTCTGGAGGACGGGTCGGTCTTGGCCTTGGCTGCGAATTAGAGAAGGGTTTTCGCCATCGGCTGAGCCAAAGAGCCAATCCATGAGATAACCGAGCTTCTTTTTGTGGGTCGCCGGTATCGGATTGGTCTGTATTTGCTCCGGCTTGATCGCACTCAGGCCGAGGCCGATATAAGCTCGTGTCTCCGGGTTGCTTAAGATCGAGTAGAGATGCGAAAAATCGTTCTTCGGCCGCTGCAAAAAGTTTTCAGGCAACAGGCCCAGTTCATCGGCTTGTTTCAAAA
The DNA here is from genome assembly GCF_038594485.1 of Citromicrobium bathyomarinum. Classification (GTDB taxonomy): domain Bacteria; phylum Pseudomonadota; class Alphaproteobacteria; order Sphingomonadales; family Sphingomonadaceae; genus Alteriqipengyuania; species Alteriqipengyuania bathyomarina_A. The sequence goes on along the minus strand of NZ_JBCFZG010000010.1, from coordinate 671 downwards.
CCATGAATGCGAACATATTTCGAACTAACTGAGTAGGCTGATCTCCGATCTGCTGTGACAGGATTGCTATTCGATCTTGCTCCGAAAGAGCATCTTTTTTTCGTAATTTGGTTAGCAGTTTGAGACTGAACCGGGCCTTTGGGATCGGATCCCACGTCCGAGCGCCGTTGACGTGCCGAAACCCAATATATTCGTCCGCATCATCCTTGTTTTCGATGACCGTAACTGGGAGAGTTTCCAGTGTAGGTTTCGCTTTCTCCGTCAGGCTCGGAACCGCCGTCTTTGAGAATCCTGCAATCAATTCGGGGTTGAGCAAGGTCTTCACCGCTGCCAATCGCCTATTGCCCTCAACCACTACGTATCTTTCAACGTCTTTGTCCGGCCGCCACGCGACCAGAGGTTCGTAATCAAGAAATCCGTTTGCGTTGATCGAATGCCATAGCTCGCGCAGATCGCTTGTTTCGAACAGAAACTTCAAAGCGTCTTGCTGGCTCGCCTTCTCGGACAGTCCGAAGCGCGGGTTCTCGATGTCGAGTTCCAATTTGTCGGGTGCTATCTGTTCGGTAGCCATCAGCGGATTTCTCGAATGTTCATCGTTCGCCGGTTAGCCGATCCGTCGGCAGAGGGATAGATGTTGTGCTGCCCTAGCCACCCAAGTCATCCCGTATGAC
>NZ_JBCFZG010000001.1:0-1032373 GCF_038594485.1 Citromicrobium bathyomarinum | reverse complement strand
GGGGGGGGGGGGCCCCCGCCGATGAAGGCTGGGCGACCGACCATATGCGGGCCTTGCAAGCGTACAGTGTCGGCATTCAGCTCGCTGATGAAAACCTGGGGCGCAGGCCGATGCCGTTCATGGCCCCAGCCAATCTGGAACGGCTGGACGCATTGCGCGCCAAGTTTGATCCCGAAGGCCGGTTCAATGCTTATATGGGGCGTGTATCATGAAAAGCAGTAAGCCGATTGCAGGGCGCTATCTGGGCTATCGCGAGGCAGATCGCGCCGCGCCCTATGCCCGGTTCTTCAACCCAGAGCTTGCCCCGCTGGCACCGCATGTGTGCGCCGCGCTTGATCGAGGCGGGGTGCCGGACATTCTGCTGCCGGACATCGATCAGGCGACTACCAACCTGTTTGGCGGAGAGGCTGTGCTGGAAGACGGCTTTGTGCTGACCAGCGACGGCGGCATGCGAGTCAGCGTGCGCTCCGCCATGCCGAGCGTCACCCCGGCGATGGTCGATTGGTGGTTCGGCTGGCACGGCGATGCTGCGTCTAAGTATAAGCTGTGGCATCCGCAGGCGCATGTGCATGTCGGCTGGCGCGAAACGCCGCCCGCTGGCGCCAGCGGCCGCGTGCTCTATGTCGGGCAGACGTCAATCGTTGACGAATATATCGGTAGCGATCTGATCCGCGGCGCGATTCGCTTTGTGCCGCCCGCGACGCTTGGTTTCACTGACAAGAGTCTGGACGACGACCAACAGGCCACCATCATCTGCGCCCAGATCGGCCTTGGCGACGCCCCGATCGACATCGGCTATCTGGCGCACCATGTCCGCGCGGTTCCCGGAGGCAGCGAGATGCGGTCGCGCTTCTGGATGGGCGGCAGGCACGTCGCAGGGCGCAACCTCATTGGTGGTATGGCCGCAGTCGTTGCCAAGCGTGTGCTGAGTGTAACGGAAAGTGATGCCCGTGCGCTGCTCGTCCACTGCGCGCAGGAGATGCCGCATCTGGCATCCTTCCTGCCGGAGCTGTTCGGCGAATTCAAAGACGCCGAATAGCTCGTTAGAGCCACTACGGGGTAATTCGGCCGCCAATGCTGGCCGTTCGCCCGCCGCAGAAACCGCCTGAACGTATGGCTGATTCCAGCGAGATCCTTTGAACTCGTTAAGAGCCGATTTGTTGGCGGTTGACGACACCAGCGCTGTGTCGGATACATAATAATTCAGCGTTGCTTCTTCGCCGAGGTCGCGGTGAAATTGGGGTCCTTGTTCGCCACCCAATCGACAAATTTGCGCACGCTGGGGTTGGCCAGAAGGCCCTCCACATCCATCCCATGGCGCTGCAGTTCGGAATTGGTGAAATTGGCGATCAGCGTCTGCTGGCAAAGGGGGTGCGTGGGCACAACATCTCGCCCGCCCCGGCTCTTGGGCACGGGATGATGCCAGACAATGGCCTTGCCAGTCGGCCGACCGCATAACCAGCAGGGTACCGCCGGCGCCGGAGCCTCCTCCTCGCTATGCAAGTGGCCATAGGGATCGTGTTTCGAATGTCTGCGGGCCATGCGTCTGCCTCAATTTGCGCGGCCCGCCTCTAGCGGGTGGGGTCAGAATTACCACACCAGCCTTTCCTGCCTGGGAGTTCGCCATCGCATCGACCATTGTGCAGCACGCGGGTTGGGCGTGATAGCTGACGCGCCTTCTGCATGACGCTATGGGACCTGACATGCACATGCTTCCGCGCGAATCCCATGAGCCTCTGCACGTGGCAGCCCTGTACCGCTTCACTCGGTTCGAGAATTGCGAGGGTTTGAAAGCGCCACTTGAGCGCCTGTGCCGTGAGCAACGGGTTCGCGGCACGTTGCTTCTTGCCCCTGAGGGCATCAACGGCACGATTGCCGGACCGTCTGAAGGGATCACCAGAGTCCTGGAGGCCATTCGCGCCCTGCCGGACTGCGCTGAACTCGACGTCAAACTGTCGGGCGCATCGGCGATGCCGTTTCATCGCATGAAGGTACGCCTAAAGCGCGAGATCGTGACGATGGGCCAGCCCGAGATTGATCCTCGGGCGAGCGCCGGAACCTACGTCGAGCCGCAGGAATGGAACGCCCTGATCGCGGACCCCGACACCATCGTGATCGACACACGCAACGACTACGAGGTGGCAGTGGGAATGTTCGAAGGCGCGATCGATCCGCAGACAACGAGCTTCCGCGATTTCCCGGCATGGTTTCGCCACGAGCGCGAAAGGCTGCTGGGCCCCGATTACATCAAGGGGGGAAAGCCTGCGAGGGTCGCGATGTTCTGCACCGGCGGGGTTCGCTGCGAGAAGTCCACTGCCTTCCTGAAGCAGGAGGGCGTCGACGAGGTCTTCCACCTCAAGGGCGGAATCCTGAAGTACCTGGAGACGGTTCCCGCGGAAGCGAGCCTTTGGCGGGGGGAGTGCTTCGTGTTCGACCAGCGGGTAACGATCGGCCACGGTCTCGCCCAGAGCACTTACACACTTTGCCACGCCTGCCGGCGCCCGGTCAGTGCAGGTGACGCTGCATCACCACTCTACGAAGCGGGGGTAAGTTGCCCTGCGTGCCATTCCGAGAGGAGCGAACAGCAGCGTGCGTCCTGCCGCGAACGCCACCGCCAGGAACTGCTCGCGGCCGCGCAGGGTCGCGCTCACATCGGCGCAGTTCAGATAAAGCTGCATGATGGTCACACCGACTGATCCGGTTCTCTACAGTTTTCGGCGCTGCCCATACGCGATGCGGGCGCGGCTGGCGCTGGCGGTGAGCGGAACGCGCGGTGAACTGCGCGAGGTCAAGCTTTCAGCCAAGCCCCAGGCGATGTTGGACGCCTCGACCAAGGGGACCGTTCCCGTGCTCGTCCTGCCAGGCGGAGCAGTGTTGGATGAGAGCCTCGACATCATGCGCTGGGCCCTCGCGAACCGGGATCCCGAAGGCTGGCTGGCGCGGGACGACGCGGAGCTGATCGCGATGAACGATGGCCCGTTCAAACGTGACCTCGACTGCTACAAGTATCCCGAGTATTGCAGCGCGGACGCGCGCGCGCATCGCGAAAGTGGCCTGGCGTTCCTGCGCGAGATTGACGGACGCCTGGCCGGTGTGGGCCAGCTATGCGGGCCTGCCCGCGGGCTGACGGACGCTGCGATTATGCCTTTCGTGCGGCAGTTCGCAGCCGTCGACCGGCAATGGTTCAGCGCTCTACCGTTGCCGCATCTCCAGGGCTGGCTGGCCGGTCACCTGGCCTCCGGACTGTTCGCGACGATCATGGCGCGGGCAACCACCTGGTCGCCGGATGATTCCCCGCTTGCCGTCACGCTGCCTCAGCTCAGTCCAGGCGATTGGCGCTCCTGACAACGAGCAGATGATCGGTCGGCAGCTTTCGGGGCGTTTGTTCGCCGGTTGGAATTACCGGAATGTTGGCGGGAGCGGCCTACTGACCGGAAACCTAAGAATGGCGGCTGTCCCCCAATCATTTCCTGAAACCTGCCAGTCCGCAATCGGCCCAACTTCCGCCGTTCAATGAGGCGGTTGAGCTGCCAATTTTCGAACGTTAGTCGGCCGATCGCACCCTTGTAACGGTTTGGCGCAAATTCGGGATTCTGGGGGTATCGGTGGGGGTATTTTCCAAGAGTTGGGCGGAAAAAACGAGCAATGTCAGAACGTTATATGTTCGCTATATGTTCCTCCTCCGCTACCATTCTTGCAATGGTCAGCCGAATGCATCCAGCGGTGCGCGACGCAGCTTCGAGTGCTGCCTGCCGTGCATTTACCCCGGGCGGTCGGCAGCGACGGCTCCGATCCCGTTGAAGGTCAGGCTCCGCATTTGCAGGTCGCGCTCCGCTCAGCGCCTAGTGGCGTTGGAGCGTCGCGCGGCCAAGGCGCTTAAGCAACACACCGAGCGACGAATAGCTGGCCTGCGGATAGGCAGAAGGCTCGGGCAGGGCAGCGGCCAGGCGGCGGTGCGCTTCGGGCAGCGAGTGATAGGGCAGGCGGGGCAGCAGGTGATGCAGCGCGTGGAAACGCAGGCCTATGGGCGCCCACAATACACCCGGGAAAGCGGCGGGGACGTTCGTGCTGTCACGATACTGGTCGGTCAGCGACAGTTCCTCGCCGTCATTCTCCCACAGGTGCGCCACCAGCGTGCGCGTCTGGTTGAGCAGCGCGACGCCCGCGACGACCAGGCAGTAGATCGCGAAAGCGCGCAGCGGCAGGATGCCTAGCGCGGTGGTTGCTATGATGGTGACCGCGACAATGCTGGCCGCAGCCTCCTGCGCTTTCCAGCGGCGCGCGAAGTCTCCCTCGGGCGCGGGGCGATGATAGGCTGGGTTGACCTCGAGCGCTGAAAAACGCTCCACGATCAACCTCCGCAGCGGGGGGATCACCCATGACAGCGGCCCCAGAATGCCGAAGCGAAGCAGCATCAGCGCCGGCATCGCGAGCGCGCCCAGCGTGAAGAGCGGGAGAGACCAGGGCCGCATATGCGCCAGGGGGATATATTCCGGATCGCGCTCCGTCCCATAATGCACGCGCGAATGGTGCACCGCATGGATGCCTTCATAAAGGAAAGAGGGCAGCATCAGCGGCGCGCCGACACCGATATTCCACGCGAGGCGAAAGCCGGGCAGCTTGCGATGATCGAGGTGGGTGATCTCATGAATGAAGAGCACCGCCCGATACAGCGTAAGAATCGAGAGGACGACGAGCGCGCCGGTCAGCAGCGCGCTGCCACTCGCTATCGCACCCAGCAATGCGGCATAGCCGATAGCTGCCGAACCGAAGCAATCGCCCCAGTACACCAGCGGCTTGGGCCGATGCAGGTCGCGAGTGAGCATTGCCGCCTGACGCAGCATCTCCTTGTCTTCTGATCCGGGGGCTGGGGCTAGAAGCATCGGTTTTCGCTCTTTCGCGTGGTGAGATGAACATTTGCCATGATGAGTGGCATGGCAGCAATCGGGTAATGGCGGAGTTGACGGGGTATCGCGAGCTGCCGCCCCTGTGCGGCCTGCCGAGCAACATATGCGCGCGGGCTCTGCGAACAATATAGGCGTTCGGGTAGGTGGGTGCCAGTATTAAGGCGGAGTGTGTCCCGCTCGCGGTGCGTTTCGTGGTCGCGGAGCAACAGCGCCGATACGCTCGAACGGTGATTCTCCGCAGTGCGGAAACGGTCGCGCGGGCCTGTCGGCGGCGCGGGCGGAGCGTCCACCTCAAGCAAAAAGGCCCTCAGGTTCGGGATCGTGCACGATCTTGTCGAAACCAGGTCTCGCATATCTTCGCCCCATGCCTTGCACCGTGGGTCTAGGCCAGAGCGACCCTGGGGGTCATTGAGCGAGATCAAGCAAACCAGATCAAGCTTTCTGACGCCTCGCACACCGCGGTACGCTTTCCTTGCAATTGCAAAGTAGTCGCATTAGCAGTTCCCTCATCGACAACGAGGGGTCACATTTTGAAACCGATTCTCAGCACGTCCACCGCGATTTTCACCCTGATGCTTGCGTCACCGGCGTTGGCCGACCAGTCCGATCCGCAGGCCGATCAAGCAGAAGCAGGCAAGGATAGCTCCGCGACGATTGTCGTGACGGGCCAGTTGACGGATTTCGGCGCAACCAAATCCGACACGCCGATCGTGGAAACGGCGCGGTCGATCTCGATCGAGACGGAAGAGGATTTCGAAGAGAAAGGCGCACAGTCGCTCGACGACGCGCTGACCTATTCGGCGGGCGTCACGGCAGAGCCTTTCGGCTTCTCGACGCGCGGCGATTTTGCGCAGGTCCGCGGCCTCGATGCACCCGAATATCGCGACAACCTCCAGTACCTGTTCGGCTACTACAACACGACCCGGCAGGACATCTATACGCTGGAGCAGGTCGAGGTGCTGAAGGGTCCGGCCTCGGTGCTCTACGGCGCAGGCTCCCCGGGCGGCATCATCAATGTCGTGACGAAGCGACCCTATGGCGTGACCGAAGGCGAAGTGCGCTTCGATTACGGCAGCTTCGACCGCAAGCAGATTGCCACCGACATCAACATTGCGATCCCCGGTGCCGAAGACGAGGCGCAATTCCGCTTCGTCGGGCTTTATCGCGATGGCGATACCCAGATCGATGAGGTGAGCGACAACAAATTCGTGCTCGCCCCCGCGCTCACCCTGCGCCCTGCCGACGGCACCGAAGTGACGATCCTCGCCAATTATTCGGACCAGGATTCGGACACCGCGCACCAGTTCCTGCCTGTCACGGGCACACTGTTGCCGTCGGCGAGTGGGCAGAAGATCGACCCATACGAATACATGGGTGCACCCGGGTTCAACGCCTACGATACGCAGAGCTTCGCCCTCACGCTGATTCTCGAACAGCAACTGAGCGATGCCATATCGGTCGAGGCGGTTGGACGTTATGTCGACTCGCAGGCCGATTATCGGCAGGCGTGGATCGCCTTCCAGGGCAATGGCGTGCCCCGCATCGACGCGGACGGGAACGGCATCTGGACCTACTACCTCGCAGACAACCGGAGCGAGCAGCTGGCGGTCGATGCGCGCATTCGCGGCGAGTTCGATACCGGCCCAATTACGCACGAACTGCTGGCGGGTGTGCAGGCGCAGGACGTCTTCACCGATTCCGATACGGCCTATGTCTTCAACGGCGGCACGCTCAACGTCTTCGATCCGCAGTACCAGAACGTGCCGAGCGTGGAGCAGATACGCCAGTTGCAGACCAACGGCCCGCGCAACTACGTCGATACGACCGGCTACTACATCTCCGACCAGATGAGCTGGGGTGCGCTGGTTGCCAATGCGGGCATTCGCTTCGACCGTGTCACCAACCGGGTTCAGAACGGCACCACCCAGAAAGACGATGCGACCAGCCTCAGCTTTGGTTTGCTGTGGCGAGGCCCAGCGGGAATTTCGCCCTATGTCAGCTATGCGGAGAGTTTCGAGCCGGTCGTCGGGATCGACACCATCACCAACGAGCAGCTGTTGCCGCAGGAAGGGCGGCAGTACGAGGCGGGGATCAAGTGGCAGCCGACCGGCGTCAACGCGCTGGTCACCGTCTCGGCGTTCGATATCGAGGTTTCCAACCTGCCCAATCCCGCATCGCTGGTGGGTGGCAACAGCCAGCAGGAAGGCAAATCGAAGGTTCGGGGTGCCGAGCTTGAGGCGAACGCATTGATCGGCGGATTGCGGGTCGATGGAAATGTCAGCTATCTCGACGCCAAGGATCCCAACGGCCTTCCGCTTACCTCGATTTCCGACTGGCAGGCATCGCTGTTTGCTCTCTACAATTTCCGCGGCCCGCTTCTTGGGCTGAGCTTCGGCGGCGGCATTCGCTATGTCGGCGGGAACGAGAGCAATGGCATTTCCGCCATCGACAACAGCCTGCTGACCTACAGGGTCGATGGCCGGACTGTAGGCGATCTCTCGCTGGGCTACGATTTCGACAGGTTCCAGCTGCGCGTAACCGCGCGCAATGTAACCAACGAGGAGTATTACGCCGTCTGCCTGGTGCGCGGGGACTGCTTCCCGGGTGAAAAGCGCAGCATCAACGGCTCGCTGACTGTCAAATTCTGATGGCGGGCGATGCGCTCATGTGGCTCTCGATCACGCTCGCCGTTGCGGGCGTGGTCGTCCTGCGTGTGTCCTGGGGGAAGCCGAAGCGCTCCACCCCTCTGAACCTCGCAGGCTGGGCGGGGCTGCTTGCTGCGGTGGTGGTGGCTGACCGGACAGCGGGCGAGTGGGGCATTACGATTGCCGTCCTCGCCGTAACCGGCGCGGCCTTCGTCGCGCTGGCCTTCGCTGCCACCAAGCCGGCGCGCCAAGCGCGAGCGAGGCTGGTCAGGACCAGCCATCAGGGCGCCGACGAGACTCAATCCCGGTCCCGCTCCGGTCTTGTGACTTTCGCGATTACTGGGCCTCTCGCGCTGGCCGCCAGCGTGCTGGCCGCCCTTGCGGTACGGGCGCTGATCGTGGGGGCAGGGGGTACCGAGGCGGATGGCAACGTTGCCGTGCTCGCCACGGTGCCGATCGTCTGGCCGGTCCTGACATTTGCACTTCTGATGATGTGGGGCCGCAAGGCGCAATTGGGCTGGGTCATGGGGCTCGCGGTCCTTTCGGCCCCGTTTGTCTTCCTTCAAGGAGGCCCCGTATGACGCTCGCGTTTTCGAAAGAGATGGTACGCAAGGCCATTTCCGCGCACTCGGCCGTGGGCCTCATCTGCTGTGCGCTGCTCTACCTGATTTGCGCGAGCGGCACGGCCATCGTGCTGTACGAAGAATGGCAGCGTTTCGAGCAGCTCGATGCGCCTGAAATGAACGAAATCGAGCCCGGCAGCGTGCAGCGCGGGATCGAGAATGTGCTGGCGAGCGAGGAGAGTGGACCGGCGACGACCCACCTCTACGTCCACCTTCCGACCAAGGATCTGCCTCGAACCACGATCACCACCGACACACAGGCGGTCCATATCGACGGGCAGGGCGACATCGTCGTGCCGGAGGAAAACGCCTGGGCGGAGTTCCTGCTGGCGCTTCACTATCGCCTCAACCTGCCTGCCGTGTTCGGCATGACGCTGGTCGGCCTGTTCGGGGCGATGATCGTCGCGCTGACGATCTCCGGCGTGGTCGCGCATCCGCGTATCTTTCGCGATGCCTTTCGTTTGCGCGCACGCCGGGCGGACGATGTCGCGACGCTCGACTGGCACAACCGGCTGGCGGTTTGGACACTGCCCTTTGCGCTCGCCATTTCGCTTACCGGAGCGATGATCGGCCTGTTTTATGTTTCCGGATCGGCCCTCGCCGCCGCTGCCTATGGTGGCGATAGCGGCGCAGCGCTGGCGCCGGTCTTCGGAGACGAACCCGAAGAGGACACAGCGTCTGGACCGATCCCCAATGTCGTTCCCGCATTGGCTTTCATGGAGCGCGAGTATCCGGACGTGGAGCCGTATTACGTGATCCTGCACGATCCGGGCACGGCGGGACAGCATATCCAGATCGTTGCCGAGCATCCGCGTCGCCTGATCTTCGGTGAGTACTACGGGTTCTCTGCCGATGGCGCATTTCGCGGAACCGTGGGGCTGGCGGATGGAACCGTCGGGCAACAGCTATCCGCTTCCACCTACAACCTTCATTTCGGCAATTTCGGCGGTCTGCCGGTGAAGATCGCGTATATCGTGTTCGGCCTCGCCCTCACTATCGTGGTGGCGACGGGCACCTTCATCTGGCTCGACAAGCGAGAGCGGCGTGGCAAGGTGTCGACCCGCCTACGCGCGGCCTGGTGGGGGCTGGTGGTTGGCGTACCGGCGGGAATGGCGGCGACACTGATTGCCCGGATTGCGATAGGAAACGCGGCGCCATTCGTGCCGATCTTCTGGATCGTCTGCCTCGGCGCGGTCGCGATCTGGCTTTTCCGGGCAATGCCCAGCCGGCGCAACCGCGCTAAGGAATCGGCATTGCCCGCCGAGTAGATCCCGATCAGGCCATTGCCGGGCGGAGGGGGCCTCTAGTCACCGCCGCTACCGATCAGCGATCTTTCTTCTTCGCGCCTTTGTGTGGCTTGTTGGCGCGATTGCCCTTGAAGTCGCCCTTCGGCTTTCCGCCGAAATTCTTGCGGTGCGGCTTCGGCTTGCTATCGCGGTGTGCGCCGGGATGCGCCTTGCGATTGGTGCGGGCAGCGTCCCGAGGTCCGGTCGCGGAAGGTTCGATCCGGATATCTTCGCCGTCCTCACCATCGCCAGCCGTACGGTTGACGGCATCGGCGAACTTGTCGGCAATCGCGCGCGGGATCTGGAAATAGGTTTCGTTGGGCCCGATACGGATCGCGCCAACCTCGTTGCGAGTGATATGGCCGCGGCGGCATAGCAGGGGCAGAATCCAGCGCGGGTCCGCATTGCGCCGGCGGCCGATATCCATGCGGAACCAAGCCGTATCCTCGAACCCGGGGCGATGACGCTCTGCCTTGGCAGCGCGGTGTGCCTCGGGCGTGTTGGCGATCAGGTCCTCGGGCTCCGGCAGCTTGGAACGGTGCGCGCTCACCAGCATGGCTGCGAGTTCCTTCGCGCTTCGCTGTTCAAGCAAGCTGTCCACCAGGTCGCTATCGGCTTCGTCGGTCTCGACCGGTTCCAGCAAGACTTTCAGCAAACGCTCGCGGTCCTTGGCGCGGATGGCTTCGCGATCGGGCGCGTCGGTCCACTTGGCGTCGATCTTCGCGTTGCGCAGCATTGCTTCCACCCTGCGGCGGCGCGAAAAAGGCACGACCAGAACGGCGGTGCCTTTGCGACCGGCACGCCCGGTACGACCGGAGCGGTGCTGCAAGGCCTCCGCGTCGCGCGGAATCTCGACATGGATGACCAGGCTCAGCGTGGGCAGATCGATACCGCGCGCGGCGACATCGGTAGCCACGCAGACGCGTGCCCGACGATCGCGCAGTGCCTGAAGCGCCTGATTGCGCTCGCTCTGCGAATTTTCGCCCGACAGCGCCACGACAGCGAAGCCGCGTTCCTGCAAGGTTGCGTGGAGGTGGCGGACCTTCTCGCGCGTCCCGCAGAACAGGATCGCGGTCTCCGCCTCGTGATAGCGCAGCAGGTTGACCACGGCGTTCTCGACTTCGGGCGGCGAGACGACGACCGCCTGATAGGAGATGTCTCCGTGCCCACGATCCTTGCCAACCGTGGTGATGCGCAGGGCGTCGCTCTGATAACGGCGGGCGAGCGCTTCGATCGGCTTGGGGATCGTCGCGGAGAACAGCAGCGTGCGGCGATTATCCGGTGTCGCGTCGAGAATGGCCTCGATTTCCTCGCGGAACCCCATGTCGAGCATCTCGTCGGCCTCATCGAGGACCACCGCGGCAATGTCGGACAGGTTCAGCGCGCCGCGCTCGAGATGATCGCGCAGGCGCCCGGGCGTGCCGACGACGATCGTGGCACCCGATCGCAGGACGTTGCGCTCGTGCGAGGGGTTCATTCCGCCGACGCAGGTCGCAATGCGGCCACCCGCCTTGCCGTACAGCCAGCCGAGTTCACGGCTCACCTGCAAGGCAAGCTCGCGCGTGGGAGCGATCACGAGGGCGCGGGGTGCACCCGGGCTGGGGGCATTCCCGTTCTGGTCGAGCACGTTGCGGGCAAAAGCCAGCCCGAAGGCGACCGTCTTGCCGGAACCGGTCTGCGCGGAAACGAGCAGATCGCGGTCGTTTGCTTCGGTTTCGAGAACGGCGGCCTGCACATCGGTCGGGGCGTCATAGCCATGTTCGGCGAGGGCGGATTGCAGGGGGGCGGGGAGGTTGGGGAAATTCACGTAAATCTCTCGGGTACAGGGACGCGCACGGATGCTGCGCGGCCACATATTGACCATCCAGGTATGTGGAAATGGGTGGGTCGAGCGATCAATGCTCGACGATGTCGGTGCGCCCTTAGACTAATTTCGCCGCCTTGGCTTCCGAAATTTTCGGGACGCTTGGATGGCGATGGCGAGGGATTGCGCCCAGGCTGCGTGTTGGGGCACAGACATCGCGCTTTGATGACGACCGGCAGCGTCAGTCTGGTTTGCTATCGTACGCCAGCCGGAACCCCACATTGCTTGCCCCCAGCCCCGGATCGCGCGCCTGACGTGCAGAAGGGCGGTAGCGCTGGCAATAATTTGGAGCGCACAGGTAAGAGCCACCCTTCATCACCCGGCTCTGCAGGGAAGGGTTTTGCGGGTCGAAAGCGTTATCCGCGTCCGGGCCTTGCGGGTCATTGGTGTCCGCGGGATCGTGACCGGGCCGATAGTAATCCGCTGTAACCTCCCAGACATTCCCGATCATGTCGTACAGGCCATGGGCATTCGGCGCATAACAGCCGACCGGGGCGATCCCCTTGAAACCATCGGTCTCCTCGTTGACTACCGGGAATACGCCCTGCCAACTGTTCGCTTCGTCAGGGCCCGGCTGCTCCCGGGAAGTGTCCCCACCTGCGCTCGCGGCGAACTCCCATTCCGCTTCGCTTGGGAGGCGGCCATCCTTCCATCTCGCGTAGGCCACCATGTCGTCCCATGCGAGATGGACGACCGGTTCGTTGGCTGCGGCATTGGGCCCGGCGGCCCCGTAGGGTTTCTTCCAGTTCGCTCCCGGCACATACCGCCACCAGTCGATATAATCGTTCGATGGCCGGTCGGGCGGGGTAAAGACGGCCGAACCCGGTTCGAGCATATCGGACGGTATGTCTTCTGGCGATGCGCCGAACTGCTCCGGGTCGACGGGAAGTTCCGCCACGGTGACATACCCGGTCGCGGCGACGAAGTCGGCGAATTGCCGATTGGTCACCTCGTGCGGGTCTATCCAGAACTCGCCGACCCGGGTCTGGCGGACGGGACCTTCTTCAGCATACATTCCCGTCTGCCCCATCGAGAAGGTGCCACCGTCGATCCGTACCGGATCATCACCGATCTCCGGGCAATTCATCGCTGGGAGCGTCGAAGCATCAGTCGCGGCTTCGGGCGTCTGCTGACATGCCGCAGCCGAGCCGAGAACGATGAGTATCGGAGACACGAGCACCCGGTTCATGCCGGTGACCCTATCCATTGCCGGACCCGGTAAACACGCAATATCGCTATCGATCCGTGCGGGCGGATGCGACCATGTTTTTCCCTTCACCCTGCTGCGTCCAGAGTTCGGCGCCGTCGTCGCCAGCGGTCCCGCAGACGTGGAGCGGCAGTCCGTCGAACGCGGGTTGCTGGCCGCGAAAATCGAACCCGGTGATGGTGTCCCCCAGGTTCGTGACTGCGAGGCGGATCAGCAGCTTGGCCTGCAAGGGGCCGTGGACGACGAGGCCGGGATAGTACTCTTCCTCGATCGCGTAGGGGCGGTCGTAATGGATGCGGTGGCCGTTCATGGTCAGCGCGGAATAGCGGAACAGCAGGACCGGATCGGGGTCGATCGTCTGGCGCCAGGCCGCGCCGGGCGCGTCTTCTGGCGCAGGCATGGCGAGCCGCTCGGTTGCCGGTTCGCGATAGACCAGATCCTGTTCCTCGCTCACCGCGACGCCTTCGCCAGCCTCGAAATCGTGGCGAATGGTCACGAAGACCAGCTTGCCGCTTCTGCCTTCCTTCTCGGCGATCGAGGCGATGGTCGAGGTCTTCTTCACCTCTTGTCCCAGCATCAGGGGCTTTACGAAGCTCAGACGCCCGCCTGCCCACATTCGGCGAGGCAGGCGAACGGGGGGCAGAAAGCCGCCCTTGGCAGGGTGCCCGTCGCTGCCAAGTTCGGTGGGCGGCTTCACGTCCCAAAAGTGCAGCCAGTGATCGAGCAGCGGCATCGGATCGCCGATCCGTAAATCGCCGGCACCACCCAGCGCGATATCGAGCGCGTTGCACCGCGCAGGATCGAGCGTGTCGCTGGCGGTGATGCTGCGGCCGATCCAGTCGTCGAATTCGCTCATCCGCCGCTCCCTTGTCAGGCCGAAATGTCGGCCACTTCTGCCAGGATGCGCTTCGCCAGCTCGGGCCGACAGATCAGCAGGTCTGGCATATACGTATCCGCCTGGTTGTAGACCAGCGGCGACCCGTCGATCCGCGAGCAATGGAGGCCGTGCGCGGCGGCAACGGCAGCAGGGGCGCAGCTGTCCCATTCGAATTGCCCGCCCGAATGCAGGTAGATTTCGGCCTCGCCGCGCACCACGGCCATCGCCTTGGCGCCCGCGCTGCCCATTTCGACCAGCTCTCCGCCGAGACGTTTGGCGACCTCTACCGCCTCCTTCGCGGGCCGCGTGCGGCTGACGACAAGGCGCGGGGTGGGGGCAGGTTCGGGCAGGGTCTGCGGATCGTCACTCCGCAGAACAAGGTCGCAGCCGGGCAAGGCGACTGCACCGATCGTCGGCACGCCGTCGATGGCGAGAGCGACATGCACTGCCCAGTCGGTCCGCGCCTCGCCATATTCGCGGGTGCCATCGACCGGGTCGATGATCCAGACACGCTCTTTGGAGAGGCGCTCCTCGGTATCCTTGCACTCTTCCGACAGCAGGCCATCGTCGGGGCGCAGGTGCCGGATTGCATGGCACAGGAACTGGTTGGCGGTCTCGTCGCCCGCCTTGCCCAGCGCCTTGCCTTCGATCAGTCCCGACCCGCGCACATCAAGCAGGATGCGTCCCGCGGTCTCCGCAAGGCAGGCGGCAAGCTGCGCATCGTCGAGTTCGCGCGCGTAGTTGATCATTTGAGCGCACCAAGCGAGCGAACGATGTGTTCGGCCGCCTCAGCCGGTGTCATCTCGACGGTGTTGACCGTGATGTCCGGCCGCTCGGGTGCTTCATAGGGGCTGTCGATGCCGGTGAAGTTCTTCAGCTTGCCCTCGCGCGCCTTCTTGTAGAGGCCCTTTACGTCGCGTTTCTCTGCCACTTCGAGCGGGGTGTCGACGAAGATCTCGACGAATTCGCCCTCGGGCAGCATGTCGCGCACCATCTGCCTCTCGGCGCGGAACGGACTGATGAAGGCGGTGAGGACGATCAGGCCCGCATCCGCCATCAGCTTTGCGACCTCGCCGATCCGGCGGATATTCTCGATCCGGTCGGCATCCGTAAAGCCCAGATCCTTGTTCAGCCCGTGGCGGACATTGTCGCCGTCGAGCAGGAAGGTGTGCCGGTTCATCCGGTTGAGCGCCTTTTCGACCTCGTTGGCGATGGTCGACTTGCCCGATCCGGAAAGCCCGGTGAACCAGAGTACCAGCGGCTTCTGGTTCTTGAGGTTCGCGTGCTCCTCACGGTCGATCGTGGTCGCCTGCCAGTGGACGTTCTGCGCACGCCGCAGGCTGAAGTTGAGCATCCCAGCACCGACGGTGCGGTTGGTGATCTTGTCTATCAGGATGAAGCCGCCCAGTGCGCGGTTCTGGGCATAGGGTTCGAATACGATCGGCTTGTCGGTCGTGACCTCGGCAACGCCGATGGCGTTGAGCTTCAGCGTCTTTGCGGCCAGCTGCGAGCCGACGCTGCCCGGATCGTTGATGTTGATCTCGTACTTGGGTTCGGCGACCGTGGCGGAGACGGTCTGGCTCGCCAGCTTCATCGAATAGGCACGGCCCGCCAGCATCGGATCGTCATCGAGCCACACGATGGTCGCCTCGAACTGGTCGGAGACTTCGGGCGGGCTGTCCGCTTCGGCAAGCACGCTGCCGCGCGAACAGTCGATCTCGTCGGCAAGGCAGATCGTGACCGACTGGCCCGCCTGCGCTTCCTCCATTTCCTGATCGAACAGCACGACCTTGCTGACGATGCTCGTCTTGCCCGAAGGCAGGACCCGAACAGGATCGCCGACCTTCAGCGAACCGCTTGCGACCAGTCCCGAGAAGCCGCGGAAGTCCAGATTCGGGCGATTGACCCACTGCACCGGCATGCGGAAGGGCTCGGCAAGGTTTGCATCGCTGCGTACCTCGACCGTTTCCAGATGCTGCATCAGGGTGGGGCCGTCATACCAGTCGGTGTTTTCCGATCGGGTGGTGATGTTGTCGCCCGCGAGGCCCGAAATCGGGATCGCTGTGAAGTTCTCGATCCCGATGCTGTCGGCGAACGCGCGATAGGCTTCGATGATCGCGTCGTACTGGGTCTGGTCGTACCCGATCAGGTCCATCTTGTTGACCGCCAGGACCAGGTTCTTGATCCCGAGTTGGTGGCACAGGAAGCTGTGGCGACGGGTCTGCACCAGTACACCCTTGCGCGCGTCGATGAGGATCACCGCCAGATCGGCGGTGGAGGCGCCCGTCACCATGTTGCGCGTATACTGTTCGTGCCCCGGACAATCGGCGACGATGAACTTGCGGTTCTCGGTCGAGAAAAAGCGATAGGCGACATCGATCGTGATGCCCTGTTCGCGCTCTGCGGCGAGCCCGTCGACCAGCAGCGCGAAATCAATTTCCTGCCCCTGCGTGCCGACCCGCTTGCTGTCGCTTTCGAGCGCGGCGAGCTGATCCTCGAAGATCATCTTGCTGTCGTAGAGCAGCCGCCCGATCAGCGTGCTTTTGCCGTCATCCACGCTGCCGCAGGTGATGAAGCGCAGCATCGTCTTGTGCTGGTGCTTTTCCAGATAGGCGTCGATATCCTCGGCGATAAGCGCGTCGGTCCGGTAGATCACGTCATCCGACATCAGAAGTAGCCCTCCTGCTTCTTCTTCTCCATCGACGCGTCGCCCGAATCCCGGTCGATCACGCGGCCCTGGCGTTCCGATGTGGTGGTCAGGAGCATTTCCTGAATGATCTCGGGCAGCGTCGCCGCCTCGCTCTCGACTGCGCCGGTCAGTGGGAAGCAGCCGAGCGTGCGGAAGCGGATCGAGCGTTCGACGATCTCGGGCCGTTTGCCCATCACCTTTTCCAGCCGTTCGATATCGTCGGCCATGAACAGGCCGCCTTCATATTCGAAGGTCGGGCGCCTGGCCGAATAGTACAGCGGCACGATCTCGATATTCTCGAGGTGGATGTACTGCCAGATGTCCAGCTCGGTCCAGTTGGAGAGCGGGAACACCCGGATGCTCTCGCCCTTCTTCTTGCGCGCGTTGTAGAGGTTCCACAGCTCGGGCCGCTGGCTCTTCGGGTCCCACCCGTGGCTGGCCGTTCGGAACGAGAAGATGCGCTCCTTCGCGCGGCTCTTTTCCTCGTCGCGCCGCGCGCCGCCGAAGGCCGCGTCGAAGCCGTACTTGTCGAGCGCCTGCTTGAGCCCCTGCGTCTTCCACATATCGGTGTGGAGCGGGCCGTGATCGAAGGGGTTGATCCCCATCTCTTTGGCTTCGGGGTTCTGGTAGACCAGCAGCTCCATCCCGGCATCGGCCGCGCTCTTTTCGCGCAGGTCGTACATCGCCTTGAACTTCCAGGTCGTATCGACGTGCAGCAGCGGGAAGGGCGGGGGCGAGGGGTAGAACGCCTTCTTCGCCACATGCAGCATCACCGCGCTATCCTTGCCGATGGAATAGAGCATCACCGGCTTTTCGGCTTCGGACACGACCTCGCGCATGATGTGGATCGCCTCTGCTTCAAGGCGCTGGAGGTGGGTTAGCGATGAACTCATTGCGGACAAACTCGCGGACTTCTGGTGCCTGGGATCGGGCGACGGGCCGAACCCTGTCAGATTTTGACGGGGTCGCAAGCCTGAAGGTGCCGTGATCGCCCCCGGGGTGGAACGCGCCGACCGGCGTGCGGAAGGGCGTCTCGGTCAGACGTGGCCCGACGTCAACAGTTGGGCGAGGTGGGTGTCCAAGTATCCGTGGTTTGGGAGAAAGATTTTTTTGGGTTGGCTAGGGAGCAATCGGGCCTTTTTCGCTCGATCGCTCCCCGAAGGTAAGACGCTCTTACTCCGCGCCGAGCGCTTTCAGGATTGCGCCCCACGACACTAGCTTGAAGTTCTGCGCATCGGGCGAATTGATGCCGTCCTGCGCGATGAACAGCCCCTGCGGGTAGTCCGGTCCGAAGCTGCGATTGTCCAGCTCGATCCCGTCGGTTTCCTCGGTACTGCCGAACGCGCCTTGGGCGATGCGGAAGCGGCCGACGGGTTCCATTTCGGGGAGACGGTAGACGGCGTAGGCGTTGTCGCCCTGGCTCGATGCGACAAGATAGCCGCCATTTTCGCCCTCAGGCGCCAGCGCCAGCCCTTCGACATCGGGCACCAGCATTCCGGTGTTTGTGCGCGCGACCAGCGTCTTCGTGCCGGTCGTGGCCTCGATCGCCCAGATACCGGCAGCTTCCTCGCCCACGTAGAGCGTGCCCGTGCGCTGATCGAACACGCAGCCTTCCGGCTGGGACGGCACGCTGGCGAGGGTAGTGGTCTCCGATGAAACGCTGCCCGCTGCGAATGTCAGGCGGGTGCGGTAGATCGTGCCTTCCTTCGGGGCGGAGTACACATCGAGCGTGCCGGTGTCGGACATCGCGCCGACGCAGATGCCATAACCTTCGCCCGGCCCGACGCTCACGCGCTCTTTCGCGACCAGCTTGCCGGTCGTCGGATCGAGCATTGCCAGCTGGATATGGGCCGCAGCACGATCGCGACGGTCGCTTGCGAGGACCAGGATCCCGCCGTCCGACATCTCGACCAGATCGACATTGTTGAGGCCGGGTGCCGCCATAAATGCCAGCTGTTCGCCCATCAGATTGTAGACGTAGAGGCCGCCCTTCTTGTCCGTGCTGACGATCAGGCTTTTCGACGGATCCGCCGGATTGCGCCAGATCGCCGGGTCGTCCGCAGCGTCCTCGTTCGCTGTCCCCACCGGAGCAGTCTCGGCGGTCGCGTAAACCGAAACCGCCGGATCGCCCATCGCGGGAACGCTGGCGCAGCCCCCCACCGCCAGCGCGAGGCCGGCGGTGGCAATCATGTTGAAGCGCTTGTCCATCAGAAGTTGACCTTCGCGCCGAACTTCACCGTCGGGCCGTACTCTTCGAACTGGAGCAGGCGCTTGCGGCTGTCGAAGTTCTGGTAGGCGAAGTACTTGGCGTTGTTGACGTTGATCCATTCCGCGAACAGCCGGATCCCGTCGGTCAGCTTGTATTTGGCCGACAGGTCGATCTGGAAGTGGTTGTCGACATAGCGGTCTTCGGTCGGGTCGCCGCCCAGCTCGTCGAGATACTTGCTGCGGTAGGTGCCTGCCGCACGCAGATCGATCGGGCCCTTTTCGTAACCGATCACGATGTTGCCGGTGTGTCTGGATGCAGCCGGAAGCGTGATCTCGCGCGGGTCGTTGATGTCACCGTCGTTCAGCACCGTGCCGGTTGCGTCGGTGTAGGTGTAGTTGAGCTGGAGCAACAGGCCGCTCAGCGGTCCGGGCAGGAAGGTCATCACCTGGCTGTAGCTGGCTTCGATGCCGAACACGGTCGCCGTGTCACCATTGATGGCGCGAGTCAGTTCGTCGTAGTCGACGCCCTGGAAGGTGCCCGGCGTCTGCAGAGTCTGGTCGACGATGAAATTGTCGATCGACTTGTAGAACGCGCCCAATGTGACCGCGCCCTTGCTGTCGAAGTAGTATTCGACCGAGGCATCGGCATTCCACGCGCGGTAGGGCAGCAGATCGGGGTTGCCGAATTCTGCCTCGAGGTCTTCGTTGATGGTGTAGATCGGGGCGAGCTTCGACAGCTTCGGACGGACGAGGCTCTTGTAGCCTGCCGCGCGAACGACAAGGTTGTCCTTCGGTTCGAAGCGGATCGTCAGGCTGGGAAGCCAGTCGGTGTAGTTGCGATCGAACGAAACCGGGATCACGTCGGTGACGTCGTTGCCATCATCCACGACCAGTTGACCATTGAGCGTGGTCTGCGTGTCTTCGACGCGGACCCCGCCGATTACCCGCAGCGTGTCGCTGTCGTAGCGAGCGAGGCCATAGCCGGCGAGGATGTCTTCTTCCGCGCTGTAATTGCTCGGCAGCGAAAGCAGGTCGGTTTCGTACTGGTCGACTTCGAAATTGGCGCGATTGGCCAGGAAGAATTTCGCGGCAGAGTACTTGTCGAGCACAGGCCCGATATCGGTCAGGCGATAGGTCTGCTCACCCAGTAGCGTACCTGCGTTGAGGGTGCCGTTGTAGTCGCCGTAATAGACGCCGGTGAAGTTGTAGCTCTTGTCGCGCCAGCGGCCTTTGAAGCCCCCCTGAAGAGCGAACTCGCCGTCGGCCAGGGCGAAAGACCGGGCCAGGTCGCCCTTGACCGCGTATTCTTCGTCGACGCTGTCCGAAAGCGTGGTCAGCTCGAGCCGGTTGAACTTGTAATTGGCCGGATCGAAGAAATCCGCCGTGTTGCCGGAGACGCTGTAGAGCGGGACGCGATCGTCGCTGTAATCCATCGTCACGTCGACGCCATCGCCGTCGAAGCGCGAGCGGAAACGGATCGGATCGACCGAGAAATTCTCCCGTTCGCTCGACTTCGCCCAGCTGCCCGAAAGGTGAGCCTTCCACACCCCGTCATCGTGTTCGATGCCGATCTGCTGCGACGCGATCTGCTGGCGTTCGAACCGGTCCTTCAGGTCGCGGCGTACTTCGATGCGGCCGTCTGCGTCGGTGAAGAACGCGCTGTCGGCAGTGCCGCTCGCGGGGTCTTCGTTAAAGATCAGCGTGGTGCGACGGCGATATTCGTGATCGTCGAACTGGCTGAAGGTGCCGCGCACGAAGATCCTGGTGAAATCCGACAGGCGGCCATCGGCGTTGAGCGTGCCGCTGATGCGTTCGCGTGTCACGTCGTAGTCGCGATATTCGACCTCTTCGGCGAAGGCCACGCCGCCTGCCTCGTTCCAGTCGGCTGCCTCGATATTGTCGGTCTCGAATTCGCGCTTGTAGTACGAAATGCCGCCCGAGATGCCGAAGTCGTCTCCGATGCGGGTGGCGAAGTCGATGCTGCCTTTGGGCGTCACTTTGCCGACATAGTCGTTATAGCTGCCTTCCAGCTTGACCGAGAGCAGGTCTTTCTTGCGGTCGAATGCGCTCGTCGTGTTGATCTCGACCGAAGCACCGATCGTGTCGGCGTCCATATCGGGGGTCAGCGATTTCTTGACCTCGATCGATTCGATGATGTCGCTCGAAATCACGTCGAGCGCGACCGAACGCACGTCGCTTTCAGGCGAGGGCAGGCGCACCCCGTTGAGCGAGCTCGAATTGAGCTCGGGGTCGAGGCCGCGCACGCTGACGAAACGGCCTTCGCCCTGATCGTTCAGCACGTTCACGCCGGGGAGGCGGCGCAGGCTTTCCGCCACGTTCTGATCGGGGAACTGGCCGATCGCGTCGCGGGTCAGCACGTCGCTGATGCCGTCCGCCGCGCGCTTGCGGTTGAGCGAGCTGGCAAGGTTTGCACGCTGGCCGATGACGACGATCGTTTCGCCCTGATTGGACAGGAGCGCCAGCGTTACGCCAACCTCGCCCGTTTCGGGGACGCTGATCGTCTGGCGAGCGGTCTCCGCGCCGACATAGCTCGCTTCGATGGTGTATTCGCCAGCGGGCACGTCGCCGAAGACGAACGAGCCGTCGCGACCGGTCGTCGCGACCCGGTTGAGCTCGACGATCCGCACTTCGGCGGAGCGCAGGGTCACGGTATCGTTATCTCCCGTCACCGTACCGACGACTTCGCCCGCGAGCGCCGGAGCGGCAAGGGCGGTGGACAGCGCAAGAAGGCCGACCCGAGTGGCGAAACGCATACTGGTCATGTGGTAGTTTCCCTGTGTTCAATCCCGATGCGGCGGGCGGCTATCCGCGCTTGGTTGCGAGAAAGAGACGGATTGATGGCAGTTCGGAGACTCGCGTCGCAGCAGTCGCCGGTCCGGCCATCGGCAGCGCGCAGACCGACGGGGCTTTGCGCGATGGTTCAATCGCTTAGCTTGCCGTCGGGCCGGTCTCGGCAGGCTCGTGCCCAGGATGCAACACCGGTGTCTTTTTCGGATGAGCGAGGGATTTTCCTGTGCGATCGCACAATAGCGGTCCCGCAGATGGGCAGCTTTCGCGATCGACTTGACGCTATGTGACGAACTTGCGACATTTCCGCCGCGCGGCTCATCCCGCCGCGCGTGGGGGAGCAGGGATGATGACGCGAATTCTGCCGACAATTGTATGTCTCGCCATGGCTGCGGGACCGGCCATGGCCCAGGATCGTGCGAGTGCGATCCTCGTCAGGGTAGACCGGGGCGTGGAGAGCGGCTTCTTCGACGACACCGGCGACGCGCGGCGAGAACTGGCGGCGAAGGTCGAGATGGCGGCGCGGATGGCCTGCGCCGATTCATGGACGCCGCGCACCACGATCTACGAATCGATCGACTACCAGGTCGACTGGGAAAGTGCCGACCGCGCGCATCCACGACAGCGCAAGGCGATCGCGCGCGACATCAGTGTGCGTTGCGCGAGCAACTGAGGCCAACCGGGCGAGACGACTGGCGGGATCGCGGCACGGCCGCTAGACCCGCGGCATGACAGCGACCAGCAAACCCGTTTCCAGCGCCGCCGCCACCAATGTCAGGCCGTGGACCGCGCGCTCGCTCCTGTTCGTGCCCGGCGATTCCGAGCGCAAGCTGGAGAAGGCGCTGGCGGGCAAAGCCGATCTCATCATCCTCGACCTGGAAGATTCGGTCGCGCCGAGCGCCAAGCCGGGCGCGCGCGAGCATGTGGCAAAGGCGCTCGGGCAGGGCGACCGGACAAAGCCGCTGTGGGTGCGCATCAACCCGCTCGACACGAGCGATGCGCTGAGCGACCTCGTCGCCGTCGTGCAGCACCGGCCCGATGGCATTATGCTGCCCAAGGCGACGCCCGACGAGGCGCGCCTGCTGGACCACTACCTCACCGCGCTGGAAGCGGCGGCCGGCCTTGAGGCGGAGAGCATCCGCATGATCGTGGTCGCGACCGAGACTGCGCCCGCGCTGTTCCGGCTGGGCGACTATGCGGGCGTGCCCCGGCTCGATGCGCTGACCTGGGGCGCGGAAGACCTGGCGGCGGCGTTCGGATCGTCCGCCAATCGCGATGCGGATGGCAACCTGCTCGAACCCTTTGCGCTCGCGCGGACGCTGTGCCTTGCCGGGGCCAACGCGGCAGGAGTTGCGCCGATCGAGACGATCGACCCCAATTTCCGCGATGAGGAGCGGATGGCCAGGGTGCCCGCCGATGCCCGCACGCTGGGCTTTAAGGGGATGATGGCGATTCATCCCGCGCAGGTAGAACCGATCAATCGCGCCTTTACACCGTCCGAGGATGAACTGGAACGGGCACGCCGGATCGTCGCGCTGTTCGAAGCGAACCCCGATTCGGGCGCGCTGCAACTGGATGGCGAAATGGTCGATATCCCGCACCTCAAGCAGGCGCGCGGGCTGATCGCACAGGCGCGCGTGTAGGGCTCTGACACACCTGACACAGTGTCCTAGGGGCAAAAAACTCCGGGCTTAAACGGATGCGGCGGCCGGATGTTCGCGGCGCGGATCGTGAGGGAGTCGGACGGGGAGAAGGAGCCGCCTGGAGGATAGCGGGACAGCGGCGAGTAGGAAAATCTCGCCACTCCTTATGCTACCCCGATCGTGCTGAGCTTGTCGAAGCACTGCATTTCCTTTTGCAAGTCCGTGCCCGAAGAAAGCGCAGCCCTTCGACAGGCTCAGGACGAACGGATTCAGGCGGCAGGCTCTTTCACTTCCCCTTGAACGCCGCCTCGCGCTTGCCGAGGAAGGCGGTCACGCCTTCGACGAAATCCTCGCTATTGCCCGCGATCCGCTGGGCTTCGGCTTCGGCGTTCATCGCGTCGGAGAGGCTCTGCGACTGCGCGTTGCGCACGAGGCGGCGGATCTGGCCCATCGCCACGGTGGGGCCGTTCGCCAGCCGCTCGGCGAGCGCGCGGGCCTCGTCCAACAGCGCATCGTCGTCGACGCAGCGGTTGACCATGCCCAGCTCGTAAGCCCGGTCGGCCGGGATACGCTCGCCCAGCAGCATCGCTTCCATCGCTGCCGGGATGCCCGCCGCCTTAGGCAGCACCCAGGTTGCGCCGCCATCGGGGACCAGCCCGATATTGACGAAGGCCTGCAGGAAGTAGGCGGATTTGCCTGCCACGATCAGATCGCCGGACAGCGCCAGCGTGCAGCCGATCCCCGCCGCCGCACCGTTGACGGCGGTGACCACCGGAATGTCGAGCCCGGCCAGCGCCAGCATCAGCGGGTTGAAAGAGGTTTGCAGGCTGCGGCGCGAGGCGTCGCCCGGCTTGCCGCCGTCGAACTGGCGCGCGCTCAGGTCCGCGCCCGAGCTGAACCCGCGCCCTTCGCCCGTGATGAGGAGGGCGCGTGCGCCCATGCCGGGCAGCGCATCGAACGCCTTGAGCATCTCGCCCACCATCTCTGGCCCCATCGCGTTCATCTTGTCGGGCTTGTTCAGCGTCAGCGTCACGACGCTGCCGGTCTGGTCGACGCGGATGGTGTTGTAATCGGCCATGGCGTGCGGTTCCTCTTTCCCAGTTCGTTCGGCGCTTGGTTCGGGCATGGAGCGGATTTTGGCAAGGGTTGCGCTTTGCAATCGACCTTTCGCGGTTGCGCCGGGGCGGGGCGGCTGCCACCTGCACAGGCATGAGCGATACCGGCCCCACTTTCCTCGCCACCGAAGGCATCCACAATTTCCGCGATTACGGCGGTTATCCCACGCAAGGGGGAGGGCGCGTGCGCAGCGGATTGCTGTTCCGCTCGGGCCAGCATGTCGAGGCGAGCGAGGCGGATCTGAAGACGTTTGCCGACCTGGGCATCCGTACCGTGATCGACCTGCGCGGCAATGGGGAGCGTGAACGCCATCCCTGCCGCCGCCCGGACCTGTGGGATGGCGAGGTCGTGTTCTACGATGGCGAAACCAGCTCCAGCCCGCCGCATGTGCCGCAGGAGAAGCGCGAGCTGACGCCGGAGACCGCGCAGGAGCGGATGCTGAATCTCTACACCCGCATGCCCGAGAACCCGGCGATGCAGGTGATTTTCGGGCAGTATCTGCGCGCGCTGGCAGATCGCGACGGGGCCAGCCTGGTGCATTGTTTCGCGGGCAAGGACCGCACGGGAATGGCGGCTGCGCTGCTGCACCATATCCTTGGCGTGTCGCGTGCGGACATGGTCACCGAATTCCTGCGCACCAATGATGCGCCGACCTACGACATTCTCGAAAGGCAGTCGCTCCCGGGGATCGAAGCACGGCTCGGCCCGCTCGACCGGCCGACGATCGACGCGCTGATGCAGGTGCGCGAGGGTTACTTCGATCGCTTCGTCGGCACGGTGGATGAACGCTGGGGTTCGCTCGACGCGTTTCTGGAACAGGCGATTGGTGTGGATGATCCGCTGCGCGAGCGTCTGAACGACCGCTTCGGGGCGTGACTCCGGTCGCCATAATCCCCATATTCGACCCAAGACTTTAGACGGACAGGAGACGCGCGCAGATGGCGACGCACCGCACCAAGATGCTCATCATCGGTTCCGGCCCGGCGGGCTACAGCGCCGCCATCTATGGCGCGCGCGCGATGCTGGAGCCGGTCATGGTCCAGGGCCTGCAGCCCGGCGGCCAGCTGACGATCACCACCGATGTGGAGAACTACCCCGGCTTTGCCGACGTGATCCAGGGCCCGTGGCTGATGGAACAGATGCGCGCGCAGGCGGAGCATGTCGGCACGCGGATGATGTGGGACACGATCGTCGAGATCGACCTCACGTCTGGCTCGCCGTTCCGCGCGGTGGGCGACAGCGGCGACGAGTATATCGGCGACACCGTGGTGATCGCGACCGGTGCCTCGGCCAAGTGGCTCGGCGTGCCGGGCGAGCAGGAGCTGGGCGGCAAGGGCGTGTCGGCCTGCGCGACCTGCGACGGGTTCTTCTTCCGCGGCAAGAAGGTGGCGGTGATCGGCGGCGGTAATACTGCGGTCGAGGAAGCGCTGTACCTCACCAACCATTCGGACGACGTGACGCTGATTCACCGCCGCGACGAGTTGCGCAGCGAGAAGATCCTCCAGGAGCGACTGTTCAAGTCCGACAAGATCACGCCGCTGTGGAACAAGGCGGTCGAGCGGTTCGTGGCGGGCGAAAATGGCGCGCTGCATCACCTCGTGCTGAAGGACACGCAGACCGGCGAGGAGAGCACGCTGGAGGTCGACGGCGCCTTCGTCGCCATCGGCCATGCGCCTGCGACCGAGCTGTTCACGGGCCAGCTGCCGACCGACGATGGCGGCTATCTGGTCGTCGAGCCGGGCACTCCGCGGACCGAAATCCCCGGCGTGTTCGCGTGCGGCGACGTGATGGACCACACCTATCGCCAGGCGGTGACGGCGGCGGGCACGGGCTGCATGGCCGCGCTTGATGCAGAGCGGTTCCTGTCGGGGCTCGAGATCGAGCTGGACGGCCACGTCGAGGAAGTAGAAGCGGCGGAGTGACGAGGTTGGTTTAAACCTCAATTCCCGCTCGTCCTGAGCTTGTCGAAGGACTGCCCTTACTTCTGACCAATGACTGAGAGAAGTACGACCCTTCGACAGGCTCAGGGTGAGCGGTTTTCTTCGTGGTTCAGACCGAACCGAGCAGGTTCTCGCTGCCTCCTGCATCGAACCCGAACACTCGAGCCGCAGCGATCCCGATGAGACCCATCAGAACGACACTGGAAATCGCAAACAGCACGAAGCGCACCATTACGCGGTTTGCGGTGACCTGCACGATCGTGTGAATGATCCGCAGGCCGGTGTAGATCCACGCCAGCAGCGCCGGAATACCGTCGCCCGCACCCACGATCGCGAGCACGATGCCGACTGCGTAGAACACCGTCGGCTGTTCGTGCAGGTGGTTGTAGTTGTGCGCCTTCCACTGCACCCGTGCGGGTAGCAGCGTGTCCAGGTCCTTGCCCGTGCCGCCGACCAGCTTGGCCGTGTCGATATCCTTGTGCGCCTGCATCGCAGGAATTCGGGTGGCGTACATCCATACCCAGACGATCATCGTCCAGATCATCAGTACGACGACGGGTTGCAGGATATCCATTCCGATCATGCGGGGCCTCCCAGAGTTGCGATAAGCGCCATGACCGCAAGGGCGGTCAGCGCGAAGCTGTAGGCAGCGAACAGCAGAAAGCGGACCGCCACGATATTGACCGTCGCCTGCCAGACCGAATGGACGATCCGCAAGCCCACATAGACCCACGCGAGCAGCACCGCGAGCGGGCTGGGCGCGAGGATCGCGAGAATTACGACGGTGGCGTAGAACAGCGTGGGCTGTTCCATCAGGTGCGCGTAGTTATGCGCCTTCCAGTTGATCTTGTCGGGCAGGACGCCTTCGAGGTTCTGTCCGCGGCCGCCGCGTGGCGCATTCTTCAACCCGCCGCCGACTTTCGCCATGGCGGGCAGGCGGGTCAGTGCCATCCAGACCAGCATGATCAGTGACCATGCGACGAGCACCGCCGCCGGTGCGAGCATTTGGGCCTGCATTTTCCCCTCCCCCTAATCAGTTTTCTATCAAAACCTACATTCGCAGGCCTGGCGCGTCAATCTGCGGCGCTTTCATCGCGATAGAGCCTCTCCAGCCGGTAGTAGCCGCCCATCCCGTCGCGCCCCTCGCGCCGCCAGCCGGGCTGTGCAGCCACTTCGGCAGCGACTTCGGGCAGGTTGAGCCGCGGCGCTACATGGAACTGCTTCAGCCACCATTTCAGAATTCGCGCGCCCAGCGTGTCGCGCGCGCTGTAGCTGCCGAAATCGACCACGTGCAGCGATCCGCCCGGCGCCACCAGCGTTGCCGCGTGGCGCATCGCGCGTTCCCAGTCGGGGATCATCGAGATCGAATAGGACAGGATCACCCGCTCGAACGTCGGGCGGCCGAGCATGGCGCGCGCATCGAACTGGCGCGCGTCGGCCGACGCGAGGATCGCCTTGGTGCCGAGCTTGCCCTGTGCGCTCTTGAGCATTTCCGCCGAGATATCGATCCCGAACAGCTTCGTGCCGGGGTAAGCCTGCTGCACCTTGGCAAGATTACGCCCCGTGCCGCAGGCGATTTCCAGCACGCCGTCGCCCGGCTGGCAGTCGAGCCCCCGGATCAGGTCGTCGCGCCCGAACAGGTAGTACTTGCGCGTGATATCGTAGATGTACTTCTGGCCCCGATAGATCGAATCCATCAGCGCCGCGTGATCGTGCTTCTCCCCCGCCGGTGCCATCAGGCCAGCTCGTAGAGGTGAACGCCGCCGTAGATCGAGCTGCGATCGCGCTGGGTCAGGTCCTTCGACAGTTCCTCGTGATAGGTCCACTGGTCGAGGATCTCGTTCGGCACACGCCCCGGCAGCAGGCTCGGCTCGGCAGCGGTGCGGAACAGCACGCGCGCGCCCTTGCGCGCGGTCCGGGTCACTTCACGCCACAGGTCGGTCAGCTGGTTGTCGTCCATCCAGTCCTGCGCATCGAGGAAGACGTATCGGTCGAGGCTCATCGCGGGTTGCGAGGAGAGGAATTCGGAAAGGTTGGCGCGCTGCACGCTCAGCTTGGCGACCCGTTCGCGCAGGTCGGCGTAATTCTCGCGCTGAAGGTACGGCGGCAGCGGCGCGTCCTCGTCCTTCGAGTAGCCGCGATTGAACGCCTGCCACGCGAAGTAGTTGTCCTTCACATCGAAATCGCAGGCCAGCTTTTCGAGCCGCTTGCGCAGCACCTCGGCCATCTTCTCGTCACCCGCCAGCGCGTCGTACTGCGCGGGCGGGATGCCGAGACCGAACAGCGAGGCGGGCTGGTTGGTCACCCAGCGGACGAACTTCTTGTCGAACACCGGCGCCAGCTCGCTCTCGAACACCTCGCGCTGTTCTTCCACCGTCGGCGCTTCGAGAACCTTGCGCAGATCGACGCCGTACAATTTGGCGAAGAGGTGGGCCATGCCGATGAAGTTGCCGAGCAGGCCCTGCTTGTAGATCCCGCGCTGGAACTGCGTGATGCGGCGGCGTCCGCGAATGTCGCGGCCTTCCCAGTACTTGCGGCTTTCCGCGTCGAGCAGCGGGGCGATCCGGTCTTCGTAGATCGCCACGTTTTCCTTGTAATCGGAATGCGCGAAGAAGCGGCGGAACAGGTCGTAATTGGGCAGGGCGTTGATCGCTGCGATCTTCAGGCGACCGAGCGCGATATGCGCGCGGTTGAGATCGACCGCGGTGATCGCCGCCGGGTTGGCGGTGAGGTAGCTCAGCGCATTGCAGCTGCCGCTGGCGATGCACAGCACGCGGCTGTCCTCGTTGATCTGGAGGCCTTCCATATCGACCACCGGATCTTCCCATATCTGCGCGTAGACCAGTCCGCGGAATGCGGTGGCAAAGGCCTTGTCGAGCAGGGTGTCCTTGAGGCCCGAACTCTTGCGGACCACCGAACGGTCGATGATGTGGGCTTCGGCTTGCGCCATGGGGGGGTGTCTCCGGTTGCGGTGTTCAGGCTGCGTCGGGCGCGATGGTCGCGGCGTAAGCCGTGGGGTCGACGTTGCGTCCGGTCAGCATGATGACGGTATCGTCTTTCAGCGCTAGCTTACCCGCAAGGGCTGCCGCAAGGGCCGCCGCGCCACCGGGCTCCACGACGAGGCCCAGTTTGGCAAAGGCAAATCGCTGGGCATTGCGCACGTCTTCGTCGGTCACAGTGACGCCGGGCTCGGCGCGACCGCGCAGCACATCGAGGTTGAGCTGCTGGGTCGCAGGCGGCTGGAGCGCGTCGCAGATGGTTGTCGGCGCATCGGGTGCGGCCTGCACGATCTCGCCTGCCGCCAGTGCCTGTCCAACCATGTCCCATCCGAAAGGCTCGACCGGCACGACTTTGCTGTCGGGGCAGGCGAGAGCGAGCCCTGCCGTCAGCCCGCCGCCACCGCAGCACGCGAGGATCAACGGCGGCTGCTTGCCCAGCTGCTCGGTAAACTCGATTCCGGCGCTACCCTGGCCTTCGATCACCCATGGATCCGCAAAGGCGTGGACCAGCACCGCGCCGCGCTTTGCGATCTCGCGCGCGGCAACCTCGTCACGGTCTTCGCCGGGGCGGTCGTAAAGGATGATCTCCGCGCCGAGCGCGGCGGTCGCCTCCAGCTTCACCTTGGGCGCATTGCGCGGCATCACGATGGCGGCTGCAATGCCCAGCTTTCTGGCTGCCCAAGCGACGCCCTGAGCGTGATTGCCGGAAGAGACCGCGACGACGCCGCGCGCGCGCTCTTCCTCGCTGAGGCAGGAAAGCCGCCACCAGCCGCCCCTGATCTTGAATGCGCCGATGGGTTGCAGGCTCTCCGCCTTGATCCAGCATCGCACGCCGCCGATCTCGACCGGCAGCAGCGGCGTCGGCGGCAGGATCTGCGCGATGCTGCGCGCAGCGGCGATCACGCCATCGCGACTCGGGGTGCGCATGTCGGCCATCAGCTCGTCGCTCGAAGGGGGCGGCTGACACACCTGACACAGTGTCCTGAGGCGAAAAATCCGGCTGGCCGACACAGGCGCGATTCAAGCAGTCCGGCGAGGGGGTTTGGCGGGGTCATCCGCCCCCGTTAGAACCCCGAGCGGGGATAGGAAAGCACGCTTTGCCGCAATGCGCGCCGGATCATTTGGACCGGCGCGTCCGTTTGGGTAAGGGCGCGCACGAGGATTCGAATACGGAGAACACACATGGCGAAGGTACTGGTGATCGGGGCAGGGGGCGTGAGCTCGGTCTGCGTCCACAAGATGGCGATGAACGCAGGGATTTTCAGCGACATCCACCTCGCCAGCCGCACGAAGTCGAAGTGCGATGCGATCGCCGCTTCGGTGCAGGAGCGCACGGGTGTGGAGATTTCGACCTACGAGATCGACGCTGAGGAAGTCCCCGCGATGGTCAACCTGATCCGCAAGATCGGGCCCAAGCTGGTGGTCAATCTTGCGCTTCCCTATCAGGATTTGCCGATCATGGATGCCTGCCTCGAAGCGGGCGTGGATTACCTCGACACCGCGAATTACGAGCCCAAGGACGAGGCAAAGTTCGAATACCACTGGCAGTGGGCCTATCAGGACCGCTTCAAGGACGCTGGCCTCACCGCGCTGCTCGGCTCGGGCTTCGATCCGGGCGTGACGAGCGTGTTCACGATGTGGCTCAAGAAACACAAATTGAAGACCATCCGCCAGCTCGACATTCTCGACTGCAACGGCGGCGACCACGGGCAGGCCTTCGCGACCAATTTCAACCCGGAAATCAACATCCGCGAAGTGACCGCGCCCGCGCGCCACTGGGAAGGTGGCGAGTTCGTCGAGACCCCGGCGATGGGCAAGAAGGTGGAATTCGACTTCGAGGAAGTCGGGCCCAAGAACATGTACATGATGTACCACGAGGAGCTGGAAAGCCTCGCCAAGTTCGTCCCCGAGCTGGAGCGTGCACGCTTCTGGATGACCTTCGGCGATGAATACATCAAGCACCTGACCGTGCTGCAGAACGTCGGCATGACCAGCATCGAGCCGGTCAAGTATCAGGGCCGCGAGATCATCCCGCTGCAGTTCCTCGCCGCCGTGCTGCCCAAGCCCGAGACGCTGGGCGAGACCACCAAGGGCAAGACCAATATCGGCGTCATCGCGACCGGCGAAGCGCTGGATGGCAGCGGCGAGAAGACGTTCTACATCAACAATATCTGCAGCCACGAAGCCGCCTACGAGGAAACCGGCAACCAGGCGGTCAGCTACACCACCGGCGTACCCGCGATGATCGGCAGCGCGATGATGGTGCAGGGCATCTGGGACGGCGACGGCGTGTTCAACATGGAACAGTTCGATCCCGATCCCTTCATGGAGATGCTGAACCAGCACGGCCTGCCGTGGAACGTGAAGGAGCTGGACGGCCCGGTGGGTTTCTGAGCTTTTGCAGGCAGGAACTACCACGATCGAAGCCGTGCAGGGCAATATCGTGACGATGGAGTTCGACGCGATCGTGAATGCGGCGAATTCCTCCCTGCTTGGCGGTGGCGGCGTCGATGGGGCAATCCATCGTGCGGCGGGGCCGGATCTTGTGCATGAATGCCGCCTGCTGGGCGGATGCAAGACGGGGCAGGCGAAGGTCACCAAGGGTTATCGCCTGCCCGCCGACCACATCATCCACACCGTTGGTCCGGTCTGGCGCGGCGGCGATAATGGCGAGCCTGAGCAGCTAGCGAGTTGCTATCGTGAATCGCTCACCCGCGCGGTAGAGAAGGGCGCGCGCTCCGTCGGCATTCATCCGCTGGACCGTGCGGCGCAGGTCGCGGTCGAGACGGTGACGGCTGTGGTGGCGGAGAAACCCGACGCTTTCGACCGCATTGCGCTGGTGTGCTTCGACGAGACCGCGCTGAACGCATTTCAGACAGCGCTGGACAGCCGCTGAGCAAATCCCTCAGGCGCTGGCTCGCCCAGCACCATACGCCAAGGCCAGCCGCACCACGGCCCACAGCAATCCCAGCACAGCCGTCGCCTTCAGCAGCAGCGCCATGTCCGGCTGGAACAGGCCGAGCGTCGAAATCGGCACGCCGAACATCTGCGGGATCAGAACCACACAAACCCATGCCACTGCCGCCATCGCGAACAGCGGGAACAACAGGCTGAACAGGCCAAACGCGGTGGATCGCTTGGCGCTCAACGCCTCGCGCCGGATCCAAGCCCAGATCATTGCCAGCACTAGCACGACCGGCGCGGCTGCCAGCGCGAGGAAATTGACCTTGCGCAGCGTGCTGCCTGTGTCCGCCCCTTTCGGCAGGTCGAGCGCGCGTGCGACCAGTCCGAGGCGCAGATCGGTGGTTTCGGCAAAGCCCATCCCGCTGGTCCCGTTGGTCAGCGCCACGACGCCGCGCCGTTTGCCCGGTAGCATCGCCGCGATGGTTTCGAACCCTGGGCTCATCCCAGTGTGGTAGGCGCTGCCTTCGTCTGCATCGAGCATCCAGCCAAAGCCGTAGCCGGGCGAGACCTCGCTCGCCGGTTCGAGCATCCGAGCCTTGCCTGCTGCGCTGAGGATATCGTCCCCCCCGTTCATCATCATCTGCAGGTAGCGCGCGAGATCGCTTGCGGTGGAGACGATTCCGCCCTGCGGTGCCGAGCCTAGTCCGGCCCACTGCGCTCCGGTGGGTTGGAAAGAGCCGAACCAAGGGGTGTAGCCCTGCGCCAGCCCGGTGTGCTCCCCGTCGCCGGAGACGTAGCTGGCGTCCATTCCCAGCGGCTGGAAAATGTTCGCTGCGATATAGGCGGGGTAGGGCATCCCGCTCACGGCCTCGATCACGCGGCCGAGGATCAGGTAGTTCGCGTTGGAATATTCCCACCGGGTGCCCGGAGCATATGCCGGCTCCTGCTGTGCATACCATGCCGCGCGGCGGGAAATCGCATCGGAGAGCGCCTCCGTCTCCGGCGGGGCGCTGTTGCCCTGCAAGGTCGACAGCCCGCTGGTGTGGCTGAGCAATTGCCGCAGCGTAATGGGGCCCGCCGGTTTACCCGCGAAATCGCCCAGATAGTGCGCAACCGACTGGTCCAGGTCGAGCTTGCCCGCTTCGGCCAGCTGCATGATTGCCAGCGCGGTAAAGCTCTTCGAAATCGACCCGAGCAGGAAGGGCGTATCGGGCGTCACATCGCGTTCGCCATCGGCAGTTCCGTCCGCGCCGGTGGTCACGGCGTCTCCATCGACCACCGCCCATGCCACCCCAGGCAGGGAAGAGCTTTCCATCTGCGCCGCCACGAAATCGTCGAGTTCGCCCGCGGATGCTGGCGCGATAATGGCAGCCAGCAGCAGGATTAGTGCCGATATGCGGAGCATTCTCCGTCCCCCCTCGGTTGTGTGCGACCCCATGGCTACCTAGCAGCATTCGCCGCGCAGGTCACAAATCCTCGACCGACGCATGACATGGCCCGATAGCTTGCCTATCTGGCGACCCATGGAAACAAAAGCCGGCGACCCGGGCGCCTTCGCCCATTTCGATCTCTCTCGCGTAGACACGCCCGCCTTCGTGGTGGACGCGGCGAAACTGCGCGCCAATTGCCAGATCCTTGCGGAAATCCGCGACGAGGCGGACATCAAGATGCTGTCTGCGCTCAAGGCGTTCAGCATGTGGAGCACCGCGCCGATCATCGGCGAATATCTCGACGGGGTGTGCACGTCGGGCCTGTGGGAAGCGCGCCTTGCCTCCGAGTTCTACGATGGCGAGATCAGCACCTATTGCGTGGCCTACAAGCCCGAAGAGCTGGAAGAGGTCGCGCGCCTTTCCGACCACGTGATCTTCAACTCGCCCGGCCAGATGCGGCGCGCCGCGCTGATCCTGGAGCAGGCGAGGGCGAGTGGCGGCGGGTTCGACGTCGGCCTCAGGATCAATCCGCAGGTGCCGACCGGCGAGGTGCCCCGCTACGATCCGTCGAGCCCCGGCAGCCGCCTCGGCTTCCCGCTCAGCCAGCTGACCGAGGAGCACATGGAGGGAGTGGAGGGTATCCACTTCCACAATCTGTGCGAACAGGGGTTCGAGCCGCTCCACCGCACGTGGGACCGCGTGTTCGACGCGATCGAGCCGTATTTCGACCAGCTCAAGTGGATCAACATGGGCGGCGGGCACCACATCACCCGATCCGACTACGAACGCGAGGAGCTGATCGAGTTCCTGCGCGATGCGAAGGACGATACCGGCGCGGAAATCTATCTCGAACCGGGGGAGGCGGTTGCGCTGGATGCGGGCATCCTGGTGGGCACGATCCTCGATACGGGAGAGAACGACGGCCCCTTCGCCATCACCGATATCTCCGCCACATGCCACATGCCCGACGTCATCGAAGCGCCGTATCGCCCCGCGATGCTGCACGAGAAGGCTGGCGATCCTCCGGTTCGACTCGGCGGTCCCTCGTGCCTTGCAGGCGACGTGATCGGCGAATATTCGCTGCCCGTTCCCAACGAGGCGGGCCAGCGGATCGCCTTCCTCGACCAGGCGCATTATTCGATGGTCAAGACCAACACTTTCAACGGCGTTCCGCTGCCCTCGATCTGGTTGTGGGATAGCGAAAGCGACGCGCTCGATTGCGTCAAACGCTTTGGGTACGAGGAATTTCGCAACCGGCTGAGCTAATCGAGGTTCTGGTCAAATCGCCAAATTTGTGGAAGCGTCCGACCCGCTTTTAGGGGAGGGACGCAAGTGATTCGCAAGCTCGGTTTCGCATTTTCCATCGGTTTCGCTCTGCTGGCAGGGTCCGCGTCGGCGCAGGATTACGCACCGGAGCGAGTCGTCGCCTCCGTCGATACCGACGACCTGAAGGCGATCGTCGGCTCGCTCGACCACACGTTGCTCAACGAGGGGCAATTCGGCGACGTCAGCGTTGGTGCGGAAAGCGACGACGGCACGAAATACGTGCTGATCGGGACGGCATGCGACGTGGGTAATGTGCCGGGCTGCCAGGGTGTGATGATGCAGGTCCGCTTCGATCCCGTTTCGACGATCACCGATACGGATCTGGCCCGCGCCAACCTCAACGAGGCAGCCGTCCTGACGTGGCGCGATACTTCGGACGGAACGATCGGCGTGACCCGTTATGTCGTTCTCGACTACGGGGTGACGATGAAAAATCTGCGCGAAAACGTAAACGTCCTGCTGGGGATTACTCCGCTGGTGGTCGAGGCGCTCGTCGGCGAGTAGGCACACCGTTTCGTCGCGCTCCGGCGCCATCTCGGAACCCACCGCCGTCCCAGCGTTGAATCATCGAACGCTGCGCAACGATTTCTCTTGCATCGGCACGCGGATGGCTTATTTGCCCGCCTCCGCTGCCCCAAGGGGACTCTTAAACCGCAAGGCAGCCCCGGCATCGTCCGGTTCTGAAACCTAACCGTTTTGGGGGTCCCTTGAATTGGCCACACATCCTGACGCTCGATCCGTAGTCGAAGCCCTCGCGCCCGACGAACCGATTATCCTCAACCGCCCCCACGCGGCTGCGCGCGCGGCGCGTTTCTTCGTCGATGGTTTTCGCGGGCGTTCGCTGTATGCTGTGAAGGCCAACCCTTCGCCCGATCTCATCCGCATCCTGTGGGATAACGGCGTGACGCATTACGATGTCGCCTCGATCGTCGAGGTGCGACTGGTGCGTTCGATCCTGCCGAAGGCCGAACTGTGCTTCATGCACCCGGTGAAGCCCAAAAGTTCGATTGCCGAAGCCTACCATCAGCATGGGTGCCGCACCTTCAGCCTCGATAGCGAAGAAGAGCTGGCGAAGATCGTCGAGGCGTGCCGCGCGCCCGATGGCAGCCCGGCAAAGGACCTGAAGCTGCTCGTACGGCTGCGCGTCTCCAGCGAATTCTCCGAGCTTTCGCTCGCCAGCAAGTTCGGTGCCGATCAGATCGATGCGCCGGTGTTGTTGCAAAAGACCCGCCAGCATTGCGACTGGCTGGGCGTGTGTTTCCACGTCGGCAGCCAGGCGATGACGCCGTTTGCCTACGTTCAGGCGATCGAGCGCGCGCGCGCCGCGATCGTCTCGTCGAGCGTGGTGATCGACATCATCGACGTGGGTGGAGGCTTCCCGAGCATCTATCCCGGCATGGAGCCGCCGCCGCTCGAAGACTATTTCGAAGTGATTTTCCGCGCGTCCGAAACGCTGCCGATTTCCTATTCGTCGGAGCTGTGGTGCGAGCCGGGCCGTGCGCTGTGCGCGGAGTACTCCTCGCTCCTCATTCGGGTAGAGAAGCGTCGCGGGACCGAACTGTTCATCAACGATGGGGCCTATGGCGCGCTGTACGACGCGGCGCATCTGGGCTGGAAATTCCCGGTTCGCGCGCTCGGCCATGAAGAGCATGCCGCGACCGAGGATTTCTCGCTCTACGGGCCGACCTGCGACGATGCCGATTACATGGAAGGGCCCTTCGCGCTTCCGGCGGACATCAAGGCGGGCGATTACATCGAAGTCGGAATGCTGGGTGCCTATGGCGCGGCGATGAAGACCGATTTCAACGGCTTCGGCGCGAACCGGTCCGTTATCGTCGACGACGATCCGATGATGAGCCTTTACGATGGCCGCCGGGTGCGCCCGGAGACCGACAACGTGGTTAATCTGCGCTAGTTCTTTATTTGGGGCGGCGTGAGGCCTGACAGGCCTGCCGCTCCGCCGCTTTCTGCGCCTCCCATTCCGCCATCCGCATCGCCTGGTATCGGCGTAGCAGCTCCACGCGGCGGGGGCGGAAGCTGGTCGAGCCTGTCTCCAGCCGCTCTATCCGGGCAACCTCGAAGGTGCGGTAGTCCTCGCGCAGCAGGCACCAGCCGACCAGCATCAGCGTGGTCGGGCTGTAG
Organism: Citromicrobium bathyomarinum; assembly: GCF_038594485.1. Taxonomy (GTDB): domain Bacteria; phylum Pseudomonadota; class Alphaproteobacteria; order Sphingomonadales; family Sphingomonadaceae; genus Alteriqipengyuania; species Alteriqipengyuania bathyomarina_A. Next base: position 995,759 of record NZ_JBCFZG010000001.1, on the reverse strand, counting down.
GACAGGCCAAGCGGCAGGATCTCGCGCTCGCTGTGGCGGTCCTGCTTGTCGCGGTAGGTGATGATGACGCTCGTTTCGTCCCAGCAGGCCTGCCGCAGCATATCGACATCCACCGCGATCGCCGGGCGATCTTCCGGCATGCGCCAAGAGCGCATGATGGCGTGCATGGACTGGCGCGCCTGCCGATCGGGCAGGGTGGCGATGATCCGCGCCATCGCGTCGCGCCCGGCCTTGGCAAGCTGTTCGTCGCCCAGATGGTCCAGACTGCCCACCGCGAGCATCAGCGCTTCGGTTTCGAGGCGGGAGAAGCTTTGCGGCGGCAGCGCCGGGTCTTCGGTGAGGGTGTAGCCATAGCCCGCTGCGCCATCGATCAGCACACCGCCCGCGCGCAAAGTGGCGATGTCGCGGTAGAGCTGGCGCCGGGAAATCTCGGTTTCCGCTGCCAGCCGCTCGGCGGTGACGGGCGAGGGCAGGCGTCTGAGCGCGGCCAGCAGTCGCATCAATCTGTCCTGCCGCGCCATCGCTACTGCCTCTTTCTGTCAGGAAGGTTTGCCTATCTCTGCGCCACCACAAACAGAAAGGAAAAACCTCATGGCTACGCTCTATCACTCGCCCCAGTCGCGCTCCGACACGGTGGTCGATCTGGTTCGCATGCTCGGGGCCGACGTCGAGATCCGCGAAGTCACGATCCGTCGGCAGGACGGCTCGGGCGAGCAGGACGCCAACAATCCGCATCCGGAAAAGAAGGTGCCGTACCTCGTCGATGGTGACGAACATGTGCGCGAGCGTGGGGCGATCATCCTCTACCTCACCGACGGACATCCGCAGGCCAAGCTGGGCCCCTTGCCGGGTGAGAAGGGGCGCGGGGCCTATCTCTCGTGGCTGTTGTACTACCAGGGCGTGATGGAGCCAGTGCTGATCCTCAAATGGGCAGGGGTAACGCACTCCGTGGTCACGGACGGGCTGGGTGACGAAGAGCGGATGCTGGAGCAGCTTACCGCCGCCCTGCGCAAGGGCCCCTGGTTGCTCGGCGACCAGTTCAGCGCGGCGGACATGCTGTGCAGCTCGCCCTTCCAGTGGTTCGGCGATTCGCTGCCCGCCGGCCCGGAAATCCGCGACTGGGTGGATCGCTGCGCGGCCAGGGTTGCCGAGGCGACCGCTTGAGGTCGAAATCGGGGAGGGTGGCCCGCACCGCTCTCCCCACCAGGCGCGGCGGTGCCGCTAGACCCCCGCTTCCACGGCCAGCCTGATAAGGTCCGCCGCGGTGCGCAGTTCAAGCTTTTCCATCACCAGTTTGCGGTGCATCTTCACGGTCTTTTCCGACAGGCCCAGCTCGCCCGCGATCTGTTTGTTCAACAACCCGCTGGCGACCATCTTCGTCACCTCGAACTGGCGGGGGGAGAGCGTCTGCAACATGGCGGAGGCACGTTCGCGGCGGCCTGCGGCAAGCTGCGGATCGGGCCCGTCGACCTCTACCTGGCTGCCGAGGAAATATTCCAGCTCGTCATCGTCGCCGAAGATCGGCGCGACCAGCACGGCGTTACGAAACGGCTCGCCACTTTTCTTGTAATTGAGGATTTCGACCAGCACGGGCTTTCGCTCGCGCACGCCTTCGCGGATCGTCTCGGTCAGCCACGGTTCTGTGCCATCGCCTGCCAGGAAGCGGCAATTGCGCCCAAGGATTTCCTCCGGCCCGTAACCGGTCAGATCGATGAAGGGCCGGTTGACCGCGACCAGCGGATTGTCGGGCAGCCGCGGGTTTGAAACGACCGAGGCGATGGGGCTGTGCTCGATCAGATGGCGGACATGGTCTGCGGGTCTGGGATCGCAAATGCTGAAGGCCTGTTCGCCATCCGCTTGGTACGCCGGTGCGTTGGTCAGGTCAGCCATGTCCGTTCTATCGCGAGCCGCGCTCGAAAAAGCAAATGGCGAGCAATTCCAGCTGCCTGCGCATCTCGTTACCCTTCGAAACCTACGAAGCGTACAGTCTCGCTCAGAGGCTTTCGTTCCGAGACCACCGCATTGGCGGGAAAGTCCGGGTCGGGCCAGCCCATCGCAACGCAGATCATGATCACCTGATCCTCTGGAATATCGGCATGTTCGCGTACCACAGGGCTCTGCATGATACCCTGCGAGTTGATCACGCAGCCGAGCCCGCGCGACCATGCTGCGTTGACCAGCGCATTGGTAATCGCGCCGCAATCGAACGGAGCGATGTCGCTGCCATGGATCGCGCGATCATAGGTAACGACGATCGAGACGGGCGCGTCGAACTGGCGGAAACCGCGCAGCGTCCAATCCTGCCGGCGCTCCTTGTCCTCCCGCTCGATCCCCATCGCCCCGAACAGCTGCTTGGCGACGTCGATCTGGCGGCGACGGTGATGCTCGGGCGGGTCGCCCTCGGGTCGGCGAAATTCGCGCGTGTCGGGATTGCCCGCGAGGATGCCCTCGGTATTGCCTCGCCGGATCGCGTCGAGCGGATCTCCGGTGACGACGGTGAAGTTCCAGCACTGGTTGTTGTAACTCGACGGCGCGCGGGTTGCGAGCTCGACGATCTCTTCGATCAGCTCGCGCGGCACCGGCTTGTCGAGGAAGCCGCGAATGCTGCGGCGGCCGGTGACGACCTCGTCGTAAGTCTGTTCGCGATTGCCGCCCAACGTACCGTCTCCCATCGTGTTTTGCGATGCGATTAGCCCGCGTGGCGGCACGCGGCAAATCCGCTACGGCATCGGTGGTGCGGCCTCAGCTGCGCGCGTTGGGGAGGCAGGAACCGACCGAGGGGGAAGGGAAGGTGCGGCAATCGAAATAGATCGCCTCGCCATTGCCAGAACGCGCGGGCAGAAAGCTGAATTGCAACGTCCGGCGCGCTTCGGAAGAGAGCGGGAGCTGCGCAGGAATCGCGTTCGCATCGGTCCAGCCATAGACCTGGCAGTATCCATCGCCCGGGCACAGGGCGCGAGCACGGGCGACCAGTGCGGCGGGGTCTTCCCCACGGGCGACGAGGACCAGATGCACGCGCGGATCGGACGATACCGGAGCCTTCGTTCCCGCCGCCTTGTCGGCAGATGCGGCGGGGGCGGTGCCCCCTTCGATCACGCGCGGTGCGCCTTCGCTGCCGGCGGTGATGGTCCGCTGGGCGGCGCCATCCTCTGCAAAGGTCTTCAGGACAGTGGCTGGCCGTTCGACCTCCAGCGCCATCTGCCGCAGCCCCATCGGATCGGGCTCTCCACCGCGATAGCTTGCGTTCATCGCTTGCCTGGTGCCCCAGAAACCGCGCCAGCGGTAGAACATGTGCGGGCCCACGACCGCGATCTTGTCGAGCTGAGGGCTCCACCAGGGGAACACGTAATTGGCGTGGTAGTGGGTGGCGAGGCCGACGGTTGAATCTACCCGGCCGCCAAGCGCCTCCTCTGCGCGTTGCCTTGCCGCCTTCCACTGGCTTTCGGGGTAACGCCGCGCCAGCGAGCCGTCGCAGGTGAAGGTGAACTGGCACCCGGTCTTGCGGTTCGATCCCTGGTAGACGACGCCGCACACGGTATTCGCAAATCCCGGATGGCGCGTGCGGTTGAGGATGACCTGCATCACCGCGCGCTGGTCCGCATCGCCGTAGCCCGCCTCCGCCATCGCGGCGAGCGCGAGGCAGTCGCGCGCCCGTGCCCGGTCGGCACTATTGCCCGTGAAGACGAAGGAGGGGGCGGTGCCCGGCCCGCCCTCGACGATCTCGACCGCTGCGTTGCGCGCCACCGCGTCTTGTGGCGCGAGCTGCGATTCGAGCGGTTTATCTTCTTCACCGGTTGCGCGAAGCGCCTCGATCGATGGAGCAGCGGCGGCTTGCGACCGATCCGCGACCTGCATAGTCTGGTCCGCACGCGCCGGGCCCACGATCGCGAGCGCGGCAAAGGCCACGATCAGGATCGCGCACACGCCGAACATCGGCGAGTTTTCACGGAAATGGTGCGAACGCAGGTATTCCATCGCGCTCTATTTAGAGCGCCGATGCAGCAATTCCATCGATCCTTGACCGGGGCGCGTCTGCATCCGACGAACGGGCGCGCCCGATGGCTCCCGATCTATTGCGGACGCAGGATCAGCAAGGCGCCCAGCACCAGATCGCTGTCGTCCGCGCGGCGGGTCTGCAAACCGACCGAAACCGCCGCCGTCTTCCCCTGCGGGCCGAAGAAACCGCCACCGAACGTGCCGGCCACCGTGTTCTGCGAGTCGATGACGATGTCGTTGTAACCCGGATCGCTGCCGTCGAAAGTGGTGGTACCGGTGAATGAGCCGAGATCGGTAATCGTGGTCGAGGCGGTACCCTGCGTGACGAGCTGGCCCTTGAGGGCCAGCGTGAAGTCGATTTGACCGTTCGCCGGGTTGGCCCGGAGCGTGGTGGTCGAGTTGGTGATCCGGTAATTCGAGATCGGTCCCGCTCCGGCGTTCTCGACGACATAGGCATTTCCGAACACCGCAATGCCGCCGTAGGTGACGCTCGCTGCGGGCACGTCGGTCACGATGGTGGGGACGCCAAGCGCGCATATCTGGCTGGTATATCCCTGGAAATTCTCGGCGATCACCTGGGCGATGCGCAGATGCTCCAACTCGGCGCCATTCTGGGTGACGGGGAAGATCGCGAACCGCTCAGTAAAGCCGCTGGGCGCAACCTTCTTGTATGCCTCGGCGGTCACGCTGGTGTCGCGGTCTGCCTGGCTGAAGGAGGTTGCGAACGTGCCGAACAGGCCGGTCCCGTCGGTAGTGATGTCGTAACTCGGCTGGCTGCGGTCCGAAACGATCGTGATGCCCGATCCGAACGCGAGGCCGCCGGTCTGCATCGGCGGGCGGCCCCCTTCGAAGTAGAATCCGCCGCAAGTCGTCCTGAACGTCTGGGTGCCAGTCAATTGCGCGAAGGTCTGGTAAGTCGGCGCAGGCGTGCCGGAGCCGCCCCCGTTACCGCCGCCGCCGCCGCCTCCACCGCCGGATGAAGAACCGGAGCCGCTATCGCCCCCGCAGGAGGCGAGCATGGCGCAGCCGATCACGAACGACAAAGAACGCGAACGAAGCATATTCGTTTTTCCCGGAATACAGGCCGGTCCCCCTGACCGGCCTGTAAACAATTACCTGATCTGGATTTTGCGGGAAGAAAATTCGGCAAATGGTCTAATGCTTTAGGCGAATACTTGCGCGCCCAAAGTCTAGTGACGGATTTCCGGGTTTTTGCCCTTGCAGTCAGACGACGCGAGCAAATTCACGCCCGGTTCGTCGATTCTGTCAAGTGGATTTGAAAGGCGCGCCTGTGGCGAAAACGGCACATTGGGCCATGCGTCTGCCTGTAGTTTCAGGTGTGCGCGGGGCGGTCTCGGTGCTTGTTGAGGATACCCGCGACCCGGCCCAGTGCCGCGCCGACTTTTTCGGGGAATTCGCCTGCGGCAAACGTCATCGTGGTGTTGTGCGCGGTCGCGATGCGGCGGGCGTCGGCCCAGTCCTGCGCCATGCCGATCGCCCATTCGCGGAAGGCGTCGGCGGCGTAGGGATTGGGTTCCAGCGCCTTGGCCAGCGTCGGGTGGAAGGCCAGCTTGCCGGTAATCGGCAGCAGCGAGAGCGGGAAGGGCGCCTTGATGCACGAGAGCGTGTCGTCGACGAAGATCATCTCGCTGGGGCGGTGATAGGCGAGCACCGACGAGAAATGCACGTTTTCGTCCTCGCACACCATGTGCACGCCCTGGGGCACGGAGAATTGCAGCGCGTCGCCGAACTGCCCGTCGAGCACGCCTGCCTCGCACGTGTCGCTTTCCCATTCCAGGTCCGGAAACTTCTCGTGATGGCGCTTCGTGCCGTAGAGCTTCGCGTGGGGATAAGCCTGCGCCATCCACTCGCAATGCAGCGTATGGAAGGGGTGAAGATTGACGATAGCGGCGACCTTGCGCCCATTATCGGTCAGCGCGTCGACCCTGGCTTTGAGGTCATCGTCGAGCGTGTAGCTGTCGAGGAAGACGAACCGCCCGTCAGGCAGTTCGACCAGCGCGCAATGCGTGCCGAGGTCGAGAATGCCGCCAAGCTTGAACGATCCGCGGATGTGGTAAAACCCGTTGCCGAAATCGGTGAGCGTGCCGGGCTTCACTTTTGTTATCTCTGCCATGGTGGGCAAGCGATCAAGCCGCCGCTCGGTTCCTTAAACGGCGAAACCGCCTCAGACGTCGAGGAACTTGCGCGCGGCTTCGCTGCGGTGCGGGCAGCCGGGCCAGCAGCACGGGCGCTTCTTGCCTGCGAGCACCTCTTCGTGAAGGCGGATGCGGCGCTTCTCTCGCGTCGCCTCCTGCTTGGCCGAGATGGTCCAGCAGATCCATTCGTTGCGGCCAAGGTTGGTCAGCGCGTCCCACTTGTCGCGGAGCGCTTCGTCTGCATCGAGCAACGCCTGCAATTCGGGTGGGACATCGTGCCGAAAATCGGGATCGGCTCTCGCCATCACGCTCGATCCGCCCCGAGCACTCAATCGCGCTCGCAAAGCTTGCCGGTTTGCGAGCAGAAATCCTTTTTCACACCGCCGCCGTAATCCACATCGCCAAGAGAGGTGACCACGGACATCATGATCTGGGGCATCGCCGCGCGCCGGTGTGCCGCAGCTTCGCTCCGTTCGAATACCGCAAGCGCGCGCAGATCGGAAAGGGAAAGCGCGTCGGCATAGGCCCTTGCGTCGAGCTCGATCAGCTTTGCGCGCAGCTGTTCGGCGTGCTGAGCGCCGATTGCGCGCAACGTTTCGATCTCGCTGGGCGTGAGATTCGGGTTGTCTTTGATCATCCCCTCGATCTCGCTCGCCGTCTGGAGCGGGACGAGCGACGGGAGGAAGCCGTTTGCCGCGATTTCGCGAGCGAGGAGAAGCGCCTCTTCCCGATCGGCCAGCTGGACTGTCGAATCAACCTCAGGGACGCCGCCGGTCTGCAATGCGAGCAGAAGAAGGGCGGCGAACTGGATCACGCCGCTTGCCGCAGCTCCAGCCGGTCCCAGATCTCGGCCAGCGCCTCGACCAGTTCGCGCATCATTTCTTCGGTGTGCGCGGGGCCGGGGGTGAAGCGCAGGCGTTCGGTGCCGCGCGGCACGGTCGGGAAATTGATCGGCTGCACGTACACGCCGTATTCGGCGAGCAGGATGTCGCTGATCCGCTTCGCCTTGACCGGATCGCCGACCATCAGCGGCACGATATGCGTGGTGGAATCCATCACCGGCAGCCCGGCATCGCGCATCATCTGCTTGAGCATGGCGGCGGCCGCCTGCTGCGCGTCGCGTTCCTCGCTGCTGTTCTTGAGGTGCTTGACCGAGGCGAGCACGCCCGCGACCAGCACCGGCGACAGCGAAGTAGTGAAGATGAAGCCCGGCGCGTAGCTGCGGATGCAGTCGACGATCCGCTTGTCCGCGGCGATGTAGCCACCCATCACGCCGAACGCCTTGCCCAGCGTGCCTTCGAGAATGTCGATCCGGTGCGCGGCATCGTCGCGTTCGGAAATGCCGCCGCCGCGTGCGCCGTACATGCCGACCGCGTGGACTTCGTCGCAATAGGTCAGCGCATTGTACTTCTCGGCCAGGTCGCAGATCGCGTGGAGCGGGGCGACGTCGCCATCCATCGAATAGACGCTTTCGAAGGCGATCACCTTGGGTGTGTCGGGATCTTCCGCCGCCAGCAGTTCTTCGAGATGCTCAAGGTCGTTGTGCCGAAACACGCGCTTGGCGCAGCCCGAATTGCGGATGCCCGCGATCATGCTCGCGTGGTTGAGCGCGTCGGAGAAGATCACGCAGCCCGGAAGCAGTTTTGCCAGCGTGGAGAGCGTCGCGTCGTTCGAGACGTAGCCGCTGGTGAAGATCAGCGCCGCTTCCTTGCCGTGCAGGTCGGCAAGTTCGGCCTCCAGCTCGATATGGTAGTGCGTGTTGCCCCCGATATTGCGCGTGCCGCCCGATCCTGCGCCGACATCGTGCAGCGCCTCTTCCATCGCCGCGGTAACCTTGGGGTGCTGACCCATCGCGAGATAATCGTTGGAGCACCACACGGTGATCGGCTTCGGGCCGTTATGGCCGTGGAAGCAGCGCGCATTGGGGTAGGCACCCTTGTTGCGCAGGATATCGATGAAGACGCGGTACCGGCCCTCTTCGTGCAGGCGATCGATCGCCCGGTCGAATATATTGGTATAGTTCGTCACGGTGACGCACCGTTTATAGGTCGAAAACGGCAGTTTCCAGCGCGATCTTTGCGAGCGATTCGCAAAGGCGAGGGATAGAATGCAATCAGAATTGCGTCGCGCGCATCAGTCCATAACGGGTGAGCATCGGGGCAAGGGTGGAGAGGCTTTCTGCGCTGCCTGTCGCGACCGCGAAATCCTCCTGCTCGCGGGCGAATACCTGCCCGTGCGTGAGCGAGGCGATTCGCCGGGCGATCCCTTGCGCGCCATCGATCAGCTGGATGTCCTGCCCGAAGACCTCGCGCAGTTCCTTGGCCAGCAAAGGGAAGTGCGTGCAGGCGAGCACCAGCGTGTCGAGGTTTTGCGCCTGCGGATCGTCGCGCAGGCCAGCCACTGCCTGAGCCACTGCGCCTTGGGCCAAGGTTTCGCCGCGCATCTTCGCCTCGGCGAGCGGGACCAGCGCGTCTGATGCGTGGCGGATCAGGCGCTTGTCGGCGGCGAACTCCGCCTCCAGCCGGTCGACATAGGGCTGGCGTACGGTCGCCCCGGTGCCGAGCAGGCCGATCGTGCCGGTCTGTGTGGCAAGTGCGGCAGGCTTGATCGCGGGCACGGTGCCGACGATCGGGATTGCGAGCACATCGCGCACCATGCCCAGCGCGATGGTGCTGGCCGTGTTGCAGGCGATGCAGACGAGGCGCGGCTGGTAGCGCTCAGCCATCCGGCCCAGCAGGCCGCACACCCGCGCAGCCACCTCCGCCTCGCTCTTGGTGCCGTAAGGCAGCCCGGCGAAGTCGGCGGCGTAGATCACCGGCGCTTGCGGCAGCGTTTTGCGTACCTCTGCGAGGATCGTCAGCCCACCGACACCGGAATCGAAAATCAGGATGGGGGCGGCGGGGTTCATGTGCTGCGACGCATGGCCCCGCGCGCCCGCCCGGTCAATCCGCGGGGTTCGCGGGCCAGAGCCTATTGCGGATCGGCAGACGACGACCCGGTCGAGTTCTCGTCCGTCGTCCAATTCCCGGCGAGAGAGTCCTCTGGCACCTTCCACTTCCCGGAGAAGGCGTAGCCCTTCCGGCCGTCATCGGCAGAGGCCCTCTTCGCGCTCGCCAGCTGGCGCTTTTCATCTGCCACGGCGCTTTGCCCATCGGCGAGCGCCCCCTGCTCATCTGCAGCCGCCGATGCGGCATCCTCATGGGCAATCCTTGCCTCTTCCTTCCCCACCTCGGTGCGGGCCTTGTCGCTTTCGGAAAGAGCCTGCACGTCCGATCCGGGTTGCCCGGTGAGTGCGAGTGCAAGAACGAGAATCATCGACATGATCGGTACTCCGGCAGCCAGGGAAAGGCGGTGCCGGGTAAATCGCGGGGCTGCCGACCGGATAAGGGCACCAAGGCCTCCGATCTGATCTTCACGCCCGCCGTCCGATAGCTCCGGCGGACCGGATATTGTCCCGTCGTACCCTTCCGCCCTCGCAAAGATGCGCGCCGCCTCCAGCGAACTGGCGACGCCCAGCTTGTGCCGCGCCGACTTGAGGCGCTTTTCCACCGCGTGGTGCGTGACGCCCAGCCGGATCGCGATTTCCTTCGCGGTGGCATGGCCCAGCCAGAGGCGCAGGCATTCACGTTCCTTGTCGGTCAGCCGCGCGACGGCTGCGGTGTCGGGGGAGAGCTGGTGGGTCGTCATAGGCGCCAGACGTACCGCGAAAGGGGGGCAGGGCAAGGTACGGTCTGCTGGTACCGCCGAATTTATCCGGTGCGGTTGCAGGGTGGGCCCCGCCTGGCAGTTGCGGGAAGCTCCAAGGGCGAATTCTCCGCGAGCACCTCGTCAGCCCGCTGCGTCCACTCCCGCGCAGCTTGGCAAGCGCGTCGTCGAGAAACCGTCTGCACGGGTCCCGTATTCGGTGCCGTCGGCCGTGCCGATGAGGTAGGTCGTGAGCCTGTCCTCACTGAAGCCCATGTCGACCAGATAGACCTCGCGCGGTCCGTCCACGGTCTCGATCGTGTCCACGCCCGTGACGTCGATGACGAACCTGCCGAGCCCGTCGTTGTACTGGTAGATTTGCGGGCGCAGCTGCATCCCCTCTTCCAGATCGAGCGCCGCGAGCAGCGGGCCCCACAGGTTGCCATCGAGAACCGGCCCCTCCGGCGTCAGGTCCACCGGCTTGGCCGACTTATCCTGCCGGTCGAAGCGCTTCCCGAAAATCCGCCCGTTCAGATAGCTCAGACGCGCGATCTCCTGCCCGTTCAGGATGCTGTGAAAGGCGATCGGGGCCAGCGTTTCCCGGTCGAGCAGGAAGTGATCGACGAAGGTGATACCGCGTTCGGGCAGGACCTGTTGGCTCACGATCCGCCACGCCGGGCCTTCGATGCTGACGTCGGGAGTGATGGTTTCGCGCTGGAAACCGACCACATCCTCGCCTGCCTTCAGCGCGAAGCAGGTCTGCCCCTCCTTCAACCGGTCGCCGTCGATCGCACTGCTCCACGCGGTGGTGGTCGCATCCTGCGCCACCGCTGGAACAGCCAGGAAGACAAGCGAGGCTAGCAGCAAACGCATCGACATCGGGGCAATCCTCTTTGTAACAGGTGGCCGCATGCCTATCGTTTGCGGCGGGGCCGACCAAGGCTGGGGACAGCCGAATTCGACGAACGACACACCTGAGCTTGCCGACCTCTTCGACATCACCCAAGGTGATTGCGAAAAAGCCATTTCAACGGGAGACGAGAGATTCTCGACCTCGATATCCAGATCGTCCTGATCGCCATTCTTGCCTTTGTCTTCGGTTCGATCCCCTTCGGCCTGCTGCTGACGCGCGCCGCCGGGCTGGGCGATATCCGCAGCATCGGCAGCGGCAGCATCGGTGCGACCAACGTGCTGCGCACTGGCAACAAGAAGCTGGCGGCGGCGACCGTGCTGCTCGATGCGGCGAAGGGCGCGTTGCCCGTCGTGATCGCGGGGATGATCTATGCACTCGACGGGAGCGGGCAGGAAAGGGCGCTCGCGCAGGGCGTCGCAGCGGTTGCTGCCGTGGCGGGGCATTGTTGGACGCCGTGGCTGCGGTTCAAGGGAGGCAAGGGCTTCGCCACCGCCGCCGGGGTATTGCTGGCGCTCGCCTGGCCCGCGATGCTGGTGTGTGCCGCGATCTGGGCGCTTACGCTTTACCTCAGCCGTATCTCCTCGGTTTCGTCGATGACGACCGTTGTGCTTTCGCCGCTGGTCGCGTGGGCGCTGGGCTATCCGCAGGTCGTCTGGCCGCTGGTCGCGATTGCGGCAATCGTCCTGATCCAGCACCGCGCCAATATCGGGCGTCTGATGCGTGGCGAAGAGCCGAAGGTCGGCGCGAAGAAATGAGTGGGCTGTCGCAGGCCGAAGCGTTCGCGCGCATTCGCCTGCTGCGCAGCCCGCGGATCGGACCGGTAAGCTTCGCGCAGCTGCTCGCCCGCTATGGCAGCGGCGAGGCGGCGGTCGAGGCCTTGCCCAATCTCGCCAAGGCGGGGGGAGGACACCACCAGCTTGCCAGCGCAGATGCGGTTCGGCGCGAGGTCGAGGCGGTGAAGCGTCACGGCGCGCGATACCTTTTCCACGACCAGCCCGATTATCCGCAAGCGCTCGCCGAATGCGACGGTGCGCCGCCGGTCATCACCTATCGCGGCGACCTGTCGCTGGCGAGCAAGCCCGTTGTGGCGATGGTGGGCGCGCGCAATGCCAGCGCGGCGGCGGTGAAGATCGCGCGCGATTTCGCGCAGGCGCTCGTCGCAGAGGGCTTCGTGGTCGTTTCCGGACTGGCGCGCGGGATCGACGGAGCGGCGCACGAGGGTGCCATGCCCAAAACCATCGGTGTGATCGCGAGCGGGATCGAAATCGCCTATCCGCCGCAGCACGCCGACTTGCAGGAACGGATCGCGAGCGAGGGCCTGCTGATCGCCGAACAGCCGCCGGGCACCGAGCCGCGCGGCAGCCACTTCCCTAGCCGCAACCGGATCATCGCGGGCCTCGCGCTCGGCACGCTGGTGGTGGAGGCGGCGGTCAAGTCCGGGAGCCTCATCACCGCGCGACTGGCGGGCGAGTACGGGCGCGAGGTGATGGCGATCCCCGGCAGCCCGCTCGACGCGCGCAGCCACGGCTGCAACCACCTGATCCGCGAAGGCGCGGTGCTGGTGCAGGAGCCTTCGGACGTGGTCGAACTGCTCAGCACGTTCGAGGGAAACCCCCGCAGCACCTTCCGCGAACCTGTCGCCCGGTACGACCATGTGCCCGAGGATTTCGAGGACGCAGCGCCCGCCGACATTACCGACCTGCTGACCACCGCGCCGGTCGCAGTGGACGAGTTGATCCGTCAGTCGGGCAGCGGCGCTTCGGCTGTGCAACTGGCGCTGCTCGAGCTGGAGATTGCCGGGCGGCTGGAACGGCACGCCGGAGGGCGCGTCAGTCTTTCGTCCGGCGGAGGCCCTCGCTAGCGAGGCATTGGACAAGCGAATCAGGGGGGCATTATGGATCGTGAAGCGAACGTCAGCGGAATTCTGAGTGAGACGGTCGATGTGATCGGCGGGGCGGGGCGGGCCGTGCTGATTTACGTGCTGGTCCTCGGCCTCTTTTCGGGGTTCGGTGGTCTGTTCGGCCTTGTGTCGATGGACGAGGGTCTGTTCTCCGCCCGCTGGATCGGCGGCGGCATCGACACCCAGACGGCCGGGCTCTTTCAGGGACTCTTCGGGGTTGGGAATGTGGTGCTGTTCGTCATCGCCAGTTATTTCCTGCTGGTGCAGATGATGCAGTCGCTTGGCCGCTCCATGACCGCAGGAGCCCGCTTCTGGAGCTTTGTCGGGATGTCCATCATTGCCGTCATCGGCGTGGGGATCGGCTTCGTCCTGCTGATCATCCCCGGTATCATCGTGATGGTCCGCTGGTCGGCAGCCAATGGCTATCTGCTCGGTGGCGAGCACTCGATCACCGACAGCCTCGGCGCGAGCTGGGAAGCGACCAAAGGCCACGGATGGTCGATCTTCGGGGCGGGGCTGCTGCTCACGATCGGTGTGGCGGTATTGAACTCGATCATCGTGGGAGTGGTGTTGGGGACGGGCCTTGCCACGGGAGGGGGAGGTCTGGCCTCGCCCATGTTTGCCCTCGGCGTCACGCTCTCCTCCTTCGTCGAAGCCTTCGGCAACGCGGTGAACTTTGCGTTCTCGATGGCGGTCTTCCACCTCGTCGCCCCTGCGGACACCAGCGTGGCGGATGTGTTCGAGTAGGGTTTACCCATAGCCGCTTCTTCCTCGTCACCCCGGATCAAGACCGGGAAGCGAAATTTCGAGAGCGGATCTCGAACCCGCTTGACGAACCGCATCCCCGATTCCCACTCTCGCGCGTACGTACACGTGAAGGAACGCCCCCACTCTCATGCAACTCGTCATTGTCGAATCACCGGCCAAAGCCAAAACCATCGAGAAATATCTCGGCAAGGACTTCAAGGTTCTCGCCTCCTACGGCCACATCCGCGATCTGCCGCCCAAGGATGGCAGCGTCCGCCCGGATGAAGATTTCGCGATGGACTGGGAGATCTACTCCGACCAGCGCAAGCGCGCGCAGGTGAAGGCGATCGCCGATGCCGCGAAGAATGCCGACCGCCTCGTCCTCGCGACCGACCCTGACCGCGAAGGGGAGGCGATCAGCTGGCACGTGCTCGATATGCTCAAGAAGCGAAAGGCGCTGCCGACCAATGTCGACCGGGTGACTTTCAACGCGATCACCAAGCCGGCCGTGACCGAGGCGATGAAGAAGCCGCGCGCGCTCGATCAGGATCTGATCGACGCCTATCTGGCGCGCCGCGCGCTCGATTACCTGTTCGGCTTCACGCTATCGCCCGTACTGTGGCGCAAGCTGCCCGGTGCGAAATCGGCGGGCCGCGTCCAGTCGGTCGCGCTGCGCATCATCGTCGACCGCGAGCGCGAGATCGAAGCGTTCAAGGCCGAGGAATACTGGAGCATCATCGCCAATTTCGAGCATGACGGCACCGCCTTCACCGCACGGCTGGTGACGCTCGACGGCAAGAAGCTCGACAAGATGACGCTTGGCGACGAGGGCTCGGCGATGGCCGCCAAGACGGCGGTCGAGGAAGGGCGCTTCACGGTCGAGGGGATCGAGACCAAGCCGGTCAAGCGCAACCCCGCGCCGCCGTTCACCACCTCGACCCTGCAGCAGGAAGCGGCGCGCAAGCTCGGCTTCTCTGCCAGCCACACGATGCGGTGCGCGCAGTCGCTCTACGAAGCGGGCGCGATCACCTACATGCGTACCGACGGCGTGCAGATGGACCAGAGCGCCATCGACGCCTGCCGCGACGCGATCACCGATCGCTACTCCGCCGAGTATCGGCCGGAAAAACCGCGTTATTACAAGACCAAGGCGAAGAATGCTCAGGAAGCGCACGAAGCCATTCGGCCGACCGATTTCCGCAAGGACAAGGCTGGCAGTGGCGACGAGGCGCGCCTGTACGATCTGATCTACAAGCGCGCTCTCGCCAGCCAGATGGCGACCGCGCAGCTCGAACGCACCACGGTCACGCTGACCGAAGGCAGCGGGCAGCATTCCTTGCGCGCGACCGGCCAGGTGGTGAAGTTCCCCGGCTTCCTCGCGGTCTATCAGGAAAGCTTCGACGATAAGGACGACGAGGATGGCGGCCTGCTGCCGCAAATGCGCGAAGGCGATAGCCCTGCACGCAAGAGCGTCGAGGCGAACCAGCACTTCACCCAGCCGCCGCCGCGCTATTCCGAAGCATCGCTGGTCAAGCAGCTGGAGGAACTGGGCATCGGGCGTCCGTCCACCTACGCCTCTACCATCCAGACGCTGCGCGACCGGGAATATGTGCGGATCGAGAAGAACCGCTTCTTCGCCGAAGAATCGGGCCGTCTGCTGACCGCCTTCCTCGAACGCTTCTTCCCGACCTACGTCGCCTACGATTTCACCGCGGGCATGGAAGAAGAGCTCGACGATGTCTCCGGCGGGCGCGCCGAGTGGAAGGCGATCCTCGAAGCGTTCTGGAAGGACTTCAAGCCCAAGTCCGACGAGGTGATGGAGCAGAAGCCGTCGGACATTACGGCAGTGCTCGACACCTTCCTGTCCGACTACCTGTTCCCCGAACGCGCCGACGGTAAGGACCCGCGCTACTGCCCGCTATGCGACCAGGAAGGGCGCGCCGGTGGCCGTTTGCACCTGCGTGGCGGGCGCTTTGGTGCGTTTGTTGCCTGTGAAAACTACCCTGAGTGCAAGTTTACCCGTCGCTTCGCGCAGCCGGGTGCCGACGGTGACGAAGTGACCGAGGATGCGGTGCTCGGCAACGATCCGGAGACCGGCCTGCCGGTCGAGCGCAAGACCGGGCGTTTCGGGCCCTATCTCCAGCTTGGCGAGGGCAAGGAAGCCAAACGGTCGAGCATCCCCAAGGATATCGGCGAACTCGATCTGGAGATGGCGCTCAAGCTGCTGAGCCTGCCGCGTATCGTCGGCCAGCACCCGGAGACGGGCAAGGATATCGAAGCAAATCTGGGGCGTTACGGTCCGTACCTGCGGCACGATGGCAAGTATGCCAAGCTCGCGAGCACGATGGATGTGTTCGACACCGGCATGAACGCCGCCGTGACGATGCTCGCCGAGGCGGCCCAGAAGGGCGGTCGCGGCCGCGCAAAGGCGGAACCGATCAAGGTGCTGGGCAAACACCCGACTTCCGAAGCCGAAATGAAGGTGATGCCCGGACGCTACGGCCCCTACGTCACCGATGGCACGACCAATGCGACCATCCCCAAGGACGTGAAGCCCGAGGATGTGACCGACGAGCAGGCGATTGCCCTGATCGACGCGCGCGTCGCCAAGGGACCGGCCAAGAAGAAGAAAAAGGCTCCCGCCAAAAAGAAGGCTCCTGCCAAGAAAAAAACCGCCGCGAAGAAGCCAGCGGCGAAGAAGGCGGCTGAGTAGGAGCGATCCCTCTCCCCGACCGGGGAGAGGATACGAAGGCCCGGGAGCGAAGCGACCTGGCCGAAGTTGGAGAGGGGCTGCGAAGCTTGCAGGCCTCGCGCGCCCCTCACCAAGCTCCGCTAGCTCCCAACGGAGCAATCTGCGCTATCCTCTCGCCATGCGGGGAGAAGGAAAGGACTAAAGACCATGGCGAAGGACAAGTTCGAGCGGCACAAGCAGCCCTGGACGGGTGAAGAGGCGGGCCAGTTGAGGACGCTCGCCTCCAAGGGGCAGGGCCTCAAGCAGATCGCCAAGGCGCTGAACCGCAGCGAGGAATCGACCAAGGATTTCGCCAAGAAGAACAAGATCGCGATCGCGAAGAAGCGGTAGAATCGGCCCCTCCGAGCCGCTGCCTGACGGCATCGGTCCACCTCCCCATTTGCGATTTCATCGAAAATGGGGAGGATTGCGCTAATCTGATCCTTCCCGCTTTGCCGTAGGCCAAGTGGGGAGGTGGCAGCCCGTCAGGACTGACGGAGGGGAAACATGCCGCGCGTTAGACAACCGCGAAATACTGCAAGGGCGCGCCAACTCCGGCGACAGATGTCGCTGCCGGAGGTTTTGCTGTGGCAGGAGATGCGCCAGCAATCGGAGTTCAAGTTCCGACGCCAGCATCCGCTTGGTGCCTACGTACTCGATTTTTACTGCCCTGCGGCGAAGCTGTGCGTCGAGATCGACGGTATCGCGCACGAGATGGGCGGCAATCCGGCGCGCGATGCCACGCGTGACGAATGGCTGCGGGAGCAGGGCGCCGAGGTGCTGCGCATTCCTGCCAGCGAGGTCCTTCGATCGCCGACGAACGCCGCAGAGACGATACTGTGCCACTATCGCGGCTAGTCCCCCTCCGACCCGACGCCTCCCGGCGTCGGCCCATCTCCCCATTTGCGATTGCATCGGAAATGGGGAGGATCGCTCATAAGATCCTCCCCGCTTTTCGAAGACAAACGGGGAGGTGGCAGTCGCGCAAGCGGCTGACGGAGGGGTTCTTATTCCTTTCTACTGCGCCACCGGCACTTCGGTGATGACCGCAACGGGACGTTCGCCGCAGGAGATCATGATTTCGCGAATTTGCGGGTAGGGCGTCGGTTCGCTGTAGTTCACCTCGGCCGACGTGATTACCTGCGTCACAGGCCCGTCGGGCGGGGTCGCATCGAGCTGGAAACGCAGGCCCGGCGGCTGCATCCGGTCGGCAGGCCCTTCGACCAGCTTCACCGAATAACCGGGCGTCGGCATGTCGACCATGCCCGTGATGTGCAGCGTCCGCTTCGCATCGGGGCCGGGCATTGCGCTGATCCACGCCTGCCAGTCGCGGCTGACGTGCGGACACGAGGCCATCGCAGCATCTTCTGCGGGGTAGGTAGCGCAGCCGCCCAGCGCGACTGCAGCGGTCAGAGTGCTGGCAAGGGCGGCTATCCTGGCGATACGCATTGCAAATTCTCCGCAAAATTTCCTGTGTTTGGAATAGCGCGATCAGCGCACCCAGTCCAAGCCCATTTCCTCGAACATTTCCTTGTCCTCGGCCCAGTTTTCGGTCGCCTTGACGTGCAGGAACAGGTGGACCTTGCGCCCCAGCAGTTCGCTCAGCTCTTCGCGCGCCGCCTGACCGATCGATTTGATGCGGGCGCCCCCCTTGCCGAGGACGATCATCCGCTGGTTGTCGCGCGCGACGATGATCTGCTGGTGGATCTCGACGCTGCCATCCTTGCGCTCGATATACTTCTCGGGCCGGACCATGCTGTCGTAGGGCAGTTCCTCGTGCAACTGGCGGTAGAGCTGCTCGCGGGTGATCTCCGTCGCGAGCAGGCGTTCGGACGCGTCCGAAACCTGATCTTCGGGGTACATCCATTCACCTTCGGGCATCTCGGCGGCGAGCGCATCCTTCAACTCGGTGACGCCGTCGCCCGTGAGCGCGGAGATGAAATAGATTTCCGCAAAATCGACCTTGGCGGAGAGTTCCTGCGCCAGCGCCAGCAGCGGCTCCTTCTTCGCAATGTCGACCTTGTTGAGCACCAGCAGCTTTTTCTCCGGCCGCGTGGCGAGCTGTTCGAGCAGCGGCTCAAGCTCGTGCCGGCGCTGCTTGATCGGATCGACCAGCAGCAGCACCGCATCGGCGCTTTCCGCGCCTTCCCACGCGGCGTTCACCATCGCGCGGTCGAGCCGTCGCTTGGGCGCGAAGATACCGGGTGTGTCGACCAGGATCATCTGCGTGTTGGCGTCGGCAGTTTCGTGCAGCGCGATACCGAGCATCCGGGCGCGGGTGGTCTGCGCCTTGGGGCTGACGATGGCGACCTTCTGGCCGACCAGCGCGTTCACCAGCGTGGACTTGCCCGCATTGGGCGCGCCGAGAACGGCCACGACGCCGCATTTTTGCTTGTCCTCGCCGCTGTTCGCTCCGCCCGGACTGCGTTCGGGCTGCGCGGCGGCTGCGGGCGCTCGTTCAGGCTTGCCGCCTTCGGCGGATGAATTTTCTGTATCAGTCATATTCCGCTCGTCCTGAGCCTGTCGAAGGGCGAGCGCAAGCTCAGGCTAGCCATACCGCTCCATAAACGCTTTTGCCGCTGCGGTCTCGGCTTCCTGCTTGCTGCTCGCGGTGGCCTCCGCCTCGCCGACATTTTTCACAGAGACGCGCACGGTGAAGCGCGCCGCGTGGTCGGGACCGGACCTGTCGACCAGAGCATATTCGGGCGGACGGCGGCGGTTGCCTGCGGCCCATTCCTGCAAGGCGGACTTGGGGTGCTTGGCCCGGCCCGTGTCACCCTCGACGGCGTCGGCCCACAGCTTGCGCACCAGCGACCGCGCGCTTTCGAACCCAGCTTCGCGCAATTGCGCGCCGAGCAGCGATTCCATCACATCGCCGAGGATATTGTCGCTGTCCGCGGCACCATCGTCGCGCGCCTGCCGTCCAAGGCGGAGATGTTCGGATACGCCGATTGCCCGCGCGACCTTTGCGCATGCACCCTTGCTGACCAGCGCGTTGAGTCGCTGCGCTAGCGCGCCTTCCGCCGCACCGCCCTGCGTATCGAACAGCCATTCGGCAATCGTCAGGCCAAGGACGCGATCGCCAAGAAATTCGAGCCGCTGGTAATCGCGCGGCTCGCCCGTGCTGCCATGCGTCAGCGCCTCGGTCCATAGCGCCTCGTCGCCGGCGGCAAAGCCGACGCTTGCCAGCCAGTCGCGCGTCGTATTCCATTCGTTCATAGGGCCTTTCCTGTGCGTTCGCGCCGCAAGCCGGAGAACCAGCTGCCGGGATCGAGCCAGCTGCCCGATCCATCGGTCGACCACAACACCGCACCCGCTTGCCCGACCAGCTGGTCCTGCGCAACGAAGCCCACGCCGCCGCCGGGCACTGCGGGGAAACGGCTGTCCATCGAATTGTCGCGATTGTCGCCCAGCACAAACAGCGTGCCCGCGGGCACGGTGCGCGGGCCCCAGGTGTCTTGCGGGGTGCGCCCGTAATCGAGCACCTCGTAGCTGACGCCAGAGGGCAGGTATTCGCGATTGCGACGATAACGGCAGTCGGCGCCGCCAGCAGCCCGCGCTTCCTCGCGTCCGCCCCATGCGCATGGAGTATTGGGGCCAACCGGCACGATCGCCTCGTCGGTTGCGGACTGGCTCAGGATCTGGCCGTTGAGGATCACGTAGCCATCGCGCAGCTCCACCTCGTCGCCCGGCAGGCCGATCACCCGCTTGACGTAGTCGGTCCGGTCTACCGGGTGCTTGAAGATCACAACGTCGCCGCGCTCGGGCTGATGCGCGAACCACCGCCCCGGGATCAGCGGCAGGTCGAAAGGCAGCGAGTTGTTCGAATAGCCGAACGGCCATTTCTCGGCCGCGATGGTATCGCCGGGCATCAGGCCGGGCATCATGCTCTCGCTCGGGATCGTAAACAGCGAAAAGGCGAAGGTTCGCACGGTCAACGCCAGCAGTGCGACGCCGAGGATCAGCGCAAGAAGGCTCGCCAGCCTCCCGCCGCGTGCCTTGCCGCTGGCATACCTATCCGTAGCGGGTTCGCCCTTTTCATCCATCGCTGCAGCACCTAGGCGCTGAAGGCAGGCAGGCAACAGGATTTTACAGGCATGAGCGATAGCAGGACGGCAGCATGGGATCGGGTAAAAGCGATGCCGCAGGCGACACTCGCGCAACTCTTTGCGGAGGATGAAGGCCGGGTCGACGCGCTTTCGGGCCGGATCGGCTGGGGCGAGGGCGAGGATGCTGCGGGAATCCGCTTCGACTGGTCGAAAACCCACCTGACCGACAATCTGCTGTCTGCCTTCGAGGAACTGGCCGAAGCCAGCGATTTCCCGGCCAAGCGCGCCGCGCTGTTCGCGGGCGATGCGATCAACGTCACCGAAGGACGCGCCGCAGAACACACAGCGCAGCGCGGCTCAGGTAGCGAAACAAGCGTCGAAGAAGCGCAGGCGCTGCTCGCGCGTATGCAGATGCTCATCGAGGCGATCCGCGAAGGCGCGCTCGGCGAGATCAACCACCTGATCCACATCGGCATCGGCGGCTCCGCGCTCGGCCCCGCGCTCGCGATCGACGCGCTGACCCGCGACCTCGCCTATGTCGATTGCCACGTCGTCTCGAACATTGACGGGGTCGCGCTCGAAACCGCGTTCGCGGCGTGCGACCCGGCAACCACGATGATCGCGGTGGCGAGCAAGACCTTCACCACGATCGAGACGATGACCAATGCCGACAGCGCGCTCACCTGGCTGCGCGAAAACGGCGTCACCGATCCGCACGGCCGCGTGGTCGCGCTGACCGCCAATCCCGAGGGCGCGGTGGAATGGGGCGTCGACGAGACGCGCGTGCTGCCCTTCATGGAAAGCGTCGGCGGGCGTTACTCGCTGTGGTCGAGCATCGGCTTTCCCGTCGCGCTCGCCGCCGGGTGGGACGAGTTTGCCGCGATGCTGGAAGGCGCGGCCGCGGTGGATGAGCATTTCCGCGAGAGCGACGGGCGCGACAACCTGTGCCTGCGCGCGGCATTTGCCGACCAGTATTACATCCGCGTGCGCGGCTGCCAGACCCGCGCCGTGTTCGCCTATGACGAGCGGCTGGCGCTGTTTCCCGACTACCTCCAGCAGCTGGAGATGGAGAGCAACGGCAAACGCGTGACCTCGGAGGGCGAGCCGGTTGACGGCCCGACTGCGCCAATCACGTGGGGCGGGGTGGGGACCGACGCGCAGCACGCGGTCTTCCAGCTGTTGCACCAGGGCACGCATCTGGTCCCGGTCGATTTTCTGGCCAGCATCGCGCCGGGTGACGCGCTCAACCCCGCGCATCACCGCATCCTGCTGACCAACTGCTTCGCGCAAGGCGCAGCGCTGATGGCGGGCGGCAACATGAGCGCCGACGGGAAAGACCCCGCGCGCGAATTCCCCGGCGACCGGCCTTCTGCGATAATTCTGTGCGACGATCTCGACGCGGCGACGCTCGGCGCGCTGATCGCCTTCCACGAACACCGCACCTTCGCCAACGCCGTGCTGATGGGCATCAACCCCTTCGACCAGTTCGGCGTCGAGCTGGGCAAGAAGATGGCCAAGGACATCGACGGCGGCGCGGCGGAATTCGACGCGAGCACCAAGGCGCTGCTGGAAGCGAGTGGGTTGGGGTAGTCATCAGTCTGCCTTGTCAGATTGCTCGCTCAATCGGCCTAGAGACCCCAATTGAATGACGAATTTCGGTCTAGAGAATGCTTTGTTCTTTGGGTCGCAGCGCTTTGACCAATTCAGGGTGGCTAGACCACCGAGGATAAGGGCGACCATTAGACCAAAGGCGATCATCACGATCGCAATGCCGAAGAACGTGCTCATGTGTCGACATTTACACTACGAATTACGGCCAAGTCAGCGCGCGCGGCCACTCCCGCTTCGCTATCCACAGGTTGGAAATGGGAAGTTTCGGTTTTTCAGGTACTTGTATATCTCAAATCAATTCACGCTTTGTGAGCGTCCTGTGCCATTTAGTCACACGAGATTGCGATAAATGAAGCCGTCCCGGTAAATTTGCTCGCGCCGTTTGGCTTTCCCCAATCTCCCCCGTAATTCGAGGTCGTTCTCAGATTGAGCCTCTAAGATGGATTCTTCATTGAGCGCCTCTTGAATTCCCAAATGGATTCTGAGGTTCACACGAGTGACCCAATCTAGAATTTCGTCGCATAGCCAAATGACCTTTGGCTCCTGTATAAAAGGTGTTGGAGCCGGTATCTCGTTCGTTCGCCGGTAAAGAGTTGCCCTGCTCCACCCTGTTATGATCTGAAGGTCATTGATGCTGATGCCCTTATCGTACTTCTTTAGTCGTGATGGCGAGAAGCTGATGAAGCGAGAGATTCTTTGGTTTGCGGGCATGAACTAGTAGATTGGCCCAACTCCGTTGTTTTGAAAAGCAATCTATTCGGTCCCACGCAAAAAGTTCGAGCCCAAGGCGTGCACCGCTGGCTTGCTGACAGCGTGACGTTTCCGCATCCCGGTGCTAAGCCCGCGAAATGAAACGATGGTTCGCGGTATCTCGATCTCCTCGGGTCGATCTACATTTATAACGAGCACCGCGGGTACACCGCGCTCGACCGGGTGCTGGAGGCCGTGAAGGCCAAGCATCCCGAGGCGACGGAGTTCATCGCGGCGGTCGAGAAGCACCGGGCGGACGAGCGCAAGCACTATGTCATGTTCAAGCGCTGGTTCGAACTGCGCGGGACCAAGCCGATCGCGCTCGACCGGGCGTTCGGCCATATCGACCGCTTCATCGAAATCACCTTCGGCACGCCGATCGACAGCCTCGACACCAAGGCGATCGTCGCCAGCGACGACCTGTTCGAGCGGCTGTGCCGCGTCGTCTCGCTGACCGAAAAGCGCGGGCTGAAGCAGGTCGATATCCTGCTCACCAAGCCGGTCGTGCGGTCCGACAAGGCGCTGCTGCGTATTTTCGAGGTTGTCCATGTCGACGAACCCAGCCATTTCGAGCCCTATGACAAATGGCTCGCACAAAACGCGCGGCGGCAACCCAGCTGGCGCGAACGGTGGATCGATCGCATGATCCACTCCGAACTGCTGTTCATCAAGCTGCCGCTGCTGTTCGTGTGGCTGGGCGCGCCGCGCCGCAGCGAATGGGCGGACGCGGGCGAATTCAATCCCCGCCCCCGTCCGATTCAAAGCACAGTCAAGCCGCGACTCGCCACCGCCGAATGAGCTCGCGACCTGAGGGTATGGCCCGATTCGACCTCGGGCACTGGGCGGGGCGATTCTGGAATCGCCGTGTCGGCGGGATGTTGATCCGCAACACCGTCGTCAGTTCCAGCGTCTTCGTGGTGGGGCTGGGCGTGTTGTGGGTGCTCGTCGAATATGCGCATATGGACGAGGTGATTGCCGCCGGCATCGGCTTCCTCGTCGCCAACTCGCTGCATTACCTGCTCGGCCGGTACTGGATTTTCGCCGGATCGGATCGCAAGCTGGCCAGCGGTTACGTGCTGTTCCTGATGAACTCTGCGGTCGGGCTGGGTGTGACGATGGCGTTGTTCTGGGTGCTGATCACCTTCACCCCAATGCACTATCTGGTGATCCGGATCGTGGTGTCGATCTTTGCGGGGCTGATCGTATTCGCGCTGAATGCGGCGCTGAACTTCCGGCAGGTCTGACGCGCTGATCCATTGCCAGGGGCGCGGGATAGACCTACGCCATAGTCATGAGCTTTCCGATCATCTTCGCCGTCGTCTGGGCGCTGATCCTCGCAGGGGGCGGCGGGCTGCTGACCACGATCGGCGAGTGGTATCATAATCTCGAAAAGCCCAGCTGGCAGCCGCCCGACTGGCTGTTCGGCCCGGCGTGGACGATTATCCTCGCACTGGCCGCATGGGCTTTCGTACTGAGCTGGAATGGGGCGCCCGAAGCGGATCGCGCGCTGTTGACTGGCCTCTATCTTGCCAACGGGCTCTTCCATTTCCTGTGGTCGCCACTGTTCTTCACTGCCAAGCGCCCGGACTGGGCGCTGATCGAGGTGCCGTTTCTGTGGCTCTCGGTCCTCGCGCTGACCGTTTTCCTGCGCGAATGGTCGGTCGCGGCGAGCTGGATGATCGTGCCCTATCTGGTGTGGGTCAGCTTCGCGAGCATCCTCAACTGGACAATCGTGACGCTCAACGGGCCGTTCGGTCGCAAGGCCGCCACCTAGGCGCTCTCTGCCTCTTCGGTCGCCTCCATCAGGCGCAATTTGGCGAAGTCCTGCGGGCGGTTGTCCGCCAGCCATTCCATCATCCCTTCGCGAATATCGCAGCGAAGGTCGAACAGGGTGGGGGAGTTCTTCGCGCTCATCAGCAGGCGCACTTCCTTGGAATCGCGCGTCGTGTCGGTCACCTGCACCACCTTCACCCGGCCATCCCAGCGCTCGTTCGCTTCGATCTGCCGGTAAAATTCCTCGCGGATAGGGCCGATCTTCGCCTTTGGGTCGAGATGGAGGAACACCGTGCCCAGCAGGTTGGCGGTCTGCTTGGTCCAGTTCTGGAAGGGTTTTTCGAGGAAATAGCTGGTCGGCACCACCAGCCGCCGCTCGTCCCAGATCTTCACCACCACATAGGTGGTCCGAATATCCTCGATCCAGCCCCATTCGCCTTCGAGCACCACCGCATCGTCGATATTGATCGGTTCGGTCAGCGCCATCTGCACGCCCGCGATCAGCGACTTGAGCGCTGGCTGCGCGGCGGCACCCACCGCGAGACCGGCGAGACCCGCCGAGGCGACCAGCGTCACCCCGATATCGCGCACGCCGGGAATCGCCAGCAGCATCAGGCCGACGGTGACGAACACGATGATGAAGGTCGCGATGCGGTTGAACATCGTCAGCTTGGTGCGCTTGCGCCGGGCCTTCAGGTTGTCCGCGACCGATATATCGGCCTTGAGCTTCGCCGCCTCGACCAGCGCACGCACGATGGCGAGCGCCATCCATCCCACCACGGCGGGCAGCACGAAAGTCGCGATATCGGCCCACACCTCGCGCAATTCCGGGACGTAGCGCGCCGCGCCCATCAGCGCGATCACCACGATGGCGAGCCGGGTGGGGCGAAAAAGGTGCCGGACCACGATATCGTCGCTCGACTGGTCGGTCCGGCGCGCGATCCGGCGTAGCAGGTAGAACAGCAGCGCATGCAGCGCGATCGCTGCGCCCACCGCGATCCCTGCCGCGAGTGCTGCGTGCAGCGGATCGGCGAGCAGACCGGTGCTCTTGTCGATCGTCTCGGTGATGGATCCCATCTTTCCCGGCTCCCTCGATACGTCTCGAATACCCAACGCAGGGCAACTGCCAGTTGTTTCGCAGGGGCAGTGCCACCGATTGACTTTTGCACCGCAATGCACCATTTGCCGCAAGAACGAAGCGCAACTGCCAGCGTGAAGCGTCCGCCGCACAAATCTGCGAGCGGCCCGGCAGCGCCTCGATTGTTTCCAGACTTCCCTTTTCACGCGGGCGGTTACCACCCCTGCGATAGCGCGCGGACTCCGTTGGTATCGGGTGCGCGGCGCGAACCGCATGCAATGCGAGTCACATAATCACATGACCGAATTCAAAGACCTCGGGCTGTCGCAGCCCGTCCTCCAGGCGCTCGACCTCAAAGGTTATACCGAGCCTACCCCCATTCAGGCGCAGGCGATCCCGCCCGTGCTCGAAGGCCGCGACCTGCTGGGTATCGCACAGACCGGCACCGGCAAGACCGCTGCCTTCATGCTGCCCAGCATCGATCGCCTGCGCGACGGCGACAACCAGACGCCGTTCAAGTCGTGCCGCATGCTAGTGCTTGCGCCGACGCGCGAGCTGGCCGGGCAGATCGCCCAGAGTGCCAAGGATTACGGCGCGCTCGCGGGCCTCAAGGTCCAGTCGATCGTCGGCGGCACGTCCGTCAACAAGGATCGCAACAAGCTGCACCGCGGGACCGACATCCTCGTCGCGACGCCGGGCCGCCTGCTCGACCTGATCGACCAGCGCGCGTTCAACCTCGACGGGGTGGAAATTCTGGTGCTCGACGAAGCGGACCAGATGCTCGACCTCGGGTTCATCCACGCGCTGCGCAAGATCAACGAACTGACGCCGAAGGATCGCCAGACGCTGTTCTTCAGCGCGACGATGCCCAGGGCGATCAAGGAACTGGTCGGCCAGTACTGCCGCAATCCGGCGCAGGTCTCGGTAACGCCCGAAAGCACCACGGCAGAGCGGATCGAGCAGTTCCTGTTCATGGTCCAGCAGGACGAGAAGCAGAGCCTGCTCGAGCTCATCCTGTCGGGTCGTCACGAGATCCCAGGCAAGATGGAGCGCGTGCTCGTATTCGCGCGCACCAAGCATGGCTGCGACCGGGTGGTGAAGAAGCTGGCGCAGGTGAACATCGCCGCCAACGCGATCCACGGCAACAAGAGCCAGCCGCAGCGCGAACGCGCGCTCGACGAGTTCAAGC
The DNA here is from genome assembly GCF_038594485.1 of Citromicrobium bathyomarinum. Classification (GTDB taxonomy): domain Bacteria; phylum Pseudomonadota; class Alphaproteobacteria; order Sphingomonadales; family Sphingomonadaceae; genus Alteriqipengyuania; species Alteriqipengyuania bathyomarina_A. The sequence continues at coordinate 969,182 of NZ_JBCFZG010000001.1, read as the reverse complement.
GGGCGAAGACCCCGGTGCTGGTGGCGACCGACGTTGCCGCGCGCGGGATCGACATCCCCGGCGTCAGCCACGTCATCAACTACGAACTGCCCAACGTGCCAGAACAGTATGTGCATCGCATCGGGCGGACCGCACGTGCGGGTGCCGATGGCATTGCGATCGCGTTCTGCGCCGAGGACGAGCGGCAGTATCTGAAGGATATCCGCAAGACGACCGACGCCGAGTTCGAACGCCTGCCGCTGCCGGATAACTTCCGTGCGGTGGTCGAGGGCGTCGGCCCGACCAAGCCTGCACCCAAGCAGCAGCGCGGCCAGCGCGTCAGCCCCAAGCCGATTGGCGACGGCGCGCGCAAGCCCAAGGCGAAGCATCCGGCGCGTAAGGGCAAACCGCACGGCTCAGGGCAGGGACGCGGCGGCCCTGGTGGTTCGGGCGGCCAGAACCGTGGCGGCCCGCGCCGCCGCAACAACCGTTCCGGCGGTGCACGCTCGGGCGGGCAGGGCTAGGCTGCGCGGCTTGCACGCGCCGCTCCGCTCGTCGATAGCGCCGTGATGGAACCAGTGAACCCGACCGGTAAAGAACTTCCCGCCGACGCGCAGCCGATCGAGCGAGTGCAGGAAAATATGCTCGCCCGGGGCGAGCGGTGGCTGCTCGACCGGCTGTGCGCTCGCATGCCCCGGTGGGTCACGCCGGACATCCTGACCTTCACCGGGATGGTGGGCGCACTGGCGATCTTTGCCGGCTATGCCGCCAGCAACCTGGGCGATGGGTGGCTGTGGCTGTCTATCGCCGGATACGTGGTCCACTGGTTCGGCGACTCGCTCGACGGAAGTCTGGCGCGCTTTCGCCGGATCGAGAGGCCGCGCTACGGCTATTTCCTCGACCATAGCTGCGATGGTCTGGCGACGACACTGGTCGTGCTGGGGCTCGGCGCATCCGGATATGTCCAGCTGGAGGTCGCGCTGGTGGCATTGGCGGGATACCTGCTGATGTCGATCCACGCGTTCCTGTCGGTCAGGGTGATGGGCGAATTGCGCCTGTCGTACCTCAAGGCCGGGCCGACCGAACTGCGACTGATCCTGATTGCCCTGACGGTCGCGATGATCGTGCTGGGACCGACGCCGCTGATCGGAGTCTTCACAGGCTTCGACCTCTTCGTCGGCGCAGTGGGCGTGCTGCTGATCAGCCTGTTCGCGGTGCAGACTGCCACTACTGCACGCAAGCTCGCGCTGGAGGAACCGGCGGTCAAATACCCCCGATCCTGACGCAGCGGGCGCTCGATCGGGTCGCATGCAGACGGGCAATTGGCGTTCGTCGAACGTGCTATCGCCCGGACAGCCACGGTTCACCTGGTCGGTCTCACTCGTTGACCGACGCGGGCATCCCGCCCCGTCCTATTCGTGAAAGTCGAGCTTATGCGTCGTTGCATTCCTCTTTTTGGCGCCGTCGCGCTCGCCGCCTGCTCCTCCATCCATCCTGCGCAGATGCACCTGCCCGAAAGCTTGTCTGCCAGCACCACGACCCGGATTACCGGCTTCAACGGCTGGAACACCGGCAAGTTCGCGGCGGGCCGCTACAATGGATCGTACCAGCGTTCGGAGGGAGGAATGGCCCTGTTCGATACCTGGATCGAGCGGTCCGGCAAGGCGCGCTTCGCGATCGCAGGGCCGGAGATATCCTCGACCATCGAAGCACAATGCCGGATGCGCGAACGCGCGATTGCGGTCAGCGACCGGGTGGAAGTCACCACCAATCCGATGGCCTTCCGCTGCGAGTTCGAGGCTGACGGGCGTGCGTTTCCTGCGCGGTTCGAACTGCAGGAGGTGACCGGTGGCGGGACCGCCGCCTATCGCTACGAACGACGCGGCGAGATCGCGCTGGGCGGGGAAATCGTGCAGATCCGTTCGGTCCACGATATCGTCGGCACTTCCAACGGCACGATCACTCCGATCGGTTACCTTTTCGAACAGAACGGGCGTGCGGTCGGGGCGCTTGAGCTCAATGGCACGCCCGAACTGATTGTGCCCGATGGGACCGATCCCGGCCTCGCACGTACGCTGACCGTAGCGTCGGTGGCGCTGGCGGTGTTTCAGGACCCTGCGAACAGGGTCGGCGACTGAGCCGATTGCGGCGCACGATCTCGCCGGGCACGGTTGAACCGCGCAGCCGTGCCCGCCATATCGCGCGCTCCCGCAAACAGGAGCGCTCTCGATGGCCGCCGACCAATACGACTACGACCTTTTCACCATCGGCGCAGGCTCCGGCGGGGTGCGCGCGAGTCGCGTTTCCGCCGCGCTGGGAGCGAAGGTTGCCGTCGCGGAGGAGCACCGGGTCGGCGGCACCTGCGTCATTCGCGGGTGCGTGCCCAAGAAGATGCTCGTCTACGGCGCGCATTTCGCCGAAGACTTGGAAGACTGCCAGCGGTTCGGCTGGGACATCGGCGAGCGGAAGTTCGACTGGAAAACCTTGCGCGACAATGTGCTCGAGGATGTCACCCGGATCGAGGGGGCCTATACCGAAACGCTCGAAAACCACGACGTCACGATCTTCAAGGAACGTGCCGAAATCACGGGGCCGCACGAGATCACTCTGGCGAGCGGAAAAAAGGTTACCGCAAAACATATCCTGATCGCGACGGGCGCGCGGCCGCGGATGCCCGAGTGTGAGGGTGCGGAACATGCGATCTCGTCCAATGAAGCGTTTCATCTCGACGAGTTGCCGAAGAAAATCATCATCGCGGGCGGGGGCTATATCGCCAACGAGTTCGCGGGCATTTTCAACGAGTTCGGCTGCGATGTTCACATCGTCAACCGGGGTGATCGTCTGCTGCGCAGCTATGACGAGGCGGTGCGCGACCGGCTGCTGCAGATCAGCACGACGAAGGGGATCAAGTTCCGTTTCAACACCCATTTCGAATATATCAAGCCGTGCGACGAAGGCGGCTATTTCGTGAAGCTGTCCGACTGCGACGAGGAAAAGGCCGACCTCGTGATGTTCGCGGTGGGCCGCGTCCCCAATACCGAAGGCCTCGGCCTCGATACAGCGGGCGTCGAGCTGGGCGAGGGTGGCGAGATCAAGGTAGATCGCTTCAGCAAGACCAATGTCGATCACATCTACGCCGTGGGCGACGTGACCGATCGCGTGCAGCTGACCCCTGTGGCGATCCGCGAAGGCCAGGCCTTTGCCGAAACCGTGTTCGGCGATGGCGATCCGGTTGCCGTGGACCATTCTTGCATCCCCAGCGCAGTCTTCAGCCATCCGCCCATTGCGGCGGTCGGCATGACCGAGGGGGAGGCGAAGGAAGCACTTGGCAGCGTGAAGGTGTACCTGTCGGACTTCCGCCCGATGAAGAACGTGCTCGCCGGCCGTAACGAGCGCAGCCTGATGAAGATGATCTGCGATGGCGACAGCGGAAAGATCGTCGGCATCCACATGATCGCGCCCGAAGCGCCCGAAATGATGCAGGCGGCGGCGATTGCGGTGAAGGCCGGGCTGACCAAGGCGGACTTCGACGCGACCGTCGCGATCCACCCGACGATGGCCGAGGAACTCGTCCTGATGCGTTAGGCGGCTTCCCCCTCATCCAACTGCGGCTAGGCTCCTTGCGTCGCCAAGCCTTCATATCCTTCTCCCACGGGGAGAAGGATGGCGCAGCTTGCACCGCAGGGGCTAGCGAAGCCTGGATGAGGGGCTTGACGCGAAGCAATTGCCCGGCGAACGCAGCCTCTACGCCACACCACGAACTCCCGATTGGCTTGACCCTGTGCGCTGCCCGAGCCTAACCCCCTCTGGCGCAACAGGGAGTACCGAATGTCAGCCAATATTGCCGAGATGGAACGTCGCCGCGAGGCTGCCCGCATGGGTGGTGGTCAGAAGCGGATCGATGCGCAGCATGCCAAGGGCAAGCTGACCGCGCGCGAGCGGCTCGACGTGCTGCTGGACGAAGGCAGCTTCGAGGAGCTCGACACCTACGTCGTCCACGACTGCACCGATTTCGGCATGGAAGACCAGCAGATCATGGGTGACGGCGTCGTCACCGGATCGGGCACGATCAATGGCCGGCTGGTCTACGTGTTCAGCCAGGATTTCACCGTGTTCGGCGGCTCGCTGTCGAAACGCCATGCGGAGAAAATCTGCAAGGTGATGGACACCGCGATGAAGGTCGGCGCGCCGGTGATCGGCCTGAACGATTCGGGCGGCGCGCGCATTCAGGAAGGCGTCGCCAGCCTCGGCGGCTATGCCGAGGTGTTCCAGCGCAACGTGCTCGCCAGCGGCGTCGTCCCGCAGATCAGCGTCATCATGGGGCCGTGCGCGGGCGGCGCGGTTTACAGCCCTGCGATGACCGACTTCATCTTCATGGTGAAGGACAGCTCCTACATGTTCGTCACCGGGCCCGATGTGGTGAAGACCGTCACCAACGAAGTCGTCACGCAGGAAGAGCTGGGCGGCGCGATCACCCACACCACCAAGACCAGCGTGGCCGATGACGCGTTCGAGAACGACATCGAAACGCTGATGGCCACGCGCCGCTTCTTCGACTTCCTCCCGCTGTCGAACCGCGAGCCGGTGCCCGACATGCCCACCAATGATCCGTGGGACCGGGTTGAGGAAAGCCTCGACACGCTGATCCCCGACAACGCCAACCAGCCGTATGACATGCACGAGGTCATCTCGAAGGTGCTGGACGACGGCGATTTCTTCGAGATCCAGCCCAAGCATGCGGGCAACATCATCTGCGGTTTCGGCCGCGTGGAAGGCCGCACCGTGGGCGTGGTCGCCAACCAGCCGCTGGTGCTGGCAGGCGTGCTCGACATCAATTCGTCCAAGAAAGCCGCGCGCTTCGTGCGCTTCTGCGACGCGTTCGACATTCCGATCCTGACCTTCGTCGACGTGCCCGGCTTCCTCCCCGGCACCAGCCAGGAACTGGGCGGCATCATCAAGCACGGCGCAAAGCTGCTGTTCGCCTATGCCGAGGCGACCGTGCCCAAGATCACCGTCATCACCCGCAAGGCCTATGGCGGCGCGTATGACGTGATGGCGTCGAAGCATCTGCGCGGCGACCTCAACTACGCCTGGCCGACTGCGGAGATCGCGGTGATGGGCGCAAAGGGCGCGGTGGAAATCATCTTCCGCCAGGACCGCGACGACCCCGAAAAGATCGCCGAGAAAACGAAGGAATACGAAGACCGCTTCGCCAACCCCTTCGTCGCCGCCTCACGCGGCTATATCGACGAGGTGATCTACCCGCACTCGACGCGGCGGCGGATTGCTTTGGGGCTGCGGAAGCTGCGCGGCAAGGAGCTGAGCAACCCGTGGAAGAAGCACGATAATATTCCGCTGTGAGGTGAAGCTGTGGAACCGATAATCACCACAGGTGCCGCACTAGTTGGTGCGTCGACCTGGTTTCTTAGCAAACTGCTCGGACCCTCGGCAGATGCAATGGGTGAGCAGATCAAGCTTTACGGTTCGGACCGCCTCCGAGCTGTGTTCCAGAAAGCCGAGGAATTGTCGAGTTCTGAGGAACTCAACGCCATTCCGCCTGGTTTTGCAGTGCAGTTACTACAAAAAGCGTCGGTGTCTGAGGACGATCCGAACCTAACTGAGATGTGGGCTCATCTCCTTCTAAGCGCTTCGAAAAACTTTTCAAACCGACATGCTATCTTTGCGGATATCCTTTCGCAGATCAATTCGTTCGACGCCATGCAGCTTAACAATATTGTCCCAGAGAGTGCTCATGGAGGGCCGCAGACGCAGATGTCCGTGAATCAAAAGAGTTCACTGCGTCAGAGATTCCAGTCTTCCTTCAAATGGCCTGTGGCCAACGCGGATGAAGCGCGCGATGAATTCAATAAATTGATAAGCTTCGATCTATTGTGGCCGGGAAGGGTCACGTCAGCTACTTATCCGTATTTGCAAGACGGACAACTTGCGACGCTCGCTGGTGGCTCTGGCGATCAGTTCGCAAGCTATGACGCTCTGTTTAGACAAGGCCTGATTGACCGATTTTCGTTCGATCTTGGAGAACCACTAAAGTCGCCTTATCTTGAGGGATTTTTGGTTTCTGCACTGGGCGTACGTTTCACTCAAACCTGCAGGGGGCTTGCATGAAACTCGGCCGTCTCAACCATATCGGCGTCGCGACGCCCTCCATCGCGGACTCGATTGCCTATTACCGCGACACGATGGGTGCGGTGCGGATTACCGAGCCGTTCGACCTTCCCGAACAGGGCGTGAAGGTCTGCTTCGTCGATACGCCCGACGCGCATGGCGAAGTCGGCAAGGGCACCCAGATCGAACTGATCGAACCGTTCGACGAGGCGAGCCCGATAAACGGCTTCCTCGCCAAGAACCCAGCCGGGGGCCAGCACCATCTGTGCTACGAGGTGGAAGACATCGAGGCGGCGCGCGAGTGGTTCGAGGGGAAGGGCAAGCGCATCCTCGGCCCGACGCGCATCGGCGCGCATGGCACGCCGATCTTCTTCCTCCACCCCAAGGACATGATGGGCCAGCTGACCGAAATCATGGAAACGCCCAGGGAGGGCGCGCACTGGTCCAATTAGGGCAATCCTCTCAATCCCGTTCGGGCTGAGCTTGTCGAAGCCCTGCTTTTTCTTCTAGCGCGGGTCCAGAAATGAAGGACAGCCCTTCGATAAGCTCAGGGCGAACGGATGTGATGGCTGAAAACAATACCCCAACCCCCGCAGACTGGCAGGCCAAGGCCGACAAGGAAGTCAAAGGCCGCGACCTGACGTGGCACACGCTGGAGGGCTTCGATGTGAAGCCGCTCTACACGGCGGAAGACACGGCGGATATCGATCCGGGTCTGCCCGGTTTCGAGCCGTTCACGCGCGGGCCCTACGCCAGCATGTATACCGGCCGACCGTGGACCATCCGCCAGTATGCGGGCTTCTCGACCGCCGAGGAATCGAACGCCTTTTACCGCCGCAACCTTGCCGCCGGGCAGAAGGGGCTGAGCGTCGCCTTCGACCTCGCCACGCACCGCGGCTATGATTCGGACCACCCGCGTGTGGTCGGCGATGTCGGCAAGGCGGGCGTCGCGATCGACACCGTGGCGGACATGCAGATCCTGTTCGACCAGATCCCGCTCGACACGATGAGCGTCAGCATGACGATGAACGGCGCGGTGATCCCTGTGCTGGCGTTCTACATCGTCGCGGCGGAGCGCTCGGGCGTGAGCCAGGACAAGCTTTCCGGGACCATCCAGAACGACATCCTCAAGGAGTTCATGGTCCGCAACACCTACATCTACCCGCCCGAGCCAAGCATGCGGATCGTGAGCGACATCATCGCCTACACATCCGATCACATGCCGCGCTTCAACAGCATTTCCATCAGCGGCTATCACATGCACGAAGCGGGCGCGACGGCGGTGCAGGAACTCGCCTTCACCATCGCCGATGGCAAGGAATACGCCCAGCGCGCGATGGAGACGGGCCTCGATATCGACGCCTTCGCCCCGCGCCTTTCGTTCTTCTGGGGCATCGGGATGAACTTCTTCATGGAGATCGCCAAGATGCGCGCCGCGCGGCATCTGTGGCACGACGTGATGGAAGGGCTGGGCGCGAAGGACCCCAAGTCCAAGATGCTCCGCACGCACTGCCAGACCTCGGGCGTCTCGCTGCAGGAGCAGGACCCGTACAACAACGTCATCCGCACCACGATCGAGGCGATGGCGGCGGTGCTGGGCGGCACGCAGTCGCTCCACACCAACGCGCTGGACGAAGCGATCGCGCTGCCGACCGACTTCTCCGCCCGCATCGCGCGCAACACGCAGCTGGTGCTGGAGGAAGAGACCGGCATCACCAACGTCGCCGATCCGCTGGGCGGCTCGTATTATGTCGAGGCGTTGACCGCCAAGCTGGTCGAGGAAGCCAAGAAGATCATCGACGAGGTCGACGCGGCGGGCGGGATGACCAAGTTCGTCGCGACGGGCGAGCCCAAGCGGCGCATCGAACAGGCGGCCGCCGAAAAGCAGACCAATGTCGACCGCGGCGAGACGGTGATCGTCGGCGTCAACAAGTACCGGCGTGACAAGGAAGACGAGATCGAGACGCTCGATATCGACAACCACAAGGTCCGCCAGTCGCAGATCGCGCGGCTGGAGAAGGTCCGTTCGGATCGCGACGAGATGGCCTGCCAGGCCGCGCTCGATGCACTGTCGCGCGGTGCGGCGCAGACCGAAGGCAACCTGCTGGAACTGGCAGTCGAAGCCGCGCGGCACGACGCGACGCTGGGCGAGATTTCCAGCGCGATGGAAGACGTCTTCGGGCGTTACGACACCAAGCCGACCCCGGTGAAGGGCGTCTATTCCAAGGCCTACGCCGCGGATAGTCGCTACCAGCAGGTCGTGCAGGGTGTCGACGCTGTGGAGCAACGGCTGGGCCGCAAGCCCAAGATCATGGTCGCCAAGATGGGCCAGGACGGGCACGATCGCGGCGCCAATGTGATCGCGAGCGCCTTTGCCGACATGGGCTTCGATGTCGTCTCCGGTCCGCTATTCCAGACCCCGCAGGAAACGCTGGAGATGGCACTGTCCGAGGGTGTCGATGCCATCGGCGCTTCGAGCCTCGCGGCGGGCCACAAGACGCTGATCCCCGAGCTGATCCGCCTGCTGAAGGACGCGGGCCGCGCCGATATCAAGGTGACCGCCGGCGGCGTGATCCCGCAGAGCGACTACCAGTTCCTGCGCGATGCAGGCGTGCAGGGCATCTACGGCCCCGGCAGCAATGTGGTCGAATGCGCGGCGGATATGCTGCGTCTGCTCGGCCATAACATGCCGCCACCCGATGATGAGATGGAAGAGGCGGCGGAGTGAGCGGGGCTGCCGACTGCATCCACTGCGGTCACCCGTTGAGCACCCACCACGCGGGCGGCGATGGCGAGCGGGCGTGCGCGGTGAAGGGCTGCGATTGCATCGGCTATGTGGCGAAGGGTGAGGTGGCGGAGTGATTTCCATAGTCGTCATTGCGAGCGTAGCGAAGCAATCCAGGGCGGCTCGTGCTAGCTCTGGATTGCCACGGCGACTGCGTCGCCTCGCAATGACGAGGGAGGCTGCGGAGTGACCTTCACGTCACCCGTCACCCCGGACTTGATCCGGGGTCCCGCTTCTTCTTTGGTGGCACATAGAAAGAAGCGGGACCCCCGCCTGCGCGGGGGTGACGAGGTTAGGGAGATGGAGGGGTGAGCTTTTCCAATCAGCCAAGTCTAGGAAACTGGCGTCATGTCGGATGCTTCCTTATCGGTCTGGGCGTTTTTTTCACGACCAGCCTGTTCCTGCTTTCGTGGTGGTTCACCGTTTATGATCTGAGCACCGGTGATTACCGGGCGCTTGGCCTGCAAGATTTGATTGTGCCCGCTGTCTTGAGCGTTTCAGCTGGAATTGTCTGGCTGGCTCATCGCCTGCTTTTGAGAGACAAAAATTGACCCAAACCCGCACTGACTGGACCCGCGAGGAAATCGCGCAGCTTTTCGACCTCCCCTTCACCGAACTGCTGTTCCGCGCGGCGACGGTCCACCGCGAGAACCATCCGCCAAGCCAAGTCCAGCTGTGCACGCTGCTCAGCATCAAGACCGGCGGGTGTCCGGAGGATTGCGGCTATTGCTCGCAGTCGGTGAAGGCAGACAGCGGCGTCGAGGCGACCAAGCTGATGGATGTGCGCGCCGTGCTGCAAACCGCGGCGCAGGCGAAGGATGCTGGCAGCCAGCGCTTCTGCATGGGCGCGGCGTGGCGCAACCCCAAGGACCGCGACATGCCCGCGATCATCGAGATCGTGAAGGGCGTGCGCGAGATGGGGCTGGAGACCTGCATGACACTCGGCATGCTGACGCCGCAACAGGCGGATATGCTCAAAGAGGCGGGGCTCGACTACTACAACCACAATGTCGACACGGGGCCGGAATATTACGAGCGGGTGATCTCGACCCGCAATTATCAGGACCGGCTCGACACGCTGCAGAACGTGCGCGATGCGGGCATTAACGTGTGCTCCGGCGGGATCGTGGGCATGGGCGAGACGCGCGAGGACCGTGTCGGCTTCGTCCACACGCTCGCCACGCTGGAAAAACATCCCGAGAGCGTGCCGGTCAATGCGCTGGTGCCCGTCAAGGGCACGGTGCTGGGCGACATGCTGGCCGATACGCCGCTGGCCAAGATCGACGATATCGAGTTCGTCCGCACCGTCGCGGTCGCGCGGATCACCATGCCGATGAGCATGGTGCGTCTCAGCGCGGGCCGCGAAAGCATGAGCGAGGCGACGCAGGCGCTGTGCTTCCTTGCAGGCGCGAACTCGATCTTCACCGGCGACAAGCTGCTGACCGCGCCCAATGCGGGCGACGACAGCGACGGCGCGTTGTTCGCCAAGCTGGGGCTTACCCCGTTGCAGGGCGACGAACCTATGCGGGCCTGCAAGGTCGCGGAGCCTGCGGAGTGAAGCTGCTTTTCGCCCTCGCTGCCCTGCTGCTCCCAGTACCGCTCCTGGCGCAACAGTCGGCCCCGCAGGATGCGGCACCGATCACCATCGGAACAACCTATTACCTCGACTACGCCGAGGGCGATGAGCGGCGGATCAATATCTACGTGCCAAGCGAATATGCGGGGAGTGAGGAGACGGCTTATCCGGTGCTCTACCTGATCGACGGCGGGCTCGATCAGGATTTCCTCCACGTGGTCGGCACCACCGCGCTCAATGCACTGTGGGGCCGTTCGCAGCCGGTGATCGTGGTCGGCATCCAGACCGACGATCGCCGCGCAGAGCTGATCGGCGACAAGGGTAATGCGCAGGAGCGGAAGGCTTTCCCCACTGCGGGCGAGGCAGCGAAGTTTCGCGCTTTCATCCGGGACAAGGTGAAGCCGCTGGTCGAAGCGAACTATCGAACCAGCGGAGACGATGCGGTGATGGGCGAATCGCTTGCCGGGCTGTTCATCGCGGAAACCTGGCTGGTCGAACCCGGCCTGTTCGACAAATACGCGGCGATCGACCCGAGCCTGTGGTGGCATGACATCGCGCTCGGCAAATCGGCGGCGGAAGTGGTGAAGGACGGGCGTGAGCGGGGGCCGATCCTGCTCAGCTTCTCCAACGAAGGCCCGATGACCGAAAAGGGCACGCGGCTGGTGGCAGAGGCTGGCGGGGAGACAGCATGCCTGCTGCCACGCAACGACCTGACCCACGCGACCGCCTATCACGTGCTGACCCCGCAGGCGCTGCAGTTCCTGTTTCCGACCGATGGCGAGTTCGACGAGGAGTGGGGCTTCACCGTGGACTGCGCGAGCTAGGCCTTGTCGCTCGGCTTTTCCGTCGACGAGCTTTTGCCGAAGGCGCGCGGTGGCGGCGTGCTCAAGATGGGGCTCGCCAAGCTGGACGAGAGCGAGTGGCTACAGGCTGACCCCGATCTGGCGGCGCGTGCAGCAGGGTTCGATGCTTTTCCTGAGGGCGTCCAGCGCTTGCCGGAAGGCGATGCTGGGGGCCGTGAACTCGCGGCCATGCTGGGGGTCGAGGGGGCATTGCCCGAAGCGGCTGCGGCCCATCACGAGGATATGTGCCTGCTCACCCGTCGCGATGGCGAAGATCACTACCGCCTCGTCGGCGCGGCGGTCGCGTGGCCATCCGACTGGACGCCCGCCGACAAGCTCGGCCTCCCGCTAAGAGCGCTCCACGCGCCGATCCAGGGGTATGAGGAGCAGCTGGCCAGCGGGGTCGATCACTTCATGGCCAAGCTGAAGCCCGGGGCGATCTACGGGCGGTGCAACTGGTTCATCGCTGCGACCGGTGAGCGCCGCTGGATCGCCGACCCTCCCGAACTGGCCTTTGCCCATGTTACGGCGGAAAACGCCGGACAGACGCTGTTCGTCCGCTCCGAACGGCAGACGCTGCGCCGCCTCCCGCGAACGGGCGCGATCCTGTTCACTATCGGGATCTATGTCGATCCGCTGGGCGAGCTTGCATCTGCCAGTATTCACCGCCTCGCCGATGCGACCCGCAGCCTGCTCGATGGCGAAGGGGAACGCAGGGGCACAGGGGCTTACGCTCATGCGTTAATCGGCTATGCGAAGGCACGAGAAGAGGAGGCCGGACAATGATCCTAGCCGCAATACTGCTGCTTTCCGCCGCGCAGGCAGCAGACCCGCAGGTCGACTGCGAGAATGCGATGACGCAGACGGACATGAATATCTGCTCGTTTCGGTCCTACAAGCGCGCCGATTCCGAGCTGAACGCTGCATGGTCTCGCGCTTCGGAGCACGCGAAGGAAATGGATCGCAATGCGGCCCGCTATGATGGCGATGCCACCGCGCATTCGCGCCTGCTCGCCGCGCAGCGCGCGTGGCTCAAGTTTCGCGACGCCCATTGCCTTGCCGAAAATGGCGAGCGTGAAAACAGCGGTACTATCTGGCCGTTGCTACAGAATGGTTGCCTCGAAGCCCTGACCGAGGCACGCACCGCCCAACTGCGCCAATATGTTGAGATGCCTAACTGATGTTCAAAAAGATCCTGATTGCCAATCGCGGTGAAATTGCGTGCCGCGTCATCCAGACTTGCAAGCGGATGGGTATCGCGACGGTGGCGGTCTATTCCGATGCCGATGCACGCGCGCCTTTCGTGAAGATGGCGGACGAGGCGGTTCATCTTGGCCCGCCGCCCGCCTCCGAGTCCTACCTGTTGGCGGACAAGATCATCGAGGCATGCAAGCAGACGGGCGCCGAGGCGGTGCATCCGGGCTACGGCTTCCTCTCCGAACGGGCGAGCTTCGTCGAAGCGCTCGACAAGGAAGGCATCGTCTTTATCGGCCCGCCGGCGAAAGCGATTGCCGCGATGGGCGACAAGATCGAGTCGAAGAAGCTGGCCAAGGAAGCGGGCGTCAATGTGGTGCCCGGATCGAAGGACGCGATCGACACCACCGAGGAAGCGCTCAAGATCTCGAACGAAATCGGCTATCCGGTGATGATGAAGGCGTCGGCAGGCGGCGGCGGCAAGGGCATGCGCCTCGCCTGGAACGACAAGGATGTCGAAGAGGGGTTCGAGACGACCAAGCGCGAAGGCCTGAACTCCTTCGGCGATGATCGCGTGTTCATCGAGAAGTTCATCGAAGACCCGCGCCATATCGAAATCCAGATCCTGGCCGACCGGCAGGGCAACACGCTTTACCTGAACGAGCGTGAATGCTCGATCCAGCGCCGCCACCAGAAGGTGGTCGAGGAAGCGCCGTCGCCCTTCGTCACGCCCGCAATGCGCAAGGCAATGGGCGGACAGGCGGTCGCACTGTCGCAGGCGGTGGGGTACTTCTCTGCGGGCACGGTCGAGCTGATCGTGAGCGGTGCGGACAAGACGGGGGAGAGCTTCTACTTCCTCGAAATGAACACTCGCCTGCAGGTCGAACACCCGGTGACCGAGGCGATCACCGGCGTTGACCTGGTCGAATGGATGATCCGCGTGGCGGCGGGCGAGGAACTGCCCTTCAAACAGGACAACATCGGGATCGACGGCTGGTCGATCGAAACCCGCGTCTATGCCGAAGACCCCTACCGCAATTTCCTGCCTTCGATCGGGCGGCTTGTTCGCTACGAACCGCCGGTTCCGGGCTGGACCGGGGCGAGCGGCCCCGCCGGGCGGCGCGGGCACGAAATGGGCGGCGGCGGCATCCGCGTTGATGACGGCGTGTTCGAAGGCGGCGAAGTCTCGATCTTCTACGACCCGATGATCGCCAAGCTGATCACCTGGGGCCCGACCCGCGATGCCGCGGCGGACCTGCAGGTCGAAGCGCTCGACGCATTTCGTGTCGAGGGGCCGGGGCACAATATCGATTTCCTGTCCGCGATCATGCAGCACCCGCGCTTTCGCTCCGGCGAGCTGACCACGGGCTTCATTGCCGAGGAATATCCCGAAGGCTTCCACGGCGCGGCGGTGGACGAGCCGAGGCTAAAGCTGGTCGCGGCGCTGATCGCCGGGGCGCAATGCTCCGTCATGGCGCACGAGGGGCAGATTTCGGGCCGCCTCGACGGTGCGCCCAAGGTGCCATCCGACTGGGTCGTCAAGATCGACGGGCGCACGTTCGAGGTGGATCTCGGCCAGGGCGGGGCGACCGTCGATGGCGAATGGATCACCGGAACGACCGACTGGCAGCCGGGCATGGTGCTCGCCGCCGCCAACGGCAATGGCGAGAACCTCGCGATCCAGCTGCGTCGGACCAGCAGTGCGATGTGGGCTCTGACCACGCGCGGGCGCACGCACAAAGGCCTCGCGATCCCCGCAAGGCTGGCCCCGCTGCTCGATCACATGATCGAGAAGGAGCCGCCCGATCTTTCCAAGATGCTGATCTGCCCGATGCCCGGACTGCTGGTGAAGCTGCATGTGGCCGAGGGCGACGAGGTCCAGCCGGGCCAGCCGCTCGCCACGGTCGAGGCGATGAAGATGGAAAACATCCTGCGCGCCGAGAAGGAGGGCACGATCTCCAGCATCAACGCCGCAGAGGGCGACAGCCTGGCCGTGGACGAGGTGATTCTGGAGCTGGAGTAGGGTGCACCTCTCTCACGAACCCGACGCTCCCGCGGCTGAGGAAACGAGTTTCGACCAGTTTCTGAAGGTCGATATTCGAGTGGGCACGGTGGTTGCGGCGCACGAATTTCCAGAGGCGCGCAAGCCCGCCTACCGGCTGGAAATCGACTTCGGGCCGACCATCGGCGTGAAGAAGACCAGCGCGCAAATCACCGCGAACTACGTGCGGGAGGAACTGGTCGGACGGCAGGTCGCGGCGGTGGTCAACTTCCCGCCGCGCCAGATCGGCCCCGCGATGTCGGAGGTGCTGACTCTCGGTTTCGCTGACGAGGCGGGCGAGGTCGTGCTGTTCTCGCCAGACAAGGCAGTGCCCGACGGGTCGCGGCTGTTCTGATCCGCGGCGCTTCGATCAGTCGCGCGACAGGTCGAGATGCAGGCACTGGTTGAAATCGGTGTTCTCGTAATCGGCGAAAGCCTCGCCGTTTCGAAAACCGCGTGCCCGCTACAGCGCCAGCGCGGGTTCGAACGCCGGGCCGTCGCCGGTTTCGAGACTCAGCCGCGCCATCCCTTCATCGCGTGCACGCGCGATGATCGCCTCCAGCAGCGCGCGGGCGACACCCTGACGCAGCGCGTCCGCGCGCGTGCGCATCGACTTGATCTCCGCGCCTTCCGCACCGAGCCGTTTCAATGCCCCGATCCCAAGCAGATCGTCGCCGCGCCACGCGCCGAACAGCGTGATCGCGGGATCGTCGAGACCCCTCAGGTCGAGTGCGAAGGCCTGCCCCGGGGGTGACCCGGCGCGCATCTGCCTGACGTGATCCAGCGCGAGTGCACTCACCTGTGGATTGTCGAGCGCCGCCTCGCGAACCTCGATCTCCATCGTCAGTGCGCCCGCAATTGCTCGTCGAGGAAGGTGCCCACGTCGGCCAATTCGACATCGCGCGCGACATAAGCTTCGCCGATGGCGCGCAGCAGGATGAAGGGCACCGTCGTCGCCTCAGCCTTCTTGTCGTTGCGCATGTGATCGGCCAGCGCTGCGCCGTCGCAATCGAGCCCCAGCGCAGCAATCTCGGTCGGCAACCCGGCCCGTGCCAGCGCGTCGGCCACGCGTTCCGCGTCGCTCTGTGCAATCAGCCCGCGCCGTGCGGAGAACCGCGCCGCCAGCACCATGCCGAGCGCGACCGCCTCGCCATGCAGCAGCGTGTCGGAGAAGCCTGTCTCCGCCTCCAGCGCATGACCGAAGGTGTGCCCGAGGTTCAGGAGCGCGCGTGCGTCCTTCGTCTCGCGCTCGTCCTCAGCGACGATCCGTGCTTTCATGCCCACACAATGCGTGATCACCGATTCGAGCACGGTGTTGTCGTGCGAGAGGATCGCGTTGCTGTCTGCATCGACGCGCGCGAAGAACTCGGCATCGCCCAGCAAGCCGTATTTGAAGACTTCCGCCAGCCCGGCGCGCATTTCGCGGATGGGCAGCGAGGCAAGGCAGGCGGTGTCGGCCAGCACCAGTGCGGGCTGGTGGAACGCGCCGATCAGGTTCTTGCCAGCGCTGGCGTTGATCGCAGTCTTGCCGCCCACGCTCGAATCGACCTGCGCCAGCAGCGTGGTCGGCAACTGCACAAAGCCGCAGCCGCGCTTGAGGATCGAACAGGCGAAGCCGACCAGGTCGCCGACTACCCCGCCACCGAGCGCAAATACATGATCGCTGCGGGTGATGCCGCGATCGAGCAGCCAGTCGGTCAGCTTTTCAAGCTCGGCCCAGCTCTTCGACGCTTCGCCCGATGGCACTTCGTACCAGTCGATCGACAGGCCTGCGGAGCGGAAGGATGCCTGCAGGTGTTCGCCCAGCAGCCGCTTCGCATTGGCGTCGGCAACGACGGGGATCGACCTCTGGCCATAGGGTTCGAGAAAGGAATACGCTTCACAGTGAACCCGGCCGAGCAAGCCCGATCCGACCAGCACCTCGTAACTGCGCCCGGCGAGCGCGACATTCACGGCAGCCATTGCTCGATCCCTTCGATGATCGCCCATGCAGTGCGGGTATGCGGGCCCGATTGCCCTTCGACCCGGATATGCGCCTGTGCATAGAACGGCTCTCGCTCTGCTGAAAGGCGGCGCAGGATCGCCTCTGGATCGCCATCGCGGAGCAGCGGTCTGTTGTCACGCCGGGCGGTCCGTTCGACCAGCGTTTCGATGTCGCAGTCGAGCCACACGGACACCGTCCTGTCGAGCAGCAGACGGCGCGTTTCGGGATTGACGAAGGCACCGCCGCCGGTCGCGATGACGCCGTGATCTTCCTCGATCAGGCGGGCAATCACCCGGCGTTCACCATCGCGAAAATAGTCTTCGCCGAACTCGCTGAAGATTTCCGCGATAGAGAGTTTAGCTGCCTCTTCGATGGCGTCGTCGGCGTCGATGAAGCTTCGTTGGAGAAAGGTGGCAAGCTTTCGTCCCACGGTGGATTTGCCCGCGCCCATCAGGCCGACGAGCGCAATTGGCCGGTCGAGCCGGGCTGCAAGCGCGCCGATGCGGGCCATCGCGGCAGGTGTATGCGCGGTCTCCATTGCTCGGCGGCGTAGAGATGGGCTAGGGCGAAGGCAATAAAGGGTGTCGAGGCGCGTGCAGATAGAGATTTCGCAAAAAGTGCGACAGCGGATCGCGATCGGTGCGGGCGTTGTGCTCGTCATACTCGGCTGGGCCTGGTGGGACGGCGGGGAGGAGCCGCTGCATCCGATGGAACAGACGGTAAATCTGGCAGAGGCCGGGCAATGAGTATTTTCGGTAGCAAGCAGGCGCTGCTGGCCGGCGCCGCCTTTGCGGTGCTGGGCGCACCGATCGCCTTCGCAGCGGGCAATGCGCAAACGGCCACACCGGCTCCGGCCCAGCAGGCGACCCCGGCTCCGAGCCCTTCGCCCACGCCGCCCAGTGCAAGCCCCGCTCCATCACCTGCAGAGACTGCGGCGCCCGAGGGCGAAGGCGAAGAGCAAGGCGGCGAGGAATCGAGCGCTCCCAGTACCAGCAACGCGCGTCTGCCTACGCTCGAAGAGCTGGAGTCGCTCGACACGGACGAGCTTGACGAGCTGCTGGGTCTCAAACCCAAATACGACATTCCCAAGGCGCAGCGGCGCGAGACGACCCGCGTCGGTATCCTCGACGAGGCTGAGGGCGGCCTGCCCGCGGCCTCGCTGGCAAAGCAGCCGCAGGCGCTCGTCCGCGCGGCGCTGACCGGCACGCAGGGTCGCCTCGTGTCGCGATGGGGACATATCGCCCTGCGCCGCGCGCTCGCCAGCAGGCTCGCCGCCCCCAATGGAATGAGCGGCGTGGAGTTCGCAGGATTGCGCGCCCAACTGCTCAACCGGATGGGCGAATTCAGTGCGGCTCGCGCGATCGCGCAAGACGTCGATGTCGACGCGTGGAACACGCGGCTCGCGAATGCTGCGGTCGATTCGTACATCGCGACGGGCGATATCGTCGGCGCTTGTCCGCTCGCGGTGTTGCGCGGCGGCTATCGCGACGATGCGCAATGGGATGCGCTGCGTTCGATTTGCAGCGCCTATGGCGGCGAAAGCGGCCGCGCGCGCAACGAACTGGCGCGGATGCGCAATGCAAAGAGCCGCGGCGATCTTGAAGATATCGATGTCTTGCTGGCGCAGCGTTATGCCGGTGCGGCGGGACTTGGGAACAGCACGGTCACCATCGAGTGGGACGATGTCGACGAACTCACGCCCTGGCGGTACGGCCTGGCCGCCGCGCTGGGGATGGATATTCCTGACCGCCTGCTCGACGATGCAGGGCCGTATTATCAGCGTGCATCCGCCTCGCTTCCCTCGCTCCCGCTGGCATTGCGGGTGAATGGCGCGCGTCGCGCTGCACGCGAAGGCATCTTTTCCTCGGCCGCGCTGATCGATCTCTATTCGCAGGCCTACGCGGCGGGCGGCAACGAAGGTTCGGTCGGGACCGACGCCGCGCAGCTCAGGACGGCCTATGTCGACCCCGATCCCGCAGCGCGGGTCGCCGCGATTCGTGCACTGTGGGGCGAAGATGCACAGATCCCCTACGATCGGCAGGTACTGACCGCCTATGCGGCAGCGCGCATTCCGGCCGGGGACCAGTTCTCCGGCGATGCTGCGCCATTGATTGCGGCGATGCTTGCCGCCGGGCTCGATCTGGATGCGGCCCGCTGGCGCGATGTCGTCGACGAAGGCGATGCGGGCTGGGGGATGCTTGCGGTGGGGCTACCCAATGCAAAGCAGCCGGTTTCGAACAACGCAATCGACTCCTTCAGCGACAAGGATTCCAGCACGGGCCGCGCGCGCACCGGCCTGCTGGTCGCAGGCCTTGCCGGGCTGGGCCGTATCTCCAGCGGCACCCGCAATGGGTGGGACCGCGAACTCGGCCTCGAGCTTGGCCGTGAAACGGCCTGGAGCAAGGCAATCGGGCGCGCGGGCGAGGTTCGCAACGCTGCGCTGGTCAGCCTGCTGATGGGGCTGGGGATGCAGGGTGACGACTGGAGCCGGATGACCCCGCGCCATCTCTATTACATCGTATCGGCCCTGCGGCAGAGCGGGCTTGAGGCCGAAGCGCGCATGATCGCCGCGGAGGCGGTTGCGCGAGGATAGGTCGATGGCACGGGCTGCGATCGAGGATTTTCTTGCCGCGCTGGCGGTGGATCGAGGGGCGGCGGCCAATACGCTGGCCGCCTACCGCCGCGATCTGGAAGGGGCCACGGGGATAATCGGCCCGCTGGAGGATGCGACCCGCGAATCGCTGACCAGGCTGGCACAGGCCTGGACCGATCTCGCCCCGGCGAGCGTCGCCCGCAAGGCATCCGCGCTGCGCCAGTTTTTCGGCTATCTCGAAGACGAGGGGCTGCGGCGCGATAACCCGTCCGCCGCCTTGCCGCGCCCGGTCAAGCGCAGGGGGCTGCCCAAGGTCCTCGATCATTCGGAAATTGCGGCGCTGTTCGCGCAGGCCGAAGCCGAGGCGGAGCAGGGCAAACCCGCCGCGCTGCGGCTGCTCGCCATGGTCGAATTGCTCTACGGCTCCGGCCTGCGCGCGACAGAGCTGGTCGCGCTGCCGCTTGCATCCGTGCCGCGCGATGCGCCTTTCCTCACGATCATCGGCAAGGGCGGCAAGGAAAGGCTTGTGCCTATGGGTACGCGCGCCCGCGCCGCCCTGTCGCGCTGGCTCACGGTGCGCGACGAGAATTCCAAATGGCTGTTTCCCTCGCGCGGACGGCATCTGACGCGCGTGCGGCTGTATCAGATGATCAAGGGCCTGGCGGAGCGCGCAGGCATACCCCCGGCAAAGGTCAGCCCGCACGTCTTGCGCCATGCCTTTGCGACGCACCTGCTCGAAGGGGGGGCGGACCTGCGCACCTTGCAGAGCCTCCTGGGCCATGCGGACATCGCGACCACGCAGATCTATACGCACGTCGAGGCGGCGAAGCTGGTGGCGCTGGTGAACGAAAGACACCCCTTGGCGCACCGTCGTGGCTTGCACATGCCGCAAGGTGCCGATAGCAGCCCCGAATGCTGACTTTTCTCGACTTCGAGAAGCCTGTGGCCCAGCTCCAGGCTCGGATTGCCGAATTGCGCGCCGCCAATGAGGGCGAGCAGATCGATATGGGCGACGAACTCGCCAAGCTGGAGGCGAAAAGCGCCGACCAGTTGAAGGAGATCTATGCGTCACTGTCCCCGTGGCAGAAGACGCAGGTTGCCCGGCATCCGCAGCGCCCGCATTTCCGCGACTACGTCGAGCACGCCTTCACCGATTTCATGCCGCTGGGCGGTGATCGCTATTTCGGCGAAGATGCCGCCATCCTGGGCGGGTTCGCGACGCTGCGCGGGCGCCAGGTCATGCTGATCGGGCACGAAAAGGGCCACGACACGCAGACCCGCCTCAAGCACAATTTCGGGATGGGCAAGCCCGAAGGCTACCGCAAGGCGATCCGCCTGATGGACCTCGCCGGGCGCTTCGGCCTCCCGGTGGTCACACTTGTCGACACCTCGGGGGCGTTTCCCGGGATCGAAGCGGAGGAACGCGGGCAGGCGGAAGCGATCGCGCGCGCTATCGAGGCCTGCCTCGACCTGCCGGTGCCGATGGTCGCGACGATCGTGGGCGAGGGTGGTTCGGGCGGCGCAGTCGCGCTCGCCAGCGCCGAGCGTGTGCTGATGTTCGAACATGCGGTCTATTCGGTGATCTCGCCCGAGGGCTGCGCGTCGATCCTCTGGCGAACCGCAGAGAAGGCTGCCGATGCTGCCGAGGCGATGAAGGTTACGGCGCAGGATCTGAAGGAATTGGGCGTGATCGACCGGATCGTGCCCGAACCTGTCGGCGGCGCGCATCGCGACCCGAAGCTGGCCATCCGTAACCTGGCCGATACCATCGACGACGAACTTGGCGCGCTGGTGGGCAAGGATGTCGCGACATTGCAGAAAAAGCGCGCAGACCGGTACCTCGCCATCGGCGGCTGACCTCCTTTGAAGTGAAATCGGGAACCCCGGACGTGGTGGACCTGTTGAGGGGCCATAGCGCGGGGGAGGTGGTGACTCCCCCGTGATCACGCATCAGGGGAGTTTGCCTAAATGTCTCGTCTTAAGATTCTTGCCGTAGCTTCGCCCATCGCCCTCGCCATGGGGCTTTCCGGTTGTGCCATGGGTGGCGCCATTCCAGGCGCCAACACGCCGATCACGCAGAGCGAGGAACAGCAGGGCCGCGAATATCACAGCCAGATCCTGCAGGAATTCGGCGGTGCGATGCAGGGCAATAGCGCAAACTACGTGCGCGATGTCGGCCAGAAGATCGCCGTGCAGTCCGGCCTTGCCAATACGCCGGGTGCCTTCACCGTCTCGCTCCTCAACAGCTCGGTTAACAACGCCTTCGCGACGACTGGTGGGTATGTCTACACCACGCGCCAGCTGGTGACGCTGATGAACAACGAGGCAGAGCTTGCCGGCGTACTGGGGCACGAGGTCGGCCACGTCGCCGCGCGCCATGCGCAGCGCCGCCAGCAGGCGCAGCAGCAGAACACGCTGCTGGGCGCGGCGGGTGCCATCCTGTCGGGTATCCTGCTCGGCGACAGCCAGCTGGGCTCGACGCTCGGCCGCGCGGCTTTGCAGGGCTCGCAGCTCCTGACGCTGGGCTTCTCGCGCGAGCAGGAGCGCGAGGCGGACGAACTGGGCGTGAGCTATCTGTCGCGCGCCGGGTACGATCCCATGGCGATGAGCACCGTCCTCGAAAGCCTTGCCCGCCAGTCGTCACTCGACGCGCAGCTGCAGGGGCGTGACAACGCGAACCTGCCCGAATGGGCATCGACCCACCCCGATCCCGCAAGCCGTGTGCGGACCACTGCGCAACTTGCCGCAGGCAAGCCCGGCAACGTCCTCAACCGTGAAGTCTTCCTGCGCAATATCGACGGCCTGACCTATGGCGACGATCCCGAGCAGGGGGTGGTCGAAGGGCGCCAGTTCATCCATCCGGACCTGCGCTTTGCTTTCACCGCGCCCGAGGGCTTTTACGTCGTCAACGGCACCGATCAGGTGACGATCAACGGCCAGTCGGGCCAGGCGGAACTGAAGGTCGCGCGGTCGAGCGGCAGCCTGTCGCAATTCGTCAGCCAGGCATTCCAGGCGCTCTCCGGCCAGGGGCAGGCGATCAACCCGCAGATCCAGACCACCACGGTCAACGGTATCCCTGCTGCCTATGGGCAGGCGCGCGCCAACTCGGGCAATACGCAGGTCGATGTGGTGGTGTTCGCCTACGATTTCGGTGGCGGACAGACCTACTACTACCAGGCGATTACCCCGGCGGGGCGCGCGGGCGTATTCACCCCGATGTTCAATTCGTTCCGGCGCATCAGCTCGGCAGAGGCGGCGCAGGTTGTGCCGCGGGTCATCGATGTGGTCACGGTGCGGTCGGGAGATACCGTGTCCTCGCTCGCCCGCCAGATGGCGTACAGCGACGCCCAGGAGGCACGCTTCCGGGTGCTCAACGGGCTTGGTGCGAACGAGGGCCTGCGGGCGGGCCAGCAGGTCAAGATCGTGGTGCGCGGGCGCTAGTCAGCGCATCGCCGGACGCACAAAAAGAAACGGCGGGGATTGCTCCCCGCCGTTTCGTTTTTCTGCGCTCTTGCGAGCGAGAGTGTTCGAAAGTGTCTTACGAACCGCCGCCCATGTCGGTCGACACGGTCGTGAAAGTGTTGCTCAGCTGGTTGCCGAGGCTGCCCATCGCGGTGATCGCGGCGACGGCGATAAGAGCGGCGATGAGGCCATATTCAATGGCGGTCGCGCCCTGGTCGTCGTTCATCAGTTCACGGAAAAACTTCATTATCGGTCTCCTGTTTGCGTCTTCGTTACCCGGCTCTTTCCATGTCCCCTCGGATCGAGCTTCTGCCGGTTTAGGCCCGAAGGGTTGAGAATTTCCTAAGTACCGGCCCCTAAGACCGGTCGACCGCCTCCTGGGAGGTCTCGGTCACGGTGTCCCAGGTCTTGATGACCTCGTTCGAGAAAGTGCCGATCGCACCCACCATCGCCAGGAATACCAGCGCAAGGATCAGGCCGTATTCGACAGCCGTCGCGCCCGACTGGCTGCGCCAAAGCCTTCTCAAGAAGTGCGTCATCCGAAGGCCCCCGTTCTATTGCCTTGGCCATCCGCCTCACCCAAGGTGCGACGAATGATGGGGCCTTCTTTGGCCCATCAGGGTTAACGTGCCGTAAAACCGGGTGATTTGTGTGAAAAGAAATCCGACATACCTGCCCGTCGTGGCCGCTGCGATCGGGCCCGACGGGGAGGGGCGGTGGCTGATGCACCGCCGCCCTGCAGGCAAGGCACACGCGGGTTTATGGGAGTTTCCTGGCGGCAAGATCGAGCCGGGCGAAAGCCCGCGCGAAGCACTGGTGCGCGAGATCGCCGAGGAATGCGGTCTGCGCCTCGATCCCGGCGCGATGCGTGAGCGCGGTTTTGCCGCCGACCACCCGGACACACGCCAGGATGTGCGCCCGATCCTGCTGCTGCTGCTTCATTGTGCCGTGTGGGATGGAGAGGTGCGATCGCTGGAGGGGGGCGAGTGGCGCTGGTGCAGCCTTGCCGAGATAAGTCAGTTGCCCAAGCCACCGCTCGACGCGCGGCTCGCTGCCAGCTTTTCCGGCTAATTTGCGACGGCTTGTGGGCGAATGCCGGAAATCGCCACAAAAGCATTGCCAAGCCGGAATGCCCTGCCTATGTGCGGCGCCTCACAGGCGCCCGTAGCTCAGCTGGATAGAGCACCAGACTACGAATCTGGGGGCCGGAGGTTCGAATCCTTCCGGGCGCGCCATTACCAAAAAGCCCCGGGCCCGTATGGGCGCCGGGGCTTTTTGTAATGGCCTCAGGCAGACGCCATTCCGTGAAGGGCTGGGGCAAGGCCGCCCGTAACGGTGACCCGCGCGCAGCCTCTCAGGCGTCGCTCAGCCGCGTCTCGCCTCGTCCAGTAGCACGGAGGTTACCGGATAGCCGCAGTCGCCGGGAATGCACAGGCTGCGGCCCTGTGGGCTTTCCTCGATAAACGGAACGATGGTGCGCATCGGCGTCGCCTCCGCGTGCGCGCGTGCTTCGCTAAAGCTGTCGAACTGTGCGAGCCGTTCGAGATTGCGGCGGGTGGGGAAGATAACGTCGATCTCGCCGCGATCTGCCGCAATGAGCGCATCGGCCGCACTGGTCCAGAAAAGGCGGGTGTTCTCTCCTGCGTCGACCGCGATTTCGACCGCGCCCGTTCCCAGATCGGCGAGATAGAACCGGGTATCGAACACCCGGCTCAGCCGCTCGTTCTTGGGAAACCAGCGGGCGAAGGGAATGAGGTCTTCTAGAGCGAGCGACCAGCCGAATCGCTCCAGTACGGGCGCAAGGCGCTCCTCTGCTATCACCAGGCTGCGGGCATCGGCGGCACGCGCGGCGTCGATGTCGCCGCGCAGGCCCAGCGCCAGGCCGGTTTCCTCCAGCGTTTCGCGGATTGCGGCGATCCGGTGCGCGGCTTCGTCGGGGTCGCCGGTATCGAGGGTGCGAGCCAGCTCATGGTCGGATGGATCGACGCGGCCGCCGGGAAACACGGCCATCCCGCCGGCAAAGGCGAGCTTCCGGTTGCGAACCTGCATCAGGATTTCGGGAGGAGAGCCACCGGGCGCGCGGCGAAAGATGACCACCGTGGCAGCGGGAATGCCGTCTTGCCCAGAGTCCCGTGCATCACGATTCGTCTCAGCCATCGGGTACGCCTAGCCTCGTGTCGGGATTTCTTACAATGCCCTCATGGTAAACGGATCGGTTAACTACCGCGACCCGCGCAAATACTGCCGACGGCGAAACTGGCACGCGGGATGCATATCAACAGACACCCCTCGATCTTCGTAAAGAGGCGGGGCCAACAGTCTCCTGGCCCCGCCTCCCCGAAATTCCCATACCTGGTACGCTACCGGATCAATCGGCAGTCTTCACACCCTTGTCGGTGAACATCTGCTGCAATTCGCCCGCCTCGAACATCTCGGTCATGATGTCGCTGCCGCCGACGAATTCGCCCTTCACGTAAAGCTGGGGGATCGTCGGCCAGTCGGAAAAGGCCTTGATGCCCTGCCGGATTTCCATGTCCTGCAGCACGTCAACGCTTTCGTACGTCACGCCGCAATGGTCGAGGATGTGCACCGCACGGCTGGAAAAGCCACACTGCGGGAACAGGGGCGTGCCCTTCATGAAAAGGACAACCTCGTTCTCTCCGACGATGCCCGAAATGCGTTCTTTGGTGTCAGTCATTTTTGGAATAAACCACTATTGCTTGCGCTGTTATCGATCACTTGGGAGCCTGCGTGGTCAGTTGCAAGGCGTGGAGCACGCCGCCCATGTTGCCGCCGAGCGCGTCGTAGACCAGCTTGTGCTGCTGAACGCGGCTCTTCCCCGCAAATTGCGGCGCGGTGACCTTGGCCGCCCAGTGATCGTTATCCCCGGCGAGATCGCGCATCTCGACCTCGGCCCCCGGAAGGGCCGCCTGGATCATTCCGACAATCTCGTCCGCCGCCATCGGCATGGGATCAGGCCCCGCCGATCAGCTGGCGACGCGCTTCGACCGCGCATTCGGCCAGCTTGGCGCGCACGGTTGCTTCGTCCACGTCGGTGGCGGCTGCGGTAAGGTCGCCCAGCACCTTGCGGATCACGTCTTCGTCGCCCGCTTCCTCGAAATCGGCCTGCACGACCGCCTTCTTGTAACTGTCGGCTTCCTCTTCGGTGAGGTTCATGAGCCCTGCGGCCCATTCGCCGAGCAGCCTGTTGCGCCGCGCGGCGACCTTGAAGGCGGTTTCTTCGTCGAAAGCGTATTTCGCTTCTTCGCCGCGCTCGCGGTCCTTAAAATCGGTCATTGTTCTGCTGCCCTTTGTAAGAATAATCGCGTCTCGCGTGCCGATAGGCCCGCTTGCGCAGACCGGCAAGCGACCAGCCTATTTGTCCATCTTCACCACAAGCTTGCCCACCGCCTGGCGGTTTTCAAGCTTCTCGATCGCCTTGTGCGCATCGTCGAGACTGTAGGTTTCGCTCACCTGCGGGCTGATCTTGCCATCCTGCCACAGTTCGAACAGCTCGGCGATGTTCTGCGCATTGCGCTGCGGTTCGCGCGCGGCGAAGGCACCCCAGAACACGCCGCGGATGTCGCAGCTCTTCAGCAGGGTGAGGTTGAGCGGCATCTTCGCGATCCCCGCCGGGAAGCCGATCACTAGGAAACGGCCTTCCCATGCGATCGAGCGCAGCGCGGGTTCGGAATAGTCGCCGCCGACGATGTCGACCACGATATCCGCCCCGTTCGGGCCGACCGCGGCCTTGAAATCGCCCGCGAGCGCCTTCGAAGCATCCTTGTCGAACGGTGCGCGCCCGTAGACGACCGTTTCGTCTGCGCCTGCGTCTTTCGCGACCTTGGCTTTCTCATCGCTCGAAACGGCTGCGACGACCTTCGCGCCGTAGGCCTTGGCCAACTCGATCGAGGCAAGGCCGACGCCGCCGGCGGCACCCAGAACCAGCACGGTATCGCCCGGCTTGATATCCCCGCGATCCTTCAGCGCGTGGATCATCGTGCCGTAGGTCATCAGCAGCGCCGATGCTTCGACCAGATCGACCCCTTCTGGCACCTTGAACAACCGTTCTGCACCGATCACCGCCTGTTCGCGCAGTCCTCCGCTGCCAATGCCGGAGAGGACACGGTCGCCGACCTTCCAGCCTTCGACATCTTCGCCGACCGCCGCGATCGTACCCGAAATCTCGCCACCGGGCGAATAGGGCCGCTCCGGCTTGAACTGGTAGAGGTCGCGGATCATCAGCGTGTCGGGGAAATTGATCGCGCACGCGGCGATATCGACCAGCACCTCGCCCTTACCGGGCGTGGGCGTATCGATGTCTTCCACGACGAGCGTCTCTGGCCCGCCCACTTCCTTTGTCAGCACGGCTTTCATGGGGTCTTCTCCCTTATGGTCTGGTCGGTCGGCCGAGCGGTCGCAGGGCCGGTCGCTTAATCTGTCTGAGGGTCTTCGCCGGAGGGAATGGGCGGCAATTGCCGATCCGCCTTTTCGTCTTCGGTAGAGGATTTGCGCCGCTTCCCGGCATACATCAGCGCGGCTGCGATAGCGGCGGATCCGATTGCGGCACCGGCGGCGATGGCCGCGCTGGAGAGGCCCTTGTTGTTCTTGCTCATACCACTCCTAGTGCATGGGCGGCGATTTCGTTGCAAGCAATGTGCAACACGTGGCGCAAAATGCAGAGAAATTTGCGCGATTGTAATGGTGCCGTAAGGTGTGGCGTGTTAGCTTACACTCATGTCAGCAAAGCCCTTCGCCTTTCCGATCGCCATCAAGCCCGCCGACATCGATTTCATGGGGCATGTCAACAATGCCCGCTATCTTGGCTGGGTGCAGGATGCGGTGCTGGCGCACTGGCAGAAATTCGCGCCTGCCGAAGCAGTGGCAGAGCGTGCATGGGTCGCTCTGAAACACGAGATTACCTACCGCAAGCCCGCGTTTCTCGAAGACGACATCATCGCGCGCACCGTGCTGGAAAGCACCCGCGGTGCCCGCGCGTTCTATCACACCGTGATCGAACGGGGCGGCGAAGTGCTGGCCGAGGTCAAGTCGAGCTGGTGCTGCATCGACGCGGAAAGCCTGCGTCCGGCACGGATCGGCGAAGAGATCGCACGCCACTTTTTCCCGCCTGCGGAATAGACTATATCGCGCGCCATGCAGGTGCTCGTCCCCCTCCTGATCGTACTCGCCACCATCGCCGCGATGGAGTGGGTCGCGTGGGCGAGCCACAAGTATATCATGCACGGCTTCGGCTGGGGCTGGCACCGCGATCACCACGAACCGCACGACAAGATGTTCGAGAAGAACGATCTTTACGGCGTGGTCGGCGCTGCGATGAGCATCTCGATGTTCATGCTCGGCAGTCCGCTGGTGGCGGGCGATTATGCCTGGCCGCCCGCAACGTGGATCGGGCTCGGCATCCTTGGCTACGGGATCATCTACACGCTGGTTCACGATGGCCTCGTCCACCAGCGCTATTTCCGGTACGTGCCCAAGCGCGGTTATGCCAAGCGGCTGGTGCAGGCGCACAAGCTGCACCACGCGACCATCGGCAAGGAGGGCGGGGTGAGCTTCGGCTTCGTGCTCCCGCAAGACCCGGCCAAGCTGAAGGCCGAACTCAAGCGCCAGCGCGAGGCGGGCGAGGCGGTGGTGCGCGAAAGCGCGGGGGCCTGAAGATACGCGAGCTACGCCGCACCTGCGTGCTTGCTCCTGCCGCTCGGCCCACCTATCCAGTCGCATCGGGCCGCGGATCGCGTCCTGTGCATTCACCCTGAGGCCCGTTGCTCCAGCCAGAGACTCTTCGCGATCATCCGCTGTTCGAGCCCCTGCGCAGCGAGCGCGGGCGGCGGGTGGTCGGGCTTGTCGCCGCGCTGCTGATCGAGGCGATCTTGCTGATCGTGCTGCTGACGCTGAACATCCATAACGAACCGACCGCCGCACCGGGCAGTCTCACCGTGGTCGATCTCAAGGCACAGGAAGAGCCGCAGGAGGATCGCGAGCAGCCCGAACAGGAGCCGAACGACACCGCGCAGCCGACCCAGCAGCCAGCGCCGACGGAGGACATGCCCGTCGAGCGTCCCGAGCCGGTGCAACCCGAGGCCGTCGCGCCCGCGCCACCGATCGCGCAGGCGGTGATTCCCACGCCGTTCAAGCTGCCGTCGCCCAAGGAGCCTGAGCGTCCGGCCCAGGCTGAAGCACCCAAGCAGGTCTATGGGCCGGTCGACACGGGTTCGCAGTCGGGGATTCCCGATTCCAAGGTGGTCGGCACCGCGCCCAACGGCGAACCGCTCTACGCTGCGCGCTGGTATCGCGAACCGTATGACGGCGAATTATCCGGCTATCTCTCCACCGCGAACGGGCCAGGCTGGGGCCTGATCGCGTGCAAGACCGCGCCGCAATTTCGCGTGGTCGATTGCGTCCCGATCGAGGAATCCCCGCGTGGATCGATGATAAACCGCGCGATCCTGGCAGCCGCGTGGCAATTTCGCGTTCGCCCGCCGATGCTCGGCGGAAAGCCCCAGATCGGCAGCTGGGTGCGCATCCGTATCGACTACAGAAGCCGACTTTGATGCCGGGGGATTAGCTCGCCGCAATCCGCGCGGCGTGTTCTTTGACCAGCGCGATCATGTTGGGCACGCCCTGCGTTCGGTTGCTCGACAGCTGGTTCTTGAGATCGAAGGGGTCGAGCGCGCCGACCACGTCCATCTGCGCCACTTCGGTGGCGGGCTTGTCCTGCACGGCGGCAATTACCAGCGCGACGATGCCCTTGGTGATCGCCGCGTTGCTATCTGCCAGGAAGTGCAGCTTGTCGGCCTCACCGGTCGGATAGACCCACACGGCGGCCGAGCAGCCGCGCACCAGCGTGGCGTCGGTTTTCAGCGCTTGCGGCATCTCCTCCAGCTCGCGCCCCAGCTCGATCAGCAGGCGATAGCGTTCGTCGCCTTCGAGGAACTCGTATTCTTCGCGGATATCATCGAGGCTACGCATGCGGGGCATTTAGCAATAAACCCTCGCCCCTCAAGGGCAGAGGAAGCAGTGGTTACGCCAGCTACCCTCTCGTCATCGCGAGCGGCGAAGCCGCGCGGCGATTAATGGACCGCCGCATTCGCACGTGCAGCGCACTGGATAGGCCTTTGGCCAGCTTCGCTTCGCCGCGGCGACTGTGTCGCCTCGCAAAGACGAATTTGCTTAGCCCGAAAGCCCGCCAGGCCGCGTGAGGGCGTAGTAGATCACGTAAAACCACGAGAGGAAGCCGTGGACGATCGCCCAGACGATCGACTGGTGCAGCGACCATGAGATCGCGACGGCGATGGCGCTGCCGAGCCCGATGCCGGCCTGCGCGGCCTGGCTCTTCGCGCCGCTCACAGATCGACCCCGTTGGCGATGGCTTCCAGCTTGCGGATGCGTTCACGCATGTCGGCGAGGGCGATCGGCCCGGCACCGCGCTGATCGTCGGGTTCGCGGTGGCCCTTCGCGGCGGCGTCCAGCTCGCGGCGCTTCAGCGCCAGCCAGCCTTCCCACGCGCGCAGCAGTGCCGCAGCGACGAGGCCGAGGCCGAGAAGCGATGTGGCGGCGATAACGAGTGTCGGCTCCATGACGTCAATCCTCCTTCGTGCGATCGGTGCCGCTTGCGGCCCTCCTCAGTCCTGCTCTTCGCGCAGGGCGTCTATTTCGGCGGAGATGCGGGCGCGTTCGCGCGCATCGACGCTGTTCTTGTCGTAGGCAATCCGTTCGAGCACCGCGATCCGCTCTTTCAGGGCGGAGATTTCGCGCTCGGCTTCATCGTCGCGGTGACGTTCGCGTTCGCGCGGCTGGTTCAGCGTGCGCTGCTCGCTCGAGTGGCGTTCGAGAAAGGCATCGCTGTGGTATCGTGCGCGCAGCACCTTGGCGGCGGCGGCAATCAGCACGATCAGGACGATAGCGGCAGGCCAGCTCATCAGTGGGCATCCTTTCTTTCGCGAAGAGATTCGATTTCGTGGGTCAGCGAATACCCGCTGTCGGTCACGATCCGCTCGACGTTGCCCAGCCGATCCTTGATCGACCCCAGTTCGGCGCGAAGTTGCGCATTTTCCTGAGTCAGCAGTTTGAGGCGTTCTTTCGATTCCTCGCTGTTGCTCGGGTGGATCGGCACGCCCCACATGGTTTCCAGCGGATAGCCATGCTTGATCTTCAGCCGGGTGGTGTGGATCCAGCCGAACAGGCCTGCGCCACCGATCATCATCCCGCCGAGCACGGCGATGATGGGGATCATTGCTCCATCCATCACACCTTCTCCCTTTTGCCGATGTCCAGCGGAACCCCGCTGCTCTCGTCCCTGCGCAGCGCCTCGATCTCGTCGGAGAGCGAATAGCCGCGATCGGTGACGATCTTTTCGAGCACCTTCAGCCGCTCCGCATGATCCTCCAGCCGCTGCGTCAGCTGGGCATTCTCGCCGCGCAGGCTCTCGATCTCGGCTGACTTGTCCGCACGGGAGGTCTTGCCGCCCCATTCGTCTTCCAGATCGTAGCCGTGGGTGGCGCGGATCCAGTTGTTGATGAGCCACCCGGCGGTGCACAGCGCGATGATGACGACGATCATGCCGGGGCCGCTGAGAAGCTCGTTCATCAGGCGCGCTCCCGGCTTTCGAAGGAGAGTGGCGTGCCGCTGGCGGCGTCATCCATGCTCCGTGCATCGCGCAGGGCCTCGATCTGGGTGGCGACGTCGTAGCCCTTGTCGGTGACGATACGTTCGAGCACCTGGACCCGGTCTTCGAGCCGCTGGATCTGCGTCGCGTATTGCGCGGCCTTTTCAGCAGTGGTCGCTGCGGTCGTCTCGAGACCCATCTCCGCCAGCTTCTGCTGGTGCTTGGTCCAGATGGCCACCATCGGGATCATCAGCGCGAAGATCGGGATGAGCAGGGCGAGTATGCCTTCCATTCTAAAGTCTCCCCTTGTTGGGTTCTGGTGTCAGCGCAGGCGCTCGATCTCGGCGTCGAGGCGAGGGTTGGAGCTGACATAGTGCTCCTCCACATTCGCCAGGCGACGGTCGATCTCGCGCAGCTTGCCGCGGATTTCGCGTGCGGTACGGTTCGGATTGGCGCGGACGCTCTGCCAGTACTTCTGTTCCTTCACGTCGGACGTGTAGAGGTGCGATGGCTTCTTGCTCAGCAGCATGCCCATGATGAAGTAGGCAGGCAGGGTGACCGGGGCGGCACCGGCGATGGTCGAAACCGCCCAGGCGAGCCGCCACCACAGCGCATCGATCCCGGTATAGTCAGCGAGCCCGGCGCAGACGCCCATTAGCTTGGCGTTCTTCTCGTCTTTGTAGAGCGTGGTGCGAGACGTGTTCATGCGCGGGTTCCCTTATGTTCGGCGCGCTTGCGGGCGAGCAGCGCTTCCAGTTCGTCGAGTTCCTCGTTGTCGGCCTTGTTGTCGGCGATCAGGCGGGCGGGCTTGAAGTCGGCGTGGTCGTGGGCGACCAGTCGCTCGACCGTGTCCATCCGGTCGTCGAGCCGTTTGGTGAGCGCGTAGAGCTCTTCCAGCAGGGCCTCGTCATCGGTGGTGATGCCACCGCCGGCGGTCTTCCACTTGGTGATGTAGTGAAAGATCAGCCACGGCAGTCCGATGAACAGAATGCTGCAGACGAAGACTGGGACAAGGATCTCGTCCATGGCTTATTCTCCCTTCTTCGCGTCGTCGGCCCCTTTGCCGAGCGCGCGTTTCATTTCTTCCAGCTCCTCGTCGACCTTGTCCGATCCTGCGAGGGCGGCGATTTCGTCGGACAGCGAAAGCTTGCCGCTCTCGCTTTCCATCTTGAGCTGCTCGGCACGGCCTTCCGCGTAGTCGACCCGGCGTTCGAGCGAGTCGAAGCGGGTGAGCGCTTCGTCGACCCGCTCGGTCGTCATCAGGCTGCGCAGCTTCACGCGGTTCTCCGCGCTTTCGAGCCGGGCGGCAATCTGCGACTGGCGGCTGCGCGCTTCGCGCAGGCGGCTCTGCAGCTTGTGGATGTCTTCCTCGTACGCCCGCAGAGAATCGTCGAGCACGCCGATTTCGGCCTTGAGCTGTTCGCTCATGTCGGCGGCCTTCTTGCGTTCGACCAGCGCCGCGCGGGCCAGGTCTTCGCGGTCCTTCGAAAGCGCGAGTTGCGCCTTCTCGGACCAGTCGGCCTGCAGCCGGTCGAGCTTGATCGTGTGGCGGTGCATTTCCTTCTGGTCGGCGATCGTGCGCGCGGCACTCGCGCGGACTTCGACCAGGGTTTCCTCCATTTCGAGGATGATCATGCGGATCATCTTCGACGGATCGTCTGCCTTATCCAGCATTTCGTTGAAATTGGCCGCGATGATGTCGCGGGTGCGGCTAAAGATGCCCATGAAGCCTCCGGTGTAGAATGGGGTGCCGCCCGCCGCGCTGCCTTCGCTTGCGAAGGGGCTCTGCGTGGGGGTGGGGCTGCGGCGCAACCGTTCGACCTCGTTGTCGAGGCGCGAGGTGCGGCCAATGCGGCCGGGCGGGTCGGTATGGTCGGTCATGCCAGTTCCACCGTCTGTAGCACGAGCGGGCTGCTGGTTTGAGTAGCATCTGCGGACAGCGGATTCACTGCGACCAACGCCGCGGTTGCCAGGATCGTGACCAGTACGGCCTTGCCGAAAATGCGCTTTGACTGGGCTTGTTCTTGCATGATCGCGGTCCTTGTTTGGTGTTGCTCCATACTTTGCAACCCGCGTGCCAAACTCGGAATAGAGCGGAAATCTGCCATTGCTGAAGAAATCGACGAATGACATATTGGTGATAATTGCCAAGGCTTGGTGCTCAGCGCTATATTGCGGGTATGGAGCGGGACAATCAGTTCGTCGGGCAATCGCTCGCCTTCCTCGACGCGGTCGAGCGGACGAGTCGTGCTGCAGCCTTGCAGCGCCCGGTGCTGGTTATCGGGGAGCGCGGGACGGGCAAGGAACTGATCGCCGAACGTCTCCATCGTCTGAGCCCGCGCTGGGGCGAGCCGCTGATAACGATGAACTGCGCCGCACTGCCTGAAACGCTGATCGAGGCCGAGCTGTTCGGGCACGAGGCGGGCGCCTTCACCGGCGCGACCCGCTCCCGCGAAGGCCGGTTCGAGGAGGCGCATGGCGGCACGCTGTTCCTCGATGAACTGGCGACGCTTTCCATGGCGGCGCAGGAGCGGCTGTTGCGCGCGGTGGAATATGGCGAGGTGACGCGGATAGGCTCCTCGCGCCCGATGCGGGTGGATGTCCGCATCGTCGCCGCGACGAACGAGGATCTGCCGACCAAGGCCGAGCGCGGGGAATTTCGCGCCGACCTGCTCGACCGGCTGAGTTTCGAGGTCATCACCTTGCCCCCGCTGCGCGTGCGCGAGGGCGATATCGCAGTGCTGGCCGACTATTTCGGGCGGCGAATGGCCGCCGAGCTGGGCTGGGAGGCCTGGCCCGGCTACGCGGAGCATGTCGCGACCGAGCTGGAGGAACACCCCTGGCCCGGCAACGTGCGTGAGCTGCGCAACGTGATCGAGCGCGCGGTCTATCGCTGGGATGATCCCGAGACCCCGGTGGGCCATATCGTGTTCGATCCGTTCGACAGCCCGTGGAAGCCCGAGGCTTCCACGACGCCCGCAAGAAGTACGTCGGACACTGCGAGCGGCGGTGCCGCAACGCCGCGGCCCGATTTCGAGGACATCGCCGACCTTCGCGCGGCGGTCGACAGCCACGAACGCTCGATCGTCGAACATGCGCTTGGCAAGCATCGCTGGAACCAGCGGCAGACCGCCAAGGCGCTGGGCCTCAGCTACGACCAGCTGCGACACTGCATCAAGAAACATGGGCTTATGGAAGAGAGCGGGTGAGCGGAGCAGGGGAGGCGTAACGCACCCTCTGGCGGATCGTGCCGAGGCTCGCTAAGGGCCGCCTGCAAGACAGTGGTTTCAATCCCCCCGCGATTCCCGAGTCGCCTTCCACGGGCGGGCCTCGAAATCGCAGACCAGCTTGCGAAAGGTGCCCGCCGTGGCCTTCAAGGAAATCCCCCTCGCCCTGACCTTCGACGATGTGCTGCTGCGCCCCGCGGCGAGCGAGGTGCTGCCCAGCATGGCCGACACACGCACGCAGCTGACGCGCGAGATCGCTCTGAACATCCCGGTCATCTCCTCTGCGATGGACACCGTGACCGAGGCGGACATGGCGATCGCGATGGCGCAGCTGGGCGGGCTGGGCGTGCTTCACCGCAATCTGGATATCGAGGAACAGGTCGCTGCCGTCCGAACGGTCAAGCGGTTTGAGAGTGGTATGGTGGTCAACCCGATTACCATCGGCCCCGACGCGACGCTGGGCGAAGCGCAGGATATCATGAGCGCCAACCGCATCAGCGGCATCCCGGTGACCGATCGCAGCGGCAAGCTGCTCGGCATCCTCACCAACCGCGACGTTCGCTTTGCCGAGCATCCCGGCCAGCCGGTTCGCGAACTGATGACGACCGAAAATCTCGCTACCGTGCCGCTGGGCACCGGGCAGGAAGAGGCGCGGCGGATGCTGCACCAGCGGCGGATCGAGAAGCTGATCGTAGTGGACGAGGATTATCGCTGCATCGGCCTGATCACGGTCAAGGATATCGAGAAGGCGGTTACCTATCCCAACGCGACCAAGGACGCCGCAGGCCGCCTGCGCGTCGCGGCGGCGACCACCACGGGCGACAAGGGTTTCGAGCGTTCGCAGGCGTTGGTCGATGCGGAAGTCGACGTCATCATCATCGATACCGCGCACGGCCATAACCGCGATGTTCTGAAAGCGGTCGAGCGTGCCAAGACCATCTCAAACTCGGTGCAGATCATCGCGGGCAACGTCGCCACGGCCGAGGCGACCCGCGCGCTGATCGACGCGGGCGCGGATGCGGTGAAGGTCGGCATCGGGCCGGGCTCCATTTGCACCACGCGCGTTGTGGCGGGCGTGGGCGTGCCGCAGCTGACCGCGATCATGGATGCTGCCGAGGAAGCTGACAAATCGGGCATTCCGGTGATCGGCGACGGCGGTCTGCGCACCAGCGGCGATGCGGCCAAGGCGCTGGCCGCCGGGGCAAGCTGTGTCATGATCGGATCGATGCTGGCGGGTACCGAGGAAGCTCCGGGCGAAACCTTTATCTACCAGGGCCGCAGCTTCAAGGCCTATCGCGGCATGGGCAGTGTCGGCGCGATGGCACGCGGCAGCGCCGACCGCTATTTCCAGCAGGACGTTTCGGCGCTGAAACTGGTCCCCGAAGGGATCGAGGGGCAGGTGCCGTACAAGGGCCCGGCGCGCGATGTGGTCCATCAGCTGGTGGGCGGGATCAAGGCTGCGATGGGCTATACCGGCAGCCGCACGATCGAGGACCTGCGCAAGGGCGCGCAGTTCGTCCAGATCACCAACGCAGGGCTTACCGAAAGCCACGTCCACGACGTCGCGATCACGCGCGAGGCGCCCAACTACCCGACGCGGTGATGCGCGAAGGCGGAATTTCGCCTGCGCTTCTCGAAGCATGGCTGACCGGGCGCTCGCTTGCTCGCGGCCTGCCGCTGCCGGTCGCATCGCACGGCGGATTTCGGGTCGATACGGACAGCGCGGCTGAGTTGCGCCGGTGGGTGTTCCCCAATGCCGATGCACGGATCGGCGCGCTGGCGGGGAAGATCGACAGTCCGCGTGAACCGGTCAAGGCGTGCATTCCCGCGCGCGATCTGGCTAAGTTACTGCCCGCCGGCTGGGATGTGCAGGATACCGGGCATTTCATGCATTGCCGGTGCACCCCTGCGGTGCCCGACCTACCCGACGGCTTCGTGGCACGTACCGCCCAAGGCAGCTTGTCGGGCAGGATCGACATCGTGACTACGAACGGAGTGCTCGCCGCGCGCGGTTACTGGGGTTGGGGTGCCGGGGGGTTCGTCTATGATCGCATCGTGGTCGAGGCTGCCTTCCGACGCCGCGGACTCGGCAGGGCGCTGATGGGGTTGATCGGTCGAAACCGGCGCGGGGACCACCTGCCCCAATTGCTGGTCGCAACGGAGGAGGGACGGCTGCTCTATCTCTCGCTGGGATGGGAGGTGATTTCGCCTTACGCCACTGCATGGAGGCGATAGCGCAGCTTGCTCAGGCGGAGCTAGCTTAGCTTGGAGAGAGGCGGCTTACCAAATCGGCCAAGCGACACCTCTTTCGCCAATCCCTCACAAGACCGGTTATCCAGGCAGGCTTTGCCGTTTCCTACCGGGGCGCACCGTGCCAAGGGGAACGCATGAACCTGTCCCAACTGCCCGCCCGCCAAATGGCTTCACTCCCCGCTTTCGCCCCCCGGATTTTTTCACTCCTGAACACTGTGTCAGGTGTGTCAGAGCCTCTGGCAATCGGGCGCGAAGCATGACGCCCGCCGCGCGGGTCAAGGCGGCCATCGATATCCTCGACACGGTGATCGAAGCGGCGAGGGGGCAGGGCGCTCCGGCCGATCGCATCGTTGCCGAATGGGCCAGGGCGAACCGCTACGCCGGATCGAAGGATCGGCGCGCGGTGCGCGAGCTGGTCTATGATGCGATCCGCCATTGCGGCCCGGTGCCCGAAAATGGGCGCGCGGCAATGCTCGCGCTGGCCAAGCGCGACACAACCATCGCAGCATTGTTCGACGGGTCGCAATATGGACCGGAAACGATCCAGCCCGATGAGCCTGTGGCCAAGACCGGGTTCGCCCCCGCCTGGCTGGCCAAGCGACTCTCCGCCTCCGACGTGAAGGGCGCAGAGGGTGCTGCGCTCATGGGTCGCGCGCCGCTCGACGTGCGGGTGAATACGCTGAAGGGAGAGCGCGACAGCATCGAACTGCCCGTTTCAGGAGAGGCTCTGGCGGCGCCCAACGCGCTGCGGTTCGAGGCGGGCACCCCGGTCGACCAGTGGACTGCGTTCCGCGAAGGCCGGATCGAGGTGCAGGATCATGGCAGCCAGCTCGCCTGCGTGGCTGCCGACGCCAAGCCGGGTGAGACGGTGATCGACCTGTGCGCAGGCGCGGGTGGCAAGACGCTGGCGCTGGCGGCGGCGATGGAAAACCGCGGACGTCTGATCGCGAGCGACACCGACAAACGCCGCCTCAGCCAGCTGCAGCCGCGTATCGAACGCGCCGGCGTGACGATCGTCGAGCAGCGCCTGCTCGATCCGGGCAGGGAGATGGAGGCGCTTGGCGATCTGACGGGCGCGGCAGACTGCGTGCTGATCGACGCGCCATGCTCGGGCACGGGGACGTGGCGCAGGAAGCCCGAGGCCAAGTGGCGGCTGACGCCCGACAGGCTGGCGAAGTTCGCGGAAACGCAGGACATGCTGCTGGCGCTCGGCGCGAAGCTTGTGAAGCCGGGCGGGCGGCTGGTGTACGTCACCTGTTCGATGCTGGACGACGAGGGCGCGGATCGGTTCGATGCGTTCCTGAAAACCCATCAGGCCTGGCGCGCAGACCCGCCCGCCTTGCGGCTGGGTCGCGCGAGGGGCCACGGGATCCGCCTCTCGCCGTTCCACGACGGCACGGACGGATTTTTCGTCGCGCGGGGCCATTTGCCGTGATAGCCTCGGGATCTATGGTTACGACCGTACCCGATCTGATGGCTTCCTCGAAGGACCTGTTTATGCGTTATGCTCCCGCCGCTGCTGCCATTTCCCTGCTGGTCGCGGTTTCGGCAAGCGTTGGCTCGGCACAGGTCGAGCAGGCCGATCCGCGCGCCGCTGCCCTGATGGTGCAGGCGCAGGATGCGCTCGACGCCGGTCAGCCGGAACGCGCAATCGACGCGCTGGAGGCGGCATTCGCGGTCGATCCGCAATACACGCCGATCCTGGTCGCACTGGCCGAGGCTTCTCGGCGTGAAGGGCTGCAGGGCAAGGCAATCCGTTATTACCGCGAGGCGCTGACCCGCGATCCCGCCAATTACGAGGCAATCGCGGGCGAGGGTGCGGCAATGGTCGAAAAGGGCGCGGTCGAGCGTGCGCGGCGCAATCTCGCGCAGCTCGAATCGCTGTGCGGGGCAAGCTGTCCGCAGACCGAGGAACTTGCTCGCGCCATCGCGCAGGGTCCCAAGGACAAGACCGTGCTCACCGCCGAGGCGGTGATGCCCGATGCGATGGTGACGCAGAACCTGTCGGCAGAGAACTGAGCCGTCGGCTCAGATCAGGTCGGCAAACTCGGCCACGACGGCGCGGTAGACGCGCTTCTTGAACGGGACGATCAGGTCGGCCACCGTGCTTGCCGGAACCCAGCGGTGCTCGCAGAACTCGGGCGGATCGTGGGCTTCGAGGTCGATATCCGCCTCGCTCCCGTCGAACCGGGCGAGGAACCATTCTTGCTCCTGACCGCGGAATTTGCCGCCCCACAGCTTGCCGATCAGCTCGTCGGGTAGGTCGTAGCGCAGCGGTTCGGCGGTCTGGCCGATGATCGCCACCTTGTCGGCAGTAACGCCGGTCTCTTCCCACAGCTCGCGCAGCGCGGCGTCGCGCGGGTCTTCACCCTCGTCGATCCCGCCCTGCGGCATCTGCCAGAAGTCGCCTTCCTTGTTGTCGATCCGCCGCCCGACGAACACTTCGCCCGCCGAATTGACCAGCATCACGCCCACGCAGGGGCGGTAACCCAGTTCCGAAGTGTCGCGCTGCTTGGTCATCGTCATCGCCGTCGTCCCAGTGCTGACCCGACAGCATCGATAAAGGCTTCCACATCGGCCTGCCCACTGGGGATTGCCTTACGCATGGTGAAGAATCCGTGGATGATGCCGGGAAATTCGAGATAGGTCACTTCGGTTCCCTGCTGCACCATGCTCGCTGCGTAAGAACGTCCGGAATCCCGCAGCGGATCGAGCCCGGCGGTGCACAGCACGGTCGGCGGGGCGTTGCTGCAATCGCCCAACATCGGGAGGTTGCGCGGGCTGGTCTGCTCGGCGGCGTAGCTCTGGGTGAACCACGCCATCGTATCGCCGGTGAGGAAATAGCCTTCCTTGAATTGGCGGAAGCTCTCGTGCTTGCCCGCCTCGTCGGCGACCGGGTAAATCGGTGCCTGCACCAGCACGGGCACGTCGGCGGGCTCATCGCGCAAGGCGTAGGTGGTGACGATGGTCAGGTTGCCGCCCGCGCTATCTCCGGTGATGACCAGCCCGGTAATCTCGCGGCCCAGTTCCGTAGGCGACGAAGCGAGCCAGCGTGCTGCAGCCTCGCAATCGTCCGGCGCGGCAGGGAAGGGATGCTCGGGCGCGAGTCGATAGTCGACCGACAGCACCGGCAGATCGAGCCGCGCCGCGAATTCGGTGCAGATCGAATTGTAGACTTCCAGGTCGCCGATCACGAACCCGCCGCCGTGGAGGAACAGCACCGCCGGGCCCGCCTCGCGCGATTCGCGCGTGTCGTAGAATCGGCAGGGAATATCGCCGGCAGGCCCGGGGACGCTTACGTCCTTGATCACTGCCATGTCGCGCGGCTCGGCCTCGCCGATCTGGGCCATCGCGCGCATGCCTTCGCGCCCTGCAACCGCACCGGCTTCTTCGATCGGCTGACGGCCCATGGCTTTGAGCATATCGAGCAGCGCGCGCGTGTCGGGGCGGACGAAA
This sequence comes from Citromicrobium bathyomarinum, assembly GCF_038594485.1. Lineage (GTDB taxonomy): Bacteria > Pseudomonadota > Alphaproteobacteria > Sphingomonadales > Sphingomonadaceae > Alteriqipengyuania > Alteriqipengyuania bathyomarina_A. The sequence goes on along the minus strand of NZ_JBCFZG010000001.1, from coordinate 929,041 downwards.
GCTTCACTTTCCACGGTCGGGTTCGGGTTGTCGGCCATTCGCGGGCTCCTTCCTCAAATCGGGGCCGCGTTGGATAGGCGCTGTGCGCGCAGGCTGTCCACTGATCTGCATCAGGTGGATTAGAAAAACTTGATTGCCCGCCCGTGCACGGCCACGTAGGCGGCGCACAAAGGCGCAAAATCTGTCGCGCCGTGAATGCCCGAAGGATTTGTTTCAATGGCGACTCAGGCGCCTCCAGCCTCCAACACTCCCCTCAATGAAGCGCCCGACGCGATCGTCGTCCGGTTTGCAGGCGACTCGGGCGACGGGATGCAGTTGACCGGTGGTCAGTTCACGTTGTCGACCGCGTTGGCGGGCAACGATCTTGCCACGTTCCCCGACTTCCCGGCGGAAATTCGCGCGCCGCAGGGCACGCTGTTCGGTGTTTCGGCCTTCCAGATCAATTTCGGATCGCGCCAGATCAACACCGCAGGTGACGCACCCGATGTGCTGGTCGCGATGAACCCCGCGGCGCTCAAGGTGAACCTGCCAGCGCTCAAGCCCGGTGGGCTGGTGATCGTCGACACAGGCGAATTCACCAAGCGCAACCTCGACAAGGCGAAATACGACGCGAGCCCGCTCGAAGACGATACGCTCGCGCCGTTTGATGTGCTCGCCTTCGACATTTCCGCGCGCACGCTCGAAGCCGTGGAGCCCTTCGGCCTCGGCAAGAAGGATGGCCTGCGCTGCAAGAACATGTGGACGCTGGGCCTTGCGCTGTGGATGTTCGACCGTCCGCGCCAGCCGCTTCATGACTGGCTGAACAAGAAGTTCGCCAAAGCGCCCGACATTGCTGCCGCGAACATCGCTGCGCTCGATGCAGGGCACGCCTATGGCGAGACGGCTGAGCTTTCCGGCCCACTGAAGCAGGTTAACCTGCCCCCGGTGCCGACCGATCCTGGACTTTACCGCACGATTACCGGTGCGGAGGCAGTATCGCTCGGCCTCGTCGCAGGGGCGCAATTGGCCGAGCTGCCGATGTTCTTCGGCGGCTATCCCATCACGCCCGCCTCGGCGATCCTGCATCACCTCGCGCGGCTCAAGGAATTCGGGGTCACCACCTTCCAGGCGGAAGACGAGATTGCCGCCGTGTGCGCCGCCATCGGTGCGAGCTATGCGGGCCAGCTTGGCGTGACCTCGTCCTCCGGCCCCGGTATCGCGCTCAAGACCGAGGCTCTGGGCCTCGGCATCATGACCGAGCTGCCGCTGGTGGTGGTCAATTCGCAGCGCGGTGGTCCGTCCACCGGCCTGCCGACCAAGACCGAGCAGAGCGATCTCTATCAGGCGGTCTATGGCCGCAACGGCGATGCGCCGATGCCGGTGATCGCCGCCCGCAGCCCGGGTGATGCGTTCGAAGTGGCCATCGAAGCCTGCCGGATGGCTGTGCAATACATGACGCCGGTGATGCTGCTGACCGATGGCTACATCGCCAATGCCGCCGAGCCGTGGAAGGTGCCCGATCCCGAAGGTTTCGAGCCGTTCCCCGCCACGTTCCTCACCGAACCGCGCGGCGAAGTGCTGGAGCCCTACAAGCGCAATGAGAAGGGCTCGCGCCCGTGGATCAAGCCCGGCACGCCCGGCATGATGCACCGCATCGGCGGGATCGAGAAGGACGCTACCACCGGCAACATTTCCTACGATCCGGCCAACCACCAGCTGATGACCGACACGCGGCGCGACAAGATCGCGAACATCCCCGTGCCCGATCAGGAAGTGGCTTTCGGTGCGACGACTGGCAAGCTGGCAGTGGTCGGCTGGGGCAGCACCTACGGCCCGATCAAGCAGGCCGTACGCCGCAGCATCGACAAGGGCTGTTCGGTTTCGCACATCCACATCCGCCACATCTGGCCGCTGCCTGCGAACCTTGGCGAACTGCTCAGCGGGTTCGATCGCGTGCTGGTGCCCGAGATGAACACCGGCCAGCTCAAGACCGTGCTGCGCGACCAGTTGCTCGTGGATGCCGAAAGCCTGACCAAGACCAGCGGCCAGCCGTTCCAGATCGCCGAGCTCGAAGACGCGATCTGCGCCTATTTCGATGGCGTCCCCGGCAATACCGGCGGCGAGGTCGAACCCAACGAACAGCAGCTGCCAAGCCCGGTGGAGAGCGAGTGATGGCATGCCGCGCAAGAGGCAATCAGGGCAACTGGTTCGCTGAAGTAACAGCCCCCCGGCATCCGGAGGTGCATGGCAAGTCGCTTCCCTGTATTTGGGATTACTGGTGGCAGGGTAAATCTCGCTACATCGATCCGGGTTATGCCCCCGGAAATCCTAAGGCTGAGAAGGTCGTCGAGGCGCTGAAAAGTGAGGGCTTCGCAGTAATGCGTAAGCGGCGAAAGACTGATGACCCTGATAAATGGGAAGCTGACGGGTACATCGGCGTCTTTAAAATAAGAGATGTTGAATTCGGAGAGTCGCTCGAATTCGATATCGTCGAACGAATTTGTGATTTGGATTAAGCCATGAACGCACCCGTTAAAATCGAAACCACGCTCAAGGACTGGGAAACCGATCAGGAGGTCCGCTGGTGCCCGGGTTGCGGGGATTATGCGATCCTCAAGGCCGTGCAGCGCACGCTGCCGCAGCTTGGCAGCGATCCGGCGAACACCGTGTTCATTTCGGGCATCGGCTGCTCCAGCCGCTTCCCCTATTATATCGAGAGCTACGGCTTCCACACGATCCACGGCCGCGCGCCTGCGGTGGCGACAGGCGTGAAGCTCGCCAACCCGGACCTCGACGTCTGGCTGGTGACCGGCGATGGCGATGGCCTCAGCATCGGTGGCAACCACATGATGCATGTGCTGCGCCGTAACGTGAACATGCAGATCATGCTGTTCAACAACGAGATTTATGGCCTGACCAAGGGCCAGTACTCGCCCACCAGCCGCGAAGGCACGCGCTCGCCGACCAGCCCGATCGGCTCGGTCGACCATCCTGCCAACCCCTGCGCTTTCGCGCTGGGTAGCGGCGCGCGGTTCGTTGGGCGCGGGATCGACGTGTCGAAGAACCTGCCCGATGTGCTGAAAGCTGCGCACGCGCACCAGGGCGCGGCCTTCGTCGAGATTTTCCAGAACTGCATCGTTTACAACAAGGACGTGTTCGACGCCTTCGCCGCGCCCAAGGGTGCGGAAGGCCAGCAGCTGTGGCTGGCCGATGGCGAGCCGATGCTGTTCGACAAGGGTGAAAAGGGCCTCGCGTTCGATGCTGAGAACCTTCACTTTACCGTGGTCGATGTCGTCGATGGCGACTGGCAGGCGGCGGGCGTGCGCGTTCACAACGTGAAGAACCGCGTGATGGCGCACCTGCTCGCCGAGCTGCCCTTCGGTGAATTCCCCATGCCGCTTGGCGTTCTCTACGACGATCCCGCACCGACATATGAAAGCGCGGTGATTGCCGAGCGCGAAGCATCGGTGAGTGGCAAGGAGCCCAATCTCGCGAAGCTGCTCAGCGGCGGGCAGACGTGGACCGTCGACGGAACCGCTGCCGACCCCGTCTAGGGCTTAATCCGCATCGTGCTCCATCGGATCGAGCCGGTGCGCGGTGTGGCTGTCCGCAGCGCGCTTGGCCGGCTCGTATAGCAGCGCGGCGGCGGTGAACGCCCACGCTGCGCCGCCGCTCCACCCGGCAACCACATCGCTGGGGAAGTGCACGCCGAGCATCACCCGGCTCCACGCAATCATCGCTGAGATGACCATTGCGCTCCCGATCAGGGTATAGCGCACCGAATGCCTGCTGCTGAGCGAGGCGAAGGCCAGCGCCATGCCGATATAGATCATCGCGGAGGCAAAGCTGTGCCCGCTGGGGAAACTGTAACCGGCAGCCTCGGTAAGGTGCGGGACAAGGGTAGGGCGCTCCCGCCCGACAAGCGTCTTCATCAGCGCGTTAAGGCCCCAGCCGAGGAATACCGTTAGCGCAAACAGCGTCGCCTCTCGCCGCATCTTGAGAAACAGCAGCGCGACCACAGCGGCACAGGCCGAAAAGGTCGAGAGCAGCACGCCGCCCAGCGCGGTGATGTCGCGCACGGCCTCCTCCAGCATGGTGCCGCCCAGTGGCCGGAGGTCGACGCCTGCGCGATAGAGCATCAAGCCGGAGTGGTCGAAACCCTCTGTGCGGCCATGCGTGACCAGCCAGATCATCAGGCCCCAGACCGGCCACAGAACGCCCGCTGCGATCAGCGCCTTGCCGCGATCGATCGTGAATCCGCGCGCAGGAAGAGATACCGTCTCGGCGGGAAGGGGGGCTTTGGGCTCGGTTGTCTCGCCGACGCGGCTCTGATCCATGCCATTTGGAACAGCCCGTTCCGAATGAGGTTCCTTTCCCATGGCTTCTCCCCAAATCGTTTGGCTTCGCCGCGACCTTCGTCTGGCAGACAATCCCGCGCTATACGCAGCGGCCCAGGCCGGGCCGATCATTCCAGTCTTCGTGCTCGATGACGAACGGGCTGGGGATCGAAAGTATGGTGGTGCGTCGCGCTGGTGGCTGCATCATTCACTGGAAAGCCTCACGAAGAATCTCGGCCGGCACAATGCGACACTGATCCTGCGGCGCGGCGACAGCGTGAACATCCTCGCCGATCTCGCCGCCAAGACCGGGGCAAGTGCGATCCATGCCAACCGCCATTACGAACCGTGGTGGCGCAAGGCGCAGGGCGATCTCAAGAAGGCGCTGCCTGACGGGTGTGAGCTCGAACTGCACGACGCCAATTACCTGATGCCTCCGGGCACCGCGACCACGGGCTCGGGCGATCCATACAAGATCTATACTCCCTTCTCCCGCGCGATGCGCGACCTGATGCCGCCGCGCGACGAACTGCCTGCGCCCGAGACGATCTCGCAGCCCTCGCGCCTGCCGCCGAGCGACGACTTGTCGGATTGGGGCCTGCTCCCAACCAATCCCGACTGGTCCACGAAGATGGCGAAGTTCTGGTCGATCGGCGAAGACGCAGCCCACGAACGGCTCGACTGGTGGGCGGATCATGTCGGCGAGTACGACGATGGCCGCAACCTGCCTTCCGTCGATCGGACCAGCCAGATGTCTCCTCACCTCCACTGGGGCGAGATTTCTCCGGTGCAAATCTGGCACGCGTTCAAGGACAAGCGGAGCGACGGCTGGCGGACTTACGAGAGCGAACTGATCTGGCGCGACTATGCGCAGAATGTCCTTTGCCAGTTCCCGCGCTACCCCGAAGAGAGCTACCGCGACGCGATCGACGACGCCAAACTCTGGCGCAATCCCAATCGCGGGCATGTGATCCAGAAAGAACTGGAAGCCTGGCAGCAGGGCCGCACCGGCTACCCCATCGTCGATGCGGGGATGCGGCAGCTATGGGCGATTGGCTGGATGCACAACCGCGTGCGGATGATCGCGGCCAGCTTCCTGATCAAGCATCTGCTGATCGACTGGCGCCATGGCGAGCGCTGGTTCTGGGACACGCTGGTCGACGCCGACTACGCGAGCAATGGCACCAACTGGCAGTGGGTTGCCGGGACGGGAGTGGACAGCAACATGTTCCCCCGGATCATGGCTCCGCTCAGCCAGTCGGAAAAGTTCGACGCCGCCGGCTACATCCGCGAGTGGGTGCCCGAACTGGCCGACCTGCCCGACAGCCAAATACACGATCCGTCGGACGGGTGCCGTCCGAGCAGCTATCCCGCAAAGATCATCGGCCACCGCGAGGCGCGGGAACGCGCACTGGAGGCCTATCGCGAAATGAAAGGCAACTGAAGCGATCCAAAGGGTTGTCGCCCGGGGGGCGGGGTTGCATAAGCTGCCAACGCATGGGGGTGACAGACCAATCTCGCGGGAGCGATCTGCTCGCCGCCAGTCAGCGCTTCGAACGGCGCCCGGGTTTTCTTTCCCGTCTGCTGGCACCCGGTTTTCACAAGCTACTCGATAAGCTCGACGCCGGCATGGAGCGCGGGGCAGTGCTCGGCCGCCTTCCCGATGGCAGCACACGGCTGATCGGCGGGCGTGCGCCGGGGTTCGAGGCAGAGATCACGATCCACAACTGGCGCACTCTGGTGCGCGTGGCGACGGGCGGATCTGTCGGCCTCTACCAAGCATGGGAGGCGGGCGAATGGTCCAGCCCCGATCCGGTGCCGTTCTTCGCGGTCTTCATGCAGAATGCCCAGACGCTGGGCGATGCTGCTCGCGCGAAGGGGACGTGGCGGCGCGCTCTGGCGTCCGCGCACCGTCGGCAGCGGAATACTCGCGCCGGCGCTGCGAAGAATATCGCGGCGCATTACGACCTTGGCAATGATTTCTACGCCGCGTGGCTCGGCGAGACGATGACCTATTCCGCCGCGCTGTTCGATCCCGCGCGCGCGCCTGAGACTTTGAATGCCGCGCAGCGCGCCAAGATCGACGCGATCCTCGACCGGGTCGATCTGAAGCAGGGCGACAGTCTGCTCGAAATCGGCTGCGGCTGGGGCACGCTCGCGCGCATGGCTGCCGATCGTGGAGCCAAGGTCGACGCGATCAGCCTGTCGGACGAACAGCTTGCCTGGGCCAGGCGGCAGAGCGTTGGCGACGCGCGCTTTCTGAAGCAGGATTATCGCGACACCAAAGGCCAGTACGATGCCATCGCGAGCGTCGAGATGGTCGAGGCACTGGGGCACGAATACTGGCCGACCTTCATGGATAGCGTCGCCCGCAACCTGAAGCCGGGCGGGCGCGCCGCGATCCAGTTCATTTCGCTGAAGGACGAACTGTTCGATGCCTATGCAGGCAGCGCCGACTTCATCCAGGCGTATATCTTTCCAGGCGGGCTGCTGATCCGCGCTTCCGAGTTTCGAGAGCTCGCGGAAGCCCGCGGCCTCGCCTGGACCGACGAAGTCCGCTTCGGGCAGGACTACGCCGAAACCTTGCGGATTTGGCGGGAGAAGTTCGATCATGCAGCCGACGAGGGGCTGTTGCCCCCCGGTTTCGACGATCGCTTCAAGGCGCTGTGGCGCTATTACCTGATGTATTGCGAAGGCGGATTCCGCGGCGGCGGGATCGACGTCCATCAAGTGACACTCATAAAGACAACGGGAGACGGCGCGTGAAGAATGGTATCAAGGTCGCACTGGCGGCGCTGGCGCTGGGCCTGACGAGCGGTTGTGCGACCGCGCCGATGGACGCCGCATCGGGCGTCACCGCCAGCATGCCGACCGATCCGTTGCCCGTGGTCGGTGCGGAGGTGCTCTTCTGGGACGATGCGACGCGTTCGGCTCGCTTCCGCTCGATGGAGACCTTCTTCCCCGGTCAGGAGGTTGCCGCGCCCGAGGATACCCGCGTCCTGCCCGTGGGGGCGCCGCTCCCCAAAACAACGCAGGACACGATCCGCGACTATATGACCAGGCAGCATGCCGCGGGAGTGATGGTGTTGCAGGACGGCAAGGTCCGCTTCGTCGATTACGGGCTCGGATTTGGCCCCGATGGTCGCTGGACCAGTTTCTCTGTCGCCAAAAGCTTCACCTCCACGCTGCTGGGCGCGGCGCTGAAGGACGGTTTCATCGGCAGCCTGAACGATCCCGTGTCGCAATACATCCCCGGGCTGAAGGGCAGCGCGTACGATGACGTAACGGTCGAACAGCTTGCCACGATGACTTCGGGCGTAAAGTGGAACGAGGATTACACGGATCCCAATTCGGATGTGGCGCGCATGTTCAACGAGACGCCCGAACCCGGCCAAGATCAGGTCGTCGAATATATGAAGACGCTGCCGCGCGAAGCTCCTGCTGGCGAGAAGTGGGTCTACAAGACCGGCGAAACCAACCTGATCGGCGTTCTGGTAGAGAACGCGGTGGGCGAGACACTGGCCGAATATGCCAAGCGCAAGATCGTCGATCCGGCGGGCTTCTCACATCCGCTGTTCTGGCAGACCGACCTTTCGGGGCGCAGTGTCGGCGGCTGCTGCCTTTCTGCCGCGCTGAGCGATTATGCGCGTTTGGGCCAGTTCGCTCTGGAGGGTGGACACGGTGTCGTCCCCGAAGGCTGGTTCGCTAAAGCGGGCGCGCCGCAGGTCGAGTTCGGTGGCGGCTTTGGCTACGGTTACCAGTGGTGGACCTATCCCAACACTGGCTCGGCCGCATTCCAGGGGCCGTTCGGTGCGCAAGGCATCTTCGGTCAATCGATCACGATCTATCCGGAAGAAAAGGCCGTGATCGCGATCGTTTCGAACTGGCCGCAAGCCACCGGCGCAGACCTGTCCGCTGAGCGCCGGAAGCTGCTCGACGCTGTCGTGAAGGGGCTATGACCCTTTAGTAGAGGCAGGAGCGGGTAACGCCGCCACCTATGGGACTTGCCCACAAGGTGATGATGTCTTCCAGAACGGCGGGGTCGATCATCTGGTCGAACGCGGCCCCGGCGATGCTGCGATCCCACCAGACGATGCGTCCCTGGATCGACTGACGTCCGGGCAGGGTAAGCCAGCAAATCTGATCCGGATGCAGTCGACCGATTGAGGAAGCACTGAAGCCTGCCAGCGAGAGATCGTGGACGACCGTCTTGAAGGCGGGCGATCCACTGATCCTGAGCTGGGCTGGGATTGCGATCTTAGTGCGCGGTGCGCAGCGGTCTTCCTGCACCGCCGTTTCGTAAGACGTGCGTCCCGTTTCCATGCTTTTTGTCCCGTTCAAGATATTAAACTTGCACGGTTTTCCGGTCTGCCCGCTTGCTGGTTTGTAAGTAAGCTTGGCTAAGCCGGGTTAACCAAACGGAAACTTACACGCGCGCGCGGTATCCGGTCTCGAAATCTTTTTCGAGCAGCTCGGCAATGTACGTGCCGACATCTTCGGGTGGCTTCACACTCTGCGGATCTTCGCCGGGATAGGCCTTGGCGCGCATGGTCGTGCGGGTCGCGCCCGGATCGACGATCGCGACCCGGATCGCGCCGGTATTCGCCACTTCCTGTCCGTAGCTTTCGAGCAGATTGTCGAATGCCGCCTTGGTCGAACCATAGGCGGACCAGTAAGCACGCGGCTCCGCACCGACACTGCTGGTGAGGCCGATCACGCGCGCGGCGTCGGCGCGCTTCATCAGGGGATGCATTCCCGCGAGAAGCGCCTGCGTTGCGAGGATATTGGTGGTGATAGCGGTGTTGAACTGCTTGGGCTCGATCTGGGTGACCGGGGTCAGCGTCGGCAGATAGGCCGCGCAGATAACCAGATAGTCGAGAGCGTCCCACCGTGCCGCGATAGCCTGCGCAAGACGGGCCACGCCGTCGCCCTGTGTGAGATCGACGGGAGCGATCGTGGCGGTGCCGCCATCCGCGTGAATCTCATCCTCGACCCGCTCCAACGCAGCGTCGTCACGTGCTGTCAGGATGACGTGAGCGCCCTTGGCGGCAAGCGCCTTGGCAGTCGCTGCACCGATTCCGCGCGATGCACCGGTGATGAGCGCCACGCGCCCTTCAAAGGGGCTGTTCTGAGCCATTTCAGGCAACCTTGTTTACGGGAAAGGAAAGCTGCGCTGCACCCGATTCCTTACGCTCGAAATCGGTGCGCCGGGTGGGATAGTCGCCGGTAAAGCAGGCATCGCAGAATTGCGGGCACGCCTTGTCGCGCGATTCCTTGCCCACCGCACGATAAAGCCCGTCGATCGAAATGAAGGCGAGGCTGTCTGCCTTGATGAACTCGCGCATCGGCTCCAGCTCCATGCGCGCGGCGAGCAGCTGGCTGCGTTCGGGGGTATCGACCCCGTAGAAGCAGCTGTGTGCGGTCGGCGGGCTGGCGACGCGGAAGTGGACTTCCTTCGCGCCCGCATCGCGCATCATCTCGACGATCTTCATGCTGGTCGTACCGCGCACGATGGAGTCGTCGATCAGTACGATCCGTTTGCCTTCCACGAGGCCGCGATTGGCATTGTGCTTGCGCCGGACACCCGAGTGCCGTGCGCCATCGGATGGCTGGATGAATGTGCGCCCGACATAGTGGCTGCGGATGATGCCCAGTTCGTAAGGAATACCCGACTGGTGTGCGTAGCCGATTGCTGCGGGCGAGCCGCTGTCGGGCACGGGGACCACGATGTCCGCATCGCACGGTGCCTCGATTGCCAGTTCCCGACCGATCGCCTGGCGGGCCTCGTAAACCCAGCGCCCCGCGAAGTACGAATCGGGGCGGCTGAAATAGACATGTTCGAAAATGCACGGGCGCGGCGGGTTGTCGCCGAACGGGCGATGCGAGCGGATTGTGCCGTCGAAATCGACCTCGATGAACTCGCCCGGCTCGACCTCGCGAAGGAATTCCGCGCCCACGACGTCGAACGCGACCGTTTCGCTGGCGAAGACGACCGCATCGCCCATCTTGCCCATCTGCAACGGGCGAATGCCCAGCGGATCGCGGCAAGCCGCCATCCCGCGCGGGGTCATGACGATGATCGCATAGGCACCTTCGACAAGACGCAGCGCGTCCGTCAGCTTGTCGAGCATGGTCGGGTAACGACTCGTCGCGACCAGATGGATGATCACCTCGGTATCGCTGGTCGACTGGAAGATCGCACCCTTCGCCACCAGCTCCTCGCGCAGCGTACCCGCGTTCGAGATGTTGCCATTATGCGCGATGGCAAAGCCGCCGCTCGCGAGGTCGGCGTAGAGCGGCTGGACATTGCGCAGCCCCGATCCGCCGGTGGTCGAATAGCGGACGTGTCCAGCGGCCATGAAGCCGGGCAGCTCCGCGATCGATTCCGGGCTCGAGAAATTCTCCGCCACATGGCCGAGACCGCGCCTGGTATAGAAGTGCGTGCCGTCGAAACTGGTGATCCCGGCGGCTTCCTGCCCGCGATGTTGCAGCGCATGCAGGCCGAGCGCGGTGGTCGTCGACGCCTCGCTGCCAGCGTTGATGGCTCCGAACACCCCGCATTCTTCATGCAGGCTGTCGCCGTTCTCGTCGTCGAAGGGGTGTCGCAAGTTCATGGGTGGGGGCGCCCGTTGCCATTGCCGGTCGCCGCTCCATTGGCGATGTGACCGATCAATTACAAGGCTTGAAGGGTGATTGGCCCGTTCAATCCCGGCTCTGCGTCCACAGAACCACAATGGCGAACCGCCTTTTCATTGCACAGTCAGCAAGGGCTACCTAAGGCGCAGCACCACGTACGATAAAGACAGGCACTTCCTTGTTTCTCAGCCCGTTCGAATGGACCATCGCGAAGCGTTACCTCTGGCCCGGCAAGGGTGAGGGGTTCATCAAGCTTGTCGCAGGCATTTCCATCGGTGTGGTCATGCTCTCCGTCGCCATGCTGGTCATTGTGATGAGCGTGATGAACGGCTTCCGCGCCGAGTTGCTAGACAAGATCGTCGGGCTGAACGGCCACGCGATCGTCCAGGCATATGGCCAGCGGCTCGATAACTGGGAGAGCGTGCTGGAGGAGATTCGGGAGACCCCGGGTGTCGTGAAAGCTGCGCCGCTGATCGACCAGCCGCTGATGGTCACGTTCAATGGCCGGGTCGAAGGCATCATCGTTCGTGGCAACACGGCCGAGGATATTGCCGAGCTTTCCGACAAGGTCGTGCTGGGTGACATGCGCAGCATCAAGCCGGGTGCGGAAAAGGTCGCCATCGGTGCGCGCCTTGCGGAAAATATCGGTGCACGGGTCGGCGACGTCATCACGATCATCAACCCGGCGGGCCGTCCCACTCCCTTTGGTACCGTTCCGCGACAGGTCGGCTACGAAGTGGGCGCAATATTCGAGGTCGGGCTGTACGATTACGATGGCGCATTCGTGGTCATGCCCATCTCTCAGGCGCAGACTCTGCTGCTGACCGGCGACACGATCGGGATGATCGAAGTCACGACCGAGGATGCGGAGCGCGTGAGCCAGATCATGGCTCCGATCGAGAAGAAGCTGGCTGGAATCGCGCTCGTGCGAACCTGGCAGCAGATCAACAGCTCGATCTTCGAAGCCTTGCAGGTGGAGCGGGTGGCGATGTTCTTCGCGCTAAGCTTCATGGTGCTGGTCGCCGCGTTCAACATCCTGTCGAGTCTGGTCATGCTGGTCCGCGCGAAGACGCGCGACATCGCGATCATGCGAACGATGGGGGCCGGGCGACAGTCGATCCTGAAGATCTTCGTTACGACCGGCTTCACCGTCGGTGCGATCGGCACGATGGCGGGGCTTGCGCTCGGCGCAGTAGTGCTGACCTTCCGCCAGTCGATCCTCACCGTCATCAGCTGGGCGACTGGGCAGGATTTGTGGAACCCCGAAGTGCGATTCCTGACCGAACTGCCATCGAAGACCGACCCCTGGGAGATTTTCGGGATCGTCGCGCTGGCGTTGATCCTCAGTTTCCTGGCGACACTCTACCCGGCTCTGAAAGCCGCCAACACCGATCCTGTGCAGGTGCTCCGCTATGAGTGATGCGGCCGTCAATTCCGGCGTGGGACCCGTTGTGGAGCTGCGCCGCGTAACCCGAAGCTTCGAACAGGGCGGGGTGCGGATCGATGTGCTTCGTGGCGTGGACCTGAAGGTCATGCCGGGCGAAATCGTCGCGCTGCTCGGCCCCTCCGGTTCGGGCAAGTCCACCATGCTGCAGGCGGTCGGCTTGCTCGAAGGCGGTTTTGGCGGCACTATCGTGATCGCAGGGCAGCCGGCGGAAAAGTCCGACAGCAAGCAGCGCACCACCCTGCGTCGCGACCATCTTGGCTTCGTATACCAGTTCCACCACCTGCTGCCCGATTTCAACGCGATCGAGAATGTCGTCCTGCCGCAGCTCGTGGGCGGAACCTCTCGCGAAGTTGCTGAGGGGCGGGCGAAGGAACTGCTCATCGCGCTGGGACTTGGAAAACGGCTGGAGCACCGGCCAAGCCAGCTTTCGGGCGGCGAGCAACAGCGTGTTGCTGTGGCCCGTGCGCTGGCGAACAAGCCGAAGCTTGTGCTGGCGGACGAGCCGACCGGCAACCTGGATGAAGCGACATCGGAGAAGGTGCTCGAGCAGTTTCTCGATCTTGTTCGCGGACAGGGCAGCGCCGCGCTGGTTGCGACCCATAACGAACGACTGGCCGCCAAGATGGATCGCGTGGTCCGCCTGCACGAAGGTTTGCTCGAATAGAGCGCAATTCCTCCGGACCCGCCACGTGCCTGCTGCGTTGATGTCAAAAACCAGGAGGCAAAAATATGAGCGACCATCCCACGACTTACAATGCAGAGCCTGCGCAGAGCGGGATAGCATGGGATGACCGGGCGGAAATTCATCGCAAGGACGACGGACAAGGTGTGCTCGACGGTGCCAAGGGCCTCTATCACGGTACCTTCGGCGAAATGGTCAAGCTCATGATGGCGATGACGCCCGAAGAGCGGAGCCATCACGTAATCCAGAAGCTGGGCGACCGGATGTACGACGTTGGCGAGATCGAGGCGCTTGCGTCCGGATCCGATTATCCCGGCTGACGGGATGGACGGGCCGGTGTAGTCTCGCCCAATCACAGCGCGACCGGGGGCCCCTATGCTGGAATCGATCAACGAGTGGATTCTCGGGTTGGGAGCCCAGTACAACGTAAATCCCTACATTTTTGCAGGGATTTACGTTGGTGCGATACCGTTTTTCCTCGCGTCGATCGCGTGGCTGGTAAAGCGCGCGAGGGCGGGACGTTCGACAGTCGTGCCCACGATGCTGGCTGGCTTCTTCTTCGTGTCGGCCTACCTCTATCTCGCGATTTTCGGGCAGGATATCCCGCTGTGGGTTTGGATCTTCCTCGCGCTGCTGATCGTCTATGGCGCGTGGTCGCAGGTCCGCGATACGCGGCGGAAGATCGCGGCGGCTAGGGACAGCGAAGGCATTCCGCCCGCAGCCTGAATCCATCCACCGCTTATCCCCGCTGAGCGGTTCGCCATCGCTTGAATGCGTGTGCCCGTGCGCTAGCTTGATGCAATGGCTTTCGCCCCCTTCGTTCCTCTACGCGTACTCTCGGCCTATTCGATGCTCGAAGGGGCGATCGAGCCCAAAGCCATCGCCAAACTGGCGACCGAGCGGGGCTTTCCCGCCATCGCTATGTGCGACAGAAACGGGCTTTACGGCAGCGTCCCATTTGCCAACGCATGTCTGGAAAACGGGGTGCAGCCAATCGTCGGCGCGCTGCTCGGCGTGGCGCGGCCGGGCGCTGAGGAAATCGATCACCTGCCCTTGTTCGTGCAGGACGAGGCCGGGTGGCTCAACCTGTGCAAACTTGTCAGTTCGGCGCACCTTGATCGCCCGCTGGAGCTCGTCCCGCACGTCTCCCTCGATGCGCTTGAGGACCAGACCGATGGTCTGATCGCGCTGACGGGGGCGAGCGAGGGGGGCGTCACACGCCTGCTCGCCGAAGGACAGGTTAGCCATGCAGAACGCTATCTCGATCGGCTCGAGGCGCTGTTCCCCGACCGGCTCTATATCGAGCTGGCGCGGCGAGGCGATCCGACAGAGCAGGCCGCCGAAGAGGCGCTGATCGATCTCGCTTACGCCCGCGACCTGCCGCTGGTCGCGACCAACCCCGCCAATTTTGCCGAGCCGCATTTTCACAAGGCGCACGATGCGATGCTGTGCATCGCGAACAGCCGCAAGCTGTGGGAAGAAGACCGCCCGCGCAGCGCACAGCCCGCCTTCGTCAAGTCCGCCCCGATGATGCAGGAGCTATTCGGTGACCTTCCCGAAGCGCTTGCCAACACGCTCACCATCGCGCGTCGCTGCGCTTTCGCTCCACCGGAGCGGGCCCCGATCCTGCCCAGCCTTGCGGGCGATCTCGAGGGTGAAGCGCGCATGCTGGCAGAGGATGCGCGGCGGGGCCTCGATGTGCGCCTTTCGGCGTACGAAAACCTGTCCGACGAGGAGCGGCAGACCTACTACGACCGGCTCGATTACGAGGTCGGGATCATCCACAATATGGGGTTCCCCGGCTACTTTTTGATCGTTGCCGACTTCATCAAGTGGGCGAAAGAGCAGGGGATTCCCGTGGGGCCGGGGCGCGGATCGGGTGCGGGCAGCCTCGTCGCGTGGTCGCTGACGATTACCGATCTCGATCCGATCCGGCTGGGCCTGCTGTTCGAGCGCTTCCTCAACCCGGAACGCGTCTCGATGCCCGACTTCGATATCGACTTCTGCGAAACGCGGCGTGGCGAAGTGATCCGCTACGTTCAGCGAAAATACGGCACCGACAAGGTCGCGCAGATCATCACCTTCGGCAAGATGAAGGCGCGCGCGGTGCTTCGCGATTGCGGGCGCATCCTCGACATGAGTTACGGCCAGGTCGACCGGCTGTGCAAGATGGTGCCCAACCATCCGACCGACCCGTGGAGCCTGCCGCGCGCGCTCAATGGCGCGGCAGAGTTCAAGGGCGAATACGACAACGATAACGAGGTGCGCACGCTGGTCGATCTGGCGATGCAGCTGGAAGGTCTGCCGCGCAACTCCTCCACCCACGCAGCGGGCGTGGTGATCGGTGACCGCCCCTTGGCAGAGCTGGTGCCGCTGTACCGCGATCCGCGGTCGGACATGCCGGTGACCCAGTTCGATATGAAGGTGGTCGAAGGGGCGGGGCTGGTGAAGTTCGACTTCCTCGGCCTGAAGACGCTATCGGTTCTGCAAAAGGCCGTCGACTTGCTGGGGAAGCGTGGGATCGAATGCGATCTCGGCACGATCAGCTGGGACGATACGGCGGTCTACGACCTGATGCAGCGCGGCGACACGGTCGGCGTGTTCCAGCTGGAATCGGAAGGGATGCGCCGTACGCTGACTGCGGTGAAGCCGACCAAGTTCGAAGATATCATCGCGCTCGTCTCGCTCTATCGGCCCGGCCCGATGGACAACATCCCGCTGTTCGGAAAGCGTAAGGCGGGGGTCGAGCCGATCGAGTACCCGCATCCCAAGCTCGAAGGCATTCTGGGCGAGACCTACGGGATCTTCGTCTATCAGGAACAGGTGATGCAGGCCGCGCAGATCCTCGCTGGGTATTCGCTCGGCGATGCGGATTTGCTGCGCCGCGCCATGGGTAAGAAGAACCAGGCCGAGATGGACAAGCAGCGCCAGCGGTTCATCGATGGCTGCAAGACGGTTTCGGACATCGAGGCGAACGAAGCTTCCGCCCTGTTCGACTTGATCGACAAGTTCGCTGGCTATGGCTTCAACAAGTCGCACGCCGCCGCCTACGCCTTGCTCGCGTATCAGACGGCCTGGTTGAAAGCGCATTACCCCGAAGAATTCTACGCCGCTGCGATGTGCTTCGACATGGACCAGTCGGAAAAGCTGGCGGTGTTCGTCGACGACGCAAGACGCAACGGGATCGAGGTCGCGCCGCCCGATCTCAACCGCTCCGAAGCAGAGTTTACGGTCGAGCGAACGGATGAAGGCTATGCCGTGCGCTACGGTCTCGCCGGGCTGCGCAATGTCGGTGAAAAGGCGATGGATGCGATCGTGGCCGAGCGCGAGGCGCACGGGTGGTTCGAAAGCCTCGACGATTTCTTTTCGCGGGTACCCAAGGGGGCGATGAACTCGCGCCAGCTCGAGGCGCTGATTGCCGCCGGGGCCTTCGACCACCTGGAGCCCAAGCGGGGTCTGCTCGCCGCCAATGTCGATCTGCTTCTGGCGGTCGCTGATGCTGCGATCCGCGAACGCTCCAGCGGGCAGGAAGGCCTGTTCGGGGGCGAGGAGAGCGCGAACGACCACATCCGCCTGAAAGAGGCCGAAGACTGGCCACGGGCTGAGCGCATGGCGAAGGAGCGCGAGACTTTCGGCTTCTATTTCTCCGCGCACCCGATCGAGCAGTTCCGCGACGTGGCGAGCGCTAACGGCGCCCGCAGCTATGCATCTCTGATGGCGGGAGGGGGACCGGCCGGAGAATCGCGTGGCAAGGCGCTGATCGCTGCCATGGTCGAAGGGGCCAAGCGCGGCCAGACCCGTAGAGGCAAGGACTTCATCCGGGCCGACTTCTCCGACAGTTCGGGGCAATTCAGCGCCGCATGTTTCGAGGAAAGTCTCGTCTCGCAATTCACCAAATGGGCCGAAGACAGCACCTGCGTGCTGCTGACGGTCGAACTTGACAGCCCGTCTCCCGACGAGCCTCCGCGCATCACCATTCGCGGGGCGAAACCGCTGGCGCAGGTGGCCGGTGGTCAGCGGATGCTGTTGACGCTCGATGTGGCGAGCGAAAGTGCACTTCAGGAACTGTCGCTGGCGCTCCAGCCGGGCCCCCCGGGGTATGGCGAAGTGCAGATCGCGCTCGACCTCGGCAGGGGGCAACGGCCCGTCCTGAGGCTGGGTAACGATTACAAGGTCGATGGCAAGCTGGCCGACACGCTTGGCAAGATAGAGGGGATCGCGAACATCACGCTGGTTCCGAAGACCGGGCCGAAACTGCACCGCGCAGCCTGACTTTTCGTACCTCCGGGCTTGCGGTGGCGAGCCAACCTGCGCATCCTCCCCCAAAATATACCGAGAAGGGAGAAACGATGCTCGGAGCGATGCAAGACTGGGACCTGCTGGTCACCCAAGTGATCGACCATGCGGCACGTGAGGCTTCCACCCGCGAGATCGTGACCCACTGGGCCGATGGTAGCGAAACGCGTACCGACTGGGCTGGAATCCGGCGCGATGCACTGAAAATGGCGCAGGCTCTTGAAGCGCTCGGCATCCGGAAGGGCGACCGCGTGGCGAGCCTGGCGATGAACCATTCGCGCCATCTGGTCAGCTGGTATGGCGTCGCCGGGATGGGCGGGGTGTTGCACACGATCAACCCGCGCCTGTTCGAAGACCAGCTCGAATACATCGCCAACCACGCCGAAGACCGCGTGCTGATCTACGATGCAGCGTTCCAGCCGATCGTCGACAAGATGAAGGACCGCTGGACCACCATCGAACACTACATCTGCTACGATCCGCCCGAAGGCTCCGACGCGCTGGCATTCGAGGACTGGATCGGCGCGCAAGACGGCAATTACGAATGGGCCAAGGTCGACGAGCGCGATCCGTGCATGCTGTGCTACACCAGCGGGACGACGGGCAACCCGAAGGGCGTCCTCTACGAACACCGCTCCACCGTGCTCCACGCGCTCGCCGCGATCCAGCCGCCCGCGTTCAACTTCGATGCCTCCTCCGTGATGCTGCCGGTGGTGCCGATGTTCCACGCGGCGAGCTGGGGCCTGCCCTTTGCGGGCGGCATGGCGGGGATCAAGTTCGTCTTCTCCGCGATCAACGAGCCTGCGGTTCTGTGCGACCTGATGGACCGCGAAGGCGTGACGGACAGCGCGGGCGTGCCGACGGTGTGGCTCGCGACCTTCCAGCACTGCGATGCCAATGACCGCCCGCTGCCCAGGCTGCGCGCGGCGACCATCGGCGGATCGGCGGCGCCCAAGTTCATGATTCGCCGGCTGATGGAGGCGGGGATCCGCGTCCAGCATGCCTGGGGTATGACCGAAACCTCTCCCATCGGGACGCTCGGCGGGCCGACCTGGGACTGGGACCAGCTCACGCTGGATCAGAAGGTCGACAAGGCGGCGATGCAGGGCCGCCCGATCTTCGGCGTCGAATTGCGTACGGTCGATCTCGAAGACCCGACCAAGACGTTGCCGCGCGGCGGCGAGACTTCGGGCGCGCTGCAGATCCGCGGGCCGTGGGTCATCCGCCGCTATTTCAAGGCGGACGAAGACGCGCTGACGCCCGACGGCTGGTTCGACACCGGCGATGTCGCGATCCTGCACCCCGACGGCACGATGCAGATCACCGACCGGACCAAGGACGTCATCAAGTCTGGCGGCGAGTGGATCAGCTCGGTCGAGCTGGAGAACGCGGCGGCGGGCCATCCCGCCATTGCGGAGGCTGCCGCGATCGGCATGCCGCACCCCAAGTGGGACGAGCGCCCGGTACTTTTCTGCATTCGCAAGGAAGGCCAGTCGGTCACCGCCGACGATGTGACCGAGTACCTTAAGGATCACGTCGCCAAGTGGTGGCTGCCCGACGCGGTCGAGTTCGTCGACGACATTCCGCACACGGCGACCGGCAAGATTAGCAAGAAGGACCTGCGCGACCGCTTCAGCGACTACCGGTTGCCCGAGCTGCGCGAGGCCGAGGCGCCGCTCGAGCCGGCCATGGCGGGCGGCGATG
Organism: Citromicrobium bathyomarinum; assembly: GCF_038594485.1. Classification (GTDB taxonomy): domain Bacteria; phylum Pseudomonadota; class Alphaproteobacteria; order Sphingomonadales; family Sphingomonadaceae; genus Alteriqipengyuania; species Alteriqipengyuania bathyomarina_A. The sequence continues at coordinate 909,960 of NZ_JBCFZG010000001.1, read as the reverse complement.
CGGCGGAGGACGAAGCCCCCGACGAAAGCCAACGCAAGCGTGGCATCTTCGGGCGCATGTTCGGCAAGGATTGAGGTGACGCCATGACCCCCCGAGCGATCCTGGCGATTCTGATCGGGCTCGGCCTGGCGATGATCGCGTTTCTGGTGATGACGATGGCCCTGCTCGCCGCGCGCGGGCCAGACTTCCTATCCCCCCAGGCGATGACGCTGATCGGAGTGGGCTGCGTGCTCGTCGTCGCCCGCCCCGCGTGGGGCATCGCCGGTCGCGTCGTTTCACCCAAGGAGTGACTTTTTGACCAACTACATCGATCCTAGCCGCGAGAACTTCGAGGCATTCAAGTCGCTCCCGCGCGACCGCCCGATCCACATGCTCAACCTGCTGCTCTATCGCGACGAAGCCGCCTATCCCGAGGGGCACGAGCATGCGGGCAAGGGCTGGAGCGGGCGGCGCGCTTACGAGGAATACGGCAAGACGAGCGGGCCGATCTTCACCCGCGTGGGCGGCAGCATCGTGTGGCGCGGCGCGTTCGAGACGATGGTGACCGGCCCCAGCGACAGGCGCTGGCACAATGGCTTCGTAGCATCCTATCCCAACAGCGGCGCGTTCTTCGAAATGATCAAGGACCCGGCCTACCAGCAGGCGGTGATCAACCGCACCGCTGCACTGCTCGACAGTCGTTTGGTGCGATTCGAGCCGGGAGAAGGCGGTAGCACCTTCGGCTGATTACCGTGGCGGGGGAGCACCGCTGACACACCTGACACAGTGTTCAGGGGCGGAAAAAGCGTGCCCCTTGTCGCGCATGTTGCGCGCCGATCGACCATGGGAAAGAGTGGGCGCGACCCTATCCCCGACCGGACGCGTAGGACAGCGGATTGCGAACCTGCGTGCCGGTTTCGAGCCGCGCCCGCTCGCCGCATCAGTCGTACAGGTAGTCGGCGAAATCTTCTGCCGAGTCCGCCCACAGCTGGATCTGACGGCGATAGTTTTCCATCGTGATCTTGCCGTCTGCGATGATGTACATGCGCAAGGAGATTTCGCCGTCGGGTGCCACGTAGGCGCGGCCGAAGTTCTTGAGATAATTGTACTTGTTCACTGCCCCGAATATGTCAGCATCGGTTGCCCCATCGGGTCTGTCGAAGGTCGCGAGGATCGATGTGCCAAGGCAGTCGGTCGAGGTGTCCTGATCCTTGCAGGCCATCAGCAGCCCATCGGCGATCAGGCCATTGGAAAACTCGATGGAAATATTGGCAGCGTCTTGACGCTCCTCGTGCGTTGCACCGAGCTGGTCCAGCGTTGCGAGGAAGGCGCTACGGGTAAATCGGTCGAGCTGGCGGTTGGCGTCGAAGCTCTGCGCATTGGCCACGCTTCCCAGGCCAAGCGCCATTGCAGCGACAAGAAGCACGTTCTTCATTCTCGAAATTCCCCCAATTTCGTCGATCCCGACCTGCTCCAGCCTAGTGGCGGCAGATCCAAAGGCAAGATGGCTAAAGCAGCCGCATCTGCCCGTCCGTCATAGGCGGCCTGAACCGGGTGCTGTCGAGCTCGAAGACGGGCCTCCCGAGGCCTGCGCGCTTCTTCGCAAGGTCGAAGCGCGCACGAAACAGGTCCGCCCACACGCCGGTGGGCTTCATCCGGCTGAAGAAGCTCGGGTCGTTATCCTTCCCGTCCCTGATCGATCGGACGATTCCCATCACCTTGTCCTTTCGATCCGGGAAATGCACGTCGAGCCATTCGCGGAACAGCGGCGCAACCTCGTGCGGCAGGCGCAGCACGATCCACCCCGCCGACGTGACGCCCAGCTCTGCGACGCGCGCGACGATCCCTTCCATCGCGTCGTCGGTGATCGCGGGAATGACCGGCGCGATCGAGCAATGCGCGGGCACGCCTGCCTCGACCAGCTTGCCCAGCGCGGCCAACCGCTTGGCGGGCGAGGGCGCGCGTGGTTCGATCAGCCGCGAGAGGTGCGGATCGAGCGAGGTAACCGAGATCGCCACCGCAATCAGGTTCCGCTTCGCCAACTCCTCGATCAGGTCGAGATCGGCCAGCACGCGGTCTGACTTGGTGGTGATGGTGACCGGATGGCGCGCGTCTAGACACACTTCGAGGATCTGGCGCGTGATCCGATAGCGGCTCTCGATCGGCTGGTAGGGATCGGTGTTGGTCCCCATCGCAATCGGGCGCGGCTCGTAACCGCGCTTGGCCAGCGTTGCTCGCAGCAGGTCGGCGGCGTTAGGCTTTGCAAACAGCTTCGTTTCGAAATCGAGCCCCGGCGACAGGTCGAGGTAAGCGTGCGTGGGCCGCGCGAAGCAGTAGATACAGCCATGCTCGCAGCCTCTGTAGGCGTTGATCGAGCGGTCGAACGGAATGTCGGGCGACTGGTTGAAATTGAGGATCGAACGCGGCGTTTCCTCGGTCACTTCGGTACGCAGCTTGGGGGCAGGGCCGTCGATGGCTTCGCGAGTGTCACGCCAGTCGCCATCCGGCTCGCGCGCGGGCAGATCGAAGCGGACGGATAGGTCGCCGCTCTGTGCTCCTCTGCCTTTGACCTGTTCCATGATGCGGAACATAGGGGGAACAGGGGCGCAAGTCGATGCAGATTTTTGGCGTCGTGCCCAATCGGAGGGTCAAGCGTCAGCTCTCAGGCTTTCGCGTTGGTCAGTTCGATGTCTCAAATGGGGTGGGCAGCGGACAGCCAACGCTCAGACCTGCCAGCCCTTCAAGCGCCTCAAAACGTAAGCGGGAATGCGGCTGACAGTGCCGAGATTCTCTTGGCGCAGCGTGAAGTCGAACGTCAGGCCCTTATCGCTAATGGTGAAGCTGCAATCGAACCTCTCATGCCCGTTGATATCTGACGAACCTTGGCACCACGGTACTCGCCAGTTGGGCGGCAGGCTTTCAACACCGTCGCGGGGAACGAGGTAGAAAGGGGAACCGCCCTGTCCCGGTTTCCCCTCTTCGCCGACGAGCCAATACACCCTATCCCAGCCGGTCGTGGGGTCACGCTGTCGAAGTCCGCCCTTGGCGAGTTCCTGTTGAACCTTCGTAATGTCGCTGCTGCGGTCGGCAGGAAACTCGCGCGCTTCCTTTCCACCAAGCACATTGACGACCATGTCGGCTTGAACATCGCTCGAATAACCGTGAAACAAACGCTTGTAGCCCCGCACACCTCCCGAAAGTTCAGAGGCCGGAAGAAAGAGCCAGACGGACTCATCGGGCTCCTTATCCAGCCCTTGGACGCCTGCGAGCCACGGCAGGCTGAAATTGCGCATGAACTCGTACTTGTGGGGAACAGCGTAGGTAGCGTCATTCAGTCGATAGCGCGTAGAGCCAAGATAGGATTCGGCTATAGCTACCGCGCCGATACCTGCAATTGCGAGGACGATGATGTGGGTGCGTTTCACCGGTGCACGGTTCCCCATTTGTCGTATGACTGCAACCGTGTCGTTTTAGGAATGTCGGTCTTCGGGACTAGCTGACCCATATCCAGACTTGCAGAAAACGCCCGCAACTCCCGACCGTCGCGGCCAATTCAGCCCAGCGCCACCTGCAGCACCGCCGCGCCCAGCCATAGCGCGAGCAGGAGGACTGATTCCCAGCCGATCCCGCCGGGGCCCTGCTTCTCTCGCCGCAGCAGGCCCAGCAGCAGGACGGCGGTCATCAGGCACACCAGCGCCATCCAGAACACGCTTCTTTCGCCGATCGCGTGGTAGATCGAGCCATGGCGATAGGCGACGTCGCTGGCCGAGACGAACAGCGCATCGAACATGTTGCCGCCGATGATCCCGCCGATCGCGAGTTGCAGCGCGCCGCGCCGCACCGCCGCAATGGTGGTGACCAGTTCGGGCAGCGAGGTGACGATCGCGGTGCCCAGCGCGCCGACGACGCCTTGCGAGATGCCCAGTGTCGCGCTCAGGGCAAGGCCGGTCTCGCCGACGAGATAGCCGCACGCGCCGACGATCAGCACCAGCCCGGCGAACAGGCTGGCGAGCAGGGGCGTGGAGCGCGGGTCGTTCTCGATATCCTCGGCCTCGACGCGCAGGCCCGGAGTTTCCTTGGGCTGCCACATCGGCTCCTGCCGGATCGAATGCGCATTGTGCAGGCCGATCAGATAGACCGCGATCATGATCGGGCTGACCGGGTGGACCCCCCAGAAGGCGACCTGCGGCGCGGAGTAGGCCATGATCGGCATGACCGAGAGGATGATGAGCACCGTCGCCTGGCCGAGGTTCACCGTGCTCGCGCCCGCGTGCTCCAGGTTGACCTTGCGGTAGAAGATGTCCGCCAGCGCGAGGAACATCGTCTGCGCGGCGATCCCGCCCATAGCGTTGGACACCGCAAGCTCGGGCGCGCCGCTGGCGGCGGTGGTGATCGAGGTGACGATGCCCGAAATGCTGGTGCCTGCGCCCAGCAGGACTGCGCCGATCAGCGCTTCGCCGAGGCCAGTGCGGTCGGCCAGCACGTCCGCGATCGCGGCCATCTTGCTGCCGAAATACGCGATCAGCAGCGCGCTCGCGATGAACAGCGCGCCCAGCCAGGGCAGGGGGAGGGACTGGATGTCGGGCATGGGGCTTGCTGTCAGAGCGCCCCCTTGCGCCTATCGTTCCAGGAGGCGCGGCATCAGCTCGACGAAGTTGCAGGGGCGGTGGCGGATATCGAGCTGGTCCTTCAGGATACGGTCCCACCCGTCCTTCACCGCGCCGTTCGATCCGGGCAGCGCGAAGATGAAGGTGTCGCCCGCTAGCACCGCGCAGGCGCGGCTCTGCACGGTCGAAGTCCCGATGCTTTCGTAGCTGATCCAGCGGAACAGCTCGCCGAAGCCGGGGATGTCCTTATCCTTCACCCGGTCGAGCGCTTCGGGCGTGACGTCGCGCCCGGTCAGCCCTGTGCCGCCGGTGGTGATAACTGCGTCGACTTCGACGCTGGCGATGCAGCGCCGCAGCACATCATAGATCTCGGCCGCGTCGTCGGGGCAGATGGTTCGCTCGATAAGGATGTGCCCTGCCTCGCGCACGCGCGCCTCCAGCAGGTCGCCCGAGGTGTCGGTACTCGCATCGCGCGTGTCGGACACGGTGACGATGGCGATGCCGATCGGCTGGAAGGGGCGGCTTTCATCGATCGCCATCAGCGGCCCCTCTTACCGACTCGTGAAGCGCGGAGGCTTCGCTTCGGGGAAGGCCGGCCAGCGGTTCATCGCCAGCGCCTGCCTGCTGGGCGAGGGGGCAGCCGCCTGCCGCTCGTACATCCAGTAATTGCGCGTGACGATCGCGACATAGCCGCGCGTTTCCCAATAGGGGATCGATTCCATGTACAGAAGCGGATCGTCCTGATCGCGCACTTCGGTGTTCCAGCGGCCCACCGGGGTCAGCCCTGCGTTATAGGCGGCCATGATCTTTGGCAGCTTGCCCTGCGTCGCGGGATGATCGCGCAGCATCTGCAGGTGCCGCTGGCCGAAGGCGAGGTTGATATCGGGGTGCGACAGGTCGCGCGCATTCCCGCTGACCCCGATCGCGCGCGCGTGGTCCTGCGCCGCCGCCGGCATGATCTGCATCAGGCCGCGCGCGCCCGCCGGGCTGACGACCTTCGCGCGGAAGTTCGATTCCTGCAGCGTGTGCGCAAAGGCGAGTGCAGGGTCGACCTGCCAGCCATTGACCGGCGCCCACCGCGCGACCGGGAAGCGCAGCGCCGGATCGGGCGTGCCGCCACGCGGAGCGTTGTGCGCCATCCACAGCTGCGTGGAGGGCAGGCCGAGTTCACGTGCCAGCCGGGATAGTGCGGTAAATTCCGATGGATCGCCGATCCGTGCCTGGTGGCGCAGCACTTCGTCCGCCAGATCGTCGCGACCCAGTTCGGCGAGCGCCACCGCGACGCGGACGTTCTCTTCTCCGCTCAGCTGCTGCCAGTCGCGCGCGTCGAGATCGGGCGTCTGGCCCGCTCGCGGCAGTGCCTCGCCCAGCTGTTCGCGGGCGAGCATGCCGTACAGCGTCTCGTCCATCATCGCCGCGCCGCGCAGCTTTTCCGCCGCCTTCTCGGGCTCGCGGCAGCGCACGTAGGATCGGCTGGCCCAGTAGTATGCGGCCGCCGACAGTTCGGGGTTGATCGCGGTTGCAGCGGCGCGGTCGAAACCGTTGGCGGCGGTCGCGCAGTCTCCCATCCGCCAGGCGGAGATGCCGACCACCCAGTCGCCTTCCGCAACCCACGGCCCGCTGCCATCGCGCACCGTTTGCGCCATCGCGAGCGCGGCGGCGTCGTTGTTCTCGATGTAATAGCTCCACGCGACGCGGCGGCGCCATTCGGCCCGTGCCTCGCTGCTGAGCCCGGCATCCACCCCGTCGAGCAGCAGGCGTGCCCCGTCGGGGTCGTCGTTGCTGATCTTGTCGAGGATCGCGGCCTTGATCTCGCCCGGCATCGTGCCGTCGTCGGTATCGCGCGGCAGGATCCGCTTGCTGGCATAGCCCTGCGGCTGGAAGCTCTGTTCGGGCGGCAGGTAAGGCGCGCTCATCAAACCGCGCTTGGACGCGAGATCGGTGATCTGCTGCGCCTGCGGCAGGCGGCTACCCTTGGCGAGCCACGCCTGCAGCGCGGGCAGTTCGATCCGCGGACTGTTCGCGTCGAGGTAATATTCGGCCTGCGCCACCAGCTTGAGCGGTTCGTCGGGCCGCTGCGCCAGCAGGCTGTCGACCGTGCTCCAGTCGCCCGCGTCGAGCGCGTCGAACACCTTGGTGTAGAAAGCGCGGTCGCCGCTGGAGAGGACTGCGGGCAGGTTGGGATTGGCTGCACGATCGCGGAAATAATCGGCTGCGGTTTGCTGGGCCATCGCGGGGCTGCCGCCGACCAGGGAAGTCAGCGTAGCGGCGAGGGGCAGGAGGAGTCGTTTCATCGGGGGCTGTCGCTCCAGTCGAGCCATCGGTTCCAGGTCTGTGCGCGGGCCCGGGGACTGCGCAGCATGGTGGGCAGATCCGGTATCGCGAAGACCGGAATCTTAGCGGAATCTAGTGAGATAGTGGTTAACGCGCGCGGCTCCTGCGCCGTTTCGTGCGCCAGCAGCGACCAGACGCGTTCGCCGCATGCAATTACGCGCTCCGGCCGCGCCAGCGCGATATGGTGGAGCAGCAGCTTGCCATAGCCTGCCGTGCCGACCGCCTCCCAGTCGGGACGCAGCGCGTGGCGGGGCAGGACGCTAGCCAGATAGCGTTCCCCGTCGGCGAAACCCATTGCCCGCAGCATATTGGCCGCAAGCGCGCTGGCTGGCCCCGCCAGAAGTGCTTCGCCCTCGGGCTGGTCGAGCACGAGCATGGTCTTCGCACCTACCGAACCCACCGGAGCGACGCGGGGGTAGGAACCGGGCGGATCGACCGCGTCGTTTTCCATCCACCATTTTTGAAACGCGTCGAGGTCTTCGGGCCAGGAGGCAGGATCGCCCGGATAGTTGCCCGCATCATCTGCCGCGATGAAACGCGAAACCGCGTTGCGTTTCGGCGGCTGAGGCGGTGCTTGCGCGGTGGGCTTTTCCGTTACGACGGCGGTCTCTTCGGGCTTGGCATCGCGGCTGCGCAACCACGCGCCCGGCGCGTCTTCCACGTGTTCGCCGACCCCGGCTACCTCCCACCAGTCCATGCTCGCGACGAAGGCGTCGCGCATATCTTGGGGGAGGGAACTATGGTCGACCATTGCGTGCTAGGTCTTGACCTGTGGCGCGCGGGCAATCAAGCCGTAACCAACGTAATTTCGGCCCGAAAAGAGCTGCGAGGAAGATATGATCGAACGCGAATCCATGCCCTGCGACGTGCTGATTGTCGGCGGCGGCCCCGCCGGGCTCTCCGCAGCCATCCGCCTGAAGCAGATCAACGAAGAGCTTGAGGTCGTCGTCCTCGAAAAGGGCTCCGAGATCGGCGCGCACATCCTTTCGGGTGTTGTCCACGATCCCAAGGCGCTCAACGAACTGTTCCCCGACTGGCAGGACATGGACTGCCCGATCGGCGAAGTCCCGGTGACCGACAACTGGCACTGGGTGCTGCGCAAGAACGGCAAGTTCGCGATGCCGCACGCCTTCATGCCCCCGCTGATGAGCAACAAGGGCAATTACACCGGCAGCCTCGCCAACCTCACCCGCTGGCTGGGCGAGCAGGCCGAAGGGCTGGGCGTGATGGTGTTCCCCGGATTCCCCGCTGCCGAAGTGATCTATGGCGATGACGGCGCGGTCGCGGGCGTGATCACGCAGGACATGGGCATCGCGGCGGATGGTTCGCAAAAGCCCGATTTCCAGCCGGGCATGGAAATCCACGCGAAGTACACCCTGTTCGCCGAGGGTGCGCGCGGCAGCCTGACCAAGCAACTCAAGGCGAAATTCGACCTCGAGAAGGACTGTCAGCCCCAGACCTATGGCCTTGGCATCAAGGAATTGTGGGAGATCGACCCCAAGAAGCACGTGCCGGGCCGGGTGATCCACACGCAGGGCTGGCCGCTCGATAACGACAGCTGGGGCGGTGGCTTCCTGTACCATATCGGCGACAATCAGGTTGCGCTCGGCTTCGTAACCGCGCTCGATTACGCCAACCCGTACCTCTCGCCCTATCAGGAATTCCAGCGCTGGAAGCACCACCCCGATATCCTCGACATTATCGAGGGCGGGAAGCGCGTGGCCTATGGCGCGCGCGTGATCAACGAAGGCGGCTGGCAGAGCGTGCCACAGCTGGCCTTCCCCGGCGGCGCGCTGATCGGGTGCTCGGCAGGCTTCGTCAACGTGCCCCGGATCAAGGGCAGCCACACCGCGATGAAGAGCGGTATGCTGGCGGCCGAGAGCGTCGCGGCGGCGATTGCGGCGGGCAGGGAGCACACCCAGCTCGACGATTACGAAGAGAACCTGCGCGAAAGCTGGATCGCGACCGAGCTCAAGAAGGTGAAGAACGCGCAGCCCGCGATCGCGAAGCTGGGCGGCGATTTCGGCACCGTGCTCGCGGGCATCGACATGTGGATGCGCACGCTCAAGATCGGCCTGCCTTTCACCCTCAAGCACACGCCGGACTACACGCACACCAAGCGCGCCGACCTGTTCGACCCGATCATCTATCCCAAGCCCGACGGCGTGATCAGCTTCGACAAGCTGACCAGCGTCGCCTACAGCTTCACCAACCACGCGGAAGACCAGCCGACCCACCTCAAGGTGAAGGACATGGAGCTGCAGAAGCAAAGCGAGCTGGGCGTCTACGCTGGCCTCTCACAGCGCTATTGCCCCGCAGGCGTCTACGAATGGGTCGAGGACGAGGATACCGGCGAGATGACCTACGTCATCAACGGCCAGAACTGCGTCCACTGCAAGACCTGCGACATCAAGGACCCGAACCAGAACATTGTCTGGACCGTCCCGGAAGGCGGCGGCGGGCCGAACTATCCGAATATGTAGCGAAGCGTTCCTCCCCCTTGGGGGGAGGGGGACCATGCGAAGCATGGTGGAGGGGCAAGCCAGTGATCGGCGGTGATCGACGCACCGTAAAACTCGCTCGCAAATTGCGCAGCGAGATGTCTTTGCCCGAAGTGATCCTGTGGCGTGAATTGCGCAAAAGACCCGGCGGTTTCAAATTCCGGCGTCAGCATCCCGCGGGCAAGTACGTCCTCGATTTCTATTGCGATGCACTGCGTCTGGCGGTCGAAGTCGATGGGGCCGCGCATGATAGCGAGCATGCGCAACACCGCGACGCGCTGCGTTCGCGCTTCCTGAGATCGCGCGGAATAGCGATGACGCGAATACCCGCGCAGCTCATTCTGGAGGATGTCGAGCCAGTGGTCGCACGGATCGAGGAAATCTGTAGAGAGCGGCGGATGTCGATTGCCGCGCCCCTCCACCATCCTGCGGATGGTCCCCCTCCCCGTGCCGGGGAGGATTTGTGAAGGAAACCGCTTACGCCAAGATCAACCTTGCGCTGCATGTCCGCCAGCGGCGTGAGGATGGCTATCATGAGCTGGAGACGCTGTTCGCCTTCTGCGAGCATGGCGATGTGCTGAGCGCTTCGCCCGCCGAGCGAGACAATCTGCGCACCCTCGGCGAATTCGCGGAGGTGGTCGGCGATCCGGGCGACAACCTCGTCGCGCGCGCGCTCAATACGTTGCCGCATCCGGGCGGCCTATCCATCACCCTCGAAAAGAATCTCCCCGTCGCGGCGGGGCTGGGCGGCGGTTCGGCCGACGCAGGCGCGGTTTTCCGGCTGATCGAGCGCACGCATGGCCTGCCAGACAATTGGCAGGAGCGCGCGCTGAAACTCGGCGCGGATGTGCCTGCCTGCGTGCGCAGTGAGATGGCGCTCGGGCGCGGGGTGGGCGAAGACCTCGCGCCGCTGGAGAACGATCTTGCGGGTACGCCCGTGCTGCTGGTCAATCCGCGCGTCGCGCTTTCCACCGGGCCGGTGTTCAAGGCGTGGGACGGGCAGGATCGTGGGGCTCTCCCCGAAGGGACGGCGCGCAAGATCGCGCTCAACGGCCGCAACGATCTCGAAGCGCCCGCCATCTCGATTTGCCCGGTGATCGCCGAGGTGCTCGGCGAACTGCGCGCCACCGCACCGATGCTCGCGCGCATGTCGGGCTCAGGCGCCACCTGCTTTGCGCTCTATGCCACCGCCGAAGCGCGCGATTCCGCAGCGCGTGCGATCGCCCGGCGGCACCCGGGGTGGTGGCAGATGGCAACCGCACTTAGATAGGGTACATGAGCGAACGGCATTCCCCCTTCATCCAGATCGGAACACCCCAGCGCGGCGGCATCGTCGCGGTCGCCGACCATGCGAGCAATTTCGTCCCGGACGGCATCGACCTGGGCATTGCGCCCGATCTGATGGAGCAGCACATCGCGATCGACATCGGCACGGCGGGCGTGGCCGTGCGGCTTGCGCGTCAGCATGGGATCGCCGCGCATCTGGCCAATGTCAGCCGCCTCGTGATCGATCTGCACCGCAACGAAGGCGACAAGGGCCTCGTTGTCACGAGCAGCGACGGACACACCATTCCCGGCAATATTGGCGCCGATTTAGAGCGACGGATCGCGGCCTATCATCGGCCCTATCACGATGCGTTCGCGCAGATGGTGGCCGAGGCGCAGCCATCGCTGATCCTCGCGATCCACAGCTTCACACCTGTCATGGGTTCCACAGGCGAACGCCGCCCGTGGGATGTCGGCCTGCTGTATAATCAGGACGATCGCGCGGCGCGGATTGCCATCGAATTGTTCGAGGGCATGGGCTTTACCGTCGGCGATAACGAGCCCTATTCGGGCAAACAGCTCAATGCGACGATGGATCGACATGCGGAGGCGAACGGCATTCCCTATCTGACGATCGAGCTGCGGCAGGATCTGGTCTCTCGCAAGAGCCACCAGGCCGTGTGGGCCGACCGGATCGCTCAGGTCGCCCAGCAGGTGCAGGCGGCGCTCGCCGCGACGCCGGAAACCTGATGATTACCTTTTGCGCCTAAACCTCCTCGCTCTCCGGGTTGCAGGAGACGTTTGAAGGTCATGTGGATGCGAATTGCTGCTGCACTCTGCGTGGCCGGGATCGCCGTATTGCTCGTCACTTGCGGAGGCGACGTCGTCGCCGGTGCAGGGGGCAGCAATGCGGGCGACCCACCGGGCACCTCGGCCCCGCCTTCCAGTACCGATGGCACCGGCAGCACGAGCCTTCCGCCGCTGGAAAGAACGACGATCGCCTGCGCGCTCGACGGATCGGGTGCTTTCGACAGCACATGTTCGGTCGAGCGGGTCGAAGTTGAGGGCGCGCGCCTGCTGACCGTGTTTCACCCGGACGGCGGATTTCGGCGGTTCGAGCAATTGGCGGACGGTTCCGGCCTCGCAGCGGTTGCAGGCGCGGACGCGGTGACGCAAACGCTCAAGGGTGACACGCTCGAAATCGCCATCGCCGCAAATCGCTACCGATTCCCCGTCGATTCGGAATGACGGGGCGCTCGCGCCGCGCCAGATCCTGACCGTCGAACAGGTGCGCGCTGCCGAGGTGGCGCTGTTCGAAGCGGGTATCGAGGAATGGGCTCTGATGAGCCAAGCCGGGCAGGGCGCGGCCGACTGGATCGCGCGGCTGGCTGCCGGTGGCCCGGTGACTGTGCTGTGCGGCCCGGGGCATAATGGCGGCGACGGCTATGTCGCGGCGGCTGCCCTGCGCGCCCGCGGCCTGCCGGTGAAGGTAGTCGCCCCGATTGCGCCGAAGACCGATCTCGCCAGGCGCGCTGCGGGCACGTTCGATGGAGAGGTGCTGGAGAACGGGGAGGGCCTTCATGGAGCGGTATTCGTCGATGCGATGTTCGGCATCGGCCTTTCGCGTCCGCTGACCGACGAACACCTCGCGCTGATCCGCAGCCTCCATCATGCGAATACGCGCTCGGTGGCGCTCGATGTGCCGAGCGGTATCGAATCCGACAGCGGGGAGGGGCCGGACGATCTTCCGACCTTCGATCTGACGCTGGCGTTCGGGGCGTGGAAGCCTGCGCATTTCGGCGGCGGTGCGCTGGCAAAGATCGGTGCGCCGCGCCTGGTCGAGATCGGCGTGCCCGATCAATCCGCCAGCACGATGCTCTCGCGCAATGCGCGCATCGCCGCTCCCGATTTCGGCGCCTACAAGTACACGCGCGGCCTTGTCGCGGTGGTGGGGGGTGCAATGCCCGGTGCCGGGCTGCTGGCTGCACGCGCTGCCGCGTTGGCGGGGGCGGGCTACGTCAAATGGATGAGCGCGCACGACCACCCCGGCCACCCGCCCGATCTTGTGCGCGACGACTCGCCGCTGGAAGAGGCGCTGTCCGACGAGCGGATCGGCTGCGTGCTGGTGGGACCGGGCCTTGGCCGTGACGACGATGCGCGCGAAAGGCTGAAGGCCGCGCTCGATTGCGGGAAGCCGCTGGTGCTGGACGCCGATGCCCTGCACCTGCTGCGTCCCGCCATGCTCGCCGACCGGAACGCGCCCATCCTGCTGACGCCGCACGCGGGCGAGCTGGGGACGCTGTGCGAAACCTTCTCTGTCGATGGCGCGACCAAGTGGGCCCGCGCAGCGCGGCTTTCGCAGGAGACCGCTTGTGCGGTGCTCGCCAAGGGTCCCGACACGCAACTGGCCTGCGACGGGCAGCTCCGCTTTTTCCCGCCCGGATCGCGCTGGCTCTCGGTCGCAGGATCGGGCGATGTCCTCGCCGGGATAGCCGCCGCGCGCCTCGCGGCAGATGACGAGACGATGCGCGCCACTTGCGAGGCAGTGCATCTGCATGGCCGTGCGGCGCGCTTCGCCGGGCCTGGATTCACTGCGGGAATGCTGGCCGAAGCGGTCAAGCCCGCGCTGGCAGAGATGATATGAGCGACCCAATTCTCCGCATCGCCGCCAAGGGCGATGGCCTGACCGAAAGTGGTCGTCACGTGGCCGGGGCCGTCCCCGGCGACACGGTCGATGCCGCTGGCACGATTACGCCCGGACCCCACCATATCGACCCCCCGTGCCGCCATTTTCCGCAATGCGGCGGGTGCGAACTGCAGCAGGCCGACGACGAGGTGCTCGCGCAATTCGTCGGCGAGCGGGTCGCTTTTGCTGCAGAATCGCAAGGACTGGAGCCGGGCGTGCTCTCGCCGCCGCATCTCTCGCCGCCGCACACGCGTCGCCGCGCCTCGCTTCATGCACAGCGCGCAGGCGCAAAGGTCGTGATCGGTTTTCGCGAGGGCGGATCGCACCGGATCATCGACATGGCCGAATGCCATGTGCTGCACCCAGCGCTGTTCGCGCTGGTCGATCCCTTGCGGCGTCTTCTCGGTCATTGGCAGGGAAGGCTAGCCGCCGACATCCAGCTGACGCTGGTCGATCAGGGTGTTGCGGCCGAGATCAGGGGAATCGTCCCCGACGGCCTCGCCCAGACCGAAGCCTTGCTCGATTTCGCGCGCGACAATGGGCTGGCGCGCCTCTCTATCGACGAGGGCTTTGGTGCGGAGCCGGTGTGGGAACCTCAACCCGCGACGGTGACGCTCGGCGGTGTGCCGGTCGATTTCCCGCACGGCGCGTTCCTTCAGCCGACGCAGGACGGCGAGGCGGCACTGCTTTCTGCCGCGCGTGAATGGACTGCCGGCGCGGGCACTATTGCCGATTTATTTTCAGGGCTGGGCACCTTTGCCTTCGTGCTGGCCGGATCGGCGAAAGTGCTGGCGGCGGAGGCCGACAGGGCGGCGCATCTGGCGTGTCAGGCGGCGGCGCGCAGCAATGGCAAGGCAGTCCATTCGCTGCACCGCGATCTCTTTCGCGATCCGCTGACGGCGCAGGAAATCTCGAAGTTCGACTGCATCCTGCTCGACCCGCCGCGTGCGGGCGCGCGCAACCAGATCGACATGATTGCGCAGAGCTCTGCCAGCCGGGTGGTCTATATCAGCTGCAATCCGCAAAGCTGGGCGCGCGATGCGCGGCGGCTGGCTGATGCGGGCTTCCGCCTCGCGGAGCTGCGCCCGGTAGGGCAGTTCCGCTGGTCGACGCATGTCGAACTGGCGAGCCTGTTCCTGCGCTAGGCGTGCGGCCTCAGCTGCGCAGGGCTTCGACCAGCCGTTCTTCCAGCCATTCCTTTGCGTGTGGCTCCGCGAACGCATGGCTCGCGCCCTCGCAACACGCGATCCGCGCATCGTCGGCCGGCCATGCGCCCTGGAATGCCTGCGCGGTGCGATCCGCGCTGGCGAGCAGGATGGTCACAGGCCCGTCGAAACGTTCAAGCCCGGCCCGCATTCTCATCGCGAGATTACCCGGCGAGGGCGCGGGGCGCGCCGCCTTGACGATGCCCCCTGCAAGCTTTCGCATATCGACGCCGCCGCGCAAAAGCCGGGCGACCTCGCGTGGATTGCGCAATTTTTCAGCATAGCGCGCGCGGATCGCCTGCGGAGGAGGGCTGTCGTCGGCATCGTCCTCGATGGTCCACGGATTGCTGAGCACCAGCCCGTCGCACCCCGCGCCGCTCGCCAGCATCAGCGCGCTGGCCGCGTCGCAATTTCCGAGCGCGAAGACCCGGTTCACTTGCGGAGCGATTGCCCGGAATGCCTCGATCGCGGCACGAATGTCGGGCTCCGATTGGGTGTAGCCGAGGTTCTCGCCCTCGCTGTCGCCGATCCCGCGACGGTCGAAGCGGAAGACCGGAAAACCGCGCTTGGCGATGGTCTGCGCGAGGCGTGCCTGACCGCGAAATGCGCCGGAGCGGATCTCGTTGCCGCCGCTGACCAGCAGCAGCCCGGTCGTCAAAGGCGCCGTGTCGAGCGTAGCGGCGAGCGTGGAACCCTCGCACGAAAAAGTGAGATGAAGGCGGCGCCTCATGCGCTGTCTCGCATCGCGATGGCGATTACGGCTGCGAGCGCGTCCGCCTGTGCCGCGTCGAAATCGGGCTCGGCGCGCAGCCAGAGCGGGCGACCGCCGATGGTTTCCTGATCGAGCAGTGCGACGCCATCCTCGCGGGTTGGCAGCTCAGCCGTCTCGAGCGCGGCGAACATCTCAGGCCCGATCTGCCATCCGGCCAGCGCGATGCCTTCGCTGCGGCCGGTGGCCTCGATCTCCTCGCGGGTTTCAGGGTGCCCAGCTTCCTTGCTTGCGATGACCCGCGCACGCACCATGCTGCGCAAAACCTTCGGCCCGTCTTGCGGTGCATAATCCCAGCCCGGCAGCCCGGCAGGGCGCAGCAAGGCGCCGCCACGAACCGTCAGAACCGCGCTGGCACGAAAATGCTCAGCCGCTTCGGCAGTGGCAGCACGCCATGCGTCGAGCGTCTGCTCGGCCAGATGTGCACGGCTTTCATTACAGCCGGGAAGATCGGGCATGAAGGAGTCGATCCCCGATCCATCGAGCCTGCGCAGCACCTCGACCAACTGGTGGCGCAGTTTGTTCGCTTCTTCGAACAGCGGCGGGATGACGAGCAGCCGCATCGCGCGCCCGGCATCGAACGCCAAGGCGGCTTCGTTCCGCGTCCCGCCATCGACGGTGGGGCTCGGCCATTCGATGAATTTGAGCGGTGTCGTCACGAGGTGACGGTCTTCGCCTCGGCGAGGGCGAGCAGGCCGCCGTAGGTCTCCAGATGATCGCCATCGACCTCGTCGTCTTCGATGATGATATCGAAGCGGTCTTCCATCTCGGTCAGGAGATCGGCGACCGCCTGGCTGTCGAGCTCGGGCAGGTGGCCGAAGAGTCCGCTGTCGGGGGTCAGTTCGGCAGCACGCTCTTCCGACAGGCCCAGCACATCGCGCAGGATCGCACGGAGCGTGGAATCGATCTTCGAACGTGCCGGACCTGTCTCGTCCGTCTGCGGTGATACTTGTGCGGTCATGGGCCCCGTGTACCTGCCATGAAAGTGGCGGCAGCCCTAGCGCCGGGGTTTGACACTGGCAAGGATGGCGCGCGCGGCGCGTTTGGCGAGCGGTGGCCACGCCTCCGGCCGCGAGGGGTTCAGCGCGTCGAGCCGATACCGCGGGCGGACCTCTTCCATCCAGTCGCGCTTATACGCATCCGAACCAGTACCGAAGTCGATGAGGGTCACCTTGTCCCTGTCAATGACGTGCTCGAACAGCGCGGCAGACAGGGTCGTGCCAGGCGAGATCGGCTTGGCGCTTTCGAGATGGGCGAGCTTGTGGATGTAGGCGACGCCGCTCTCCACCGTCCAGAACTGCGCCGCGACGGGGGTGCCTTCTGCATAGGCCACGCCTAGCCGGATACGCCCCGCTGCGCCTTCGTCTTGCGCGAAGCGGCGCAGCAGATCGGGTTCGTCCTCGCTCGGCTTCCAGCTTTCGGCGTAGATGCTTTCATAATGATCCCAGAGTCTTGCGTCGAAATACTCGACGATTTCGACCTCGACCTTTTTCGCCTTGCGCTTCAACGTGGTGCGCAGGCGTCCCGGGCGGTCGGTCCAGTATTCCGCGAAGCTGCGGCCCTTGACGTGCAGCACGTGGTTCTCGTCGCACTGGTCAAGTGACACCGCCCATCCGGCCTTGCGGAAGGCGCGGGCGAGGCGGGTAGCGGAACCGTCTTCGTCGGGCAGCGGCCAGAGCGTCACACGCGGAGCCTCGCGCTTGAGGTCGCGGGCGAGGGTAGCGAGTGATGCGTCGCCCGCTGGCCCAACGGGCACGTGCGGACGCCAGGTGAAAGCGTACCAGTTGCGCAGCGCTTCGATACGTCCGTCGACTCGGTTCAGTGCGAGGCTGGCGTGAGAACCATCCGTCTCGACTTCAGCCTCGAATGCACCGGCGCGCGAATCGGCGAGCAGGGCGAACCACTCCGGCCGGTCGAAGGGGGATGTGGCAGCACACCCGCGGGCTGGCGGTTGCGCAGCTTGCACAATAGTAACCTCCTTGTGATAGCGACCCGTCTCAGCATTCACGAGGCCAGAACTCCCTTCCGATGACCACGCCAGATCCAACCCCTTTTCCGATCGACCACGTTATCGAACGCGGCGGTGATGCGGACCCGGCGCTGGCTTTGCGCGAAGGCACCCTTAGCTTCGCGGACTTAAGAACCCGTGTCGGTGAGTTGGCGTCATGGCTGCGCGAACAGGGCGTTGAGCCCGGAGCACGGATCGCCTCGTGGGGCGCGAAAGGCGAACTGACCTGCCTGCTGCCGCTGGCTGCGCCGCGCGCCGGGCTGGTGCATGTCCCGATCAATCCGATGCTCAAGCGCGCGCAGGTGGCGCATATTCTGGCCGATAGCGGCGCTTCGCTGCTGATCGGCACTCCCGCGCGGCTCGCCACGCTGGAAGCGGGAGATGTGCCTTCTGAATGCGCGATCATCGGAGAAGTCGAGGCACTGGATGCCTCGCGATCCTTCGATGCGATGCCCGCATCCGACGCCGAACCTGAGGAAATTGCGGCAATCCTTTACACGTCGGGCTCGACCGGCAAGCCCAAGGGCGTCGTATTGAGCCACGCGAACATGTGGCTCGGCGCGGTCAGCGTGGCGTATTATCTTGACCTGGAGAGCGACGACGTCACGCTGGCGGTACTGCCGCTCGCGTTCGACTACGGCCAGAACCAGCTGTTTTCGACGTGGTATGCGGGCGGCTGCGTCGCTCCGCTCGACTACCTGATGCCGCGCGACGTCACCAAGGCGGTCGCAAAGCACCGTGCCACCACGCTCGCTGCCGTCCCGCCGCTGTGGCGTCAGCTTGTGGAGGCGAAGTGGGAAGACGGTGCGGGCGACAGCCTTAAGCGCCTGACCAATTCGGGTGGCGCGCTGACGCCGGACCTGATCGACGCGATGCGCGAAACCTGGCCGCAGGCGGATATCTACCCCATGTACGGACTGACCGAGGCGTTTCGGTCTACCTTTCTTGATCCCTCACTGGTCGCGGCCCACCCGACATCGATGGGCAAGGCGGTGCCGTTCGCGGAAGTGCTGGTGGTGAAGGAAGATGGCAGCCCCGCCGCCGCAGGCGAGGAGGGCGAGCTGGTCCATTGCGGGCCGTTCGTCGCAAAAGGTTACTGGCGCGATCCCGAGCGGACGGCGGAACGGTATAAGCCGGCGCCCGCGCATTCCGAATATGGCGGCACGGCGGTGTGGTCGGGCGATTATGTGAAGCGCGACGCCGACGGCTTGCTCTATTTCGTCGGGCGGCGCGATGCGATGATCAAGAGCGCGGGCAACCGGATCAGCCCGCAAGAGGTAGAGGATGCGGCGCTTGCCACAGGACTGGTCGCCGATGCCGTGTGTTTCGGCGTGCCCGATGCGATGCTGGGGCAGGCGGTGCATCTGGTGGTGCGCGGCGCGGGCGAAGAGGACGCGCTGAAGGCCGCACTCAAACGCGATCTGCCCAGCTTCATGCAGCCGCACGCGATCGAGTGGCGCGAACTGCTGCCGCTCAATCCCAATGGCAAGATTGATCGGACCGCGCTCTATCGCGAAGTCTCCGAAAGGCTCGCCGCATGAGCAGGCGCGATCCAAATTCGGCCAAGCCGCTCGGCCCGATCCCACAAGGGTTCGAGGCGATCGACGGAGAACTCGCGATCGGCGGGCGCAAGGTGAGCGATCTGGTCGATGAGGCTGGTGATACTCCGCTGTTCGTCTATTCGCGCGACATGCTCGACGCGCGCATGGCGGCACTGCGCGCTGCAATGCCCGATCGGCTGGCGATCCACTATGCGGTCAAGGCCAACCCGCGCCCCGAGGTAATCGCCCACATGGCCACGCTGGTCGACGGGTTCGATCTGGCATCGGGCGGAGAACTGGCGATCCTGCAAGGCGTGGGCATCGGTTCCGATCACATCAGCTTTGCCGGGCCGGGCAAGCGCCCGCGCGAAATTCGCGCGGCGATCGAAGCGGGCGTGACGCTGAATTGCGAGAGCGAAACCGAAGCGGCCCGCGCCCTCGAGATAGGGCGAAAGCTGGGCATTCAGCCCAAACTCGCGGTGCGGGTGAACCCCGATTTCGACATGCGCGGATCGGGCATGAAGATGGGCGGCGGGGCCAAGCAATTCGGTCTGGATGCCGAGCGCGTTCCTGCGCTGATCCGCCATCTGATCGAAAATGGTGCGGATTGGCGCGGCCTGCACATCTACACCGGCAGCCAGACGCTGGAGGCCGATGCGGTGATAGAGACGCAGGGCCATGTGCTCGACCTCGCAGCGCGGATCGCGCGCGAGGTTGGTCAAGCATGCCCCGTGCTCAACCTGGGTGGTGGGTTCGGCATCCCTTATTTCGCGGGCAACGAACCGCTCGATATCGATGCTGTCGGTGCGGCGCTGGGTGAACGTTTCGCGGATCTGCCCGAGGAACTGGCGGACACAGAAATGGCAATCGAACTCGGCCGCTATCTCGTGGGCGAGGCTGGCGTGTATCTGACGCGGATTGTCGACCGGAAGGAAAGCCACGGCGATCTTTTCCTCATTACCGATGGTGGCCTGCACCACCAGCTTGCCGCTTCGGGCAATTTCGGGGCGGTGGTACGGCGCAATTATCCGCTCGTAATCGCCAGCAAGTTCGACGCGCAACCTGTTGAAATTGCGAATGTTGTCGGTTGCCTGTGCACCCCGCTCGACAGGCTGGCGGACAAGGCGGAACTGCCCCGCGCCGAAATCGGCGATCTGGTCGCTGTCTTCTGCGCCGGGGCCTACGGCGCGACCGCGTCGCCGATGCATTTCCTCGGCCAGGGGCCCGCTATCGAAATGCTGGTCTAGAGAAGTTCCTCCCCTCTCTTAGGGGAGGGGAGATGTTCGTTTACCTTTCGCTAACCCGCCGTCCCGCTTCGGGACCGCGCCCTGACTCTTCCATTAGCTAACGGGATATTCACCCTTTTTGGCGAGGAACGATCCCAAATCGTCGGCCCGTAATGGTGGCGCGCTTCGCGGGCGCGTCATCTGGCCGACACGAATGGAAGGATCGATCCCATGCGCACAGGCGCAATTGCCCGGTTTGCCGCTCTTGTCTTCGGATTGCTGGCGCTCGCCGGATGTGTCGGCGGCGGTGGCGGGCCTCAGCTGCCGCCCGCCGCATTCGTGGCGACTCAGGAAGGGCCGAGCCAGGAATATGTGATCGGCCCGCTCGACGAGCTGTCGATCAACGTCTGGCGCAATCCCGAGCTGAGCGCGACCAATATCCAGGTCCGCCCCGATGGTCGGATCAGCATTCCGCTGGTCACCGACATGCCTGCCGTGGGGAAGACCCCGGCGATGCTGCAGGAGGATATCCGCCTGCACCTGTCGCAGTATATCGAACAGCCGATCGTCTCGGTGATCGTGACCAAGTTTGCGGGCACGTTTAGCCAGCAGGTACGGATCATCGGCGCGACCGAGAAGCCAGCGTCGATTCCCTATCGCGCCAACATGACCGTGCTCGATGCGATGATCGCGGTCGGCGGGCTCAATGAATTTGCGGCGGGCAATCGCGCGAAACTCATCCGGTTCGATCCGCGCGTCGGCCGCCAGCGCGAATATGCGCTGCGCCTGGCGGACCTCCTGCGTCGTGGCGACAGCAAGGCCAATGTCATGCTCGCTCCCGGGGATGTGATCATCATCCCCGAAAGCATGTTCTGAGGGGCTAGCACGCAGTGAACGAACTTTTCGACGAGGTACGCTCAGCGCTGTACTCCGCCTGGAGCCGCAAGTGGCTGGCACTGGGCGTGGCGTGGGCCGTGTGTCTGGCGGGCTGGCTGTTCGTCGCTTCGATCCCGAACACCTATGAAAGTCGCGCCAAGATCTTCGTCCAGCTGGACGACGTCCTGTCGAAACAGATCGGCATCGCGGGTAGCGACATGACCGATATTGCGCGCGTGCGACAGCGCCTGGCGAGCGCCTCCACGCTCGGGCAGGTGATCGAGTCGACGCGGCTGGGCGAGGGCATAAACTCGCCGCGCGCCATGGAAAGCGCCATTTCGGGCCTCGCCGAGCACGTGAAGGTGCGCAGCGAGGAGGACAACCTCTTCGAGATCACCGCCGACATGGGGCAGGCCCGCTTCACCGACGCCGAAAATGCCAAGCTGGCGCAAGACGTTGTCCTCAAGCTGCTCGATATCTTTCGCGAGGCGAATGTCGAAGGCACGCGCGGCGAGGTGAGCGACGCGGTCGCGCTGCTAGACGAGCAGCTCGATGCGCGGGCGAAGGAACTGGAACAGGCCGAAGCCCGCAGGACTGCGTTCGAATCGGAGCATCCCGAATTGATCGGCGGCGCGGCTGGAATTTCGACCAAGCTGCAGTCGGCGCGTTCCGAAATGCGCGGCGTCGAAGCGGATCTTGCCGCTGCGCAAAGTGCGCTTGCCGCGATTACCGGCCAACTTGCCAGTACGCCGAGGACGATCCAGGGAATGGGCGGTGCCGGCGGCGGCAGCGCGCTCGACCAGGCCGAAGCGCAGGTCGCCGAGTTGCGCGCGCGCGGATTGAAGAACAGCCACCCGGACATGCAGGCGGCCCTGCGGCAGGTGCAGATCCTGCGCCAGATGGGCGGCAGCGCGGCGTCGGCCGGCGGGATGCCGAACCCGGCCTACAGCTCGCTCGTCTCGATCCGGGCGGAACGGCAGGCGAATGTGCAGGCGCTGCTGGCGCGCAAGGCAGCGTTGCAGGCCGATATCTCGATGACCATGGCCGATCAGGTCAGCGAGCCTGGCCTCGCAGCCGAAGCGCAGCGGATCGGGCGCGATTACGAGGTGCTGAAGAAGAAATACGACGAGCTTTTGCAGGACCGCGAGGAGATGGAACTGCGCAGCCAGGTGGAAAGCCAGCGCAGCTCGTTCCGCTTCGACATTATCGACGCGCCCGGCGTGTCGTCGCGCCCGGCAGCGCCCAATCGCCCTCTGCTGCTCCTTGCGGTGGCCATCCTGGGCGTCGGCGCAGGGCTGGGCAGTGCGATCGCGCTGACCATGCTGAAATCGACCTTCTCGACGAGCGCGGGGCTGAAAAGATCGCTCGGCCTGCCGGTGATCGGGACGATCTCCAAGATCGTACCACCTTCGCGAAAGGCGAAGGAGGAACGCCAATTGCGCCTGTTCTACGCAGGGTCGGGTGCGCTCGCCGGACTGCTTGTCGTGCTGCTTGGCATCGAGTTCGTCCAGGTCGGCCAGGTGATGGCGTGAGGAGGCAGACATGACCGAACACCGTCCGATCAAAACATCCAAGGATGATGACAGCAGCTCGCTGCTCGAACGTGCCAGCGGCGCCTTTGGGCTGAACAATCTCGGGGCGGCGCCGATGCCGACCAGCTTCGACGACGTGCCGATGAAGCGCGCGCGCCCCTTGCGCAAAAGTACCGTCGAGAGCGCACCAGTCGCGCCGCCGCCTGCGCCCGCGTCGCCGCCCGATCCCGAAACGATCGCAATCGAAGACGCGGCTCCCCAGGCCAGCCTGCCGATACCCGTACGGCCCGCCGCACCGCCGCCTGCCGTCATCGAAGGCAATGCCAAGGCGATCGCCTTGTCTGGCGAGCCCATCGAGGTCGATTTCGCCCGTTTGAGGGAGCGTGGCTATATCGATCCCTCGGGTCAGGCGTCGGGCCTGGCGGAGGAATTCCGCATCGTGAAACGGCAGGTGCTCGATGCCGCGCGCCATGGCGCAAGGGGGCTCGCCCGCCGTATCCTGATCACATCGCCCCACGCTGACGAGGGCAAGACTTTCTGCGCGGTCAACCTCGCGCTTTCGCTTGCTGCGGAAACCGATCTCGAAGTCGTCCTGATCGATGCCGATCTGGCCAATCCGTCGATCAAGGAAGTGTTCGGCCTGCCCGAACGCGCTGGTCTGATGGACGTGCTCACAAATCCCGATCTTCTGGTCGAACAGCATGTTCTCCAGACCGATATCGGCGGTCTCTGGCTGTTGCCGCCCGGTCGCCAGGGCAACTACGCGAGCGAAGCACTGTCGAGCCGTCGCACCGCAGAAGTGTTCGAACGCCTGACCGCTCAGGCCCCCAACCGGATCGTGCTGATCGACAGCCCGCCCGCGCTCGCCGCATCGCCCGCTGCCGAACTGGCGAAGCATGTCGGCCAGACGATCCTGGTCGCGCGCGCCGACCGGACTGGGAAGAGCGCGCTGGAAGACGCAGCTCAGCTGCTTTCCGCCTGCCCGGACATCAAGCTTGTTCTGAATGGCGCGAATTTCAGCCCGAGCGGTCGCCGTTTCGGGAGTTATTACGGATGAGGATCCTTCCCATGACCCGCCTGCCCGTTCTCGCGTCCTTGATTGCTGCCGGGGCGCTGCTGCCTGCACCCGCCTTCGCCCAGTACGGGTGGAGCGACGACGAGGTGACGACCAGCAGCGGATCGACCGCCCAAGCTTCTTCCTATCCGTCGGGCGATCAGGCCGATGGCGGATATGACGACAACGGCGATGGCTATGGCAATGGCGGCGGTTCGCGCCCGGCCGGTGCGCCCGTGCGCCAGCGGCTGCGGATCGATCCCTATATCGAAGCCAATCAGATCGTCACCCAGCGCATCCAGCCCGACAGCGAAACGTCGGTCTATGGCGGAGTTGCCGCCGGGGTCGATGCGTCGGTCCAGGGCCGCCGCGCGGGCGGTTCGGTATCTTTGCGCTATGACCGCGTGATCAGCTACGGCGACGACCTGTCGCCCAATGTTTCCCCCAGCGACAGCCTGTCGGGCGTG
The DNA here is from genome assembly GCF_038594485.1 of Citromicrobium bathyomarinum. Lineage (GTDB taxonomy): Bacteria > Pseudomonadota > Alphaproteobacteria > Sphingomonadales > Sphingomonadaceae > Alteriqipengyuania > Alteriqipengyuania bathyomarina_A. The sequence continues at coordinate 885,909 of NZ_JBCFZG010000001.1, read as the reverse complement.
GCCCGCGGCTATGTGGCTGCCGCACCGGGGCTGACGCTGGAGGCGGGCGGCCTCGCGGCACGCACGCGGGTGGATTCCAACGGCGGCAGCACGATCGCCAGCGGCCAGCCCATCGACAGCGATAACGAGGCGCGCGTCTATTCGCTGTACGCGGGGCCGAACCTGTCGACCAATGTCGGGGCTGCGCAAGTCTCGGCCAATTATCGTTTCGGATACAACCGCGTCGAAGAACCTTCGGCCACGCTGGTCGACAATACGGCCACCTTCAGCGACGTCGCAGAGGAAAGCGTCGTTCATTCGGCCAATGCCCGGATCGCGGTCGATCCCGGCCGTGTGCTGCCGGTTGGTGTCGCAGTGGGTGCCGGCGCGTTTCAGGAAGAAGTTTCCAATTCCGACCAGCGCGTGCGCGATTTCTATGGCCGGGGAGACCTCACCTTCCCCGTCGGCCCGGGTCTCGCCGTGGTTGGCGGCGTCGGTTACGAATATGTGCAGGTCGCCAACCGCGATGTGGTTCGCGATGGATCGGGCAATCCGGTGGTCGGCAGCGACGGACGTTACCAGACCGACGACAGCTCGCCGCGCAAGATCGCGTTCGAAACGGAAGGCCTGATCTGGGATGTGGGCGTGGTCTGGAAACCGTCGCGTCGCACCCAGCTGGAAGCGCACTACGGGCGCCGTTACGACAGCGACACCTATTACGGCACCTTCAGCTGGCGACCGAGTTCGCGGTCGGCGTTCAATGCGTCGGTCTACAGCGGCATCAGCGGCTTTGGCGGGGTCCTTACCAACTCGCTGGCCAACCTGCCGAGCGGCTTCATCGCCTCGCGCAACGCCCTTACCGGCGATTTCAGCGGTTGCGTTTCGGGTACGGGCGCTGCCGGATCTGCCGATTGCCTTGGCGGTGCGCTAAGCTCGGTTCGCAGCGCGGTGTTCAAGAATCGCGGCGTCAACCTCGGCTACTCGGCGACCAATGGGCGGGTCACGACCGGTTTCGGTATCGGTTACGACCGTCGCAGCTATTACGGCGCACCGGGCACACTACTCGCGGCGGCCAATGGCCAGGTTGATGAGAGCTTTTACGGCAACGTGAGCCTGGGTGCGCCTCTTGGCCCGCGCGGCTCGGTCGCGGTGAACGGGTACGCCAGCTACCTGAAGCAGGCCGACGAGGCGCTGAGCGATGCGCTGCTGCTGGGCGCTTCGGCGGCCTACAGCCGGTCGATCCTCGGCAACCTTTCCGCCCGCGCTGCGCTGTCGCTCGACACGATCGACAGCGAACTTATCGACGAAACCAACGCATCGGCCCTGTTGGGCCTGCGCTACGACTTCTAGACGCCTGAGGGACTACGCAAGATCATGTTCGACCAGTATTACGGTTTCTCGGGCCGACCTTTCCAGCTGACGCCGGACCCGAATTTCTATTTCGAGAGCATCACGCACCGCAAGGCGCTGAGCTATCTCGGTTACGGGATGGCGCAGGGCGAGGGCTTCATCGTCATCACCGGCGAAATCGGATCGGGCAAGTCGACGATGGTCGCGCACCTGATGCGCAAGGTCGATCCCAACCAGATGACGGTCGGCCAGGTGGTGACCAGCAATCTCGATGGGTCGGAACTGGTGCATCTGGTGGCGCAGAGCTTCGGCCTCGACGTGGCCGGACAGGACAAGGCGAGCGCGCTGGGCGCGATCGAGGCTTTCCTTCACGAAGAAGCCCGCGACGGTCGACGCTGTCTGCTGGTGGTCGACGAAGCGCAGAACCTCAGTTTCGAGGCGCTCGAAGAGCTGCGGATGATGAGCAATTTCCAGTTGGGCTCGCACCCGCTGCTGCAACAGCTGCTGCTGGGCCAGCCGGAATTCAAGCAGACGCTCGCCCAGCACGACAGGCTGGAACAGCTGCGCCAGCGCGTGATCGCGGCCCATCACCTCACGGCGATGGAGGTGCAGGAAGTCGCACCCTATATCGAACACCGCCTGTCGCTGGTGAACTGGAAGGGTTACCCTTCCTTCGATCCCAAGATCTTTCCGAAAATACATGAGGCAAGCGGCGGTATCCCGCGCCGGGTCAACCAGATCGCGACCCGCCTTCTGTTGATGGGTGCGGTCGAGCAGCGCAGCCAGATCGACTGCGCGATGCTGGATCAGGTCGTCGAGGAAATGGCGCGCGACAACCGGTCCGAGGAGGCCCAAGAGCGCAAACCGGCATTCTCCCGGCCAGCTATCGATCTTTCGTCTACCTCAGCGCCGCCGCGTGCTCCGGCTGCAACCCCGGCTCCCGCGGCGACACAGCAGCAGAACAATGCTCCTCCGAGGCCGAACGACGACGAAATCTCCGATCTTCGGGCAGCGATCGCCACCCTGTCGCGCGCCATTGAGGGTTCGCCGCGCACGGATGGCGACCTCGCCAAGCGTGTGGAGGCGCTCGAAACGCGTCTTGAAGAGCAGGAACAGAGCGTTCGCTACCTGCTGCAACTATTGATCGAATGGCTCGACAAGGACGGTCGGCAGAAGGCCGCCTGACGATGGACCTCGCGCCTGACCACCAGCCTCATCCGCCCGCACCGAAGGTCGTCAACGGCCTGTCGGTCGACGTAGAAGACTGGTTTCAGGTCGGCGCCTTCGAGACCACCATCAAGCGCGGCGACTGGGATGGCTGCGAGTTGCGGGTCGCGCGGAATGTAGACGCTATCCTCGCGCTGTTCGAACGCGCGGGGGTGAAGGCGACGTTCTTTACGCTCGGCTGGGTGGCCGAACGCGTGCCGCAGGCGATCCGCGCGATCGTCGCTGCCGGGCACGAACTCGCCAGCCACGGCTACGATCACCAGCGCGTGTTTACCTTTGCACCGTCCGAATTCGCCGAAGACCTGAAGCGGTCGCGCGGCATTCTGGAGGACATCGGCGGCACCAAAGTGACCGGCTACCGCGCGCCCAGCTTCTCCATCGATGCGCGCACGCCGTGGGCGCACGAGGAGCTCGCCGTGCAGGGCTATGCCTATTCGTCCAGCGTCGCGCCCATCGCGCATGATCATTACGGCTGGCGCGAAGCACCACGCTTTGCCTTCCGTCCGGTGGCGGGGGCAAATCTGGTCGAAATGCCGGTGACGACCGCGATGCTTGGCCAGCGCAGGCTGGCGGCTGGCGGCGGCGGATTCTTCCGCACGCTGCCTTATGCATTCTCGCACTGGGCCATTTCGCAGGTGAACCGCGAAGAGGGCCGCCCGGCGGTGTTCTATTTCCACCCGTGGGAAATCGACCCCGGCCAGCCGCGCGTGGACAATGCGCCGCTGCGCTCGCGCCTGCGGCACTACACAAAGCTGGCGGCGATGGAGGGCAAGCTCGAACGCCTGCTGCGCGACTTCGCGTGGGGCAGGATGGACGAGATTGTCGCTGCCGGGACCCCCGAACGCGAAAGGGAAGCGGCATGAACGCGCCCTTTGCTCCCGAGCGCGCGGATGCGACCATTATCTCGCACGCCGATTTGCATGATGACGCGCTGTCGGACCGCATCGCCGCTTTCGTCGAAGATCGGTACGGGAGCCCGTTCCATCTGCCCGAATGGCTGGTCGCGATCGAACGCGGAACGGGTCAGCGTGCGTGCGGGCTTGTCGCAGAGCGGGCAGGGCAGATCATCGGATGGCTGCCGCTGACGCTGGTTCATTCACCTCTGTTCGGGCGCGCGCTGGTTTCGAGTGGCTTTGCCGTCGATGGCGGGCCGATCGCGAGCGAACCGCATGTGGCGCAGCGTCTTGCGGATGCAGCGTGCGAGCTTGCCGTGCGCCATTCCTGTGCCGAGGTCGAACTGCGCGGCGGCGCAACGCCTGGCGGTTGGGAAGTGGTCACTGGCAAGCATTGCGGTTTCGTCACCGATCTGGCCGCTGACGACGAAGCGCAACTGCTCGCGATACCGCGCAAGCAGCGCGCCGAGGTCCGCAGGAGCCTGAAGAACCCGCTTACGGTCACCGTCGGAGTCGCAGAGCGCGACCGCGAGGCGCACTACGCCTGCTATGCGGCGAGCGTGCACAATCTCGGCACGCCGGTATTTCCGCGCAGCCTGTTCGATGCAGTGCTGCGCAACTTCCACGAGCGCGCCGATATCCTGACTGTTTGGGAAGGTGACCAACCGCTCGCCAGCGTGCTGACGCTTTACCACCAAGGCACGGCCTATCCGTTCTGGGGCGGGGGCGTGTGGCGCGCGCGAGAGGCCCGCGCGAATGAGCGGATGTACTACGCGCTGATGTGCCATGCGCGCGACGCGATGGCCTGTGCGCGCTTCGATTTCGGTCGCTCCAAGACCGGCAGCGGGCCGTATCACTACAAGAGAAACTGGGGTTTCGAGCCGCAGCCACTCGCCTATTCGCGGTGGAGCGCACCGGGGGCAGAGGCGCGCGACGTCGACCCGACCAGCGATGCCTTCGCGCGCAAGATTGCGCTGTGGAAGGCATTGCCGCTTCCGGTGGCCAACCGGCTCGGCCCGATCATCGCAAGGGGGCTCGCATAATGGGCGAAACGCTGTTCCTCGCACACAGGGTTCCGTTCCCGCCCGATCGGGGAGACAAGATCCGATCGTTCCACGTGCTGCGCGCGCTGGCCAGGCTGGGCCCGGTGCATGTCGGCACATTCGACGATCGCTCCGGCTATGGCGACGAGTTTCTCACGGGCATCGCCGCCAGCCACCACCTCGTCCCTGCGCGCAAGCGCGACATGATCGCGGCGGCAGAGGCGATGGCTAAGGGTCAGCCCGTCAGCCTTGCGGCCTTCGCCAATGATCGCCTGCACGAATGGGTGGCACAGGTGCTCCATTACCGCCCGATCGATGCAATCTACGTGTTCTCGGGCCAGATGGCGCAATATGTCCCGCCGCATTTTCCCGGGCGCGTCGTGCTCGACCTGTGCGACGTCGATAGCGCCAAGTTCGAAGCCTATGGCAATGCCGGGCATGGGCCCAAGGCGTGGATTCATGCGCGCGAGGGCAGGCTGCTGGCTTCTGCCGAAGAGCGCTTTGCGCGCGCTGCCGACACGACGCTGCTGATCAGCGAGAACGAGGCGAACCTTTTCCGCACCCGCGTATCGAACATGCACCAGATCGACCTGCGCGTGATGCGCAATGGGATCGACGCGAACTTCTTTGCGCCCGATGCGGTCAAGGCGGAGCCGACGCTTTACGGACCGGGGCCCAACATCGTGTTCACCGGACAAATGGACTACGCGCCCAACGTCGCCGCGGTGGAGCGGATGGCGCAGCGTATCCTGCCCGCGATCCGCGAGGTGCATCGCGATGCCGAGTTCCACATTGTCGGCCGCGCGCCCACTCCGGCGGTGAAGGCGCTTGGCAAGCATGCCGGGGTTACCGTGTGGGGCGAAGTGCCCGATGTGCGACCTTATCTGGCCGAGGCAGACATCGTCGCTGCGCCGCTGACGATTGCGCGCGGTATCCAGAACAAGGTGCTCGAAGCGATGGCGATGGCCAAGCCCGTGCTCCTCTCGCCCGAGGCGGCGACCGGAATCGACGCCGAGGATGGCGTACATTTCGCTGTCGCGGAGGGTGACCGGATGATGGCTGGCCGCGCGCTCGCGCTGATAGACGACCGGGCGAAGGCTCGCGCGATGGGCGAGGCGGCACGTGCCTTCGTGCTTGAGCATCAGGGCTGGGCTGCGATGCTGTCCGGCCTGGGGGAGCTACTGCGGCCTTCGCTGGCCGATCCGGTGCGCGATGCCGCCTGAACTTGCCCAGGGGCTGGATCGTCGGTCGAAGGCGGGAGCGTTCAAGCGCCTGCCAGCGGCATGGGCAAATTCGCTCGGCTGGCTAGCGCTGGCGGGGTTCGCCGCACTTCTGCTCACCTCACCGCAGTGGATCGCGATGGGGCACCAATGGCTGACCGTCTCGGCCTACCAGCATATCCTCTTCGTGCCGCCGATTATCGGCTGGCTTGTCTGGAACCGGCGGACTGTCCTGGCACGGATGACCCCGCGTGCGTGGTGGCCGGGGCTGGCGCTCGTGATCGGTGCGTTGCTGCTCTGGCTCGCCGGATCGCTGACTTCGATCGATATCGTGGCGCAAGGCGCTGCGGTGCTGCTGTTGCAGGGCGTGACGATCGCAATCGTGGGGCCGAGGGTCGGTGCAGTGCTAGCCTTTCCGCTCGCCTTTGCGTTCTTCCTGGTGCCCTTCGGCGAGGAGATCGTGCCGCCGCTGCAGGCTCTAACCGCGGAGATGGTCATCGGCCTGACCCACCTGAGCGGCATCGACGCGACGATCGACGGCGTATTCATCGCCACTCCGGCGGGGCTGTTCGAAGTCGCTGCCGCATGCGCAGGCGTGCAGTTCGTGGTCGCGATGGTCACGCTCGGCGTGCTGGCCGCGAAGGTCGGGATGAGCCGCTGGCCCCGCCGGATCGCTTTCATGGCGCTGTGCGTGATCGTCCCGATTCTCGCCAACGGAGTGCGCGCGTGGGCGATTGTCGCGGTTGCGCAGGTTGTCGGTGCAGAGCGGGCCGGCGGGATCGATCACATCGTCTATGGCTGGTTCTTCTTCGCCATCGTCGTCGCGCTGGTGATGGCGCTGGGGTGGCGCTGGTTCGATCGCGATCCGGAGGCGGAGGGTGTGGCGTCCGCCGCATGGGCGCGTGATCCGCTGATCGCGGCGCTCGATTCCAGGCACGCCCGCGCCAGTACGATGGCACCGATACTTGTCGCAGCGATCCTGCTGGTGGGCCTGTGGGCAGGGCTTGCGCGCGCGGGCGAGGCTTCTCTGCCAAGTCTCGAAGCCCCGGAGATTGGCGGGTGGACGCTGGTCGAGACACCGCAAAAACCAGCGTGGCAACCTGTCGGAAGGGAGGCGGGCGAACGTTTGCACGCGATCTATCGCAACCCGCAGGGCGAGGAGGTCGATCTTTATCTCGCCGGATACGTCGGGGAGGCCGATCCGACGGCGAATGCCGAGGGTGCCGTCCCCCCCGATACCGCATGGCGATACGTCACCGCGGTGGCGGTACCGTCGCCCCTGAGGGGTGAGGAACTGCTCGCCTTCGGTAGCGAAAGGCGGCTTGCATGGTCCAGCTATGTCGCGCGCGGCAATGCGACAGCCGATCCGCTTGCCTTTCGTCTTGCGGGGTTGGGCGACAGGCTGATGCTCAGCGCCGAGCCGCGCTGGCTGGTCATCATCTCCACAGCCTCGCCATCGACCGCGCAGGCGGGCGATCTGCTGCGTCGCTTCAACGACGAGTCGGGCGGGCCGGCGGCGCTGGTGGCAGCGGCGCTTTCTCGGTAGGGCACGCGAATGTGCGGCATTGCTGGCCTTTTAACCCATGATCCCGGCGCGCCGATCGACCTTTCGGTCCTGACGCGAATGCGCGACGCGATGCACCACCGCGGGCCCGACGGGGCGGGGATATGGAGCGACGATGGCGTTGGGCTCGCCCACCGCAGGCTCTCGATCATCGACGTGGAAGGTTCGCCGCAGCCGATGCATTCGGCTGACGGGCGGGCGGTCATCACCTTCAACGGAGAGATTTACAACTATCGCGAATTGCGCGGCGAGCTGGCGGCGCTGGGGTACCGCTTCAGGACGCAGGGCGATACCGAGGTGATCCTTGCCGCCTGGCGCCAATGGGGCACCGATTGCCTGCAACGCTTCAACGGCATGTTCGCTTTCGCGATCTACGACCGAGCCACGCGCAGCCTTTTCCTTGCGCGGGACCGGTTCGGGGTGAAGCCGCTTTTCACGGCGACCTTGCGCGACGGCACATTCGCATTTGCATCCGAACTCAAGGGCTTGCTGGCAAATCCTGCGGTAGATCGTAAGATCGATCCGCTCGCGATCGAGGACTATTTTGCGTGGGGCTACGTGCCCGATCACCGTTCGATCCTTGCGGGCGTGGAGAAGCTGCCCGCAGGCCATTACCGCATTGTCGAGCATGGCAAGGGCCCGTCGTCTCCGGTCGGCTGGTACGATGTGTCCTTCGATCAGCAGCACCGGATGCCCGAAGCCGACGAGGGTGAAGCTATCCGCGCGCTCCTGAACGATGCCGTCGGCTCGCGCATGGTCAGCGACGTTCCGATCGGGGCTTTTCTGTCGGGCGGGGTGGACAGCTCCACCGTCGTCGCACTGATGGCGAAGCAGGCCGATCGCCCGATAACGACGTGCTCGATCGGCTTCGATGTGGCCGAGCTCGACGAGACCGAGCATGCCCGGCTGATCGCAGGGAAGTTTGGCACCCGACACCACGAACGGATCGTCGATCCCGGCATGTTCGACAGGATCGATGCGATCGCGGCGATGTTCGACGAACCCTTTGCCGATGCGTCGGCCCTGCCTACTGCAGAGGTGTGCGCGCTCGCTCGCCAGCATGCCACGGTAGCGCTCTCGGGTGACGGCGCGGACGAGGCCTTTGCAGGCTATCGCAGGCACGTGTTCCACGCCGCCGAACAGGGCGCGCGCGATCTCCTGCCGGCACCGGTTCGCAGGGCCCTTTTCGGTCCGCTAGCGGCGCTTTACCCGAAGGCGGACTGGGCGCCGCGCCCGCTGCGCGCCAAATCGACCTTCCAGGCGCTCGCGATGTCGGGGGAGGAGGCCTACGCCCATGCCCTGTGCGTGATGCCGCCGACGGCCCGCGATGCGATTTTCTCATCAAGGATGACCCGCGATCTTGGCGGATATCGCGCCGAGCAGCCTTTGATCGACCTCATGCGGTCGGCGCCTGCGCGCCGCGGCCTCGACCGGGCGCAATACGCCGATCTCAAGTTCTGGCTCCCCGGTGACATCCTGACCAAGGTGGACCGGACCAGCATGGCCGTCAGTCTCGAAGCGCGCGAGCCGCTGCTCGACCATCGACTGGTGGAATTCGCAGCCGGCCTGCCGCAAGCGAGCAGAGTGCGTGGGACGGAGGGGAAGGTTGCGCTCAAGCGGTCGATGGAAGGCCTCCTGCCGAACGACATCCTGTATCGACGCAAGCAGGGGTTCGTCCTGCCGATCGCGCACTGGTTCCGCACCGATCTGAGCGAGGCGGCCCGTGCCGCAGCGCGCAGCGAAACTCTGCTCGACACTGGCTGGTTCGACCCAAAAGCTCTGTCCCGGCTCGCCGAAGACCATATTGCCGGTCGCCGCGATTACGCTCGCGAACTGTGGCAGTTGCTGATGCTGGAGCGAAATGTGAGTCTTTTGAGCAACAATTAGACTCGTTCCATCGCAAAAATGATCCAAATTTGGGTTATGGTAAATAAATCGTTGCCGCCGAGTCCCGCACGGGTCTAGTTTCGCATTGCGCAGCGGGCTTCCGCCCGTCCGTCAAGAAGAACACGGGGGTCGCAATGAACCGGGTCAGCACCAATTTCGAACAGCACATCATCCTCGATGAGTCGGGGAATCCGATGCTCGTCGAGGATGCGCCGGCGATCAGACCTGCCCTGTTCGCACTGTCCGAACTGCGGGTCGAATATGATAGCGATACCAAGGCGCTTTGGACGCATATGGTGCCTAAGGGCCGCCCGAGTTTCACTCCGTCGATGCTGTGCGATTTCGAGCGTTGGCAGGATTTGATCCAGGCGAGTTTCGGCCCCGACGATCTGCGCTATCTGGTGCTTGGCAGCCATGCGCCGGGGGTGTTCTGCTACGGCGGCGACCTCGCGCTGTTCCGCGAACTGATCATCGCGGGCAATCGCTCGGCGCTGGTCGATTATGGCCATCGCTGCTGCCGTATTCTCCACCGCAACATCAACGCGCTCGGTCTGCCGACGCTCACCATCGGGATGGTGCAGGGCGATGCGCTGGGCGGCGGGCTCGAGGCACTGCTTTCGTTTGACTTTATCATTGCCGAGGAAAGCGCGACTTTCGGGCTGCCCGAGATCATGTTCGGCCTGTTCCCCGGGATGGGCGCGCATGCATTTTTGAGCCGCCAGCTCGGCTCCGTCGAGGCGGAACGGCTGGTCACATCGGGCAAGACCTTGTCCGCCCGCGAGATGCTGGACCTCGGCCTTGTGCATGACGTGGTGCCCGACGGGACCGCGGAAGACGCGGTGCAGACCTTCATCCAGAAGAACGACCGGCGTCATGCAGGCTTGCTCGGATCGCGGCGTGCGACGAAGCGCAACTGGAACCTTTCGCTGTCCGAGCTGACCGACATCACCGAAATCTGGGCCGATACCGCGCTCAGACTGACAGAGCGCGATCTCAAGCTGATGGGCCGGCTCGCCGACAAGCAGCGCCGCACATCGTCGGCGCGCAGCGTCGAGCCGGCCTGACGCGTCAGCGCGAATCGACCAGAACCACTTCGGCGTCTTCCAGCGCCTTGACTGTCAGCACGCCTTCATCCTTCGTGGCAATGCCGTCTCGCGGACCGGCTTCATGGCCGTTGACCTTGATGCGCCCGGTCGGCGCGACCAGGTATTGATGACGGCCCGGTGCCGCCCGCCATTCGGCGGTTTGCCCGGCTTTCAGCGTTGCGGCGGCAACCTTCGCATCGGCTCTAATGGATAGAGCACCGTCGGCTTCGGGTGTCCCGCTGGCGAGAATCTCGAACCCGCCATCGCGGCTCGCCTTGGGAAATTCGCGCTGGTCCCAGCCGGGGGCCTCGCCCTGGCTATCGGGCAGGATCCAGATCTGGAAGAGCGTCGTCTTCTCGTCTTCCACGTTGTATTCGGCGTGGGTGATGCCGGTCCCTGCGCTCATCACCTGAACGTCGCCCGCAGCGGTGCGGCCCTTGTTACCGAGCGAATCCTCATGCGTGATCGCACCCGTCCGCACGAAGGTGACGATTTCCATGTTGTCGTGCGGGTGGGGCGGGAAACCGCTCTGGGGCGCAATCGTGTCGTCGTTCCACACGCGGATGCGGCCCCAGCCCATGCGGGCGGGATCGTAATAGCTGGCGAAGCTGAAATGGTGCCGGGCATCGAGCCAGCCGTGGTCTGCGGCACCGAGGGTGTCGAAGGGTCGGATATCGATCATGCGAGTATCTCACATCGGCGGGGAGAGATTGTCCGCCGGGACGAGGCTGATGTGGTGCGCAAATCCTCCCCTGCAAGGGGAGGGGGACCAGCCGCAGGCTGGTGGAGGGGCTTGCGGGCAGTGCCCCTCCGTCAGCGCAAAGCGCTGCCACCTCCCCGGCGCGGGGAGGATCAGGATTGCCCGTGCCCCAGTGCCATGTAATCCGCGCTCTGCATTTCGCGCAGGCGGCTCACGGTACGTTCGAATTCGAAGCTGCCGTCGCCTGACGGATAGAGTTCTTCGGGTTCGGCGGCGGCCGTTGCGAACAGCTTCACCTTATGCTCGTACAGCGCGTCGATCAGCTTGGTGAAACGGATCGCTTCGTTGCGGTTCTCCGGACCGAGCGCGGGAATGCCGACCACGATGACCGTGTGAAATGCCCGCGCGATCGCGAGGTAATCCGCCGAGCCGCGGTTCTCTCCGCACAGCCGCTTGAAACTGAACACGGCGACGCCTTTCAGGCACTTGGGCACATGCAATGTGCGACCGCCGCCAAGGTCCAGCTCGCCGCTGGGGACGTGCTCCGCATCCTCGGGATTGTAGTCGGTCAGCCGGAAAAACGCCTCGCGCACCTGCGCTGTCGCGGCATCGCCCAGCGGCGTGTGCCAGCTGTCGAGACCGCCAAGACGATGAAGCCGGTAATCGGTCGGGCCATTGAGCGAGAGCGTGTCCAGTTCGCGCTCGACCAGTTCGATGAAGGGCACGAACAGCGAGCGGTTGAGCCCGTCCTTGTAAAGATCGTGCGGCGGGCGATTGCTGGTGGTGACGATGGTCACCTTGTGCTGCTCGATCAGAGGAGTGAACAGCCGCGCCATGATCGCGGCGTCGGCGGTATTGGTCACCACCATCTCGTCGAACGCGAGGCAGCGGACGTCCTGCGCGATCCGCTCGGCCACCCGCCGCACCGGGCCTTCGGTCTTCTTCTCGCGCTCTTGTGCGATCATCGCGTCGACTTCGAGCATGAAGGCATGGAAGTGGACCCGCCGCTTGCGCTCGATATCGAGGCATTCGAAGAACAGGTCCATCAGCATCGATTTGCCGCGCCCGACGCCGCCCCACATGTAGAGGCCTCGCGGGTTCTCCGCCTTGCGACTGCGGAGCTTGCCTAGCAGGCCCTTGCGCTCGCCGGTCGCTTCCAGCTCAGCTTGCAGCCGGTCGAGCCGCTCCACCGCCGCGCGCTGGTCGGCGTCGTCGCGCAGTTCGCCTGCGGCAAGCAGAGCCTCGTACCGTTCGAGCACGCCGGTCAAGTCAGGCGCCGCCTCGTGAGGAAAGCTTGCGCACAATGCCCGAGAAGCTCGCGACCATGTGATCTTCTTGAACCACCTGGCCACGCAGGAACACCATGCGTCCGGTCTCGCGCACGATTTCGGTCACGGCGTCGAGGGGGTGTTCGGGTTTGCCCGCGCCCACGAACTGCGTCGACAGCTCCAGCGTGACCGACGGACCCGCTTCGCCGTTGCCCAGTGTGTGGACGGCCGCGAACAGGGCGATGTCGATCAGGGCCAGCGTCGCCGCGCCGTGGATGATTTCCTGCAAATTGGTGTGGCGATGCTCGGGGACCATCCGCAGGCGGCAGACCTCGCCGCCGGGGGCAGCCTCGCGCCGGGTGATCAGCTCGCCCAGAATGGCGTAGTTGAAGCGCGTGCGGTCGACCGGGTTCCAGCTGTACCAGCCGTCGCCCCCCGGAATCTCTTCGTAGTCGAAGTACTCGCTAGCCCTGCTCACCGGTCGTTCGCGCGCGCGATCAGATCGCGCGCTCGGCGATCATCTTCTTGGTTTCGGCGATCGCCTTTGCGGGGCTGAGGCCCTTGGGGCACACATTCGCGCAGTTCATGATCGTGTGGCAGCGATACAGCCGGTACGGATCTTCCAGCTGGTCGAGCCGCTCGCCGGTCATCTCGTCGCGGCTGTCGGCGAGCCAGCGATAGGCCTGCAACAGGATCGCCGGGCCGAGGAACTTGTCGCTGTTCCACCAATAGCTGGGGCACGCGGTCGAGCAGCAGGCGCACAAAATACACTCGTACAACCCGTCGAGATTCTCGCGCTCTTCGGGGCTCTGCAAACGCTCCTTGCCGCTCGGCGTCGGGCTGACGGTTTGCAGCCAGGGACGGATGCTGGCGTATTGCGCGTAGAAATGCGTGAAATCGGGCACCAGATCCTTGACCACTTCCATGTGCGGCAGCGGGGTGATGCGGATATCGCCTTTCAGATCCTCGATCGCGGTGGTGCAGGCGAGCGCGTTGGACCCGTTGATGTTCATCGCACACGATCCGCAGATGCCTTCGCGGCACGAGCGGCGGAAGGTCAGCGTCGGGTCGATCTCGTTCTTGATCTTGAACAGCGCGTCGAGGACCATCGGCCCGCACGCATCCAGATCGAGCTCGAACCGGTCGTAATGCGGGTTTTCGCCGCTGTCCGGGCTGTAGCGGTAGATCTTGAACTTCTTGACCCGGCCGGAACCCTCCGGCGCGGTGTGAACCTCGCCCTTGTCGCGGATCTTGGAATTCTTGGGGAGGGTGAAAGTCGCCATAGGAAGGTCCTGAATTCTGCTTGGGTCTCACCTAGCGCCTGCGGCGGAAGGTGCAAGGGCACTAAAGCCTGTCTTTTCGGTTCGCCTGACACACCTGACACAGTGTCCTGAAGAGGAAAACGCAACCGGGGCATCCGGTGCGAAGACGGCAGGGCACGGGTTTAAAGGACATGACGGAAGTAGGACAGCAGCTTGACCGGGCGATCGTATTCGGCGCGAGCGGGGGAATAGGCTCGGCGCTCGTCGCCGAACTGGTGGCGCGCGGCGTGGGGACGGTGTTCGCGGCAGCGCGCACCCGGCCGGCCGCATTGCCCAAGGGAGCGATCTGGGTGCGGTTCGATCTCGATAACGAGCGCACGATTGCCGCGGCTGCACAGGCGACGGGCAGCATGCCGCTCGATTGCGCGATCGTCGCCAGCGGCGTGCTGTCGCTGGAGGGACGGGCGGGCCCCGAGCGCAGTTACAAGCAGGTCGAAAGCGAGGCGATGGCGCGCGTCCTGCACCTCAACACCATCGGCCCCGCGCTGATCGCCAAGCATTTCCTGCCACTGCTGCCGCGCGATCGGCGCGCGGTGTTCGCTGCCCTCTCGGCACGGGTCGGCTCGATTTCGGACAACCGGATCGGTGGCTGGCATTCGTACCGGGCGAGCAAGGCGGCGCTCAACATGCTGGTGCGCAACTACGCGATCGAACTGAGCCGTACGCACAAGCAGGCGGTGTGTGTCGCACTGCATCCGGGGACGGTCGATACTGCGCTGTCCCAGCCGTTTCAGGCAAACCTGCCCGAAGGTCAGCTGACCGCGCCTGCCGAGGCTGCGCGCAACCTGCTTCGGGTGCTCGATAGGCTGACGCCGGAGGATAGCGGCAACATGTTCGATTGGGCGGGGGAGCGGGTGGAGTTTTAGAGCGGCCCGCTCACATCGCACTAAACCGCTCCTCCCCCTTGAGGGGGAGGCTGGGTGGGGGTGTACGGCGCGTGGCTTGGTCGTACAAATGCCGAGAGCGCCGAACCCTCACCCCCGGCCCCTCCCCAAGGGGAGGGGAGAGTTTGCTCTAAACCCCAGCGCGCTTGGCGGTTTCGAGGATAACCGCCGCGAATCCTTCGGGGTCGTCTTCCTGAATGAAGTGATGGCCGCTGAGCGTGTGGTGCAGCGGATTGTCCTTCGCACCCGGCACCTTTTCGCGGAACTTGGTATCGCCGCCGCGCGTGATCGGGTCCTTGTCCGAAAAGGCGCAGGTGAAGGGCTTCGCGAAGGTTTCCAGAACCTCCCACGCCTTGATCTGGTCGGGCACCGCCTCGTTTTCGCCGAGCGGGACGAGCGAGGGGAAAATGCGTGCACCCGCCTTGCTCTGCCGATTGGGGAAGGGCGCGTCGTAGGCGCCGACCTCGGCCTTGCTCAGCGTGCGGACCGTCGCCTTTTGCAGGATCTTGCCGACCGGGAAGATCGGGCTGTGTTTCGAAAACGCCCGCCATTTCCTGAAGGCGTCTGGCGCGGGGTCGCCAGCCGGCAGGCCGCCATTCGACAAGACGACGCCTGCGAACCGATCGGGCATCTCGGCAACCAGCCGCAAGCCGATCAGCGAACCCCAGTCCTGGCAGGCGAGCACGATGTTCCTGAGGTCCATCGTTTCGACCCAGTCGCGCATCCACGCGACGTGCAGGGCGTAGGAATACTCGCTTTGCCGCGTGAGCTTGTCCGACTTGCCGAACCCGATCAGGTCGGGTGCGAGCACGCGGTAGCCCGCCTCTACAACGGGGCCGACCATGTGGCGATAGAGGTAGCTCCAGCTCGGTTCGCCATGCATCATCAGCACGGGCGTCGCGTCGGCATCGCCTTCGTCGATATAGTGCATCCGCAGCCCCTCGCGCAGCAGGTGATAGCGCGGCTGGAAGGGGTAGTCGGGCAGGTTCGCGAAACGGGAATCGGGCGTGCGGTGGACGAGGGGCATCTTGGTTGGAGTTCCTTCTACATCCACCGCACGCTGTTCGTTACGCCCCGAAGGTGCGCTGCCACCAGCCACCACGGCGCGGCTTGTCGTCGTCGCCTTGGCTGCCAGCGCTGCCGTCGTTCGACGCTGCCTTGGGTGCGGGAGCCTTCTCCGCAGCCGCCTGAGGATCGGCAGGCGTATCCTGCGGCCCGGCAACCACGGCGATATCGTCGTTCAGCTGCTCCTTGGGGGTAGCAGCCTTGGCAGCAGGCTTCGCCGCCTTCTTGGCCGGAGCCTTGCGCGGCGCACGCGCGGCGGGCTTCTTCTCTGCTCCATCGCCATCATCCGCCTTGGTGTCGTCGGCCTTCTTGGCGGTGCGACGGCGCGGTTTCGGCTTCTCCTCGGCCGTCTCGTCCGCGGGAGAAGCCTCGGCAGTGTCGGCCTTCTTGGCCCGCGAAGCGCGCTTCTTGGGAGCCGGCTTCTCGTCGGCCTTTGCCTCTTCGGCTTCGGCGGGCGCGTCGTCGGCCTTTTTGGCGCGCGAACGGCGCTTTGGCTTGGGCTTTTCCTCGGCTGTGGCAGCATCGGCGGTCGCGAGCGCATCATCCGGCCCGGCGACAACCGCCATGTCCTCTACCACGTGCTCGGAAACCGCTTCCTGGCCTTCGTTGCCGTTTGCATCGTCCTGCTTCTTGCGGCGACCGCGACCACCGCGACTGCGACGCTTGCGCGGCTTCTCGTCGCCATCGTCGCCGTTCGAGTCCGACTCACTGCTCGGCTGATCCTCGTCCGAAGAGGAATCGTCGGACTGGTCGTTCGAATCCTCGCCTTCGCCGTTTTCGCGCCGCTTGTTGCGACCGCGGCCACCGCGACGGCGCCTGCGCTTTTTCCTGGGGCGACCGTCTTCGTCGGTCCCGTCATCGGAGCGGTCGTTGGAACGGCTGCCGCGCTCGTCGCGGTCTTCGCGCTCATCGTCCTCGTCGCTGTCCGCTGCGTCTTCGATGTCGTCATCGGCGTCTTCGATCACGATCGGCTCGAACCGGGGTGCCTCGGTCGGCTTGGGGCCAGAGCTGGCGACCGTCATCTTGGCGCCTTCGTCCTCGCCTTCCGGAACGATCTCGACCTTCACGCCATAGCGTTCCTCGATCTCGACCAGATCGGCGCGCTTGGAGTTGAGCAGGTAGACGGCCGCTTCGGTGCTGGCCGACAACGTGATGATCGTGCCCTTGCCCTTCGCCGCCTCGTCTTCGATCAGGCGCAGCGCCGACAGACCCGCGGAGCTGGCCGTGCGGACGAGGCCCGTGCCGTCGCAATGCGGGCATTCGCGCGTGGTCGCTTCCAGCACGCCTGTGCGCAGGCGCTGGCGGCTCATTTCCATCAGGCCGAAGCCCGAAATGCGCCCCACCTGGATGCGCGCGCGGTCGTTCTTGAGCGCGTCCTTCATCGCGCGCTCGACCTTCCGGATGTTGGAGTTGTACTCCATGTCGATGAAGTCGATCACGACCAGGCCGGCCATGTCGCGCAGGCGCAGCTGGCGGGCGATTTCCTTTGCCGCTTCGAGGTTGGTGGCGACCGCCGTCTGCTCGATCCCGTGCTCCTTGGTGGAGCGGCCCGAGTTGATGTCGATCGACACGAGCGCTTCGGTCGGGTTGATGACGAGGTAGCCGCCCGATTTGAGCTGCACAACCGGTTCGTACATCGCGCGCAGCTGATCTTCCGCGCCGTAGCGCTGGAACAGTGGCACCGGATCGGAATAGGCTTTCACCCGGCGCGCATGGCTGGGCATCAGCAATTTCATGAAGGCGCGGGCGGACTTGTACCCTTCCTCACCCTCGACCACGACCTCTTCGATCTCGCGGTTATAAATGTCGCGGATCGCGCGTTTGATCAGGTCGCTGTCCGAATGGATCAGCGAGGGCGCGCTGGAGCCCAGCGTGCGCTCGCGAATCTCGTCCCACAACCGGGCAAGATAGTCGAAGTCGCGCTTGATCTCGGTCTTGGTGCGGCTGAGCCCGGCGGTGCGGACGATCAGGCCCATCGTGCGCGGCAGGTTGAGGTCGCCGACGACCTGCTTCAGGCGCTTGCGGTCCGAAGCGCTGGAAATCTTGCGCGAAATCCCGCCGCCGTGCGACGAGTTCGGCATCAGCACGGTGTAGCGGCCCGCGAGGCTGAGATAGGTGGTCAGCGCAGCGCCTTTGTTGCCGCGCTCTTCCTTGACGACCTGCACCAGCAGTACCTGGCGGCGCTGGATGACGTCCTGAATCTTGTAGCGGCGACGCAGCGCCTGGCGGCGCGCGCGCGCTTCGTCGACTTCCTTGGCGCGGCTCGAATTGCCCTTGCCCTGGCGACGCGGACCGCCACGGCCCCGACGACCGCCGCGACCGCGCCGACCGCCATTGTCTTCGCTCGATTCCTCTTCGTCGGAATCGTCGTCGTCATCATCGTCGTCGGAGGAAAGCTGGCCTTCCTCGATCGTGGAGACACGATCCTTTTCCGACGTATCGATTTCCTCGAGCCCGTCTTCGGCGAGGTCTTCGGCCAGCGCTTCGGCGGATTCTTCGTCCTCGGCGTCGTATTCCGCGCCGGGCATGTGGCCCGCTTCTTCCTCTTCGGAACGCAGCCGCTCTTCTTCTTCGGCGGCTTCCGCCTCTTCGGCGAGCAGCGCGTCGCGGTCTTCCTTGGGAATCTGGTAATAGTCGGGGTGGATTTCGCTGAACGCCAGGAACCCGTGGCGATTGCCGCCGAAGTCGACGAACGCCGCCTGCAGCGACGGCTCTACCCGCGTAACCTTGGCGAGGTAGATATTGCCCTTGATCTGTTTGTGTTCAGCCGACTCGAAGTCGAATTCTTCTATCCGGTTGCCCTTGAGAACGGCCACACGGGTTTCTTCCGTGTGGCGCGCATCGATAAGCATGCGCTGTGCCATGGTGTAATCTCCACGCACCTCGCCTGCGTCAGCCTGGTGGGGCCATCGCGGCAGGGCGCGTTATCTGTCTTGAAAAATCGCCCGGCTTTGGAGCCTGAGCGGGATGGAAAATCCGCCGCCCGCCCGGTGAGAGGCTGGCGGGGAGCGTATGTGTCTGCTGCCAGGCGCACGTCTGCCTTTTGTGTGGCCCCTGCAACGTGCCCGACCGCACGGCCAATGGGCCTTGCGGTTTCGAATTTGCTGGGGGTGCGCATTGGTTGCATCAACCTGTTGTCTTGTCTTGCCACCGCCCGGGAAGAATAACCCGTGCGGTCGATATCGTCGTCCCGATCGCCTGCCGCCCCGTGTCGATCGGAAAAATCCAACCGTCTGAACGAGGGTGCGCGCCTCGCGACCCGAAGGGGCTAGCATCGCGGGACAAGCGCGGCAACTCTATTGCGCAGGCGCGCCTCGGCAATTTACAAAGCATCCGGGATGGGCCGCTTCTTTCAAATTCTCGCAATCTTCCTGCTGCCGGTGGTGCTGGTGGGCGGGGTGTACCTTGCCGGGCTGACCATTCCCGTGCCGCATCTGGGCCGCGATTACGTGATCACGCTGGTGTTGCCCAAGGCCGGGCAGCCGGTCGACCTTCCCAAGATCTATGGCCCGCCGGACAATTCGCGTCCGCTGGTGGTGATCGATGCAGGGCATGGAGGGTTGGACCCTGGCGCGGTCTCCGGCGGGCGTCAGGAGAAAGACCTTGTCCTCGCGCTGGCGCTCGCGCTGCGCGACAAGCTGGTGGCGGAAGGGGGTGTTCGCGTGGCCCTTACCCGCGAGGACGATACCTTCCTCGTCCGCCAGGAACGCCCAGAGATCGCCCGCCGCATGAACGCGGACCTGTTCATTTCTCTGCATGCGGACAGTGCCGGCGATTCCGAACAGGCCTACGGCGCCAGCGTCTATACCCTTTCGCGCGAAGCATCGAGCGAGGCTGCGGCGCGGTTCGCCAACCGCGAAAACAATGCCGATCTGCTCAACGGCGTAGTGGTCAAGAACCAGAGCGACCCGGTCAACGACATCCTCGTCGACCTGTCGCAGCGGCGTGTTCAGGAAACCAGCCGCGAGTTCGGCCGCCTGATCGAGCGAGAGGGGAAGGGCGTGCATCGCTTCCATTCGCAAAGCCAGCGTTCCGCCGCGCTGGCCGTGCTGCGCGCGCCCGACGTGCCTGCGGTGCTGTTCGAAGTCGGCTTCCTCACAAATCCGGAGGATTCGGCCCGCCTGACGTCGGCGGAGGGGCGCGAGGAGTTCGCGACCTTCCTCGCCCGCGCGATCCGCATTTTCTTCGCCCGCCAATCGACCAGCGGAGGCTGAGCGCGGCGATGTTCACCATTGGTTATGGCGGTGTGCGAAAGAGGCGTGCTAAGGGCCGCTGCGCATCATGACCGAGATCACACTAGACCATCTAAGCTATCGTATCCGGCGCGGATCGCAGGATGCCTTTGCCGAGTTCAAACAGACCTGGCACGACAACTGGGCCGTGCGCTGGATCAGCTATGGCGCAGGCGCATTCCTGCTGCTGCTGGTGATCGCATGGCTCCTGATCGGCCGCAATCTGCCCGATGCCTCTGCATTGCAGGATTACGAGACGCCGCTGCCCACCGTGGTGAGGGGAGATGACGGCGAAATCGTCGGCAGTTACGCCCGCGACAGGCGCGTGCAGCTCAACTTCGTCGATTTTCCCAAGCCGCTGATCAACGCGTTTCTTTCGGCCGAGGATGAAACTTTCTGGAGCCACAACGGCGTCGACATCACGGGCACGCTGAATGCCGTGATCGACTACGCCCGCAAGGCGGGGACGGACGAGCGCGCGGTAGGCGGCTCCACGATCACGCAGCAGGTCGCCAAGAACGTGCTTTTGAGCGATGAATACTCGGTCACCCGGAAGGTGAGGGAAATCCTCGTCGCACGGCGGATCGAGCAGACGCTTACCAAGCCCGAGATCCTGACGCTTTACCTCAATGAAATTCCGCTGGGACGCCGCAGTTTCGGCGTGCAGGCGGCGAGCCGCGCCTATTTCGACAAGGATGTCGAAGACCTGGAATTGCAGGAAATGGCGTTTCTCGCGATCCTGCCCAAGGCGCCCGAACGCTATGGCCGCAAGAAGTACGAGGACATGGCGATCGAGCGGCGCAACTGGGTGCTCTCCAAAATGGTCGAAAACGGCTGGGCGACACCCGAAGCGGCCAATGCCGCAAAGGCCAAGCCGCTGGGGCTGACCAAGGGAGCGAGCAGCATCCGCAATGCCGACGCGGGCTACTTTATCGAGGAAGTGCGCCGCCAGTTGCTCGACCGCTTCGGCGAAACCGCCGATGACGGCCCAAACAGCGTCTATGCAGGCGGGCTGTGGGTGCGCACCTCGCTCGACCTCGAATACCAGAAGGCGGCGCGCGACGCGCTGCGCAAGGGGATGCTGCGCTATCACGGCGGGCGCGGGTGGAGCGGCCCGGTCGCGACGCTCGACCCGAGTAAGGGCGATCTCGGCAGCCAGCTCGCCAGCTCAAACATCGGCATCAATTACAAGGATTGGCGCGTCGCGGTTTTCACCGGGTCGGGTCAGATCGCATTTTCCGGTGGCGAGAGTGCCAGACTGGGCAACGCGCCCAGTTCGTTGCGCGTGGGCGACGTCATCGCGGTGCGTCCCGATGGCAATGGCTGGCGGGTCGCGGTCATTCCCGAGGCGTCGGGCGGGATCGTAGTCGAGGAACCGCAGACCGGCCGCATCATGGCGATGCAGGGCGGGTGGGACAGCCGGCTGGAAAGCTTCAACCGTGCCACGCAGGCCAATCGCCAGCCCGGTTCGACCGTCAAGCCGTTCGTCTACGCCACCGGGCTGGATCAGGGCATGACCCCGGCGAGCCAGATCGATAACAGCAGCTTCTGCGCCTATCAGGGCGCACAATACGGGCAGAAATGTATCCGCGGCGGCCGCGCGGGCACCTACACGCTGCGCTACGGGCTCGAAAACTCGCAGAACGTGATGACCGCGAACATCGCCAACGAAGCGGGCATGCCCAACGTGATCAAGACCTACGAGCGGGTCGGGATCGGCTCTTACAAGCCCTATATCGCGTTCGCGCTGGGGGCGGGGGAAACGACGGTCGAGAAAATGACCAATGCGTTCTCCACGCTCGCCAATCATGGTCGCTACAACGATCCCACCGTGATCGACTATGTGCAGGATCGGCGCGGCAAGGTGATCTGGCGTTCGGACAAGCGCGATTGCGAGAAGTGCAATATGTCCGAATGGGATGGCTCGGCGATGCCGCGCCCCGGCCCGATGGGGCGCCAGACGGTCGATCCGCGCACCGCTTTCCAGATTACCCACATCCTCGAAGGCGTCATCACCCGCGGTACGGCAAAGACGCTGCGCGGGACGGGGCTGCCCCTGTTCGGCAAGACCGGCACGACCACCGGGCCGAAGGACGTGTGGTTCGTCGGCGGAACACAGCAGCTGATGGTCGGCACCTATCTGGGCTTCGACCGGCCGCGCAACATGGGCGGCTATGCGCAGGGCGGCACGGTCGCCGCGCCGATCGTGAAGGATTTCATCGAGGAAACGCGCGATCGCTGGCGCAGCAATCCGGCTGTCGCGCCCGCGGGTGTTCGCATGGTTCGCATCGATCGCCGCACCGGCGGCCGTGTCTACGACCAGTGGCCCGGTACCGACGACAACGCGGCGGTGATCTGGGAGGCGTTCAAGCCCGATACCGAACCGCCCCGGTCGACTCGCGCGTCGGAAATCGCGGCGCAGCGGCAGGAACTGCTCGACCTGATCCGGCGTGCCCGGCGCGCCCAGGCGAACATGAACCAGGCTGCCGAGCGCGAGGAACCGCCCGAAAGCTTCGTCGAGGAACAGGGCGGCATCTACTAGCCGCCGCCTCACCAACCCCCGGGCCGATACACGGATCGCGGCTTGCCTTGCTGGCCACGCCGCCGTAGCGCTGCCCGCCCGTTTCTGGAGAGAATACCATGCGTGCCGAAGGGCAGGCCCATATCGACCGGATCGAAGCCGCGCTGGCGCTCGTGCGCCGGTCGCTCGACTGGGAGCGTGCGCTGCGCGAACTCGACGAGCTTAACGCGCGGGTCGAGGACCCGACCCTGTGGGACGATCCCAAGCAGGCGCAATCGATCATGCGCGAGCAGAAGCGGCTCGAAAGCGCGATCGGCACGGTGAATACGATCTCGTCCGAGATGGCCGACGCGATCGAGTTCGTCGAAATGGGTGAGGCCGAAGGCGATGACGACATCGTCAACGAAGGGCTGGCCAGCCTCGGAAAGCTGGCCGCGCGCGCCGATGCGGACAAGGTGCAGGCGCTGCTTTCGGGCGAGGCGGATGCCAATGATGCGTACCTGGAAGTGCACGCAGGTGCCGGCGGAACCGAGAGCCAGGACTGGGCCGAAATGCTCATGCGGATGTATGTCCGCTGGGCGGAAAAGCGCGGGTTCAAGGTCGATACGGTGGAGTATCAGGCGGGCGAACAGGCCGGGATCAAATCGGTCACGCTCCAGATCAAGGGCGAGAATGCCTATGGCTACGCCAAGACCGAAAGCGGCGTGCACCGGCTCGTGCGGATCAGCCCGTATGACAGCAGTGCCCGGCGGCACACCTCGTTCAGCTCCGTCTGGGTCTATCCGGTGATCGACGACGATATCGAGATCGAGATAAACGAGAGCGACCTCAAGATCGACACCTACCGCGCGTCCGGCGCGGGCGGGCAGCACGTCAACACGACCGACTCTGCGGTTCGCATCACCCACCAGCCGACGGGTATCGTCGTCGCCAGCCAGAACGACCGCAGTCAGCACAAGAACCGCGCGACCGCGATGAGCATGCTGAAAGCGCGGCTGTTCGAGCGTGAGATGGCCGAGCGCGAAGCCGTGGCGTCGGGCGAATATGCCGAGAAAACCGAGATCGGCTGGGGCCACCAGATCCGCAGCTATGTCCTCCAGCCCTATCAGCTGGTGAAGGACCTGCGCACCGGTGAAACCTCCACCGCGCCCGGCGACGTGCTCGACGGCGCCATCGACCCGTTCATCTCTGCCGCGCTGGCGCAGCGCGTGACGGGCGAAGCGGTCGAAGTGGAAGACGTCGAATAGCAAGGCGATTGCGGCTTGGCTCTTGCGGCTAGTCGCGTCTAAGTGCGCCGACATGATAGTGCGGGTAGCATCCTTTGTTGCGATGAGCATGGCGCTTGCGCTGGCAGGCTGCGGTCCGGCGGATGATGCTGCCGAGCGTCCTGAGACCGCGCGCGCATTTCCCGAGCCCGACCGCCCGGTTTCCGAAGTGGGTTCCAACCAGTTTTCTACAGAAGACAAGCGCGACAGCCAGGGCGAGGCCCAGAAGGTGATGGACACGGCCGATATCGAGCCGGGCATGACCGTGGCCGATATCGGTGCGGGCGAAGGGTACTACACGGTCCGGCTGGCGGAGCGGGTGGGCGAGCATGGCCGGGTGCTGGCGCAGGATATCGACCGCGGTGCGCTGGAGCGGCTCGGACGGCGGGTTGAGCGGGACCGGCTCGACAACGTGTCGATCAAGTTCGGTGCCGCCGACGATCCGCGCTTGCCCGAAGATAGTTTCGACCGGGTACTGCTAGTCCACATGTATCACGAGGTGGAGGAGCCGTACGCGTTTCTATGGCGTCTCTGGCCCGCGCTCACGCAGAACGGGAAGGTGATCGTGGTCGACATGGATCGCCCGACGGACCGCCATGGAATCCCGCCCGCGCTGCTCTCCTGCGAGTTCGAACGCGTCGGATATCGTCTCGACCGGATCGAGAACGCGCCGGAGATTTCTGGATACTTTGCACAATTCAGTCGCGGCGCTACAAGGCCCGACCCAGACGACATCGTACCCTGTACAGGGCAAGGCAGCGCGGCAATGGCCGACGAGGCGAAATCGAGGGGCTAAAGCGCGCCCCGATCTGAGATAATTGGAAATTTCATGGCATTCAAAGGACTGCGACCGATCGAATATGGTGGTCGCGAAGTGTGGCCGCTGATCGAAGGCGGCAAGGGCGTTTCGGCCACCAACCACCTGAGTTCGGGTGCATGGGCCGCTGCGGGCGGGATCGGCACCGTGTCTGCGGTCAACGCCGACAGCTACGATGAAGATGGCAATCCGATTCCGCAGGTCTATCCGCAGGCGACGCGCAAGGAGCGGTTCGAACAGCTGGTTCGCTATGCCATCGATGGCGCGACCGAGCAGGTGAAGCGCGCGCACGAGATCGCGGGCGGTAAGGGCGCGATCAACATCAACGTGCTGTGGGAAATGGGCGGCGCGCAGCAGGTGCTCGAAGGGGTGCTGGAAAACTGCAAGGGCCTGATCACCGGCGTCACCTGCGGCGCAGGCATGCCCTACAAGCTGGCCGAGATCGCGGCGCGCTTCAACGTCCACTACCTGCCGATCGTGTCCTCCGCGCGCGCTTTCCGCGCGCTGTGGAAGCGCAGCTATTCCAAGGTGCCCGACTTGATGGCGGCGGTGGTCTACGAAGACCCATGGCTGGCAGGTGGGCACAACGGCCTCTCCAACGCCGAGGACCCGACTAGGCCCGAAGACCCGTACCCGCGCGTAAAGGCGCTGCGCGATACGATGCGCAAGGAAGGCGTCTCGGAAGACACCGCCATCGTCATGGCCGGCGGTGTGTGGTTCCTTCGCGAATGGGAAAACTGGATCGACAATCCGGAGCTGGGCAAGATTGCCTTCCAGTTCGGTACGCGTCCCTTGCTGACAGAGGAAAGCCCTATCCCGCAGGTGTGGAAGGACATGCTCCGCACGGTCGAGCCGGGCGATGTGCTGCTGCACAAGTTCAGCCCCACCGGGTTCTATTCCAGCGCGGTCAAGACGCCGTTCCTCTACGATCTGATGCACCGCAGCGAGCGGCAGATTCCGATCTTCAAGCGTGACGAGGAAGACGGCACGATCCCGCTTTCCGACCACGGCAAGGCCAAGTATTTCTTCGTCCACCCCGGCGATCAGCGCAAAGCGCAGGCGTGGATGCACGAAGGCTTTACCGAAGCGCTTAAGACGCCCGACAACACGGTCGTCTTCGTGACCCCGGAAAGCGCCGAGCAGATCCGTGCCGACCAGCAGGGCTGCATGGGTTGCCTGTCGCACTGCCAGTTTTCGAGCTGGAAGGATCACGACGATCACACCACCGGGCGCCTCGCCGATCCGCGCAGCTTCTGCATCCAGAAGACCCTGCAGGACATCGCGCATGGCGGCGATCCGGACGAAAACCTCGCCTTTGCAGGTCACGCGGCGTATCGGTTCAAGCAGGACCCGTTCTATTCCAACAACTTCACGCCCAGCGTGAAGCAGCTGGTAGACCGCATCCTGACCGGAGACTGACCCTCGTGACCCAGCCGATAGACGGAAAACGCGACGATTCGCTGGCACCGTCTTTCGGCACGTGGCTGCGCGAACTCCCCAACCTGCCGATCATCTGGTCGAGCCCGGTCCGTCGGGTCCGGCTGCCTGCATCGGCGGGAGATAGCCTTGCGCAGAGGCCGCGACCGCCCGTGCTGGTCCTGCCCGGCATCCTGTCGAACGACGGCGCCACCTCGCTGATGCGGCGCACGCTCAATGCGGTCGGCTATCCGACCTATCCCGCGCGGCTGGGCCTGATTACCGGCATTACCGAAGAGGTTTTCGCGCGCGCCGAGGCACAGCTCGATCATGTCTTTCGCGAGCAGGGGCGGCCCGTGATCGTGATCGGGATCAGCCTTGGCGGATTGTACGCCCGCGTGCTTGCGCAGCGGCATCCGGAAAAGGTCGCGATGGTGATGACGCTCGGCACGCCATTCTCGGGCGACCGCCGGGCCAATAACGCCTGGCGGCTCTACGAGGCCATCAACGACCACT
Source organism: Citromicrobium bathyomarinum (assembly GCF_038594485.1). Classification (GTDB taxonomy): domain Bacteria; phylum Pseudomonadota; class Alphaproteobacteria; order Sphingomonadales; family Sphingomonadaceae; genus Alteriqipengyuania; species Alteriqipengyuania bathyomarina_A. The sequence goes on along the minus strand of NZ_JBCFZG010000001.1, from coordinate 859,655 downwards.
CGGTCGATAATCCGCCGCTGCCCGACGACCCGCGCCAGAAGCCGCCTATGCGCACGATCGCGATCTGGTCGCCGCTCGACGGGGTGATTGCGCCCGCGTGTTCGCGCGGGGAGGAGGGCGAGTGCGACCGGGCGATCGAGGTGCGCGAAAGGCACTTCGAATTCTCCGCCAGCCGCCGCTCTATCGAGCGTATCCTCGCGATCCTCGAAGAAGAGGTCGCCGCGCTCTAGGGTTCGAAATCCCAGCCGCGTTCGCCGTGGGTCGTGATATCGAGACCGGCTGCCTCACGCTTCTTCTTCACCCGCATCGGGGCGACGATGCCGATACCGAGCGCGAGGATTGCCGTCATCACCGCGCTCCAGAGCGCGACCGCAGCAATCCCCACCGCCTGCGCGCCGAGCTGCCCGAGTGGGGTCATCCCCGGGGCATAGCCGGTGCCGCCGAGCGCCGATGACACGAACAACCCGAGTAGCAGCGTGCCGAGCATCCCGCCGACGCCGTTGATCGCGAAAACGCCCGCCGCGTCGTCGATCCCCCATTTGCGAATCTGGAGGAGAGCGCCGAAGCACACGACCGAGGCCAGCGCACCGAACAGGATCGACGCACCGGGCGAGATGTAGAGTGCCGCAGGCGTGATCGCGACCAGTCCGGCCAGCGCGCCGCTGGCCCAGCCCATGCTTGTGGTCTTGCCGTTGCCGATCCGCTCTATCAGCAGCCAGACCAGCGCCGCCGTCGCTGCCGCGACATGGGTGTTGATGATGGCGGTCGAGGCATCGTCGGTCGCGGCGAGGGCAGAGCCTCCGCTGAAGCCGAACCAGCCGACCCACAGCAGGGCAACCCCCGCCATCGAAAGGATCGGCGCGTGGGGGGGTGAGGGTGTTTCGGGGAAACCGTCGCGGTTGCCCATGATGATGGTTGCGACAAGAGCGGAAACGCCAGCGCTCGTCTGCACCACCAGGCCGCCGGCGAAATCGAGCGTGCCGAATTCGCTCGCGAGCCATCCGCCGCCCCATACCCAGTGGGCGATGGGGGCATAGACGACCACGCTCCACGCAGCGCAGAAGATCACCACCCATGAAAACCGCGCCCGACCGGCCCATGCGCCGATCATGAGGGCGGACGCAAACAGGGCAAAACCCATCTGGAACAGCACGAAGGTGCTTTCGGGAAGCGTGGTGCCGATCCTGACGTTGGTCAGCTCGATCAGCATCCATGCGCGGCCATTGCCGACCCAGCCGCCGGTCACGTCGCCAAAGGCGAGCGTGTAGCCGGTCACGATCCATAGCAGCGAAACGAAGCACGCCACGGCGCCGATCTGCATCGCGACGGAGAGCACGTTTTTTGCGCGGCCCCGGCCAGCATAAAGAAGCACCAGCCCCGGCAGCGACATCATCAGGACCAGCGCAGATGCGGCGAGCAACCAAGCCGTATCGCCGGTGTCGTTAACGACGATTTCCCCCACATCCTGCGCATGGGCGGGCACTGCGAGCAGTCCCGACAGAATCAGCGCGAGCGACAGGAATCTTGGCATCGGGCAGGCGTCCTCAAGCAGGCATGGCGCGTCGGAAGGCTCGCCGACGCGTCGAGAACAAGCCTCATAGGCCCGATTTTGCGCATATGTGGTTAATCTAGAGAAGCGCGTCGAGCACCTGATCGGGCGGCCGGTGGCCGTCGGCCCAGAAGCGGATATTGGCGATCACCTTCTCGCCGGAGGCGGCGCGCCCTTCGGCGGTGGCGCTGCCGATATGCGGCAGGGTCATCACGTTGGGATGGTCGAGCAGGCGCTGGTCCACCGCAGGCTCGTCGGGATAGACATCCAGCCCGGCCCCCGCGAGATGGCCCGATTGTAGCGCCGCGATCAGCGCCTCCTGATCGACCAGATCGCCGCGCGCGGTGTTGATGAGGCAGGCATCCGGCTTCATCCGCGCGATCGCCTCCGCATCGATCATGTGATGGCTTTCCGGGTTGGAGGGGCAATGCAGGGTGAGGATGTCGGTCTGCGACAGCAATTCGCCGAGGCTTTCGACATAGGTCGCGCCGAACATCCGCTCCACCGCTTCGGGCAGCCGCTTGCGGTTATGGTACGCGATATTGAGCCCGAAGGCCTTGGCTCTGTGCGCCACTGCCTGGCCGATCCGGCCCATGCCGACGATGCCCAGCACCTTGCCCGCCAGCTTGCGACCGAGCAGGGCGGTGGGGGCCCAGCCGCTCCATTCGCCGCTGCGGACCAGCGAGACGCCTTCCCGCATCCGGCGCGGCACGCCGATGATCAACGCCATCGCAAGGTCGGCGGTGTCCTCGGTAAACACGCTGGGCGTATTGGTGACGGTGATCTTGCGTTTGGCTGCTGCCGCGAGGTCCAGATGGTCGGTCCCGGCACCGAAGCTCGCGATCAGCCGCATCCTGTCGCCTGCGGCGTCGAGCATTGCGGCGTCGATATGATCGGTGACTGTGGGCACCAGCACATCGCATTCGCGCATGGCCGCGATCAGCTGTTCGCGCGTGTAGGGCGTGTCGCTTTCGTTGAAGCGGCAGTCGAAAAGCTCCGCCATGCGATCCTGCACCACGGGCGTAAGGGCGCGGGTCACGATGACACGCGGAGTGCCTTCGATACGGCGGGCGGGGTGTTCGGCAGCGCTGGACATGTCCCGTCGTGATTGGCGCTTGGTGCAAAACTGGTCAAGCGCAGTAACGAGCCAGCTTGTCAGCCGACCGGCGCTTGCGGTAAAACCTGCCGCCATGCTGAGACGCGCCATTCCGCTCGCCATGGGCCTCGCCCTGATCACCGGCACCCCCGCCGGGGGCAAGAACGACGACGTGCCCTATTGGGCGACGATCGACGTGACCGTGGCGAACATGCGAGTCGGCCCGAGCCGGGAATACCGGATCGACTGGGTTTACAAGCGCAAGGGCTTGCCGGTGAAGGTGCTGCGGATGCGCGAAGGCTGGCGGCTGGTGCAGGATCCGGACGGCGACAAGGGCTGGATCGCCGCACGTATGCTCAGCCGCGAACCCGGCGGCATGGTGATCGGCAAGGGGCTCGCCGAGATGCACGAGAGCGGCAGCGTCGGATCGCCGCTCATGTGGAAGCTGGAGCCGGGCGTCGTCGGGACCCTGGGCGATTGCGTGGCCAACTGGTGCGAGTTCTCGGTCGGCAAGCGGAGCGGCTTCGTCGAGGCAAGCCGCCTGTGGGGCGCGGGCGAACCTTAGCTGCTTCTAAATCCTCCCCATCATGATGGGGAGGGGGACCAGCCGCAGGCTGGTGGAGGGGCACCAAGCGCGCTCGCGTTGTCGCCCCCACCCCTCGATCCCCTCCCCCGAAGGGGAGGGGAGGAGGTTTTTAAACCATCTCCACCGCAACGGCCGTCGCTTCGCCGCCGCCGATGCAGAGCGAGGCGATGCCGCGCTTCTTGCCCTGGTGCTTGAGCGCGTTGAGCAGCGTCACGATGATCCGCGTGCCGCTGGCGCCGATGGGGTGGCCCAGCGCGGTGCCGCCGCCGTTGACGTTGATCTTGTCGTGCGGGATGCCGATGTCGCGCATCGCAAACATCGCGACGCAGGCGAAGGCTTCGTTGACTTCCCACAGGTCGACATCGTCCGCGCTCCAGCCGGTCTGTTCGAGCAGCTTTTCGATCGCGCCGATAGGCGCGACTGTGAACTTGCTCGGCTCCTGCGCGTGCGCGGCGAGGCCGACGATCTTCGCCACCGGCGTCTGACCGTTTTCCCTGGCAACGCTTTCGCGGCTGAGGACCACGGCAGCTGCGCCATCGGAAATGCTCGAAGAGGTCGCCGCGGTGATCGTACCGTCCTTGGCGAAGGCGGGGCGCAGCTGCGGGATCTTGTCCGGGTTGCCCTTGCCGGGGGCTTCGTCATGCTCAACCGTGGTTTCGCCCTTGCGGGTCACGATCGTGACGGGGACGACTTCGCCATCGAAGGCGCCGCTCTCGATCGCGGCATTGGCGCGGCGCAGCGATTCGATGGAATAGTCATCCATTTCCTCGCGGGTCAGCTGGTATTCGTTGGCGGTGTCCTGCGCGAAGGTGCCCATCGCGCGGCCTTCCTCGTAGGCATCTTCCAGCCCGTCGAGGAACATGTGGTCATACGCGGTATCATGGCCGAGCCGCGCGCCGCTGCGATGCTTTTTCAGCAGGTAGGGCGCGTTGGTCATGCTCTCCATGCCGCCGGCAACCACATAGTCCACTGTGCCGCTGGCAAGTGCTTCGGAACCCATGATGACGGTCTGCATGCCGGAACCGCACACCTTGTTCACCGTGGTCGCCTGAACCGACTTGGGCAGGCCTGCCTTGATCGATGCCTGACGGGCCGGGGCCTGGCCGAGGCCTGCGGGAAGCACGCAGCCCATGTAGGTGCGGTCGAACTTGTCCACCGGCACGCCCGAGCGGTCCACCGCCGCCTTCACCGCCGTCGCGCCGAGATCGGTCGCAGTGGCGTCGGCCAGTGCGCCCTGCATGCTGCCCATCGGGGTGCGCGCATAGGAGAGGATGACGATCGGATCTGCTTCGGAAAACTGGGGCATTGGTAAGTACGTGCCTTTCTGTTGTCGCAACGCTTTGGCTCAATTCGCGTTCGATGTAATAGCACTGCCAAGAAACACAATCGGAGAGCCGAGACATGAGCGAGACCGCACCCCAGACCCTTGATCGCATTCTCGAAACGCAGCGCAGGGCCTTCGTCGCGGCGCGTCCGGAGCCGCTCTCGGTTCGACGCGACCGGATCAAGCGGGCGATCTCGATCCTCTCCGATCACGGCGAGTCGCTCGCCGAAGCGATGAATTCGGACTTCGGCAGCCGCAGTTTCAAAGGATCGATGATGACGGACATCGTCAGCACGATCGGCTTCGGCAAATACTGCCTCAAGAACATGGAGCACTGGGCCGCGCCCGATAAACGCTCGGTCCGCTTCCCGCTCGGCCTGATGGGTGCGAAGGCGGAGGTCCGCTACGAGCCCAAGGGCGTCATTGGCATCATGAGCCCGTGGAATTTCCCGGTGAACCTCAGCTTCGGCCCGCTGATGCAGGTGCTCGCCGCAGGCAACCGCGCGATGATCAAGCCGAGCGAGTTTACGCCCGCGACCAGCGACCGGATGCGCGAACTCGTTGCCGATGCTTTCGGTGAGGAAGAGGTGACGGTTGTGACCGGCGGCCCCGACGTGGCGCAGGCGTTCTCGTCCCTCCCGTTCGACCATCTGGTGTTCACCGGATCGACCGAAACGGGCCGCAAGGTGATGGAAGCCGCGGCGAAGAACCTGGTGCCCGTCACGCTGGAGCTGGGCGGCAAGAGCCCGACGATCATCGGCAAGGGCGCCGATCTGACCCGTGCGGGCGAGCGGATCGCGCTCGGCAAGATGCTCAACGCGGGGCAAATCTGCCTCGCGCCCGACTACCTGCTGGTGCCCGAGGATCAGGAGGAAGGCGTGGTCGCGGCGGTGCAGCTGGGTGTGCACGAGATGTACCCCACGCTGCTCGACAACGAGGATTACACCGCGATCATTTCCGACAAGCATTTCGAGCGGCTCAAGGGAATCGTCGAAGACGCAAAGGCCAAGGGAGCCGAGGCGATCGAGGTCAATCCGGCCAAGGAATCGTTCTCGGGCGCCAACACGCGCAAGATGCCGCTGACGATCCTGCGCAACGTCACCGACGACATGAAAGCGATGCAGGAAGAGATCTTCGGTCCGGTGCTGCCGGTGAAGACCTACAAGGCGATCGACGAAGCGATCGACTACATCAACGATCACGATCGCCCGCTCGGCCTGTATTACTTCGGCAGCGGGAAAGAGCAGGAACAGGTGCTCGAACGCACGATCTCGGGCGGGGTGACGGTCAACGATGTGATTTTCCACATTTCGGTCGACGATATGCCGTTTGGCGGTGTCGGGCCTTCGGGCATTGGCTCTTATCACGGGCCCGAAGGCTTCCGCGAATTCAGCCATGCGCGCAGCACCTATACCCAGCCCAAGATCGACGTTGCCAAGCTGGCCGGGCTCAAGCCGCCCTATGGCTCGGCGGCGAAGAAGGCGATCGCGCGCGAGATGAAATAGCATCTGGTGATGGCCATCGCGCCGGCGATGGCGCAAATTGCACAAATTCCAACGGGTGTTGCACCTCAGGCTCCCTTGCGCCCCGGCGGCGCGGGCCTTAGAGGCGGGCACCGAAAGCCAGACTCTTGGAAATTCGCGTGATCGATCTCGAACAATATCTTCCAATCCTGATGTTCCTGGGCGTGGCGCTGGCCATATCCTGCGTCTTCGTGTTCCTGCCGATGGGCGTATCGCGCCTGACCGGGGTCCATAACCCGACGGCGGACAAGCTGAGCGAGTACGAATGCGGCTTTCCTGCGTTCGAGGAGCCGCGCAGCCAGTTCGACGTGCGGTTCTATCTCGTTGCGATCCTGTTCATCATTTTCGATCTCGAAGCGGCGTTCCTGTTTCCGTGGGCGGTCAGCCTCGATTTCACCGGTTGGTCGGGCTGGACCACGATGATGATCTTCATCGGGGAACTCGCCATCGGCCTTGTCTACGCCTGGAAGGTAGGAGCGCTGGAATGGGAGTAGATACCAGCCCGACGAACCCGAAGCTCAACCCGGCGCTGCACGACGCACCGACGGCGCAGCCCGGTGAATTCCGTGCGCCCGATCAGGACTACTTCAACGCGCTCCAGACGGAGGTGAACGACAAGGGCTTCCTGCTGACCAGCACCGAAGACCTGTTCCAGTGGGCACGGACCGGATCGCTGTGGTGGATGACCTTCGGCCTTGCGTGCTGCGCGGTCGAGATGATCCACGTCAACATGCCGCGTTATGATATGGAGCGGTTCGGCGTCGCGCCGCGCGCATCGCCGCGCCAGTCGGACGTGATGATCGTCGCGGGCACGCTGTGCAACAAGATGGCACCGGCGCTGCGCAAGGTTTACGACCAGATGTCGAACCCCAAGTACGTCATCAGCATGGGCAGCTGCGCCAATGGCGGCGGCTACTATCACTATTCCTACAGCGTCGTGCGCGGCTGCGACCGGATCGTGCCCGTGGACATCTATGTGCCCGGGTGCCCCCCGACCGCCGAGGCGCTGCTTTACGGCGTGATGCAGTTGCAGCGGAAGATCCGCCGCAGCGGGACGGTGGAACGGTGATTCTGCTTCGCAAGTCTGCGCTGCTTTTGTGCGCTGTGGCAATCGTCGGAGCCGCTGCCCCGGCCGCAGCCGAAGACGGCTGGCACAGCTACTCGACGCCGCAGAATATCGGGTCGTTCGAGGCGCCGTGCGAGCCCGACACCGTCGAGGCCAAAACGACCGCCACCTACGATCGTTGGATGTGCACATCCGGCGGTCTCAATTATGTGTCGGGCGTCGTGCCGATTTCGCAACTGGCCCGTGACGACTTCACCGACGAACAGGCCGCAAACTACACCTTCGCGGAACTTGAGGCGGACGCCGAAGCCGATCCCGAAACGACCGGCTTTCTGGCAGTGGAATATGGCGGTTTTCCCGCGTTCTATGCGGCGTCCGCACCGGACCTGCTGGTCCAGCGCATCCTGATCATGGATCTGGGGAATGGCAGAGTTCTCATGATGTTGGCCGCATCCGACGATGTGATCGAAGGCACCGGCGCTGCGCAGGCGCTGGGCGAGTCGGCCGAGCAATTCCTGATTTCGTTCAAGGTGACGCCGCAATGACGGTCCTCCACTCCGCCCCCAAATTCACCCTCATCGACGGGTTGAAGGATACGCTATCCGGCGCGCTCGGCGACATGCTCGTCGAAGCGAAGGAAGAGCATGGCGAGTTGCTGCTGACCGTTCAGCGCGATTCGCTCGAAGACGCGCTGCGCCTGCTGCGCGACGAGCATTCGTACCAGCAGCTGATGGAAATCGCCGGGGCCGACTATCCGAGCCGCGCAGAGCGGTTCGAAGTCGTCTACATGCTGCTCTCGCTGACCAAGAACAGCCGCATCATGGTCAAGGTGACCGCGAGCGAGGCGACGCCGGTGCCCACCGCCACGACGCTGTGGCCCAATGCGGGCTGGCTCGAACGCGAAGTGTTCGACATGTACGGCGTGGTGTTCGCGGGCAATATGGACCTGCGCCGCATCCTGACCGACTACGGCTTCGAAGGGCATCCCTTCCGCAAGGACTTCCCGCTGACCGGCTATGTTGAACTGCGCTATTCCGAAGAGGAAAAGCGCGTGGTCTACGAACCGGTCGATCTGCCGCAGGACCTGCGTACGTTCGACTTCATGTCGCCGTGGGAAGGTGCGGACTACGTGCTGCCGGGCGACGAGAAGGCGCATACGCCGCCGGTCGACGAACCGAAGACGACCGATTCCCCGAAGGAAACCGGGGCAGGGGCGAAGGCCGACAAGGAAGCCGAGGACAAGGTCAGCAAGGGTGCGCCTGCAGAGGAGGGCACCGAAAAGGATCGCACGCCTGCGCCCGAGCCGACCGAGGACCGCAAGGATCGCCCGAAACGCAAGGGCAAGACGACCGATACGGCCCCCTCCACCCAGCCGAAGGGAGGCAAGAAGTGAGCGGACTTCACCTCGAAGAATCGCCGACCACCGGCGACGAAGAAATCACGAACTACACGATCAACTTCGGCCCCCAGCACCCTGCGGCGCACGGCGTGCTGCGCATGGTGATGGAGCTGGACGGCGAAATCGTCGAGCGGATCGACCCGCATGTCGGCCTGCTGCATCGCGGCACCGAAAAGCTGATCGAGCACAAGACCTACCTGCAGGCGCTGCCCTATTTCGACCGGCTCGATTACTGTTCGCCGCTGTGCATGGAGCACTCCTACGTGCTCGCGATCGAGAAGCTGCTCAACTTGGAAGTGCCGATCCGCGCGCAGTACCTGCGCGTGCTGTTCGCCGAATTGACGCGCATTTCCAACCACATGCTCAACATCGGCAGCCACGTGATGGATGTCGGCGCGATGACGCCCAACCTGTGGGTGTTCGAACTGCGCGAAGACTGCATGAATTTCTTCGAGCGGGCTTCGGGCGCGCGGATGCACTCGGCCTGGTTCCGCCCCGGCGGCGTGCACCAGGACGTGCCCGAAAAGCTGCTGGTCGATATCGGCGAATGGCTCGACACGCGCCTGCCCGAACTGTTCGGCGACGCGATGAGCCTCGTCATGGACAACCGCATCTTCAAGCAGCGCAACGTCGATATCGCGGTCGTCAGCCGTGAAGACGCGATTGCGTGGGGCTTCTCCGGCCCGCTCATCCGCGCGGCGGGCGTGCCGTGGGATCTGCGCAAGTCGCAGCCCTACGATGTCTACGACCGGATGGATTTCGAAATTCCGGTGGGCACCAATTCGGACTGCTACGACCGCTTCATGGTCCGCGTGCAGGAAGTCTACCAGAGCGCGAAGATCATCAAGCAGTGCCTGGCCGAAATGCCGACCGGCCCGATCGCTTCGGACGACCGCAAGGTCTCCCCGCCCAAGCGTGGCGAGATGAAGCAGTCGATGGAAGCGCTGATCCACCACTTCAAACTCTACACCGAAGGCTTCCACGTGCCCGCGGGCGAAGTCTACGTCGCGACCGAGAGCCCCAAGGGCGAATTCGGCGTGTACCTGGTCAGCGACGGGTCGAACAAACCCTACCGCTGCAAGATTCGCCCGACCGCCTTCAGCCACCTGCAGGCGATGGACATGATGACCAAGGGTCATATGCTGCCCGACGCCACCGCAATCCTCGGCGCGATCGACGTCGTGTTCGGGGAGTGCGACCGGTGAGAGTTGTCGCGGCCTCTGCTGTTTTTTTGGTTGGGGTACTGAGTGCTTCTCCGGCGCTCGCCGAGGGGTTCGAGTTCGATCTCGTCCCAGCGGGTTCCGAGCTCTACCTAGTCGAGAAAAGCTCAGGCTGCGTATGGCGCAAGGGCTCGAACGGCGACTGGCTGTTCGAAGGACCCAATGCGGCGACCCGGCGAGCCCAGTGTGACATCATAATCGAGAAGGCGCCGCGCGTGGCGAACCAGAATGGCTGATCGTACCCCCGCACCCGACACCCCTGAACTGCGCGAGCGTTGGGGCAATTTCGCTTTCAACGAAGCCTACGAGGCGAAGGCGCAGAAGGCGCTTGCTCGCTATCCCGAAGGGCGCAAGAAATCGGCGGTGATGCCGCTGCTCGACCTTGCCCAGCGGCAGGTTGGCGAGGAAACCGATACGCAAGGGTGGCTGCCGCTGCCGGTGATCGAATACGTGGCGAACTATCTCGACATGCCGGTGATCCGCGTGCTCGAGGTCGCGACCTTCTACTTCATGTACAACATGAAGCCGGTGGGTAAGTACCACGTGCAGGTCTGCGGCACGACGCCGTGCATGCTGCGCGGCTCGGACGACATCATCGCCGCGTGCAAGGCGCGCGGGATGAAGAAGGGCCATGTCTCGGACGACGGGCTGTGGACGCTCACTGAAGTCGAATGCATGGGCAATTGCGCGACCGCGCCGATGGTCCAGATCAACGACGACAATTACGAGGACCTGACGGTCGAGCGGCTCGACGCCGTGCTCGATGCGCTGGCGAAGGGTGAGAGCCCCAAGACGGGCACGCAGGAGCCAGGGCGTCACACATCCGAACCTTCAGGTGGGCCGACCACGCTGAAGGAAATGGTCACCGAGAACCACGATTACCGGGGTGAATGGTGATGGAAGGCGCTGCCAAAAAGGGCGTGCCGGCGATCGGGATCATCTTCCTCGTGCTTGCGCTGGTGAAGTTCCTGCAAGGCGATAATTGGGTCGTTTGGCTGATCCTTGGCGTCGTTTTTGGCGGCCTCGGGATATTCGGTCTTGGCAAGAGTAGCGAAGAGGCGGGCCGATGACCCCCAAACGCATGTACCAGATGGCTGCGGCGCTGTTTTTCGTCGCCGCGATCCTGTTTTTCGTCTCCGGGAATACCGCCCTCGGTGCGACTTTCCTCGCGCTGGGCGCTGCATTTCTCGCAATATCCAACGGTAAGCTGGATGCATCCGAAGGTAAGGGCGGCTGATGGAAATCAATATCGTCACCATCGTCGTCGCGCTGATCGCGGTCGCGATCGCGTGGAAAGTGCTTAGCGGCATTTTCAAGACGCTCGCGCTGCTCGCGATCCTCGCCGTGGCGGCCTTTGTTGTGTTTGGAGTTATGGCATGAGTCTCGCGGACAAGGACCGCATCTTCACCAACCTCTACGGGTTTCAGGACTGGGGCCTGAAGGCCGCGCAGGCGCGTGGCGATTGGGACGATACCAAGGCGCTGCTCGCCAAGGGGCAGGATTCGATCATCGACGACATGAAGGCCAGCGGCCTTCGCGGTCGCGGCGGGGCCGGCTTCCCGACGGGCATGAAGTGGTCTTTCATGCCCAAGGAGAGCAAGGACGGGCGGCCCAGCTTCCTCGTCATCAATGCCGACGAATCCGAGCCGGGTTCGTGCAAGGACCGCGAGATCATGCGGCACGATCCGCACAAGCTGATCGAAGGCGCGCTGGTCGCGGGCTTCGCGATGCGCGCGCGCGCTGCCTACATCTACATTCGCGGCGAATATATCCGCGAAGCCGAGACGCTGCAGAAGGCGATCGACGAGGCGTACGACGCCGGGCTGATCGGCAAGAACGCCTGCGGTTCGGGTTACGACTACTACGTCTTCCTGCACCGGGGTGCGGGCGCGTATATTTGCGGCGAAGAAACCGCGCTGATCGAAAGCCTCGAAGGCAAGAAGGGCCAGCCGCGCCTCAAGCCGCCGTTCCCGGCGGGTGCGGGCCTCTATGGCTGCCCGACGACGGTGAACAATGTCGAGTCGATCGCGGTCGTGCCCACGATCCTGCGGCGCGGCCCTTCGTGGTTCGCCAGCTTCGGGCGCGACAAGAATCAGGGCACCAAGCTGTTCCAGATCAGCGGGCATGTCGAAAAGCCCTGCGTGGTCGAGGAAGAGATGAGCATTTCCTTCCGCGAACTGATCGAGCGGCATTGCGGCGGCGTTCGCGGCGGATGGGACAACCTGCTAGCGGTGATCCCGGGCGGTTCCTCCGTCCCGCTCGTCCCCGCAGAGCAGATCATGGACTGCCCGATGGACTTCGACGGCCTGAAGGAACTGGGCTCCGGCCTCGGCACCGCCGCCGTGATCGTGATGGACAAGTCGACCGATATCGTCCGTGCGATCAGCCGCATCAGCTACTTCTACAAGCACGAGAGCTGCGGCCAGTGTACGCCGTGCCGCGAAGGCACGGGCTGGATGTGGCGTGTGATGAAGCGGCTCGAGACGGGCGATGCCGATATCGACGAGATTGACATGCTCCAGACCGTTACCAAACAGGTGGAAGGTCACACGATCTGCGCGCTGGGCGATGCCGCCGCGTGGCCGATCCAGGGCCTGATCCGTCACTTCCGGCCGGAGCTGGAGCGTCGTATCGCCGAACGTGCAGAGGGCCTCGCGCAAGCCGCAGAGTAGGTAGCGACGTTTTCGAAAACGTGCCGCTGCACTTAACTTTGTGAATATTGCCAAGGTGCGATCTTTGGCGCATGCTCTCTTCCTGAGGAGGATCCGACCATGCGTGTTTCTTTAGCTGTAATTGCACTTGCCCTGGCTGTGAGCGGTACCGCCGTACCGGCAATGGCGCAGCAGACGCCGAACCCGACGCCAACGGGAAGCAGTCTCGGTTCGAACCCTGTGTCGAGCCAGGATTCGAACATGCGATATCCCAATCAGAGGTACTTCGAGCGCGAGTTCGACATGCGTCGCCTGGTAAATGGCGAAGTCGATGGATCGAGATACTATTCGGATGCGATGGGGGTAGCTAATTGCATCTATGCCTCGTCTGACGGCAAGGTATCGCCCCTCGTGGGTGGGCCGCTGAGCGACGATCCCGACTATTCGCACCTTACCAAGGCGATGCGCAAGCCGAGCGCTTGCCTGCGGCGAACCAACCCGGCGTTCGCCTTCTTCGTTGGGGCAGCGCTTGCGGAGAAATCCGTGCTCGCAGAGCACGAATCGCTTCCGCCGCGCGCGATGACGCTCAACATGGATGTGGCTGAGCCGTTCTACACCCCGGCATCCGGATCGCCGACGATCGATCACATCGCGCGCTGTCTTGCGGTGTTCTCACCCGGTCTGGCGGAGGACGTGCTGAAGACCAAGGTGGGCACCGATGCCGAGAAATCCGCGCTCGACAAAGCGTATTCCTCGTCCCCCGAATGCGGTGTTTCGAAAGCGCCCGAAACTATTCCTCCGCTCATGCAGCGCGCGGCGATCGCGTATGGCCTGGAGGCCTGGATGCGCGAGAGCGCGTCCTAAGCAATCGCGCAATCTGCGGGGTCCGGGGCAGGGTGACCTTCCCGGACCCTTTTTGCCTGCAAATGATGCGCATCGCGTGGCGAAAACCGTCGCGACACGTCTTGTAATACCGGACTCTATCGGCGAGAGGGGCGCATGCTTTTTTCTCGTAGGTCGCGTTCAGCCAGTGCGATGCGGATCCGGACGGGTCGGCCTCTTTCGCGCGATGTATTTGCGTCGATCGGTCATGAGATGACTGATAGGGCGAGCAAGATGGCGGTTGCCGACCAAATCGTCACCTCGACCTATCGATCCGAAAGCTTTACCGGGGCGGCGAAGCGTGCTTTTGCGCGCCCGAGTTCCTCGAGCAGCCTGACCCGCTGTTTCGATACACCTTCATCCGGCAGATACTGCTGCGCCAAGAGATCGACGAATAATGCCTAAAGTCACCGTAGACGGCCAGGAAATCGACGCGCCCGATGGCGCGACCGTGCTGCAGGCGTGCGAGCTTGCGGGCAAGGAGATCCCGCGTTTCTGCTATCACGAGCGGCTGAGCATTGCGGGCAACTGCCGCATGTGCCTGGTCGAGGTGAAGCCCGGGCCGCCCAAGCCGCAGGCGAGCTGTGCGCTGCCCGCGACCGAAGGCCAGGAAATCCGCACCGACACTCCTATGGTTCGCGCGGCGCGCGAAGGGGTGATGGAGTTCCTCCTCATCAACCACCCGCTCGACTGCCCGATCTGCGATCAGGGTGGCGAATGCGACCTGCAGGACCAGTCGGTTGCCTATGGTCGCGGCGGATCGCGCTATCACGAGAACAAGCGCGCGGTGACCGAGAAGTACATGGGCCCGCTGATCAAGACGATCATGACCCGCTGCATCCACTGCACCCGCTGCGTGCGCTTCTCCGAAGAGATCGCAGGCGTGGACGAAATCGGCGCGCTCTATCGCGGCGAGGACATGCAGATCACGACCTATCTCGAACAGGCCGCGAAGCACGAGATGAGTGCCAACGTGATCGACCTGTGCCCGGTCGGTGCGCTCACCAGCCGCCCCTACGCGTACGAAGCGCGTCCGTGGGAGCTGAAGAAGACGCTCAGCATCGACGTGTCCGACGCGGTCGGCGCGAATATCCGTCTCGATAGCCGTGGTCGCGAGGTCATGCGCGCGCTCCCGCGGATTAACGACGACGTCAACGAAGAGTGGATTTCGGACAAGGCGCGCTATCAGGTCGACGGCCTGACCGCGCGGCGGCTCGACCGCGTGTGGATGCGCGCGAAGAAGGGCGGCAAGCTCGCCCCGGCCAGCTGGGAAGACGCGTTCGATGCGATCGTGAAGGCTGCGAAGAAGGGCGGGGAAGGCTCGATCGCGGCGGTCGCAGGCGACCTCGTCGATTGCGAAACCATGTTCGCTGCGAAGCGCCTGCTCGCCGAACTGGGTTCGGACAAGCTCGAAGGCCGCCAGACGGGGCTCGACTACGACTGCTCCAGCCTTGCCGGCATCGCGTTCAATTCGACGCTCGCGGGTATCGAGACGGCCGATGCGATCCTGATCGTCGGCAGCCAGATCCGCCACGAAGCGCCGCTGATCAATGTTCGCCTGCGCAAGGCGGCGAAGCGCGGTGCCAAGATCTTCCTGATCGGGCCTGAGTGGGACACCACCTTCCCCTGCGAATTCCTGGGCGAGGATGCGGGCCTGCTGCACGATCTCCCTGGCCACGTTGCTGATGCGTTCAAGGATGCGGCGCGGCCTGCGGTCATCGTCGGCCCCGGCGGGCTCGCGGCGGGTGCGCTGCACCCCGCGCTCTCGCTGGCGAACGAGTGGAACCTCGTGCGCGATGTGGATGGTGAAGCGTGGAACGGCTTCAACGTCATCCACACCGCCGCCGCTCGCATGGGCGCGGTGATGCTGGGATATGCGCAAAAGGGCGGGATCAAGGACGTGGTCGAGGCCGCGCCTGCCGTGCTGCTTTCGCTCGGCGCCGATTCGCTCGATTACGGCGCGTTCGAGAAGAGCCTGAAGGTCTATATCGGCCACCACGGCGATGCGGGCGCACACGCGGCGGATATCATCCTGCCTGCGGCTAGCTACGCCGAGAAGGACGGGACCTACGTCAATACCGAGGGCCGCGTGCAGTTCGCCGAAAAGGCCGTGTTCGCGCCGGGTGACGCGCGCGAGGACTGGACGATCCTGCGCGCGCTGGCCGATGCGTTCGGCGTGACTGTCGGCTTCGACAGCTTCGCACAGCTCCAGTCCGCGATGATCGCGGCCGTGCCCGCGCTCGGCGAGGAAGGCATCGCGCCGCTGGGCAAGCTGCCCAAGGGCAAGAAGACGCCCAAGGCCAAGGGCAAGATCGCCTACCCGATCGCCGATCCGTACCTGACCAACCCCATCGCCCGCGCCAGCGCGACGATGCAGCGCTGCTCGACCGAACTGGTCCACGGTGAAGACATGCTGGAGGCCGCAGAATGAGGTTTTTTCCCTCATGTATGGCAGCGGTCTCGCTATTGCTCGTAAGCTCGCTGTGCTATTCGAGCCCTAGTTTCGCGCAATCGGGCGACCAGCAGGCGACCGACAGGAAGGTTGAGGATTTCGCGGCGTGTTTTGTCCGATCCCCGAAGCATAGGGCGTTGCGCAAGAAAGTCCTTTCGATCCCGGCCAATAGCACCAAGGCTATCAAGAATTTTGAGGGGGTTGCCATGTCGGATTGCATGGACAAGGTTGACCACCCCAGAGCGTCGGCAGGCGACATTGTAGGCGCTGTGTATACGTCGCTATACCGCAGGCTTGAACGCGACGACGCTCCTGAGATTACCAGTCGGACGAATTTTGACAGCGAGTATGACGAGGATGCCCTTCCGCTTCCTCAGGCCACGGTCGATCTTCGGGTCTACGGTAACTGCTTGGCATCGTATGCGCCGGATGCCGCCCATCGCTTCGTAGTTGCGCCAATCTGGTCGGACAGCGAATCTGTGGAAGTTCCGTCCATCGGGAAGGCTCTGCAGGCATGCGGCGAGCCCCCGAAATTTGCGAGAAGTCACTTGGCATTGAAGGGGCTGATTGCCGAAAGCCTCTATAAGTCCGCCCTCGCGCAAGATGATGAATAGGACCGTTTGGTAATGACCGAATTCTTCCAGAACCTCGGCATGAACTACGAGTGGGCGTGGTTCGTCGCGACCATTGCGGGCATCCTGCTGATCGCGCTGCCGCTGATGCTGGCGGTCGCCTACGTCATCCTGATCGACCGCAAGGTCTGGGCCGCGATCAACCTGCGCAAGGGCCCCAATGTGGTCGGCCCGTTCGGCCTGCTGCAGAGCTTTGCCGACGGTCTGAAGGTGTTCCTGCAAGAGACCATCATTCCAAGCGCGGCGAACAAGGGCATCTTCATCATCGCGCCGATCATCACCTTTACGGTGGCGTTGGCGGCATGGGCGGTGATCCCGTTCGCAGACGGGGTCGTGCTGGCGGACATCAATGTGGGCCTGCTCTACATCCTCGCGATCAGTTCGCTGTCGGTTTACGGCGTGGTGATGGCCGGGTGGGCGAGTAACTCGAAATACCCGTTCTTCTCCGCGATGCGCGCCGCGGCGCAGATGATCAGCTACGAAGTCTCGATCGGCTTCATCCTGATCTGCGTCGTGCTGTGGGCGGGCAGCTTCAATCTGACCGCAATCGTCGAGGCGCAGCGTGGCCATGGCCTCGGCATCGTCAACGGATTCTATTTCAACCTGCTGCTGTTCCCGATGTGGGTGGTGTTCTTCATCTCCAGCCTCGCGGAAACGCAGCGTGTCCCGTTCGACCTGACCGAGGCGGAGAGCGAGCTGGTTGCCGGGTACCAGACCGAATATTCCAGCATGGCCTTCGCGCTGTTCTGGCTGGGTGAGTACGCCAACATCCTGCTGATGTGCGCGCTGAACACTCTGCTGTTCTTTGGCGGGTGGCTGCCCCCGATCGACTGGGCACCGCTGTACTGGGTGCCCGGAATCATCTGGTTCCTGCTGAAGACGCTGTTCTTCTTCTTCATGTTCAGCTGGGTGATGGCGACCGTACCGCGCTACCGCTACGACCAGCTGATGCGGCTTGGCTGGAAGGTGTTCCTGCCGATGAGCCTGATCTTCGTTTTCGTCATCAGCGGCTACCTGATGGCCACCGGACATTTCGGAACCCCCGCATGAGTATCGCCCAGACCATCAAGGCTTTCACCCTCTACGAGTTCGTGAAGGCCCACGCGCTGACGCTGAAGTACCTCTTCAAGCCCAAGGCGACGATCAACTATCCGTTCGAGAAGAACCCGCTGAGCCCGCGTTTTCGCGGTGAGCATGCGCTGCGTCGTTACCCCAACGGGGAAGAGCGCTGCATTGCGTGCAAGCTGTGCGAGGCGGTGTGTCCGGCGCAGGCGATCACGATCGAGTCGGAGCCTCGGGCGGACGGTTCGCGCCGCACCACGCGCTACGACATCGACATGACCAAGTGCATCTATTGCGGTTTCTGCCAGGAAGCGTGCCCGGTTGATGCGATCGTCGAGGGTCCGAATTTCGAATATTCGACGGAAACCCGCGAAGAACTGCTTTACGACAAGGCCAAGCTGCTCGCCAATGGTGACAAATGGGAACGTGCCATCGCAGCCAACCTTGAAGCCGACGCGCCCTACCGCTAGGCGCGCCACAGACCACTCGCGGGGCACTTTTTCAAAGCCATGATCCAGGCCATAGCCTTCTACCTTTTCGCAACGATGGTGATCGCCAGTGGCGTGCTTACCATCATGAGCCGCAATCCGGTGCATTCGGTGCTGTGGCTGATCCTGGCGTTCTTCAACGCGGCGGGCCTGATGGTGCTGCTGGGCGCGGAATTCATCGCGATGCTGCTGGTCGTTGTTTACGTCGGTGCCGTGGCCGTGCTGTTCCTGTTCGTGGTGATGATGCTCGACGTCGACATGGCGGAGCTACGCGCCGGGTTCATCAAGAACTTCCCGCTGGGGATCGCGATCGCGCTGGTCCTGTTGGCGGAGCTGGTGCTGGGCATCGGCGCCTTGCGTGCAGGTGCGCTCGAGCTGGGCACGGCGACGGGCGAGAACGCGCCGAACCTTGCGGTCAGCAACATCACCAATATCGGTGCGCTGCTCTATTCGAAGTACATCTTCGTGTTCGAGGCGGCAGGCCTGATCCTGCTGGTGGCGATGATCGGCGCGATCGTGCTGACCCACCGCGACCTCAAGACCACGCGCGGCCACCAGAACATCACCAAGCAGGTGCGTCGCAACCCGAAGGAAGCAACCCAGATGAAGCAGCCGACGATCGGCGAGGGGGTCGAGCTATGATCGGCATCCAGCATTACATCATCGTCAGCGCGATCCTGTTCGTGCTCGGCGTGCTTGGCATCTTCCTCAACCGCAAGAACGTGATCGTCATCCTGATGGCGATCGAGCTGATCCTGCTGGCGGTGAACATCAATCTCGTCGCGTTCAGCGCCTTCATGGGCGACCTGACCGGCCAGATCTTCGCGATGTTCGTGCTGACCGTGGCGGCGGGCGAAGCGGCCATCGGGCTGGCGATCCTCGTCATCTTCTTCCGTGATCGCGGGACGATCGCGGTCGACGATGTGAACCGGATGAAGGGGTGATCGGTATGGAACCCCACGATCCGTTCGCCCTGAGCTTGTCGAAGGGCTGTTCTTCACTTTTGGCCCGAGAAACAAAGAAAAAGCAGTGCTTCGACAAGCTCAGCACGAACGGAGTCTCTAGGTGAGTACCCAGATCCTCCTCATAGTCTTCCTGCCCCTGCTGGCTGCCGCGATTGCGGGCCTTTTCGGCGGCGTTCTCGGCAAGACAGGTTCCAAGCTGATCACCACCGGCGCGCTGTTCGCGTCGTGCGCGCTGAGCTGGCCGATCTTCCTCGGCTTCCTCGGCGGCACTGCCGAAGCGCAGGTCGTCACCGTGCTGCAATGGGTCGCCTCGGGCGATCTCGCGTTCGACTGGGCGCTGCGCGTCGACACGCTGACCGCGGTCATGCTGGTGGTCATCACCAGTGTCTCCGCACTCGTCCACCTCTATTCGTGGGGATACATGGACGAAGACCCGAACCAGCAGCGCTTCTTCGCGTACCTTAGCCTGTTCACCTTCGCGATGCTGATGCTGGTGACGGCGGACAATCTGGTGCAGATGTTCTTTGGTTGGGAAGGCGTCGGCCTCGCGTCCTACCTGCTGATTGGCTTCTGGTACAAAAAGCCCAGCGCCAATGCCGCCGCGATCAAGGCCTTCGTGGTCAACCGCGTGGGCGACCTCGGCTTCATGCTCGGCATTTTCGGCACCTTCCTCGTGTTCGGTACAGTCTCGATCCCCGCGATCCTCGAGGCGGCGCCTTCGATGAGCGGCAGCTCGATCACCTTCATGGGCATGCGCCTGATGACGATGGACATCCTGTGCCTGCTGCTGTTCGTCGGCGCGATGGGCAAGTCTGCACAGCTGGGCCTGCACACCTGGCTGCCCGACGCGATGGAAGGCCCGACCCCGGTATCCGCGCTGATCCACGCCGCCACGATGGTGACCGCGGGCGTGTTCATGGTCTGCCGCCTCTCGCCGATGTTCGAAGCCGCACCTGTGGCGCTGACCGTCGTCACGGTCGTTGGCGGGGCAACCTGCCTGTTCGCCGCGACGATTGGGACCACGCAGTGGGACATCAAGCGGGTGATCGCCTATTCGACCTGCTCGCAGCTCGGCTACATGTTCTTCGCCGCCGGCGTCGGCGCATACGGTGTGGCGATGTTCCACCTGTTCACGCACGCCTTCTTCAAGGCGCTGCTGTTCCTCGGCGCGGGCGCGGTGATCCACGCGATGCACCACGAGCAGGACATGCGTTACTACGGCGCGCTGCGTAAGCGCATCCCGATCACCTTCTGGGCGATGATGGCGGGTACGCTCGCGATCACCGGCGTTGGCGTGGTCGATGTGTTCGGCTTCGCGGGCTTCTATTCCAAGGACGCAATCCTCGAAGCGGCATTTGCGCGCGGCACCAGCGCTGGCAATTTCGCCTTCTGGGCTGGCGCGATCGCGGCGATGCTGACCAGCTTCTATTCCTGGCGTCTGATGTTCCTGACCTTCTGGGGCAAGCCGCGCTGGGCCGATAGCGAGCATATCCAGCACGCTGTCCATCATGGTCATGACGAGCCGGAAGACCACAATCCTGCGGCGCAGGAAGATGCCGGGCACAGCGTTGCGCACCACGTTCCGTCCACCGACGAGAAGGACGGCACCGCCGGTTACCATCCGCACGAGGCACCGTGGGTGATGCTGATCCCGCTCGTCGTGCTGAGCATGGGCGCGATCTTTGCCGGTTTCGTGTTCTACGAGCCCTTCGTGAATGCCGAAGGCTTCTGGAACGGTGCGGTGTTCTTCAACGAGAACCTCGTCCACACGATGCACGGCGTGCCGATGTGGGTGAAGCTGACCGCGACGGTTGCGATGCTGCTTGGCCTGCTGACCGCATGGTATTCCTACATCCGCAACCCCGATGTGCCTGAGGCTGCGGCACAGCAGCTCGGCCCGATCTACCGCTTCTTCCTGAACAAGTGGTACTTCGACGAGCTGTACAACTTCCTGTTCGTGAAGCCTGCCTTCTGGCTGGGCCGCGTATTCTGGAAGGTGCTCGACATCGGGATTATCGATCGCTTCGGGCCTGACGGCGCGGCGTGGGTGGTCCGCCAGGGATCGGTCGGGGCCAAACGTTTCCAGTCGGGCATGCTCAATACCTATGCGCTGATCATGCTGCTCGGCCTTGTCGCCGCTATTACCTGGGTGCTGCTGTAATGGAGGGCTTCCCGATCCTTTCGCTGATGCTGCTGGTGCCGCTGGTCGGCGCGCTGCTGTGCATGTTCGTCAATGCGTCGACCGCTCGCTGGGTCGCGCTGATCGCCACGCTGATCGATCTGGTTCTGGGCATTATCCTGTGGGCGAGCTTCGATATCGGCGGCGCGCAGTGGCAGTTCACCGAGCGCGCGAACCTCTTCGCGGGCTTTGAATACAAGCTGGGGATCGACGGTATCGCGCTGATGCTCATCATGCTCAGCGTGTTCCTGATGCCGATCTGTATCCTCGCCAGCTGGACCAGCATTACCAAGCGTGTCGGCGAATACATGGCGGCCTTCCTGGCGATGGAACTGCTGATGATCGGCGTGTTCGCCGCGCAGGACATCATGCTGTTCTACATCTTCTTCGAAGCCGGCCTGATCCCGATGTACCTTATCATCGGCATCTGGGGCGGGGCGGACCGCATTTACGCGAGCTTCAAGTTCTTCCTCTACACGCTGCTCGGTTCGGTCGTGATGCTGATCGCGATGCTGTGGATGATCAACACAGCGGGCACGGGGGACATCCCGACGCTGCTGCAGTACGATTTCCCGCCGGAGGCACAGACCTGGCTGTGGCTGGCCTTCTTCGCCAGCTTCGCGGTGAAGATGCCGATGTGGCCGGTCCACACCTGGCTGCCCGCCGCGCACGTGCAGGCACCGACCGCCGGTTCGGTGATCCTCGCAGGCGTGCTGCTGAAGCTGGGCGGTTACGGCTTCATCCGCTTCAGCCTGCCGATGTTTCCCGAAGCCTCCGCGCAGTTCATGTGGCTGGTTTTCGGCCTCAGCATGGTTGCGGTGGTGGTCACCAGCCTGATCGCGCTCGTTCAGCACGACATGAAGAAGCTGATCGCCTATTCGTCGGTCGCGCACATGGCGATCGTGACCGCGGGCCTGTTCGCCTTCAATTCGCAGGGCATCGAGGGCGCGATGGTAATGATGCTGTCGCACGGTCTCGTCTCGGGCGCGCTGTTCCTGTGCGTGGGCGTGATCTACGACCGGCTGCACACGCGTGAGATCGACCGTTACGGCGGGCTTGCGACCAACATGCCGCGTTATGCGCTGTTCTTCATGCTGTTCACCATGGCGAGCATCGGCCTGCCGGGGACCAGCGGCTTCGTCGCGGAGTTCATCAGCCTTGCCGGCGTGTACCAGGCGTCGAGCACAACAACCTTCGTGCTGACCACCGGGATCATCCTGGGCGCAGGTTACATGCTGTATCTTTATCGCCGGGTCGTGTTTGGCGAACAGAAGAACGCAGACGCCGCCGCAATGCCCGATCTGAACGCACGCGAGTGGCTGATGCTCGCGCCCGTTGCTGCTGCGGTGCTGTGGATGGGCGTCTATCCCGAGAGCTTCCTCGCGCCGATGCGGACCGATATTGCCGCGATCGAGGCACGCATCGCACGCGCTGCGCCGCAGGGCGACGCAGAGCTGGTGGCGGGTAAGCCGAACGCGCACGAAGCGAATTACATCGCTGGCGAGCATGGCACTGGTGAACATGGCTCCGGCGAGGGCGAACATGGCGGTTCCGATGGAACCGAGGGCGAGCATTGATGGATTACGCAACTTCCTTTGGCCGGGTCATTCCCGAGCTGGTGCTGACCGGCTCCGGTCTGGTGCTGCTGATGATCGCAGCTTTCGGCGGCGAGAAGGCGAGCCGTCTCGTCTCGATTCTTGCAGCAGTGGCGCTTGGTCTGGCTGCGGCCCTCACAATTCCCGCGCTGGCGAATGGTGCGGGCGGTGAAAGCGCGAGCGCGTTTTACGGCCAGATCAGCGCGGACGCCTATTCCTCGTTCGCAAAGCTGCTGATCTATCTCGCGGCCATCGCCTGCCTGATGATCGCACCGGCGTTCTTCACCCGGCTGCGCTCGATGCGGCCCGAATACCCGGTGCTCGTGGTGTTCGCGACGCTCGGCATGAGCATCATGGTTTCCGCAACGGACCTGATGACTCTCTATGTCGGGCTCGAGCTCAACAGCCTCTCGGCGTACGTGCTGGCCAGCTTCCTGCGCAACGACAGCCGTTCTGCCGAGGCGGGCCTCAAGTATTTCGTGCTCGGCGCGCTTGCGAGCGGCATTCTTCTCTACGGGATCAGCCTGACCTACGGGTTCACCGGCACGACCAGCTTTGCGGGCATTCGTGCGGCGCAAGAGGCCGGCCTTTCGACCGGGGCGCTGTTCGGGCTGATATTCGTGCTTGCCGGACTCGCGTTCAAGATCAGTGCCGTGCCGTTCCACATGTGGACGCCGGACGTCTACGAAGGCGCGCCGACGCCGGTGACGACTTTCTTCGCCACTGCGCCCAAGGTGGCAGCGATTGCCCTGACGGCGCGCGTCGCGCTCGACGCGTTCGGATCGCAGGCCGACGCGTGGCGGCAGATTGTGATCTTCGCCGCGCTCGCCTCGATCGTGGTCGGCGCGCTGGGCGCGATCGGCCAGAACAACCTCAAGCGGCTGCTCGCCTACTCCTCCATCAACAATGTTGGCTTCATCCTGATCGGGCTCGCTGCTGCGACACCCGCCGGGACCAGCGCGATGCTGTTCTACCTCGCGGTCTATGTCGTGATGTCGCTCGGTAGCTTTGCGGGCATCCTGATGTTGCGGAACGGCGATGGCGACAACCTCGAAACCTTCGATGATATCGCCGGACTTTCCAGCACGCGGCCCGCTATTGCATGGTGCCTGCTCATTTTGATGTTCAGCCTGGCGGGTATTCCGCCGCTGATGGGCTTCTTCGCCAAGCTGGAGGTGTTCCGCGCTGTGGTCGAGGCCGATCTGATCCCGCTCGCGGTGATCGGGATCGCGGCCAGCGTGATCGGTGCGTTCTACTACATCAAGTTCGTCAAGGTGATGTTCTTCGACGAAGCGGTGGACCGCGTGACCAAGAGCGCAACCGCATCGCAGTGGGCGATCCTCGGCATCTGCACGATCCTGATTTCGCCGGTGGGCTGGTTCCTCTCGCGCGGGCTCGAAACGATGACCACGGCCGCGGCTGCGGGGCTGTTCGCAGGCGTGTAAGCCTGCCGACGCCCGCCGCGCCTTGATCCGAACAGTCCCCGAAACCGGCTCGACCAACGCCGACCTTCTCGCTGCGCTACGCAGCGGCGAGCCACTGAACGAGGGCGACTGGTTGATTGCAGACCGCCAGAGCGCCGGTCGCGGTCGTCAGGGGCGGGGCTGGCAAGATGGCCATGGTAACTTCATGGGGTCGACGATCGTTCGCACTCAGCCGGGCCAGCCGCCTGCGCATACCCTGTCGCTGCTCGCGGCAGTCGCGCTGTTCGATACGATCCACGCGCTACTCCAGAGGCCACATCGGCTTGTGCTCAAGTGGCCGAACGACCTTCTGATCGGCGATGCAAAGCTTTCTGGCATCCTGCTTGAGGCAGAGCGCGACGCGGTCGTTATCGGTATCGGTGTCAATCTGGTGTCCGCTCCCGACCTGCCCGACCGCAAGAGCGCGGCGCTCACCCAATTCGGTCCCGCGCCCGATCGTGACGCTTTCGCCGAAACCCTCGCCGCGCATTTCGCGACCGAACTGCAACGCTGGCGCACCTACGGCCTCGAACCGCTTATCCGTAGCTGGAACGCGGCGAGTATGCCCAAAGGTACGCCTATCAGCGTGCATGAGCCCGATGGAGGTCAGGTTGGCGGTCTTTTCGACGGGATCGAGCCCGACGGATCGATGCGACTGCGCTTGGCCGATGGCAGCGTGCGTGTCATTCACGCAGGCGATGTGATCCTGGCGGAGAACAACTGATGCTTCTCGCAATCGATGTCGGCAATACCAACCTCGTCTTCGCGCTGTTCGACGGCGACGATCTGCGCGCGCGCTGGCGGATTTCGACCGATGGCCGCCGCACTGGCGACGAGTATGCGGTGTGGCTGTTGCAGCTGCTTTCCGTCGAGGGCGTTGCCAGGGAAGATATCACGCATATCATCTTCGGCTCGGTCGTCCCGCGCGCGAACCATAATCTGACTACCCTGTGCGAAAAGTACTTCGGGATCACGCCGATCGTAGCAGGGCAGGGCGACGCGGCGTGGAATTTCGAGATCGACGTGGATTTGCCCAGCAGCCTCGGCGCCGATCGCGCGCTCAACTGTATTGCAGCGCACGAGCTGGTCGGCGGGGACATGATCGTGGTCGATTTCGGCACCGCGACCAAGTTCGAGGCGGTCGATTTCAACGGTGCCTACAAGGGCGGGATCATCGCGCCCGGCATCAACCTGTCGCTCGACGCGCTTGTCGGCAAGACCGCGAAGCTGCCGCGTATCGCCATCCACGCGCCCGACACCGACAGCGTGATCGGCCGTAATACCGAGGATCAGATGCTGATCGGCGTGTTCTGGGGCTATGTCGCGATGATGGAAGGCCTGATCGCGCGGATGAAGAAAGAGATCGGTCGCCCGGTCAAAGTGGTCGCTACCGGGGGCCTCTCGGTCTTGTTCGACGACCATACCGACATATTTGATGTGGTAGACACCGATCTGACGATCCGTGGCCTGCACCTGCTTGCCCGTCGTACGATCGCCAAAGGATAATATGAAAAAGAACTTCAAGCCGGAGAACGAGCTGCTCTTCCTCGCGCTCGGTGGATCGGGCGAAATCGGGATGAACGTCAACCTCTACGGCTGCGATGGCAAGTGGTTGATGGTCGACTTGGGTATGACCTTCGGTGCCAACGAATACCCCGGGATCGAGCTGGTTTTCGCCGATCTCGAATTTATCGAGGAACGGGCCAAGGATCTGCTCGGCATCGTGCTGACCCACGCGCACGAGGATCATATCGGCGCGGTCCCATATTTTGCCGCCGATCTCGGCGTGCCGCTCTACGCAACCCCGTTCACTGCCGAGCTCGTCCGCCGCAAGTTGCAGGAAGCAGGCTTGCAGGATGAGGTGCCCCTGTATGTCGTCCGCGAAGGCGACGATGACATGCAGATCGGGCCTTTCGGCATTCGCTACCTGCCGCTGGCGCACTCGATTGCAGAGGGCAATGCGCTGCTGATCGACACCCCCTACGGCAAGGTCTTCCACACGGGCGATTGGAAGCTCGATGAAGATCCGATCATCGGCGAGCCGACCACCGAAGAGGAACTTCGCGAAATCGGCGAGGAGGGTGTGCTCGCACTGGTGTGCGACAGCACCAACGTCTTCAATCCGGAGGCGAGCGGATCTGAAGGGGCCGTGTTCAAGGGCCTGCTGGAGCAGGTGCAGAACTGGCCCGACCGCCGCGTCGTCGTCACCACCTTCGCCTCCAACGTCGCGCGCCTGCATACGCTGGGCGAGATCGCCAAGGAAACGGGCCGCGAGGTCGTGATCGCGGGCCGCTCGCTCGACCGGATCATCGAAGTCTCGCAAGGCTGCGGCTATCTCAAGGATTTCCCGCAGCCGGTGGACTGGAATACCGCGATGGGCATGCCGCGCGGCAAGGTGTTGATCCTTGCCACCGGCGGGCAGGGCGAACCGCGCGCCGCGCTTGGCCGGATGGCGGACAACAACCACCCGCTCGAGCTTGCGCGGGGCGATGTGGTGCTGTTCTCCAGCCGCCAGATTCCTGGCAACGAGATCGCGATCGGCAAGGTGATGAACCAGCTGGCCGAGCGCGGGATCGTGATGGTCACCGACCGGCAGAGCATGATTCACGTATCAGGCCACCCCGGACGCCCCGAATTGCAAGCGCTTTACGAGTGGCTGAAGCCCGAGGTGCTTGTGCCTGTGCACGGCGAAATCCGCCACATGCAGGAACAGGCGCGGCTCGGCTTGGCGGAAGGCATTCCCCACGCAGTTTTCCAGAAGAACGGCGACATCGTCAGCCTGGCTCCGGGCGAGCCGGGCAAGATCGCCAAGGTGCCGACCGGGCGCCTGGTGCTTGATGGGGACATCATCGTCCCCGCCGATGGCGGTGCGATTACCGAACGTCGGCGCCTTGCCCGCGACGGAGTGCTGATCGTGGTGCTCACCGGCAAGGACGACATTACGATCCGCGCGCTGGGCATACCGCTGGACGAAGACTTCGACGATTTCGTGGCCGAGGCGACCAGCGATGCGCAAGCCGCGCTGCGGCGTTTGCGCGGTCGCGAAGCAAGCGAGCCCGGGGCCCGGCAGGAAGCCGTAAGGCTCGCGACACGGCGCGCGGCAAACCGCTGGTCTGGCAAGCGCCCGCAGGTTCAGGTCGTAATCCCGGAGGCGTGATATGCAATTCTGGTCGATCGTTGCGATCTACTTCCTCGTCTGGATTTTCGTCGCGTTCGTGATGCTTCCCTTCGGCGTGCGCACGCACGAAGAGATGGGAGAGGAACTGACTCCAGGTCAGGCGGAGAGTGCGCCGGCCAATTTTCGTCCGTGGCGACTGATCGTGCGGGCGGCGGTGATCGCCGCTGTGTTGACCGCGATCTGGGTGCTCAACTGGGAAAATGGCTGGATAACCCGCAGCACGTTCGACTTCATGCTTCCACCCAGCCAGCGAAGCTAACCGGCGATCGGAAAGCCAGCGCAGGTGCGCGTCAGGCGGTGCGCAGTCGCTCCAGTGCCTGCGCCATCGCAACGTAAAGCTTGCCCACTTCCGACCCCAGCAGCGTTACCGCGAGTGCATTGCCGTCGCGCGTCGACAGGAGCGTGCGCAGCATAGCCTCGAAATCGTGGATGTAGCGATTGACGTTGGCCCGGAAATCATCGTCCTCGTCATAGAGTTCGGCAATTTCGCGCGCCTGCATGTTGTCGAGGAGCCGCACCGCACGTCGGGTGAAGATGCCTCGATCGCCCCGAAGATAGCTCGCCCACGCCGTGTCCGTGACCTCTTCCGAGAGCGATTTGGCGATGTCGATCGAATTGGAATTGAGGCTTTCTGTAATCAGCGCCACCCGGCGGGCGAAGTCATTGTCGACCTGTTCTTCGGCACGCTCGCGCGCAACCGCGACGCGCGTTTCCAGATTACCCGCAAGCTCGTTCACGAGTGCGAGCTGATCGCGCAACTGACGGGCTGCTTCCCGCGCCGCATCGGCCGAACGTGCGGTGGCCTCCCGCAATTCTTCGATCGCTCCGTCGGCTTGCGCGCGGATTGCCGACGAAACGGCGTCGCCAGCGTTCTGACCGATCTTGTCGCCCAGTGCCTTTCCATCTTCGTCAGAGTATTTTTGCATCGCATCGCGCGCGCGTTCCGCAGCGGTTTCCAGCTGGCCGACGGCATCTGTCAGGTTCTTGGCCAGCTCCTCTGAAACTACGCCTGCCTCTTCTTCCAGCAGGGCGAGGGCGGTGCGCAGGGAGGCAATATTCTCCGTCATCGTATCGCGTGTTTTCGCAAGGCGATCGTCGATCCGATCCGCGACACCGAATATCTCTTCACCCTTTTCGCGTGTTTCGATCACGTAAGCGGACAAATGCTCGCTGCGTTCGACTCCCTCGTCGATGGTCCGGCGCAATTTTTCGCCGCTTTCCTGCAGCGCTACCAGTCTCGCCTCGGCGACCGCCATCGCTTCGGGCAAGACGTCGCGGCTGTGTTCCGCGCCTGCCTGGATCAGCTCGAGCAGGCGAACGCTTGCCTCGGTCGCTGTATCCAGCGTGCCTTGCAGCGCGGCCAGATCGGTGGCGCCGCTGTCCAGCCGCCCTTCCAGCGAATCGGTCGCTGCAAGCACCGTGTCGCGCGCGTCGGTCGCGGTAAATGCGATCTCCGCCATTCGCTCGCTCGCCTCGGCGAGACGTGTCGCTGCCGCATCGCCAGCTTCGGCGATATCTCTTGCGATGGCGGCGTGGCTCTCCCGTCGCTCTTCGACTGCGCTGTCGATCGATGCGAGCCGCACTTCGAGCGCCTCCAGCGCGAGCTGCTCCACCTCGTTCAGCCGGGCCCGCCGTGCATCGACCCACTCCACGAACTCCTTGTCGCGAGCCTTCATCGAAGTGTCGATCTGTTCCGCTTCCGCGCGCAATGCCGAAAGGCGCGCCTGCGCAGATGCCATAGCACCATCGTCGATCGCCTGTACTTCCCCGATCGCGTCGGTCAGCCGTTCGCGTAGTTTCTCGATCCGGCCCTGAGCAGCGGCAAGCGCCTCCACTTCGCGGCCATCGAGATCGGCACGGAAACTCTCGCTCTGTTCGCGGAGAGCAGTGAAGCGAGCATCTGCCATCGCTTCCAGTTCGGATACGCGGTCGGCCAGCGTTGTCAGTGTGCGGTCCACCTGGCTGCGGAAATGTTCGACATGTCGATCGCTCGATGCGCCGAATTCGTTGATCTGCGTAAGCCCGGTTTCCAGCTGCCTGAGCGCGGTTTCCGCACGCTCACCCGCCGATCCGACGGCATTGGCTGCATCGCGCGAAGCGCTGGTGATGACCGGCAAGTCGTCGCGAAGCCGCGTCATGTTGGCGAGCGCGGTTTCCGATACCCGCGCGATCCGCTCTACCTCTTCGCCATTCTCGGCCACCAGCGTTTCTATCCGATCCGCATTTTCCGTCAGACGAGAGGCGGCAACCCGGCCCAGCGATTCGAGCTCGCGTGCCTGCTGTCCGAGAAACTCACGAGCCAGGCTGAGTTCGCGGTTGATTTTCGAGAGTCGGCCTTCCAGCTCCGTAACGTCGGACGCGGCGGCCGCGGCGATGCCCCGGACCAGCGCGCTTTGCCTGCCGATCCGCTGGCTCACCGCATGCCATACGAACACGATGAGCAGCGAAGGGACGGCCCAGGCGGTGATCGCCTCGCTCCATCCCGGCAAATCCATCGAGACGAAGCTTTCCGGACTGCGGGCGATGACGAAGAAGGCCGTCCATCCGACCAGCGCCAGCAGCGCGATTCCTGCGGCCACAGGACTGACGATCAAGGGCGTGCGGGGCGCGGTACTCTCTGGTGCGTCATCGAATGCATCATCTTCGGTAAGGCTCAGCGGTGAATCTTCCGTACGCGGCGCGTCCGCTGCTGCACCCTCTGCCACGGGCCCATCCTGCCCTACCGCTCTGATCGACGAACCCCCGCTCATACCTAACGACCTATCATGTTTCCAATGGGGTTAAACCCCGCGTTAACCGTTCGGTCCGTACTGCACGGCCTATGGCTTTCGAAAATGCCGCCTTCGCCGCCACCTTGTCCGCTGCCGCGGGAGACGACCCCGTGCTGCTCGCAGAGCTGCGCGGTGCATTTCGTGAAAGCCTTGCTCAACAGATCGATCTTCTGCGCCGCGCGCGCTGCGATGGCAACTGGTTGATCGCAGCCCAGCGGATCAAGGGCCTCGCCGCTACCTTTCACGCGGACGAGCTGATCGGCCTTGCGCAGGGCGCCATCGACGCTGCACCGGGCGATCCGGTCGCGCTGCGCGGGCTCGATGCCTTCCTTGCCGATTTCGACAAGGTGGCTGTCGGTTAAGCCGATATTGCGTTTGCCATCGACTGGTTTGATCGCAGCGAAATCATCCTAAATTCCGGTATATCGAAAGATGCACAGGCACGACAGCGCAGGGCCTGCGCTGTTTCTCTGCATGTGCTAAGGGAATGCGCGCTTTCGATCAGGGATAATTCGCCCTTAACGATAGCAGGCTAAGCAAGGACGGTGACAGAAAGTCAGATGACCAGCGTGCCGGATGCGATCCCCGAATCGATCCACGCCGACCAGCAGGTCGACGCGTCGCTGCGTGCCGAATTGGCGCGCGGGGATATGGCGCTGTCTACGCTCACCCCCGTTCTCACTCATTTCCTCAATACGCAGGACCGGTCGCTGTTCAGCGATTCGATTGTCGCGCGCGTACGCGGGATGCTGCGCAGCGCGTCGTACCGGTTGCTCAGGGTCGAAGCCGAAGAAATCGGCGCCAATGATGTGTTCGCCTATGCCGAGGCGCGGGCCGACATGCTTGCCGAAGAACTGGCGCGCCATGCGGGCTTCCTCGGCCATTGCCACGCGTTGTCGATCGAGTGGCAGCTGGCCGACCGGTTGCGCTCGCGCAATGGGATCGATCCGATCCTGTCGCCCCTGCTGCAATCGCTGATCGCCACGGGAGACGCGCAATTGTCAGACGCGGCGATGGGGACGCTGGCGGCTCAGGCGCGTTTCATCGAACAGCAAAAGCGCATGGAAATGCCGCTGGCAGAGCTGCCGGAAGAACAGTTCGTCAACTTCATTTCGGTCTGGCGCCGTCAGCGCGAGGATCTGAGCGACGATCTGGCCGGCAGCGTCGAGACGCGCATCCGCCAGATGCGGGCGGATAACGAGGCGCGCCTCTCTTTGCTCGAACGCACGGCGGCGGGCCTTGGCGCGCGCGCAGACGTGGCACTGTCGCTGGCCCATGCCGGTGCCGCACTGTTCCTGACCACGCTCGCGCACAAGGCGGGGCAGGACCGCGACATTGCCGTAGTGTCGACCAATGATCGCCAGCTGGTGCGGTTTGCGCTTTCGCTGCGCGCCGCGGGGCTCAGCCCTGCGGAAACTCGCGCGCAACTGCGCTGCCTGCATCCGGATGCCTCAATGCCTGCCGCAATCGCGCAGGTCAGCCGCGCGGATGCGCGCGCGCTTCTCGAATCTTCGCCCTTCGGGCATGCCGAGTAGGGACGATGGAAGAGCAGACGTATATTGCGCACGCGCGCACCGACGCAAACGACCGCCTGGTGGCCGCCGATGAGCCTCTGGCCGCGTTGCAGCGCCGTTGCGGGGGCGAAATTCCCGGAACGATCGCCATCCCCGAGCTGCGCGAACAGGTGCGCAAGGCGCGCCGCACCAACCTGCGGCTAGGGCGCACAATCCACGCATACGACGGCAGCGACCGGATCAAGGCGTGGATGGAGATCGTGCCCGGCGATCAGGGCGACAGCCGCGAGACGGGCTGTTCCATCGGCATCGTAACCTGGCAGGCCAGTCCGCCTCCGGTAGAGCGTGACGACGACGCAGCCCAACGCCGCGATGCGATCGACGATGCGTTGGCCGAACTCCATGCGCGGCTTGACCCGGACCAGCGGGTACTAACGGTTCATACCGAAGCGGAGGATCTAAAGCCTCTCTATGCCCGGATGAGCGAGAACCTGGGCAAGGTGTGGACCGATTTCGTCCAGATCGACGGCAGCCAGCACGCGCAGCCGCTGCACTGGAGATTGCTCGACCAGGCGCGAGTCGTGATCGACGGCAGTCCGCGCAACTGGACCGCACGGTTGATACCGCTGGGCGAGCCGACGCCCGGATCGCAAGGTTTCGAGCTATACCTGATCGCCAATCGCGCGTGGGTTCACCGTGCCGAACGGCGCGATCGCCGGGCCGAGGACGGGGCGTCCATCGGCCGTGACCTCACCCCGATCCTGCGCCAGCCGATTGCCCGCATCGTCGCCAATGCAGAGACCATCCGTTCGCGTCTCGCAGGCCCTATCGGCGACGAGTACAGCGACTACGCGCGCGACATCGTCAACGCCGGGCAGCATCTGCTTTCGCTGGTGGACGACCTGACCGACCTCGAAGTGGTCGAATCCGACGGCTTTCGCGCGGCACCCGACGCCATCGATCTGGCTGACGTCGCCCAGCGCGCAGCGGGCATTTTGGCGGTCCGTGCACAGGAGAAGCGCATCACCATCGCTGCGCCCCCGCAAGGAGCCACGCAGCCTGCTACTGCGGAATTTCGCCGCGTGCTGCAAGTGCTGCTGAACCTGGTCGGCAATGCTATCCGCTATTCGCCCGAAGGGTCGACGATTACCATCGCGCTCGGTAGCGACGGTGCGAAGGCGCATGTGTCCGTGCGCGACGAGGGACCGGGGCTCGACGAGCAGGCACAGCGGATCGTGTTCAACAAGTTCGAGCGTCTGGGCCGCAGCGGTGGCGGCGGCTCGGGGCTAGGGCTCTATATTTCCAAGCGGCTCGCGCACGCAATGGGCGGCGATCTGACCCTGCAAAGCAGGCCGGGGGAGGGCGCGACCTTCACGCTCTCCGTTCCGATCGGGGATGCTGCGGGCTAGCTGCGAGGGGCTTTTTCCGCTCATGAACGGTAAATGGGCCAGACATCTCTGCCTGGCCCATCAATTCAACGCTTGTCGACCGGCACGTAATCGCGCTGCGTCGGGCCAGTATAGAGCTGGCGCGGACGGCCGATGACCTGCGCAGGATCGGAAATCATCTCGTTCCACTGCGCGACCCAGCCCACGGTACGGGCCAGCGCGAACAGGGCGGTGAACATGGTGGTCGGGAAGCCGATCGCCGACAGGATGATGCCCGAGTAGAAATCGACGTTGGGGAACAGCTTCTTCTCGATGAAGTAGTCGTCGTTCAGCGCCATTTCTTCCAGCCGCAGCGCGGTTTCGAACACGGGATCGTCCACCTTGAGCGCGTTGAACACCTCGCGCACCGTATCCTGCATCACGGTCGCGCGGGGATCGTAGTTTTTGTAAACGCGGTGGCCGAAGCCCATCAGGCGGAACGGATCGTCTTTGTCCTTTGCACGCTCGATATAGTGCGGAATCTTGTCGGGCGTACCGATCTCGCGCAGCATGTTCAGCGCGGCTTCGTTCGCCCCGCCATGCGCCGGGCCCCACAGGCAGGCAATGCCCGCAGCGATACACGCGAAGGGGTTCGCGCCCGACGATCCGGCCAGACGAACCGTGCTGGTCGATGCGTTCTGTTCGTGGTCGGCGTGGAGGATGAAAATCCGGTCCATCGCCTTTTCGACTTCGGGAATGACCTCATATTCCTCGGCCGGGACGCCGAAGGTCATGCGCAGGAAATTGCCCGTGTAGCTGAGCGAATTGTCCGGCTGCATGAAGGGCTGGCCGATCGAGTACTTGTACGCCCAAGCTGCAATGGTCGGCATCTTTGCGATCAGGCGGTGGCTCGAAATCTTGCGATGCTCGGGATCGGCGATGTCGGTGCTGTCGTGATAAAACGCGGAGAGCGCGCCGACGACGCCGCACATGATCGCCATCGGGTGCGCATCGCGTCGGAAACCCTGATAAAACTGGCGTAGCTGATCGTGCAGCATGGTGTGCCGCGTGATCGTGTAGGTGAACTCGTCCAGCTCATCCTGGCTCGGCAGCTCGCCGTTGAGCAGCAGGTGGGCGACTTCCATGAAGCTGGAATGCTCGGCCAGCTGCCCGATCGGATACCCGCGGTGGAGCAGGACGCCTTCTTCACCATCGATGAAGGTCAGCGCGCTTTCACATGATGCGGTTGACTTGAAGCCGGGATCGTAGGTGAACTTTCCGGTGCTGCCGTAGAACTTGCGGATATCCATCACTTCGGGGCCGCAACTCCCTTCCATGATCGGGAATTCCTGCGTGGTTCCGGCAATGTCCAGCTTCGCGGTGTTGTCCGCCATGGGGGTTCTCCTTAGTCGTGTGTCTGATCTGCCCGAGCCGCCTGCGCTTCGATCCGCGCGAGCGACTCTTCTTTTCCAAGAAGGGCGAGAACGTCGAAAATTCCTGGGCTTGTCGTGGAACCGGTCAGGGCCGCCCGAAGCGGCTGCGCCAGCTTTCCGAGACCGAGCTCAAGCCGCTCCGCAAGCGCTTTCGTGGTCGCTTCCAGCCCGTCGGTCGTCCAGTCGGTTTCAGCCGCCAGCGCATCATGAACCTGCCCCAGCCGCACGCGCGCCTCGTCATCGAGCAGGGCAGCGGCCTTGTCGGTCATCTGAAGCGGGCGCTTGGCGAAGAGGAACCGGGCGTTTTCAGTAAGTTCGTGCGTATCCTTCGCACGCGTCTTCAGCACCGGCATGGCCCGCGCCAGCAGCTCGCGATCGATATCACCGGTACCGCTGGTCGCCAGCTCGGCGGCGACGAGATCGGCCAGTCGCGCATCGTCCGCCTCGCGGATGTAGTGCCCGTTCAGGTTCTGCAATTTCTTCAGATCGAAGCGCGCGGGGCTCCTGCCCACGCCATCCAGATCGAACAGCTCGATCGCTTCGGCCTGCGTAATTTCCTCGCGGTCGCCGTGGCCCCAGCCAAGACGCAGCAGGTAGTTGAACAGCGCCTCGGGCAGCACGCCCAGCTCATCGCGATAGGCCTCCACACCCACCGCGCCGTGGCGCTTGGAAAGCTTGGCCCCGTCGCTGCCGTGGATCAGCGGGACGTGCGCGTAGACGGGATCGTTCCAGCCACCTTCGATCTGCTGCATCGCGCGGTAGATCGGCAGCTGACGGAAGGCATTGTTCAGGTGATCGTCGCCGCGGATGACGTGGGTGACGCCCATATCGTGATCGTCGACCACCACCGCGAGCATGTAGGTCGGCGTGCCATCGGCGCGCAGGATGATGTAATCGTCGATTTCTTCGTTCTTGACCGTCACCGTCCCCTGGACTTCGTCGACGATCTTCGTCTCGCCTTCTTTGGGCACTTTCAGACGTACCGTGAAGGGTGCACCTTCCTGTTCGGGGCCGGGCTCCCGATCACGCCAACGCCCGTCATACCGCATCGGCTGCTTGTTCGCGCGCTGTTCGGCGCGCATCGCCTCCAGCTCTTCCGGCGTGGCGTAGCAGCGATAGGCGTGGCCATGATCGAGGAGCATGTGCGCCACTTCGGCATGGCGCTCGGCCCGGTCGGTCTGGAAAACCGGAGGCCCGTCGAAATCGAGCCCGAGCCATTCTAGTCCGGCGAAAATCTTGTCGATCGCATCCTGGGTGGAACGTTTCGCGTCGGTATCTTCGATCCGAAGCAGCACCTTGCCGCCGTGATGGCGCGCGTAGAGCCAGTTGAACAGCGCGGTGCGGGCGCCGCCAAGATGCAGGTAGCCGGTCGGCGATGGGGCGAAGCGGGTAATGATCGTGCCGGTTTCGCTTGCCATCGAAGCGTGCTTCCTTTCCATTTCGCGATTATGGCGACGCAGCACCCGTATGATCCAACGAACGGTCGCGAAACTCGATCCGAACTCGCGGTCCGCGCGGGCAATGGTGCAGCGCAGCGGCGGCTTTGGCAGGTGGTCGGGCTCGTGTCCAGCCCGGCGGCATGGGCTCGCCGTCTACCGAACCTCGTCGATGCTGCACTTTCGCGCGCCGGGCTGGAGCGGGGGCCGTGGCTGATCGTCGCAGCGATTGCCGGAGTGTCGCTGTGGTTCGTTCTGCCTGACGCTACGGCTTGGCTGATCTCGCTCGCCGCGGCGCTGGCAGTCGCGGGCCTGGGGGCATGGCTTCTGGCAGTGAATCGGGTCCCCGATCTGGCACTGGCACTGCTGGGTGCGGGGCTCGCCATAGCTTTCGGAATTGGGCTCATCTGGGCTCGTTCGGAGGCCGTCGGGGTGTCTGCGACCGAGCATCCGCAAATGCAGACGATGAATGCGCGAATCCTCGAGCGGGAGGAGCAGCCTGCGCACGACAGGATCAGGCTGATACTGGCGGCGCGCGAGCGGGACACTGGTGAAGCGATCAAGCTGCGGGTCAACGTGCCGCTCGACACGATAGGCCTCGATGCTGCGCCCGCTTTGCAGAAGGGCGCAGTGATCCGTCTGACCGCGCGGCTGATGCCACCCGCACCGCCGCTCGTCCCCGGGGCCTACAACTTCGCGCGGACCGCATGGTTCGAAGGGCTGGCGGCAACCGGATCGCTGGTCGGCCCGATAGAGGTGATCGAGCCGCCACCGCCGGGGTGGGGCGGGATCGCCCAGGTGCAGCGCGATCTCTCCGCACATGTGCGCTCGCAGCTGGGCGGATCGGCGGGGACTATCGCAGCGGCTTTTGCCAGCGGAGACCGCGGCGCGATTGCCGAGTCCGATGAAGAGGCAATGCGCGATGCAGGCCTCACCCACCTGCTGTCGATCAGCGGGTTGCACGTGAGCGCGGTGATTGCCGCGGCGTATTTCCTCGCGATCAAACTGCTCGCCCTGTGGCCGTGGCTGGCGCTGCGCGTTCGCCTGCCGGTGGCAGCGGCGGCGTTCGGCGCGCTCGCAGGGCTGGGATACACCCTGCTGACCGGTGCCGAGGTGCCGACGGTACGAAGTTGCACCGCTGCCGTGCTCGTCCTGATTGCACTGGCGTTGGGGCGAGAGCCGCTGACCTTTCGTCTGCTGGCAGTGGCGGCGGGCTTCGTGCTGCTGCTGTGGCCGGAGAGCGTGGTGGGGCCGAGCTTCCAGATGAGCTTTGCCGCCGTGCTTGCCATCGTCGCCCTGCACAACAGCGCACCGGTGCGCGCGTTCCTCGCCCCGCGGGAGGAGCCATGGTGGATGCGTCCGCTGCGCGGTGGGGCGATGCTGCTGGTGACGGGGCTGGTGATCGAAATTGCCTTGATGCCGATCGTCCTGTTCCACTTCCACCGTGCAGGGATGTACGGGGCGCTGGCCAACATGGTGGCCATTCCGCTGGTCACCTTCGTCTCGATGCCGCTGATCGCGCTCGCGCTCGTGTTCGACCTCGTGGGAGCGGGTGCGCCGGTCTGGTGGCTCGCGGGCCGGTCGCTCGACCTGCTGCTCGGCATTGCGCATCTCACGGCGGGCCAGCCCGGTGCGGTCAAGCTGGCGCCGCATATGGGTGGGCTGCCCTTCTTCCTGTTCGTGTGCGGTGGACTATGGCTAGCCTTGTGGAGCGGGCGGGGGCGCTTCTGGGGGTTTGTTCCCGTCGCCTGCGCGACTGTCCTCACCATCGCCACGCCGCGGCCCGACATCCTCGTCTCGCGCGATGGGCGCGACATCGCGATCATCGAGGACGACACGCTCCTGAGCCTGCGCGAGAGCCGATCCTCCTACGCGAGCGACACGCTGGCCGAACTCGGTGCGCTCGACGGGCCGCCGCACCCATTGGCGCAATGGCCTGGAGTGCGGTGCAGCGCGGAGTTCTGTATTGCGACCGTAGAGCGCGATGGCCAGACCTACCGCCTGCTGCTCGCGCGCGGCCGCGAATACGTGACCGAGCGCGATCTGGCGGCGGCCTGTGCGCGGGTCGACATCGTAGTTGCGGACCGCTGGCTGCCGTGGAGCTGTCGCCCGCGCTGGCTCAAGGCCGACCGGCGGATGCTGGAGCAGACTGGCGGGCTCGCGATCCACCTGGCTTCGCGCGAGGTCGAGACGGTCGCGCAAGGGCAGGGCGAGCATGGCTGGTGGCGCGGAGGCTAGGAAGCGCGTCCGCGCCCACCGACCAGCAATCGCCCTTAGTGATAGCGGCGCAGCAGCCCCGCCAGCTTCCCCTGAACCTGCACGCTGCGCGCATCGTAAACCTGCGGTTCGTAGCTCGCGTTGGCCGGATCGAGCCGCACCTGGCCGCCTTCGCGCCACAGGTACTTGAGCGTCGCTTCCTCGTTATCGACCAGCGCGACCACGATATCGCCATCGCGCGCGCTGTCGGCGCGGCGAATCAGCGCGTAGTCGCCATCGAAAATGCCCGCTTCGATCATCGAGTCGCCGGACACTTCCAGTGCGAAATGCTCGCCCGGGCCGAGCAGCGCGGCAGGCACCGGCAGGCTGCGATGCTCTTCCAACGCCTCGATCGGGGCGCCGGCGGCAATCCTGCCATGGAGCGGAATGTCGATCACATCGTTCGCCGCCTCGGGAATGTTGGCGGGTACGCTCGTGGTCCGCGCGCCCAGATCGTTGGCCGGCTTGGGCATCGACCCTGCCACCGCGCTCTCGGGCATCTTGAGCACTTCCAGCGCCCGCGCACGATTGGCAAGACGGCGGATGAAACCGCGTTCCTCCAGCGCCGAAATCAGGCGGTGAACGCCCGACTTGCTCTTGAGGTCGAGCGCCTCCTTCATCTCCTCGAAAGAGGGCGAGATGCCGGTCTCTTCCAGACGATCATGGATAAACCGGAGCAATTCATGCTGCTTGGCCGTCAACATCGCGTCCACTCTCCGCGTAACCTGTTCGCATCAGTGCGAACGAATGCGGAACAATTAGGCAACCCTTTTTTGCAAGTCAAGCATATGCGCCATTTCGGAGCGGATAACATGGAACAAACGCACCCGTCTCCATGGCATCGGCATGGCGCGGCCGGTCGATCAGGACGTCAGCCTGGGCGAGGGGGACGAGTGCCGAGCTGTCTTGCTGGGGAAACGCTCGCACACCCTCTGCACTCCATGCGGCGCGCAGGAATTCGCGGCGCCCGCCACCTTCGGGTATCGGCTCGGCAAGCGGCAGGGCGAGTGCTCGTGGCAGGCAGTCGCGCGCACCGGCGAGCTTCAGGATCGCAGGGAGCATAAACAGGAAGCCGGTGACGAAGCTCGACACCGGATTGCCAGGCAGGCCGAGGACCACCGTATCCCCGCGCCGCGCCACCAGCAGTGGCTTGCCCGGCTTGATCGCCACCCGCCAGAACTCGAGCGTGAAGCCCGCAGCTTCGAGCGCCGGTTTGACCAGATCATGCGGACCCACCGATGCACCCCCGCTGATCACCACCAGCGCCGCGTTCCCGCTTGCCTCCAGGATCGTGCGGGTGATGGCGTCGGCATCGTCGGGCAACGGGCCGTAACGAGCGATATCCGCGCCCGCATCGCGCGCCATTTCCCCCAGCATCGCACCATTGGTCGAAGGGATCAGACCGGGCGGGCAGTCGGTGGGGTCCGCGCAAAGCTCGTCCCCGCATTCGATGATCGCCACTTTGGGCCGATCATGCACCACGACCTGTGACAAACCTCCCGTGCGAGCGAGCGCGATCTGTGCAGCGCCCAGACGCATGCCGGGTTCCAGCAGCGTGGCACTCGCCTGGAAATCGAACCCGGCACGGCGGATGTTGCGCGGCGTCGGCGGCTCGATCGCGACCAGTCGATCATCC
Source organism: Citromicrobium bathyomarinum (assembly GCF_038594485.1). GTDB lineage: Bacteria > Pseudomonadota > Alphaproteobacteria > Sphingomonadales > Sphingomonadaceae > Alteriqipengyuania > Alteriqipengyuania bathyomarina_A. Next base: position 819,932 of record NZ_JBCFZG010000001.1, on the reverse strand, counting down.
TCGATCCGCGCGTTCTCCTGTATCAGCACCGCGTCCGCCTTGAACGGCATCTGCGCGCCGGTCGAGATGCGCACGGCCATGCCATTGCTCAGGGCCTTGGGAAACGGCGCGCCGGCCCGCGATTCTCCTGCCAGCTCCCACGGGCCATCGCCGACGGTCGCGTAACCATCCATCGCGGACAGGTCCGTCGGGGGCTGGGAGCGTCGTGCCGTGACCGGCTCTGCCAGGAACAACTGCGCCGCGGAGTCGACCGGGCGAGGGCGCGAAGCCCTGGGCGATAGCAGGTCGAGCAGCCGCTCCCGCGCGTCTTCGAGTTCGAGCGGCGCGATCATCCTCGCGCCTCGTCCGCGCGCCAGTCGCCCGATTTTCCGCCGGTTTTGGAAAGCAGGCGCACCTCCTGGATGACCATGCCTTTGTCGAGCGCCTTGGCCATGTCGTAGATCGTCAGCAGCGCGACGTTGCACGCGACCATCGCCTCCATCTCGACCCCGGTCTTGCCGGTGAGCGAAGCGGTCGCAGTGACGCGCACGGCATTGTCTTCCACCGTGCAATCCACGCGCACGCTATCGAGCGAAAGCGGGTGGCAGAGTGGGATCAGCGAGCCGGTTTGCTTGGCAGCCATGATACCCGCGATGCGCGCTGCGGCGAAGACATCGCCCTTGGGCACGGCATCGTCGCGGATCGCAGCAATCGCGCCCGGGTTCATGGTGATGCGCCCAGTCGCAGTGGCGGTGCGGGCGGTTTCGGCCTTGTGACCGACATCGACCATGCGCGCCGAACCCGATTCGTCGAGATGGGTGAGGCCGGTCAAAGGAACGCTCCGTGGTGGGGCCTGACACACCTGACACAGTGTCCAGGGGCGAAAAAACTCTCCCGCCTGTCAGGGGTGAGACGTGGAGCGATGGAACGGCGATTGGGCGGTGTTCGGGCCATGCACCGATTATGTCACGAGCGAAGCGCGTAGGACAGGGCCTCGAAAGCGGACAGGGATCTATCGGGCAAGCAGTGCGCGCGTCGCCGCCTCGACATCCGCCTGCCGCATCAGGCTTTCCCCGACGAGGAAGCCGTGCGCGCCTGCCGCCTCCAGCCGCGCACAATCCGCCGCCGTGGCAATGCCGCTTTCCGAGACAAGGAGTGCGCCTTCGGGGGCAAGCGGGATCAGCGCTTCGGTAGTTGCAATATCGGTCGTGAAGCTGCGCAGGTCGCGGTTGTTGACCCCGATCAGGCATGACTTGAGTTTGTGCGCGCGCTGCATCTCGGCTGCGTCGTGGACCTCCACCAACACGTCCATGCCCAGTTCGATTGCGGCCTCTTCAATCTCGGCGGCTTGCGTATCGGACAGCGCGGCGACGATAATCAGGATCGCGTCCGCGCCCATCGCGCGCGCTTCGCCGCACTGCCACGGGTCGACCATGAAATCCTTGCGCAGCGCGGGGAGGTCGCATGCCTCGCGCGCAGCTTTCAGGTAGTCGGCGTGGCCCTGAAAATAGGGCGCGTCGGTGAGTACGGAGAGGCAGCTCGCGCCCGCAGCGGCATAGGCCTTCGCGTGCTCGGCGGGCTGGAAATCCTCTCGAATCAGGCCTTTGGAGGGCGAAGCTTTCTTGATTTCTGCGATCAGCGCGCGGTGGCCATCGGCGTGCTTCTTGCGCAGCGCAGCCTCGAACCCGCGCGGCGGAGCCTGCGCGGTAATGCGGGCGATCAATTCGCTGACTTCGGTTTGCGCCTGCCGCTCGGCGACTTCGTCACGCTTGGTGGCGCAGATTTCTTCGAGTTTGTTCATATCAGAGCTTCGTCACCCCCGCGCAGGCGGGGGTCCCGCTGACTTCGGTCTGGCAATGTCGTAGGTTAAGCGGGATTCCCGCCTGCGCGGGAATGACGAACGAGGGGCCAAGATGTCTCACTTCGCCATCGCAATCCAGCGCTCGAGCAGCCGCTGCGCGCCGCCGCTGTCGATCGCCTCGGCAGCAGTAGCGACGCCCTCCTTCCAATCCTCGGTCTCCCCCGCCGCGATCAGTGCGGCGGCGGAGTTGAACAGCACCGCATCGCGGTACGGCCCCGCCGTGCCTTGGAGCAATGCGCTGAGCGCCTTGGCATTGTGTTGCGGGTCGCCACCCCGGATCGCCTCGACCGGCGCATGTTCGAGGCCCGCCATCCCAGCATCGACGCGGCGCATCGCGAATTCATGGCCGGTGACGTCCGCCATCTCGTTCCCGCCGGCGAGGCTCAACTCGTCGAGACCTTCGTCGCCCGAGACGATCAGCGTGCGCTCGGTACCGAGGCGTGCTGCCGCTTCGCCATAGATCGAGACATAGCCGGGGCGCGCGATGCCGATCAGTTGGCGCTTGACGCCGACCGGGTTCGACAGCGGGCCCATCAGGTTGAAGATCGTGCGGCGGCCCAATTGTTTGCGGATCGGCTGAATGCGCCGCATCGCCGGGTGATGATTGGGCGCGAAGAGGAAGCAGATGCCGATCTCGTTCAGCGTCTTTTCGGCGGTATGCCCGGCGGCTTCCATGTCGAGGCCGAGCACTTCCAGCGTGTCCGCCACGCCAGAGAGAGAGGAAATCGCGCGATTACCATGCCGCGCCACGGGCACGCCGCAGGCCGCGACCACCAGCCCGACGGCGGTCGACACGTTCAGAGTGTGGTGCCCGTCGCCGCCGGTGCCGCACACGTCGATCGCGTTATCGGGACCATTTACCGGGATGTAGCGCGCGCGCAATGCCCGCGCGGCGCCCGCGATCTCGTCGGCGGTTTCGCTGCGTTCGGTCATCGCGAGCAGGAAGCGGGCGATTTCCTGATCGCTGGCTTCCCCGTCGAGGATCCAGCCGAATACCTCCTCGGCCTCGGCCTCGCTCATGTGCGGGACGGCGAGCGGGAGCGATTTCATGCCGCCTGCCTTTCGCGCGCTTCGATGCCGCAGATTGCGAGGAAATTGGCGAGCAGATCGTGCCCGTGCTGGGTGGCGATGCTCTCCGGGTGGAACTGCACGCCGTGGATCGGCAGCTCGGCGTGGCGGAAGCCCATCACGCTGGTGCCGTCGAGCCCGGGTGTCTCGCTGGTCGCGTTGACCTGCAATGCCTTGGGAATGTCCTCGACCACCAAGGAGTGATAGCGGGTGGCGTTGAAGGGGCTGGGGAGCCCCGCAAACACGCCGCTGCCGTCATGCGTCACCGCGCTGGTCTTGCCGTGCATCAGCCCGCCCTGAACCACGCGCCCGCCGAAATGCTGCCCGATCGCCTGATGGCCAAGGCACACACCCAGCAGAGGGAGCGCCGCATCGGCGCAGGCAGCCACGGTATCCAGCGTGATGCCCGCCTCGGTCGGCGTGCGCGGGCCGGGCGAGAGCAGAATACCCTTCGCCCCGCTACCCACTGCCTCACGCGCGGTTAGCGCGTCGTTGCGCTCCACCCGCACCTCGGCTCCCAGTTCCTGCAGGTAATGGACCAGGTTGAAGGTGAAGCTGTCGTAATTGTCGATGACGAGGATCATGGGTTTATCGAGTTCTTCGCTTTCCATTCCGTTCGCCCTGAGCTTGTCGAAGTGCTGCACTTTTTCTTCAACAAATACAGTGCTTCGACAGGCTCAGCACGAACGGATCGAGGGATTGGCTAGTTGCCCGCCAGCTTGTCCGTCGCGCGCACCAGGCCGTCGATGATGCCCGGCTCGCCCGCCGAGTGGCCACCATCGTGGACGATCCACAGCTCGGCTTCGGGCCAGGCCTTCTTCAGTTCCCATGCGGAGACGGGTGGGGTGCAGACGTCGTGGCGGCCCTGCACTATGATGCCGGGAATGCCCTTCAGCTTGCCGACATCGCGCAGCAGCTGGCCTTCTTCGAGGAAGAAATTCTCGAGGAAGAAGCGTGCGCAGATGCGGGCGAAGGGGACGGCCTTGGCGGGGCTGGCGAAGTTGTCGAGCAGTTCCTTGTTGGGCAGCAGCGTCACGACGTTGCCTTCCCACAGCGACCATTGCTTCGCCGCGGCGAGGCGGGTTTCCTCGTCTTCGCTGGTCAGCCGCTTGTGGTAGGCCGCAACCAGATCGCCGCGCTCTTCCTCGGGGATCAAGCCGGTGAACTTGTCCCACTGTTCGGGCATGATCTCGCTTGCGCCGTAGGTGTAGAGCCAGTCCTTTTCCTTCTGGCGACCGAGGAAGACGCCACGAAGCACGATCTCGCTGGTGCGTTCGGGATAGGTCTGCGCGTAGGCGAGAGAGAGCGTCGCGCCCCAGCTGCCGCCGAAGACCTGCCATTTCTCGTGCCCGCACATTTTGCGCAAGCGCTCGATATCCTCGACGATCCGCCAGGTGTCGTTGTTCTCGATCTCCGCAAACGGCGTGGACTTGCCGCAGCCGCGCTGGTCGAACAGCAGGACGTCGTACTTCTCGGGGTTCCACTGGCGGCGGTGGTCGGGGCTCATCCCGCCGCCGGGGCCACCGTGGAGGAACACCGCAGGCTTCGCACCCGGCGTGCCGACCCGCTCGTAATAGAGCGAATGGCCTTCGCCGACATCGAGCATGCCGGTCTCGTAAGGTTCGATTTCGGGATAGAGGGTGCGTTCGTATTCCATCATCATTCCTTGGTTTCGACGACCACCAGCGGGCCGAGGTCGGCGCGGGTGTCCATGCGGCCTCGCGCAGGGTCCCACAAAGAGGACACGGTGCCGTCGAGATAGAGCGCGTTGGGCGTCTTCGCCACATCGCGGAAATAACGCGCGAACTGCCCGAAGCTGACCGGGCTGGCGGTGATGACGAAATGCGCCTTGCCGTCCCTGTCGACGCCCACCCCGTTGCGGATGCGCTTGGAGGGGCCGTCTTCCGAAATCTGCGGATGGACCTTGCCCTCGATCAGCAGCATCGGGCCGCTCTGCGTGCCGAAATCGGGCCGGTCGCCAACGGTGCTGTAGAAATCCTCGCTGGTCTTGATCCGCCAGGTGCCTCCGGTACCGTAGAACACGCCGTTGGGCTTCATGTGGAAATTGCCCGACCCGTCGTTGAGGTTAAGCTCGTGCAACCGCTCGCGGTTCTCGACGAAATAGCCGATGGCCTTGCCTTCGCCGTCGAACATGCCCGCGTTCATCGCGAAGACGACCGGCGGGGCATCCTTCGCCAGCGAGGCGGAGAATTTCGCGAGGCTGCGGTAGGGCGGCGAGCCGAGCACCATGCGCACGTGATGTTTGGCCGGGTCAGCGACGCATTCGGTGAACATCGCATCTTCGAAGCGAACCGGCTTGCACGCGGAATCTTCCGGCGTGGCGGTTTCGCTCGGCGTGGCGGTCGGGCTGGGGGATGGCGCAGCCTTCGTACTCTCGTCGGCGCGTGCGATCTCCTTGCCCTTCTCGCCGCTGATGTCGGTCCGGATGACCGGGTCGCCGGGTTGGGGCTGGTCGCATGCGGACAGACCGAGGACCAGGATGCAGGCGGCTAAGAGAGGCTTTGTGTGGATCATTGCCCGAACCCCGGTTCGTTCGCTACCCGAACGGCCTCGCGCGCTGCGGCAAGCAGCGCGCCGGCCTTCGCCTCGCACTCGCGTTGCTCGGACGCCGGATCGCTGTCCGCAACGATGCCCGCCCCGGCGGTCACGTGCAGCGTGCCGTCCTTCACCAGCCCGGTACGTAGCACGATGCACGAATCGAAACTGCCGTCGGGCGCGAAATAGCCTACGCCGCCTGCGTAGGGTCCACGCTTTTCCTGCTCCAGCTCGGCGATGATTTCGCATGCGCGGATCTTGGGCGCGCCGCTGACCGTGCCCGCGGGGAAGCCCGCAAACAGCGCGTCGAGCGCATCCTTGCCTTGCGCAATGCTGCCGGTGACGTTGCTGACGATGTGCATGACGTGGCTATAGCGCTCCACGGCGAAACTGTCCGTCACTTCCACGCTTCCCGCTGTAGCGACGCGGCCCACATCGTTGCGCCCCAGATCGAGCAGCATGAGGTGCTCGGCGCGTTCCTTCGGGTCGGCCAGCAGCTCGCGCTCCGCCGCTCGGTCTGCCTCCGGCGTTGTGCCGCGCGGGCGCGTGCCCGCGATCGGGCGCACCGTCACCTGGTCTTCTCTGAGCCGGACGAGGATTTCCGGGCTCGATCCGACGACGCCGACGTCAGGCAGGTCGAGCAGGTAGAGGAAGGGCGAAGGGTTCACCCGCCGCAATGCGCGGTAAAGCGCCATCGCGGGCAGCGCAAAGGGGGTGGTGAAACGCTGCGCCAGCACCACCTGAAAGATGTCGCCCGCGACGATGTAATCCTGCGCGCGTGCGACCCGCGCCGCGTAATCCTCGGCAGCGACCGTGGGAGTGAAGCGAATGTCGTCAACCGAAATCTGCGGTGCAGACGGGCCGCTTTGTGCCGCGCCAACAGGCTGTGCCAGCCGCCGGAGCGCCTCCTCGATCCGTTCGGACGCTGCCTCCAGCAGCGCATCGGGTTCGCCCTGCGATGGCCAGACCGGGGCGATCACGAAGACTTCATCTGTCAGCGCATCGAACACCAGCACGAGCCCGGGCCGGGTGAAGACCATGTCCGGCAGGTCGAGCGGGTCGGCCTCGGCGCGCGGCAGCTTCTCGACCAGCGCGATCGTCTCGTAACCGAAATACCCCACGAGGCAGGCGAGTGCGGGGGGCAGCGCCTCGGGCATCGGCATGGAAATTTCCGCAAGCAGCGTCCGCAAAGCGGAAAGGCCATTGCCCGATGCCTCGGTGAAGGCGGCACGGTTGGCGCGCCAGTCGCGATTGATCCACGCGCTGTCGCCTTCGGCCCGCAGCACGAGATCGGGATCGATCCCCAGCAGGCTGTAGCGCCCGCGAATCTCTCCACCCTCGACCGATTCGAGCAGGAAGTCGCCCCGGCCTTCTTCCATCAGGGCCAGTGCGGCACCCACCGGCGTCACCGTGTCGGCGACATGCCGCTGCCACACCAGTGCGGGCAGGCCTTGGGACAGCCGCTCGCGCGCTGCGTCGAGGTTGTCCGGCACGCCTAGCGGTTCGCGCCGGTCAGATCGCGCCGGACGGTTTCGATGGCATCGGGGTTGCGCTCGACACCCACTTCCTTGCGGATGGCGATGCGCAGCTGATCGCCAAGCTCGCGGCTCAGGATGTTCCCGTAGCCGGTGGCTGCCTGCTTGATCAGCGGATCGTCTTTTTCGACCTTGCCGGCGATGATCTTGTCCAGCGAGACGAGGTAATAGCCCGCGTCTGCCGAAGCCGCGAGCCGCTTGGCGCTCTTCGCGGACATGGCAAACATCAGTGCGAGCGGGGGGCTGCCCTGCTGCTGCATCAGCTCTTCGCGCGAGACGTTGACCGGCTGCACGCCGGGAAGGGGCTTCTTCTCGGCTCGCACCGCCTCGGCCAGCGTGCTTCCCTCGCGAACCCGCTTGAGGATGCGATCGGCAGCCTTTTTCGCTTCCTTCGCGCCCTCGGCCAGCTTCCAGCCGTCGACGACCTCGTCGCGAATTTCCTTGAGCGGCGGGGTCGCGGCTCCGGTAATTTCTGACGCTTCGAAAAGGGCGAAGGCCTCGCCGGGGCGAACCTCTGCGATCTGGGGCTTGCCCTCGCGCATCTGGAATGCGGTGGAGACCAGCGGCATCACGATGTCGGGCGCACGTTCTCCGCGTGCGCCGTCGAACACCGCGCCCGACGACAGCAGTGGATCGGTGGTCTTCACGTCGAGCTTCAGGCCCTTGGCGATATCGTTCAGCGATTCGCCGCTATTGACCCGCGATTCGATGTTGGCGGCCAGTTCGGTGAGCGCGGTGCGCTGCTTTTGCGCGCGCAGTTCGTCCGCGATTTCCGAGCGTACCTGGTCGAGCGTGCGGGCGCTGGTGCGCTTCACATTGTCGATCCGGACGACGTGATAGCCCAGCGGGCTGCGCGCGACCTTGGCCACACCGCCATCCGCAGCGGCGAACACTGAGTCGGCGACCGCGCTGTTGGTGGAACGCGACAGATCGTCCTTGGTTACCGGGCCGATGCTGGCGGTTTCCAGTCCGGCTTCCTCGGCGACCTGGCCGATCGAGGCCCCGTCGGCGATCCGCTTGGCAAAACTTTCGGCGGCCTGCCTGGTGGGCACGATCACCTGGGTGAAGGTGCGTTCTTCGCGCGCGGCATAGGCGCTGGCGTTGGCCTTGTAGCGCTGGGCGATCTCCGCGTCGGTCGGCTCGATATTCGCGCTGACAGCCTCGGGACCGAACTCGGCATAGCGAATCGTGCGGCGTTCGGGCCGGCGGAAGTCTGCCTTGTTCGCCTGGTAGAAGGCTTGCAGCTGCTTGTCGGTCGGATCGGCGTCGGGCGCATAGGCGGCGGCGGGAATGATCCCGATCGATCCCTCGCGCCGTTCCTTGAGCTGGCTGACATAGCGAGTGACCATCGAATCGGGCAATTTCGCGCCGAACACTGCCGGTATCAGCACCTGACGGGCAATCAGCCCGTCGGAAAGGTCCTCCCGCACGATCTGATCGGTCAGGCCCTGGCCGCGCAGCGTCGCCCGGTAGACGTCATCGCTGAAATTTCCATCGGGGCCGCGAAACGCCGGGATCATCTGGATTTCGCTATTGATCAGGTTCGTCCCCGCGCGCAGCCCCAGCATTTTCCCGAACTCTGTCACTGCCGCCCGGTCGAGCAATGTGTCGAGCACCTGCTTCAGCCCGCCCTCGGCAAGGAAGCTGTCGATCGTCGTGGTCGGATTTTCGCTCTGGACCTGGCGCAAGGCGTTGGTTGTCGCTTCGCGCAGTTCGGCGGTGGTCACATCCTCATCACCCACAACCGCGACGCTGTTCGTGCCGGAAAGTCCCCCGAACGTACCCGTGTTGCCGATGTCGCCCGCGGCAAACGCCAGCGCAATCAGGACGAGGAAGCCGATCGTCAGCCCGAGGCCGAGCTTGGACTGGAAGAACGAGCGGAAAAAATTGATCATCGAATGGTGGGCCTTGGCGGTAGGGCGGGGCTGGCGGGTTCGAGGCTGCCTTCACGGGGAAATATAGCCCGCGCAAGCTGGCGCGACCCTTAATTCGGCAGCGGTGTTGCCGCAAGGCATGCGTTAGGCGATTCGACGGGGGTGATCGTCCAGAGGGTTTTGACTGTCTGCGCGACCTTCGCTACCGAGCCGCTCTCGTGTTTGGGTATCAGCCCCATCGCGGCTATATTTCTTAAAACAACAGGACACTTACCGGAATGGCGAGCCGCCCTTTCATCGTTGGCAACTGGAAAATGCACGGCACGCGCGCGATGCTGTCGGAAGCGCGCGCGATCGATCGCGCAGCGCAACGGCTCATGCAGGTCGAAATCGCGCTTGCCCCGCCGTTCACCCTCATCCACCCCGTCCGCCGCGAAGCCGAGCAGATCGGCGTCGGTGCGCAGGATTGCCATCCCGCGGACGGCGGCGCGCATACCGGCGATATTTCCGCCGCGATGGTCGCCGATGCGGGCGCGGGCTTCGTCATCCTCGGACACAGCGAGCGCCGCGAGGGGCATAACGAGAAAGACAAGCTGATCGCCGAAAAGGCCGCCGCTGCGTTCGACGCGGGCCTGAAGGTCATTCTCTGCTGCGGCGAACCGATGGAGAAGCGCGAGGCAGGCAAGGCCGTCGATCACGTGCTGCGCCAGCTCAAGGCTTCGCTGCCCGACAACGTTCCCGAAGCGGGCGAACGCCTGACGGTCGCATATGAACCGATCTGGGCGATCGGCAGCGGCGAGGCTGCGAGCATTGAAGATATCGTCGCGATGCACAGCGCGATTCGCGAATTCCTGGTGAAGACCTTCGGCGAAGAGGACGGGACTGCGATCCGCATCATCTACGGCGGCTCGGTCAATCCGGAGAACGCCGCAGAAATTATCGCCGGGGACGAAGTCAACGGTGCGCTGGTCGGCGGGGCGAGCCTGTCTGCCGAGAGTTTCATGAATATCGTGCTGGCCGCGCAGGACGTTATCGCCAGCCAGTCCTGAGCAACGGGACACCCGCTTGCGCTGTGCGCGGCGGGTTCCTAATTGCCGCACAACCAAGTTTTCCGAAAGCAGCTATTCCGATGTTCCTTTTTCTCACCGTCCTTCAGGCCCTGGTCGCGGCAGCGCTGGTCGGGGTCATCCTGATGCAGAAATCCGAAGGCGGTGGCCTGGGGATCGGTGGTGGCGGTTCGCCCGGCGGGATGATGAGCGCGCGCAGCGCGGCCGATTTCCTGACTCGCGCGACTCGCTGGCTGGCTGGTGCTTTCGTGGTGCTGTCGATCGTCCTCGCCGCCATGGCGGTGGATATGTCGGGCGGCGATGCGATCGAATCGACGCTCGACCGGACGGTCGCCCCTGCGGCTCCGGCCGACCCGCTGGCGCAGGATGACGCGCAAAGCGACGCGGCTCCCGCCGATTCGGCCCCCGCAGCCACTCCGTCGGGCAACCCGGACCCGCTCGGTAGCGCAACCGACTAAGCCCCTTTTTTCCAAAATGCGGTGAATTGCCGGGCGATTATCGTCGCGACGGCTTGCGTTCGCCCGCTTTTCCCCCGTAAGGCCCACCTCCCATGGCGCGGTATATTTTCATCACCGGCGGCGTGGTTTCCTCGCTCGGCAAAGGTCTCATGGCGGCATCGCTCGGCGCGTTGCTGCAGGCACGCGGCTACAAGGTCCGCATTCGCAAGTTCGATCCCTATCTGAACGTCGATCCGGGGACGATGAGCCCCTATCAGCACGGCGAGGTCTACGTGACCGACGACGGCGCGGAAACCGACCTCGACCTCGGCCACTACGAACGCTTCACCGGTGTTTCCGCGCACCAGGGCGACAACATCACGTCGGGCCGCGTCTACCAGGACATCATCGCCAAGGAACGGCGCGGCGATTACCTCGGCGCGACGGTGCAGGTCGTCCCGCACGTCACCGATGCGATCAAGGAATTCGCGCTGGCCGACCAGGGCGACCACGATTTCATCCTGTGCGAAATCGGCGGGACGGTGGGCGACATCGAATCGCTGCCTTTCATGGAAGCGATTCGCCAGCTGCGTAACGAGCTGGAGCCGATGCAGACGCTGAGCGTCCATGTGACGCTGGTGCCCTATATCGCTGCCGCCGGTGAGCTGAAGACAAAGCCCACGCAGCACTCGGTTCGTGAACTTGCCAGCCTGGGCATCAAGCCCGACGTGCTGCTGTGCCGCGCGGAACATCCGATTCCCGACAGCGAACGTCAGAAGATCGCCAATTTCTGCAACGTGCGCCAGCAGGCGGTAATCCCGGCGCTTGATGCCAAATCGATCTACGCGGTGCCGCTGCAATACCACGAGGAAGGGCTCGACGCCGAGGTTCTGCGCGGTTTCGGCATCACCGACGCGCCCGAACCCGACCTTACGCCGTGGCGCGAAGTCACCGACCGTTATTTCCACCCCGAAGGCGAAGTCACCATCGGCGTGGTCGGCAAGTATGTCGGCCTGAAGGACGCCTACAAGAGCCTCAACGAAGCGCTCGTCCACGGCGGCATGGCGAACAAGACGCGCGTGAAGGTCAAGTGGATCGACGCCGAGATTTTCGAACGCGACCCCTCCGAGATCGTCGCCGAGCTTGAGCCGCTGCACGGTATTCTCGTGCCCGGCGGCTTCGGTGAGCGTGGCAGCGAGGGCAAGATCGCCAGCGTCCGCTTCGCGCGCGAGCGCAACGTGCCCTTCTTCGGCATTTGCCTGGGCATGCAGATGGCCTGCATCGAGAGCGCGCGTGCGGCAGGTGTCGAAGGTGCATCCTCGACCGAGTTCGGCGAAACGAACGAGCCGGTGGTCGGCATCATTACCGAGTGGATGACGCAAGAGGGCCTTCAGAAGCGCGAAGAGGGCGGCGATCTGGGCGGAACCATGCGGCTTGGCGCCTACGATGCGAAGCTGCAAGCGAACAGCCATGTCAGCGCGATCTATGGCGGCGCGACCGAGATTTCCGAACGTCACCGCCACCGCTACGAAGTGAACGGTGCCTATCGCGATCGGCTGGAACACGATGGCCTGGTCTTCTCGGGCATGTCGCCCGATGGACTGCTGCCTGAAATCGTCGAGCGGCCCGATCATCCGTGGTTCGTAGGCGTGCAGTTCCACCCGGAGCTGAAGAGCCGCCCGTTCGATCCGCACCCGTTGTTCGCGGGCTTCGTCGCGGCAGCACTACGGCAATCGCGCCTCGTCTAAGGCTTTAAAAGCAAAACCTAATTTGGATTAGGTTATGACGAAGTCGAACCCCCCTTTATTTTAACCATGTTTTGCGTCATAGCCGCCGCTCGCGTTGTGGGGGCAACGCTGTATTTGGGGGTTTCCAAATTCAAGAGCTTGTCCCGGGTTTGATCGTCTTCTGCGACCCGGACGGCCAGACTCGGTCAAGGCGGCAAACGCCGTGGGGCGGTTCCTTCGGGGGCCGCCCCGAATAGTATCAAATAGTTAAATCCGAAAAAGAAAACCCGCCCCTCTTTCTGGTAAGAGAGGCGGGTTCCATTCCCACGCGCCAGCCACGCAGGCGCAGGATCGGTTACGCCGCGTCGCGATCCGATTCGTCGTCGCTCGATTCTTCGACCAGGCCCAGCGAGGGCGTCTGCTGGCCGTTGATGGCGATCTTCTTCGGCTTCATCGCTTCAGGCACTTCGCGCACAAGGTCGATCACCAGCAGACCGTCGGCAAGGTCGGCATTGGCGACGCGCACGTGGTCGGCCAGTTCAAAGCGACGTTCGAACCCGCGGTTGGCAATGCCGACATGCAGCATTTCGCTTTCCGCAGCGCGCGCTTCTTCCTGCTTGCGACCGGTGACGGTCAGCAGGTTCTGCTGCGCGGTGATGTCGATATCCTGGGGCTTGAAGCCCGCAAGCGCCAGCGTGATGCGGAAATCATCGTCGCCCCGCTTCTCGATGTTGAAAGGGGGGTAATTGTCGCCGGAGTTGCGGACCGAGCTTTCGAGCAGGTCGAACAGGTGGTCGAAGCCCACGGTGCTGCGGCGATAGGGGGTGAAATCGATACGTGCCATTGAAACAAATCCTCCATTGAGCGATTCTGTTAGTTACATGGTGTCCGGATCGACCCATTGTGGCATCGCCGGACACGACAAATGTAGGGTGCACCCGATGCGGTGCAAGAGCCCTCTCACGACAGGAAACGAAGGACGATACCAGTGGCAGCGAAGGTCGATATCTATACGAAGTTCGGTTGCGGTTACTGCTACCGCGCGAAATCGCTGCTGGAAAAGAAGGGTGTCGAATTCAACGAATACGACATCACGATGGGCGGTGAAAAAAGGGATGAGATGCAGGAACGTGCGCCGAACGCGCGCACCGTGCCGCAGATATTCATCGGCGATACTCACGTGGGTGGTTCTGACGAACTCGCCGCGCTGGAGCGCGAGGGCAAGCTTGACGCGCTGCTCGAAGGCTGAACCGCCGCAGCAATGTCCAGGATCGCGGTTTTCCAGATGACTTCGGGCATCGACCCGGAGGTCAATTGCAGCGCGATTATCGCGGCGATGGCCGATGCGCGCGAAGGCGGAGCGGACATGCTATTTGCGCCCGAGATGGCGCTGCTGCTCGACCGCGACCGTCAGCGTGCGGCGCAGACCATGGGTGAGGCAGGCTATGCCGGCCTTGTCGACCGGCTTTGCGCGGCCGCGAAAGAGCACGCGATCTGGGCGACCTTCGGTCTGCCGGTGCGGTTGGAGAACGGCAAGCTCGCCAACCGTTCGCTACTGATCGCGCCCAGCGGGGAGATCGCGGGGCAATACGACAAGCTGCACATGTTCGATGTCGACCTCGACAGCGGAGAGAGCTGGCGCGAATCGAACGCCTATCAGCCGGGTGGGGCGCTGTCCGTCACCGACGGCACGCCTGCCGGCCGGCTCGGCCTGACGATTTGCTACGACATCCGCTTTCCCGCTCTGTTCGATGCGCTGGGCCATGCGCAGTGCGACATGATCGCGATCCCTGCCGCCTTCACCGTGCCCACCGGTACCGCGCACTGGCACACGCTGGTCCGCGCCCGCGCAATCGAGGCGAGCGCGTTCGTGGTTGCGGCGGCGCAGGTCGGCGAACATGCCGACGGGCGCACGACCTATGGCCACAGCCTCGTGGTCGATCCGTGGGGCGAAGTGCTGCTCGACATGGGCGGCGAGGCGGCGGGGCTGGGCTTTGCAGAGATCGACGCGGATCGGATCGCCAAGGCCCGCGCGCAGGTGCCGAGCCTTGCCAACCGGCGCGCAATTCCCGATCTGGCGTTGCAATGATCGTATTCGACCTCTCGTGCGAAAGCGGCCACCGCTTCGAAGCCTGGTTCCGCTCTTCTTCCGCGTTCGAGGAGCAGGGCAGGCAAGGGCTTCTGGTCTGCCCGCACTGTGGATCGAACGAGGTCGCGAAGGCTCCAATGGCCCCCGCCGTGCCCGTGAAAGGCAACGCGCGCGCCGACGCACCCGCAAAGCGGGAGCAGGAGACCGCCAGGCAGGGTGGAGCGCTTCCACCCGCGATCCGCTAGGCAATGCAGAAACTCGCCACGTTGCAGGCCGAGACGATCAAGCAGAGCACCTATGTCGGCGACCGGTTCGCGGAAGAAAGCCGCGCCATGCACTATGGCGAAAAGGACAAGGCGCTGATCCACGGCAAGGCCGATGTCCACGAAGCCCGCGAGCTTATGGAAGAGGGCATTACCGTCGCCCCGCTGCTGATCCCCTTCACTCCGCCTGAAGAGACCAATTGAGCGCGTTGCGAGCGCGGTCATGTGCGGTTATGGCAACGCTTGGCGCGCCCGTAGCTCAGTCGGATAGAGCATCAGATTCCTAATCTGGGGGCCACAGGTTCGAATCCTGTCGGGCGCACCATTTCCGCTCGCTTCGAAGAAGCGGGCTGAAATGGTGGGTCATCCCAGGGGCGAACTTCGGACTCGCTGCCGCGCAGCGGCGAGAGGGGGCGAGCGAAGCGAGGCCCAATCCTGTCGGGCGCACCATTTCCGCTCGCTTTGAAGAAGCACTATTACGGGCCATCTTCCACAAGCCGTTCACGCCGCCTGCTCGCGTCGCTATAAGCGGCAACAAGATTTGGGGGCATCGATGACGCACAAATGGACCAGGGGCCTGTCTTGGCTCGCACTCGTGCTGGCGCTTGGCGCGACGACTGTCGCGTTTACGGGGATGACGCTCGCGCGGGTGGACCGGATCGGCAAGCTGGAAGGCTTCAGCTATCTCTACCAGTCCGCGCCGGTAGCGGCAGGTGCGCTGGTTATCGCGATCATCGCGCTCTTCCTGAACTGGCGGGCAGGCTGGCCTGCACGGCGCGCCGCGCTGATCGGATTTCTTTTCGCGGCCGGTTTCGTAGGATCGCTGGCGATCCGCGTGGCGATGGCGGGCGGGGCACCGATGATCCACGACGCGACCACCGATCTGGCTGACGTTCCGCAATTCGAGGCAATCGAACTGCCGGACGACAATCTGCGCGGCGTCGACACAGAAGCCAAGTGGATCGCGTTGCACGAGCAGGGCTATCCCGAGCTGCGTAGCGTCGTGCTCGATCGGTCGATCGAACAGACGATCCGCGATGCGGAAACGCTGGCTAAGGAACGCGGTTGGACGATCCGCGCGGTCGATCCCAAAGCGGGGCGGCTGGAGGCCACGGCCTATGCGTCGTACATCCGGTTCGAAGACGAGGTGGTGATCCGCGCCCGGCCCGATGGGGCAGGGCGCAGCCTGGTCGACATGCGTTCAGTCAGCCGGGTGGGTATCGGCGATCTCGGCGTCAACGCGCAGCGGATTCACGATTTCCTCGAAGATCTCGCTGCGGTGAGGTGAGGGGCTAGCCTTCTACAGCCTCGCCGGGATCGCGGCCAAGCGGCACACGCTCCTTGAAGGTATGGGTGATGTACGGGAACGGGATTTCGATCCCCGCATCGTCTAGCGCGCGCTTGATCGCTCTGATCACCTTGTCCTTGCTTTCCCACATGTTGCGAGGGGTGGATCCGGCCCACCAGCGGACCTTGAAATCGACGCTGCTCGAATTGAACTCGACTGCGAAGACGTCGATGCCCTTGTCGCGTTCGACCACATCGACGCTCTCGACCGCCTTGCGGATCACTTCCGCCGCGTGGTCCAGATCGGTGTCGTAGGAGACGCCTGCGATCACCTCGTGTCGACGCATCTGCTCGTCGGTCAGGATCTCGACCGGGTTCTTGAACAGCATCGAGTTGGGGACCAGCGTGACCTCGCCCGACAGCTTGCGCACATGGGTTTCGCGCAAGGTAATATGCTCGACCTTGCCGATGATCCCTTCGCACTCGATCACATCGCCGATGCGCATCTTTTCGCGCAGCATTATGAGCACGCCGGCCAGGAAATTCTCGAAGATATCCTGAAACGCGAAGCCGATCGCGACGGCGCCGATGCCGAGCCCGGCGATCAGGCTGGCGGGCGTCATCCCCGGCATGACCACGATCAGCGCGATCATCAGGCCGACGATCCAGATGCCGAGCTTTACGACGGTGTCGATCAGGTTCTGCAAGGAAGGGCGCATATCGGTCTTGCCGATGGCGCGGCTTACGCCCCGCATGGCGACGCGCGCCACGATCCAGGTGATCACAATGATCACGAGGGCTATCGCCAAGTTGGGCAGGGCGCGGACAAACCCCTCCGCCATGTCGACCAGCTGGTCCTGCAAGGTGGCCAGCGTGTTGACGGTCTGGTCGTAGGTCTCGCCCGAAGGCGTCGTCGTCGGTGTGGTCATTTAAATCCCCGTTTTGCGCCATTAACGGCGCAAAAACAGGGACGGTTCCGAGATTCAGGGCAGATCGGGCTCTTGTGCGGCCTTCGCCTTCGCATGTTCCTCGCGCGCGAGTTCGTGCAACCATGCGGCGTGCTGGGGTGCCTTCTTGGTCTCGCTCCACTCGTCGAGCATCGGCATCGCGACGCGCTTGAGCTCGGCATATTGCTCGTCGGTGCCGATATCCGCGGCTAGCTCGACCCGGTGGCCGTTGGGGTCGAAGAAGTAGATCGACTTGAAGATGCCATGGTGCGTGGGGCCGAGCACATCGATGCCGAGCCCTTCGATATGCGCCTTCGCCGCCAGCAGCGCATCTTCGTCGGCAACCTTGAAGGCGAGGTGCTGGACCCAGATCGGCGTGTTCTCGTCGCGGCCCATATCCTTCTGGTTGGGCAGTTCGAAGAAGGCGAGGATGTTGCCGTTACCAGCGTCGAGGAACACGTGCATGTACGGGTCGTACTCGCCCGTCGACGGCACGTGATCCTCCGAAAAGGCGCTGGTATATTCCATCCCCAGCACCTTCTCGTACCACTCGACGGTCTCTTTCGCGTCCTTGCAGCGATAGGCGGCGTGGTGGACGCCGCCGAGAGCGATAGGGTGTTCGGCCATTGCAAAACTCACAACCGTTCGCCCTGAGCTTGTCGAAGGGCTGTGTTTCTTTTTCGCCGTCGCCCTCGAAAGGAGGGCAGGGCTACGACAAGCTCAGCCCAAACGGAATCTGCAGGTGGAGCGTTACTCCGCCGGTTCCGACACGGTTTTCGCGTCTTCGA
Organism: Citromicrobium bathyomarinum; assembly: GCF_038594485.1. Lineage (GTDB taxonomy): Bacteria > Pseudomonadota > Alphaproteobacteria > Sphingomonadales > Sphingomonadaceae > Alteriqipengyuania > Alteriqipengyuania bathyomarina_A. The sequence continues at coordinate 802,454 of NZ_JBCFZG010000001.1, read as the reverse complement.
CGTTGAGAACGCCGCGGCGGACCTGGTCGCGCTCCATGCTTTCGAAGAGCGCCTTGAAGTTGCCTTCGCCGAAGCCTTCGTCACCCTTGCGCTGAATGAATTCGAAGAACACCGGCCCGACCTGCGCTTCCGCGAAGATTTGCAGCAGTAACCGCGGCTGGCCGCCCTCGGTCGTGCCGTCGAGCAGGATGCCGCGCGCCTTCAGTTCCTCGACCGGCTGGCCGTGATCCGGCAGACGCTCGGGCAGCATTTCGTAGTAGGTTTCGGGCGGCGCGGTCATGAAGGGCACGCCGAACTGCTTGAGCCTGTCCCACGCGGCGATTAGATCGTCGCAGATCAGCGCGATATGCTGGATGCCTTCGCCGTTGAATTCGCGCAGGAATTCCTCAATCTGGCCGCCGCCACCCTTCGCTTCCTCGTTCAGCGGAATGCGGATCTTGCCGTCGGGCGCGGTCAGCGCCTTGGAGGTCAGGCCGGTATATTCGCCCTTGATGTCGAAGAAGCGGATTTCCTGAAAGTTGAACAGCTTCTCGTACCAGTCGGCCCAATAGGCCATCCGCCCGCCGTAAACGTTGTGCGTCAGGTGATCGATGCGCTGGAAGCCTGCGCCCGCCGGGAATTTCTCCACCCCGTCGAGATATTCGAAATCGATGTCGTAGATCGACATGCCGTCCGCGCCTTCGTCGGCATAGCGATCGATGATGTAGATCAGCGCGCCGCCGATGCCCTTGATGGCGGGGATCGAGAGTTCCATCGGCCCGGTCTGCGTATCGACCGGCTCTGCACCGGCCTCCATCAGCCGTGCCCATGCCTGCGAGGCGTCTTTCACGCGGAAGCCCATGCCGCACGCGCTCGGCCCGTGCTCGCGCGCGAAATACCACGCCGCGCTCATCGGTTCATAGTTGGTGACCAGGTTGATGTTGCCCTGCCGCCAGAGCTGGACATCCTTGGAACGGTGGTTGGCGACGTGGGTAAAGCCCATCGCCTGGAATACAGGCTCGAGCACGCCTTTTTCGGGCGCGCTGAATTCGACGAACTCAAACCCGTCGAGACCCACGGGATTTTCGAAAAGGTCGGCCATGCTCGGCATCCTCCAGTGAATGGTGCAATCTGTCGTGGCGGGCAGCGGCAGCGCAGTGCGGGGGAGGCGTGCCCGGAATGGGGCGGAGCTAGGTCTGCAATGCCAGCCTGTCAATCTTAGGAACGGTTGCGCAGTCGGCTCGGTTCCGTGCTGGCGCGCGCAGCGGGCAACTCGGCGCTGACGCTACGCTTTTGGGGCTTGCCTCTAAGACTCGCTTATGATTCAAGGGACTGCATGAACATTGGCAGGCAGGCCCTCGTAACGCAGGGCATGGTGAAACAGAACAAGGCGGCGCGGCGCGAGCGGCTGACCCAGGGGCTGGCACTTGCGGCCCTCTTGCTGATGGGCGGAATGGCCGTCGCCGGTCCCAGTGGCATCTTCGCGTGGAGCGATGCTTCCACTGCGCTGGCGCAGCGTGAGGCGCGCATTGCCGATCTGCGCAAGGAACGCGACGAGCTCAAGCAGCGGGTCGACGCGCTCGACCCCGACAATGCCGATCCCGACATGGTGATCGAAACCATGCGCCGGAATTTGAACGTGGTCCATCCCGACGATGTGATCCTGCCCAAACCGAAAGCCGATCCGGCCCGATAGGCCATCGCAAGATTCTGCGTCGATGCCGGTCACGTGCGCAGCCATTCGCCGTGCATTCGATTTCACGAGCCTCGCAACCATTGCAAGCTGGCGGACGTTACGTCATGGGCATGGGCTCAGCGTTGTGCCATCTTTTTTGAAGGCGTGATTGGGCCCGAACCGGGTCGGCCACGCGAAGGAGTACCACTTGGCCAAGAAACCCGCCGCGAAGAAGCCCGCCGCCAAGGCACAAAGCCCGGTAGATGCTCAGGACGAAGATTTCGTTCTGCACTCCCTGCAGGAAGAGTTCGACAAGAACCGAACCTTCGATGCCGATCCCGAGCAGATGATGCGCTTCTACGAACAGATGCTGCTGATCCGACGGTTCGAAGAGCGTGCCGGACAGCTGTACGGGCTCGGCCTGATCGGCGGGTTCTGCCACCTCTATATCGGGCAGGAAGCGGTCGCCATCGGGCTCCAGTCCGCGCTCGATAACGACAAGGATTCTGTCATCACCGGCTATCGCGATCACGGCCACATGCTGGCCTACGGGATCGATCCGAAGGTCATCATGGCCGAGCTGACCGGGCGCCAGGCTGGGATTTCGAAGGGCAAGGGCGGCTCGATGCACATGTTCAGCACCGAGCATAAGTTTTACGGCGGGCACGGCATTGTCGGCGCGCAGGTGCCGCTGGGGGCGGGGCTCGCGTTCGCGCACAAGTACAACGAGGACGGCGGCATCTGTCTCGCCTATTTCGGCGACGGCGCAGCCAACCAGGGCCAGGTCTACGAAGCGTTCAACATGGCCGCGCTGTGGAACCTGCCGATCTGCTTCGTCGTCGAAGACAACCAGTATGCGATGGGCACCGCGACCAAGCGCTCCAGCGCGGAGACGCGGTTCTACCGCCGCGGCACCAGCTTCCGCATTCCCGGCATGGAAGTCGACGGCATGAACGTGCTCGAAGTGCGGCAGGCGGCCGAGGTCGCGTTCAAGCATATTCGCGAGGGCAACGGCCCGGTGCTGATGGAATGCAACACCTACCGCTACCGCGGGCACTCGATGTCCGACCCGGCGAAATACCGCACCCGTGAAGAAGTGCAGGACCAGAAGGATCATCACGACCCGATCGAGCGGATCAAGAAGACGCTGATCGAACAAGGCAAGAGTGAAGACGAGTTGAAACAGATCGACAAGGGCATCCGCTCGCAGATCGCCGAAGCGGCCGATTTCGCAGAGAACTCGCCCGAGCCAGAGGCGGCCGAACTCTACACCGACGTTCTGGTGGAGGAGTACTGAGCATGGCGACCGAACTGAAAATGCCCGCGCTCTCCCCCACGATGGAGGAAGGCACGCTCGCCAAATGGCTCAAGTCCGAAGGCGACAAGATCGAGATCGGCGACATCATCGCCGAGATCGAGACCGACAAGGCGACGATGGAATTCGAAGCTGTCGACGAAGGCACGCTGGCGAAGATCATGGTCGATGAGGGCACCGAAGGCGTCGCCGTCGGCACCGTCATCGCGATGATGGCCGACGAGGGCGAGGATGTCGGCGATGTCGAAGCGCCCGCCGCGAAGTCCGATGACTCTTCCGACGAGAAGGACGACGTCGAGGGCGAGGGCAAGGATGTCGGGCGCGAACCGTCCGAAGCCGAAGTGACGCAAGCGGCGGAGAAGCCGACCCGCTCGCCCGCCAGCGATCCGGCAATCCCCGAAGGCACCAACATGGTCTCGACCAGCGTGCGCGAAGCTTTGCGCGATGCAATGGCCGAGGAAATGCGCCGCGACGAGCGCGTGTTCGTGATGGGCGAGGAAGTTGCCCAGTATCAGGGTGCCTACAAGGTCACGCAAGGCCTGCTCGACGAATTCGGCGACAAACGCGTGGTCGATACCCCGATCACCGAATACGGCTTTGCGGGGCTCGGCACGGGCGCCGCGATGGGCGGCTTGCGCCCGATCGTGGAGTTCATGACCTTCAATTTCGCGATGCAGGCGATCGACCACATCATCAACTCGGCTGCGAAGACCAACTACATGAGCGGCGGCCAGATGCGCTGCCCGGTCGTGTTCCGTGGCCCCAACGGTGCGGCGTCGCGCGTGGGCGCGCAGCACAGCCAGAACTACGGACCGTGGTACGCCAGCGTGCCCGGCCTGATCGTGATTGCGCCTTACGATGCGGCTGACGCGAAGGGCCTCATGAAGGCCGCGATCCGCAGCGAAGACCCGGTCGTCTTCCTCGAAAACGAACTCGTCTACGGGCGCAGCTTCGACGTGCCCGAGCTTGACGATTACGTGCTGCCGATCGGCAAGGCGCGGATCGTGCGCGAAGGCAGCGACGTGACCATCGTCAGCTATTCGATTGCGGTCGGCCTGGCGCTCGAAGCGGCGGAGAAGCTGGCCGAAGACGGGATCGACGCCGAAGTGATCGACCTGCGCACGCTGCGTCCTCTGGACAAGGAAACCGTGCTCGAAAGCCTCAGGAAGACCAACCGCATGGTGGTTGCCGAGGAAGGCTGGCCGACCTGCTCGATTTCCAGCGAGATCGTCACGATCTGCATGGAAGAAGGCTTCGACTATCTCGACGCGCCGGTGCTTCGGGTCACCGACGAGGACGTCCCACTGCCCTACGCCGCCAACCTCGAAGCAATGGCGCTGATCGACAGCGACCGGATCGTGAAGGCGGTCAAGAAGGTCTGCTACGCGGACTAGGGAGAGAGTGCGTCAGCTGGCGCTGTAGACGTTGCAGGCGGGGTCGGCGGCCCCGTCGTTGGCGACCTGCGCGCTCAGATTGCGATCGTCGCGAATCGGGAAGGCAGCTTCCTGCTTGATGACCTTGTTCGGCAGAAACATGTCGCCGAACAGACCCTGATATTCGTAGAAGATTTCGACATACATCACGGCATCGCCGTTCGGCGCCCTGATCTCGCGTCCGGGTGGGCCCATCCCCACGAAGCTCCTATTACTGGATTCGTTGGTATTTTCCGGCCCATAGGCGGAGTTGTAGTGCTTCATCCCCTTGCACCTTTGCCACCGGATCGTTTGTTTCCCACTGGCACCCAGGGTCTCGAGGCTGGAAAGGACGATACGCCCGTTCTGCAACAGATCGATATTCTCGCCCTGCTTCGCGGCACCTGCAAAGATCGAATTGATGTCGGAACGATAGATCGTTTTGGTCGCGCTGCTGCTGCCGGTCTGTCCCATGCGCGCCGCATTATCGGCGATTGTCAGCGAAATCTGGCTGACGTTCATGCTGGTGACCGCAAACCAGGCGACCTCGACGCCGAACATTCCCAGACCGAGAAAGAGCGGAAGACTGAGCGCGAATTCCAGCAGCGCGAGACCGCTGGTATCGCCGCGGAGGTGACGCGTGAACCTGCGGAAGCGGCGGATGTGGGGCAGCCTCAGGGGCATGGCTTGGTCTCCGGCGTCGCTTGGTCGCCCTGCTGGCCATAGGGCTGGTTCTTGAGCACCGTGCTGATGCTCATTTTCCCTTCCTGGCTCATCCCGAGCAGGCCATACAGGGGGAAGAGTTTGTCGTAAGTGACGGTCACCGTGTACATCACGATGTCTCGCGGGCCGCCGAAACCGATCGCGCCGACGTCGGAATCCCATATATTGTTGCCGTTTTCGTCTTCGAACGTTTCGCCGGTATCGCATTTGCCATTCGCCGGCGCGTTCTCGTTGATCGTCTCGGCACGTTCGACGTCGGTAAAATCGTAGTAGCTCTTCCGGTCGAAATCGACCTTCGCACTCTTCGCGATGTCCTGGACGATCGACTCTACACGGTCGTCAATGGCAGCCTCCGCAGCCTTCCCCGTTTCCAGCGTCGAGTCGCGCGCCGCCTCGTGGATGGAGCCGTTGAGCACGGCGCGCAGATAGACCGAATAGCCAAGATCGAACGCGCCCATCAGCATGATCATGAAAGTCGGCGCGATGATCGCGAATTCGACCAGTGTCGCCCCCGCCTGATCGCGGCGAAGGGCCCGGATCATGGAGCAAAGCCGCAGCATCAGTCGGTCAGCCTCAGATCCGCGATCTGTTCCGCAATCTTTTGGAACGCGGTGTTCAGGCCGGCAGAATTGTTTGCGGTAAAGCTGCTGTTGGGGCTCGCGCAATTGGTCATGTCGGTCGTCAGCGTGGTGTTGAACGCTACGACCCACAGGCGAATGCCCTTTGCCTTGATCGCCTTGCACAGCTCTTTGTACCGCGTCGTATGCCGCGCGGTCTGGGAGCTCTCGATGGCGTTTCCGTCGGTCGAGGTGTTCATGCCGGTAATCCGGCCGTCATGGCGCTCGATCCCGTAGGCGTTGTAGTAGTTGTTACCTGCCGACATCTGGCCATCGGTCATGAAAACGATGTGCCTTCCGACATACTGATTATTGGTCGGCGCTTGCAGCACGTTGCTCGAGAAAATGCCGTCTTCGGAGCTCAGGCGTGCGCCCCACAGCAGGCCGATGTCATGGTACGTACCCCCATCGGGTGCGAGATTGGTGGTGTAGGACTGGAAGTTCGACAGGTTGGCATATTCGGCGAGCAGCTTGCTCTTGTAAGGGCAGCTCGTTTGCGGAGAGGTTCCGCTAGTGGCCGTGGTCGTGTTGTACCCGCGATAGAACGTCACTTCTGGCCAATAGGGCCGCCACTTGGTCGCCGCGTTGGTTGGCGCACTGTCGATGTCGAGATCGTAGAGGCCGGACGGACTGAACGTCTCGGTGCTGGAATTGAAGGCGATCGAACCGGAGGCGACGGTATCGCGCTCCATGATGCATCCATCCCACTTGTAATTGTTGCTTGTTACACCGGTGGGGTCGCTGGTCCACGCGAAGGTCTTGTAGGTCGAGGTCGGATGGGTGACCGCCTTGTAATTGGTCTCCCAGTTGGTGGTCGCCGGGTGCAAGTCCTTCCATACGCATCCGCGGTAGCTGCTGTCGTATTGGCCATAGATGCGGTCACCGTGCCAGGTGCCGTAGAAGTTGCCGCAATTCGACGTATAGTAGCTGTTCTGGCTCTGGTAGTGAATTTCGTAGGCCGCGGGCGTCGTTACCTGCTCGCGCTTCCGCGATTGGTAGGTCACGCTGTCGGCAATATAGTTTTGTGGCAGCAAGGCACCGACGTTGACCGTACCGGTATAGGGCACGAAGGCATACCGGATTCGCGCACCGCTGTTGGCGGCTGCCGACTTCAGCGTCGTGTAGAATCCGTCCATCGCAGTTTTGAGCGCACTCATCCGTGACGTTGTGGAGAGCGAACCATAACTGCGACCCTGTTGAGTGCCGTAGTAAGAGAAATAGCTGTTGCACTCAGTATCGTTGGAATCGCTTGGACATGCCATCGAACCGGTGGTGTCGAGCACGAAAGTGACGTCCGAGTTGGCGACATCGAACTTCGCCTCGCACGACACGGAGACCGCGAGATTGTCGATCGTGAAGAAGTTCATGATCACCGTGGGCACGTCGACCGAGGCCACCCCACGCACATTCGATGTGCCGCTCGGGTTTGTGGGGGTGAAGCTGACGTCAGACGTGCCGAGATAATCGCTCGCGAAGTTGACTTCGAAATAGTCGACTGCGGCGTCGTGGGCGGCGGTATTCCAGCCCCCGTCGGCCATTTCCTTGCGCCCGGCGAGCACGCCTGCGTCGCACGCTTGCTGCAAGCGCGACTGAACCATGTAGGCGCGGCTCATATCGACTCCGCTGCCGATCATGGCAACCAGCGGGACCATCGCGGCCGCGACGATGGCAAGCGTGTTCCCCGCGACATCGCGGCGCAGGCGCGTCAGGAATTTCAATTCTGCCCCCATGTCGTCATGCCGATGATTAAGACTCTTGCCTGCGGTTCGATCGTGCCGGGGTTGGATTTCCGAAGCCCTTGTTCTCTGCCCGGAAAATCCACCCACTCTCGGATGCATTTGACGGATCAGGGTTGAAGACCCGTTAAGACCCGCGCATGCGCGGGCGATGGCACAGGATCGGACAACGGCATTGAATGGGTTCGAAGGCGATCCTGCGATCCAGCTTGCGCTCGCTTACGCGCGAGCCAGCGATCGTCCGTTGTTCGAGGCGCTATTCGCGCTCGACCGCCGACTCGCCGATGCGGTGCGGCAGGCGAGCGAGCCGATCATCGCGCAAATGAAGCTTGCCTGGTGGCGCGACCGGTTTGCGCAGGATCGCGCCGAGTGGCCGAAGGGCGAGCCACTTTTGGAACGGCTGGCAGGCTGGAGCGCCGATGTCTCGCGTCTCGGCCCTCTCGTCGACGGGTGGGAGGCACTGCTTCAAGAAGGACCGCTGAACGACGAAGCGATCGCAGCGTTCGGGGAAGGGCATGCTATGGCGTGGAGCGTCGCCGCCAAAGCGGTCGGTCAGGGTGAAGGTTCGCCGCGATGTGTCGCATTACTGTGGGCCTATGCCGATCTGGCGGCGCACTGCTCATCGCCGGAGGATGCCCAGCGGGTCCGGGAAGTTGCGCGAAAGGAGGGTCTGCTCGATCAAGCTCCGCCCCATCTCCCGCGCCCACTGCGAACCCTTGGTGTCATGGGCGCGCTAGCGCGGCGCAGCCTGCGTAGCGGCCGCCCGATATTGTCGGGCGGGGGAGACTTCCTCGCTGGGGTCCGCACGGGTATGCTAGGCCGCTGAGGCGGCTTTCGGGGGGAACGCATAGGTGAAGGGGCAGGGGCTGGATCGCTTGGTATTGGGGACCGTACTCGGCCTCGTGCTCGCGGGCGTCGGCATATTCTGGTGGCAGGGGCGCGCTCAGGTCGAGCAGTCGGCCCCGCCGCCGCCTTCCCTGGAGGAGGCGCCGGGTGAGGATGAGCTGCCCCAGGCCGATCCCGCTGAGATGACCGGCCCGGCACCCCCAGAAGCGACCGAGCTGACACGCGAACAGCGACGCTTCTTCCGCTACGATCGCAACCGCGACCTCAAGATCACGCGCAACGAAATGCTCTCGACCCGCAGCGATGCGTTCCGCAAGCTCGACAAGGATGGCAACAACCTGCTCGATTTCGAGGAATGGGCCGTGGCGACGGTCGACAAGTTCGAGGGTGCCGACGCGGATGGGAATCGCGTGCTGACGCAGGCCGAGTTCGCAACCACCGCGCCCAAGCCGAAGAAGAAACCGCGCTGTAGCTGCTAGGCGGGCACACGCTCGCGCGCGGCAAGCCACTCGCCCAGGTCCGCCTTGGCGCGACTGGTGTAGGCTTCCTTGCGCTGTTTCTTCTTCACCTCGTGCAGCGGAGGGAAGAGGCCGAAATTGACGTTCATCGGTTGGAAGGTCTCGGCCTCGGCATCACCGGTCACGTGGCTCAGAAGCGCGCCCAGCGCTGTCGTGCGCGGGGGAGGGGACCAGTCCTCGCCGCGATGTTCCGCCGCAACCATCAGGCCCGCCAGAAGGCCGATCGCCGAGCTTTCGACATAGCCCTCGCACCCGGTAATCTGTCCGGCGAAGCGGATGTGGCCAGCGTTCTTCAGGCGCAATTGCCGGTCGAGCACCAGCGGGGAGTTGATGAAGGTGTTGCGGTGCAGGCCCCCCAGCCGTGCGAACTCGGCGTTCTCGAGCCCTGGGATCGTGCGGAAAAGCTCCACCTGCGCGCCGTATTTGAGCTTGGTCTGGAAACCGACCATGTTCCACAGCGTGCCCAGCTTGTTGTCCTGCCGCAGCTGGACGACCGCATAGGGCCAGCGGCCCTGCGGGTGCTCTTCGCTGGTGTCGTAAGGATTGTCGAGCCCGACGCCTTTCATGGGGCCATAACGCAGGGTCTCGATCCCACGCTCCGCCATCACCTCGATCGGCATGCAGCCGTCGAAATAAGGGGTGTCCGCCTCCCATTCCTTGAACTCGGTCTTCTCGCCATCGACCAAGCCTCGCACGAAGGTCTCGTACTGCTCCTTGGTCATCGGGCAGTTGATGTAGTCGCCGTCTTCGTTGCTGGCCTCGGTCCGCTTGTTCCAGCGGCTCTGGATCCAGCACTTGCTCATGTCGATCGAGTCGCGGTGGACGATGGGGGCGATGGCGTCGAAGAACGCCAGCCGGTCCTCGCCGGTCGCCTGCACGATGCTTTGGGCCAGGTTCTGCGCAGTCAGCGGCCCGGTGGCAACGATGGTGAGGCCGGCATCTGGCAGCGTATCGACCCGCTCGCGCACCACGGTGACGTTGGGATGCTCGGCCAGCCTGCGCTCGACCTCTGCCGAGAACACGTCGCGGTCGACCGCCATCGCGCTGCCCGCCGGCACCCGCGCCTTTTCTCCAGCGGACATGACGATCGAATCCAGACGCCGCATCTCGTCGTGCAGCAGGCCGACCGCGTTCTTGTCGCTGTCGTCCGAACGAAAGGAGTTGGAGCAGACCAATTCGGCCAGCCCGTCGGTCTGGTGCGCTGGTGTCAGCTCCCCGCTTCCGCGCATTTCCGACAGGCGAACCTTCAATCCTGCCTGCGCCAGTTGCCACGCCGCCTCGCTTCCCGCGAGACCGCCGCCGATGATGTGTACGTCATGTGTCATTGCCAGCGCACCTAGGCGCAGTGCAGCAAAAGTTCAAAGCATGTGGCGAGGAGGCGACAGCCGCGTTAGATGCGCCCCATGCCCCGTCGCGCCCTCGTCCAGCATCGCCCCTGGCTCGCCCTGAGCCTGATCGCAGCCATCGCGTTGCCGGTATTAGAGAACACTGCGATGGGCGGGCTATGGCTGATGGCGATCAAGACCTCCGCGGTCGGCTTCCTGGCGGTTTACGCTGCGCAACGCACCAAGGGGCTGCGCGCGGGGCTGTTCGTGCTGGCGCTGGGGCTGAGTGCCTTGGGCGATCTTGCGATCGAATTGTCCCTGACAGCCGGCGGAGCTGCCTTCTTTGCCAGCCACCTCGCCGCGATCCTGTTCTATCGCCGCTACCTTCGGCCCGAGCCGACCATCGCACGCAAATGGGGAGCGCTTGCGCTGTTTATTGCGGTTCCGCTGATCTGCTTCGCGCTAAGCGGGCAGTGGACCATCGCGCTTTACGGTCTGGCGCTTGGCGGGATGGCGATGGCTGCCTGGCTCAGCCTGTTCCCACAGTGGCGGGTCGGGCTGGGCGCGCTCCTGTTCGTGCTATCCGACTGGTTGCTGTTCAGCCGAATGGGGCCGGTCGATCTGGCTCCGCTGCCCGATCTGCTGGTGTGGCCGACCTATTACGTCGGCCAGCTGCTGATCGCGACCGGCGTCGTGCAGACGCTGAGACGGTTTCGGCGGTAGGCTCCTCACGCAAAGTGAAAAGCCCGCTCGCCTTCTGGAATTCCTTGGGCGAGCGGGCTTTTCAATTGAAGCGGGCGCTTAGGCCTATACGTCCGTCGGTGTCGGATCGTCCCGGTCGAGCGTTGTGTGGGGCGATGTCGTCTGGTATTCGCGCGCCATGCGTTCGTCCATGATGGCTTCTTCGGCAGGGTTCTCGGGGTCGGCATCCTCGTCGATCCGCGCTGCGCCGACGATATGTTCGCCCTTGGCAACGTCGAACACCTTCACCCCCGAAGAGCCGCGACCGTAGATCGACCAGCCCTTGTGATTCTCGAACCCATCCGGGATCAGGTGGCGGAAATCGATCGGCAGGCGGATCAGCTTGGCCTGGTCGGTCACCAGCATCAGCTGCATGCCGTGGCGAACGGGGAAGCTCGCGACGACCGGGCCGTTGCGGCTCGCATCGCTCGGTTCGCCGATATTGGTAATCCCCTGGCCGCCGCGCCCGATGGTGCGGTACTCGTAGGCCGAGGAAATCTTGCCGTAGCCATTGGCGGTGAGGGTGAGGATGAACTCCTCGTTCTCCTCCATCTCCTGCGCGATCTCGGCGTCGAGCGTGTGATCGTTGTCGTTGTTCTTCCACACCGCGCCGCGCAGATATGCCTCGCGCGTTTCCATATCGTGGCTGAGCGGGTGGAGCACGGCGAGGCTGACGACCTTGTCGCCTTCCTTCAGCTTCATTCCGCGCACGCCGATGCCCGTGCGGCTCTTGGTTTCGCGCGCGTCGGTGGCGGCGAAGCGGATCGCCTTGCCCGCATCGGATGCGAGGAAGATCTCCTGATCCTCATTCAGCAGGCGCACCCCGATCAGTCGGTCGCCACTGCCTTCGACGAAGCCCATCGCGTATTTGCCGTTCGACGGCACGTTGGTGAAGGAATCCATCGAGTTGCGGCGGACCATGCCTTGCTCGGTCGCGAACACGATGTTGAGCGCGCTCCACTCCGCCTCGTCCTGCGGCAGCGGGAGAACATTGGTCACGCGCTCGTCTTCGCCCAAGGGCAGCAGGTTGACCATCGGGCGGCCCTTGGTGGTCGGGCTCCCTTCGGGCAACTTCCATACCTTCAGGCGATAAACGCGGCCCGTATTGGTGAAGAAGAGCACCGGATTATGGGTGCTGGTGACGAACATCTCGACCACCGCATCCTCATCCTTGGTGGCCATCGAACTGCGCCCTTTGCCCCCGCGCGCCTGTGCGCGGAAGGCATGGAGGGGGGTGCGCTTGATGTAGCCGCCGTGCGTGACGGTGACGACCATGTCTTCCTGTTCGATCAGGTCTTCGTCGTCGACGCCGTCCCACGCGGGCGCGATCTCGGACATGCGTGGGGTCGCGTATTGTTCGCGAATCGCTTCGAGCTCTTCGCGCATCACCTGGTAGAGCTTGCGGCGGTCGGCCAGGATCGAGAGGTAGTATTCGATCTTGGTCGCCAGGTCCTTCAGCTCGTCACCGATCTCGTCGCGGCCCAAAGCGGTCAGGCGGTGCAGGCGCAGGTCGAGGATGGCTTTCACCTGCCGTTCGGACAGGCGGTAGGTGCCGCCATGCTCGTCCGAAGTCGGCTCGATCGCTTCTACCAGCGCGATGTATTGCGCAATATCGCCGATCGGCCATTCCTTGCGCAGCAATTTGCCCCGCGCTTCGGCGGGATTGGAGGCACCGCGGATGATCGCAACGACCTCGTCGAGGTTCGACACCGCAACCACCAGGCCGAGCAAGATGTGCGCGCGGTCGCGGGCCTTGTTCAGCTCGAACTTGGTGCGACGGGTAATGACCTGTTCGCGGAACTGGATGAAGGCCTGGATGATGTCGCGCAGGCTGAGGACTTCGGGCCGGCCGCCACGGATCGCGAGCATGTTCGCCGGGAAGCTGGCCTGCGCCGGGCTGTAGCGCCACAGCTGGTTGAGCACGACCTCGGGCGAAGCATCGCGCTTGAGGTCCACCACCACGCGCACGCCTTCGCGGCTCGATTCGTCGCGGATGTCGGAAATGCCCTCGATCCGCTTGTCCTTCGCGGCGTCGGCGATCCGTTCGACCAGCATGTTCTTGCCGACCTGGAAGGGGATTGAGGTGAGCACGATGCTCTGGCGGTCGTTGCGCCCGGTTTCGATCTCGTGCCGGGCACGCATCATGATCGAACCGCGGCCCGTGGTGTAGGCCGAACGTGCGCCCGACTGGCCGAGGATCAGCGGCGCCGTCGGGAAATCGGGGCCGGGGATGTATTCGATCAGCTCTTCGGTGGTGATCGCCGGGTTGGCGATGAAGGCAAGACAGCCGTCGATCACTTCGCCCAGGTTATGCGGCGGGATGTTGGTCGCCATGCCGACCGCGATGCCGCCCGCGCCATTGACCAGCAGGTTGGGGAAGCCCGCCGGCAGAACGGTCGGTTCTTCGCGCGAACCATCGTAGTTCTCCGCGAAATCGACCGTATCCTTGTCGAGATCGTCGAGCAGCGCGTTGGCCACTTTCTCCAGCCGCGCCTCGGTATAACGCATCGAGGCGGGCGGATCGGGGTCCATGCTGCCGAAGTTGCCCTGGCCGTCGATCAGCGGAACGCGCATCGACCAGCTTTGCGTCATGCGGGCGAGGGCATCGTAGATCGCGCTGTCACCGTGCGGGTGGTAGTTACCCATCACGTCGCCGACGATCTTGGCGCTCTTGCGATAGGGCCGCCCGGAGACGAAGCCGCCTTCCTGGCTGGCAAAGAGAATCCGGCGGTGGACCGGCTTCAACCCGTCGCGCACATCGGGCAGCGCACGGCTCACGATCACGCTCATCGCGTAATCGAGATAGCTCGTCTTCATTTCATCGACGATGTCGATGCGATCATACTCGCCCATGGGGCTGGGCGGGGTCAGGGTATCGGTCTCGTCGCTCAAGGGAGGTCCGCTCGCTTAGATTTTTGGGTGCGTCTGACGCGCAATGGCAGGAGGCTAGGGGAAAGCCGCCGGGGGTGCCACCAGAGGTGACCTAAGATGGGGGCTGAGGCACGATTTTTCCACATTTTTGGCGGAGTTTTGCGCTTATTTTGCAAGGTGCGTCATTCAAGCACGGTTCAACCGGTTCGTGCAACTGTCTGGACCTTCCCGCGGCACTATCGCATAGGCCGCGCGTATTTTTCATAGGAACCCCCGGTAACCCCCGGGCCCGCGCATCGCGCGGTGCCAAACAGGAGAGAATAATGCCCTTTTTCGTACCCAGTTCGCGCAAAGCGTCCAAGCTCGCCCTGGCGGCAGCCATCATGGGCGTCGGCGCGTTCGGCCTCACGGCGTACGACGCACCCGCCTACGCCAAGAAGGACGAAAAGAAGAAGTCCAGCGCCCAATTCTCGGAAGCCTTCCAGAAAGCTTACCCGCCCGTAGAGGAAGCCATGAAGGACAAATCGATCGCGCAAGAGAAAATTCTGCAGATGATCCTCGATACCGAAAGCGCGGTATCGACTCCCGATGACCAGCTCGTATTCGGCAACGGCCTGTACAACACCGCGCTCGACCTCAAAAATTATGAGCTGGCAGGCAAGGGCATGGAGATGATGCTCGACAGCGGAAAGCTGCCGTCCGAGAATGTGGCGCAATACAGCTTCACCGCTGGGCAGCTCGCCTACAACAATCACGACTACGCCAAGGCGCGCCAGCGTTTGCAGGAAGCTGCGGATCTGGGGTTCGACGATCCTGAGCTGAGCCGACTGATCGCGCAAAGCTTTGTCCTCGAAGATAATCAGGAAGGTGGCCTGACCTACCTCGACGGTGTGATCGGAGGACAGATCGACGCCGGCACGACGCCGACCGACGAGATGCTCGAACTGGGCTTTTCGCTCGCTTACGAAAACGGCTCTTACGACAAAGCCGCAGACTACGCGCTGATGCGGGCGGAGTACTATCCGTCCGACACGACGTGGCGCAATGCGATCGCCGTGGAGCGTAATTTTGGCGAGTTCAGCGACGCCGAGATCCTCGATCTGATGCGCCTGATGCATATCACGGGTACGATGACCGAGGGCAACGAGTACGCCGACTACATCAACGCCGCGAATTATCGCCGTCTCCCGGCCGAAGTGCTCGAGATTGCCGAGGAAGCGGTCGCCAAGGGCCTGCTCGACCAGAACGACACGCTGGTTGCCGAGGCGATGAACGAAGGTCGCGAACGTTCGCCGGGCCTGCGTGCCGACATGGCCGAGCTTGCAAGCGACGCCAAGGCTGGTGGCGCGAGCGGCAGCCTCGCGATTGCTGCGGGCGATGTTTACCTCAACTTCGGCGAGCCCGCAGACGCGGCAGAGCTGTATGAAGTGGCGCTGACCCGTCCCGATGTCGATCGTAACACCGCGCTGACCCGGCTCGGCATTGCCCAGGTCGAGACTGGCGATTTCGCTGCGGCACAGGAGACCTTCGCCAAGGTGCAGGGCAATCGCGAATCCATCGCGAAGCTGTGGGCCGCTTACGCCGCGCAGGAAGCGTCGGCCGGCATGGACAGCTAAGTCTAAAGACTAATTTGAAAGATTGGCGGCGCGGGGGCGAAAGCTTCCGCGCCGTTTTTCTATCGCAAGCGCCGGACGTAGAGCTGTTCGTCCTGCCCGCGCTTCATCTCGAACCGGTCGAGCGAACCCACCAGCTCTGACAACCGCTTGAAGCCGTAGTTGCGCACATCGAAACTGGAGCGGTTGCCCGCGATCTGGCCGACTTCGTGCAGGCGCGCGAACCCGGCATCGTCACGGCTGGAGGCTTTCCATGCTTCGCCGAGCAGCTGGATCAGCTCATCATCGACGTCGACCTTTTCGGTCTTGCTGTCGCTCACCGAATCGCGCGATTGACCGCGCACCAGCTTGGCAGTGTCGATGAAGCGCGTGCAGGCGCGTTGCAGCGCCTGCGGGGTCTTCGCATCGCCGAAACAGTACACCGGCAGCCCATCCTGCCGCAGCCGCGTGACCAGCGGGGTGAAGTCGCTGTCGGAGCTCATGATCCCGAACCCGTCGACCTTGCCCTGATACAGCAGGTCGACCGCGTCGATGGTCATCGCCATGTCGGTGGCGTTCTTGCCGCGCGTCAGGTCGAACTGCTGGTGCGGCCTGATGCCGTAACGATTGGTGATGTCGCCCCACCGCTTCAGCGCGTCCTTTGCCCAGTTGCCGTATGCGCGGCGGATGTTCACCTGCCCAAGCTCGGCAAGGACGGTGAGCACCGCGTCGATCCCGCTGGGGTCGACATTGTCGGCATCGATGAGAAGGGCGATGTTGTGGGCCTGCATTTCTGACATGCCCGCCACATGGCCTTCGTCGCCTGCGCTGGCAAGCCACCCCATCGGTACATGCCATTGCTACATTACGGGCAGGCTCCTAGATGGCGGGTCATGAACGACCTTTCCTCCGCTCCCGAACCGCAAGACAACCGCGAACCCCGCCAGCGCAAGCCCGACTGGATCAGGGTCAAGGCACCGGTCAGCAAGGGCTATCACGAGACGCGCCGCCTGATGCGCGATCTCAGCCTGAACACCGTGTGCGAAGAGGCCGCTTGCCCCAATATCGGCGAATGCTGGGAGAAAAAGCACGCCACCGTCATGATCCTCGGCGATGTGTGCACGCGCGCCTGCGCGTTCTGCAACGTCAAGACCGGGATGCCGCGGCTGGTCGATCCGATGGAGCCCGAAAACGTCGCTGTTGCGGCGGGCAAGATGGGGCTCGAACACATCGTCATCACCAGCGTCGACCGCGACGACCTGCCCGATGGCGGGGCGGGGCAGTTCGTGAAGGTGATCCAGGCGCTGCGCCGCGAAACGCCGAACACCACGATCGAAATCCTCACGCCCGACTTCCGCGGCAAGATGCGCCCCGCGATCGAGGCGATCTGCGAGGCTGGACCGGACGTATTCAATCACAACCTCGAAACCGTGCCGAGGCTATATCCGACAATTCGCCCCGGCGCGCGCTACTACGCCTCGCTCCGGCTGCTCGAAGAGGTGAAGTCCCACGATCCGCTGATCTTCACGAAGTCGGGCATCATGCTCGGTCTCGGCGAGCAGCGTTTGGAAGTGCACCAGGTGATGGACGACATGCGCAGCGCGGATGTCGATTTCATCACGATGGGCCAGTACCTCCAGCCGACGCCCAAGCACGCCAAGGTGGAGGATTTCGTGACGCCCAAGGCGTTCGACGCTTTCGGTTCGATTGCGCGGGCAAAGGGCTTCCTGCAGGTCGCGGCGAGCCCGTTGACCCGATCGAGCTATCACGCTGGCGACGATTTCGCCCAGATGAAGGCGGCGCGTGAAGAACGCCTGACGCGCGAGGCTGCGCGCAAGGAAGCACGCTGATGCCGGGCATCCACCAGAAACGGGTGCTGCCTTACTCTTGCGAGCAGATGTTCGATCTGGTCGCGGATGTGCGCAGCTATCCCGATTTCCTGCCGTGGGTGATCGCGACGCGGATCACGTCGGACAGCGACACCGAAATGGTGGCGGACATGGTGGTCGGCTTCAAGGCAATCCGCGAGAAGTTCACCTCGAGAGTCGAGAAGAAGCGGTCAGAAAGCATCCACGTGCATTACATCGACGGGCCGCTCAGCGATCTGCACAATGCGTGGGAGTTCACCGAGGTGGAAGGTGGATGCGAGATCGACTTTTGCGTCGATTTCACATTCAAGAACAAGATTTTCGAGCGTCTGGCCGGGGCTTATTTCGACCGCGCTTTCCGCATGATGATGACCGCGTTCGAAAAGCGCGCGGACGAACTTTATGGCAATAGCAGTTCGAGCGCGCACAGCGTCGCCTGACGGCGCACCTCCGCGCGGCCGATTTCGCCGAACGACTTGAGCTCGCCTTCGGGCTGGTCTTCCTGGCCGCGGGTTGCGCGAGCGAAAACCACCGTGCCGACCGGTTTCGTCGGCGTTCCTCCGCCGGGTCCCGCGACGCCGCTGATCGCAACCGCGACATCGGCCTTGCTGTTGGCAAGCGCACCCTGTGCCATGGCCCACACGCATGCGATGGAGACCGCGCCGAATGTTTCGATGATGTCGGACGACACGCCCAACAGCTCGATCTTCGCTTCGTTCGAATAGGTGATGAAGCCTCGATCGAGCACCGACGACGATCCGGCGATCTCGGTCACCGCGCCGCATACCAGCCCGCCGGTGCAGCTTTCCGCGAGCGCTATCGTGCGCCCGGCCTCGCGGTTCTGTTCGACCACGCGCGTGGCAAGCTGGACGATGTCGGACGAGAGAAGGGCGTCGGTCATTCCGGTAGCACCTCGCAAATTTGCATCTCGCCTTCCTTCTTCCCGACGAACCCCATGACCGTCGCCACCAGAGCGCCGTAGTTCTCGGGTGGGAGCGGGGCGAGCAGTGGGAGGAGGGCATTCGCCTTGCCACATGTGTCGGGTTCGATTGCTTCCGCGATAAACTGCAGAGCAAGAGCATCGACGAAGGGGCGCAGCGCGTCACCCTCCATCCGCATAAGCGTTTGCATGATGCCGCCCGTGCCCGGTCCGGCCTGATCGGCCCATTCGCGCTTCGCGCCTGTCTTGCTCTCGATTGCTCCCACCAGCAGCCGCCGCGCACCTGGCCACGCGCTATCGCGGAGCGGCTCGAACTCGGCCGAGAGATCCGCGCCCTCGTTCATGATGAAGCTGTTGGCAGGAAGCACCTCGGCGCAGCGCGATTGCAGGGCTTCGATGGCCAGCGGCATGGCATAGGTTGCGGCATCCGCAACATCCGCCTGCTGAACGCAACTGCCCTGCGCGAGTACGGGTTGGGATAAAGCGAGCATTGCGGCAGTCGCAGTGAGGCGAAGCGGCAGTCTCATTCGAAGTCCTCCCTGATCAGGGTTGCGGCGGCCTGAGCGGCAATTCCTTCGCCGCGCCCGGTGAAGCCGAGCTTTTCGGTCGTGGTTGCTTTTACGCTTATCGCATCGACCTGAACACCGGCCAGTTCGGCGATCTTTTCGCGCATCGCATCCTTATGTGGCCCGATCTTCGGCGCCTCGCAGATGATCGTGAGGTCCAGATTGCCGACCCGGTATCCCGCATCGGCGGCGAGGCTGACCGCATGCGCGAGGAATTGGCCCGACTCTGCGCCGCGCCATCTTTCATCGCTGGGCGGGAAATGCGTGCCGATATCGCCATTGCCGATCGCGCCGAGAATGGCGTCGACCAGCGCGTGCAGCGCCACGTCGGCGTCGCTGTGCCCGGCCAGCCCCTTGTCGTGGTCGATCTTGATGCCGCCGAGCCACAATTCCTCACCCTCGGTAAGCTGGTGGACATCGAACCCGGTGCCCATGCGGACGGGCGCTGCCTGCATGGCGAAATCCTCTGGAAAAGTCAGTTTGGCGAGTTTTGTAGACCCCTCGACCACGGCGACGTCTCCGCCATTGGCGCGGAGAACCTGAGCATCGTCGGTCGGCTCGCTGGTGCTATCCCACGCGCGATGCGCAGACAGGATGGCGTCGAACGCGAAACCCTGCGGTGTCTGGACCCGGGCAAGAGTGGTGCGGTCCTCCTGCCCGGTCATCACGCCTTCCTTGGTGCGCGCGATCGTGTCGACCACGGGCAGTGAGGGGATTGCGCCGGGATAGGTGTCGAGCGCCGCCAGCACCCGGTCGATCACCGGCTGGGGCAGAGTGGGGCGCGCGGCATCGTGGATCAGCACGCGCTCCGGTGCGTCGATCGCGAGCGCTTCCAGCCCCGCGGATACCGACGCGCGGCGGGTGTCGCCGCCATCGATCAGCATGATGGAATCGAGCCCTGCGAGCGCCTCGCGCGCCATGTCCGCCGCATCGGGCGCAATGGCGACCACAAGCGGCGCAGCTCCGGCGGTGAGCAGCGACTCTGCCGAGTGGCGCAATACCGGCTTGCCGCGCCAGCGGACATATTGCTTGGGGATCGCCTGCCCGGCGCGCGTGCCGGTGCCTGCGGCAACGATAATCGCGGCGAAACGGGGCAGGTCTGCGGGAGGGTGACGGAGGTGGGCCATCGGTGTCCGGGCTACGCGCTTGCGAGAGCGGCGGCAATCCACTATTTGCCGCGCTTCCCCATGCTTGAAGTACCGACCCCTCCTTCGGCTCCGAAGCCGATCGCCATCGGCGACGTGCGCGTCGAGACGCCTGTCGTCCTCGCGCCCATGACAGGCGTGACCGATATGCCGTTCCGCACGCTGGTGCGCCGCTACGGCTCCGGCCTCAACGTGACCGAGATGATCGCGAGCGAGGCGGCGATCCGCGAGACGCGCCAGAGCGTGCAGAAGGCTGCATGGGACCGGATCGAGGAACCCGTTTCGATGCAGCTGGTCGGGTGCGACCCGACGAGCATGGCCGAGGCTGCGAAATTGCAGGAAGGCAATGGCGCGGCGATCATCGACATCAATTTCGGCTGTCCGGTGCGCAAGGTTGTCGGCCAGCTGGCGGGCAGCGCGCTGATGCGCGAAGTGCCGCTGGCGACGAAGCTGATGGAAGCGACGGTCAAGGCGGTGGACGTGCCGGTGACCGTCAAGATGCGCATGGGCTGGGATCACCAGAGCCTCAACGCTCCCGAACTGGCGCGGATTGCCGAGGATCTGGGCGTGAAGATGATCACTGTCCACGGCCGCACACGCAACCAGATGTACAAGGGCAGCGCCGACTGGTCGTTCATCCGCAAGGTGAAGGACGCAGTGAGTATCCCCGTGATCGTCAACGGCGATATTTGCGGCATCGACGATGCGGCCAAGGCGCTGGAGCAATCGGGCGCGGACGGGCTGATGATCGGGCGCGGGGCCTATGGTCGTCCCTGGCTGCTCGGCCAGGTGATGCATTGGTGGCAGACCGGCGAGAAGCGCTTTGACCCGCCGCTGAACGAACATTACGCGGTGGTGGTCGAACATTACAAGCGGATGCTCGATTACTACACGCCACCGGTCGGGGTGAAGATCGCGCGCAAGCACCTTGGGTGGTACACCAAGGGGCTCTACGGCTCGGCCGACTTCCGCAAGACGATCAACTTCATCGACGATCCCGCGCAGGTGCTCGGCGAGATCGATCGCTTTTTCGAACCCTTCCTAGTCCGCGACGCCGCCTGAGCCGAGCGGTTTTGGTAGCGATTGCCACAAGGCGTTGCCGAAATGCGACGCGAAGTGGGACGACACAGCCTTTGTAACTTGTATTGCGGCAACAGCGATGTTGTAAGTCGGCAACGATGGCGACCTCTCCCGTCAAGACGATACGCGGTTCTCGCTTTGCCCGGCGGATGGTCGTCGCTTCGCGGCGCGCCAACCTGTTCCGGTTGCTGGAGATCGGTGCGGCGGTCGCGCTGGCGATCATGGTCTTCGCTACCTGGAGCGCTTTCGCGAAGACGCCTGACGAGACCGATCTGCTCCCGACCCGGCAGATTTCGATCCTCCTGATCGGCGCGCTTGTCCCGGCAATGGCGCTGCTCGTCCTGCTGGGTCGCCGACTGGCGCTGCGTCGTGCCGCTGGCAGCACCGCGCGGCTGCATGTGCGCCTCGTCTTCGTATTCTCGCTGATTGCTGCGGTTCCGACGCTCCTCGTCGCGACCTTTGCCGGGGTGCTGTTCCAGTCGGGTGTCGATTTCTGGTTTTCGAGCGATTCACGCGGCCTGTTCGAGAGTACGAACGAATTTGCGGAGAGCTATTTCGAGCAGAACCAGTTCGAGGTCGCTCAGGAAACCCGCACGATGGCGGGTGACATGCTCTACCTGCTGCAGGGCCGCGATGCGGACGATCTGGCCAGCCGCGAGTTCCAGGAGGATTATCTCTACCAGATGCAGGCCCGCGACATCAGCGAGAGCGCGATCTTGCAGGCCTTTCCCAACGGCACGGTGACAACCGCAGTGGCGATCGGGATCGTCGCCGGCAATCAGCCTGCAGAGGCGGGCGCCCGCGCGCTGCCAAAGTTCAAGGCAGGCGAGAACGAGGTTATCTTTGCTGATCAGCAGCGGATCGAGGCGATAACGCCGATCGACCGCGCTGCGGGCATCTATCTGTACAATGCACGCAACACCACCGCTCTGTCGTTCACCAATTTCCAGCGCGCGACCGACATCATGGTGCAATATCGCGAGCTGACCCAGCGTGCCCGCGCGCTGCAACTGCGCTTCAATCTGGCATTGTTTTTCGTCAGCCTTGCGCTGGTGGGATTCGCGGTGTGGTTCGCGCTCCGCTTTGCGGACCGCCAGGTCGAGCCGCTGACCGATCTGGTCGCGGCGGCGCGCAAGGTCGGGGCGGGTAATTTCGCGCTGCGGATCGAAGGGCGGACCGGTGCCGACGAGATCGGGCTGCTCAACCGGGCATTCAACCGGATGACCGCGCAGCTCGAAACGCAGACCGACGATCTGATGCGGGCAAACCGCGAGATCGACGAACGGCGCGCCTTTATCGAGGCGGTGCTCGAGTCGATGAGTGCAGGCATTGTCTCGATCGACCGGGATGGCGCAATCCAGCTGATGAACACCTCGGCACGGCTCCTGCTGTTCGAGGATGCGACCGAGGAGGGGAGGGGCAAGGCCTTTGCCACGGCCGCGCCGCAGATCGCCTCGCTGCTCGACAAGGGCGTTGAAGGCGGCATCGTGACAGTAACGAAGGGTGCCGACCTGCTGACTCTGGCGGTGCGGATCGCCCCCGCAACGGGCGGTCACGTGATCACCTTCGAGGACATCACTCGCCAGCTATTGGACCAGCGCCGCGCTGCCTGGTCCGACGTCGCTCGCCGGATTGCGCACGAGATCAAGAACCCGCTCACTCCGATCCAGCTCGCAACCGAACGTCTCAAGCGCCGCTACGGCAAGAAGGTCGGCGACGACGATACGCTATTCGACGAACTGACAAGCACCATCGTGCGCCAGGTCGGCGCGCTGCGTGCGATGGTCGACGAGTTCTCCTCTTTTGCCCGACTACCGAAACCGGTTTTCCGCGACGAAGACGCGATCGATCTGGTTCGTCAGGCAGTATTCCTTCAGGAAGTCGCGCATCAGGACATCGCGTTTCATGTCGAGGCGCAGGATGGTAACGTGCCGCTCAGCTGCGATCGTCACCAGTTCGGCCAGGCGATGACCAACGTTCTGAAGAACGCGGTCGAGGCGGTGCAGGCCCGTGCATCCGACGAAGGTGCCGGTTTTGCCGGGCGGATCGCGGTATCGATCGAACAGGGCGACGATCTTGTCGAAATCCGGATTGCGGATAACGGCGTTGGCCTGCCAGCCGAACGGGACAGGATCGCCGAGCCTTACGTGACCACCCGCGAAAAGGGCACCGGACTGGGGCTCGCGATCGTCAGCAAGATCGTGGAGGAGCATGGCGGCGACATGTCCTTCACGCCCGTCGCGGAGGGCGGAACCCAGGTCATCCTTCGTTTCGCCCGCAATCCCGAGCCCGCAGCATCCGAGGAGCAGGCGGCATGAAACAGACACACCCCAAAAGGAGGCGCTGATGGCGCTTGATATCCTGGTCGTCGACGACGAACGCGATATTCGCGAGCTGGTTTCCGGCGTACTGACCGACGAAGGCTACGAATGCCGCGTCGCGGGCGACAGCGGAACTGCGCTGCAAATGGTCGACGAGCGGCGGCCGAGCCTCGTCCTGCTCGATGTGTGGCTGCACGGCAGCCCGATGGACGGACTGGAAGTGCTCGATGCGATCAAGGAGCGCGAGCCGGAGCTGCCGGTGATCATCTTCTCCGGCCACGGCAATATCGACACCGCAGTCTCCGCGGTCAGCCGCGGCGCGATGGACTTCATCGAAAAGCCGTTTGAGACGGAGCGCCTGCTGCTGCTGGTCGAACGCGCGACCGAAACCGAGCGCCTGCGGCGCGAGAACACGCGTCTGAAGCAGGATAATGGTGGCCCGGGCGAGGAATTCACCGGCAACTCCGCGCCGGTCAACCAGGTGCGTGCTACGCTGAAGAGGGTCGCCAATACAGGCAGCCGGGTGCTGATCAGCGGCCCCGCCGGATCGGGCAAGGAAGTCGCCGCACGGATGCTGCATAGCTGGAGTGGGCGTTCGTCCGGCGCCTTCGTGACCGTCAATTCCGCGCGGATCACGGCAGAGCGTTTCGAGCAGGAGCTGTTCGGCGAAGAGGCCGATGGCAATCTGATCCGCCCGGGACTCCTCGAAATGGCAGATGGCGGCACGCTGTACCTCGACGAGGTCGCCGACATGCCGCTCTCCACGCAAGCGCGGATCCTGCGTGTGCTGACCGAGCAGAGCTTCGTGCGTGTGGGCGGCAATCGCCAGATCGGGGTCGATATGCGGGTTGTCAGCTCGACCTCGCGCGATTTGCAGGTCGAAATCGAGGAAAAGCGGTTTCGCGAAGACCTGTTCTACCGGCTCAATGTCGTCCCCGTGACCATTCCGTCGCTGGCCGACCGGCGAGACGATATTCCGGCGCTGGCGACCCATTTCTTCGCCCGCTACGCGACCGAGCAGGGGCTGCCGCCACCCGAGATCAGCGAAGAGGCGCTCGCCACGTTGCAAGCCTACGACTGGCCCGGCAACGTGCGCGAATTGCGCAATGTTGTGGAACGCACGGTGATCCTGTCGCCGCGAGACAAGTTGAACGTCATCGAACCCGAGATGCTGCCTGTAGAGATAACCGAGGGCGGGGTGAAGGGCGGTATCGGGCTGTCCAGCCTGATGGGCGTACCGCTGCGCGAGGCACGCGAGGAATTCGAGCGCGAATATCTCGCGATCCAGATCCGGCGCTTTTCGGGCAATATCTCGAAGACTGCCAATTTCATCGGGATGGAGCGGTCGGCGCTACACCGGAAGCTCAAGATTCTCGGGATGACCGATCGCAAGGACGAGGGCTGAAACGTCCTGCGTCCAAGCCACTGGAGGAAAATGACGAGTCGCGACAGCGGAACGCAAGTCCGCAGCAAGCATTTTTCGAGATAAGTGCTGCTCTCGAACGGGCAGATGAATAGAGCGATGCTACACCGCTCCTCGCACGTGTGGCCAAGAACAGGAACAGGGTTATGCCTGCAGGAAAAACGCTTTCGATTAAGACCAAGCCAAAGGCCGAAGATGAAGCGCCCGAGCGCGCAGCTGCGACCAAGACCACCCAGAAGCGTGCGCCCTCCCGCAGCGAGGCAGGCTCGACCGACAAGCAGCCCGGGCTCCAGGACGGTTTCCTGAACATCCTTCGGCGCGAGAAGGCGCCGGTCACGGTGTTTCTGGTCAAGGGTGTGAAGCTGCAGGGCATCATCACCTGGTTCGACAATTTTTCGCTGCTGCTGCGGCGCGACGGCCAGTCGCAGCTTGTCTACAAGCACGCGATCAGCACGATCATGCCCGCGCAGCCCATGGATGCCGAACAGTTTGCCAATCGCGACGGTGGCAAGAAGCAGCGCCAGTTGCAGGATGTGTTCCTGGGGCGCGTCAGCGAGGCCGAAGTTCAGGTAACCATGTTTCTGGTCAACGGTGTGATGCTGCAGGGGCGGATCGCGGCCTACGACCTGTTCTGCACGCTGCTGGAGCGCGAAGGATACGTACAGCTGGCATACAAGCACGCCGTTTCGACCATTCAGCCGTCCGAGCCTGTCGACCTGAGCGATTGGGAAGACGACGAGGATGACTACGACTAGTAAGCGAGGACCGCTAGATTTTCGAAGATGACCTGCAAGGCGAGGTGACGCGCGGAGCGCGCGCGCTCGTCATCTGTCCCGACATTCGTGGCCAAGCGCACGATCTGCCAGCCGAGGAGCGGCTTGCGGAGGCGATCGGCCTTGCCAATGCCATCGGCATCGTCGTCGCGGAAAGCTATATCCAGCCCGTGCGCGATGTGCGGCCCGGGACGCTGTTCGGGGCAGGGCAGGTCGAACAGATCGCGACGCAGGCCGAATTGGCCGAAGCGGAGCTTGTCATCGTCGACGGCGCGCTCTCGGCGATCCAGCAGCGCACGCTTGAAGAAAAACTCAAGCGCAAGGTGATCGACCGAACCGGACTGATCCTAGAGATTTTCGGTGAACGCGCGGCGACCGCAGAAGGCCGCTTGCAGGTTGAGCTGGCGCATCTCGATTATCAGGCGAGCCGCCTGGTGCGCAGCTGGACTCACCTCGAACGGCAAAGGGGCGGCTTCGGTTTTCTCGGTGGCCCCGGCGAAACGCAGATCGAGGCGGACAGACGGATGATCCGTTCGCGCATGGCGCGACTCCGCCGCGATCTGGAACAGGTGCGCAAGACCCGTGCGCTTCATCGGGAACGCCGCACCCGCGCGCCGTGGCCCGTGATTGCGCTGGTCGGCTATACCAATGCGGGCAAGTCGACGATTTTCAACCGCCTGACCGGCGCGGACGTGATGGCGGAAGACCTGCTGTTCGCCACCCTCGACCCCACCATGCGGGCGATCGGCCTGCCGGGGGTCGAAAAGGCGATCCTGTCCGACACGGTCGGGTTTATTTCCGACCTGCCGACCCAGTTGGTCGCTGCGTTCCGGGCGACGTTGGAGGAGGTAACCAACGCCGACCTGATCCTGCACGTGCGCGACATCGCAAATCCCGCCAGCGCTGCGCAAAAGACGCAGGTGCTGGAGGTGTTGCGCGGACTAGGCGTCTTTTCTGAGGGAGAGGAGGGCGAAGAGCCCGTCAGCGCGATTCCGATCCTCGAAGTGTGGAACAAGTGGGATCTGCTCGCGGAGGACGCGCGCGAGGACTTGGCCGCCCGGGCCGAAGAGGACGAAACGGTCGTGCCGCTCTCGGCTGAAACCGGCTTCAATATCGATGCTCTGGAAGCGCGGATCGGCCAGGCGCTCACGCGCGAGGCAATCATCCGTGAAATCGTGCTGCCAGCGTCCGCGGGACGCGAGATCGCATGGCTTCACGCCCATGGTGATGTGCTGGAGGAAGAGGAAATCGCCGATCAGCAAGGCTTGCCACAACACCGGCTGGTCGTTCGGCTTGGCCCCAAGGAATTGGGCCAGTTCGAAACAATGGGCGCCGACGCCGCCGGTTGACTGTAACCGCGCCTGTGCCGAGAATAGGGCATGATCGACGGGCTCACTACCGGGCATGAGCCCGCTTTCGATTTCCCGCGTTTCGCCGGTCTGCCGGCCACACCTTACCTTGTGGCAACCACGCCACGATCGGGCAGTTCGTGGTTTGGTCACCGTCTATGGGAAACCGGCTGCCTGGGCGCGCCGATCGAGTATCTGAACTTCGCTCCGGGCGGCCCGCTCGGGCAGCTTTCGGAGGATCGGGGGGCGCAGGAGCGCCATTGGCAATCCGTGCTGGCAACGCGCACATCGCCCAACGGCGTGTTCGGCCTCAAGGCTTTTCCACTGCAATTTGAAGACCTTGGCGCTTTAAATTCACATCTTCTCGACGCGGTGATGCGCTTCATGCTGGCGCGCGGAGCGGATACGCGCGTCATCCACTTGGTCCGCCGTGATCGGAAGGCGCACGCAATATCCTATGCCCGCGCATCGCTTTCGGGCCGCTGGCGTGCGTCGCAGGAGGGGGAAGGGCAGGCCGAGCCACCATTCTCGCGTCGGGCAGTCGACAATGCCGCTCGCCTGATCGAACGACAGGAGAGCACCTGGGCCGCCATGTTCCGCGATCTTCGGATTGCGCCGTTGCGGATTGCCTATGAGGATGTGCGGAGCGATCCGGCGAGCGCGCTGGCTGCGGCGGCGGATTATCTTGGCGTCACCATCGATCCGGCGGCGCGGGTGAGCGTCCCCGAGATCGAGCGTCAGAACCAGGACGGCGCGCGTGTCTGGGCCGAAGCCTATGACGCGGGCGACGATGCTGGGGAGGGGAGCGCCTAGCCGCGCTCCTGCCGCTTGACCGCCTGCCAAAGCGCTTCCTGCGCGTCGAGATCGAGCGAAGAGAACCCGCCGTCTGCCAATGTTTCCATGCCGCGATAGCGCCGCTCGAACTTGTCGTTGGCGGCGCGCAAGGCAGCTTCGGGTTGAATTCCGTAAGCGCGAACGACGTTGACCGCCGCGAACAGCAGGTCGCCCGCTTCCTCTTCGCGCGTCGCGTCGTCAGCCTCCGCCAGTTCGGTCGCTTCCTCGGCCAGCTTGTCGGCCGCGCCCGAGGGATCGGGCCAGTCGAACCCGTCGCGGGCGGCGCGCTTCTGCAGCTTCTCTGCGCGAAGCAAGGCGGGAAGCGCGCGCGCGACTCCGTCCATCGAGCTGGCCTGGCCCTTTGCCTCGCGTTCCTGCGCCTTCAGCGCCTCCCAGCGTGTTTCGTCCATCGTGCCATCGGCCGAGCCGAAGATGTGAGGATGACGGGCCTCCATCTTGTCGGAGATGACCTGCGCGACGTCATCGAATGAAAACAGTCCGCGTTCTTCCGCCATGCGCGCGTGGAAGACGACCTGGAATAGCAGGTCGCCCAGTTCTTCGCGCAGCTCATTCATTTCGTCACGCTCGATAGCGTCGGCGACCTCGTAGGCTTCCTCGATCGTGTATGGTGCGATCGTCCCGAAATCCTGCGCAAGATCCCATTCGCATCCGCGTTCCGGATCGCGAAGCCGCGCCATGATGGCTAGAAGTCGGTCGATTGGGCGTGATGGCGTGATGTTCATGGAAGGGGCATAGGGCTCCGCAGCCACGCCGTCAGCACATCCATAAGATGGATAATATATATTATGTAAAATAAGGTGTGCGTTCGGGCGGTGGCGGGTCGTGCCTGGCCCTACTGGATTGCGGTGATCAGCAGCATCAGTCCCGTGATGATAACCGCCCAGATCAGCACGTGCCGTAGCGAGCTTTTCCAGCTCAGTCCGTACGAAGCGAAAGCGCTGACCGCCAAGATCAGCCAGCCGACCAGCGCGATGATCTGGACGATATCGAACTGGCTCATGCCGAAACCGTCAGTCCATCATATCCCACGATCACGCCCTTCGGAACTTCGTCCTGTAAAGTTCTGTAATCCATGCTTTTATCGAGGTGGGTCAGGACCAGCTTCCGGACGCCGCAACGCTTTCCCAGATCGAGCGCCATGGCGAGGTTTGCGTGCGTGGGATGCTCTTCTCGCCTGAGGCAGTCGCACACCAGCAAATCCACGCCTTTGAAGAGCTCAACCATTCCAGAGGTTATTTCACTGAAATCAGTGGCATAGCCGATGGATTTTCCATCGCACCCGAAGCGAAAGCCGGTGCTTTTGGCCGGGCCATGCGGCATCACGGTCCAGCCGACCGTGAAGCCCGCGAACAGGCGCAACCGATCGAGCACCTCGATATTCACGATCGTCGGATAACCGTGTTCGCCCGCAAAGACATAGCTGAAGCGCGCGCGTAGCCGTCGGACGGTTTCCTCCACGCCATAGCCCGGTAACGGCCCGCTGCGGCCGTATCTGAGCGATCGGAGATCATCGATGCCGTGGCAATGGTCGGCATGGTCGTGCGTCCAGAAGACGCCATCGATATTGTCTATTCCGCAGCGCAGGAACTGGTCGCGCAGGTCCGGCGGTGTGTCGACGAGCACGCGGCTGCCGGCGTCATTTTCGACAACGATAGCTACACGGGAGCGGCGATTGCGCGGCTCTGAAGGATCGCACGCGCCCCAGTCGCCATTGATACGCGGAACGCCGGTCGACGTGCCCGAGCCGAGCAGCGTGACCTTCACGCCGGCGCCTTGTCTTGCTGGCGCGTTTTCGAGAACAAAGCGTGGAAATTGCGGGTGGTCTGCTTGCCCAGCTCTTCCACGCTGGTGCCGCGCAGATCGGCCACGAATTGCGCCGTGTTCGCGACGTAGGCCGGTTCGCAGGTCTTTCCGCGATGCGGCACCGGCGCAAGAAACGGGCTGTCGGTTTCGACCAGCAGGCGATCCGCCGGGATGACCTTGACGACTTCCTGCAGATCCTTGGCGTTCTTGAAGGTCACGATCCCTGAAATTGAAATCGTGAGGCCCAGATCGAGCACGCGCTGGCCGAATTCTGCCGACGCGGTGAAGCAGTGGATCAGGGCGGGGTAGGCCCCCTTCCCCATCTCGTCTTCGAGGATCGCTGCGGTGTCTTCCTCGGCATCGCGCGTATGGATGATCAGCGGCAGACCGGTCTCGCGCGCGACATCGATATGCATGCGGAACAGCGCCTGCTGCGTCGTGCGGTCGGACTTGTCGTAGAAGTAATCGAGCCCGGTCTCTCCGATCCCGACCACCTTGGGGTGCTGCGTCGCCTTGAACAGCGTCTCGCGCGCGAGATCGGCGTGGCCATCGGCGTTGTGCGGGTGAATGCCGACACTCGCCCACACGTCATCCTCACGCGCGGCGGTCGCGACGACCTGGTCCCACTCGGCCTGCTTGGTCGAGATATTGAGAAAGCCTTGAACCCCCGCATCGCGGGCGCGGGCGAGCACCCCGCCCTGATCGTCGACCAGACCTTCATATTCGAGGTGGCAATGGCTATCGATCAGCATCAGCTGGCCTCTGCAGTTTCCGGCAGCTCTAGACGCGGGAAGAGCGGTGTCGGCGGCTCAACGCGGTAACCGGTGGCGATCAGCGCGCCGTACCAGCCTTCGTCGGCCATATCCTCGTAAGTGCGCGCATCTTCGGCAATTCCCAGCATGGTCAGCAGATGGCCCGCCTTTTCGGGAATGACAGGCTGGATCGCGATGGCGAGGTCTCGCAGCGCGATGAACAGCGTCTGCAGCACGGTACGCATCCGCTCCGGATCGGTCTTCTTGAGCGCCCACGGGGCCTGCTCGTCGACATACTGGTTGCAGGCGTAGACCGCCTTCATCCACGCATCGATCCCGACCGAGAATGCTAGCTTTTCGAACTGCTGCGGGAAGGCTTCGCGGCATGCGTCCTGCACGGTCGTCAGCAGCGCCTTGTCGTCGCCTTCTGGCGAGTAGTGGCCGAGCTCTCCATCGAGGTTCTTGGCGATCATCGACAAGGTTCGCTGCGCCAGATTGCCGAAGCTGTTCGCGAGCTCCGCATTCGCCCGGGTGACGATCGCTTCGGGCGAATAGCTACCGTCCTGCCCGAATGCGATTTCGCGCATCAGGAAATAACGCAGTGCATCCACGCCGAACTGATCTGCCAGCGCGACCGGATCGGTCACATTGCCGAGCGATTTGCTTTCCTTCTGCCCGCGGTTGAGCAGGAAGCCGTGGCCATAGACCTGCTTGGGCAATTCCACGCCCGCGCTCATCAGGAAGGCCGGCCAATAGACCGTGTGGAAGCGAATTATGTCCTTGCCGATCAGGTGCAGGTCGGCCGGCCAATATTTCCAGTTTGCGCCCTCTTCGGGGTATCCCAGGCCGCTGATGTAGTTGGTCAGCGCGTCGACCCACACGTACATCACATGGTCTTCGCTGCCGGGGACGCGCACGCCCCAGTCGAAGCTGGTGCGGCTGACCGAGAGATCGCGCAATCCGCCTTCTACGAAGCGCATCACCTCGTTGCGGCGGCTGTCGGGCTGGATGAAATCGGGCTGCGAGGCGTAGAGGTCGAGCAGCTTGTCCTGATATTTCGACAGGCGGAAGAACCAGCTTTCCTCGACCGTCCATTCGACCGGGGTGCCCTGCGGAGAGAGTTTTTCCCCCCCCTCCCCTTCGACCAGTTCCTTCTCGTCGTAGAAGGCTTCGTCGCGGATCGAATACCAGCCCTCGTAGCGGTCGAGATAGAGATCGCCACTGGCCTCCATCGCGCGCCACAGTGCCTGGCTGGCGCTGTGATGCTCGGGCTCGGTCGTGCGGATGAAGCGATCGTAGGAGATGTTCAGCCGGTCGAACAGATCGCGGAAGTACCCGCTCATCTCGTCGGCCAGTTCGCGCGGGGTCTTGCCCTGCTCCTCTGCCTTGCGCGCCATTTTCAGGCCGTGCTCGTCCGTGCCCGTCTGGAAGCGCACATCGCGGCCCTTCAAGCGCTGGAAGCGTGCAATCACGTCGGCGGCAACCGTCTCGTAGGCGTGGCCGATGTGCGGCTTGCCGTTGGGATAGTGGATCGCGGTGGTAATGTAGTAAGGATCAGCCATTGCGCGTGGCTGTATGCGGGGCAGCCGATGCGAGCAAGGTGCCGATTTCCATCGCGAGGAAACCGGGGTCGAAATTGTAGCTTTTCGCCTGGCCGGAGATCGTCACCAGACGCGCGTGCGCTTCGACCAGCGAGGGGATGCCTGCCCGGTCCGGGTTATCGAGCTTTTGTGCAAGCACCGTGCGCGCCAGATCGAGCGTGATCGCGAGACGTTCACGGTCCGGACGGGCTCCGATCTCTTCTCCCAGCTTGCCGCGAAGCGTGAAATCCGGGTCGCCATCCGATGCGATCTTCCGCATCAGCGCTTCGGCCGGACCCAGCTGTTGCGCCAGGAAAGCCAGCCCCGCGCCCGTGGCGCCGCCGGAGGCGCGCGCTGCCAGCGATATGTCGCCCGGGTCGGCATCGGGAGCTTCAGCCTGCAAGGCGGCCTCTACCTGACCCGACGGCAGTGGGGCGAACCGCAGGATGCGTGCGCGCGAACGGATCGTGGGCAGCAGCATGCCGGGGCGGTGCGTCACCAGGAGGAAGAATGTGCCGGCGGGCGGTTCCTCCAGACTTTTGAGCAGCGCATTGGCAGCATTGCGTTCCAGATCGTCCGCCGGGTTGATAATGATCGCGCGGTAGGCGCCCAGCGTGGGACGTGTCGTGAGCCGGGCCTGCATCGCGCGCACCTGGTCGATCGCGATATTGCGCTTGGTTTCGAAAGCCTCACCCTTCTCCGCCTTCTTCGCTTCCTTGTCGTCTTTCGGCAGGTGGGTCAGCACCTGCACGTCGGGATCGTTCTCGGAGACGGGCGTATCGCGTCCGGTTGCCACCAGCTCGCGTGCGGCGGCAAGTGCGAAATCGTGCTTGCCGAGGCCCCTGCGGCCGGCAAGGATCCACGCATGGTGCATCCGCGGGCTCGCCAGCGCCGCACGCCAGCTGCGCCACTGGGCCCCGTGCGGATCGCTCACGATGCCGGGACGAGCAGTGGCTCGATATTGTGCATCACGGCGGCATGGACCTCGTCCTCACTGCCCGATGCGTTGATCTGGATGATCGATTCATCGTCTTGCGCCAGACCGGCGAAGCCGCGCGCGACATCCGCGTGATACTTGGCGTTGCGGCCCCCGATGGCGTCGGCCTCGTCGCCATCGCGCTTGCGCAGGCGTTCGGTGACCTGATCGCCGGGAGCCTCGAGCAAGAAGGTGCGGCAAGGCTGGAGACCCCCGCTGCCGATGCGGTGAAGCGTCTTCACTTCCTCGTCGCCGAGCCCGCCGGCAAGGCCCTGATAGGCGCGGCTCGAGAGTACGAAGCGATCGCAAACCACCCACTTGCCTGCCATCAGCGCCGGCTTGATCGCCTTGGCTACATGGTCCGATCGTGCCGCAGCAAACAGCATGGCCTCCGCCTGCACCAGCCATCCCGTGCCCGGCGGATCGAGCAAAAGCTTGCGGATCATCTCCGCCCCGGCGGTCCCACCCGGCTCGCGCGTCAGCAGCGCCTCGATCCCGCGTTTCGCGAGTGCGGCGACGAGGCGTTTGGCCTGGGTCGACTTGCCGACCCCTTCACCTCCCTCGAAGGCAATAAAGCGCGCTTTGACCGCTGGCTGTTCTGCGGGGGCGTTCATCCGAACAGACCTGCGAAACCATTGGCAATCCGACCGAACATACCGGCCTCCTTCACCTCTTGCGATGCGTAGAGCGGCAAGGTGGCTGTTTCCATGCCGGGAACTGCGATTTCGAGCGTGGCAACTGCTTCACCCTTGGCGATCGGTGCGCGCAGCGGTCCGTCGTAATGGATGGTGAGTTCCGCCTTGGCGCGGTCGCCGCGCGGCACGGCCACGCGGATGTCCTGATCCGCGACCAGAGGCACTTCGCCGAGCGAGCCGTTCTGCACCCGGGCGGAAGCGATCGGCTGGCTCTTGCGGGCCAGCAGGCGGCTGTCGAACGCTTTGAAACCCCATTCCATGAAGGCGCGGGACGCGCGGTTTCGCTCGCTTCCCCGGTCGGCCCCTGCAACCACCATCACCAGGCGGCGCCCATTGCGTTCGGCGGTGCCGAGGAAGCCATAGCCCGCCTGGTCGGTGAAGCCGGTTTTCAACCCGTCTGCGCCCTCCACACGGCCCGTGATCGGATCGTGATTGTCCTGCGCGATGCCATAGGCCTTGAGGCCGCGCCGCCCGTAATAGAAATCGAACTTCTCGGGATGCTGGCGCAGGATCCGCTCGGCCAGCGTTCCCAGGTCTCGGGCGGTGACGAAGGTGCGTCCTTCGTCCGGCCACCCATTGGGCGTGCCGAAATGGCTGTCGTGCATGCCGATGCTGTGCGCGGTCGCGTTCATGCGCTGCGCCCACTTTTGAACGCTACCGGCGGCCCCTTCGGCCAGCACTACCGAAGCATCATTGGCCGAAACCGTCGTGATTCCGATCAGAAGCTCCTGCACCGTAGGGCGCGCGTGGGCGGGCAGGAACAGGGTCGACCCCTTCCGGTGCCATTCCTTGAAAGTCTCGTCGCGATAGGGAACGCGCTGGTCGGGACGCAACTTACCGTCGGCAAGCATGTCGAACGCAACCAGGGTGGTCATCACCTTGGTGATCGAGGCTGGAACGAAGCGCCGGTCGATGTCGCGCGCGTACAGGGTCTGCCCGCTCGACAGGTCGATCATGTAGGCGATCGGGGCCTGCTCGGGCGTCGGAGGAGCCGGACGCTGGGGCGACTGGGCGCTGAGATTCGTCGGCAGGACGAGCATCATGGCCGCAACCAGTGCGGTCGCACGATGTCGCTTCACCAGAATCTCCGCCAATGCCGCCGCTCCTGTGCGCGTTGTCGCGCGCTCAGCCTCACGGGGCGCCGCGACGAATGCCTATTCGCTCGTATCTACGAACGCGTCCCTATATCCGGCATTGCGGGCTTTGGCGAGGGCAGCATCGGCTTCTCCACGACTGACGAACGGGCCCAATCGGGTGCGATAATATCCGCCGGCAGTTACGACGAACCCGGCGAGATCGTCGGCGGCGCGTATGGCATTGGTCTTGCTCGAAAAGGTTGCGACCTGGACGATATACCGCCCTCGGCGAGGCGGTGCCTGCGTCGTCCGTGTCGGCGCTGGCGGTGCGGCGCGAGAGGTGCCGACCGTAGGCTCTGGCATGCTCCGACGCGGCGACTCGGGAAGTCGCGCAACCTCGACCGGGTCGGGACGCGGCGCGCCTCCGGTCGGTCGGTCGCCGATCGGCGCAAGCGCGTAGGTTGTGCTGCGCGGCGTGGTGGGGACGGATGGCGTACGATAGTCGTCGAAATTGTCCGCGACCGCACTCGATGGGCCAGGCTCGATCTCGGCGAAGGCGCTGTCGAAGTCGCTGTCTCGCGCCGATCCGCGTGGATCGGTTCTGGCAAGATCGACCGACCCGTAGGCGGGCAACTGCTTCCGCAAGACCGTCAGCAAGGTGTCCGGCGTATCGAGTCGGGCGCCGGCGGGCTGCCCCGACCGCAGGGCAGCGCGTTCGTATTCCGGCGGGTTGACGCGGCGCACCCGGATCGGGGCCCCCTCGCCCACACCCAGTTCGCGCGCGGCACCTTGCGAGAGACCCACGATCCGGCTTGACGTCATCGGACCCCGTCGCTCTGCGCGTGCCAGGATCGTCTTGCCGGTATCGAGCGACGTCAGTTCGACGTAGCTCGGCAGCGGCAGCGTCTTGTGCGAAATCGTGACGCCGCCCGTCTCGCCCCTCTCGAGCGTGGCATAGCCGACCGCATCGTAGCTGAGCACATCGGCCGGGGTGAACGTTTGACCGTCGACCACGTATGGTTCGCCCAGGACCTGCGGATAGTCCGCCTGCGGGCCGCGGTAGGCCCCATCCGGGCTCTGGCCCGCGCCGTTTCCGGCGTAGTAATCCGCGCCGGATGCCAGATTGTAATCCGCGCTACCAGTGGCGCAGGCGGAAAGCGATGCGATCA
Source organism: Citromicrobium bathyomarinum (assembly GCF_038594485.1). Lineage (GTDB taxonomy): Bacteria > Pseudomonadota > Alphaproteobacteria > Sphingomonadales > Sphingomonadaceae > Alteriqipengyuania > Alteriqipengyuania bathyomarina_A. The sequence goes on along the minus strand of NZ_JBCFZG010000001.1, from coordinate 766,733 downwards.
GTCCGATCGCGATCCCAAGTTTCCGGACATTACCGGGCAATCTCATCGGCCAGAAGCCCCACACTCATCGCGTAATAGTTGGAGCAGTTATATTCGAGGATAACGCGATAATTTGAGGTTAACAGCCACGCAGGAGTTCCCGGCCCATCGGGCTGGAACAGGCTGACCAGCGTACCGGGCGGCAAGCTCCGGTAAGGCGTCACACCAAGCGCCCGCCATTCTTCCACCGTCTTCCACTGGCTGTGGCGCTCGTGCACGCGCGAGCAGACGGGTGCGACCAACTTCGTGCGATAGGCATCGACATCGAAACCGGCGGGGATACTCGCGCCCACGCCCCACGGGATGCCCGGTCGCCAGCCCGCATCCTGAAAATACCGCGCGATAGAGGCCATCGTATCGGCCTGGTTGGTGAAGATGTTCGCCATGCCGTCACCATCGCCGTCGGTCGCAAGGCGCAGGTAGACGCTCGGCAGGAATTGCGGGTTGCCGAAGGCTCCGGCCCAGCTGCCGACCAGCCGTTCGCGCGAATAGCCCTTGTCCGCCACTTTCAGCAGCGCGATGAACTCGCTCTCGAACAGCTCGCGGCGGCGCCCTTCCCACGCCAGCGTGGCGAGCGAGCGGGCGAGGTCGAAATTGCCGCGATAGCTGCCGTAGTTCGTTTCGTGACCCCAGATCGCGATGACGATCTCTGCCGGCACCCCGTATTTCTGGAGAAGGTCACCGTGCAGCCGCGCCGTTTCGTTATAGACCGCACGACCGCCGTTGATTCGCGCTGTATCGACATGCGTGTCCAGATAAGGCTGCAGCCGCGGATAGCCCGACGATGAAGACGAGCCGGGTTGAGACTGGTCTAGCTCGATCACACGTGGATTAGGCGTGAGATCGGACGTCATGCGCTGGATCGTGCTTTCGCTCACGCCCTGCGCGCGAGCCTTGGCAATCACCAATTGCATATAAGCGTCGAAAGGAAGGTCCTGCGCCGCTGCGGGAACGGCACAGATCGACGCGGCGGCCGCCGCAAGGGCGAAAAACAGGCGTGGGAATCTCATGCCTCAGGTATCTGTCACAGTGGACATGACTCGCCAATGACTTAGGCGCTCGAAAACGCGCATGCGTGCCGGAGAGTGACAAATGCCAGCCGAGGCGTTAGCCGACGCGCTGCGAGTAGGACAGGTGGCCGAGTGGTTTAAGGTAGCGGTCATGGAGTCGGAGGCGAAGCCGGAGACGTCACCGCAGGTGACAAAACCGCCGTTCGGCGTTAGCCGACGCCTCGCGAGTAGGACAGGTGGCCGAGTGGTTTAAGGCAGCGGTCTTGAAAACCGCCGTGGGTTTACGCTCACCGTGGGTTCGAATCCCACCCTGTCCGCCAGCGCCCAGCACGACGCCGGCCAACTTAACAAAGGTTTATAGCGAGCCCGCTCTGCCCCTCCCGGCATATCGCCTAGGTTCAACAAGGGGAAAACCTAATGCTACGCTGGGCCATCATCTTCCTGATTATCGCGCTCGTTGCTGCCGTACTCGGCTTTGGCGGGATTGCCGGAGTATCTTCCAACATCGCGTGGATCCTCTTCGTCGTATTCCTGATCCTGGCGGTGATCGCGTTCCTTCGCCGGAACGTCTGACCACAGCCTCAGACCGAGAAGCCAAGCGGCGCGATCAGTTCGACTGGTCGCGCCGTTTGCTTTTGTCGACCAGAGACTGCGCCTCGCGTTCGCTTTCCGGGTAGTCCTCCGGCTTGGTGGAGCCCTGGTTCATCAGAGCGCGATGCTCCTTCACCACTTCGCTGTCGTTCTTGCCATCGGGCTTGTCGCCGCGCGGCGGGGTGCTGCTCTTGTCCTGTTCGCTCATACCCCACCAACGGGCAAGGCAGCGGCAAGTTTCAGACGTGCAGCACGCGCCCGTAGCTCGCGAGCACGCTTTCGTGCATCGATTCCGAGATCGTCGGGTGCGGGAAGATGGTCTGCATCAGCTCGGCCTCCGTCGTCTCGAGCGTCTTGCCGATGACGAAGCCCTGGATCATCTCGGTCACTTCCGCGCCGACCATGTGCGCGCCCAGCAGCTCTCCGGTCTTCGCGTCGAACACGGTCTTGGTGAAGCCTTCCGCCTCGCCAAGCGCGATCGCCTTGCCGTTGCCGATGAAGGGGAAGGTGCCCGACTTCACTTCGTAGCCCGCTTCCTTCGCCTTCGCCTCGGTCATGCCGACGGACGCAATCTGCGGGTGGCAGTAGGTGCAGCCGGGGATGTTGTTGCGGTCGAGCGGGTGCGGGTGGACGTCCTTGTTGCCCAGTTCCTTTGCGATAGCCTCGGCCGCGGTAACGCCCTCGTGGCTTGCCTTGTGCGCCAGCCACGGGCCCGGCGTGCAGTCGCCGATCGCCCACAGCCCCTTGGACTTGGTGCGGCCGTAAGGATCAACCTGGATGAAGCCGCGGTCCATCTCGGCCAGCTTTTCCAGCCCGACATTCTCGGTATTGGGCACGATCCCGATGGCGACGATGCAGTGCGAGAATTCGCTCTCGGCAACCTTGCCTTGCCTATCCTTGATCTTGGCCTTCACGCCCTTGTCGGAGACCTTGATGTCCTCCACGCCCGCGCCGGTCATGATCGTCATGCCCTGCTTTTTCAGGCTCTTTTCGAGGAAGGCGGACACGTCCTTGTCCTCCACCGGCACGATCCGGTCGAGCATTTCGACCACGGTCACTTCGCAGCCCATATCGTTATAGAAGCTGGCGAATTCGATCCCGATCGCGCCCGATCCGATCACCAGCAGCTTCTTGGGCATTTCGGGCGGCGTCATCGCGGTGCGATAGGTCCACACGCGCTTCCCGTCGGCCTTCGCGAACGGCAGATCGCGCGCGCGGGCACCGGTGGCGACGATGATGTGCCTGGCTTCGAGCTTTTCTTCGCCCTTCTCGCCTTTGACGGTGAGCGTCGTCGGGCCGGTCAGCTTGCCCTCGCCCATGTGCACCGCGATCTTGTTCTTCTTCATCAGGTGCGTGACGCCCTGGTTCAGCTGTTTCGCAACGCCGCGCGAACGCTTCACCACGGCTTCCAGATCGGCCTCGATGCTTCCTGCGATCTTCAGGCCGTAATCCTTCGCGTGCTGCGCGTAGTGCAGGATTTCGGCCGACCGCAGCAGCGCCTTGGTCGGGATGCAGCCCCAGTTGAGGCAGATCCCGCCGAGCAGCTCGCGCTCCACGATGGCGACCTTCAGCCCCAGTTGCGCCCCGCGAATCGCGGCGACGTAGCCGCCCGGTCCGGAACCCAGAACGATAAGGTCGTATTTCTCAGCCATGGAAGCCTCTTGCTGGTTTGTCTGACACACCTGACACAGTGTTCAGGGGCTAAAAACTTGCCACCCTGCGGATGGCGAAAAACGGTGTGCAGCACAGGATGGAGCGAGCGATCGGCATCGCGCCATCATGGCTGTTCCGATGGGTGTAGGACAGCGCCTCAGCCATCATTGTCCGATGCACGTTCGGGCGCGGGGTTTGCCGCAGCCGCATGCAAACGCACGGGGCGCGGGTTACCGTCGTCGTCGGCCAGCACGAACACGAAGGTGCCCTTGCAGACGAGCTTGGTCTCCTCACCATGACGTGCGCGGGCGATCCCCTCGGCGGCGATGGTGATCGAGGTGTTTCCCTCTTTCACGATCTCGCAATAGATGTTCAGCTCGTCGCCCAGCGCCATTGCAGCGGGGAAGCCGAAATCGCTGGCCGCCACCACATTCGCACGGCCCTGCCCTTCGCGGCTCGCCAGCGAGCCCGCGCCAAGCGCCATCTGGCTCATCAGCCAGCCACCGAACACGCCCCCATAAGGGTTCATGTCGGTCGGCATCGCGGTCACGCGGATTTGGGGGGAGCGTTCAGTCATAGCCCCTCTCCAAGCTTCGATATCTCGCTGTGCGAGGAAACTGCGCTATCCTCTTCCGCACAGGGAGAGAAGAAAATTGCCACTGCGCTCATAGCCCCTCTCCCCTTGTGGGAGAGGGGTTGGGGAGAGGGGTTTCCAACGCAGCAAGAATTGCCGCCAATACCCCATCCTCATTTTGCAGGACGTCGTTGTTCCAGAAACGCAAAACTTCGAAACCCTTTAGTTTGAGCCACGCATCGCGTGCCTTGTCCTCGGCACTCTCGAAGTGCTGCGAACCGTCGACTTCGATCACGAGACGGCGCGAAAAACAAACGAAGTCAACGATATAATCGCCGATTTGCTCCTGCCGTCTGAACTTGGCTCCGTTCAGGCGCTTGGAACGGAGATGGCCCCATAATTTGCGTTCGGCGTCGGTCGAGCCCCGTCGGAGGTTTTTTGCCAGCGCGCCAAGGTCGTGCTGGTCCCCTCTCCTTCCCACGCCCTGGCGGGCGCGGGCCCCTTCCTCTCCCGCAAGGGGAGAGGAGATACGCTCTTGAGGCTGCCGCAAGCCCATCACCCCGCCGTGATCTTGACGAACTTCTTGCTCACCCAGCCTTGCGCGCAGGGGCCGGTGTAGTTGCGCGGCTTGTCGACCGGGCTGTCGGTTTCGCAATCGATCCCGCTGTCGCCTTCGATGTCGTAGACGATGCCGTACCAGCCATTGCTCTCCGCACAGATGTGGACCTTGTGGCCCGCACCGATCCGGTCGCGTTCCTTTACCTTGTCGCTCGGCGCATCGCGGACCGACAGGTAGTTGTCGCCCTTGGGATCGAGGCCGGTGACTTCGCCATAGCTGGCGCAGGAATCGGCTTTCGGTCCGTCGGTGCCGATGCGGATCGGCATCGGGATCGGGCCGGTGTAGCCAAGATCGGGCGATCCCGGCGCATCGGTGGGTGCGGGCTTGCGTTCAGCCGGGGCAACGATGTCGGACGGGGCCTTGGTCGCGGTTTCTTCGGATGCCGGTTGCTCGGTCGTGCCGTCCGCCGGTGCCTGCTGACAGGCGGCGAGCGCGAGCGCGCTTGCAGCGATTACGATAATGCCGGTTTTCATAGCATCATTCCCATCGGTTGTTCGCACATCTGCTTGAACGCTTCCATCAGCTGCGCCCCTTCGGCGCCGTCGATCGCGCGGTGATCGAACGAACCCGACGCCGTCATCACCGTGGCGGGCACGATCTGGCCATCCTTGACCCACGGGCGCTGCTCGCCCGCGCCGACCGCCATGATCATGCCCTGCGGCGGGTTGATGACCGCGTCGAACTGTTTGATCCCGAACATGCCGAGGTTGGAGATGCTGGCGGTGCCGCCCTGGTATTCGTGCGGCTGCAGCTTGCCCTCGCGCGCCTTGCCCGCGAGTTCCTTCATCTCGGTCGCGATCTCGGGCAGGCTCTTGCGATCCGCGCCGCGAATGATCGGGGTGATGAGGCCCTTGGGCGAGGCGACCGCGACGCTGATGTCGGCGCGGCTATAACGGTGCAGCGTCTCTCCCTGGAAGCTGACATGCGCCTGCGGGGTGCGCATCAGCGCCTTGGCCAGCGCCTTGATCAGCAGATCGTTGACAGAGAGCTTCACGCCCTCGGCCTCCAGCATCTTGTTGAGGTCGGCGCGCGCGGCGAGCAGTGCGTCGAGGTTGATGTCCACGCTGAGGTAATAGTGCGGCACTTCCTGCTTCGCGGCGGTGAGCCGCTTGGCGACGACCTTGCGCACGCCGGAGACCTTTTCCTCCTCGAAGGGCGCATCGCCATCCATCGTTACCGGAGCGGCTGCGCCAGCTTGGGGCGCGGCGGCCTGCTGGCCGGGCTTCGCGCTTTCGACATCGGCCTTCACGATTCGCCCGCGCGGTCCGCTGCCCTTCACCGTCGTGAGGTCGAGGCCCTTGTCCTCTGCGATCCGCCGCGCGAGCGGCGAGGCGAACACGCGGTCTCCGTCCTTCTCGGGCGCGGCCTTCGCCTGCGTGGGAGCCTTCTGCGGCTCGGCACTTTCGCGCGGGCTTGCCTTGGCGGGCTCGGCCGGCGCATCGTCTTTCTTGGCGTCGGTCTTGTCTTCGGTTTTCTTCGCTTTGGATTCGTCGGCGGGCGCGGCCTTGGCGGCGTCTTCCACGCTCTCGCCCTCGCCTGCCAGCATCGCGATCACGGTGCCCACGGCGACGCCTTCGGTCCCCTCTTCGATCTCGATCGAGGCAATGGTCCCTTCGTCGACGGCTTCGAACTCCATCGTCGCCTTGTCGGTCTCGATTTCTGCGAGCAGGTCGCCCGCTGCGACCGTGTCCCCGGCCTTGACCAGCCACTTTGCCAGCGTGCCCTCCTCCATTGTCGGGGAAAGCGCGGGCATCTTGATCGGTGTTGGCATGTAGGTGTCCTGCGATTGCGTGTGCTAGGGCGGCGGCTCTGCCGTAGCGGCATGGTCTTGTGTCAGGCCGCTTTGGCCAATTTGCCCTAGCGCTGCAAGCACCTTGCCTCTGCATACGAATTGTGTCGATAGCCCGGGTGGGAGAATGAATATGGGCGTCTATCTGGTCATCGTCGACGAAACGGACGAAGCGCGCAAAGCGCTGCGCTTCGCGATGGGTTGGGCTTCGAAGAGCGGCGGGTCGGTACAGATCCTCGCGATCGTGCAGGCGGAAAGCTTCAGCGCCTTCGGTGCGGTGCAGGCCACGATCGAGCAGGAAGCGCGCGATCGCGCCGAAGCGATCGCCACCAGCGCGGCGGGCAATGTCTATTCCGAGAGCGGCAAGATGCCCAATATCGCCGTGAAAGTGGGCGATGGCGACCGGATCGTGCGCGAGTACCTGACGGAAAATCCCGAAGTGATCGCGCTGGTGCTGGGCGCAGCCGCCGAAGGGCCGTCGGGGCCGCTGGTGACGCACTTTTCGGCGCACACCGGCAGCCTGCCGTGCCCCCTGGTAATCCTGCCGGGCAAGATGTCGAACGAGGATATCGACCGGATCGCAGGCGCCTAGCCCTTGTATCGGGGCAGCCGCCCTTTCCCTATTTCTTCCGGCCGCGCCCCTGATGGCGGATATTGCCCGGCCGGCCACGCTTGCCCACCTGGTGCTTGCCCGCCTTATCCTTCCGGGGTCCGGCCTTTTTCGGGCCGCCCTTCTTCGCCACATCACCCCGGTTGTGTTTGGGGCCACTTCTGAGCGGACGCCCCTCGCGCGCCTTCGACGCATCACCGCCCGGCACCTCGAATCGCAAGGCCCCTGTTAGCGGGTTGGCTTCGACCAGCTTCATCTTCAGCCGCTGCCCGGTTTCGTAACGCGTGCCGGTGTCCGCGCCGATCAGCGCCTTGGCCGCCTCGTCGTAGTGGAAATATTCGTCGCCGATGGTGGAAATCGGGACCAGACCGTCACCGCCCAGCCCGACGATGGTGGCGAAGAAGCCGAAGTTCTGCACGCCCGTGATGCGCGTCTCGAAGGTTTCGTCGACGCGCCCTGCAAGCCATGCGGCAACGTAGCGGTCGATCGTATCGCGCTCCGCCTCCATCGCGCGGCGTTCGGTGCGGCTGATCGCCTCGCTGATCTTGCCCAGATCGTCGCGGTCGAAATCGCTGAGTCCGCTGTTTTCCGGCAGTTTGCTTTTCGGTTTTGCCTGTTCCAGCCCGAAAGCGTCGACCAGTGCGCGGTGGACCAGCAGGTCGGAATAGCGGCGGATCGGCGAGGTGAAGTGGGCGTAACTGCCCAGCGCGAGGCCGAAATGCCCCTGATTATCCGGCCCGTAATAGGCCTGGGTCTGCGTACGCAGCACCGCCTCCATCAGCAGCGCCTTCTCCTGCTCGTCGCTGACATCCTTCAGGAAGCGGTTGAACAAGGTCGGCGTGATGACCTGACCCATGGCCAGCTTCATATCCAGCGTGCCGAGATATTCCTTGAGCGCCAGCAGCTTTTCCCGGCTCGGCTGTTCGTGCACGCGGTAAACCACCGGCGAGTTTTTGGATTCGAGCGCCTTCGCCGCCGCGACATTGGCCGCGATCATGAATTCCTCGACCACGCGATGCGCATCCAGCCGCTCGCGAACGGCGATTTCCTTGATCCCCCCCTCTTCGTCGAGGATCACGCGGCGCTCGGGCAAATCGAGGTCGAGCGGGTCGCGCGCCTCGCGGGCTTTCCACAGTGCTCCCCAGGCTTTCCACAGGTTGTCCAGGCGTTCGTCCCCAGCCTTGTCATCGATCCGGCGCTGGGCTTCTTCGTAGGCCATCACCTCGGCAATCCGCACGATGGCGCGGCTGAAGCGCCACTTGAGCAGCTTGCCCTGCGGCGAAATCTTCAGGTGGCAGACCATCGCCGCCCGATCCTCGCCCGACTTGAGCGAGCACACGTCGGTGGAGAGGACCTCGGGCAGCATCGGGATGACCCGGTCGGGGAAATAGACCGAGTTTCCACGCTTGCGCGCTTCCTTGTCGAGCGCGCTGCCCGGCCGCACGTAGTACGAGACATCGGCAATCGCGATCAGCGCGCGGAAACCGCCCGCGTTGTTCTCGTCATCGTCGGGTGCAGCCCAGATCGCGTCATCGTGGTCGCGCGCGTCGGCCGGGTCGATCGCGACGATCGGCACATCGCGCAGGTCTTCGCGCCTGTCCGCGGTTACCGGCAGCTTCGCCGCGAGAGCGGCTTCCCCGATCACCGCCTCGGGGAAAACGTGCGGGATGCCCTGCTTGGCGATCGCGATCATGGAGAAGCTGTTGGGGGCGAGCGGATCGCCCAGCACTTCGGTCACGCGCACGCCCGAGCGGGTGCCGCGCCCGACCGGTTCGGCGGAAACCAGCTGGCCTTCCTCGGCGGTGCCGACATCGGATATAGGCGAGGAACTGCGGACCTTCTTGTCCACTGGCGCGAGCCAGAACTTGCCGCGCCCGTCTTTCTCCACCACCCCGATCAGCCCTTCGGTCTGCTGGGCCAGCTTTTTCATCGGATGCGCGCGCCAGCCCTTGGGGGTTTCCTCGGTGCGCGAGAGAATCCGGTCGCCCACCTTGAGCGCGGGCATCCCTTTAGACCCCCGACCCCTGCTTTTCTCGACCACGGTGAGCCGCGGCGGCGCGGCGCCATCGTCGGGCTCCCACTTTTCGGGCACCGCGATAGCCTCGCCATCGTCGATCTCGGCGATCCGCAGCACGGTCACTTTGGGCAGGCCACCCATGCGATGGAAGGCGGTCTTCTTGCCGTCGATCAGGCCATCTTCGGCCATGTCCTTCAGCAGTTTCTTGAGGGCGATCTTCTCCTGCCCCTTCAGGCCGAAGGCTCTCGCGATCTCGCGCTTGCCGACCGTACCATCGGACGTTTCGATGAATTCGAGGACCTGCTTCTGGGTGGGCAGGCCTTGGGGGAGGTTTTTCGCGCGTTTTGCCATGTCAGGGCTGTAAACGCATGGGAGGGGCGCTGCTATCCCGCAGCGCGCCCCTGCCCCCCGATCAATCGTCGGTGCGGTTAAGGATCAGTTGGCGTTCCTGCTCGGGATAAGTCCGCACACGATCACCACCAGGTAGCCGATATAGGCCACCAGACCGAGGCCGGGCTTGGTCGCAGCCTCGTCCATGGCCTGCACATCCCCGCTCATCATGAGTTGCTGCATCTGCTCGACGCCGGCCACGCTCGCATATGCTGCGATCAGGGTCGCGATGACCGGGACGATCGCGATCAGCACGGGCAGGCCCGCATCGCGCAGGCGGCGCACGAAGGAGGCGATCAGGAGGGCCAGCCCGATCAGCGAGATTGTCACCCCGATCCATGCCTGCGTTTCCAGACTGCCAGCCATGTTGCGCATCATGTCCGCCTGAATCTGCTCCTGCTCGATGCCAGCCGCACCGGCCTGCATCGCGCTGCCCATCGACCCGACGGCAAAGACGATGCCGGAGATCATGCGGAGGCCGAAAACCACGACGGCAATAAGGAGGACCCACCACCAGAACAGCGTGCGGCTGTCGCGGCCCGCAAAGTTCGTCAGGTTCGCAAAACCGTGTTTGATCGCCTCGCCCATGATACTCCCTCCCTTGGTAAATCAGTATGCCCGCGCGACGTAGACCCGCTCGGTCGCAGGTTCGCCGGTAAAGATGCAGGTGCCGTTTGCGGGCGTCGCATCGCGCGGCACATTGCGCACGGTCAGCTTCTGGTCCTTCAGCTTCTCGACCACCTGCTCCAGCGCATCGCCGGTCGGCTTGGCCCACTGCACCTCGACCCAGCCGGGATACTTGCCGTTACTGGCGAAGAACTCGACCACGCCATCCCAACTGTCGATCCCGGTCGCAATGTTGGCGTCGCGGCGCTCGGCGGCCTCGATAAACAGCGCCTGCTGGATGTCGCCGAGCACGCCGGGGATCGTCTGGCCGGCGATCTCGCGCGTCGGGGCCTGCGCGTTAAGCTTGCCCGTTTCCATGTCCCACAGCTGGTCGCGCCGGATCAGCGTGACGACGCCGTTCTCCATGTCGCGCCCGCCAACCTCGACGATCACGGGAGCGCCCTTGCGCACCCAGTCCCACCGCTTTTGCGCAGGCTTGCCGGGCTTGGTGTCGAGCAGCACGCGCACCGGCTCACCCAGCGCATGTTGCCCGGCGAGCGTGGCGCGCAGGCCGTCGCAATAGTCGATCAGCGCAGCATCGTCGTCGTTACCGCGCAGCATTGGCAGGATCACCACCTGCCACGGTGCGATGCGCGGCGGCACGCGCAGCCCGTCATCATCGCCGTGGGTCATGATGATACCGCCGATCAACCGGGTCGAAACGCCCCAGCTGGTGGTGTGCGCGAATTGCTCGCCGCCTTCCTGCGCCTGATACTTGATGCCCGAAGCCTTGGCAAAATTGGTGCCGAGATAGTGGCTCGTGCCCGCCTGCAGCGCCTTGCCATCCTGCATCATGGCCTCGATCGACCACGTCTCGACCGCGCCGGGGAAACGCTCGTGCTCGGGCTTCTCCCCAGCGATTACCGGCAGCGCGAGATCTTCTTCCGCCATCGCGCGATAGACTTCGAGCATGGTCAGCGTGTGGTCCTTCGCCTCTTCGGCGGTGGCGTGCGCGGTGTGCCCTTCCTGCCAGAGGAATTCGCTGGTGCGCAGGAACATGCGCGTGCGCATTTCCCAGCGAACGACGTTGGCCCACTGGTTGAGTTTCAGCGGCAGGTCGCGCCAGCTCTGCACCCAGCGCGCCATCGCATCGCCGATGATCGTTTCGGAGGTCGGCCGCACCACCAGCGGCTCTTCCAGCTTCGCGTCGGGATCGGGGATCAGCCCGCCCTTCCCGTCCGCGATCAGGCGGTGGTGCGTGACGACGGCCATTTCCTTGGCGAAGCCTTCGACATGATCCGCCTCACGCTCGAAATTGGAGAGCGGGATGAATAATGGGAAATAGGCATTGTCGTGGCCCGTCGCCTTGATCCGGTCGTCGAGCAGGCGCTGGATTCGTTCCCAGATGCCATAGCCCCACGGCTTGATGACCATGCACCCGCGCACCCCCGATTCCTCGGCCATCTGCCCTTCGGCAATGGCGGCCTGATACCAGGCGGCGAAATCGTCTTCGCGTTTGACGGAGAGGGCGTGGCGGATGTTGGACACGATGGATTGGCCTCATGCAATGCACCCCGATCCAGCCCACACCCGTTCGTGCCGAGCCGGTCGAAGCACTGTCTTTCTTGATGCGAAGCGGCGCTAAAAGAAGTGCAGCCCTTCGACAAGCTCAGGGCGAACGGTTGCCCGGTTTTCGATTACTTGCCCAGCTCGTCGAGCTTCTTCTGCATCGCGGCCATCTGGTCGCGCATCGAGGCAAGCTCGTTCGCAGTATCGTCCGAAGTGTTCTCGGCGCGGGCCGCGCTCTTGCTCGGGGTCGACTGGCCGGTCAGCGCGTCGGTCGCGGCGCGCATCATTGCAAGGTTGGTTTCCGCCATCTTGGCGAATGGGTTGCCCGCCATGCCGCTCTGCCATGCTTCGGCAATCTTCGCCTGATTGGCGCGGAAATTGGCCATGCTCGCTTCGAGATAGCTCGGCATCATCGACTGCATCGAATTGCCGTACATCGAGATCAGATCGCGCAGGAAGCTGACCGGCAGGATATGCTCTCCATTGGCCTCTTCCTCGACGATGATCTGCGTCAGGATCGAATGGGTAATGTCCTCGCCGCTCTTGGCGTCGACCACGTTGAACTCCAGCCCCTGCCGGGTCATCTGCGCCAGATCTTCCAGCGTGATGTAGCTCGAGGATTGCGTGTTGTAGAGCCGCCGGTTGGCGTATTTCTTGATGACGATGGGTTCGCCTTCGATATGCTTCTTGCTCGTCATGTACCTAGCGGGGCTCCGAATTAATGCTGCGCAGCATTGGGCTTAGCACTTGCAGCATTGTTCGCGCAATCCGCGCTGGTGATGCGCGCGAAACGGTTGCCGAGCGCGGTGAGGAGTTCGTACTGCGACAGGCCCGAATGCTGCGCTGCCTCGGGCAGGTGATAGGGAACGTCGAGCCAGTCGCCGATCATGGCGCCGGGCGCATCGGCGAGGTCGACCACCACCATGTCCATCGACACCTTGCCGAGCAGGCGCAGCTTGCGTCCCTGCCGGGTCAGGTATCCCTTCGCCCCCCAGCTGCGCAGAAACCCGTCGGCGTAGCCGATCGAGACCGTGCCGACGCGCATCGGGCTGCTTGCGGTGAACTCACGGTTGTAGCCGACCGTCTCGCCTGCGCTCAGGTCATGGATATGGATGATCGCCGCCTGCGGAAACGCGACCTGCCGGATGTGGCCGGCAAGGTCGGGCGTCGGAACGCCGCCGTATAGAGCCAGGCCCGGGCGTGTGAGATCGCAATGAAAATCAGCGCCCAAGGCAATGCCAGCACTGTTCGCGAAACTCGTCGCCCGGTGCGCGACCAGTGGCATCGCTGCGCGGAAGGTTGCCAGTTGTTCGGCATTGGCCGGAGTGTTTTCCTCTGCCGAAGAGAGATGCGACATCAGCACCTCCACATCGAGTTGCTGTATCGCCGGGTCGCTCAGCTCGGCTGGGGCGACGCCGAGGCGGTTGATCCCGGTGTCGATCATCAGGTGGCAGGTTCCGCCGCCTGCCTCGCTCCACACGCGCGCCTGGTGGAGCGAGTTGATCACGGGGATCACGCCAGTCGCCTTCGCGTAGGCTGCTTCTTCGGCAGTATTGGCCCCGTGGAGCACCGCGACTTGCTGGGGTGGGACGAAGGCCAGGAGGTCCGCAACCTCGCTCCAGTGCGCGACGAAGAATTGCTCGCAACCCGCATCCAGCAGCGCGGGCACGCAATGTTCGATGCCCAGCCCATAGCAATCGGCCTTAACCGCCGCCCCTGCCCTGCCCGGTCGCGAGAGCGCATCGAGCGCGCGCCAGTTGTCCGCCAGCGCGGCGGTATCGATGGTCAGACGCAGAGTCGGCGGGGGCGGTGCGGGTGTATCGGTCACCGGTCCTCGAAATCACGTGGCGGCCCGCTCGGCAAGCCAAACCATGCGACGACGACGCCGAAAGCGACGACAATCCACGTATACCACAGCCCTGCGTAGATATCCCCGGTCCGCGCGACGATGATCCCGGCAATCAGCGGCAGGAACCCGCCGAGGTAGCCCGCGCCGATGTGATAGGGAATCGACATCGAGGAATAGCGGATGCGCGGTGGGAACATCTCTGCCAGCAGGGCCGCGACCGATCCGTAGGTAAGCGCGGAGAGCATCCCCATCACCAGCAGCAGCGCCACGATGCCGATGATGTTGGCCAGAGGCGGTGTCTGCGGCGAGAAGTCGAACCCGCGCTGCGTTAGCGCGGCGCGCACGCCTTCGCGCAGCGCGGTGCCGTCGGCATACCAGCCGTCGGCCAGCGCCACGGGCTCTCCGCCAACGCTCAGGCCCAGCGCCCCGCCATCGCGCAGTTCGTAACGCACCCCGCTGGAGGTCAGCGTGTCGAGAAGCTTGCCGCAGTCGCTCTGCTCGCGACCGAACAACTCGGCGAACGGGTCGGGTGTGCAGTTTTGCCCGGTCACCACCACCGGAGTGTGCTCCGCCGCTTCGGCGAGGCCCGGATTGGCAAGCTGGCCCATTCCCCAGAACACCGGGAACAGCAGGATCAGCGAAAGGCCTGCGCCCAGGATGATCGGGGCCTTGCGCCCGATCCGGTCCGACCAGCGCCCGACGACGATGTAAAAGCTCATCGCGATCAGTCCGGCGACCAGCAGCATCCATTCGACGACGCCCTCGTCCACCCGCATGGGCCCACGCAGAAATGAGAGGCCGCTGAAGAACGCGGTATACCAGATCGTGGTCAGCACGCCGGTGATGCCGAACAGCGCAACGAAGATGCGCCGCTTGTTGCCGGGGTAGGTGAAGCTTTCGACGAAGGGATTCTTCGCCGTCTCGCCCGCCGCTTTCATTGCCTGAAACACCGGGCTTTCGGAAAGCTTGAGCCGCATCCATAGCGAGATCGCCAGCAGCACGATCGAAAGCAGGAACGGTACGCGCCACCCCCACGCAGCAAAGTCTTCTGGCGGGATCAGCGCGCGGCAGCTTAGCACTACGATGATCGACAGCACGAAGCCGCCGACGACGCTTGCCTGGATGAAGCTGGTGTAGAAGCCACGCTTCTCGGGCGGGGCATGTTCGGCAACGTAGATCGCCGCGCCGCCATATTCTCCGCCAAGCGCGAGGCCCTGAAGGATACGGAAACCGATCACGATAATCGGCGCCGCAATGCCGATGGTCGCCGCGTCTGGGATGAGCCCGACCCCGGCGGTGGCGATGCCCATCAGCGTTACCGTCACGAGAAAGGTATATTTGCGCCCCAGACGGTCCCCTAGGAAGCCGAACAGGATCGCACCGAGCGGCCGGAAGCCGAAGCCGACCGCAAAACCGGCCCACACCAGCAGAATTTGGAGGGTTTCGTTACCGCTGGGGAAGAACGCCGCGCCGATCAGGCCGGCGAGCGTTCCGTAGATGAAGAAATCGTACCATTCGAAGATCGTGCCCGCGGAACTCGCCGCGATGACCAGACGGATTTCCTTGTCGGTCGGTTCACGACCCATGGTGGCGGCGTCGGACGCGCTCATTGTTCGAATTTCCCCTCCGGCTTTTTCGCCGATCTAGCGCGCGAGCGGCTCCTTGCAAAGCGCGTCGACGGCTGCCCGCCACGGCAGCAGGATCGCCCCGTGACGCGCGGGAAAGGCGGTCGCGGGTTCGAGCACTGCGATGCCCGGCCAATTGGGGAGCGGCCCGCCGTCCGAGAGCCAGGTCTCGATTTCGCCCGAGGCCGCGAGCATTTCTTCGGCGGCCCTGCCGCGCGCTTCTCGCGCAAAGATCGCAGCCGCCGCCTGCCCGATCGCGCAGGCCGACACGCCAAGCCCCAGGGCATCCACCCTCCCCTCGCCGTCGAGCGCGAGGTCGAGCGTCAGCGTTCCGCCGCAGGTGCGCGAGCGGGCTTCGGCAGTGCGGTCGGCCAAAGCCAGCCGGGGATAGTGCGCCAGCTCGACCGCAAGGCCAAGGATTTCGGGGGTGTAGAGCTTGGTCACGTACGGATTTACTCGGTCACGGACGAGCCCGTCACCGATTGCGTGCCGTCGTCTCCCGCCGCGCCGTCCTGCCGCAGGCTGGCGCGCCGTTCCTGGATGTAGCCGACCAGCGCCTCGCTGCCTGCATTGATCGAGGCATAGGTGCGCGCGTTGTGGATCCATGTCGGGCGGCCCTGTTCGCCCCACACCGTGTCGTAACCCAGCACCAGCAGCGAAAAGCCCACCACCACGATGATGGCGCCCTTGATCGCGCCGAAGCCGAAGCCGAGCACCCGGTCGAGCGGGCCGAGAAGCGATTCGCGCGCCTTGGCCCCCACCAGCGATGCGATCAGCTTCACCGTCGCGTAAGGGATCAGCAGCAGCAGCGCGAAGGCGAGGATGGCGGCGGTCGTCGAGGAGTCCACGCGCGGTTCGATGAAGGCCTGCAACGGCGTATGCAGCTGCCGGATCGCGAGAAGCGCGAGGATCCAGGCCGCCAGCGAAAGCACTTCCTGCACGATCCCGCGCGTAAACCCGCCTATCGCGGCAATCGCGACGATCAGCAGGACGATAATGTCGAAACCGGTCATCGTTCTTCAGACCACCATGCTTTTGTCAGAGCCACGACTTCTAGCGCATCACACGATCCACCAATTGCGCCAGTTGCCTAATTCCTGCGAATTGAATGCCGGGTGAAGCCTTTTCTTCCTTTAGCGGCCCATAGGCGCTCGAAAAACCCAGTTTCGCCGCCTCACGCAGGCGCAGCGCCGAGTGCGCGACGGGGCGGATTTCACCCGCCAGCGATACCTCGCCGAACCACACCGACCCATCGGGCAGCGGCTTGTCGGCAAGCGCGGAGACCAATGCGGCCGCCACGGCCAGATCCGCAGCGGGATCGGCGAGGCGGTATCCACCCGCTACGTTGAGGTAAACTTCCGCCGCGCTGAAATTCAACCCGCAGCGCGATTCCAGCACCGCGAGCAGCATGGCGAGGCGGCCATTATCCCAGCCCACCACGGCGCGGCGCGGGGTTGCGCCCGATTGCAGCCGCACAATCAGCGCCTGAATTTCTACCAGCACGGGGCGTGTGCCCTCCATGGCCGGGAATACCGCGCTGCCTGCGAGCGGCGCATCGCGGCCCGAAAGGAACAGCATGGAGGGGTTCTCGACCTCCTCCAGCCCCTCGGTCGCCATCGCGAAGACGCCGATCTCGTCGACCGCGCCGAAGCGGTTCTTGAGCGCGCGCAGAATGCGGTACTGATGGCTGCGTTCGCCTTCGAAGCTCATCACCACGTCGACCATATGTTCCAGCACACGTGGGCCCGCGATATTGCCGTCCTTGGTCACATGGCCGACCAGCACCAGTGCGGTGCCGCTTTCCTTGGCGTAGCGGATCAGTTCGAACGCGCAGCCGCGTACCTGGCTGACCGTGCCGGGCGCACCCTCGATCGTGTCCGAATACATCGTCTGGATCGAATCGACGATCAGCAGGTCGGGCGGATCGCCTGCTGCCAAGGTTGTCAGGATGTCGCGCACATTGGTGGATGAGGCGAGGCGCACGGGCGCGTTTGCCAGACCGAGCCGCTCGGCGCGCAAGCGGACCTGCGCCGCAGCTTCTTCCCCGCTGACATAGACGACGTCCTGTCCTCGCGTTGCGACTGCGCCTGCGGTCTGGAGCAAGAGCGTCGACTTGCCGATACCCGGATCGCCGCCGATCAGGATCGCAGCACCCGGCACCAGCCCGCCGCCCAGCGCACGGTCGAATTCCTTCAGCCCGGTGGTTGCCCGCTTGGGCGGCTCGACCGCTTCGGAAAGCGAGGCGAATTGCAGCCGCCTCCCCCCGCCCGACAGGTCGTGCTTCATGCTGAACACGGTCGCGGGGGCTTCCTCGACCAGCGTGTTCCATTCCGAACAGTCGGCGCACTGGCCCTGCCAGCGGTGCGACACCGCCCCGCAAGCCTGGCAGACATAGCGTTTCTTGGGTTTGGCCATGCCACCTCCTTAAAACGGGGACGTAGGAGGAACATTTGCGGAACGCAAGTTGCCTTGTGCGGCCTTTCCCCGCTAGTCTCTGCCCATGCGTCAGAAGGAACTGAGGATCGGCCTTGTCTGCTACGGCGGGGTGAGTCTGGCAGTCTACATGCACGGCGTGACCAAGGAGGTCTGGAATCTCGCGCGCGCCAGCCGGGGCTTTCAAGCAGGCGAAACCAACAGCACCGGTGTCGCAGCCGAATATCGCCGCTTGCTGGAGATCCTCGCAGACGAGCACGAACTGCGTCTGAGAGTGATCCCCGACATCTTCAGCGGCGCGAGCGCGGGCGGCATCAACGCCGTGTTCCTCGCGCAGGCGGTCTATTCGGGCCGGTCGCTCGAACCGCTGACCAATCTGTGGCTCGACAATGCGGATATCGACCGGCTGACGGCGGAGGATGCACGGATGGGCTGGCGCTTTGCCAAGCTCTGGGCGCAGCCGCTGGCAAACTTCGTGCTGAGGCGACCGGGCAACCTCGTTTCTGAAAGCGTCGCCCCCGAAACGCGCGAGGAAGTGCGCGAGAAGGTTTCCAAGCTGGTGCGCGGGCGCTGGTTCCAGCCGCCCTTCTCGGGCGAGGCGATGTCGAAGATGCTGCTCGACGCGCTCGAAGCGATGGATGGTGCGCTGGCCGATGGTCCGCTGTTGCCACCGGGCCACCCGATCGATCTTTACGTGCCGACGACCGATTTTCATGGTTACCTTTCGACCCTTCGCCTCCACAGCCCGCCCATCGTGCAGGAGAGCGAGCACCGCATGCCGATCGGCTTTACCGCCCGCACGCCCGAAGTTTCTGGCGCGTGGCTGGCCGATCCGCTGGAACTGGCGTTCGCCGCGCGCGCGACGGCGAGTTTTCCCGGCGCCTTCCCGCCGCTCCAGGTGGGGGAGATCGACAAGCTGGCGGATGAGGCGGGGCGCGACTGGCGAAACCGCGATGCCTTCCTGCGACGGATCATGCCCGCCCATTGCGACAATGGTTCGGCAGACGGCGTATCGCTGATCGACGGTTCGGTGCTGGTCAATCGACCGTTCGAAGGGGCGATCGAGGCGTTGCGCGGTCGCCCCGCGGTGCGCGAGGTGGAACGGCGCTTCGCCTATATCGACCCCCGACCCGACCGCTACATCCGCGACGAAGAGAAGGCGCATGCGCCGGTCGGCTTCTTCGAGAATATCTTCGGCTCGATTTCGACGCTGCCACGCGAACAGCCGATCCGTGACAACCTGGAGCTGATCAGCGAAGAATCACTGCATGCCGAGCGTTTGCAGACGATGATCGTGAAGCTGCGGCCCGAGGTGGAGGCGGCGGTCGAAAAGCTGTTCGACCGCACGGTGTTCTTCGACCGGCCCACGCTGCGGCGTCTGGCCAGCTGGCGGGGCAAGGCGCAGCAGGCAGCCGCCACGCAGGCCGGTTATACCTTTGCCGGTTATGCAGAACTGAAATTCGCGGGGATTTTGGAGCGGATCGCCGATCTGGTGCGGCAGGCGGCGCCCAAGAACGAGGGCGAGCTGGATACGCATATCGTCGCCGCGCGGCTGCGTACCGAGATGCACGATCGCGGGCTTACCAGCCTCGTTGCGACCGGAGCCGGCGCGAGCGAGGAGGCCATCGCGTTCTTCCGCAGCTTCGACCTGGCCTTTCGCATTCGTCGCCTGCGACTGCTCGCCCGGCGGACCGCCCGCGACTGGGAGGCGGACCCCGACATTCCCAACGAAGCACTCGATCGTGCGCGCGAGGCGATTTACGAAATCCTCTCGATCTATTTCGAGCGCGACGGGGTGAAGCCGCTGGGTTCGGATTTCGCCCCCCTCGCCGGCAACGTCATGGAGGATCCGGGCGCAGTGCTCGATCATGTGGCGAAAGCGCGCGACCTTGCGACGCTCGACACGCTGGCCGAGCAGGCGCTCGTCGCTGCGCTGGGCGAGATGCCGCGCGAGCTGCGTCGCCGGATGATGTATGCCTATCTCGGTTTCCCGTTCTACGACGTCGCCACGCTGCCGATCCTCGGAATGCGCGGGATGAACGAGTTCGAGCCGGTCAAGGTCGACCGGATCAGCCCGGAAGACGCGACGGCGATCCGCAAGGGCGGCACGGCAGCCACGCTGCGCGGGATCGAGTTCTACGATTTCGGTGCGTTTTTCAGCCGCGCCTACCGCGAGAACGATTACCTTTGGGGCCGACTGCACGGATGCGAGCGGATGGTCGACATGGTGCTGTCGACCAGCGATCACCCTGTTTCCGTCGACGAGAGACGCGATATCCTGCGGCGCGCCTTCCTCGCGATTATCGATGAAGAGCGCGAGGCGGAGCGCTGCGCGGGCGGGCTGCTCGACTCTTTGGCCGTTGAGATCGAAGCGAAGCTGATGGCCTAGCGCCCGGCGGCAAATTACGCTGCCGCCAGAGCCAGGTCAGGCTCCAAACGCATCCTTGATCCGGTCGAAGAAGCCACGGCTTTCGGGGCACTCGTCGCCCGTCTCTGTCTCGCGGAATTCTTCGAGGATTTCCTTCTGCCGCTTGGAGAGCTTGGTCGGCGTCTCGACCGTGATCTCCGCGACCAGATCGCCGCGTCCGCGCCCTTGCAGAACGGGCATGCCCGCGCCGCGCTTGCGCAGCTGCTTGCCCGACTGGATGCCTGCGGGAATGTCGATCGTGTTGCTCGACCCGTCGAGGTCGGGGATTTCGACCTTGCCGCCCAGTGCTGCGGTGGTGAAGCTGATCGGCACGCGGGCCACCAGGTTCGATCCGTCGCGCGCGAACACGCCGTGCTGGCGGATGTGAATGAAGATGTAGAGGTCGCCCGATGGTGCGCCGCGCGGCCCTGCTTCGCCCTTGCCGGTCAGGCGGATGCGGGTGCCGGTATCGACGCCGGGCGGAATGTCGACCGACAGCGATTGCGGGGCATCGACGCGGCCGTCGCCACGACAATTGCGGCACGGGCTCTCGATCACTTCGCCGCGGCCATGGCAATTGGGGCATGGGCGTTCGACCACGAACAGGCCCTGCTGCGCGCGCACCTTGCCATAGCCAGAGCACATGTTGCAGGTCCGCGTCCCGGTGCCGGGTTCGGCGCCGGTCCCGGTGCACACGTCGCATTGCTGCGAGACTTCGATTTCGATCGTCGTCGACTTGCCGTGGAAGGCATCTTCCAGCGTGATTTCGAGATCGTAGCGCAGGTCCGCCCCGCGCCGGGCGCCCTGCCGCATGCCGCCGAACGCGCTGCCGAAGATGGTTTCGAAGATGTCGCCGATATCGCCGAAATCGCCATGCGGCCCTCCGCGACCGCCGCCGCCCCCGCCCTGCTGGAAGGCGGCGTGGCCGTACTGGTCGTAGGCGGCGCGTTTCTGCGGGTCTTTCAGAACCTCGTACGCCGCGCCGATCGCCTTGAAGCGCGCTTCTGCCTCGGCATCGCCGGGATTTCGGTCCGGGTGATACTGCATCGCCATCTTGCGATAGGCAGACTTGATCGCCGCCGCATCCGCATTGCGCGGCACGCCGAGCAGTTCGTAAAGATCGGGTTCGGAAGCCATTACTAAAGCACCAGGTCTATATCAAAACGAGGCCGCGCAAACCGGAGTGGTTTGCGCGGCACCGTCGTTCCATCGTCGCAGGATCAGGCGCGACCGGCGTCGCCACTGTCGTCGCTGGCGCCATCGTCGACTTCGGAGAATTCCGCGTCGACGACGTCGTCGTCTTCCGCCTGCGTGGCCGCAGCATCGGCTGCCGCTGCGTCGCCGCCGCCGTTTGCCTGCTCCTTCTCGTAGATCTGCTGGCCCATCTTCATGGCCAGCTCGGTCAGGGCCTGCGCCTTGGCGTTGATCGCGTCGGAATCGTCACCTTCCAGTGCGGTCCGCGTTTCGGCGATTGCGGCTTCCACATCGGACTTGAGCCCGGCGTCGATCTTGTCGCCGTTCTCTTCCAGCTGCTTGGCAGTGGCATGGACGAGATTGTCTGCCTGGTTGCGTGCCTCGGCCGCTTCGCGCCGCTTCTTGTCTTCCTCGGCGAACTTCTCCGCGTCGCGGACCATCGATTCGATGTCATTGTCGCTGAGACCGCCCGAAGCCTGGATGCGGATCTGCTGTTCCTTGCCGGTGCCCTTGTCCTTGGCGCTGACGTTCACGATGCCGTTTGCGTCGATATCGAACGTCACCTCGATCTGGGGCACGCCGCGCGGGGCGCTGGGGATGCCGACAAGGTCGAACTGGCCGAGCATCTTGTTGTCCGAAGCCATCTCGCGCTCGCCCTGGAACACGCGGATCGTCACCGCCTGCTGGTTATCCTCGGCAGTCGAATAGACCTGCGTCTTCTTGGTCGGGATCGTCGTGTTGCGGTCGATCATCTTGGTCATGATCCCGCCGAGCGTTTCGATGCCGAGCGAAAGCGGCGTCACGTCGAGCAGCAGCACGTCCTTGACGTCGCCCTGCAGCACGCCCGCCTGAATGGCGGCGCCCATGGCAACGACTTCATCCGGGTTCACGCCGGTATGCGGCTTCTTGCCGAAGAATTCTTCCACCACATCGCGAACCTTGGGCATGCGGGTCATCCCGCCGACCAGGATCACTTCGTCGATGTCGCCCGCCTTGAGGCCGGCGTCTTCCAGCGCCTTCTTGCACGGGTCGAGCGTGCGCTTGACCAGATCGCCCACAAGCTGTTCCAGCTTCGAGCGGGTCAGCGTTTCGACGAGGTGCAGCGGGGTGGAGCTGCCGCCTTCCATGCGTGCGGTGATGAAGGGCAGGTTCACTTCGGTCTGCTGCGCGCTCGAAAGCTCGATCTTCGCCTTTTCGGCCGCTTCCTTGAGGCGCTGCAGGGCCAGCTTGTCCTGCTTCAGATCCATGTTTTCCTTGGATTTGAACTGGTCGGCCAGATATTCGACAATCGCGCTGTCGAAGTCTTCACCACCCAGGAAGGTGTCGCCGTTGGTCGACTTCACCTCGAACACGCCGTCACCCACTTCGAGCACGGAGATATCGAAGGTACCGCCGCCAAGGTCGTAGACCGCGATGGTCTTGTTCTCGTCCTTGTCGAGCCCGTAGGCGAGCGCGGCAGCCGTCGGCTCGTTGATGATGCGCAGGACTTCGAGACCTGCGATCTGGCCGGCGTCCTTCGTCGCCTGACGCTGCGCGTCGTTGAAATAGGCAGGAACGGTGATGACCGCCTGCGTCACCTTTTCGCCGAGATAGCTTTCGGCGGTTTCCTTCATTTTCTGGAGGATGAAGGCGGAAATCTGGCTGGGCGAGTAGCTTTCGCCGCCCGCGGAAACCCACGCATCGCCGTTGTTGCCCTTGACGATGTTGTAGGGGACCAGCTCCATGTCCTTCTTGGTCATGGGGTCATCGAACCGGCGACCGATCAGGCGCTTCACCGCGAACACGGTGTTGTCCGGGTTGGTGACGGCCTGGCGCTTGGCCGGCTGGCCGATCAGGCGCTCGTTGTCCTTGGTGAAGGCGACGATCGACGGCGTGGTGCGTGCACCTTCCGCATTTTCGATCACCTTGGGCTTGCCACCATCCATGACCGCGACACACGAGTTGGTCGTACCGAGGTCGATACCGATTACTTTTGCCATGATACCCCGCATCCTATTGGCTATGTTGGACACTGCCCCTCGCACCACCCCATCCAAGGGCGATGGTGCTCGGCAGCTCAGTTCAGCCGCGGATATAGGTGCGCTTGTTCTTGGCACAAGAGATGCCAGCGCCTAGTCGTGAAGTGAGACATTCGAGAGGGAGAAGCTTGAGATGAAATCGATTTACGCCGCTGTCGCACTGGGCCTGGGTACTGTCGTACTTGGCGGGTGCTCGGAAAAGCCTGCCGAAACGCAGGAAGCGGCATCGCCACTCAGCGCGACCGACGGCAAGCTGTTCCTGCCCGCCGTGGAAGGCAATCCGGCTGCGGTCTACTTCAACCTGAAGAACGACAGCGACCGCGCGATTGCAGTCCGCCGCGCCGACGTGGAAGGCGCTGCGCGGGCCGAATTGCACGATTATATGGAATACGACGATACCGAGATGGGATCGATCGGCATGGTCACGATCGAGCCGGGTGACACCGTCAAGTTCGAGCCGGGCAAGAAGCATGTGATGGCCTACGATCTGTCCCCCGATCTCAAGCCGGAAAGCGTCACCTCGGTCACTCTGACGATGGCCGGTGGCGACACCATGTCGTTCGACGTCGACGTGCTGCCCGCCGACGCGGAACGCTGATCGACCGCATTCGACGAACGCGATGGATCATCCGATCGACGCCGTGGCGCATGATGCGCCGGCCGCTCCCTGCCCTGCGGGTGGGGAGCGACGGCTGACCACGGGAGAGGTCGCGCTGGCGCAATCGGTGTTCGGCACCGCGATCGATTATCGCAAGGTCACGATCCGGCGGCGCAAGTGGGCGTTCTTCCAGCCGCGCAACGTCACCATGGCGCCGCGCGGGCACCTGCACTTCCATCCCGATGCCGCTGGATATTGCGACGATTTCTCTGCCGGAAACCACCACTCGCAGGGCCATTTCATCCACGAGATGACGCATGTCTGGCAGAGCCAGACCAAGGGCGAATGGTACCTGCCGCTACACCGCCACCCCTGGTGCCGATACGATTACAGCCTGAAACCCGGCTGGACCCTCGAAAAATACGGGATCGAGCAGCAGGCCGAAATCGTGAAGCACGCCTTCTGGCTGCGCAACGGCGTGCGCGTGGCGGGCATCGCCAACCCCGAGGCCTATGCGTTGCTGGTGCGATTCCCCGGCGCGAGTGGATGACGTAGCGTCACGGCTTGAGCGGCCCCTCGCCGCTTGATAGTCAGCGTGCCGTCCGGGCGGCCCAACCCGCGCCCGGCGAATGGTCCCAACAATGGAGCTGAGCAATTACGGCATGTCGCGGGAACGCGGCTACCTTTCGCATTACGAAATCGATTCGATTACCCTCCCCTCCCAATTCGAGCCGATCGTGCAGGCAGCGGGCAATCTTTCCGCGCTGCTGACCACTGGCCGCGTGCGCCACTGGCTGGATGCGCTGCCCGACCCGCAGATAGGCGCATGGGCCAAGGACGCGCCCGAGGAAGAGGTCCGCACCGCGATGGTGCACTATTCCTTCCTGGTGCAGGCCTATGTCTGGGGAGAAGACGATCCGCCCGCACACCTGCCTGCCAATCTCTCCCGACCGATGGTTGCGCTGGCCGACCGGCTCGGCCAGGCACCATTGCTGCCCTATTCGGGCTACGTGCTCGACAACTGGTACCGGCTCGACAAGTCCAGCCCGATCACGCTCGACAATATCGCGATGCACCAGAACTTCTACGGCGGCGCGGACGAGAACTGGTTCGTGCTGGTCCACGTCGCGATCGAGGCAGAGGCGGGCGTGCTGCTCGACAATGCGGCGAAGCTGGTCGGTGTGTGCCGCGACGGGGACGAGGATGCTGCGCTCGCTCTGCTGCGCGAGATGGATGAAGCGTGGGAGCGCATCTACGCGCACTTTGCGCGGATGCCCGAGCGGTGCGATCCGTACGTCTATTTCCACCGGGTGCGCCCCTACATCCACGGCTGGGCAAACAACCCCGCGCTGGATGGCGGGCTGGTGTACGAGGGAATCGAAAAGTTTGGCGGCAAGCCGCAGGCGTTTCGTGGGCAGACCGGATCGCAGTCCTCGATCGTTCCGGCGATGGATGCGCTGTTCCAGGTCGGCCATTCGGACGACCCGCTCAAGAGCTTCCTCGACGAACTACACGCCTACCGCCCGGTCGAGCATCGGCGCTTCATCGAAGACCTTGCCGCGCAATCCACGCTGCGCAGCTTCGTGGCGGGCAGCGGCAATGTTGCGCTGAAGGAGGCGTTCAATGCGTGCCTCGAACAGGCGGCGCGGTTCCGCACGCGGCATCTCGAATACGCGGCGAGCTACATCAACAAGCAGGCGGGCAGCATTGCCGGAAACGACCCCGATGTCGGCACCGGCGGCACGCCGTTTATGAAGTATCTCAAGAAGCACCGCGACGAGAATCGCGCGCAGGTGGTCGACTGATACGAAAAGGGCCGCCCCTTGCAGGGCGGCCCTTCATTCAACGCATTGCGCGATTAACGACGCGGGTCGGCCGGGTAGCCTTGCGTGCCGAAGCAATCCTCATCGAGATAGCCGTCGCGGTCGTAACCGTCGCAACCATCGTTCTTGTCGACGAAATAGCCAGCAAGCGCACCCGCAGCAGCGCCGGCGAGCGCATAGCGGGTAATATCGCCACCGGTTACGGCGGCAACGCCCGCACCAAGTGCCGCGCCGCCAAGACCGCCTTCTGCGGAATAGTTTTCCGCACAGGCGCTCAGCGACAGGGCGGAAATCAGGGCGACCGGAATAAGAGCGAAACGCGATTTCATGGGGGTTCTCCTCTGGACCTCGATGTTTACCAAAGTCCCGAGAGAACCCCTTGGTTCCGTAACGAAAAGATCAGTCCGGCTTCTTGGCCACACCTACCAGCGCAGGACGCAGCAGCCGGTCGCGGATGAGATACCCCGCCTGCATTTCCTGAATGACAGTGCCCGGCTCCGCATCGTCGCTGGGGATTTCCATCATCGCCTGGTGCACATTGGGGTCCAGCGGCAGGCCCTTGGCGGCCACGCGCGTCACGCCGTGCTGGCTGAAGACGCGCTCCAGCTCGCGCTGGGTCGCTTCGATCCCGGCGACGAGTCCCTTGAACTTGTCGTCATCGCGTAGATCCTGCGGTATGGATTCGATCGCCCGTACGAGATTGTCGGACACCGACAGGATGTCGCGGGCAAAGCCGGTTGCGGCATAGGCGCGCGTGTCGGCAATGTCCTTTTCCAGACGCCGGCGCACGTTTTGCGTCTCGGCGCGGGCGTAGAGCACTTCCTGCCGCGCGGTATCGAGATCGCCCTTCAGTTTCGCGAGGGCCTCGCCAAGATCGGAGTCTTCGCCATCCTCGTCATCGTCGCTCTGGTCGCGCAGATGCTCGGGCACGCCCGCCAGCTCGCGCTCGGCCTCTTCGTCGAGCTTGATTTCTTCGCTGACAGCCTCGTCCTTAGGTTCTTTTTCTTCTTGCATAGCTTTTCGTGAAACTGCCCTGTTAGCCAGTCAATCGTCCCAGTGATTGCGCGGTAAAATCGACCATGGGAACGATCCGTGCGTAGTTCAAGCGCGTGGGGCCGATAACCCCCAGGACGCCGACAACGTTCCCATCGCGGTCGCGGAAGGGCGAGGCGATAACAGACGAACCGCTAAGAGCGAAGAGGCGATTTTCGCTACCGATGTAGATGCGTGCCGCCTGCGCTTCGCGAGCGCGCTTCAGCACCTCGGCAACGGCGCGCTTGTTTTCCAGTTCGTCGAGCAATTGCCGCACGCGTTCGACATCGCCGACCGCCTCGTCGTCGAGCAGTTTCGCCTGTCCGCGGACGATGAACACCGGGCTGCGGTCCGCATCCTCGCTCCACATCGCAATCCCGCGCTGGACGAGGTCAGCGGATACTTCGTCGAGCGCGCTCCGCCCGCTCGCAATCTCCGCCTCGATATCCTTCAGCGCTTCGCCGAGGCTGCGATTGGCAAGGCGGGCCGACAGGTAGTTCGAGGCACTGTCGAGCGCGGCGCGATCCACCCCGGCGATCGCGATCAGCCGGTTTTCTACCTGCCCGTTGGCATCGACCAGCACGGCGAGCGCGCGCGTGCCATCGAGCGGGACGAAACTCATCTGCGCCAGCCGCCGCTCCGCCGTGGGCACCAGCACCATGCCCGCCGCGCCCGACAGGTCGGACAGCATCGCGCTAGCCGCTTCCAGCCGCTGCTCCAGCGGGCCGGGATCGCCCAGTTTTGCTTCGATGGCGCGCCGCTCGTCCTCGCTCGGCTGGGTGATCTGCATCATCCCGTCGACGAACAGCCGCAATCCGCTCTCGGTCGGCTTGCGCCCGGCGGAGACATGCGGCGCCGCGAGCAGGCCGAGCTTTTCGAGATCGGCGAGGACCGAGCGGATCGAGGCAGGCGACAGGTCCACCGCCCCACCCTGCGCCAGAGTCTTCGAGCCGATTGGCTGCCCGGTCGCAAGATACTGCTCCACCACCAGGCGAAAGATATCGCGCGTCCGGTCGGTCAGTTCGGTGAGCGGTGGGGTGGCCATCGGAGCCAAATCTGGGCGATCATCCGAAACGATGCAATCCTTGCGATTTCAGTTCCCGTCCGGATTGACGATGGCGGTGTACGCCTCCTCCGCATCGGCCAGTGGATCGAGCGAGCGATCGACGCCGTAACAGCCGTAATAAACGCTGATCCGGTTGCCGTCGTCCCAGGTGTACGCGCCATAGGGCCCGTCGGACGGAGCGCCTTTGCAGAAGATTGACCGGTTTTCCGCATTCTCGAGCGGCTTGAGCGCGGCATAGGCGGCGCGGTAGCCCTTCACCCCCAGCTCGCGCCGGGTCGTCTCGGTCACCTCGCCCGAGTTGAAGTCGAGCCTTTCTGCAACGAAAGACCCGTCGGGCTCCAGTTCGGAGTGGTACACCTGACGTCCCCATGAGGTCACCTCGTGGAAAATCACCGGGCACTGCGCGCCGCAATCGGTGGTTACGCTGTCGGTGTTTGCTCCTGCAGCATTGTCGGTCACCCCGACGCAGCCGGCCAGTAGCAGGGCAATGGCAATTGGAAACCGCATTCTCATTCTCCCCACATAGCCCTGCGGCCGCGATGTCTACTCGCCCCGTCGGCCGAAATTCTGCCTGTCTTCATCAGCCCCGACCAGCGCGTCCACGGGCAATTCCTCCCATGCCTTGTAGATCGCTTCGCTCTTGTCGGCGAGGCCGGGCTGGCGGCATCCCATGTACCAGTTGAGCGTCACCGGCTCGTCGCCCGGATCGCGCCAGGTCACCGTCACGCTGGGGGAGTCGGTTGCAACGGGCCCATCACAATTGTCGTAGCCATAGCTGACCGACTTTTCGGGGCGGAACGGCGCAAGGCGACGTGCGAAGGCGCGATAATCCTCTTCGCTGGCGACGAACCGCGCTTCGCCCCGCTTGGCGACGAAATTATGCCCCTCGTACGTCCCCTCGCCCTGCGGCGTCACGGAGAGTGCGAAGTCGGGGCAGAAGCCGAAGCACGGGCTGACAGCGAAGTCGATCGTCGCTTCGGATTGCGCATCCGATCCCTCGCCCGGCGTGACACAGCCGGTGAGCACGAGAGCGGCGATGGAAATCGGTACAAATCGGATCATGAGCGATGCCTTTCATGCCTCGGAGCGAGCCCTGATGCAGCACATCCACTGGCCACCCGATGAATAGGCCGCTAGGGCGCTGGCGACCATACAGATCAGAGGATTTCCCCCAATGCGACCTTCAGGCCGTGCGCCAGACGAAATGCGCGCCATTACAATCGAAACCGGGTTCACCAAGCATGCAGAGGGCAGCTGCCTGATCAGCTTCGGCGATACCCGCGTGCTGTGCACCGCCAGCGTCGAAAACAGCGTGCCGCCATGGATGCGCGGCAAGGGAGCGGGCTGGGTCACCGGTGAATACTCGATGCTCCCGCGCGCGACGCACACGCGCGGCAGTCGCGAGGCGGCGCGCGGCAAGCAGTCGGGCCGGACGCAGGAAATCCAGCGGCTCATCGGGCGTTCCTTGCGCTCTGTCGTGGACATGAAGAAGCTTGGCGAACGACAGATCACGCTCGATTGCGACGTGATCCAGGCCGATGGTGGCACGCGTACCGCCTCGATCTCGGGCGCGTGGGTCGCGCTGCGACTGGCGATCGACAGCCTCAAGAAGTCGGGCGCGATCCTCGAAGACCCGATTACGGGCAAGATCGCCGCGGTGTCTTGCGGCATCTACAAGGGCACGCCCGTGCTCGACCTCGATTACGACGAAGACAGCTCGGCCGATGCCGACGCCAATTTCGTGCTGATCGAAGGCGGCAAGATCGCCGAAGTGCAGGCCACCGCCGAAGGCGCGACCTATGACGAAGAAGCGCTGCTGCGCCTGCTGCGCCTTTCGCAGATGGGCTGCGGCGAGATCTTCAAGGCACAGGACGCGGCGGTGAAATGAGCCCCTCCAATGACTAGGCGCATCGGCTCGGGCAAGCTCGTCATCGCGACGCATAATGCGGGCAAGCTGAAAGAGATTTCGGCGCTGCTCGCGCCTTATGGGGTCGAGTGCATCTCCGCCGGTGCGCTCGGCCTGCCCGAGCCGGAGGAAACGGGCACGACCTTCGTCGAGAACGCGCTGATCAAGGCGCGCGCTGCGGCGCAAGGGTCCGGCATCGTCAGCCTGGCCGACGACAGCGGGCTGTCAGTCGCCGCGCTCGATGGCAGGCCCGGCGTCTACACGGCCGACTGGGCCGAGCGACAGTGGTTCGAGGGCGAACCGGGCCGCGACTGGTATATGGCGATGGGCAAGGTCGAGGGCCTGCTCGCGCAGCAGGGACCGGACGTGGACCGCAGCGCGGCGTTCCACTGCACGCTGGCGCTGGCATGGCCTGATGGCGAATACGCGGTCTACGAAGGCATCGCACCCGGTTCACTCACCTGGCCGCCGCGCGGGCAGCTGGGATTCGGCTACGATCCGGTGTTCGTGCCGCAGGGCCGCGAGCAGACCTTCGCCGAGATCGAGCCTGAGGAAAAGCACACGATCAGCCACCGCGCGGATGCCTTCGCCAAGCTGGTGGCGGAGCAGTTTGGCTAACGCGCTGGCCATAGTGGCCTGCGCACCCTAGATTCTTGCCATGCCCGCCGCAGACGATCTTGCGCTCTATATCCATTGGCCCTTCTGCCTGAAGAAGTGCCCCTATTGCGACTTCAACAGCCATGTTCGCGATGCTGTGGATGCCGATGCGTGGCAGGCGGCGCTGCTGGCCGATCTTGATCACGAGCACACGCTGACGGATGGCCGCCGGGTCGGGTCGATCTTCTTCGGCGGCGGCACCCCTTCGCTGATGCCGCCCCCTCTGACGGGCGCACTGATCGACCGCGCGGCGAGCCTTTGGGGCCTCACGCCCGACGCCGAAATCACGCTTGAGGCGAACCCGACCTCCTACGAGGCAGGCAAGTTCGCCGATTTCCGCGCCGCCGGGGTCAATCGGGTGTCGCTGGGCGTGCAATCGCTCCATGACGAGGCGCTGGCGTTCCTCGGGCGCGAACACAGCGCCGGCGAGGCGATGGCGGCGGTCGAGAGCGCGCAGGGCCTGTTCGGGCGCGTCACCTTCGACCTGATCTATGCCCGCCCCGGCCAGACTGCCGAGGCGTGGGAAGCCGAACTCACGCGCGCCCTGGCCTTTGGGACGGAGCATCTCTCGCTCTACCAGCTCACCATCGAACCGGGCACGGGCTTTGCCGGAGCGGTCGCACGCGGACGTTTGCACCCGATGGACCCGGACGAGGCCGCCGATCTGTTCGTCCAGACGCAGGAGCAGATGCAGGCGGCGGGCCTTCCGGCTTACGAGATCAGCAACCATGCGCGTGCTGGCGCACAGAGCCACCACAACCTCACCTACTGGCGATACCGCGATTACGTCGGGATCGGGCCGGGCGCGCATGGGCGGCGCGGCGGGATGGCGACGATCCGCCACAAGAAGCCCGAGGCGTTCCTGCGCCGTGTGGCGGAGAACGGGCACGGTATGGCCGAAGAGCGCGCGCTGGGCTGCGAGGAGCAGCTGAGCGAAGCGATGCTGATGGGCCTGCGGCTGGCCGAAGGGCTCGACCTAGAAGCGCTTGCCGCGCGGTTCGGCACAACGCCCGACGCGCTGGTCGATGCAGGCCGCGCCGCCTTCTACGCCGATCTCGGCTTCGTCGAACGCGACGGACACCGGCTGACGATCACGCCGCAGGGCATGCCGCTGCTCGATGCTCTCCTGGCCGAGCTGGTCCCGGCGCACCTCGTCGCCGCATGAGCGGCCTGCTCGCCCGCTGGGAAAGCCATCTCGCGAGCGAGCGCCGCCTGTCGCCCCATACCGTGCGCGCCTATGTCCGTGCTGCCGAACGGCTGCTGGAGGAGACGGATGCGACCGACTGGCAGGCTGTCGCCAGGCTGGAGGCCCCGGCCCTGCGCGCCCAGCTCGCCCGCCGCCGTGCCGATGGCCTGTCCAACCGCTCCGCCGCGCGCGAACTCTCCGCACTGCGCGCGTTTCTCGCTTTTGCGCGAAGCGAGGCAGGCTTCGACGAAGCGCAGGCTCCGCGTCTGCGCGGCCCGCGGATCAAGCGCACCCTCCCCCGCCCGGTCACGCCCGACGATGCGGTCCAGATCGCCGAGAAGGTGGGTGAAAAGCGGCGCGAGGAGTGGACCGGCCTGCGCGACCGTGCGGTCTTGCTTCTGCTCTACGGCGCGGGAATGCGGCTTGGCGAGGCGCTGTCGCTGACCGGAGAACATGCGCAGATCGGCGAGACGATCCGCGTCACCGGCAAGGGGGGCAAGACCCGCGTGGTGCCGATCCTGCCCGCGATCCGCACTGCCATCGCCGCCTATGTCGCCGCCTGCCCGCACGACCTTGCAACGGACAAGCCGCTGTTTCGGGGCGCGCGTGGGGGGCCGCTCTCGCCCGGGCTGGTGCAGAAGGCGATGGCGGAGGTGCGCGCCGAAATCGGTCTGCCCACAAATGCCACCCCGCACGCGCTGCGCCATTCCTTTGCGACGCACCTGCTCGGTGCGGGTGCGGATTTGCGCAGTCTGCAGGAATTGCTGGGCCACGCGAGCCTGGGCTCGACGCAGATCTATACCGAAGTCGATGCGGCGCGCCTGCTCGATACCTATCGCAATGCGCACCCCAGGGAAGCCGAGGGGCGCGGTCGCGGCGACTAGCGCTGGGCGCGCGGCTTCCACGTTGCCAGGCGCCACAGGTAGGCCCCCGCCGCAATGACGAAGATCGCGACCATGCCCCAGCCGAGCCAGGTCTGCGCCTCCGCAAAGCTCTTTGCGATCCACACCGTCCCTGCAATCAGCAGCCCGTTCCAAATCGCCGCTCCGGCAGCGGTGAAGATCAGGAAGCGCCACACGTTCATGTGCGCGAGACCCGCGGGTAGCGAAATCATCGTCCGCATCACCGGCGTCGCGCGCAGGACGAACACCGCCCATTGGCCGTGCCGCTGGAAGAAACGGACGGTGCGCTCGACATCTTCCCATTCGATCGTCAGCCACCGGCCCCATCTGTCGACCAGCGGGCCGAGCCGTTCGTAACCCACCCGGTCGCCCAGCACGTACCATGCGTAGTTCCCCGCAAGCGTGCCGAGGGTGCCTGCGATCAGCAGTGGCCAGAAATGCATCTGGCCGTTGGTCATCGCCAGAGCGCCCGCACCCATGATTACTTCGGAAGGGAGCGGCGGGAAGATGTTCTCCAGTGCCATCAGAAAGGCGATCCCGGCATAGCCGAGCATTTCGACGATCGAGAGGATTGCGCTTTCCATGGCTGCCCAATGCCCGCCAGCGCCGAAAGTTGCGCCCTACGACGGCAGAAGATGCGATGGGGAGAGTGAAGAACTCATTTCGTCGATGC
Organism: Citromicrobium bathyomarinum; assembly: GCF_038594485.1. Classification (GTDB taxonomy): domain Bacteria; phylum Pseudomonadota; class Alphaproteobacteria; order Sphingomonadales; family Sphingomonadaceae; genus Alteriqipengyuania; species Alteriqipengyuania bathyomarina_A. Next base: position 733,897 of record NZ_JBCFZG010000001.1, on the reverse strand, counting down.
GATAGAACGTTTCATCGCAGGTTCAGCTCAACTCGTCGATATCAATGCACGGTTGATCGCAGAACGCTCCGGCCAATGGGGGCCGCGCCGCTGCCAACCTGTCGAGGAGAATGAGGGATGGCCGGGTTTATCGAAGATAATCGTTTCGTGGTGCTGGGTTCGGTCGCGATCGTGATGGTCGGGCTGATGGGCAGCGGCTTCCTGCTCGGCGATGGATTGCGCCGCGCGAAGGAGGCCGACCGCGAAGTGACCGTCAAGGGCGTGTCCGAACGCGACGTCACCGCCGATATCGCCACCTGGACCGTATCCTTCTCCGACAATGGCAGTGATCTGGCGAGCGTGCAGGGCTCGGTCGATCGGCAGGCGCAATCGGTGCGCAAATTCTTCACCGAAGCGGGTTTCAAGCCAAGCGACTTTACCGACAGCGACATCTCGCTGATGCGCGAACAGCCGCGCGATGCCTACGGCAACCCGCTGCCCGAGAACCTCACAGTCTCGCGCTCGATCCAGCTACGCACGAACGACGTCATGAAGGCGCGTGCGGCCTATGCGAAGCAGGCCGACCTGCTGCGTGCGGGGGTCGAGATGGGCGGCGGTTCGGTCAACTATACCTTCACCGGACTGAACGACCTCAAGCCGGAAATGATCGCCGAGGCCAACCGCAGTGCGCGCGAAAGTGCGCAGCAATTCGCCAACGACAGCGGCGCATCGGTGGGCAAGATCAAGACCGCCAGCCAGGGCTATTTCTCGATCAGCGCGCGCGACGGCGTCGACTGCGAATATTGCGATTCGAGCGGCGCGAACACCCCGTTCCAGAAGGTCCGCGTGGTGACGACGGTGGCGTATGAGCTGAACTGAGGCGGTGCGGGAGCCACAAGAAGTTAGCCTGGCCCCGGATCAAGTCCGGGGCGACGAAGAAGGAGAAGGCAAGCCCTTCCACCTCCGTCATCCCGGGCTCGACCCGGGATAAGGCTTTTTTCTGGTCAGTCCTTCGGCATATCTGCGTGCCGCCGCTCGACCGCATCCCACAGCGCGCCCGGTGTGTCGGTGCCGTTGAAGCGGTCGATCGCGACGATTCCGGTGGGCGAGGTAACGTTGATCTCGGTCAGCCACTCGCCGCCGATCACGTCGATCCCGACGAACACGAGGCCGCGGCGCTTCAGCTCGGGCCCCATTGCGGCGCAGATTTCCTCCTCGCGCGCGGTCAGCCCTGCCGCCTCGGCCGAGCCACCCTGCGCGAGGTTAGAGCGGAACTCGCCCTCGCCCGGCTTGCGATTGATTGCGCCCGCGACTTCGCCGTCGACCAGCACGATGCGCTTGTCGCCCTCGCTCACCGTGGGCAGGAACGCCTGCACCATGTGCGCTTCGGGCCATTGCTTGTCGAAGACCTCGGACAGCGCCGAAAGGTTGGTGCCGTGCTCGTCGATCTTGAAGATCGCCTTGCCGCCATTGCCGTGCAGCGGCTTGACCACCACCGCGCCGTGTTTCTTCTGGAAGGCCTGAATATCGGCGAGCCTGCGCGCAATCAGCGTCGGCGGCATGAAGCGCGCGTAATCGAGCACGAACATCTTTTCGGGCGCGTTCACCACCTCGCGCGGGTCGTTGACCACCAGCGTGGTGCCTTTCAGCCGGTCGAGCAGGAAGGCGGCAGTGATGTAGCCGAGGTCGAAGGGTGGGTCCTGCCGCAGCCAGACGACGTCGATTTCCTTCGCAAGGTCGATCGTCCGGCGCTCGCCCAGCCATTCGTAGTGATCCCCCTCGACGCGCTGCACACGCACGGGCCGCGCGAAGGCGGTGATCTTCCCGGCAGGCGAGCCGTCGCTTTCCCACGCGAGGCTCTTCACATCATAGTGCCAGACTTCGTGGCCGCGCTCCTGCGCCGAAAGCATCAACGCGAAGCTGGAATCGCCCGCGATCTTCACGCTTTCGATCGGGTCCATCTGGAAGGCGGTTTTGAGTGGCATCGAAAAATCCCCGTTCGGGCTGAGCTTGTCGAAGCCCTGCACTTTCTTTGATGGACGGTCCGAAGATGAAAAACAGCCCTTCGACAGGCTCAGGGCGAACGGACTTCTTCGAACTAAGGCATCCAGGCATTGGCGATGTGGCGAGGCTGCGCGCCGGGTGCAAGCAGGATCACGTCGATCCTGATATCCTCTCCACCGGTCGCGTATTCATGCGCGACCGCTCCCACCGCGGCAGCGACGCGCGCGAGCCGTCGCTCGTCTATGGCGAGGTCGAGATCGGCCACGCTGCGCCGCCACTTGACCTCCACGAAGGCGACTAGCCCCTCCTGCCGCGCGATCAGATCGATCTCGCCCAGCTTCGTCTTGCGGCGCCGGTCGACAATCTCCCAGCCTTCGCTTTCGAGCCAGCGTGCCGCCTCTTCCTCGCCGCCCCGGCCCGCCTTTTCGGCGCGTTCCCGCTTGGCGGTCATCCGCGCAGTTCCAGCGCGCGCGAATAGAGCGCCTTGCGGTCCGCGCCGGTCGCCTTCGCCACCTTTGCCGCAGCCTGCGAAGGCTTGTCCGTCGCCAAAGCCTCGCGCAGCATCCGGTCGACATCTTCTTCGCTGGCCTCCTGCTCCTCGGGCGGTTCGACCAGCAGGACGATCTCCCCCTTGGGCGGCTTGGCTTCGTAATGCGCGATGAGGGCGGCGGGCGTATCGACCCTGCATTCCTCGTGTATCTTGGTCAGCTCACGCGCGACGCCAACGCGGCGACCGGGCAGCGCAACGCCGATTGCGGCGAGTGCCTTGGTCAGCCGCCCCGCGCTTTCGTAAAACAGCAGCGTGGCGTCGATCCCGCCAAGCTCGGCCAGCATATCGGCCCTCGCCTTTTCCTTTACAGGCAGGAAGCCCGCAAAAAGGAACCGGTCGCTCGGCAATCCGGCCAGCGTGATCGCGGCGATGGCGGCGCAGGGTCCGGGAATGGTCTGGATGTAAATTCCGGCCTCGCGCGCGGCGTTGACCAATTGGTAGCCGGGGTCCGAAATCAGCGGGGTGCCCGCATCGCTCACCAGCGCGACCGCGCGGGTGCCCATGCTCTCGATCAGGCGCGCCCGGTTGCGCGCATCGGTATGGTCGTCGTAGCGCCAGAGCGGCTTCGATAGGCCCAGATGCCGCATCAGCTTGCCGGTCACCCGAGTATCCTCGCACGCTACGGCATCGCAGCGCTTCAGAACGTCGACCGCACGCAACGTGATGTCGTTCAGATTGCCAATAGGTGTCGCGACGATATACAGGCCGGGCGCAAGGGCGGGGTGAGAGGCTGCATCGCTGGTGTCGTTCACGTATACCGCCATGGACCAACGCAAGGGATATTCGCAAGCATGATGGGCCTTCGCCACTGCCGCCGCCTGATCCTCGCCATGGGGGCAGGCCTGCTGCTCGCCGGCTGTCAGATCATTCCGCAGGTCGAAGCGCCCACCAGTCCGCCGCCGCCAACATCGCAGCCCAACACCTCGACCCGGACGGATGCGGCGACGCCGCCGCCCATCCCCCGGCCCAACACGCCCGCCCCGCTCCCGCAGGATGGGCAGGCGCGGCATCGGATCGCCCTGCTGGTGCCCACCAGCGGGGTGAACGAGCGCGTCGGCCAGTCGATCGCCAATGCGACCACCATGGCGCTGCTCGATACCAATGCCAGCAACCTGCGCATTACCACTTACGATACCGCCAACGATCCGGCCGGCGCTGCACGTCGCGCGCTGGCAGAGGGCAACGAGCTGATCCTCGGCCCGCTGCTTGGCAGCAATGTCGAAGAAGTCGTCGGGCTGGCGCGCGCGGCGGGCATTCCGCTGATCTCTTTCTCCAACGACGTCAGCGTATCCGCGCCCGACGTGTACCTGATGGGTCTCACGCCGTCGCAGTCGGTTCACCGCACGGTTGCCTTCGCCCGCACCCAGGGCGCGCGCAACTACGCCGCGCTGGTGCCCGAAGGCGAGTATGGCCGACAGGCGGAGTTCGCGCTGATTTCCGCCTTGCGCGAAATCGGCGGCACGCTCGTCGCCACTGAACGCTACACCCGCAACGAGGGTGCAGCGGCGAGTGCGGCACGGCGCCTGCGCGCGCGCGGCGGCTTCGACACGGTTCTGATTGCCGACAGCCCGCGCCTCGCGATTTCCGCCGCTGCCGAACTGCGGACCGAAAACAGCCTGATGCCGCGCCTTCTCGGCACCGAGCTCTGGAGTGGCGAGGCCGATATCCCTGCGGCGGGCGTGATGCAGGGCGCACTGTTCTCCGCCGTCTCCGATGCGCGGTACCGCAACTTCTCGGACAGCTACCGCAACCGTTTCGGCAACGCGCCCTACCGGATCGCGACGCTCGGCTACGACAGCGTGCTGCTCGCGCTGAGGGTGGCGGGCAATAATACCTGGCGTCCCGGCACGCCCTTCCCCACCTCCGAACTGACCGCTCGCGGCGGGTTCCTGGGCCTCGACGGCGCATTCCGCTTCGAAGCCGATGGGACGGCGCAACGCGCGCTGGAAGTGCGCGAGGTTCGCGACGGACAGGTCGTGGTCGTATCCCCGGCGCCCGACAATTTCTGAGCAGAACCACGCGCTGAATTCTGCGGACAGACCGCGCGTTTCGCTTGTCTAGCGGTACGCGCGGTCCCACTGTTGCCCCATGTCCGATGATCTGTTCGACGGTACGCCCACCTCCAGCGGCGATTACGATTCCTCCTCCATCGAGGTGCTCGAAGGGCTAGAGCCCGTGCGGCGCCGCCCCGGGATGTATATCGGCGGGACGGACGACCGCGCGCTGCATCACCTCGCTGCCGAAGTGCTCGACAATTCGATGGACGAGGCGGTGGCGGGCCACGCATCGCGGATCGAGGTTCGGCTTGAGGAAGGCAACCGCCTGACCATCGCCGACAATGGCCGCGGCATGCCGGTGGACGAGCATCCCAAGTTTCCGGGGAAGTCGACGCTCGAGGTGATCCTGTCGACGCTCCACTCGGGCGGCAAGTTCTCAGGGAAAGCCTACGCGACCAGCGGCGGCCTGCACGGTGTCGGCGTCAGCGTGGTCAACGCGCTGTCCGAGCATACGCGGGTCGAGGTGGCGCGCGACAAGACGCTGTACGCGCAGGAGTTTTCGAAGGGTCAGACGCTGGGGCCGATCGAGACGGTGGGTGCAGCCCCCAACCGGCGCGGCACCACGGTCAGCTTCACACCCGACCCGGAGATTTTCGGGGAGCGCAAGTTCAGCGCGAAGCGGCTGTTCCAGCTCGCGCGGTCGAAAGCCTACCTGTTCGCAGGCGTGGAAATCCGTTGGAAATGCGCGCCCTCGCTCGCCACCGACGATGTGCCCGAGGAGGATACGTTCAAGTTCCCCGGCGGTCTCGCCGATCACCTCACGCAGCGCGTCGCCGGGCGCGAGTGCGTCACCGCGGAACCCTTCGCCGGAAGCCAGGATTTCCCGGAGCAGAATGGCATCTCGCAGGGCCGTGTCGAATGGGCGATTGCCTGGCCGCTGTTCTCCGAAGGCGCGACCAGCTGGTACTGCAACACCGTGCCCACGCCCGATGGCGGGACGCACGAGCAGGGCCTTCGCAATGCGCTGACCAAGGGCTTGCGCGCGTTCGGCGATCTGGTCGGGCAGAAGAAGGCGAAGGACATCTCCGCCGACGACGTGATGGCGGGCGCCGAGGTGCTGCTGTCGGTCTTCATCCGCGATCCGCAGTTCCAGAGCCAGACCAAGGACCGGCTGACCTCGCCCGAGGCCGCCAAGCTGGTCGAGAACGCAGTGCGCGACCATTTCGACCACTTCCTCGCCGACAATATGGATCGCGGCAAGGCGCTGCTGGGCGAAGTCATGGAGCGCATGGACGAGCGCCTGCGCCGCCGCGCCGAACGCGAGGTGAAGCGCAAGACCGCCACGAATGCCAAGAAACTGCGCCTGCCGGGCAAGCTGACCGATTGCTCGGGCGAAACCGGCGCGGAGACCGAGCTGTTCATCGTCGAAGGCGATTCCGCGGGCGGCAGCGCGAAGCAGGCGCGCGACCGCAAGACGCAGGCAATCCTGCCGATCCGGGGCAAGATCCTCAACGTCGCGAGCGCCAGCGCCGACAAGATCCGCGCCAACAGCGAAATCGCCGATCTGATCCTCGCGCTAGGTTGCGGGGTGCGCAAGGATTGCGACGCCGACCAGCTGCGCTACGACCGTGTGGTCATCATGACCGACGCCGACGTCGACGGCGCGCATATCGCGACGCTGCTGATGACGTTCTTCTTTCAGGAAATGCCCGACATCGTCCGCAAGGGGCACCTGTTCCTGGCCCAACCGCCTCTCTATCGCCTGACCTCTGGCAAGGAGAGCCGCTATGCGCGCGACGAGGAACACCGGCGCGAGCTGGAAGAGACCATCTTCAAGGGCAAGAAGATCGAGATCAGCCGCTTCAAAGGCCTCGGCGAAATGAACCCCGCGCAATTGCGCGAGACCACCATGCACCCCGAGAGCCGCAGCCTGATCCGCATCACCCTGCCCCCCGAATTCGAAGATCGCGCGGCGGTGAAGGAGCTCGTCGGCCAGCTGATGGGCCGCAACCCCGAACACCGCTTCCAGTTCATCCAGAACAAGGCGGGCGATCTGGATCGGGAGTTGATCGATGCGTGAGGTCTATGCCCCCTCATCCAGGCGTCGCTAGTCACTCGCGTGACAAGCTCCGCCATCCTTCTCCCGAGGGAGAAGGATATGCAGGCTTGGCGCGAAGCGCTTAGCCGGAGTTGGATGAGGGCCTGATGTGTCGCTCCAGCTCCACGAGAACGCCATCGAGGTTCTCCAGCAGCTCGTTATTCCAGAAGCGCACGATGCGGTAGCCTTCGCTTTCGAGCCATTCCGTTCGCGACTGGTCGCCCTCCTCGGAATGCTGCCCGCCATCGACTTCGATGATGAGCTGCAATTCGTGGCAATAGAAGTCGACGATGAAGCGGCCCAGCGGAACCTGCCTGCGGAATTTCAGGTTGCGGAACTGGCGGTTGCGCAGGCGCGACCAGAGCCGCGCCTCGGCGTCGGTCGAGTCCTTTCGCAGGGCACGGGCACGTTTGATCTGCTTCATCAATTTACCCCCCTCATCCAACTCCAGCTAGGCTCCTCACGTCGCCAAGCTCTGCTTGGATGAGGGGCGAGCTTACAAAAAACTCACTCACCCCCTGTAAGAAATCTCACCGCTCGGCGACTAAAGGGGCATGACCGGGCAACAGGCCACTCTCTACACCCAGGCGGGCGAGCAGTTCGCGCCTGCAATCGCTCGGCTCGCCCGGGCGATGGAGCGCGATGTCGAGAAGGCGCGCGATCTGGAGCAGGATATTCACCTCGAACTGTGGCGCAGCTTCGAACGCTTCGACGGCAATTGCGCGCTCAAGACGTGGGTGTTCCGCGTCGCGCATAATGTCGCTGCCGATCATGCCGGCCGCCACAGCCGCCGCCCTGCCACGGTCGATATCGACGAGATCGACACACTCCCCGCCACCAATGCGGGAGAATCGACGCTAGCGGAAAGCCACGCGCTGACCCGCCTCCACGCGATCATCCGCACCCTCCCCTTGCTCGACGCGCAGGTCATCCTGCTGTGGCTGGAAGGGCATTCGGGCGCCGAGATCGCCGAGGTCACCGGGCTTTCCACCGGTGCCGTCGCCACCCGGCTTTCGCGCCTGCGCGACAGGCTCGCCGCCCAATTCGAACTCCCGGAGGATCGAACATGACCGATAATCTCCAGACCCTGTGGCACGCGCACGCGGCCGAGAACGCATTCACTCAACCGGAGGACCTGATGAACCGGACCAGCAGTTTCGAGCGGCAGGTGCGCCGCCGCAATGTCATCGAGTATCTCGCAGGCGCGCTTGTGATTGCGCTGACCATCCCGATGGTGGCGCTTTTCGTCAGCATCGGCTTTACCGGCATGGCGCTGTCGATGGCGCTGGTCGCGCTTGGCGTGATAATCGTCCTGTGGAACCTGCGTCGCCGGGCTTCGGCAGAGGTGCGGCGCCCCGAGGTGGAATGCCGCACCCATCTGCTCGCGCAATACCGGCGCCAGGCCGATGCGCTGCGCAAGGTGCCGCTGTGGTATATCGGTCCGCTGATCCCCGGCGTGCTGGCGGTTTATGCCACGATCGGTCTCAGGGCAGTCGGGCAGGTCGAGGCGTGGGACATCGTTCGAAACCTCGGAATTCCACTGGCTGCGACGCTGGCCTTCTTCGGCTTTGTCATCTGGCTCAACCTGCGCGCCGCGCGCAAGCTGGCGGAGCAGGCGAAGGCGCTGGACGAGGCGTGAGCCTAGCCCTACCCCACCTCGGTATGGATGTGCAGATGGCCTTCCAGCGTCCCGTGGACCGGGCACTTGTCCGCGATTTCGATCAGCTTGCTGCGCTGATCCTCGGTCAGCTCGTCACCCAGCAGCGTGATGACGCGGTTGAGCGCCTGGACCTGCATGCCCTCTTCCTCGCAATGGTCGCAATCCTTCGCGTGGTCCCGTTCGTGCGTCACCGCCACCCGCGCGCCCTCGAACGGGATGCCCTTGCGATCGGCGTACAGCTTCATCGTCATCGCGGTGCAGGTGCCGAGCGCGGCGCCGAGCAGGTCGTAGGGCGTGGGGCCGGTATCGTCGCCGCCATGGCTGCGGGGCTCGTCGACCACGAAGCGGTGCGATCCGGTGTGGACTTCGGTGCCGAACTTGCCGTGGCCGGTGCAGGCAACGATGCCTTCCTCGGGCAAGGGCCAATCGTCCTTCATCGGCATGTAGCGTTCACCCCACGCAGCGATGATATCCGCGATGAATTGCGCGTCGTCGGGCCTGGTCAGCAGGTGATCGGCATCGGCAAGACTGATGAAGCTCTTGGGATGTTTGGCAGCCTCGTACAGCGCAGACGCATTCTCGATCCCGACGATCTGGTCGGTCGGGGAATGGGCGATCAGGATCGGCAGCTTCAGTTTCCCAACCTCGCTCGGCAAGTCGATGTCGCGGGTCTTCGCCAGAAATTCGCGGCTGAGGTGGAAGGCGCGCCCGCCGATGGTGACTTCGCCCTGCCCATCCCGCTCGATCGCGGCGAGATCGCCCTTGATGTTGCCGAGCACGTGCGGAACGTCCGCCGGAGCGGCGATCGTGGCAATCCCGGCGATCCGGTCGCGGCCGATCATGCCCGCCGCCGCCAGCACTGCGGCACCGCCAAGGCTGTGGCCGACCAGCAGGATCTTGCCGCCGAACCGCTCGCCCAGATGATGCGCGGAGGCGACGAGGTCTTCGACGTCGCTGGCAAACCCTGCGCGCCCGAAATCGCCGCCGCTGCCGCCCAGCCCAGTAAAGTCGAACCGCAGCGTCGCGATACCATGCCGCGCCAGCGCGCGCGTCACCGCGACCGCCGCCTTGCTCTGCTTGGTGCAGGTGAAACAGTGCGCAAACAGCGCCGCACCGCGCACCAGCCCCGTCGGCAATTCGAGCGCACCGGCCAGTTCGTAGCCGCGCGCGGTCGGGATGGTGATGTGTTCGGTCGGCATTATTGCGCGGCTCCAATGGACATTGTGTCGGGTTTAGCTGTTTCGCTAAATCCCGTATCGTGGTAATGGGACGGTGAAGGGAGAACTAACATGCAGATCAAGAGAACGCGTGCAATCATGATGGGTGCCGCAATGGCACTGGCAAGCCTGGGCACGGGAATTGGCCCTGTGGCATATCCCGCCATGGCGCAGGAGGTGCCCGCCGAGCAATCGCCGCTGGGCGCGCGTGCAGCCGATGTGGTGGATCTGATCAAGGGCGAAGGCGATGCGACGGATGTGTTCTCCGACGCCTTTCTCGCGAAGGTTTCGGCCGAGACGTTCGCCCAGATCAGCCAGCAGCTGACCGCGCAGCTGGGCCCCATCGTAGGGGTTGAATCGGTCGAACCGACAGGCGCGTACAAGGCGCAAATCACCCTGCGGTTCGAGAACGCGCTGGCGGCGGGGCCGATGACCCTGTCGGCCAGCGAGCCCTACAAGATCGAAGGGCTGCTGCTGAACGACATCAAGCCTATCGCCACCGGGCCGGAGAGCATTTCGGCAGACATGGAAGCGCTCCCCGGCAGCAAGGCCGCGTGGTTCGGCCCGCTCGATGGCGACCCGATCTTCGCTTACGGCGATGCAAGCCAGCCCTTCGCGCTGGGATCGGCCTTCAAGCTCTACGTGCTCGCCGCGCTGGCACGCGCTGTGGACGAAGGGCGGCTGTCGTGGGACGATGTGGTGACGCTCGACGCGAAGAGCTTTCCCAGCGGGATCATGCAGAACTGGCCCGACGGATCGCCGGTCACGCTGCACACGGCGGCCACGCTGATGATCTCGATCAGCGACAACACCGCAACCGATCTGGTGCTGCACACGGTGGGCCGCGACGCGGTGGAGGCGGAGATGCGCGCGAGCGGCAATGCTCACCTCGCCAAGACGCTGCCATTCCTTTCGACGCGCGAGATGTTCGCCATCAAGGCCAGCGGTGTGGGGGGTGATTATGCCGCCGCCGATGAGGCGGGACGCCGTGCCATTCTCGCCTCGCTCGATCTGGACAACATCGACGAACAGCAGTTTCTCGACACCTTTACCTCTGGCACGCCCGTTCTGATCGACGATATCGAATGGTTTGCCAGCATGGCAGACGAACGCGCGCTGATGCGCGTGCTGGCCGCCCTGCCCAACGATACCGCGCGCCAGATCATGACGGTCAATCCGGTGTTCGATGAGAGTGAGACCGCGAACTGGGATTATGTGGGCTACAAGGGCGGGTCCGAGCCCGGCGTGCTCAACATGAGCTGGCTGCTGCGCGACGATGCGGGCCAGTGGTACATGCTCGCGATCAGTCAAATGGACCCGGCAAGCGAGGTCGACACCACCGGCCTGTTGCTGGTGGCCAAGCGGATCGTCGCGCTCGCAGACTGAGCGTGCCCCTTGCGGCGGACTGCCAGCATCCCTAGCAGGTTGCGAAACAGGACTGGAAAGCGGGCTCCCCAATGATCGAGCGTTTCGAAGGCACCAAGGACTATATCGCAACCGACGACCTGAAGGTGGCGGTCAACGCGGCGGTGACACTGCGTCGACCGCTGCTGGTCAAGGGTGAACCGGGCACGGGGAAGACCGTGCTGGCGCACGAGATTGCGAAGGCGGTGGATGCTCCCCTGATCGAGTGGAACGTGAAGTCGACCACCAAGGCGCATCAGGGCCTTTATGAATACGACGCGGTCGCCCGCCTGCGCGACGGCCAGCTGGGTGACGAGCGGGTCCACGACATCTCCAACTACATCAAGAAGGGCAAGCTGTGGGAGGCATTCGAAGCGCCTCAGCTGCCCGTGCTGCTGATCGACGAGATCGACAAGGCCGACATCGAGTTCCCCAACGACCTGTTGCAGGAACTCGACCGCATGAGCTTCGACGTTTACGAAACGCAGCAGCGGATCGAGGCGAAGGAGCGCCCGATCGTGGTCATCACCTCGAACAACGAGAAGGAACTGCCCGACGCCTTCCTGCGCCGCTGCTTCTTCCACTACATCTCCTTCCCCGATCGCGACACGATGCGTGACATCATCGAGGTGCACTTCCCCGGCATCCAGAAGAACCTCGTCAGCAAGGCGATGGAGATCTTCTACGATATCCGCGAAGTTCCGGGCCTGAAGAAGAAGCCCAGCACCAGCGAACTGCTCGACTGGCTCAAGCTTCTGCTGAACGAGGATATGCCGGTCGAGGTGCTGCAGGATGCGAACCCGAACAAGGCGATCCCCCCGCTCCACGGCGCGCTGTTGAAGAACGAGCAGGACGTGATGCTGTTCGAACGGCTCGCCTTCATGAGCCGGCGGCAGAGCTGAACGGTCTTCCGGTCCGTCAGACCGGGAAGCAGTCCGCGCCTGAGCGTTTGAGCGAGGTGCACATGTCCCTCGCACCCGGGCCCGTCACCCGCAGGCGATAATACTGCTTGGAATAGACCACCGCCGGGATGATCGCCTTTTCGTAGCGTTCCAGCTCCGGGAAACGTGCGCTGATGCGCGACCAGTAGGCTTCGGCCTCGCTTGCGCTGCTCTTCGCCGCCAGCTGGATTGTTTGGCCCTTGGCGACCGGGCGCGGCTGTGGCTGGGTCTGGGCGAGCAGATTGGTGGGCGGCGGTGCCGAGGTAGTCGCAGCGACAGGGCTTGCGGGCGAAGTTGCGGTTGGCATGGGGGCCGGTGCATCCAGCTCAGCCAGCTTTGGTTCGGGCCGCTGAAGCAGGTGTCCGCGCTCGCCCGGCGAAGGCATCGGCATCGCCACGGCCAGTCGCTTCGCCTGCCCTTCCGATGCCAATGGATTGTCGGTCACGATCACCGTCGTCGATGCCGGATCGGTTTCCGCGAACAGCGCCTTGGCGAAGGCGGGCGGCAGGCGGATGCAGCCGTGCGATGCCGGATAGCCGGGCAGCTTGCCCGCATGGATCGCGATTCCGCCCCAGGTCAGCCGCTGCATGTGCGGCATCGGCGCATTGGAATAAATGTTCGACCGGTGGAAGACGCGCTTCTGCAGGATCGGGAACATGCCTGTCGGGGTTTCCTTGCCCGGCTTGCCGGTGGAGACGGGCGAGGTGTCCCACAGGGCGCCGTCCTTGAAGACATACATCTGCTGCGAGGCTTTGCTGATCACGATCAGCGTTCCCGATTGCAGCACCTGCGCGACCGGCGGCGGCATTCCTGCCTGTGACTTTTTTGGCGGCGGCGGCCGGGGTGTGGGCGAAGGGGGAGCCTGCTGGACGACCGGATCGGACACGAATACGACGTCCTGCATCGGCCCGGCGGAGGCCGTTTCCTGCAAAAGGACGCGCGTCGGATTGAATAGAACGAAGGCCGCACAAAGTACGGCGAGCGTACACACGATCGTAAACGCGCCTTTAACCATATTTTGAGTGTGGTCCCGAGAAGCGATTCGGTTCAACCGAATTTGTCTCCCCGCGCTATTTAGATGGCGACCACTTACCCCTTGCCGAGCTTCTCCCGAACCCCACGATGCCGAGAGGAACCACCCCTGCACAAATGGCCGGGTCTTCGAAATGCCAGATAAAGCACGGGCTTGACCCCCGCGGTTGATCCCCAGGCGTAAGCCGGAGGTGCCGGGGCAAAGGGCATTCGCAGGGCGTTTCGCTGCCCGGGTTCTTGTGGCAGGGAGGCCACAATGACGGACAGATTTTCCGAGCTGACTTGCCGTTCCGCAACGTCGCGCCAGACCATGCGGGCCATCATCGCGCTCGGCAAGAGGGGCTAGGATACTGGATACGCCGCGCGAAACCCGGTTCGCACAGATCCGCAAGCGGCTCGAAAGTTTCGAGCCCAGGCCGGGCGTGTACGCCTGGGGCTACGAGTTTGCGCTGTTCGGGCTCAAACAGGGATGGGCCTGCCTGTTTGGGGCGCTGATGCTGGCGCTGCTGGTGGCGACGCACCTGTTCTACCCCGACGGTGCGGCTCTCGCGCGGTACGATTTCCTGACGCTGGCCGCGCTCGCGATCCAGATCGCGATGCTCGCCTTCAGGCTGGAGACGTGGGGAGAGGCGAAGGTGATCCTTGCCTTCCACGTCGTCGGCACGGTGATGGAGCTGTTCAAGACTGCGCAGGGTTCCTGGATTTATCCGGAGGCAAGCGTGCTGCGGATCGGCGATGTGCCGCTGTTTTCCGGCTTCATGTATGCCGCCGTCGGCAGCTACATCGCGCGGGTCTGGCGGATATTCGACTTCCGTTTCACCGGCTATCCACCGCGTTGGGCGGCGTGGCTGCTGGCCGCCGCGATCTACGTCAATTTCTTCGCGCACCACTGGCTGCCCGACATTCGCCTGGGGCTGTTTGCGGCGCTGTTCCTGCTGTTCGCCCGCACCCGCATCTGGTTCACCGTCTGGCGCACGCCGCGCTGGATGCCGCTGCTGCTGGGCTGGTTCCTCGTCGCGCTGTTCATCTGGTTTGCCGAGAACCTGGGCACCTTCGCCCGCGCATGGACCTATCCGGAACAGGCCGATGGCTGGAGCATGGTCTCGCCCGCAAAACTGGGCGCGTGGTATCTTCTTATGTATATCAGCTTCGTGCTGGTGAGCTGGGTCGCGCGCGTGCGTGCGCCCTCCCCCCGATCCCCCACCGCAACTGCGGGCAGGCCACTGGAAAGCTGATGTTCTTAAACTTCGTCGACGAATTGCGAGCCGCGGGCATCTCCGCCAGCCTGAAAGAGCATCTGACGCTGCTCGAAGCGCTCGACAAGGATGTGATCGAGCAGACGCCCGAGGCGTTCTACTACCTCGCGCGCGCCACCTTCGTGAAGGACGAAGGGTTGCTCGACCGGTTCGATCAGGTGTTCTCCAAGGTCTTCAAGGGGATCATGACCGATTACGGCCAGGACCAGGTCGAAATCCCCGAGGACTGGCTGAAAGCGATTGCCGAGAAATACCTCACCGAAGAGGAAATGGCGCAGATCGAGAAGATGGGTTCGTGGGACGAGCTCATGGACACGCTCAAGAAGCGGCTCGAGGAACAAAAGGAGCGCCACGAGGGCGGCAACAAGTGGATCGGCACGGGCGGCACCTCGCCCTTCGGCCATTCCGGCTACCACCCCGAAGGCGTGCGCATCGGCGGGGAGAGCAAGAACAAGCGCGCCGTCAAAGTATGGGAAAAGCGCGAGTTCAAGAACCTCGACAACACCAAGGAACTGGGCACCCGCAACATCAAGATGGCGCTGCGCCGCTTGCGCCGCTTCGCGCGCGAAGGGGCGGCGGACGAGCTCGATATCGACCAGACGATCCGCGGCACCGCCAAGCAGGGCTGGCTCGACATCCACATGCGGCCCGAGCGCAGGAATGCGGTCAAGCTACTGCTGTTCCTCGATGTCGGCGGATCGATGGACCCGTTCATCAAGGTGACCGAAGAGCTGTTCAGCGCGGCCACCAGTGAGTTCAAGAACCTCGAATTCTTCTACTTCCACAACTGCCTCTACGAAGGCGTGTGGAAGGACAATCGCCGCCGCTGGCAGGAGCGGACGAAGACCTGGGACATCCTCCACAAGTTCGGCCACGACTACAAGATCGTGTTCGTCGGCGATGCCGCGATGAGCCCGTACGAGATCACCCACCCGGGTGGCTCGGTCGAGCATATGAACGAGGAAGCCGGTGCCACCTGGATGCAGCGGATGACCAACACCTACCCCGCGACCGTGTGGCTCAACCCGATTCCGGAGAAGCAGTGGAGCTATTCGCAGTCGACCAGCATCATGAAGCAGCTGGTCAACGACCGGATGTACCCGCTGACGCTCGACGGACTGGATGATGCGATGCGTGAGTTGAGCCGTAAGCACGGGGCGTAAAGTAGCGCCTCCGGTTGGCGGTGCGCGCTACCCGATCGGATCGTCGATCGAATTGGGCGGCGTGCTGAACCAGCGCGGGCCGTTTTCGGTCATGTGGAAGCAGTCCTCCAGGCGAATGCCGAAGTCGCCGGGAATGTAGATGCCCGGTTCGTCGGAGAAGCACATGCCGGGGGCCAGCTTCGTCGTTTCGCCGTGAACGAGATTGACCGGTTCGTGCCCGTCGAGCCCGATACCGTGCCCGGTGCGGTGCGAAGTGCCCGGCAGTTTGTAGCCCGGCCCGTAGCCGAGCGTTTGGTAATAAGTGCGCACCGCGTCGTCGACCTTGCCCGCCTCGGTGCCGACCTGCGCGGCCTCGAACGCGATCTGCTGGCCCTTGCGCATCCTGTTCCACACAAGCCGCTGTTCGTCGCTCGCTTCGCCGAACACGAAACTGCGCGAGATGTCCGACTGGTAGCCGTGCACATTGCACCCGCAATCGAGCAGCACGACCTCGCCCTCGCGAACCTCCTGCGGCTTGCCGGTGCCGTGCGGATAGGCGCTCGCCTCGCCCAGCAGGACCAGTGCGAATTCCGGGTTGCCGCCCATTGCCACGGTCGCCCCGTTGATCAGCTTGCCGACATCGGCCGGCGTCATGCCCGCTTCGATCTTGCGGTACATATGGCGATAGGCGGCCAGCGTGATGTCGTTGGCGACCTGCATCAGCGCCAGCTCGGCGGGCGACTTGATCATCCGGCACCCGCGCACGACCGGATTGGCGCTGACCAGTTCGGTATCGGGAAGCGCATGCTGGAGGCCGTCGACCGCGAAATAGCGCACGGTTTCCTCGATGCCGATCTTGCCCTTGGCGAGCCCGCGCTTGCTAAGCCAGCCGCCGATCAGCGCGAGAGGATCCTCATCCTCGTTCCAGGTGAGAACCTGCGCATCGAGCTCGAGCGTTTCGCGCACCGAAGGCTCTTCGAAGAACGGCGTGACCACGGCGATTTCGCCCTCGCGCGTGATGACCGCACCGGTCAGCCGTTCGCTGCGCCACCAGTGGATACCGGTGAAATAGACCAGGCTCGACCCTGCCTCGATCAGGACCGCATCGATATCGTTCGCGCGCATCAGCGCCCCGGCCTTGGCCACGCGGGCGCGACGCTCTTCGGCGGAGATCGGCTTCGCATCGGCGGCAAGGTTGCGCAGACCGTCTGCGTCGGCACCCGTCTGAGCGGCGGCGAAGCCTGGCATCATTGCGGCCGTGCCGCCCATCACGGCAAGCTTGCCGAACTGGCGTCTGTCCATGGGCGGGGTCCTCTCAATATATCAGGTGCGGCGCGATGGTTTCGCGCCATTCGTTCTCGTCGTTGGCGGCCATCCGGTCGAGGTCGACCGGCGAGGCCGCAGGGTTGTCGACCCATTCGCGCAGCGCCGGGCCGCCGTTGATCACGTCGATCGCCAGCCGTTCCAGCTCGTACTCGTAGGGGAAGTCGCGCCAGAGGTCGTAATCGGGGTAGAGCGTGCGGATCGCCTTGAACACGAGCGCCTGCAGCCGCCAGGGACGGAACTGGTGGTGATCGTAGAACGGCCCCTCGGCGTGGATCATCAGCCCGTTGCACAGCTGGCCGGCGTGCTTGTGGAATGTCGGCTCGAACCAGCATTCGCGAAGCGCGCAGCCCTTCAGCCAGTTGGGTGCGACCCGCCGCATCTCTGCCAGCACCGCCTTGGCGTCGAGATCGGGCGCGCCGAACAGCACTTCGAGCGGGCGAGTGGTGCCGCGTCCTTCGGAAACGGTGGCGCCTTCGATCATCACCGTGCCCGCGTAGGCGCGCGCCATGTTGACGTTGGCGGCGTTGGGCGACGGGTTGATCCAGATGCGATCGGTGGGCCAGCCGAAGCCGGGCCCCTCAGGCTCCCAGCCGTCCATCGCGATCACGCGGTAATCGACGTCGAGCCCGAAGTGATCGATGAACCAGTGGCCCATCTCGCCCATCGTCAGCCCGTGCCGCATCGGCATGGGGCCTGCGCCGACGAAGCTTTCCTGCCCCGGCACCAGCAGCGTGCCCTCCACCGGGCGTCCGGCGGGATTGGGCCGGTCGAGCACCCAAACGGATTTGCCGTGCTTCGCACCCTCTTCCAGCAGGTAGAGCAGCGTGGTGACGAAGGTGTAGATGCGGCAGCCCAGATCCTGCAGGTCGAACAGGAACACGTCCGCGCTCGACATCATCTGCCCGGTGGGGCGGCGCACCTCGCCATAAAGGCTGAACACGGGGATGTTATAGGTGGGGTCGGTCTCGTCCGCCGTCTCCACCATGTTGTCCTGCTTGTCGCCCTTCAGGCCGTGCTGCGGCCCGAACGCGCTGGTGATGTTGACACCTGCGGCGATCAGTGCGTCGAGGCTGTGTTCCAGATTGCTCGTGACCGATGCCGGATGGGCAACCAGCGCGACCCGTTTATCTTCAAGCGGTTTGCGTAGGTCCGGCTCGGTAAGAAGCCGGTCGATCCCGAATTTCATGCGTGCTGGAGGGCCTGTTTTGGTTTTGCCGGTTCGCTCTGGCCGAAACGGATAGCAAAGCTCATCGGGTCGTGGAAGTCCGGCTCCTCACGGCGGTGCGTCAGCGACCACAGCGAGTGATGGCCGCCCTCTTCCTCGACCACGGCGCACAGCGATGCCGACTTCACCCCGTCGAGCAGGCGCGCAGGCAGGCGCACCGTGACGGTCATCATCTGCGGGCCGCGCTGGAAATCGATCTTGGGTGCGACTTCGGGCACGTAGTCGCCGATAAGCTTGCGGTAGGATGCGAACTGGAACGCAGCCCAGTCGCCCGCAGGTGCGAAGTTGAACTCGCGATAGCGGCCGTTCTGGTCGTAGAGGAAAAGTTCGAGGCAGGTGCGCCGCCAGAGATCTTCCTGGCTGCGGTGCGAGAAGCCGCGCGGAACGACCACCTTGCTCGACTGATTCATGCGGTAGCGCAGCAGCAGCTCGCCACCCATCAAACGCATCATCGTCACCGATATTTCGCTCACTTCGAGCGGCGGCGTGTTTGGATGCGGAACCAACCTGTACGTTTGCATTTACGACCCCCCATGCTAGCGGGCCCGATCTTTCCCCCCGGAGGAATCAGTGCCCGCTTATCGATCCGAACTTCTGAACGTGCTCGACCAGAGGCACTATACGCACCAAATCACGGATGCGGAAAGACTTGATTTTCTTGCCTCGGAGCAAATTGTCCCAGGATATGTCGGATTCGATCCGACCGCCCCGTCGCTGCACGTCGGCAACATGGTTCAGATCATGCTGCTGCGTCGCCTCCAGCAAACCGGGCACAAGCCGATCGTCGTCATGGGCGGCGGGACGGGCAAGGTCGGTGATCCCTCCGGCCGGGACGAATCCCGCCAGCTGATGACGGACGAGGTGATCGCGCAGAATATCGCGTCGCAGCGGCCCGTATTCGAACGGCTGCTGACCTTCGGCGACGGGCCGACCGATGCGATTATCGTGAACAACAACGAATGGCTGAGCGGGCTCGGCTATCTCGATCTGCTGCGCGACATCGGGCCGCATTTCACGGTCAACCGCATGCTGACCTTCGATTCGGTCAAGACCCGGCTCGACCGCGAGCAGCCGCTCACCTTCCTCGAATTCAACTACATGATCCTGCAGGCCTACGACTTCCGCGAGCTGGCAGAGCGGTACGGCTGCCGCTTGCAGATGGGCGGCAGCGACCAGTGGGGCAATATCGTCAACGGGATCGAGCTGACCCGTCGCACCGGCGGGGAAGAACTCTTCGGCTTCACCACCCCGCTGCTGACCACCGCAGACGGCAAGAAGATGGGCAAGACCGCCAACGGGGCGGTCTGGCTCAACGAAGACATGCTGCCCGCCTACGATTTCTGGCAGTTCTGGCGCAATGTCGACGATCGCGACGTGGGCCGCTTCCTGCGCCTGTTCACCGATACTCCGCTAGACGAGATCGAGCGGCTCGAGCGGCTCCAGGGTTCGGAGATCAACGACGCCAAGGTTGCGCTTGCCAATGCGGTGACTGCGCTGGTCCGAGGCGATGATGCCGCGGCCAAGGCCGAGGCTACCGCGCGCGAAACCTTTGCCGGTGGGGCGGGCGAAGACCTGCCGACGCTGGCGGTGGGCGACGGAATGTCGCTGCCCGCAGCGCTCACCGCGATCGGCTTCACCGCGTCCAACAAGGAAGCCAAGCGCAAGATCGCGGAGGGCGCGGTGCGTCTGGACGATGAAGTGTTGAGCGATCCCGGGATGATCCTGACGGTCGAGGACGACCAGCAGCGTCGGCTTTCGCTCGGACGTAAAAGGCACGGTATCCTCGTACGTTAGGTTCGCGCGACTAAGTTGTTCGAAAAGGGCCGTTTTGTCCCGAATTAGGACAGCGGGGTTTAACGCAAAATCAGCCTTTGGGCGAGATAATCGGTCTCCTAGGCAGGGTTGATCCTCGACCCTCGGGAGGACGTTTGACTGTGGCATCGCATCTGAGTGTAACCGATCAGCGGGCGGCGATCCGCCATCCGGTCGATTATAACGTGATCGCGGACTATTTCGACCGCGGTGACGTGCCTTTCCATGTCAGCAACGTCTCGGCCAACGGCTTCATGATCGACAATGCCGAGGGTGGATCGCGTGGCGACCGCGTGATCGTCAGCTTCCCTGTGATCGGACGGATCGAGGCCTATCTGATCTGGACCAAGGACAATCGCGCGGGCTTCCAGTTCGAGCGGATCATCCGCGTGGACGATTTCCTCGTCATGATCGACGAACTGCAACCCAACCCGCGCCTGCGCCGCCGCCACTGATCGCGCCACGCCCAAGCTGGGCTTGATCCCCGCAATCGAGAATTTGCTTTTGTAGCGGTTACGCGCCTGTCATGGCGTGCTGCGTGAACGCCGACCAGACCACGCTCGAAACATCCCCCCTGCGAATCCATAATTTCCGCGCCTATCTGCTGGCGCGGTTCACGATGATCGTCGGCCAGTACGGCATGATGTTGATCATCGGGTGGCAGACTTACACCATTGCGCGCGGCAACGGGCTCAACGCGTTCGAGGCTTCCGGCCAACTGGCGTTGATCGGCCTGCTGCAGTTCCTGCCGCTATTCGTGCTCTCGCCCTTCTCCGGCCTCGCCGCGGACCGCTTCAATCGCAAGACCGTGTCGCGTCTGACCATCGGGCTCCAATTTCTGGGCGCGGCCTTCCTCGCGTGGACGACCTATACCGGACATATCAGTCTGACTGCGCTGTTCTCGGTCGCGGTGCTGCTGGGTGTGGTGCGTGCGTTCAATGGACCGGCGCTGTCGGCGCTGGCCCCCAACCTCGTGCCCAAGGCGATCCTGCCCAACGCGATCGCGCTGTCCTCGATCGCATGGCAGACAGGGATGATCGTCGGCCCCGCCGTGGGCGGCTATGCCTACGACGCGGCCCCCGCCCTGCCCTATGCCATCGCCAGCGGCCTGTTCCTGATCGCGATCATCTCCATCAGCACGATCGGCAAGGTGCCGCGCTCGCCGATCTCGGGTGCCCAGCGCCCCATCGGCCAGATCGTCGATGGCTGGCGCTACGTGATCCATAACAAGATGGTGCTCGGCGCCATCACACTGGACCTGATGGCGGTGTTCCTCGCCGGCGCCACCGCCCTGTTTCCGCCCTTCGCCTACGACATCCTGAAGGTGGGCGAGACTGGCCTTGCGCAGCTCGCCGCCGCCCCCGCCATCGGCGCGGCGGTGACCGCGCTGTGGTTCAGCTTCCGCCCCTTGAAGACCAATGTCGGCCCCAAGATGCTCTGGGCGGTGGCGCTGTTCGGCCTCGCCACCATCATCTTCGGCTTTTCGCGTTTCATGCCGCTCAGCCTCGCGATGCTGGTGATCGTGGGCGCGGCGGACATGTTCAGCGTCTATATCCGCCAGTCGCTGATCCAGCTGCACACACCCGATGAAAAGCGCGGTCGCGTATCCTCCGCCAGCCTGCTGACCATCAGCGCGTCGAACGAAGGGGGCGACGCGTTCTCCGGCTTCCTCGCCAGCGTCATCGGCCCGGCGGGCGCGGTCATCTTCGGCGGGGTCGGCGCGATCGTGACTGTCGCGATGTGGAGCCGCATTTTCCCCGTCTTGCGACATACGCGGACCTTCGACCCGCCTGCTTCGTTGAGAGAAGAAACCCCCGAAGAGATTTTGCAGGAGAAGATTCCATGAAAGCCGACTCGATCCTCCAGACCATCGGCAACACGCCGCACATCCGCCTCTCACGCCTGTTCCCCGACCATGACGTGTGGGTGAAAAGCGAAAGGTCCAATCCCGGCGGTTCGATCAAGGACCGTATCGCGCTCGCGATGGTCGAGGATGCGGAAAAGGCCGGCAAGCTGAAGCCCGGCGGCACGATCATCGAGCCGACCAGCGGCAATACCGGTATCGGCCTCGCGATGGTCGCCGCCGTGAAGGGCTACAAGCTGGTGCTCGTCATGCCCGAAAGCATGAGTATCGAGCGGCGTCGCCTGATGCTCGCCTATGGCGCAACCTTCGACCTGACTCCCAAGGAAGGCGGGATGAAGGGTGCCATTGCCCGCGCGCAGGAACTTGTCGAGCAGGACAAGGGCGCATGGATGCCGAGCCAGTTCGATAACGAGAGCAACTGGCAGGTCCACGCGCGCACCACCGCCAAGGAAATCCTTGGCGACTTCGTGGACAAGCCGGTCGATGCACTGATCACCGGCGTCGGTACCGGCGGCCACCTCACCGGCTGCGCCGAGGAACTGAAGCGCCACTGGCCCGAGATGAAGGCCTGGGCGGTCGAACCCGCAGGCTCCCCCGTCATCAGCGGCGGCGAGCCCGGCCCGCACCCGATCCAGGGTATCGGCGCGGGCTTCGTGCCGAAGAACCTGCACACCGATGCGATCGACGGCGCGATTCCCGTCGATCCCGAAGACGCCAAGGAAATGGCCCGTCGCGCAGCACGCGAGGAAGGGATGCTGGTCGGCATCTCCAGCGGCGCGACGCTGGCCGCGATTGCCAAGAAGCTGCCCGACCTTGCAAAAGGCTCGCGCGTGCTGGGCTTCAACTACGACACCGGCGAGCGGTATCTGTCGGTGCCGGACTTCCTGCCTGAGGCGTGACCCTGTTACTCCCCTCCCTTGAGGGAGGGGTCGGGGGTGGGTGTTCGGCATTTGCGGGACGCGCAGAGGCCCCCACCCCGACCCTCCCCCTCAAGGGGGAGGGAGATAAGGTTCAGCCACTCTTCCCGATCACGAGCCGCAACGGCCCGTCGAAGAACGGTTGCCTACGCAGGTGCCCGTATTTCTCATCCCACCGTCCGCTTTGCAGATCGGCGGACAAGGCTGCTTCGAAGCGTTCGACCGCATCCCGTGGCACAAGGCTCCAGCTCGAACAGGCTAGCCGCGCGTCTTCATCGAGAAACGCCTCGGGTCGGCCATAATACGCCTCGTTGAAGCCATCCCGGCAGTCGAGCGGGACGGGAACCTGCTCCACCACCACCCTGCCCCCGAGCGCGGCAACGATGCGCTCCAGCGACGGGAAACGACTCGCCTCGATCTCACGAACCTCGGGGATGTAGTCGGCCAGCCAGTAGTCCATCATCGCTGCGGGATCGCATACCAGCAGGACCACGGGGCCGCGCGTGACCCGCCGCATCTCGGCAAGCCCCGCTTCGAGGTCGGACCATTGATGAACCGTCACGGATGCCATCGACGCATCGAAGCTCTTGTCCTCGAAGGGCAGACTTTCAGCGACGGCGTCGATTGCCCGGGTGAGGTGTGGTGGACGCTGCGCCAGCATCGAGGCCGAAGGTTCGACCGCCGTCACCTCGCAATAAGTCGGCTCGTACGATCCGGCACCCGCGCCGACGTTCAGCACGGTTTTCGCGTCGCCGAGCGCGCGGTGGATTTGCGCCTCGATCTCGGGATCCGGCTGCCGGTAACGGCTATAGGTGCCGCCGATCTCACCATAGTCGACGTCCCCCGCGCTGCCATCGCTTTGCCGTCCCCGGCTCATTGCCCGTCCTCCGCCAGAGATTTTCCTACTCACCCCGCCGCTGCTAGCTTCGCATCGGCTTTTTGAACCCTCAATATAACGACAAACGCGGGATGCCCTATGGGAAGGGCACCCCGCGTCTGCACTTCATCAACTAGGTCACAGCGTGACGCTGCGACTCGGGCGATCAGGAAGCGGTGGCGAAGGCCTCTTCGCCCAGCGCCATCATCGATTCGCTGCCGCTTTCGATCTTGCGACGCAGTGCACCGGCATCGGGCACGAAGCGGTCGGCGAAGTAGCGGGCGGTGGCGATCTTGGCTTCGTAGAATGCCTTGTCGTCGCTACCCTCCGCCAGCGCGGCCTTGGCGATGCGGGCCATCTTGACCCACATCAGCATCAGGCAGGCGATGCCCATGATGTGCATGTAGTGATGCGCGCCCGCGCCCAGGTTGTTGGGGTTGGCCATCGCGTTCTGCATGAACCACATGGTCGCAGCCTTCTGCTCGCCGACGGCCTTCTCCAGCGCCGCCGCCAGCTCGGCCATGCCTTCTTCGTCCTTGGCCGCCGCGACTTCATCGTCGACCAGTTTGAAGAACGCCTGCACCGCGCGGCCGCCGTGCATCGCCAGCTTGCGCCCGGCGAGGTCCATCGCCTGAATGCCGTTGGTCCCTTCGTAGATCATCGCGATCCGCGCATCGCGCACGAACTGCTCCATGCCCCACTCGGCGATGTAGCCATGCCCGCCGTAGACCTGCTGCATGTTGTTGGCGACGTCGTAGCCCTTGTCGGTGCCGTAGCCCTTGATGACCGGGGTCATCAGGCCGACGAGGTCGTCCGCCAGCTGACGCTCGTCCTCGTCCTGCAGCGCGTGGCTCAGGTCCTGCTGCAGCGCGGTCCACAGCGCAAAGGCGCGCATGCCTTCGTTAAAGGCCTTGGCGTCCATCAGCATGCGGCGCACGTCGGGGTGGACGAAGATCGGATCGGCCTTCTCCTCCGGCTCGGCCGGGCCGGTCAGCGCGCGACCCTGACGGCGGTCCAGCGCGTAGGTCACCGCGTTCTGGTACGAGACTTCCGCCTGGCTGAGGCCCTGGATGCCGACGCCGAGGCGCGCGGCGTTCATCATGATGAACATCGCGGCGAGGCCCTTGTTCTCCTCGCCGACCATCCAGCCTTTCGCATCGTCATAGTTCATGACGCAGGTCGAGTTGCCGTGGATGCCCATCTTGTGCTCGATCGAGCCGCACATCACGCCATTGCGCTCACCCACCGAGCCGTCGTCATTGACGAGGAACTTGGGCACCACGAACAACGAGATGCCTTTCGAGGAATCGGGCGCACCCGGCGTTTTTGCCAGCACGAGGTGGATGATGTTCTCCGACATGTCGTGCTCACCGGCGGAGATGAAAATCTTGGTGCCGGTGATCGCGTAGCTGCCATCGGCCTGCGGTTCGGCCTTGGTGCGGATGAGGCCCAGATCGGTGCCGCAATGCGGCTCGGTCAGGTTCATCGTGCCGGTCCATTCGCAGCTGACCATCTTGGGCAGGTACTTTTCCTTCTGCTCCTGGCTGCCCTTGGCGATCAGCGCTGAAATCGCACCGTTGGTCAGACCCGGATACATGCCGAAAGCCTGGTTGGAGGAGCTGATCATCTCTTCCATCGCGAAAGCGACAACGTGCGGCAGGCCCTGCCCGCCGAATTCTTCCGGCATGGAAAGCGTGCCCCAGCCCGCTTCGCGGAACTGGTCGAACGCTTCCTTGAACCCGGTCGGGGTGGTTACCGAGCCATCTTCATGGCGGGTGCAGCCTTCCTGGTCGCCGACCTGGTTGAGCGGCTGCAGCACTTCGGCGGTGAACTTGCCTGCTTCGTCGATGATCGAAGTGACCATGTCTGTCGTCGCGTTCTCGAAGCCGGGCAGGTTGCCGTAGCTTTCAAGATCGAGCATCTCATTGATGATGAAGCGGAAATCGCGGGTCGGTGCGGTATAGCTGGGCATCCGGGGTCCTTCGGGTCGGGTAGTGTGGGGTTAGTCCTGATCGGTCTGTTCGACCTGCTCGACATGAGCGATGAAATCGGTGAGTTCCTTGATCGAGGAATCGATATCGTCGCGCTGCTGCTTCAGCTTGGCGACGTGCGCGCGGCACCGTTCGATGGTGACGCGGCGCTGTTCGACCCGGCCATCGCCAAGGTCGTACAGGTCGATCATCTCCTTGATCTCGGCAAGGCTGAAGCCGACGTTCTTGGCCCGCATGATCCAGGCCAGCCTGGCCCGGTCACGCTTGGAGTAAACGCGTGACAGCCCGTGGCGGGTCGGTTGGATCAGCCCTTCGTCCTCGTAAAAGCGAAGCGCCCTGGCGGTACAATCGAACTCGGCGGTCAGGTCCGAGATCGAATAGGTTTCTCGCGCTTGGGCATCGGGACGCTCAAGGTGGGCCCCTGCACCCGAATACGCGCTCTTGGCGGCGGCTTGGGTCATGCCCACCCTATAAATGCCCTTTACGTAAAGGTCAAGCATCCGACTCCATCAACCGTCCGTGCGCGTCGAGTTTGCGATAGAAGCAACTGCGTGCCCCTGTGTGGCATGCAGGGCCAGCAGGCTCGGCAACGATGACAATCGCGTCCTGATCGCAGTCGACGAGGATATCCTGCACCTTCAGAACATTTCCGCTCGTCTCCCCCTTGCACCACAGCTTTCCGCGCGAGCGTGAGTGAAAATGGGCAAGACCGGTTTCACGAGTAGCGTCCAGCGCCTCCTGGTCGAGATGGGCAACCATCAGCACCTCGCGACTCGAGGCATCGACTACCACTCCGGTGAGCAGCCCATCGGGCCCGAACTTGGGCATGAAGACCTCGCCTTTTTCCCTGAGATCGGCGTCGTGCTCGGGCATCGTTCCATTCCTGTCGTGGCGTGGCCGCTACGCGACCGAATTGTGTCAAAAGCATCACACTCGTGAGCGAATCCTTTCTCTAGTACAACGACTCCTTTGCCAGCGGCCCCGAATTTGGAAAAACTCCTGTTTGTGATCGGAGACGGTCACCCTTCAGGCCAAGGCGCCGCCTACGACGCGCCGGGTTCAGGGGGTGCACACCCGGATGGGGGTTTTCCGGGGGTGTTAAGACGAGGGTTTTGGATTGCCGATCGGCTTTTCGGGGGAACGGCCGGGCAGTCCTTGTAAGTTTCGTCACGCGGCGCCCGGGATCGTAATGGTCCCGGGCGTTTCGTTTTCTGCCCAACTCTTCTCGGCAACGCGGGCGAAACAGGCAATACGGACGCTTCCGGCCCCCGCGTCGAGCAATACGCGCGCGCATTCGCCCGTCGTCGCTCCACTCGTCAGCACATCGTCGATGAGGATGACGTCACGGCCAGCGAGAGCGTGGGTGGCGGAACGACGTACACGGATCGCCCCGCGCAAAGTTCGCGCCCTCGCTGTTCGACCCAGACCGCCGAGCTTGGGCGTGTGCCTGGTTCGCTGTAGAGCGTCGACCATCACCGCATGGCCGTTGTGACGCGCAATTGCGTCGGTCAGCAGGGCCGACTGGTTGTAGCCGCGTAACCACAGCCGGGTGCGATGCAAGGGTACGGGCACGAGGATGGCATCCTCTGGCGCGCCGGACAACCGGGCCGCAATCAACCGCCCCATCAGGCCGGCGAGGCCGATTCGTCCGCCGTGCTTGAACCTGAGGACCAGTTGCCGCGCGGGATCGTTGTACAAGACCGCCGCGACGATGCCCGAATGACGAGGCGGTGTGGTGCGGCATGCGTGACAGATGTCGTCACTCTCGACCAAGGAGAGCGGTGTCTGGCAGCGCATGCAGGCGGGTTCACCGGGAAACTCGAGCGTATCCCAGCAGGCCGCGCACAAGCCCGGTCCCGCGGCGATCCCCTCCCCACATAGCGGGCAGCGCGGTGGGTAGACGAAGTCGACCAGCGGCCTGAGGGCGGAGGACAGGGTGTTGCTGGTCATCGCGGGCTATGCTGCCCCCCTGCCCCCATGTAGGCAAGCGCCATGAACGAACGGACTGTCCCTCGCATCTTTTCGCCCGAGCGCAGACGGGCTCGCTATCATCGCGCCCTTGCCCGACAGCAGGCACACGACGCCGCGCGCTTCGTGTTCGATGACATGATCGAGGATATCCTCGAACGGCTCGACTTTACCCGCGCCGAACCGGGATCGACGCTGGTCATCGGCGATATCACCGGACAGCTGGCGCCCGCGCTCGGTTCGCGGGGATTCGCCGTCGAGAGCGTGGGGCCGGACGAGCTCGACGAGGAGCAGCCCTACCCTCGCACCTACCGCTACCTGCTCAGCCTCGGCGCGCTCGACACCCTCAACGACCTGCCGGGTGCGTTGATGCTGATGCGTCACGCGCTGGAGCCGGGCGGGATGATGATCGCCCAGTGCCTTGGCGCGGGCACCCTGCCGGCGATGCGGCAGGTGGTGCAGGTTGCCGACGGAGAGCGGACCCATGCCCGCATCCACCCGCAGATCGACCGGCCTGCTGCAAGTGGCCTGCTGAGCCGTGCGGGGTTTGCCAAGCACGTGGTCGACAGCCGCAGCCTTCGGGCGCGCTACGGCGCGTTCGATCGCCTCGTTTCGGACCTGCGCGATCAGGGGCTAACCGGCGTGCTCGCCGATGCCCCGCCCGCTTTCACCCGGTCCAGCTGGGCGCGCGCGCAGGCTGGCTTCGTGTCGCTGAGGGAAGACGACGGGAAGGTCACCGAGACCTTGGAAATCCTCTCCCTCACGGGTTGGGGTTAGTCTTTCCGCTAAGCCGAAGCTTTCAGGGCAGCCTGGGCCGCCGCAAGCCGCGCGATCGGCACGCGGAAGGGTGAGGCGCTGACGTAGTCGAGCCCGACCTGCTCGCAGAACCCGATGCTGGCGGGGTCGCCGCCATGTTCGCCGCAGATGCCCAGCTTGAGCTTCGGGTCGGCTGCGCGCCCGCGCTCCGCAGCCAGTTCGACCAATTGGCCCACGCCGTCCACATCGAGGCTGACGAAGGGATCGCGCGCGAAGATGCCGCGATCGACGTAAGCCCCGAGGAACCGACCCGCGTCGTCGCGGCTCAGGCCCAGCGTGGTCTGCGTAAGGTCGTTGGTGCCGAAGCTGAAGAAGCGCGCTTCTTCGGCAATCTCGCCCGCCATCAGTGCGGCGCGCGGCAGCTCGATCATCGTGCCGACCAGATATTCGACCCGCGTGCCCTTCTCGGCGAACACCTCTTCGGCCACCCGATCGACCAGCGCGCGCAGGATCTCCAGCTCGCGCTTGGTCGCGACCAGCGGAATCATCACTTCGGGCAGAGGCGCCTCGCCGCTACGATCCTTCACGGCGCACACGGCTTCGAAGATGGCGCGCGCCTGCATCTCGTAGATTTCGGGGAAAGTGATTCCCAGGCGGCAGCCGCGATGGCCCAGCATCGGGTTGAACTCGTGCAGCTCGCTCACCCGCTGTTTGAGCCGCTCGGTCTCCATTCCCGTTGCCTCGGCCAGCTCCGCAAAGTCGCCCTCTCCCGACGGCAGGAATTCATGCAGCGGCGGATCGAGCAAGCGAATCGTGCACGGCAAGCCCGCCATCACCTCGAAAATCGCCTCGAAATCGCTGCGCTGTTCAGGCAGCAGCTTGGCGAGGGCCTTGCGCCGGCCGCCTTCGGTTTCGGAGAGGATCATTTCCCGCACCGCCATGATGCGGTTCGCATCGAAGAACATATGCTCGGTCCGGCAAAGGCCGATGCCTTCCGCGCCAAAGCTGCGCGCGGTCTTGCAGTCTTCAGGCGTTTCGGCGTTGGTCCGCACGCCCATCCGGCGCGCTTCGTCGGCCCATTCCATGATGGTGCCGAAATCGCCCGCCAGTTCGGGTTCGATCGTCGGGACGAGCCCGCGCATCACCTGGCCGTTGCCACCGTCGAGCGTGAGGACGTCGCCTTCGGAAAGCTCGGCCTGGCCGATCCGCAGGGTACGCGCCTGCCGGTCAATCGACACGCCGCTCGCGCCGGAAACGCAGGGGCGGCCCATGCCGCGCGCGACCACCGCTGCATGGCTGGTCATCCCGCCGCGCGCGGTGAGGATACCCTTGGCCGCGTGCATCCCGTGAATGTCCTCGGGCGAGGTTTCGACCCGCACCAGGATGACCGCGTCGCCGCGATTGGCCCATTGCTCGGCCGTATCCGCGTCGAGCGCGATCTTGCCGCTCGCCGCGCCCGGCGACGCGGGCAACCCGCTGGTCAGCACATCGCGCGGCGCATCGGGATCGAGCGTGGGATGGAGCAGTTGATCGAGCGCCATCGGATCGACGCGCAGCACGGCAGTACGCCGATCGATCAGCCCCTCGCCCTCCATATCCACCGCCATTTTGAGCGCGGCCTTGGCGGTGCGCTTACCGTTGCGGGTCTGCAGGAGGAACAGCTGGCCCTGCTGCACGGTGAATTCGATATCCTGCATGTCCTTGTAGTGCTTTTCGAGCAGGTCGAACACGCGCGCCAGTTCGGCGTAGGCTTCGGGCATGGCCTCTTCCATGCTCGGCTTGTCGGCCCCGGCTTCCTCGCGGCGCGCCCTGGTGAGGTATTGCGGCGTGCGGATGCCTGCGACCACGTCCTCACCCTGCGCGTTCACCAGCCATTCGCCGTAATAGTACTTCTCACCGGTCGAGGGATCGCGGGTGAAGGCGACGCCGGTGGCGCTGCTATCGCCCATGTTGCCGAACACCATCGCCTGCACGTTCACCGCGGTGCCCAGATCGTGCGGGATGTCGTTCAACCGGCGGTAGATCTTCGCCCGCTCGCTATCCCAGCTTTCGAACACCGCGCGGATCGCGCCCCACAGCTGCGTTTCCACATCCTGCGGGAAAGGCTCGTCCTGCTCGTTCGCGACGATCTTCAGATATTCGCCGACCAGTGCTTCCCAGTGCTCGGCCTGCATCTCGGTATCCGAGTAGAACCCGTTATCCTCGCGCATGATCTCCAGCGCTTCCTCGAACAATCCGTGATCGAGGCCGAGGACGACGTCCGAGTACATCTGGATGAAGCGGCGGTAGCTGTCCCACGCGAAGCGCGCATCGCCGCTGGTTGCCGCGAGGCCCTTCACCGTCTCGTCGTTGAGGCCGAGATTGAGGACCGTGTCCATCATCCCGGGCATCGAAATCGCCGCGCCCGAGCGGACCGAGACGAGCAGCGGATCGCTCGCATCGCCCAGTTTCTTGCCAACGGTCTGTTCGACATGGGCGACGCCCTGCGCCACCGCGTCGCGCAGCTTGTCGGAAAATTCGTGCGCACCGTCGAGATAGGCCAGACACTCTTCGGTCGTAATCGTGAAACCGGGAGGCACCGGGAGGCCGATGCTCGCCATTTCGGCAAGGTTCGCGCCCTTGCCGCCGGTGATGGTCTTGTCCTTCTGGCGCGGATCCGAATGGTCTGCGTTGCCGCCGAAGTGGTAGACTGTCTTGCTCATGGCGTTGCGCTGTTCCTTGTCGATCACTGTGCTTACGCTGACACTTCCTGCTTACGGGGGTGACACGTGTCACCCATGTGTCACCCTGAGCAAAGCTTTGTGTTTCAACGACAATCCGCCCTCAGGGTGACAGATTCCGCTTTTTTGACGTTTTTTCCGGCCTTATCCCTCGATCTTCGAGAAATCGGCGACTTTGTGCACTGCGTCACGGAAATGCGCGAGCAGGGCAAGACGTGCCGATCGCTTGGCGGCGTCTTCGTCGTTCACGGTCACACTGTCAAAGAACGCGTCGATCGGTGCGCGCAAACTGGCGAGCGCGGCCATCGCGCCTTCGAAGTCTTCGGCTTCGATAGCGGTGGTGGCCTTGGGCCCGGCAGCGTCGAGCGCATCGATCAGCGCCTTTTCGGCCGGTTCGGGCGTGTAGGACAGCGAATTCGCTGCGAGCTTGCTGGCGCGGTCGGTCAGCCCTGCGGCGACGATATCGCGCATGTCGGGATCGTCGACCAGCGCCAGCGGGTCTTCCTCGCCGGTGTGCGGCGCATCGTCGTCTTCCGAAGCCCCTTCGCTTGAGGGAAGGGGTTGGGGATGGGTGTTCGACGCCTCGGACGTGGCACCCCCCACCCCCGGTCCCTCCCCCGCGGGGAGGGGAGATTTCTTCAGGATATTCGCCGCACGCTTGTAGCCTGCGAGCAGGTTGGTCCCGTCCTCGGTTTCCATAAAGGACTGGAGCGCGTGGACGCGGGCGAGCAGGCGAACGAGATCGTCCTCGCCCCCAAGCGCGAACACTGCGTCGATCAGGTCGTGCCGGACGCCCGCCTCGCGCTGCTGGACCTTGAGACGGTCGGCAAAGAAGTCGAGTAAATCACCCGATCCCGCTCGCCCTGAGCCTGTCGAAGGGCTGTCCTTCCCTTGGGAAGAGAAGTGCAATGCTTCGACAAGCTCAGCATGAGCGGAAGAGATGTTGAGGCGCAGAGCGTTGCTGTCGAGAAGGCGGATCACCGAAAGCGCCGCCCGACGAAGTGCGAACGGATCTTTCGAGCCAGTCGGCTTCTCGTCGATCGCGAAGAACGAAACCAACGTATCCAGCTTATCCGCCAAACTCACCGCCACCGTCACCGGCGCAGTCGGCACCTCGTCGCCCTGCCCGACCGGCTTGTAGTGATCGCGGATCGCGTCGGCGACGGCATCGGGCAGGCCCTCGGCGCGGGCGTAGTAGCCGCCCATCAGGCCCTGCAGCTCGGGGAATTCGCCGACCATTTCGGTGACGAGATCGGCCTTGCACAGCCGCGCGGCCTGTTCGGCCCAATCCGCAAGTTGAGCAGTGTCGGCCACAGACGCCCGATCCTCCCCCGTCGGGGGAGGGGGACCATCCGCAGGATGGTGGAGGGGCACGTTCCCTGCACTCGCGCCGTCGTCGGTCGGAGCGGCTGACGGTGCCCCTCCACCACCCCGGATCAGGTCCGGGGTGGTCCCCCTCCCCGTTTCGGGGAGGATTATCCCCTCTTCCACCAGCCAGCGGGCGAGCTTGGCCACGCGCTCGACCTTGTCGGCCACGGTGCCCAGCTTCTCGTGGAAGGTGATCCGCTTCAGGCCCTCGGCGTGCTGTGCCAGCGTCTTCTTGCGGTCCACATCCCAGAAGAAACGCGCGTCGGAGAGCCTTGCGGCGAGCACCTTGCGGTTGCCGTCGACAATGGCCGCCCCGCCATCCTCCGCCTCGATATTGGCGGTGCAGATGAAGGCGTTGGCCAAACTCCCCCCCTCCTCTTCAGGGGAGGGGGTCGGGGGGTGGGGCTGGCCTTGAGCATCGTTCGAGGCCCCCTCACCCAACCCTCTCCCCCCGGGGGGAGAGGGCTTACGGCACACGAAATACTTCTGGTTGACCCGCGCGGTGAGCTGGATCGTCTCGGGCGGGACTTCGAGGAAATCCTCTTCGAACCGGCCGAGCAGCGGTATCGGCCATTCGGTCAGGCCCGCATTCTCGACCACCAGACCTTCGTCCTCGACAAGGCTCAGCCCCGCTTCGGAGGCAACCTTCGCCGCGCCTTCGCGGATCAGCGCAGCGCGTTCCTCGTGATCGACGATCACATGCGCGGCGCGCAGCTTGACCGCGTAGTCGTCCGCATCGCCGATGGTAATGTCGCCCGAGTGGTGGAAGCGATGCCCCAGCGTGACCGCGCCGGAGCTAACGCCATGCACCTCGCACTCGACCACCTCGTCGCCCAGCAGCGCCACGATACCGTTCAGCGGCCGCACCCAGCGCATGCTTTCGGTGGAGATCGAGGCCGCGCCCCAGCGCATCGACTTGGGCCAGGCGAAGTCGCGGATAATGGCGGGGATCGCCTCGGCCAGCACATCGCGCACCGCCCTGCCCGGCGTGTCGATCACCGCGAACCAGGTCTCGCGGCCCTTCACGTCGCGCACTTCCAGCTGGTCGCGGGTCACGTTGTTCTTGCGGCAGAAGCCGTCGACCGCCTGATCGGGAGCGCCCACGGGCGGCCCCTTGGCCTCTTCGCTGACGGCCCGCGTCTCGGTCGGCAGCCCGCGCGCAATCAGCGCGAGGCGGCGCGGGGTCGACCACACGGTGATCTCGCCTATGGAAACGCCCGCAGCATCCATCTCGCGCCGGAACAGCTTTTCGAGTTCCTTGCGCGCACCCGCCTGCATCCGGGCAGGGATTTCTTCGGAGCGCAGTTCGAGGAGAAAGTCGTTCATTTGTCGCTGCTGATCGGTTTCAGGGTCAGCCCTGCTTCACGGATGGTCGGACGCGGGTCTTTGCCCGACAGGCATTGAGCGAAAACCTCGCCCAGCACCCCCGCCTCCTTCAGCTTCGCCGCGGGCCCGTGCCCCGAATCGGCGATGACCACGTTCAGGATGTTGGGCCGCTCGGGAAACTGGTGGTAATGTTCGCTGTCGGCATCGCCATGGAATACGAAGTAGTCGGTTCCATCCGCGAAAGAATCCAGCAAGCTCGGCACGCGCCACTCGCTGATCCGGTTGCGCCATTCGGTCCAGCGCGTCTCGCCCGGGACGATGTCGGGGTGGACCGAAAATTGCGGCGCGAAAGCGATTGCGCGTTCGGCTCCGAGCCATTGCGCGGCCCAGATGGCGCCGAAACCGCCCATCGAATTGCCCAGCGTGATCACCCTGCGGCCCTCGACATAAGGGCGCAGGATCGTCTGGAGGTGTTCGGGCGGGAAGCCGTTGTACCAGGATCGCTGGAGATCGCTGACGAAAAGCGCGGTGTGCCCTTCGCGCCTCGTCGACCCGACGAATTCCTCGGCGCCCAGCCCGCCCAGGCCCTGTTTGATGCCGGTGAAACACACGAAGACGGTGTGCGCATCGCTGTCCGCATCGTCCGCCAGCCGCGTCACGCGCAGATGTTCGTCATGATGCAAGGCCTCGAAGCCGTCGTCGCGCGAGGCGCGTTTCATGAGCCAGATCTTCATGCCCGAGGGCATGTATTCCCCCACCAGTGCGCGCAGCTTGGCGTTCATAATGACCACTCCGGGTATTGCTCGGCCCACTTCGGCGCCATCAGTTCTGCGTACTTCTCGCACGAACCGCGCGCCAGATCGCGCACGCGGCCCATGTAGCTCGCGCGTTCCTGTACGGAGATCACGCCGCGCGCCTGCAGCAGGTTGAAGATGTGGCTCGCCTCGACCGCCTGTTCGTAGGCGGCGATGGGGACGTTGTTGGCGAGCGCGTTCTCGCACTCCTTCTCCGCTTTGGCGAAGAGGTCGAACAGCGCATCCGTCTCGGCGACCTCGAAGTTCCATTTCGACATCTGTTTCTCGTTTTCGAGGAACACGTCGCCATAGGATACGCGCCTTTTCTGGCCTACCGCTTCGCTACTTGAGGCCGTACCGCCGTTGAAGTTCAGGTCGTACACGTTGTCGACGCCCTGGATATACATCGCGAGGCGTTCGAGCCCGTAGGTCAGCTCGCCAGCGACCGGCTTGCAGTCGAACCCGCCCATCTGCTGGAAATAGGTGAACTGCGTCACCTCCATCCCGTCGCACCAGACTTCCCAGCCCAGCCCCCATGCGCCCAGCGTGGGCGATTCCCAGTCATCCTCGACGAAGCGGATGTCGTGCTTGAGCGGATCGATCCCGATCACCCGCAGCGATTTCAGATAGAGGTTCTGGATGTCGGGCGGGCTCGGCTTCAGGATCACCTGATACTGGTAGTAGTGCTGCAGCCGGTTCGGGTTCTCGCCATAGCGGCCATCCGTCGGCCGGCGGCATGGCTGCACGAAGGCGGCGTTCCATGGCTCCGGCCCCAGCGCGCGCAGCGTGGTCGCGGTGTGGAACGTCCCCGCCCCCATCCGCATGTCGTAGGGCTGCAGGATGACACAGCCTTGCGCCGCCCAGAAATCATGCAGGGCGAGGATCATATCCTGGAAAGACGATTGCGGGTTCCGTTCCATGAAGCGGCGCAATGGCTGATGCGCGATGGGGGGTCAATCCTGCGCGGGCGACAGGGCGAGAATGACGCGCAACCTTGCCATTGTGGAAAGGCTCGTTGACTCAGACAATCGTCCCATACATATGGTCAACCGTCCTTGACAAAGATCAGGGGTCGCGACGCGGCACCTCCCGCGTCACTCGCAACAAAAGGAAGCAATTTCGTGAAACGTTTCAAGGCAGGCATCGCCGCACTTGGTGTCCTTGCATTCTCGCTCCATTTCGGCGCCGCCGTGCCAGCCCTCGCCGCCCCCGAAGAGGCGGAGGCAACCGCTCCGCTCGTCGGCAAGCCCGCGCTCTGGAAGATCGCCGACGAGGATACCACGGTTTACCTGTTCGGCACGATCCACGCCCTGCCCGAGGGTGCGCGCTGGTCCGATGGACCGATCGAAACCGCGCTCGCCGGGGCCGACGAGTTGGTCACCGAAATCCCGATGGACGCCGCCAAGGACCCTGCCGCCCAGCAGATGGTTATGGGCAAGGCCATGCTGACGGACGGTTCGACACTGCGCGACCGACTGAGTGAAGAGGACCGCGCCAGTTACGAAGCCGCGCTCGCCACACTGGGGATGCCGGTCGCAACGTTCGACCGCTTCGAACCGTGGTTCGCAGGTATGAACATGGCGATGATCCCCCTGATGAAGGCGGGTTATTCGATGGAGAACGGCGTCGAACTGGCGGTGGACCAACTTGCGGCCGACGACGCGATCCGCACCGGTCTCGAAACGCTCGACCAGCAGATCGACATGTTCGATTCGCTTCCCGAGCAGTCGCAGATCGCCTTCCTGATGGCTCCAGCCGGCAATATCGATCAGATCGCGCCGCTGATGGAACGGATGACCAGCGCCTGGCTGGAAGGCGATTCAGACAGACTGGCCGAGCTGATGAACCTCGGCCTCGACGATGAGCACCTGGCTGACGCGCTGCTCTACAAACGAAACGCAAAGTGGGCCGCGTGGGTCGACGATCGGATGGATCGACCCGGCACCGTCTTCATTGCGGTGGGCGCAGGACATCTCGCGGGGAGCAAAAGCGTGCAGGATTTCCTTGGTGAACGGGGGGTCACGGTTACGCGCGTCCAGTAAGGACGGCACATTGCCAGCTTGGGAGGGAGGTGCGGAAACGCGCCTCCCTTTTCGTTTTTGGGCGTTGGCTTGCCTCACGTGCGTCCCCGAGTGTCAGGAGTTCGCGTCTCCATGTCAGGTATTATTGACATAGACAGCGAATCGCGACATATAGTCAGCATAACCTGACAACCGCAGAGAGTGTCCCATGCATATCGACCTGAAAAAGCCATCGACTTACGCGATCGCCGCAGTCGCCCTCTCGTTCATATTTCTTGCCGGATACGGTGCCGGAACACTTGCGGTCAGGCTGCTGCAAGCGGTGGGGGCGTGATCATGACCCCGCAGAAACGGACACGGATGTACCTCACATCGGCCGTCATGGGCTTCGTGGCGACGATCCTCTACATCCTCGCCGCGACGCTCGACTGGCCAGATTTCATCAGAGGCCTGTCGATCGGCGTCCTTCTGGTCAGCCTGCTCATGCTGCTGCTGCGCCGGATGCGCGACGAGTATATCGAGCAGCTGTGGAGCGCCGGAACCGGCCTGGCGTTCGCCGCGGTCGTCGTGATCTTCCTCGCCGCGCCCTTTGTCGAAGGGTTCGTCGACGGGTTCAACGGATCGATCCGCGATCAGGCGATCACGGCTGATTTCGTGGGCCCGGCGGCCCTGCTCGCCTTCTTCGTGGGCTTCCATATCAAATGGCTGCGGAGCAGCCTGTGAGGAACCGCCTGAAGGTGCTTCGCGCAGAACGCGACTGGAGCCAGGCCGATCTCGCCGGTCAGCTTGAGGTCAGTCGGCAAGCGGTCAATGCGATCGAAACCGGCAAGCACGATCCCTCGCTGGGCCTCGCATTCAAGATCGCGCGCCTCTTCGGCATGCCGATCGAAAGCATCTTCGTCGAAGACGAAGCCTGACACGCAGGCCCAGCCGCCAAATCATCAACCTTTGCCAAGGAAGGCCGATCCCATGAAACCGAACAAAATCCTCTCAGGCATAGTCACGCTTGCCCTGGCGGCCAGCACGATGGCGTGCGCGCAGACGCAGGAGCACCCCGCCCCTGTTGCAAGCACTCTTGCCCCGGCAAGCGATATCGAGCTTGGCAAACCGGCGCTGTGGAAGGTCGCGGACGACGATACGACGATCTACGTTTTCGGCACCGTCCACGTCTTGCCCGACGATGTCGACTGGTACAGCGGCCCGGTGAAGACCGCGCTCGATTCCAGCGAAACACTGGTGACCGAAATCGACATGTCGCCCGCCGCGCTGGCGCAAGTGCCAGTCATCGTCCAGCAGACCGCAATCCTGCCCCAGGGCACCACCGTCCGCAGCCTGATGAGCGACGACCAGCGCACGACGTACGAAGCAGCCCTCGCAGAACTTGGCATGCAGCCCAACGCGCTCGACCAGATGGAACCGTGGTTCGCGACGCTCCAACTCAGCCAGATCGCCTATGGCAAGGCCGGGTTCGATCCCAGCAACGGCACGGAGACCGTGCTCGGCCGCACGGTGGGCGACCGGATGGGGCGCGATTCGCTCGAAACCATGCAGATGCAGCTCGCGATCTTCGACGAACTGCCGCAGGACGCGCAGCTCGACTACCTGATAGAAACTGCCGAAAGCATCGACCAGATCGCCCCGACATTGCAGGCCATCATCGATGAATGGGCGGTGGGCGATGTCGACGATCTGGGTGCCATCCTCAACGAAGCGTTCAAGGCGGACCCGGTGCTGGCCGACAGGATGCTCTATTCACGCAATGCCAACTGGGCGGCGTGGATCGACAACCGGCTCGATCAGCCGGGCACGATCTTCATGGCGGTGGGCGCAGGCCACATGGCCGGGAACCAGAAATTGCAGGACAAGCTGGCCGAACGCGGTATAAAGATGACGCGTATTCAATGAGGGGTTCATGATGCTCCGCACCGTTATCCTTGCATTCCTTGCCTGCCTGACCGCAGCCTGCGGCGGGCAACCGGACGACCGCAAGGATGACCGGTCCGACAAGGGCAATCCCCTGTTGTGGGAAATTGCCCGCGCCGACGGAACCACCGAAGGCTGGCTGATGGGCACGATCCATGCGCTTCCCAACGATGCCAGGTGGCGCACCCGGGAAACGGATAATGCGATCGCGCGGGCCGATGTGCTGGCGGTCGAAGTGGCCGATGTCGGCGATGGCCGCGCGATGGCGAGTGCGTTCCTGCCGCTCGCCATGTCCGCTGGCCAACCGCCGCTGACAGAGCGTGTCCCGCCCCGGCAGCGGAAAAAGGTGGCGGAGCTGGTCGGCAAGACGAGCTATCGCCTCTCAGACTTCTCCCGGATCGAAAGCTGGGGCGCGGCGCTGATCCTGTCGCAGGCCGTGAAGACGGGCGCCAAGAGCGAAAACGGCATCGACCGCGCGCTGATTGCGGATTTCGCGAAACGCCGCGTGGTCGAGCTGGAAGGCGCCCCGGCGCAGTTTGCCGCCTTCGACGGATTGTCCGAACAGGCGCAGCGCGCGATGCTGGCCGCGATCGTAGAGGATTCGGGGGAATCGCCCGAGAAGCTTCGTGAACCGATCGATCTGTATCTCGCCGGCGATGCGGAGGGGCTCGAGAAGCTCACCCACGAAGGCATGCTCCGCAACCCCGAAATCCGCACCACCCTGCTGACCCGGCGCAACGCCGACTGGGCGGGAAAGATAGAGCGAATGCTTGCCGCAGAGCCGCTGCCGCTGGTCGCGGTGGGTGCCGCGCACATGGTGGGCGAGGATGGCCTTGTCGCCCAGCTGGAGGCTAAGGGATACCGCGTCACGCGTATCGGTGGGCGCGCCACGCCCTAGTGCCAAGCTTTACGGTTGCTTTTCTGCGCTGTTGCCCGTAACAGCGCGCGCCTCGGCGCCATGTGCATCCCTGGAGGCGTGGCGAGACCGAGCATAAATCCGTATTTCGAAAGGTAGTATACGATGAGCGACGCTCTGACCCTGCCGGCCGAGACGCGCGAACGGGCTGGCAAGGGAGCCTCCCGTGCACTGCGTCGCGAAGGCCGTGTCCCCGCCGTGATCTATGGCGGCAAGGAAGAACCCACCACGATCCACGTCGAAGAGCGCGAACTGGTCCGCCAGCTTGATCTCGGCCACTTCATGAACTCGATCATCGAGATCGAGATCGACGGCAAGAAGGTGCGCACCCTGCCCAAGGATGTGTCGCTTCACCCCGTGACCGATCGCCCCGAACACGTCGATTTCCTGCGCCTGTCGAAGGGCGCCAAGGTGGATGTGAGCGTCCCCGTCGTGTTCGTCGACGAAGAAGCTTCGCCCGGCCTCAAGAAGGGCGGCGTGCTCAACATCGTGCGTCACGAGCTCGAACTGGTCTGCGACGCGGACAAGATCCCGTCCGAGATCACGATCAGCGTCAAGGGCAAGGAAGTCGGCGACTCGATCCACATCAGCGAAGTCGAACTGCCCGGCGGCAGCGAGTCCGCGATCACCGATCGCGACTTCACCATCGCCACCTTCGTCGCTCCGTCGGCGCTCAAGAAGGCCGAAGGCGAAGGCTCCGATGAGGTTACCGAGACCGAAGTCATCGAACAGAAGGCCGACACGGTCGAAGGCGAAGACGACCAGGTCGTCGACGGCGAATAAGCCGCCCTTCCCTGCATTTCCGGAACGCCGGGCCTCATCGCGAGGTCCGGCGTTTTTGTTTGCCAAGACTGCGGGGCTGACGGGCTTTGTCATTTGTACCGCGCAGGTCTGCTTGGTAGCGTCGAGGCGACCTCATGAAAGGTATGCCATGCGGAATTTCTGGATTGCCGGAGTGCTCGCGAACCTGGCCATAAGTGCATCGCTGGCGCAGGCGCCGTCGAACGATGCCGCAATGGACGACCAGGATTATGCCGTGACCTATGCGGGAGAGATCGGCGTCGATCCCGCGGTTCTGTGCGAATATTTCTATCACCGCCAGCGCGCCGATTTCGTCCCGAGCGGAAACGCGATCGTCGATGCCGCGCTCGACGGTTACGTGGAAAGCGCAAGGCTTCTGAAGTCCGACATCCGTAAACGCTTGAAGCCGGATGCGTATGATCGGCAGTACGCGCTGGTCAAAACGACGCTGGATGGCGAGAAGATCGGCCTGTTCGACTGGAGCTGCAATCGGCTGCGTTACCGAGTGTCGGGGTGACGTTTCGATTCCGAGGCCGTAAGGCCCGGTCATGCAAATCTGGACCGGCCTCGGCAACCCTGGACCGCGCTACGCGCTTCACCGGCATAATGTCGGCTTCATGGCG
The DNA here is from genome assembly GCF_038594485.1 of Citromicrobium bathyomarinum. Classification (GTDB taxonomy): domain Bacteria; phylum Pseudomonadota; class Alphaproteobacteria; order Sphingomonadales; family Sphingomonadaceae; genus Alteriqipengyuania; species Alteriqipengyuania bathyomarina_A. Next base: position 693,389 of record NZ_JBCFZG010000001.1, on the reverse strand, counting down.
TGCGACGTCATCGCCGAAAGCCACGATTTCGGCCCCGTGCAGAAGAAGTTCCAGGGCTGGGTGCAGGAAGGCCGCATCGGATGCGAGAAGGTGCTGCTGCTCAAGCCCGCGACCTTCATGAATGAGAGCGGCCGCGCGGTTGCAGAGGCGCTGCGCTTCTACAAGCTGGAGCCCGACGCGCTGACCGTGTTCCATGATGAGCTGGACCTTGCCCCGTTCAAGGTGAAGGTCCGGATGGGCGGCGGACTTGCCGGACACAACGGCTTGCGCAGCATCAACCAGCATCTCGGCCCCGATTTCCGCCGCGTGCGGATCGGCATCGGCCATCCGGGGCACAAGGACCGGGTGACCGGCCACGTACTCGGCAATTTCGACAAGGCGGAAATGGACGATCTGGCGGGCATGCTGGGCGCGATGGCGAGCGAGGCGCAGTGGCTGGCCGAGAGCGACGATGCGCGCTTCATGAACGATGTTGCGCTCAGGATGCAGGACTGAGGCCCGCGATGCCGGGCCGCGCGACACTGTTGTTATTGCTGACCGGGCAAACGCTGCTTTTTACGGCGATCGGCGTGGGTTTGTGGGTCGTGTCGGGTCGCCCTGCCCGATCCTTCGTCACCTTCGGGGCGGATGAATTCGCCGCGGGCGCATCGCTCGCCGGGGTACTCGTCGTGCTGGCGGCAGCGGTCTATTACGGCTTGCCGAAAGTCTCCGAATACCTCGTGCAGGCGCAGGCGAAGAACTTCGCGTTCCTCGAAAAGCGCCTGCCCCTCCCGGCCATTGTCTGGGTGGCTTTGGGCGCAGGGATTGGTGAGGAGGCGCTGTTTCGCGGCGGTGTGCAGACGATTGCTGCGGACTATGTCGGCATGCCGCTGGCCATCGCATTCGCCGCCGCGCTCTTTGCCGTGGTCCACTTTGCCCGGCCGCTGATTGCTGCGGTCATCTTCGCCATCGGCATTGTGTTCGGCTCCGTCTTCTGGATCACCGGCTCGCTGCTGACGGTGATGGTGGCGCACGCGCTCTACGATGTGTTCGCGCTGTGGTATGTCCAAAAGGAAATGCACCGGCTCGGCGTGTTTGCAGGCGAAGAAGGTATCAGCGCCGAGACAACATCGGACTAGGCATTGGCGGGCGCGGGCGTTACCAGCGGCCCCAACTCCATCCCCACCCCGACCAAGGATTATCATGGGTTTCAAATGCGGTATCGTAGGCCTGCCCAATGTCGGCAAGTCGACGCTTTTCAACGCCCTCACGCAAACGCAGGCCGCGCAGGCCGCGAACTATCCGTTCTGCACGATCGAGCCCAACGTGGGCCAGGTCGCGGTGCCCGACGAGAGGCTCGACACAATCGCCGCCATCGGGAAGAGCGCGAAGATCATCCATACGCAGTTGGCGTTCGTGGACATTGCGGGTCTGGTGAAAGGCGCGAGCAAGGGCGAAGGCCTGGGCAACCAGTTCCTCGCCAATATCCGCGAGGTCGATGCGATCGTCCACGTGCTGCGCTGCTTCGAGGATGACGACATCCAGCACGTGAGCAACAAGGTCGATCCCATCGCCGATGCCGAAGTGGTCGAGACCGAGCTGATGCTCGCCGACCTCGAAAGCGTCGAGAAGCGGGTCGAGAATGCCAAGCGCCGCGCGACCAGCGGCGACAAGGAGGCCAAGGCCCTGGCCAGCGTGCTCGGGCAGGCGCTCGAGTTCCTCAAGGACGGCAAGCCCGCGCGTCTGGTCGAACCGGGCGATGACGAGGAAGCGCGGCTGTTCGAACAGGCGCAGCTGCTCACCGCCAAACCGGTGCTCTACGTGTGCAACGTGGCCGAGGAAGACGCGGCCGAGGGCAATGCCCTGTCCAAGCTGGTCGCCGCGAAGGCCGAGGCCGAAGGCGCGCAGTCGGTCGTCGTTTCTGCCGCCATCGAATCCGAACTGGTCGAAATGGAACCGGAAGACCGCGCCGAATATCTTGGCGAGCTGGGCCTCGAAGAAAGCGGCCTCGCGAAGATCATCCGCGCCGGATACAAGCTGCTCGGCCTGCAGACCTTCTTCACCGTCGGCCCGAAGGAAGCGCGCGCGTGGACCTTCCCCGCCGGCGCCAAGGCCCCGCAGGCGGCGGGCGAAATCCACACCGATTTCGAACGCGGCTTCATCCGCGCCGAAACCATCGCCTTCGACGATTACGTTGCGCTGGGCGGCGAAGCCGGGGCGAAGGAAGCCGGAAAGCTGCGGCAGGAGGGCAAGGAATACCTCGTGCAGGATGGCGACATCATGATGTTCAAGTTCAACGTGTGACCGGCTAGCGCTGACACGCACCTGTCATGACCAACCCATAAGGGCCCGAAACATGCTCACCCGTCGCGCGCTCATCCGCTCCACTGCCGCAGGCGCCGCCGTGGCGGCATTCTCGTCTCCGTCGATCCTGCTCGCGCAGAGCTGGTTCCGCGAATACCCCTTCAAGCTGGGCGTCGCGTCGGGCGACCCGGCGAGCGACGGGTTCGTGATGTGGACCCGCCTTGCGCCCGAACCTTTCGAACCGCACGCGGGCGTGCCGATGTCCGCCCTCCCCGTCGACTGGGAAGTGGCGGAGGATGATCGCTTCCGCACCGTGGTCGCCAAGGGCACCGAGCTTGCCCGGCCCGAACTGGGCCATAGCGTCCATGCAGAGGTGTCGGGCCTCAAGCCAGATCGCCCCTACTGGTATCGCTTCACCATCGGTGCGGATCGCTCGCTGGTCGGGCGTGCGCGTACGCTGCCTCCTGCGGGTGCCGCCGTCTCGCAGCTGCGCTTCGGCGTGTGCGGATGCCAGCATTACGAGAGCGGCTTCTACACCGCCTACCGCGACATTGCGGAAGACGATCTGGCCTTCGTCTACCACTATGGCGATTTCATCTACGAGTACTCGTACGACTACAATTACGGGCCCGAGCGGCTGCCCGTCCCCAAGGTGCGCGAGCATCGGCTGCGCGAGGTCATTTCGCTGGACGACTATCGCCAGCATTATGCGCAGTACCTGATGGACCTCGACTTGCAGGCGGCGCGATCCTCGCAGGTGTTCCTGCAAAGCTTCGACGATCACGAGGTGGAGAACAACTGGGTCGACGATTACGCGCAGGACGGCTCGATCCCGCAGGACGTCTTCGCCCTGCGGCGGCAGGCGGCGATGCAGGCCTGGTACGAGAATATGCCGGTGCGCCGCCGGGCACTGCCGCATGGCCCGCTGTCGCTCGCCAACCGTCGGTTCGCTTTCGGCGATCTGGCATCGATCAGCGTGCTCGATACGCGCAGCTTCCGCTCCGACCAGCCGTGCGACGATCGCTGGGGCGTCGAGCCGTGCGAGGGCGTGTATGATCGCAACGCGACCGTGCTGGGCGCGGCGCAGGAAAAGTGGCTCGACGAGAACCTGATGCGCAAGGATGCCCGCTGGAACTGCATCGCGCAGCAGATCATGATGATGCCGCTCAACCGCCGCACCTACGACGACCAGCCCGAGCTGATGTACAACCTCGATAGCTGGGCCGGCTACAACACTCCGCGCGAACGGCTGATGAAGCGGCTCGCCAAGGTGGACAACGCCGTGGTGCTGACCGGAGACGAACATCAGAATTACGCCGGACTGCTGATGTCCGACGACAAGCCAGTGGGCGTCGAATGCGTGCTGACCTCGATCAGCAGCGGCGGCGACGGGCAGGACCAGCGCCCGGGCAGCGACCGCATCCTTGCCGAGAACCCGGAGCTCAAGTTCATCAACGACCAGCGCGGCTACGGCGTGTGCGAGGTGACGCCCGAAAGCTGGCGCACCGATTTCCTCGTCCTCGATCAGGTGTCGACGCCGGGCGGCACGCTTAGCCGCCGCGCCAGTGCCGAGGTCGAAGCCGGTTCGGCAAATCTCGCAATTACTTAAGTCCGGGCACAATAGCGCATCTGCCCCGTTGGCCATGAGAACCAAGGGGAGATGTTCGTGGTCGACAAGTCCGAAAAATTCAGCTGGCTCGTGCGGGTGGGCTATTTCAGCCGAGCGGTGCTCTATACCGTGGTGGGCCTGATCGCGCTGACCAGCGCGGGGCGTATTGCCGAAGGTACGGCAGGCATCTTCAAGGCGATCGAGGATTTCCCGGCGGGCGTCGTGATCCTGTGGATCATGGTGTTCGGCCTGTTCGGCTACGCGCTGTTCCGCTTCTGCTCTCCGTTGTTCGATATCGAGAACGAAGGCAGCGACGCCAAAGGCTGGGGCAAGCGGATCGGCCATGCGGGCAGCGCCATCGGACACCTCGCGCTGGCATGGTCCGCCTTCAAGTTCGCGACCAACAGGAATTCCGGTGGCGGCGGCGCGCAGGAGGCTGCAGCCGGCGTATTGGGTGTCGAGTTCGGCGGGGTCCTGATCGGCCTCCTCGGTCTCACCTTCTTCATCGCAGCGTTCAATCAGGCGAAGAAGGGCATCACCGGCAGCTTCATGAACCGTATCAGCCCGCAAGCGCCCGACTTCACCCGCTGGATCGGCGGTGCGGGATATCTTGCACGGGCGGTGGTGTTCGTCGTCATCGGGTGGTCGCTGGTCGGCGCCGGGTTCATGTCCAAGGGCAGCGATCAGGTGAAGACTATCGGCGATGCCGTGGCGAGCCTGGCGGATAACGGTATCTGGTTCACTATCACCGCGATCGGGCTGCTGCTGTTCGGCCTCTTCAGCTTCATTCTTGCCCGTTACCGGATCATTCCGGACCTTGGCAGCGAGGGCAAGGTACCCGAATTCCGGGCCGGTTGAAATATACCCCTGGGGGGTATATCTGAGTTCCATGGCAAAGACTGCAAAACTCTACCGCATGGTGATGGACAAGCATGTCTGTCCCTATGGCATCAAGTCCAAGGCGCTGCTCGAAAGCAATGGCTACACGGTCGAGGACCACCACCTCACCACGCGGGAAGAGACCGATGCGTTCAAGGCCGAGCACGATGTAAAGACGACCCCGCAGACCTTCATCGATGGTGAGCGGATCGGTGGTCACGACGATCTGCGCCGGTACTTCGACAAGCCGGTGAAAGACCCGGACGAGACCAGTTACCGCCCGGTGCTCGCCGTATTCGCCGTGGCGGCGGCGCTCGCGGTCACGCTCAGCCTGGGCGTGCTCGACGGTCTTTCGGTCCGCACGATCGAATGGTTCGTCGCGTTCTCGATGGCGATGCTCGCCATGCTCAAGCTGCAGGACGTCGAGCAGTTTTCGACCATGTTCGTCGGCTACGACCTGCTGGGGCGAAAGTGGGTGCCCTATGCCTATGCGTACCCGTATTTGGAGGCGCTGGCGGCGGTACTTATGGTGGGGCACCTGCTGCCCTGGCTGTCGATCCCCATCGCGCTGTTCATCGGTACGGTCGGCGCGGTCAGCGTGTTCTATGCGGTCTATGTGCAGAAGCGCGAGATCAAGTGCGCCTGCGTCGGCGGTGGCAGCAATGTGCCGCTTGGCTTCGTTTCGCTGACCGAGAACCTCGCGATGATTGCCATGGGAATCTGGATGCTGCTACGCGCACTCCTCTGACCACCCGAGGGCGTTATCCATGCAGTATTTCGAGGATCTGGAAGTCGGCACCAAGGCGTCTTTCGGCCATTACGAGGTTACCCGCGAAGAGGTGATCGAATTCGCCTCCAAGTACGATCCGCAGCCCTTCCATCTCGACGACGAGGCGGCGGCGCAGACCTATTTCGGGCGGCTATCGGCCAGCGGATGGCACACCTGCGCGATGACTATGCGCATGATGGTCGAACATTTCTCGACGCAGCAGATGGCTTCGCTCGGGTCGCCGGGAATAGACGAGATGCGCTGGCACAAGCCGGTCTATCCGGGCGACACGCTGCGGGTGGAATCGGAGCTGATCGAGAAGCGGCAATCCAAATCGAAGCCGCACATGGGCTTCACCAAGACGCGCCAGACGACGTTCAACCAGCACGACGAACCGGTGATGTCGATGGTGGGCAACGGGATCATTCGCGTGCGCGATCCCGAAGCCCCCACTGACTGACCTATCCGCCGCAGGCGACGCGGCCCTCGCTGCTCGCCACTTCGCGGTCGTAACCGTCGAGCATCGTGAGCGACGCGGGCGCGACCCAGTTGTTGTCGCCCTCGCCAACCTCTTTCGCGGCTTCGTCGATCGTCATGCGCAGCGAATAATTGCGCCCGTCGTATTTCACCCGCGTTCCAAAGGGGCCTTCCTTGCTGCCCGCGTCGGCGGCAAGCCGCTGGATGCTGCCTTCGAACTTCACGAAGCCCATGCTGTCGCCTAGGATGGCGAAGGGGTCTTCCTCGCCGCCGGGCGTGAAGGAGCACCCTGCCCCCTCCATCGCGCTGTTTTTGGTGATGTCCTCGTAAGTGATCGGCTGAAGCGCCAGTTCGACGGGCGGCGGCGTCTGCTGCGCGATCACCTGCGCCACGGCTTCCGCATCGGCGCGATCCTTCGCCTCGGTATCCCCCGGCTCGTTAGAACACCCCGCAATGCCCAGTGCTGCGACCAGCCCGACTCCAAACCCCATCCCCAAACGCATCAATGTCTCCCCCGAGCATTTTATCTAATGTGTTGGATGACAGACCATTTTCGCGCCGCGAGAGCAAGGGCGGGGTGCGCTTTTCGATGCGCCAGAGTCGTCGGTCGCTTCGAGGCTCGGAGGGGGGAACCTGCTACGTCAGGTTATGGGGTGGCAAGCGGACTTCCCCGGCGGTGCATTAAACCGCGAACTTCGCGTCCATCTCGGCGCGGTCATAGTCTAAGAGCCATGAATTGAACTCTCTGTAAATCGACGAAAGCGCCGAGCCAGTCGGTCCAATCACATCCATCCCTCTGTCGTCATAAGCAGTGAGAGCGAGCCGCTTATGGATGTCGGCTATGTGAATCGTATCAATCCAACGCGCCTTGGGCCTGATATCCATTTCTCGAGCGACACTTGCCCACAGAAGAGCGGTGACCGATGCTTCGTCATTGGTAAACTGCGCCGCATACCAATAACGATAGAGGTCTCCGCCGAACTCGGCGATATGATCCTGATCGTTTTCCGCGACCTTGGCAGGCGTCCCAAAAGGATGCCGAAAGCCAATCTGCTCCAACTGCCGGATCGCCGCCAACTGCCGTCTCGTAGCGCATTTCTCTCCGTAGACAGAAACTATCGCAACCAGTGTGTCGGAATCTAGAAATAGGGATGAAGCGACGGTTCTCGCGCGGTCGAGAGCTTGGAGGAAGCGGAGCGTCCCCTCCAGTTCGCCGCCCAATTCAAATCGGAGGCCAAACGGAGCGTGATAGAACATGCCGCCGGGAAAGCCCCGCCAACCAAAAGCAGTATCTATTGTTTTTATTGGGTCCGAGATCATTTCCCCGACTTAATGGATCGTCCTGAGTTCCGCTATGGTGTCGATAGCCGACAGTCCGTTTCCCGAACGAAAGCCGATCACGGGATCCTGTCTCGCCCCCCTCCGCGCGCCTAATGCCGGCCGAACAGTTTCTCGACTTCTTCCATCGACAGCTTCACCCAGGTCGGGCGGCCGTGGTTGCATTGGCCCGAGCGCGGGGTGCGCTCCATTTCGCGCAGGAGCGCGTTCATTTCCTCGACGTGCAGGGTGCGCCCTGCCCTGACCGATCCGTGGCACGCCATGGTCGCGAGGACGTATTCGATCTTCTCGGTCAGGAGGAGCGAGCCGCCCCCCTCGCCCGAACCGTCGATTCCGTTCTTCGCCAGATCGTCGGCAATGTCGCGCAGCAGCGCGTGCGGGTCGGCCTTGGGCAGTGCGTGCGGCAAGCTGCGCACGAGCATGGCGGCGGGGCCGAAGCGTTCGATCGCGAGGCCCATCCGGTCGAGATCGACGGCGATCGCTTCGAGCCTGTCGCACTCGGCCTCCGACAATTCGACGACCTCGGGCATCAGCAGCGCCTGGCTGCGTGATGCGGCGGCGCCCGCATCGGCATTGCGCAGCCGTTCGAGCGTCAGCCTTTCGTGCGCCGCGTGCTGATCGACCAGCACCAGCCCGTCGGCCGCTTCGGCGACGATATAGGTGTTGGCGATCTGCCCGCGCGCGATGCCGAGGGGATAGTCGGGCGCGTCTTCAAGCGGGGCCTCCGCTTCGATCGCGCGGCCTTGCGGCGCGCCGAATGCCAGTGAAGCTTCGCGCAACAAGAGCCCCTCCCCTTGAGCGAAGGGGGTGGGGTGAGGTGTGCCAGGCCATGCGGGAGAAGGCGCAGCCCCCTCCCCTAACCCCTCCCCATATGGGGAGGGGGATAGCGGCTCGGCCTGCCACTTCGCCATCGCCGAGGCATCGGGTGCCTGTGCGCTGCGCTTGTCTCCGGTGGAGAGTGCCGCGCGCAGTCCGCCGACGATCATCCCGCGCACGCCCTGCGGATCGCGGAAGCGCACCTCGCTCTTGGCCGGGTGGACGTTCACGTCGACATCTTCGGGCGGCAGGTCGAGGAACAGCGCGAGCACCGCGTGACGGTCGCGCGCGAGCATTTCGGCATAGGCCCCGCGCACCGCGCCCACCAGCAGCCGGTCCTTCACCGGGCGTCCGTTGACGAACAGGTACTGATGGTCCGCCACGCCCCGGTTGTAGGTCGGCAGGCCCGCGAGCCCGGTCAGCGTCATATCGCCGCGCGCGAGGTCGATCGGCACCGAATTGTCCTGCAACTCGCGCGCGATCAGCTGGACCACGCGATCGGGCAGCGACTCGCCCCGCTGGAGCTGGAGGCTTCGGCGGCCATTGTTGGAGAAAGTGAAGCCCACCTCGGGCCGCGCCATCGCGAGGCGGCGGACGATATCCTGACACGCGGCATATTCGCTGCGCGGGGTGCGCAGGAACTTGCGGCGCGCGGGCACCTCGCGGAAGAAATCCTCGATCCGCGCACGGGTGCCGGGCGGGAGCGCGGCAGGCTTGTCTTCCAGCACGCGCCCGTGATCGACGACTCGCCGCCAGCCCTGCTCCGCATCGTGCGGGCGACTTTCGAGCGTGAAGCGCGCCACACTGGCAATGCTCGGGAGTGCCTCGCCGCGAAAGCCGAGCGTGGCGACTCGCTCCAGCGCGTGCCCTTCCCCGACCAGGTCTTCGGGCAGTTTCGAGGTTGCATGCCGTTCGAGCGCGAGCGCGAGCGCGCCCTGATCCATCCCGCAGCCATCGTCGACCACTTCGATCGCACCGATCCCGCCATCTTCCAGCGACACGGCAATGCGCGTCGCCCCGGCGTCGATCGCATTCTCCAGCAATTCCTTGAGTGCGGCGGCCGGACGCTCGATAACTTCACCCGCAGCAATGCGGTTGATCAGCGCTTCTGGCAGTCGTCTGATGGTGGGCATTTGCCGTGGGATAGTCGAAGCGGTGGAAAAATTCGACGGGCTCCGCGCACTTACGCCCATTTTCTGCTTAAAAGCATCGCGTTTTTCGCTAGGGGACGATAGAGGCCTCGCTTGCAAGCCCGGCTGAACCGGCTCGTCCCTTCAACCCCAGTCAAGGCCGATCGCGCAATCGGTACGGAATACATATAGCTATGGGTTTCTTCTCGAATCTTCTGAAGTTCGGTACGCAGAACATGGCGATCGATCTCGGCACCGCAAATACGCTGGTCTACGTGCCCGACCAGGGAATCATCCTTAACGAACCTTCGGTGGTTGCCATCGAGACGCTCAACGGGATCAAGCGGGTCAAGGCCGTTGGCGACGATGCCAAGATGATGATGGGCAAGACGCCCGACTCGATCGAGGCGATCCGGCCGCTGCGCGATGGGGTGATCGCGGACATCGAAATCGCGGAAGAAATGATCAAGCACTTCATCCGCAAGGTGCACGGGAAGCGCAGCCTGTTCCGCTATCCCGAAATCACCATCTGCGTCCCCTCGGGCTCGACCTCGGTCGAACGTCGCGCGATCCGCGATGCGGCGAGCAACGCCGGCGCGAGCGCGGTGTACCTGATCCTCGAACCGATGGCCGCCGCGATCGGCGCCGACATGCCCGTGACCGAGCCTGTGGGTTCGATGGTGGTCGACATCGGCGGCGGCACGACCGAAGTCGCGGTGCTTTCGCTGCGCGGTCTCGCCTACACCACCTCGGTCCGCACCGGCGGCGACAAGATGGACGAGGCGATCGTTTCCTACGTGCGCCGACACCATAACCTGCTGATCGGCGAATCGACCGCAGAGCGGATCAAGAAGGATTATGGTGTGGCCGTGGCCCCCGCCGACGGGATCGGTGAATCGATCACGATCAAGGGTAGGGATCTCGTAAATGGTGTTCCGAAAGAGATCACCATCAATCAGTCGCATATCGCCGAAGCGCTGAGCGAGCCTATCGGTGCGATCGTCGAAGGCGTCCGGATCGCGTTGGAAAACACCGCACCCGAACTCGCTGCCGACATCGTGGACCAGGGAATCGTCCTCACCGGCGGCGGTGCGCTGATCACCGGGCTGGACGAGCACCTGCGCGAAGAAACGGGCCTGCCCGTCAGCATCGCGGAAGATCCGCTTTCGTGCGTCGCGATCGGCACCGGTCGGGCGATGGAAGACCCGGTGTTCCGCGGCGTGTTGATGACAGCCTGAGGCGGCAAGCCTTAACGGTACGGAGGGAATATGGCCCTGTCGGGGTCGAAGCAGCGGATATCGGGGCACTCCAAGAAGGCCCAGTACGGGGCCTTCACCGGCTACGTGCTGGTCGTGCTCGCGATTCTTCTCGGCATTGCGCTGCTGACGGTCTCGCTGGTCCAGCCGACCACGTTCAGCGGGCTGCGCGGGCTGTTCAGCGATGCGACGCAACCGGTATCGCGCGCCAACGCGGCGGGCCGGAGCGGCGGGCGCGGCTTTATCGACTCGGTCCAGGGCTTCCTGGAAGCAGGCCAGCAAAACGCCGATCTCAAGAAAGAGGTCGAGATTGCGCGCATACGCCTGGCCGAAGCCAAGGCGGTCGAGGAAGAAAACCGCCGCCTCAAGGCATTGCTTGGGCTGCAGACGACCGACGTGAAGCCGGTTGCGGTCGCGCGCCTGGTCGGGTCGAGCAGTTCGAGCACGCGCCGCTTCGCCTATCTCGGCGCAGGCCGGTCCTCGGGCGTCAAGCCCGGCATGCCGGTGCGCAGCGAGCGCGGTATCGTGGGCCGCGTGCTGGAGGCTTCGCGCAGTTCGGCGCGGGTGCTGCTGATCACCGATAGCGAGAGCGTGCTGCCCGTGCGCCGCGCGGGCGACAACACGGTCGCCTTCGCCGAGGGGCGCGGCGACGGCCTGATCAACATTCGCCTGATCAATCTCGGCATCAATCCATTGAAGCGAGGCGACGTGTTCGTGACCAGCGGCGCTGGCGGTCTCTACCGTCCGGGCATCGCGGTCGCCATCGTGACCCGCCTGACCGACGACGGCGCCGTCGCGCGGATCATCAGCAATCCCGCCGCGACCGACTTCGTGGCGGTCGAGCCCCTGTGGCAGCCGGACGCGCGGCGCGGCGCGGCAACCCCGATCGAGGAATCCCTGGGCACCAACGACACGGTCGACGGAGGGGCGCAAGAGCCCGAGGCCCAATGATCGACCGGCGCGCCTACAAGACCCGGCGCGGCAAGAGTGGTCGCCAGATCAACCGGGATCAGTCGCCGTTCCTGCTCGTCGTCGTTCCGTGGGCGACGATCCTGCTCGCGTCCTATTTGCAGAGCATCCCCATCGCCACCGCCGGGCCGCTCCTGCCGCCGCTCGGTTTCCTCTTCCTGCTCGCCTGGCGGCTGCTGCGCCCCGGCGTACTTCCGATCTGGTCGGGTATCGTTTTCGGCATGTGCGACGATCTGTTCAGTGGCCAGCCATTCGGCTCTGCTATCCTCCTGTTCTCCGCAACGATGCTGGTGATCGAGATCATAGACATTCGCTTCCCCTGGCGCGGTTTCGCCCAGGATTGGGCGATCGCAGCGGGTATCGCCGTGGTCTACATCATCGCGACCACGCTGGTTTCGGGCAGCCGGCTTACGCTGCCGCTATTCGCCAGCGTCGTGCCGCAATTGCTGCTCTCCATCGTCGCCTACCCCTTCATCGCGTTCATCGTTTCGAGACTGGACAGACTTCGTAATATGCGTTTGCGGACCATCGCCTGATGCCCCTCGGCCTGACCAAGAAAATTCTCAACGAAAGCGTGCTGACCGACAGTTTCGACCGGCGCAGCTTTGCGCTCGGCCTGGGCGGTCTGTCGGTGGGCATGCTGCTCGCCGGGCGGATGGGCTATCTCGCGATTGCCGAGAACGACAAATACGCGGTCGAAAGCGAGAGCAACCGCGTCAACCTGACGCTGATCCCGCCGCGCCGTGGGTGGATACTCGATCGCAATGGCGCACCGCTCGCCTCGAACCAGGCCGACTTCCGCGTCGACATCATTCCGGAGCGTTTGCAGGACCGCGTGCGCGAGCTCGACACGCTGGGCAAGCTGCTGGGTCTCGACGAAGCCAAGATGCGCGATCTGCATGCCAAGATCGACGAATCTGCCGGCTATGCGCCGATCGAGGTCGCCAGCGGGCTCGATTACGACAAGTTCGCCGCGGTCAGCATCCGCCTGCCCGAGCTGCCCGGCGTCGTCCCGCAGCGCGGCTTTTCGCGCTACTATCCCACCGGCCCCTCTGTCGGGCACCTGATCGGCTATGTCGGCGCAGCCAGCCGTGAGGAGTTCGAGAAGGACCGCAGCCCGCTGCTGATCACGCCGGGTTACAAAATCGGCAAGGACGGGCTCGAAAAGCAGTTCGAGCAGACGCTGCGCGGCAAGCCCGGTGCTCGGCGTGTCGAGGTGACCGCCTCGGGCCGGATCGTGCGCGATCTCAGCACCCGTCCCGATGTGCAGGGCGACCCGATCAAGCTGACCATCGACGGCCCCTTGCAGGATTATGCAGCGCGGCGTCTGGGCCTGGAAAGCGGATCGGTGGTGGTGATGGATTGCCGTAGCGGCGATCTGCTCTGCATGGCCTCGATGCCCAGTTTCGATCCCAACAGCTTTTCCGACGGGATCGGCAGCGTCGAATACGCGATGCTGAGCGAAAACGACCGGGTGCCGCTGCGCAACAAGGTGCTCAAGGGCCTCTACCCGCCCGGATCGACCGTGAAGCCGATGCATGCCATGGCGTTCATGCACGAAGGCATCGACCCCGATGAAACGATCATCTGCGGCGGCGGGCGGCGGATCGGCAACCGCTTCTTCAACTGCTGGAGCAACCACGGCCGCGTCGACATGGCCAAGGGCATCTACCAGAGCTGCGACAGCTATTTCTATCACTTCGCGCAGAAGGTCGGGTTCGACAAGGTCGCAGATTATGCCCGTCGCTTCGGCCTCGGGCAGGAATTCGACCTGCCCGTCGCCAGCCAGTTTTACGGGACCGTCCCCGATCCGGCGTGGAAGCTGAAGAAATACGACCAGCAGTGGCAGCCCTACGACACGGTCAACGCCTCGATCGGCCAGGGCTATTACCTTGCCAGCCCGTTGCAGCTGGCGGTCATGGCAACCCGTATCGCGACGGGCCGCCATTTCGAACCGGCCCTGATCAAGACCGACAAGCCCAAGCCCGCGCCATCGCTCGATTTCAAGCCCGACCAGATCGCCTATATCCGCAAGGCGATGAGCGATGTGGTCAACGGCCCGGGTACGGCGGGCCGCGCCCGTTTGCCGATCGAGAACGTCCTGATCGCGGGGAAGACGGGGACGGCGCAGGTCGTCTCGCTGAGCATTTCCAACGGCAAGACCGGCCCGTGGAAATATCGCGACCACGGCCTGTTCATCTTCTTCGCCCCGTTCGACAATCCGCGCTATGCCGGTGCGGTGGTGATCGAGCACGGCGGCGGTTCTGGCGCGGCCTACCCCATCGCTCGCGACGTGATGACCTTCATGTTCGACCCGCAAAAAGGCCTCGATGCGCTGACCGCGCTGGAGAAGGAATGGGGCGGCACCGCGCAGGAACGGCTCCAGCGCCGCTACGCCGAATACGCACGCGCAGCGGGCGAGGCGGTCCCGGCCAGCCCGCCCGCCGATCGCGAAATTCAGGCGCGCGTCGACGCCGAAGCCCGGCTTGAGGCGCAGCGCAGCGAAGCGTTCGCGCGCAAGAATCCGCGCCGTGCTCGCCGCCCCGAAGAGCCCGATCAGCAGGCGCCGGGCACCAATCAGCAGGCACCTGCGGGAGACGCGGAATGAACTCTGTAATTCCGGCACCCGTCGCCAATCAGCCATGGTCGATGCTGATTCCCCTGATCCTGCTGACCTGCTTCGGCTCGGCCGTGCTGTATTCGGCGGCGGGGGGCAGCTTTTCGCCTTTCGCATCGACACATCTGCTGCGCTTCGCGATTTTCATGGTGGTCGCGCTGGTCATCGCGAGCCTGCCGCGCGATTTCGCCAAATTCGTCGCCTATCCCGCTTATGTCGCCGTGCTGGTCCTGCTGCTGGGCGTTGAGGCGATGGGTGCGGTCGGCGGGGGGAGCCAGCGCTGGCTCGAGATCGGACCGATCCGTATCCAGCCTTCCGAATTGATGAAGCCGACGGTGGCGCTCGCCCTCGCCCGGTTCTACGATACGCTTCCGACGGGCATGTTCTCGTCCTGGCGGGCGCTGCTGCCCGCCGGGGTGATCATCGTGATGCCCGCGCTGCTCGTGCTGATGCAGCCCGATCTGGGTACCGCGCTGGCGATTGTATTCTCTGGCGCGGTGGTGATGTTCCTCGCAGGCCTGCCGATGAGCTGGTTCCTGGGCGCCGGTGCCGCTGCCGCAGTAGCCGTGCCGCTGGCGTACAACTTCGCGCTCAAGCCCTACCAGCAGCGGCGCGTGACCACCTTCCTCGATCCCGAAAGCGACCCGCTGGGAAGCGGCTATCACATCACCCAGTCCAAGATTGCGATCGGATCGGGCGGGTTCACCGGCAAGGGTTTCAACGAAGGCTCGCAGAGCCACCTGCAATACCTGCCCGAACCGCACACCGACTTCGTCTTCGCGACGATGGCGGAAGAATGGGGCTTCCTTGGCGGGGTGTTCGTGCTCGTCTGCTTCGGCCTGATCCTGTATTGGGGCCTGAAAGTCGCGCGCAACGCCAACAACCGGTTCGACCGGCTGCTGGCGGCGGGCATGGTTGCGACGATGTTCTTCTACATCGCGATCAATCTGATGATGGTCATGGGCATGGCGCCCGTGGTGGGCATCCCCCTGCCCTTCATGAGCCACGGCGGTTCGTCGATGATGACCAACATGCTGTGCCTCGGCGCGCTGATGATGATCCATCGCTGGACGACGCAGGGTCGCGGCGGCGGCCTGTTGTCGACCTGAACCGAGCCGTTCGGGCGATTGCGGTAATTTGGGGGCTTGCACCTTTCGCCACAGCGATTATGTGCACCGCTCCGCCGACGAATCGGCGCGCGGTTTTGCCCGCATGTGGACGCATAGCTCAGTTGGTAGAGCAGCTGACTCTTAATCAGCGGGTCCTAGGTTCGAGCCCTAGTGCGTCCACCATTTCCCTCCTTTGTGATCAGAATGTGATCCGAGGGTTCCGTAATCACATTCTAATGTGATACCTGTCGCCGCCATGAGCGAATCAACCATCATCCGCGTCCGCGACGCTATCGCGTCCGGCGCCATGACCCGCGCCGCTCTCGCCCGTGCGGCGGGGCTTCATGCGAACACGCTGCGCGACTGCGCCGAGCCGGACTGGAACCCCACGGCCGAAACGCTGCGCAAGCTCGACGCCTTTCTCGACGCGCAGGAAGACGCGCCGGTGCTGGTCGGGATCGAGGAGATCATCGAGGAAGCTCGCAACGGCCGCATGTTCGTGCTGGTCGACGACGAGGACCGCGAGAACGAGGGCGATCTCGTCATCCCCGCGCAGATGGCAACGCCCGATGCGGTCAATTTCATGGCGACCCACGGACGCGGTCTGATCTGCCTGACGCTGCAGCGCCAGCGCGTCGAGGCACTCGGCCTCGAACTGATGAGCCGCAGCAATGGCAGCCGCCACGAAACCGCCTTCACCGTCAGCATCGAAGCGCGTGAAGGCGTCACCACCGGGATCAGCGCCGCAGACCGCGCGCGCACCGTTGCCGTGGCGATCGACCCTACGCGGGGCGCGCAGGATATCGTCACCCCGGGCCACGTTTTCCCGCTGATTGCGCGCGATGGCGGCGTGCTGGTCCGCGCTGGCCATACCGAGGCGGCAGTCGATATCTCGCGCCTTGCCGGGCTCAACCCTTCGGGCGTGATCTGCGAGATCATGAACGACGACGGCTCGATGGCGCGTCTCGAAGACCTGATCGACTTTGCTCGCCGCCATAAGCTCAAGATCGGGACGATCCGCGACCTGATCGAATACCGGATGAAGCACGACCATCTGGTCGAGCGCGCGGGCGAGAGCACCTTTACCAGCCAGCATGGCGGCGAATGGCGCGCGATCAATTATCGCAGCACGGTCGATGGCAGCGTGTCCGTGGTGCTTCAGAAGGGGCGTGTGCTGCCCGATGAGCCGACGCTGGTCCGCATGCATCGCATCTCGCTGTTCGACGATGTGCTCGGCCGGGAGGGCGACAAGCGCGACACCCTGCAGCGCGCAATGCGCGTAATCGGTGAGGAGGGAAGCGGGCTGATCGTGTGCCTGATGCCCGGCCAGCCCGAAAACCTGCGCCGCGAAGTGGCAGGCACGCCGGAGTCGGGCGAAACCTTGCGCGAATACGGTATCGGCGCACAGATACTTGCCGATCTCGGCGTGTCCGAAATGACCCTGCTTTCCAATTCCCACCGCAATGTCGTCGGCCTTGAAGGCTACGGCATCTGTGTAGTGGGCGAACGTCCTATTCCGGAGTGATCCTGTGGCAAAATTCCTGATCGTCGAAGCGCGCTTCTACAGCCATCTCAATGACCAGCTGATCGAAGGCGCGCGCGCGGCGCTGGAGGAAGCCGGGCACCAGACCGAGGTGCTGACCGTCCCCGGTGCGCTCGAAATTCCCGGTGCCATCGCGCTGGCGGCGGAGAGCGGCCAGTACGACGGCTTCGTCGCCATCGGCGTGGTGATCCGGGGCGAGACCTATCATTTCGAGATCGTCGCTGGCGAGAGCGCGCGCGCGATCATGGCGCTGACGATGGACGGGATCGCGATCGGCAACGGCATCCTGACCGTCGAGAACGAGATCCAGGCGCAGGTCCGCGCCGATCCGGCGCAGAAGAACAAGGGTGGCGAGGCTGCCCAGGCCGCCATCGCGCTGCTCGACATTGCGCAGCGGTTCACGCGCTGAAGCTAACCTTTGCGTAATCGAGTGCCGTAGCCCGCCCCTCGCGAATTGGGGTGGCCATGAACGGACCGCTCGAATGGATCGCCGCCATCGGCACGATGATTGCCGCCGGGATGATTGCCGCAGACCTTGGCCGCAAGGCCACCGGTTGGGGCTTTGTGCTGTTCTGCGCGGTGGCGGTGACGTGGGTGGTGTCCGGCATCATCGAAAATGCGATGCCGATCGCAGCGATGAACGCGATCCTGCTGCTGATCAACGCATGGGGCGTGTGGCAGTACCTGCTCAGCCCGAAGAACCGAAAGAAGATCGAGAAGCTCGAAGAGCTCGAGCAAGAGGCCGAAGAGGAAGTGGAGGCGGAGGAGAGCTAGCCCCCCTCCCCCGCCGATTTGGGATTACCAGATCTTCACGCGCTGGTCGGGCGCGAGGTACAGCTTGTCGCCTTCCTTCACATCGAACGCCTTGTACCAGGCATCCATGTTGCGCACGGTCAGCGCACGGTACTGGCCCGGCGCATGGCCGTCGGTCGCGATCCGCTGGCGCAGCGCCTCTTCGCGCATCTTGGTCGCCCAGGTCTGCGCGTAGGCGATGAAGAAGCGCTGGTCGCCGGTGAAGCCGTCGATCACGGGCGCTTCCTTGCCACCGAGCGATGCGTGATACGCATCGTAGGCAGCCTGCAAACCTGCCAGATCGGCGATGTTCTCGCCCAGCGTCAGTTCGCCCTTCACGTTGACACCGGGGTACGGCTCGTACGCGTCATACTGCTTGGCCAGCGCCAGGCCCGCTTCTTCGAACTTCTTGCGGTCGGCATCGGTCCACCAGTCGCGCATCGCGCCGGTGGAATCGAATTCGGCCCCATTATTGTCGAAGCTATGGCTGATCTCGTGGCCGATGACCGCGCCGATTGCGCCGTAGTTATAGGCCGGGTCCGCCTTGGGATCGAAGAACGGAGGCTGGAGGATCGCCGCCGGGAAGTTCAGCGCGTTCTGAACCGGCAGGTTCACCGCGTTGACCAGCTGCGCGTTCATCCACCACTCACCCTTGTCGAGCGGCTTGCCCACCTTGGCAAGCTGCTGCTTGTAACGCAGCTTTTCGGCTGCCTGTACGTCGCCGTAGGCATCGCCTTCCTTGATGGTCAGCTTGTCGTAGTCGGTCCAGGTGTCGGGATAGCCGACACCCACTTCCATGGTTTCGACCTTCTTCTTGGCTTCGGCCTTGGTGTCGGGCGCCATCCATTCGACCGCGTCGATCCGCTTGGCGAAGGCATCCTTGATATTGTCGGTCATGCCCTTGATCTCGGCCTTGGCCGAGGCGGGGAAGTACTTCTCGACATAGAGCTTGCCCAGCGCATCGCCCATGTAGGCGTTGACCGCAGCGAGAGCGCGCTTGTCGCGCGGGCGCTGCTGTTCGGTGCCGGACAGGGTCATGCCATAGAAATCGAAGCTCAGCTGATCGAGCTTGGTCGGCAGAACGGAGGTGTTGGAATTGATCTGGTGGAACACCAGCCAGTCCTTCCACGCGTCCAGCGGCTCGCTTTCGACCAGCTTGGAAAGCCCGGTGATCGCGCTCGGGTGATAGGCGTCGAAGGTCTTGAAGCTTCCGAGCTGCGCGGCCTTGAAGAACGCGTCCCAGTCCATGCCCGGCGCCTTCGCCTTGAAATCGTCCTGCGACCAGAGCGAGCTTGCGGTGGCCCAATCGTCGCTGGCTTCGCGGCTGACGTGGGCCTTGGCGATCTTCATTTCCAGATCGTAGATGCGCTTCGCCTTGGCATCGGCATCCTCGACCTTCGCCGCCTTCAGCAGGTTGGCGATGTAGGTCTGATAGTCACCGCGCAGGCTGGCCATCTTGGCGTCTGAGGAGAGGTAATATTCCCGCTCTGGCAGGCCGAGGCCGCCTTGCAGGATGTAAGGCACCACTTCGCCGCCCTTCAGCGCCTGCGTCACGAACACCCCGAACAGGTTTTCGGTCGCGAAATTGGTCGCGTTGAGCGGGTCGACATCGGCGCGCACCTGGCTGCCGAGTACCTTGGCCAGCTGCTGCTTGTCCGAAATGCCCTCGAAACGGTTGAGGTCGGCCTGGATCGGCTTCATGCCCGCAGCGTCAATCGCCTTGGTGTCGAGGAACGCCTCGTAGAAGTCCTTCACCTTGGCCGCATCGGTGCCCGGCTTGGGATCGGATTTGACGATCTCGTCGATCAGCGCGGCAATGTTCTTCTCGGTCTGCTGGTCGGCGATGTAGAATCCGCCGACGCTCGATCGGTCTGCCGGAATCTCGGTTTCGTCGTACCACTTGCCGTCGGCGTAGCGGAAGAAGTCGTTACCCGGCTCGACCGATGTGTCCATCCAGTCCTTGCGGATGCCAAGCTCGGTGCCGGGGGTTGTCGCGACCTCTTCGCTCCCGGGCAGATCCTTGCAGGCAACCGGGCCAAGCGTTGCGACGGCGGTGCCGAGCATCAGCGCGGCAATTAGGCGTGTTTTCATGGGGAATCCCTCGCGGCCCGGCAGAGTGTCGGGTCTTCTGCGGCCATCGACTTAAGCTTCGCGCAACCGCGCAGCAATCGCGGCTCGTCGAAAACGCAGGGGGATTGGTCGAATTTCCTGCCGCGCAATCAGCGCGACAGGCGACCGAAACAGGCGTGGCCGGCAAAGTGCGCGCTGTCGCCCAGCTCTTCCTCGATCCGGATCAGCTGGTTGTACTTGGCGAGCCGGTCCGACCGGGCAAGGCTGCCGGTCTTGATCTGCCCGCAATTGGTCGCGACGGCGAGATCGGCGATGGTCGAGTCTTCGGTTTCGCCCGAACGGTGGCTCATCACGGCGGTGTAGCCCGCACGGTGCGCGATATCGACCGCGTCGAGCGTTTCGGACAGCGTGCCGATCTGGTTGACCTTCACAAGCAGCGAATTGGCAAGGCCGCGCGAAATACCGTCGCGCAGGCGCGCGGGGTTGGTCACGAACAGATCGTCGCCGACCAGCTGGACTTTGTCGCCGATCTTGTCGGTCAGGGCCTTCCAGCCTTCGAAATCGTCTTCGGCCATGCCGTCTTCGATCGAACGGATCGGGTAGTCGTTGCACAGCGCGGCAAGGTAGTCGGCCATTTCGGCCGCACCGTAGGTCGCGCCCTCGCCCGACAGGACGTACTGGCCATCCTTGAAATACTCGGTCGCGGCGCAATCGAGCGCGAGCGCGATGTCGCTGCCCGGGGTAAAGCCCGCCTTCTCGATCGACTGCATGATGAAGTCGAGCGCATCGCGCGTGCTGCCGATATTGGGCGCAAAGCCGCCTTCGTCGCCCACGGAAGTGGAAAGCCCCTTCGCGGAAAGGCCCTTCTTCAGCGTGTGGAACACTTCCGCGCCCCAGCGGACTGCCTCCGCGAGCGTTTCCGCGCCGACCGGCATGATCATGAATTCCTGGATGTCGATCGGGTTATCGGCGTGTTCGCCGCCGTTGATGATGTTCATCATCGGCACCGGCAGGACATGTGCCGAGACCCCGCCGACATAGCTCCACAGCGGCAGGCCGCGCGCGTTGGCACCCGCCTTCGCAACTGCGAGACTGACGCCGAGCAGCGCGTTCGCGCCGAGGCGGCCCTTGTTCTCCGTGCCGTCGAGCGCGATCAGCATGGTGTCGACATCGCGCTGATCCTCGGCGTCGATGCCCAGAAGCGCGTCGGCAACTTCGCCGTTCACCGCGTCGATCGCCTTGAGCACGCCCTTGCCCAGATACCGATCGGCATCGCCATCGCGCAGCTCGACCGCCTCGTGTGCCCCGGTCGACGCGCCCGAAGGCACGGCAGCGCGGCCGAAGCTGCCGTCTTCCAGCAGACAATCCACTTCGACGGTGGGATTGCCCCGACTGTCGAGAATCTCGCGCGCGTGCAGGTCGATGATGGCAGTCATTGGGGCTCCGGTCGGATCGTGGTATTTCGGTCGGGTCGGCAAGGCATGGCCTCGCATCCCCGCGCGGCTTATGCGGTGGAACGAACCCATGCAAGGTGCGTTGCACAATCGAGGGCTGCGCCAGCTACGGCCGGTCGAACATGAATAGCAGAAAAGGGAAAACCCATGGCTGCCAACGATAAGACAAACGAGACCACGAGTGCCGTTCCCCTGACCACCGATGCCGCAGGTGCCGCAACCGGCTCTGCCGCTGCCGCCGGTGGTGGTGCGCAGGAGGCGAAGTCCCGCTTCAATTCCGCGCTGGACGAAGCCAAGGCCGGGGCGCAGGCGCTCCGCGGCGAAGCGAGCCAGCGCGCGCAGGCTTACAAGGAACAAGCGGCGACCAAGGGTTCGGCCTATGCCGAACAGGCCAAGGCCAAGGGCGGCGAGCTCGCCGTCGAAGGCAAGCACCGGGCCAGCGAAGCCCTGACCTCGCTCAGCCGTGTCGTGGCGGAAAATGCCGCCAAGGTGGACGATAATCTCGGCCCGAAATACGGCGATCACGTGCGCAACGCGGCGCGCGGATTGCAGGATGCGGCGACCCATATCGACACGAAGTCGTATGACGAACTGGGCGACGAAGCGCGCGAATTCGTGCGCAAGAACCCCGGTCTTTCGGTCGGCATCGCCGCCTTCACCGGCTACGTCCTCGCCCGCATGTTCCGCCGCTAAGGCGGACCGGCTGAGGAGGGGCTGTGCCGGATCAGTTCGATCATCATCCCGAGCCTGCCGTGTCGCCCGATGCGGCAGGCTCCCCAAATCCAGAGACAAGGCGCGTCGGCACCACCCGCGCGGACGAAGAGCCGCTCGGCTCGCTGTTCGACGACGCTTACGCGCTTTACGAAGACGGCAAGACCTATCTGGAGGCGGAAGTCGCGTTCCAGAAATCGCGTGCAGGATATGCCTCGCGCGAGACGGGTTCGGGCGTGGTCTTCGCGATGGCCGCGCTCGCATTCCTGCACCTCGCCCTGATCGGCCTGGTCGTCGGCCTCATCATCGCCCTCGCCCCCATCATCGGCCCATTCGTGGCCACGGCGGCGGTCGTAGGGACATTGCTTGTCCTGATGGTGATCGTCGGGCTGGTCGCCCGCGCACGCTTCAAACGTGTCAGTCGGGCGTTCAAGGGAGACGGTTCATGACCTCGCGCAAACTCCAGATGGAGGAAGATCGCGCCCTGCGCGACGCCGCCCGCGCGCTTGTCAAAGGCGACATCGCGCATCTGCGTGGCGACGTCGAGGAGAAGGGCGTCGCAGCGCGGGTTGCCAGTTCGATAAAGCTCGGCGCGTCCGACATTTTCCATGAGGGTATGGAGCTGGTCGAGCGGCACAAGCCTGCCTCGTACGGGCTCGGCGCAGTGCTCGCGGCAGTTGTGGGCTGGTGGGCGCTGGGCAGCAGTTCAGACGAATCCGACGATCAGGACTACGCGTGGGACGAAAACGGCTGATCCCGCGCGGAAACTCGGAACTCTCGGCCCTCCCCAGCGCTTGATTAACAAGGCACCATCAAAGGTTTGGAGAATACGCATGAGCACCCAGGAACAGCGCGACGAACTGCGCCGCAAGATCGAAGAGAGCGAACGCCGTAACGAAGAGCGCAGCATCGCGGACATCGCACGCGAAGCGACCGACAATGCGACCGAGTTCGTGAAGACCCACCCGATGATCACCGTTGGCGCGGTTGCGCTTATCGGCCTCGTTATTGGTTCGCGCACGTCGAAGGGCCGCGAACTGACTGGTCGTGCGGTCGGCTTCGCCGATCATCTGGCCGATCTTGGAATGGCGTACGCCGGTGGCATGGCAAGCCGCCTGGGCGATGCCACCCGCCACGGTGGCGATCGCCTGGTCGATTTCGGCGACGACGTTGCCTTCGGTGGCCGCGCCGCCAAGCGCAACGCGCATTATTTCGCGGAGCGCCAGAAGGATGCCGCGCGCCACGCAGGTCGCCGCGCCGCCCGCAAGGCGAGCCGCGGCTATCGCGACCTCAAGGCTTACTTGCCGCACTGATCGCGTGCATACGTAAAATGCAGGGCCGAGGCCTTGCCTGAAAGCCCGCGAGCGGTATTGCTCGCGGGCTTTTTCACATCCAGCAGAAAGTCTCCCCCATGTCGGACAACAAGGTACAGGAAACCACCACGCCCCAGCGCCTCCACCTCGTGATGGGCGGCCGCGTGAAAGACCCCCGGTCGGTCGAATTTCAGGACCCCGAAAGCATTCACGTCGTCGGCGTGTTCAGCACCTACGACCAGGCCGAAGAGGCTTGGCGCGCCAATGCACAGCGCACGGTGGACGATGCCGAGATGAAATACGTGATCGTGCATATCCACAAGCTGCTCGAACCTGCAGCCTGAGCCGTCCGTGGCCAGTCGTATCCGCCTATTCCGGGAGGACGACGCGGATGCGCTGGTGACGCTGGTGACACGTTCGATCAAGCAGATCGGACCGCGCAAATATTCGCGCGAACAAGTCACCGCCTGGGCGGCCCGTCATGAAGACGCGAGCCGCTTCGTGGAGCGGGCCCGCCAGGGGCAGACAATACTGATCGCTGCGGACGAGGCCGATCGTCCCATTGCCTACGCTATTCTGGAAAGCGACGGGCACCTCGATGACCTCTACAGCGACCCGGCTCATACCCGGCAGGGTCTGGCAGCCGCGCTACTTTGCGAGGCGGAGGCGACTGCGCGCCGATCCGGTATCGAACTGCTCTACACCGAGGCGAGCGAACTCGCCCGCGCGTCTTTCGAGCGCGCAGGATATCGCGTCACGCACAGGCGCGACTTCGAGATTTCTCACGAGGGAAAAGACATCCCCATCCACAATTATGCGATGGAAAAGCGACTGGCGTGAGTGGCCGCTTTCGCAGCAACTCACGCCCGATTGCTCAGATAAATTCGATCTTGTCGAGAAGGTAGAATTTGTCGCCCGACGGGACCGTCACTTCGATCTCTTCGCCCACCTTCTTGCCGATCAGCGCACGCGCCATCGGCGAGTTGTACGAGATGCGGCCCGATTTCGCGTCCGCTTCGGTCTGGCCGACGATCTGATACTTGATCGGCTTGTCGTCTTCGTCGAGCAGCGTCACAGTCGCCCCGAACACCACCTTGTCGCCCGACAAGGTCGAGGGATCAATGATCTGCGCACGACTTACCCTGTCTTCGATCTCGGCAATCTGCGCCTCGACCTGCCCCTGCCGCTCCTTCGCGGCGTGATATTCGGCGTTTTCCGAAAGATCGCCATGAGCACGCGCTTCTTCGATCGCGTCAACGATTTTCGGACGTTCCGCGCGCAGGGTTTTCAAGTCGGCGGTGAGCCGCTCGTAACCTTCTGCCAGCATCGGAACTTTTTCCATTGGGTACCCCCGATCTATCAAAATTGGCCTGACCACCGGCGCTTTTTCCGAAAGTCCACCTTACGCCGCGCCCTTAACGGGGCGGAGAAAACGGGAAGAGTTTTCGGGGAAGTACTGTCGTCAGGTCGCTGAATAATAGGACTGGAGCGACCGAACTTCAAGCGGCTGCGATGTTAGCGCTGTCATGGCCTCCACTGCAGCGCGCCCGGCAGAGGCCGTGGTGAAGTACGGCACCTTGTGTTCCAGCGCGCTCGCGCGGATCGACTGGCTGTCGCGCAGGCTCTGCCATCCTTCCGTCGTGTTCAGGATCAGGTCGATCTCGTGGTCGATGATCCGGTCCACGATATGCGGGCGGCCCTGGGCGACCTTGTTGACCAGCGTGACTGGCAGGCCCTGATCGACGAGGTAGGAATGCGTGCCGCCCGTCGCGACCACTTCGAATCCCAGATCGACCAGCCCGCGAACCGCCTCGACGATCGCGGGCTTGTCGCTGTCCTTCACCGAAACGAACGCCCTGCCCTTGCGCGGCAGCATCATCCCGGCGCCCAGCTGCGCCTTGGCGAAGGCCATTGCGAACTCGCTGTCGAGCCCCATCACTTCGCCTGTCGATTTCATCTCCGGGCTCAGCACGGGGTCAACACCGGGGAAACGGCCCCAGGGGAATACCGCTTCCTTCACCGCAACGTAGTCCAGCTCGCGCGTGATCGGGGGCAGGTCGGCAAGCTTTTCGCCCGCCATGATGCGTGCGGCGTATTTTGCGATCGGCTGCCCGATGGTCTTGGCGACAAAGGGCACCGTGCGGCTTGCGCGCGGGTTGACCTCGATCAGGTAAATCTCGCCTTCCTTCACCGCGAACTGTGCGTTCATCAGGCCGACGACGTTGAGCTCGCGAGCGAGGGCTTCGGACTGGCGCTCGATCTCCTCGACCACCTCCGCAGCCAGCGAATAGGGTGGCAAGGTGCAGGCACTGTCGCCCGAGTGGACGCCCGCCTCCTCGACATGCTGCATGACGCCGGCGACGACGATATCGGTGCCGTCGCACAGCACATCGACATCGCATTCGATCGCATCGCGCAGATACTGGTCGACCAACACCGGGCTCTCTCCCGAAACCTTCACCGCGCTGGCGATGTAATCATCCAGCTGCGCCTCGGAATCGACCACCTGCATTGCGCTGCCGCCCAGCACGTAGGACGGGCGCAGCAGCACGGGATAGCCGATGGTGCGTGCCGCAGCAGCGGCTTCGTCGCGGCTCTTGGCGATGCCGTTGTCGGGCTGCTTCAGCTTGAGCTTGTTGACCAGCTTGGCAAACCGCTCGCGGTCCTCGGCAAGGTCGATCGCATCGGGGCTGGTGCCGAGGATGGGAATCCCCTCGTCCTCCAGCGCCTGCGCCAGCTTGAGCGGGGTCTGCCCGCCGAACTGGACGATCACGCCGACCAGCTCGCCGCGAACCATCTCGCGGCTGAGGATTTCGAGCACGTCCTCTGCAGTCAGCGGCTCGAAATAGAGCCGGTCGGAGGTGTCGTAATCGGTGGAGACGGTTTCCGGGTTGCAGTTGACCATGATGGTCTCGAACCCGGCCTCGCTCAGCGCGAAGCAGGCGTGGACGCAGCAATAGTCGAATTCGATGCCCTGCCCGATGCGGTTGGGACCGCCGCCGAGGATGACGATCTTCTTGCGGTCGGAAGGATCGGATTCATCCGCCGGAGCGCCGAACGCGGGCGCTTCGTAGGTCGAGTACATGTAGGGCGTCGCCGCCTCGAACTCAGCCGCGCAGCTGTCGATCCGTTTATAGACCGGCAGCACGCCGAGCTTGTGGCGCAGCTGGCGGACTTCTGCGGCGCTGGTCGCTCCCGCCATCGCCTGCATCGCGTCGTGCAGCAGGCCGGAACGTGCCGCCACCGCGCCGCGCGCCGCGCCCACCGAGTCCACGGCCAGACGTGCCAGCTGCGCATCGGAGAAACCGAGAGCCTTGAGCTTGCGCAGCTCAGCGGCATCGCGCGGCAAGCCGTCGGCAGCCACGGTCTTTTCCGCTGCGATGATCGCCTCGATCTGGCGCAGGAACCACGGATCGTAGGTGGTCGTCTCGCGGATCGTTTCGAAGGGAATCCCGGCGCGGAAGGCCTGACCGATACCGAGCAGGCGCGAAGGTGTGCGGCGACTGATGACCGAAATGATCTCGTCCTGGCTGGCGTCTACCAGGTCCTCCACCGGATCGAGCCCGTCGAGCCCGGTTTCGAGCCCGCGCAGCGCCTTTTGCAGGCTCTCTGCAAAGCAGCGCCCGATGGCCATGACCTCGCCGACCGATTTCATCGCGGTGGAGAGGACGGGCTCGGCGCCCTTGAACTTCTCGAACGCGAAGCGCGGGATCTTGGTGACGACGTAGTCGATCGTCGGCTCGAAACTGGCGGGAGTCGCGCCGGTGATCTCGTTGGTGATCTCGTCGAGCGTATATCCCACCGCCAGCTTTGCCGCGACGCGCGCGATGGGGAAGCCGGTGGCCTTGGACGCAAGCGCAGAGGAGCGCGAGACGCGCGGGTTCATCTCGATCACAATCAGGCGCCCATCCTCGGGATTGACCGCGAACTGCACGTTCGACCCGCCCGTCTCAACCCCGATCTCGCGCAGCACCGCGATGCTGGCGGAGCGCATGATCTGGTATTCCTTGTCGGTCAGCGTCAGCGCGGGGGCGACGGTGATCGAATCGCCGGTATGCACGCCCATCGGATCGACATTCTCGATTGCGCAGATGATGATGCAGTTGTCGTTGCGATCGCGGACAACCTCCATCTCGTATTCTTTCCACCCGAGCAGCGATTCCTCGATCAGCACCTCGGTGGTCGGCGAGGCATCGAGGCCTTCGCGCACGATCCGCTCGAACTCTGACTTGTTATAGGCGATCCCGCCACCGGTGCCGCCGAGGGTAAAGCTGGGGCGGATGATCGAGGGGAGCCCGGTGCGCTCCAGCACGGCAAATGCCTCGTCCACCGTCTTGGCAACGCCGGAGCGCGCGCTTTCCAGCCCGATCTTGTCCATCGCCTCGCGGAAACGCTGGCGATTCTCGGCCTTGTCGATCGCGTCGGCATCGGCGCCGATCATCTGCACCCCGTGCCGCTCCAGCGCGCCGCTTTCGAACAGCTTGAGCGCGCAGTTCAATGCGGTCTGCCCACCCATCGTCGGCAGCAGCGCGTCGGGCTTTTCCTTGGCGATGATCTTCTCGACCACCTCGGGAGTGATCGGCTCGATATAGGTCGCGTCGGCGAACTCGGGATCGGTCATGATCGTCGCCGGGTTCGAATTGACGAGGATGACACGATAGCCCTCCTCCTTCAGCGCCTTGATCGCCTGCGTGCCCGAGTAATCGAACTCGCACGCCTGCCCGATGATAATGGGGCCTGCGCCAATGACGAGGATGGAGGAAATGTCAGTGCGTTTGGGCATTATTCGCTTTCGTCCGGAGTCACGTACTTTTCGTTGCCGACAAATCCGAACTTGGTCGTTCCGGATTCTTTGATCTTGTTGAGGACGCACGCTGAAGATTCGTAATCAGCGTTTAGGTCAGGCTCAAAGTAGATTTCGCCATCAGGCTTGACGGTAAGTGTCACGTCGGATGCCCCGCAGATACGCAGGATTGCGTCGGCATCGGATTGCTGAAAGCCATCGGTGAAATCGATGATGGGTTCTTGCTGAGCTGCTTCGGACTCTCTTCTAACGTCACTGCACGCTCCGAGCGCAATCGATGAAATAGCGCCGATGAAGAGGAAGGCAGAGAAGTCAGTGCGTTTGCGCATCAGAAATGTGTTTCACCAAGTTTTTTGAGTTGGTTAAAGGCAGCTTCGGTTAGCCGAAGCGACTGTGAGATCTTGTCCTGAAATTCTCGATCGCTTGATCCGTAAGTATCAATCTGAACATACTTCTCACCGGCAACCTCAACGGCTCGAATTGTGCCAGAGCATTCAGTATGGCCAACACGAGAATTCTGCGGCTCAACCCTAAAACTCTTGACCACCGCCATCTTTAGTCTCCCAACATCCCCACAAACTTCTCGAACAGGTAGAAGCTATCCTGCGGCCCCGGGCTCGCCTCCGGGTGGTACTGCACCCCGAACGCCCGCTTGCCCGTAATCGCGATCCCGCAATTGGTGCCGTCGAACAGCGAGACGTGCGTCTGCTCGACGCCTGCGGGCAGCGTGTCGCCATCGACTGCGAAGCCGTGGTTCATGCTGGTGATCTCGACCAGGCCGGTCGCATCGCCCCACCCTTCGCCGACGCGCTGGACGGGATGGTTCGCGCCGCGGTGGCCCTGAAACATCTTGCTCGTCTTCGCGCCCGCTGCGAGGCCGAGCAGCTGGTGGCCGAGGCAGATGCCGAAGATCGGGATGTCGCGCTCGAGCAGGCCCTGGATCACCGGCACCGCATAGGCAGCGGTCGCGGCCGGGTCGCCCGGGCCGTTGGAGAGGAACACGCCATCGGGTTCGTGCGCCAGCACATCCTCCAGCGAGGTCTCGGCGGGCACCACAGTCACCCGCGCACCCGCGCGGACCAGCTGGCGGAAGATGTTGTCCTTGGCGCCAAAGTCGATCGCGACCACGTGCGGCTTCTCCGCCCCGCTCTCGCTGTAACCCTTGCCCAGTTCCCACGCGCCGCCGCGCCAGCCCTCGTGCGCCTTGCGGCTGACCCGGCGGGCGAGGTCCATGCCTTCCAGCCCCGGCCACTCACGCGCCTTCTGCAACAATGCATCGAGATCGAAATTCCCGTCGGGCGCGTGCGCGATCACCGCGTTGGGCGCGCCGTTCAGGCGAATGAGGCGGGTCAGTGCGCGGGTATCGACGCCCGCGAGGCCGATCTTGCCCTCGTCCTTCAACCAGGTGTTGAGATCGATCGTCGAGCGGAAATTGCTCGGCCCGGTCGGCACTTCGCGCATCACGCAGCCGAGCGCGCTTTCCACCTTGCTCTCGATATCCTCGGGGTTCGCGCCGACATTGCCGATATGCGGGAAGGTGAAGGTGACGATCTGCCCGGCATAGCTCGGGTCGGTCATCACTTCCTGATAGCCGGTCATGCTGGTGTTGAAGCACACCTCGCCCACGGCGCTTCCTTCGGCTCCGCAGCCAATGCCCCAGAGCGCCGTTCCATCGGCAAGAAGCAACACCCCGGTCGCGCCTGAAGGTTGCGCAGGGGTAATCTCGGCAGAAGCCATGGGCCTGTCCGTTCCTATAAGTGTTCCGGCGATGTGCGCTAAGCCATCCGGCTAGGCCTGCGGTTCCCGCCCGTCAAGCGCCCAGCTTGCGCTTTTGACCATCGACGGTTGGCAAGCGGAACATTTGTTATATGCGGGCGTCTGTTGAGTCAGATACAAAGGTAAATCGGTAAACCATGATACGCGAGACGATCCAGAAGGAAGTCATCGCCGCGATGAAAGGCGGCAACAAGGAGCGTACGGCCGCGCTCCGCCTGATCCAGGCGAAGATCAAGGACCGCGATATCGAATTGCGCACAGCCGAGAAGAAGGGCGAGGATGACGAGATCGTCACCGACGTGCTCCTGAAAATGGCCAAGCAGCGCAAGGAATCGATCCAGATGTACCGCGATGGCGGGCGTGAAGAGCTTGCCGCGCAGGAAGAGGCCGAGCTGGCGGTGATCGAGGAATTCCTCCCCAAACAGATGGACGAGGCCGAAACCAAGGCCGCGATCGAGCAGGTCAAGGCCGATACGGGCGCGTCCAGCATCAAGGACATGGGCAAGGTCATGGCCGAGCTAAAGAACCGCCACGGCGCGACGCTCGACATGAGCCGCACCAGCGGTTGGGTGAAGGAATCGCTCCAGTGAAATATGCTCTCGCCGCCTGTCTCGCAGCGCTCGCGCTTGCAGGGTGTTCGGGGGAGCCGGACGAACCGGCACCCACGCCCACACCCGAGGAGACGGCGGCTGCCGATGCTCCCACCGAACCGCGCACGCTTGTCGCTGCGGATCTGGGGGAAATCCGTCTTGGTGCGAAGATCGAAGGGCCGGTCGGTCCCGAAGTGGAGGCATCCATCGTCGCGGGCGGTCGATCCATCGGCGACATCGTCAGTTTCGTCGCCTGCCCCGCCGAATACGACACCTGCGACCCCGAGGATATGCCTGAAGGCACGGTGTACACCTACGTCATCACGGTGACGCCCGGGGTCGACAAGCCCAACGATCCGCCCTTCAACCGGCCCGTGGGGCTCGACGAGGTCGAGGCGGCCAGCGTCTTCAGCACGGTGCGGCAGGCAAGCGGTTTCACCGGCGCGATCGGGTATGATTTCAAGCAGGCCGAGGAGGCTCTCGGTCCCGACGGGGCGATCCGCGTGCAGGACGACAACGGCACCTTGGTGTGGCGCGTGGTCGGCGGGGATGGCTGGCAGACGGGCGAGCCGATGACGTTCTTCTGGCAGAGCACGCTGGCTCCGGACGGCGCGGCCGAAGCCTATTCGCTGCGCGCCGACGAAAAGATCGCAATGGCCAGCGGCCCGTTCCCGCCCAAGGAAGAGGATGCGGGCAGCGACAAGCCGTAGCGATAGAAGTTCCCCGTTCGTGTCGAGCGAAGTCGAGACACCGCTATCAGGGCAGTAAGATGGCCTTCTGGTGCTACATTCTCAAATGCCGCGACGGCAAATTCTACACCGGCCATACCGATGACCTCGACCGCCGCGTGGCTGAGCATCGGCAAGGCGGCTATTGCGAATTTACGAGCCGCAGGCTGCCGGCGTTTCTCGAATGGGCGCAGGATTTTCCGAGTCGCGCCGAGGCGCTTGAAGTCGAGTTGCGAATCAAGAAGTGGTCGTGGGCAAAGAAGAACGCCCTGATTGCGGGAGATTGGGCGCGCCTCTCATATTTTGCACGGCCCCCGCGCGAGCGTGTCTCGACTTCGCTCGACACGAACGGCTAGACTCAGGCCAATGGCGCTTTCCCCACAATGGCTCGATCAGCTGCGCACCCGCGTGACGCTTTCCAGCGTCATCATGCGGACGACCAAGCTGCAGCGCGCAGGCCGCGAGTGGAAGGCGTGCTGTCCGTTCCATGACGAGAAGACGCCCAGCTTCACCGTCAACGACGAAAAGGGCTTCTATCACTGCTTCGGCTGCGGTGCGCATGGCGACGTGATCCGCTGGATGACCGACCAGCGCGGATTGCAGTTCATGGATGCGGTGAAAGAGCTGGCAGTGGTCGCCGGGCTGGAAATGCCCGCGCCGGACCCACGCGAGGCGCAGAAGGCGAAACGCCGCGCCGGGTTGCACGACGCGATGGGCGCGGCGCAGCAGTTCTTCGTGTCGGAACTTTCCACCCAGCGCGGCGCCGCCGCCCGCGAATACCTCAACAAGCGCGGCTTCTCACCCGCCATCATGCGCGAATTCGGCTTCGGTTACGCGCCGGACGAGCGGCAGGCTCTCGCCACCGCGCTCGGGACGCTGCCGCCGCAACTGCTGGTCGAGGGCGGCCTGCGCATCGCGATCGACGGCAAGGACCCGTACGACCGCTTCCGCGACCGGCTGATGCTGCCGATCCACGATGTACGCGGCCGGGTAATCGCGTTCGGCGGGCGCATTCTGACGGCAAAGGAAGGCGCGCCAAAGTACCTCAACTCGCCCGAGACGCCTTTGTTCGACAAGGGCCGCACCCTCTACAACATCCACCGCGCCGGGCCAGCCGCACGCAAGAGCGACCGGATCATCGTCGTCGAAGGCTATATGGATGTCATCGCGCTCGCCAATGCGGGGATCGCGGAGGGCGTCGCCCCGCTCGGCACCGCGCTGACCGAGAATCACATTGCCGAGCTGTGGCGGCACGTCCCCTGCCCCATCCTGTGCTTCGATGGCGACGCGGCGGGGCAGCGTGCGGTACGCCGGGCGATCGAGCGTTCGTTGCCGCTGCTGAAGCCCGGCCACACGCTCAAGATCGCGTGGCTGCCCGCCGGGCTCGACCCCGACGACCTGATCAAGGCGAAAGGTGTTGCCGCTTTCGAACAGGTGCTTGGAAAAGCGCAGCCTCTGCTGGAGGCGCTGTGGACGCTCGAAGCGCGTGCCACCCCGCTCGACAGCCCCGAGGCGAAGGCGGGTTTGAAGGCGCGGCTGATGGCGCATATCGAAGCGATCGAAGAGCCCGATGTGCGCGCGCTCTACCGCCGGGACCTGCTCGACAAGTTCTCTGCCTTCGCCTTCCCGAAGCGCGAGAAAGCGCCGTTTACCCCGCGCAAGGATTGGCGGCGCGATCGCGAGGAGCCGCTTTCGCCAGAGCTTGCACGCAGGCTTGCCAACCTTGCGCAAGGTGGTTCGCGCCAGCGCCTGACCGCCAGTGTGATGGAGCAATTTGCGCTCTATCCGGAGCTGGCAGAGCACCACAGCGCAGCTCTGACAGAGCTCGCAGAGAACGACCCGTCGGTGGCAAGTTTGGTCGATCGAGTACTTGCGCGCTCACAAACGCTTGAAGCCGACGACAAAAACGCCATATTCGACGCGCGCTGGGGCTCCCGGTCCGCTGAACAATCCGCACCTGGCTTACCTAGAGAAGCCCAAGATGCAGCGACCGCGCGCGAGGACCTGGCCGAAGCCATCGCGTTGCTGGTCGAAGGGCCGGCGCTCGACAAGGCACTGGCCGCCGCTACGGAGCGCTTCGAGCACGATCCGGAGGGGGCGTTCGCCGAGCAACAGCGTCTGCTGAAGCGGAAGCTGGCGTTCGATGCGCGCTTGGGCCAGATGGCGACGAGGCGGATCGCGAGAGCGACACCGATTACAGATTCAAAGGCCGCTGCGGCTCCATCGGAAGACGGGGAACGCATCGGTCAGGAAACGGATTTTCAATAGCCCATGGCGACCAAAGAGACCGAAGACGCTCCCCTGATCGACCTTAACGAAGCGTCGATCAAGAAGCTGATCACGAAGGCGAAAAAGCGCGGCTACGTCACCTATGACGAGCTGAACGAAGCGCTGCCTCAGGGGGAGATGAGCTCCGACCAGATCGAGGATATCCAGGCCGCGATTTCCGAAATGGGCGTCCAGATCGTCGAATCGGATGACGAGGTCGAAGCCGAAAAGGACGAAGTCGAAGAGATCGCGCCCGATTCGGGAGCCAAGAAAGACACCAAGTCCACCGCCGCCGCCGCGCCGAAGAAGACGGTCGATGCCCGCACCGACGATCCGGTGCGCATGTACCTGCGCGAAATGGGCGCGGTCGAACTGCTCAGCCGCGAAGGCGAAATCGCCATCGCCAAGCGGATCGAGGCCGGTCGCGACACGATGATCATCGGGCTGTGCGAAAGCCCGATTACCTTCCACGCGATCATCCAGTGGTCCGACGCGCTAAATGAAGGCGAGATGCAGCTGCGCGAGATCCTCGATCTCGACGCGATGCTCTCCAAGGAACCTCCCGTCGACAAGATGGAGGAGGAGAACGAAGACGACAGCGGCGAGATTTCCGAGGAAACCGCCGGCCCGACCATCCGCGAAGACGACGATGACGAAGACGACGATGCGGAAGACGGCGACGAAGACGGCGACGGCGAAACCAAATCGCGCCGCGACGACGACGACGAAGAAGACAACACGATGTCGCTCGCCCAGATGGAGGCGGCACTCAAGCCCGACGCGCTGGAACGCTTCGCGCGTATCACCGACCTGTTCAAGAAGTTCGAAAAGCTTCAGGAAGAGCGCGTCGACACGCTTGGTCGCGGCGACGTGTTCCCGCCCGCCAAGGAAAAGAAGTACGAGGATCTGCGCGAACAGCTGACGGCCGAAGTCGAAAGTGTGCAGTTCCACGCGACCAAGATCGAATTCCTGGTCGACAACCTCTACGCCTTCAACCGTCGCCTGACCGCACTGGGCGGCCAGATGCTGCGTCTGGCAGAGCGTCACAAGATCAAGCGGATGGACTTCCTCGACGCCTATCTCGGCAACGAGCTGGACGACGATTGGCTGACCAGCCGCACCAAGGACAAGAAGTGGGCCGCCTTCGCCGAGAAGGAAGGCGATTCGGTTGAACGTATCCGCCAGGAAATCAGCGACATCGCCAGCCAGACCGGCATGGCGCTGCCCGAATTCCGCCGGATTGTGAACATGGTCCAGAAGGGCGAGCGCGAGGCGCGCATCGCGAAGAAGGAAATGGTCGAGGCGAACCTGCGCCTCGTGATTTCCATCGCCAAGAAATACACCAACCGCGGGCTGCAGTTCCTCGACCTGATTCAGGAAGGGAACATCGGCCTGATGAAGGCGGTCGACAAGTTCGAATACCGCCGCGGTTACAAGTTCAGCACCTACGCGACGTGGTGGATCCGGCAGGCGATCACCCGCTCGATCGCCGACCAGGCGCGCACGATCCGCATCCCGGTCCACATGATCGAAACGATCAACAAGCTGGTCCGCACTTCCCGCCAGTTCCTGCACGAGCAGGGCCGCGAGCCCACGCCCGAGGAAATGGCAGAGCGTCTTTCCATGCCGCTCGAAAAGGTGCGCAAGGTGATGAAGATCGCCAAGGAACCGATCAGCCTCGAAACGCCGATCGGCGACGAGGAAGATTCGCACCTGGGCGATTTCATCGAGGACAAGAACGCGATCATCCCGGTCGATGCCGCGATCCAGAGCAACCTCAAGGAAACCGTCACCCGCGTGCTCGCCAGCCTGACGCCGCGCGAAGAACGCGTGCTGCGCATGCGCTTTGGCATCGGGATGAACACCGATCACACGCTGGAAGAGGTCGGCCAGCAGTTCAGCGTGACGCGCGAACGTATCCGCCAGATCGAGGCAAAGGCGCTGCGCAAGCTCAAGCACCCGAGCCGCAGCCGCAAGATGCGCAGCTTCCTCGATCAATAACCAGATAGGCCCCGGCAATTGCCGGGGCCTTTTTGCGTCAACCCAGAGCTGCCTTGCGGAACAGCGCTGCGAGGGCGAGCCAGCCTAGGCAAAACACGCCGGTTGCAACCCATTCGAAACCGATGGGCTGCCGACCGATCAACAGGATAGCCAGCTGAGCCACTGCGCACAGCAGCATCAGCACGGCCATCGCGGAGGCGCGGAAGCGGAAAATGGCTCCGCCGATCAGAACCGCCGCCAGCATGGCAAAGTATGCAAGGTTGAGCGGATTGTCCTCGTTTCCGATGAAACCCACCGCCAGATTGATCCAGACCAGCAGAAACGCGCCCAGCGCGGCTCCGGTAGCGGCAAGCCGGTAGCTCCATTTGTTCGACGCGCGAAAGCCCAGTTCTATCAGCGCGCCCAGAACGCACAGCGCCACCGCGGCCAGGGCGAAGTCCCCCGCAGACCACCCCATCTCCGGCAGCACGATCTTTGCGGTGACGGGAATGGCAAATATCGCCACCAGTGCACCCCACAGTGCGACCCTTAGCGGGAGCGGCATGGCGGTTCGGGCGTTCGGTGCGTGGTCGGTCATGAAAAAAGTCCTCGCTGTGTAAGTGTTGCGGGACATCATTTGCCAAGCGCGCGGGTGAGCGGCATGAGCGCAAGGTGAGGATCATCTGAGCAATGGCTTCGACGCGTTATCTGTTCGGCGAATTCGCGATCGATTGCGATCAGCGCATCCTGCTGGGTGCCGCTGGTCCGGTGCCGCTCAATGCACGCTATTTCGATGCGTTGGTCCTGCTGGTCGAAAACGCAGGGAGCCTGATTTCCAAGGACCGGTTCAACGAAGAGGTCTGGCGTTCGATGCCCGTCACGGACGAGGCGCTGACGCAGTGTATCCGTTCGCTCAGAGCAGCGCTGGGCGACAAGGCGCGCGATCCGCGCTTCATCGAGACCGTGCCCAAGCACGGCTATCGCTTCATCGAAGAGGTTCGACGCGAATATGTCGCCGACGACCCCTCGCCGAAGCGATCCGACGAGGCAGACCCCCTTCATTTGGCTCTCGCACTGCTCTGGCGCGCCACGATCGGCGGGACCGGGGCCGGTATCATCGGAGGTGTGCTGTATGGCATGATCGGCCTGCCAGATGCGCCCGGTGCCCTTTCGGCCCTGCTGGTGATGGTTGCGCTGTGCGGGGTGGTCGGCTTTCTCGCAGGCCTCGGCGTGGGGGCCGGCCTGGGCGTCGCGGCCACCTTCGCGCCCCGCTCCCGCGCTTGGCAGGTGGGCGGCGCGGCGCTTGGTGGCGGGCTGGTAGGCGCACTGAGCGAGTTGCTGGGCGTCGATGCCTTCACCCTCCTGTTCGGGCGCGCACCATCCGATATGACGGGCCTGCCGGAAGGGCTGACCCTAGGCTGCGCCATTGGATGCGCGTTGCTGGTCCAGCCGCGGGAAAGCGACGGACGCCGTAGTTTCATGCCGGTTGCCGTCGCGGTGCCGCTTGGCCTCGTCTCCGGGGCGCTGATCGCATTTGCGGGCGGGCGTCTGATGGCGGGAAGTCTGGAAAAGCTGGCCGAGGCATTCGGCGACAGCCGGATCGGGCTCGGCAGGATTGCCGCGATGTTCGGCGAGCACGCCTTCGGTCCGCTCTCTCTGGCTTTTACCACGGCGTTCGAGGCGATGCTCTTCGTCACCATGGTGGTCGCAGCAATTCGCCTGTTGCCGGACGGGCGGGAGACCGGAACGCCCGCCGGGGATGCGGGCCGATATGCGGGTAGCGTCTGACCGCACCTGCGACTATGTGCACGGCCATGCGTATCGCGATAGCTTCAGACCATGCCGCGCTCGAAATGAAGGCGGCGCTTCACGAATGGCTCGTCGAGAAGGGGCACGAGGTCGCCGACCTTGGCCCGCACACCTCCGACAGCGTCGATTATCCCGATTACGGCTACAAGCTAGCCAGCGTCGTTGCCGACGGCACCGCGATGCGCGGCATTGCGCTGTGCGGGTCGGGCATCGGCATCTCGATGGCGGTCAACCGCAATCCGCAGGTTCGCTGTGCGCTCGTATCCGAACAGCTATCGGCCAAACTGGCGCGCGAACATAACGACGCGAATGTCATCGCGATGGGCGCGCGGCTGATCGGGATCGAGCAGGCCAAGGCCTGCGTGCAGACCTTCCTCGAAACCGCGTTCGCGGGTGACCGGCATCAGCGCCGCGTCGACAAGCTCTCCAACCCCCAGATCAGTGAAAGCGCCTGACACCATGGCCACTCAGACCGCGCCCAATTCCGCTCAGACCCGCGACCCGATGGACCGTTTCTGGCATGACAGCCTGGCGGACGCCGACCCTGAAATTGCCGCCGCGATCGACAGCGAGCTCAACCGCCAGCGCGACAAGATCGAACTGATCGCGTCGGAAAACATCGCCAGCAGCGCGGTGCTGGAGGCGGCAGGCAGCGTCTTCACCAACAAGTACGCCGAAGGCTATCCGGGCAAGCGCTATTACGGCGGCTGCGAATATGCCGACGTCGTTGAAACGCTGGCGATCGACCGCGCGAAGGAACTGTTCGGCTGCAACTTCGCCAATGTGCAGCCGAATTCGGGCAGCCAGATGAACCAGGCGGTGTTCCTCGCCATGCTGGAACCTGGCGACACCTTCATGGGGCTCGACCTCAATTCGGGCGGCCACCTGACGCACGGATCGCCGGTGAACATGAGCGGCAAGTGGTTCAATCCCGTAGCCTATGGCGTGCGCGAGGGTGACGAGCTGATCGATATGGACGCGGTCGCGGAAATTGCGCGCGAACATAAGCCCAAGCTGATCATCTGCGGCGGCACTGCCTATTCGCGCGTGTGGGACTTCCCAGCCTTCCGCAAGATTGCAGACGAAGTGGGCGCGATCCTGCTGTGCGATATGAGCCATATCTCGGGGCTCGTCGCGGGCGGTGCTCACCCCTCCCCCTTCCCGCATTGCGACATCGTCACCACCACCACGCACAAGAGCTTGCGCGGCCCGCGCTCGGGCGTGATCCTGTGGAATGACGAGAAGTACTCCAAGCCGCTCAACATGGCGGTGTTTCCCGGCCTTCAGGGCGGCCCGCTGATGCACATCGTCGCCGCAAAGGCGGTCGCGTTCCGCGAAGCTTTGCGCCCAGATTTCAAGGATTACGCCGCGCGCGTGGTCGAAAATGCCCGCGCATTGGCCGCCAGCCTCGAAGACAACGGGTTGCGGATCGTTTCGGGCGGGACGGACAACCACTCTATGCTGGTCGATCTGACGGCCAAGGACGTGACCGGGAAGGATGCGGAAAAGGCGCTCGATCGCGCCTACCTCACCTGCAACAAGAACGGCATCCCGTTCGACAAGCGCAGCCCCTTCGTCACCAGCGGGCTCCGCCTCGGCAGCCCCGCGGGCACGACGCGCGGCTTCGGCCCGGCGGAATTCACCAAGATCGGCGAGCTGATCGCACGCGTCGTCGAAGGCCTTGCCAAGAACGGGCCCGAGGGCGATGGCCAGATCGAAGCCGCCGTGCGCGCCGAAGTCGGCGAATTGTGCAGCGCGTTTCCCGTCTATCCGGGGAGATAAGACAATGAACAATAGTGATCCCGACAACGGGCAGGACTGGGTGGAAGACGCCCGCAACGAGCTTTCGGGCATGTTGAAGGAAGGGATGGAGCATCCCTCCACCAAACCCGTGCTGACCGGTGCCGCCGTCGGTGCGGTCGGTGCGATGCTTCTGCCGGTCATCACGTGGCCGGTCGGCCTCGCTGCCGGCGCAGGCTACATGCTTTACCGACGGATCAAACGCTGACTCCACCTCCTGCAATCGTCCTCGTCCGGCCGCAACTGGGCGAGAATATCGGCAAGGCGGCGCGCGCGATGGCCAATTTCGGCCTTCGCGAGATGCGACTCGTCACCCCGCGCGATGGCTGGCCGAACCCGTCGGCCGGGCCTGCCGCGGCGGGTGCGGATTTAATCCTCGACACAGCGAAGGTGTACGAAAGCACCGCCGATGCGGTGGCCGACTGCGCGCATGTTTTCGCGACCACGGTGCGCAAGCGGGGCGTGACCAAGCCTGTGCTGACGCCCGAGGAAGCCGCCGACGCAGTCCACGGCGAACCCGGGAAGAGTGCGATTTTGTTCGGGCCTGAACGTTCAGGGCTGGAGACCGAGGACGTTGCGCTCGCACGGACCATCGTGACGGTACCGATCGACCCCGAATTCGGGTCGCTCAACCTCGCGCAGGCGGTGATTCTGTGCGCCTACGAATGGTCGAAGCGCAAAGGGCTGGCACAGCCCCCGAAGGAAGACCTGCTGCCGCCCGGCCCGCAGGATGAACTCGACGGACTGATCGCACATCTGGAACGGATGCTGGAGCCCAAGGGCTATTTCCTGCCCGAAACGCGCGCCGAGGCGACGCGCCGCACGCTGCGCGGCGTACTGACCAAGCCGGGCTGGAACCACCTCGAACTGCGCACCTTGCGCGGGGTGCTTTCCTCGCTTGAGCGACAGCCGCGCGACTAGCTGCGCAGACGCTCCCACTCGACCATTTCGTAGGCGATGGAGGCTTCGACCAGGCGATCCCAGATCGCGGCAAGCTCTTCCTCGGGCAAGGCTTCACGCCGCGCATCTTCGCGCACGTTGTCGATCACCTGAGCCTTGCGCGCCTCATCGCGCACATGGCCGCGTTCGGGCTTGATCCGCGCCGCGGCGCGCATGTAGCCGAAGCGCACCGCAATCAGGCGCATCAGCTCGCGGTCAAGGCTGTCGACGCCGACCCGAACTTCGGCCATGGTTTCACAATCTTCGGGTGATTTCGCGGGGGTCATCATGCCGTGCCTGTGCCCTGCGCCCGCGTCCGTGTCGAGACCTTGACGATCCGGCCAATATTGATATGTGCGCGCTTCGCTTCGCGAGCTTTCCTTAAAAGCTTCACGAAATTGGCCCCGCATCCCGGTGAAGCGGTGGCCGCGACAGGTATCTGGCCTGTCGGTGCGATGCCGGGTTCAACGGCTGCGAATGGCGCAGTCCAGCAAATTGAAGGAATGGATTATGTCGAAGCGCAAGAGCGCCAAGTACAAGCTCGATCGCCGGATGGGCGAGAACATCTGGGGTCGCCCGAATTCGCCGGTCAACAAGCGTTCTTACGGCCCCGGCCAGCACGGTCAGCGCCGCAAGGGCAAGATGTCCGACTTCGGCCTGCAGCTTCGCGCCAAGCAGAAGCTGAAGGGCTACTACGGCGACGTCACCGAAAAGCAGTTCAAGCGCACCTACCAGGAAGCCGCGCGTATCAAGGGCGATACCGGTCAGAACCTGATCGGCCTGCTCGAACAGCGCCTCGACATGGTCGTCTACCGCGCCAAGTTCGCGCCGACGATCTTCGCCGCGCGCCAGCTGGTCAGCCACGGCCACATCACCGTCAACGGCACCAAGTGCAACATCGCGAGCCGCCGCGTCGTCGTCGGCGACGTGATCGGCCTGGGTGCGAAGGCGAAGGACATGGCGCTGGTCATCGAAGCGCAGAGCCTGCCCGAGCGTGAAATTCCCGACTACGTCGCGCCCGACGGCACCGACAAGGTGACCTTCACCCGCGTGCCGAAGCTCGACGAAGTACCCTACCCGGTCACCATGGAACCGAACCTGATCGTCGAATTCTATTCGCGCTGATCGGTCCGGCTACGGAACAGCAAGAGGGCGGTCCTGCGGGGCCGCCCTTTTCGTATCAGCCGAGCAGGGAGACCGGGTCACCGACAAGCGGCTTGCCGAGTGCCTCGGGCAGTCCTTCGCGATTGGCAGCCGCAGCCACCCATTTGCGGGCGCTGTCGATTTCCGGCGCGAGCCGGGCCATCGCCTCTGCTTCACGGGCAATGCGGACATCGGGATCGTAATCGAGCGCGGGGTTCTTCGAATATGAATGGAACAGCTCGCTCGCCGCGATAGCTTCGACCTCGCCTGGCTCCATTTCCACACCGAACAGGCGTGCGGCTGTGTCGATCACCGGGATCGGATCGTCGAACAGCCTTGCGGCGTCGAGCGACCGGACGTTGGGAAAGGCATCGATCAGCGTCTCGAACCGCTTCATCTGGCAAAACCACAGGGCCGCCGCCTTCTGCGCGGGATCTTCCGTTGGCAGTTCCTGGCACAGCGCGGTCTGACCGAGCCGCAGTTCCCCGAAAACACGCTCGGTCCAGTCGACATGACCCGGCGTCCGCATGATCGCAGCGACGTAGTTCGCCAAAGGGAAATGGAGGATCACGGCCGGCGCGTCAGGCTCCATCGCCATCAGATCGTGGGCGATGAAATTGACCGGAACGGTCGCCTTGACGATTGCCGGGCGATCCTCTTCCCAGCGCTTGCCCAGCAGATCGCGAACCACCGGCAGTAATTCGCGGCTTTGCGCAGGCAGGTCGCCTTCGCCACCCGCCGCCACACCCAGCCGCCTGAGCGCCGCCGGTTCGCGCAGCACGAGACTGCGCCCGGGATGGTCGAGCGCCCGCGCCAGCAAGGTCGATCCGCATTGGGCCACGTGGAAGATCCAGCCGAGCGGTCGGCGTTGTGGGGCGACCTGCCGGTAAGCCTCGGCAAGCTGCGGGATCGGGACCCGGAAGCTCTTGCGGTTCCCGTGCCGGATACGCCCGTCGAGGAAGATCGAACGCGCGATGTCCTGCCGCGTCATGGGCTGGAAAATGGCGAATGAATCGTCGAGCTCGTACAGGAAAAGCGCGGGATCGGCGAACAGCGCTTGCGGAGTGATAGCCATGGACGGCGGCCTAGCATGGGATCGGACAAACGGCTATCTGCCTGGCGATGCCGACACTCACGAACCGATCGGGCCCCGTGCCACCGCACACCATCCATTCGGACGGAGCGTCTCTGCAAAACGCGGATCGTGCGGAAATCAGGGCAGCGATCGAACGTCACGGCGCGCTTCTCCTGCGTGGATTTGCGACGACGGTGGAGAATTTCGGGGAGCTCGGCCTCGATCTGTGTTCGGCGCCCTCCTACAACGAAAGCCCCCATCGCGAGGTGTTGCAGGGCGACAGTTCGGTCCAGACGGTCAATCTGGGAGTTGACCCCTTCCCGCTTCACCCCGAGCTGTCGCGCGAGCCATGGCGGCCCGATCTTGCGATGTTCGCCTGCTTCGATCCGCCGGAAGTGGGCGGCCAGACCAACATCTGCGACGGGATTGCGATTGCCGAGAACCTGCCGGCAGAGCTGCATTCCGAGCTTGCAGATGCGAACCTGTTCTACATCCGCCCCGCGTCGCCCGAAATGCTGCGCTTCTGGCTCGGCACCGACACGCCGGACGATGCGCTGCTTAACAATCCGCCCGAGACGTGCCCTTACTGGTTCCGGCGGTCGGGCGACCGAATCCTGCGCGGGTTTACTCGCCCCGCGCTCGAGCCGACGCTGTTCGGCCATGGCAAAGCCTTTGCGAACTTCATCCTGTTTGCGCGCGATTACCTGCGGATGCCGAATATCCCGCTGCTGGATGGAAGGCCGATCTCGGACGACATGGTCGACGACATCCGCTCCACTGCCCGTGCGCTGACATATTCGCACGAATGGCAGCACGGCGACGTCGTGCTGCTCGACAACAGCCGGTTCATGCATGGCCGCAAGGCGATCGCCAGTGTGGAGAGCCGACGCATCGCGACGTTCTTCGGCTACCTGAAGGGGATCGAGCGACGCGAAGGGGAACCGCCCGATCCGATCTGGCGGCGCGAGACATTCATCCCGCCCGATCTTCCCGAAGGTACCTAGCCGAGATAGTCACGGCGAAAATCGGTTGCGAATGCGGCGAACCGATCCTGCGCGATCGCCTCTCGCATCGCGGCCATCAGCTGCTGGTAGAACCCGATATTGTGCTCGGTCAGCAGCATCGCGCCGAGCATCTCGCCTGACTTGATCAGGTGGTGCAGATAGGCGCGGCTATAGGTCGCGCAGGTGGGGCAGGTGCAGCGATCGTCGAGCGGGCCGGTATCCTCGGCAAAGCGGGCATTGCGCAGGTTGAGCGCACCGTTCCAGGTGAACGCCTGCCCGTTGCGGCCCGATCGCGTCGGCAGCACGCAGTCGAACATGTCGACTCCGCGCTCGACCGCGCCGACCAGATCGTCGGGCTTGCCGACCCCCATCAGGTAGCGCGGCGCATCGTCGGGCAGCTGGCCCGGTGCGAAGTCGAGTGTGGCGAACATCGCCTCCTGCCCCTCCCCCACCGCAAGCCCTCCAATGGCGTAACCGTCGAAGCCGATCTCGCTCAGCGCATCGGCAGAACGCCGTCGCAGATTCTCATTGAGCGCGCCCTGCTGGATGCCGAACAGCGCCGCCCGTTGCGCGTGCTCGCCGCCCGCATCGAAGGCGTCGCGGCTTCGTTTCGCCCAGCGCATCGACATTCCCATGCTCGCCTCGATCTCCGCAAGCGGACGGTCGGCGCGCGGGCATTCGTCGAACGCCATCACGATGTCGCTGCCGAGCAGGCGCTGGATTTCCATGCTGCGTTCGGGGCTGAGCATATGCTTGGACCCGTCGAGATGGCTGCGGAATTCTACGCCTTCCTCCGTCAGCTTGTTGAGGTCGGACAGGCTCATCACCTGATAGCCGCCGCTATCGGTCAGGATCGGGCGATCCCAGTTCATGAACTGGTGCAGCCCGCCGAGCCGGGCGACCCGTTCCGCGCCGGGGCGCAGCATCAGGTGGTAGGTATTGCCAAGGATGATGTCCGCACCCGCCGCGCGGACGCTTTC
Organism: Citromicrobium bathyomarinum; assembly: GCF_038594485.1. Lineage (GTDB taxonomy): Bacteria > Pseudomonadota > Alphaproteobacteria > Sphingomonadales > Sphingomonadaceae > Alteriqipengyuania > Alteriqipengyuania bathyomarina_A. The sequence continues at coordinate 649,358 of NZ_JBCFZG010000001.1, read as the reverse complement.
GGGTTTCATGCCCTTCACCGTCGCCGCGGTACCGACCGGCATGAACGCGGGCGTGCGGATATCGCCGCGCTGCATGCGGATCTTGCCGGTGCGCGCGAGCCCGCTGCGCGCAGAAATCGTAAAATCGAAACGTGTCGTCATCGGCCAGTCCGCTAGTGCAGCATCCGCTCTGAGTCGATGCATGCGTTCACGCATTGCTCACCGCTGGCGGGGCAAGGATCTGGCCCCAACGGGAAAGGGATTGCCCAACGATGTTCCGCAAGATCGCTGCCGCCGCCTGTCTGCTCGCCGTCGGCTCCACCGCCACCGCGCAAACACAGGCCCGCCCCTGTATCAGCGCGGCGGAAAACGAGGCGGTGGTTGCCTATGTCATGCCCGACCTGGTCGGAGCGCTGGAGAACCGGTGCGCGCGCGTACTGCCGGGCGATGCCTTTCTCGGCACGCGGTCCGGCGCGCTCAAGAGTCGGCTTCAGCCACAATCCGATCGGGCGTGGCCGCAAGCGCGCAAGGCGGCGCAAAGGATTACCGGTACCCCCATGCCGGTGGAGGGACCGCTCGCGAATATCGCGAAGAAGGCGCTCGCCCCGACCGCTGCGCTATCGATCGCGCAGGGTTTCGATGCCGAGCGATGCCGGATCGCGGATCGTCTGCTGGCGGAACTGGCACCGCTGCCGCCCGAAAATCTTGCGCGGGTGATGGCGCTGTTCATCGAACTGGGCAGCGCGACGAGCGAGGAAGTGCCGTTCCGCGTTTGCTCATGATGCAGGAAAGGGGCCGCCCGCCCTCCCGGACAGGCGACCCCTTTCGTCAGGCTCGAGCGCTTAGAAGCGGAAGCCGACGCCTGCCGTCGCGCGCAGCGTGTCGAACGAAATCGTGTCGACATTGACGCGGAACATGGCCTTGCTACCGATCGGAACATCGACGCCACCGCCGACGAGGTAGTCGCCAACGGTATCGTCGAGCCCGGCGGGGATCGCCGATTTGTCGACGTTCAGCATGTTGGCGTAGTCGAGTTCGACCCACTGGTAGCCGCCACGGACATAGACCTTGGTGCCGTTCTGGGTGCGGTAGCCGAGACGGGCCGAGGCGCCGTAATCGGAATCGATTGCGTCGGTCCCGATGCTGAGGTTGCCTTCGGCGCCGATGAAAATGCTGTCGCTGACGGGAAAATCGACCGAAGCGAAGCCGCCGAAGATCGGGCTGCCATCATCGACTTCCACGCCCGTGAGGTCGTAGACTTCGTCCGAAATGCCCAGATCGTGATAGCCGGCGGTGACACCCAGGGTCACTTCAGCCGGGGTCGCGTCCTGCGCGAAGGCAGCCGAGGGAAGCAGCGCGCCTGCAAAGGCGGCCGCGATGAAATAAGCGGGTTTCATTTTAGTTGTTATCCTCACCTAAATACCGCCTTGATGGCGATAGCCGCCATTTAGTGCTGGCTTAGAGGTTCGGCAATTCTGCACGAATAGCGCATTCGCTTTGCCCCGCTTCTGTGGCGGGCGAACAACAGTTTGATTAATCAAGCGGAAAGGTAGAAAATTCCCCTGTGAGAGACCGATCTACTCTTCCCGTCTCGTTTGGCCGAAATAGCCTTTATCTTTCCAACACTTGTCGGCGTCAGAAGCCGTAGACGAGAGAGAAGCGCGTCAGCGTGTCGGTCTTTTCGGCGCCCGGGCCGGGATTGCTGTCGTACTCGATATTGTAAGTCAGGCGCGACCGAAGACGATCGCTGACCTTGAAATCGATCCCGCTGGTCAGGTTGAGCGTCGTGTTCGCGCTATCGACAACCAGCAGCGCTTCTGTCCCCGTCTCGGCGACCGCGTTGGCATCCTGCGTAAAGGTGACGCGGTCCGCGATTTTCCAGTCGAAATCGGCACCGAACAGTCCGGCGAGGCGATTGATCGTCTCACCCGTGGTGCGCTCGGTCACGCGGTAAGCCGGGCCCGCCTTGACCGAGAGTGTGGCTGAATCGCTATCGAGAAGCTTGTAGCCGATGCCGCCCGACACGGCATAGCGATTGTAGAACCCCTGGAATCGGTCGCGTTCGTATTGCGTCAGACCATAGGCGAAAATGTTCTCGTTTATCTGGAAGCGCGGCTCGTAGGCGGCAAGGAACTGCTCGCGGCTCGTTACCCCGCTGGAGCGCTGGAAATCAGCGGTACCGCGCAGCGCATGGGACCAGCGAATGCCGTCGCGCTTGAGCTTCACTGCGAGCGAGAGGCCCATGTCATCGCTGTTGCCGGTGGAAAGGAAGGCGCCGATCTGCCCTTCCCCGCTCCACATGTCGAACATGCCGGCTTCGCGGATTTCCTCCTTCTTCTTCGCCTCCGCAAGCCGTTGTGCTTCCGCACGCTCTTTGCGCCAGGCACCCGCAATCGCCTCGATCTCGTCGGCACTGTCGGGCTGGGTCTGCTTGGCGAGTTCGATCACCGTCTCGATCTTCTTCGCATCGCCCGTGGCCATCGCTGCATCGATCATCGCCTGCACATCGGGCGGAATTTGCGCGACGGAGGGTGTGGCGATCAGGCAGGCGCCGGCGAAGACGGAAGCGGGTCGGAACATGGCGCGAAAGCTAGCGGCTCAATCGCGCAATCGCCAGCCTGTCTTGAAGATGTAGGCGATAATGGCGGTACAGATCGCGAGGAACGCCAGCGTCAGCGAAAGCGATAGCCAGATGCTGACATCGGCGGACCCATAGAACGTCCAGCGAAGACCGCTGACGAGGTAGACGATCGGGTTGGCCAGCGCGATGGTGCTCCACGGCGCGGGGAGGTCCGCAATCGAGTAGAACGTGCCGCCCAGGAAAGTGAGCGGGGTCAGGATCAGCATCGGAATAATGCCCAGCTTCTCGAAACTATCCGCCCAGATGCCCAGGATGAAACCAAACAGGCTGAAGCTTGCTGCGACCAGCAGGATGAAGACGAAGGCGAAGAATGGGTGGGCGATTTCGTACGGGACAAAAATTCGCGCGGTCGCCATGATGATCGCCGCTAGGATCAGGCTTTTGGTTGCCGCCGCGCCGACGAAACCGACCAGCGTCTCGCCCACGCCCACCGGCGCGGAGAGCAGTTCGTAGATCGTGCCGGTGAAGCGCGGCATGTAAATACCGAAGCTGGAATTGCTGGTGGTTTCCCCGAGCAGCGTCAGCATCAGCAGGCCGGGAATGATGAAGGCACCATAGTCGACTGAGCCCATATCGGGCATCCGATCGCCGATCGCACTGCCAAAGACGAGGATGTAGAGCGATGTGGTGAGCACCGGGGCGAGGACGGACTGAAACGCCGTGCGCAGGAAGCGCCACAGCTCGCGCCGGTAGATCGACCAGGCGGAACGCGCGTTGAAGATCATGCCGCCTGCTCCTCTTCTTCGCCGAGCAAGGAGACGAAAATATCCTCCAGGCTGCTTTCGCGCACATCGATGCCGACATAGTCGATCCCGCTCGCGATCAGCGCCTTGGTCAGCTCGGCCACTTCCTCGCGGCCCTTGCCCGTGCCGTCGCCGCCGCGATAGCAGATCGACCGTCCGCCATCTTCCAGCTCGACCGGGAAGGAAGCGATGGCAGGCGGCAATGCGTCGAGCGGTTGTGCCAGCATCACATGCGCCTCGGTCCGGCCGAGCCGCGCCATCATGGCATCCTTCTGGTCCACCATCAGGATCTTGCCGCCGCGGATGATGCCGACCCGGTCGGCCATCTCCTCGGCTTCCTCGATATAATGTGTGGTCAGGATCACGGTGACGCCGCGCGCGCGCATCATGTCGATCTGGTGCCACATGTCCTTGCGCAGTTCGACATCGACGCCCGCAGTCGGCTCGTCGAGGAACAGCAGGTCGGGCTCGTGCGCCATTGCCTTGGCGATCAGCACGCGGCGCTTCATGCCGCCCGAAAGCTCCATGATGCGATTGTTTCGCTTGTCCCACAGGCTCAGCGAGCGAAGGATCTCCTCGATCCGTGCAGGATCGGGCGCCAGGCCGAACAGCCCGCGCGAATATTCGACAGCATGCAGGACAGGCTCGAACATGTCGGTGGAGAGTTCCTGCGGCACCAGCCCGATCCGTGCGCGCGCCTGCCGCCAGTCCTTCTGCAGATCCTGGCCGAAAGCGCGCATCGTGCCGCTGGTGGGCCGCACCAGCCCGCAAACCGCGCCGATCAGCGTGGTCTTGCCCGCGCCATTGGGCCCCAGCAGCGCGAAGATCTCCCCGCGATTGATCGTCAGATCGACATCGTCGAGAGCCTTGAGGCCCCCGGAGTAAATCTTGGTGAGGCCGGAAAGCTCTAGGATCGGTTCGGACATGGCGGGCAATTTGGCGCAGCCGGCAAGTTTTACAAGAGAACCTGTTTGCCTTTGTGCGGGCCTATTCGTCTATCCCAGCCTTCTCCGCACGCTCGCGCAGCTGCGCGAGGCCGCGTAACACCTTGGCGCGATTGGTGGATGCCTTCATCCAGCGCGGCAGCTTCGCCATCATGGTGAGGCCCGGCTGCGGCCCGCGCTCACGCACTTTTGCACCGAGCCAGTCCTCCAGCGCATCGAGATGGGCGAGATTTTGGACCCACAAGGTTTCGCCCGCCACTTGTGTGGCGAGGAACAGCGGCGGCCCTGGTTCATACCCGAAGCGCTGCGTGGTCCAGCCGGGGCGGGCCGGATAATCGTCCGTCTCTCCGCAGTGAGGGCACCGCACCTGCAGGAAGAGCTCGCCGTCCTTCGTGCGCGCTGTCGGGCGATCCTCGTTGCCGATCGCTTCGCCGCAATGGGTGCATTTCTGCTTCGAGGAAGCGGGTGTTGCCCATCTATTGTTCGACGGTTTGCGGCTCTGGATCGTGGTGTGGCCGCAATGATTGCAGTTGACGCCGTGGTTGTCCTTCTTCGCCGCCTTGTCGCACTCGGGGCAATGCACCCAGATAACCTTGCCGAAACTCCAAAGCCGTCCCCCCGGGTCCTCTGCGCGGTGATGGATGGGAAGGTCTCGCTCGGTCATCGTGGTGGCAATAGTAACGAGGAATCGCCGTAGGAATAGAAGCGGTAGTCGTTCGCGATCGCGTGCGCGTAAACCTCCATCATCCGCTCGCGCCCCATCAGCGCGCTGACCAGCATCATCAGGGTCGATTTGGGCAGGTGGAAATTGGTCATGAGCCCGTCCACCGCGCGGAAGCGATAGCCCGGGGTGATGAAGATATCGGTGTCGCCGGAGAATGGCTGGATCGTGTCGGTTTCGTCCGCCGCGCTTTCGAGCAGGCGCAGGCTGGTGGTGCCGACCGCGATTACCCGGCGGCCTTCCGCACGCGCCGCGTTGAGGCGTGCTGCTGCCTCGGCGCTGATCTCGCCCCACTCGGCGTGCATCTTGTGCTCGGTGGTGTCGTCGGCTTTCACCGGCAGGAAGGTGCCCGCGCCGACATGCAGCGTCAGCGTCTCGCGACCGATCCCTGCTGCATCGAGCCGCTCGACGAGTTCGGGGGTGAAATGCAGCGCGGCGGTGGGTGCGGCGACCGCGCCCGCCTTGTCGGCGAACAGCGTCTGGTAGTCTTCCGCATCGCGCTCGTCCGCGGCGCGGCGCTGTGCAATATAAGGCGGCAGTGGCATGGCCCCTGCCCGGTGGAGGAGAACTTCGACCGGCTCCTCGCCAAGGAAGGCGAGCGTCCAGCTGCCATCCTCGCCGCGCGCCTCTGCGATCGCGGCGACACCTTCGGGAAACTCGATCCGGTCGCCTTCGCGCAACCGCTTGGCATTGCGGACGAAGGCCTGCCAGCGGCGCGCGTCGATCCGCTTGTGCAGCGTCGCGCCGATGGCCGCGCCGCTCGCGCCTTCGCGCACACGCTCGCCTTCGAGCCGGGCAGGAATCACGCGGGTGTCGTTGAAGACGAGGATATCGCCCGCGCGCAGCAGATCGGGCAGGTCGCGCACTTGCTGATCGGCGAAGGGCGCGTTGCCGTCGACCACCAGCATCTTCGCCGCATCGCGCGGGCTTACCGGGCGCAGCGCGATCCGGTCTTGCGGAAGCTCGAAATCGAAGAGGTCAACGCGCATCGTAAAGGCCGCTCGCGCGCAGGTTGGCTGCGATCACTCCCCGGCGGGAGCGGTCAGGTCGGTTGCGGTGATCGAAGCCGGGTTCGAGGCGGCGATTTCCTGCGGGGTCGGCGCGGGCTTGTTGTCCGACGCGATAGAGGCCTGCACGATGCGCGTGGGATCGCGCGGCGGCTCACCCCGGTGGATCGCATCCACCGCATCCATGCCCGCGATGACGCGCCCGAAATTGGTGTATTTCTTGTCCAGGCTGAAGCGCGGGTAGAAGACGATGAAGAACTGGCTGTTCGCGCTGTCTTCGGCCTGCGCACGCGCCATCGAAACGGTGCCACGCACGTGCGGCATCGGATTGAATTCCGCCTGGAGGTCGGGAAGCTCGGACCCGCCCTGCCCGGTGCCGGTCGGATCGCCGGTCTGCGCCATGAAGCCTTCGATCACGCGGTGGAAGATCACCCCGTCGTAAAAGCCCTGGCGGGCCAGCGTCTTGATCCGCTCGACATGCTCCGGCGCCCAGTCGGGCATCAGGCGGATGGCCACGCGCTTGCCGTTGGAAAGGTCGAGAAACAGGATGTTATCGCGATCGTCCTGCAGGTTGTAGTCGATCGTCGCATAGGCCGATGCAGGGCGCGGTGCCGGTGCGGCCTCTTCGTCCTGCGCGATAGAGGGCGTTGCGACCAGCACTGCCAGGGCAGCGGCGGAAAGAATGTTCTTGAGCATGTTTCTCACAGGCGAATTTCCTAGGATCACCGGCGCGATACAAACCGTGCGCTGTCGGTGCAATGAACGATTTGGTTCGCAGGCGGTCGACCTAGAAGTCGCCCTTCACGCCGATCTTGTTGACCCGCTCTGCCACATCGTCGCGCACGGCGGGGCTGACGAAGGCACCGATGTCTCCCCCATACAGCGCGATCTCCTTGACCAGCTTCGACGCGATCGGCTGAAGCGAGACGTCCGCCATCAGGAACACGGTCTCGATCTCGTCGTCGAGCTGCTGGTTCATTCCCGCCATCTGGTATTCGTATTCGAAGTCCGCGACCGCCCGCAGCCCGCGTACGATCACGCTGGCCCCTTGCGCCTTGGCGAACTTCATCAGCAGCGCGTTGAACCCGACCACCTCGACATTGGCGAGATTCATCGCCGCGACCTCGCGCTTGACCATCGCAAGCCGTTCGTCGGTATCGAACATCGGGTTCTTGGAGGGATTGGTGGTGACCCCGATGATCAGCCGGTCGACCAGCCGCGACGCGCGGCGGATGATATCCGCATGCCCGCGCGTGATCGGGTCGAAGGTGCCGGGATAGATGCCTATGCGTTCGGTCAACGATCTCGCTCCACAATATACCGCGCCAGATCGCACAGCACGCCCGCATCCTCGCCGTAATGCGCGAGGTGGCCGCAGGCCTGGTCGATCAGCGCCTTTGCCTGGCTGCGCGCGGCGTCGGCGCCCATCAGCGAGACGAAGGTCTGCTTGCCCTGCTCGTCATCCTTGCGCAGCGCCTTGCCCGCCTTGTCCTCGTCGCCTTCGTGATCGAGCAGGTCGTCCACGATCTGGAAGGCGAGGCCGATGTCGCGCGCATAGCTGAGCAGCGGCGCACGCGATTCAGGCGGCACCCGGCCAACGATCGCGCCCATCTCCACGCTCGCGGTCAGCAGCGCGCCGGTCTTCAGCTGTTGCAGCCGGGTGATCGTGTGCAGATCGTAGGTCGCGCTGTCGGCGGCCATGTCCATCGCCTGACCGCCCGCCATGCCGCTCATCCCGCTCGCCTTCGCGAGACAGCGCACCAGTTCGGCCTGGATGAACGGATCGGAACTCACGGATCTGTCGGTCAGGATATCGAACGCAAGCACGTGCAGCGCATCGCCCGCGAGCACTGCCGTCGCCTCGTCGAACGCCTTGTGCACGGTCGGCTTGCCGCGGCGCATGTCGTCATCGTCCATGCACGGCAGATCGTCGTGGATCAGCGAATAGACGTGGATCGCTTCCACCGCCGTACCCGCCAGCACCGCCGCTTCGCGCGAAACGTTGAACATCGTCGCCGTGGCGACCAGCAGCAGCGGGCGCACGCGCTTGCCCCCGCCGATGGCGGCATGCCGCATCGCTTCGACCAGCGGGGCGCGGGTATCGTCGGGGACCGGCAGCCATTGATCGAAGGCCGCGTCCACATCCGTGCGGATCGTGGCCAGCGCCATGCGCAATCGCGCGCCAGGTGTGTCCTCGAAATCCATCTCAGGCACCTGGCTCATTCCGCGCCATCGAAGGCCTTCGTGCCGGTGGGCTGGCCTTTTGCGTCGAGCACGATCGCCTCGATCCGTGCCTGCGCCGCATCGAGCCGCGCCTGACAATGCGCGCGCAGCTTCTCGCCGCGCTCGTAAAGCGTGATCGACTGGTCGAGCGGCACTTCGCCGTCTTCCAGCTGCCGCACGACTTGCTGAAGGGCCCTGAGAGCTTCCTCGAAGCTCATGTCCGCGATGTTTGCTGCATCCTCTGCCATTGCGCGCGAGCATTGACGCGGCTCCGGTGGCGGGTCAAGCAAACGCACGCATCCTTTGGGGGGAGAAGCGCATGTTTATCGGTCATTTCGCGCCTGCGCTGCTGGCGGCTGCCGTCACGCCGCAGCGGCCAAGGCTCGGCATGTACTTCATTGCCGCGCAGCTGGTCGACTGGGCGTTCTTCGCACTGCTGCTGCTTGGGGTGGAAAACATGCGCGTGGTGCCGGGGATCACCGCGATGAACCCGATGGACCTGTACCACATGCCCTATACGCACAGCCTCGTCGGGAGCGCGTGCTTCGCCATCGGATTCGCCGCCATCGTGTGGCTCGCAACGCGCGATCGAAGGGTGAGCCTGCTGGCCGGACTGGTGGTGCTGTCGCACTGGTCGCTCGATCTGCTGGTCCACCGCCCCGACCTGACCATTGCAGGCGATCCGCCGAAATACGGCGTCGGGCTGTGGAACTATCCGGCGATCGAGATGCCGCTCGAATTGCTCCTCACCTTCGGCGCGCTGGCGGTGTTTCTGGCGCGCACGCGCGGCCCCGCCCTGCCCGCCATCGTCCTGGGTGCGGTGCTGTTGCTGGTCCAAGCGATCAACTGGTTCGGGCCGGAGCCTGAGGCGGTCACCCCTGCACTCTCCTACACCGCGTTCTTCGCCTATGGCCTGACCACCCTCGCCGCGTGGTGGCTCGGGCGCACGCGGCGTGCGAAACCCTAGCACCGGGACTGGCGCTGGCGCGCGGAGCGGTTTAAGCGCGCCCGCATGGCTACTACCACATCCGAGATCACCCCAGACATCGTCGAACAGCACGGGCTGAGCCCCGAGGAATACGAGCGCGTATTGAGCGCGCTGGGGCGCGAGCCGAACCTGCTCGAACTCGGCATATTCTCGGTCATGTGGAGCGAGCATTGCTCGTACAAATCCTCGCGCCTGCACTTGAAGAAGCTGCCCACCGAAGCGGAGTGGGTCATCTGCGGGCCGGGTGAGAACGCGGGCGTGATCGACATCGGCGACGGACAAGCTGCGATCTTCAAGATGGAGTCGCACAACCACCCTTCGTATATCGAACCCTATCAGGGCGCGGCGACGGGCGTTGGCGGCATCCTGCGCGACGTCTTCACCATGGGCGCGCGACCGGTGGCGAACGCCAACGCGCTGCGCTTCGGGCGGCCCGACCATCCCAAGATGAAGCATCTGGTGCAGGGCGTGGTCGCCGGGATCGGCGGCTACGGAAATTGCGTGGGCGTGCCCACCGTTGCGGGCGAGACCAATTTCGACCCGGCCTATGATGGCAATATCCTGGTCAACGCGATGACCGTTGGCGTCGCCGACGCGGACAAGATCTTCTATTCCGCCGCGACGGGCGTGGGCAATCCGATCGTCTATGTCGGCTCCAAGACCGGGCGCGACGGCATCCACGGCGCGACCATGGCGAGCGCGGATTTCGAGGAAGACGCCGAGGCCAAGCGCCCCACGGTGCAGGTCGGCGACCCCTTCACCGAAAAGCTGCTGATCGAAGCCTGCCTCGAACTGATGGCCACCGATGCGATCGTCGCGATTCAGGACATGGGCGCGGCAGGGCTGACCAGCTCCAGCGTCGAGATGGCCTCCAACGGCGGCGTTGGCATTCGGCTGAAGATGGACGACGTGCCGCAGCGCGAAGAGGGGATGACGCCCTACGAAATGATGCTGAGCGAAAGCCAGGAGCGGATGCTCATGGTCCTCAAGCCCGGCAAGGAAGAGATGGCGCGCGCCATCTTCGAAAAGTGGGAACTGGACTTCGCGGTGATCGGCGAAGTGACCGATACAGGCCGCATGGTGCTCGACTTCGAAGGCGAGACCGTGTGCGATATTCCGCTCGGGCCGCTGGCCGACGATGCACCGCTGTATGATCGCCCCTACCTGAGCCTTGAGGAATATACTGACTGGGCGAAGATTACGCCCATGACTAACGTACCCGACAGCGCGGATGTGGGTGCGGACCTGCTCACGCTGATGGGCAGCCCCGCCCTCGCCTCGCGCCGGTGGATCTTCGAACAATACGACCGGCAGGTGGGCGCGGATACGCTGCAGACCGGCGGCGATGCGGGTGTGGTGCGCGTGCACGGGACGAAGAAGGCGCTGGCGATCAGCACCGATTGTACCCCGCGCTATGTCTATGCCGACCCGTTTGAGGGCGGCAAGCAGGCGGTGGCCGAAGCCTACCGCAATCTGTGCGCGGTCGGCGCGAAGCCGCTCGCGATCACCAACTGCCTCAACTTCGCCAACCCGCAGCGCCCCGAGATCATGGCGCAGATCGTCCACGCGCTGAACGGCATGGGCGAGGCGTGCCGCACGCTCGACTTCCCCGTGGTGAGCGGGAATGTGTCGCTCTACAACGAAAGCAAGGCGACCGGCGGCGGTTCGGCGATCCTGCCCACCCCGGCCATCGGCGGGGTCGGGCTGGTTGCCGATTACGACAAGCTGGTGAACATCGCTTTCAAGAACGAAGGCGACGCGATCTACCTGATTGCGCCCGAGTTCTGGGCCAAGCCCGATCCGGTCCGCTCGCACCTCGGCAAGTCGCTGTGGCTCAAGGAAGTTCATGGCCGCGACGAGGGCCGCGCGCCGCCTGTCGATTTGCTGGCAGAACGCGGCGCAGGCGAGATCGTACTCAAGCTGATCGACGAAGGCCTGCTGAGCGCGGTGCACGATTGCTCCGACGGCGGGCTCGCCGTGACGCTGGCCGAAATGGCGCTCGCGGGCGGGATCGGCGCAGAAGTCACCGCGAACGAAGCCTACACCGCTGCACAATGGTGGTTCGGTGAAGACCAGAGCCGCTACGTCGTCACCGTCAGCCCGGACAAGGTCGAAGCCTTCAACGCGATCGTCGCCGAAGGCCCCGAAAGCGAAGCCGCCGCGCTGGTCGGTTTCCGGCGTCTGGGCACGGTCGGTGGCGACAGCCTGCTGGGCGTGAAGGTCGATGAGCTACGCGCTGCAAACGAGGCGTTCTTCAAGGAGTGGATGGAAGAGTAATGGTTGTCCCCTCTCCCCAGACGGGGAGAGGATACGAAGGCTTGGCGCTGTAAGCGCCTAGCCGCGGTTGGAGAGGGGAGTACCACGAGCCGATGTCGAGCGCCCCTCACCAAGCTTCGCTACCTCCTTGCAGGAGCAAGCTGTGCTATCCTCTCCCCGCACGGGGAGAGGGAATTAGGCGGACAGAATGAGCGAGCCGCACCTGCCCTTCCCCGCGCTGCCCGAACTGACCGACGAAGAGCGCATTGCGCGCGCCCGCGCCGCCTACGAGCGGCTCAAGACGCGCCATACCTGCCGCAGCTTCACCCATGCGCCGGTGCCGCGCGAGGTGATCGCGGCGGCGATTCAGGCGGCGGGCACCGCGCCCAATGGCGCGAACCATCAGCCGTGGCATTTCGCTGCGGTCTCCTCGCCCGAGAAGAAGCGCGCGATCCGCGAAGCCGCGGAGGCGGAGGAGCGGGCGTTCTATGCCGGCAAGGCGAGCGACGAATGGCTCGATGCGCTCGCCCCGCTGGGCACGGATGCAGACAAGCCCTTCCTAGAAACCGCGCCGTGGCTGATCGTGTGCTTCGCGCAGCGCAAGGGCGGGATCGAGGAGGATGGACAGACGCAGAATTACTACGTCACCGAAAGCGTGGGGATTGCCTGCGGCCTGCTGATCGCGACGTTGCACGAGGCGGGGCATGCCACGCTGACGCACACGCCATCGCCGATGGGGTTCCTGCGCGAGATCTGCGGGCGGCCCGAGTGGGAGAAGCCGCTGATGATCGTCGTCGTCGGCCATCCTGCGCCCGACGCGACCGTGCCCGAACACGCGACGCGCAAGAAGCCGCTGACGCAGATCGCCAGCTGGCTTTGAATGGCACCTGAGACCCAGCGAAAGCTGGGACCTTCTCACAACGGAGTGCTCTTGCCGATGCAGGTCCCAGCTTTCGCTGGGACTCACGGGTTAGGCGGCGGCGGGCACCCCGCCCTCGACCTTCTCGGTGCCGAGCAGATCGTAGGGGTCGATCCCTTCCTCGCGCCACACGCGGTGGCATTCGCGGTACCAGTGCGGCTCGGGAATGTTCAGCTTCGCGCGCGCTTCCTGCAAATCCATCGCCAGCAGCTCGCGGATCGACATCTCGACCAGCGGCGGGCACGCGGTGCCGGTCTTCTGTGCCTGGCGGACGGCGCGGAACACAGGTGCCTTGCTGCCCTTCACACCGCGCTTGATGTTGTACGCACCGGCATAGCCGATCAGCAGGTGGCCGTGGCTCGGCTGCTGGCCGTGGGTGAACAGCAGGACGCATTGTTCGCCCAGCGCATCGCGGCCGTATCCGGTCAACACGTGCATCAGGTCGTGCGTGTCGCGGTTGCGGAAGCCGAACCATTCGACGAGGTCGCCGAACTTGCGGCGGCCCAGCTTGTCCGCTTCGGCCACCAGTCCGGCAGCGGACAGGCCTTCGCTTTCCATGAAGTCGCAATAGGCGTGCGCCACCGTGCCCTCGGGCAGTTTGCGCAAGGCCTCGTGATCGTCGAGGATCGGCGGCAGGTACGGCTCCTCGGCCCGCAGGCGTTCGCCGTGCTCGCTCAATACGAGCCGCCTCACGCGAGGCATGAAGCTTTTGTGCGGCAGAGCTTCGAAGATGCGGAAGACGTGGGAGGTATCCTCCTTATCCTTTAGCAGCTCGCGGAAGTGATGATAGGCGACCAGCGGCCGGTACTTGGGGATCACCCGGTCGGGATGGCGCAGCGGGGTTCCGTCGCGCGCCGTTTCGACCGAAGCCGAGTGATCGGAGATGGTAGTAATATTGGTCATGGGACTTTCCTTACTGACAGGAATGTCAATAAGTCCTGAACGAGCCCGTTTCAAGCCCCCTTTTTTCGCGCGGGACGCTAGCGCATCACCCACTTATCCCGCTCGATGCCGAGCAGCAGGAGGAGCGCGGTGAGGTCGTCAATGTCGATCCAGCCATTCGCGGCGGCGCGGGTCTTGGGCTTCGCCTTGTAGGCGATGCCGTAATCTGCCGCGACGATCATTGGCGTGTCGTTCGCGCCGTCGCCGATCGCCAGGGTGCGCGCGCCCTCGCCCAGCCTGGCCGCTTCTTCGGCGAGAGTGGCTTTCTTGGTCGTGCTGTCGCAGATCGGTTCCTGCACCTTGCCGGTCAGCTTGCCGTCCGCGATCAGCAGGCGATTGCCGACCACCCGGTCGAACCCGAGCCGCTCCGCAACCGGATCGGCGAAGCGGTGAAAGCCGCCGGTCACCAGCACGCTATGCGCGCCGTGCGCTTTCAGCGTCGCGATCAGCGTGGCGGCACCCGGCGTCGGAGAAATGCGTTCGTCGAGACAGCGCTGGATCGCGCCTTCGTCCAGCCCTTCAAGCAGACCGACCCGCTCCTTCAGCGCACCTGCAAAATCGAGTTCGCCGCGCATCGCGCGCTCGGTAATTTCGGCCACGCGCGGCTTCACGCCGGCGAAATCGGCGAGTTCGTCGAGACATTCCTGCCCGATCATCGTCGAATCCATATCGCTGACGATCAGCCGCGGAACCTCGATAAAGTCGTCGGCAAACAGCGCAGCCTGCGGTGCAAGGTGCTGTTCGACCAGCGGCGCGACCACCTCGCGGGTCCCCTCAGGGATTGCGATCTCAAGAACTTCGCCACAGAATTCCAGCATTGCGGCGCTGGCGAGCGGCTGCCCCGCCTCGACCAGCGCATTCTCCAATGCACTCAGGCTTGCCTCATCGGGCACTGGCTCTGCTAGGATGCGGACGATGAGCACTGACGAAATCTCCGGGGATACGCGAAAACCGCTCGCGCTCATCGCAGGGCCGACCGCCAGCGGCAAGAGCGCGCTCGCTCTCCGGTTCGCGGACACGCTGGCGGCACAGGGCCGCAAAGGCGTGATCGTCAATGCCGACAGCGCGCAGGTCTATGCCGACCTGCGCGTGCTGAGCGCCCGCCCCTCTCCCGAAGAAGAGGCGCGCGCAGAGCATCGGCTGTTCGGTGCCTGGGATGGATCGCAGGCGTGCTCTGCCGCCGAATGGGCCGATGCCGCCAAGCGCGAGATTGTCGACATCCATGGCGCGGGCAACGTGCCGATCCTGGTCGGCGGGACCGGGCTCTACATCCGCACGCTGCTCGACGGGATCGCGCCTATCCCCACGATCCCGGACCATGTGCGCGACGCCGTGCGGGCTTTGCCGACACCCGACGCATACGCGCAACTCGCGCTCGAAGACCCCGCAAGCCACGCGAGGCTCGACCCGGGCGATTCGCAGCGCATTTCGCGTGCGCTCGAGGTGGTGCGCGCCACGGGCCTGAAGCTGGGCGAATGGCAGAGGCGGCTTGAGGGCGGAATTGGCGATTCAGTCGCGCTGAATCCGGTCATCCTGCTGCCCGAACGCGAATGGCTCTATCGAAGGTGCGATGCGCGATTCGAGCAGATGCTGGATGACGGCGCAGTGGCCGAGGTCGAGGCGCTGCTGGCGCGCAAACTCGCTCCAGATCTTCCGATCATGCGCGCGATCGGGGTACGCGAAGTCGCCGGGTGGCTACGCGGCGAATGGTCGCGAGAAGAGGCGATCGCCAAGGGTCAGCAGGCGACGCGGAACTATGCCAAGCGACAATATACCTGGCTGCGCCATCAGCCCCCGTCGAAATGGCCGAGAGTGACGTTCGCGGACGAGGCGCTGGCCCTGCTGGAGTAAGGGCCTTTCCTACGTCGCATCCTTACGGCAGTCTCTGCTCCAAGGATCTACTTCACACAGAAGAGACCGGACAGAGGATGCAAACCAGACTTCGCCGACGACATGTGAAAGGTGACACAGGCCCTCACGATGCCTCGCCCAAGCTGCTGATATTCTGGCGAAATGCCGCTGCGGAGAGTTTTGCAAACATGGCCGGTCTCTGTGTCACACCGAGCAAGGAGACTGCATGACCCCGCCCGAAGCGATCATCGAACCCGATCTGCCGATCATCGATCCGCACCATCACCTGTGGGATCTTCGCCCGCTGGTCTCCGCCTTCCCCGAACCGCGCCACGACTTCATCGAAACTGTGGGGCGTTCGGCGCTGTACACCTTCGACCAGCTGCTCGCCGATACGCAGAGCGGGCACCGCGTCATCGGTACGGTCTTCATGGAATGCGGCGCGTTCTACGATCCGGCGCGCGGCGAGGCGATGAAGGTCGTGGGCGAAGTCGAGTTCGTGAACGGTGTCGCGGCGCAGGGCGCAAGCGGGCTCTACGGCGAATTCCGCCCATGTGCGGGGATCGTGGGCCACGCCGACCTGACGCTGGGCGCCGAGGCGAAGCCTGTGCTCGAAGCGCTGGTTGCAGCGGGCAACGGGCGCTTTCGCGGCGTCCGGCACAGCGCGGCATGGGATGCCGATCCGGCGGTGCTCGGCCCGCCGTTCCACGCGCCCGAGGGCCTGCTGCGCGACGACACCTTCCGCAAGGGATTCGCACAGCTCGGCGAACTGGGTCTGAGTTTCGACGCCTGGGTGGTCGAGCCCCAGCTGGGCGACGTGATCGACCTGGCGCGTGCCTTCCCAGAACAGCCGATCATCCTCGACCATTGCGGCACCCCGCTCGGCATTGCGTCCTACGAGGGCAAGCTGGACGAGAATTTCGAGCGGTGGCGCGGGTCGATCCGCGAACTGGCGAAATGCGAGAACGTCGTCGTGAAACTCGGCGGGCTGGCGATGCCGTTCTGCATGATGCCCCACCAGGGGCCGACGGAATCGGTTCCGTCGGAAAAGCTCGCCGAGATGTGGCGGCCCTATGTCGAAACCTGCATCGAGGCGTTCGGGCCGACGCGGGCGATGTTCGAGAGCAACTATCCGGTCGACAAATGGGCGGGCAGCTACGCAACGCTCTGGAATGCGTTCAAACGTCTGGCGTCGGGTGCATCGGACGAAGAGAAGCGCGCGCTGTTCGCGGGCAACGCAGCGCGCGTCTATCGTGTCGAAAACCTGCCCGGGTTGACGTAACGGCAATCTCGACACCGGGCACGGCGGGGCATAGACCCCCGGGCAACCACATAATTCCGGGAGAAAACCACATGCCCCTGCCCGCCCCGTTCGATCGTCTGCGCCTGCCCATCATCGGTTCGCCGATGTTCATCGTATCCGGCCCCGAACTGGTCATCGCCCAGAGCAAGGCGGGGATCGTCGGCAGCTTCCCGGCGCTGAACGCGCGCCCCTCCGGCGTGCTCGACGAATGGCTGCACCGGATTACCGAAGAACTGGCGGCGCATAACCGCGACAACCCGGATCGCCCCGCCGCGCCCTTTGCGGTCAACCAGATCGTCCACCGCTCCAACGCGCGGCTCGAGGAAGACATGCAGGTGTGCGAAAAGTGGCAGGTGCCGCTCGTCATCACCTCGCTGGGCGCGCGCGAGGAAGTGTTCCAGGCGGTCAAGAACTGGGGCGGGATCACGCTGCACGACGTGATCAACAACCGCTTCGCGCACAAGGCGATCGAAAAAGGCGCAACCGGCCTCATCCCCGTTGCTGCTGGCGCCGGCGGCCATGCCGGCACGCTCTCGCCCTTCGCTCTGATGCAGGAAATCCGCGAGTGGTTCGACGGGCTCATCGCGCTCTCCGGCTCGATTGCCACGGGTCGTGCGGTGCTGGGCGCGCAGGCTCTGGGGGCCGACTTCGGCTATATCGGCAGCGCCTTCATCGCGACCGAGGAAGCCAATGCCGAGCAGGGCTACAAGCAGGGTATCGTCGACGGCAGCGCGGAAGGCATCGTCTACACCAACCTTTTCACCGGCGTGCACGGCAACTACCTGCGCAGCTCGATCGAGGCGGCAGGGCTCGACCCCGACAACCTGCCCGAAAGCGACCCTTCGAAGATGAACTTCGGCAGCGGCGGCAATTCCAAGGCCAAGGCGTGGAAGGATATCTGGGGCTCGGGCCAGGGCGTCGGCGCGGTCAAGAACGTGGCGACTGTGGCCGAACTGGTCGACCGGCTGGAGCGCGAGTACAAAGAAGCGAAGGCAGCTCTGGCGGAGGCAAGCGCACCCTTCGGAGGCTAGCCCGGGGTTACGCGCACGTATCGGCCATCCGCGCTCGGCTCGATCCGGAGCGGGTGGCCATCGGGCGCGGTCAGCTGGCCGGATTGGGTCTGTTTGCCCGCGTAGAACAGGTGCGTGAACAGCAACCGCGCCAGCGCGTTGCCGTCGCCCTGAACCAGCGGCGGCTCGATGCGCAATTCCTGGCCGGTGAAGGTGTGGAGGCCGTGGCTTTGCAGCGCACCGTCTATCGTGGGCCGAAAGCTGGCGAGAAGGTTGACCGGCACATCGCCACGCAGCCCCCAGCTATCGATCTGACGCGTCAGGCTTTCCATCCCGATAACGACGCCGCCCGGCACCCAGCACACGCCTCCCGCACCAAAGCGTTGGCCGAGGTCCTGAGCGAGAGCAAACCATTCGCGCAGAACGACAAGTGTCCTCCGCCCCGCGGCGATATGCGGGCCCACCCGCAGGGAAAGGGCGCGGGTCTCGTGCTGCGTCGCGGTGTCGTCCACCCCCGCCCCTCCCAGATCGGGGATCGGCACCGCACGGCCGGGGGCGAGCCCGGCGAGATCGAAAGTCAGGCCCGCGCGTTGAAGTTCGATGACCCCATGCGCAGGATCGGCCAGCAGTTGCGGAGCGGCATCCATGAACGCCCCTCCATCGCACACGTCGCGCACCTGCTCGAAAGTCGGGCGCGGGTTGCGTTGAAAAAGGATCAGCAGATCGTCGGCAATCGCCTCACCCTCGGGCGAGCCCAGTTGATCGGACATGCGCTCCTCCCTTCCAGACGCCCGCTCGTCGATCCTGCTTTGCGTCTCCCGGGCGAGCGCGTCGAGGGGCAATGGTCCGCTTTGCTCCGATATGGAACCGTTTGGTCAGAAAACGCCCATCGCCAAACCCTCCGCCAGCGCCTCTCCCAGCGCGGCACATTCTTCGAGCCGTTCCTCGGGCACTGTCTTGCGGGCGAGGATTTCCTCGGGCGTCTGCGCTTCCATGTTCACGATCACCGGGTCCGCCACGCGCTTCAGTCGCCAGCCCTTGGCGATCCGGTCGATCTGCGCCTGCGCGCCTTCCCCATCGGAACCCGCAGCGATGATCGTCGCGAAGGAACGTCCCTCTATCTTGCCGAGCACGCGGTAGTAGCAGCGATCGAACATCTCTTTCATCATACCGGACATCGACGCGAGGTTCTCGGGACACACGAACAGGTATCCCCCGGCGCTCAGAATATTCTCGGGCGAAACATCCTGCGCCGCCATCAACTGCGCGCGATCTCCCGCCCCGCGAGCCGCCGCACGCGCCATCGCCTCGCTCGCGCCGGTACGGCTGTGCCATATGATGAGAAGGTGGGGCTCTGTCATACCCGACACCCTCGGGTGCCACTGTCGAAAGTCAACGGGTGCGCGCTTTGTTCTTCGCGCCCGGCACGCTAAGTTGACGCCATGGCGACCACGGCCCCTTCTTCCGGAATGACTTATGTATGCGGTGTCGAGCGATCGCTCGCCGGGCGCAGCTGGCGCTGGCGTGGCGGTCGCAACCAGTTCGAGGACAGTTCTGCAAGTCTGAGCGACGACATCCTCACGCAGATCCTGCTGGCGCGCGGTGTCGCGCGCGACGATCTGGAGCGGCAGCGGGAGCCAAAGCTGGCGACCTTCCTGCCCGACCCCGCAATCTTCCAGGACATGGAAGTCGCCGCCGAACGGCTCGCGCAGGCAATCCTCACCCGCGAGACCGTGACGCTTTACGGCGACTACGACGTCGACGGGGCGACCTCGGCTGCGCTGATGATTCGCCTGTTCCGGATGCTGGGGCACGAGGCTGGCTATTACATCCCCGACCGACTGCTCGAAGGTTATGGCCCGAGCGGCGAGGCGCTGGTGAAGCTGGGCGAGGAAGGCTCCAGCCTCGTCGTGACCGTCGATTGCGGCGCAATGGCGCACGAGGCCTTGGCGGCGGCACGAGACGCGGGCGTCGATGTGATCGTGATCGATCATCACAAATGTTCGCCCGAACGCCCCGCAGCGGTCGCGCTGGTCAATCCCAACCGCCTCGACGAGGATGACGATGCCGCGGCCCACGGCCATCTCGCGGCGGTGGGCGTCGCTTTTCTGGTCGCAATCGCGCTGGTGCGCAAATTGCGCGAGCGCGGCTATTTCAAGGATCGGCCAGAACCCGACTTACGCGGGTTGCTCGACCTCGTGGCGCTGGGCACGGTCGCGGATGTCGCCGCGCTTCACGGGTTGAACCGAGCGTTCGTCTCGCAGGGTCTCAAGGTTATGGCGCGGCGCGCGAATACCGGGATGAGCGCGCTGATCGATGCGAGCCGACTGATGCGGGCGCCAGTCTCTTCAGATCTCGGTTTTGCGCTCGGTCCGCGAATCAATGCAGGCGGCCGCGTGGGCGAATCGACCCTGGGGGTGCGGCTGCTCACCACCGAAGACGCCGAGGAAGCCGCGCAGATCGCCGCGCAGCTGTCGCAACTCAATGAGGAACGCCGCGCGATCGAGGCGGAGGTTCAGGAAGCAGGCGAGGCGCAGGTGGCGGGTCAGGCGAACCGCGCATTGCGAATCGTCCACGGGGAAGGCTGGCACCCCGGCGTGATCGGGATCGTTGCGGGGCGTATCAAGGAGAAGACGGGCAAGCCCACGCTGGTGATCGCTCGCGATGCGCAAAGCGGCCTCGGCAAGGGGTCGGGACGATCTATCCCAGGCGTGGACCTGGGCGCAGCGATCATGGCTGCGCGCGAGGAAGGCTTGCTCGAGGCCGGTGGCGGGCACGCGATGGCGGCGGGCCTGACCGTGCGCGAAGACAAGATCGAAGCGCTTGCCGAATGGCTGGAGGCGCGGCTCGAGCGGCAGGTTGCGGCAGCGAGCGCGGAGGCCTCTCTCGGTTTCGATCTTTCGCTCGGCCCGCGTGGACTGACGGTTGATCTGGTCGAAACGCTCGAACGGGGCGGCCCTTACGGCATGGGATGGCCGGGGCCACGAATCGCGATTGGTCCCGTGCACGTCGTGAAGATCGACCGGGTGGGTAGCGATCATGTCCGTCTTGTTGCGGGATCGCGCGACGGCGGCTCGATAAAAGCGATCGCTTTCCGGGTCGCGGATACCGAGTGGGGACAGGCTTTGCTGCAGCTCGCGCCGGGAACTCACCTGTGGCTCGCAGGGCGGGCAAAGGTGGATACCTGGGCCAATACCCCTCGTGCCGAGTTGCACCTGGAAGACGCCGCGCTGGTCGAGGTGTAATTTCGCATGATTGTGGGCTTGACCCCCCGCGCACACCCCCCTAAGTGCGCGGCTCGCTTCGGCGCTGTCGGTACTTCGCCGATCCGCCAAGAAGCCTTTCCGGATGTGGCCCCTTCGTCTAGCGGTTAGGACGCGGCCCTTTCACGGCTGAAACACGGGTTCGATTCCCGTAGGGGTCACCATTCGGAAAACTGGTGCGGGGCGACATGTTTGCCGGAGCGCCGCCCCCCCTTTCGAAAGGTTGGAGCGTCGATTGTGGCGCAGTTGCGCTGGCGCGCCCGAGCGCACTGGCGAAACTCTTCGAATCCCCCTAGGCCGACCGCCATGCACAAGTCGCATACCCTGCCCTGGGCTGGCCTGATGATCGCCGCAGTGGCCGCCGTACTGCTGATGGTGGCTGGTGTGCTCGCGCCTTACGCCATTGCCGTCTGGGTTGTCTGGTCGCTGACATTGCTGATCAGTCAGCCGCAGGAGCCGCTAGTGATCGCCGATCAGCGACAGGAAGGCATTTCTCGAGAGAACCTGATCGGGATGATCGAGAATGCGCATTCGCCGCTGTTGCTGGTGGACCGCAAAAGGGTGGTGATCGCCAACGCCTCCGCCCGCGCGCTTCTCGGGCGTCATGTCATCGGACAGGATGTGCGCGTTGCGATTCGCCATCCGCGCGCCATCGCGATGATGAACTCGGACACTCACGGTGAAGCGATCGTTTCCGGCCTGGTACGGCGCAAGGATGTGTGGCGGGTTAGCCGGTTTGCCGTCGACGACCGGACGTCTGTGATCGAACTGGTGTCAAAGACGGCCGAATCGGATGTGAGCCGCGCGCACACGGACTTCGTCGCCAATGCCAGCCATGAACTGCGCACACCGCTGTCGTCGATCATCGGCTACGTCGAAACGCTGAGCGAACATCCCGACGATATCGACAGCGAGACGGCGAAAAAATTCCTCGACACGATCCTGCGCGAAGCCCGGCGGCTGCAAAACCTTGTCAGCGACCTGATGTCGCTCTCTCGCGTGGAAGCGGAAAAGCACGACCGCCCGGACGAACCGGTGGCGCTCAACGCACTTGTCGAACGTGCCGCACGCGAAGGCGCCGGGCTCGATCGGGCCGAACGCGTACAATACTCGCAAGACGGCGATTTCGAAGTGCGGGGCGACCCTCAACAACTCGAGCAGCTTGTGCGCAACCTTGTGGACAATGCCTTGAAATATGGCCGCCCGGGAACGCCGGTGGATGTTCGATTGAGCGAATCTTCGCTCGGCGAGGCCAAGATCGAGGTCGAGGATCGCGGCGAGGGAATTGCACCCGAGCACCTGCCGCACCTTACACGCCGGTTCTACCGCACGGATCCCGGCCGCAGCCGTATGTCGGGCGGGACGGGACTGGGGTTGGCGATCGTGAAGCACATCGTAGAGCGCCATCACGGCAGGCTCGACATCGAAAGCGAACTCGGCCGTGGCACCACGGTCACAGTGCGCTTGCCACGTGACGGTATCGTCAAGTTTCCCGTCCCAACTCCAACCACGGAAACGGCTGGATCAAGCCAGGATGGAGGATAAGCTGGCTCATTCTTGCGAGACAATCCGGCCTGTTCGTGACCGACTGTCATCACACTGCCACATAGTTTCAACAACGCGAGCGCGCGCTTCATTTGAAAAGCGACGTTTCACCTGATTATGGACATTCGAGGGGCTGATCCGATGCGATGCTCCCCGATCGAGGATTGAGGGACCCCGCCCGCAGCATGTCTCCCGCATTTCTTTTCCTGCTTGCACTAGGCCTCGGTCTGGCGGGTTGGCTTGCCGGCCGCGCGAAGGCTCGTGCGTTCACGCGTGGGGCCGACCCCCGCCGTGTTTCCGCCCGTCCCGGTTATCACGCCTGGTTCGTCGCGATCTGGGTGGCCCTGCCGCTAACCGTGTTCGCGGTTGTCTGGACGACGCTTTCGCCCGCGCTTGTCGATCAATGGGTTCTTGCCTCACCCGCGGCGCAGGATCTTCCCGCCTTCGGTTTCGAACGCCAGTCGATTCTGGCCGAGGCACGCGCGGTCGCCAGTGGCAACGCCGCCGCAGTGTTCAACCCGGCCGCGCAGGGACTGGTTGAACCGTTTCGCGAGGCGCAGCAATTCTACAGCTTGGTCGGTCTCGCGTTTGCCATCGCCATGGCAATCATTCTCGGGCTGTGGGCCTATACCCGCGTGAAGCCTGCCTTTGCCGCGCGGGTAAAGGTGGAACGCACCGTGATGGGCCTGCTGCTGCTGGCCTCGCTGGTCGCGATCCTGACGACCTTCGGAATCCTGGCGAGCCTGGTGTTCGAGACGATCCGGTTCTTCGGCATGGTCTCCCCGATCGATTTCCTGTTCGGATTGAGCTGGAACCCCGATCCTATGGCGAACGCCGCTGCGCCGCAGGGCGATCGCTACGGTGCGATCCCGCTGTTCTGGGGTACGATCTTCATCGGTGCGATCATCGCCATGATCGTGGCCATTCCGCTCGGCATGATGAGCGCGATCTATCTGACACAGTACGCAAGTTCGCGCTGGCGCAAGATCATCAAGCCCGCGCTCGAGATTCTCGCCGGCGTACCGACGGTCGTCTACGGCTACTTCGCCGCGCTGACCGTCGCCCCGGCGATCCGCGATGCGGCGCAGGCAGTGGGCATATCCAACGCATCTTCGGAAAGCGCGCTCGCAGCAGGTCTGGTGATGGGGGTGATGATCATCCCCTTCGTTTCCTCGATGGCCGACGATTCGATTGCCGCCGTGCCGAGCGCGATGCGCGACGGAAGCCTGGCTATGGGTGCCACCCAGTCCGAAACGATCAAGAAAGTGCTGATCCCGGCCGCCCTCCCCGGGATTGTCGGCGGCGTTATGCTCGCCGTCAGCCGCGCGATCGGGGAGACGATGATCGTGGTGATGGCCGCCAGCACCGCCGCCAATCTGAGCGCTAATCCGCTAGAATCGATGACCACCGTGACGGTGCAGATCGTCGCCCTGCTGACAGGCGAAGGAAGCTTCGACCATCCCGCTACGCTCAGCGCCTTCGCGCTTGGCTTCGTGTTGTTCATGGTGACGCTGTTGCTGAACTTCATCGCGCTGCGTGTCGTCAAACGCTTCCGGGAGGCGTACGAGTAATGAGTGATCCCGCAATGACCGAGACGAGACAGCCGACTCGCACGAAGGCGTTCGAGAAGCGGCTGAAGGCGCGCTACGCGCAGGAGCGTCGATTCAAGATATTCGGACTGTTCGCGATCCTCATTTCGATCGCGATCCTGTTCGTGCTGCTCGGAAACATGACGATCAACGGCATTGGCGGCTTCCAGCGTGCCGAATTGCAGGTCCCGATCGATTTCGCGCAATCCGGCCTTGCAGGCGATCAAAGGTCGCTGAGCCAGCCCGGTGCGATCCAGACGCTAGAGATGCAGGGCTTGCCGCAGATTGTGCAATTCGCCGCCGAACAGCACCTCGGCGAGGCAGGTGCGCAGCAGTTGAGCGAACAAGCGTGGCGGGACGTTGCAGCGTCGATCACTGCCGATCCCTCGCTCATCAATCGGCAAGAGACCTTCTGGCTGCCGTCCAGCGGCGATCTGGCGATGGGAATGGATGGCGAAGGCTCGCCCGAAATGCAGGCCCTCGCCAGCCAGCTCGAAAACGCGGGCGTGCTGGAAAAACGTTTCGACTGGGGCTTCCTTACCCGATCGGATGCGACCGACCCCCAACAGGTCGGTGTCTGGGGCGCGCTCAAGGGCTCGATCCTGACTATGATCATCACCCTCGCGCTTGCCTTTCCAGTCGGCGTCCTAGCCGCGCTCTATCTGGAAGAATACGCGCCGCGGAACCGCTGGACCGACATTATCGAGGTTTCGATCAACAACCTCGCGGCGGTGCCCTCGATTATCTTCGGGCTGCTGGGGCTTGCGGTTTTCCTATGGATATTTCCGAATCTGCGCTCGGCACCGTTGATCGGCGGCATGACGCTCGCTTTGATGACGATGCCCGTGATCGTGATTTCTGGCCGCAACGCCATCAAGGCAGTGCCGCCATCGATCCGCGATGGGGCGTTGGCAATCGGAGCATCGCCCGTTCAGGTCGTCTTCCACCACGTCCTCCCGCTCGCATTGCCGGGGATTCTCACCGGCACGATCATCGGGATGGCGCGTGCGCTGGGTGAAACCGCACCGCTTCTCCTGATCGGCATGCGCGCTTTCGTGGCGACCCCGCCGGACGGGTTCACCTCGCCTGCAACCGTATTGCCGGTACAAATCTTCCTGTGGTCGGATGAAATCGACCGCGGTTTCATCGAACGGACCAGCGCGGCGATTATCGTGCTGCTCCTGTTCCTTCTGGTCATGAATGCCCTGGCCATCTACCTGCGCAACAAATTCGAGAAAAGCTGGTGACCGTAATTCACGAAATGGACGACACGGCCGACCCTAAGATGCGCGCTCGCGACGTCTCGGTATTCTATGGCGAAAAGAAAGCGATCGACGATGTCTCCATCGACATCCCGACCAAGTATGTCACCGCCTTTATCGGCCCATCGGGTTGCGGAAAATCGACTTTTCTGCGCACTCTCAATCGTATGAACGACACGATCCCTTCGGCCCGTGTCGAGGGCGATATCGAGCTCGACGGCGAGAATATCTATTCCAGCGGGATGGATGTGGTGCAGCTGCGCGCGCGGGTGGGCATGGTCTTCCAGAAACCCAACCCGTTCCCCAAGTCGATCTACGACAATATCGCTTACGGTCCCAAAATTCACGGCATCGCCGCCAGCAAGAACGAGCTGGACGAGGTCGTCGAACGATCGCTGCAACGCGCAGGGCTGTGGAACGAGGTAAAGGATCGGCTCGGTGAATCGGGCACCGCGCTTTCAGGCGGACAGCAGCAGCGCCTCTGCATTGCGCGCGCCATCGCGGTCGACCCCGAAGTGATCCTGATGGACGAACCGGCCTCCGCGCTCGATCCCATCGCGACCGCAAAGATCGAGGAACTGATCGACGAACTCGCGGGGCGCTACGCCATCGTGATCGTGACCCATTCGATGCAGCAGGCGGCACGCGTCAGCCAGCGGACGGCCTTCTTCCACCTCGGAAAGATGGTAGAATATGGCCCGACGGACCAGATATTTACCAATCCGCTCGAAGAACGAACCAAAGACTATATCACCGGACGATACGGATGATTGCCGAACACACAGTCAAAGCCTTCGACGAGGACATCACGCGGCTTCGCGGGCTCATCACCGAGATGGGCGGCCTTGCCGAGACCGCCCTGGAGGGTGCGCTCGACGCACTTATCCGCGGCGACGAAGAGTTGGCCGAGCGGATCGTGGCGGACGACCGCAAGCTCGACACGCTCGAGAGCGAGGTCGACAGGCTGGCCGTCAAGATCATCGCCCTGAGGGCGCCGATGGCCGACGATCTGCGCGAAGTCATTGCAGCGCTGAAAATCGCCGGCGTGGTCGAACGGATCGGCGACTATTCCAAGAACATCGCCAAGCGCGTGGGCCACATCGAAGGGCGTACCCGGTTCGAACCGTTGACCCTGCTGCCTGCGATGGGCGAGGTGGCCGCGGAAATGGTCCATGACGTGCTAACCGCCTATGCGGCGCGCGATCCGGCCCTGGCGCTCGAAGTGATCGCGTCGGACAAGAAGGTCGACGCGTTCTATAATTCGGTTTTTCGCAATCTTGTCAGTCATATGGTCGAAAATCCTGCGACGATTTCAAGCGCTGCGCAGCTGCTGTTCGTCGCCCGCAATATCGAGCGGATCGGCGACCATGCGACCAATGTAGCCGAGATGGTCTATTTTGCGGCCACGGGCGACTACCCGCTGGACGACGATAGTTGATCCCTCGTCACCCCCACCCAACGGGCAAGATAGCCCGCGGATTGCGAGACCTGCCGTGCCATCAGCCAAGCTGATCCTTGTCGAAGACGATCCGGCGCTCGCCGAGCTGCTCGAATTCCGGTTCGCCAACGAAGGCTACCAGGTGCGCGTCACCGCAGATGGTGACGAAGCGCTGCTGATGGCGAGCGAGGATGTGCCCGACCTCATCATTCTCGACTGGATGATCGAAGGCACCAGCGGGATCGAAGTCTGCCGCCGGCTGCGCCGCGACAAGGAAACCGCGCACGTGCCGATCATCATGCTGACCGCGCGCGAGGCGGAGGACGACCGCGTACGCGGCCTCGAAACCGGTGCCGACGACTATCTGACCAAGCCCTTCAGCCCGCGCGAGCTGCTTGCCCGGGTGGCGGCGGTGATGCGCCGCATCCGCCCTGCCCTTGCCGGGGAAGCGATCGAAGTGGGCGACATCCGGCTCGATCCGGTGGCGCACAAGGTCGAGCGGCGCGGGCGCATGCTCCAGCTAGGGCCAACCGAATACCGACTGCTCAAGTTCTTCATGGAAAGCCCCGGTCGCGTGTTCAGCCGTGGGCAGCTGCTCGACGGCGTATGGGGCACGGGCAGCGATATCGAGCTGCGCACGGTCGATGTGCACATCCGGCGCCTCCGCAAGGCGCTGGAACTGGAAGGCGCGAAGGACCCCATCCGTACCGTTCGTTCCGCCGGGTATGCGATCGAGGCGGTGTGACGGCGAGTCGTTGGCCGCGCTACACGGTCCCGGCAGTCTTGATCGCGGGTTGGACCCTTGCGCTGTTCCTGCCGGTAGCGACCACCGATCACGTCAACGAGGACCAGACATTTGCAGGTTGGATGGTGCTGTTCCTCGGCACGTTTTTGGGGTGGATGACCTTCCAGTTCGCGGCCTATGCCAACCCCGTCTTCCTGTTCGCTCTGATCTACGGCGCGTGGCGAGGCGAGGCGGCAAGGCGCCGAACCTTGCAGATCAGCGCCGTGCTGCTTGCACTGGCAGTCGTCAGCGCGTTGGCCTGGCGTAATATCCCGGACGATTCGGGCATGAATTCGATCGTCGCCTTCCATTCCGGATATTATCTGTGGCTTGGCGTGATGGTTTGCGCAGCCGGGTGGCTGTGGTTCTCCGCTTCGCGTAAGGCTGCGGACTAGCGGCACACGCCGCCCATTCCCCGCGGTTCCTGGTCCAGGTGAAAGTGATCGCTGTGCGCTTCGTTATAGTCGGGTGAGAGCACGGTGCCGAACGCTGGGCACGCGCCATCGCGCACACGACGGAGAAACCGGGCCTTGTCGCCATCGCCCTGCCAGTCGTTGACGACTGCAATGCGAGTGCCGTCTGCCAATACAAAGCCTGCAATGTCGATCGCGTTGCCGGTGGCGTGCTCGCTCCACGGGCCTTCGTCCCGGCCGTAGAGGCGGCGACAGCTGAAGCTGCCGAAATGGTCGATCCGCGCGACGTCCTGCCCGAAGATTTCGTGCGCGGCGGACTGCACGCTGTCGCGCCGCCATATCTCCAGCGCGGCGGCGACCGCGCAGCTGGTGTCGGGGCGGTCGCCAGCATAGGGGAACTCGCTTAGCAAAATGCGGTTCTCCCGCCGGCAAGCGCCCTCACCCACGGGATCTAGCGAGGTGAACGCGACTTCGCTCCGTTCCAGCACCGCGCGGCATTGCGCTGGGTCATCGCGCAAGGCTGCGATCTTGGTACGGGTTGCCCAGCCCGGCTCGTCGCGCAGGTCGAGCGGCGCCCACGGGTTGCTACCCGGATGCTCGGCAAGCCATGCGCGGCCTGCCACCAGCACGGCGATCAAGATGAGGATCGTGAGCACTCGCCGGTCGCTGCTGAACCGGGCGAACGGCCGCAGGAAGCGTGCGAGCGTTCTCAGCCTTTCAAAGTCGCGCGGAGTATGGGGCATCGTCAATGAAAGTCGCGCGACTTGGGAATGATCCGGACATTGCGAGGGTGCCCGCCGGTATTGGGCAATTCGTCGATCAGGTCGCGCGGCCGGATGGCACTCTGATGGGCAGGATCGTCGGCCCCCTGACGCAAGTCATCGCGCGGATTGATCTTCCCGCTCGGTAGCGGGCTGTTCACGTGGTCCGCGCGTGCCAGCTGGTATTGCAGCGTATCGTCCGACAGGCGCGAGAGCATGTGCGTCGCGTCGGTCATATGCTGGGCGATGACGTGGATCACCTCGTCATCATACTCGACCCGGCCGCGCACCTCCATCAGCCGCGCGCCCATTACCACCTTGCGCTGCTTTTCCTTGAGATCGGGCCACACGACCAGGTTCACCACCCCCGTCTCGTCCTCCAGCGTGATGAAGCACACCCCCTTGGCACTGCCCGGCCGCTGGCGGATCAGCACCACGCCTGCAACCTGCACCATGCTGCGAAACTTGCGCTCGCGCAGGTCGCACGCACGCACGAAGCCGCGCTCGGCAAGGTCTGCACGCAGGAACGCCATCGGGTGCGCCTTCAGGCTGAGCCGGGTGGTCTGGTAATCGGCGACCACTTCTTCGCTGAGCGGCATGAGGGGCAGCGCGGTGCGCGCCTTCTCCGCCCCCTCGTCACGCTCCGCCGCCGCGCGGAACAGCGGCAGGTCGGGCGCGGCGATCAGGCTGCGCGCGTCCCACAGCGCCTGACGGCGCGGCAGATTGAGCGACTGGAAGGCATCGGCGCTGGCAAGCCGCTCGACATGCGAGGGGGAAAGCCCCGCGCGGTCGCGCAGTTCGGCGACGTCGCGGTAGGGGCCGCGCTCTACCCGCTCGGCGACCAGCTTTGCCGCGATATGCTCGGGTAGGCCGTCGATCTGGCGCAGGCCGAGACGAAGCGCGATGTGGCGGTCGAGCCTTCCTCGATCCTCACCGCCACGGGGAGGGGGACCATCCGCAGGATGGTGAAGGGGCACGGGTGCAGTTTCGAACGATGCCCATCCCCCATGCTTCGCGCGGTCACCCTTCCCCGGTGGGGGAGGAATGTCCTCCAGCGTACAATCCCAGTCCGAGCAGTTCACATCCGCCGCCAGCACGCCGACGCCATGCTCGGCCGCATCGCGCACGATCTGTGCGGGGGCGTAGAAGCCCATCGGCTGCGAGTTGAGCAGCGCGCAGGCGAAGGCCGCCGGGAAGTGGCACTTGAGCCAGCTGGAGACGTAGACGAGGTGCGCGAAGCTGGCCGCATGGCTCTCGGGAAAGCCGTACTCACCAAAGCCGCGGATCTGGTTGAAGCACCGCTCGGCAAAGTCGCGGTCGTAGCCGCGGTTCACCATCCGCTCGACCATCATGTCTTGCAGTTCGTCCACCATCCCGCGGCTGCGGAAGGTCGCCATCGCCTTGCGCAAGCGGTTTGCTTCGAGGCTGGAAAATTTCGCGGCATCGAGCGCGATTTTCATCGCCTGTTCCTGGAAGATCGGCACGCCGAGCGTGCGTTCGAGAATGCTTGATAGCTCGTCCGGGGGCCCATGCCGCGGGCTCGGCGCGGGGATCACCACCTGTTCGGCACCCCGGCGCCGCTTCAGATAGGGATGCACCATGTCGCCCTGGATCGGGCCGGGCCGCACGATCGCAACCTGAATGACGAGGTCGTAGAACTCGCGCGGGCGCAGGCGCGGGAGCATGTTCATCTGCGCGCGGCTTTCGACCTGGAATACGCCCAGCGAATCCCCCTTGCGCAGCATCGCGTAGGTCTCCGGGTCTTCGCGCGGCACGGTGGCGAGTTGCAGCGGGCGCTGGTGGTGATCCTCCAGCAGATCGAAGCACTTCTTGATGCAGGTCAGCATGCCCAGCGCCAGCACATCGACCTTGAGGATGCCCAGCGCCTCGATATCGTCCTTGTCCCATTCGATGAAGCTACGATCGGGCATCGCGCCGTTGCCCACCGGCACGGTCTCGATCAGGTCGCCCTGCGTGAGAATAAACCCGCCGACATGCTGCGAGAGATGTCGCGGCATTCCAATCATTTGCTGCGTGAGTTTGAGAACACGTTTGAGGTGCGGATCGGTGACGTCCATGCCCGTTTCCGTCACATGTTTCTCGCCGATCTCGCGCCCCCAGCCACCCCAGACGGTGCGCGCGAGCGAGGCCGTGACGTCTTCCGACAGACCCATCGCCTTGCCCACCTCGCGGATCGCCATGCGCGGGCGGTAGTGGATGACGGTGGCGCACAGCCCGGCGCGGTGGCGGCCATATTTGCGATAGAGGTATTGGATCACTTCCTCACGCCGCTCGTGCTCGAAATCGACGTCGATATCGGGCGGCTCCTTGCGCTCCTCGGAAATGAAGCGGTCGAACAGCAGCGCGTGCTTGGCCGGATCGACGCTGGTGATGCCGAGTACGTAGCAAACCGCGGAATTGGCCGCGCTGCCGCGCCCCTGGCACAAGATCGGCGGATCAACGCCGGTCCGCGCGAAATCGACGATATCCTTGATAGTCAGGAAATAGCGCGCAAGATCGAGCTTGCCGATCAGCGCCAGCTCTTTCTCAAGCGTTGCACGAACAGTTTCCGGCAAGCCACTGGGATAGCGTCTTTTTGCGCCCTCCCAAGTCTCCTGTTCCAGGAAAGCCTGCGGGGCCATGCCATCGGGCAGGATCTCATCCGGATATTCGTATTGCAACTCGTCGAGCGAGAAGTCGCAGGCATCGGCGATATCGCGTGACGTCATGATGGCATGAGGCCAGCGGGCGAACAGACGAACCATGTCTTGCGGCGATTTCAGGTGCCGCTCGGCATTGGCATGGAGCAGTTGCCCGGCGGCCTCGACGGTCGTCTTGTGACGGATTGCCGTCATGACGTCATTGAGCGGACGGCGCTCTGGCGTGTGATAATGCACGTCGTTCGTGGCGAGCAGCGCGAGGCCGTGCGCGCGCGCCATGGCGTCGAGCCGGTCGATCCGCGCGATGTCGTCCCCACGATAGAGGTAGGCGGCAGCAAGGTGGCGCAGCGTCGGCAATTGTGCGGTCAGGTGCGGGAGGAGCTGCGGGAAAGGTGCAGTCAGCTCCACCTTGCCGTCATCCTGGACCTGCTCCGGGGTCTCGCCTCCCTGCTGCCGCTCCGACGAAGGCGTACGGAAGGGGACCACATTGCTCGGCACCGCAATCGTGAACCGCGCCTCCAGATCGTCGGGCGGCAGCAGGATCAGCTGCACACCCTCGCTGTGCGCGACGAGCATGGCGAGGTCGATCTCGCACACGCCCTTGTCCTGCCACTCGCCCGAAAGCGTCTGCATCCGGCCATGGCTGATCAGGCGGCACAGGCGACCGTAGGCGGCGCGGTCCTTCGGGTAGGCGAGGAAGGCGAGACCTTCGGCGGTCTCTATCCGGCAGCCGATTACCGGGCGCAGCTTGAGCGTCTTCGCCTCGGTATGCATGCGTACTACGCCCGCCATCGTGTTGGCATCGGCAATGCCGAGCGCATCGTAGCCGAGCGCACGCGCCGTCAGCGCGAGATCGACCACATCCGAACTCCCGCGCAGGAAGCTGAAGCAGGAGACGAGGCCAAGCTCGACGAAAGGCGCACGCGGCGGCGGATCGATCCCCTCGGGGTCGACCTCTATCCGGCGCTTGTCGGGGGTGAGCGGTGCTTCGGGCATCGGTGCGGCTCCCGCCCCTCCCCGTCATTCCCGCGAAGGCGGGAATCCAGCTTTTCTCGGCGCACAGACCTGCAAAAAAAGCTGGACCCCCGCCTTCGCGGGGGTGCCGGGATAGAGGAAGTTGCTCACTGCCCGACCAACTCCCCCAACCGCGCCCGTACCGCCGCAAGATCGGCATCGAACAGCGCAGCCTGCTTCTCGCGCGCCTCGCCATCGAGACGCAGCAGGTAGGACGGGTGCGCGGTGACCCACAGCTCGCTGCCGTCGTCGAGCGGGATCGGTGCCCCGCGAACCTTGGAAATACTCACCGTCTTGCCCAGCAGCCCGCGCGCCGCGCTCGCCCCCATCGCCAGCACCAGCTTCGGCTTCACCAGTTCGCGCTCGCCCTCGATCCACCAGCGGCAGGTGTCGATTTCCTTGGCAGTGGGCGACTGGTGGAGCCGGCGCTTGCCGCGCCCAGAGGCCTTGATCGTGAATTTGAAGTGCTTGACCGCGTTGGTGACATAGGCGGCGCTGCGGTCGATCCCTGCGCGCTCCAGATGCACATCGAGCAGCTGTCCGGCGGGCCCGACGAAGGGTCGCCCCTCCATATCCTCGTGATCGCCAGGCTGCTCGCCGACGATCATCAGGGCCGCACCTGACGGCCCCTCGCCCATCACCGCCTGGTTATCGAGGCAACCGATCGGGCATTTGCGACACTGCCTTATCGCTTCGCCGATCGCCGCAAGACTTTCCGGCCGTTCCTCGAATTCCAGTCCCCCCGCCGCCACCATCGCGCTTTCGCGCTGCTGCGCGCCTGCGATCAATTCCGGGATGAGCGCGGCTTCGGGCAGGTTCTTCCAGTATTTGCGCGGCATTTCGGAGAGCATCGCCCCCACTTTCAGCCGCGCCGGATTGAAGATCGAGGCGTAATAGGTGCGCCACAGATCCTCGACCGGGTCGCCGTGGGGCGCGTCGCTCTTCTGCGCGGGCGGGCCTTCGCGCATCGTCTCGCCATCCCAGTGCAGCGTGCCCTGCGGGGTCAGGATCGACCAGCGCATGCTCGCGAAGCGGCGCCGGAAGAAGCCCGCATTGGCACGCAGGATATGATGCTCGGGCTCGAACCAGGCGACGTAATGGTCGCCATCCTCTTCCTCGATCTGCCGAAAGCGGACGAAGGCATGCATCTTGTGACTGTCGCGCCGCACGTTCTTGTCGAGTTCCTCGACGCGGCGGACATCGGGATCGGCCTTGTCCTCCATGATTCGCGGATTGCGCTGGAGCCGCCAGAGCAGGCGGTAGAGTAGCGCAAAACGCTGCGGGTCGCGGTGCAGCGCGGTGTTCTTCGCAAGGCTCAGGTAGCGTTTGCTCGCCCGCACCGGCGGCGCGTCGGCGGGCGGCTCGGGCAGGCGCATGCCATCGCCAGAAGCCGATTGCGCGAACAGATCCCCGCTGCCGCCCGGTTCGACCCAGACAACCTTGTCTGGCGGGATATCGCACTGGATCAGCGAGCGTGCCCGCTCGCGCCAGAAGGCGAAGTCGTCGCTGCGCGGCAATTGCACGGTGTAGTGCGCGTGCGGGCGGACGTGCTGAAGCGCGGTCATGCCGCGAACAGCTCAAGTTGCTCGGCCTTGGGCGCGAGAAGCGCGCGCAAATCCGCGCGGTCGGTCAGCAGCGTGGGCCGCCAGTCGACGGTGCAGATGAAGGGCCGCACCTTGGTGATTGAGACGGTCAGCCGCGCTACATCGTCCAGTCTCAGCGTGCGGTGACGGCGCGAGGCGAGGATGCGCTGCACCGCCTTCACCCCCAGCCCCGGCACGCGCAACAAGTCCTCGCGGCTCGCGCGGTTCACATCGACCGGGAAGCGTTCGCGGAATTTCAGCGCCCAGGCGAGCTTGGGATCGATATCGAGCGGCAGGTTCCCGTCGGCTTCGGTCGCCTGCATGATCTCCTGCGGGCGGTAATCGTAGAACCGCATCAGCCAGTCCGACTGGTAGAGCCGGTGCTCGCGGATCAGCGGCGGGCGCTTCAGCGGCAGCACGGCCGAGGCATCGGGAATTGGCGAGAAGGCGCTGTAATAGACGCGGCGCAGGCCGAAACTGTCGTACAATCGGCTCGCGCGGCCCACGATATCCGCATCGCTTGCCGCATCGGCACCAACGATCATCTGCGTCGACTGGCCCGCCGGAGCGAAGCGCGGCGCGTGCTTGAAGCGCTTCTTCGCGTCCTTCGCCTCGACGATATCGCTGCTGGTCTTGCCGAGCGCGCCTTCGATCTGGCGCGCATCCTTGTCCGGCGCGAGACGCGTCAGCCCCGCATCGGTCGGCAGTTCGACATTGATCGAGACGCGATCGGCGTAGAACCCGGCGCGGTGGATGATCTCCGGGTCCGCCTCGGGGATCGTCTTGAGGTGGATATAGCCGCGAAAATCATACTCTTCGCGCAGGATGCGCGCGGCCTCCACGATCATCTCCATCGTGTGATCGCTGCTCTTGATGATGCCTGATGAGAGGAACAGCCCCTCGATATAATTGCGACGGTAGAAGCTGATCGTCAGGTCCGCGACCTCCTGCGGCGTGAAACGCGCGCGCTGCACGTTCGAGCTCTTGCGGTTGATGCAGTAGTGGCAATCGAAGATGCAGTGGTTGGTCAGCAGTATCTTCAGAAGAGAGATGCAGCGGCCGTCGGGCGCGTAGGCGTGGCAGATGCCCATACCCTCGGTCGATCCGATCCCGCCCTTGGTGCTGTTGCGCTTCGCGGTGCCGGACGAGGCGCAGGACGCATCGTACTTGGCCGCATCGGCAAGGATTTTCAGCCGGTCGAGAATTGGTGCAACGCCCATGCGTTCTTTATATGTTCTTGCTTATGGATTGACTAGCCCTTCCCTCGCGGCTCGTGCAAAAATTCCTCTTATCAAATGTTTGTCCACTTATTCACAGGCGGGCATGGGACCTTGCCCTTGGCCTGCAATGCGCGCATGATTGCCCTGGAGGAGAGGCATTATGGACGATCTTTCGATCAATTCCGCCCTGGCCAGTCGCCTTTGGCGCGTGGCCCTGTGGGGCTCTGTTGTCGCCATTCTCATCGCTCCGCTGGTCGCAATGCAGTTCACCGGCGAGGTTCACTGGACGCCG
Organism: Citromicrobium bathyomarinum; assembly: GCF_038594485.1. Taxonomy (GTDB): domain Bacteria; phylum Pseudomonadota; class Alphaproteobacteria; order Sphingomonadales; family Sphingomonadaceae; genus Alteriqipengyuania; species Alteriqipengyuania bathyomarina_A. The sequence continues at coordinate 614,007 of NZ_JBCFZG010000001.1, read as the reverse complement.
TTCGATTTCGCGGTCGCGGCTGCGCTGCTGGGCGCGACTGCGCTGGCTATAGAACTGGCGATCCGTGTGATCGGTCGCCCGACTTTCTGCGTCGTGGCGGTACTCGGCATCCTGCTGGCGCTGGTGCTGGTCTGGGCCGAGCTGGCGGTGGGCATCTTCGGCACGCCTTTCGCAGGGCACTGACGCGCCCGGATCAAGCGTACAGCCCCTGCAGGAACCATTCGGGCGCGCCCCCGCGCCCGTCGCCCGCGATCCCGTAGCGATAGATCCAGTAGCGCCGCCCGGTGTCGTCCTCGATCCGGTAGTAATCGCGCAGCCGCGCCGTACCGCGCTCGCGCCACCACTCGGGCGCAATCCGTTCGGGGCCCTCGACCCGCGCGATCTCGTGCACCTCGCCGCGCCAGCGGAACCGCTGCGGCAGGCCATCGGGCGTGGCGTAAAGCACCGCGATCGCCTCTGCCCGGTCGAGCAGCTTGAGCGGGCGCGCATGGAACCGCAGACTCTCCTGCGAAGGCGGCTCGGGGTCGAGCGCGGGCTGCCAGCCTTGCGACCGTTCGGGCAGGTGGCTTCCCTTCAGCACCGGACGGCGCACCGCCTTGGGGCCAAGGCGCGTGGTCAGCCGGTCGACGAAGGCGGCGAGCGAGGTGCCGTGGCGCTGCGCGGCGGCTTCGATATCGGCCTGGTTCGCGGGGAGCGGTTCGGCCCAGCTCGCGCGCAGGCGAACCAGCTCGATCCCGAAGCCCGCGTCGATATCGTCCAGCTTTTCGCCGAACAGCCGCACGATATGCGCCGCATCGCGCGTCGCGGCGGCGAGTTCGAGCGTCTTGACGGCAACCTCTCCGTCGACTCTCCACAGGCCGAGGTCGAGGCGGCGCGCGCCCTGCCCCGCGCCTTCGAGCTCGCGGACCATGTCTGCGGCAAGATCGCCCAGCACGGTGTCGAGCAGCGCGCGGTGGCGGATCGGCTCCATCAGCCGCCGCTGCACCAGCGGCACCTGCCGCGGCACCACCGGCAACAGCGGTTCGGGCACGCGGCCGAGCAACTGGTCCATCCGCACCAGCGGATTGGCGGCGGGCGACTTGCGATTGCGGAACCGGCGGTGGAGCGCATCGCGGCCCACCGTACCCAGTTCACCCAGCCGCTTGAGGCCGAGCCGCCGCAGCACGGTGAGCACATCGTCGTCGAGCCGCAGCGCCGCCACGGGCAGGTCGGACAGGCGCGCTTCCATCCATGAAGCATCGCGCGGGGCATCACGCCCTCCCCCGTCATCGCGAGGGGCGCAGCCCCGTGGCGATCCAGGGCGGTTGCGCTCGCTGCTCTGGATTGCCGCGCTCCCTCCGGTCGCTCGCAATGACGAGGGAGAAGGTGGCGCGAGAATGCTGCGATCCGGCCCGTAATGCGCCAGTGCCCACGCCGCGCCTGCGGTGGGTGCGATGGCAGCGCGGATCGCGAAGCCGCGTGTGTCGAAGGCATGGTGGACGTCCGCCAGCAGCTTCGCCTCGCCGCCGAACAGATGCGCGACCGCCGTTACATCGACCAGCAGCCCGTCGGGCGGATCGAGCGCGGACCATGGGCCCCAGCGCATGGCCCATGCCGCGAGCTTCTCCAGTTCGGCGAGATCGCCCGCCGGATCGGCCGGCACGGCGACGATCGAGGGGCACAGCGTGCGCGCATCGGCGAGCATGGTGCCGATCCGCGCGCCTGCATTGCGCGCCGCGATGTTGGCGGACTGGATGCGCGGGCCGTGCGCGGTCTCGGTAATCAGGACCAGCGGCTGCGCGTCCGCACCTTCGCCCCGCGTGCAGCCTTCACCAAGCCGCCAGCGATCGATCGCGAAAGCCGCGAGCCAGATCGAAAGGATGCGGCGGGAGGAGCCCTGCTCCCTCCCCATAGCCACCTCTATTACCGTTCGCCCTGAGCTTGTCGAAGGGCTGCCCTTTCTTCAGGTGTCGCGCCCACCAAAGTGAAAGACAGTGCTTCGACAGGCTCAGCACGAACGGAAATCTTTGGGTTCACCAGATTGCGATGTCTTGCCCTGCGGATGGGAATCGGGCGGATTTCCGGAGTATTGCCTCGCTCTACCACCAATCGCCCCGCATCCTCGCTCAGCCGCCACGTGCCCGGCGGATGGCTGCGCGCGCGGAACAGTTCGGCCTGCCATGCAGGCACGCCCGGTGCCTGACGGTTCCACTGGGGACGAGCGGAAGGCGCAGCCTGCACCGCCCAGCGCTGCCTTGCGGAGGAAAGGTCGCGCGTCCCGTCGAGCCGCACCAGCGTCAACGGGATGCCATGCCGCTCCGCCGCCAGCGTCAGCCGGCGCGAGGCGGTGAAATCGAGCGCGCGGGGGCTGCCCACGATCTCGCCGATCACGAAGGCGATGTCGCGGCAGCGCACCGCCTCTTCCAGCGCAAACAGCGCGTCCTCATCCTTCTCGGCAATCACATGGATCAGGCGGTGGCGGATTTCCGGCGGCAGGCCGGGGCGAAACGGGCGACCGCCGCGCTTCACTGCGGCGCGGGTCTGCACCCATACCACGCCACGGCGATCCTCCACCTCTTCGCCCTCCGCACGCGGGCGGGAGCGCCACGCATCGAGCGCGAGCGCCAATGCCGCGCCTGCCCCGCTGCCCTCGCACCCCGAGGCGAAGATCTCGCTCTGCGCGACGGCGCCCAGCCCCGGGCGCCAGCGTTCAGCCTGCGAAACGGAGGCAAGGTCGGCGGCGGTATCGAATGCATCAGGGATCATGGCGGAACGACTCATCTGTTCCACTTATGTTCCCTTTTGCACCCAACCGCAAGCACCCGCTGACTACCGCCCTTGGGCCCCTGTCGAAACCATCTCCCCCACTTGTTCGTTGCCAAAACAAAGGAGATCACAATGAGATACAACGAAGGCAAAGCCGACGAACTGCGCGAGAAATTCTGGAAGGCGCTGGCCGACAGCCCCTACCTGTTCCTCCAGCTCGACACCGATCCGAAAAGCGCTGTCCCCATGTCGCCGCAGCTCGACAAGGATGCCAACAGCTCGATCTGGTTCTTCACCCATACCAAGAGCGATTTCGCCAAGCTGGGTGCGGCGACCGCCACGTTCGAGGGCGAGGATCACAAGATGTTCGCGCGCTTCCATGGCACGCTGACCAAGGAAACCAGTGAGGAGCGGTTCGACCAGTTCTGGAATAACTTCGTCGAGGCCTGGTACGATGGCGGCAAGGATGATCCCGACATTCTGTTCCTGCGCATGGATCTGGGCAACGCGGAAATCTGGAACGGCGACATGGGCCTGCTAGATGTGGCCAAGATGGCGCTCGGCATGACCGTCCATGACGACGCGGAAGAAAAGCACGTCAAGGAAACGTCGCTCTAAGCGATCACTCCCAACCAAAAAAAGGGGCGCGACCAGAAAGGTTGCGCCCCCTTTTTCATTTATCAGGCAGACGGCGGGTCGATCGGCACCATCGTCTCCTCGCCCGACACATCGTCGACCACTTCGACGATCCCACGCGCCAGATGGCTGCGCGAACGGCTGTAGGCGAAGTAGATCACGATGCCGAGCAGACCCCATCCGGGCAGGAACAGCATCGCCTCGTACGGCAGGTTGAGGAACAGGAACACACAGCCCGCAATCGTCAGCGGCGCAATCAGCCACGCGGCCGGCACCCGGAAGGACCGCTTGCGCTCAGGATCACGGCTGCGCAGCACGAGCAACGCAATCGCCACCATCATGAACGCATAGAGCGTGCCCGCGTTGGAGATATCCGCCAGCTTGCCGACCGGGAAGAATGCTGCGCCTATGGCCACGGCACCGCCCGTCAGCATGGTCACGATATGCGGCGTCTTGTACTTCGGATGCACCCGGCTGAGGCTTTCCGGCAGCAACCCGTCGCGCGCCATCACGAAGAAAATGCGCGTCTGGCCGTAGATCAGCACCAGGATCACCGATGGCAGCGCCAGAAATGCCGCGATGCCGAGCAGGTTGCCGATGCTCGACCAGCCGATCTGGCGCAGCACATGCGCCAGCGCCTCGTTCGAGCAGACCAGCGGCAGCTTGTCCGCCGCATAGGTCGCGCACTGGCGTGCGAGCTCTTCCGATCCAGTGGGGAACGGCACGCCGTTCGGCCCCATAATAGGCTGCCCGCCGATCGTCCCAATCGCGCCCGCTGCGACGAGGATGTAGAACACCGTGCAGAACAACAGCGATCCGACGAGGCCGATGGGTACGTTTTTCTGGGGGTTTTTGGTTTCCTCCGCCGCGGTCGAGACCGCATCGAAGCCCACATAGGCGAAGAAGATCGTCGCCGCTGCGCCAACCGCGCCAAGACCCGAGCCGAAGCCGCCGAACACGCCGGCAGGGAGGAAGGGATTGAAATGGCTCGCATCGAAGGAGGGGCTGGTGAAGGTCAGCGCGATGAACGCCGTCAGCGCGGTGACCTTGATCAGCACCAGCACCGCGTTGACCTTGGCACTCTCGCTCGTGCCCACGACCAGCAGGCCGGTGACCAGCAGTGCGATGATCAGCGCGGGCAGGTTGATCAGCCCGCCCGGTGCGCCGCCCAGCGCCAGCGGTCCTGCCGCCAGCCATGGCGGTAGCTGGATTCCGAGAAGCTCGTTAAGGAAAGTCCCGCTGAAATAGCCGGACCAGCCGACCGATACGGCTGCTGCGGCGATCGCGTATTCCATGATCAGCGCCCAGCCCACAGTCCAGGCGAGAAACTCGCCCACGCTGGCGTAGCTGTAGGTGTAGGCAGAACCCGCGACGGGGATCATGGAGGCGATCTCTGCGTAGCAGAGCGCCGCGATGATGCAGACCGCACCTGCGATCGCGAAGGCAAGCATCAGGCCGGGCCCGGCCTTCTGAGCGCCCGCTGCGGTGAGCACGAAAATCCCGGTGCCGATCACGCAGCCGATGCCGAACAGCATCAACTGGAACCAACCGAGAGTGCGATGGAGAGACTTCTTCTCCGCCGTCGCCAGAATGGCATCGAGCGGCTTCACGCGGCCGAAGATCATGGGCGCTTATCCACGGTCCGGAAGCGAGCCCTCCCCGCCCTGCCGACCGCGTCTGCGCCAATATTACAACTCTTTGACCTCGTGAAGCCGAATTTTTCCTAGCCCAGGATGCTGGGGAACAGTCCCGTCACCAGAATGATGGTCACCGCAATGGGGCACAGCCATGCGATCAGGAAGCGCCACAGCGCAAACATGCCTGCCGAAAGGCCGGTTACCTGCTGCACCATTCGCCGGTCGGCGCGCCATCCGACGAATAGCGAAGTCAGCAGCGCGCCCAGCGGCAGCATGACCTTGCCGGTGAACCCGTCGACAGTGTCGAGAATGTCGAGATCGGCAAACAACGGCCAAAAGCCCAGCGGGTGCACGTCTGCCAGCACGTTGTAACCAAGCAGGCAGAATATGCCGATGAGGAACGCGCCCACGCCGAAGACCGTGGCCGAGGTACCCCGCTTCCAGCCCAGCTCCCCGATACCCCACGCCGTCGGCACCTCGAGCAGCGAGATCGAGCTGGTGACCGCCGCCACCAGGATCAGGATGAAGAACAGGAAGCCGATCAGCGCACCAGCAGGCATCGACTGGAAAGCGAAGGGCAGGCTCTGGAACACCAGCGTCGGCCCTGCGGCCGGATCCAGCCCTACCGCGAAGACCACCGGGAAGATCATCAGACCGGCAAGCAGCGCCACACCCGTGTCGGCAACCGCGATCAGTGCTGCAGTGCCGCCGAGCCCATCAGATCCCTTGATGTAGGAGCCGTAGGTGATGAGGCCCGCCACGCCCAGCGAGAGCGAGAACAGCGCCTGGCCCAGCGCGGAATTCATCACCGCAGGCGTCAGCTTGCTCCAGTCCGGCGTGAACAGGAAGGCGAGCGTATCGGTCAGATCGCCGACAATCGCGCCGTAGATCGTGATTCCGACCAGCAGGACGAAGAACATCGGCATCAAAATCGTCGCGGCGGCCTCGATCCCGGAATGCACGCCACGCGCCACAATAAACAGCGTCGCGCCCATGAAACAGAAATGCATTGCGAGCAGCAGGCCGACATTGCCGAACAGGTCGCCCATGCGGCCTTCGATCATCGCCTGGCTCTCACCGGCAAGCGCGCTGCGGAAGGGGTCGCCCGCGCCGATCGCCTGGATCAGATCCGCCCCGAAAACACCGGCGTAGTAGAGCACCCACCCGGCCACGACTGAATAGAAGGACAGGATCAGGAACGCCGCCAGCGCACCAATGCCGCCGAAGATGCTCCACGCTTGCGAAACGTTCGAGTCACGCGCGACCTTGCGAATCGAACCGACCGCGTCGGTCTGGCCAGCGCGGCCGATGAAAATTTCCGAAAGGACGAGCGGCAGACCCAGCAGGAAGACGCAGCCGATATAGAAGATGACGAAGGCACCGCCCCCGCTTTCCCCCGCCAAAGTCGGGAAACGCCAGATGTTTCCCAATCCCACCGCCGCGCCGATGGCGGCGAGGATAAAGGCGGATCGCGAGGACCAACCCTCGCTCGTGCTCGTCGATGTTGCGACCATGAATGTGCTCTCCCTGCGCTGCTTGATCTTGCGCGCATCCGATTTCGGTTGGTCGCGCTTCTGCAATGTTTCTGCCGCTTCGTCGAGGCCCCGGCTTTGCCTTTGTCCCATAGTCGGGCTAGCAGGCGCGCTATGTCGACGACCTTCCAGCTAGATACGGCGACGAGCCGAGCCACCCCCACCCCGCAGCCGATGAAGCGGCTGACAGTGCCGAAAATCCAGAACCGCAAGGCGGATGGCGAGACCAAGCAACCGCTGGTCATGCTCACGGCCTACACCGCGCGGCAGGCACAGCTGCTCGACGAACATTGCGACATCCTGCTGGTGGGCGATTCACTCGGCCAGGTCATCTACGGTCTTCCCTCCACCTTGCAGGTGACGCTCGATATGATGTGCGCGCACGGCGCGGCAGTCGTGCGCGGCAGCTATCATTCGGTGGTAGTGGTCGACATGCCCTTTGGTTCTTACGAAGGGAGTCCGCAGCAGGCGTTCGAGAGCGCCAGCCGGATCATGGCCGAAACCGGTTGTGCGGCGGTCAAGCTGGAAGGCGGCGAGGCGATGGCGGAAACGATTCGCTTCCTCTCGCAGCGCGGCATCCCGGTGATGGCGCATATCGGTCTCACGCCGCAGGCGGTAAACGCGCTGGGCGGGTACGGCGCGCGTGGACGCAGCCAGGAAGAACACGCCAAGATCATCGCCGACGGCAAGGCCGTGCAGGCCGCGGGAGCCTTCTCGGTCGTGGTCGAAGGCGTGGTCGAACCGATCGCCGTATCGCTCACCCAATCGCTCGAAATCCCGGTCATCGGAATTGGCGCCTCTGCCGAGTGCGACGGGCAGGTGCTGGTGGTGGACGATATGCTCGGCATGTTCGAGCGCGTGCCGCGCTTCGTGAAAAAATATGGCAATCTCGCGGATGAAATCACCGACAAGGTGGCCCAATACGCGCAGGATGTTCGCGCGCGCGAATTCCCGACAAAAGACCAGACCTACCAACCCAAGAAATAGGCCGCCCAGGACGTGCAGACCCTTTTCCGGCATTATAGCGGATCGCTGATCTTCACGCTGGTCTGTTTTGCAGCGGCGGCGGCCTATGCGTGGTCGGGATCGGCCGATCTCCAGCAGGTCGCACATGTCCTGTGGATCGTCTTCGTCCTTTCGATCCTCGAAATATCGCTCAGCTTCGATAATGCCGTGGTCAACGCGACCGTGCTGCGCGAGATGGACGAGAAATGGCAGCGCCGCTTTCTCACCTGGGGCATCGTGATTGCGGTTTTCGGGATGCGGATCGTCTTCCCGCTCGCCATTGTGGCGATTGCCGCCAAGCTCGACCCGATTTCGGCGATCAACCTCTCGCTCAACGATCCTGAGCGGTACGAGCAGATCGTGTCCAGCGCGCACATCGGCATTGCCGGGTTCGGCGGCGCGTTCCTGACGATGGTCGGGCTCAACTTCTTCTTCGATGGCGACAAGGACGTCGACTGGATTCGCGGACTGGAGCTGGCACTACGCCGTTTTTCGGAGATCAAGGCGGCGGAAATCGGCATCCTCCTGCTGCTCCTGTATGGCATTTCGACCATTCTGGCGGAAGATGAGGCAATGGTATTCCTCAGCTCCGGCATCCTCGGCATCATCACCTACATCGCGGTCGATGCGGTCGGCTCGCTACTCGACAAAGTCGAACGCAAGAAGATGGCTGCGGGCGCTGTACGATCGGGCATCGGCGGGTTCCTCTACCTCGAAGTGCTCGACGCGAGCTTTTCGTTCGATGGGGTGATCGGGGCCTTCGCCCTGTCCAACAACATGCTCATCATCGCGATCGGCCTGTCTATCGGTGCCATGTTCGTCCGCTCGATGACGGTCCACCTGGTCCGCGCAGGCACGCTGTCGAAATATCGCTTCCTCGAACATGGCGCGTTCTGGGCGATCATCGCGCTGGGCCTGATCATGCTGTTTTCCGCAAAATACCATATTTCGGAGAGCATCACCGGGCTGATCGGTGCGGTCCTGATCGGCATCTCGCTGCTGTGGTCGCTACGCTACAACCGCAAGCATGGCGGGCAGACCGATACGGTCTAGTTCTGCAGGTCGTACTGCTTGAGCAGGTCGTAGAGCGTCGGTCGCGACACGCCGAGCAGCTTTGCACTGCCCGAAATATTGCCCTCGGTTCGCGCAAGCGCGCGGCGGATTACCTGCCGGTCGACCTGTTCGCGAGCGCCTTTGAGATTGAGCGCCTCGTGTAACGAATCTTGCGGCAGATCGAGGTCGAGATCCTCGGCACAGATTAGCTTGCCATCGGCCATGATCACCGCGCGCTTCACGCGGTTTTCGAGCTCGCGAACATTGCCCGGCCACTTGTGCGAGTCGAGCGCCGCAAGCGCGTCGGGCGCGAAGCCCTTTACCTGCGGGTTCATTTCGCGTGCGAAGCGCGTCAGGAACGCCTTGGCCAGCAGGCCTGCATCGCCCGCGCGTTCGGCCAGGGTGGGGATTTTGACCACGATTTCGGCGAGCCGGTAATAGAGGTCTTCACGGAAGGATTGCTCGGCGATCATCGCATCGAGATCGCGGTGGGTGGCGCACACTATGCGCGTATCGACCGGAATAGGCTTGCGCCCGCCGATCCGCTCGATCGTGCGTTCCTGAAGGAAGCGCAGCAGTTTTACCTGCAGGGCAAGCGGGATGTCGCCGACCTCGTCGAGAAACAGCGTGCCGCCATGGGCGGTCTCGATCTTGCCTTCGGTGGTCTTCACGGCTCCCGTAAAGGCGCCCTTCTCGTGCCCGAAAAGCTCGCTTTCCAGAAGGTTCTCCGGAATCGCGGCACAGTTGATCGCCACGAAGGCGCCGTCGCGCCGCGGGCTCGCATCGTGCAGGCCTCGGGCGAGCAGTTCCTTGCCCGTCCCGCTCGCGCCCAGCAGCATGACCGAGGCATCGGTGTTGGCAACACGCTCGATCGTGCGGGCCACCTTCACCATCTCCGGCGCACCCGTAATCAGTGTGCCGAGCACGCGCTTGCTCTTGCCGATTTTCTCGGCAAGGCGGCGGTTCTCGGCCTCGATCCGGTGCAGGTTCAACGCGCGCCCGACGATGAGTTCGAGGGCGGAGAAATCCGCCGGCTTCTGGTAGAAATCGTAAGCCCCCGCCGCGATCGCATCGAGCGCGCTTTCGCGGGCCCCGTGCCCGCTGGCGACGATCACCTTGGTCGATGGCGCGGTCGCCATGATTGCATCGAGCACCGCGAAGCCTTCGCTGGTGCCGTCGGGATCGGGCGGCAGCCCCAGATCGAGCGTGACGACGGGGGGCATTTCCGCCCGCAGGATCGTCAGCGCTTCGTCGCGGGTCGACGCGATAAACACTTCGAACCCCTCGAATGCCCACTTGAGCTGTGTCTGAAGCCCGGCGTCGTCTTCGACAATCAGCAGCTTGGGCCTCGAACCCGTTGAATGATCGCTCATCAGGCAGCCTCTTCGATAGGTTTGGACTCGCCTGCGCTCTCCGCTGCGGCGAGTGGAATTTCGATGGTAAAGCGGGAACCCAGGCCAACACGCGATTGAACCTGCAACCGCCCGCCCATGGCACCGACCAGTTCGCGCGCCTCCAGGGCACCGATGCCGAACCCGTCGACTTTCGAGCTGACGAACGGAGCGAACAGCTTGTCGCGTACGAAGGCCGCATCCATCCCTTCACCGATGTCGGCGATCTCGATCGATGCGCACGAGTCCTCGCTGTGAACCGACACGCATACGGGCGCTTGGGCCGGGCTCGCGTCCACCGCATTCTGGACCAGGTGAACCAGCGCCTGTTCCAACCCTTCGCGATCGCCGTTCACCTCGCAGCCGGAATTTCCAGCGAGTTCAACGCGGTGATGCTGTGCAAAGCGCTTCACGACCTCTTGGGCCAGAATGCCGAGATCAAACCGCTCACGCTTCGCTTCGCGTCCCCTGCCATAGCTGCCGAGACGACGAATCAGCGCATTCAGCTTGTCGGTGCTGGTACCGAGCGTCTTGAGCATGTCCGCCCGGAACGCGGGATTATCCGCATGGCGCTGTGCATTGTGCGAGAGCAGCGAGAGCTGGCTCGCCAGATTCTTGATGTCGTGCAGGACGAAGGCCATCCGGCGATTGAACTCGTCGAACCTTGCCGCATCCATAAGCGCGCGCTGCGTCGCCTGCTCGGACAGGTAGCTGGCCAGCTGTCGGCCGACCACGGTGAGCAGGTCGAAATCTTCCCAATCGAGCTGTCGATCGAGGACGGGCCGCGCGAGAAGCACAGCGCCCTGCAATCGGTCGAAATGACGTAGCGGGACGATCGCCCACGCACGGCTGCTGCTATCGAGCCATGCAGGCAGAGCGTCCGTTTCCCCTGCGACGGACTTTCCCTCGCGCCATTGCTCGAGGTCGATCACGTAGTCGCGGTCGGCAAGCAATTGTACGATCTGGCTCGGCAATTCCCTCCCTTCATCCTCAAGCATCGGCCAGCGCCATGTATCGGTAAGGGAGAGCACTCCTTCACCCTCTACCAGGAACAGAGCGGCCGCAGGGCTCTGGGTAATCTCGGCGACGGCCTGGGGAATGCGCGCGCACAGCGCCGAGCCCTCTTCCGAACCGTGCCCGATGGTGTCGGCCAGCCTCAGCCATTCTGCGCGGTAATCGTATCGATGGCTGAACAGGTGTTTCTGCACCGTCACTTTCAACCACGCGCGAAAGCGCGGGGTCGGAAGCCAGAGCGCCGCGACGGTAAGGAGCGCGACAAGGAAGCCGACCTGGGCCAGCCTCGCCACGTCGGCATCCAGCGCACTCAGGAGACGCGCGAGCCCCGCCATCGCCAGCAGATAGCCCCCGATCAACAAGAGCGAGAGCGAACGAAAGGCGACGTTTCGCGAAGCCTGAAACCGCAAACGCCGCACATCGGCGCCCAGCGCCATGGCGAGCGGCACGCAAACGATCCCGACCACCAGCCCCCTGAGCCCGGCTATTTGCACGGGATAGTCGCCGGTGAACCAGCTCACCGCGTAAAAATTGAGTTCGAACACCCACCAGGCAGACAGCGACAGGGCCACCCACCGCGTGCTTGCGCGATCCTGATGCGAAGCGCCGGTATAAAGATGATGCAGCAGTACCAGCGAACCGATCGCCACCAGCATATGCAGCAATGCCGAAACCTCCAGCGCAGAGGCGGTGAATTCCCGTCCAGGGTTCATCGTGGCACCCACAGCCAGCACGGCGCCTTGCATCAATGTCACGAATACGAGGCTGGCGATGACGAAACGCACCCGCTGCGCGCTTTCCCGGTCGACGCCACCAGCAAACAGTGCGTGGAGCAGTGCCAGCCACGCAAGATTGCGAATGCTCTCCGCAGCCTCCGAAAACAGATTCTCTCCGCCAAGCGCGGCCAATACGCCAGCCCATAACGCGGTGAAGCAGAGCGCAGCCACGCCTGTGATCCGCTCTCGCCGCCACGGCAGCGGGCGCTGCGCAAGCCATAGCGCACCGATGGTGCAGGCGACTGCGCACGCCGTGCTGCCGGCCAGGCCGACGACATTCCAGAGATGGTCACCGACCATCAGCGGGCTCCGGCGGGAAACAGGATGACGCGAAGGGTCTGCAGCAGGATGAGCAGATCGAGGAAAGGCGTATAGTTCTTGGCGTAGTAGAGATCGTATTCGAGCTTGTTCCGCGAATCCTCGATACTGGCACCATAGGGAAAGTTGATCTGCGCCCATCCGGTGATGCCTGGTTTCACCATGTGCCGTTCGGCGTAATAGGGCAGCTTATCCTCCAGATCGTTCACGAAATGCGGTACCTCGGGGCGCGGTCCGACGAAGCTCATCTCGCCCTTCAGCACGCTCCACGTCTGGGGCAGCTCGTCGATCCGAACCTTGCGGATGAAGCGGCCGAGGCGCGTGATCCGCGGATCGTTCTCACACGCCCACTTCGCGCCGTCCTTTTCGGCATCCGTGCGCATTGACCGCAGTTTCACGACCCAGAACGGGCGACCGTAAAGGCCAACGCGCTGTTGCCAGAAGAATGCGGGACCCTTGCTGTCGAGCTTCACCAGCACCGCAAACAGCGCGATCACCGGCAGGGACAGCAAGAGCAGCAGCGCGCCGACCAGAATGTCGAAGGTACGCTTGGCGATGCTCGACCAGCGGCGGCCGGCGGAAAACCCGTCGGAGAAGATCAGCCAGCTGGGGTTGAGCGTATCGAGATCGACGCGCCCGGTCTCGCGTTCGAGGAAGCTGGAAACCTCCTGCACCGGGATGCCGCGCGTTCTCACACGCAACAGATCGGCCAGCGGCAGAGCATTGCGCCGCTCTTCAAGGGCAAGCACGAGTTCGGTCGCCTTCAGGCGTGTGACGTATTCGCCCAGATCTCCGGCATCGTCCCGACCAATAGCTTCGGGGAGGATGCGATGTGCCTCATCCATCGAGATGTAGCCGACGATCGCGAAACCGCTGTCCGGGTCTTCCGACAGGGTTTTCAGACGCGCGGCACGCGAGCCTGCCCCCATCACGACCACACGCCGTTTGAACCGGTCGCGATCGACCGCATGGCTCAGAACCAGACGGGCGAGCCCGATGAGCACTGCCGCCAGGCCCAGCGCGTAGAGCAAGGTCGAACGCCAGAAGCCCATCGTGGGCAGCATGAAGTCCACAACCGCCAGCGCAACTCCGCCGAGCGACAGCGCAACGAGCGCGCGGGCAAACGCGTATCGTGGGCTGCGCAGCGCCTCCGGATTGTAGAGCCCGATGGAAACCAGCGAGAGCCAGCAGACGATAGCGAAGCCGAGGATCGGAGGCAGACGATCAGACCAGGGCCCTGCGTCGATCCCGATCTGGATCGCACGAAGATGCCACGCAAGGTCACCCGCAAGCAGCAGGAGCGCCAGGTCGCACAGCCCGAACAGCAGCACCGCGTGCGGAATATAGTGCTTGAACAGGCGGATCATGCGCTTCGCCGGGCCCCTTCTCCGCGAGGTTTCGCGGGATTTCTCGAGGGGCCCGGTCTAAGCGGGAGTGGTGAAATGTCGGTAAACTTTACAGGGGCTCTCGCCCCGGCCCAACGTGCCTAGTCGTTCGGCGCGACCCGGTCTGCTGCGTCCTTCACAGCTTCGCCAGCATTGTTGGCCGCATCCCCGACTTGCGAGGCAGCCTCGCCGATCGCATTATCCTTAGCGACCTCGGCATTGCTCATGTTGCTGAAGAAGTAGACCGCGATAATGATCGCGACCACGGCCAGGAGCACGAGCAGGATCGTAGCGCCCCCGCCGCCCCGACGCGGTTCGTTATCGCTGACGATGGTATGGGTCGTGTGGGTGTGGCCCGCTTCATCGGTATGTTCGGTAATGCGTTCTTCGGTCATGGTGCTTCCGCCCGGCTTGTGGTCAGTGCTTTGCAAAAAGGGCAACGGGGGTTGCGGTTCCCCAACCTGTGCTAGTCTGCCGGGACCTGAGATGGCCCGCGTAGCGATCGCGCCGGGCATTCGGCCCTTCGGCAGGTGCGACACCCCGGACCGATCGGGACGGCATCCTCAGGCTTGAGCGAGACACCTCTGGCGAGCGCAAAATTGTCGGCAAAGCGGGCCTCGAGCCCGAGGAAGAGCGTGTCTTCGCGCGGTTCGTCGGCGATCGGCGGGGCTGCGATCTGGGCAATCAGCCAGTGCGGCGGCCCCAGCGCGCCGCTTTCCATCATCACTGCCTGCGCGCGCCATTCCGCAGGCGCGTGAAAAGCCAGGCGGGGGCAACCCGGTCGCCTGTCCAGCAGGCTTGCGTCGCTTGCACCGAGCAGACGCTCGACCAGCTGCACCGATGGGTCCACTCTCCCCACGAAGAACGGCAGGCCGCGCTGGCTCACCCTCTGCATCGTAGTAAAGCGCCGCGCGACCTCGCCCACATCGGTGGCGAAGCGGCGCGCCAGGACGCGCGGATCGTAAGCGGTCGCCTCACACGCGCGCAGGAAACGGCCATAGGGCATGATCAGGGCGCGGGCGTAATAACTGCGCAGATAGCTGGTGAAAGCTGCCTTGGTGCCCGGCAGATCGAAGCTGGCACCATTGGCGATGTCGGCGATCATGTCGCGCTGTTCCAGCTCGGCGATCTGTCGTGCGAGCGCGAGATTGCGCGCCGCAGGGGAGAGCATTTCGGACAATTGCACTTGCCGCGCATGCAGATCGAGCCGCCGGTTCGCTTCCGGCATGACCGCTCGCGGAAGATAGCGGATCGCCAGATCGTGACGGTCGCGCAGGTAATCGGTCAGCGCCGCGCCGATATCCGCACGGGTCAGGCGTAGTTCGTCGGCCAGTTCCTCCGCTGCTTCGTCCAGATCGGCGAAGTGATTGCGCCAGCGCTCGATAGCGCGCGACAGTTCTTCCTCGAAGGGCTGTTCCTGATGAATCGCGCGTCCACCTTCGTCGAACAATCGGGCAAAGGCAGCCGCAGCCTGCGGTGCAGCGGCGAGGAACTCGATCGCTTCGGCGCGGTCAATTCCAAGATCCGCGAAGCGTTCGTCGCCCAATCGCCGCGCCAACCCGTCGATTCCACCGATCGCGCCGTCTTCCTGCAAGGATCGCGGGTCGTAGTCGAACTGGTCGACCAGCTCGAGCACGACGCGCGCCGTGACCGGGCGCTGGTTGCGCTCGATAAGATTGAGGTAGCTGGGCGAGATGGACAGGCGCTGCGCCATGACCGCCTGGGTCAGGCCTTCGCGGCGGCGCAGCCGGCGCAGCGCGGCGCCTGCGTAGAGAGATGGTTCGCTCATAAAGAAGGCTATGGCTCCCAGATGTAAATATATTTACAATCGCACAAACACATTGGGCGATAGCAGCCTCGGAAGACAAGTTGTTTTGTAATTTTTCTGTCTGAAGCGCGTCCCGATGCGTATCCGCTTGGCAGCACATCACTCCTGCGGAGCATCGCAATGACCTACCAGAATGAAATCAACAGCCTGAACAACACGATCGCCGAGGGCGGACCCGCGTGGGCTGCCATCGACGGCACGTCTGCTGCACGGATGCGCCTGCAGAACCGTTTCCGCACCGGGCTCGACATCGCGAAATACACGGCAAAGATCATGCGTGCCGACATGGATGCGTATGACGCCGATCCGGCGAACTACACCCAGTCGCTGGGCGCATGGCACGGTTTCATCGGCCAGCAGCAGATGATCGCGATCAAGAAGCATTTCGGCAGTACCAAGCGCCGTTACCTCTACCTGTCGGGCTGGATGGTCGCCGCGCTGCGCAGCGAATTCGGCCCCCTGCCCGACCAGTCGATGCACGAGAAGACCGCCGTGCCCGAACTGATCGAGGAAATTTACACCTTCCTCAAGCAGGCCGACGCCCGCGAACTGGGCGGCATGTTCCGCGACTTGGACGCTGCGCGCGAGGCAGGCAACGAAACCGAAGCCAAGCGGCTGGAGAACGCGATCGACAACTACGAAACCCACGTGGTTCCGATCATTGCCGACATCGACGCAGGTTTCGGCAATGCCGAGGCGACCTACCTGCTCGCCAAGCAGATGATCGAAGCGGGCGCCTGCGCGCTGCAGATCGAAAACCAGGTGTCGGACGAGAAGCAGTGCGGCCATCAGGACGGCAAGGTCACTGTGCCGCACGAGGACTTCCTCCAGAAAATCCGCGCGATCCGTTACGCCTTCCTCGAACTGGGCGTGGACGATGGCATCATCGTCGCGCGCACCGACAGTCTGGGTGCCGGTCTGACCAAGCAGATCGCCTACTCGACGCAGCCGGGCGATCTGGGCGACCAGTACAACAGCTTCCTCGATTGCGACGAGGTCGACCCGACCGACATCAAGAACGGTCAGGTCTTCATCAGCCGCGACGGCAAGCTGCTGGCGCCCAAGCGTCTGCCTAGCAACCTCTACCAATTCCGCCCCGGCACGGGTGTGGACCGGGTCGTGCTCGACTGCATCACCTCGCTCCAGCATGGCGCTGACCTGCTGTGGATCGAGACCGAGAAGCCACATGTCGAGCAGATTGCCGAGATGGTCGACAAAATTCGTGAAACCGTGCCGAACGCCAAGCTGGTCTACAACAACTCGCCCAGCTTCAACTGGACGCTCAACTTCCGTCAGCAAGTGTTTGATGCGTGGGAGGAAAGCGGCAAGGATGTCAGCGCATATGATCGCGCCAAGCTGATGAGTGTGGACTACGACGGCACCGATCTGGCGATCGAGGCGGATGCGAAGATCCAGAGCTTCCAGGCCGATGCCGCGAAGCGTGCGGGCATCTTCCACCACCTGATCACGCTGCCGACCTACCACACGGCCGCGCTCAGCACGGACAACCTCGCCAAGCGCTATTTCGGCGAAGAGGCGATGCTGGGCTACGTCAAGAACGTCCAGCGCGAGGAAATCCGCCAGCAGATCGCCTGCGTGAAGCACCAGAACATGGCCGGTTCCGACATCGGCGACGACCACAAGGAGTACTTTGCCGGTGAAGCGGCCCTCAAGGCCGGCGGCAAGGACAATACGATGAACCAGTTCGCCGCCTAGCTGCGAAGCCTTGTCACCGGGACGCTCGGTCGGCATGGCTGACCAGCGAGCCCGGGACATAGCATTGCCAATGGAGCGATAAGACCGATGACTGAAGAAACCGATACCCCCAAGGAACCGGGCCGCGCGCGTGCGCTGCTCTCCACTGCCGATTTCCGCCTGCTGCGCGCCGCTCTCGCAAGCCACGCGCGCACGACGGAAGACCGCGAGGAGCTGGCGAAGATCAACGCCTTGCACCACCGGCTTGGAACATACGTCCCCGACGCGGAATAATCGCGCGGAGAGGATGCCAGCGGCGGGCGCATGGGGATGAAGCCCCGTGCGCCCGCTTGCGTTTGGGCGGGTAGCGGCTAGACCGCGCGGCGAGTTTTGGCCCGAGGAGATCGACTAATGCCCCGCTTTGCTGATGGTGTCCTGAAGTTTCAGAACGAGGTCTTCCCCGCAAAGAAGGAACTGTTCGAACGGCTGAGCCTGGGCCAGTCGCCCGAGGCGCTTTTCATCACCTGCTCCGATTCGCGGATCGAGACGGGCATGATGACCCAGACAGATCCCGGCGACCTGTTCATCTGCCGCAACGCAGGCAACATCGTCCCTCCGCATACCAACCAGACCGGCGGGATGACCGCCAGCATCGAATTCGCCTCTGCCGCGCTCAAGGTGCCGCACATCATCGTGTGCGGTCACACCGAATGCGGCGCGATGAAGGGTGCGATGGACCTGCACCACGACGCCACCTCGCTCGACAGCCTGCCCCACGTCCGCGAATGGCTGGGCTACAGCCGCGCGGCGGTGGACATCGTCGACGCCCTGGCCGAGGGTAAGAGCGAGACGGACAAGATGCGCATGCTGCTGGAGCAGAACGTCGTCCTCCAGCTCCAGCATCTGCGTACCCACCCCACCGTCGCTCTCCAGCTGGCGCGCGGCGAGGTGGAGCTGCACGGCTGGGTCTACGACATCAAGACCGGCGCGGTGGACGCCTACGACGAGGCGCAGGACCGCTTCGTCTCCATCGAGGAACGCTACGGCCTGGGCGGCTAAATCCCCGAAACCGGCATCAGCTGCATGGCGGACGCTGCCAGCGCTTCGGCGCCGGTGGCGATCACCTTTTCCGCATCGGGCGCCCAAAACGGGCTGTGGAGCGACGGCAACGTCGCCTCAGCCTTCTGCGCGGCCTCCCATTCATCCATCGGTACGCCGCCGACCCAGAAGATGAAGGATTCGACGTCGTCGGGCGCCGCCCGGTGGAACTGGCCGAAATCCTCGCCCCCCATTACGCTGGGCACCTGCATCACGCGCTCCTCGCCAAACCGCGCCCGGAAGCCTGCAACCACGCTCTCGGTCAGCTTGGGATCATTGTAGGTTGAGGGCGTGTACGGCTCTTCCACCGTAACCACGGGCATCAGGTCGTCGGGCAGCCCCGCCGCAATGGCCTCCCCGCGCGCGATCCGGGCGATCCCGTCGAGCAGAAGCTTGCGCGATTCATCGGTATAGCTGCGCACGGTCAGTTGCAGCTTCGCCTCATCCGAGATGATGTTGTGCTTCGAACCTGCGCGGAAGCTGCCGACCGTCACCACACCGGGTTCGAGCGGCGAAAGCTCGCGGCTGACCAGCGTCTGCAATTTCATCACGATCGCACTGGCAAGCACGATGGGGTCCTTAGTCGTTTGCGGATAGGCCCCGTGCCCGCCGATGCCCTTCACCGTGATGTCGACGCTATCCACGTTCGCCAGCGCATAGCCCGGCGCGTAGCCGATCATCCCGGCGGGAAACTGCGCCGCATCGTGGAAGGCGATGGCGTAGTCCGGCTTGGGAAACCTCTCGTACAGTCCGTCCTCCAGCATCGCGAGTGCGCCCAGCCCCAGCTCTTCCGCCGGTTGCAGGATCATCACCAGCGTGCCGCTCCACTGGTCCTTGTGATCGACCAGTTGCTGCGCCGCGCCGATCCACGCGGTCATGTGCGTATCGTGGCCGCACGCATGCATCACACCGGTTTCGACCCCACTGGCAGGCGTCGCGGTGACGGTGGAGGCAAACGGCAGCCCGGTCTGTTCGACCACCGGCAGCGCGTCCATATCCGCGCGGATCAGCACGGTCGGCCCTTCCCCGTTCCTCATCACGGCGACCACGCCCGTCTTGCCGACGCCCTGGGTGACGTCGAAACCCATCGCCCGCGCGCGCGCGGCAAGCTTGGCCGAGGTTTCCGTTTCTTCGAAGCTCAGTTCGGGATGCTCGTGCAGGTCGCGGTAGAGCGCCATCAGTTCGGGCATGTCCTGCGCCACGCCTTCGCGCAGCGTGTCGGACTGGGCAAACGCCGAGGTGGAGCACAGTAACGCACCTGCCGCCGCTGCAATGGCGCCCGCCATCCTAACCTGTTCGAACATCCCCGTTTCTCCCCTTGCCCCGGTTGGCCTGACACACCTGACACAGTGTTCAGGCAACGAAATCCACTCGATCGATCATGGCCCGTCAATCGCTTTATTCGATAAGTTCCGGGCCGCACGAAAGCTCATATCCAACCCTTCGCAAATTTGGCGCGGGTAGGAAATGCTACAGCCGGTACGTCAGCACCAGCAGGACGGAGAGCGTCGTCACCATCAGCAGCACCAGCGGCACGCCAGTGCGGATGTAATCCGAAAACTCATAGCTGCCTTCGCCCATGATCAGCATGTTCGTCTGATAGGCGATCGGCGTTGCGTAGCACAGGTTGCAGCCGAACAGCACCGCGAGAACCAGCGGTTCCGGTGGCAGGCCAAGCTGGGTGGCGATGCTGAAGGCAATCGGGGTGCCCACGGTCGCGGCGGTCGCGTTCGACGCGAAGTTGGTCAGGACGGTCACGAACAGCATCACCGCCGCCAGCACGAAGGCGGGTGCCAGCGAGCTCATCCCGCTGGCCAGCACCATCCCCAGCCATGCCGCCGCGCCGCTCGCGTCGATGATCTGGCCGACCGCAATGCTGGCCGCGACCAGCACGATGACCTTTGCCGATAGCGCACGCCCCACCCGGTCGAACTTCACGCAGCCGGTGACGAACATCAGGATCGCGCCCGCCAGCGCAGAGATTGCGATGGGGAACAGGCCGATCGAGGCGGTGACGATGGCCCCGCCCATGATGACCGCCGCCAGCACCGCCTTGGAGCGTCGGGGTAGCTCGCGCATCCCTTCGAGCATCAGCAGGCTGTCGCCGCGCGCGAATTCTTCCAGCTCGGCGCGCAGGCCCGTCACCATCAGCACATCGCCTTCGGCAAAGCGCAGATCGGTGTCGGAATGGTCGGTCTGTTCCTTTTGCCCGCCCGTCCATCGATCGGGCCGATGCACACCGAGCACGGCGACGCCGTACAGGTCCGCGATGCCCGAGCTTGGCAGGGTACGACCGATCAGGCGCGAATCGGCCGTCACCGCCATTTCCACCACGATCACGTCGTCGCCGCGCGCATCGGCCTGCCGCTTGATCTTGGAGAGCACCCAGTCGGGTGCGACTTCGCCGCGCAGCAGGCGCATCGCGCTCTCGATACCTTCCTGCGTCCCCGATATGAGCAGGCGCTGCTGCGGATGCAGCTTGCCCACCGGCGGATTGTGCACGCGCACGTCCTTGCCCAGGCGCGGCAGGATGTCGGCCAGCGATTCACCGGTCAGCGGCCCGTCCTCGCTCACCCGCAGGCGCGCCTGGAAACGGCGGCTCTCGCGCGTCTCCTCGATCCGGTTGTCCTTCAGCAGTCGCGGCATCACCAGCCACAGGTACGGCAGCGCGATGGCTGCGGCGAACAGCACGATCGGGGTGAAGTGGAACACGCTCATCTCGGGCAGGCCGAGGTCCATGGCGATCGACACGACCAGAATATTGGTCGAGGTGCCGATGGTGGTCGCCATCCCACCGATCAGCACGGCCGCGTTCAGCGGGATCAGCGTCTTCGAGGCAGGCAGCGCACCGCGCGCGGCGAGGCTGACGAAGATCGGCAGCAGCAGGACCAGCACCGGCGTGTCGTTGACCGCCATCGACAGCAGCATCGCCGCCACCAGCGAGACCAGCAGGCCGATCTGGAGGTTCCATTTGAACAGACGTTCGAGGATCTGCGCTGCAGGCTCCAGCGCGCCCGTCACCACCAGCCCGCGCCCCATGATCATCAGCGCGCAGATGGTGATGAGCGCATAATGCCCGAAGCCCGAGAAGGCGAGCGAGAGGCCGTCCGTCGGCTTGGTATCGGGGAGCGGGAAGAAATACAGGAACACCGCGATGACCGCGATGGTCAGCAGCGAAACGATCTCTGTCGACAGCCTGCTGCGCGCGAAGCCGAAGAACATGGCGACCGTCACCACCATTGCGGCGATCGCGTGAAAGGAAGGGGGTTCGATCATCGCTTCGTCCAGCGATAGCGCTTCGCAGGGGCGCTAGGCAATCGTGCGCGTGCGCTATGCCAAGCAAAAATGCGCCGAATGCGCCATGTGCGTGGTGCCCCTGGCCCGACTCGAACGGGCACTCCTTGCGGAACTCGATTTTGAGTCGAGCGCGTCTACCAATTCCACCACAGGGGCTTCCCGTGCGAAGGCCGGGACGACTAGCCTAGCAATCCGGTCGCATCAACGACAAAGCCCCACAGGGCATAATTTCCCGGTCGAACAGGCAAGAACCAGCCTCGTGCCACCGGAAAAGCTCGGCCCAGTGCCTCGGGCCGCATCGCAATGGGATGCCTAGCCTGCGTTTCGCAGTGAAGCAGCGACGACCTTGTGCATTTTGGAATGCAGGCCGTCGTTTCCGGCAAGAACCTGCTCGGTATGGATCGGCTGGCTGCGGCCGCGATAATCGGTCACGAAGCCGCCCGCTTCGCGCACCAGCAGGCACCCCGCTGCGGTGTCCCACGGCTGCAGGTCGCTTTCCCAGAACCCGTCGAAGCGCCCGGCAGCAACCCATGCAAGGTCGAGCGAGGCGGCACCGAAACGGCGAATTCCTGCGACTTCCGGGCCGAGGGCGCCAAAGATGCGGCTCCATTCGGCGAAGTTTCCGTGACCCTGGAAGGGAATTCCGGTCGCGATCAGCGCATCGGACATGCGGTTGCGCGACGACACGCGCAGGCGCCCGTCGTGCAGCCAGGCCCCCCGGGTCTTCTCGGCCCAGAAAGTCTCGTCGGTGATCGGCTGATAGACGACCGCGGCAGTCACATCGCCCCAGCCCGAACCATCAAGCTTGCGCTCCTGCACCGCAATCGACACCGCGAAATGCGGGATGCCGTGGAGAAAGTTGCTCGTCCCGTCGAGCGGGTCGATCACCCAGCGCGGCTGGCCGTCCTCGCCCTTGATCTCGCCCGCTTCCTCCAGCAGGAACCCCCAACCGGGGCGCGCCTGCAACAGGTCGTCGTAGAGCGAGCGTTCGGCGCGCATATCCGCCTTGCTTACGAAATCCGCAGGGCCCTTGCGGCTGACCTGCAGGTGCTCGATCTCGCCGAAATCGCGGCGAAGCCTGCTGCCTGCACGGCGCGCAGCGCGCTCCATGACGCGGATGAGGCCGGAAAGTGCTGCCATTGGTCGTCAGCCAGCCTTGCCGACGTAGGACTGTTCGTACACGTCGACGATGATCCGCGTGCCACTTTCGATGTGCGGCGGCACCATGATGCGCACGCCGTTGTCGAGGATCGCGGGCTTGTAGCTGGAGGAGGCGGTCTGCCCCTTCACCACTGCGTCCGCTTCGACGATTTGCGCTTCGATCTGCTCGGGCAGCGCTACCGAGATCGGCTTTTCTTCCCACAGTTCCAGCGTCACGGTCATGCCGTCCTGCAGGAAGGGGCGCGCGTCGCCAAGCAGATCGCTCGGCAGGTTGATCTGTTCGTAGGTGTCGGTGTCCATGAAAACCAGCATCTCGCCGTCCTCATAGAGGAACTGATAGTCCTTGGTATCGAGGCGGACCTTTTCGACCGTGTCGGCGCTGCGGAAGCGCACGTTGGTCTTGCGGCCATCCTGCAGGTTCTTCATTTCGACCTGCATGTACGCACCGCCCTTGCCCGGCTGGGTGTGCTGGATCTTGGCAACCTTCCAGATGCCGCCCTCGTACTCGATAATATTGCCGGGGCGGATATCGACGCCACTGATCTTCATGGGTTTTACCTTGGGTGCTTGCAAAAGAGGTCTGCCGGGCGAGACGATGGGACGCCCAAGCAGCAAGGCGCGCGCCTTAGCCGAGCGCTCATGGTCAGGCAAGGCAAGGCATCCTATATTGCGCCGCATGGACAGGAAATTCCCGATTCTCGGCCCGCTCGTCGCCAGCGCCGCGCTCTTCACCAGTGTCGCCGCCGGCGCCTCCCCGACACCGCCGCCCCAGGCAGGCAGGCTCGATACGCTGCCGATCGGCTCCTATCAGTGCACGCTGCCCGGCGATGCGAGCGGGCCCGCCTGGCATCGCGTTCCCGAAGGCGACTTCAAGATTCTCAACGCTTCCAGCTATGAGGCAAAGGGGAGCAGCGGCGTCTACCTGCTGCGCGGCGACCTGGTCACGTTCACGCGCGGCCCGCTGAAGGGCATGAGCCTCGAACGCACGGGGCGCACGATGCTGCGCGAACGGGCGGACGACGGGTCCCTGGGGGATATGCGCTGCGTCCGGGCTGGCCCGGTCAACTGATCCGGCCCGCGGTCAGTCCTTCCCTGCGGAAAGGTATGGGTAGGGATTGATCGCGTTGGTCGGTTCCCACCATTCGGCGTCTTCGGTGGTCCGCATGATCGCGAAATGGAGGTGTGGGGCGTCGGGCGCGGCATTGCCCGTCGTACCGACCGTACCCAAACGCTGACCGCGTCTTATCTTCTGCCCCTCGTTCAGTCCCGGCGCGTACTTGTCGAGATGGGCGTAGTAGAAGATCGTCTGCTTGTCGTCGGACCGCACGTAGAGCGAGTTGCCGCCCTTTTCCGACCGATAGATCCGTTCGATCGTTCCCGGCGCCGCGGCGACAACGGTGGTGCCGCGCGGAGCCATGATGTCGATCGCCTCGTGCATCCGGGCACCGCCGTCACGTTCGGCAAGGAAGCTGTCGGATAGCTCGCCCGGTTTCACGTTCAGCACGGGAATGACCAGCTGCGAAAGGTCGCGCGCGCCCGGCCTTGTCGCATTGGCACTATCGTGCGTCACGATATTGCGCTCTTTGGAGGCGCTGGCGGCGCTCTGCTCGCCTCCCGCAACAGTTTCCTGACTGACGGGCTCGGGCGTCTTCACGGCCTGGGCCGGACTGGTTTTTTCGATCTGGCTGTCGGAACCCGACATGTCGAGCAGGCTTCCACCCGCGACGATCCATACCATCGAGGTAATCGTTGCAGTGACGATGATGGTGAGGACGCGGTCCAGCACGCTCATCGACTTCGCCTTAACCGACCTCAGTCCCTCGAACATGGTCCGTGTCCTCCAACCTCTTGACGAAAGCCTTAACGGCTTGCGCCTCGTCACCGTTCCACACGGCGCCGCTGACGGCGAGGAAATCGGCGCCTGCGGCAATCAGCGGTCCGCAGTTTTCCGGCGTAATTCCCCCGATGGCGACGCTCGGAAGTTCGAATATCTGCGACCACCATTCGAGAATTTCGGGAGTCGGCCGTTCGGCGTCGCCCTTATCCTTTGTGGTGCTGGGGTAGAACGCGCCGAAGGCGACGTAATCCGCTCCTGCATCGCCCGCTTCCATCGCGAGATGGCGCGAGGCGTGGCAGGTAACACCGATCTGGGCCTGCATTCCCAGCGCGTCACGCGCTTCCTGCACGGTGCCGTCGTCCTGCCCGAGGTGGACACCGTCAGCTTTCAGCCGCTTGGCGAGCGCGATATCGTCGTTGACTATGAAAGCGACATCGCGCGCGGCGCAGATTTCCTGCAACGGCGCAGCCAGAGCCGCAGCCTCGTGCTGACCTGCTGAGCCTTCGAACCCCTTCACGCGGAACTGAAAGGCAGTGACGTGTCCGTTGCCCGCGTCGATCGCGCGAGCGAGCCGGTCGGGGAAATCGCGACCCACGTCGAGCGGGGAGATCAGGTAAAGCTGCGTCGGAATTTGCGCAATCGCGCCATTTGCGTCGTTCATGACTGGCGCACGTAGCCGGGTAAGCGCGGTTCGTCGATATTCAGCGAACCGCAAGCGAACCGGGCGCTATGTGCGGAGCATGAGATACGCTCCCCTGCTCGCGCTTGCCGCGATCCTTCCGCTCTCCGCCTGCGCGGTCGTTCCCAACGCAGGGCCGATCGTCGATTCGCCCCACGAGATTGCGCAGCAGGGCACCCTCGTGCCGCTGCTGCAGCCGGTGCAGGTCGGCAGCGTTGTCGCCACGCCGATGCGCGTGACGGAGGACAGCCGCTGCCCGATGAACGCGCGTTGCGTGTGGGCAGGACGGGCCGTGGTCGAAACACGGATCGACGGCCCTGGCTGGCGCCAGACTCAGCCACTCACGCTGGGCGAACCGCACACCGTACGCGGCGTGACGATCACTCTGGTGTCGGTGCAGCCCGAAAAGCAGACCGACAAGCAGATCACGTCCGCCGAATACCGCTTCGCTTTCGAAGGCGGATAGCCTTCAGCCAGCGGTGCTGGCGGCGTAAATCTCGTCGATCGCGCTTTCGAGTGCGTTGTCGAACTTCTGATCGTCCATCTGCGCACGCAGCTCTTCCAGCAGTGCGCGGCTGAAGCTTGCGATCATACCGGTGTTCTTGGCCAGTTCCCGACAGGCTTCTTCACGGCCGTAGCCACCCGACAGCGCCACGACGCGCAGCACCTTGGGGTGGTGGACCAGCGGCAGGTAGAGGTTCGGCTCGCTCGGGATCGTCAGTTTGAGCATGACCTGCTGACCTTCGGGCACACGCTCCAGCTCTTCCTGGAACGCCGCGAGCAGGTGCGCCTCGGCGGTGCCGCGATTGTCCGCCTTCAGGCTGACTTCGGGTTCGAGGATGGGCACGAGGCCGTGGCTGAGGATTTCGAGGCCGATATCCATCTGCTGACGGACCGCATCGGCAATGCCCTGGCGGTTCGCCTCGTGCACGACCGAGCGCATCTTGGTCCCGAACACGCCCAGCTTTTTGGCGCGTGCGCACTGGTCGGCCAGCTGCGGCATGTCCTTCATCAGCTGCACACCGTTTTCGGTATCGTGCATGCCCTTGTCGACCTTCAGGAACGGCACGATGCCCTTGCCTGCCAGCCTTTCGGGGATCGGCATGCCTTCGGGATTGCAGCCATCCATGGTCTTTTCGAACAGGATCGCGCCGACAACCTTCTCGCCAGTGAAGACCGGGCTTTCGACGATGCGGCAGCGCATCTCGTGGATCTTGGCGAACATCTCGTCTTCGCCCGAATATTCGCTTTCGGCGACGCCGTACCCGGCCAGCGCCTTGGGCGTGGAGCCGCCCGACTGATCGAGCGCAGCAATAAAGCCGTCGCCGTTGGCGATCTTCGCCTTCATCTCTTCGAAATTCATGCCTTAACGCTTCCCTTCGGGCCGGTTTGCCAGCTTGTGACGCATACGAATGCAGATGCGGCGCTCCTAGGCAGCCGCCGCGTGCAACGCAACATCGGCAAGGCAACCTTTTCGCGGGTGTGCTTTATCGGCCAATCGCGCCGCGCCGAGGCTGTATGGCAGTATTGGAACTGAGGCTAGCCAGCGCAAAAGCCGCAGGGTCGGTGGTCAGCGGCAGGTGACGTAGCCAGTGCCGACCGTCTTGGTCTGCTTGCCCTTGCTGATGACGATCTTGTCTGCGCGCGCTTTCATGCCCGACATCACCCAGCCCCTCAGCGTGTCGTCTTCGCACAGAGCGCGTTCCAGCTGACCCTGTGCATCGATCCAGCTGGTATCGACATCCACGGTGTCAGGGCGGACATAGAAGGTATAGACCTCAACCCCGCTCTGCGATCCGGTGAAGGTGAGCTCCCAGCCCTTGGGGACGGACATTTCCTCGTTGTAGAAGGCCGCGATCACGGGCCCGGCGCCCTTCCATTCCTGCGCCTGCGCAGCCGTGGCGATCAGTGCGGATGCCAGCACCGCCGTGCCTGACACACCGGCAAAAATCCACTTGTCGAGCACCCGCAATCCCCCCGAATGGAAACAAAACCAGCGCAGGAATTATTCCGACGCCTGCCATCGGTCAATCGGGATCAGTCGCGGGTTCCGCGCACCTTGCGGATGATCGCGTCGAAGCGAAGCACCGGGTTGCCGTCGGCCCGGACCTGACCGGCAACGAAGATCGTCTTGCCGCCTGCGCGCACGACCTCTCCGGTCGCCTCGATCAGCTGGCCCACGCGTGCGGGATCGAGGAAATCGCCGCTCAGGCTCAGCGTCACGCCACGGCTATCGCCCATCGCGTCGCGCGCGATGGTGAAGATCGCGCTGTCGGCAAAGGTCATCAGGCAGCCACCATGCATGAAGCCCGCGCCGTTCATGTGGCGCGGTTCGGCGCGGAACGCGGTCAGCATCGTGCCATCGGCCTGCCGCTTTTCGTAGAACGGTCCGGCGCGCTGCTCGAACGCGTCGCTCTGCCAAGTCTGCCAGCCTGCAAACTCGCCCCCGGTCACATCGACCAGGCCGTTGCCGCCCTCACCTACGCCTTCGTTCTCGCTCATCGTGTCAGGCCTTCAGCGCCTCGACACCGGGCAGCGGCTTGCCCTCCATCCATTCGAGGAAAGCGCCACCAGCGGTTGAAACATAAGTGAAATCGTCGGCCACACCCGCAACGTTGAGCGCTGCGACCGTGTCGCCTCCGCCCGCGATCGAGACCAGCGAACCTTCTTGGGTCAGCGCAGCAGCAGTGCGCGCGAGGCTGACGGTCGCCTGATCGAACGGCTCGGTCTCGAACGCGCCGAGCGGCCCGTTCCACACCAGCGTCTTGCAGGTCTTGAGCACATCGGCGAGTGCTTCGGTCGCTTGGCCGCCGATGTCGAGGATCATCTCATCGGCGGCGACCTCGTGTACATTGCTCGTGCGCAGCGACGGGGGATTGGCGGCGAACTCCTTCGCCACCACGACGTCATACGGCAGGTGCACGGTGCAGCCCGCGTGGTCCGCCGCGTCCATGATGGCATTCGCCTTGTCGACCAACTCGTGCTCGCACAGCGACTTGCCGACATCGGCTCCGCGCGCGGCAAGGAAGGTGTTCGCCATCCCGCCACCGATGATGAGGTGCTGCACCTTGCCGACGAGGTTGGTCAGCACGTCGAGCTTGGTCGATACCTTCGCCCCGCCCACCACTGCGGCCACCGGCTCTTCCGGGTTACCAAGCGCCGCATCGAGCGCCTTCAACTCGGCCTCCATCGCCCTGCCCGCGTAAGAGGGAAGGAAATGCGTCAATCCCTCGGTCGACGCATGCGCGCGGTGCGCGGCGGAGAAGGCATCGTTGACGTAAAAATCGCCATGCGCGGCGATCGCCTTGGCGAAATCGGGATCGTTCGCTTCCTCGCCCGGCCAGAAGCGCGTGTTCTCCAGCAGGCCGATATCGCCATTGCGCAGGATGCCGAGCGATTGCTCGACCGACGGGCCCGCGACCTCAGAGATGAACATGATCTCGCGACCCAGCACCCGATCCACATCGCCCTGTACGTAGCTGGTGCTCATGGTCGAATTGCGCTGGCCTTTCGGGCGCCCGAAATGCGCCAGCAGCAGCACTTTCGCGCCCTTGTCGCTGAGTTCGAGGATCGTCGGCTTCGCCGCCTCGACCCGCGTGACGTCGGTCGCCGAACCATCCTTCATCGGCAGGTTGAGATCGACGCGCACCAGCGCGACCTTGCCGGAAAGATCGGCAGGCAGATCGTCGAGGGTTTTGAACTTGGTCATGGGAACTCCCGATCCTCCCCCTTGGGGGAGGGGGACAGCGCGCGCAGCGCGGGGTGGAGGGGCACGCTCGAAATCTCCGAATGGTGGTGGGTGCCCCTCCACCACCTTCGGTGGTCCCCCTCCCCGTTTCCGGGGAGGATTGGTCGTCAGATCAGCCCCGCCATCACGCCGGCGGTGTCGATCATCCGGTTGGAGAAGCCCCATTCGTTGTCGTACCAGCTGACCACGCGGGCCAGCTTGCCTTCGAGCACGGCGGTTTCGAGGCTGTCGACCGTCGAGCTGGCGGGCTGGTGGTTGAAGTCGCTCGAAACCAGCGGCTGATCGGTGAAATCGAGCACGCCCTTCATGGCGCCGTCGGCTGCCGCCTTCAACGCCTCGTTCAGTTCCTCTGCCGAAGTGTCACGACCCGGCGTGAACACCAGGTCGATCAGCGAGACGTTGGGCGTGGGCACGCGGACCGACGAACCATCGAGCTTGCCGTTGAGTTCGGGCAGCACCAGGCCGACTGCGCGGGCGGCGCCGGTGGTGGTCGGGATCATGTTCTGCGCGCCGCCACGGGCACGGCGCATGTCCGAGTGCATCTGGTCGAGCATGCGCTGATCGTTGGTGTAGGAGTGGATCGTGGTCATGAAACCACGCTCGATCCCCACGAGATCGTTCAGCACCTTCGCGACCGGCGCGAGGCAGTTGGTGGTGCAGCTGGCGTTGGAGACGATGTGGTCATCGCCGGTCAGCGTCTCGTGGTTCACACCGAAAACGATCGTCTTGAGATCGCCCTTCGCCGGAGCCGAGATCAGCACGCGCTTGGCACCTGCATCGAGATGCGGCTTCGCAGCGTCGACCGACTGGAAGAAGCCCGTGCATTCCAGCACGATGTCCACGCCCATCTCGCCGTGCGGGAGCTTGCCCGGCTCACGTTCGCTGGTGACGGCGATCTTCTTGCCGTTCACGACCAGCGAATTGCCTTCGACCGAGACCGAGCCGGGGAAGCGGCCATGCGTCGAATCGTACTGGAACAGCAGCGCATTGGCATCCGCACTGGCCAGATCGTTGATCGCCACCAGTTCCAGATCGTGATCGGTGTGTTCGAGCAGTGCACGCGCAACAAGCCGTCCGATGCGGCCGAATCCGTTGATTGCAACCTTGGTCGCCATGGTCTTGGTTCTCCTGACTTATGCTTCCAGCTTGGCGACGATCTTGGGGATGATCGCCTCGCATGTGAATCCGAAATGGTCGAAGGCATCCCCGGCCGGGGCCGAGGTGCCGAAGGAATCGATGCCGATGCGCAGCCCGTTGCTCATCGTATAGCGTTCCCACCCGAAGGTGGTCCCTGCCTCGATGCTGACCCGCAGGATTTCCTCCGGGCCGACGTTGGGCAAGATATTGTCGCGATAGGCCGGGCTCTGTTCGTCGAACAGTCCGGCACACGGCATCGAGACGACGTCCGCGCCGATGCCGCGCGATTCGAGCTCGGCAGCGCACTCGATCGCAAGGCCGACTTCGGAGCCGGTCGCGATCAGGATCACGCGCCGTTCGGCCTCGGCGTCCTTGATGCGATAGGCTCCGCGGGCGGAGCGGTTTTCTTCCACCTCCTCGGTGCGGAACTGCTCCAGACCCTGCCGCGACAGCGCAAGCACGGTGGGGCGCTTCTTCTGCTGCAACGCCACCTCCCAGCACTCGGCGGTTTCGACCGCATCGCCGGGGCGCATCACCAGCAGGTTTGGAATGACGCGAAGGCTCTGCAGGTGCTCGACCGGCTGATGGGTCGGTCCATCTTCGCCCAGCCCGATGGAATCGTGAGTCATCACGTAGATCACCCGCGCTTCCTGAAGCGCCGAGAGGCGGATCGCCGGGCGGCAATAATCGCTGAACACCAGGAAGGTGCCACCGTACGGGATGATCCCGCCATGCAGCGCCATGCCGTTCATCGCGGCGGACATGCCGAATTCGCGAATGCCGTAATAGACGTAGCGCCCGCCGCGGTTGTCCGCCGAGAAGTCGCCCAGTTCGCCAGTCTTGGTATTGTTCGAACCGGTCAGGTCGGCCGATCCACCGACCGTATCGGGCAGGCGGTGGTTGATGACTTCCAGCGCATTCTCGCTTGCCTTGCGGGTCGCGACCTTTTGCGGGTCGCGCACAAGCTTGGTGACGAATTCGTCGAGAGAGAAGCCTTCGGGCAGATCGCCCGCCATGCGCCGCTGGAATTCGGCCTTCTTCTCGCTCGCATCAAGACGCGACGACCATTCCGATCGCACATCCGCACCTCGCGATCCGGCAGACCGCCATTCGCTGCGGATCTGGTCGGGAATTTCGAAAGGCTCGGCCTTCCAGTTCAGCTTCTCGCGCGCGGCAGCGACTTCGTCCGCCCCAAGCGGCGATCCGTGCGTTGCCGAGGTGCCCTGCTTGTTGGGTGCGCCGTAGCCGATCACGGTGCGGCACGCGATCAGCGCGGGGCGATCCTCCGCCAGTGCTTCGTCGATGGCGCGCGCGATATCCTCGTGATCGTGGCCGTCGCACGAATTGACGAACCAGCCCGTCGCCTCGAACCGGGCGCGCACGTTCTCGCTGGTGGAAAGATCGGTGCTGCCGTCGATGGTGATCTGGTTATCGTCCCAGAAGCAGATCAGCCGGCCCAGCTTGAGGTGACCGGCAAGTCCGATAGCCTCGTGGTTGATACCTTCCATCAGACAGCCATCGCCCGCGATCACCCAGGTGTGGTGATCGACCAGATCGTCGCCGAATTCGGCATTCAGGTGCCGCTCGGCCATCGCCATGCCCACTGCCATCGCCAGCCCCTGGCCCAGCGGGCCGGTGGTGCATTCGACGCCGGGAAGCAGGAAATTCTCCGGATGGCCCGCCGTCGGGCTGCCCAGCTGGCGGAAATTCTCGATGTCTTCGATCGTCGGCTTGGCAAAGCCCGACAGGTTGAGCAGCGAATAGAGCAGCATCGAACCGTGGCCCGCGCTCAGCACGAAACGGTCGCGGTCAGCCCAGTCGGGCGCGCTGGCATCGTATTTGAGGTAGTTCGACCACAGCACCGTAGCGACATCGGCCATGCCCATGGGCATGCCCGGATGGCCGCTCTGGGCCTTTTGAACCGCATCCATGGAAAGGGCCCGGATGGCATTGGCCATCGGGATCATACGGGCGGGATCGAGACTCATGTGCCGGGGTACTCCTGAACGGCGCGCCGACGCCGCGATTCGATTGTGCGTGTGCCTTCGACAAGGCAGGCGCTCAGGTCAAGGCAAGGCCACGCTTTGCGACGGACCGATCGTGCAACCTGTCCAAAAAATCGTGCCCGCTCTTGGGGATGGCGGATTTGCCTATTACACATTTGCGGCATGAGGGACCAAAGGCTCGAACAGACCATCCAGCGCATCGAACGCGCGCTGGCGCGGATTGGCGCGGCGGCCGATGCTTCGGTGGCCCGGCGCACCGACGCCACCGGGACTTCGTCGGCACGCTACGAAGAAATGCGCAGCAAGGTCCGCGCCGAACTGAGCAGACTCGATTCGGTCATAGGCGAACTGGAAAAGTGAGCGCCGAGGGATGAGCAAGGTGGAAATCACCATCGGCGGACAGGATTTCGCGATCTCATGCGCCCCCGAAGACGAACAGCGGGTTCGCGAACTCGTCTCCGCAATCGACGGATACTACGAGCCACTGACGCCGAGATTCTCCCAGAACATCCTGTTCGCGTGCCTCCGCGCAGCGGATGATGTCTTCGACAAGGCGGACGTCTCCCCCGGCGAGGACGCTGAGACCAAGCAGATGCGCGAGCGGCTTGCCTCGGTCGAGCAGGAGCGCGATCGGCTGGAGGCAGCACTGTCCTCCGCCACCGATGCGCGCGGACGGCTCGAACGTGACCTGCGCAACGCACGCGAGGAGGCGGCGAGCCGCGACGGGGCCGAGGCCAAGGCACAGTCCGACCGGATCGCCCTGCTCGAACAGCGCTGCACCGATCTGCAACGCCGGCTGGAAGATGCACAGATGCAGGAATTGCCCTTCGCAGCCGCCGCTTCGGGCGCGCAGGTGGACGAAGACCTGCTGCCCGCGCTCGAACGGTTTGCCGGTTTGCTCGAATCCTGTGCGGACAAGCTTGAGGGTGGCGACG
Organism: Citromicrobium bathyomarinum; assembly: GCF_038594485.1. Taxonomy (GTDB): domain Bacteria; phylum Pseudomonadota; class Alphaproteobacteria; order Sphingomonadales; family Sphingomonadaceae; genus Alteriqipengyuania; species Alteriqipengyuania bathyomarina_A. The sequence goes on along the minus strand of NZ_JBCFZG010000001.1, from coordinate 581,094 downwards.
GCAACGCCTAGATAGGGCGTGGCGGGACTGCCCGGCACGAGCCGTAGAACATCCCTGAGGCTATAAGTTTATCCTAGGGAGCTGTCCCTTCCCTGGTCCACCAGTTCGGCTGTGGGGCCGGGGTATACGGCGCCCACCTGACCTTCTGCGTCAGAGGATTTCCCAGGCACCGACCCATGGTGGTTCCGCCACTGATTTTTGGAAGTACGTTTGCAGAGCCGATCGGGCTGAGCTTGTCGAAGCCCCGTACTTCCTTGCGTTACATTTGCGTCGAAGTGAGAACGGCCCTTCGACAGGCTCAGGGCGAGCGGTGATAGACAAGTCGGAATTGCGTCGCGAATTACGGATCCTCCGCAAGAACACCGTCGCTGAACTGCCCGATGCGGTGCGCGCGTTGGTCTTCTCACGCCCCCCCGCCCCGGTTCTTTCGCGGATCGCGCCCGATGCGACGATTGGAGTGTATCACGCGAGCGCTGGCGAGGCCCCGGCAGAACGGTACGCCCAGTTCTTCCTCGAACACGGCCACAGGGTCGCCCTCCCCCGCCTGCTGGCAGAGGATGGCGCGATGCGGTTTGCCGAGCATACCGACCCGCTCGGCGGCAGAGACCTAGTAAGCGGCCCTCATGGGCTGAAGCAGCCGGGCAAGGATGCTGACGATCTTGTGCCCGACGTGATCGTGATGCCGCTGCTCGCGTTCGACGAAGATGGCGGCAGGCTGGGCCAGGGCGGCGGATATTACGACCGATGGTGCGCCGCACATCCCGATGCGCTGCGAATCGGGCTTGCGTGGGATGTGCAGAAGATCGATCGGGTTCCGATGGAACCCCACGATATGCCGCTGCACATGATTGTCACCCCCACCCGCGTTTACGAGGTTGCGTCGTGAGGCGCGAACCTAACTGGCGCATTCCCGTAGGCATCCTCGGCCTGCTGCTGGGATTGTTCGTCTATGCGATCCTGATCGCGCGTTATGTGCCAGAGGTAATCGGTACCTGGCCGGTGCTCGTGCAGACGCCGATCTACCTCGTGCTCGGCATAATCTGGCTGCTGCCGCTCAAGCGATTCCTGATCTGGATGGAAACTGGCCGCTGGGGCTGACGCGGGAAACGCTCTGCGGCGATAACCGTTGAACCTGCATGCCTGAACTCCCCGAAGCCGAAGCCAACCGGCTGCGCATCGAACGCGATTGCCTGAACCGCACGATCGAGGCGGTCGAGCTGGGTGAGGATACCGACTATCTCGAACTGCCGGGCGACAACGAACGCAAGCGGCTGGTCGGCCATCAATTCACGCAGACGCACCGCCACGGCAAGCTGATCTTCGCGGGCAGCAAGACGGGCCCTTGGATCGGCGTTCATCTCGGCATGACCGGATCGCTCCGCCCTTTCGACGAGGACGACAGTCCGCCCGACTACGCCAAGTTTCTCATTCGGTTCGAAGGCGATCGCCGACTAGCCTTCAGCTGCCCGCGCAAGCTCGGCTGGGTGCGCGTGATCGACAGCCCGGAGGCGGAAATCGCGCGGATCGAATACGGCCCGGATGCGCTGGAGATCGACCGCGCTACGTTTGCAAACGTGATCGGCGGATCGCGCGGGGCGACCAAGTCCGCGCTGATGGACCAGCGAAAGTTCGCCGGGGTGGGCAACCTGTGGTCCGACGAAATTCTCTACCGCGTCGGGATCGATCCCGAGCGCAAGGGCACCGACCTTTCCGAAAACTCGCTAGGCGACATGCACGAAGCCATGCGCGCCATCTTGCGCGCGGTCATGGACACCGGGGCGTACTACGACCGGCTGCCAGACGACTGGCTTATCCACACTCGCAAAATCGGGGCCGCCTGTCCCCGCTGCAACGGAAAGATCGAGAAGACCAAGATTGGTGGGCGCAGCGCGTATCACTGCACCCGTCACCAGAAATAGCGCCTAGAAACTGAATACAAAGGTCTCGCGCCCGTCCTTTGCCATCGCTCGCTGGAAGGAAGGCGTGCTGCGCATCTGATCCATCCACCGCCGGCAGTTGGGACGATCCGTCAGGCGCCCCTGGGCATCGGCGGACGCTATCGAATAGCACATGGAGATATCGGCGGCGGTCAGTTGATCGCCCGCCAGCCAGGTATTGCGCCCAAGGTCGCTCTCCAGCTTGTCGAACAACACCTTCAGTCGCGGCGCGACCAGCATCTCGCGCACCTTGTCGGTCGCGATGCCGATGACCGAACGGACCAGCGCGGGGCTGCGGGCTTTCATCATCGTCAGCAGGCCATTGAAGAACTGCATCGGCATAAGGCTGCCCACCCCTGCGTGGAACCAGAACAGGTAATCCACCCTGCTCGCCTCGCCCGGCGCGGGGCGCAGCGGGCTCTCCGGGTGCGAATCGAGGATGTAGTCGATCACCGCATTGCTCTCGGCCAGAACCAGCCCGGTATCGTCGGTGATGACCGGCGCGGTGCCGAGCGGCGAGAGCGCCTTGTATTCGGCGGGCGCAAGCCGCGTCTCGGGATCGCGGTTGTAGATCTTCAGCTCGTACGGCGCGCCCAGCTCCTCCAGCAGCCAGAGGATGCGGAAGCTCTGCGAATATTCGAGATGGTGAAGCGTGATCATCGGTGCCCTCCTGCCGGTGCGTTGCAGGGCAGGTGAACGCGCAGCGCGACCCGCGCAAGAGCACGGGGCGAAATCGGCACCATTTGCATGAAATGGCGCGAGTGACGGGACTCGAACCCGCGACCTCCGGCGTGACAGGCCGGCGCTCTAACCAACTGAGCTACACCCGCGCAAACACGTGGGAGAAGGTGTCTCCGCTGCGTGGGAGGGGCGCGATTAGGCCAGCTCTGCGACCCTGTCAATGGCCCGCAACCCGCCTTTTTCGCCTTGCACGAAAGAAACTTGGTTAGTCGGCGATTAACTGCATTTTGAGCATTTGCTGCGAGGGTCCGCAACGCTTGGAAAACGGGCATGGGGAGCCCAGTCATGCGTATCGGATTGCTGATCGGGGGTGTGGCGGTATTCGCTGCGACTGTGGCAAGCGCACAGTCGCTGGTGCAGATCGACCGTGAGGTTTTCGTCGAGCGTTCGCTCGAGCGTGATGGGCGTACCCAGCGCAGCCTCGAACCGGCGGACACACTGCAAACTGGCGATACGGTCGTGCTGATGCTCGCCTGGCGCAGCCCGCAGGACAGGCCCTTCACGATATCGAGCCGAGTTCCCCGATCGCTGGCGTTTCGCGCAAGTGGCGGCGACGAGCCCGAAGTCTCCGTCGATGGCGGCCGCATTTGGGGCAGGCTCACCGAGCTGCGCGTTCGCGGCCGTGCAGCGACCTCTACCGACGTTACGCACGTACGCTGGGATGTCGACAATCCGCGCGCGGCGCGCGGACGCGGCGTGTTCACCTACAGCGCGGTGGTGCGCTGATTCGGTTCAGCAGTTTTCGTATTTCCAGTTGCGGCGCTTCCCCTCGGCCAGCCATTCGACCGCGGTCGCAATCCGCTTGGTGCGCGTCTCGGCCCGCTTCGCCTCGGTAATCCACTCAAGATATTCACGACGCTGGGCGGGAGTGAAGCTATCGAAATTTTGCTTGGCCCGGAGATTGTTCTCCAGCGCTGTCGCGAAATCCTCAGGCATCGGGATTTCGGCTTTGGGTTTCGACTGACGGCGTTTGCCCTCCGCAACGCGTTCCGCACCACGCCGGATTCGCCCGACAAGCTCCTCATCGGGAGGCAGGTCGTCCACCGTAGCGAGTTTGCCGAGCTGGCCCATGCCCTCGCCAACGGCCTCCTGTTCCTCGTGATGGATCACGCACGCGCAGTGCGCCTTGAACGCCGCGATGCTGACGATGTTCTTTCCGCCCTGCATGAAGGTCGGCACGCGCCACTTGATCGCTTCCTCGCCATTGGGAAGCGCCTCATGCGCCAGCTTGCGCAGGTGAATCAGGATCGGCTGGGCAAAGGGTGCCGCCCGCGCAATGTAATCGTCGATGCGCGGGTCGGTCGTCATCGGATCAGCTCGCCAGGATCAGCGCGGGGGCTTCCAGACGCCGCTTGAGCGCCTGAATGAAGCTCGCCGCATCCCATCCATCGACCACGCGGTGATCGCAACTGATCGAAATGTTCATCAGCTTGCGCTTCTCCACGCGCTCGATTCCGTCCGAACCGATGACGAACATCGGGCGCTCAACGATCTTGTTCGGGCCGATGATCGCAACCTCGGGCCGGTTGATGACCGGCGTGGTCGCGATTCCGCCAAGGGGCCCGAGCGAGGTCACGGTCAGCGTGCCGCCCTGCATTTCTTCGGACCTGGCCTTGCCGCTGCGTGCGGCCTCGGCAAGCCGACCGATCTCACGCGCGAGCTGCCAGATGTTCTGCCCCTGCGCATTATGCAGCACGGGCACCATCAGCCCGGCGTCGGTCTGCGCGGCCATGCCCATGTTGACCGAGCCGTGGCGCGTCACCACGCCCGCTTCGTCATCATAGGTGGCATTGATCATCGGGAATTCGGGCAGGCACTGGCAGATCGCGGTGATGAGCAGCGGCAGGATCGTGAGCTTTGGCTTGTCTCCCCGCCCTTCGTTGAGCTGCGCGCGCATCGCTTCCAGATCGGTCACGTCGACCTCGTCGACATAGGTGAAGTGCGGAATATTGCGTTTCGATGCGCTCATGTTCTGCGCGATCCGGCGGCGCATTCCGATGACCTTGATTTCCTCGTCGGCGCGCGGGCCGCTGGCGGGCGAATAGCCGCCCGAATAGGCAAGGAACTGGTCGAGGTCGCCATGGCGGACGCGGCCATCCTCGGCCGGTTTTACCTGCGCCAGATCGATGCCCAGGTCTTTCGCGCGCTTGCGTACAGCCGGGCTGGCGAGAACCTTTGCCTCGGCTTTCGGTGCGCTCTTTTCGATGGGCTGCTTGGGCGCAGGCTCGGGATCGGCTTCGTGTGCGTCATCGGCATCGCTGGCGTCGGGGTTCTCGACCTCGATCCGCTCCTCGACATTGTCGTCCTTCGGCGCGGGCGCAGGTGCGGTTTCTGCCTCAGCTTCGGCGACCTTGGCGTTCTCCTCTGCCACGTCGTCCGGAATCTCGCCCTCGACTTCGATGGTGACCAGCATCGATCCGATCGAGATGGTGTCGCCCACCTCACCCGCGATCTCGATCACCTTGCCGGCAACCGGGCTTTCCATTTCCACGGTCGCCTTGTCGGTCATCATGTCCGCGATCTGCTGATCTTCCGCGACCATGTCGCCGACCGATACGTGCCACGCAACGATCTCCGCCTCGGCAATGCCTTCGCCGATATCGGGCAGGTTGAAGGTGAATTTCGCCATGGGGATCAGTCCTTGAGGAGCGTGTCGAGAGCCGCGCCAATGCGCACCGGGCCGGGGAAATAGGCCCATTCGAGGCTGTGGGGATAAGGGGTGTCGAAGCCGGTCACGCGCTGGATCGGCGCTTCGAGGTGATAGAAGCAACGTTCCTGCACCAGCGCGGAAAGCTCTGCGCCGAAGCCGGAGGTGCGCGTCGCCTCGTGCACGATCAGGCACTTGCCGGTCTTCTTCACCGATTTCTCGATCGCGTCCATGTCCAGCGGGACGAGCGTGCGAAGGTCGAGAATGTCGGCTTCGATGCCCTTCTCTTCCAGCACCGCTTTCGCGACGTGGACCATCGTGCCGTAGGTCAGCACGGTAAGCTGCTCGCCCTCGGTCACGAGCCGCGCCTCGCCTAGCGGGATGCGGTAGTATCCTTCGGGGACCACGCTATCGGGATGCGACTTCCAGTTCTTCACCGGACGGTCGAAGAAGCCGTCGAACGGGCCGTTGTAGATGCGCTTGGGCTCGAAGAAGATGACCGGGTCATTATCCTCGATCGCCGCGATCAGCAGACCCTTCGCATCGTAGGGCGTCGCCGGAATGACGGTTTTGATGCCAGAGGCGTGGGTGAACAGGGACTCGGGACTCTGGCTGTGCGTCTGACCGCCGAAAATGCCGCCGCCAAAGGGAGAGCGGATCGTGATCGGTGCGGTATATTCGCCCGCGCTGCGATAGCGCAGGCGCGCCGCTTCGCTGATGATCTGGTCGTAGCCGGGGTAGATGTAGTCGGCGAACTGGATTTCGGGGACCGGGCGCAGGCCGTAGGCACCCATCCCGATCGCCGCGGCGACGATGCCGCATTCAGAGATCGGCGTATCGAACGCGCGCGACTTGCCGTATTTCTCCTGCAAGCCCGCCGTGCAGCGGAACACGCCGCCGAAATAGCCGACATCCTCGCCGAAGACGACGACGTTGTCGTCCTTCTCCATCGACACGTCGAGCGCATCGTTGATCGCCTCGATCATGTTGAGGCGGCGATCATTGCCAGTGGCGTCGCGCCCCTGCTCGACCTTGGGCTGGTCTTTCGTCTCGCTCATCAGTGCGGCACCCCGTCCGGATATTTCTTGTCGCGTTCGGCCTGCGACTGCGCGTTCTGTTCGCGAAGGTGCCACGGCTCTTCCTCGAACACGTCTTCGAACATGGTGTGGAACGGCTGATGCATCCCGTGGCCCAGGATACCGTTCTTTTCGGCCAGCTTGGTGTCGGCCTTCACCTTTTCGGCGGCCTTCAGGTCCATCTCCGCCTGACGATCCTCGTCCCATTCGCCGAGTGCGATGAGGTGGTTCTTGAGCCGTGCGACGGGATCGCCGAGCGGCCATGCCTCACGCTCCTGCGCGCTGCGGTAACCGCTGGGATCGTCCGAGGTGGAGTGCCCTTCGGCGCGGTAGGTGAAGAATTCGATCAGCGTCGGCCCGGCATTCGTCCGCGCACGATCCGCTGCCCATTTCTCGGCGGCGTAGCATGCCAGCGGATCGTTGCCGTCCACCCGCAACCCGGCAAGGCCGTAGCCGATCGCGCGGCTGGCGAAGGTCGCCCGCTCGCCGCCTGCAAAGCCGGAGAAGCTGGAGATCGCCCACTGGTTGTTGATGACGTTGAGGATCACCGGCGCGTTGTAGACGCTGGCAAAGGTGCACGCCGCGTGGAAGTCGCCCTCCGCGGTGCTCCCCTCGCCCACCCAGGTCGCGGCGATGCGGGTGTCGTGCTTGATCGCGCTCGCCATCGCCCAGCCAACCGCCTGCGGCGTCTGCGTGGCGAGGTTGCCCGAGATGCTGAAGAAGCTGTGCTCGCGGCTCGAATACATGATCGGCAGCTGGCGGCCCTTCAGCTTGTCGCCGCTGTTCGAATAGATCTGGTTGATCATCTCGATCAGCGGATAGCCGCGCGCAATCAGCGCGCCCTGCTGGCGATAGCTGGGGAAGATCATGTCGTCTGGCTGCAGCGCCATCGAGGTGGCGATACTGGTCGCCTCCTCGCCTGTGCACTTCATGTAGAAGCTGGTCTTGCCCTGCCGCTGGCCGCGAAACATGCGTTCGTCGAACGCGCGCACCAGAGAGAAGTGGTGCAGCATCTGGCGCAGGGTCTCGGGGTCGAGCTTCGGGTCCCACGGGCCGTGCGCCATATTGTCGTCGCCCAGCACGCGGATCAGATCGGTGCAGAGCCCGTGAGTCTCGTGCGGTTCGCACGCCTCGTCGGGGCGCGGCTGCTTGCCCGCCTCTGGCACTTCGATCGCGGAAAAATCGACCTCGTCCGCATCGGGGCGATATTGCGGTTCGGGTACGTGAAGCGACAAGCGTGGCTTGTTGTCGCCCTTGGTGGCTCGCTCGGGCCCGTTGGCCATGCGTCTGTCTCCCGGCGCCTCCATCGTGAGAGACGCATTCTTTCATTTCGGCGACCGTTTATTGCGCAGTCCCTTTCGGGTCAAGCGCAGCTCCGGTCGGGCCGCTCGTTCACACTGCCACCGGTGCCTTGATCGGCGGATGCGGTGCGTAATCGGACACCGCGAAATCCTCGATCGTGTAGTCGAACATGCTTGGCGGACGCCTTGTAATCTCAAGCTTTGGCGCGCCGCGCGGTTCCCGCGCCAGCTGTTCCTCGATCAGATGCGCGTGGTTGAGATAGAGGTGCGTATCACCCCCCATCCACACCAGTTCGCCCGGCTCCAGATCGGTCTGCTGAGCGATCATCCGCGTCAGCAGCGCCGCACCGAACAGATTGAACGGCAGGCCCAGCGCAACGTCGCAGCTACGCTGGTAGAGTGCGCAGTTGAGCTGCGTACCATTTGCGCCGACGTGGAACTGATACGACTTGTGGCACGGCGGCAGCGCCATCCGGTCCAGCTCGGCAACGTTCCAGCCTTCGATGATGTGGCGGCGGCTGCCGGGGTTGGCCCGCAGGCTCTCGATCACCTGCGCGACCTGATTTACCCCTTCGCCCTTCTCGTACAGCCCGTCGAAGCGATAGCGATAGGTCGGCCAGTCGACCCACTGCTTGCCATAGACCGGGCCGAGATCGCCCCAGCGCGCTGCGAAGGCTTCGTCATCGGCGATTCGCTGGACGAAATCGTCGAGCGGCAGGTCGTCGCCCGTCTCCTTGACGTAGCGGGCATGCGGCCACTCGTTCCAGATCTTAACGCCCTGCAGGACAAGCGGGCGGATATTGGTTTCCCCGGTCAGGAACCACAGCATCTCGCGCGCGGCGGTTTTCCAGTAGACGCGCTTGGTGGTCAGCAGGGGCACGGCATTATCGGCGAGACTGCACCGCAGCTGCGCACCGAAAACCGACCGAGTGCCCACGCCCGTGCGGTCCACCCGCTCGTCACCGTCGCGCCAAATACGCGCCATCAGGTCGAGATACTGCTGTTCGTAATGCGATTCGGTCACGGTGATCGGCCTAATCCTTTCGTTCGTCAGCGATAGGACAAACTTGCCTGCAATGTCCGCTTGCGTGTGCGGTGATCCACACCTATAGGGCCGCCTCTGCCTCGCGGGGTCCGCCCCGCAAGCATCCGGTCGGGGAGTAGCTCAGCCTGGTAGAGCACTGTCTTCGGGAGGCAGGGGCCGGAGGTTCGAATCCTCTCTCCCCGACCATTTTACGTCGTTTCCGACAATAAGCCGCACCATCTCCGCCCGTTTTCCTCTACCTGAAGGGTCGGGTCGGCGATCCTGCGCGCCCGTTCTCCGGCATCATCGGCACTACGCGAGGCAAACCAGGACGGGATAACTGCCGGTTGCGCCTTTGCGCCGTGGCGGGGTGCACCTATTCGTGAATGATATGACAGCGCAGATCGAAATTGGCACGGATTCGGCCGGGCAAGGCATTTGCGTCGATGTCGAGGAGCTGCTCGCGACACGATTGCTCGTCCAGGGCAACTCGGGTTCGGGCAAGTCGCACCTCTTGCGCCGCCTGCTCGAACAGACCGCCGGGCTCGTCCAGCAGGTGGTGATCGACCCCGAAGGCGACTTCACCAGCCTGGCCGATGCGTTCGACCATATCGTGATCGATGGTGCCGCGCATTCGGTGCGCGAGATCGAGGCGCTGGCCGGGCGCGTGCGCCAGCACCGCGTCTCGGTCGTGCTGGCGCTGGACGAGCTGGAGGTGGAACAGCAGATCCGCTGCGCTGCGTTGTTCCTCGGCGCGCTGTTCGATGCCCCGCGCGAGCATTGGTATCCCGCGCTCGTCGTGGTCGACGAGGCGCAGATGTTTGCGCCTGCCGCTCCGGGCGAATTGTCCGAGGATACGCGGCGGATGACACTGTCCGCGATGACCAACCTGATGTGCCGCGGCCGCAAACGCGGGCTCGCCGGGATCGTCGCCACGCAGCGGCTCGCCAAGCTGGCCAAGAATGTCGCCGCCGAAGCCTCCAACTTCCTGATGGGGCGCACCTTCCTCGACATCGATATGCAGCGCGCCGCCGACCTTCTGGGGATGGACCGCAGGCAGGCGGAGCGGATCCGCGATCTGCAGCGCGGGCATTTCCTCGGCCTCGGCCCGGCGATCAGCCGCCGCCCGGTCGCGGTGCATATCGGCGAGGTGAAGACCGGAGGGAAGAACGCCGCCGAGGGCCTGACGCCATTGCCGCAGGCTTCGGGCGAGGATCTGGAGGCGCTGCTCCATTCGGAACTGGCGGAGGAAGCCGCGAAGCCCGCGCCGCCGCCCCCTCCCCCGCCGAAGCCTGCTGCCGATCTGGAGCAGGCGATCACCGCACGCGCCGCCGAGCAGGCACAGCGAAGCGAGAACGGGGAGCACACCGCGAGCGATGCATCCTCGCCCGAAGATCAGGCACCAGCCGCACCGCAGGACAAGGAAGCCGCCCTGACCCGGATCATCGTGGAGCTGGCGGCGGAGGAAGGCGCGACCTTCCAGTCCTCGGCCACGCTGTTCCGCAATTTCGCCCAGCGTTGCCGCCAGCAGGGCGTGCCCAGCGCGCATGTCGACATGCTCGAATTCCGGCGCCTGTTCGCCTTCGCCGCCGCAGGCCTGCACGAGCTGCCCCAACCGGTACGCGACACGATCGAGGAGCTGTCGCAGGCCGTCCCCGCAGACGTCCTCGCCCCTTACCTCGCGCTGGCGGTGTCGATCGCCAGAGGCGCCTCGGCACCCGACGAGGACGAGCTTGCGCGCGTCTACGGCACCTCCTCGCCCAGCCGCATTCGCCGCCTGCTGGAGCATATGGAGCGGCAGGGACTGATCGTTGTGCGCGAGGAATTCGGCGGCGGGCGCACGATCATCGTCGTCGGGCTGGAAGAGCTGGCGGGCGCGGTACATGCTTCGTGAGGTAGTGCGCACTCTTCGAGGACGAGCCTAGGGCGATCGAGCGGAACAGGCGCGCGCAGGCGCGGTTGGTCAGGCAAAGGAGATTTTCTGAAATGCCTATCATTATCCTCATCGCGACCATCCTGCTTCCGCCGCTGGGCGTCGCGCTCAAGCACGGGCTCGGCTCGCAATTCCTCATCAGTCTGATCCTGACGCCGATCTTCTACATCCCCGGCCTGATCTACTCGCTCTATGTGAACTACGCCTAAGGCCATGGCGCGGGAGGATGACGCGAAGGGGCGCCATCGGGCGGTTCCTTCGTCCCGCATCGGAAGATTGAGCGGCTTCGGCCGGCTTGCTGGCGGCGTCGCCGGCGGAATGCTGGCCGAGGGCGCGCGCCGCGTTGCCTCGGGCGAGCGGGTGCGGATGAACGATCTGGTTCTCACCCCCGGCAATATTGGCCGTCTGACCGAGCGCCTCTCACACCTGCGCGGCGCGGCGATGAAGATGGGCCAGATGCTCTCCATGGACGCGGGCGATGCCCTGCCGCCGGAGCTGTCCGAAATCCTCGCCAAACTGCGCGATAACGCAGACTTCATGCCCCCGCGCCAGCTCGACAAGGTGCTGGCTGAGGAATGGGGTAGCGAGTGGCGCAAGAACTTCCGCCGCTTCGAACCGCGCCCGATTGCTGCCGCCAGCATCGGCCAGGTCCACCGCGCGCTGACCCGTGACGGGCGGACGCTGGCGATCAAGGTGCAATATCCGGGCGTTGCGCAGAGCATCGATTCGGACGTCGACAACGTCGCCACTTTGTTGCGCGTCACCGGCCTGCTGCCCAAGGAACTCGACATCGCCCCGCTGCTCGCTGCGGCGAAGGAACAGTTGCACGAGGAAGCCGACTACCGCCGCGAAGGGCGGATGATGCAGCGCTATGGCGAGCTGCTCGCCGGGCACGAGGCTTTCGTGGTCCCCACGCTCGACGAAGAGCTGACCCGCGACCGCATCCTCGCGATGAGTTACGAGGAAGGGCGCCCGGTCGAACAACTGGGCGACCAGCCGCAGGAGGTGCGCGACAGCGTGTTTGCCGAGGTGATCGAACTCGTCGCGCGCGAACTGTTCGAATGGGGCCTGATGCAGACCGACCCCAATTTCGCCAATTACCGCTACCGCGAGGCCGATCGGAAGATCGTGCTGCTCGACTTCGGAGCTACGCGAGAGGTCGACCGCGACGTGCAGCAATCCTACCGCAACCTGCTGCGCGCCGGGCTCGACCGCGACCATGCAGGCGTGCGGCAGGCGGCGATCGATGCGCAATTCATGTCTCCTGCCGTGGTCGAGAAGCATGGCGAGGCGATCGACCGGATGATCGACATCATTCTCAGCGAGATGGCCAAGGATGCCCCGTTCGACTTCGGCGACCGCGGCTTCGTACCTGCACTGCGCGACGAAGGCTTCGCCATCGCGCAGGACAAGTCGATCTGGCACATCCCGCCCGCCGAAACCCTGTTTGTCCAGCGCAAGGTCAGTGGCACGGCGCTGCTCGGCGCGCGGATCGGTGCGGTGGTGAATATCCACGCCATCGTGCGCGACGTGCTGGAGCGGACGAATTAGTTTCCATCTCAAATAAGTTCCGTTCGCCCTGAGCCTGTCGAAGGGCCGCACTTCTTCTGTGCTGTGAGAAGAAGCAAAGACGATCCTTCGACAAGCTCAGGATGAACGGATTTTCCAAGGTTCGCTAGGACGCCTGCTCCGCCATCCAGCGCTCGATATGCTCTTCCAGTACATCGAGCGGCACCGCCCCGTTCTCCAGCACCGCATCGTGGAAGGCGCGCAGGTCGAACCGGTCGCCCAGCGCCTTCTCCGCACGCCCACGCAGCTCGCGAATCTTCAGCTCGCCGATCTTGTAGGCCAGCGCCTGCCCCGGCCAGGTGATGTAGCGGTTGACCTCGGCGTCGATATTCGCAGCCGATAGCGCGGTGTTGTCGGTCATGAAGGTGACCGCCTGTTGCTTGGTCCAGCCCTTCGAGTGGATGCCGGTGTCTACCACCAGCCGGCACGCGCGCCACATCTCGTAGCTCAGCCGCCCCATCTGCTTGGCGGGGGTATCGTACAGGCCCATCTCGATCCCGAGCCGTTCCGAGTAGAGCCCCCACCCTTCGACGAAGGCGGTGAAGAAGGTGCCGTTGCGGCGCAGCGGGTGCAGGTCCAGCTCCTGCTGCAACGCGATCTGAAGGTGGTGGCCCGGCACGGCCTCGTGCACGCCCAGCGCGGGCAGTTCCCACAGCGGGCGCTGGTCGAGTTCGGTCAGGTTGACGCGGTAGATGCCCGCCTGCCCGGTCTCGGCCGAGCCGGGCTCGTAATAGGCGGTGGTGTTGCCCGGTGCCTGCGCGGCGGGGATCGGGAGGACGGTATAGGGCAGGCGCGGGAGCGTGCCGAACAGCTTGGGCAGCCAGCCGTCGATTTCCTTTGCCAGCGCGGCGGCGTAGCGAAGGTACTCACCCTCGTCGGTCATATAATATTGCGGGTCGGTGCGCAGGTGTTCGATGAAAGCCTCGCGGCTATCGAAGCCGGCGTCGGCGGCGACCTGCTCCATTTCCGCCCGGATGCGTGCGACTTCGGACAGGCCGAGCTGGTGGACCTCGTCCGCGCTCATGTCGGTGGTGGTGAAGCTGCGGACGAGGTGGTCGTAATACTCTGCCCCGCCCTCTGTCTGCGAAATGCCCGGCAGGCCGTCGCGGCATTTGGGCGCGTATTCATTCTCGTAGAAGCGCACGAAATCGCGCAGGCCGGGGAAGACGACATTGTCGATCGCGGCCTTGGCGCGGAGTTTCAGCGCCTGCCAGTCCGCGTCCGAAATGTTCGTGGGCTTCTTCGCAAACGGCTGCCAGAAGCCGGACTCCTCGGCGCTGTCGGCAATCTGTCCGGTGATCTGGTCCTCGAACCCTTCCATCGGTCCGCACGCCTGCGTCAGACCGCGCGCCACGGCCTCACGGCTGCGGGCGATACCGTCGGCATTGTAGGGGCCGAACGCTTCGAGGCGGCCCACGTAGCTCTCGTAATCGGCCAGCGTGAAGAAGGGCGAGCTGTAGGGGAGCGAGGCGAGCGCGCTGAACCAGCCGCCGCGATTGGTGAACAGGATGTAGCGATCCTGATCGAACTGCGCGCCCTCCAGATAGTCCGCCAGCGAGCGATGCAGCACCGCGTAATCGACCCGCAGGTCTTCGGGCAGCGCATCCTTGTCGATCGCGTCGAGCCGGGCGAGGATGGCGCGGTTTTCGGCCATATCCTCCTCGTAGCCCTCGATCGAAAGATCGCCGAGCTTGCCATCCCCGCGCCGGTCGCCCACCGATGTCGCGAGCGTGGGATAGGCATCGAGCATGTCCTGCCACACCTCTTCGCGCAGTTGCTCGTATTCCCCGGCCGGGTTTGGCGCGGTCTGAGCGGCGAGCGGGCTGGCGACGATTACGGTGAGTGCCGTTGCGGCGAGCAGGTGCTTCAGCATACGAATTCCCCCTTGATTGCAGTATCGTCTATTGCGCGGCTCAGCCCGCGTCCAGTAGGCCGGACGCATGGAAAAGCCCGCCATTCTGTTCGTCTGCCTCGGCAATATCTGCCGTTCTCCCCTGGCCGAAGCAGCGTTCCGCGATGCTGCGGAGAAAGCTGGCCTGGAGGCTGAGGCGGACAGCGCAGGCACCGCCGACTACCATGTCGGCAGCTCACCCGATCCGCGCAGCATCGAAGAGGCGGCGAAGCACGGGATCGACATATCGGGCTATGCCGGGCGCCAGCTGTCGGTCGAGGACTTCGAGCGCTTCACGCATATCTTCGCGATGGATCACCAGAACCTGCGCAATATCGAGGCGCTGCGGCCCGAGGGATCGCGCGCGCATGTGTCGCTGTTTATGGACCTCGTGCCGGGGCGCGAGGGCGCGGCGATCGCCGACCCCTATTACGACGGTGAGGAGCAGTTCGAAGCGACGTGGGAAGATGTCGACGCGGCGGCGCGGGCGCTGGTGGAGCGGTTGGCAGAACGGGGCTGAATTCCTCCCCCTTGAGGGGGAGGTTGGGTGGGTGTGTACTCCGGCTGATGGCTTGGAGCCCCCACCCCCAACCCCTCCCCGTGGGGAGGGGAGTGATTTCGGGGAGCGACATGGGTGACACGTGTCACCCATGTGTCACCTTGGGAATATCTCTGCCTCTCAAATGGTTAGGTCCGGCGGAATGACACATTCCGGTTTTTGACCCAAAAAATTCTCCGTGCGTATGCAAGTGGACGACGATGCCAAAGAGCCGTCGCCACGCTAGCCTGTGCGGTTGCAGTAGGAAAATGCACTCTGAGGTGATGCCCAACCTGCTCCTCCCCCTTGAGGGGGAGGCTGGGTGGGGGGTACGGCGCTGGTATTTCGGGCGCCGAGCCCCCACCCCCGACCCCTCCCCCAAGGGAGGGGAGTATTGCGTCATCCCCCCCTCAAAGTCCGTACGCCCATGTCGCGTTCGTGCAGGTAGAGCAGGATGCGCGCGGCCTCGCCCCGTTCGCCTTCGAGCCCGGCATCGCGGTCCATCAGCAGCTTCGCGTCGGCGGTCGCCGGGTCCATTAGCCGTTGCATCTGCTCCAACGTCGCGATGCGGAACGGCGTATCGCCCGATTGCCGCGTGCCGAGCAGTTCGCCGCCGCCGCGCAGCTCCAGATCTTCCTCGGCAATGCGAAAGCCGTCCTGCGTCTCGCGCATCAGCGCAAGCCGTTTGCGCCCGGTTTCGGAAAGCTGTTCGCCGCGCAGCAGCAGGCAGGTCGACTTCTCGCTCCCCCGCCCCACGCGCCCGCGCAGCTGGTGGAGTTGCGCAAGGCCGAACTTCTCCGCCTGCTCGATCACGATCAGCGTCGAGGCGGGCACATCGACCCCGACCTCGATCACGGTCGTCGCCACCAGCAATTTCGCCTCGCCCGAGGCAAAGCGCGCCATCGCCGCGTCCTTCAGCTCCGGGTCGAGCTGGCCGTGGACCAGCACCACATCGTCATCGAAGCGCGCTTTCAGCGCAGCATAGCGTTGCTCGGCGGCGGGTTTTTCCATCCCGTCCTCGTCGCGCACCAGCGGACAAACCCAATAGGCCTGCTGACCGCTCGCGAGATGCCGCCCGACCGCGTCGACCACATCGGGCAGCCGCTCCATCCCGACGACGCGCGTGTCGATCGCCTGTCTGCCCGGCGGCAGTTCGTCCAACCGGCTGACTTCCATCTCGCCGTAATTGGCCAGCGTCAGTGTGCGCGGGATCGGGGTCGCGGTCATGGAAAGCGTATGCGGCGGGCGCTTGCCCTTCCTCGCCATCTGGAGCCGCTGCGAGACGCCGAAGCGGTGCTGCTCGTCCACCACCACCAGCCCGAGATCGCGGTACTGCACCGCCTCCTGAAAGATCGCGTGCGTGCCGACGACGATCTGGATGCTGCCATCCATCAGCCCCATCAGGATGCTTTCGCGCGCGCGGCCCTTGTCGCGGCCCGTCAGCAGCGCGACTTCCACGCCGGTAGGTCGCGCCATCTCGCGCAGCGTTTCGAAATGCTGGCGCGCGAGGAGTTCGGTCGGCGCGAGCAGCGCGGCCTGCGCGCCTGCCTCCACCGCGATCAGCATCGCATGCAGCGCGACCACCGTTTTCCCCGCGCCAACATCGCCTTGCAGCAAGCGCAGCATCGGCGCGTCCTGTTGGAGGTCGCCTTCGATCTCGCGGATCGAACGCTCCTGCGCCCCGGTCAGCGGGAACGGCAGTTGCAGCTTGCCCCGCAGGCTCCCGTCACCGGCGAGCGCGCGCCCGCGTTTCCTGCGGTTGTCGGCGCGCACCAGTTGCATCGCGAGCTGGTTGGCAAGCAGCTCGTCATAGGCGAGCCGGTCCTTCGCGCGCTCGTCGTCGCGCGCATGGACGCTGCGCAGCGCGTCGGGCCACGCGGGCCATTTCTCACGCGCCAGCATCCCCGGCTCGATCCACTCAGGCAGCGCGGGCAGCTTGTCGAGCGCCTGCGCCGCGAGGCTCGCCATGCGTGGCTGGGTGAGCCCTTCGGCGAGGCTGTAGACCGGCTCCCGCATCTGGCCGAGTGCGGGATCGTCGACCTTCAGAACGTGATCTGGGTGGACCATCTGGAGCATGTCGCCATACCGCTCCAGCTTGCCCGCAACCCGGCGGGTCTCGCCCACCGGCAGTTCCTTCTTCGCGGTGTAACTGGCCCTCCCGAAGAATGTGAGCGCGAGGACGTTGCCCGCGCTGTCGGTAGCGAGAACCCGGTACGGCGCGCGGCGCGAGGCACCGGAGCGATGCTCGGTCACGGTGAGCGCAATGATGATCTGCTCGCCCTCGGATGCCTCGTCCAGATTGTCGACCGGGCGGCGGGTGACGAAGCGGTCGGGCCAGTGATAGGCGACGTCGCGCACCCGCGTGCAGTGCAGCTTCTCCAGCGGCTTCTTCAGCTTGGGCCCGACACCGTCGAGCGTGTCGACCTCTGCAAACAGGGGGTTGAGGATTTCGGGCCGCATGGGAGCGCTATGACAAATAGAGTTCGTCATTGCGAGACACGTCCGCAGGACGGGGCGAAGCAATCCAGAGCGTCTCGCGAAAATGCCCTGGATTGCCGCGTCACGGCTTCGCGGTTCCTCGCAATGACGAGTTGAGAAATTGGTGCGCGAGGCCTAGTCCCCGCCCCATGATCTCCCCCAGCTTCGAATCCCGCCTCGCCCGTGCCAAGTTCCGCGCCTGGCATCGCGGTACGCGCGAGGCCGATTACATGATCGGCGGCTATTTCGACCGCTATCACCAATCGTGGGGCGAGGAGGACCTCGTCTGGTTCGAGGCGCTGCTCGATTACGACGATGTCGAGATCATGGCCTGGGCGCTCAAGACGCAGCCCGTGCCGCCAGAGATGCAGGGCGATCGGATCGCGATCATGCAGAAGCTGGATTACGTCAAAATCCCGCGCTGATAGCAGCGGGGTGGTGCGGAGGATCGCACCGCGCTAACGCCATAGCACAAACCCCAACCCCCTCCTCTACAAGAGAAGGGGGCAAATTGCGTGTGCCCGGAACAGGCGCGCGCCGGAGCGACTTAAACACCAATGCCCGACCTCTCCCGCATCCTGTCCGCCAAGCAGCCGCTGACTTTCGCCAACCTCGCGCGGGGCGCGCAGCCGCTGGTGATGGCAGACCTTGCCCGGGCAGCCAAACGCCGCGCGGTGTTCATCGCGCCCGACGACAGCGCCATGCGCAGCATTGCGGATGCCGCGCGCTTCTTCGCGCCAGAACTCAGCGTGATCGAATTCCCCGCGTGGGATTGCCTGCCCTACGACCGCGCGAGCCCCGCGCTGTCGATCAGCACCCAGCGGCTTTCCGCGCTGCACCGCTTGCAGAGCGAGAAAGGCACGCCGCAATTGCTGGTCACCACGGCCAACGCCGTGCTCCAGCGAATGCTCACCCCGTTCCGCATCCGCGAGGCAGTGCGCGAACTCAAACCGGGCGTGCAGATCGGGCACGAGAGCCTGACACAGCTGCTGCAAAAGCAGGGGTACAGCCGCACAGATACGGTGATCGACGCAGGCGAGTTTGCGGTGCGCGGGTCGATCTTCGACATCTTCCCCTCCGGCCTCGAACAGGGCCTGCGGCTCGACTTCTTCGGCGACGAGCTGGAAAGCCTGCGCCTGTTCGATCCAAGCACGCAGCGCACCACCGGCACACTCGATTCCTTTCTCCTGCTGCCCGCCAGCGAAGTGCTGCTGGAGGATGCGACGATCAAGCGCTTCCGCGCGGGCTATCGCGAGCGGTTCGGCGCGAATGCCACGCAAGACCCCTTGTACGAAGCCGTCAGCGAAGGGCGGCGACAGGCGGGGATGGAACACTGGCTGCCCCTGTTCGAGGAAAAGCTGGCGACCTTGTTCGACCATCTGGGCGCGGACGATCCGGTGACCATCGATGTGGGCGCACTCACCGCGTTCGAGGAACGCCTTTCCGACGTCGCCGAATACCGCCGCACGCGCACCGAGACCGCCGGGCAGAAGGCGGGAAGCTACCGCCCGCTCGACCCGCAGGCGCTTTACCTGACCGAAGACGAGATCGGCGGCGTGATGGAGGACCGCCCGGTCCACCGCGCGACCGGATTCGACGAGCCCGAGAGCGACAGCGTGATCGATTTCGGCTTCCGCTCCGCCCGCGATTTCGCGCCCGAACGTGCGCGCGGCGACAATGTGTACGAAGTCGCAGCGGAGTACTTCAAGAAAGTCGGCAAGGCAGGCAAGCGCCCGCTCCTCGCCGCCTATTCCACCGGCAGCCGCTCGCGGATCACCTCGATCCTGGGCGAAGCGGGCACGAAGGTGGCGCTCGCCGAAAGCTGGCAGGATGCACTCGGCAAGTCCGCGAAGGGGACCCCGGTCGCGATGATCCTGCCGCTCGACAGCGGCTTCTCCAACGACGATATCGAGCTGGTTACCGAGCAGGACCTGCTGGGCGACCGGCTCGTCCGCCGCCGCAAGAAACGGCGCGATTCGGATGCTTTCCTAAGCGAGCTTCAGGCGCTCTCGCGCGGCGATCTGGTGGTCCACACCGAACACGGCATCGGCAAGTATCTCGGCCTCGAACCGATCAGCGTCGGCAAGTCCAAGCACGACTGCGTGATGCTGGAGTACAAGGGCGGCGACAAGCTCTACATCCCGGTCGAGAACCTCGAAGTCCTCTCCCGCTACGGCAGCAGCGAAGATGCGGTGATGCTCGACAAGCTGGGCGGCGAAGCCTGGCAGAAACGTCGCGCCCGCCTGCGCGAACGCATCCGCGAAATCGCCAGCGAGCTGATGCGCACCGCCGCCGAGCGCGCGCTGAAGAAAGCGCCCGTGCTCGAAGCCGAGGAAGCCAGCTTCAACCAGTTCGTCGACCGCTTCCCGTGGGAAGAAACCGACGATCAGGACGCCGCGATCGCCGATGTCCTGCGCGATCTGGAAAGCGGCAAGCCGATGGACCGGCTCGTCTGCGGCGATGTCGGTTTCGGCAAGACCGAGGTGGCATTGCGCGCCGCGTTCGTCGCGGCGATGAGCGGGCAGCAAGTCGCGGTGGTCGCCCCCACCACGCTGCTCGCGCGCCAGCACTACCAGAATTTCAGCGAGCGCTTCGCGGGCTTCCCGCTCAAGATCGGCCGCCTCAGCCGCCTCGTCCCCGCCAAGGAAATCACCGAGACTCGCGGGGCGCTGGCCGACGGAACGCTCGATATCGTGGTCGGCACCCACGCGATCCTGAGCAAGTCGACCCGGTTCAAAGACCTGGGGCTGGTGATCGTCGACGAGGAACAGCGCTTCGGCGTCACGCACAAGGAACGCCTCAAGCAGCTGCGCACCGATGTGCACATGCTCACGCTCACCGCCACGCCGATCCCGCGCACGCTGCAAATGGCGATGAGCGGGCTGCGCGAACTCTCGACCATCCAGACCCCACCGGTCGACCGCCTCGCGGTGCGAACCTACGTGATGGAGTGGGACGACATGGTGATCCGCGAAGCGCTGCTGCGCGAGCATCACCGTGGCGGGCAGAGCTTCATCGTCGTACCGCGCATTTCGGACATGGACCCGCTCCTCGAATGGCTGCGCGAGCATGTGCCCGAGGTGAAGGTGGTCCCCGCGCATGGCCAGATGAGCGCCAGCGAGGTCGAAGACCGGATGAGCGCGTTCTACGAGAAGAAGTACGACGTGCTGCTCTCGACCACGATCGTCGAAAGCGGGCTGGACATCAGCAGCGCCAACACGATCATCATCCACCGCGCCGACCGCTTCGGCCTCGCCCAGCTTTACCAGCTGCGCGGGCGCGTGGGCCGCGCAAAGCTGCGCGCCTATGCCTACCTGACCACCGCCGCCGACACCGCGCTTTCCGAAGTCGCGGAGAAACGCCTCAAGGTGCTGAGCGATCTCGACAGCCTTGGCGCAGGCTTCCAGCTCGCCAGCCACGATCTCGACATTCGCGGCGCGGGCAACCTGCTGGGCGACGAGCAGTCTGGCCATATTCGCGAGGTCGGCTTCGAACTCTACCAGTCGATGCTGGAGGACGCGATCCTCGCCGCGAAGGCGGGCGAGATGGGGCTGGAGAAGCCCTCCGAAGACATCAGCCCGCAGATCACGGTCGATGCACCGATCATGATCCCCGAAGACTACGTGCCCGACCTCGCCGTGCGCATGGCGCTCTACCGCCGCCTCAACCAGGCGAGCGACAAGGCCGAGATCGAAGGGCTGGCCGCCGAGATGATCGACCGCTTCGGCCAGCTACCGCAGGCAACGCAGAACCTCGTCAAGCTGATCGAGATCAAGCATCAGGCCATCGCCGCGAACATCGCCAAAATCGATGTCGGCGCGCGCGGCACGCTGGTCACCTTCCACAACGACGACTTCCCCGACCCCGCCGGGCTGCTCGCCTACGTGGACAAGCGCGCCGAGGCGGTGAAGCTGCGGCCCGATATGAAGCTGGTGGTCAACCGCGCCTGGCACGACCCGCAAAGCCGCCTCAACGGCCTGTTCCAGTTGACCAAGGGGCTCAGCGCAATTGCCCTGCGCGCGAAGAAACGGGAGAAGGCGCCGGCCTAGTCCCGTGCGCCTACCAGCTCCAAGAAATCCGCCTGCGTCAGCGGCTTCGCGCGCAGAAAGCCCTGGTACGCAGTGCAGCCTTCCTCCGCCGCGATTTCCCGCTGGCGTTCATTCTCGACGCCCTCGGCAAGGACTTCGAGGTCGAGCGCGCGCGCCATCGCCATCACCCCGCGCAGCACCGCGCGGTCGCGCGCATTCTCGGCCACGCCGTCGAGCATGATCCGGTCGAGCTTGATGATGTCGAGCGGCAGGTACTTGAGGTAGCCGAAATTGCAGAAGCCCGCGCCGAAGTCGTCGAGCGCGATTCGCACCCCGGCATCGCGCAGCAGGCCCAGCGATCGGGCGGCAAGGTCGAGGTCGCCGAGCAGCGCCTGCTCGGTAATCTCCAGCGTGATCCGCGCCGGATCGACAGCAAGATCGCCCATCATATCCAGCAATTCCTGCGGGAAGCGCGCGACCGCCAGATCGGCGGCGGTGATGTTGATCGAGCATTTCAGACCGGCCGGCCAGGCGAGTACCAATTTAAGCGCGGCCCCCACCACCCTGCGCGTCAGCTGCGTGGTCAGGTCGGCGCGCGCCGCGATCCGCAGCAGGGCTTCGCCGCCGACCGAGCCGAGCAGCGGCTGATTCCAGCGCACCAGCGCCTCGGCCCCGATGATCGCATCGTCGGCAATCGCGAATTGCGGCTGGAACTTGAGCGAGACGGCATTTTCGTCGAGCGCGCGGCGCAGCTCCGCCTCCACCTGCGTCGCGCCCATCCCGGGGGGCGTGTCTTCGCGATCGATCCACACGATCCGCCGGCCCGGTTCGCCCCTCAGCGCAATCTGCGCGTCGCTCAGCCTGCCGAGAATCCCTGCGGGATCGTCGCCCGCCAGCGCGCGGATCAGCGCGACATGCGGCCATAGCTGCGGCAGGGCGGTGCTTATCCCGCCAAGAGGCTGCGCGATCCCGTCGGCCAGCGCTTCGGCGAGGAACTGCCACCGCTCGCGACTGCACTCCTCACGCGTGGCGAGCAGGAACTTGCCGCCTTCGATCCTTGCGGCGAACCACTGCCCCTGCAAAAACTCGTCCTGCCCGAAATGGGTGATCCGCCGGGCGACCTCGGCCAGCGCGAAATCGCCCGCATCCGCGCCATGCGCCAGATTGACGCTGTCGAACCGGCCGAGCACCAGCAACAGGGCATGGACCCGCGCGTCGCCCGCCTGCAGCCAGTCACCCAGCTGCCGGCGCGCCGTGCCGGCATTGGCCAACCCTGTCAGCAGGTCCCGATCGTCGACGTCGTTCATCGCGCGCTTATCGCAATACCGCAGCGTTTCTGGAAGAGCGCACGCACCGACAATACCCCGGCGTCCCGCATCCATTGATTGCCAAGTGCATGGTAGCTGCCATAGGCAGGGCGTGATTGTGGCGAGAGGAGCCTGATGGCCGGGCAACCGACATACGAGCGGCTGGCGCTTGCGATTTCGAACTCCGCGCTGGCGCAGGACACTGCCGAGGCGTTGCGCGAAGCGCACGACTGGGTGCCGCTGGAAGAGGCGGACGCCGTCGTCGCGCTGGGCGGCGACGGCTTCATGCTGCAAACGCTGCATCGGATGCTCGACAATGAGCGAATCCTGCCCGTTTACGGTGTGAACCGTGGGACGATGGGCTTCCTGATGAACAAGCACCGGCCCAAGGGCGCGCTGATCGAACGGGTCAATCGCAGCCGCCCCGTCGGTATCTCTCCGCTGCGCATGGAAGCGATCACGCAGGACGGGCACACGCGCGTCGAATGCGCGCTCAACGAAGTCTCGCTGCTGCGCGAAACGCGCCAGACCGCGAAGATCGAGATCCTCGTCGACGGCAAGACCCGGATAGAGGAGCTGGTGGCAGACGGCGTACTGGTGGCGACACCTGCCGGATCGACCGCGTACAACCTTTCCGCCAACGGGCCGATCCTGCCGCTCGATTCGCAGCTGCTCGCCCTCACGCCGATCAGCGCGTTCCGCCCGAGGCGCTGGCGGGGCGCGATCCTGCCCGAGCGGGTGAAGGTGACCTTCCGCATCAACGAGCCTGCCAAGCGGCCCGTTGCGGCCGTGGCGGACCAGAAGGAAGTGCGCGACGTGGCCGAGGTTCACGTCGAAATCGCCCGCGATTCCGAGCTTACCCTGCTGTTCGACAAGGGCCATTCGCTCGACGACCGGATCGTTGCCGAACAATTTGTCGTCTGATTTGTTACGGGGGCTTGCGAAATTTTAAGCACCCCCATATAGGCCCGGGCCTGCCGACAAGGCTGCTCCCCGATAGCTCAGCGGTAGAGTAGGTGACTGTTAATCACTTGGTCGTTGGTTCGAATCCAACTCGGGGAGCCATTTTTTCGAGTGTGACCGCTCAAGGCCGCAGGCTTCCCCCCCGAGCGCCGCCTTGGTATCGATTTTATAAGTTGCCGTGCTGACTGCGAGAGCATGGGCTTCTGATATTGTCTAATGGTTGGAACCAAGCCAGCTAAGGCGCTCCATTGTTTGAGATCAATGCCAGTATGGCGTCCATATTAGCGTCACGATCCGGTGTGCCTGGAATCGCGTAAGCTAGCGCATCAACAGAGTTTCGATCGTCCGCAAAGATTTGGTGCCGTCCTAGCGCGTAAGCGTCAGAAATCGACGGCGCTTCTGACCGATAGAATACCATCTGACGAGCATAGACTTGGACCGCATAGTTCAAAGCATCGGCCTCCGCGGCACTCACTGAAAGGGTGAAGAGACGAGGGTCCGACGTATAAGACATGGGGCGGGTGAAGAGCACAGCCATCCAAGGCGTCAGCGGCACGAACATTTTTGGGCTATGCCAATGCTCACCGTTAGTTGTGAGATTGTTGTAAAAACCGTCTCCGAATAGAAATTCTCGTTCTGGGGAAAACGCCACAAGAGCCTTACCAAGGCCGCCTAGATTGCGAACAGCATTGCGAAGGGTGCGTTGAATGTTGGCGCCGATCAACGAGTTTCTCTCGCGCTCTGGTAGAGGGCCCCTTAGGTGCTCAGCCAGCGCAACGCCTTGTTCGCGATGCATTGGGCTACGCGCAGCAAGTGACACAAGGCATTCAATCAGTTGCGCGAATTGTTCGTCACTGGCTTCTTCCGCTTTGATTCTTTCCGCTAGGGGTCGATCAAATGGCGGACCACTGCGATCAAGGGTGTCCAGCCACTGGATGAGACTAGGGAAATTGTCGTCGGCATTCTGAAATTCGGATTCGAAGCTGCTATCCCACACGCTTCCCTTCTCTAGGTCTCCGCCTAGCTTAATCGCATGTCCGTTTCCGATCACCCCGAAGTTCTTCGGGACTGACCGGCGAACCGCTCCATCCGGAAGAAGCCAGTTCACACCGCCCTCTTGGTCAGCCCAATACGCCGAGACCCCCTCTGGCCACCAATGGTGTCGCTCTGACTTGATCTTTGCCATGGCGCAAAAACGTAGTAAAAACTTGCGCCGCTACAAGCGAGCGGTATGAATAACGATCAAAAAATTACGGGTCGCATTATTTTCCTACTCCGCCGCTTCCCATAAACCCTCGCGCGATGGCTCGTGTGCATCTGTCCTCTGCCCGTCCCGAAGGGGTGATTAGCGACCGCGCCGACTACTCGCAGGTTTTCTTCCCTAGGACTGTGTGTCAGGGCTCGGCAGGCGCAGCGCGCTAACCCGCGCACTTGCTGGCGTCACACCCCCACCAGCAACCGCACCCCCACCACGATCGTCAGCACAGCGGTCAGCCATGCGATTACCTGCGGCTTGAACAGGCGCACGGCGAACAGGCTGCCGATCTGGCCGCCGATCACCACTGCCAGCATAAGCGGCAGGCCGGTATTCGCCGCCGCGCCGAGAATTCCGAAACCGCTTTTGCCCAGCTGCCCGAAGAGGCCGAACAGCGAATTGACGAGGATGAACAGGCTCGCGGTTGCGGCGATGGCGCGGGGGGTGTTCCAGCGCACCAAATGCAGCAGGGGGGCGAGGAAGATGCCTCCGCCAATGCCCACCAGACCGGCAAGGTAACCGAGCGGCGCGGCGGCGATCAGCATCGCGCGCCCTCCCCTCGCGCTCGCGCCTTCGGCCGTCTCTCGCTTCGGTAGCAATAGCAGCGCCCCTGCCAGGCACAGGCTCGCACCCAGCAGCATCAGGAAGGCGCGCTCTCCGATCGGGGTCAGCCCACCCAGCAGTGCGGCAGGCGCGGCTATGGCCGTCAGCGCCAGCGCACCGCGCCAGGGCGTGATCCCGGCCCGCGCGAAACGGATCGAGCCACCGCTGACAACCACCAGGTTGCACAGGAGCGAGACCACCGGCAACAGCCGGTAGTCCATGCCCGAAAGCGCCAGCAGCGCGCTGTACGTCGATCCGCCGCCAAAGCCGACCGACGCATAGAGCAGCGCGGTTACGCAGAAAGCCGCGAGGAGGGCCGCGAAGCCTATACTGCGGTTCCCCTCATCGCGGCAGCCGCGCCGTGGCAGTGCTTGTACTTGTTACCCGAACCGCACGGGCACGGGGCGTTGCGGCTGATTTCCTGCCCTTCCCACGGATTCTCGGACGTGTTGCCCGGGCCCGCATTCGCGCGCGGCGAACCCGCCAGCGAGCCGAACATCGCCGCGTTGCGTTCTGATCCGTCGCCATCATTGCTGTCGTCGATCCCGGTCAGCGGGTCGATATGCCCGGTCAGGAAGTCGGGCAGATCGGGCAGCGAGCGCTGCGGCGGCGGCGCCACCCGCAGTTCGCGGGTCAGCAGGATCTGCGTAATGTCCTCACGCAGCGCATCGAGCATCTTCTCGAACAGGCCGAAGGCTTCCTGCTTGTATTCGTTGATCGGCGTCTTCTGCGCGTAGGCGCGCAGGAACACCACCTGGCGCAACGCGTCGAGCGTGGCGAGGTGTTCCTTCCAGTGATAGTCGAGCCGTTCGAGCAGGATGCTCTTCTCGACGCGCCGCCAGATCTGCGGATCGTTCTGCTCGATCTTGCGATCCATCACCGCGTCCGCTTCCTCGCGGATGCGTTCTTCGAACACTTCGGGATCGATCGAATCTTCTTCCATCCACGCGTCGATCGGCGGGGTCAGGCCGAGGATGTCCTGCACCCGCTGCTTCAGCCCGGCGACGTCCCACTGTTCCGGGTAGGAACCCGGAGGGCACGATTCGGCGACGATGGTGGAAATCGTGTCGTGCCGCATGTCGACCACAACGTCGTCGACCGCTTCGGAATCCATGATTTCCGATCGCTGTTCGTAGATGACCTTGCGCTGGTCGTTCATCACGTCGTCGTATTCGACGACCTGCTTACGGGTATCGTAGTTGCGCGCCTCGACCTTCTTCTGCGCGGTCTCGATCGCCTTGGAAAGCCACTTGGACCCGATCGCCTCACCATCGGCCAGGTTCGAGTTCATCATGCGGGAGAACAGCGTGTCCGGCCCGAAGATGCGCAGCAGGTCGTCTTCGAGACACAGGTAGAAGCGCGAAAGGCCGGGGTCGCCCTGACGTCCCGAACGACCGCGCAGCTGGTTGTCGATCCGGCGGCTTTCGTGGCGTTCGGTGCCGAGCACGAAGAGGCCGCCTGCTTCGAGGACCTTCGCCTTGTCCTCAGCGACCTGCGCCTTGATCTTCTCGATCGCCCGATCGCGTTCGGGCCCTTCGGGCATGTCGCCCACTTCGTCTTCGATCAGGAAGTCGAGGTTGCCGCCCAGCTGGATGTCGGTCCCCCGGCCGGCCATGTTGGTGGCGATGGTGACCGCGCCGGGGCGACCCGCCTGCGCCACGATATGCGCCTCACGCTCGTGCTGGCGGGCGTTGAGCACCTCGTGCTTCACGCCTTCCTTGTCGAGGAACTGGCTCAGCAGCTCGGACTTCTCGATGCTGACCGTGCCGACCAGCACCGGCTGGCCGATCTCGCTCTTTTCGCGGATCGCCTTGGCGATGGCCTGGAACTTGTCGAGCGTGTTCTTGTAGAATTCATCGTCTTCGTCGATCCGCTGGACCGGCACGTTGGTCGGGATCTCGACCACGTTCATCTTGTAGATGTCCCAGAATTCCGCCGCTTCGGTGGCTGCCGTACCGGTCATGCCGGAAAGCTTGGGATACATGCGGAAGTAGTTCTGGAAGGTGATCGAGGCCATCGTCTGGTTCTCTGGCTCGATCTTCACGCCTTCCTTGGCCTCGACCGCCTGGTGCAGGCCATTGGACCAGCGGCGCCCGTCCATCATGCGGCCAGTAAACTCGTCGATGATGACAACCTTGTTGTCCTTCACGATGTAGTGGTCATCGAGCTTGAACATCAGGTTGGCACGCAAGCCTTCGTTGAGGTGATGGACGACCTGCGTGTTCTCGACGTCGTAGAGGTTGTCGGTTTCGAGCAGGCCGCTTTCCGCCAGTCGCCGCTCGATTTCCTCCGCGCCATCTTCGGTCAGCGACACGGTGCGCGACTTCTCGTCGGTATCGTAGAAGCCCATGCCTTCTTCGGCGCCATCGGGAAGCGTGTCGTGATCGGCGACGAATTTCTTCACCACCTGATCGATCGTGACGTAGAGATCGGTCTTGTCTTCGGTCGGCCCGGAAATGATCAGCGGCGTGCGCGCCTCGTCGATCAGGATCGAGTCGACTTCGTCGATGATCGCGTGATTGAACGGGCGCTGCACCATCTGGCTGCGCTCGTGCTTCATGTTGTCGCGCAGGTAATCGAAGCCGAATTCGTTGTTGGTGCCGTAGGTGATGTCGGAACCGTAGGCTTCGCGCCGCTCGAACTCGCCGAGGTTGGGCACGATCACGCCGACCGTCAGGCCGAGCCAGCGATAGAGCTGCCCCATCCATTCGGCGTCACGCTTCGCGAGGTAGTCGTTCACGGTGATGACGTGGACGCCCTTGCCTTCGAGAGCGTTGAGATAGGTCGCCAGCGTGGCAACCAGCGTCTTGCCTTCGCCCGTGCGCATTTCGGCGATCTCGCCGCGATGGAGCACGATGCCGCCGATCATCTGCACGTCGAAGTGGCGCATGCCGAACACGCGCACCGATGCCTCGCGCACGGTGGCGAAGGCTTCGGGCAGGATATCGTCGAGCTTGGTGCCCGAGTTCAACGCCTCACGGAACTTGGCAGTCTGCGCCTGCAGCTCCTCGTCGGACATTGCCTGCATCGTGGGTTCGAGATCGTTGATCTGCGCGACGATCTTGTGGAGCGACTTGACGTAACGGTCGTTGGACGAGCCGAAGACGGATTTCATGACAGACTGGAACATGGAACGAATGGCCTTGGAATAAGCGGATTATGCGGAACGCGCCCTGGCACAGCAGTGCCGGGCGTTCGCGCGGATTGAATCGGATTTTAAGGGTTGGCGCTATTCCAGCGCGCGATCGGGACCCAGCTGGACGGTCGGCACGAAGACGACAGGACCGCGCGGCCGGCATACTTTCTCGAATACGATACGCCAGTCACGCAGACGAACGGTGGTGCGGCATTCGCACCGCGCATCGTCCTTCTTGGCATCGCAGACTTCGGCGGCCGAACGGCTCACCGAACTTTCGGCCATCATCGCATTCGCCGGAGCGCCGATGGCGATCAGACCGCTCAGGAAAGCGAGGCAGGTAAGTAGGAGCCGAAGCATGGAGCGCTACATAAGCGGTGCGCGGCGTCCCGTCCAGCCGCAAGCCGCTGCGTGCGCGTCCCAGCGGTCCTGTGGCGAGCGCCTAGCCGCGGCCGCTCGTTTCGCGAATCGCCGACTCCCACAAATCGGCCACATGTGCATCGCCGTAGCGCGCATCGATATGGTCGAGCCCCTCGGCCAGGCGGTCACGCTCTTCGGGCCAGTTGGACGCGTATCGCCACAGGCCGCCCTGCCAGTCGTCGATCGGGACGAAATCCTCCAATTCGCGATACGCCGGAAGCGAATCGGCCACCACGCCAAGGCCCGCACGAAGCGCGGTCGCGGGTCTGTTGATGGACTTGCCGAGGGTGAAACTGTTGCGCCCCACGGGGATGATCGCCACGCGGTGGGCACGAAGAGCGGGCAGAAATGCCGCAAGCGACCAGCCGATATAGTGAGTCGGGATACCGAATTCGGGGGCCATCCGACGGTAGGCGAGCCAGGTATTGCTGACGATGGTCAGCGTGATCGGGTGACGCTTCGCGAAAGCCTCCAGCTCGGGCATGCGTTCGCGCACATGGACCAGGCCCGCCTGTGCACCCGAACTGTTGCCGAACCAGACGCAGTGCAACGCATCCTGATGGCGGGCGAGGAAACGTCGCAGCCGCGCCAGCCGCCAGCGCTCGGCGAGCGAAGGTCGCAAGCCGGCGAGAAACTCCGTATTCTCGAGCAAATCGGGGACAACCTGGCCCGGCACGCCCGGCACCTGCTCGCTCAGCCGGTCAAGCAGCTCGGGCGTGGGTGCGGTGATCCGCGCCGCCCGTCCCAGCGCGGAAACCACTCGCCGCTCTGCCTCATCGTCACCCTCGGCCCGGGCTTTGGCCACCAGATTGTCGCACATGTCGTAAAGCACCGGCACGCCCGCCGCATCTGCCCGGTCCAGAACCCGATGGGCCGCACTCGTGAAACTCTTGGAGATGACGATGCAATCGAGCCCGTCGGGCGCCCGCGCCCCGTCGTACAACACGCATTCGTGCCCCCGCGCCTCCAACAGCGCCATCGGCCCATGCACCCGCAGGCGGGCGCTGGCGTGCTTGGGATTGGGGCGCTGGGTCTGCCAACCGATACGCATTCGGCCCTCGTCAAATGGCTGGGTGTCTCACTCGTCATGAAGGACACGGTGGACGATCCGGCCCCGGATAACGTTCACCAGCGCGAGTGCAAGGACGAAACGGACGCGCCCGTGACCCGATCCGCGCGATCGAACGGGCTTGCCTCGCTCCCCGCCCAAACCTAACCGCCGGAGCCATGGATCTCGCCCGCTCTCCGCTCGCCCGCCCCTTTCCCGATATCCCGCCGATCAACGGCGTGACGCTGCGCATTGCGCGGGCGCGGTACAAGGAATGGGATCGCTGCGACCTGACCTTCGTCGAACTTGCGGAAGGCAGCAGCGTTGCAGGCGTGTTCACGAAGAACGTGTGCTGTTCGAGCGAGGTCGAACTGGGACGCGAAAACGTCGCCAAGGGAACCGCGCGCGCGATCATCGTCAATGCGGGCAATTCCAACGCGTTTACCGGCTATCGCGGGCGCGAGGCGGTCGAGCAGATCATGGCGCAAGTCGCCGCGCGTCTTGGCTGCGAGCCTGCTGAGGTACTTGTCTCTTCCACCGGCGTGATCGGCGTGCCCTTGCCCAAGGACAAGGCGCGCGCGGGAGTCGAGGCGGCGCTGACTGCCGAGCCCTGCCGATGGGAAGATGCGACGAACACGATCGGCACCACCGACACCTTCGCCAAAGGCGCGCGTGCCAGCGCGATGGTCGGCGAAACCCGCATTGAGATCGGCGGGATCATCAAGGGTTCGGGCATGATCGCGCCCGACATGGCGACCATGCTCGGCTACGTGTTCACCGACGCGGCGGTGGAGCCCGTCTTCCTCCAGACGCTGCTGAGCGACATCAACACGCGCACGTTCTCCTGCATCACGGTCGACGGAGACACCTCTACCAGCGACACGGTGCTGGTGTGCGCGACGGGCAGGGCGGGACACGCACCGATTGCCTCTTTCGACGATCCAGGCGCGGATGCCTTTGCCGCAGCGCTGGAAGACGTCTGCCGCACGCTCGCGCAACTGGTGGTGCGCGATGGCGAAGGCGCGCAGAAGTTTATCGAGGTTGCGGTCACCGGCGCGGTCTCGGACGAGAGCGCGCGCCGCATCGGCCTCGCGATCGGCAATTCGCCGCTGGTGAAGACCGCGATTGCGGGCGGCGATGCCAATTGGGGCCGCGTGGTGATGGCGGTGGGCAAGGCAGGCGAACCCGCCGACCGCGACAGGCTCTCGATCGGTTTCGGCGGCCATTGGGCCGCACGCGACGGCCAGCCTGTGGCGGATTACCATGAGGCGCCGGTCGCCAACCATCTCAAGGGCCAGGACATCCGCATGGATGTCGACCTCGGAATGGGCGACGGCCGCGCGACCGTGTGGACCTGCGACCTGACGCATGGATACATCGACATCAACGCGGATTATCGCTCCTGAGGAGATAATCATGAGCGTACTCGACCGCGAAGTTCTGGCCCTGATGCGCGATGTGGCGGAGCGGATCATCATGCCGCGCCACCGGGCGCTCAAGGCGACCGAGATCATCGAGAAGGCGGACGACGACCTCGTCACCATCGCCGACCGCGAGGCGGAGGTCGCGCTGGCGGAAGGATTGGCGAAGCTCCACCCCGAAGCCGCCATCGTGGGCGAGGAGGCGGTGCATGCCGACCCGTCGGTGATGGATCGCCTGTCGGGCACGTGCTGGATCATCGATCCGATCGACGGCACCGCCAATTTCGCCAGCGGTAGCGGCCATTTCGGCATCATGATCGCGCTTGCCGAAGGCGGGGCGGCGCAGGCGGGGTGGATCTACGATCCGCAGCGCGACCGGCTGTGCGCCGCGCATCTGGGGCAAGGCGCAACGGTCGATGGTGAGCAGGTGCTCGCGCGCAGTAGCGGCGCAAATCCGCCGCGTCTCGCCGCGATGACGAAATTCATGGCGCCCGACCAGCGCTCGAGATTCGAAACCGAGATCTTGCCGCACTACACACCGGTGCAGGCGCCCGGCGCGGCGTGCGAGCAATATCCGCTGACCGTGCTGGGCGAGCACGATCTGGCGATCTACGAACGCACGCTGCCGTGGGATCACGCGGCGGGCAATCTGTTCCTGAACGAGGCGGGAGGCACCTGCCTGCGGCTAGACGGATCGCCCTACCGCGTCGACGACGGCCGCAGGGGCATGATCGGCGCAGCAAACCGCGCGCTGTACGATCAGCTGGTCGCGCGGCTGGCGGTCGCGGGCTACCAACCCGCGACCTGATAACCGGTCAGAGCTGCTGTTCGAGCCAGCCCTTGAGCTGGTTCTTGGGCGCGGCACCCTGCTGGCGCGCAACAACCTCGCCGTTCTTGAACAGGACCAGTGCGGGAATCGCCTGAATGCCGAGCTTGCTGGGCGTGTCGGTGTTTTCCATAATGTCCATCTTGGCGATGGTGACCTGATCGGTCAGCTCGTTGCTGATTTCCTCCAGCGCAGGCGCGATCATCTTGCACGGCCCGCACCATTCGGCCCAGAAATCGACAAGCACGGGCTTGTCGCTGTCGAGGACGTCGGTCTGGAAGCTGGCATCGGTGACGGTCTTGGTGGCCATAAGGCAATCTCCTGAGTCTTGGCCCCGTACTTAGGAAGTCTGGCGCGTCACGCAAAGTCGGAGAGGGGCAAGCTTGTCTGCTTGTCCCCCAAGCCGGGCTTGTGCTGCGCCAGCAGGTCTTCCGGCAAGGCGATCAAATGCGGGGCATGCGTGTAGAGCAAGGCTGCGGAAATGCGCCGTCCGGGATAGATGCTGGCCAGCGCAGAGGCATAGGCCGACATCTGCTTCAGCGTCGCGGCTGGCACCTGATCGAGCGATTGCGGCGGACGGCGGGTGGTCTTGTAATCAACCACCAGCACCGCGTCATCGCCCACGCACAGCCGGTCCAGCTTGCCGGTGACCACCTGCCCCTCGACCGTCGCGGCAAGCGAAACCTCGGCCAGCGCACCGGGCGCGAACAGGTCGGCGAAGTCCGGATTGTCGAGCACCGCGAGCGCCTGCGCGACCATCTGCGCGCGGACCTCTTCGGACAGCTCGCTCGCTTGCGATGCGAGCCACACGGTCGCCCGCTCCTCCCGAAGGTCGAGCGGGATATCGGGCAGGCGTTCGAGCAGGCGGTGGATCAGCGTCCCGCGCAGCGCAGCCTCGTTTGTCTGCGTGAGCCCCGGCGGATTGGGCGCAAGATCCTCGCCGACAGCCGACGGCGCCAGCGGGCGCGGCGGGCTCGGTTCGGCAGCGAGAGGCCGCTCAGCCCAGTCGGGCAGCTGCGGCAGACGATCTTCGCTGGCAGCGTCCGGCGCTGGTGCCGCGATGTCGCCCAAGGCGCCCAGATCGTGGCTCCCGCCCCAGATCGGATCGGCCAGCGGTTCCCCCTCGAACAGCGAAGCCGCAACCGCATACCAGCTCGCTTCGGGCACTTCCTTGTCGCTCGGCAGCAGCGCGCCGCCGATATAGAGCGCCTCCTCCGCGCGGGTCATTGCGACATACATCAGCCGCCAGTGCTCTTCACGCTCGCGGGCGGCCTTGGCTTCCTCGGCCGCAGCAACCGGCCCTGCCCGCGCTTCCTTGGGCAAGGGAGGCAGCGGAACCGGGCGGCCATCTTCCGTCGCCAGTTCCCCGGCCCGCGCAGGACCGCGATCGGAATTGCCGGTGGCATCGGCGAGGATCACGATCGGTGCCTGCAAGCCCTTGGAGCCGTGCGCGGTCAGCACGCGCACCGCATCGCCGCTGCCTGCAGCTTCGCGCTTCAATTCCTCGTCCGAGGCGTCGAACCAGTTGAGGAAGCCCTGCAGGCTGGCGGTATGCTCGGCGGTATAGGCAAAGGCTGCGCCGACCAGTTCGTCGATCGGATCGTTCGCTTCGCGACCCAACCGCGCGACCAGCTTGCGCCGTGCGTCCCACGGTCCGCTCAGCAGCCATTGCAGCAGCGCCTGCGGGGGCTCGTAGTCGACCCGCGCGAGCAGCGCGCGGAGGCGCTCGGCAGTTGCCATGCACAAGGGTGCGTCGCTGCGGCGGATATGATCCCACAGGCCGACTTGCCGCTCGCGCAATCCATGTTGCAGCAGATCGTCCTGCGACCAGCCCCCCAGCGGCGAGACCAGCAGGTTCGCCAGGCTGAGGTCGTCGCGCGGCTGCGCGGCGAAGCGCAACGCGGCCAGCAGGTCCTTCACCGCGAGCGGCGACCCGAGACGCAGGCGATCGACCCCGGCAACGGGCACGCCCGCCGCATGAAGCCGCGCCACGATCAGCCCGGCGAGCGCACGGCGCTTGCGGACAAGGATCATGATGTCGCCAGGGGTGGCCCGCCGATTGCCGCCCTTGGTCAGCGGATGGCCTTCGTCGAGCCATCCCTTGACCTGGGCGGCGATCGCATCGGCCATGCGGCGCTCGGGTGCGGGCAGCCAGGTTTCCGCGCCGTCTTCCTCGACCGCCTCGGGATCGTCGCTTTCCTGCGGGCGGATCGGCGCCCACAGCGTCACGCGGCCAGGCCGATCCTCGCCCGTGTGGTGGACCTCCTCGCCCGCCATCCCCATCGCCTCGGTCCCGACCTGTGCCACCGCCTGGTCGACGAAATCGAGGATGGTCTGCGAGGACCGGAAGTTCTGTTGCAGTTCGACCGGCTGGAGCGGGCTCAGCGGGACCAGCGGAACGTCGCGGGTCTCGCGCGCCAGTTCCTCCGCATTGGCGAGAGCCTGATCGATCGTCTGGCGATACTTTTCCCGCTGCGACAGGAACAGCTGCGGCTCGGTGCCCTGAAAGCCGAAGATTGCCTGCTTGTAGTCGCCCACGACGAACACGGTGCGCAGTCGTGCGCCCGCAGCGCCCAGCCCGTCGAAATAGTCCTGCGTCAGCGCGTCGATAATCGCCCACTGGCTGGCGTTGGTGTCCTGCGCCTCATCCACCAGAATATGATCGAACTCGCGGTCGAGCTTGTACCCGATCCACTGCGACATTTCCGATTTGCTCAGCAGTGCCGCCGCGCGCGCGATCTGGTCGTCGAAATCGACCAGCCCGCGCGAACGCTTCGCCTCGTCCCACTTCAGCGCGAACCGCCGCCCCAGCTCCAGCGCAGGCGCGAGGTATTCGGTCAGCGCCAGCAGGGCGTGCTTCTCACGGATCGCGTCGAGATTGGCGCGCACCGCCTCGACATTGCCCTCGTACAGCGGGTCACGCTTGGCGAGGTTGGTCAGGTTCTTCGGCTTGGAGCCATCGGCGACCAGCAGGCTGCCATTGAAGCACGCGAGTGTCGCCAACCGCTGCGTCGCATCTGCAGCAAGCCACGCGGAGACCGGCTCGGCAGCGTCGCGACCGCTCTTCGTGTTCCAGTCCTGCAAGGTGGCGAGACACGCCCGCAACGACGCGCAATCGAACGCATCGTCGGCACATTCCTGCGCCAGCGCCGCTTCGTCGAAGTCGCTCGGCAGTCCGAGCAGTTGCAACACCTGCGCACGCAGCGGGCTGCGCCAGC
Organism: Citromicrobium bathyomarinum; assembly: GCF_038594485.1. Classification (GTDB taxonomy): domain Bacteria; phylum Pseudomonadota; class Alphaproteobacteria; order Sphingomonadales; family Sphingomonadaceae; genus Alteriqipengyuania; species Alteriqipengyuania bathyomarina_A. Next base: position 545,734 of record NZ_JBCFZG010000001.1, on the reverse strand, counting down.
CGCCGGGATCGGCCCACAGCTCGCTCGCCTTGGCGCAGGCCATCAGCCAGCCCTTCGCGCCATCGGGGCCGAGGCGGAGGGACAGCATGGAAAGCGCGCTGCGATCGGTATCGTCGGCGTGTTCGACGAGGTCGGTCAGCACCTCACGCGCAAGCAGTTCGCGCGTGCGGTCGTCCATCGCCACGGTGCCCGGCTCCAGCCCCGCTTCCTCGGGGAAGGCGGCGAGCAGGTATTGTGCGAAAGCGTGGATCGTATCGATCCTGAGACCGCCCCCCGGGCAATCGAGCACCTTGGTGAACAGCGTGCGCGCCCGCGCCTGCGTATCGGGATCGAACTTCGCGCCGATGGCCCTGAGGTCCGCGGCCAGCGCGTCGGGCTTCATCCGCACCCAGCGCGCCAGCGTCTCGTTGACGCGGGTCGCCATCTCGGCCGCGCCCGCCTTGGTGAAGGTGAGACACAGGATCGAACCCGGCTCCACGCCCGGCTGCAACAGCAACCGCAGCACGCGGGCCGAGAGCACCTGCGTCTTGCCCGTCCCCGCACTGGCGGAGAGCCAGACCGAATGGCCGGGATCGGCAGCACGTCCCTGTTCGGGCAACAGCGGATAGAGCTTGCTCATTCGCTCTCCCTCCCCAGCCATTCCTCAAGCCGCATCAGCTGGTCGTAAGTCGCGTAGAGCTTCAGATCGGGGTTCGGGCGCGCTGTGAACGGCGCATCGCCGGTGATCCACGTGTCGAGCGCCTCGGTCAGGAAGCGGCGCGTTTCGGGAAGGAAATCCTCGGGCGGGATGCCGGTGCGCGCAGCCCCGACCTTCAGCGGCGTGGTGACATAGCCAAAGCCCGTGTCCGACTTCGCATCGCGACCCAGAGACCAGTATTCGAACCGCGTCGGCTCACCCTCGATCCCGCGATCCGCATAGGCCCCTTCGGCCAGCAGCAGCCCGAGCGTGCCGAGCTGGAGCGCGAAGCCTTCCTCCACCATCTTCTTCGACGGTGGCCCACCGGTCTTGTAATCGACGATGGCGTAGCTGCCGTCCGCCAATCGGTCGATCCGGTCGGCGGTGCCGGTGATCTCGATCCCGTTGAACAGGTGCCTGCCCTTCTCCTCGACCGCGACGATCCGGCGTTCGGGGTCGGCTTCGACCTGGTTGGCAATCCATTCGAGCGCGGCCATCAGGCGCGGCTCCCACAGCGCGCGGGTCAGGGGATGCGCGTCCATCGCGGCGAGGTGCTTTTCCGCCAGATCGGTCAGCGCGCCGCCCTGTTTGTGCCATTCCTCCAGAATCGCGTGCGCCAGAGTGCCCTGCCACGCTGGGCTGGGCTCTGCGTCGAGCGGGTCCATCTCGCCCAGATGCAGGATCGAGCGGGCGTAGAACTGGTACGGGTCGGACCGCAGCCGGTCGAGCGAGGTGGCGCTGATGCTGACCCGGCGCACTTCGACAGGCGGGCACGGCTCGGGAATTGGATAGGGCGGCGCGGGCTCGGCATCGCGCAGCGCGTGGACCAGCGCGGGCAATGCAGTCTCTTCGTGCCGGTCCGCCAGATCGCCCAGCAGCGCCTTGATCCGCAGGAAGAATCGCGACGGGATCGCGGGCCCATCCGCATCACGCTCCGCGCGCGTCAGCAGCACCTCTGGCGCGCCGAGCGCACCGGCAAGATCGTGCGCCGCGAGCCCGATGCGGAATTCCGCCCCCGGCACGCCGAGCGCGCGCAGCACCGGCGGCGCGAGCAGCGGATCGGGCGAGGAACCGCCCGGCCAGGTGCCCTCGTTCAGCCCAGCGCAGATAATCAGGTCGGCGCGCGCCATCCGGCTTTCGAGCAGGCCGTAGATCGCCACGCGCGGGTGCCCGCCATAGGCAGGGCGCACCGCAATCCGCTCCATCGCGTCGGACAGGACATCGTGCAGATCGCCCGGGTCGAGGACAGTCCGTGCGGCTTGTGCCTGCTGGCGCAGGCCTTCGACGAAGCTACCCAGCGCGCGCCCATCTTCGCGCGCCCAGATGCTCTCACCGCAGAAGCTTTCGAGAACGCGCGCCAGATCACCCAGCAGGTCGGCAAGCAGCGCGCCCTCGCCGCTCATCAGGGGTTCGAGGCGCGCAGCTACACCGTCCCACCACTCGACAACATCCGCCTTGGCAGCGATCGCCCGCAAAGGGCCGAGCCCCGGCGACGGACGCGGGCCGCGCAAGCGATCCTCGAACCGGCGCAGTGCATCGAGCCAGTCGGCACGCGCTCGGTCCGGGTTTTCGGCATCGCCAATCCCCATCGCCGGATGGCCGAGCAGCGCGATCAGCGGCACCGGCGCAGCATTCTCGGCAATCACCTGCGCGAGCAGCAGCATGGCCCGCCCCGCAGGTGTGTCGCCGAGCGGAGCGCCAGCCGAATCATCGGCCTGGATATCCCAGCGGCGCAGGTGGTGTACGATCCGGCTCGCCAGCGCGCGGTCGGGCGTGATGACCGCCACGCGCTGTTGCGGCGTTTCCAGTTTGCGGCGCACGGCGAGCGCAACCGCCTGCGCCTCCTCTTCGGGATTGCCCGTTTCGAGCAGTTGCACGCTCGCCAACCGCCGCTTCTCCGACGGTAGTTCGACCCAGCTCTTGCTCGCTTCGGGAGGCAGGAACAGCGCGCTGACCGCGTGGGTCCGGTCGGGGTTGGCCGCGCCGATGCCGCGCCGGTGCCATTGCTGCACCTCGCCGCGATTGACGCCCATGCGGTTCAGCAACAGCTTGAGGTGATATTGCGGGTGCGTCGGCGCGTCCCTGCGACCGATGATCTCGCCCTGGGGCTCGTCGGCCATACCTGCCCTGCCCAGTTCCTCCCATGCTTCGTCCGACAGCGAGAGGTCGAGGTCGGGCAGGATTACCGAGCCTTCCGGCAATTCGCTGACGACCCGCAGCAACCGTGCGAGCGCAGGTGCGGCGCTGGTAACACCCGCCGCGACGATCGGGGTTGCGGGAGGCTCAGCGCGCCAGCTTTTGGCGGCGTGGGCGAACAGCAGGTTGCGCCGGGTTGCCGCATCGACGCGGCCCATTTCGCCAAGTTCGACACGCCAGCGTGCCTGCACGCGCGCAAAGCGGCGCAGGCTGTCCTGCCAGTGTCCCGCAACCGAGCCGACCACATCGAGCACGCGCTCGCCCAGCAAATCCTCGGGCGCAATATCCTCGACCAGCAGGCGGTTCATCGTCTCGGCGATCATTCGCGCCTGACGGAACAGCGGCGGGCCTTCCGGCGCATCCGCTCCCATTTCCTCGGCCAGCAACGCCGCAAGCCTCAGCCAGCGATAGGTCGGGTCGACCGCTGGTCGAATATCGCTCGCCACCAGAGGATCGAGCAGCGGGCCAAGCGCTTCGTCGAGCGACAGATCGCCGATGGTGACCATGCGCGGCAGCAGCAGCCCGCCGCCGCCGCCTTCGCCCATGTGGCGGATGAATGCCTCGCCCACCGTACGGATCGCGCGTCCGCTGGGCAGCAGCAGGGTGAGGCGGGCGAGGCCCAGCCCGTCCTTGCCGTAGCGCGGCACCAGCCCCGCGACCAGGGCATCGGCGAACCCGCGGTGCGCCGCGATGGAGTAGACTTCGGGCCGCGTGGGTTCAGCCACGCGAGAGCGCCTCCTCGGTGGTGCGGATGGCCGCAGGCGTGCCAACTTCGAACCACTCGCCGTTGAAGGGAAGCGCGAACAGGCGGCCTTCCTCTATTGCGCGATCCCACAGGATATTGGTCGAGAATTTGCCCTCGGGCGCATCGCGCAGCAGCCGGTGCGAGACGAGCTGGATGCCGGTATAGACGAAGGGCGCGATCCGCCCCGGCTTGCGCCGCGTCACGCCGCCCATCGCATCGACGTGGAAATCGCCCGGCCCGTTGAAATTGCCCGCGCGCTTGTGCGTCACCACCAGCAACAGCGCGTCCATCCGCTCCGCATCCCAGAAGTCGGACAGCTCGACGAAGGCATTCACCGGCCCGTCGAGCCAGATATTGTCGGAGTTGAGACAGAAGAACGGATCGGCCAGCATGGGCTGCGCCTTGATCATGCCGCCACCAGTTTCGAGCAGCATGTCACGCTCGTCCGAAATCTCCACCTTCGGGCTGGTGCGTTCGGCAACATGCGCTTCGAGCGCATCGGCGAGGTAGTGGACATTGACCACCGCGCGCGAAACGCCCGCTTCGGCCAGCCGGTCGAGCGTGTGGTCGATCAGCGGCTTGCCCGCCACGCGCACCATCGGCTTGGGCATGGTCGCGGTGAGCGGCCGCATCCGCTTGCCCAGCCCTGCGGCCATCACCATCGCGGTGTCGCTGGCGAGCTTGGCCATCAGCCGACCGCTCCGTATCTGGCGCGTAGCTCGGCGGGGATGTTCGCGTCGAACCACTGCGCGACCGGAACCACCGCCGGGTGCGCCAGATCGCGTTCCAGCGCTTCCCACACGCGCGGGATCATTCCGAGATAGCGCGGCTTGCCGTCACGCTGGTTGAGGCGCGCGAAAATTCCCACGATCTTGGTGTTCCGCTGCGCACCGAGCCGGGCGTAATCGGCATCGAATTCCGGCCCGCAATCGGCCTGTTCGCGATAGCGGGCGAGCATCTTCGTCTCCAGCTCGGGCGACACGTCGCGCCGTGCATCCTGTAACAGCGAGACGAGGTCGTAGGCCGGATGGCCGACCAGCGCGTCCTGAAAATCGATGACACCCTGCTCGCTCGCGCCGTCCTCCGGGCGCAGCAGCATGATGTTCTCCGCGTGGTAATCGCGCAGCACGGTTACGCCCGGCCGTTGGTTCGCGGTCAGCGGAGCGAGCACATCGCGCCACGCCGCATCGAACCCGGCGGCGTCGACATCGAGGCCGAGCGCGGGGCAGTACCATTGGGTGAACAGCTGCGCCTCACGCAGGTAGGTCGCCTCGTCATACGGCGCAAATGGCCCGGCGGGCTTGCGATGCAGATCGACCAGCGTGGCAATCGCGCCCGCATAGGCTTCTTCCTCGCCGTGCGGATTCTCATCGAGCCAGTCGCGCATGCGTGCATCGCCGAAATCCTCGATCAGCACCCAGCCCTTGTCGAGATCTTCGGCGTAGATCAGCGGCGCGCGAATCTGCTGGTCGATCAGCCAGCGCCCGACATGGAGGAATTCGCGTGGTTCCTCGGGCGGCGGCGCATGCATCAGCATCGCGCTCTTGCCTTCATGGTGGAGCCGGAAATAGCGGCGGAAGCTGGCGTCGCCGGTCAGCGGAGCAATCTGCGCCCCCGCCCAACCGGCTGCGCCGAGGAATGTGTCGATACCGTCAGGCAATGTGCTCATGGCGCGCGTCCTAGCCAATCCGCCCCGCATTCGACAATCGCCTTGCGACCGTCATCGGCAAAAGACACCGCAATTCGAAGGCAGCCTGGCTCATGCGCGAAGCCACCGGCCCGCTCGGGCCATTCGGCAATCAGAACCGCGCCTTCGCGATAATCGTCCAGCCCCAGTTCTGCCGCTTCGGAGGGGTCGTCGAGCCGGTAGAAATCGGCGTGCGCGATGGGCGGGTTCGTCGCGTCGTACATTTCCACCAGCGTAAAGGTGGGCGAAGGCACCTCCCCTTCGTGCCCCGCCCCCCGCAGGATCGCCCGCGCCAGCGTGGTCTTGCCCGCCCCCAGCGGGCCGGAGAGCGATATGACGTCGCCCGCGCGCATGTTCGCCGCAATGCGCAGCCCGAAAGCCTCCATTGCTACAAGGTCGGGAAGGTCGACAGTCATCAGCGCGGCTTCCTCGGCAGCCAGAGGCTGACGCTTGTGCCGACACCCTTGCGCGATTGAATCTCGAACCGCCCGCCATGTGCCTCGATCAATTGTTTGGCGAGCGGCAGTCCCAGCCCCTGGCGACGCGAAGCGCCCTCGCTCCCGATCTCCGCCCGCATTCCGTCGAGCGCGCGCGCCAGTTCGCTGTCATCCATCCCGCGTCCGTCGTCCGAGATGACGATTCTTACACCCTGATCGTGCTTCGAAAGATCGACGAGAATCCGCCCCTTCTCGTCGCACGCTTCGATCGCATTATCGAGCAACTGACCGATAGCGCGCCCCAGCTGGCGCGGGTCCGCCGACAGCGTGAGCGACTGGCTGCCCGTCAGATCGAGCGAAAGGTTCTTCGCCTCGATCGCGTCTTCGCGCGCCCGGGCGACACCCGTAACGAAAGCCAGCAGCGACAAGTCCCGCGCTGCAATGGGCAGCAGGCCCGCCTCGCTCTGCGACAGGTCGAGCACGTTTTCGACCTGGTCGGTCAGCCGCGCGACCGATTCGAGGATCGCCGCCACGTATTCCTTCGCGCCATCGGTGAGCGGCCCGGCGACCTCCGCCTCCAGCAGCTCCGCAAAACCACCGATCGATGTCAGCGGAGTACGGAATTCGTATGACATGTTGGCGAGGAAGCGGGTCTTCACCTTGTCCGCCGCCTCCAGCGCCTCGGCCCGGTCGCGCAGCGCCATTTCGGCCTGTTCGTTGGCGGTCACATCGAGCGTGGTCAGCAGGCCATTGCCATCGGGTAGCGGAATGCCGGCGAATTCGATCGTCCGGCCATCGGCAAGCTGCAGACGCCCGGCGCGCTCCTTGCGGTCGAGCGTGGCGGAGCGGATCACCTCGCCCACGCCTTTCGCCTGCTTGGGCCGCGCCAGGTTGGGCTGGATCTCGGCGAGCAGCGTGTCGACCGATGGGTGTCTGTCGAGCGCTTCGGGTTCCAGCCCCCAGGTCTCGGGGAAGCTGTGGTTCCAGAGCTGCAGGGTGCCATCGGGAGCGAACACCGCGAGCGCTTCGAACAGGCTGTCGAGCATTGCGGTGCGCGTTCGCAGCAGGGTGTCGCGATTGGCGGCGATGGAAAGCTGTTCGGTCCGGTCCTCAACAATTAGCGCCAGCCCGCCATCGGGCATTGGCTGGCCGACCACCGCCAGATGCGTTCCGTCGGATAGCGGCCAGTCTTCCTCCTGAGTGTCGCCCGCCTCGAACCACGCAATGTGCTCCTTGCGCCAGCTGGGAAAATCGCGAACCTCGGTGATCCGGCCTTCGTCTCGCGCGTCGCTCAAAATCCTCTCGAACGCCGCTCCAATCGCGCCCGCACCGGGCCGAATCCCCAGCAGGCGGCGGAATGGCTGGTTGGCGAACGTCAGACGCCGCTGGCCATCGAACAGCGCCACGCCGACCGACAGACGATCGAGCATCGAGCGCTGCGCTTCGCGATAGGCGCGGTGCTCGCGCGCCTGGTCTTCCTGTTCCTGGATGTCGACCGCGTAACCTGCCACCCCTTCCTGACCCAATGGCAAGTCGGAAACGCGAAAGCGGCGGCGATTTCCATCGACGCTGGTGACGGAGACGATCCGCTCGACGGGTTCGCCGCTCTGCGATGCCTGCTGCGCGATCGCGCTAGGACTGACGCCGTCGATCGGCTCGACCAGTTCGATCTGCTCGTCGATCACGCGTTGCGCGCTGGCGGCACCGACGGCAGCGACATAGGCCTTGTTGACCAGTTGCAGCTGCATGTCCGGGTTGCGGAACCACATCGGGGTGGGTGCAGCCTCGATCAGGCCGACAAGCGCTGCGAAATCGGATTTGGAGCGCGCGGTTTCGTTCCGCATCTTGGCAAGTTCATGTTCGCTCTCGGAGAAATCGAACACCCAGATCAGCGCCGCGCCCCCGGGCGAGACTTGCGGATCGGCGAGGCTGCCGCGCAATGCGAGGCTGCGAGACGATCCTGGCAAGGTCACCGCCATACGGAACGGCGCGGCGGATTTCTGGGCGAGCCGCACCTTCTCGGTCAGTTCGTCGAGCTGCTCGCCGGTCAGTCCGCGGTCGGGATGTTTGGACAATTCGCTGAGGAACTGCGGCAGCTGCTCGAAGCCAAGCCAGTGCGCCAACCTCTCCGATCCCTCAAGCCGTCCATCGCTGCGAACGAGCAGGGCCGCCGTGGGTGCCTCGTCGAGCAGGCGACCCAGCCGCCTGGCCGTGCGCCGTGCCGCGTCCGCGCCGCGCGAGCGCGCCCCGGCGGCGATCATCAGCCACGCCGCAGCAGCGGTCCACGCCGCCAGCAATAGGCCCAGAAGTGCCAGCGCGGTTGAGCCAAGATCCATAAGAATCAGCTAGGCCCGGCAATGGTCGCTTGGCAACCACGCCGGGCCTGCAAGAGGGGCGAGTTTCCCCGCCCTTGGATAAATCGCTCGATTAGTAGCGATAATGTTCGGGCTTGAACGGGCCTTCCTGCGACACGCCGATGTAGTCGGCCTGTTCCTTGCTCAGCTCGGTCAGCCGCACATTGAGCTTGGCGAGGTGGAGCGCGGCGACCTCTTCGTCGAGGTGCTTGGGCAGCACGTGGACCGCGTTCTCGTATTCACCCGCCTTGGTGAACAGTTCGATCTGCGCGAGCACCTGGTTGGTGAAGCTGGCGCTCATCACGAAGCTGGGGTGACCGGTCGCGTTGCCGAGGTTCAGGAGGCGGCCCTTCGAGAGCAGCAGGATGCGCTTGCCATCGGGGAATTCGACCATGTCGACCTGCGGCTTGATCTCGGTCCACTTCATGTTGGCGAGGCCTTCGACCTGGATCTCGTTATCGAAGTGGCCGATGTTGCCGACGATCGCCATGTCCTTCATGGCGCGCATGTGATCGACGGTGATCACGTCCTTGTTGCCGGTGGTCGTGACGAAGATGTCGGCGCGCTTGGTCGCATCTTCCATGGTCACGACTTCGTAGCCGTCCATCGCCGCCTGCAGCGCGCAGATCGGGTCGATCTCGGTGACCATCACGCGCGCACCGGCACCGGCCAGCGAAGCTGCCGAGCCCTTGCCGACATCGCCGTAACCCGCGACGCAGGCGACCTTGCCCGCCATCATCACGTCGGTGCCGCGACGAATGCCGTCGACCAGCGATTCCTTGCAGCCGTACTTGTTGTCGAACTTCGACTTGGTGACGCTGTCGTTCACGTTGATCGCCGGGAACGGCAGCTTGCCTGCCTTCGACAGCTGGTAAAGGCGGTTCACGCCAGTGGTGGTTTCTTCCGAAACGCCGCGCACGGTTTCTACCGTCTTGGTCAGGTAGCCGGGCTTGCGCTCGACGAAGGCCTTGAGGGCGCGCTGCATTTCGCGCTCTTCCTCGTTGGTCGGCGCGGGCATTTCCTCGCCCGCTTCGATCCGTGCGCCCCACAGCGCGAACATGGTCGCATCGCCGCCATCGTCGAGGATCATGTTGCACGGCTCATCGCCCCAGTCGAAGATGTGGGCAACGTAGTCCCAGTATTCGGCCAGCGTTTCGCCCTTCACGGCGAACACCGGGATGCCCTGATCGGCGATCGCGGCGGCGGCGTGATCCTGCGTCGAATAGATGTTGCAGGTGGTCCAGCGCACGTCTGCGCCCAGCGCGACAAGCGTTTCGATGAGAACCGCGGTCTGGATCGTCATGTGCAGCGAACCGGCGATCTTCGCGCCCTTCAGGGGCTTGCTGTCGCCATACTGTTCGCGCAGCGCCATCAGGCCGGGCATTTCGGTTTCGGCGATCGCGATTTCCTTGCGGCCGTAGTCGGCCAGACCGATGTCTGCGATAATGTTTGCGGGGGTAGCCATGCATGCTCCTTGGGTCGTGATGGGCATACGCCGTGGCGGCGCAGGGAACCCGGGGGATATTTCAGCGGGCGATCGGGCCGGTGGCCAGTCGCTCCTTGCCCCGCCCCATATAAAGACTTCTTTATATGTGCAAGCGCCGAGGCGGCTCCACTTGCCACGGACGGTGCGGCACATCGGGTCGGTCGACGATTATCGGCGGGTTTGCGGGATAGATCGGGCGTGCGGTTCGTAGATCATTATAGAGGCCTTCGCTCTCTGGCGCAGCTTTCGTGTTGCTCCGGTAGGACAGTCAGGCCACAGGACGCGACACACCAACCAACCGGGACGACGACTATGAAGATTTCCGAAGGCGACAAGATTCCTCAGGTGAAGCTAACCAAGGCAACCGAAGGCGGGCCTGAGTCCGTCGATACGCGCGAGTTCTTCGCCGGGCGCAAGGTTGCGCTGTTCGCTGTTCCGGGGGCTTTCACGCCCACCTGTTCCGCCAAGCACCTTCCCGGATTCGCCGAAAAGGCCGACGAGCTGAAGGCCAAGGGCATCGACGAGATCGCGTGCATTTCTGTCAACGACGCATTCGTCATGGGCGCGTGGAAGAAGGCCGACGGCAGCGAAGACATCACCATGCTGGCCGACGGCAATGGCGAGTTCGCCGAAGCGATCGGCCTCACCATGGACGGCTCGGGCTTCGGCATGGGCAAGCGCAGCCAGCGCTACTCGATGATCGTCGACGACGGCGAAGTGCGCAAACTCAACGTCGAGCAGCCGGGCGACTTCAGCGTTTCGAGCGCGGAGCACATGCTCGGCCAGCTCTAGGCCCCGCTTATCCCAAAAGAGAGGGGCGCGCCTTCGCAATGAAGGCGCGCCCCTTTTTCGTGTCACGTAGCGACCGGGATCAGAGCTTGAACCCCACCGTCAGGAAGACTTCGCGTGGGTTGCCGTAGAACGTGGTCATCGTGCCTTCGCAACCCAGCGCCGGATAGTAGCCGCCGACAGGATAATTCCCGGCAGGGCACGTACCGGCGAGCGCTGTCTGCGTCGCAGGCGTTACCGTCAGAAGCGTACCAGTCGTCGGATCGGCCGCCAGATACGGATAACCCGAGGTCCTGTAGCGCTTGTCCAGCAGGTTCTTGCCATGCACGCCGACCGTGATCCGTCCGCCCGGCAGGGTATAGACGATATCGCCGTTCAGCAGCGCGTAGCCATTCTGGTCGAGGAAGGGATTGGGCACCTCGAACTGGAAGGTCTTGCCACGATAGCTGACCGTCGCACCGGCATAGAGATCGCCGTCGCCGACGGGGGCGTTGTAAGCCAGCGTTGCGCTGCCGGTCCACTCGGGCGTGTTCTGCACTTTGCGGAACTGCGCCACATCGGTCGGCGTGGCACCGATATTGGTGATGTACTCGTCGTACTGCGCATCGATGTAGCCCAGCATGCCCGAAAGGTTGAACCCGCCGCCCAGCCGGGCGCTGCCTTCGAACTCAACGCCCTTGAAGCTGGCCTTCCCGGCGTTGGTCACGGTACCGCAGAAGGTCGGGACACCGCTGACCACGCAGGCTTGCGAACCGGGGATCTGGACGTTCTTGTAGTCGGCATAGAAGGCCGCGATTGCCACGTTGACCCGGCCATCCGCGAGACTGCCCTTGTACCCAACCTCGTAGCTGTCGACCTCTTCGGGTTCGAAGCTGAGGAAGGCGGCGACCTCGTCGTCTGAAACGATCGAGTCGCTGTTGAGATCGGGCGCATTGGCGCCCACCCCGCGCGGATCAAACCCGCCGCCCTTGAAGCCCTTCGAATAGCTCGCATACAGGTTGTGATCGGGCGTCGGCATGAAGCTGATCGAGGCGCGCGGCGTGAACTTCTCGAAGTCGGCCGATCCCACAAAATCGGTGTCCGTACCGATCACCACCCCCCGCGTGCCGAAGGCGCCGGAACCACCGAAGATGAAGTTCTGCTTCGTGATGTCGGCATCGCGCCGATCCCAGGTGTAGCGCCCGCCGACCGACAGCGAAATCCGGTCGGCAAGGTCGATCGTCGCATCGGCGAAGACGGCATAGGTTTCCGTGTCGACCAGCGCCGCAGTGTACCCGGTGAGCTGCGGCAACAGGGTCGGCAGCGAGGTGTAGAGCCGGCTTTCGAACAGCGTGTCGGCCTGCGCATCGAGGTAATATGCACCGATCAGGCCGGTCAGCGGCCCGCCATTATCGTACAGGATCTGCAGTTCCTGGCTGAGCTGTTCGTTCCGGTAGATTCCCGGCACGTCGAAATCGACGGTGGCGAGTGCATCGAAATCGATGGGCGTGCTGCTGTCGTCCTTGCGCCACGCGGAGATGGAGCGGAACGTGAGCCCGGCGCCCATATCGATCTCACCCTGCATCGACAGGCCGTAGGATTCGACGTCCTGCGCCGGATCGACGAGCCCGCCGCGCGTATCGTAGACATTGTCGAGGACCGGAGCTCCGCCGATGAAGCTTGGGATTTCACGATGCCCGCCGCGCGGGTTGCTCTTATCCTTGGTGTAGTCGCCCTGGATGCGCAGGAACACCGGTTCGCCGTAGCCGCCCATTTCGACGCTGGCGCGGCCCGCCCAGATGTCCTTGTTGTAGTTTTCGGTCCCCAGCGTCAGGTTGTCGCCGAACCCGCCGCGCGAAAGCCTCGCCACCGAACCGCCGACACGTACGATGTCGTTGATGGGGGTGGACGCGGTCACGACGCCTTCGGCCAGATTATACGTGCCGTAGCTCGCCTTGGCCTTCAGCGCGGGCTCCTGCGGCAGACGGCGGGTGACATACTTGACCGCGCCGCCGATCGTGTTGCGGCCATAGAGCGTGCCCTGCGGCCCGCGCAGAACTTCGATCCGCTCGACATCGTAGATTTCCAGCACCGCCGCCTGCGGGCGGTTGAGGTAGACATCGTCGAGATAGATGCCCACGCCCTGCTCGAAGCCGGAAACCGGATCCTGCTGGCCGATCCCGCGAATAAAGGCGGAGAGGGTGGAGTTGGTCGCGCGACTTGGCTCGAGCGTCACGTTCGGCGTGTAATTGCCGATATCGGTAATATCGACCGCACCGCGCTCCTCCAGCTGCTGTCCGCTGAACGAAGAGACCGAGATTGGCACGTCGATCAGCCGTTCCTCGCGCCGACGGGCGGTGACCGTGATGAAGTTGCCTTCGCCCTCACCCGCAGCGTCCGCACTCGGCGCATCTTCGTCCACCACGACATCCTGTGCAGCGGCGGGCATTGCTGTGACCGCGGCCAGCCCCGCACCCGCCAACAGGCACGCACGCAGGCAGAATCCGCTCTTGTTGGAGCTACGCATGATCAAAATTCCCTCTCCATTCGTTCTTATTGGCCGTTCCATATTGAAACCTGAACCATGTTTCAAGTTACTGCTTGTAGGGAACACCCGGTTTCCATAAGCAGTGGCAATCATGGCACGCACGGACACTGACACGACGCCCGCCCCACCCGCCACAGAACGTGGGCGGCGCACGCGGCGCAAGCTCCTCGATGCAGCGACGGCGGAGTTTGGCGAACGGGGATTTCATGAGGCGTCGATCGCCTCCATCACCCAGCGCGCGGGCGTGGCGCTGGGCAGCTTTTACACATACTTCGGTAGCAAGGAGGCGATCTTCCGCGATCTGGTCCGCGACCTCAGCGATGGGGTACGCATGGCCGCAGCGCAGCGCCTCGCCGAGCGCGATATGGATGCCCTCGATACCGAGCGCGCCGCACTCGCCGCCTTCCTGGCCTTCGCGCGCGAGCACAAGGAAATCTACCGGATCATCGACGAGGCCGAATTCGTCGCGCCCGAAAGCTACCGCGCGCATTATGAAGAAGCGGCACAACGCATTCTCGGGCGCCTCCGTATCGGCGCGCAGGGCGGGCAGCTACGCGACGACCTGGAAGAAGCGCATGCATGGGCAATCATGGGAATGAACGTATTTCTCGGCCTGCGCTACGCCGTGTGGGCGCAGGAGGGAGACGCTCCGGACGAGGCTGAGCGCGCAGCGCAAGCGGCCAACTCGATCCTCGTCGAGGGGATTGGAAGCAAGAACTAGGCGGACAGCGCAGCGCCGCCCTGCCGTCGCCTAATGGCCCATGAGGCCCAGCACTTCCTCGCGGCTGCGCTCATCATCGCGGAATACGCCCATCATCCGGCTGGTGACCATGGTCACGCCCGGCGTGCGGACACCGCGCGCGGTCATGCAGGCATGGCTCGCCTCGATCACCACAGCCACCCCTTCGGGCTTCAGCTTGTCCCAGATGCACTGCGCGACCTCGGCGGTTAGCCTCTCCTGCACCTGCAGCCGGCGGGCATAACCATGCAGCACGCGCGCCAGCTTCGAGATGCCGACGACCGAGTCGGTCGGCAGGTACGCAATATGCGCGACGCCGATGATCGGCGCCATGTGGTGTTCGCAATGCGACTGGAACGGGATGTCCTTCAGCAGCACGATGTCGTTATAGCCGCCGACTTCCTCGAACACGCGATCGAGATGGACACCCGGGTCCTCTTCGTAGCCGACGCAATATTCCTTCCACGCGCGAGCGACGCGCGCAGGCGTATCGAGCAGCCCCTCGCGCGAGGGATCGTCGCCAGCCCATTCGATCAGCGTGCGAACGGCATTTTGCACCTCATCCGGCACAGGCGGCTTTCCGCGGGGATCATCCTCATCCGGTCCGACCAGACTACTCATTTCAGCAATTTCCTCTTTGCCGTGTCGCGCAAGCGTCTCAGGCGTCCGCCTTTGCCGAAAAGTCCGCCTTCCGCAAATGGTCGCAGGATGCCCGAGGGTCTTTCAGGGTCGAGCATCCCCGATTCCGCGAGCCATTCCTGGAATTCGCTTTTGGTGGGCGGGACATAGGGCCGCAGGCGCCGACGACCCGAAGACCCGAGCGCGGCGATCGCCCCCTGCATCGTCCCGTGCTCATCAAGCGCGGCCTGCATCTCCGCCTCGTCCACCCCGCAATGCTCGGCCAGCAGCGAGACCCGAATCTCGCGGATGCGCTCTTCCAGCCCGCGTCCGGCGTTATGCGGACGCGTTGCGTCGAGCACGGTGTCGCATTCGCTATCGAGGCCGAGCGAGCGGTTGTTGAGGTTGGCAGAACCGATCCTGAGAATCTCGTCGTCGACGATCATCAGCTTTGCATGAACGTAGATCGGGGTGTCGCCGGTATAGGGAACGTACAGTTCGAAGCGATCCTTCCCATCGGTCTCCTCGACCGCGGTGGAGATCAGATCGCGCGCATGATCCATCGCCTGCTGTTCGAGCCAGCCATCGGCATTTCGCGGATGAACCATCACGATCTCGGGCGGGTCCGCCTCGACCAGCCGCGCGGCGATCGCCTCGGCAATCTTGCGCGAGGTGAAATACTGGTTCTCTATGTAGATGAGCCGCTTTGCCCGCGCGATGTGGGCGAGGAACAGCTCCTCCACCTCGCACACCGCGGTCACTTCGCCATTGGCTGCGCGGGTCCGTGACAGGCCGATCTCGACATCCTCGAAACCTGTCTTGAGCTTCTCGGGCCACGGGCTCGCAGCCGGTGGCTCTGGCCGGGCGAGCGGATCGCCGCCGGCCAGCTGCCAGCGCGTATCGCACAGATCGAACAGTGCCCCCGCGATCGGCCCCTCCATCATGACGGTGATGTCATGCCACGGCCCATGGGTATTGCCGGGCCAGTTGGTTCTGCGCGGATCGTCTTCGAGGTGGTCGCGGGTATCCCACCTGTCGTAGGTCAGGTCGATACCGCCGCACACCGCCAGCTCGCGATCGAACACCGCGATCTTCTGATGATGGCTGCACGCTGGCGGATGGTGGCTGTCGAACCGGAAGCTTATGCCATCGACCATCCACATGCGCGCGATATCGTAGGCCATCCGCCCACGCTTGAAGAACTGGACCCATGACAGACCCCATTTGAGGATGCGGATGTCGAGCCCCTTGTGCTCCTTCACCAGCCAGGGGAGATAATCGCCCAGACGGCTGGGCCGCTTGGCATTCCCGTTCTCCCATTCCTCCCCGCGCATCAGCGAAATGCGCGTGTCGAAGTCCCATCCGATAAGCACGATCTGCTTGCGCGCATTGAACATCGCTGTGTGTACGTGCGCGAAGTAGTCCTCGCCATCGATGATGACGGTCATCTTTTCTGCGATGGCGTACCGCCAGATGCCTTTTTCGGCAGACGCATCTTCCCCCTTACCGGATGCTATCGCCCGGTCGAGTTCGTCGCTGCCCCCCTTGGTGGACACTATTCCTTGGCGTCTTCGCGGGCTTCGGGGGTCACTTCGGCATCATCCTTCTCTTGCGTTTTTCGCCGCTCAAACACCTGTGCCATGTGCTTCACATCCGCCTCGTCGAGGTACTTCTTGAAGTCGGGGAAGTGATCTTCCTCCTCCTCGTCGATATGATGGCGGTACTGGTGGTCGAAGCTCTTGAACTTCTGCAGCCAGCCACCTTCGGACATGTCGGTCGCGGCCAGATCGTTGAGTGCTTCGTCGATCTCGTGGTGTTCGGCAACCGAATGGCGCGTCTCGTCGGTCGTTTCGGGTTTTCGGAGCATCGTCGAATAGAGGGCCTGCTCCTCTGCGGCGGCGTGGCCCTTCAGTTCCTTGGTGAGTTCGGTGAACAAACGCTCGCGCTCAGGGCTGTCGCCGTGCGTTTCGAGCAATTGATCGAGCAGCTTGCGGTGACGGTCGTGATCCGCCTTCAATTCGTCGAAAATGTCCTGCGCGGTCGTCATAGCGTAGAATCCCTGTCTGGCTTCGCATTCTCAACAGCGCTCGTTTGTCCGGGTTCCGCACTTGCACAGGAGCAGGATCTACGGATGGGCTGGCGCGCCCTGCAGGATTCGAACCTGCGGCCTCAGGATTAGAAGTCCCGTGCTCTATCCAACTGAGCTAAGGGCGCGCACGCGAGACGCCCATAGCCATCTTTGCGCGTCGTCAAAACCGGGTTATGCGCAAGGCATGGGGGAAAGCGATCAGATGGGTGAACCTGTACGCTTCAAGCACTACGACCGCGTAATGGCGGCCTTTGTCGCTATCCTGCTGCTTTCCAACCTGATCGGCGCCTCAAAGCCAAGCTATGTCAACGTCCCGTTCTGGCCTGAAGGATGGTGGCCCGCACCCGAAGGTGTTTTCATATTCGGGGCCGGCGTCCTGTTCTTCCCGGTCAGCTATATCATCGGCGACGTGCTGACAGAGGTGTATGGCTACGCCCGGGCGCGCCGAGTGATCTGGACCGGGTTTGCCGCGCTCCTGTTCATGGCCTTCATGGCGTGGGCCGTGGTCTCGCTTCCCCCCGCCGCCGGGTGGGACGGGCAGGAGGCCTACGAAAAGGTCTTCGGTAACACCTGGCGGATCGTCGCGGCATCGATGATCGCCTTCTGGGTCGGCGAATTCGCCAATTCCTACGTGCTCGCGCGGATGAAGGTCTGGACGAAAGGCAAGGCGCTATGGACCCGCACGATCGGCTCGACGATCGTCGGGCAGGGGCTCGACAGCCTGATTTTCTATCCGCTCGCCTTCTATGGCCTCGCCGGATGGCCACCTGAACTTCTGTGGCAGGTCGTGCTCGGCCAATGGTTCATCAAGACCGCATGGGAAGCGGTGTTGACGCCCTTCACGTATCTCGTGGTCAATTGGCTCAAGCGTGCCGAGGGTATCGAGATTTTCGACACCGACACCGACTTCTCACCCTTTGCGCACGATAGAACGGCCGGTTAGCTACCCCTTGATGGGCTGGTCGATCAGCAGCGCTACCTCGCCCTTTTCGGGCAGCTTTTTCTCACCCATCACCCGCATCTTGGGCTCCAGCCCCAGGTGGTTCGCCAGCAACGCCAGATCGCGTTCCGCCGACTGCGAATAAAGCGCAGCATGACTCTTCGATATCGCGAGGACGAGCGACTTCTTTTCGCGCGTCAGGCGAGTCGCGTCGAGCGACCGTGCCGAGCCCGCGCCCAGCCTGCGCGCCAGACGCAGCCCCAGCCCCCACGTGATCGCTTCCTCGACCGCGTCCTTGCTCGCCAAAGCGGTTATCGTGTCGGGCAGGTCGAGCACGTTGGAGTTGGCGCAGATCGCCGCTGCCAGCATGGCGCGGCCTTCGGGTGAGATCGCAATCCAGCGCTTCTGGAAGGCCCAGTCGACACCTTGCGAAACCCGCAGGTTCGGCTCCGTCTGCATCGCCGCGAGACCCAGCATGATCGCCGCAAGCCGCAGCCGCTCCGCACCAGGACGCAGCGAGCTGACCGTTTCCACCGTCCAACCGGCAACCCGGGTCGCCTGCATGGGGGATGCGCTGCGGCTCTCGATGAACTCGACCACGCCCGCCAGCAGGGGATCCTGCGCCAGCTGATACTTGTCCAGCTGCCGCATCATCAGTCCTTCGCGCAGGCCCCACGCTGAAATGACAATCCGTTGCGGATCGTATTGCTTGAGCAACACATGGAGCAGCTGCACCGCATCGGGAAGGAACTCCGCACGGGAAGCCGCCACATTCGGGCTCGCCTTGATCTGCTCGACATCGGTCTTCGACAGCGTCTTGATCAGATCGGTGGCACGCTCGCGGTTCATGGTGAAGCCGTGGGGATCGGTGAGCGGGAAGCCCAGCTCGTCGCGAGCGAAAGCCGCCAGCGCCCGCCACGTGCCGCCCACCAGGTAAAGATCGCCCGCATCGCCGTCGGACGCAGGCATCGATGGCGCGTCCTTCGCGATCATCTTCTTCAGCTTGTCGCGCAGCTTGTCGCGATCTCCGCCGCCAATGCCTGGCAATCGCAGCGTGCCCGCAGGCAGGCTGCATCCTTCGCCCACTTCGCCATCGCCGACGGGAACCAGTTCCAGGCTGCCGCCGCCAAGATCCGCCACGATTCCCCGCGCTTCGGGAAATGCGCCGAGAACGCCTTCGCCGCTGATGGTCGCCTCGTCCTGCCCGCTCAGCAGGCGCGGTTCGAGGCCCAGCGACTTCACCCGCTTGAGGAACTGTTTGCCGTTCTCCGCATCGCGCACGGCGGCAGTGGCGACCGCATCGGCGCGGGTAATTTCAAGATCGGTCAATATCAGCGCAAAACGCTCAAGCGCGGCCATCGCAAGTGCGACCGATTCGTCTGCAAGCCGGCCGCTCTTGTCGATGTCGAGACCGAGGCGAGCGGTCACTTTCTCGTTGAACAGCGTCACCGGGGCACGTGGCGGGCCGCCGTAAATCACCAGCCTTACCGTGTTCGATCCGATATCGATGATCGCGCCGCGCGGCTCGGCGCCTGCGATGCGTCCGCGATCGTGCTTGTTCTTGCGTCCCATCAGGCTGCTCCTCGCGCAAATGCCAGCTTGGGCACATCGCCCGCTTCCAGCGCACCGCCGCGCCCGGATAGCGACGGATTGGTCATGAAATAGCGGTGGCAATTAAACGGTTTGCTACCGGGTTCCGACCGTTCGTACGTACCATCCGGCTGGAGAATCCAGCTTCGTTCGGTGTCGAGCAGGTTTGCCAGCAGCACCTGCTGCAGTACCTGATCGTGGACCGTCTGATTCTCTACCGGCACAAGCTGTTCGACGCGCCGATCGAGGTTGCGTTCCATCATGTCCGCGCTGGAGATATACACCCTCGTCTGCTTGCCGGGGATCGGCGCCCCGTTCGCGAACGCATAGATGCGGCTGTGTTCCAGGAAGCGCCCAATGATCGACTTCACGCGGATATTTTCGGACAGGCCCTGCACTCCGGGCCGCAGATTGCAGATGCCGCGAACGACCAGCTGGATTTCGACCCCCGCCTCGCTCGCCGCATAGAGCCGGTCGATCATCCCGGCGTCCGTCAGCTGGTTGAGCTTTGCCCAGATGCCCGACGGTTTGCCCTGCCGCGCAGCCTCCGCCTCCGCATCGATCCGTTCGTAGAGTTTTTCCCGAAGGTCGACCGGGCTTATACCGAGCATCTCGGTGCCGTGCGGTTCGACGTAACCGGTGACGAAATTGAACAGCTTGGCCGCATCGCGCCCGAACCGCGGATCGGCGGTGAAGTAGCTCAAATCGGTGTAAATCTTGGCTGTGATCGGGTGGTAATTGCCAGTGCCGAAATGACAGTAGGTGCGAAATCCGTCTTCCTCGCGCCGGACGACCATGGCGACCTTGGCATGGGTCTTCCAGTCGACGAAGCCGTAGATAACCTGCACCCCGGCACGTTCCAGCTTGTTCGCCCAGTAAAGGTTCTGTTCCTCGTCGAAGCGCGCCTTCAGCTCGACCACGGCGGTCACCGACTTGCCGTTCTCCGCCGCTTCGACCAGCGCCTCGATCACTTCGGATTGGGTGCCGGCCCGATATAGCGCCTGCTTGATCGCGACCACGTTGGGATCGGCAGCAGCCTGACGGATGAAATCCACCACCACGTCGAAGCTTTCGTACGGGTGGTGGACGACGATGTCCTTTTCCCGGATCGCTGCGAAACAATCGCCATCGTGTTCGCGAACCCGCTCGGGATAGCGCGGCGAATAGGCATCGAATTTGAGGTCGGGCCGATCTTCCTTCACGATGTCGGACAGACCCGACATGCCCAGCATACCGTCGATCTTCACGACGGATGCTCCGGGCGTCGCCAGCCTTTCGCGCAGCAGCGCCTCTGCCGTGGGGTCGAACTGCTCTTCCAGCTCCAGCTGGATCACCTGCCCACGCCGCCGCCGCTGAATCGCGCTGCGGAAGGTGCGCACCAGATCCTCCGCCTCTTCCTCGATTTCGATATCGCTGTCGCGCAACACCCGGAAGACGCCGCTGCCGCGCATTTCGAACCCGGGGAACAAGTGCTCGGCAAATCGGGTGATCAGGTTCTCGATCCCGATGTAGATCGCCTCGTCGCCCGGCACGCGCAGGAACCGGGGGAGCGCCGAAGGGATCAGCACCATTTCCACCAGTTCTTCGGTTTCGTTCGCCTTGATCTCCTGCCGGCGGACGGTGAACAGCACGCCCAACCCTTCGTTTGAGATGAAGGGAAACGGGTGACCCGGGTCGAGCGCCTGCGGGGTAATCACCGGCATGATCTCGTCGAGGAAATGCTGGCGCAGCCACTCGTGCGCCTCCTGCCCAATCCGGCGGTCGTCGGCCATGTGGATGCCTGAATCGGCCAGCATCTCGCGCAGGTCGCTGAAAATCTCCTGCTGCCGGCCACTCAGCGCACCCAGGCGCTCGCGCACTTCGGCAAGCTGCTGGGTCGGGGTGAGCCCGTCGATGGAGGGCTTTTCAATCCCGCGCTGGACCTGACCGACGAGGCCGGCGACCCGGATCATCATGAATTCGTCGAGATTGCTGCCCGAGATCGACAGGAAACGCAGCCGTTCGAGCAGCGGATAATCGGTGTTGCATGCCTCGGCGAGAACGCGATCGTTGAAGGCCAGCCAGCTCAATTCACGATTGAAGAATCGCGCACTGTGTTCGCGGCTCGCATTGGCGCTCAACGGGAATTCCATCGTGTCAGCTTTCGCCCCAACTGGCATCGCAAAGGTGTTCCGGCACCCGCAAGCGAGCGCGCGATCGGTGGCAGCCTCTAGCCATTGTGCGCGAGGCAGACCACCCCGCTTTTGGCCCCGGCGATCCTACCAGTCGCCCGATTTCAACAGATCCTGACTGCGCGCGATCTCGGCAATCCCGCGCTTTCCATCGGCCCCGCGCCCAAGCTGGACGATCACGTCGATCACGCTGGCGGCATAGGCGATGATATCGGGCCGGGTCAGGCCGATCCCGGTCTGCATGACCATCAGCGATAATTGTTCGAGAGCGCCAGCCAGAGAGTTGGCATGGACCGTCGAAAAACTGCCCGGATGCCCGGTGTTGATCGCACGCAGGAAGCTGACGCTCTCGGCGCCGCGCAACTCGCCGAGCACGATCCGGTCGGGACGAAGGCGGAGCGCGGCCTGCAACAGCTCGTTCGCCGTGACTTTCGCCTCGCCCAGCTCGCCCTTCACGGCGACCAGCCCCACGCCGTTCTCGCCTGGAAGTTTGAGTTCGGGCGTATCCTCGACCAGCACCACGCGCTGATCCTTCGGGATTTCGCCCAGCATCGCGTTGAGGAAGGTGGTCTTGCCGGTGCTGGTACCGCCGGAGATCAGGATGGTCTGCCGCTGGAGGATCGCCTCGCGCAGGAACGCGATCGGTTCAGCCTGCGGGTCGGGCATCGGCGGATGCGCGCGCTTTTGCAGTGGGCCGGTGTCGTAGGCGTCGAGCGGCAGGTCGAGCCGGCGGTGGCGGCGTATCGCCATCACCCAGTGCTTGCGGCTCGCGGGCGGGCCGCAGAATTGCACGCGCGCGCCATCGGGCAGCGTCGCGCCGAGCAGCGGATGTTCGCGGTTGATGCCCTGATGGCTGACCCGCGCGACCTGTTCGGCCAGGCGCTGGACGAGCACGTCGGTAATTGTGGGGGTTTCGATCCGCTGCATCCCGCCGGGCTGCGCTGCGTCTTCGATCCACACCTCGCCGGGCCGATTGACGATGATCTCGGTGACCGTGTCGCGGTCCAGCCATTCCCGGAACGGCGCGAGGTATGCTTCGAGATAGACGCTGCGTTCGCGCGCCTGCGCGGAGCGCGGCTCCGCGGTCTTCAGCGGCTGGACGTCGGCGCCCACGCGCTGCGGATCGGCCTCGGCCAAGGGCTCAGACCCCGGAAAAGTCGAGATCGCGCGCGGTGAAGACCCGGATCGGCTCGCCGGCGCGGACCCGCACCACAGGGCCCAGCTTGCCATCCTGTTCTGCCGCCGTGGCCGCCGCAGCCTGGCCGCCGCCCCCGATGATCAGCGACGCGCCGCCGCTGCCGATGGCCGAGAGGCCGCCGATTACGGAGAGCAGCATGGCGGAGCCGAACCGCTGGAAGAAGCGGCTGTCGACATCGCCGGGCAAACCCGTCTTCCCGTCGAACCCAACGCCTGGCGATTGCAGGTTCACGCTGACGCCATCGGGCCGGATCACGCGCGTCCAGATCACGTACGCGCGCTTCTGGCCCGCCTGAAGGCCCGACTGGTACTGGCCGATAAGACGGCTGGAGCGCGGGACCAGCACGTTCTTGCCATCGAAGCTCTTCACATCCTGGCTCACCACGGCACGCACGAAGCCGGGCACATCGGTGTCGATCGCAGTTTCGAGAACCGCAGGGATAAGGGTGCCCTCCGTCACCGTTGTTGCCGGATTGCTGAGCGGCTTGGCCTGCGCGGTCGTCCCGCCCACCCCGCCGACACGGCTCGCGAAATCGGCAGCCGAACCGCCGACGGAGACGTTGCCGCCCGGCGTCGTCGCGGCACCTTCCGGCAAGGCTGCCGTCGGCACGGATGCCACCGCCTTGCCGGTCGAATCGAACACCAGCGACGGGCTGTTGTACGGATTGCTGGCCACGCCCACCGCGACCCCAGGCGGATTGGCGTAGACCGGCTGCGGGGACGGATCGACGCGCACGACCGTTTGTTGCGGAGCGGCTACGGGAGAAGCGACCGTGGCCGGATCGACATTCACCTGAGCGGTATCGGTCGCGGGTGTCGGCTGCGCCTGCCCGGCGTCCCCAGCCTTATCGGAATCGAGACGTGCGCTGCTCATGCTCCATAGGGTCACGAGGCCCAATGCGGCGACGATCGCGATCCCTGCGACCATGCCCATCGTATCGCCGCCGCCCTTCTTCCGCGCGACTGCTGGAAAGGCACTTCGGCTGGCGAGATCGATGATCTCCGCGCTCTCGCTCTCGCGCGGATCATCGTCGCGTGCGGAGTCGCTGTCTACAGGGCCCTTCTTGGGCGGCATTTTCATCGCGAGGCGCATATCTTCGCTTCCCTTGTGTCGGCGTGCCTAGCGGCCGCCGTTGACCGGCCCGCTGGCCGCGGTCGCGCGGGCAGGACCATTGTTTACCAGTATGGCTTTTTCGCGACCCGAGCGCAGGATAATCTGCCTGGGGACGCCATCGACGATAACCGTATCGCCGCGCACGGTCGAATTGACCGGCCCTTCGTCGCCTTCGTAATTCTCGATCAGGATCGCCGGAACGGGGCGATCCTGCTCCCAACGCAGGTAGGTAGAACGGCCATCGTCGAACACCTCGTCGGGCTGGAGCGAACGCTCGCCCTGCGCCACCCATTTGAAATTGAGCATTGCCGGGTCGACCACCGCAAGCGGATCCTGCGCAGCCGCCAGTTCCAGCGAATTGGGCACCGCGGGCGCATCCTCGGCGAGCTGTTCGTCCTTTTCCTCTGGCGGAGGCTCGGGATAGGTAAAGCGCAGCACATACAGCGGCTTGGCACGCGGACTTGCGACCAGATCGAAGAGATAGGTGTGGCGATTGGTGACCACGGTCATGTTGGTCTTCGCGCTCGGTTCGAGCGGTTTGACGAACAAGAGGTTCGCGCGCTGGTTCGGGCTCACCTGCCACGCAGCGGAATCGCCGATCGCGACATTCTCTATCGCTTCATCGTCGCCGAACTGGATCATCGCCTGAACATCGGTCTTGCCCTGGACGAGGATCACCTCGTCGGGATCGTACATCCGTTCGACAAGTCGCGGATCATTGGCGAGCGAAGGGCTCGCGCCGAGCAGTGCGATACAGGCGAGCGCGGGCATAATCGCGCGGATCATTTCACTTTCTCCGTCTGGCGTGCAGGCGCAGCCTTGAAGCGGGAACCAAGCCCCGTGGTGCGCGATGCGGCCTTGCTAGTTTCGCCGCCCTGACCATTGCCTGAAGAGGTCGCGTAGACCTTCGTCACGCGGGCGCCGCCCGCTCCGGCGGATGCACCGCCGGAATCGTTGGCGGCCATCGGCGGGGTGGCGGCGACCACAGCGGTCCGGCGTGCGGCACTCGATTGCGCGGGCTGCGATCCGTTGGCCGAATTGTACACGCTTTGCACGGGAGGTGCAGGAGCGGCTGCGCTCGTGGAACGCCCGCTCCGCCCGCTGTCGCTATCGCTTCTGGCGAGGCCGAAGACCTGCCATCCGCCCACGACGGTGCCCATCACCTTCAGCACCATCACCATCAGCGCGACATGCACCGCGCCGATCATGAAGAATGCCATTGCGGCACGAGCGGGAATATCACCCGGCATCGCATTCAGGGCCGACAGGACGGGGATCGACATCTCAAGCATGATCGACCCGCCCAGCACCGCAAACAGCGGGGTCATCGCCATCATGGTGAGCCCCTTCAGCCAGCCCACGAAGAGCCCGCGTGTCCCGTCGAACAGCGCCAGCACCAGGAAGATCGGGCCGAGCGCCACCAGCAGCGCAAGCGCAATGCGCGCGGTCACCAACACGCCCACCGTGCCGAGCATGAACAGCAGCGCACCCATCCACATCATCCCTGCGGGGGAGAAGGTCTCGATATCCTCCTTCCCCTGCGATGCCTGCTGAACTGCAGTGAAGACCGTATCCACCTTCGTCGCAAAGGTCTGCGTCGCCGAGCCGTCGTCTCCGGTGAGAATTCCCGCGAGCCAGTCGGGGCCGAGGACGAAGATGTTCCAGAACACCGCCTGATAGGCGATCCAGCTGGTGACGAAGGTCAGCACCAGTCCGATGCGCAACATCTTCGGGGTCAGCGTGCTGACGCCGAGCGTGCTCCGCCCGGTGACGAGCTGGATCGCGAAGAACGCGACGTACAGCGTCAGCATGATGGTCAGCGCCGTGACAAGCGCGCCACCCGGGGCGAACAACCGCCCGAAGGTTGCCCCGGTGACTTCGGCGGCTACGCAATTGACCGCCTGCAGAGCGGCGGCGACACCGCCTGCGGCTTCGGACATCGCCAGTTGGCAGGTTCCGGAGGCGTTCATTCGGCAGCCTGCTTGAACGGCAGCAGCGCGCCTTCATCATCCGAAGGGCCGTCGCTCTTCTCGCCTGGCCACGCATGGCCGGTGAGCGCGGGGAACCAGTCTGCCGGATTGTCACCCACCGCTTCGCGCAGCAGATCGAGCCGGCGCACGCTGCTTTCCCGACCCGACAGGATCGTGAGGACTTCAGGCGCATTCGACAGGTCGAGCCGTACCACCACGCTCGCATCGGGCTGGCGGACCAGGAAGCAGCGGCTGTGCGCGGGCAGCGTGCGGATCAGCGCGAGTTCATGGCTCGTCAGGCCGAAGCCATCGCAATAATCCTCGGGCCGTGCGCGGCTGTTGGGCATGAACACCATCGTCGCGGTCTGCTCGACCAGCGCAGTGGAAATGCGGCTTTCCAGCGCATCGCGCGCGCTTTGCGTGGCGAACCCGACCAGCGCGTTGCGTTTCCGCAAAGTCTTGAGCCAGTCGCGAATGCGTGCGGCGAAGACCTCGTCGTCGAGCGCCTTCCAGCCCTCGTCGATCAGGATCATGGTCGGCTCGCCGTCGAGCCGCTCCTCGATCCGGTGGAACAGGTACATCATGGTCGGCGTGCGCAGGCGTGGGTTCTCAAGCAGCGCGGTCATGTCGAAGCCGAGTGTCTTGCGGTTCAGATCGAGCTCGTCGGTCTCGTTGTCGAACAGCCAGGCATATTCGCCGCCATGGATCCATGCGGAGAGGCGATCCGCGAGGTCGCCCGGTTCGGGGCGCCGCGTGCCGCTCAGCAGTTCGCGGAAATTGCGCAGGCGGCGCAGGCTCGCATCGTTCTCGTACGCCGCGTCGACTGCGTGGCTGACGGTCTGCAGTTCCTCGGGCCCCTCGGCCTTCAGCATCACGCCCAGCCAGTCGCGCAGGAAGGCGCGGTTGGCGGGCGTATCGGGCAGTGCGAGCGGATTGAACCCCGATGGTTCGCCCGCATAGATCCGGTCGTAGCGCCCGCCGATCCCGCGCACGAACAGCTCCGCGCCGCGATCCTTGTCGAACAGCACCGTGCGCGGATTGAACTTCTGCGCCTGCGCGGCGAGGAAGTTCATCACCACGGTCTTGCCCGACCCCGACGGCCCGATGACCGAGAAATTGCCCAGATCGCCATTGTGGAAGTTGAAGAAGAACGGCGTCGCGCTGGTGGTTTCCAGCAGCGTCACCGCTTCGCCCCAGTGGTTCCCATCGGCCTGGCCCAGCGCGAAACCGTGCAGCGAACCGAAGCTTGCCATATTGGCCGAGCTGATCATCGCGCGGCGCACGATATAGTGCTCGTTGCCGGGAAACTGCGCCCAGAACGCCGGCTCCAGATTGGTATCCTCGCGCACCACGATGGCGCCGGTATCCGCCAGCGCGGCGGAGCAGGCGGCGGTCGCGTCGTCGAGCCGCGGAAGCGTGCGTTCGCGCACAAGTACCGTCAGGTGGTGATCTCCGAAGCCGACCGCCCCGTTGCCCAGCGCATCGCGCGCCGCGAGCATGTCGGCGCGTTCGGCCTGCGCTTCCTCGTCGACCGAGCGTAGCCGCCGGATCGCGAGATCCATCCGCTCGCGTGCGGTGGTGCGTTCCGATGGCGCATAGCTTTCCGAAACGACCATTTCGTAGGGCAGCCTGAGCAAGCTATCGAGCAGGCCCGGGCTCGTCGCGTCGGGATAGTCCTTGAGGCTAAGGATCGAGGCGAAATCGGGCTCGCCACTGCCACGCAATTCCATTGCGTCGAGCCCGAAGCTGGCGCGCCGGTAGGGCAGGAAATGGCCGATGTCGCGATCCTCGGCGGGGCGGCGGACGGGCCGCATCTCGCCATTGTAGAGGGCCGACAGCAATTCGAGGATTTCGGAGTTTTCGAAGCCCTTCGGCCCGATATAGTTGCCCAGCAGCGCCGCGCCGTAAGGTTGTAGCGAGGCAACAAGGCCGGTCGCCGCAGCACGCAGGCTGCGCAAATCCTTCGGGTCGACCTCGACCGCGTCCTTCTTGCGCGCGTTGAGCGCCTTGCTCGCCTTTTCCACCCAGCCCGCCTTGCCGCGCGCGGGACGACGGATCAGCGTGACGAACTGGTCGTTGATGAACAGCGATCCCGAACCCAGCCGTTCCTTCCACCGCGCGTCGATATGGCGCGCGAGCGGGTCGGAAAATTCAGCGTCCAGCTCCACCTCGACCCGCCGCCGGATGACGTGGTGGTACATCACGAAGCGGCTGTCGAGCGTCGAGCGCAGCATCACCTCGCGCGTCGCGGCATGGGCGTTGAGAGCTTCAGTATCCTCGGTCTCGAACAGCAGGCCGGGCACCTGCAACGCGGTGAGAAGCGAGCCGTCGCGCAGCAGCAGCGTGTTCTCGTCTACGAGACGCGCATAGGGCAGCCGGTCGCCAACGCGGGCTTCCTTCGCGCTCCAGGCGGCGGCTCCTTTCCATTTGCTCATGCGTCGACCCTCCTAGGTCGGCTTGCTCTCAAGCCGCGTAGCTGTTGCAGCCCCACCGCTTGTAGTTCTTGATGCGCGGGCATTTGCTGACCTTGGTGATCCACAGGTCGAAAATGCGCGGTTCGCGCAGACAGGCGAAATATCCGATGCCGTGCATCACGACGGCGACCGGCAGTGCCAGCCAACTGCCGGTGATCAGGAACACCTCGGTCGTCACCCCGATGTTGATGATGAAATAGTTGAGCGTGACGCCCGCGAACATCTGCGGACGGGTCAGCGCGCGGTGGACCGGATGGCGGACAAGCTGATCCATGAGACGCGCTCCTCCCCTGCCCTAGCCTGCTGCGGCCTGGATGCCCGACACGATCGAGGCCGCGCCGAACAGGATGAACACGCCGATGATCACGGTCGCGCCGAAGCGCCAGTTCATCCGGCCGGTCAACATCATGAAGCCAACCGCCGCGACGGCCATCACCGCGACCATCGTCGCGACATTGCCCAGCAGCGTGCCTTGCAACCATGCCAGCGCATTGACGATCGGGCCCGAGCCCGCCGGGTCCTGCTGCTGCATCTGCGCCATCGCCGCGCTGGGCGAGAGAAGCGCGATCAACGCGGCAAGGCGAGTGGTCGATTTCATGTAATACCCTCTAATCGTTACGCGAATGATTGGCGAGACGGCCCATGATGGCCGCCACGTAAGCTTGCGTCTCGCGAATGCGCGGGACGCCGTTGGCGCGAATGACGCGGCCCGGCCCGGCATTATACGCGGCGAGCGCCTTTTCGAGGTCGCCGTCGAAACGGTCGAGCTGTTCGCGCAGATAGCGCGCCCCGCCCTCCAGATTGGCGAAGGGATCGTCGGCGTTCACGCCAAGATCGCGAGCGGTACCCGGCATCAGCTGGGCGAGGCCACGTGCGCCCACCGGCGATACTGCATTCGAGCGCCAGCGACTCTCCTGCCAGACCAGTGCCTCGATCAGACTGGGGCTGAGATCGAAACGCGCGGAAAGTTCGGCCACTTTGGCGCGATAGTCGACGGGTACTCCATCGGCAGTGACACGCGGATCGGTGGTTGCATGATCGGGCAGGTCCGCGATCGCATCGTATTCGTCGAGCGACACGAGTTCGCTCTCGATGTCGTCAATGGCCGCAGCCTGCGCAGGGGTCAGGTCGAAGCCGGACACGGGCATACCGGCGTTCTGGCCCGCAATCCATCGCGCGCCATTCTCGCCAATTTCCATCACATCGGCCCGCGCCGGGGCCGTAAGCAGGGTCAGCACTGCGAAAACCGCGAGCCGACCCGATGTCCCGAGAATCATCGAGCCCTCCGTCCTGTCGCCTTGCGCATCATACATGACAGCGCAGTGACATGCGAACGAATGGTTCCCGCATGTTGTCTCTATTTTGCAACGGCTTGTCGCCGAACCACGCATCCGGTCAACCTGACGGACCGCGTCGGCTGCGGCTCGAGCGCGAGCATACGCGGCGGCAAGGCTCCCTCACCGCACGCGCAAAAAGTTACTCGATCAACGGTTGGCGAGATCCGTTCTCGCAACGCCGAACTCGCCATTATCCAGCATTCTGAGACCCGTGCGGGCCAGTTCGGCCGGGTCGACCCAGCGTCCATCGACCGTTTCGAGAGTGTAGTCGGACCGCATCGTACGGACCTTCTCGAAGGCCGCGCGCGCCGCCTCGTACTCGCCCGCGTTGGCCAGTCGTACGCCAAGGTTGATCAGGGCCGCCGGATCGTCCTGGGTTTCGACCATCGCGATCGGCTCGGGGGTCATGGGAGTGGCCTGAGCGCCCTGAAGCAGCAACGCGACCGCCATCATTCCTTGAGTCAGCATCTCTCTCTCCTGTTTTCAGGAGGAGATACATGCACCCAATTGCGTCAGACTGCAACATAACTGTAATATTGTCTTCATTGAGTCATATTCAGCACGCCCACGATCACCGATTTCCGCGATTTCCCTTCGTTCCAAGACAGCACGAGGCTGTCATAAACGCGCAATCAGGCCTCGGCCGGCCTCTTTCGCTGAAGGCCGCTGCGCTTGCAGCTGGCCACCAGATCGCCGTGCTGATTGAAGGCGCGGTGTTCGAAGGTAACGATCCCCGCCTCGGGGCGGCTCTTGCTTTCGCGCAAACCCACGATCTCGGTTTCGATCCTGATGGTATCGCCGTGGAACAGCGGCTTGGGGAAGCGGACCTCGTCCCATCCCAGGTTGGCGATCGCGGTTCCCAGCGTGGTGTCGTTGACCGAGATCCCAACCATCACCGACAGCGTGAAGCACGAATTGACGATCCGGGTGCCGAATTCGGTGCCCTTCATATACTCTTCGTCAAGGTGCAGTTGCGCTGGATTGTGAGTCATGCAGGTGAACATGACATTGTCCGTCTCGGTCACCGTGCGACGGATCGGGTGGTCGATCACCTGCCCCACTTCCATATCGTCGAACCATATCCCGGCCATTTTGCGTCTCTCCAATGTCTGTGTGCTTTGGTGGACGGCCTAGCGGGGGGTTGTAAGGCCGCAAACCATTTTCCTACACGAACCGATCTGGTTACATGATCGCGCTCCAACACACCGGAGTCGTGCCCATGCCCATCATCGACAGCCTGATCGGTCCCATCGCCTCGATCATCGACAAGATCATCCCCGACAAGGTAGCGCGCGCAAAAGCCAAGCTCGAACTGCTCGCGCTCGAAGGATCGCAGGAACTGAAACTGGTCGAAGCGCAGATGGCGGCCATCATCGCTGAGGCGCAATCGCCCGATCCCTGGACCAGCCGCGCGCGGCCGAGCTTCCTTTACGTGATGTACGCAATGATCCTGTTCGCGATGCCGATGGGCGTACTCTCCGCCTTCGATCCGCGCATGGCGGTGAACATCGGCAACGGCATGACCGCCTACCTGCGCGGCCTGCCCGAGGAACTCTACGCGCTCTTCGGTACCGGCTACCTCGGCTACACCGCCGCGCGCCAGTGGGGGAAGATCAAGGGGGTGGAGCGGTAGGGCCGCCCCGCCCGGCCTATTGAAATACCACGGTCCGCGAGCCGTTGAGGAACACCTTCTGCTCGGCCGTCCAGCGGACCGCACGGGCAAGCACGCGCGCCTCGATGTCGCGGCCCATCACGACCAGATCCTGCTCGGTCGCGCGGTGATCCACCCGCTCGACATCCTGTTCGATGATCGGCCCTTCATCGAGGTCGCTGGTCACGAAATGCGCTGTCGCGCCGATCAGCTTCACCCCACGCTCGTGTGCACGGGCATAGGGCCGTGCGCCCTTGAAGCTGGGCAGGAAGCTGTGGTGGATATTGATGCACCGGCCAGCGAGGCGCTCGACCAGCTCGGGCGAGAGCACCTGCATGTAACGCGCAAGGATCAGATAATCGGCGCCGCTATCCTCGACCAGCGAAAGCAGTGCGGCTTCTTGGTCTGCCTTCGTGTCGGGCGTGACCGGCAGATGGTGGTAGGGCACGCCATGCCATTCGGTCAGGTCGCGCAAGTCCGGGTGGTTCGACACCACGCCGACGATGTCGACCGGGAGGTTTCCGGTCCGCCAGCGATAGAGCAGGTCGTTGAGGCAGTGGCTGCCTTTCGATACCGCGATCAGGAGCCTCGGCCGGTGCGACGAGGGTCGCAATTCCCACCGCATCTCGTAAGCCCGCGCGATTGGCTCGAACCCTTTCGTCAATTCGTCGGGCGAGCCGGGGAATTGGTCCCCGTGGGGCTGAAACTCGATCCGCAGGAAGAAGCGGCCCGATTCCAGATCGGCATATTGCTGGCTGTTGACGATGAACCCGCCGATCTTCGCCAGATGGCCGCTGATCGCCGCAACGATCCCGACGGTATCGTGGCACGACAGGGTGAGGATGTAAGAATCTGCGGTGTTCTGAGCGTTCATGCGCCGCACGATGTCACCCTTCCCGCTTTGCGCAAGAAGAAACCCGGCCCACTGCTATTCCGCAAGGCGCATCGGCTCGCTAAAAGCGGACCATGACCCCCGCCCTGTTCATCTTCAACGGCCCCAACCTCAACCTGCTCGGCACGCGGGAGCCGGAGATTTACGGCACCACTACACTCGCCGAAATCGAGGCGGCGTGTGTAGAGAAGGCGCGCGGGCACGGGCTCGCCGTCGATTTTCGCCAGACCAACCACGAAGGCACGCTGGTCGACTGGCTGCACGAGGCGCACGCGGCGGGCGCAAAGGCGGTGATTATCAACGCCGCAGCCTATACCCACACCTCGGTCGCGCTGCTCGATGCGGCGAAGGCGATCACGCCTCCAGTAATCGAAGTGCACCTGTCGGACCCGCAGACTCGCGAGGATTTCCGCCATCTTTCCTATATCGGGCAGGCGGCGGCTGCCTGCTTCAAGGGCAAGGGCCTCACCTCGTATCTCGACGCAATCGACGCTGCCGCCGCTCTCTAAACCTTGCATGAATGCGAAGGCGGGCGCATACGCCCCTCTTCCCCCATTCATCGATCAAGGTTGTACATGGCAGAGCATAGCCGCAATTCCGGTCGCAAATCGAAAATGAACGTCGACATCGAGCTCGTCCGCGAGCTGGCAGAACTCCTTTCCGAAACCGGTCTTTCCGAGATCGAGGTCGAGGATGGCGATCGCAAGCTGCGCGTCGCGCGCGAGCTGCAGGCCGCAACCTACGCTGCGCCCGCACCGCAGATGGCCGCACCCGCCGCTGCGCCTGCCCAGCAGGCCGCGCCGCAACCCGCCGCCGACAGCGGACCCGACCTTTCCAACGCCGTCCCATCGCCCATGGTGGGCACGGTCTACCTCGCGCCCGAACCCGGCGCTGCGGACTTCATCAGCGTCGGCGCGTCGGTCAAGGAAGGCCAGACCCTTCTGATCGTCGAGGCGATGAAGGTGATGAACCCGATCACCGCGCCGCGCAGCGGTACGGTGAAAGCCATCCTGGTCGACAACGCCCAGCCGGTCGAATTCGACCAGCCGCTGGTCGTCATCGACTGAGGACGCAAAGCATGGCCATTACCCGCATCCTGATCGCCAATCGCGGCGAAATCGCCCTGCGCATCCACCGTGCAGCGCACGAAATGGGGATCGAGACGGTCGCCGTACACTCGACCGCCGATGCTGACGCGATGCACGTGCGGCTGGCGGACCACGCGGTCTGCATCGGCCCGCCGCCCGCGGGCGAAAGCTACCTCAACATCGCCAACATCATCTCGGCGGCGGAAATCGCGCATGCCGATGCGATCCATCCGGGCTACGGCTTCCTGTCAGAGAACGCCAAGTTCGCCGAGATCGTGGAAGCACACGACATCAAGTGGATCGGCCCCAAGCCCGAACATATCCGCACCATGGGCGACAAGGTGACGGCGAAAACCACGGCGGGCGAGCTTGGCCTGCCGCTTGTCCCGGGCAGCCCGGGTGCAGTCGCCACGGTCGAGGAAGCCAAGCGGATCGCTGCAGAAATCGGCTATCCGGTGCTGGTCAAGGCGGCGAGCGGCGGCGGCGGACGCGGCATGAAGGTCGTGCCCGAGGAAGACCAGCTCGAAAGCCTGATGAGTCAGGCGAAGTCCGAAGCGAAATCGGCCTTCGGCGACGACACCGTCTATCTCGAGAAGTATCTTGGCAATCCGCGCCACATCGAATTCCAGGTGTTCGGCGACGGCAATGGCAACGCGATCCATCTGGGCGAGCGCGACTGTTCGCTCCAGCGTCGTCACCAGAAGGTTCTGGAAGAAGCGCCTTCGCCGGTGCTGTCTTCCGAAGAGCGCGACCGGATGGGCAAGGTCTGCGCCGATGCGATGGCCGCGATGGGCTATCGCGGCGCGGGCACGATCGAGTTCCTGTGGGAAAACGGCGAGTTCTTCTTCATCGAGATGAACACCCGCCTGCAGGTCGAACATCCGGTGACCGAAGCGATCACCGGGGTCGATCTGGTGCGCGAACAAATCCGCGTGGCCGAAGGCAAGCCGCTGTCGGTAACGCAGGACGAAATCCGCTTCGAAGGCCACGCCATCGAATGCCGGATCAACGCCGAAGACCCGTTCACCTTCGCCCCCTCGCCCGGCAAGGTTTCGGCCTACCACGCGGCAGGCGGCATGCATGTGCGCGTCGATAGCGGGCTCTATGCGGGCTATTCAATTCCACCCTACTACGACAGCATGATCGCCAAGCTGATCGTATACGGTCGCACGCGCGAACGCTGCATCATGCGCCTCAGGCGCGCGCTGGGCGAGATGGTGGTCGAGGGACCCAAGACCAATATCCCACTGCACCAGGCCCTGCTGGGAGAGGCCGACATCCTGAACGGCGACTATTCGATCAAGTGGCTGGAACAATGGCTTGCCGAGCGTGAGAGCTAACGGTACGTCTTAGTTGCGCCTCGCCCCGCGCAATCCGCTCCGCTGTCCTCCTCGATAAGACGACAGCGCAAGAGGCGCGCGGGGCAGCCGCTTTCGCTTCGCAAAAAGATATACCTCTCAATCAGGCGAAGGCCGCGCTGGCCGCAGGTTCACCCGACCGTGCGAGCGGGGAGAAAGCGGCGGTTGCGTAGCAGCGCCGCGGAGAGCAGCGTCACGAGAATGGCGACCGGCGCGATTTCGCTCAGCGTGATCAGGAATCGGTAGACGGGGTTCTCGTAACTCTTGGCAAACCCGTCCATATCGGCCTGCATCTTCGCGATCTCCGCGCTCGACGCGCCATTTTCTTTCGCCGACGCAATGATGCTGTTCGCGTAATCTGCCATGAAGCTGTAGTCGGTCGAATAGAGGTAAACCTCCCAACCCACCGCGTAACATAGCGAAGCGACCGCCGAGATACCCAGGCCGACACCCGCAGCGGGCCAGAAGCCGATCACCCCGCCAAGCTGATCGTCGCGATATTTCTTGATCCCGACGAACACCATGGTGAGCGCAACCAGCATGGACAGGTATCCAACCACCATGCTGTGCGCACCGATCGCCATCGATGCGACCATGGCAGCCGCCACGATCGCTCCCGCGATCAGCCCGTACACCGCGATTATCCTGAACATCGAAATTCTCCCTGCCTGATTCGATGCGATGCTTATTACGCGCGGCGAGCCACGCCCGCCTATCGCCCAAACGGGTGATACCGGGCCAGTCACCCGGCTTTACGGCAGAATGGAGAGCGCACGGGCCTGCGCCACGGCTTGCGTTCTGTTGGACGCCTCCAGCTTGGCGTAAAGCGATGCGACGTGCGTCTTTACGGTGTTGGGAGAGATTTCGAGCTTGCGGGCGATACCCTTGTTCGTCGCACCCTTCGCCAGCAGGGCCAGTACCTCGCGCTCACGCGCACTGATCCGCAGCTGGCGAAGGGCGGCCTCATTGGCGACGAATGCCCCTGCCGCAGGTCGCGGGATCAGACGAAGCGCGAGCCAGCCGCCAAGCAGCGCGAAAATCACCGCGACGGCAAGAACGTAAAGTTCACCCGAGCGATCGTGAATCGCGCGCCGATAGTCCAGCCAGTCGAGCAGCCAGACGATCGCCGCCATGCCAGCCCCGTATGCTGCGATAAGCTTCAGGGACGCAAAGTTGCGTACCGTCGGCCGCAATCTGCTCACCGCAGCGGCACGCCCGGCGTATACTTGCTCGTCCGGATGGTCAGCGATGTCTTCACGCTCGCCACATTGGGTGCAGGCGTCAGCTTGCTGGTGAGGAATTCCTGGAAGCTCTGAAGATCGCGGCTTACGATCTTGAGAATGAAGTCGATTTCGCCGTTCAGCATGTGGACTTCGCGCACTTCGGGCAGATCCTGCATCGCGTCTTCGAATTCGCGAAGGGCAGTTTCGGCCTGGCTCTTCAGGCTGACCATCGCGAAGACCACGATCGCGAATCCGAGCTTGGAGGGTTCCAGATCGGCGTGATAGCCGCGGATCACGCCTTCGTCCTCTAGCGCGCGCACGCGCCGCAGGCACGGCGGCGCCGTCAACCCGACGCGACGCGCCAGTTCCACATTGGTAACACGACCTTCAGCTTGCAGTTCCTGCAACAGCTGCCGGTCTATCTCGTCCAGATTGGCCATCCGCCCCCTCGCAACAATCAATCATCCCTGCTGCAACCCGGGCGATTCCTGAAAGGATCGCCTTTGTTAATAATTCGGATCGCTAACATTATTGTTCATGGCAGCGAATGTCCCGCTTTGCAACGTGGGGACTGACTGTCATTCCCGTGCCGTGGTAAAGGTTTATGCACCATACACGTCGCGTCGGGATGGCACGGCGGATCACCCTTGTCTTTCGCCGGAGCCCCGCCCCCACCCCGCCATGCAGTTCGACGATCGCCTTGCCACCGTCCTGCGCCAAAAGGCGGGAGCCAGCGCGGGGGCTCGCACCCAATACCGCCAGCTTCTCGACCTGCTGGGACGCCCGCAGCCTGGCCGCGATCCCAGCCTGCTTGCCGCCGCGCGGTTGCGGCTCGATTCGCTAGCCGACGTCATCTCCGTTCGCGAACGGGCAGAAATCATTCGCGAACAGGGGCGGCGCCTCAACGATCCTGCGCTCGTGGCGCACTTCGCCGAGGCAGAACCCGACATTGCATCGGCCACGCTCTCCACCTCCAGACTGACCGAAACACAATGGCTCGCCCTGATCCCGGAGCTGCCGGTGCGAGCCCGTGGCTTCCTGCGCCTGCGCCGCGATCTGCCCGAGAAGGTCGACGCACTGCTCGAGCGGCTCGGCGTTCATGACCGCGCCCTCCCGCTCCCACCCCAGCGAGAGCCTCTGGTGGAACAGCCGAGCGTGGAGCCGGAATCTCGACCCGAACCAACCTTGGCGGGTGATAATCGCGAGCATGACGATGAGGACATCGTCGACGGCGAGTATACCGAGGTCGATGACGACGAACCCGTCGAACCCGAACCGCAGGACGGCACCATGAGCGCGGGCGATGTCGCGACCGCCGCCGACGCCGTTGCGGATGGTGTGGCCGGAGCGAAGGCGAACGACGGCGTCGGCGATCAGCCGCAGAGCGAAATCACTGCACTGCGCCACAGGATCGAGGCATTCCAGCGCGCGCGCGAGGAAGGCGAGCCGAGGGCCCCGCGCCAACCCGTCGCGGAAGATCACGCCGCGCCCACGCTGCCCTTTGCCGACGAGAGCACCCGGCAGGAGGAGCTGACCGGCTTCGGATTTTCCACCGACACCTACGGGACGATCGACTGGGCGGACAGTTTCGCCGCTTCGCGCGTCATGTACCTGTCGTTGCCGTCGATCCTGCCCGAGGAACTTTCCGAAGCGATCCAACGGCAACTTCCGCTCCACGGGCTGGCAGTCACGCTTGAAGGCGGTCCTGCGATCGAGGGCGAATGGATTCTCGACGCGCAGCCTCGCTTTTCAAGCCCGGATGGACGTTTCCTTGGGTACGCAGGCGGCTTTCGCCGGCCGTTGCGGGCAGAGGAACCGGGCAACCAGAGCGACCGGCTGCGGCAACTCCTTCACGAACTGCGCACGCCCGTGAACGCGATCCAGGGTTTCGCCGAGGTTATCCAGCAGCAGGTCGTGGGGCCGGTGCCGCACGATTACCGCGCGCTAGCGGCGGGAATCGCGGGCGACAGCGCCAGGATGCTCGCCGGATTCGACGATCTGGAGCGGCTCAGCCGCCTCGAAAGCGGCCGCCTGCGCCCGACCGGCGGCGATGCGGACCTTGCCGCGATCTTCCGCCAGCATCTCGCGCAGCTGCTTCCGTTGCTGCAGCCGCGCAACGCGGGCTTCGTCGCGACGCTTGGCGGAGTATGCAGGGTCGATCTCGCCCGGCCCGAGGCCGAATTGCTCAGCTGGC
Source organism: Citromicrobium bathyomarinum (assembly GCF_038594485.1). Taxonomy (GTDB): domain Bacteria; phylum Pseudomonadota; class Alphaproteobacteria; order Sphingomonadales; family Sphingomonadaceae; genus Alteriqipengyuania; species Alteriqipengyuania bathyomarina_A. Next base: position 508,192 of record NZ_JBCFZG010000001.1, on the reverse strand, counting down.
GGATACTCGCAACGCTTGGCTCTGCCGCCGCCCCAAGCGAAAAACTGGCGCTCACGCTGGAGCACGACCAGAGCTCCGGCGCGAACATGGCGCAATTCGTGGCCGACCTGCCCGCCTCGCTCAACGGCAGCGAGGACATTTTCGGCGCTCGCGGAAAGCCGCTTTCGGTGGCGATCAGCGCTGGCCCGTTCGGCCCCGGCTTCGCGCTGCGGCTGGCGCGGGCAGAGGCGCGCGCGATCGGCGGCAGCCTGCGGCGGGAAAACCGGCGGTTGATACTCACCCTGCCCGCTTTGACCGCGCACGAGCCGGCCGCTACCTCATCCGCCGAGGTGCCCGAACACGTCTGACGACGCGCTTCGTGCTGCTCCTCGCGATGGGGGCGACAATTCATGCTGACATTACCGAAGCCATCGCAGGCTGCGACTTTCGCCCCCGGCTTCGCACCCGCTTCATTGCTGACGGTCGATACCGAAGAAGGCTTCGACTGGACCGGCCCCTTCACCCGCGACCAGCATGACCTCACGCACCTGAGCGGCATTCCCGCATTCCAGGCTCTGTGCGAGGAACTGGGCGTATCGCCGGTCTACCTTGTCGACTGGCCGATCGTGCAATCGAGCCTTGCGAAGGAAATCATCGGCGATGCGGTGCGGCGCGGCACAGCCGAGGTGGGCGTCCAGCTGCACCCGTGGGTAAACCCGCCGTTCGACGAAGAGGTCAACATCCGCAATTCCTTCGCGGGCAACCTGCCGCCAGAGCTGGAGCGTGCCAAGTTCACCGCGCTGCGCGATGCGATCGAGGCCGCCTTCGCAACGCCGCCGATCATATATCGCGCAGGCCGGTACGGCCTCGGCCCGGCAACCAGGGCGTTGCTGCAGGATACCGGGGTGACCATCGATAGCTCGGTCCGCGCACTCTACGATTATTCGCCCGGCCATGGACGCGATTATAGCGCCTTTCCCAACAGCCCCTATTGGGTCGACGATGATCGCACGCTGCTCGAGCTGCCGCTGACCACGGTCTACACCGGCGCCTTGGCCCGCCACGGGCACTCACTGTTTCCCAAGCTCGAACGGGTTCCCCATGGGGCCGGGATTGCCGCGCGGACCGGATTGCTCGAGCGGATCGGTCTGACGCCCGAAGGGACCCCGCTGCCCGACGCGATCCGCGCGGTCGATGCAGCGCTTTCGCAAGGTCTCCCGCTACTCGTCCTGTCCTTCCACAGCCCGTCGCTTGAGCCGGGCAACACCCCCTACGTCCACACGCAGGCCGATCTGGAGGCATTGTTCGAGTGGCTGCGCGGCGTCTATGCCCACATGGCGACGCGCAATGTCACGCCAACCACCGTGGCCGGGGTGTGGGCCGCAGCCCAGCGCGGTTAATCGACACGCCCCGCTTGCGAAACCGCGCGTTCGCGGGTAGCGGCTGCGATCGCGATGGCATCAACCCCGGGGGGCCTGTAGCTCAGTTGGTTAGAGCTGGCCGCTCATAACGGCTAGGTCGCGGGTTCGAGTCCTGCCGGGCCCACCAGGGAAACCGCCATCGCACCAGCCAGTCCGTTTCTGGCGGTCGGGGAGTAGCGCAGTCCGGTAGCGCGCCTGCTTTGGGAGCAGGATGTCGCAGGTTCGAATCCTGTCTCCCCGACCAACCGGACCTCGAATGCTCATGGCTCGGGTCAATTCATTCCCTCGTATGATCTTACACGTGGATGGCCGCAACCTGACGCCACTCAGCCATGCGTTTCGATGGCATCGAGATGGCCATCCCTGGCATCCCCTGCCTCTTCGAGCCAGCGTGCGCCATTCGCCACCGCAAGCAGGCTGACCAGCGCCGCAGGCACGAGGAGCGCGATAACCAGAGCGATCTTGAGCGTCAGGATGCTCCCGAAGAAGGCGCCGGATAGGATTGCGCCCCAGATGTTCAGCGGCAGGAGCGCCTGCTTCCAGTCCCCGCGCCCAGAGATGGCGTCGGCGATGTCCGACCCGATGGTCACGACCGCTCCGCTGACGAAAGTGTGGACCGTGAAGCCGTTCTTCCCCTGCAAGGCGCGGTTGATCATGCCCATGCCAAGGGCGAGCAACAGCAGTAATGCATAACCGTCCCAGCGCATGAGCACCCCCGCCCCGGCCAGACAGAGGACACCGGCAACTGCGGCCAAGGCCGTGGTCTCTCGCCAGCGCGTGCCATCATTGATGAGACGCGACAGGACAGTACCCAGAATGAAGACGAGGACGACGCCTGCGACCAGCCCGGCAAGGCCCGGTTTGCCCGATACGAGATCGGTCACAACCTTGGTCGAGTTGCCGCTCATGAATGAAGGGAAGGCACGCACCGAGCCGACGAGCGCAAGGAAGCCGACTGCGTCCACCCAACCGGCAACGAAGTTGAGAGTGAAGACGGCCTGTTTGCGCGTGATCACTATCGGCCGTCCCTTACCGTGTGGGGGCCTGATCTACCGGCGCGCCACTTGACGACGTCTCGTGCATTCGCCCGCTGAGGTCGGACATGATGTACCATGTTCCACCGGCCATGATCGCGAGCAGGCAGACGGAAAACAAAACCAGCAGCAAATCCTCTTCCGACTGCCCTTTGGCCAGGCTGAGATGGAGGAAATTGCGCAGGTGCGCGATAATCTGGAGCAACGCCGCGGCGCAGATCAGGCCGATCTTCCATGCGGTGGGCAGGTCCGACAGCAGCGCTGCAAACGCGCCCACCGTCAGCAGAAGGCTGACGACGAAGCCTGTCGCGTAGCTCCTTATCTCGCTGGATGCGCTTTCCTGCGGATCGAGCACTCCGGTGTTGGGTTTGGTCATGCGAGAGGCACCAGGAAAACGAAGGAAAAGATACCGACCCAGATGAGGTCGAGGAAATGCCAGAACACACCCAGCATCGACAGGCGGACCTTTACGACGTCGTCGACCCCGCGGGTCGCGATCTGCACGATCATTGCGAGTATCCAAAGGATGCCGGAAAGGACGTGCAGGCCGTGAAGGCCCACCAGCATCCAGTAAGAACTGAGCCAGCCGCTTGCCTGCGGAGTGCCGCCCTTCCCGGCCGCGCTGATGAAATCCTTCACCTCGAAGAACAGGAAGCCCGCACCCAGCAACGCGCACACGATCAGCCAGGCAATCAGTTTCCCGCGTCCCTGCATATACTTCAGCGTCAGCGAAACGCCTGCATAGGCGATACCGCCGATGAGCAGGAATGCGGTCTGGATAGCGACGCTTCTTATATCGAAAAGGTCGCTCGGCCCCGGCCCACCGGCCATCCCCATCGGATCGAGGTAAGACGCGTAGGATGCGAACAGGATGCCGAAGATGATGAGGTCGCTCATCAGGAAGACCCAGAAGCCGAACACGGTCGTCTCTGCCTGTTCGTGCGCCTCGCCATGCGTCGCGCCGAGGTTGAGGCCGGGATAGAGACGGTTTTCGCTCATCCTGCGAACTCCGAGATGTCTGGAACGCCGCGATTGCGCCGCGTCTCTTCATCGGCGCGGGTTGCCCCCGGAAGGCTGGCGACCAGCTGCCGGAAGCGGCGATCAACATCCGCGACCTCGGCCGCCGGGATGATCCGTGGCTCGATCACGCGTATCGCGCGCATCACGACAAGGACAGGGACGGCAGCGAAGCCGATGATCGCGAGCCACCAGATATGCCACACCATCGCAAAGCCGAGCAGGAACGCCGCGATTGCGATCAACAGGCCGTGTGCGGTGTTGGCAGGCATTTCGATGTCGGCATATTCGGCCGTCCCCTTCCACGGATCGCCTGCGCGCTTCCTCTCGCCCCACTCGTGGCGTGCCTGCACCTGCGGTATGCACGGGAATGTCCATTCGGGCACCGGCGCGGGCGTCGACCATTCGAGCGTGGAGCCGTTCCACGGATCGCCCCCGGGCACCGCGAGGTCCGCGCGGTGGCGATAGCTGGTCCAGAACGTCCAGATCAGGCTCGCGAGCGCACAGAGCATCAACACTCCGCCGAACGCAGCAAGGTACATCCACGGCAGGAAATCGGGGTTCTGAAAGGTGGGCGAGCGGCGCGGCATGCCCATCAGACCGAGGACGTAGAGCGGCATGAAGGTGAAGACGAAGCCGCCGACGAACAGGTAGGCCGTGCGCCGCCCCCATGTCTCGCTAAGCCGGAAGCCGAACGCCTTGGGGAACCAGTAATGAATGCCCGCCAGCATTCCGTACAGCACGCCGGGAATGATCACATTGTGGAAGTGAGCGACGAGGAAGGTCGAGTTGTGGACCTGGTAGTCGATCGACGGATTGGCGAGGATGATGCCCGATAATCCGCCGATGACGAACAGCAGGAAAAACCCGGTTAGGTACACGATCGGCGTCGTGATCCGCACCCGGCCGCGCCACATGGTCGCCATCCAGTCGTAGATCTTCACGCCGGTCGGAATGCCGATCACCATCGTCGCGATGCCGAAGGCGATGTTCACGCCCGCGCTCTGCCCCATGGTGAAGAAGTGGTGCAGCCACACGGTGAAGCTGACCACCGCGATGCACATGCTGGCGATCACCAGCGAGGTGTAGCCGTACAGCCGCTTGCCCGAAAAGGTGGAGCTGATTTCCGAGAACACGCCGAAGGCGGGCAGGATCAGGATGTAGACTTCCGGGTGGCCGAACATCCAGAAGATGTTGGCATAGTTCATCATGTTGCCGCCCGCTTCGTTGGTGAAGAAGTGGAAACCGGCATAGCGATCGAGCGCCAGCATGGCGCTCGACACGGTCAGCGCGGGCATCGCGTAGATCAGCATGATCGCGACGCACAGGCTCGTCCAGCAGAACAGTGGCATGCGCATCAGGTGCATTCCCGGCGCGCGCTGTTTGAAGATCGTGACGGCGAAATTCATCCCCGTCAGCGTCGATCCCATGCCCGAAATCAGGATCGCCCAGAGCCAGTAGTCGACTCCCTCGCCTGGACTGAATATCTTGCCGGTATAGGGCGGATACATGGTCCAGCCACCGGTGCCGAAATCGCCGACCAGCAGCGAAATCATGACCAGCGCCGCGCCTGCCGCGGTCAGCCCCAGGCTCACCTGATTGAGCACCGGGAACGCCATGTCGCGCGCGCCAAGCTGCTGTGGCAGGACGAAATTGATCAGCCCGATCAGCAGCGGCATGGCGACGAAGAAGATCATGATCGTGCCGTGCGTGCTGAACAGCTGCGCGAAGTGATCAGGGGCAACGAGCCCGCCTTCGGGCTGCGCCAGCGTGCCCAGCGCGCTCGCCTGGTGCGCGCGCATCACGAAGCCTTCGATGATCCCGCGCGCCAGCATGATCAGCGCGAGCGCAATGTACATGATGCCGATCTTCTTGGCGTCGGGCGAGGTCAGCCAATCGCGATAAAGCGGCCCCCACCAGCCCTTCCTGCTGAGCAGAGCCAATACCGCGATCCCGCCGAGCACAAGGATGCTGGCCGCCGCAGCGCCCACAATGGTGCTGCTGCCCGGATGCTGGATCACATCGGTGAACGGGGTGACGGTCCAGTCGAGATTGCCGAAGATCGGGCTGGTACGTCCGGTCATCTTTCGGCCCCCGACGCGCCTGTCTCCGGCAGGCCAGTGCCGCCCAAGCGCTCTGCCTCGCCGCCATGGTACTTCGCGACGATCTGCTGGAAAATGTCGGGCTGGCCGAGTGTCATGACGATCGGCGCGGCGATTTTCTCCAGACCCAGGTCGCCGCGCGCTTCCGCCAGAACGGTGCGTCGGCGTAAAATGCGATAGGTGTTGTCATCAAGCGTTAGGGCGCCGCCGCTGCGAGCCTTCCAGGATTTATAGTCCGCCCGGTCGAGCGCCCGGACAGTGAACTTCTGGCGTCCGAAGCCATCGCCGTTGAATTGCGTGTTCTCTCCCTCCGCCTCGCCGGTGCGGCTGGCGGAGAAATTGAGTTTCGTCGTCATGCCCGGCATTGCGTATATCTGCCCGGTCAACGGCGCGATCAGCAGGCTTTGCATCACGGTGTCGGTGGTCAACGTCAGCTCCACCGGTCGCCCGACGGGCACGACCAGCTCGTCGACGGTCGCCAAGCCCTCTTCCGGGTAGATAAACACCCATTTCCAGTCGAGCCCGATGGCCTGCACCTGCAACGGCTCCGGGCCGATCTGCTCGTATGGGTCGAGCTTGTCGGTCGAATACCACAGCCAGCTGGCCAGCACGGCGACCACCGCGATCGGCACGCCCCACAGCAGGTATTCGAGCTTTCCGGAATATTCCCACTCGGGCGCGTAATCGCCGCGCGGCTTCGCATACCGATACCGCCACAGGATAAAGGGCACACCGATCAGCACCGGCAGGATCACCAGCATCGTGATCCCGACGACGCGCATCAGGTGCGTCGCCTGCTCCTGCGCGACCGGCCCCATCGGCTGGAGAAAGCTCTGTTGGAGCCCGCCCGAAGCCATGGCAGCATCCACGGCGAAACAGGCAATCAGGCAGGTCGCAACAATCCTGGCCCAAGAGAGAGGACCTGAAGCCATCAGAACTGTCCGAAAATCAGAATGAAATCGGGATCAGGCGCCGCCGGAAATGCGGCGGCGCCCGTCACTTACTTCGCGTCGGATGCGGTGGCCGAACCGGCAAGCTTGTCGTGAAACTGCTTGGCCGCTTCCTGCATACCGGCCATGTCTTCCGCTTCGAGCGCGTCCTGGGCAGACTGGATATCCCCGGTCAGCGCCGGGCGCATGTCTTCGGGGAAATCGGTCAGATTATCGGTTACCAGGCGATTGAGGTCTTCGAGAACGATCGCCGCTTCGCCAGCTTCCAGAGTATCCGACGAGAGATGTTGAGCGAGCGAAAGCGCCTCCGACTGCGCTTCCGAAGGCGTCGCCGACTTGCCATCGAAGCCTGGCTGGTCGAGCGTCTTTTCCTGCACCGCTTCGGCCTGCTTTTCCTGCGGGTTGCCACAGGCCGACAGCGCGAGGGCCACCGGCAGGGCGATGAGGGCGTATTTCAATTTGCTGGTCATGATAGTCTCTTCCTCGATTGCGCCGCCGTGTTAGCCGCATGACAGGTCATCGCAAGAAATTGTTCCGCAGCAGGTCGACCACCTCCTTCGTCCGGCCATCGAGCACGGCTTTCACACCGAACATGGCGGTCGATGCGACCTGAGACACCTCGACCTTGGGCGGCATGACCAGTTCCATCTGGTTGACGTGAACGTCCAGCAGTGCGGGCCCTTCGTGCCGCAGCCAGGCATCCATCGCCGCTTCGAGCTCTCCCGCCTGCTCGACATGCCAGCCGGCAAACCCGCAGGCCTCCGCCAGCTTGGCGAAATCGGGATTGTGCAGCCCGGTGAAGTGATCGACCAGTCCCTCGACCCGCTGCTCCATCTCCACGAAGCCGAGCGTGTTGTTGTGGAACACCACCAGCTTGAGCGGGATATCCTCCTGCACCAGTGTCAGCAGGTCGCCCATCAGCATGGTCAGCCCGCCATCGCCGCACATCGCGATTACCTGACGATCGGGATAGGCGAGCTTGGCACCCATCGCCTGCGGCATTCCACTCGCCATCGTGCCGTGAAGCAGGCTGTTGAGGAAGCGCCGTTTGCCATTCGCCTTCAGGTGCCGCAGCATCCACACCATCGCGGTGCCGACGTCGGACACGAAGATCGCATCGTCCGCTGCCTTCGCGTCGAGCATATTGGCCACGAATTGCGGGTGGATCAGGTCGGGATCATGCTCCTCGCCCTCATGGTCGTAGCCCTTCAAGTCTTCGGCCCACTGCCTGAGGTGCGCCTGGAGGTGGCTGTCGTCGCTCTTCGGGGCGACCAGCGGGGCCAACGCCGCAAAGGTCGTCTTCGCATCGCCGACCAGCCCCATGTTGATCGCCGACCGGCGGCCCAGATGCGTGGGATCGATATCGATCTGCACGATCTTCTTCGCCTCTGGGTAGAACTGAGTGTAGGCAAAGTCGCAGCCCAGAGTGATGACCAGATCGGCGTCTTCCAGCGCTTCCACACCCGCCTTGTTGCCGAGGATGCCGTTCACCCCGACGTTGTACGGGTTGTTGGGCTCCAGGAACTCCTTCGCGCGGGTGGTGTGCACCATCGGTGCCTTCACTTTCTCGCAGAAGGCCATGATTTCCTCGCGCGCATCGCGGGCACCGATCCCGGCATAGACCGATACCTTGCTGGCGGCGTCGACCATCGCGGCCAGCTCGGCCATTTCGGCATCATTCGGGCGGCTGACCGGCTGCGGGCGATAGACCTCCCAGTCCATCGCATCTTCGTCGGTCTCAGTGAACATGTCCCCGTTGACGATAACGACCGCCACGCCCCTCTTCGTCAGCGCAGCCTGCGCCGCCTTGGTCACGATCCGCCGCGCCTGCGAGGGGTGCGAGATATATTCGCAGAAGTGGGAATGCTGCTCGTAAATCTTCTTCTGATCGACTTCCTGCGGGAAGTTGAAGCCGCTCTCCGTGCGCGCAACATCGGAGGCAATCAGCACCACCGGCGCGCCGTTGCGGTGGCTTTCGTAGATCCCGTTGACGAAGTGCAGCGACCCCGGCCCGCAGGTACCCGCGCAGACGGATAGCTCGCCGGTCATGTAGGATTCTCCGCCTGCAGCAAACGCGCCCACTTCCTCATGGCGAACGGTGATCCAGCGAAGGTCGCTTTTGGCGACGGCATTGGTGAAATGATTGATCGTATCGCCGGGGATTCCGTAGATCCGCTTCGCACCCGCCTTTTGCAGGGCATCGACGACGATCTCCGCCACCTTCTTCGACATCATGTTCCTTTCGTTGGGCAGCGCCTTGCGCCCCGGTTAAGATACGATCTCGGCGGCTTTCTGTGCCATCGCCGCCTTACTCGGAGGGCGGATGCCTCAAGGCTGGTCCGTGGCGCTTGCCGGAGCGATCGAGCCGCTCACGATCACGTTCTGGTAGGCGTAGGGAATCTCGATGCCCGCCTCGTCGAAGCGCGTCTTGATCTGTTCCAGCAGGTCGAATTCGACCGCCTTCGCAGACGACGCATCGGCGCACCAGGCGCGCAGCGAGAGGTCCACACTCGACGCACCGAGGTTCACAACGGGGCAACCGACCACTTCCAGAACATCGTCGTGCGCGTGCGCCAGCTCGAGGATGATCGCGCGCGCCTTTGCGATGTCGGAATTGTAGCCGATGGAGATCGTCGGCGTCATCATGACCCGGAGATCGACCGACGACAGGTTGATCATGATCTGGTTCGCGATGGTCCCGTTCGACAGGACGATGCGGCGATTGTCGAACGTCCTGAGCACGGTGTAGCCGAGCGACAAGTCCTCCACGATACCGGTCTCCAGCCCCGTCGGGGTCGTCAACTGCAACCGGTCGCCGCGGCGGAAGGGCTTGTAGATCACTAGGCTGATGCCCGACACCAGATTGCCCAGCGTCGATTGCGCGGCGAACCCGATCACCACGGAGACGATGCTGACGCCTGCCAGCAGCGAGGTCGTCAGCTTGTTGAGCGCGGGCACCGCGTGGCAGAACACCAGAGCGAGCACGATCCACATGACGAAGGTCGCGAGGTTCGAAATGAAGCTCAGCGTCATCCGGTCGAGATGCTCGTTCGGGTCGTGATCGATCAGCGCATGGATCGCATGTCGCAGGAGCCTGGTCAGCAGCAAACCGAAGATCAGGAACAGGATGCCGATCGCCACCGCACCCCACAGGTGGTTGGGATCGATGTAGTGCGTCAGTTCGACCACCGCTTTGGGTGTGTCGGACGCTGCGGGTGATGGCGTCGCGGTGGGCGGTGGGCTCGCCTTGGCGTTCAGGAACGGTGTGATCATCGCGCGATCACAGCGTCGGCTTGAACGTGTCCGGGTTCGCCATGCGCCAATATTCAGCAAAGGGCGTGTCGTCCGGCTCGCTCAGCAGCTTGCCGGGCTCGACCTCGTGCACGATCTGCGACCACGGGATCATCTGCGCGTTGTTCTTCCACTGGCGGAGGTGGCGCGGGGTGAACTCGTCGGGCGATTCCAGGCCGCAGGCGACGACGATATCGTGCAGACTGTCGAGCGTTTTCGACTGGAAATTGGCCACCCGCTGGGCCTTCTCCGGGATGACAAGCCCGCGCTGGCGAGCGGGCGAGCTGGTCGCCACGCCCGTCGGGCAGGTGCCGGTGTGACAGCGCAGCGACTGCACGCAGCCGAGCGAGAACATGAAGGCGCGCGCGGCATTGCACCAGTTGGCACCCAGCGCGGCATTCATCGCGATGGCCGAACCCGAGAACACCTTTTCCGACGCGGCGAGCTTGATCTTGTCCTTCAGGCCCGTGCCGATCAGCGCATTGTTGACGTAGTAGAGCCCGATCCGGAGCGGCAGACCGATATGGTCGGACAGTTCGAGCGGCGCGGCACCCGTGCCCCCGCCGCCACCATCGACGACGATGAAGTCGAGCGTGATGCCGCTGTCGAGCATCGCCTTGCAGATCGCGAACACCTCGTGCGGCATGCCGACGCACAGCTTGATGCCGACCGGCTTGCCGCCCGAAAGCTCGCGCATCTTCGCCGCGAATTCGAGCATTTCGCGCGGGGTCGAGAAGGCCGAGTGGCCGGGAGGCGAAAGGCAGTCTTCGTGCGCGGGCACCTGCCGCGTCTCGGCGATCTCGTCGGTCACCTTGGCGGCGGGCAGCAGGCCGCCGTGGCCGGGCTTGGCCCCCTGGCTCAGCTTGATCTCGGTCATCTTGACCTGGTCATGCTGCGCCTTGTCGCGGAAGCTCTCCGCGTCGAAATTGCCATCCTTGTCGCGCGCACCGAAATAGCCCGATCCCAGCTCCCACACGATATCGCCACCATGCTTGAGGTGGTACTTCGACAGCCCGCCCTCGCCCGTGTCGTGATAGAAATCGCCGATCTTCGCACCCATGTTGAGCGCTTCGATCGCATGATTGCCGAGCGCGCCGAAGCTCATCGCGCTGATGTTCAGCCGGGCGGCGTCATAGGGCTTGCTGCACTGATCGGTGCCGACATGCACCCGCGTACGCTTGGGTGCCTTGGGGTTGGGATTGATCGAGTGGCACAGCGCCTCGTATTCTTCGGAATAGACATCCAGCTCGGTGCCGAAAGGATGCGCGTCTTCCTGCTTCTTGGCGCGGGCATAGACGAGAGAGCGCGAGACCCTGTCGAACGGGCGACCCTCCAGCGGGCCTTCGACGATATAGCTGCGCAGGAAGGGGCGCAGGTCCTCGAACAGCCAACGGAAGCGCGCGGTGAGCGGATAGTTGCGGCGCAGCGAATGGGTGGTCTGCACCATGTCCCACAGCGCGATCAACAGCAGCGGGACAGCTACGACGAGGCCCCAGAAGAAGCCTTCGTGCACCCAGAGCCCGAGGATCGCCAGAGCGACGGTCAACGCCAGCGGCACCCAAAGGCCCAGATTTCGCTCCAGACCCTTGTCCGCAATCAATCCGCGCATTCGCAATCCCTTACCTTGTCTCTGCCTCGATCAATGCGATCGGTGCGGCTCCGGACAGAGGCAGAGAGACCGCACCTCAACTTGCCCTCACCCAGGCCTCACAGCCATAGCGGCGCGAAAGGCCCCGGTGATTACTCCGCAGGCTTGTAGGGCGCAGCTTCGTTGGCGAGGATGCCGACCACCTGCGTGTACACCGCGACGTTCTGCCTCAGCTGTACGGGGTCGATCTTGTCGAGCGTATCGTCGGGCGTGTGGTGCAGGTCGAAATAGCGGGTTCCATCCTGCTGCAGGTCGATGATCGCACCACCCTGCTCGCGCACCACGTTGATGTCTGCCCCGCCGGTTGCGACCTCGCGCGAACCGGCCACGCCGAACCGCGCGACCGCTTCGGCAAGGCGCTTGTACAGTGCGGGGTTCTTGTCGGTGAAATTGCTGTCGATCCGCCAGATGCGATCCGCGCCGAAATCGCTTTCGATGCCCACTGCAAACGGTTCGTCGGCGTGGGCCTTCGCATAGGCGGCGCTGCCGAACAGGCCGACTTCCTCCGCGCCTGCAAACAGCACGCGGATCGTCCGCAGCGGCTGCCCAGCCTCAGCAACGTTCTTCGCTGCGGCGGCAACGATCCCGCAACCCGCCGCATCGTCGATCGCGCCCGTACCCGGCCACCAGCTGTCGAGGTGACAGGCAAGCAGAACCGGCGGCAGGCTGGGGTCCTTGCCGACGATCTCGCCGACGACGTTGCCGCTTTCCTGTTCGCCCAGCGAACGCGGCGTCAGGACCAGCTTCATGGTGATCGGCTTGCCGTCCGCACGCGCGAACATACGCTCCAGGTTGTCCGCATCGGGGTTGGAGAGAGCGCCCGCCGGGATCGGATCGACCCCTGCGCCGAAGCCCGTGCCGCCAGTATGCGGCGTGCGGTGATTGTCGGTACCGATCGATCGGATCACCGCGCCCACCGCACCCTTGCTCGCGGCGAGGCCCGGCCCGGTCCAGCGCACCGGACCGGCGAAACCGTAACCCGAACCATCCTGCGTCGGGCGCATGTCGTGGCTGATGAAGGCGATCTTGCCCTTCAGGCTGCCATCGGGGGCCGCCGCAAGGGCGGAATAGCTCGGGAAATACACCACCTGGGCGGTGACGCCTGCTTCGCCCGAGCTGCCGCTGCCACCCAGCGGGAGGATCGTCAGCGATTGCGCGTAGGGCGAGACGACGGTCGCGCTCGCGTGCTCACCCGGCACCCATGTCTCCATCATGTAGGGTTCGTCCGCGACATTCTGGAAGCCGTTCGCACGGAGCCATTTGATCGCCCATTCGCGCCCGCGCGCCTCGTCGACCGTGCCCGCCTGCCGCGGGCCGACCTCGGTGGTGATCCCTTCGACGAAATCCCACGCCAGCTTGTCGTCCGCCAGTGCCTCATCGGCGGCGCAGGCGATCGCGCCTTCGCAAGGGCCCGGCCCGAGCTGTGCGACGGCGGGGGCGGAGAGCGAGAGCGCGGTCAGCGCGAGGAGAGATGTTTTCATGGCGCGCAGAGCTAGCGCCATGGCCGCCCCCTGCCAAGCCTCCAGCGCGCGAGAGACAGCCGATTCACCATCGACATTGACCGACCCCATCGATCAGGGCTAGACGCTATTGCGAAGCATTCTCATATTTAACGGAGCGCAAGCGTGACCCTACAGAACCTGCTCGTCACTCCCGACCTCAACGAAATTGCTCCGGTCCACGCGCGGCTGGTCTGCGCCATGCGCTACGTCCACATGGCCCGCGCCCAGCGCAGCTATTGCTGCCGCGCGCTCGCCACGCAGCTTGGGTCAGCAGACGCGGTCCGGCCGTTTCACGTCTTCATGGACGAGGCGGGTCGCGCCTGGCCCGACCCTATCGCCCTCAACCGGCCCTGTCAGATGTCGCTCAGTTACGACGAGATGCTGCTGGTGGACCTGTGTACGGCGGCCGCCCGCAAGGAACGCGGCGTCTTCGATGAACTGGTGGAGGACATGATCGGCGTCGGCGGACGCAACGCAATCTGGGGTGCCGGTCGCAGGCTTATGGCGCACATCGTGGGTATCGTTCACTAGAGGCCTGACGCCGCCGCGACACCCGTTACCAGAAGCGGCTTCCGGGGACGCCCTTGAACGGGCCGACGACCTTGCTCGTCACCCATCCGCCATAGAACTCGCCGGGCTGCGGCTCGACCGGTTCCCCATCGAGCGTGATGCGGTCGAACGGCGCGGCGTAGAAGGCCACATGATCGGTTAGCAGACGAAAGCCCGGTGCCGGGTCCGGATAGCTCCAGCCCACGCGATCTAGACGCTCACCGCCGACAACCACGCTCCAGTAGCGCGCCTGCCCCTTCCACTCGCACAGGGACTTGCCGGGCGCCGGTTCGAGAATGCCCGAGGCGATATCGTCTGGCGGGATATAATATTGCGGCGGATGGCTGGTTTCGAGCACGCGCACTGCACGGCGGGTTTCCGCGATCCGCTTGCCCCGATGCTCGATCAGGATATGCGCCGTGGTCGGTTCGGCGATGGCGGGGCGCGGATAGTCCCACACGCTTTCCTGCCCCGGTCCGGGCACGATGGGTTCGGGTCGGTTCATGGTGGCGCAGAATAATGGTTGCCGCACAAGGTCCCGATATGGACCTTAGGCGAAGACCACCTTCGTTCCCTTCTGGATCACCTTGGCGAGTGCGGCGGCATTCCAGTTGGTCAGCCGCACGCAGCCGTGGCTTTCGCCCTTGGCGATGAAGTCCGGATCGGGCGTGCCGTGGATACCGTAACCGTCCTTCGTCAGGTCGATCCATGTCCCACCGACCGGATTGTTCGGCCCCGGCGGAATGATGAAAGTGCCGTCCGGCCCCCATTCCTGCTTGTCGCCATCAAACGTATAATTGGGTTCGGGGGCGACCGTGTTGACCGCCATGGAGCCGCTCGGGCTCGGGAATTCGACGCTGCCGATGCTGGCGGGGAAGCTCGCGACGATGTCGCCCGCGTCGTCGAAAGCCACCAGACGCCCCTCGCCCTTGCGCACTTCGAGCTTCGCGATGTCGCCGGGCACTTTTTCGTTCCCGTGGCTGACGATCACCAGCTTGGTGCCCGCTTTGCCGAAATCGGCGTCGGGGTTGAGCGCTTCGAGGAATTGCTGGTCCATGTGAAACCGCTCGGCCAGCATTTCCGCCGGGGTTTCGTAGCCCATCGCATCGACCTTGGCCTGATCGGCGAAGTCTTCAGGCAGCTTCTTGTACGGGCCCTTCGCGTCCTGCTCGGTCACGGTATAAGTGCGGAACACATCGCCGCCGGTTTCATCGTACAGCGCCTGAAGGAATTTCGCGTCGACACCGCCATTGGCGGACATGCCATGCGTTTCGCGGAAATAGCGGACGGCGCTGTCAGTGTTGCCGCCGCCGTATCCGTCGATCACTCCCGGCGCGTGGTGCGTGTGATCCAGCATCACCTGAACCGCGATCATCTCCGGCGTCCGCTCGCCCAGCATTTCCTGCGTCACGCCCTCGGGCAATGTCAGCGACACCTTACCGTCGGTCACTTTCGCCTCGGGCTCGGCAGCGGTGCGCGCATCGTCGTAGCCTTCGGGCGCGGTCGACCGGGTTTGCGTGGGTGTATCCGGCTGGTCCTTCTCCTCCGTATCGGTTCCCTGGAGGCCGCACGCGGCGAGAGAGGTGGCGACGAATGCGACGATTGCGAGATTGGAGTATTTCATGTGAGCCGAACGGCAGGCGACAGACCCTGTTCCCGCGCTTGCCCCTGCGCGCTTCTGCCCCTATCTGGCGGGCCAAATCTCCGAACACGACCAGACCCGAAGGACCATCCGATGGCCGCGCAATACGCCTACGTCATGAAGAACATGACCAAGACCTTCACCGGCGCCCCCAAGCCGGTGCTGAACAACATCAACCTGCAATTTTACCAGGGCGCGAAGATCGGCATCGTCGGGCCCAACGGTGCGGGTAAGTCGACCCTGATGAAGATCATGGCCGGGATCGACACCGAATTTGCGGGCGAAGCATGGCCGGGCGAGAACATCACCGTCGGCTACCTGCCGCAGGAGCCCGAGCTGGACCCGACCAAGACCGTGCTCGAAAACGTCAAGGACGGCGCGCGCGAGACCGCCGACATGGTCGAACGCTTCAACCAGATCGGCATCGAGATGGGCGAGGAAGACGCCGATTTCGACGCGCTGAGCGAAGAGATGGCCGAGCTGCAGGACAAGATCGACGCGGTCGATGGCTGGACGCTCGACAACCAGCTCGAAATCGCGATGGAAGCGCTGCGCTGCCCGCCCTCGGATGCCTCGGTCGAGAACCTGTCCGGCGGTGAAAAGCGCCGCGTCGCGCTGACCCGCCTGCTGATCCAGAAGCCGGGGATCCTGCTGCTGGACGAACCGACCAACCACCTCGATGCAGAAAGCGTCAACTGGCTCGAAAACCACCTCGCCGAATATGCCGGCGCGGTGCTGATGATCACCCACGATCGCTACTTCCTCGACAACGTGGTGGGCTGGATCCTCGAGCTCGATCGCGGCTCGTACTACCCCTACGAAGGCAACTACTCGACCTATCTCGACAAGAAGGCCAAGCGACTTGCGCAGGAAGAGCGCGAGGAATCGGGTCGCCAGAAGGCGCTGTCCGAGGAACTCGACTGGATTCGGCAGAACCCCAAGGGTCGCCAGACCAAGTCCAAGGCGCGCCTCAAGAAGTTTGAGCAGTTGCAGGACGCGCAGAACGACCGCAAGCCGGGCAAGGCGCAGATCGTCATCCAGGTGCCCGAACGCCTCGGCAGTCAGGTGATCGAAGCGCACAACCTGACCAAGAGCTTCGGCGACAAGCTCTTGTTCGAAGACCTGAGCTTCACCCTTCCCCCGGGCGGCATCGTCGGCATCATCGGGCCGAACGGCGCGGGCAAATCGACGCTGTTCCGCATCATCACCGGTCAGGAACAGCCCGATAGCGGCAGCATCAAGATCGGCGACACCGTGCATCTTGGCTATGTGGACCAGAGCCGCGACGATCTGACTGCGAGCAACAACGTGTGGGAGGAAATCTCCGACGGGCTCGATTACATGAAGGTCAACGGCCACGACATGAGCACGCGTGCCTATGTCGGCGCGTTCAACTTCAAGGGCCAGGACCAGCAGAAGAACGTCGGCAAGCTGTCGGGCGGTGAACGCAACCGCGTGCACATGGCCAAGATGCTCAAAGAAGGCGGCAACGTGCTGCTGCTGGACGAACCGACCAACGACCTCGACGTGGAAACCCTGCGCGCACTCGAAGACGCGATCGAGAACTTCGCCGGCTGCGCCGTGGTCATCTCGCACGATCGCTTCTTCCTGGATCGCCTCGCCACCCACATCTTGGCGTTCGAGGGCAACAGCCACGTCGAGTGGTTCGAGGGGAACTTCGAAGCTTACGAGGAAGACAAGCGGCGGCGTCTTGGCGATGCGGCGGATCGGCCTACGCGGTTGGCGTATAAGAAGCTGACGCGGTGATAAAAGTCGAGGTTTTCGCGGGAGAACATGGCGATACACTGCTCTTTGCAGGCGATTTCCCCGCGATGCCTCGGATTGGTGAAACAATCTCGAGGGACGCTGGTGGCTATTTCGAGTATTATGACGTGACCGACGTTTGGTATCGTCAAGACGGCGAATCTGGTCGGTTCAACGCTTGCGTTTCTGTGAAACTGAGCGACTAGCTCGCAGGAGAGTGACGTCCAAAGAAGCCTGATCCCGGCTCGGGGGCCGGGATGACGTGGGTGGGAGTGTAGCGCTTATCCATCCTCGTCGGCCCGTGCCTGACACGGGCCAGGGCTTCTTTTTGCTTGGCGGGGAAGAAGGGGAGCCTTGGACCGTGTCAAGCACGGCCCGACGATGTTGCTAGGGGCGTGCGTTATCCCCGCCGAACCATACGTCCCACAAGTCATTCCACTCGGGGTTCTCCGCCTCGATCAGTGCGAACTTCCATTCGCGGCGCCATTTCTTGACCAGTTTCTCGCGGGCGATGGCGGCTTCGATCCCTTCGTGGCGTTCGGCGTAAACCAACAGCGTCCTGCAGGTCTGCGCGACGTGATCCGAGCCTTCGCCGGTGCGGTGCTGGTATACTCGGGCGATCAGGTCTGCGGTGACGCCGACATACACTCCGCCGCGATAGCGGTTGGCCATGACGTATACCCAGCCGCCCTTTTCCATCTCTCCGTTATGCCGGAGTGCGTGGCTGAAGAGAAGCCTTGGCCCGTGTCGAGCACGGGCCGACGAATGTGGATAAGGTTGCACCACCCCCTCCCCCTGCTAGCCCCCGCGCCTGTCATATGGGGAGTAGCCCGCCGCCGCCCACGCGCAGCGGTTCCATCGCGTCAACATACTCGGCCGAGAGGTCGTGGCGCGGGGGCGCGGAAGTGTCGCGCACGGGCAAGAGCAATGGGACCTGACCTCAGCTCGATCTCCGAAAGAAAAGCCTGATCCCGGCTCGGGGGCCGTGATGTCGCCCTTGGGTCCCAAGCACTTATCGGCCCTCCGTTCGGTACACCGGGCCCTGGCTCCTTACAGCCTGGCAGAGGATCGCTCACCACGATTCATTTCACGTCCGCTCTCCATAATCCTGTTCGAATGCGATGTTTATTTCGGAACCCGCTCTACGGACGTGCCATTACTTCACCAAGCGGGGCGTAGACCCCGGACGGACAGGCAGACGCACTCCGCGATCGAGAATGGGTGAACCATCGAGGCCGGATGCGTGAACAGGGGAATCATGGCCAACGATCTGAAGCAGCTGAGTGTCAGCGAGGACTTTCCGTTTGCCCTCGCGATTTCCGATCCTTCGATCGAAGACAATCCTCTGGTCTTCGTCAGCGATGCGTTCGAGAGTTTAACCGGGTATGCCCGCGATGCGGTGATCGGTCGCAATTGCCGGTTCCTGCAGGGGGAAAACACCGATCCCGATGCGGTCGCCCGATTGCGCGAAGCGGTCGAAGAAGAAGCCGAAATCCAGATCGACATCTACAATTACCGGGCGGACGGCAAGGGGTTCTGGAACCGCCTGATGCTCAGCCCGCTGAAGGGCGAGGACGGCAAGGCCAAGTTCTTCGTCGGCATCCAGCACGATCTGGGCGAACGCAAGACCAGCGAAAGCGCGCGCGAAACCGACCAGCTGCTTGCGGAGATCCAGCACCGGGTGAAGAACCACCTGTCGATGGTGGTCGGGATGATCCGCGTCCAGGTGCGCGACCACGACGCGTCGGAGAGCTTCGACAGCCTCGCCCGCCGTGTAGAGGCGCTGCAACTGCTCTATAGCGAAATGAGCCACGCAGGCTCTGCCTCCGCGACCGACAAGGTGATCCCGCTCGGCGCCTATCTGGGGCGCATCGCCGCGGCCATCAGCCATATCGACGGTCGCCGGAGCATTCGCGTCAATTTCGATGCCGACAAGGTGGAGGTGCCGATCGAAACCGCGGCACGCACGGGCCTCGTCTTCTCCGAAATCCTCACCAATTCGCTGCAGCATGCCTTCGAGGGCCGCGATGAAGGGGTGGTGGAAGCGTGGGTCAAGCGCCTGAGCGGAGACGTGCTGCGCATCTCGATCATGGATGACGGGGTCGGCCTGCCGGAAGATTCCGAGTGGCCTGAGAAAGGCAATCTCGGCGCGCGGATCGTGCGCAATCTGATTAGGGGTCTCGACGCGGAACTCAACCTGCAGCGGGGTGCCCGGGGGACGACCTTCCTGATCGACATTCCGCTCGACGAACAGGCCCGGATCATCGCCCGGGATCATCAGAAGGACGCGGGCAATCTCGACGAAAACTGACTCCGGCAGGATGCCCAGCGCCACCCACCTCATCCTCCACGGCAAGGTCCAGGGCGTGTTCTATCGTGACTGGACGGTCGAGACCGCACGCGGGCTTGGCCTCACCGGCTGGGTCCGCAACCTGCCCGATGGCACGGTCGAGGCGCAGCTGGAGGGCGACGAGGGCACTGTCGAGCGGATGATCGAGGCGATGCGCGACGGCCCTCCCCGCGCGTCGGTCGAACGGATCGAACGGCGCGATACCGAACCGCAGGGGTTCGACAGCTTCGCGCGACGCTAGCCCTGCTTTTCCAGCGGTGGCACGCTCCAGCTGCCGTCGATCACCGGCTCCTCCGGCCGATATGTGCGGAAGATCGCTACGAACGGGCCATCGGGCGTCGGCACCCAGACCACATCCTTCGCCGCAGGCCGCTCGCGCGAGAGGTGGAGGACGATCGATCCGTCGGCCCGCTTCACCAGATCGGACGAGCCCGAATTGATCGAGTGCCGGTCGATCGGCACCTTGAAGAAGAACAGCCGCCCGTCGGCATCGGGCTTGTACACGCTCAGCGACCAGAATGCCTTCACCGGCACGCCTGCGGGCGGGATCACCATCTCGTACGCGGCATCGCCCGTCAGCCCGTCGCCCTTGGCATCGGTCTCGGTGCGGAAATAGCGCGCGTCCTTTGTCTTGAGCGCGCCGAACCCAATGAGGGCGATTGCCGCGCGCACCAGATCATTATTGCCGTAATCGCCCAGGATCAGCGGCGGCGCGTTCCAGCCCGGCTTGTCCTGCGATCGCGAAAGCCCCTTCCGCAGCATCTCCAGCGCGCGGGGCAGCCATGCGCCCCACGCGGTGCGCGAACGGGCGGAAAGATCGTCCCACACATCGACCTTGCCCGGGACGATGCCCCTGTCCGCGAACTTCGCTGCGCGCGCGACCTGCGGATGGCTGGGCGAACGCCCCAGCACCTCGTTGGTCAGCGCAAGGAAGCTCTTCGGCTCCATTTCGGGCGGGGCGAGCGTGGTGAAGAGCTTCGGTTTCACCTTGGTATCCATCGGTTCCACCACGATCCCGCTTTGCACCGCGCGCGCGGCATCGAGATCGTCGACCCCGGCCACGAAGGTGCGTGCCAGCAACCAGACGTCGTTCGAAGGCATGCGGATCACGCCGGGCCCATCCTTTTCCGCGCTGTCCGGGCCGACGATCAGGTAGGTCCCGCCCTTCCCGCCCTTGTCGGCATGGCCCACCATCGTCTGGTCGGTGAACATGTCCATCAGCGCGACCGACAGATAGCGGTCGCCTGTATCGGGCAGCGTCAGGCGCACCGCCGTCTTCGAGAGTTCCAGCACCGCCGAAGTGTAAAGCGTGTCGTTGTTGGGGGCGGTGACCGATCGGATACGCTCATCGGCCAGATCGCGCACGTGGATGTGGCGATTGATGAGCACATCGGTATCGCCCGCCCGCTTCGCCGCATCGGCCAGCGCATTTTCCGACACCAGCGTATCACCGACATCGATCTGGCCCGAAAGCGCCTGGATCGAGCGGGCGAACTCGTACGGCCCGAAGGCGTAGAAAAACGCGTCGACCACCGTCCCGTCGAGCGCGCCGGCCAGCTGGTCTTCGCGCGAATTGGGATCGGGCTGGATCGGCGCGCAGCCGGGTAGCGCGAGCAGGGAAAAGGCCGACAGATTGAAAAGCGCGGCGCGGCGCGTGATAACATGGCGCATGAGAGCGATCCTTTTGCCCGAAACGACTGACATGACATTTTATGTACACTCGTACATATACGAGACACGATGAGCGAAGGTCAAGATCGAACCGCCCCGCGACGCGGACGGCGCACGGCAGATGCGCCGGCGGGGCGCGATGCCTTGCTGCGCGCGGCGACGCGGTGCTTTGCCGACCACGGGTTCGAAGCGGCGGGCGTCCGCATGATCGCCAGCCGGGCGGGTGCGGCTCCCAATCTGGTCGCGGTCCATTTCGGCAACAAGGAAGGGCTGTGGCTCGCCTGCGTCGACCTGCTGGCGGACACGCTCGCGTCGCGGATCGAGGCGCTTTCGGCCCTCTCGAACGACCACAAGACGCCCCTTCGAGAAAGGTTGCAGTTCGCCATCGCAATGACAGCCGACTACTATGATCGGAACCCGGATCTGCGCGGCTTCATCGCACGCGCCAGCCTGGAACCGGCTCCACGTGGCGATATCGTCGCTGAGCGCTTGCTCAAACCCCTTTACGAGGCGGCACGGCCGCTGATCGAGCAGGGAATCGACGCCGGGGTTGTTCCCATCTCCGACCCGGCCATCGTCTTCGTGATACTCCATGGCGCGCTGGGTCAGCCAGACAGGATTACGTCGGCGCTTGCGATACTCGCGCCCGACAGGGCGACGGAGAACGCCGCCGGGAAAATAGGCGAAGCATTGGCTCAGCTCTTGCTGGGCGGCGAGGGAAGCTAGCCCGCACATTCGTTTCGAGGTCTAATCGAGCCTCAGCAACGCGAGCAACGGACGCCCCCGCGCAAGCTCAGGCTGCGTTCGCAAGCTCGTCGTAAGCGGAGCGGTTGGCGTGGATCAGCTCCATGTTCTCGAACGTCCAGTCGGCGAGCGCCATGACCGGCACCGCGAGCGAGTTGCCAAGATCGGTCAGCCGGTATTCGACCTGCGGCGGCACCGTGGGGTGCACCGTGCGCGCCACCATCCCATCACGCTCTAGAGAACGCAGCGTCCTCGTGAGCATCTGCTGAGAAATCCCGCCGATATCACGCTTCAGATCGTTGAAGCGGCGGCCGTCTTCGTCAGCCGCTTGCAGCGATTTGACGATCAGGACGGTCCACTTGTCGCCCACGCGGCTGAGCACTTCGCTCACCGCGCGGCAGCCGGGTTCGGAATGGGGATGCGAATTTGCAGTCATATTCGTGTGACCTGGTCAGGAAGATTTGCGTTCTTGCGAGGCTTATGTGGTCACTTATGTGGCTCTGGTCAACATTAGTGACCACCCAATACGACCGGAGCACAGACCCATGAACATCCTCCACATCGACAGCAGCATCACCGGCGAGGCATCGGCCAGCCGCGACCTGACCGCCGCCATCGTCGCCAACCTGAAAGACGCCAACGGCGACGCGAATGTGACCTATCGCGATCTTGCAGCAAATCCGCTCACCCACCTCACCCTGCCCGCGTTCGGCGAAGAAGATTCCGCCGAGGCGCTCGCACAGTTCAAGGCGGCGGACACGGTGGTGATCGGCGCGCCGATGTACAACTTCACCATTCCCAGCCAGCTCAAGGCGTGGATCGACCGCATCCTCGTGGCAGGCGAAACCTTCCGCTACACCGAAACAGGCGCTGTTGAAGGGCTGGCGGGCGGCAAGCGGGTCATCGTGGCCATCGCGCGCGGCGGGCTGTACGGCGAAGACAGCGAGCAGCGCAGCGTCGAACACGCCGAACGCTACCTCACCAGCGTGCTCGGCTTCATCGGGATTACCGATCCTGTCTTCGTCATCGCCGAAGGCCTGAAGATCAGCGAGGACGCGGCGAAGGCGGCCATGGCCGAAGCGCACGAGAAGGTGCGCGATCTGCTCGCCATCGCCTGAGAGGGGCCTTTCCAACACACAGCGCGCGGGGCGCCTCAAGTCGCTCCGCGCCTAGGCAGCATACCTACAATTGTCGGTTTTCGGACCTTCCTGCCCACTCGTTCGCTGCCCCCAGCATGAGCAGCAAACGCAGTATTATCTATCCCGTCCTTTCCTTCACCGTCTTCTGCCTGATCGGCCTCGCCGCGCGGCAGGCCATCGGTTCGGTCTATGGCGCCGCCGAGGCGCGCGATCTGCTGGAGGCATTGAGCCGTGCCGGGCTCTATCTCGGCTCGGCCATCGCCACCGCATCGGCCACCACGCTTGCCCTGATGCTGACGCTGATCGGCATGATCCGGCGGATCGAGACGGATTTCGACCGGCAGACCTACAAGCACGTCAGCCGCATTGCGGTGATCTCTACGGCAACCCTGATGCTCAGCTTCCTCGTCCTGCTGGCCTACACGCTGCCGATGGGCGAATTCGAGAACCTGCCGAGCGGCTGGTACAATTACCTCTATACCGCGCTGTTTTCCCTAACCGTGCTGATGGTAGCACTGGCCGCGTCGAGCGTGACGATCGTGTTCATGACGATACGGTCGATCGTGATGCACATTACGCCGGGAGACGAAGTATAAGGGCCAGGCAGGGCGGCGCGCGATTTTCCTACTCTCGGGAGAATAGCTATCCCCCTCCCCGCTCTTTCGCATTGTCGGCTCCCCATGCCCGCGCACCCCGCGCGAGCAAAAATTCGCGACTTCCACGCGTGGAGTTTTTTGACCCCAGGACACTGTGTCAGGTGTGTCAGGCGCCGTTGGTAGGAGAACCCTTCAGCGGGTCGTCGTCCGTGCCCTCGATCTTATCCGCCTTCACGGACGGCGCGAAATCGCCCGCCAACGCGTGGTAGAGTCGTTCCTTGCACACCAGCGAGCCCGCCCAGTCGCCGATCAGCGCGGTCGCGAAAAGCGGCAGGATCGCGTGGCTCGAACTGGTCGCCTCGCTGAGGATGATGACCGCGGTGAGCGGCGCACGCACCACCCCGGTAAAGTACCCCCCCATTCCGATCAGGATAATCAGCCCCGCCTGCTCTGGGGGGAACAGCGGCGTCAGCAATTCGCCGAAGCCTGCGCCCACCGCCAGCGACGGAGCAAATATCCCGCCGGGAATGCCGCTGGCGCTGGTCGCCAAGGCCGAGAGGAACTTGGCCGGGCCGAACCAGTATTCTGCATCCTCGCCCGAAAGCAGCGCGCGAGTGGGCTCGTACCCCGTCCCCGACGTCGCCCCCGCCGTGACGAAGCCGAGCACGCCGACCACAACGCCGCACACCAGCGCGGTGGTCAAGGGGCGAGCCTTGAGCTTCGCTGCGAAGCGCCCGCCCGGCCCACGCAAGGCGAGCACCATGCGCGAGAACAGGCCGCCCGCCGCGCCTCCTGCGAGGCCGGCGATCGGCGCAGCGACCAGCACTGTCAGTATCGGCAGGCTGCCCGTGATCTGCCCGAAATAGACGTAGTCGCCCGAAATGCCCTGCGCAGTCAGACCGGAGATCATCACCGCGCCCATCACCAGCACGGCGACTCGCTGCTCGTAGGCGACCGCCAGCTCTTCGATGGCGAAGGCGATGCCCGCCAGCGGCGTATTGAACGCCGCCGCAACCCCCGCCGCGCCGCCTGCGATGTACACGCCCGCGCTGATCGGCACACGAAACAGGCGGTGGACCTGCACCATGATCGCCGCGCCCAGCTGAACCGTCGGCCCCTCTCGCCCGACCGAAGCCCCGCCGAGCAGAGCGGCGACGGTCAGCACCGCCTTGAACAGCGCGGTGCGGATCGCGACCAGTCCCGCGATGGCCGCATTGCCCGGCATACGGCTGGCGGCGATGACTTGCGGAATGCCCGATCCGCGTGCGTCGGCTGCAAACCGGTTGGTGACGGCGGCGATCGCGACGAACACCAGCGGTGCCGACACAAGGTAGACCCAGGGATAGCGGTGCGTCGTCCGTTCGAACAGCGTGCTGGCGTGGTCGCCTGCGATCGCGAACCCGATCGCGACCAGGCCGATCAGCACCGCGCTTACCAGCGTGGCGGCACGGCGGCCCCAGTCGCTCGGGCTGATCAGCTCTTCGCCCATGCCCGGCAACAGATCTCTGGCTGGCAGGCGGGGGCGCTTCATGGTGCATCCCCTATGGCAAGCAGCCCTGGCGGTCTAGGGCGTAACCCAGCGCGCCGTCCCGCCAGCCAGATCGAACCGCGCGCGCCGGTGCCCTTCGTGCGAAAGGCTGAACCAGTCGAGCGTGGCCAGCTCGACCAGCATCACCGCAAAGTTGTGTCGTGCCGGGAGCAATTCGCCGTCCGTCGGCTCGACGCCCTCGAATGCAGTAGGCAGGCCACTAGAGGCGGTCTGGGCCACGGTGCCCGGCCCCTCGCCCAGATAGCAGCGGCGGGCGAAGTTGGTGCCCGCCTCCCACGCAGCATCCGCCACCGCACCATGGCGCTGTATGGTGGCTGTGCCGCGTACGCGGATCTGCACGTTCTCCGCCTGGTCGTAGAACAGCACGCCGACGCGCGGATCGTCAGCGATCACATTCACTTTGGGCGCGCGGAAATCGGTGTGGAAGCGTAACGTCCACGGCGTGAAGGCACGCAGCACCATCACCCGCGCATCGGCATCGCCTGTCGCCACGACAGGCGTATGCATCGCGGATCGCCGGTCGCTGGCGGCTCGCGCCAGTCGCCGGGAGGCATCGTCCAGAATGGCGTCGAGCGTATCGATCATTGTGCGCTCAAAGCCACGTAATTGCCCGGCCTGTCAAATCGCTCCACGTTTCCATCATTCATCAACTTGACTTCAAACATGAACAAATGGTCAATGGTCACGTTCAGTTTTGTGTCAGCGCGTATCGCGCATGTATCAATTCAGGACATGGGAGTCGCATGGTGGGCGCGGCGGCCATTGGCCAAAAGCAACGAAGGGAGCCGCAAGGACACATCATGTACGACATCTCCAGAATTCTCCGACATAGCGGGCTTACCGCAATTGGGCTGGCCCTCGCCGCCACCAGCCTGCCCGCGAGTGCATCGGCAGCAGAAGCGCAACCGGTCGCCGTGATAGCCTCGGTCAGCGCCAGTGGCGCAATCGCAGAACGCCCGACCCGCGACGACAATCGCAGGCAGCGGGTGCAGGAGCGCGGCGACCGTCAACAGGCTCGGCAGGAACGTCGGGCGGCGCGGCAGGACAATCGCCAGAACGCCCGTCAGGAACAGCGACAGGCCGACCGCCGTGTCGAGCGACGCGAAAACCGCCAGGAAAATCGCGCTGAGCCCTATCGCCAAGAATGGCGCGAAGCGAGGCGCGAAGCGAGGCGCGATGCCCGTCAGGACGCCCGGCAGGAAGCACGCCGCGATGCCCGCCAGGAAGCACGGCAGGATGCACGCCGCGAAGCCCGCCAGGAAGCGTGGCGCGATGCTCGCCAGGAAGCACGTCGCGATGCGCGCCAGGAAGCACGTCGCGACTACCGTCAGGAAGCACGTCGCGATGCGCGCCAGGAAGCACGGCGTGACTACCGCCGCGAAGTGCGTCGCGACTACCGCCAGGCAGAGCGCCGTGAAGCCCGCCGCGACTATCGCCGGTGGAACCGTGGATGGCGGAACGACCGGCGGTATGATTGGCAGCGCTATCGCAACCAGAATCGTCGCGTCTACAACATCGGCCGCTATTATGCGCCGTATCGCAACTACAGCTATCGCCGCCTGAACATCGGCTTCACGCTGGGCAGCCTGTTCTTCGGCAACCGCTACTGGATCAACGATCCGTGGAGCTATCGCCTGCCGCAAGTCTACGGCCCCTACAAGTGGGTCCGCTACTATGACGACGTACTGCTGGTGAACACCTATACCGGCGAAGTGGTCGATGTGATCTACGACTTCTTCTGGTAAGTCGCCGGTCGAAACCCAACCTTGTGCCCCGTCGGCTTACGCAGCCGGCGGGGCCTTTCGTTTGCAGCCTATTCGCGCGCCTTGCCGCCGAAGGGGAGCATCCGGAAGATGCCGAGATCCTTGTCGATGAAGGTGTGCTTGAGAGCGCCGAGGATATGCAAACCGATCAGGTAGATCATGATCGTGCCCGCAGTTTTGTGTGCATCGAAGATCGTGCCTGCGAGATCCTTGTTCTCGCCCACCGGCAGCATCGGGATGGTGAACAGGCCGAAGAAGTCGACCGGGCGCAGCGCCAGCGAGCTGGCCAGCCAACCGCCCAGCGGCAGGCCGACGAGCAGGACATAGAAGATGACGTGCGTCGCGCGCGCGAGCAATCTCTCCCACGGAGCATAGTTGTTGGGCAGGCTGGGCAATGGGTGGGTGAAGCGCCATGCAAGCCGCCCCAGCGTCAGCACGAGGATCAGCATCCCCAGCGCCTTGTGATTGGCGAAGACGGCGCCCTTCTCGGGGCCCGAAAGATGCTCGGCGCTTTCCGCAATGCGCCAGTTCACGATCACCAGAACCGCGATAAGCCAATGAAAGATCATCGCGCCGATGCTGTAGCGCTTCTGGTTTCCGATAGTCATGCAAGTTCCCTTTCGCCCTGAATTCCCGCTGTCTAGCGGGCGCGCGATGCACTTGCTAGAAAACTTGCATGACAGAATCGACGACGAAAACAGCCAAGGTGCCTGATCAGGACGCACTCGCCCGCGTAGGCAAGACCGTACGCGAACGCCTGGATGCGGACCCCAAGGCTTACAAAATCCCGAGCGAGAAGGCGGAAATCTACGCGATCGGCGAGTTCCTGACCTCGAACGAATGTCGCAAACTGGCCGGCATGATCGATCAGGTGGCCCGGCCGAGCAGCCTGTACGAAGGCACCTACAAGGACGGGTACCGCACATCCTACTCGGGCAATTTCGACAGTAGCGACCCGACGGTGAAGATGATCAGCCGCCGCATCGATGATGCGCTAGGCCTGCCGGGCAAGATCGGCGAAACGATGCAGGGCCAGCGCTATCTGCCCGGTCAGGAATTCAAGAACCACCACGACTATTTCTTCCCGAGCGAGGAGTACTGGAAGCAGGAACGCAAGAACGGCGGCCAGCGCAGCTGGACCGCGATGATGTATCTCAACAATGTTCCTGCCGGCGGTGCCACGGCATTTCCCACGCTCGGCATCCAGATCGCGCCGAAAGCCGGCGTCCTACTGCTCTGGAACAACGCAAAGCCCGATGGTTCGCCCAACGTGAACACGTTGCACGCGGGCACCCCTGTTGAATCGGGTGCGAAATACGTCATCACCCGATGGTATCGCACGCGAAAATGGGGCTGACCGATCAGCCCTGCGCGAGCGCTTCCGCTATAAGATCGCGGGTGTTCGCCACCCCATAGAGCGCGATGAAGCTGCCCATGCGCGGCCCCTGCTGCGACCCGAGCAGCGTCTCGTACAGCGCCTTGAACCAGTCGCGCAGCGATTCGAACGCGAACTCTTCGCGCTTGCCGATTTCATAGACCATGGTTTGCAGGTCTTCGGCACTGGCATCGGCCGGGGCCTGCGCCAATTGCTCGTCGAGCATCCGCAGCGCCGCAGCCTCGTTCGGTGCGGGCGCACGGCGCTTGAGCGTCGGCGCAATGAAATCGCGATTATAGGCAAGCGCAGTGCCGACGAGAGCGTCAAGCTCCGGGTGCTTCGCCGGATCGGGGTCGGCGATGTAATTGCCGAGATAGGCCCACACCTGATCGCGGGTCGTCGCTGCGCCCATGACGCCCACCAGGTTCAGCAGAAGGCCGTACGTCACGGGCAAGCTATCGCCCGCACCGGGGGCCTCCTCGGCCTCATACCCGCCATTCGCGCGCAGCAGGTGCCACGCCGGATTCCCCAGCTGCTTGTCGAGCGCTTGCTCGGGCAAACGCTCGCGGAACTGCCAATAGTCGTCCACTGCGCGCGGGATCACACCCACGTGCAGCTGCTTGGCACTCTTGGGATTGGGGAAGATGTAGAAGCCGAGCGATTCCTCGCTGCCATAGGTCAGCCATTCGTCGATCGTCAGGCCATTGCCCTTCGACTTGCTGATCTTTTCGCCCTTTTCGTCGAGGAACAGCTCGTAAATCAGCCCCTCTGGCTTCCGCCCGCCCAGTACCTGCGCGATCTTGCCCGACTGGATGCCGGTGTCGGTCAGGTCCTTCCCGTACATCTCGTAGTCGACGCCCATAGCGACCCAGCGCATGGCGAAATCGACCTTCCACTGAAGCTTCGCCTGTCCACCGAGCGCGGACTGCTCCACCATCGTGCCGTCTTCATCCGTGAAGCAGATCGTGCCCGCCTGTGCATCGACCACCTCGACCGGCACCTGCAGCACGCGGCCAGTGGCCGGGCTGATCGGCATGATCGGCGAATAGGTCGCCGCGCGTTCGGCACGCAGCGTGGGCAGCATGATGTCGAGGATCGCCTGGTTGTTCGCCAGCACCTTCCTCAAGGCATCGTCGAACGCGCCCGAATTGTACTTCGTGTGGCTGGCGATGAACTCGTAATCGAACCCGAACCGGTCGAGGAACTCGCGCAGCTTGGCATTATTATGTGCGGCGAAACTCTCGTGATCGGTCCCGAACGGGTTGGGAATGCGGCTGAGCGGCTTGTGCAGGTTCGCTTCTAGCAATTCCGCATTCGGCACGTTGTCGGGTACCTTACGCAGACCGTCCATGTCGTCGCTGAACGCCACGAGGCGCGTCTTGCCATCCTCGGGCCGGGCACCGATCAGCGCCTCGAACGCGCGACGCACCAGCGTGGTGCGCAGCACTTCCTGGAAGGTGCCAATATGCGGCAGGCCCGACGGTCCGTATCCCGTTTCGAACAGGATCGGCGAACCGTCGGGCTTCGCGCCGTCAGGATAGCGTTTGAGCAGCCGCTGTGCCTCCTGGAAGGGCCAGGCCTTGGACACGCGGGCGGCTTCGATCAGGTCTTGCATGCTCATCGTTCGAGCCTGTTGCGGAAGCCCTGCCACGTTGCAAGTGCGAAGACCCACTACCGCGTGAGAACATCGGCTCTTTCAGGATCGGCTCATTCATAATTGACCACCTCGAATTCGATCCCGTCCCAGTCGAAGAAGTAGAAGCGGCGGCCCGGTTCGTAGTCGTCGTGCCCAAAGGGCTTGAGCCCGTGGGACACGACCACTTTCTCGGCCGCTTCGAGATCGTCGACCACGAAGCCGAGGTGGTTGAGCGGATTCCCTTTCTCGAAAGACCCGCGCACGTGCGGGCCGGTGTAGAGCGCAACATAAGCGTGCTCGGTCCCGACGTGGATCGTGTGTCCGCCGCTCATTGCGTCACCCTTCCAACGTTCGTGCCAGCCGAGCAGGTCGATCAGCAGCGCGGCACTGCGGTCGGGATTTGTGACGGAAATATTGGCGTGTTCGAGGTTTCCCTTGGGCATCGCGATTCTCCTTACTCTGGCGGTGCCGGGGTGGCCCCGCGATTGCGATGCGCAAACAGATGGAACCTCAACCTAACTTGAGGTCAAGAGGCAATGCTTCTATTGTGGTGATCGATGAAAGCGAACGACCTGCTGCCTATCGGAGATCTCGCCCGGCGTACCGGGCTCAGCGTCTCTGCAATTCGGTATTACGAGAGCAAGGGGCTGATCGAACCGCATCGCACGGGCGGCAATCAGCGGCGTTTCCTGCGCTCGGACATCCGGCGCCTCAGCTTCATCCTGATCGCACAACGGCTGGGCCTGTCACTCGGCGAGATCGAGGGCCAACTCGCACGACTGCCACAAGGGCGAACCCCCGATGCAAAGGACTGGGCGGCAATCAGCCGGTCGATCCGCGATCAGCTCGATGCGCGGATCGCCGAGTTGCAGCGCGCACGCGACAATCTCGATGGATGCATCGGCTGTGGCTGCCTAAGCCTGAAGAACTGCACGCTGTACAATCCGGACGATGCCCTTGCCACCAAGGGGCCGGGCCCGCGCATAGTGATCGGCTAGAACCTAGTCCTCGGGGCCAAGGTTGGGGTCCAGATCGCGCGGCCGCATGAAGTGGACGAGGCGCGCGTCGCGCCTGCCAAGCTCGCTCCAGTCGTCGATCGGCAGTTCGAGAATCGCGAAGGACGCGGTCGGGAATTTCACCATCGCTTCGCGAAAATCGGGCGTTTCGTTTTCATGCGATACCAGCGCCAGAACGAGATCCTGCAGGCCCGGATTATGCGCCGCGATCAGCACTGCGTCAGCGTCACCCGCCTGTTCGCGAACCACCTCATAATGAGTTTCCGGACCGGCAAGGTAGAGCCGCTGATCATAGGTCGGCTCGATCCCGATCGCAGCCGCCTCGAGCGTGTGCTTTACGCGCACGGCCGGGCTGGCGAGTAGCTGATCCCACTTCTGCCCCTGCGACCGGATGTGCCGGCCCATCAGCCGCGCGCCCGCGCGCCCGCGCTCGTTGAGGCCGCGATCGAAATCGCGCGTGCTCCGGTCGTCCCAGTCGGACTTCGCGTGCCGCAACAGGCCGAGATATTTCATGCTACCAGCCCCATCATCGCCGCATCCTCAATCCGCCGTCGCATCGATGGCGGCGGGTTTCATCTCTCCCTGCCTTGCCGGAGGCCCAGCGGCAAGGCGCGAAACGGCTTCGTCCAGCGTAACACGCTCAATCGGCGTACCCTTGGGAAAGGCGCTGAGCAGGCGGCTGGGAAATGCTGCCGAGAGAACGACGAAATGGCCGCTGTCCTCCCGCGTGCGAATCAGCCGTCCGAACGCCTGCGCCAGCCGGGCACGGATGATCCGGTCGTCATATGCCCCGCCCCCACCTCCGGATTCGGCGAAAGCGGCGCGGCGTGCGCGATGGAGGATCGTGGGGCGTGGCCACGGCACCGCCTCCAGCACGACGCTGCGCAGCGAGTCGCCGGGCACGTCGATCCCGTCGCGCAGGGCATCGGTACCGAGCAGGCTGGCGCGCGGATCGTCGCCGAATATGTCGGTCAGCGTGCCCGTGTCGATCGGATCGACGTGCTGCGCGTAGAGCGGCAGCCGCGCCCTCGCCAGCCGGTCCGCGATCCGCGCATGGACCGCACGCAGCCGCTTGATCGCGGTGAATAGGCCGAGCGTTCCGCCACCCGACGCCTCGATCAGCCGCGAATATGCTCCCGCCAAGGCCGCTATATCGCCGCGCCGTATGTCGGTGACGATCAGAACCTCGGCATTGCGGGCATAGTCGAAGGGGCTCGGCTGGCTGGTCAGGTGCGGTTTCAGCCCGATATGCTCGGCCCCACTGGCAGAAATGGCGCGCGCCCAGTCTGGCTCGCCTTCGGCATCGCGATCCGCCAGCGTCGCGCTGGTCAGCATCACGCCATGCGCAGGTTCCAGAACGACCTTGGCGAAGGGCTTCATCGGGTCGAGCCAGCGGCGATGCAGGCCGATATCGTAATCGCGCGCCTCGAACCGGTCGACCGCAAGCCAATCGACGAAATCGGCGTCGGCAGGGCCGCCGATTCGCGCGAGCAGCGCTTCCCATGCGGCGAGCAGATCGATCCGCCAGCCCAGCGAATGGCGTGCGCCCTCGATCCGTGCCCGCCCCTGCGAGTCGAGCCAGTCGGGTGGGTCTTCCATCACCGCTTCGAGGCGCTGGCCGAGCGTCAGCAACGGCTTGCGGAGGCCCGCCAGCGCGACCTGCGCATCTTGCGCCGCATCGACCAGCGCACCGGGCGGATCGGCAATTTCGGTTTCGATCCCGTAGCCCGCTTCGGACCCGCCACTCTCGTCGCGCGCGAACACGGTTGCGCGCACCTGCGCGAGCAATTCTTCCAGCGGTCCCGACGGAGCACCCTCGGCGATCCGCCCCAGCCAGCCATCGGCGGGCAAGGCCTGCGCCGCTTCGATCGCTGCTTCGACTGCCTCACCGCCCGCATCGTCGTAGGATGCGACGTCCGCCAGCCGCGCTGCCAGCCCGCGCCTGCGTCCACGCGAGTTGCGCTCCGGCCCGATAATCCAGCGGCGCAGCTCGATCGCTTCCTGGCCGTTGAGCGCGGCGGCAAAGGTGCTATCGGCGGCGTCGAACACGTGATGGCCTTCGTCGAAGATCAGCCGTGTCGGTGGGTGGCCGTGATGGCGCCCGCGCGCCGCGTTGATCATCACCAGTGCGTGGTTGGCGATCACCAGGTCGGCCTGCGCGGAGGTTCGCGCGGCGCGTTCGATAAAGCACTTCCGGTAATGCGGGCACCCCGCATAGACGCACTCGCCGCGCTGGTCGGTAAGCGCCGAAATTCCGCGTCGTGGGAACAGCGTGCCGAGCCAGCCGGGCAGATCGCCGCCGATCATGTCGCCATCGCGTGAATATTGCGCCCAGCGAGCGACCAGCTGCGCCAGCACCGCGCCGCGCCCGGCGAACCCGCCCTGCATCGCGTCTTCGAGATTGAGCAGGCACAGGTAGTTTTCCCGCCCCTTGCGCACCACCACTGGCGCACTGCCGTCTGCGCGCTTCTCCGGCCACGCACGCCGACTCTCGCGCCGCAGCTGGCGCTGGAGGTTCTTGGTATAGGTGCTGACCCAGAGCGTGCCTTGCGAGCGCTCAGCCCACACGCTCGCCGGCGAGAGATAACCGAGCGTCTTTCCAATACCCGTGCCCGCCTGCGCCAGCAGCAGGTGCGGGCGGCCTTTGGCATCGCGGGGCGCAAAAATGCGGGAAACCTCGCCCGCATAGGCTCGCTGACCCTCGCGCTTCTCGGCACCCTGGCCCGTCAGGCGGGCGAGCTGCCCATGCACTTCTTCCTCGCTGATCGAGACTTGCGCGGGTTGCGGACGTTCGGGCGATTCTTCCCATTCAGGCAGGGTCGCGAACAGCCAACGTTCCGCGCGTTCGGGCTTCGGTATAAAGGGAGCCAGCACTTGCGCCCACGGCCACCGAGCGCGCGCGAGCGATTGCAACGTGCTCCACGCACCTTGCCGTTCCTGCCAGTCATCCCGACCGCAGACGGCGAGCATCGCCACCAAAGCTTCGCGCAGGAAAAGCGGTGTCGCCGCATCGTCTTCGGGAGGCTCGATTCCCAGTGCCGCTGCCAGGCCCTTTGGAGTGGGGACACAGAAACGCGCGGGATGCAGGAAGGCGTAGAGTTCGAGGAGATCGAGACCCGAAAGGTCGGGGTACCCCAGCCGTGCAGCGACCAGCGGCGCATTGAGCATGAGGACGGGCGTATCGGCGCACGCATTGATCGCCTGCCCCTTGCCGATCTCCTGCGCGACACCGCCCGGCGCGCTCAACCACAATCCAGCATGGCTGGCGTGGAGTGCGGGCAAAGCAGGCGGTTCTGGGGTCGGCGCAGCCATCGCGCGCCAATGTCGGGGGTGAGGAACGAAAAGTAAACGGCTGGGCGAATTATACCCCTGCGTTCCCCACGATGAAGCACGCAATCGCGAGCAGGAACCCAGCCCAACGGTTCGAACGGAAGCGGTGAAGCGGATTTGCCGGATCATTCTCGTCCAGCGTCGTCACCTGCCATCCGAGATGCCACGCCACCGGGATCAGCGTGATGCATGCCACCCAATCGGCCCGCAAAAACCAGAAGCCAATGGCCCACATGGCAACTGCCAGCGCATAGCAGCCCGCGACGCCCTGCTTCACCTTGCCCCCCATGCGCAGCGCGGAGGACCGGATGCCCACCAGCGCATCGTCCTCCCGATCCTGCAGCGCGTAGATCGTGTCGTAGCCGACCGTCCACGCAACGCAGCCGAGATAGACCGCAATTGGCGCTGCCCAGTTGTCGCTTCCGAACACTGCCCAGCCGACCAGCGCACCCCAGCTGAAGGTCAGCCCCAGCCACGCCTGCGGCCACCAGGTGATCCGTTTCATGAACGGATAGGCGGCGACCAGTATCAGGGAGACCAGCGCCACGATCTGGGCGCGAAGCGGCAGTTGCAGCAGCACGATCAACCCAACGAAACTGAGCACCGCCAGCCAGATCCATGCGGTCCGCTTGCTCACCCGCCCGCTCGCTATCGGACGGCTGGCGGTGCGCGCCACCTTCCTGTCCAGCTCTGCATCGGTGATGTCGTTGTAAACGCAGCCTGCGCCGCGCATGGCGATGCTGCCGAGTAGCAGCCATGCGAGCAGCGCCCATTGCCAGCCCGCCCCGCTCAGCCACACGCCGGCGACGCAGGGCCAGAACAGCAGCCACCAGCCGATTGGCCGATCGAACCGGGCGAGCTGCGCGAGATCGCGCGGCAGCGGTGGCAGACGCGCGATCAGGCCGCGGTGTTCGGTATCGGGGACGATCGTCTCGGCGGAGTCGCTGCTGCTCATGGACTTGCTCCCTAGCGCGCCGCGTGCCACCTGCACAGCCATGCCCGCAACCCCCGCCTGGCCTCCGAAAAGCGCCCCGAGACTGTTCGTCGAACAAGAGCTGGCGGCCGGGATGCGCGTCGCACTCGAAGGGAACCCGGCGCATTATCTGATTCGCGTAATGCGGGTCGCAGAGGGCGACACGGTGATCCTGTGCGACGATGCGACCGGCGAGTGGGCTGCGCATGTTACCGCACCTGGCAAGCGTGCGGTCTGCCTCGAAACCGATCGATTGCTGCGCCCGCGCGAGCCTGTACCCGACCTCTGGCTGTGCCCCGCACTGCTCAAGAAAGACCGGTTCGATCTCGTGCTCGAAAAGGCGACCGAGCTTGGCGTCGGCGCGATCCGCCCGGTAGTCACCCGCCGGTGCGTTGCCGACAAGCTCAACCCCGACCGGGCCCGGGCGAATGTGATCGAAGCCGCCGAACAATGCGCGCGCACCGCCCTGCCCGAACTGGATTCTCCGCAAAAGCTGGACGCACTGCTGGCTAGCTGGCCCCAGGACCGCACGCTGTTCTTCGCCGATGAAGAGGGCGGCGAGGAAGCAGCCAGTGCGTTTGCAAAGCATGGTTCGCCCGCTGCGATTCTCATCGGCCCCGAAGGCGGGTTCGACGACGCAGAGCGCGAGGCAATACGGTCCCTGCCACAGGCAATTCCCATCACGCTCGGCCCGCGCATCCTCCGGGGTGAAACGGCTGCGATTGCAGCTACCGCGTTATGGATGGCGCAGGCTGGCGACTGGAATCGTGTTGCGGGCAGCGAAGAATAAATTTCTTTCATCCCGGCGATCGGTTTCCTATCGCCACCGACATGAGCACGCGCGACGCATCGAACGAAGATGATCCGATCATCGAAAGCCGCGACCAGCTGGTCGCACCGATGCAGCAGGGTGAGAAGCCGAAGGCCAATTGGCGCATCGGCACCGAGCACGAAAAGCTGGTTTACAAGCGCAGCGATTTCCACGCCCCATCCTACGACGAACCCTGCGGTATCCGCGATATCCTCATGAATTTGAAGGATTTCGGGTGGGAGCCCGTCGAGGAGGGCGGCAAGGTTATCGCCATGCGCGGCGAAGATGGTACGGTCAGCCTGGAGCCGGCGGGCCAGCTCGAACTCTCGGGTGCACCGCTCGAAAACCTGCACGAGACCTGCAACGAAGCCGGGCGTCATCTCAGCCAGGTGAAAGAGATCGGCGAGCGTTGCGGAGTCGGCTTCCTCGGTCTTGGCATGTGGCCCGACAAGACCCGCGAAGACCTGCCGATCATGCCCAAGGGCCGCTACGAGATCATGATGCGGCACATGCCGCGCGTCGGCACGCTCGGGCTCGACATGATGCTGCGCACCTGCACCATCCAGGTGAACCTCGACTATTCGAGCGAGGTCGACATGGTGCAGAAATTCCGCGTCGGCCTCGCGCTGCAACCGCTCGCGACCGCGCTGTTCGCCAATTCGCCCTTCACCGAGGGCAAGCCCAACGGATATCTGAGCTACCGCAGCCATATCTGGTCGGACACCGACCCGCACCGTACCGGAATGCTGCCCTTCGTCTTCGACGAGGATTTCGGGTACGAACGCTATGTCGACTACATGCTCGATGTGCCGATGTACTTCGTCTTCCGCGACGGGAAATACCTCGACGCCGCAGGTCTCAGCTTCCGCGATTTCCTCGAGGGCAAGCTGTCGATCCTGCCGGGCGAGAAACCGACGCAGAGCGACTGGTGGGATCACCTTTCCACCGCCTTCCCCGAGGTACGGCTCAAGAGTTTCCTGGAAATGCGCGGCGCCGATGGTGGCCCGTGGAGCCGCATATGCGCCCTGCCCGCCCTGTGGGTCGGCCTGCTGTACGACAGCCAGGCTCTCGATGCGGCGTGGGATCTGGTCAAGGACTGGACGATGGAAGAGCGCGAAGCGCTGCGCAATGCGGTGCCACAGGAAGGTCTGGCGGCGAGCGTGCCGGGCGGACGCACCTTGCAGGACCTCGGCAAGGATGTACTGGCGATCGCGCGGTCGGGGCTGACTGCACGCGCACGGCTGAACACCGGCGGCGACAACGAGACCGGTTTCCTCCAGACGCTCGACGAGATCGTCGAGAGCGGGAAATCGCCCGCCCAGCGCATGCTCGATCGCTATAATGGAGAATGGGGCGGCGATATCAGCCGGGTCTACAAGTACAGCTTCTAGGCTGCGCGCTTACTCCGCAGGTTGCAGAGACTCTCTACGTCCACGAGTGATTGCTCTGCTGAGAGCCGCGAGCGGCGCGGTGATGATGCCATGCTCGCTCATCCACGCATGGTATTCGCGATACTTGGCGTCCTCGCGCAGCAGGTGCGCCTCCTCGGTACGGGCGCGCCAATAGTAGATGCCCGAGACCAGCGAGATGCCCACCACATTGCGCAACGCCTCCATCGGGCCGCCATCGGTGACAAGGAAAGGCAGCGACGCGCTCCACCAGAAGGTGTTCTTCGCCAGATAGGCGGGATGGCGCGTAAAGCGGTACGGGCCGTTCGTAATGACGCCGCGATAGGTCAGGTTTGAGAACCGCAGGCCGAATGCCACTGTCGCCCACGCGTACACGCCGGTCAGAAAGACCAGCCACCCACCCCACATCGAAAGCAGAAGAGGGCTTCCGGCCAACCAGTGCTGCCAGCCGGGAGCATTCGATTCATACGCGAGAAGCCCGCCCGCTTCCATCACACCATAAACGAACGGGGGGTAGCAAAGCAGCGCAGCGAGCCATCCGGCAAGGAATGGGTTGCCGCTCCGGATATGGCTGTCGAGCGGGCGCAACGTCATAACGTACCCGACAGTCCCGATCTGCACGTCGATCACGAACAGCAGCCCGATCAGTGCAACCGCCAGCGCGCCCGGCTGATGGGCAAGATCGGCGAGGTTGGAATTGACCACCTCGGCAAAGCCGCCCGGCAGGATCGAGATCATGAAGGCTCCGAAGAACCCCTTGATGATCCACGCGCGCCAGTGGCCGATGACCCTGTCACGGTCCCACGCTTCACGCGCGAGCAGGAAGGCCCCGAAATGCCATGTCGCATCGCGCGGGTTCACCATCCGGCGGTCGAGCCAGAAGACGTAGGGAATAGAGAGAACGAGCGCGGGGATCGCCACCGCGCCGAGCACTTCCATCGCGAACAGATATTGCCCGTCCCAATACCAGCGCCCGATCGCATACATCGCCGCGAGCACCGCCCACGTCGCCCACAGTCCGGTCAGCTTGGTGAACGATACGGCCCGGGTCGCCTCTGCACTGGCGGGCTTGCCCCAGTCCAGGCCGGTCGTGGGGTTGCGGTGCACCTTGTCGATGAAAACCGACCACAGGACCATCGGCACCCCGCTGGCCACAAGTCCGCAAAGCGCTGCGTAAGGTCCGTCGAGTCGCGCATGCGGGACCGGGAGGTTCAAGGCGGACGCAATCTCCGGAAATGCCCGGCAGAACACGATCCAGCCGAGCAATCCGGCCAGCCCGACGAGCCCTACCCCGACCGATACGTCGCTACGAGGAAGGCCTTCGATCCGGCCCGTGCTGTTGGCGGCTTCGCGCATGAAGCCGCCATAGGCGCATAATGGTTAAACGCTCGGTAATGCGCTGGCCGAAAACCGGCCTAGCGCAGCGCCGTGATCGTTCCGCCGTCGTCGAGCACGTACAGCGTCTCGTTCGCAACGATCGGCGGCAGGCTGACACCGTCAGGCAGCTCGGTCAGCATAGTGGCCGACCCTTCGCCGACGCTCGCCTGCCACAGCTCGCCCCGCGAGTTCGCGATATACAGCAGGTTGCTGGCGAGCACCGGGCCGGTCCAGAAAATCGGGCCCTTGCGGTCCTTCTCGTCGCGATAGCGCGCGAGCTGAGTGATCCAGCGGACCTTGCCCGAAGACCGCGCAATTGCGAGCAAGCGCGCATCGCTGGTCAGCGTGAACAGCCACTCGCCTGCAAGCGCGGGGGTAGAAATCCCAGCCAGATTGATTTCCCAGATCCGCTGCCCGGTCACGAGTTCGTA
Organism: Citromicrobium bathyomarinum; assembly: GCF_038594485.1. Taxonomy (GTDB): domain Bacteria; phylum Pseudomonadota; class Alphaproteobacteria; order Sphingomonadales; family Sphingomonadaceae; genus Alteriqipengyuania; species Alteriqipengyuania bathyomarina_A. The sequence goes on along the minus strand of NZ_JBCFZG010000001.1, from coordinate 469,123 downwards.
AGCCGCCATGCGGCCACCCTGGCCAAGCGCATAGACACGCCCGCCGTCGATAATCGGATCCGCGTCGATATCGGTGAGACTGCCGACCTCGGTCGAGATCGAGGTGCGTGCCAGCGCATCCGACCACAGGACGCGGCCATTTTCGTAGCGATAGGCAATCAGCTCGCCAGAGCTGTAGCCTGCAACGACGGTCCCTTGCCCTGCTGCAGGCGATGCGACGCCGAATACGCCGGCCTGCGCGATGGAGCCCGATTCCTGCCAGCTTATCGAGCCATCATTCTGGTTCAGCGCGATAATCCGGTTGTCCTGGGTCATCACCAGCACGAGATTGAAAGCGAGCGTCGGAGCGTCGCGCAGTGGGCCCGCCGGCTTTACCTTCCATTCCTCGCTGCCATCGGCCGCATCGAGCGCGACGACCATGCCGGTGCCCGTCGTCACGAAAACGCGATCGCCCGCGACGGCGAGACCGCCGCCGAAGGCCGAATTGCGCAGATCGGATGCAAGATCGAGCGAATACTGCCAGCGCTTGGCGCCGGTCGCCGCATCGAAGGCATGGACCGCACCTGCGGTGTCGACCGCGTAGAGTATCCCGTTCGAAACGACCGGCGACGCCCCAAGGCGGCGGCTGCTGGTCGAACCGGCGATCTTCGCGGACCATACGCGAGTCGGATTCGTGGAGAGCGCGAGATTGCCGTAACTCTTGCTCGGCACACCGCTGGCCATCGCCCAGGTCGTGTTGGCCTTGGCCGGCGGCAGGACAACCGAAACGCTCGCCAGAGCCGGATCGACACTCGCGCCGCTTTCGATGCGGGAGAGCACGGGAACGCGGTCGCCCACGGTCGGGGTGACGTTCTTGTCACCGCCACCGCCGAACAGGCCGCCCGCGCAGCCGCTGACGAGAAGAGCGGTGAGTAATAGCGGGATTGCGCCAATGGCTCGCAAGGTCATCCTCCGGTTGTTCGCCTTCGTGGGCATAAGTCTCTTTTACTGTCCCTGCGGACCGGCGGGGCGCCGACCGGTCGCTCCGCCCAATTCCTCGACCAGTTGATCCGCGTCGCCAACCGCATCGAACCCCAGCACGCTCGCCATCTGGCGGGCACGCCCCCGGGTGGTGTCGGCGACATCCTCGTTCCTGGCGATCTTCTCGAAAAGGGCACCGGCCTTTTTCTTATCGCCAGCGTCGAGATAGGCCATCGCGAGCACTTCGCCTGCGGTGCCGAAATAGGGCTCGCCTTCTTGCGCCAGCGGGGTCAGGCGACGGATCGCTTCCGCAGGCTTGATCGTGTCGTAACTCGCCAGGACCGCACGCAGTTCGGCGAGGTTGCTCAGCGATTCAGGAATATCGTCCATCGCGGCGACCTGTTCGAACATCGCCACGGCATCCTTCGGGCGACCCTGTTCAAGTGCGATCCCCGCACGCAGCATCAGGGCCTGCGCCTGCGCGCCGCTCTCTCCATCCTTGGCCAGCGGCGCAAGATCGCTATCCGCGGCTTTCAGGTTGCTGGCTTCTACCTTGTCCAAGGCGGTGACCAGAACTTCGGAATCAGCTTCCAGCGAGCCTTCGCTACGGTGACCGAAGAAAAGTACCGCCGCGAACACCAGCAGGGCGAGCACGATAGCGCCCACGATGTAGAGCCCGTATTTCTGCCAGATGCCGAGATACTGATCGCTACGGACCGCATCGTCGACCTCGCGAAGCAGGGCGTCGTCCTCTGCCGCTCGTGCCTTGGCCTTGCGGTCTGCTGCTGATGCGCTGTTGGGAGTGGGTAACAGGGCCACGCCTGGGTACTTTCTGTAGAAACTGCCGGGATTGGCGCGGGTCTTTAAACCATGGCGCTGTCAATTCAATAGTGGCGACTCAACAGCACGGCGGGTGAACGGTCGATGAAAACAACCGCCGGTTGGGGGTTCAATCGAGCGTCCCGCCACCCAGTGCGCTGGCGTAGAGACGGCGATAGGTGGCGAGCATCTTCGCCTCGTCGAATTGCGCGCGCGCCTTGGCGCGATTGGCCTGGCCGATCGTCTGGCGCCGATCCGCGTCCGCTGCGAGGGTCAGCAGCGCCTGTGACAAAGCATCCTGGTCGTTAGGGCGAACGATGAAAGGCGCATTTTCCTCTGCCACCATCGCAGCGATGTCCCCCACCGCGGGCGCGGCGACCGGCAAGCCGGCAGCCATCGCCTCGACCACCGAAAGCGGGAATTGTTCGGATCGCGAAGATAGTGCGAATATGTCGAACAGGCCCAGAAACGTTTTCGGCTTGGCAACGAAACCGGGCAAGTGGACGCGATGCGCGATTTCGGCAGCATCGGCAGCATCGCGGATCGCGTCACGCTCCGGCCCGTCGCCGACGATCACCAGCTGCCATTCTTCCGGCAAGCGCGCGACCGCGCGCACAAGCGCGGTAAGGTTCTTTACCGCGCGCAGCCCGGCTACGCTGCCGACCCACTTTTCGCCTTCGTGTTTGATTACGCCACGCAGCGCGTCGGGACGCGGATTGGCGACGAAGCCCTTGGTGTCGATCCCGTTGGGGATATGCTTGACCCGCCCGATCGGCTGCTGCCACGTCTGCAGCGCAATTCCTTCGAGCACCTCCGAAGGCACCACCAGACCGCTCGCCTTGCCCAGCGCGATCCTGCGATACCAGTTCCGCGATGGTTTGAGCCCATCCTGCTCATCCTCGTTGAAACCGTCCTCGTGATGGATCAGCGGCGGCAAATCCATCGCGTCCCTGAACAGGGTATGCGCCATGACGGCGTCCATCGCGCCCCAGTTATAGGTGAGGACGAGGTCGTATGGCTTCATCGCGGCCGCCAGCGCACGCAGCCGCTTCGGCCACGGTTTGCCCGACAGCGAAGGGAAGTTGCGCGGATAGATGACATCGCGGCCCTTCGCGATGTGTTCTGCGGCACCATAAGCATTGGGATCGGCGGATACGATCGCATGCGAGAGCTTGCTCCCGAAGGCGTTGATCAGCTGGACGCAACGCAGCTCCTTGCCGCCCGCAGCAAAGGTCGAATGGAGATGGAGCACGCGCGGTGCCCCGTCACGCGTCAGCGCCGACATCAGGCGATTTCCCGTGCCCTGACCTGCGCCAGCAGCGCATCGATGGCGGCGATTGCCTCGGGTTCGTCCAGCGTGGGGGCGTGTCCCGTCAGCGGAACCTCGACCACCTGCATACCCCGGTTACGCGTCTGCATCTGCTCGACCGTGTCCTGTGAAAGAAGGTTCGACAATTCTCCGCGCACCAGCAGGAGCGGTGTCTGCGCGAGAGATTCGAATGCCAGCCACATGTTTGCGGAAGGTGCGCCCGCCGTGTCGTCGCTTTCGCGGAATGCATCGGCAATGGCCATGTCGTAATCGAAGCTGATCCGCCCATGCTGGCCCAGAACCATCGTGCGCTTGGCCGCAGCGAGCCAGTCTTCAAGCTCGAAACCGGGGTGTGCGTCGCTATGCACCTCTTCGAGCGCGCGGGCCGCATGCATCCAGGTCGGGAAGCTGCGTGCCTGGCCAACGTAGCCGCGGATCTTGTCGATGCCTTCTGGCTCTATCTCCGGGCCGATGTCGTTCAGAACCGCACCCGCAATCCGCTCCGCACCCCGGCTTGCCAGCAGGATCGTCATAAGGCCGCCGAGGGAGGTTCCGATAGCTACGAACCGGTCGATGCCGAGTCCGCTCAGCAGGGTTTCGACATCCTCGACATATTGCAGCGGATTGTAGCTGTCCGAATGCTCGGCGTAGTCGCTCGCTCCGCGACCGCGCATTTCAGGGACGATGACCCGCCATTCGGGTGAAAGACGCTCGGCCAGACCCGCAAAATCGCGCGCATTGCGGGTGAGCCCGTGCATGCACACGATCGGCGGCTGCCCCTCGGAACCGCCGGGGTAATCCCGGTAATGCAGCTTCAGGCCGTCGGCACTGTGCCAGAAACCATCGGTAAAGCGCTGATCCATGGCCCTCTTTCGGGATTTGCGGGGGAAGGTTCGGTTGCACGGATGCCCGCGCGCGCCCACTATTGCCGCGATGTCCGAAAAACCGCAACCACACCACGAAGATAGCGTTCCACCGATAACCACCCTGGCCGGGTGGATCGCCGATCCCGTCGAGCCTGCCGATTTTCCCGCCACCCAGCTAGGGTGGCGAAACGATCGCGCGGCGCGGACAGTCGGCCTCGACACGCTGGGCAATGAAGAGTGGCTGGCGCATTTCGGGCGGTTCGAACCTTTGCCGGGAAACCTCCCGCAGCCACTCGCGCTGCGTTATCACGGGCACCAGTTCCGGGTATACAATCCGGACATCGGTGACGGACGCGGTTTCCTGTTTGCGCAACTGCGCGCGAACGACGGGCGCCTCCTGGACCTTGGGACGAAAGGATCCGGCCAGACCCCCTACAGCCGGGCGGGCGATGGACGGCTGACGCTGAAGGGCGCCGTGCGCGAATTGCTTGCAACCGAGATGCTTCAGGCGCTCGGCGTCGATACTTCGAAGACCTTCTCCATCGTCGAGACCGGAGAAGAGCTGTGGCGCGGTGACGAACCTTCCCCCACCCGATCGGCCGTGCTCACCCGGCTCAGCCATGGGCATATCCGCATCGGCACGTTCCAGCGCCTGCTCGCGTACGATGAGCCCGAGCATATGCGGCAGCTGGTCGAATATTGTCTCACCCAATTTCCCGGTCCTCCTCCGCCAGACGAAGCACCCGATCGCGAGGACCCTGCTGTGCGATTGCTGCATCAGGTGGTCGAACGCCTCGCCGATCTCGCCGCGAGCTGGATGGTTGCGGGGTTCGTCCACGGGGTCCTCAACACCGACAACATGAATGTTTCGGGCGAGAGTTTCGATTACGGGCCTTGGCGCTGGCTGCCGCGATGGGAGCCTGGCTTTACCGCAGCGTATTTCGACCATGGCAGCCTGTATGCATTCGGTCGCCAGCCCGAGGCACTGGGATGGAATTGTGCGCAGCTGGCCACCGCGCTGCGACTGATTGCCCCATCACAAGGGCTGATCGCCGCGCTCGAACGGTTCGGCCCGCTGTACGGCGAGCATCTTCGCGGGCGCTGGCTCTGGCGTCTTGGTTTAGAATCGCGCGGGGAAGAGCAGGATTCCGCCCTCATCGCCGCGTGCGAGCGTCAGATGCGAGAGAGCGGTGCACAGCCCGATGCGTTCTTCCACACCCATCGAGGGGGGCGGAACGCGAAGGGCGATCTCGCTCCGGTCATCGAAAGCTACGAGGGCACCCCGGCCGATCACCCGTACTGGAGCGAAGCAACCCCGCAGAGCATGCTGATCGACGAGGTCGAAGCAATCTGGTCTTCCATCGACGAACGCGACGACTGGCAACCCCTATACGACAAGGTCGCCGCGCTCAGACGGATGGGCGAGGCTCATGGTAACGCGCCCGTGCCTGCTGGGCATCTCTGAACGCTAACGATACCGGAAGCGGTCCGACTTCGTTGCTAACCGGCACAAAACCGACGTGCCTCTTTATCTCCTTTTTTTGCACACCAATTTCCGATCATGCCGACGAGCCATCATCGTTACCGGCGCCCCACCCTGGCGAGCATTGACCGATACGCCGCTCGGGTTAGAAGCCCCAAGTTCCTGACACGAGTTAACTATAGGCCCGTGCAGCAAAGACGCGCTGCTTTCCCGAGAGAGGTTGCTTAACTTGCCCCAGTCCGAGATCGTTTCCTTCCAGCCCGCGACCGGCGAAGAACTGTGGCGCGGCAATATTTGCGATGTCGATGAAGCGGTGGCACGGGCGCGTGCCGCCTTTCCGGGGTGGGCCTCTCGCCCGGTCGCCAATCGCATGGAAATGGCTCGCCGCTTCGCCAACGAAGTGCGCGCCGCCGCAGACGACTTTGCCGAACTGATAGCCCGCGAGACGGGCAAGCCCCTGTGGGAAGCCAAGACAGAGGTCGAGGCGGTGATCAACAAGGTCGAAATCTCGATCTCGGCGTATATGGAACGCACCGGGCAGAAAAAGCTCGACAGCGCGCTCGGCGGGAGCGCAGCGCTCCGTCATAAACCGCACGGCATCATGGCGGTGCTCGGCCCCTACAACTTCCCCGCGCACCTTCCCAACGGCCACATCGTGCCCGCGTTGATCGCGGGCAATACGGTGCTGTTCAAGCCGAGCGAAAAAACGCCTGCGGTCGGCGCATTGCTGGTCGAATGCTTCCACCGCGCCGGGATCGACCGCGATGTGATCCAGCTGGTCGTCGGCGGGCCGGACGAAGGCAAGGCGCTGGTCGCGCATCCTGATGTAGACGGCATCCTGTTCACCGGCAGCGCGCAGGCGGGGATCGCGATCAATCGCAAATGCGCGACCAATCCGGGCAAGATCCTTGCGCTGGAGATGGGCGGCAACAACCCGATCGTCGTCACCAAGACGCCCAAGGTGGAGGATGCGGCGCTGCTGATCATCCGATCCGCTTTCACCACTGCCGGGCAGCGCTGCACCGCCGCACGCCGGCTGATCGTGACCGAAGAAATGTACGACGCCACCGTGGAGGCGGTGAAGAACCTGACGGCGAAGATCATCGTCGACGAGCCTTTTGCAGAGCCCCAGCCCTTCATGGGCTGCGTGATCGACAACCAGGCAGCGGACCAGCTGACCGAAAGCTTCCTCTACCTGCTTTCCAATGGCGGCAAGGCGATCCGGCACCTGCGCCGGATTCGCGAGGATGCGCCGTTCGTCGCGCCCGCGCTGATCGACACGACTGCGATGGAAGAGCGTCCTGATGTCGAGCTGTTCGGCCCGCTGTTGCAGGTGATCAAAGTGCCCGATCTCGACCACGCGATCGCCGAGGCGAACAATACGCGATTTGGGCTTTCTGCATCGCTGATCGGTGGTTCGCCGGAGGATTACAATCACTTTTGGGCCAACATCCGCGCAGGGATCGTCAACTGGAACCAGCCCACCAATGGGGCCTCTTCCAAGGCACCCTTCGGCGGGTTGGGCCTCTCTGGCAATCACAGACCGGCGGCCTACTACGCTGCCGACTATTGCGCCTACCCGGTGGCCAGCACCGAGGTCGAACAGCCGCGAGCGAGCCTGGGCGTAGGGTTCAAAATCGACTGACATCGCGGACAAGTGAAAACGCCCCGGCACGGGTGTGGCCGGGGCGCTTTCCGCGACGCTGGTGGGACGCCGCGCTCCGACCCCCGCCAAGCGACAGTCAAAGATCGTAAATGTTGCCGAGCGTTCATTCGCGGGGGCTACAACGTATGTCCGCGCCGAATCACTCTGTCTGTTCATGTTTAGACGGTTTAATGTGAACGGTCGGCAACACTTGTTCAGGCTTTCGTACAGGCCTAGGTGCGCTCGGTGAGCGACGAATCCCCTCTCCCCCAGACCGCTGCACCCTCCGGCGTGCCGCACGCGATCGGTGCCTATGTCCTGTGGGGTTTCATGCCGCTGTACCTGCTGCTGGTGAAGCAGGTGCCCGCGTTCGAGTTCGTCGGCTGGCGAATTATCTGGACCCTGCCGATTTGCCTGTTGATCGTCGCTTTCCGCGGGCAGTTTCCAGCCATTCGCGAGGCGCTCAGGGATCGGCGCGCAGTACTGGTGCTCGCTGCCAGCGCGATCCTGATCGGGGTCAACTGGGTCGTCTACGTATGGGCGATCCAGCAGAACCAGGTCTACGCGGCGAGCCTTGGCTATTACATCAACCCGCTGGTCAACGTGCTGCTGGGCACAATGCTGCTCAAAGAGACGCTGAGCCGCGCGCAGTGGATCGCGGTCGCTCTCGCAGGCGTCGGTATCGCAGTGCTGGCCGCGGGGGCGCTGACCACCTTGTGGATCAGCCTGACGCTGGCCTTCAGTTTCGGCACCTATGGTCTCCTTCGCAAACAGGTGAGCGTCGGCGCGCTGCCCGGCCTCACCATCGAGAGCGCGATCCTGTTGCTGCCCGCACTGGGCGTGGCGGCGTGGTTCGCGGCGAGCCCCGCGGGATCGTCCTTCGGCGACAACCTGGGGCTGAGCCTTGCCATTGCACTCGGCGGGGCACTCACAGCTTTTCCGCTGCTCCTGTTCGCCATCGCGGCGCGGCGGATGGACTACTCCGCGCTCGGCTTCGTCCAGTTCCTTGCGCCCAGCATCGTCTTCGTCCTCGGCCTGACCGTCTTCGGCGAGGAACTGCACCCGGCGCAGGCATTCTGCTTCGGTTGCATCTGGGTCGCGGCGGCGATCTTCATCTGGGACCTGCTGGCGAAACGCCGCGCGCCCGCCCCGACGCGCCCCACCTGACGCTAGTCAACAAAGCTCCAGCCGATCGTCTTGCCCGCCATGAAGGGCACCACCTGCGTGTCCGCCGCCGGAATGCTCTCCGGCACCACCTGCTCGCGGCGCACCAGCGTCACGCTGTCGGCATTCGGCTCCAGCCCGTAGAAGCGCGGCCCGTTGAGCGACGCGAAGCCCTCGAACCGGTCGAGCGCGTCTTCCTCGTCGAAGACCTGCACATAGGCCTCCAGCGCGTGCGGAGCGTTATAGATGCCCGCGCAACCGCATGCGCTTTCCTTGGCGTGCTGTTCGTGCGGCGCGCTGTCGGTGCCCAGGAAGTACTTTGCCGATCCGCCAGTAGCCGCTTTCCGCAGCGCCAACCTGTGCTCCTCGCGCTTGGCGACCGGCAGGCAATAGTGGTGCGGGCGCATCCCTCCGACCAGCATCGCGTTGCGGTTGATATGCAGATGATGCGGCGTGATCGTCGCGCCGACATTCTCGCCCGCGCTTTCCACGAAATCGACCGCGTGGCGGCTGGTGATATGCTCGAACGCGATTTTCAGCTGCGGCAGATCGCGGTGGAGCGGCGCCAGCACGGTTTCGACGAACACCGCCTCCCGGTCGAAGATGTCGATGTCTGCATCGGTCACTTCGCCGTGGACGCATAGCACCATGCCCGCCTCTGCCATCGCTTCGAACACCGGGCGCAGCTTCCCGATATCGGTCACGCCATGCGCCGAGTTGGTCGTCGCGTTCGCGGGGTAGAGCTTGGCGGCGGTGAATACTCCATCGCGAAAGCCCCCGATGAGGTCGGCCGGATCGGTATCGTCGGTCAGGTAGGCGGTCATCAGCGGAGTGAACTGCGCACGCTCGGGCAGCGCAGCCATGATCCGGTCGCGATAGGCCCACGCCAGCGCAGCCGTCGTCACCGGCGGGGTGAGATTGGGCATCACGATCGCACGGCCGAACTGGCGCGCGGTTGCGCCCACCACGCTTTGCAGCATCGCGCCATCGCGCAGGTGCACATGCCAGTCGTCGGGGCGGAGGATCGTCAGCGTTTCGGTCATGCCGCGCGCTCTAGCCGAACCATCGCCGACAGGGGAGCCCTGACACACCTGACACAGTGTCCAGGGAGCAAAAAAGCAGCCGCGTTTCGTGCCATCGCACAGGCGCGGAAAATGAGGGGCAGCATTGCATGGCAAGAAGCCTACGGGTGCGGCCGCAAGTAGGACAGCGCACTGGCATGGGGCAGGCACCGCACCTATCTCCACGGGCATGACAGCACCGCAAACGCCCACGCTTCTGGCCGACCGCGCCGTGATTCGCCTCAGCCCGCTCGACGAAGGCGAGAATGTCGCCGCGTTTCTCCAGGGCCTGCTGACAAACGACGTAACCGGTGCCCTGCCCGCCTATGCCGCGCTGCTGAGCGCGCAGGGCAAGACGATGTTCGACATGATCGTATGGCCCGGCCCGACCGGTGAGCATGGCGACACCATCCTGATCGATTGCGAGGGGGCGGTGGCGGACGATCTGGCAAAGCGCCTCTCGCTCTATCGCCTGCGCCGCAAGATCGAGATCGCGCGCGACGAAAGCCTGGCCGTGCACTGGAGCGCCGACGCGGACGGCGCACACCCGCTCGATCCTCGCCTCCCTACCCTCGGCCAGCGCTGGCTCGGGGCAGCAGACGAGGGCGAGCCAGCGGATGCCGCATGGCGCGAACATCGCCTCTCTCTCGGCGTGCCCGAGGGTCAGGCCGAGCTGGGCGACACCCTGTGGCTGGAAACCAACGCCGTCGAGCTTCACGGCGTAAGCTTCTCAAAAGGTTGCTATATCGGGCAGGAAAACACCGCGCGGATGAACTGGCGGCAGAAGGTCAACCGGCGGCTAATCGTCGTCCCACTCGACCGCTCCGAGGCAAAGCGCCGCAAGGTGGCCTATCCCGACCTCGGGCTGGCAGTCGATCACCTGCGGGTGAGCGATATTCCCGCCGACGTGGTGCCCGGCTGGATGCGTTTAGAAGCAGCGGAGTAGCGCCCAGGCGCGGTCCTCCTGCCCACCGAATCGACGCTGCAGGAGGCCTACTGGACCCTGAAACGAGTTCAGGGTGACGAAGACCCTGCCGAGTAGCTCTCCCCTTAGAAGGGGAAAATCGACTTAAACGCCCGTCCCCCGGGCCTGCGCCAGCGATTCGACCACGAGCTTCTCGGCAACATCGCGCGCAACATTATCGGGCAGCTTCAACGCAGCCGAGAGCGGCGGGCCGATCAGCGATTGCCCCAGCGCCAACAGGACCACGACCAGCGTCGATTCGAGCGCTTCGCGATCCGCCGGGTGGTCCGCGCCCATCTCTTCGCGATGCACCTGCTCGATCATTTCGTGGATCGCCATCGTGAACGGCTCCAGCGCATCCTCCTGCCCGGTCGCCAGCAGCCAGCTCACCAGCGCGCCGCCGCCTTCATGGTCGAACGCGTCGAAGGCCTGATCCACGATGTCGCGCGGTGAGGCCGTGCCTTCGCGGCTTGCCCGGATGGAATCGGCGATTCGATCGCACACTGATTCCGCCAGATAGACTCCCAGCGCGTTCTGCAGTCCTGCCGCCGACCCGAAATGATGCAGCAGGTTGGCGTGCGTCCGCCCCACCCGCGCGCCGACCGCTTTGAGCGTGACCGCCTGTGGGCCTGCCTCGATCAAAAGATTGCGCGCCGCTTCCAGTGCCCCCGCACGCGATTCCTCGGGGCTCAGACGTTTACGAGTTGCCATCGCAGCTTGGTAATGCGCTGCGGCCTGCGCAGCAAGGAACCTCCTATTGACATTACCGTTCATCTTACTGACATTGGTGTAAGTTATTATCCAGCGAAACAATGGACGTTACGGAAGACGGAAGGTTCATCATGACCGCACACGACACGACCCTGACCGCGAACCCTGAGATTACCGTTCGCGACGAGCGCTTCAATCGCACCAACACCCCTTCGCGCTGGTGGGCAGGCGAGCCTTTCGGCACCGCCTGGCACAACGCCTTGTCGGGCACGTTCCCGCGCGGCGAAGCCTTCTTCATCGAATCGGTGAAGGCCTTCCGCGATGGCACCGATGCCAGGCTTGCCGCCGAAATCCGGGCATCCGTGAAGCAGGAAATCAACCACACGCGCGAGCATGTCGCGTTCAACCGGCTCGCGGCGGACGCAGGCTACGATATGGACATGATCGACCGCCGCACCGCCCAACTGCTCGACCTCGCGAAGGGAAAGCCCGCGATCGCCAAGCTGGGCGTGACCATGGCGCTGGAGCATTATACCGCGATGATGGCGCACGAATTCCTCGCCAATCCGCAGCATTTCGCGGACTCTGACCCCGAGGTGCGCAGGATGTGGGAATGGCACGCGGTCGAGGAGATCGAGCACAAGGGCGTCGCCTACGACACCTGGAACCACGCAACGCGCGAATGGAGCGGTTTCAAACGCTGGATGCGCCGCACGATCATCATGATGATCGTCACCCAGCGTTTCCTCAACAACCGCTGGAAAGACGCCACCGAATTGCTTGCACAGGACGGGATCACCGGCTGGCGCGCGCATTGGGGGCTGACAAAGTACCTTTTCGGCAAGCCGGGGGTACTGCGGCGCATCTTCCCCGCATGGCTCGGCTATTTCAAGCCCGGCTTCCACCCGTGGGATCACGACGACCGCGCGCTGATCGGGAAGTACGAGGGCGATTATCAGGACGCGCTGCTTCCCGCCTGAAGCAGCGCGACACGGCGGCGGCAGGTCTTACGCTGCCGCCGGCATTCCCTGGTCCACCTCTTCGAGGTCGAGCGCATAGCAGACCGTCTGGGCCTCGTAGCCGCGCCCCCTGCTGTGACGCAGTTCGATCCTGCCGGTCGGCAGGAAGCCTGCCTTGCGCAGGACCCGGCCCGAGGCGGGATTGTCGATGAAATGGCTCGCGACGATGCGGGGGTGGCCGCAGGCCCGCGCGACCTCGATCACGGCGCGCGCAGCCTCGCTGGCATAGCCCCGGCCCCAGTGCTTGCGGGCAATCCAGTAGCCCAGCTCCATCGTCCTATCGCCGCCGCCGTCTTCGACCGGCAAGGGGTCGAACCCGATGCAGCCGATGACCTCGCCGCTATCGGCGAGCGTGACGAGGAAGCGCGGCGCGTAGGGATCCTGCGGTTGCGCGCACCACTCCCGCGCGTCGTCCTGCGCATAGGGCCACGGCGCGCTTGCCATGTTGCGGACCACGCCTTCGTCCGCGATCCCGGCAAACACCGCCTGCCAGTCTTCCGGCCATGGCGGCCGCAACAGCAATCTCTCGCTCCGATGAAACATCGTGACTTCTCCCCGGGGCGCAGTTCCTCCTCGGAAAACCACGCCGACAAGGGAGACGAAAAAAGGGAGACGGGGCTGGCCCCCTCTCCCTTGATGGCCGGATGCTACCTCCGGCGGGGCCGCCTCGTTGGACGGCCCTGTTTGTGAAGCGTCCGATTATTCTGCCGCTTGCGCCAGCATGTCGACCGATACGTATTTGCGGCCGAGCTTCCCGTCGTGGAAGCGTACAATACCGTCGGTAAGCGCGAAGAGGGTGTGGTCCTTGCCCATGCCGACATTGCTGCCCGCATAGAACTTGGTCCCGCGCTGGCGCACGATAATGTTGCCCGCGACAACGCCTTCGCTGCCGAACTTCTTCACGCCGAGACGACGGCCTGCCGAATCGCGACCATTGCGCGACGAGCCGCCTGCTTTCTTATGTGCCATTGCTCTTCGTCCTTATCCGTCTGGGGCGCGCTTAGGCGTCCGAATCCTTGTCAGCCGCCTTCTTGGCGGGAGCCTTCTTCGCCGCAGGCTTCTTGTCGGCAGCCTTGGTTGCAGCGGCCTTCTTCGGCGCAGCCTTCTTGGCGGCGGGCTTGTCAGCCGTGTCTGCCTTGGGCGCAGCAGCCTTCTTGGCCGGAGCCTTTTCGGCAGCCTTGTCGTCCGCAACGTCCGCCTTCTTCGCGGCAGGCTTGGCGGCAGCCTTCTTGCTGCCTTCGCCCACTTCGAGGATGCGCAGCAGCGTCATCTGCTGGCGGTGGCCGTTCTTGCGGCGATAATTGTGGCGACGGCGCTTCTTGAACACCACCACCTTCTCGCTCTTCGCCTGGGCGATGATTTCCGCCGAAACGGAGACCTTGCCAGCGTCGGAAAGGCTGTCGCCCTCGCCAGCGAGCAGCACGTCACCCAGGGTGATCGTGTCGCCGGCTTCGCCTGCGAGCTTTTCGACTGCGATTTTATCTCCGGCGGCAACCCGGTATTGCTTGCCGCCCGTGCGCACCACTGCGAACATCGGTTCTACTTTCAATCGTTTAGCTGTGACGCCGCCCCTAACGAGACAGCGTGTCGACGGGCAACACGAAGGTGCGCCCCCCAAAGAAGGGCGCGCTTACGGCAGGAATCGCGGGAAGTCAACGCCGCGAATGACAGAATCGCGTGCCCCGCCTTATCTCCCCTACCACGCGCAGCACGCCGTGCTAAGGATGCGCGCATGAACGCCTTCCGCATTGTCCCTCTGTTTGCCTGCGCCGTGGCCCTTGCCGCCTGCGCGACCACGCCCGATGGCGAGTATCCCTCGCTTGCCGTGCGCGAAGCCGAATATCAGATGGGGCAGATACCCCGGCCGACCGGGGACTGCGCCGATTGCGCCCAGTGCCCCGAAGGTGGCGAGATGCCCACGACCGGACAGTTCGAGCCGCCCGCTCAGGTCGCACCCCCACCGCCGCCGCCTGCCCTTTCCACAGATCTGCTCGAACGTGTCGCACAGCTGGAAGCACAGGCGCGTGAAGCGCATGCGGATTTCGAACGTGCCGTGCCGGCCACCCGCTCCGCCATCGCCGAGCGTGGAGGCGTAGGCTCGAAGAGCTGGGGCCGCGCCGAGGTTGCCTATGCCAACCTCCGATCCATCCGCTCGCGCACCTCGATCCCGCTCGCCGACCTCGATACGCTGGTTGCCGTCCGCTCGGTCGATGGCGAGCCGGTCGAGGAAATCGTTGCCGCACGCAACGCGGTGCTCGCGCTGATCGCGCAGGAGGACGGGGTTCTCGACGAACTCTCTCCGCGCTAGGCAGCGCACATGAGTCTTGCCTGCGCCACCTGCCCTGTCCGCGATCGTGCCGCCTGCTCCGTGCTGAGCGACGAAGAGCGCGAAGATCTGTCCCAGCGCGGCCGCCACCGCACGCTCGAACCCGGCGAAGTCCTTTTCCATGCCGGCGAGAAGGTGACCGCTTGCGCCACTCTCACAAGCGGCGCGCTGAAAGTCTCCACCACCGATGCCGAAGGACGCGAGCGTATTCTCGCGCTGGTCCACCCGGCGGGCTTCGTGGGGGAATTCTTCCAGCCATTCGATGATCACGAGGTCGTCGCGCTCGCCCCGTCGGAGGTCTGCCTGTTCGCCGGGGAGGACATAGAAACCGCGATGTCGGAGCACCCGGCCCTGGGACGCGCGCTGCTGCGCCGGACGCAGGAAGACCTGCATGCGAGCCGCACCCTGCTGGCGCTGACCGGCAAGCCCGATGCCCAGGCGCGCGTTGCCGGGCTGATCCTAGGATTCGCGCAGGCGGCGAGCGATTCGCCCTGCCACCCTGCGCAGGAGTTCGATCTGCCGCTCAGCCGCGCCGAATGCGCCAACATGCTGGGTCTGACGATCGAGACTGTGAGTCGCAAGATCACCGCGCTCGAAAAATCGGGCGCGATCCGGCGGCACGGCAAACGCGGGATCGAACTGGTCGACCCCGCGCGCCTCTCCCTCATGGCGGAGGTATGATTAGGCGCTGACTGTTGCGGCAATCACCAGCACTGCACTTCCCCACGCCACGATGAGAACCGGCAGGATCATCATCTGCACGACTGCGTCGCGCCCTTTCAGCCGTCCGGTATTAGTATCGATCCCGCCGCGCAGCAGGTCACCGAAGCTTTTTGCCCGTACCTGCGGCTTGCGCCCCAGCCTGAGCCACGCGGCTGGTGCTGCGAACAGCCCGACGATGAAGATAGCGAAGATCGCCATCGGGATCGCAAGTTCGGGGCTGGAAAACCCGATGCCGAGCATCGCGATGAAGCCGAGATAGAGCGCGACGGTCGCGCCGTAGAGTACGCTCGGCATTTCGAAGGTGCGGTCGACATCCTGCCTGATGTTCGCCCGTTCGGCAGTGTCGGCGGAGAGCGCATCGACCAACCCCATGCCCGGCCCATCGAAGAAGCCATGCGTATTTACGCGAGCCTTGGGCAACTCGGCGTGCACGATTGCCTTGTCGGCTACGGTCGCACTGTTCAGACGTTCGGACATGGTATCGCTCCTCGTCATGGTTGAGGAGCCGTCTTTCCGGTGCTCCTCGCTATCATCGAGAAGCGGTTTGCTCGAACCGCGGGCTGCGCGCCTTGATCTGGATCAAATTACGAAAATTATCGTCACGCCCATCGGTTGCGGTCGGCAAAGTCCTGCGCGCGCGGCTCGATCCAGTGCCAGCCATCGGCGCGTTTTTCACGTTTCCACAGCCACGCCGCGCTCTTGAGGTAATCCATCAGGAAATCGACCGCGTGGAAGGCATCGCGGCGATGGCGGGCGGCGGCAGCGACCAGCACGATCCCCTCGCCAGGATGCATCACCCCGATTCGGTGCCACACCAGCACCCCGTCGAGCGGCCAGCGCGTGAGCGCCTTGTCCGCCAGTTCGCGCATTCCGGGCAGGGTCAGCGGCTCGTAATGGGTGAGTTCGAGGACGCGCACATCATCGTCGGGCCGCACTTTGCCCAGGAATGTCGCAATCCCGCCCGCCTCGGGATGCGCCGCGTTAAACGCGGCCAGCGCTTCGCCTGCCGACAACCCCTTGTCGAGCAGCCGCACATCGGCGGGGGCTTCGAGCGTCAGCCGCGTCATCGGCTAGCCTCCGCTGACCGGCGGCAGCAGCGCGACTTCGTCGTCATCGCGCGCGGCGAGATCGGCCTTGTCCGCCAGAACCATGCCCGCGCAGGCGACATGCACGGGCGGTTCGCGCAGTTGCTCGGCTACGGCGGGCGGCACTGCGGCGAGCAGCGTTTCCCAATCGAGCGGAGCGGGATATTCGGCCTGCGGGACACCGGCCAGATCGCGCAAGGGGCCGAGAAAGAGGACGCGCACTGCCATCTTACCCTCCGGTCACCGACATATGGCGCGGCTGCGTTGGCGCGAGGCCCGCACCGATCTGGAAGTCGTGTCTCTCGGGTTTGATCAGCATCGCGCGATCCAGAGCACCGGCCACCTCTGCTTCGGGCGCATCGGAGCGAAGCGCGGCGCGTAGGTCGACCCGCTCGCCTCCGCCGAGGCACGGGTAAAGCTGCCCGGTCGCGGTTACCCGCAGGCGGTTGCAGCCGGAGCAGAAATTCTCGCTCATCGGAGTGATGAAGCCGATCCGCCCGCCGGTCTCTGCAATGTCGAAATAACGCGATGGCCCGGGCGTGCGCGCGTCGCTGGGCGTCAGGGTCCAGCGCGTCTCCAGATCGCGGCGCACATCGGTCAGTGAGACGAAGCGATCCTCGCGGGCCTCGTCCACCTCGCCGAGCGGCATGGTCTCGATCAGGCTGATGGCGTGGCCCTGTGCGTGCGCCCACGCGACCAGATTGGGAATCTCGGCGTCATTCACACCGCGCATCGCGACCGTGTTGAGCTTGACCTGCAAGCCTGCCTCGCGCGCGGCGGCAATCCCTTCGAGCACTTGCGGCAAGGCATCGCGGCGCGACAGGGCTTGGAACGTCGCCGGGTCGCGCGTGTCGAGCGAGACATTGATCCGACGCACCCCTGCCCTCGCCAGCGCAGCGGCGTGGCTCGCCAGCTGCGTACCGTTGGTGGTCAGCGTCACTTCGTCGAGCTCAGACCCGACATGGCGGCCAATCGCGCGCACCAGGTCGATCACGTCGCGGCGCACCAGCGGCTCGCCGCCGGTCAGCCGGATCGTGCGCACACCGCGCGCCATAAAGCTGCGCGCCAGCAGGTAGAGTTCTTCGAGCGATAGCACCTCCGCCTTGGGGAGGAACTGCATCCGCTCAGGCATGCAATAGGTGCAGCGAAGATCACAGCGATCGGTGACCGACAGGCGCAGATAGGTGATCCGCCGCTGATGCGTATCGACCAGCGGCGCGGGCGCGGTCAGCGTGTCGAGGCGATCAACCGTCCGTGTCATCGTCCCCAAGTCGGCCATCGCTGCCGCTCTCGCAAGGGGCGCTGTCTGCAAGGGGCAAATATTGTCCGGTAATTGCGGGCGCGCGGCCAAGGAATTCGACCATCCGCGCGAGCGCGCCGCCCTCCATTCCACCAACGATATTGATGCAATGATCGGGATAGGCACGCGCCAGATCGCGCGCCGCCGCGCGCCGCCAGTCGGCATGGTCGAACGGGGCGGGATGCAGCACCACGACAATGAACTCGCTGCCCTGCGCAGCGGCATTGCGCACCTCGTCCGCCCATTTGGCATGGAACGCCGCCGCCGCATCGAGCGCGGACTCGGGCAGCGGGTCCACCCGGATCATTGCGAGTGCTGAGTCTTCCACCTCAAGGCCGCTCGCGATGGAGCGTGATGCCGATCTTCTCGTTATCGACCGCAATGGCGAGCTTCACGATCTTGACCGTGATCGCGTGAATCCGCGCATCCTGCAGGAACAGCGTTTCGCAGATATGGTCCGCGACCGCCTCGATCAGCTTGAAGTGGACGCCTTCGGGCAAAGCCTCGGTCGCGGCGTGCTTCAGGTCCATGTAGTTCTTGCTCGCGTCGAGCGTGGTGTCCGGCTCGTAGCGCTGCTGTGGGCGGATATGCACATCGATCGTGATCCGCAGCGGCTGCGGCTTGCCCGTCTCTTCGGAATAAATCCCGGTGAGCACATCGGTCTCGATGTCGGCGAACTGCAGGGTGAGGCTGTCGGTCATCGGAAGGCCCTTCAGGCAGGATTGCGCCAGCGTGCGAAGATGGCGGTGGGCAGAACGCGGCCATTATCTTCCTCGCGCACGCCCAGATCGCCGTGTTCGATCGTGCCGGGCAGGCCAGCAAATGCTTCGTCGAGCAGCGCGGCGAGCGCGAGGCTGCTCATCCGCACGGCATAGACGGTCAGGAACAGGAAGCGGCTGTTTTCGTCGAGCAGCTGGCGGCAGTCGGCGATCAGCGGGGCGAGCCCTTCCTCGATCCGCCAGGTCTCGTTCTTCGGCCCGCGTCCGAACTTGGGCGGGTCGAGGATGATCCCGTCGTAGCGATTCTCGCGGCGGACTTCGCGCGCGGCGAACTTGGCCGCATCGTCGACCAGCCAGCGGATCTGGCGATCCTCCATCTTGGCAAGCGCGGCGTTCTCACGCGCCTGCGCCACCGATTTCTTGGAGGCATCGACATGCGTGACCTGCCCGCACCGGCTCAGTGCGAGCGTGCCGACGCCGGTATAGCCGAACATGTTGAGGGTACTCGATCCTCCCCCCTCGGGGGAGGTGGCAGCCGCGTCAGCGGCTGACGGAGGGGGCGTGGCGGGAGTGTCCGCCCCTCCACCACCCTGCGGGTGGTCCCCCTCCCCATTTTGGGGAGGATTGAGCTGGGCGCGCATCCATTCCCACACCGGGGCCATGTCGGGGAAGAAGCCGAGGTGGCGGAACGGGGTGCATTGCGCATTGAAGCGCACATCGTCCCACGCGAGCGTCCAGCTGTCGGGAACTTCGGGCGAGAGATCCCAGCGCCCGCCGCCATCCTCGTCCGCGCCGGGGAGGAACTCGCCGTCGGCCTGCCAGTCGTCCTGCCGCGGGCTCCACATCGCCTGCGGTTCGGGGCGGATAAAGCGGAAGCGGCCGAATCGCTCCAGCTTGCGTCCATGGCCGCTGTCGATCAGCCCATAGTCCGCCCAGGGCTGCCCGATCATCAGCTGCGGTTCGAGGCTCAGCTCGGCCATCAGCGGGTGGCCTTGGCCGAGATGTAGTCGCGCACCGCCTCGTAATCGGCGGACAGCGTCTCGAAGCGTTCTTCCAGCGCGAACAGATCGCCCACGCGGTCGGGCAAATCTGCTCTGGTGCCGATCGCCTGCTCCACGGCATCGGGAAACTTCGCCGGGTGCGCGGTGGCGAGCGTGACGACAGGTATCGCCGGGTCGATCTCGTCCGCCATCGTCAGCGAGCATGCCGCGTGGAGGCCCACGGCGGTATGTGGGTCGATCACCTCGCCGCAATTCTCATACGCCCAGCGCATCGCCGTCAGCGTATCCTCGGGCGTGGCGCGGTGTGCGGAGAACATCTCCGCGATCCCCTCGCGCTGCATGGGATCGAGCGCCAGCGTCTTGCTCTGGCCGAACCCATCCATTTGCGCGGCGAGCCCTTCGGCATCGCGTCCGTTGGCTTCGAACAGCAACCGTTCGAAATTGGAGCTGACCTGGATATCCATCGACGGGGTGATCGTCGCGTGGCTTTCGCCCACCGAATAGTCGCCATCGCGAATTGCGCGCGCGAGGATGTCGTTCTTGTTGGTTGCGACGATTAGCCGCTCGACCGGCAGGCCCATCTGTGCCGCGACGTAGCCCGCGAAGACATCGCCGAAATTTCCCGTCGGCACGCTGAAGGCGACCTTGCGGTCGGGCGCACCGAGCTGGAGCGCGGCGGCGAAATAATACACCACCTGCGCCATCAGCCGCGCCCAGTTGATCGAATTGACCGCGCCGATGTCGAGCGTGTCGGTCAGCACAGGA
Organism: Citromicrobium bathyomarinum; assembly: GCF_038594485.1. Taxonomy (GTDB): domain Bacteria; phylum Pseudomonadota; class Alphaproteobacteria; order Sphingomonadales; family Sphingomonadaceae; genus Alteriqipengyuania; species Alteriqipengyuania bathyomarina_A. Next base: position 449,203 of record NZ_JBCFZG010000001.1, on the reverse strand, counting down.
TCCGCGAACATCCGCTTCACATGCGACTGCGCGTCATCGAAGCTGCCTGCAATCGCGATATTGTGGACGTTGGAGGCGCTCACCGTGGTCATCTGGCGGCGCTGGATCTCGCTCACCCGGCCTTCGGGATGGAGCATGAATATCTCCACGCCCTCACGCCCCGCGACCGCATGGATAGCTGCCGATCCGGTATCGCCACTGGTCGCGCCGATGATCGTCAGCGGACGCTCGCGCTTCTCCAGAAATTTCTCGAACAGCAGGCCGAGCAGTTGCAGCGCGACATCCTTGAACGCCAGCGTCGGCCCGTGAAACAGTTCGAGCAGCCAGTGCTGCTGGTCGAGCTGGACCAGCGGCGTCACCGCAGCATGGTCGAACGCGCCGTAGGCCTGCTGGCAGAGCCCGAGCAGTTCCTGGTCGGTAAGGCTGTCGCCCACGAAGGGTGCCATGATCTCGTAGGCAAGTTCGGGATAGCTGAGCCCGCGCATCGCGCGAATCTCGTCCGCAGAAAATTGCGGCCAGCTTTCCGGTAAGTACAGCCCGCCATCGCTCGCAAGCCCGGTCAGCGTGACGCCTTCGAAATCGAGCACCGGGGCTCTGCCGCGAGTGGATATGTAGCGCATCGTCAGCCCTCCTCGTTCTGATCAGCGGAATCGCTTCCCAGCACTCGCTTGCGCACGGCCAGCCCGTAAATCACCAGCGCGGTCAGTGCGAAGAGGAACCACTGCCACGCATAGGCCATGTGGTTGTTCGGCAGGTCCGACGGATCGGGGCGTTCGAGCGGGATGAGCCCGGCACGCGGCGGATCGGCCACAAGGCGCGGTCCGGGAGCGAGAATTCCCGTCACTTCGCCGCCGTTCCAGATGGGGCCATCGGGCACCCGGGTCCACCCCAGCGCGATCCGGGCAGTGCCGCCGCCCTTGATCTCGCACTCGGCGATCTGCGCCCAGCCCGGCGTTCCCTTCGCGTTGGTCCCCGCAACGGCGGTCAGCTCCGTCACCTTGGTGCAATCGACCTCGCTACGACGATAGAGCCGCTTCTTGAGCAGGTCCTTGTCGTCGCCCGGCCATGCGACCAATTCCTTATTGTCGCCTGCAGCCGCATAGCGCGCGAGCAACCCTTCCTTCTCGTCGGCCCGGCCAAGCTGCCAAAAGCCGAGCCCGACCATGATCGCAGCCGCAAGAACGACGACAATCGTCGAGATAAGCGGGAGTTGACGCACATACTTCATTGCCCTGCCTCACCCGCCTTCTGTCGGTATTCGGACCACAGGAGCGCCGCCTTCGCCGCGCGCAGGCCGCCAATCGTCAGGGCAAAGCCCAGCGGCACCCACAGCAAAACATGAACCCACCAGGGCGGCGACACCGCGACCGCGAGCCATGCGGCGAGCCCGACAAGGATCGCCCCGATGATAAGGGTCAGGAAAGCGGCCGGGCCGTCGCCGACGTTGAACCGGTCGAACGCAAGCCCGCAAGAGGGGCACTGCGGCGCAAAGGCCACCCAGCCCGCGAACAGCGTCCGCTCGCCACAGCGCGGGCACAGACCGAAAAGGGCAGCCTCGCCAAGCGCGGGCTGCCCCTTCGTATTGTTCGGGGAATCGGGGGCCTTGCGGCCGTCATCCATCATCAGTGAACTTCGGCGCCCCAGCCACCCCAGACATAGACGACGATGAACAGGAACAGCCACACGACGTCGACGAAGTGCCAGTACCACGCAGCGGCTTCGAAACCGAAGTGCTGGCGCGGGGTGAAGTGGCCCAGATAGGCGCGACGCAGGCAGACGATCAGGAAGATCGTACCGATCAGCACGTGGAACCCGTGGAAGCCGGTCGCCATGTAGAAGGCGCTGGTGTAGTTCACGTACCCGAAGCCGAACGGCGCATGCATGTATTCGTACGCCTGGATCGACGTGAACAGGATGCCGAGGCCGATGGTCGCCCACAGGCCAAGCTTGAGCCCTTCGCGGTCGCCGTTGATCAGCGAGTGGTGCGCCCAGGTCACCGTGGTGCCCGAACACAGCAGGATCAGCGTGTTGATCAGCGGCAGGTCGAAGGCGTCGATCACATGGATGCCGTCAGCCGGGAAGTTGGCGAAAGCGGCTGCGCCATCCTGGCCGATCAGGTTCTGCCAGGTGTTTTCCGCCACCATCTGCAGCGGAGCGGGGAACAGCGCGAAATCGAACCAGCTCCAGAACCATCCGACGAAGAACATCACTTCGGAAAGGATGAACAGGATCATGCCGTAACGCATGTGCAGCTGCACCACGGGCGTGTGATCGCCGGCCTGCGCTTCGTTGACGATCTTGGAGAACCAGCCCCAGAAGGTCGCGATAAGACCGGCAATGCCCAGCCCCAGGATCACCTGCCAGCCCGACAGCACATCATTGTGCATGTAGAACACCATGCCGGTGGTGAAGGTGAGCGCCGACAACGCGCCGACGAACGGCCAGATATCGGGGGCGAGAATGTGATAATCGTGGGTTTTGGCGCCGGCCATAGGTCGTCTTTCCTTTTCAGCGGCTCCGCCCATACCGAGGCGGCTCGCCGTGGTCCAGTGGGTCAGCTATCTTGCGATGGTTTCGCGTGGAAGGTGTAGCTCAGGGTAATCTGCTCCACCCCTTCCATATTCGGATCGTCGAGCGCCGCCGGATCGACATAGAACAGCACCGGCATGCGGACTTCTTCGCCCGGCTGCAGGGTCTGTTCGGTGAAGCAGAAGCACTGAATCTTGTTGAAATACGGCGCAGCCTGCTCGGGCTCGACATTGAAGGTCGCAGTACCCGTGATCGGCTTGCTCGAATTGTTCTTCGCGGTGAAGAACGCAAGGTCACGGATACCGATCTGTACTGTATCCGTGGTCCGCTCGGGCGCAAAGTCCCACGGCAAACCGGGATCGGTGTTACCATCGAAACGGATCGAGATTGGCGGAGTACCGGCACTCTTGGCGAGATTCGCAGCAATGGCGGCGTCGCTTTCTGTCCCCACCTGCGTGGTGCCTGCGAAACCCGTCACCTGGCAGAACATGCGGTACAGCGGCACGGACGCAAAGCCGAGCGCAACCATCGCGAGCGCGATGCCGAATGCGATAATCGCCATGCGCAGGTTCTTGTTCTCGATACCCGAAGATGCTGTCGCGCCCATCAGTCGCCCATCCTCACGATCGTGATCGCGTAGAAAAGCACGGCGAGGAACAGCAGCGCGGCTCCGATCGCGAGATTGCGGCCTTTGCGCGCCTTCTTGAACCGCGCTTCCTCTTCGGGCGTCATCCGGTTGGATTCGTTTTCGTTCATCCGATCACTCCGGCATCCTGCAGCACCCGGTCGATCACCAGCACGCCGAACAGCGCAAACAGGTAAATGATCGAATAGGCGAACAGCCGCTTTTCAGGCTTCATGGTATCTTGCGCGCCCGACGTCCGCAGCCCCACCGGCACGGCCAGAAGAGCGAACATACCGGTCAGGACGAGCGAGGCCACACCATATACAATCCCTGCCGTTCCGAGATACCAGGGCGCGGCAGCCAGCGGGACCATGAACAGTGCGTAGGCGAGTATCTGCCAGCGCGTGGCGCGCTCTCCGCGGACGACCGGCATCATCGGAATGCCAGCCTTGGCGTAATCGCTCTTCACGAACATCGCGAGCGCCCAGAAGTGCGGCGGCGTCCAGAAGAAGATGATCGCGAATAGCAGGATCGGCGTCAGCGTTATGTCGCCCGTGACGGCAACCCATCCGATCAGCGGAGGAAAGGCACCTGCCCCGCCCCCGATGACGATGTTCTGCGGGGTCCGCGGCTTGAGCCACATCGTGTACACCACGACGTAGTAAAAGATCGATACGACGAGGATCGACGCGGCCAGCCACCCAATCGCTAGGCCCATTACGAGTACCGACGCGCCGCACAGCAACGCGGCGAAGTCGCGCGCATCCTTGGGCGCCACGCGCCCGGCCGGAATCGGGCGCCGCGCGGTGCGTTTCATCCGGGAGTCGAGATCGGCCTCGTACCACTGGTTGAACGCGGCGGCGCCGCCCGCTGCGAGCGCAATCGAGAGGATCGCCGCGAAACCGAGCACCGGATTGATGCTGCCGGGCGCGGCGAGCATGCCGCACAGACCCGTAAAGACGACCAGACGCACCACGCCCGGCTTCGCCAGCGCGAGGAAGTCGCGCCAATGGCTCGACATCGGCGTCGCTGCGGTCGGCGTAAAAAGGGTCGTCGTGCTGGTCATTATATTCGGTCGGTCCTCGCGCGGGTCGGGCACCTGCGCGCCGGAAATCGGGGACGAAGGACGGGGCACGAGCTCGCTGGCACCCCGTCCGTCAGTCGATTGCTCAGGCCGTGGCCGGCTTCGCGTCGCGCGGCAGGTGATCGTGATAGTCGTGATGCTCTTCGATCACCGGCAGCGTTTCGAACTGGTGGAACGGCGGCGGGCTGGACAGAGTCCATTCCAGCGTCGTCGCACCCGGGCCCCAGTAGTTGCCTTCGGCCCGGCGGCCCGCGGTGAACGCGTAGACCAGGTTGACGAAGAAGATCAGGACCGACGCCACCACGATCATGTAACCGATCGTCGAAACGTGGTTCCAGAAAGCGAAGGCCTCCGCATAATCCGGGATGCGGCGCGGCATACCGTTCGCACCGAGGAAGTGCATCGGGAAGAACACGATGTTCACGCCGACGAAGAACACCCAGAAGTGCAGGTGCGCGAGGAATTCGCTGTGCATGCGTCCGCTCATCTTCGGGAACCAGTAGTAGAACCCTGCGAAGATCGAGAACACCGCACCCATCGACAGCACGTAGTGGAAGTGCGCGACGACGTAGTAAGTGTCGTGCAGGTTGTCGTCGACGCCGCCATTGGCGAGCACGACGCCCGTCACACCGCCCACGGTGAACAGGAAGATGAAGCCCATCGCCCACACCATCGGCGATTTGAACTCGATCGAGCCGCCCCACATGGTCGCGATCCAGCTGAAGATCTTCACGCCGGTGGGCACCGCGATGACCATGGTAGCAGCGGTGAAGTACATCTTCGTGTTCACGTCGAGGCCCACGGTATACATGTGGTGCGCCCACACGATGAAGCCGACCACGCCGATGGCGACCATCGCGTAGGCCATGCCGAGGTAACCGAACACCGGCTTGCGGCTGAAGGTCGCGACGATCTGGCTGATCATGCCGAAGCCCGGCAGGATCATGATGTACACTTCGGGGTGCCCGAAGAACCAGAACAGGTGCTGGTACAGGATCGGGTCGCCGCCGCCGGCCGGATCGAAGAAGGTCGTGCCGAAGTTACGGTCGGTAATCAGCATGGTGATCGCGGCGGCCAGAACCGGCAGCGCGAGAAGCAGCAAGAAAGCGGTCACAAGCACCGACCACACGAACAGCGGCATCTTGTGCAGGGTCATCCCCGGCGCGCGCATGTTGAAGATGGTGGTGATGAAGTTCGTCGCACCCAGGATCGAGCCTACGCCCGCGAGGTGGAGGGAGAAGATCGCGAAGTCGACCGCCGGACCGACCGAACCGCTGGTGGAAAGCGGTGCATAAACCGTCCAGCCAGTACCCGCGCCAGGGCCCGTGCCGCCGGGCACGAACATGGAGAACAGCAGCGAGAAGAAACCTGCAACGGTCAGCCAGAACGAAACGTTGTTCATCCGCGGGAAGGCCATGTCGGGCGCGCCGATCATCAGCGGCACGAACCAGTTGCCGAAACCGCCGATCATCGCGGGCATGACCATGAAGAAGACCATGATCAGGCCGTGCGCGGTGATGAAGACGTTCCACATGTGCAGCGCGGTGTTCACATCGTTCGCACCGCCCATCATCTGCGCCCACCAGCCAAGGTACTGGATGCCCGGCTGCGCCAGCTCGGCGCGCATGATGCCCGAGATCGTGCCGCCGATCAGACCCGCGCAGATTGCGAAGATCAGATACAGGGTGCCGATGTCCTTGTGGTTCGTCGACATGAACCACCGGGCGAAGAAGCTCGGCTTGTGATCGGCATCGTGATGATGCTCGTCAGTGTGGGCCTGGAAGGTGTCAGCGGTGGTAGCCATGTCGCTCGGATTCTCTTCGGTTCTGCTTATCTGGATCGAATTGCGTCTGTTGGTCGCCGGGTCAATCGGTCCTTAGGGACTAGGCCGGCTCGGTCGCGTCGAGCGGAACCGACGGCGCATTGCCATCGTCCGCAGCGGTCGGGCCGTCGCCCGCAGCCGGCGCCCCTTCGGTCGCACTGGCCGGGGCCTGGATATCGGCGGCTTCGGTCACTTCGGCTTCATCGCCGAAGCTGCCGCCCTTCGAAGCGACCCACTGGCGCCACTTGTCCATCGGCACCGCTTCGATCGCGATCGGCATGTAACCGTGGCGCGCACCGCACAGCTCGGAACACTGGCCGTAATAGATGCCCGGCTCCTGAATGGTCAGAACGCGCTCGTTCAGGCGACCGGGGACGGCGTCCATCTTGAACCACAGGCTCGGCACGGCGAAGGAGTGGATCACGTCCGCGCCGATCGTCTGGATGCGCAGCGGCACGCCAGCGGGAACGACCATGCGGTTATCCACCGCAAGATGCCCGGGCAGCCCGCGGGCTTCCGCCTCTTCGGGGGGCAGCATGTTCGAAATGACCTCGAACCCGCCGTTATCCGAATAGGTGTAACCCCAGTACCACTGGTATCCCGTCGCCTTGATGGTGATCGCATCGGCCGGCGCGGTCTTGTACTGGCGCGCCAGCAGCGTGATCGAGGGAACCGCGATAACGATCAGGATCAGGACCGGCACGATCGTCCAGATCACCTCGATCAGCGTGTTATGCGTCGTGCGCGAAGGCTCGCGCCCCTCGCGGCGGCGATAGCGGACCACCACCACCAGCAGCAGGAAGAACACGAAGGCGCTGATGAACACGATAACCGGCGCGAGGATGTAATCGTTCATCCCCAGCGCGAACTGGCCATCGTCGGTGTACTGGTCCTGGAAAGTCATCGACTTGAGCGGGCTGTCTTCGAACGCTGTCGGCTGACCCTTGATCCATTCCGGCCCGAGGTGCTCGTAGCCGCCATCCGTATTGCCAGCAGCATCGGCCCCCACGGCCGGCTCGCCTTTGGCAGGCGCGGCATCGGCCTGCGCCGCGGCGGGAGCCGAGGCCTCCGGCGCGGTGGCGGCAGGCGCGGCTGCGGATACGCCCTGAACGGCGAATGCAAGGCCCACGAGGGCAAGGACACCGAACACAAGACGGCGGATATCGCGATAGGCGGCGGCAATTGGCATTGTCGGACTGCTTTCCTTCGAACCTGAAGAAATCCGCGCATAACCGCCATTCTCATGGGGTCAGCGCTACACACTGGGCTCGCCCTATAGGGGCGCTTGCCGCGACTCTCAAGCGCCTCTAGACGGGAATTCACGGGTCGTCCAATGCGTTCGTCGCAACGGCAATCACATCACATTATAAGTTACAGGGTCGAGCTGCTGATATGACGGACGAAGAAATCATCGGGGAACTGCGCGGTTGCGACGCCTTGCTCGAAGGTCATTTCCTCCTGAGTTCGGGCCGGCATTCGGCGCATTACCTGCAATGTGCGCGGGTGTTGATGAACCCGGACCGGGCCGGCCGGATGGCATTTGCGCTGTCGCAAAAGATCCCGCGCGAGATTCGCAGCCAGATCGATGTCGTGGTCAGCCCGGCGATGGGCGGCCTCATCATCGGCCATGAAATGGGCCGCGCGCTGGGGAAAAATGCCATGTTTCTCGAGCGCCCAGAAGGCACGTTCGAACTGCGCCGCGGCTTCGCGCTTGAGAAAGACGCCAAGGTTTTGATGGTGGAAGACGTCGTCACCACCGGCATATCGAGCCGCGAGGCTATCGAAGCAGTTGCACGCGAAGGTGGCGAGGTGATCGCCGAAGTCGCGCTGGTCGACCGTTCTTCGGGCGAAGCCGACATGGGCGTGCCCTTCTTCCCGCTGATCCAGCTTTCCTTCCCGACCTATGCGGAAGAGGACGTTCCCGCAGAACTGAAGGCCGTGCCGATCACCAAGCCCGGGAGCCGGAAGTGATCCGGCTGCTCGCGCCGCTCGCGTTTCTGATCGCGGGATGCGCGGGCCAGCCCGATATCCGAACTGCAGAGAGCATCCCTGCAATCACCGACACAGAAACGTCTGGCCTGTCGTCATGGGGATATCGCGCGGACGACGATTCTCGGGCGGTCGACGCTCTTGAGAAGAGCGATTTCGAAGGAGATTTCGCCATCAGCAGGCGCGATGGAAGCGTGCACATCTTCGCGCTCCGTCCTCCATCATCGCAGGAAAAATGGCCGTGGGCCTCGGTCACCAAGCAGGTTATGGCAGTGCTGGTGATGCAACAGGTCGAAGCCGGCACGCTCGATCTCGACGCCCCGGCGGATACCTATCTCTCCGATCTCGCCGCTGACGCCCCCTCCCCCACGATCCGCCAGCTGCTCCAGCATCGTTCCGGCCTGCACAATCCGGACGACAGCCCGGAAGATGCGACCGGCTTCCCGTCGTTCTATTCCGACGGCCCCACGGGCCTCGATTGGTGCATCGCCGACCGAACGGCCCCGACAGAAGAGTGGCGTTACAATAATTGCGACTACATCGTCCTCGGCGGAATTCTGGAAAAGGTAACGGGTTCGCCGGTCGAGGTACTTCTCGAAGAACGAATCGGCACGCCTTCGGGCTGGAGCGATACCGCGCTGCTGCGTGAAGGAAGCGCCCGCGACTTCCAGGGCCGCGATCCCACCTACACCACCCGGATCGCCCGCTACGGCTCTTCGGCCGCGCTGGTGGGCCCGCTGGAAGACATGGTGCGCTTCGACCGTGCCCTGATGTCGAGCAAATTGCTTTCACCGGAATCGCGCGCGATTCTCTGGGAGAGCGATCCCGCGCTCGGCTATATGGCGCTGGGCCAGTGGGTGTTCGAAGCCCCGCTGAAGGGCTGCGACGCGCCGGTGAAAATCGTCGAGCGGCGCGGCAACATCGGCAAGTATCAGGTGCGCAACATCATTATGCCCGAGCGCGACATCGCGATTGCCCTCGTCACGGAGAAGGAAAGCTTCGACTTCGGTGAGATCTGGACCGGATCGGGCGCAATGCACGATGCGCTGAGCGCGGTGGCCTGCCAATGAGCGAGCGGCTGCGCCTCGGCGTCAATATCGATCACGTTGCCACGATCCGCAACGCGCGCGGCGGCGATCATCCCGATCCGGTTCGCGCGGCTGAGATCGTCGCGGCCGTCGGTGGAGACGGGATCACCGCTCACCTGCGCGAGGACCGGCGCCATATCCGCGACGACGATCTGAAACGCATCCAGGACGCGACCGATCTGCCGCTCAATTTGGAAATGGCGGCGACCGAGGAAATGCTGGCGATTGCGCTCCGCCATCAGCCGCACGCCGCCTGCATCGTGCCCGAGAAGCGCGAAGAGCGCACCACGGAGGGTGGGCTCGACGCGGCTGGGCTCCACAACCAACTGGCGCCCATCGTCTCCCGGCTCACCGATGCGGGTATCCGAGTATCGCTGTTCATCGAGGCGAACCCGCGTCAGCTCGAAGCGGCAATGCGCCTCGGAGCGCCCGTGGTCGAGTTTCATACCGGGGAATATGCCCACGCTATGGGCGAGCAACGCGCGGTCGAGCTGAAACGGATCGCGGACATGGCGGCTCTCGCAGTGAAGAACGGGATCGAGCCCCACGCCGGCCACGGGCTGACCTTCGAGAACGTGCAACCGATCGCCGCCATCCCGCAACTCGCCGAGCTGAACATTGGGCACTATCTGGTCGGCGAAGCGATCTTCACCGGCCTGGAACCGGCGATCCGCCGGATGCGCGACCTGATGGACGACGCGCGATGAGTGGCGAGACGCAAGTTACCAACGCCCAGCATTTCTGGCTTATCGCAGGCGCGATACCGTTCCTGCTGAGCTTTTTCGTGCTTGGCCTTTCGTTCACGACCGGCGCGCTGACCGCATTCGCCGTTGGCTGGCCGCTCTTGCAGGTCTTCGGCTACGCGATGACACTGCGGATGGCGAAGGGCGACACCTCGCACGATCTGGTGAAGGTGCAGGTCGTACTGCACTATATCGCTCTCATCCTTCTCGTTACCCTACTGGTGCGCGCCTCATGATCATCGGCCTTGGCTCCGACCTCTGCAATATCGAGCGCATCCAGAACTCGCTCGACCGCTATGGAGAGCGGTTCGAGAACCGCGTCTTTACCGAGATCGAGCGAGCGAAAGCGAGGAAGCGCCCGTTCACCATCGCGGGCACCTACGCCAAGCGGTTTGCGGCGAAGGAAGCGTTCTCCAAGGCCGTCGGTACCGGTTTCAGGCGCGGCGTCTTCATGAAGGACATCGGCGTGGTCAACGCACCCTCGGGCGCACCCACTCTCGAACTGGCACACGGCGCAGCCAAGGCGCTTGCGCAAATCACGCCCGACGGCCATGTGGCGCATGTTCACCTTACCCTCACCGACGATCATCCATGGGCGCAGGCCTTCGTGATCATCGAGGCCTTTCCGCAATGAGCAATACCACCGGCATGAGCAACTCAGACACCGCCAAATCCGCCAGCGAAGACGAAAAGGTCAACTGGTTCGTCGAATTCCGCGGCCTCGCGCTGATGTTGCTTGCGGTGCTGGCCTTCCACAGCTTCGTGGCCAAGCCGTTCTACATCCCATCCACCAGCATGATGCCCAACCTGCTGGTCGGCGACCGTCTGATCGTCAGCAAGTATCCCTACGGCTATTCGTGGGCGTCGATCACCTTCCACCTGCTGCCGCGCGGCAAGTGGCGGCTGTTCGGCGGCACGCCCGAATATGGCGACATCGTCATTCCCGTGCACCCGGAGCGTAGCGAGGATTACATCAAGCGCGTGGTGGCCCTGCCGGGAGACCGCATCGCGGTGAAAGACGGACAGATCATCCTGAACGGCAAGCCCGTGCCGCAGAAGGTCGAACCCGATCTGCTGCTGCCCTACGACATCAATTCGCCCTGCACGGAAGCCGGGTTCGAAGTCGTCACCACGCCCAAGGGCGTGCAGAAATGCAAGGTCCCGGTGACGCGCGAGACGATGCCCAACGGCGTCAGCTATTCTATCATCGACGCCCTGCCCGACCAGCCGCTGGACAATTACGACGAAATTCTCGTGCCCGACGATGCCGTATTCGTGATGGGCGACAACCGCGACTATTCGGCGGACAGCCGCGCCTCGATCGCGCGCCAGGGTCTCGGCGGCCCGGTGCCGCTCGCCAATATCGGTGGGCGGGCTGAGTTCATCACCTTCTCGCTCGACGGGACGGCCAACTGGAACCCGTTCAGCTGGTTCGGCGCCATGCGCGGTGACCGGGCGTTCACGACGCTTCGCCCGACTCACACCGACACGCCGGCAAAGCAGGACTGACGCAGGGGGACATGGGGCAGTCTGACACCTCAGGCACAGGCGATTCGGGGCAGCAGGCTTCCTCGACGACCGATGCGCAATACGAAGGCTGGGACGATGCAAGCCCAACCTATATCTCCAGTCCCAGGCTGAGAGTGGAGGCCCAGAAGGCTCTGATCTGGGTCGGAGTGATCGGGCTTGCCGCGCTGACGGTTTACATATCCCAGTCGCTGCTGGTGATCTTTGCCGCGCTGGTCTTCGCCTCGATGATCGACGGCGGTGCGCGACTGATCGGCCGTTATCTTGCGATTCCCCGCACGCTGCGGATTGCGATGGTGCTCCTGCTGGCGGTCGCCTTCCTCGTGTGGCTCGGCTATTTCGCCGGATCGCAGATTGCCGAACAGGCAGCCACCCTGCCCGCGATCGTCGAAAAGCAGCTCAACCAGCTCATCGATCTCGCGCAGGACAATGGTGTTCAGGTGTCTCTGTCGGACGCGCAGTCGATGCTGAACCAGGTCGTCAGCGGCGTCGGCACCGTCACCCGCGCAATCGGCGGGATCGCCGGTGTCATCGGTACGAGTGCGGTGATCCTGATCATCGGTATTTACGTCGCGCTCGAACCCAACCTCTACGAACGCGGCGTCGAGTGGATGGCGCCGCGCGGCGAACGCAGCGAGCTTCGCAAGACGCTGGCCGAGATGGCGCAGACCCTTCGCCGCCTCATGGCCGGCAGGATCGTCGGCATGGTCTTCGAAGGTTTCTTCACATGGGTCGCGCTGGAGATGTTCGGCGTGCCCATGGCGGCGCTCCTGGGGATTTTGACCGGCCTCCTGGCATTCATCCCCAATATCGGCGCGGTCATCTCCGGCCTGCTGATGGCAATCGTCGGCTTTTCTGCCGGGGTCGAGACGGGGATTGCCGCAGTCGTGATCTACTTCGTCGTCCAGACCTTCGATGGCTACGTCGTGATCCCGATGATTGCGCGCAAAACAGTCGACCTGCCACCCGCACTGGTGCTGGGCGCGCAGCTGATCATGGGCCTGCTTTTCGGGATCATCGGACTACTGCTGGCCGACCCCCTGCTTGCCATGCTCAAGGTCGCACTGGTGCGCCGTTCCGAAGCGAACACCGCGATGCAGGCTGCCGAGGAAGCAGGAAAAGCCAGGTCCGGGGCCGCATAGGGGAAAACCGATGGTTCGCGCATTTCTGTACTTCGTCGCGACGATGATCGTGCTCGTCATTATCGGCACGTTCGCGCTCAACTACTGGTCCGACAAGGCGACCGAAATCGCCTTCGTCCCCAACACCGAATTCGTCGAGCAGGACCCGCTGGCCGACAACGCCTACGCGGACCCCGACATGTGGTATTCGCGCCCCGGCATCGGCACGGCCGATCCCGCGCGCTACCAGCCCGCCATCGCCGAAACGCAGAACCCCCTTCCGCGCAGCGAGAACGAAGGCACGCTGGTCGAACAGGCGAGCAAGGCGGGGTCGCGCCGGATCACTTCCGAAGAGGAGGAGAAGGCCCCGCCCTTCGCAGTCTTCTTCGTCCATCCGACGAGCTACATCCCGACCAACCTCGACCGCGACATCCAGTGGAACGCTCGGCTGGGCGACAAGGAGACCGAGGATCGCGCAAGGCTGTTCCTGCGCGGTCTCGCCAGCCCCTTCAACCGGGCGGCGGAGATCTGGGCGCCCAAGTACCGCCAGGCCACCGTCGGTGCCTTCCTGACCGACAAGCCCGAAGCAGAGCAGGCGATCGACGCGGCATACGGAGATGTCGAACAGGCATTCGACTACTTCCTCGAAAGCGTCGACAAGGATCGACCGATCGTCCTCGCAGGGCACAGCCAGGGCTCGCTCCAGTTGCTGCGACTGCTGCGCGAGCGGATCAAGGGCCGCCCGGTCGAGAAACGCATCGCCGCGGTCTACGCGGTCGGCTGGCCGATCTCGCTCGATCACGACCTGCCCGTTCTGCCGCTGCCTGCTTGCGAGCGCGCCAACGAATCCGGATGCATCCTCAGCTGGTCGAGCTTCGCCGACGATGGCGACCCGACGCAGCTGCTCAAACGTTTCCGCGCGAGCCCCGGGTTCGATGGCAAGCCGCGTGGCGATACCCCGATACTGTGCGTGAACCCGATCACCGGCTTCGCCAACAGCACCGCCCCGGCCGACGACAACAAAGGCACTCTCGTGCCGAGCGAAGACCTCACATCAGGTGAGCTCGTCGCTGGTGCGGTCGGCGCGCGCTGCGACCAGCAGGGCATCCTGCGGATCGGAGACCCGCCCGCGATGGGCTCCGCCGTGCTGCCGGGCGAGAATTACCACGTCTACGATATCCCGCTGTTCTGGCGGAATGTGCAGGAAGACGTCGTCACACGCGTGCGCGAATGGGCGGCAGCGAACTCGTAGGCGAGAGTGCTTCGGGACTGGCCGAGGCGCTGCCCGACGGCGGCGCGCTGATCGGCCTGGACCTGGGCACCAAGACCATCGGTGTCGCCGTGTGCGATGCGGGCTGGCGCTTTGCCAGCGCGCTGAAAACGTTGCCGCGTGGCAAATTCGGCCGCGACCGCGACGAGCTGCGCAAGATGATCGAAGCGCGCAGCGTGCGCGGCATCGTGATCGGCCTGCCGCGCAACATGGACGGCAGCGAAGGCCCGCGCGCGCAGGCGAGCCGCGCCTATGCGCGCAATCTGGCGGAAGCTTTCGGGCTGCCGGTGCTGCTGTGGGACGAGCGCTGGTCCACCCAAAGCGCCGAGGCGGCGATGATCGGGCTCGACGTCAGCCGCCGCAAGCGCGCCGAGCGGATCGATGCCGAAGCGGCCACGGTAATTCTGCAGGCGGCGATCGACGCGGCGACAGGTTCGCCGCTGCTATAGCAAGCGCTGTCCGTTCGCCCTGGGCGGCTTCTCAGCTGTGGGGTGGGATCAGCTCCCCCGCCACCCTCCGCATTGCAGCGCTCGGATGGTGGTCGGCATACTCCGCTGCGAGCGCGAGCGCATCTTCCTGCCCCAATGCCACGCCAAGCCGCAGCATCACCTCGTTCGCACTGGCGTTGAGCACACCCGCGATTGCACCCCGATCAAGGTCGAACTGGTACTGGTCGAACCACCCCTGCGCGGGACTGGCCGCGCAGATATTGAGCGAGACCGAGAGGCTTTCGGGCGGGTGCTGGCAATGGACATCGCGGTGCGCCCGGTAGTGCAGCACGCGGCCCTCGCTCAGCGCCGATCTCTCGACGAAGCGCAGATCCACCTGTTCGCCCACTTCGCCTGCGACGCTCTCGTAGTCATATTCATAGTAGTCGCTGACATAGCCCGGCCCGAAATAGCCGACCGTGAGGAAGTCGAAATTATGGTCGTGCGGCAGGCCGTAGACGAAGCTTCCCGCGCCGCTCGATTGAAAGGCCGGGTCGCCGCGAGCGGGCCAGATATTGGCGCGCAGGAAGTATCCGTTAGCGGGCGGCCTGAGCATGATCGCCTGCGGGCCATAGGCGGTCGCTTCCGGCGCGGAACGATCACAACCCAGCTCTTCAATCAGGATGTCGCCGAGAAATGTCCGGTTGGCGGCGAGACCGGCTAGCAATTCGGCTGCATTGATAAGAGAACGCTCGTCGCTTGGATCAAAGCCAGCCTCATCCAGTCGCGCGACGTATTCCTCGAGCGAAAGCGGCACGGGATCGACCACTTTCAGTTCACGAGGCATAGCTGATCCTGCAGGTGGGCAAGCTGTGGATAAGTTGTGCACAAGCTGTCCCGCAGTGCTCCCGCTTCATCAGCTATCGTATCGTCATTTCGATCCGCAATCCGGCAGAGAGCCCCGAATCCGACGCGTGTGTCGAGCGCAAGTGCATTCCTCAGCGCCTGCCAGCGCGCGCCCTCTCCGGTTTGTCCACAAGCATAGCGCGCCAGCGCCGGTGCGGCATCTTTGCGTCCCATCGCACCCAACAATGCGGCGGCAAGCTCTGCGCGTCCTTCTGCAGGGCTGGCGGAGGCGCGGTGAACGATCTTGCCGGTTGCGATGTCGACCTGCCGCGTCGATGCAGGGTTTTCGGGCTCGCGAACCAGTCGGAGAACGACAAGCGGCGTGTCGAGCGCAAGGATTGCGCGTGAATGGTCCTTGTCACCGCAAAAGCGTGTTCCGGGTCGCAATGGCAGCATAGAACCCTGCAGAGGACCATTCGCTTCGAACGCGTAGGCCATCCCCCTGCCCGTGCCCGCCAGGACGATCTCGTGCCGCTCGCAATCGGTGAAGGCGATACTCCTTGCAGGCGCATCGGACTGCGGCTCGATCGCAATCAGCGAAAGCGTTACGCGACCGACCCGATGCAACTGAATCGTGCCGACACCGCCCGAATGGCTGTGCCGAAAAGGCACCTGCGCGAGCGGATCGGCACGGCATGCTTCGACCATCGCCATGAGCCACTCGTTGGCGAAACCCACGGCTGCGTCGCCAGCCATAAGCTGCGATAATTCGGCACATTCGGGCAGCGTTGCTCCCTGCGCGAAGGTCGAGCAGTCTTCGAGAATCTTCCCGGTGTCGTCTCGCGATTGCCACCGCGCCTTGGCCAAGTTCACACGACCCTGCGCCCCCACGATCGCTGGATGATCGCTGGCGTAATGTTGGAGAGCAGGGTCGATGTGCACGTGGCGCCAGCCTCAGAGCATCGCGTCCGGCGGGAGCACTTCGTAGAGATACACCATCAGGTACACGATACGGTCGTCGATACCCGGCGTGTCGGCTTGAAAGAAGCTGCCCACCAGACCCGGCGCATCGGCGAGCCCCGGCAGATTTTCGAGCAGGATATTTGGCAGATTCATTGGCGCTAGGTCCCCCTTGCTTTGCGCGCGGCACCCCCACCGCGCCGGGGCACCGTTCCTGCAAAGACCCAGGGCAGGCGAATTAAAATATTGTCATCGCTGCGCGTACCGCACAGATGGCAGCGCATGGAAAAACAGCCATCTCCCAGAGATCCATCCGCCACGTTCGACCCGAAAGGTGCTGCGCAATTCCTGCTTTCCGGCGGGCATCCCGGCTGGCTCGGCCTGTCCTATCGCGGCCACGGCGAAGACTGGACCGAGCTCACCCTGCCCTGGCGCGAAGACCTGGTCGGCGACGATGTGCGCCGCGTCATCGCGTCCGGACCGATCTTCTCGATGCTGGACATGGGTGGCGGGATGGCGATCTGGACCCGTGAGAAACGATTCGTCGCTGTTGCCACGCTCGACATGCGGGTGGACTATCAACGCCCCGCCGGGGAGCGGGCCGATGTGATTGGACGCTGCGAATGCTTCCGTACCACGCGGTCTGCCGCGTTCGTGCGAGGGATCGCTCACGATGGCGATCCGGACGATCCGGTCGCGACGATGGCGGCGGTTTACATGACCATCGGCAACTCCGGCGCGGGAGGATCCAAGAATGGCTGAGCAAGCGCGCCCCGACCTGCTTTCCAATTATGCCCGCTCGCTCGGCATCGAGGTGGCCGAGTTCGAGGACGGCATGCCTGTGTTCTGGGTATCGGGCATCGACGCCATCGAAGGCCGCCCCGGCCATTTCCACGGCGGAGCGACCAGCGGCCTGATGGAAACGGCAGGCTACGCAGCATTGCGCGTTGCGCTGAGCGAGGCTGGCGAAGAAGCGCAGCTCAAGCCAATTAACATCACCGTCCAGTTTCTAGCCGCAGCCAAGAAAGCTCCGCTGTTCGCCAAGGCGCGGATCACCAAGCTCGGCCGACGCAGCGCCAATGTGACGGTCGAAGCATGGCAGGATCAGCGCGACCGGCCCCGGGCAAGCGCGGTGATGAACGTCATGATCCAGCGGGCCGTGCCTGAAGGCGCCTGATTAGCACGCGCTAGTTCGCCGGCGCCGCTTCGGTCTCTCGCGCAGCGGGTAACGGCGGCGCCGCGCGCGGCTCGCCCGGCGGTGCATCGATCGGTGGCGCTTCCCTGTCGGGCGTTTCTTCGCGGATCGTGATGCCGCTGGCATCCGTCGTGATCTCGACATTGTCCTCCGCAACAGGCGCGGGAATGTCGCTCGCGTCGGGAACATCGAGCGGCTGGACCGGTGCAGTCGGGCTCTGGCGACGCGTCGGCTCGCCGGGCCCGATGCCTTGGGCGCGCAGCATGAAGCTTTTCCAGATTTTCGCAGGCAAACCGCCGCCGCTGATACCCTTGAGCGGCGTGTTGTCGTCATTGCCGATCCACACGCCCACCACGAGGTCGCCTGCATAGCCGACGAACAGCGCGTCGCGATTGTTTTGCGTCGTCCCGGTCTTGCCGAAATTGACACCCGGCAGCCGCGCGTTGCGTCCGGTCCCCTCGTTCACCGCAGCGCGCAGAAGCTGCTCGATCTCGCGGTGCGTGGAGTTGGAGGTGCTGCGCGGGGCGTTGAAGATGCTGTCCCACAATCCGCGCGGCTCGCGCAGGAACGCGGTCGGTCGCACGGGGTAGGAATTGCCCGCGATCCCTGCATAGGCGGCGGTCAGCTCCATCAGGGACATCCCCGCCGTGCCCAAGGCCACGCTCGGGTCGCCGCGCGGGATCGGGCTGGTTATGCCAAGATCGCGCGCAAGGTCGATCACCTTGCCGCTGCCGACCTCGTTGAACATGCGCACCGCGGCTACATTGCTAGATCGGGCGAATGCCTGTTCCAGAGTGAGGAAATCGGAATATTTGCCGTCGTAGTTCTCGGGCCGGTAGCTGCCTTCGGTGAAGGGTCTGTTGCTGACCGGATCGTCGGGCTGATAACCGTCCTTCAGCGCCGCGAGATAGACAATGGTCTTGAACGTGGAGCCGGGCTGGCGTTGCGCCTGCGTCGCACGGTTGAAGGCGCTTTTCGAGTAGTCCTTCCCCCCGATCATGGCGACGACTTCTCCATTGGGCCGCATCGCGACCAGCGCCGCCTGCGCATCGCCCAGCGGTGCCTTGGCGATCACGTCGCTCGCGATACCTTGTAAACGCGCGTCGAGTGTCGTCGTCAGAGCCTGCAATGCATAACCGGGCGAAGTGCGATCGCGCGCCTCGGGCAGGGCCCAGTCGGCGAAATAGGTGCCCGTGGGCAGATCGTTGGTCAGCCGCATGTCGAGCTTGGGCGGCTGCATTGCTTCGGCCTCTTCCGAGGTCATGAACCCGGCCGACACCAGGCTCGCCTTCACTGCCTGCATCCGGTCGACCGCGCGATCGTAATGCTGCGACGGTGCGTAGGCGGAGGGAGCCTTGAGCAGCCCCGCCAGCATCGCAGCCTGACTGGGCGTGAGCTTTTCGGGCTGGCGATAGAAATAGTGCAGGCTCGCTGCGCGCAAGCCGTAGGTGTTGTCACCAAAGTACGCGTTCGAGAGATAGCGTTCGAGGATCTCGTCCTTGGTCAGCCATGTTTCCAGCCAGAACGCGATCAGCATCTCGCGCGCTTTGCGCGACAGCGACTGTTCGGGCGTCAGGAAGGTGAACTTCGCGAGCTGCTGGGTGATCGTGCTGCCGCCCTGCGTCGGCCCGCCGGTCATGTTGTTCCACGTCGCACGCGCAAGGCCGCGGGGGTCGACCCCCCAGTGATCGTAGAACCGGCGATCCTCCGTCGCCAGGAACGCATCGACCACGTGGTCGGGCAGGCGGTCTATCTCGACCGGTTCGTCATACACCGCCCCGTTTCGAGCGATCGGCGTTCCGTCGGCGGCGAGCAGCGTGACCTGCGGAGGTGCGATCGGTTCGAGCGATTTGGAAAGCGGCGCGGTGATCGTCAGCCACGCGACGATCAGGATCAGCAGCAGGGCAAAGGCCGCGACCGCGCGGACGGCCCAGTAACGGGTTTCGTGAGAGCGCAGGATGTCCAGCGCTCGCTGGCCGATGCCCGGCCCGGTCGACCTGTAATCGAAGTCGGTATCGTCCCCGTCCCACGGGTCTTCCAGCATGCTCTCGCGGGTGGAATAATAGCCGCTATGGCCCACGGGAGCTGCCCCGTGTCCGGTCCAGTCGTCTCCGGAGCCCCGCCGTGCCATGTTTCGTCCTTACTCCAACCTTAGGGCCGGCACCAGCGGCAAGCGGGCCCTCTACTTCCACACAACTATACCCGGGATTTAGAAACCTCGGATTTACCACTCGGCTGTAACACCAGCAAATGTGGCGAAATTTTCTTCAGATGACGCTATGAGCGACAATGGACACGCTCCCCTGATCAGGCGGGGCAGCGCGCTGTACAGACTCTTTCACTTACAGCTGATCGATCATCGGCCCGAAGAGAAGGACATCGAGTGGTGGGCGCGATGTCGGCTGGAGCACATCTGCGTTACGCCCTACCTCGCGTACGACTTCCTGCGAACATCGATAGCAGCGCTCGTCTTCAGCACGTTCATGTCGCTGACGTTCGTCGATCTCTTCGTATTATCCGGCATTGCGGTCGGAGTTTGCCAGATGGTCGTCAACCGGCGTCGCAAGACCCAGGTGCATCCACACTCCGACACGCTCACGCTGGTCAGGCGACTTGTCGTGCTCCGCACGATCTTGTGGGGCACATTCGCCGCAATCGCATTGAGCCATGCCCCGATCGAATACCTGCCCGCATTGCTGCCCACAGCCATCATGGTGATGTGGATCGAATCGGTTGCGCTGATCGCCGTGCCTCGTGCGGCAGTCCTCAATGCCGCGATCAACGGATCGACCATCGCAATCGCGGTTGTGCCAATTGGCGGCGCGGTCGCGATGGGCGGGATCACCGTGGCGCTTTGCAGTTTCCTCGCCCTTCACTGGCTCGTTTTCCACCTGAACTACATGTTTGCGACCCGCCGGCTACGCACGCGCAAGCTGACGGAGGCGAACGAAACGATCCAACTGTTGCTCAACCAGTACGACCAGGATGGTAGCGACTGGCTGTTCGAATGTACCGAAGACGGCCATATCATGCGCCCGAGCGGTCGCTTTTGCGATGCCGCGGGACGTAGTGCCGAGCGACTGGAGGGTATGCAGCTGCTCGACTTGTTCTACGACTCCCCCGAACGCGCCGAGTTACGCCACATGGGTGGGCAGGACGAAAGCTTTCAGCGGGTTGTCGTACCGCTCAGGATACGGGGCGAGCAGCGTTGGTGGTCGATCTCCGCTCGTAAGGTCACTTCGGACGACGACGAGACGCGACGCTACTGGCGTGGTTTCGTCGCCGATGTGACCACCGCACGCGAGGCAGAGGCGCGGATCAAGTACATGGCGCATTACGACGTGTTGACCGATCTGCCCAACCGCGCCCTGTTCAATACGACCATCAAACGTGCCTTCGATCGTCTGGGCTCGGACGGAATGGTCGCGATCCTCGCGATCGACCTCGATCACTTCAAAGCCATCAATGACACCTTCGGCCATACAGGCGGCGATGTGGTGCTAAAGGAAGCAGCACGCAGGATCGAGAAATGCGTGCCTCCTGGTGCGATGGTGGCGAGATTTGGCGGTGATGAATACGCCGTCCTCATCGAACACCCGCTCAGCCGCGAGCGCGTAATCGAAGTGGCTCACAGGATCGTCGATGCGATGGATCGCCCGATCGTGATCGAAGGCCAGAAAGCAAGTGTCGGGGCCAGCGTAGGCATCGCGTTCGGCCCCGATGACGGTTGCATCAGTGACGAAGCCATCTACGCAGCCGACCTCGCGCTGTACGACGCCAAATTGCGCGGGCGAAAGACCGCGAGTATCTTCAACCTTCGGATGCACGAAGAGGTGCAGGAGCGCCGTCAGCTCGAATTCGAACTGCGCGATGCGCTCGTGAATGGCGAGCTGGAACTGCACTATCAGCCGCTTGTGGCGACGCAAAGCATGGAGACCGTCGGGTACGAGGCACTGCTGCGCTGGAACCATCCCACCCGCGGCCCGGTCAGTCCCGACCAGTTCATTCCTATCGCGGAAGAAACCGGCCAGATTGTCCAGATCGGCGAATGGGTGCTGCGCGAGGCTCTGGCAGAGGCCGCTCGCTGGCCCGATCATCTTACGGTGTCGGTCAACCTGTCCCCTGTGCAGACGATGGACAAGGAACTCTACGGGACCATCGTCCACGCACTCGCGGCGAGCGCGGTGCCCGCCCATCGGCTCGAGCTCGAGATTACCGAAACCGTGCTGATGCGCGAGTGCGATGAGACGATCGCCCTGCTGCACAAGATCCGCGCGCTCGGTGTGCGCATCGCGCTCGACGATTTCGGAACCGGCTATTCCTCGCTCAACTACCTGCGCGCCTTCCCGTTCGACAAGATCAAGATCGACCGCTGCTTCGTGGGCGACATGGCCGAGCGCGAGGATAGCGACACCATCGTCAAGGCGGTGATCGCCCTGGCGACCCGCCTGAACATGAGTACGACCGCGGAGGGTATCGAAAACGCCGAGCAGATGGAGTTGTTGCGCGCTACCGAATGCAGCCAGATGCAGGGTTACCTGTTCAGCCGAGCGGTCCCTGCGGCGCAGCTGGTCCACCGAGTGCCGACACGAAAAGTCGCGGCGCCGTCGGTCGAACGGCTCGCTTCAAGATCGCCGAAAAGCCAGCCCAGGCGCGAAAAGGAAATCAGCCGTCGAGCGGGCTGACGACAGGGCATTCGGGCGTCAGGCCGATCCTACGACGCTTTCCGGCAGATCTTCGCCGAACACGCGCTGGTAGTACTCCGCCACCAGCATCCGCTCCGCTTCGTCGCACTTGTTGAGGAAGCTGACGCGGAAGGCGAAGCCGATATCCTTGAAGATCGCGGTATTCTGCGCCCAGGTGATGACGGTGCGCGGGCTCATCACGGTCGAGATATCGCCGTTCATGAAGCCCTGCCGCGATAGATCCGCCACCTTGATCATGTTGGCGATGGTCTTCTTGTCCATTTCCGGCGCCTTGGTAGCGACGATGGCTCCCTCGGTCTCTGCGGGCAGATAATTAAGTCCAACGACCACATTCCAGCGGTCCATCTGGCCCTGGTTGATCTGCTGCGTGCCATGGTAGAGCCCACTGGTATCGCCGAGCCCGACGGTGTTCGCGGTGGCGAACAGGCGGAAGCCGGGGTTTGGGCGGATCACCCGATTCTGGTCGAGCAGCGTCAGCTTGCCCTCCGCTTCCAGCACGCGCTGGATCACGAACATTACATCTGGGCGGCCCGCGTCGTATTCGTCGAAAACCAGCGCGACCGGGTGCTGCAAGGCCCAGGGCAGCAAGCCTTCGCGAAACTCGGTCACCTGCAAGCCGTCGCGCAGCACGATCGCGTCGCGGCCGACCAGGTCGATACGGCTGATATGCGCGTCGAGGTTGATGCGCACGCACGGCCAGTTCAGACGCGCCGCGACCTGTTCGATATGCGTCGACTTGCCGGTGCCATGATAGCCCTGCACCATCACGCGGCGGTTGAACGCGAAACCGGCCAGGATCGCCATCGTCGTATCCGGATCGAACACGTAGCTGTCGTCGCGATCGGGCACGCGGTCATCCGCCTTGCTGAAGGCGGGTACCTGCCAGTCGATATCCACGCCGAAGGTCTCGCGCACGTCGATCTTGGTGTCGGGCGCGGCGAGCACGGTGCTCTCGGTCGGATTGAAGGTCTTGCTGTCGGTCATCGCAGGCGGGACTAGAGAGGTTGCGCAGCCCTCGCAAGACGGCTTCGGCGATGGATTTCCAATCCTCGGCGATAGCCTATATTTCGCTGCCATGGCGCGCAGCGATCCTCTCGACCCCCTGCTCAACCCGGTGCGCGACGCGATCGTCAACCAGGTGCGCGCCGCGTTCAATCAGGGCAAGGTGCCCGAAACGCGCATTCCGCCTTCCGATGAAGCGCTGTTCGTGAAGGATTCGCCCATCCGCATGGTGCACGCGGATGTGATGGGAATGATGATCGGCGGCATTCGCGGGCTCTTCCTGCAAATGCTCCACCCGGCAGCGTTGCAGGGCGTGCTCGACTACTCGAATTTCCGCGAGGACGCGCAGGGGCGCTTCCATCGCACCGCGCAGTTCATCTCGGTCACGACCTTCGGCCACCGCGACGGCGCGCAGGACGCCATCGCGCGGGTCAACCAGATCCACCGCAAGATCACTGGCACCCTGCCCGACGGCACGCCTTATGCCGCGAGCGATCCTCGCACTGCGGCGTGGGTCCATATCGCCGAAGCATCGAGCTTCCTGGCAGGCTATCTGCGCCATGCGCGACCCGGCATGCCTCACGCCGAGCAGGACGAGTACTATGCGCAAATGGCGGTGATCGGGCGCGCACTGGGGGCCGATCCCGTGCCGACCAGCGTGGCCGAAGCGGAAGCGATCCTGCGCGATCTGCGCGGCGACCTCACCACATCCAAAGAAGCGCGCGAGGTCGCGCAATTCGTGCTCGCGATCCGTCCGCAAGGCTTTCCGGTCGCCTTGCAGCAGGCGATCGCGGCGGAGGCGGTGATGCTATTGCCGCCCTTCGCGCGTTCGATGCTGGGTCTGCACCGCCCCGGCCTTGCTGCCCTGCCTGCCCGCGCGACCACGCGCGCGCTTGGGCGAACCCTGCGCTGGGCGATGCGGCAGTAACGTTCTCAGCGCGGCAGGTGGAACAGGTCGATGAAACGCTCCGCCACCTTCGCATCGCCTTCGATCGTCGCGCCGACTGCGCCGGCGGATTGCTTGCCGTAGAACACCGCTGCCAATTGCGGAGCTTCGGCGACGATGAAGACGCTCTCCGCACCATCCGGATCGCCCCGCTCGATCGGCAGCTCTCCATCGGCAAGACTCGCGATGAAGCTGTCCTCGCCGATCCGGAAACCGATTGTGGCGCTCCACTGCCCCGCCCGACCCTGATCGAGCATTGTCCGCAGCGAGATCATGAAGGACACCGCAGACAGCGGCAGGGTCGGATCGTGCAAGGGAGAGGTGGCGGCCCAGCGGCCCAGTTCCTGCAGGATCGTCTCCGCGGAATAGCCCCACTCGGTCAGTTCGTAGACCTGCGATGCGGCGGGGGGCGGCAGCTTGTGACGGGTCAGCACGCCAGCCTCTGCCAGTGTCGCCAGCCGCTCCGTCAGGACCTTTGCGCTGATCCCCGGCAAGGTTGCGCGCAAATCGGAAAAGCGGCGCGGCCCCATCATCAGTTCGCGGATGATCAGGAGCGACCAGCGTTCACCCACCAGTTCGAGAGCAAACGCCGTACCGCATGCATCGTCGTACCATCTTCCGTGCAGATTAGTTTCTTTTTGTAACTTCATTGTTGCCTTACGTAATCGCGACGCGCATAAGATTCAATATCGAGTCGCGGGAATTGAGAGGACGCTGCGATGACAAAAATGATTTTCGTGAACCTGCCGGTCGCCGATCTGGCCGCCTCGACCGCGTTCTATTCCGCGCTCGGCTTCACGCAGAACCACATGTTCTCGGACGAAACCGCCAGCGGGATGGAATGGAGCAACACGATCAAGGTGATGCTGCTGAGCCACGACAAGTGGAAAAGCTTCACCAGCAAGCCCATCGTCGACGCTCATTCCGCCGCGCAAGTCGCGCTGTGTGTCAGCATGGAAAGCCGTGAGGCGGTCGACGAGATTACCGAGACCGCAGGTAAGCACGGCGGCAAGGCCGACATCAACCCGAAGCAGGAATTCGGCGACATGATGTATGGTCGCAGTTTCGAAGACCCAGACGGGCATGTGTGGGAGCCTATGTGGATGAACCCGTCCATGGCTACCGACGGCCCGCCCGCCGAAGCCGCCGTCGACGCCTGAGGCAACGGCGGCATGTCGATGATCGATCCCGGCGCCGATATCGAAATAACCGGCTATCAGTGGGTGCCACCGTTCGCGCGCGGTTTCGTGCGCGATCTGCGCCCGCGCTGGGCGTGCGAGGAGGCAGGCATCCCGTATCGCGAGCGACTTGCCGACGTGACCGACAAACCGGACTGGCTGCTCGCCGCGCAGCCTTGGGGGCAGGTCCCCACTATGCGCGATGGAGACATCGTGCTGTTCGAAAGCGGTGCGGCCCTGCTGCATCTCGGAGAGAAGAGCGAGGCTCTGCTGCCGCGCGAGCCGAAGCAGCGCGCCGACGCGATTTCGTGGCTGTTCGGCGCGTTCAATTCGGTCGAACCGTGGATGTTCGAGTGGGTCGACGTCACCGCCTTCGCACGCGACGAGGATTGGGCCAGGCTTCGCCGCCCGAGCCTCGAGGAATTCATCGCCAAGCGTCTCGCACCGCTTGAACAGCGACTGGGCGGGCAGGATTGGCTCGGCGAGACCTTCACCATCGCAGACATAGCCATGGTCACGGTGCTGCGAGCCATCGGCGGTAGTCAACTGCTTGCCGACCATCCTGCAACGCAAGCCTACGTCGCGCGCGGGGAAGCCCGCCCGGCATTCCAGGAGGCAATGGCCGACCAGCTTGCAGCCTTCGACCGCCACGATCCGCCGAATTCCAAGGGAGAGTAAGAATGTACGTGAATGGATTCGTCCTCGCAGTGCCTGGGGGCAACAAGGCCGCCTACATCGATGTCGCCAAGAAGTTCTGGCCGCTGGCCAAGGAGTTCGGCGCGGTAAGCCAGGTCGAATGCTGGGAAGCCGATGTGCAGGACGGGCACACCACCGATTTCCGCCGCGCCACCAAGGCAGAGGATGGCGAGAAGATCGTCTTCAGCTGGGTCATATGGCCCGATCAGGCAACCGCAAAGGCCGCGGAGAAGAAGATGATGGAAGACCCGCGGATGGCGGAGTTCGGCGATATGCCGTTCGACGGCAAGCGGATGATCTTCGGCGGGTTCGAGCCGATCGTCGAAGAACACGCCTGAGGAGGACCGAATGGCCGATAGCAAACGCGGTGCCTTCATCTGGTACGAACTGATGACCGACGACCCGGCAGGCGCGCGCGAATTCTATCGCGCGGTTGTCGGCTGGGTGATCGAGGCAGAGGGGCAGACAATGCCTACCGGTTCGACCTATCGAATGATCGGTCGGTCGGACGGCGGCTTCGCCGGTGGCGCGCTCGAAATCACCGCCGACATGAAGGCGGGCGGCGCGACCCCGGTCTGGCTCGGTTATATCCACCACCCCAATGTCGATGGTGCAGTATCGGCATTGAAGGACGCTGGCGGCACGGTGCACATGCCGCCAATGGACATGCCCGGCGTCGGCCGTATGGCGATGGTTTCCGACCCGCAGGGCGCGGTTCTCTACATCATGAGCCCTACCCCGCCCGCCGACGATCCCGATGCTACCAGCGACGTCTTCTCGGTCGACAAGGCGCAACACATGCGCTGGAACGAGCTGTGGACCAGCGACCCGGACGCTGCCGTTTCGCTCTACACCGACCTGTTCGGATGGACGCAGGAAGGTGCCATGCCGATGGGGCCGATGGGCGACTATCTCTTCATCCAGAACGAGGGGGTCGGCGTTGGTGCAATTGGGAAGACGCAAGCCGATGGCGAAGGCTCACGCTGGCAGTATTTCGCGGGCGTCGACGATATCGACCGCGCCTGTGCGGCGGTCACCGAAAACGGCGGCAAGCTGCTCGGCGACCCGCAGCAAATTCCCGGCGGCGAATACACGGTTTATGCGCATGATCCGCAGGGCGCGACCATCGGCCTGGTCGGGCCCAGAGGTTGAATGGCATATGGGAGACTGAGGATGGCTGACTACACATTCTACACCAACCCGATGAGCCGGGGGCAGATCGCCCGCTGGGCGCTGCACGAGGCGGGTGCCGATTACGAACAGGTGATCATCGAATACGGACCCGATCAGCCCGCAGGGTTCGTCAAGGCCAATCCGATGCGCAAATTCCCCACGCTCGTGCATCACCACGGCGGCCATGACCATGTGGTCACCGAAGCGGCGGCCATCTGCCACTATCTCGCGGAAATGCACCCCGATGCAGGGCTGCTCCCCGACGCGCACGAGAAGGCGGACTATTTCCGCTACCTCTTCTTCGCCGCCGGGCCGGTCGAGCAGGCGGTGGTCGCAAACAGCATGGGCTGGTCGTCCGATGACCCGCAGAAACAGGGCATGCTCGGCTACGGCAGTTTCGAGCGTACGGTCGACGCGTTCGAATCCATGCTGGCCGGGCGCGACTATGTCTGCGGCGACCGGTTCACGATGGCGGACGTCTATGTCGGGTCGCATGTCGACTGGGGCATGCAGTTCGGATCGCTCCCCCAGCGCGACGTGTTCGAAGCCTACGCGGATCGGCTGCGGACGCGCGACGCATACAAGGCGGCAAAGGACATCGACAACACGCTGATCGCAGAGCGGGAGGCGGCCAATGCCTGAGGCCCGATCCGCCCTGTGCCTGTGGTTCAAGGACCGGGCCGACGAAGCCGCGCAATTCTATTGCGATCTGTTCCCCGACAGTAAGATGGGCAGCGTCGAACGATCCCCGTCGGACTACCCCGGCGGCAAGGAAGGCGACGTGTTGCTCGCCAATTTCACGCTCCTCGGGATGCAGGCGCTCGCGCTCAACGGCAATCCGGGCGAGTTCTCCGACGCGGTCTCGATGCAGGTGTTTACCGATACACAGGAAGAAACCGACCGCTACTGGGCAGCGCTGACTGCCGATGGCGGCGGAGAAATGGCGTGCAGCTGGTGCCGCGACCGGTTCGGGATGCGCTGGCAGATCGTGCCGCGTGTGTTGACCGAAGGGCTCGGCGACCCCGACCCGGCGGCGCGCAAGCGCGTGTACGTGGCGATGATGGGCATGGCGAAGATCGATCACGCCGCCATCGAAGCCGCACGACGAGGAGACTGACATGGCGCGGAAAATCACCGGCGCGGCGTTCCTGTCGCTCGACGGGGTGATGCAGGCTCCTGGCGGCCCGACAGAAGACCCCACCGGCGGCTTCGATCAGGGCGGCTGGGTCTTCAAGCTGTGGGACGAGGGTATCGACGAGACGCTCGGCGCGCTGTTCACCCCGCCCTACGACCTGCTGCTGGGACGGCGCACCTACGATATCTTCGCCGCCTACTGGCCCTATGCCGATGGCGAGAACAAGCCCATGGGGGAAGCCTTCGACGCGGCGAACAAGTACGTGATGACGCGCGGCGACCAGCCGCTCGACTGGCAGAACAGCCACCGGATGCGCGGGGTGGAAGACGTGGCGGCTATCAAGCAGACCGAGGGGCCAGACCTCGTCATCCAGGGGTCGAGCGAGATCTATCCCGCGCTCCTCGCCGCAGGGCTGATCGATACGCTGATCACGATGACCTATCCGGTAATCCTCGGTCGTGGGAAGCGCCTGTGGGGCGAAGGCACTCCGGTCGACAAGCTGGAGATGACCGATCACCGCGTCACTGCGAAAGGCACGGTCGTCGCGACCTACAGGCCGGGCGGCACGCTGCCACCCTACCCCGACGAAGCGCCGATACCGATCACCAGCGACCGGGAGCTGGAGCGGCGCAAACGGATCGAAGACGGAACCTGGTGATGGAGCTCTACGGCCACCCCTTCTCCTCCTACACTTGGAAGGGCCTGATCCCACTATACGCCTACGACATCCCCTTCACCTTCCGCGAGGTGAACCCGATGGAGCAGAACGAAGCTTATGCCTTCGTTCAGTCGGCCCACCCGGTGGGCAAATTCCCGGTGCTGGTCGACGGCGATCATAGCGTGTGCGAAGCGACCGCGATCGCCGAATATCTCGCCGCGCGTGACCCGGAAGCTGCGGCGCTGATCCCCGCCGATCCGATCGAGGCGGCACGTGCGCGGATGATGGACCGCTTTTTCGATCACTACGTCATGGACGTCGGTCAGCTGGTCGTAAACGCTTGCATCTCCAACCCCGAAAACCCCGATCAGACACAGGTCGAAGCGGGGAGGAAGGGCCTGCTTCGCAGCTATGCCTGGCTCGAGGACTGGCTCGCGAAACACGATCTGCCGCCCCACGTCTCGCTGGTCACCTGCGCCGCAGCGCCTTCGCTGTTCTACGCCGACTGGATCGAGCGCATTCCGGCCGATTGCCCGCGCGTCGCCGCGCTTCGTGCGGAAATACTGGCGCTGCCTGCGGTGGCGCGGTGCGTCGACGATGCGCGGCCCTACCGCCACTACTTCCCGCCCGGCGCACCCGACCGGGATTGAGCGGATCAGGTGAAGACGCGGCTCTTCCTGAGCAGCTGATACGCCTCGACCACCCGGCCCAGCCGCGCCTCGTGAGTGCGATCACCCCCATTGCGGTCGGGGTGGTAGCGGCGCACGAGCTCCGAATAGCGCTGACGCAAACGTTTGCGGTCGGTCTCCACGCCGAGCCCAAGAACGTCCAGCGCCTTCGCCTCTTCCTTCGAGAAACGCCCGTCCATCGCCATTTCCGTCTCGCGCCGGGCGCGGCTCTTGATGCCGCCCGCACGCGCGGAAATCGCATCGAGCGGATCGTCGAACTCGCCCCAGCGCGGCATCCCGTCGACTGGGCCGCTCGCGCGAAACGCAGGTGTTTCGGTCTGCCACCCTGCCGAGGGCGATTGCGCGCGCAGGATTTCCTCCGCGCTCATCCCTTCGAACCAGTCGTAACCGGCGTTGAACTCGCGTATGTGCTCAAGGCAGAACCAGCGCCACTGGCCCGGCCCGTCGAAACTGTTGCCGTAAACGCCGGGGGCGCGAAATTCGCCCGGCTCGTCGCATGTGGGGTGGGCGCAAAGTCTGCCGTTCGCTTCGTAGCGACCATGGAACCGGGTCTGACGCATAGCGCTTTAGGATGGGCAGCGCAGACGCAAATTGCAAAGGGATAGAACGAGAAAATGGCACAATCCGTAGCTCAGGAGATGGAGCAACTGCTGCGCGAGGCGTTCTCCCCTACGAAGCTTGAGATCGTCAACGACAGCGCCAGGCACCGCGGCCATGCGGGCGATGACGGCACCGGGGAATCGCATTTCACGATTGTGATCGAGGCCCCCGCCTTCGTCGAGAAATCGCGGCTTGAGCGGCAGCGGATGGTCAACGGGGCGCTGGGCGACATTCCCGGCGACCGGGTCCATGCACTGGCGATCAAGGCCACTGCGCCGAGCCATCCGGGCTGATCCGATGGCCTACGATCTCTGGTACTGGCCGGGCATTCAGGGTCGCGGCGAATTCGTACGGCTGGCGCTTGAGGCTGCGGGCGTCGAATATCGCGACCGCGCGCGCAACGAAGGAGCGGAGGGACTGGTCGACGATCTAAACCAGCGCAGCGGCATCCGCCCATACGCCCCGCCCTACCTCGTAGATGGCGATTTCTGCATCGCGCAGGTCGCGCATATCCTCGCCTGGGCGAGCGAAAAGCATGGCTTCGGCGCTGGCGATCTCGATGGCGATCTGCAGCTCATTATGCTGCAACTGACCGTCAGCGATATCGTCGCCGAAGCGCATAACGTCCATCATCCGATCGCGGGCGACCTGTATTACGAGGAGCAGAAGGAAGCAGCGGCGCGCGCGGCGAAGAATTTCCGCGAGCAGCGTATCCCCAAGTACTTTCGCTATTTCGAGGATGCGCTGTCGGCCAATGAAGGCCCCTTCGTGCTGCGCGAGAAGTGGAGCCATGTCGACACTTCGCTCTTCCAGCTGGTCGAGGGGCTGCGCTACGCCTTCCCCATCCGCATGAAGGCGGTCGAGGGCGATTATCCGCTCCTGATCGCCTGCCATGACGCGGTGGCGCAGCTTGGCGGCATCAACGACTACCTTGCCTCAGACCGCCGCATCGCTTTCAACGAAGACGGCATCTTCCGCCACTACCCGGAGCTCGACGACCAATGACCGGACCCATCGAAGCCACGATCACCCCCACCAACCACGACCTCGGCGACTTCGAGGTGCGGCGTGCGCTGCCATCGAAGCAGCGGCGCATGGTCGGGCCTTTCATCTTCGTCGACGAGTTCGGCCCCGCGCACCTGCCATCGGGCGGCGGAATGGACGTGCGCCCGCACCCGCACATCAACCTCGCCACGGTGACCTGGCTGTTCGAGGGCGCGATCGACCATCGCGACAGTATCGGCACCTTTTCCACCATCCGCCCCGGCACGGTAAACCTGATGACCGCCGGCAGCGGAATCGTGCATTCCGAACGCTCCCCCGAAAGCGAGCGCACCGGCGGACCGCGCATGTTCGGGATGCAGACCTGGCTCGCGCTGCCCGACGGACGCGAGGAGATCGATCCCGCCTTCGAAGCGATCGCCAATCTGCCGGTGATCGAGGATGCCGGCGCGCGTGCCATCGTCATCATGGGCGATCTGTGGGGAGAGAGCGCCAAGACCACGACCTACGCCGACACGATCTACGCCGAAATCGTGCTCGCCCCCGGTGGCCAGCTGCCGATCGATACACCTGCGGACGAGCGCGCGCTGATGGTGGTCGATGGCGAGGCCACGCTCGATGGAATGGAACTGCCGCTTTACACGCTGGTCGTCATCAAGCCCGGCGATTGCCCTGCGCTGCGATCCGGGAAAGGCGGCCGCGTGATGTTGCTCGGCGGGGAGAGCTTCAAGACCGAACGCCACGTGTTCTGGAACTTCGTGAGCTCCGACCGCGAGCGGATCAACCAGGCGAAGAAAGACTGGAAGGCGGGCAATTTCCCCAAGGTGCCGGGTGATGAGGAAGAATGGATTCCTTTGCCCGAGAAGCCCAAGACGGTGACCTACCCTTGAGCTTCGCAGGAAAAACCGCGTGGATCACCGGTGCCTCGTCGGGCATTGGCGCCGCGCTCGCGCGAACATTGAGCAGCGACGGCGCCAGTGTCATCCTGTCTGGCCGTGACGAGGCCCGGCTGGCACAAGTGGCGCAGGACTGCGATAGCAAAACGCTGCTGCTGCCGTTCGATGTGCGTGACGAAGACGCGATGCATGTCGCGACCGAGAAGGCCATCGACTGGCAAGGCGGCATCGATCTTTTCGTCGCCAACGCGGGAATTTCGCAGCGCAGCCGCGCGACGCAGACTGCCATGCAGGTCTACCACGACATTATTGACATCGATCTGACCGCCCAGATCGCCGCCTCGCAGGCTTTGCTGCCTCACTTCGCCGGGCGCGGGAGCGGGCACCTGGTCTTCATCTCCTCGGTCGCGGGCAAGATCGGCATTCCGTTGCGAACCGCCTATTGTGCGGCGAAGCACGGGCTCGTCGGATACGCCGACGCGCTGCGGGCCGAACTCTCGCAAACGGGTGTGTCGGTACATGTCGCATGCCCCGGATCGGTGGCAACCAATGTCAGCCGCAATGCGCTGAGCGCCGACGGTTCGCCGCGCGGGCGCAGCGACAGCGTGATCGACAACGGAATGCCACCGGAAGAGGCCGCACAGCGCATCCTCGACGGCGTAGCCAGGGGCGAGCGCGAAATCATAGTCGCTCGTGGCGGTGAAAGCAGCTGGGGCGAGCAGCGCCGCACGCCCGACGACCTGTTCGATCAGGTCGCGGCGATGGTTGCGAATGGTTACATGGAAACGATCGAGGCGGAGGGGTGATGATGGATTTGAAGCGTGTGAAGCTGGCGAACGGGATCGAGCTGGATGTGATAGACGAAGGGCCGAAGGACGCCCCAGCGCTCATGTTCCTCCACGGATTTCCCGAAAGCCACCGCACCTGGCGGCACCAGATCGCGCATTTTTCCGATCGCTTCCGCTGCATAGCACCCGACCAACGCGGCTATCGCGGGTCGTCCAAGCCGCAGGAGGTGGAAGCTTACCGGCCGGACAAGCTGATCGGCGATATCTTCCTGCTAGCGACCGAGCTGGGTGTCGATGAGTTCACCATCGTCGGCCACGACTGGGGCGGCGCGATCGCCTGGGGTGTGGCCCTGATGGGTCAGAAAGGGATCGGCACGGGCCGCGTCAGCCGCGCGGTGATCGCCAATGCTCCCCACCCTGCCATCTTCCAGAAACTGCTGTTCACCGATCCGCATCAGCGCGAGAGCAGCCAGTATATCCGGGGATTTCGCAACACCGACAACGACGCTCTGGTGAGAGAACACGGGCTCGCCGCGATCCTGATGAAGGAGATCAAATGGGATCGGCCCAGCGCAATGGAGCCGGAGGAGCGCGAGGCCCTCTTGCAGGACTGGCAGGATCGCGAAGCCGCCTTCGGAATGCTCAACTGGTATCGTGCGAGCCCGATGATCGTGCCGCCAATGGATGCGCCCTTCGAACTGCCCGCCGATTACAAGCCGCCGCAGCTGCCGAATCTGGCAATCCCCACGCTCGTCATCTGGGCGATGGACGACATCGCGCTGCCGCCGGGCAATATGGTGGGGATGGAGGATATCATCGACGACCTGACCATCGAAAAGGTCAGCGGCTGCGGCCACTTCGTCCCGTGGGAAGCCCCGGAAAAGTTCAACGCGGCGATGGATGCCTTCCTGGCGCGAACCGCCTAGTCAGCCTTCCCACTCGACCCATGCGCCGTGAGGATGGGCAACGCCGAGCCGCTGCCAGTCCTCACCGCCCCCTTCGCTACCGGCCCAATAGCGCACGGATAGCTCGTGCCGGTGGGTATCGCGATTGGCTTCGAGCGAGATCCACGCCAGCGGTGCGTCTGGCATGGATCTCGCACCTGCGGCCTCGATCGCCGCGGTCACTTTTTCGCGCTGATACTCGGGCACATATTGCCACACGACCGAGTGCATGATGACACGGGTCACGCCTGACTCGGCAGGCTCGGCGAGAACCCCCTCAACGAAGACATCAGCGGTTTCTCGCGCGACCTCGGGCGGCATGGTGTTGGCCGCCGCGATGGCAGCGTCCATCCTCGCGAATCGTTCGGTAAATTCGGGCCAGATATAGGCCTTGAGCCTCAGCGCCTGTGCCGGATCGGTCAGGTCGACCGGGGCAATGTCGCACCCGCGTGCGGCGACGATGTCGTAGTGGGTGTCGGGCGGCGGCGAGCCCCGCCATTCGGGCGCCAACCGCATCTGCGCGCCCTTCGGCCCGGCGGTCACTCCGCCAAGATCGAAGAAATAGCGGCGCATCATCAGGTTGATCCCCGCGCTCGATCCGATCTCGTTGAGCGCGAATTTTCCCGGGAGACCCTTGTCCACCAACCAAAGCATCGCGGCGGCATAGGCCCAGCTGCGTCCAGCTTCGTTCGTCTGCGGCGGCCCGTCGAGCCACGGCATCAGAAATGCCTCGTTCCGCTCAATCGCATCGGCAACCAGTTCGGCCGCATTGCTGACGCGCTGTTCGAGGTAGATCGCCGATAGTGCCGGGTCCTGATCGGCCAAATGCAAGGCATGCAAGCCACCGGCAATGCGCAACGGCAGCGCATCGGCCAGCGGCGGCCCCGCCCATCTGCGCACGCGGCGCATTACCGCCCCGCCGCGCTCGGTCTCCAGCAAGTCACCCAGCGCTTGGCAGATCGTGGCAGTGATGGGGGCGCCATTGTCGCGGCAATAGGCGACCTGGTTGGCAAAGGCGCGCTGTACCGCCTCGAAGCCTTTTGCCTGCGGATCGACCAGTTCGTATTTCGCTTTGCCGGCTGCCATAACTCGCGCGCAATTGCCCTTTCGTCTCGCTCGCCCTATCTGGCGCCCATGCCGCAAAGCGACCTCACATTTGCCGTGCCCAAGGGCCGACTGCTCGACGATGCCTTGCCCGTCATGGAGCGCGCGGGCGTCGTGCCCGAGCCGGGCTTTCACGACAAGACCAACCGTGCACTATGCTTCGCAACGGAACGCCCCGATCTACGCCTGATCCGGGTGCGCGCGTTCGACGTAGCGACCTTCGTGGCGCATGGTGCGGCACAGATCGGGATCGTCGGCTCCGACGTGATCGAAGAATTCGACTACTCGGACCTTTACGCACCGGTCGATCTGGACATCGGCCATTGCCATCTGGCGGTGGCACAGGCTGTCGGTGAGGATGCCAGCCCGATCAGCAGCCACGTGCGCGTTGCGACGAAATATCCGAACATCACCCGCCGCTATTACGAAAAGCAGGGCGTGCAGGCCGAATGCGTCAAGCTGAACGGCGCGATGGAGCTGGCCCCCTCGCTCGGCCTCGCGCGGCGTATCGTCGATCTCGTGTCGACCGGGCGCACGCTCAAGGAAAACGGCCTGGTCGAAACCCAGCCAATTCTCGACATTACCGCGCGCCTGATCGTAAACCGTGCTGCGTTGAAAACCGATAGCCGCGTGGCCGATCTGGTGGAGGCTTTCCGCCGCGAAGCCGACGCCCGCCTGCAAGCGAAGGCGGCCGCCTGATGCAAGTCCTCGATGCAACCGCACCCGATTTCGCAGTTAAGTTCGATCGCCTGGTGCATTCCCGCCGGGAAAGCGGCGATGACATTACCCGCGATGTGGCGGACATCATCGCCAAGGTGCGTGCGCAAGGCGACAGGGCACTCGCGGAACTGAGCATCCGCTTCGATGGTCACACGCT
Organism: Citromicrobium bathyomarinum; assembly: GCF_038594485.1. GTDB lineage: Bacteria > Pseudomonadota > Alphaproteobacteria > Sphingomonadales > Sphingomonadaceae > Alteriqipengyuania > Alteriqipengyuania bathyomarina_A. The sequence goes on along the minus strand of NZ_JBCFZG010000001.1, from coordinate 413,582 downwards.
GTCGTCGGAAGACGACTGGCGCATTCCTTCATGGCGCTGCGAACAGGCGTATAGCGAGCTGGATGGCGAGCTGCGCGATGCGCTCGACCTCGCGGCGGCGCGCATCCGCTCCTATCACGAGGCGCAAAAACCCAATCCGCGCGATTATACCGACGATGCCGGAGTGCGGCTGGGCCATCGCTGGAACGCGGTCGACGCTGCGGGGCTCTACGTCCCCGGCGGGCGCGCTGCCTACCCATCCTCGCTGCTGATGAACGCGATCCCTGCGCGGGTCGCTGGGGTGGAACGGCTAGTGGCGGTCACGCCGACGCCCCGGGGAGAATCGAACCCGCTGGTCCTGGCTGCGGCTCACATTGCCGGGATCGACGAGATCTGGCGCGTCGGCGGCGCGCAGGCGATCGCCGCGCTGGCTTACGGCACTGAGAAGATCGCCCCGGTCGACGTCATCACCGGCCCCGGCAATGCGTGGGTCGCGGAAGCCAAGCGGCAGGTGTTCGGCACGGTCGGGATCGACATGATCGCGGGGCCGAGCGAAATTCTCGTGATCGCGGACGACAAGAACGATCCCGAATGGATCGCCGCCGACCTGCTCAGCCAGGCCGAGCACGATCCCAGCTCGCAATCGATCCTCATCACCGACAGCGCCGATTTCGCAGCGCAGGTCGAAGATCAGGTCGACGTGCAGGCGGCAATGCTCGCCACCGGCAAGACCGCGCGCGCCGCGTGGGATGCGCATGGCGCGCTGATCGTGGTTCCCTCGCTCGACGACGCGGTACCACTCGCCAACCGGCTCGCTGCCGAACATGTGGAGCTGGCGGTCGACGATCCCGAAGCGCTGTTCGCCAAGCTGCGCCACGCGGGAAGCGTGTTTCTTGGGCGAATGGTGCCCGAAGCGGTCGGCGATTATGTGGCTGGCCCTAACCACGTCCTGCCCACCGGTCGCCGCGCGCGTTTTGCCAGCGGTCTGTCGGTGCTCGATTTCATGAAGCGGACCAGTTTTATCGAGGCGAATGCCGATGCGCTCGCCCAAATTGGCCCCGCAGCTATCGCCCTTGCCGAAGCCGAAGGGCTCCCGGCCCATGCCCAGTCCATAAGATTGCGATTGAAGTAATGTCCCACCAACGTTCTACCGCCCGCTCCGCCGCGCGCCTCGCCGCTGTACAGGCTCTCTACCAGCGCGACATGGAGGGCACTGGCCTTCCCAAGCTGCTCGACGAATTTCACCAGCACCGTCTGGGTCGCGAGATCGAGGGCGACACCTACGCCGATGCCGAGGTGCCCTTCTTCGACGATGTCGTGCGCGGGGTGGATGCAAGGCGCGAGGAAATCGACCTGCAGCTAAGCGAAAAGCTGGCCGAGGGCTGGAACCTCAAGCGACTCGACAAGACGATGCTGCAGGTGCTGCGCTGCGGCACTTACGAACTCATCGCGCGTGCAGACATTCCGACCGGTGCGGTCATCAGCGAATATGTCGACGTCGCGAAGGCGTTCTTCGACGATCGCGAGGCGAAGTTCGCCAACGGCGTGCTCGACGCTGTGGCCAAGGCCGTTAGGTAAATTCTGCAACCAGAAAACCGTTCATGCTGAGCTTGTCGAAGCATCGTCCTTCTTGAAGTAAAGTGCGGCCCTTCGACAGGCTCAGGGTGAGCGGTTAGGAGGTTGGATGACCGAACTCGATTTCATCGCCGCCCTTCGCGCGCTGGCCACGCAACCCTCCGCGCGAGGGTTGTCGGACGATGCGGCAGTGCTCGAATTCGGCACTGAGACGCTGATCCTGACCAAGGATATGATGGTCGAAGGCGTACACTGGCTGCCGCAGCAATCGCTCGCCGACGTGGCGTGGAAGCTGGTAGCGGTGAACCTGTCCGATCTTGCCGCCAAGGGTGCAGAGCCGGTGGGCGTCATGCTCGGCTATTCGCTTGCGACCAACAATGCTGCATTCCTGACGGGGCTCGAGGAAGCGCTTACGGCATTCGATGTGCCGCTGCTGGGCGGCGATACGGTGGCAGTCGAGAAGTCGCGCACCTTCAGCCTGACCGCTCTGGGCCGTGCAACCCACACACCCGTGCCATCGCGCAGCGGCGCGCAGCCCGGCGACCACGTCTGGCTATGCGGATCGGCGGGCGGCGCGATGATGGGGTTCGATGCGGTGAGCGGGCTTGCGGATGCGGACGAGAGGCCCTTCACCCGCCCGACGCCGCGTCTGGCAGAGGGGCGTGCGCTGGCCCCACACGTGACTGCGATGATGGATGTTTCGGACGGCGTGCTGCTCGACGCCTGGCGAATGGCGAAAGCGAGCGGTGCGCGATTTGCTATCGACAGCGCGAGCGTCCCAATTGCAGCACCCGAAAGCCGCCGCGACGAAGCGCTGCGGTGGGGGGAAGACTACGCCCTCCTTTTCACCGCGCCAAGCGGTGCCGATCTGCCCGTCCCGGCAACCCGCATCGGCACCGTGATGGAAGGCGGGCCAGAGCCACTCGTGCTCGATACGAAGATCATCGATGGCCCCGAGGGGCTCGGCTACCAGCACTGAATAGCGCCGCGTCACATTCGTGAAGTGTGCAGAAACGCTACGAGGGCTTGCGCCTTCATGCGTGCCCTTATAGCCCTACTCCCCTTCAATTGCCCACAATAAGGGCGAGCATCCGAATGCTGTTCGGTACATAACCTGGGGAGGTAAGGCGTGGAACTTGTTCTGGTCGCTATTGGACTTGGCCTGTTGGCCATCATCTACGGAATATTTACGAGCCGACAGGTTCTCGGTGCCGGAGCGGGCAACGAGAAGATGCAGGAAATTGCCGGCGCCATTCAGGAGGGCGCGCGCGCTTACCTAAACCGCCAGTACACCACCATCGCCATCGTCGGCGTCGTGGTCTGCGCACTGGTCTTCTTCCTCCTCAACTGGATCGCAGCCGCCGGTTTTCTGATCGGTGCGGTGCTTTCGGGCGCGGCGGGCTATATCGGGATGAACATCTCGGTGAAGGCCAACGTGCGCACCGCCGCAGCCGCGCAAAGCGGGTTGCAGCAGGGCCTGACGCTGGCGTTCCGCGCCGGTGCGATCACCGGGCTTCTGGTGGCCGGCTTGGCACTGCTCGCCATTGCAGGCTTCTTCTACTTTCTCGCAGGGGCCTTGGGCTTCGAGGCGAACAGCCGCGAAGTCGTGGACGGCCTCGTCGGTCTCGCCTTCGGCGCCTCGCTGATCTCTATCTTCGCGCGTCTGGGCGGCGGTATCTTCACCAAGGCGGCGGACGTCGGTGCGGACCTTGTCGGCAAGGTCGAAGCTGGCATTCCCGAGGATGACCCGCGCAACCCCGCCGTTATCGCGGACAATGTGGGCGACAATGTTGGCGACTGCGCGGGCATGGCGGCCGACCTTTTCGAAACCTATGTCGTGACCGTGGGCGCGACGATGGTGCTCACCGCGCTGCTGCTCGGCGGCACGCTCGGCGCGCTCCTGCTGCCGATGATGTCGCTGCCGCTGCTGATCGGCGGGGCGTGCATCGTCACCTCGATCATCGGCACCTACTTCGTGAAGCTTGGTAGCAAGCAGAACATTATGGGCGCGATGTACAAGGGTTTCATCGTCACCGCAGTTCTCTCGATCCCGGCGATCTACGCCGTAATGACTTGGGCTCTGGGCGACATGAACGCCCTGATCGGGGCGAACGTCGTCAGCGAAACTGCGACGGTTGCGCTGGGCGACACGCTGGTGACCGAAGGCGCTGCCGAAGTCGTCGGCGGCTTCACCGGCATGGACCTGTTCTGGTGCTCGATGCTGGGCCTCGTCATCACCGGCCTGATCATCTGGATCACCGAGTACTACACCGGAACCGAGTATCGCCCGGTCCGCTCGATCGCCAAGGCTTCGGAAACCGGCCACGGCACCAACGTGATCCAGGGCCTCGCCATCAGCCTCGAGGCGACCGCGCTGCCGACGCTGGTAATCGTTGCCGGGATCATCATCGCCGACCTGCTCGCAGGACTCGTCGGGATCGCCTACGCGGCGACCGCGATGCTGGCGCTGGCGGGGATGGTCGTGGCGCTCGACGCCTATGGGCCGGTCACCGACAATGCCGGCGGGATCGCCGAAATGGCAGGGCTGGACGACTCGGTTCGCGAGAAGACTGACGCGCTGGATGCGGTGGGCAACACCACAAAGGCCGTGACCAAGGGCTACGCCATCGGTTCGGCGGGCCTCGCCGCGCTCGTACTCTTCGCCGCCTACACCACCGACCTCACCGAGTTCTTCCCGGGCGTCACGGTGGACTTCAGCCTGAAGAACCCGTTCGTGATTGTCGGGCTGCTGCTGGGCGCACTGCTGCCCTACCTTTTCGGCGCGATGGGCATGACCGCCGTGGGCCGCGCAGCGGGCGACGTGGTGAAGGACGTGCGTGAGCAGTTCGCTGCAGACAAGGGCATCATGGAAGGCACCAGCCGCCCCAACTACGCCCGCACCGTGGATCTGGTGACGCGAGCGGCGATCAAGGAAATGATCGTTCCGTCACTGCTGCCGGTGCTGGCACCGGTGGTGGTCTACTTCGTCATCACGCTGATCGCAGGTCAGGCCAACGGCTTCGCCGCTCTCGGCGCGCTGTTGCTGGGTGTGATCGTCGGCGGTCTGTTCGTCGCGCTTTCCATGACTGCCGGTGGCGGCGCGTGGGACAACGCGAAGAAGTACATCGAGGATGGCAATCATGGCGGCAAGGGCTCCGATGCCCACCATGCCGCAGTCACCGGCGATACCGTGGGCGATCCCTATAAGGACACCGCGGGCCCGGCGGTGAACCCGATGATCAAGATCACCAACATCGTCGCGCTGCTCTTGCTCGCAGCACTGGCGGCAGGGGCCGCCGGATAACCGACGCCTGACAGGCGAACGACACAAGGGGCGCGGTTCCAATCGGGGCCGCGCCCCTCCCTTTGCCAGCCGTCCATTTCGCGCGCCGATTTAAGCAAATCCTAGTGAATCCCGCTTAGGCTTAACGCCACGGTAAGGGCTGATCGCTGGGAAGGGCATCGGGCTGCGATGGTCTTGATTGACACGGAATTCGACGATGCCAGCGGCTCGGCGCCACGGCTGCTGGTCGCGCCCTGGCTCAACGCAGCTCTTGGCGACGCCGAATGGGACACGCTGGCAGCCAGCGCGGCGGAGCCCAACCCCTTCTTCGAACGGCCTTTTCTGCGCGCTTCGCTGGACGCCTTCGATCCGCAAGGCGAGGTCAAGCTTGCGCTATTGAGAATCGACGACAAGCTCGCCGGGCTTCTCCCGCTGCATTACCCGCGCACCTATTACGGGCGCCCCATCCCGCATGTTGCCAGCTGGCTGCACGACAATGCCTTTTGCGGCGTGCCGCTGATCGCGCGTGGCTTCGAAACGATATTCTGGTCGATGTTGCTGCGCTGGGTGGACCAAAACCCAGGCCTTGCCGCCTTCCTGCACCTCCCGAGCATACCGGAAAGCTGTGCGCCGGACGCCGCGCTGGGCGTGCTGACGCAGGAGGATAGCCGCGCGAACGGCGTGGTCGAACGCGAGGTCCGCGCGCTCCTTGCGTCCAACCTCTCGCCCGACGACTACTTCGAACAATCGCTCTCGACCAAGAAGCGCAAGGAATTGCGGCGGCAAGCGCGTCGTCTTGCCGAACAGGGCGAGGTGACGGTGGATCGCGCCGAAACCCCCGAGGCCATCGGCGTCTTCGCGGACACATTCCTCGCCCTCGAAGCGGCCAGCTGGAAAGGTCGGGCCGGTTCATCGCTTGCGAACGATCCAGCGTGCGCGCGGTTCTTTCGCGAAAGCTTGATTGGCGCAGCACAGGGCGGTCGCGTCGAAGGCCTGTCCCTGCGCCTCGATGGCGAGGCCATTGCGATGCTAGTGACCTTCTTCGCTCCCCGCGGCGCGTTCAGTTTCAAGACCACTTTCGACGAACGTTTCGCCAGATTTTCGCCGGGCGTCCTCCTCCAGAAGGAAAACCTCGCCCTGCTCCAGCGCGAAGGGATCGACTGGTGCGATAGCTGCGCGGCGCCGGACCACCCGATGATCGACCATTTCTGGCGGGAACAGCGCAGCGTCGTGTCACGCAACATCGCCATCGGCGGTGCCCTCCGCCGCGCACTGGGTGGGCGCCTGATCGCCTTCGAATCCGCAAGACACGCGATGCCGAAGACTACGGAGAGTTAATCGCAATGAATGCCGTAAGCAGCTTCCCGCAGGATAACCATTCGGCCCAGCCCGATCGCGTCTTTCCCGAAAGCGCGCGCGAAACCTTTGCCGCGGCCTATCCGGAGCAACCGCATGTGCTCGAACATCGGCTGAAAGATCATCCACTGCTGCGGCTGGACGCGCTTGCCGAGCTTGCTGGACGCCTGCCGGAGAGCTCGATCGAGTATAATCGCGGCGATCTTCCGATCGGTGTCGATGGCAAGCCAGGCCAGACCGGCCTTTCCATTGCCGATACGATCCGCCGGATCGCCGAGGCGAACAGCTGGGCCGTGCTCAAGAACATCGAGCAGGACGATGGCTATCGCGCGCTCCTGCACAATCTGCTGGAGGAATTGCGTCCCGAAATCGAAGCGAAGACAGGCGAAATGCTCACGCCGCAGGGCTTCGTGTTCATCTCCAGCCCGAACGCAGTCACGCCCTACCATTTCGACCCCGAGCACAACATCCTGATGCAGCTGCGCGGCAGCAAGACGATGACGCAGTTCCCTGCCGGCGACGCGCGCTATGCGCCCGACGAGGTGCATGAGGGCTATCATCTCGGCGGACCGCGCGAACTGACCTGGAAAGACGAGCTGGCGCAAGGCGGAGTGGAATACCGCATCGGCGCCGGGCAGGCGCTGTTCGTGCCGGTCATGGCACCGCACTTCGTACGCAATGGCCCGGAAAGCTCGATCTCGCTGAGCATTACTTGGCGTTCGGACTGGAGTTATGCGGAAGCGGACGCGCGTGGCCTCAACCGGGAATTGCGGCGGCTCGGCCTCAATCCGCGTGCGCCGGGCCGCTGGCCCGCAAGCAATCGGACAAAGGCCCTCGCGTTCCGCGCTATCCGCAAGATGGGCATGATCCGCTGAGGTCTCACGTTGACCTGAACGTAAAGCCGTCGCACAGATGTGCAGATGACAGATAGTGCTTCCCGAAACCTCGATTTCGATAATGTCGAGCGCCCCACTCCCGCAGAACTGACCGCGCAGCTTGTCGACCTGCTGACAGTCGAGAAGATCGACAACGACAGGTTCCGGGGCAGGCCGCAGGTGGACGGGATCGGCCGCGTCTTCGGCGGCCAGGTGATCGCGCAAGGGTTACAGGCGGCGCAGGCCAGCATCGGCGACGGAAAGGTGGCGCATTCGCTGCACGCCTACTTCCTGCGTGGCGGCGAGGAAGGTCCTCCCATCGATTACACGATCGCGCGCGACTTCGACGGACGGAGCTTTGCAAACCGGCGCGCAGTGGCGAGCCAGGACGGTACCCCGATCCTGAATTTGACCGCCAGTTTCCAGACACCCGAAGACGGGCTCGCGCATGAGAACATGCCCTTCCCCCATGTCGCCGATCCTGAAACGCTCAAATCCGACTACCAGCTGCGCCGCGAGATCTTTGCCGACAAGCTCGACCTGATGAGCGAAGGCCAGCGCCGCTTCATGGTCCGCCCCCGCCCGATCGAGATGCGCCCGACCGACGGGTTGCACTGGATGAGCACGACCCCGCGCACCCCCAAGTCGCAGACCTGGTTCAAGACGGTCGGCAAGCTACCCGACGATCCGGCCTTGCACCGGGCGGTGATCGCATATGCGAGCGACTACACGCTGCTCGGCACGGCGGCGATCGCCCACGGGCTTTCGTGGATGCGTGGCGAACTGGTCGGCGCCAGCCTCGACCACGCGATCTGGTTCCACGCGCCTGCGCGCGCAGACGAGTGGCTGCTCTACGATACCGACAGCCCCTGGTCCGGCAACGGGCGCGGCTATAATCGCGGACGCATCTTCACCGAAGGCGGCACGCTGGTCGCCAGCGTTGCGCAGGAAGGCATGATGCGTAAGCGGCGGTCCAAAGCCAACTAATGGCGATTGCGGAACGCCTTCGCCCAAGGCCCGTTCGCGCTTCATGGATTTCGAAAAACAGCAGCAAGCCTTCCGGACCAGCAAACCATCGCTGATCGGGCGCGGTTTCGAAAAAATTACCAGCCCTGTGGGCGGAGCGGTCGCCGGGTTCATACCCAATGGGCTTGTTCGCGGTGTCTTGCAGGGCATCGATCAGGCAGTCGGGACCCCGCAGCTGGTAAAGTTCGATCACGACCTGACCGACCTGAAGGCCTGTCAGGACGCCGCCGAGCGCGTCGCCATCGCGACGCGCGCGATCAGCGGCACGACCGGAGCGGCATCGGGCATCGGCGGCATCCTGACCATGGGGCTGGACATTCCGGCGACCATCGCCCTCGCGCTGCGCTGCATCCGCGATACGGGCCGGGCCTATGGCTACGATGGCAAGGGCGCGCGCGAGCGGCTGTTCCGCCTTCAGGTACTCGAACTGGCGAGCCTCAACGACAAGAAGCAGCGCGCCGAACGCATTGCTGCGCTCGAAGCCGGAATTGGACCCGACGGCAACCTGTCGGAAGTGCCGCCCGAAGAAATCGACCCGGTGATTGAACAGGCGATCGAGCGCGTCTCGCGTGCCCTGGCCATCGCACTGTTTCGTCGCCGTGTGGGTGCGGTCGTGCCGTTGGTGGGCTCGGTGATCGGCGGCGCGGTCAACGTGTCGTTTCAGGGCGATGTCGGCGAGGCCGCGCGCTTCGCTTTTCAGGAACGTCGCCTGCGCGCGGGCAACGCATAAGCCTTCAGAGCAAGGTTTGATCCGCAGCGGATTCGCTGCATAAGGGCCCCGTAATCGGGAGTCCGAACCACTATGAATTTTGCCAAGACCGGAGCGCTGCTGCTCCTGCCATGCGTCCTGTCCGCCTGCGCGCATCTCGCTACGGACGAAGCTTCTCCGCAACCGACCGTGGCGGCCGAAGCACCGGTTGAAGCGGCTCCCATCGACTTTGATGCTGCGTTGACGCGGACAATGCAGGCCTACGATTCAACCGGTATGGTCGCTGCCGTTTCGAAGGACGGCACAACCATCTGGCAGGGCGCGGACGGCCTCGCCGAGGAAGGCACCAACCGCCCCGTTACACAGGATATGCTGTTCCCCATCGCCAGCATTTCCAAGGCGTTCACCACCACCGCACTCGCCATGCTGGTGCAGCGCGGAGAGGTGAAGTGGGACGAGCCCATTCGCACCTATATCCCCGAATTCGCGATGTACGATCCGTGGGTGAGCGAGCACTTTACAGTGCGCGATGCTCTGACGCACCGCTCTGGCCTGCCGCTTGGCGCGGGCGACCTGCTGATCAGGCCCGACGGCAACGCCGAGCCGGAAGACGTCATCAAGGCGCTCCCGCTGCTGCGCCCAACCGCCGGGTTCCGGTCCGAATATGCCTACGACAACCTGCTGTACGTGGTCGCGGGCGAGATCGTAGAGAGGGTCTCGGGCAAAAGCTGGGCCGACTTCGTCACGGACGAGATTCTCAAGCCGGTCGGCATGGAGCGCTGCGTGGCGGACAAGAGCCGCATCCCTGCAGGGGCGCGCTTCGTTACCGGGCACGAGCGTGCCGCAGGCGCGGATGCAGGCGTTCCGATCGACGAACGCCTCGCCTTCTCCGAAACCTGGAACGCAGCTGGCGGCATCTGGTGCGACACTGCGGGAATGATGAAGTGGGGCAACTTCTGGATCGACGGAGGCGTGACCGAGGACGGGACGCGTCTGCTCGACGAGAAGCAGGTGCGCGAAGTGTGGCAGGGCGTCACCCCCACCGGCGTCAATGGTCGTCTTCGCGCGGCGGGCCTATCGCACCTTTCCGAATATGCTCTGGGCTGGAACACGCAGGATTTCGCCGGCAGGCTGCTCGTCAGTCACGGCGGCGGCGCGCCCGGCGTGGTCAGCAACTTCATGATCATCCCGGAAGAAAAGCTGGTTCTGTTCAGCGCGACCAACGATTATCGCGGCGCGCCTTCGACATTCAACTACGCCGTTGCGGTCGCGTTGTTGGGTCATCCCGAGTACGATTTCATTACCGACTGGGGTGGCGCCTTCGCCAAGGCAGAAGCCGAAGGCACGCAGCTGATCGCCGATACCTCGGCGAGCGCGCCCGAAAACGCTGCCCCGCCCAGCCTGCCGCTATCCGCCTATGTCGGCACCTATCATGACCCGTGGTACGGCGATGTCACCATCCGCATGACAGCCCCGGATCGCCTGTTCATCGATATGGGCCGCAGCGAAATTCTCGATGGCGACCTGACCCACTACGATGGCGATCGCTTCGCGGCATTCTGGCCCGACAGCTCGCTCAAAGCCGACGCCTTCGTCGATTTTTCGATCGAGAACGGCAAGGTGACGGGAATGAAGATGAAGGCGATTTCGGACCTGACCGACTTCTCCTACGACTTCCACGATCTCGATCTGAAGCGCGTCGCGAATTGATGTGAAAAGCGGGCCAGCTCCTCCGTGGAGCTGGTCCGCTTCGTATTCAAAGGCAGCCCGTCAGTGAGGCACCTGCATGAAATCGAGGAAATTGGTCCGCAGCACCTTGTCTGCGTTCTTGCGCCAGAATTCGGATGAATCGAGCGCGCGCCTGAAATTGTCGAGGTAGCGACTGGCACCGGCCTGCTGCCCGAGCATGATCCAATCCGATCCGAAGGTGAGGAAATTGCCTTCGTCACCTACATCCTTGCAGACGCGTTCCAGCGCATTGAGGAAATACCGCAGCACGCCCTGGTTGTCCTCCAGGATGTCGATGTCGTAGCTGAGATCGAAGTAGACGCGCGCCTTGGGCTCCCCTCCGACCTGCTCGACATTCAGTTTCATCAAGTCTTTGAAGGCGCCTAGATCGTAGACGTAGTATCCGAAGTGACCGAGACAAAGCCTGAGCGGGCGACCTAACTCTGAAAAAGTCTGTTCGACCCTGGGCACCCAGTTGCGGATCAGCGCCTTCCTCGCAGAATTGCTCATGGCATCATTGCTCGGTGAGGCGTGTGCCATGATCGGCACATCTTCTTCCGCGCAGAACTTGAAGAACCCATCGAGCGAAGCGTCCAGACTGGTCCCAAGCTTGCTCAGCGGCCAGCCATTGTCGTCCCACCAACGCTTTACCTCGATCTCCGCCCGCTGCTCACGTGGTTCATTCGTCGGCAGCACGGGTTCGACGTTTTTGTCCGGCTGAAATCCCATCGGAGGATAAAGCTTGAAACCGGCGATCTTGTGCGCCGCATTCGAACCCGGTTCACGGCCAGCACGATACCATTCCTTCATGGTCTCGAATGTGGTCCCCTTTCCGCTCGAAAGTCTTTCGCCCGCGTCCTTGAGAGGATCGAATCCGGCAAAGGTGTGGAGACGCGGCCAGCCCGGGATGGATTCGGTACGCGCGGCGTAGGCCGTCCAGAATTCCACTTGCTGCGCATTTGTAGAATTACCGAGCGGACGATCGCCCAGCCACCGATCATAGTCCACCAGCAGGTTGCTCACATGCGTCACCTGGCTTCCGCCGGAAGGAATCGTGTTGAGATACCTCCGAACGTGCGAGCAGCGCGATTGGCACATCACGAAAACCCATTTGATGATCGCTTTGACGTCGACCGATGACTGCGCTGCGTATGCAACCATCGCTTCCGGCAAATCGAGCGAGTCCGGCAAGGTGCGCTGCGGCGCATCCCTGCCCTGCCGCGCGATATCTTCGTACACCTGCGGGTCGATCCTGACGTGATCGTCGTTCAGAGTGCGGCGCGTTCCGTAGTCGAAAGCTCCGAGCAGCGTCGCGAGATAGAAATAGCTGTCTGCAAGACTCTCGGTCGGCCTGCGCTCGGCAAAAGGCAGCGAACCGGCTTCGTTGATCACCCGTTCCTGCCGTTTTGCAGCGGTGCGCGCGAACTCGTCTTCCTGAATTTCATCGCGGCCGAACAGTTCGCCCGATCGCAAGTGCTTGATTTCCGAGGAAGCCGAGACCGACAGGCGTTTGGCAATCCACAGGGCCATGTCGGCGAGCGCCAATACAACCTCGGGCAGGTTCGGTGCATATACGGGCACGATTACGTAACGGACGAAATTATGTACCGGGAGATCCGCTCCGTTGAAGAAATGCGCATGAGCATCCGAGATAGGGCTGCTAACTGGCAAAGAATCCGGGAACTTGCAGCTAACGCACCCGCCAAGTGTTGCCGCGCTTGATGCGGCCATGAAATTGCGTCGATTGAGCATGACTTTCTCCCCCAAGAAACCATGTTCAAGAATACACAAAAGTTCTCGCGAGACGACCCCGCGTAATCACGGATAGGTGAGCGAGCGGGTCACGACCAGTCAGCTGGCCCCGGCGTGATAGAAATCGAACACCTGCTGCGCGACCGCATCGCTGATCCCGGGCGCGCGCTTTAGGTCGTCGAGCGCCGCCGCGCGCACCTTGCCCGCAGTCCCGAAATGCAGCAGCAGCGCGCGCTTTCGCGCGGGGCCGATGCCGGGGATTTCGTCCAGCGGCGAGGCGGTGATCGCGCGGCTGCGCTTCGCCCGGTGCGCACCGATCACGTAGCGGTGGACCTCGTCTCGCAGGTTCTGGAGGTGGAACAGCAGCGGCGAATTGACCGGCAGCGTTTTCTCCCGTCCGTCTGGGAAGTGGAACACCTCGCGCCCTTCACGGCCATGGTCGGGCCCCTTGGCGATCGCGATCAACGGCACGTTGTCGATGCCCATTTCGGCGAGCGTATCGCGCACGGTCGACATCTGCCCCTTGCCGCCATCGAGCAGGACGAGATCGGGCCAGACTGTCTCGTGGCTGTTGCGTTTGCCTTCCTCCCCATCGGGATTTTCGGCAAGATTGCGGAAGCGGCGCTGCATGACCTCGCGCATCATCCCGAAATCGTCGTTGGTCTGCGCGGTCTTGATGTTGAACTTGCGGTACTGGCCTTTTTCGAACCCTTCCGGCCCCGCGACCACCATCGCGCCGACTGCCTTGGCGCCCTGGATATGCGAGTTGTCGTAAATCTCGATCCGCTGGGGCGGCTCTTCCAGTTCGAGGAATTCGGCCAGATCGCGGTTGAGCTTGGCCTTGGTGCCCGACTCCGCGAGCCGCCGGTCGAGCGCGTCGACCGCATTGCGCTGCGTCTGCTCCATCAGCCGCCGCCGGTCGCCGCGCTGCGGCACTGAAATCTCTACCTTGTGTTCGGCCATCTCGCACAGCGCCTGCGCCAGCAGTTCGCCCTCGGGCAGCGCGCGGTCGACCAGCACGGTGCGCGGCGGGGGTACTTCTTCGTAAAATTGCATGATGACGCGGGCGAGGACCTCGTCCTTGTCCACATCCTGGGTGTGCGTCGGGAAGAAGGCGCGGTGGCCCCAGTTCTGCCCGCCGCGGATGAAAAACGCCTGCACCGCGATCTGGCCACCCTTGGCGGCAAGCGCGAATACGTCCGCATCGCCTACCCCGGTCGCGTTCACCGCTTGCGCGCCCTGAATGAAGGTCGCCGCCCGCAACCGGTCGCGCAGGATTGCTGCGGTTTCAAAGTCGAGCTTTTCCGCCGCCTGTGCCATCTGCTTTTCGAGGTCCAGCTGCACCGCAGAGGACTTCCCGCCGAGAAAGTCCTTTGCCTGCTGGACCAGCTCTTCGTAGCCGGCCTCGTCGATCCGGCCGACGCACGGCGCCGAGCAGCGCTTGATCTGGTAAAGCAGGCACGGCCGGTCTCGGTTGGAGAAAAAGCTGTCCGTGCAGGACCTCAGCAGAAACAGCTTCTGCAGCGCATTCAGCGTCTTGTTGACCGAACCCGCGCTCGCAAACGGGCCATAATAATTGCCCTTCGCGCGTCGCGCCCCGCGATGCTTGTGGATGCGGGGGAAGGCGTGGTCGGCGCGCAGCAGGATGAAGGGGAAGCTCTTGTCGTCGCGCAGCAGCACGTTGAACGGCGGGCGGTAGCGCTTGATAAACTGCGCTTCGAGCAGCAGCGCGCCAGCCTCGGAATTGGTGGTGACGATCTCCATGCTGCGCGTCTGGCTGACCATCCGCTGCAACCGGTTGGTCAGCGCGCCCACCTGCGTGTAATTCGCCACCCGCGCCTTCAGGCTGCGCGCCTTGCCGACGTAGAGCACGTCGCCGCGCGCATCGAGCATCCGGTACACGCCCGGACGCGGCGGCAGTGTTTTCACCGTTTCGCGGATCGCGTGGACGCCCGCTTCAAGGTCAGGCTGCGCGCTCGCGACTGTATAGGCGGCGCGTTCCTCGTTGAAGCGCTCCTTGCCGCGCGGATCGTGCGGCCGATTGGCTTTGGATTCAGCCGGTGTACGGGAGGGCGGGCGAGCCATGCGCGCCTAGATAGGCGGCACCCACCACTCATGCCAGCGCGTTGGGCAGGTTATCCGCTCGGGTCGTCAGTTCGGTCAAAATGGCGACAGTCTGGCTATCCAAGCCCCTCCACGAACCTTTCGACGTTCGCGGAGGGGCTTGGGGATGAGCCGGTCAGAACAGCTTGCGAAACTCGACGGAAACCGTCCGCCCGAGCGGATCGATCAGCGCGGGCTGGAAGCGCGTGGGAGTGAGCCCGTTGCCATCGACCACGTCCTGTCGCGTGTTGAACAGGTTATCCACCCTCAGCGAAAGGCGCGCACCCTTGAAGAAACCCGGTGTCTCTCCGGTCAGCCATTTCTGCTGCTCCAGGTTTGCGAACAGCCGCAGGTCAAACGTCACAAGATCGCCGAAATAGAGATCCTGCGCGCCGGTCGTATCGCTGCCGTCGATCCGCGTCGGACCTTGGTATTTGCCGCTCAGGCGTGCGCCGAGGCCTTTGTAGAACAGGCCGCCCTCCAGTTCGACCTGATGGCGCGGCACTCCGCCCGACTGGCCGGACGCATCGCCATCGAGGAAGTTCAGTTCGGGCACGCCCGCCGCGATCAACGCCGTGTTCTGGAATTCGATCGAGTGATAAAGGCTCAGGCTCCAGCGCCCCTGGCCGTCGCCGCCTCCGAACGGCCCCCCGCCGCCGCCGCCGCCGCGACGACCACCGCCACCGCCACGCCGCTGGCCTTCGCCGGCTTGCGAACCGTCTGCCTGGCAGATTGCCGTGCGCAACCGGGCGAGACGTTCCTCGTTCACCGTGCCATCCTCGTTGGTCAGCCGCTGGCGCAGGCCCTCGGGCAGTTTGGCAAGGTCGATCGGCGCATCGGGAGCCGTGCACAGCGCTTCGCGGATCGCTGCAACTTGCTGCGGATCGAAACCACCCGGACCGCCGGGGCCACCGGCGCCATCGCTCGAACAGATCCGTTCGCGCGCCTGGGCCAGTCGTTCCTGGTTGACCGAACCGTCTTCATTGGTCAGCCGGTCGCGAATGAAGGGCGGCAGCTGCGAAAGGTCGGGCACCGTGCCGGGTTCGCTGGCGCAGAACTGCTCCCGCATCTGTTGAAACTGTTCGGGTCCCATCCGCCCTGCGCCGCCGGACGGTGCGCCGCTTGTACCCTCCGCGGAAGGACGACCGGAACCGCCTCCGGGGCGTCCGCCACCGCTGCCGCGCGATCCCTCCTCTGCCTGAGCCTTGCCGACCTTGCCGAACAGGTTGATGCCGTAGCGCAGTCGCCGGCTGTTCCGCTTGGCATAGGTGATCGGGGTCTGGTCGACCGCAATCAGCGTGCCCGCACCATTACGTGTCACCCGATCGGGGAACGCCGCCTCGATATCCGCGGTGAGGAGGGGAAAGCTCTCGGTCGTGTTGCGCGCGTTGTTGTCGAAAAATTCGACCAGAATGCTCGCCCGATCGAACAGGTCGAGATCATAGTTCGCGCTCAGCTTGAAATCGTTCTGGTTCGACGCGGGCAGCGCAGCATTGCCGCCGGTCGTCACGGTCGCCAGCACATTGTCGCCGGTAGCGAAATCGTACACCGGCACGTTGAACGTCTGCACGTTCGGGGCACCCAGTTCGGTGAGGCTGGGCGCAGCATCGCGGTTGACCCACGTCGCGCCCAGAGTCAGCCGGTCGGTAATATTCCATGTCAGGCCCAGCGTCAGGTCGGTCAGCGTGCCGAAGTCGGAAAGATGGTCGACACCGAACGCGGCATTCAGCGTCAGGTCCCCGATCGCGTCGAGGAAGCCTTCGCGCCGACTGGTCAGCGGAATTCCGAGGTTGATCCCCCCATTGATCCGCCCCCGCGTCAGCTGGACACCGCCCAGCGCAGTACGCGTGTCGTCGCTTTCGATACGGTTCCATTTGTAACCGCCGTCCAGCGTCATGTTCACTTCGCCGCCGGGCAGCAGCAGCGGCGTACCGCGCAGCGTGGCAAGCGAATTGACCGTGTAGGTCGTGCTGTTGGAACGGTCCGTTCCGTTGCCCGGAACAACCGGCAGCGGCCCGTCGATCTCGATCAGGCCTGCATCGACCTGATCCTGCAATATCGAGAGGTCGCGGCGCCGGTCGATATCGGTCTGGCTGTCGCTGTACGTACCGTCGAGCGTAGCATCGAAGTCGAAATCGCCGAACCTCTGGCGATAGGCTCCTCCGCCGGAAATCGTGGTGCTACGTGTACGCCGGGTCAGCGGGTTCGCATCGACCGCGCGAACCTCGCTCTGGGTTCCGTCGGTCAGGGTGACGATTTCCAATCCCGACAGAGAGCGCGAATAGTTCTGCGCCGCCGAAAGATTGGCCGATATCGCCTTGGCATCCGCGCCTTCCCCGATCGCGGTGTTGAACGACCCTTCCAGTTCGTAGCTTTCCGACCCGCCTTGCAGACTGCGGAAGCGGGCCGGGTCTGGATCCGTCGCAACCGTGGGCTGCGTGCCCGGGGTTTGCACAATGTCGCGCTCCGCCTCGGTCAGCATGCTCGTGGTGTTGAACTCGGCGGCAATATTGATCCGTCGCGGGCCGCTGATCGAAAGCTGCGATACCTCGATCTCGCCGTTATCTGTGCCACCTTCCAGCGAGCCGCCATATTCGACCTCGATTTCACGGGCCTTGAAATTATCCTTCAGGATGAAATTGATCACCCGCTGATCGGCCGGATAGCCGTATTGCAGCGCGACCTCTTCGGGGAAGACTTCGACCTTCTCGATCGCTTCGGGCGGGTATCGGCGCAATTCCCTGAAATTGGCGATCCGCTGGCCATTGACCAGGATAACCGGGCGTCCGTCGCCCCGTCCCCTGCCCGACCCGGTCTGCGGGCCGAGCTGGGCGATAAGGTCTTCCAGCGAATCGGCACCGTAAGATGCAATGTCGGCTGCGGTCAGTTCGATGACCGGGGGAACATCGGTGTCGACCGAACCACGCTGCCGCTGAGCAGTTACGACGATTTCGGTCGGGTCGCCGCTCTGATCTGGCTCGGCCACCTGATTGGTGGCGGGGCCATCGCCAACAGCGTCCTGAGCGAGGGCAGGCATGCAGATGACCGTGGCGAGCGCAACAGCGGAAACCCGGGTGGCAAGGCGGGGAAGAGACGTCATAGTGGGCGTAATTCCTGAATTATCCTGCATCCGCCCCGGGGCATTGGGTTGCAGGCGAAAGAGCGAATTGCAATCGTCGGTACGTAACGGATTGTCGCCCGTTCCTTTCGCGTTGCTGACACGGACTTTCCTTTTCGCCCCATGATCGCTAAATCGCCGGAAAATTCGACGAACTGCATAAGGACACGATCAATTCATGGCTAAGGAAGAGCTCCTCGAAATGCGTGGTAAGGTGGTCGAGCTGCTGCCCAACGCAATGTTCCGGGTCGAGCTCGAAAACGGCCACGAAATCCTCGGGCACACCGCGGGCAAGATGCGCAAGAACCGCATCCGCGTGCTGACCGGCGACGAAGTGCTGGTCGAACTGACCCCATACGATCTGACCAAGGGGCGCATCACCTACCGCTTCATGCCTGGTCGCGGCGGGCCTGGTCCGCAGAACAACCCGCCTTCCTGATCCACCCCAAGTGGAGCGGATAGTGACGCCGCGCCTGATTCTCGCCAGCTCCAGCCCGCGTCGGCGCGACCTGCTCGCGCAGATCGGCGTGATCCCGGACGATATCCGCTCGCCCGACATCGACGAGGTGCCGCGCAAGGGCGAGCTGCCCCGCCCCTATGCCGAGCGCATGGCGAGCGAGAAGGCACTCGCGGTGCCGCGGGCCGAGGGCGAAGTCATCCTCGCTGGCGACACCACGGTGGCGGTCGGGCGACGCATCCTGCCGCAGGCGGCATCCGAAGCCGACGTATCCAGCTTCCTGCGCTTGCTGTCGGGTCGCCGGCACCGGGTCTATTCGTGCATCTCGGTCATCGATGCTACGGGGAACCAGCGCACCCGCTGCGCAGCCTCGCAGGTCCGGTTCAAGCAGCTCTCCGCAGAAGAAATCGCTGCCTATGCCGCCAGCGGCGAAGGCATCGGCAAGGCAGGCGGGTATGCGATCCAGGGGCGTGCGGCAGGGCTGATCGACTTTCTCTCCGGCAGCCATTCGGGCGTCGTCGGGCTGCCGCTGTACGAAACGCGCGGCCTGCTGAAGGCGGCGGGTATCGCGCTTGGCTGAGTGGTTGCCATGACCTGGTTGATCGAGCGCGGGGTCGCAGAGACCCGCGCCATCCAGGTCGAAGGCGAGCAGGTGCGCGCCGCGAGGGTGCAATGGCCGGGCGATATCGCGCTCGGCGTAGCACCCGCCCGGCTGGTCCAGCGCCGCGCTGGGGCGAAGCGAGGTGTCGCTCGCACCGCCGATGGCACCGAGATCAACGTCTCGGGCCTGGCTCGTGAAGCGAGCGAGGGCCGCGAGATTACGGTCCGCATCACCCGTGCCCTGATCGCGGAAAGCGGTCGCCTGAAGCGCGCGCAGGGCATTCAGGTCCGCGATGGAGCGAGCGACGCGGCATCTCCTTCCGTCCTTCACGATGCTACCACGGTCCACCGCTTTCCCGCCGGTGCGTGGGAGGATGTGTGGGCCGACGCATGGACCGGCGAGGTCGCCTTCGCGGGCGGATCGCTGATCGTGAGCCCGACGCCCGCGATGTGCGTCATCGATATCGACGGCGACCTGTCCCCGCCCGAGCTGGCGCTGGCAGCAGTTCCGGCGATCGCACGTACCCTGCGCCGATTCGATCTTGCCGGGTCGATCGGGATCGACTTCCCCACCCTTTCCGAAAAACAGCACAGGCGCGCGGTGGACGATGCGCTGGGGCAGGCGTTGGACGACTGGCCGCACGAACGCACGGCGATGAACGGCTTCGGCTTCGTCCAGCTTGTCGCCCGCCTCGAAGGACCGTCGCTGCTCCACCGCTTTCACTTCCACCGCGTAGGCGCGGCGGCGCGGATGCTGCTGCGGCGCGGCGAACTGGCCGAAGGCGCAGGTCCGCGCCTGCTGCTGCGAGCGCACCCCGCGGTTGCGGAGCGACTCGCCCCCGAATGGCTCGCCGAACTGGCCCGTCGCAGCGGACGCAAGGTCGAGGTCGAACGCGATGCGACGCTTGCACTCGATGCGGGGCACGCCCAAATCCTTGCATCATGAGCGAAACCAGACGCCCCCCCTCCAAGCGCCCCTGCCCCATCTGCAAGTCCCCCCGCCAGACCGAGGAATACGCGCCATTCTGCTCCGCGCGCTGCCGCGACAAGGACCTGAACCGCTGGTTCAACGACGGCTACAGCGTGCCCGGCAGGCCCGCCGATCCCGAAGAGATTGCCCGCGAACAGGATTGAGCGCGGGATAGGGCTTGCCAAGCGGCCGAGGCTTCGCCATAGGCGCGCACTCATTCGCTCGCCGGACCATCCGCCGCCAAGGCAGGTCCGTCGTCGTGGCGACGCCCGGGTAGCTCAGTGGTAGAGCAGACGACTGAAAATCGTCGTGTCGGTGGTTCGACTCCGCCCCTGGGCACCACGCCCCTTCCTTCCAGACCATCGCCTCGCCAAGCGGCAGCAGATGCCGATGCAGGCATCGCGTCCCGCCCCCGCAACACGATCGCTGCGTCCGATCGGTAGCGTGGAGAGAGTGACAGGGTGACAGGTGTCACCCAGGTGTCACCCTGCCAGCTGGAAAAACGACACTTTATTTTTCAATAGCTTATGGGGAACACCCGCCCCTCAGGGTGACAGATCGGCGTTTTTACGGCGTTTTTTCTCGGACGCACACGGCTCGCCCATGCGGATCGGCTCCGCACTTACCTCCCTGCGCGCAAACGCGGAACGGCGCGGCCTTCCAGCAGGTGCCCGACGGTGAGAATGAGCGCGTCCGGCCTAGCGGATCGGCCGCCTGTAGGAAAATCGGGACGCCGCCCTCTGCGAAACACCGACGCTTCCCACGCATTGGTCGATCACACATCGAACACACGCGAAGGGAAATCCATGACCAAGATCCTCGTCCTCTATTACTCCTCCTACGGCCACACCTCTGCGATGGCGGAGGCGGTTGCCGAAGGCGTGCGCGACGGCGGCGGTGAGGCCGTGATCCGCCACGTGCCCGAAACCGCGCCTGAAGAGGTCGCGAAGAACGCGGGGTTCACCGGGATGCCCGGGCACGACGAGATCGAGGGGCCGGACGCGTTGACCGACTACGACGGCATCGTGGTCGGCAGCCCCACCCGCTACGGCCGCATGACCAGCCAGATGGCGTCTTTCTGGGACCAGACCGGCGGGCTGTGGATGAAAGGTGCGCTCGTGGGCAAGGTCGGCGCGGCATTTACCTCCACCGCCAGCCAGCACGGCGGGCAGGAGACGACGCTGCTCTCCATCCTCACCAACCTGCTTCACATGGGCTGCACGATCGTCGGGCTCGACTACGGGTTCCAGGGCCAGATGGGCGTCGACGAGGTCAAGGGCGGCGCGCCCTATGGTGCGACGACGATCGCAGGCGGAGACGGCAGCCGCCAGCCGAGCACGACCGAGCTGGACGGTGCGCGCTACCTCGGCAAGCGGGTCGCCCAGACGGCGGCCAAACTGCACGGCTGATTGCCGATCGGACAGGACGGCGCGGCTCGCACTCGCGGGCCGCGCGGTGCCTGTTTCAGGCCGATGCCTGACACAGTGGGTCAACGCGAAAAACGAAGCCACCTCCCGCGCTCTGATGGGGCACGACAAAAGCTCGGCTACGGAGGGCGGCCATTCTCCGAAGCTAGCGTATCTCCAGCGTCGCAGCGCGGATCACGATGACGTCGCTATCACTTGCCATGCCAAGTACTTTAAGTTTTAAAGTGCGCGTCGCAACAAAGGAGAGTGACATGATTCGCCGATCCCTCTGCGCCGCTACCGCGCTCGTCGCGATGGCGACTGCCAGCCCTGCCCTCGCGGGCGACGTTACCGTCACGCTGACCGATGTGCGGCCGGACGCGGGCGACCTCTACATCAGCCTGCAAAGCGAAGATCAGTTCATGCAGGCCGCAGCCGTCGCGGGCGAGAAGGTGGTCGACCCGCAGACCGATACGGTGACGGTGACCTTCCGCGATGTCCCCGATGGCCGCTATGCGATGTCGGTATGGCACGACATCAACGGCGACGGCACGTTCAACATGGGCCCCCACGGCCCCGCAGACGGCTGGTCGATGATCGGCGCTGACGATCTGCGCGGGATGCCGACCTTCGCCCGAAACAGCTTCGCCCTCTCCGGCAGCGTTTCGCTTACCGAACGCGTGCACTACCCGGAGAACAGCCAATGACCGCAACCTCAGCACCCAGCGCGCAGGACGATCTGCGCATGATGCGCGAACTGGCGGAGGAAGGGCGTAGCCGCCCCCTCCTCTCAGGCCGCCATCTGCTGTTGTTCGGCGCGGCGATCGCTCTGGCGAGCCTGCTGCACGGGGCTGTGCTGGCGGGCTTTTTCGCCTGGCCGCCCGTCGCCCTGCCGATCATCTGGCTGGCCCTGATCGCTCCCGCCGCGATCGTGAGCCGCATGTGGCGCCCCGCCCCAGGCGATTGCCCGCAGACGATCGGCAACAAGGTGGAACAGGCGGTATGGCAGGCAGGCGGTGCTTTTCTGGGCGTGGTCTCGCTTTCGACGCTTGCCCTCGCCTACCTGAGGCTCGAACAGTCGGGGGAGACGATGACGTTCTTCCTGATGAGCATGATCGCGCCGATCACCTTCGGCGTCTACGCCACCGCGCTGGCCGCCAGCGCGGCCGCAGGGCGCGTGCCCGCGTTGAAAGCCTACGCTGCCCTCGCGATGGTCTTCGTCGTCGCCAGCGCGCTCACCGCAGGGACGGCGATTCAGTTCGTGGTCATGGCGCTGGGCGCGGTGGTGGTGTCGGTGCTCCCCGGTCTGATGCTGCTCAAGCGAGAGAGGCTGCCCCGTGGCTGATCCGCCGCTCGATTACCGGGCGATCGACGATACGATCCACGGGCGCGTCAGGCTGGCCACGATGGCCTACCTCTCAGGCGCGGAATGCGCCGATTTCGGGGATTTGCGTGCGCGCACGGGGGTGAGCGACGGCAACCTGTCGGTCCACCTGCGCAAGCTGGAGGACGCGGGCTACGTGAGAATCGAGAAACGCTTCGAAGGCAAGAAGCCCGTCACCACCGCGTGCCTGACCGACGCAGGGCGCGAGGCGTGGATCGTCTATCTCGACCGGATGAAGGCCATGCTGTTCGGGGAGGACGCGGAGTAACGGCAAAGCGGTCGCCCCTTCCCGCCAGCGCCGCGCGCGTCTAGGCGGGGTGCATGCACACCGCCGCCGCAACCGCGCTTTCGCCGTTCGACATCGCCGCGATCCTCGTCGTGGCGGCGGCGGTGTTCGGCTATATCAACCATCACTACATCCGCCTGCCGCATGTGATCGGCCTGACGATCATGGGCGCGCTGGCGTCCGTAGTGCTGACCGTGCTCAACGCGCTGGTGCCCAGCATCACGCTGGACGAGACGGTTTCCGGCCTGCTCGAGCAGATGAATTTCACCCAGACGCTGTTGCAGGGGATGCTCAGCTTCCTGCTGTTCGCGGGCGCGCTGCATGTCGATCTGGAGCGGTTGAAGGCGGACTGGCTGCCGGTGCTGCTGCTCTCCACCGTCGGCGTGATCATCTCCACCGTCGTAATCGGTGCGGCGGCGTGGGGCGTGGGGATGCTGATCGGCGTGCAGATCGCGCCGATCTGGTACTTCGTGTTCGGCGCGCTGATCTCCCCCACCGATCCGGTCTCGGTCCTCGGCGTGCTCCGCGAAGAGAACGTGCCCGCCTCGCTCCAGAGCGCGGTCGCGGGCGAGAGCCTGTTCAACGATGGCGTAGGCATCGTGGTCTTCACCATCCTGCTGGGCGCGGCGGTGACGGGCGCGGATTTCAGCTTCGGCGAAGGTGCGCGGCTGTTCGTGATCGAGGCAGGCGGCGGCGTGGCGATGGGGCTCGTGATCGGCTGGCTCGGCTTTCGCGCCCTGCGCTCGATGGACGAGTATACGCTGGAAGTGCTCATCACCCTCGCTGTGGTGATGGGCGGCTATGCGCTGTGCACCCAGCTGCATGTCTCCGGCCCGCTCGCGATGGCGGTTGCCGGCCTGCTGATCGGCAACCACGGCGCCAATCTGGCGATGAGCGACCTGACGCTCGATTACGTCAACAAGTTCTGGGAACTGGTCGACGAGGTGCTCAATTCGGTCCTGTTCCTGCTGATCGGGCTGGAAGTGATCGCGCTGGTCCCCGGCGTGAGAGAGCTGGTGTTCGGACTTGCCGCGATACTCATCACGCTGGCTGCGCGTGCCATTGCGGTGGGCGGCGCGATCAAGGCGATCCCTGCCGCGCGGCTTTCCACCCCGGGGTCTGGCCGGGTGCTGTGGTGGGGCGGCCTGCGCGGTGGCATCTCGGTCGCGCTGGCGCTGTCGCTGCCCGCGGGCAGCACGCGCGACCTGCTGCTGGCAGCGACATTTGCGGCGGTGCTGTTCTCCGTCCTCGTCCAGCGCGCTACGCTGGGCAAGTTGATCGACAGTCTCAAGGCCTCGCATTCCCCCGTGATGGACGCGAGCGGGCCCGGCGCGGATTGAAGCGGCACGCGTTTGGCTGTACGGCGAGCCGATCCGCCCCGGCAGGGACGCGCCGCATAGGTGCCGTTCGCGATGCCGGGGCGCAGTCATTTTTGCTAAATTGCGCAAGGTAAGCCCATGTCCCGTCGCCGCCAGATCTACGAAGGCAAGGCCAAGATCCTCTACGAAGGTCCCGAACCCGGCACGCTGATCCAGTATTTCAAGGATGACGCGACCGCCTTCAACGCGGAGAAGAAGGGCACGATCAACGGCAAGGGCGTGATCAACAATCGCATCAGCGAATACGTGTTCACCCGCCTCGGCAATATCGGCATCCCGACGCACTTCATCCGCCGCCTCAACATGCGCGAACAGCTGATCCGGCAGGTCGAGATCATCCCGCTCGAAGTGGTGGTGCGCAATGTCGCGGCGGGTTCGATCTGCAAGCGGCTGGGGCTGGAAGAAGGCGAGCCGCTGCCCCACTCGCTGATCGAATATTACTACAAGGACGACGCGCTGGGCGATCCGCTGGTCGCCGAAGAGCACATCGCCTGCTTCAACTGGGCGAGCCAGGACGAGATGCAGGACATGGCCGCGATGGCGATCCGCATCAACGACTTCATCGCAGGGATGTTTGCCGCAGTCGATATCCGGCTGGTCGACTTCAAGCTGGAATTCGGCCGTCTGTGGGACGGCGACTATAGCCGCGTGATCCTGGCCGACGAGATCAGCCCCGACGGGTGCCGGCTGTGGGACATGAACTCGGGCGAAAAGCTCGACAAGGATCGCTTCCGCCGCGATCTGGGCGGCGAAGAAGAAGCCTACCAGGAAGTCGCCCGGAGGCTCGGAGTGCTCCAGAACGACGACAACGCCCCCGGCGAAGTCTTCGACCTCTCCGCCCATCGCGGCCGCATGCGCACCGGCGCCCCGAAGAAGAAGTAACGGAAGAAGTCGTGAGCATCCGCTTCGGCCGCGTTGCGCTTCAAGCGGGGCGACGCTAGGCGACGGGTCGCATTCACTTACCGGACGACGAAAGCCCCTGCCGATGAAAAAGCGCATTTTCGTGACCCTCAAGCCCGGCGTGCTCGACCCGCAGGGCCGCGCGGTTCATCACGCTCTCGACGGGCTCGGCTACGCTGGCGTCAACGACGTGCGGATCGGTCGGCTGATCGAGCTCGACGTGGCGGACGACGTTTCCGACGAGACGATCGCAGAGATGTGCGAGAAGCTGCTCGCCAACATGGTGATCGAGAATTACCGGATCGAGGATGCGGGCTGAGCCATGAACAGCGCGGTCATCACCTTCCCCGGCTCCAACTGCGACCGCGACATGATGGTCGCGCTGCGCGACGTGTTCGGCAAGGCACCGACGCAGGTCTGGCACCGCGACACCGCGCTGCCCGACAACCTCGATTTCATCGCCCTGCCCGGCGGTTTCTCTTACGGGGATTACCTGCGTTCGGGCGCGATGGCGGCGAACAGCCCGATCATGCGCGAAGTGAAAGCGGCGGCGGAGCGCGGCGTGCCCGTGCTGGGCGTGTGCAACGGTTTCCAGGTGCTCACCGAAGCAGGCCTTTTGCCCGGCGCGCTGATGCGCAATGCGGGGCAGCATTTCGTGTGCCGCGATGTCGCTCTGAAGGTGGAGAACGCGCAGACGCTGTTCACCGCCGCCTATGAGGCAGGCGAGACGATCACCATCCCGGTCGCGCACCACGACGGCAACTATTTCGCCGATGAGGCGACGCTCGACGCGCTGGAAGGCGATGGCCGCGTAGTTTTCCGCTACACGCAGGCGACCAACGGCTCGCGTCGCGATATCGCCGGGATCGTCAACGCGGGCGGGAACGTGCTCGGCATGATGCCGCATCCCGAACGCGCCATCGACCCCGCACATGGCGGTACCGACGGACGGCGTCTGTTCCAGGCCGTCATGGAAGGCCTCGCCGCA
Organism: Citromicrobium bathyomarinum; assembly: GCF_038594485.1. Classification (GTDB taxonomy): domain Bacteria; phylum Pseudomonadota; class Alphaproteobacteria; order Sphingomonadales; family Sphingomonadaceae; genus Alteriqipengyuania; species Alteriqipengyuania bathyomarina_A. Next base: position 387,708 of record NZ_JBCFZG010000001.1, on the reverse strand, counting down.
ACGGCGTGACCCGGCCTATCAGGCGCGCAGGGCCTGATAGTCGCGATCGAACAGGGCGCACGCGTCGACGCTGGTCATCGGGCGCCCGAAATGGAAGCCCTGAATCCGGTCGCAGCCCATGTCGCGCACCAGCTTCGCCTCTTCCTCGGTCTCTACGCCCTCGGCGGTGGTCTTCATCTCCAGGCTTTGCGCCATCGCGACCACCGCGCGCACGATCGCCAGGCTTTCGCTGCTGCCTTGCGCGGCCCCCTGAACGAAGCTGCGGTCGACCTTGATCGTGGAGAATTGCAGCTTGCGCAGGTAGCCGAGCGAGGAATAGCCCGTTCCGAAGTCGTCGAGCGCGACTTGGCAGCCGAGTGCCATGACCTTGCTGAGCGCAACGCGGGCGACCTCGGTATCGTTCAGGAAGATGCTTTCCGTCACCTCGATCTCGAGCCGGTGCGGGTCGAGCCCGCTGTGCGACAGGGCTTCGACCACCGATTCGACGAAATCAGGCTGGACGAGCTGCTCGGGCGAAACGTTGACATTGACCTTCACGTGATCGGGCCAGAGCGTTGCCTCGCGACAGGCGTTCTGCATCACCCAAGTGCCGATGGGCACGATCAGGCGGGTATCTTCGGCCACGGGGATGAATTTGGCGGGGCTGACCAGCCCGTGTTCGGGGCTGTGCCACCGCACCAGTGCTTCGAAGCTGACGACCTTTTCGGTCTTCGCGTCGACCACCGGCTGGAAATTGAGCATCAGCTCGTCTCTTTCGAGAGCCTTGCGGAGCGAGAATTCGAGCTGGCGGCGTTCCTCCGCATCGGCGTGGAGCGAAGGCTGGTAAGCGAAATGGACGCCGCGCCCATCGTCCTTCGCACGGTAGAGCGCCAGATCGGCATTGCGCATCAGCTCGTCCACCGTCTTGCCGTCGCGCGGCGCGAGGGCGGAACCTGCGCTGGCACCGACGAAAAGCGTGTGATTATCCACCTCGTAGGGCTGAGAGAGGCGCTCGATCACTCTGCAGGCGATCGCGTCGACTTCGCCGTAGTCACGTACTTCATGAAGAACGATGCCGAACTCGTCGCCGCCCAGTCGGCCGCAGATATCCGCTTCACCGACGACCTGGCGCAAGCGTCGCGAGACCTGTTCCAGCAATTTGTCGCCGATGTGGTGGCCCAGCGAATCGTTGACCGCCTTGAACCGATCGAGGTCGACCATCAGGAATGCGCACCGCCGGCGGGATTCGCGCGCTTCGTCCATCGCAGCGTTCAGCGCCTCGTGCAGCATCAGGCGATTGGGAAGTGCGGTCAGCGTGTCGTATCGCGCCAAGTAGGCGATCTTATCGGACGAATTGCGCTGCGCCGTCACGTCGGAGCCGACGCCGCGATAGCCGAGATATTCGCCCTTTTCGCCCACGATCGGTGTGCCGGACAATTCCCACCAGCGACGCTCGCCCCGCACTTCGACCTGGACCAGCAGGTTGGAAAAGCTCTCTCGCGACTTGATATGGTCAGCGAGATCGCGAAGTCGCATCGCCGCAGGGTCGGTCTCCGCCATATTGCCGGCAATCAGGCTGAAGAAGGGTTGTCGTTCGAGCTCGGCAGCGGTGGAGCCCATCGCATAGGCGAAGCGCGGCGATGCCGAGCGCACGCGCCGGCTCGGGTCGATCTGCCACAGCCAGTCGGCCTCGTTCTCTCCGAATTCTCTCAGGAGCAGCGAAACCGTGTGGGTTTTTTCGAGCAGCAAGCCTTCCGCGACCGCAAAGCGCAGGAAGTCCGTCGCCCTGATCCACACCGATCCGTAAGCGAAGAACGTGAAAAACGCGACGAATACGATCATGTCGTCGTGCCCCGCGAGCCAGAAGCCCGTGGCAGCACCCGCCGCCAGAAAGGTGATGAAGGCATAGGCGCTCAGCGGCACCACCCCCATCATGACGACACCCCCGATCGCGATACCGGCGCCCAGCACCAGCCCGCGAATTGCCATTTCCGATCCTGCCACGAGGTGCAGCAAGGGCATCAGGCTGGCCCAGCCCACCCCCAGCATGATGCTGCCGAGGAGGTGCGAGCGTGCCTCGCGGACAGTCAGGGCGGGCTCGTCGATCTCCAGGATGTACGCGTCGCGCCGGGTGTAGATGTACAGGCTGACGGCAATCCAGGTGACCCAGCAGGCCATCAGCGGCAGCGGGAGATCATCCGCGAACATCACCAGCGCGAGCAGTGCGCCAGCGACATGTCCGGCGATCCGGGGCCCCCGGAGCCTTGCGAGTTCGCGATGCTGGAGCAGCCACAGGCGTGGCCAATCGAGGCCCCGCCCGGCCTTCAGGCCGAACACTGCCGTCACCGGCAACCTCTGGCGCAAGGCCGGGTCTTCCAATGCTGTGTTATCGCTCACCCACGGGGGCGTATCGATAAATGGTTAGGTCCGGGTAAAACCCAAGCGACTTGTCAGATTTTTTATTCGACCGTCACCGATTTCGCGAGATTGCGCGGTTGATCGACATCCGTACCCTTCACCAGCGCCACATGATAGGCCAGCAGTTGCACCGGTACCGCGTATACCAGCGGCGCGATCAGCGGGTGCACGCGGGGCATCTCGATCGTGGCAAGGCAGCCCTCGCCCGCTTCCTCCAGCCCCTCGCGGTCTGAGATCAGCACGATCTTGCCGCCGCGCGCGCGGACTTCCTGCATGTTGGAGACGGTCTTTTCGAACAGCGGGCCCGAGGGTGCGATCACGATCACGGGCACATGCTCGTCGATCAGCGCGATCGGCCCGTGCTTCATCTCGCCGCTGGCGTAGCCTTCGGCGTGGATGTAGCTGATTTCCTTGAGTTTCAGCGCACCTTCCATCGCCATCGGATAGTCCGGCCCGCGCCCGAGATAGAGCACGTCGCGCGCGGGCGCGATCAGGTGGGCCATCGCGGCAATATCGTCGTCGTGATCGAGGGCGCTGTTGAGCGCGGCGGGCGCTTCGAGCAGGTGGCGCACCACCTCCTGTTCCTCGGCGCGATCCATGCCGCCCTTCACCACCGCGAGCTTCGCGGCGAGCGCGGCGAGCACCGCCAGCTGGCAGGTGAATGCCTTGGTCGAGGCAACGCCGATTTCGGGGCCCGCGTGGATCGGCAGCAGCAGGTCCGCCTCGCGCGCCATGGTGCTGGTGGGCACGTTGACGATCGCGGCGATGGTCTGCCCCTGCGCCTTGCAATAGCGCAGCGCGGCGAGCGTATCGGCAGTCTCGCCGCTCTGTGAAATGAACAGCGCAAGGCCGCCCTTGGGCAGCGGCGGTTCGCGGTAACGGAACTCGCTCGCGACGTCGATGTCGACGGGCACGCGCGCGAATTCCTCGATCCAGTACTTGCCGACCATGCCCGCGTAGTAGGAGGTACCGCAGGCAACGATGGTCATGCGTTCGATGCTGGAGAGATCGAAATCCATCTGCGGCAGCGCAACCGTCTGGTCCGCCTGACGCACATAGCTGGACAGGGTCTGCGCAACCACGGTCGGCTGTTCGAAGATCTCTTTCTGCATGAAGTGGCGATAGTTACCGCGCTCGACCGCAGCGGCGCTTGCGCCCGAGGCGACGATTTCACGTTCGACTTCATGGCCGTCGATATCGAAAATCTGCGCGCCTTCGCGCGTCACGACTGCCCAGTCGCCTTCTTCGAGATAGGAAATCCGCTGGGTTAGCGGGGCGAGCGCGAGTGCGTCGGACCCGACGAACATCTCCCCATCGCCGTAGCCGACCACCAGCGGAGAGCCGAGCCGCGCGCCGATGATCTTGTCGGGATGCTCGGGAAACAGGATCGCCAGCGCGAAGGCACCGCGCAGCCGCGGCAGCACGGTCTGCACCGCTTCTTCGGGCGATGCGCCGCGCTCCACCTCGCGGCTGACCAGCAGGGCGACGACTTCGCTATCCGTCTCGCTTTCGACCGCGTAACCGTCGGCAAGCAATTCGTCGCGCAGCGGGCGGAAATTCTCGATGATACCGTTGTGAACCAGCGCGGCGGCCTTGCCCGCGTGCGGGTGGGCATTGGCTGCGGTCGGCGCGCCATGCGTGGCCCAGCGGGTGTGCGCGATCCCGATATTGCCGGGCGCGGAATCCTTCGTCAGCACTTCGACCAGATTGGCGAGCTTGCCCTGCGCACGGCGACGAACCATCCGGCCGTCATCCAGCGTGCAGACCCCGGCACTGTCGTAGCCGCGATATTCCATCCGCCTGAGGCCATCGACCAGCCGGTCGACGACGCTCTCACCACTCACGATTCCGATGATGCCGCACATTTGCTCGGTTCCTTAAACCTATCTGTAGGGGACGCGTATGCCCGGCATCGCTGCCGGGAAATCGCGTGTATTTTTAGTGACCAGGATCGCGCCGTGCTGTTGCGCGGACGCAAACACGATCGCATCCGGAATAAGGAGGCTCTTGCGATGGAAGCGCAGTTCCGCCGTCCGGCGCGCGATCTCTGCCGAAACCTCGCTGATCGCGAAGTTCGACAGGAAATGCTCTGTCTCCTCGCGGACGACCGGCGGAACGCCCGCGAGCACCTCGATCCAGCTGATCCGGCTGATCCACGGGCGCGATGCACGGCGCAATTCGTCGAACGCCTCCCGCCGGTCGGCAAGCGCGTCGATCACGATATTGGTGTCGAAGAAAATGTCGCTCACGCGTCGCGCTCTTTCCCGACATGCTCGCCTTCCGGGTCCCACTCGCCGCGCAGCCGGTCCTGATAGGCCAGCCCGTCTTCCGAAAAGCCGTGCCTCGCCCACAGGCCGAAGCCTTGCTCGAGCCAGTCCTTGTCCCGGGCACGATAGGCGCTCACCGCTTCGCGAAGAATGGCCGCGCGCGACTTGCCCTGCTCTTCCGCCAAGCGGTCGAGCCACTGGATGTCGTCGTCGGGCAGGTCGGCGAGGATGCGGGTCATTGCGATATTCCGATATCATATCGCGATATCATGTCAATCGCGTCTGGCCGGAAGAGGGAGCAGGTTGGGCGGACGTGCCGCGCCCGCCCTCTACGCGATCAAAGGTCGTCACGGCAAATGCTCCATCGCGCCGCTTAGCGAATTGATAAGGTTTCGATCATATTCACCATCCCCGAAAAGGTGGTGTTGGCCATTTTGCCTTCACCCCGCACCGTTGGTTGCCGCATGGCTTTTGGGGGATTTCACAAATGAGCGCTTTCGGACGCAGGAACGGACCGGGGGGCATGGCTCCCGGCAGCCGTCCAGCATTCGGCAACGCCAAACCGATGAAGGGGAGCCCGCAATCGGCGACCCCGTCCGAGGGTGGCGAACAGTTCCCGCCGATCCCGGAAGACCAGCAGTCTGCAGGCGAAACGCCCGCAACCCCCACTCCCGCTGCCACTCCTCAACACCGCCACGCCGACGCGATGAGCCGCTTGAACGAGCGTTCCAACGCGATCCACGTGAAGGAAGAGGTTTCGGGCTTCGAGGCCAGCGTCCACAAGATCAAGGAGCAGGTGCTGCCGCGCCTGCTCGAACGAATCGACCCCGAAGCCGCATCGACGCTGAGCAAGGATGAGCTGGCGGAGGAATTCCGTCCGATCATCATGGAAGTGCTGGCGGAGCTGAAGATCACCCTCAACCGGCGCGAACAGTTCGCGCTGGAGAAGGTGCTGATCGACGAGCTGCTCGGCTTCGGCCCGCTCGAAGAATTGCTGACCGATCCAGATGTGACCGACATCATGGTCAACGGGCCGGACCAGACCTACATCGAAAAGAAGGGCAAGCTGACGCTCGCCCCGATCCAGTTCCGCGACGAACAGCACCTGTTCCAGATCGCGCAGCGGATCGTGAACCAGGTCGGCCGCCGCGTCGACCAGACCACGCCGCTGGCCGACGCTCGCCTCAAGGATGGCAGCCGCGTCAACGTGATCGTCCCGCCGCTATCCTTGCGCGGCACCGCGATCTCGATTCGTAAGTTCTCCGAAAAACCGATCACCATCGACATGCTTGCGGGCTGGGGCTCGATGGACAACAAGATGGCGACCGCGCTCAAGATTGCGGGCGCTTCGCGGATGAACGTGGTCATCTCGGGCGGTACCGGCTCGGGTAAGACGACCATGCTCAACGCCCTGTCGAAGATGATCGACCCGGGCGAGCGCGTGCTGACCATCGAAGACGCCGCCGAGCTCCGCTTGCAGCAGCCGCACTGGCTACCGCTGGAAACCCGCCCACCCAACCTCGAAGGTCAGGGCGCGATTACCATCGGCGATCTGGTCAAGAACGCGCTGCGTATGCGCCCCGACCGCATCATCCTGGGCGAAATTCGCGGCGCGGAAGCGTTCGACCTGCTCGCCGCGATGAATACGGGCCACGATGGTTCGATGTGTACGCTGCACGCCAACTCCCCGCGCGAGGCGCTGGGGCGAATGGAAAACATGATCCTGATGGGCGACATCAAGATTCCCAAGGAAGCGATTTCGCGCCAGATCGCGGAAAGCGTCGACCTGATCGTTCAGGTGAAGCGCCTGCGCGATGGCTCACGCCGCACGACCAACATCACCGAAGTGATCGGGATGGAGGGCGAGGTCATCGTGACGCAGGAACTCTTCAAGTTCGAATACATGGACGAAGCCGAAGACGGCAAAATCCTGGGCGAGTTCCGCAGCCAGGGCCTGCGCCCCTACACGCTGGAAAAGGCCCGCCAGTTCGGCTTCGACCAGGCTTACCTGGAAGCCTGTCTCTAGCAAGCGCGCGCACTACCCCTGCAACAGCGCGGGGAGCGCCATCGACAGCAGGCCGCCACCGATCACTGCCGCAGCGAGGAAGATCGTCAGCCACGGCATGCAGCCGACGCGGTCGATACGGGCGCGCTTGCCGCGCCTGCGCTCCGCCACCATCGCCACCAGCGCAAGCAGGATGAAACCGACGCCCAGCAGCGCAACGCGCCCCGCGTCGCTCAGGAATACCAGATCGTGCAGCCAGTCCATGCGCGGCCAGATGGCGATCTGCGCGCAATATGGCAATGCGCCCCCGACGCGGCTTGCGTGCGCACGGCTATTCTCTACCAGCGGGGCATGGAGTCCGGTGTTGCCCAATCCCGCCCGCTGACGGCGATCGGCCTTCGCCTGCTGGCCGCGCTCGCGCTCACGACCCTGTCGATGCTTGTGAAGCTGGCAGGCGAACAGGGCGTTAACCTGTTCGAGATGATCTTCTGGCGGCAGGCGATGACGCTGCTGGTGATGATCGCCTTCGCATCGGCCACGGTGGGCCTCGCTGCTTTGAAACCGGTGCGATTCCGCGCCCATGTCGTGCGCAGCACCTTCGGCATCGTCGGCATGGCGCTGGTCTATGGCGCGGTCATCCTGCTGCCGCTGGCAGAGGCGACCACGCTCAACTTCACCGCGCCTATCTGGGCTGTGATCCTCTCCATGCTGCTGCTGAAGGAGAAGATCGGTCGCTATCGCTGGAGCGCGGTGGCGATCGGCTTCGTCGGCATCCTGATCGTGACGCAGCCGGGCGGCACGCCGGTGGACCCGAAGGGCATTGCCGTGGGCCTTGCCGCAGCCTTCATGGTCGCGCTGATTTCTATCCAGATCCAGGATCTCAACAAGACCGAAGGATCGACCAGCATCGTCTTCTGGTTCTGCCTGCTGACCACGCCGGTGGCCGCGCTGGCGCTGCCCTTCGTGGGCAGGGCGCATTCGCCTGAAACATGGCTGCTGCTCGGCGGTATCGGACTGAGCGGCGCGGCCGCGCAGCTGCTGCTGACCAATTCACTGCGCTATGGATCGGCGGCGACGGTCATCGTGATGGACTACACCGCGCTGCTGTGGGCGACGCTGTACGGGTGGCAGGTGTTCGACGAACTGCCCGCCGCGACCACCTGGATCGGCGCACCGATCATCATCCTTGCCGGCTCGATCATCGTGCTGCGCGAAGGGCACCTCGCCCGGCAGGCGCGCAAGGAAAACCGGCGCGTGCGACCGCCCGAGGAACCGCTTGTGCCATAAGGCCGTTTCCTGCCCAATCGGGACCGCCGCGCATTGCGCGCGGAGCCCGGCTGGAATGAGGACACAGCCATGATCCGCAAGATCGCACTCGCCGTCAGCGTCGCCGCACTCGGCCTGACCGCCACCGCCTGCAACACCGTCAAGGGCCTCGGCCAGGATGTCGAATCGGTCGGCCAAGCCGGCGAAGACGCCATCGACTGATCACCCTGGCAGCCGGGTGGGCGCGATCGCCCCCCCCGGCAGCCTAGTTGCGGCGATAGACCAGCACCAGATTATTGGCGGGCATGGCAACGCGCCGCGTCCGCCTCAGCCCGTTCCGCGCAGCAAGCGCGTCCACATCGGCTAGCTCGCGCAGTCCCCAACGCGGGTCGCGCGCCTTCAGGCTCTCATCGAACGCCAGGTTCGAGGGCGCCGTTTCCACGTCTTCCTCAAGATACGGCCCATATAACACCAGCGGGCCATCATGCAGTGGCAGCAGCCTCGCCGCCCCCGCGAACAGGCCCTCGGTCGCCTCCCATGGGCTGATGTGCACCATGTTGACGCACACGATCGCATCCGCTGCATCGAGCGGCCACTCTACCGAAGCGGCATCCAGCGCCACCGGAGGCATAATGTTGTCGAGCCCGGCGGCATCGCGGTAGGCCGCAATCGACGCGTGCGCGTCTTCCTGCGGATCGGTCGGTTGCCAGTCGAGATTCGGGAACCGCGCGGCGAAATGGACGACATGCTCGCCCGTGCCGCTGGCGATTTCGAGAACGCGGCCGCCGTGCGGCAGCTCGTCCGCCAGCACATCGGCAATCGGTCCGCGGTTGCGCTGGGCGGCGGGGCTTTCTCGCATCGCCATGCCTAGATCCACCGCCGAACGCGCTGGCAGTACGCGCGGTACTCGTCCCCGAACGTCGCGCGCAGGTGCCGCTCCTCCCGTGCAATCACGAAACGGTCGACCAGCAGGATCGCCAGCGGGACGGAGAGCAGCCCGCCAATGCTCTGCGCGAACAGCGCGATGCCCAGCTGCACCAGCACCATCCCCAAATACATCGGGTTGCGGGTGAAGCGATACAGCCCCGTGGTAACGAAGGCGGTGTCCTTCTTCCACGGCTCGGGATCATTGCCCGCACGCACGAAGCCGAGAATCCCCGAGGCGATGATAGCCGCGCCCAGCAACCCGATCACGGCACCGACCGGGCGCATGGCCGCAACATCGATCCGCGCAAGTTCCAGCACATCGCCCAGCCCCAGGCCGAGCATCAGCGCGCCGAACACGATCAGCGGCGGGGGAAAGCGGACCTGCGCGCTGTCTTCTTCAACCAGCGCCATCGCCATCCCCACGGATGAACGCGCGCGCCACCAGCCAGCCGAACAGTCCGGCGGGCCCGGCCATGAAGGTCGCGAGCAGGAACGGCACCTGGATAATGCGCCCCACCCCGCGCTTGTCCGCGTCGCGCGCGATCCACAGACCGGTCATCAGGTCGAGCGCGAGATAATGCGTCCAGCCGACCACGATCGCCCCTTCGGACCGGAACATCGCCATCAGGCCTTGCACACTATATTCGAAATCGGGCGCGGGCGGCGCGCCTGCCGCCGGCATGGGATCGACCAGATTGCCGACCAGCGAGACCAGCATCACGAGATAGCAGGCGCATAACAGCCCGATCGCGCCGTAGAGCACCGCGTAAAGCACACTCTCACGGCGCGGCAGCAGGATCAGCAACGCCCACCCGATCAGGGCGACCACATTGGTGATGTCGAACAGCGTCTGCCACATCGTCCCTACCCCTGCTGCGCGTGCTGCTCGGCACCGTCCTTCATGGCAGGCGCGCGGGAGAGCATCGCTGCCGCGCGCTCGATCCCTTCTTCGTCGTGGGTGAACTTGCCCGGCGTTCGCCGCAGGCTCAGCGTCATCAGCGCCTTGGCCACGGTATCGACATCGGTGCCACGCCCCCGCAGCGCCGATATCCGCCGCTTTCCGCCGCTTTGCGACAGCGGGCCGGGGCGCACGATGTCGAGCCGCTTGAACCCGAGCCGCGAAAGCTCGGTCTCAGCCTTGCCCTTGGCGCTCAAGTGCCGGTCGCGCGACCAGCGGTCCGCCCCTTCGGAACTGATCGCGATCAATCGCTCGACACCGGCGAAGCGGGCGGTCTTGGCGATTTCTACCACCGTTTCCTCATCGTCGATGGCACGAAGGGCGCTGTCGTCTTTTCCGACGAGGTTGAGCGCAGGCCCCAGCCCGACGACGAAGACCTTCGGTTTCATCGCCCGCATGACGCGCGACCAGCGATCGGCATCGGCGATGAAGACCTCCATCCGGCTACCATGCGGCACATCGATCTCGCCCAGTGTCAGCGCCACCAGCCTGACCAGCGGCTGGTGTCGCGCGAGTTCGATCAGGCTCTCCCCGATCGGCTCGCTCACGCCCCCCATCGCCACACGAAATCGGCTACTCATCTAATGCCCCTGAGCCCCCACTCAAACGTGCCCCCACTCACACATTGCTCAGGTCGGCAGGAGCCGACCCGTAAATCTCCCGTACCTGCTCTAGCGCGAACCGGTCCGTCATGCCCGCGATATAATCGGCGATATGGCGGCTGCGATGCGGTTCGCTGTCGGGCAGCGTGCTGGTCCACTGCGATCCCATTCTTGCAGGATCTTCGCAATAGGCCTGCCACAGTTGTGCAATAACGGTATTGGCCTTGTCGGCGGTCGCCGTCTGCTCGGGATGGTAATAGAGCTTGGCGTACATGAACGCCTTGAGCCGCCGCTCCGCCGCGGCGAGCGCGGGTGAAAAGCCTGCGAGCGCGCGGTTCGCAAGGGCAATTTCATCACGATTCTCAACCCCTTGCGTGGCCGAGCGCGTGTGGCTGAGCACGTCGTTGACCATCCACCCGATCTGCCCGCGCACCAGTTCGCGCAGCTGCCGGTCGCGCGGCGCATGGGGAAACCGCCGCTCCACCTCGCGCCACTGATCGGCGATGAAATCGAGCGTCAGCAGGTCATCGAGTTCGAGAAACCCTGCGCGGAGCCCGTCGTCGATATCGTGATTGTCGTAAGCAATGTCGTCCGCAACTGCGGCAACCTGCGCCTCCAGCGATGGCCACTGCATCAGTTCCAGCGGAAATGCGTCGTCCAGCTCGGCCAGCGCCCAGTGCGGCTTTTCGACCGGGCCGTTATGCTTGGCGAGCCCTTCGAGCACTTCCCAGCTGAGGTTAAGCCCGTCATGCGTGCAGTAGGGGCTTTCAAGCCGCATCAGCGTGCGCAGCGTCTGCGCATTGTGATCGAACCCGCCATGATCGATCAGCGCGCGGTCGAGCGCCTCTTCGCCCGCATGGCCGAACGGCGGATGACCGATGTCATGCGCAAGGCACAGCGCCTCGGTCAAATCCTCGTCCAGCCCCAGCGCACGCGCAATCACGCGCCCGATCTGCGCGACTTCCAGGCTGTGGGTCAGGCGGGTGCGATAGTGATCGCCCGCCGGGGCGACGAACACCTGCGTCTTGCTGCGCAGGCGGCGGAAGGCGATCGAGTGGATGATCCGGTCGCGGTCGCGCTGGAATGCGGTGCGCGGCCCCCGGCTTTCAGGGACTTGCGCTTCATCTGGGGTACCGGGAAATTCGCGCCCGCGCGAGCGTGCGGGGTCGGCGGCGAGATGCGATCGGCTCATGCCGCGCTCGTCTATCCCCCCGCGCGCCACCGGACAACCGCCCTTCCGCGTGCCTCAGGCGCCCTCGCCCATGATCCAGTCGACCACCGCCTGGCTGTGGATGCGTGCGGAATCGAAGATCGGCAGCACATTGGCATCGACGTCGATCACCATGTCGAGCTCGGTACAGGCAAGCACGATGGCCTTGGCGCCATCCTGTTCGAGATTGGTGATCATCGTGCGGAAGAACCGCTCCGCATTGCGGCTGGCCTTGCCGTACATCAGCTCGTCGTAAATGATCTCGTTGGTGCGATCGACATGCGTCATGTCGGGCGGCAGCAGGTCGATCCCGTGGCTGACCAGCTTCTTGCGATAGAAGCTCTCCGTCATCACGTTGCGGGTGCCGATCAGCGCCGCGTTGACCGCGCCTTCCGCCTTCATCTTCTCGCCAACCGCGTCGGCAATGTGCAGCACGGGAACATCGACCGCATCGGCGACCTGATCGTAGACGCGGTGCATCGAGTTTGCGGCAATCGCGAGCGCCTCTGCCCCCGCAGCCTCCAGCCGTTTGGCGGAATCGGCAAGGATTTCCGCCGCGCGATCCCACTCGTCCTCGCTCGTGAGGCCGCTGAGTTCTGCGAAATTGAGGCTTTCGATCAGCAGCGGTGCGGACACCATCGCCCCGGCGCGCGCGGCCACGCCCTTGTTGATCCACTTGTAATACATTGCGGTGGAAACCCAGCTCATTCCACCGATCAGGCCAAACTTGCGCAAAACTTCAATCCTCGAATCCGGTCGTGGGGGATGGCCGACCTTACCGAGGAAATTTGCGCTGCGTCCATAGCGGCGCCGCGGCTTTGCCGGTCAATTTGCTGCGGATGCGAGATTCATTTCGTCGAGCCATTTGGCAACGTAGGCGGCAGACCGCTGCGCCTCTTCCTCGTGCGGCAAGTGCCCGATGCCATCGTAGACCACCAGACGGCTGTTCGGGAGGTATTTGTCGTACCACAGCCCGGCTTCCACGGGGATCAGTCGATCCTCGTCACCCCAGATAACCAGCGCAGGAACCGTGATCTTCACCATCTGCTCTGGCGAAAAGGTGTTCCACTTGCCGGAGAAGCGGCGGCGGGTGGCATCGCGATTGCCGGGATAGCGCAGCAGCTCCCAATAGCGGTCGACCATCGCGTCGGTGACGATCGCCTGATTGCTGACCGTTTCGCGGAGCGACTTTTCGATCATGCTGCGCGGGGTGACGTAATTCATGATCCGGTTGACCACCGGCGTGCGGGCGAGCGTGAAGCCGATATTGCCCTTGGATTTCTTGGTGATCGGCGCACCGCTCGCATCGACCAGGATGAGGCCCTTCACCCGGTCGGGATGGGCAAGCGTATAGGCGACCGCGTGGCCCCCGCCCATCGAATTGCCACCGAGGACGAAGGTTTCGACGCCAAGCTTGTTTGCCACCTCGTCGATATCGGAGACGAAATTCGCGACCGAATAATCGTTGTTCGGGTCGGGTCCGGTCAGCCCGTGCCCCACCTGGTCGAACCGGATCACGCGGTAGCGGCCCTTCAGCGCATCGACCCATGGCTGCCATGTGTGCAGATCGGCGTTAGAGCCGTGCAGCAGGATGATCGCAGGAGCGTCCTTCGGCCCTTCGTCGCGCAGATGCACATTGACGCCATCGCCGATCTCGACGAACTGAGATGGCTCGCCACCATACTTGGCGCGCATTTCCGCCGGATCGGTATCGGGCGTGCGGAAGATCAGGAACGCGACGACCAGCAGCGCGACGATCAGCAGGACGATGCGCAGGAGCCACTTCACTTGGCGGGCATTCCCGCAATCCAGCGTTCGACCACCTCGACACCCTCTTCATGCACGGTTCCCTTGCCAAGTTCGGGCATGGCAACGCCCGGCTCGTCACTCGCCATGCGATAGACGAGGATCGAGGCTTCGGGATCGCCGGGCACGATGTCGAACATCAGCCCGCCCGATCCGCGACCGGCAGCGACGGGTCGCTTGTTGATGCCGAAGCCGTGCGGGTCGTCGTTCTCCCACCGAAGATCGAGGCCCGAATTGGACGCGGTCGCACCCTGCCGGTGGCAATGCGCGCAGTTCACATCGAGGTAGGCACGCGCTGCGGCGGCGGGGTCCGCAGTTTCGCGATCCTCCCACATCGGCAGCGTGTCCGCCCCCTCGGGCACTTCGCCCAGAAACGATTGCAACCATTGGGCAGACATGTTGCGCGCCTTCGGCCCGATCGGCGTCACCGCACCATCGAGCCCGTGACATTCCTTGCACTGGTTCTTGTTCGGCACGCGGTAGCTGATCCGCTCGCCATAGGGCGTGGTCACCTCTCGCCGCGCGCCTGCCAGCGCCAGGGTCGCCTCGGTCTGCTCCTCGTTCCACACGTAGGGCAGCGCGACCCAGCCCTCGGCCCGGTGCAGCAGTACGCGCGTTTCGATATACCGCAGATCGTCGCCTTCTTCGAAAGCGAAGGTCTTGATCAGTGCCGAACCGACCGGCAGCTGCAACAGGCCCGGCCCATCACTCTCGGCCTTGGCGGTCGACGGCACGTAGACGTAGCGCAGCTTGGTCGCGCCGTCGGAAAACAGGGGCGTGTTGAGCCGGTACGGCACCACATCCATCGACGGCTCACGCCCGCGCCAGTCCTGAAAGAACCCGAATTCGGACAGCTTCTTCGGGATCGCATCCGACTGGATCACCCAATCGTGCACCACTGGTGGCGGCGTGGCCTGTACACCCGCACTCACCGCCAGCGTGGCTGCGGCGGCCGCAAGAATGCCGAGATGCCGGATCACTTCAGCCGCGCCTCCAGCGCCTCGGGTGCGCCCCAGCCCTCGATGCTGATCGGCTGCCCGATAAGGCCCGCGTCGAGCGGCCCCGGGTTCGCGGATTCGATGCCCTTGCCCTGCGCAGGCAGATTGACCGACCAGCCCTTCATATCCGGGTGGACCATCAGCGTGCCGCCGTCGGGCGTTTCTTCCAGACCGTCCCACATGACCGGCGGCAGTACCCCGCCGAATGCGGCAAGCAGCTGCTCCGCGCCTTCGAACTGCGGATCGGTGCCGCCCTCGTCGGTCTCGTTCCAGTCGATCGTGATCTCGCGGGGGTACGGATTGTACTCGGGATCGTCGAAGGCCATCGGGTAGGCGATCACCATAATCGGCGCAGTCGGGTTTTCGTAGATGAGGTTCTGGCCAACCCACACGATGTCATTCGCCATCACCATGATGCCCGTGCCGCGCCGTACGCTGGCGACGATATTGCCTTTGGGCGCGAAGTTGGCGGTGGTGTTGTTGGCCACCAGATTGTTGCGCACCAGCACCTCGCCGCCGTTCTTCACCGGCAGGCCGGGCAGGTCGAATATCAGGATGCCGCCGGTATTCTCGGTCACGAAATTACGCTCGACGATCGCCTTGCGGCTGTTCTCGATCTCGATCCCGGCGACATTCGCGCGCGCGGTCGAATTGCGCACGGTGATCCTGCTCGACTGGCCGACATAGATCCCTGCGTCGGACGCCCCCGAAACCTCGCACCCATCGATCATCACGCCGGTGCTTTCGACCGGGTAGATGCCGTAGGCGCCGTTCGTGGCGGCCGGGCCGTTGGTCCAGGTGACGCGGATGCCTTGGTAGACGATGTCGTCCGCGCCCTTCGATTTGATCCCGTCGCCTTGCGGGTTCTCGACCGCGAAGTCGCGCAAGGTCACGCCGTCGCTGGTGACGAGCAGCCCCTCACCCGCACCGCGCTGCCCGGTGAAATCGAGCACGCTCGCGTGCATCCCCGCACCGCGCACAGTCACGCCGTCGGCATCGAGGCTGAGGCCATCGGTCAGCTCGAACCGGCCCGCCTCCAGCACGATCTCGTCGCCCGGTTCGGCGAGGATCAGCGCCTCCTGCAAACGGTCCTGCGCGCCATCCCCGGGCGCGACGGTGATGGTTTCGGCAAGCGCAGGCGAAGCAAGAGTGGCCAGCGCGGTGGCAGCCATAAGCGTGCGGATCATGTCTCTCTCCCTTATGCGTTGCATTGTGCCACGCAATCGAGCGAAGACAAGGGCCTAGAATTGCGAGCCACTTCTGCCCCTGCCCCTTGAGGGGGAGGCTGGGAGGGGGTGTATCCCCGTTAGCGTGGACGCTCGGCTTGGCCTCGCTCCCCCACCCCCGGCCCCTCCCCGTGGGGAGGGGAGGAATTGCTACAGCTTGTCGAAGATCCCGCCAAACGTGCAGGCGGCAGCCGCGCGGACCGTCACCTCGACCGCTTCGGGATCGTCGACCCGGCGGATACGCGCCAGCGCTTCACCCGCGTCGCGCGGTAGCCTGCCCTCGCCTTCCTCGGGCGCGACCCGCTCCAGCTTGCGCAGCTGTTGCGGGGTCAGCCGTTCGGCCATGCGCGGGGCCATGCATTCGGCCTGTTTCTCCGGCACGCCTGCCTCGACCAGTGCGACCTTCACGCTGCGCTCGGTGACGATCTGCATCCCCCCGCCCCAATACAGCCAGGCACCCACGCCCAGCACGACGAGCAGGATCAGCAACAAAAGCTTGCGCATCAGTCGAGCGCCTTCACGATTTCCTCGACCATCTTCTTGGCGTCGGACAGCAGCATGGTCGTCTGGTTGAGGTAGAACACGTCGTTGTCCACGCCCGCGTAGCCCACGCCGCCCATGCTCCGCTTGATGAAGAACACCTGCTTGGCATTGCCCACGTCGAACACCGGCATGCCGTAGATCGGGCTGGACTTGTCGGTCTTCGCCGCCGGGTTCACCACGTCGTTCGCGCCGATGATGAAGGCGATGTCGGCCTGCGCGAACTCGGAGTTGATATCCTCCAGCTCGAACACCTCGTCATAGGGCACGTTGGCTTCGGCCAGCAGCACGTTCATGTGCCCGGGCATGCGGCCCGCGACCGGGTGGATCGCGTATTTCACGTCCACGCCCTTCTTCTTGAGCACATCGCCCATCTCGCGCAGCGCGTGCTGCGCCTGCGCCACGGCCATGCCGTAGCCGGGGATGATGATCACCTTTTCCGCCTGTTCGAGCATGAAGGCCGCATCGTCGGCGCTGCCCTGCTTGTAGGGGCGCTGTTCGCGCGCCTCGCCGCCGCCAGCCGCGCTGTCGTCCGCACCGAAGCCACCCGCGATCACGCTGATGAAGCTGCGGTTCATCGCGCGGCACATGATGTAGCTGAGGATCGCGCCCGAGCTACCGACCAGCGCGCCGGTGATGATCATCGCGGTGTTGCCCAGCGTGAAGCCCATCGCCGCAGCGGCCCAGCCCGAATAGCTGTTCAGCATGCTGACCACGACCGGCATATCCGCCCCGCCGATAGGGACGATCAGCAGGAAACCGATGACGAAGGCGAGGACTGCGACCGCGATAATCATCCAGCCTTCGCCCGGCCCGGCCGTGGAGGACATCGTATAGGCCGCGATCAGCGCAATGATGGCCGCGAGCGTGCCGAGATTGATGACATGGCGCCCGGGCAGCATGATCGGCTTGCCGCCCATCCGGCCCGACAGCTTGAGGAAGGCGATGATCGACCCGCTGAAGGTGATTGCACCGATGGCGATGCCCAGCCCCAGCTCGATCCGGCTGACGGTCAGAATCTGGCCCGCGGCGTCGAGAATGCCGAACGCGCCGGGGTTCATCCACGCGGCAAGGCCCACCAGCACGGCGGCCAGACCGACGAGGCTGTGAAAACCTGCGACCAGCTCTGGCATCTGCGTCATCGCAATCTTGCGCGCGATGGTGAAGCCGATCAGCCCGCCGATCGCGATGGCGATCAGGATTTCGACGATATTGGCAACGCTGTGGGTGACGAGCACGGTGACCACCGCGATCAGCATCCCGATCATCCCGTTGCGATTGCCCGCACGGCTGGTCGCCGGACTGGAAAGCCCGCGCAGCGCGAGGATGAAGAACACCCCCGCCACCAGATAGGCGAGCGCAACCCACGGATTGGTCGGCCCGTGGGTGGCAGCGGTCTCGACCGCATGGCTCATGCCGTAATCCGAACCCGGTGGCACGGCGAGCGGCTCTACATCGCGAGGAAGGCTCATTTGCTGTCCTTCTTCTTGTACATGGCGAGCATCCGCTCGGTCACGGCGAAGCCGCCGAAGATGTTGATGCTGGCCAGCACCACCGCCGCAAGGCCAAGCCACTTGGCAACATCGCTACCCGCCTCGGCGCTGGCAATCAGCGCACCCACGATGATGACCGAGGAAATCGCGTTGGTCACCGCCATCAGCGGCGTGTGCAGCGCGGGCGTGACCGACCACACCACGTAATAGCCGACGAAACACGCCAGCACGAAAATCGACAAAACCGAAATGAAGTCCATGCGAGTTTTCCTCAGCTCCCCTGCTGTTCGATTGGCGCCTTGCGCAGTTTTACGTCGCCGGTATCGCGGATCGTGAAAGTCAGTTCGCCGTCGATTGCGGCGATCAGTTTGGCAATTTCCTCGAGTGTGAACGAAGAAAGGCGCGCGCCGTTGATCCGTTCGACGATCATGCCCACGCGCAGACCTGCGCCCTCGGCCGCCGATCCGTCCAGCACCTTGGCGATCCGGACCTCGCCATCCACGATCTGGTATCCGAAGCCGACCACCGGCTGGCTCGTGTCGAAATCGGGCTGTAGGTCGGGCAGCCCCTTCATCATATCGAGCAGTTGCTCGACAGGAGATGGCTGCTGCGCATCGGCTGTGCCGGGTTGCGCGTCCTGCGCGGCAACTGGCTGCAAGGCGAAGATCATTGCGACCGGCAGGGTCATACAGGCAATTTTACGTCGCATGTGCCCTCCCCCGTGGCCGAAAGCGAATGGAGGGCTTATTGCAAGGCGGATCGACGCTGTCGATGGGTCAGGCGCGCGAACGCACGGCTTTGACGAAGAAAAAGGCTAGAGAACGTTCATCCGCGACGCGAGCAGCTTTTGCAGCGCCTCGGTATTGGTGAACTTGCCGACCTTGAATTCGATCGGCGGGTGGCCCGAGAGGAACACGGCGATCTCTGCATCGATGTCGATCGTGCCCGCGCTGGTGATCGAGAATGCGGTGATCGAGCGATAGGGGACGGTCAGGTATTCCTTCTTGTTGCCGAGGATACCCTGCACGTCGACATAGATCAGTCGCCAGTCGGTGAACGCGATCCAGTCACGAATCGTGCGGAACGCGAAGTAGACCTCTTCGCCTTCGACCAGCGCGTGGCCGTGATTGTCCACGAACCCCTGCGGCGTGGTCTGCGTCTGATTGAAAACCCCCATCGGACGTTTACCCCTCCTTCAAACGCGCGCTCACCACCTGGCCACCTTTGGTCAGTCGCACCGCATCGCCGATTTCCTCGTCGAGGATCGGCTCGCCCGCCTCACCGTCCCAGAAGGCGGAGAGGAAATTGTACAGGTTTCGCGCGAACAGCGCGCTCGCATCGGGTGCAAGATGCGCGGGCGTGTTGGCGTAACCCATGATCGTGACACCATGGCGCGTAACGATCTGGTCCGCCACTGCGCCTTCGACATTGCCCCCTTGCGGCACAGCAATGTCGTAGATCACGCTGCCAGGCTTCATGGTCGCAATCTGATCGTCGCTGATCAGCCGCGGCGCGGGACGCCCGGGAATCAGCGCAGTCGTGATCACGATGTCCTGCTTGGCGATGTGTTCGGAAACGAGCTTGGCCTGTGCGGCCTTGTATTCGTCGCTCATCTCGCTGGCATAGCCGCCGCTGCCCTCGCCCTCGATCCCGCCTTCGGCGACGAAGATCGCCTTGGCACCGAGCGATTCGATCTGCTCGCGCGTGGCCGAGCGGACATCGGTCGCGGAAACCTGCGCGCCCAGCCGCTTGGCCGTGGCGATGGCCTGCAGTCCGGCAACGCCGACGCCCATCACGAAGACGCGCGCGGCCTGCACCGTGCCCGCGGCGGTCATCATCATCGGGAAGGCGCGGCCATACTGGTTCGCCGCCGCCATCACCGCCTTGTAACCCGACAGGTTGGACTGGCTGGAGAGCACGTCCATGCTCTGCGCACGGGTAATGCGCGGCATGAACTCCATGCTGAGAGCCTCGAAGCCCGCCGTGGCATAGGCATCGACCCGCGCGCCATCGCGGAACGGATCGAACAGCGCGGCCACCTTCGCATCCGGCTTCGCGCCCGTCAGCAAGGCGGGATCAGGCGCCTGGACGCCAAGCACGATGCCCGCATCCTTTACCACCTGGTCTGCCGTGCCAACGGTTACGCCTGCATCGGTATAGGCTGCGTCGGTGATCGAGGCAGTTTCGCCCGCGCCTGCCTCGACCGCGACATCCGCGCCGAGCGCGACGAATTTCTTCGCGGTCTCGGGCGTCAGCGCAACCCGGGTTTCGCCTTCTGCCCGCTCTTTGAGAACCGCGATCTTCATGCGATTCAGGAAGAGATCAGCAGAACGACGATGAAGACGATCACCATGATAACCGGGATCGCCCATTTGAGCGTGCCCATGAAGCGTTCGTAAGTGTGGCGCGCCTTTTCAATATCCTTGGTGGGCGCGTCGGTCGGGTTGGCCATGACGAATAGATTCTCCGGTTTGGGCACTGATTGCCAGAGCGGTCTATCCGCGCGTTCCGGCATTCTCAAGACATTGCTGACGCCCGTTCCCCCGTGTCGGCGCCCTACTTGTCCTTAATCTGGTCTTTACCGCCATCGGGTAGTGCATCCCCCTGCACCGCAATGGGACGGTTCCCGTGCGGCCTTTCTGCGGGGGTTCATGGCCGATCAAGACGAACGTTTGCTGATGCTGATCGATGACGAGCCGGCTCAAAGCCGCCTTGTCACCGCTCTTGCCGCGCGAGAAGGATGGCGCACCGTGGTCGTGAACGACGCCGAGACGGCGATTGCGACGCTGGGCACGCGCCAGGGCATGCAGCTTTCCGCGATCATTCTCGACCAGTGGGTGCCCGGCGATGCCGCGTGCGACCTCATTGCCGAACTGAAACAGCGCCGCCCGGCCCTGCCGATCCTGATGCTGACCACCAGCGCCAGCCCGCTGCTCGCGGTGGAAGCGATGCGTGCCGGTGCCACCGACTACCTTATCAAGCCGATTGCGCCCGAACGCCTGATGCGCGCGCTGCGCAGCGCCACCCGCATGGAAGCGACCCGCAACGAATTGCAGCCGCTGACCGAAAAAATGCCGGCGGTGCTCGATTTCGATGCGATGATCGGTACCGATCCCGCATTCCGGATTGCGCTTGCCCGCGCCGCCAAGGCTGCCCGCGCGCATTCTCATGTCCTGATCGAAGGGGAGAGCGGCACCGGCAAGGAAATGCTGCTGCGCGCTATCCACGCCACCAGCCCGCGTGCCCGCGCTCCCTTCCGCCTCGTCAATGTTGCAGGCGTTTCGGTCAATTCGATCGAATCGGCGCTGTTCGGGCATGAAAAAGGCGCGTTCGCCGGGGCTTTCGAGAGCCAGATGGGCGCGCTCCAGCATTGCGACACCGGCACGCTGGTGCTCGACGAGATCGACCGGCTTTCGCCCGATCAGCAGGCGCGGCTCGCCGCGACGCTGAACGACGGGATCGTCCGCCCGATCGGGGCCAAGCATGGCTTCCGGATCGACACCCGCCTTCTTTCGGCGAGCAATCGCCCGCTGTCCGAGCTCGCTGCGAAGGGCCAGTTCGACCAGGACCTGCTCGCCGCGATTTCCGCGACCCGCATCACCCTGCCGCCCTTGCGCGAGCGACCCGGCGACATCGCCGCACTTGCCCGCCACTTCCTCGCCCGCATCGGCGAGCAGCCGGGCCTGCGCCATCTGAGCCTTGCCGACAGCGCGCTCAATCTGCTGTGCGCGTTCGACTGGCCGGGCAATGTTCGCCAGTTGCAGGCCGTCCTCTTCCGCGCCGCGGTTTTCTGCGAAGCAGAGATGCTCACCGCAAGCGACTTCCCGCAGCTCTCCGAACTGATTGGCGAAAAGGCGGAAACCGGCCAGCATGTGCAGGAGGCGGTGGGCGTGATGCTCTATACCGACGACGGCAACCTGCGTCCGCTCGAAGAGATCGAGGCCGACGTGATCCGCCTCGCCATCGGGCATTATCGCGGCCGGATGACCGAGGTGGCCCGGCGGCTCGGCATCGGGCGCTCGACGCTTTACCGCAAGCTGAGCGATCTGGGCATCGACAACGCCGCCTGATGCGGACCTGCGCCGGTCGGCTCGGAACCGGCACAGGGAGACGACGTTTCCCTTTCGATCTTCAAAATTCGAAACGGGGGCTATCCGCAAATGGATATCGTCGACTGCATTCTTGCCGACCATGATCGCCAGCGCCGCTGGTTTGCCGCACTGGACGAGGCGCGCGACGACCTCGATTCGGCGGGCAAGATCTTCAAGCGGCTGCGCGACCATCTCGAAGCGCACGCCATGGCGGAAGAGAAGTATTTCTACCCCACCCTGCTCGAACTCGGCAAAGGCGCACTCGATTCGGGCAGCGCCGACGAGACGACCGAGGACGCGATCGACGATCACAACAAGATCGCCAACGCCGCCGACGCTGCGCTGAACGAAGAGGTCGGGTCGGACGCCTGGTGGGAATGCGTCGACAAGGCGAACTACCAGAACAGCGCGCACCTTTCCGAAGAGGAACGCCAGGGCCTCACCGATTTCCGCCGCCGTGTGCCGCTCGAAAAACGCATCGCGCTCGGGATCAAGTATCTCGCCTTCGAAGCGGATCACGTGACGAACGTGGAGCGCGAGGAGAAGGATCCGGACAGCTACATCAAGGAAAACGAGGCGGCCTGAGCCGCCAGCCTTTGCTCCCCGGGCATCGACAATGGCGCGCAACGCGCTAAGCCGCGGCGCATGATCCAGGGATACGACTTTACCAACCGCACCGCGCTGATCACCGGGGCCGCATCCGGCATCGGCGCGGCGAGCGCCCGCTGGCTGGACCGGCAGGGGATCGCACGCCTTATCCTGATCGACCTCGACGGCGATGGGTTGAGCAAGCTCGACCTTTCCTGCGAGGTCGAAACGCACGCCGCCGACGTGGCCGACGAAGCTTTCTGGCAAGCTCTCGAACCCAGGCTCGGCAAGCTCGATCATGCCGTGGTCAACGCAGGCATCGGCGCAGGCGGCCAGATGGCAGAGCTCGAATTCGCCGAGTGGCGGCGGGTTATGGCGATCAACCTCGATGGCGCTTTCCTCACTCTTTCCACCGCGCTTCGGGCGATGCGCAAGGCGGGTCGCGGCAGTGCGGTCGTCACCGCGTCGGTCACCGGGCTCAAACCGATCCCCGGCATTGGCGCATATGGCGTCTCGAAGGCGGCGGTCGCGCACATGGCGCGGATTGCGGCGGCGGAGAACGCTGCGCATGGCATCCGCGTCAACGGCATCGCGCCCGGCGGTGTCGACACCGCGATCTGGAACTCGCCCGAGCTGGAAGCCCAGTTCGCTGAGCACGGGCGCGAGGCGGTGATCGGGCAGATGGGCAAGACCACCCCGCGCGGCCGCTTCGCCACAGCGGACGAACTGGCGCAGGACATCGGCTATCTCCTGTCCGACGCCTCTGCCAACGCCACCGGCACCGTGCTGACCAGCGACGGCGGCTATACGCTGTAGCGTGCTAGCCCGGTAAATCGCCAAAATCGGTGAGCGCCGCATCGCGAAGCCCGCGCCAGACATCGCGCGCCTGCACCGTTTCGGGGACGTCGTGTACCCGCAGGATGTGCGCGCCCGCGTCCATCGCTTTGAGCGCCAGCGCGATGCTCCCGCCGAGCCGTGCATTGGCCGCCGCTTCCTTGCTCAGCGCGCCGATCATCCGCTTGCGGCTCGCGCCTAACAGGATCGGGCAGCCCAGCGCATGGAACAGCGGCAGCGCGTTGATCAGCGCGAGATTGTCGCCCAGCGACTTTCCGAAGCCGAGCCCCGGATCGATCAGGATTTTGTCGCGCGCAATGCCCGCCGCAACCGCCGCATCGCGCCGCTCGCGCAAGGCATCGAACACGTCGAACACGACGCTTTCGTACCCACCGCCCCCTAGATCGGATTTGGCGTGCAGGTCGGTGCCCGATCCCGGCGCGTGCATCAGCACCACCGGGCAACCGGTCCTGGCGACCAGCTCGGCAGAACGCGGGTCGTAGCGCAGCGCGGAGACATCGTTGATGAGGACTGCCCCCGCCTGCAGCGCGGCCTCCATCGTGCCCGCCCGGCGCGTATCGATGCTGACCGCCGCGCCCATGCTGGCGGCGGCTTCCACCGCGGGGAGGACGCGGCGGATTTCCTCTTCCTCCCACACGGCTTCGGCGCCGGGCCGCGTGCTCTCCCCGCCAATGTCGATGATCCCTGCGCCCGCCTCGACCATCGCGGCAATCGCATCGCGCGTGCCCGCCGGATCGCCCACATGCTTGCCCCCGTCGGAAAAGCTGTCGGGCGTTACGTTGAGGATGCCCATCACCTGCGGCTGGTCGAGGCGCACGGTTCGTGCGCCCAGCTCCAGCGGCGGGTGCGACTTGCGCAGGTTGCCCCACTGCGCCTCCGCCTCCGCACCCACGCTTTCGGGCAATTGGCCAAGCACCTGCGCAATGCTCTCGGGCGAGGCGCGCCATCGTCCGACCACGCGGCCATCTTTGCGCAGGATCACCGCGAATCGGCTGGCATAGACGAGGCCCCCGGCAAGGCGGACGGCATCGCCCTCCTCGCTCTGCGGACCCGGCGCGAAGCCGATCGGGCGGATGTAGACCTGTTCGCTCATGGCAGAAGCCCAGCCAGTACGGGAGCGACACGGGTGACACGTGTCACCCTGGTGTCACCCTCCCGACGATCGACACAGCGCCCTGATAAGTCACGGAAAAAATACCCCGAGAGGGACGTCGGGTGACACATTCGCGATTTGGAAGGCTGTATATTCGAAGGACGGGACGCGCTGCGGTACGGGATCGTGATCTTGGCCATGGGCTAAGCTGGTAGCGGCCTATCGCCTCGTAGGACAGATGTTGCAGCAGGGGCCTCCCGGCATAACTGCCCCGATCGGCAGTTCACCGCCGATCCGCGCGCCTGCAATCTCACCCGGTGCGGCACGCTGCCCCCGCAGGTTTGCTTTCGATGCATTTCGTCGGTCATTTTCATCCGTTGGGCGAATTCCGGTGCGTGAAGGGCGACACACCCATAGAAACGCGAACGGTTATCAATAAGGTGCTCCTCTCGGTTCCATCGCCAGAAGTTCGACGAAACATGCCATCCCCCGCCCACCTCGTCCCGACATTGTCGGCCCGTTCTCTGGAACGCGCCGGTTGCGGCGTTGCGTAAGGGCTGACGAATGGAAACCATGCGCCTTTTTCATGAAGCGCAGCAGGCCGCTGCCAGTCTCGATCGACAGGGCATGCGCAATGCGATGATCGAGCTGCTCAGCGCCAGCGACGGCACGCCCGATTTCTGGCATCGTCTCATCGATTTCGCGAGCTCGGTGGGCGAAGGCGGTGCCGCGATCGAGGCCGCCCGGCGCTACGCCTCCATCGATTCACGCTTTCTCCAGCCGCAAACGATGTATTGCGAAACGCTCGCGGAATTCAGCCGGGAGGAGCAGGCGCTCTCCCTGTTGCAGCAATTGCCCGAGCCGGATCAGAAACACCCGGCAGCCGCGTACCTGATGGGCCTGTTGTACGCGCAGAACGGCGATTTCTCCGAAGCGGAGGAATGGCTGCGATGCGTCGTGGAGGCAGGCGTGTCCGTCGATGCGGCATGGCTCACCCTCAGCGGGATCAAGAAATTTACGCCGGACGACCCCGATCTGGCCGAGATGCGCGTTCTGGCGACCCATCTCGACGGGCAGGACCGTCGGCGTGCCTCGCGGATCGGTTATGCGATCGGCAAGGCCGAATGGGACATCGGCGAATTCGACGCCTCGCTCGACACGATCACTGCGGCGGCGGACCTGCAGCGCGGCTTGCAGGCGTTCGATCCCGATCGGCACGACGCCTTTGTCGGGCATGTCATCAAGTCCTTCGATCGCGCAGCTCTCGATTCCCTGACCCCGTCGCGGCTGCAGGGATCGCGGTCACTGTTCGTAACCGGCCTGCCGCGGTCGGGCACGACGCTGGCCGAACGCCTTCTGGCGGCGCACCCCGATGTCCGCTCCGGCGGAGAGGTAAACCTGTGGGGCTATCGCCTCTTCCAGACCGAAACGCCCGATATCGAATGGGCGCGTGCGCGCGACCGGGCGGGCAATGGACCCGGCGTATGGGAGAAGCTGGCCAGCGCCTATTCGCTGCTTATGTGGAACCAGTTTCCCGAGGCACGCTGTGTGGTGGACAAGACCCTGCTGCAGACCCAGTGGATGGGGCTGCTGCTCCACGCCCTGCCCGATGCACGGGTGATTTACGTGATGCGCGACCCGGTGGACACGGCATGGTCGTGCTACCGCTCGCTGTTCCCGGGATCGCTACCGTGGACCAACAGCCTGCGCGACATCGGCCGGTATTTCGCCGCGGAGGCGGCATTGCTGAAGCACTGGCAGAGCATTTTCGGCGACCGCATCCTGACGGTGAAGCACGCGGACCTGGTCCATTCGCCGCTCGGCCAGTCCGAACGGATGATGCAGCATTTCAACCTGCGTCCACCCGGCGAACAACTGAATTCCGGCGGAAAACCGCTGCGGATCAAGACCGCCAGCATGTTTCAGGCCCACCAGAGCGTGGACCGCAACAGCAGCGGCAATTCACTCCCGATCCGCGAACGCCTGTTGCCCGAACTGCGGGCCGGAATCGAAGCCAGTCCGTTCAAGGATGGCTATTGCGACCTTTCCGGCGACCGCGAGCTGGAACCGACCTCCTGACACTGCCCGCCGACGGCCGGGCCCGGGCTTTGCGGTCGGCCTACCGCTCTCGCGAAAGCGTGTAGATCGCGACGTCGCAGACGCCCTTGTGCGTTTCCTCGAATGCAATGTGCAGCGCGCTTCGATGGAAACCGAGGCGGTCCAGCAGGCGGATCGACGCGATGTTCTCCGCATCGACCTCGGCGATGACCTCGCGCTTGCCCTCTTCACCCAGCAGGTATGCGAGCAGCGCAGCGGTGCATTCGCGCGCGATCCCCTCGCCCTGCCGATGCGCGCAGGTGATGTAGCCGATTTCCTCGACCTCGGGGTCGTCGGTCGGCACCGCAACGACGCGAGCCACCACTTCGCCCTCGCCATCCTCGGCAATCCAGGTGCGCCCGTTCCAGCCCGGTTCGGCCAGCCAGCCCCACAGCTCTTCCTCGCTCCCGAACGCCGGGCGCGTGAGGTAGAGGCACTGCTGCGGATCGCCCAGCGTCGGGAAAAGCGCGCGTGCATCGTCGCGCACCAGCGGGCGCAGCCGGAAGCGTTCGGAATGCAGGGTGGGGACGGACGGGATCATGACGACGGGTGGAAGGGAGCGGACGTCAATCCTCCGTCGCGAGCAGATAGAGCTGCCGCGCGGCGTCCAATGGCTTCACCAGCCCCTCGTCCTCGTAGTGCCAGAAGGTCCAGCCGTTGCAGCTGGATGCACCTTGCAGGTCCTTGCCGACCTGGTGGATCGAACCGTTGAGCTTATCGCAGACGAGCGACCCGTCGGCGCGCACCGTGGCGGTGAAATGGCGCTTCTTGTCGAACACCTGCGTGCCGGGTTTGACGAAGCCCGCCTCCACCAGCGTGCCGAAGGCGACGCGCGGTGCGGTGCGCTTGCTCTGCATCGTGGTCAGCGCGGTTTCGTCGAGCGGGAGTTCCTTCTCGATCCGTGCGCGGGCGACTGCGCGATAGCTTTCTTCACGCTCGCAACCGATCCATTCGCGGCCCAGCCGCTTGGCGATCGCGCCGGTGGTGCCGGTGCCGAAGAACGGGTCGAGCACCACGTCGCCGCGCTCCGTCGTGGCGAGCAGCACGCGGTAGAGCAGCGCCTCGGGCTTTTGCGTCGGGTGGGCCTTGTGGCCCTCGTCATCCTTCAGCCGCTCCCCGCCCGAGCAGATCGGGAAGGTCCAGTCGCTGCGCATCTGGAGTTCGTCGTTGAGCGTTTTCATCGCGCGATAATTGAACTGGTACTTCGCCTTTTCGCCCTGGCTCGCCCAGATCAGCGTCTCGTGCGCATTGGTGAAGCGGGTGCCGCGGAAATTGGGCATCGGGTTGGTCTTGCGCCACACGATGTCGTTGAGGATCCAGAAGCCCAGGTCCTGCAAGGTCGCGCCGAGGCGGTAGATATTGTGATAGCTGCCGATCACCCACAGCGCGCCGTCGGGCTTCAGAACGCGTCGGCACTCCGCCAGCCAGGCCTTTGAAAAATCGTCGTAAGTCTTGAAGCTGTCGAACCGGTCCCAGTCGTTGGTCACGGCGTCGACATGGCTGCCATCGGGCCGGTTGAGATCGCCCCCCAGCTGCAGGTTGTAGGGCGGATCGGCGAACACGAGATCGATGCTGTTGTCGGGCAATTCGCGCAGCCGCTCGACGCAATCGCCATCGAGGATCTGCCCCAACGGCAGCGCGGGAGCGGGCGCAGCCTTGGCCTTGCCCCGCGTCCGGCTTTCCGCCCGAGTCCTTGCAATCGTCTCTACCGGCATTGTTTGCTTGAGGCCCCCTCACCAGATTTATCCACAGGGCGACTCGATGAGTCCTCGCGGACTCGCCGTCAAGTCAAACTTGGTAAACGGGTTTGGTTAGCGCCTGGTAAATCGAACGAAACCGGGTGCCGGATCAGGTGAACGCAATCGCCGTGTTGGCTGCGAAAGCGCCCAGCATCAGCAGGCCGAACAGCCGCCCGATGCGGTTCATGTAGCGGCAGAGCAACACCAACAGCAAAGCCGACGCAATGCACACGGGCCATGCGGTCGCCAGCAGTTCGGGCGGCAGCGGCTGCCCCGAAACGCTCATCGTGACCCCGCCGATCAGCAGGATGTTGAAGATGTTCGACCCCAGCACGTTGCCCAGCGCCAGTTCCGCATGGCCGCGAAAGGCGGCGACGGCGGATGCGGCAAGCTCGGGCAGAGACGTGCCGACCGCGACGATGGTCAGGCCGATCACCGTCTCGCTGACGCCAAGGTCGCTCGCGATTTCGATCGCCCCGGTCACCAGCCAGCCGCCCCCGAAGACCAGCGCCGCGACGCCCGCGACGAAGAAGACGAGCGAGAGCAGGAAGTTGGGCGGTGCAGCGGTCTCTTCCGCTTCGACTTCGGCCTTGGCCGGCGGGTGGCGGTATCGCCACACGATATAGAGTACCAGCGCCACCAGCAGGGCAACGCCGACGTACCGGTCGGCATAGCCTGTATAGGCGATCCCCGCCGCCACCAGCGTCACCAGTAGCGCAACCACGGAATCTCGGCGCCCGACGCCCGCCAGCACGATCGGCGCAACCACCGCCGCACCGCCGAGGATCAGCAGCGAGTTGGCAATATTGGAGCCGACGATATTGCCCCACGCAATCTCGGGCGAACCGGCCAATACCGCCTGAATGCTGGCGACCATTTCGGGCATCGAGGTCGCCGCGCCGACGATCACCAGCCCGGTGAACAGCGTCGAGACGCCCAGCTTGAGAGCGATACCGACCGCACCGCGCACCAGCAGCTCGCCGCCAACGGCCAGGGCAACCAGCCCGATGGCGACGAGGATCAGCGATCCACTCATGCGCGGCGTCCCTTCAGAAGTATCGTCACGCCGAGCAGCGCGGAGATGATCGAGCCCGCAAGCACGCCCAGCTTGACCGCATTGATCGCGGCAGGATCGGCGAAGGCGAGGTTACCGATGAACAGGCTCATGGTGAAACCGATACCCGCAATAAGCGAAAGACCCCAGACCTGCATCCAGCCTACCCCCTGCGGAAGACGGGCAATTCCCGATTTCACCGCCAGCCAGGCAAGGCCGACGATCCCGAGCTGCTTGCCGATGAGCAGGCCCAGCGCAATGCCGAGCGGCAGCGGCGCAAGCAGCGCGGCAGGCTGCATCCCTTCGAACGAGACGCCCGCATTGGCGAGCGCGAAGATCGGCACGACCATGAACGCCACCCACGGGTGCAGGCCATGCTCCCAATGCTCCAGCTTCGGCTCGCCCTTGCGGTCGGTCATCGGGATGCACATCGCCAGCGCGACACCGGCCAGCGTCGCATGGACGCCCGATTTCAGCACGAAGTACCACAGCGCCACGCCGAGGATGGCGTAGGGAATGGACGAGCCGACGCGCATCCAGCCGAAGCCCGCCAGCAGGACGAGCACGACCGCAGCCGCGCCGAGCATTCCGAGGTCCACGCCCGGGGTATAGAAAAGCGCGATGATCGCGATTGCGCCGATATCGTCGATCACCGCCACCGCAAGCAGCAGCGCCTTGAGTGCCACGGGCACCCGGCTGCCGAGCAGCGCGAGAATGCCGAGCGCGAAGGCAATGTCGGTCGCGGCGGGGATCGCCCAGCCTTGCAGGTTGCCCGGCTGGCCGAGGTTGATCGCCACGAACACCACAGCGGGCATGGCCATGCCGCCCAGCGCGGCGAAGATGGGGAGCGAAGATTGCTGCCAGCTGGAAAGCTGCCCGATCAGCACCTCGCGCTTCACCTCCAGCCCGACGAGCAGGAAGAACAGCGCCATCAGCCCGTCGTTGATCCACAGCAGCGCGGATTTCTTGACGCCCTCCCCACCCACGGTTGCTGCGACCTGCGTGTCGAGCATCCCGAAATAGGCAGGCGACAGCGGGCTGTTCGCCCACAGCACCGCAATCGCGGCAGCAGCCATCAGCACGATCCCGCCCGCGCTTTCCTGCTTCAGGAAGTCGCGCAGCGAACGCGCTGCTCGGGCAAGGATTTCGGGCGGTCTGGGTGCAGGCACAGGCTCGGTGGTCATGAAAGGCCCCGGATTATTGTCCTTTAAGCCTGTCTGGCAGGCGACGGCGGTGGAAACAAGCGCCGCGCAGGACGCGGGGAGGAGCGCCCTGCGCGGCGGGAGGCAGGATCACACGCGGCGAGGGGATCGGGGGGTGCCGATATCCGCGATGCGATCCTTGAGCGCGAGCCGCATCTTCTTGAGCCGCTTCACGTCTTCCTGGCGACCGGGTGCACGGGTGGTGTCGATCGCGCGGTTGAGGTCGCGATGCGCCTGACGAAGCTTGTCGAGGTGGGATTGCATGTTCGTCTCCTTTCACTCGGTACGCCAACCGATATCGCAAGGCCGCAATCATGATTCCAATTGAAACAGAAACAGTGGTTCAATAGATTTTATCTATGGCGCTCACGCTCAAACAGCTCCGCTACCTCGTCGCGATCCAGCAGGAACGGCATTTCGGTCGCGCCGCGCAAAGCCTGCACGTCACCCAGCCGACACTGAGCCACCAGCTGCGCAAGCTGGAGAAGACGCTGGGGGCGGAACTGGTCGAACGCGGGCAACCCGTCGCGCTGACGCCGGTCGGGCGAGAGATCGCCCGCCGCGCGCGCGGCATCCTGAGCGAAGTGTCGGACATCCAGCGGCTCGCCTCGCGCGTCGGCGGGTTGCTGGTGGGCACGATCCGTTTCGGCGTGACGCCCACGCTCGGCCCCTATCTGATGCCGCAGGTCGTCATGCGGCTGCACGGCGCGCACCCTGACCTGAGGCTGCATGTGCGCGAAGGCATTCCCGACGATCAGGCGCAGGCGCTTGCGAGCGGCGATCTCGACATGATGCTCGCCCCGCTGCCGATCGACGATCCGCGCCTGACAATCGAACCGCTGTTTCGCGAGCCGCTGCTGCTGGTTGGGCCGACCGACCATCCGTTTCACACGCGCGAGGCACTCTCCATCGCCGATTTCGAAGGGGTGGATATGCTGACGCTCGACCGGCGGCATCACTATGCCCGCCAAGTGGGTGAAATCTGCGAACAGATCGGGGCGCGCGAGCTGCGCGATTACGAGGGCACCAGTCTCGACGGATTGCAGCAAATGGCAGGTTCAGGGCTCGGACTGGCGATCCTCCCCGAAACCTATCTGCGGTCGGAAAGCGGCGGGGAGCATATGGTCCGGCGCTTCGACATTCCCGACTGGAAGGCGCACCGCTCGATCGCGGCGGTATGGCGCAAGGGCAGCGTGCTGGCCGACGCCTATCATCAAATCGCCACCACGATTACCGAGGAAGCCCGGCGGATGCTCGACTAACGTCTGCCTGCCGCACCCCGATCAGGTCGCGGGTTTGAGCCCGGGATCGACCCCGGTCATGTCCTTGGAAATCTCCCACAGTCGCGCGGCGAGCAGCGGGTCGCGCGCGGTAGCGGTGGCGACCGCCCTGCCCGAGGTCGCGCCCCGCGCTTCCATGAAGCCGTAGGGGCCATAATAGTCGCCGCCCTGCGCCGCCGGATCGGTCGCCGCCTGCAAGGCGGGGAGCGCGCCCTGCTTGGCGGTGTTGAGAAGCGGTGCGGCAACCGGCATCACCCACTTCGCCCAGGTCACCTGCCGCGTCAGCTCGGTCTTGGCGACGCCGGGGTGGCACGCGATGCTGGCTATGGGCGATCCCGCCGCGCGCAGCCGCCGGTCCAGCTCCAGCGCGAACATCAGGTTGGCAAGCTTGCTCTGGCCGTAGAATTTCTGGAGCGCGTAGTCGTGTTCCCCCGACAAGTTCTCGAAATCGATCGAGGCCGGGCGGTGCGCGATGCTCGACTGGACGACGACGCGCGGGTCCTTGCCCTTGGCGAGCTTGGGCAGCAGCAGAGAGGCAAGCGCGAAATGGCCGAGATGGTTGACCGCAAAGTGCATCTCCGCCCCGCCCGTGCCGATGGCGTGCGGCACCCACATGATCCCGGCATTGTTGATCAGCACATCGAGGCTGTCGATACTCTCGGCCGCCGCGCGGACCGATGCCATGTCGGCAAGGTCCAGCTCGACGATCTCGATGCTCGCACCCGGCGCCAGCTTCAGCAGGTCCTGCCGCGCGCTTTCCGCTTTGTCGCGATTGCGGCAGCCCATCAGCACCTTGGCGCCGTTCTTCGCGAGCATTTCGGCGATGTGGAAGCCGATGCCGGTATTCGCACCTGTGACCAGCGCGGTGCGCCCGGTCTGGTCGGGAATATCGTGGAAGGTGAAACCGCTCATGCAAACATCTCCTGCTGGGCGACCGGTGCGAAGCTGCGGCGGTGCAGCGCGCATGGCCCGTGTCGCCTCAACGCATCGAGATGCTCTGCGGTCCCGTAACCCTTGTTACGCTCCCACCCGTAATGCGGATGCTCAGCTGCGGCGGCGATCATCAGCCGGTCGCGCCATTCCTTGGCGACGATGCTGGCGGCGGAAATCGCCGGTTCCTTCGCATCGCCGCCCACGATCGCGCGCGCGGGCCATTGCCACTCGGCGCAGCGGCCATGCGGGGTCAGGTTGCCGTCGACCAGCACGATATCGGGTGCTCGCCCCATCGCTTCGGCCACCCGCGCCACCGCCAGCGTCATCGCGTACATCGTCGCGCCGAAAATGTTGCGCCGGTCGATTTCGTCAGGCTCGATCACCGCGACGCCCCACGCGCAGCGGCGCCTGACCTGCAGGTCGAGCGTGGAACGCTTGTTCGCGGTAAGCTTTTTTGAATCGTCGAGCCCCGCCGGGCGCGGCTTGCACAATGCCACGGCCGACGCCACCACCGGCCCGGCAAGCGGCCCGCGCCCCGCCTCGTCCACGCCGACGACGAGCGCACCCGGGGGGCAGTCGTTCACGAATTTTGCGAAGGGAATAGCTGCCAGCATGACCAAGAACCGCCTGATGTCTGCCGCCCTGTCTATCAGCGTCGCCCTCGCCGCCTCAAGCTGCGGCAGCGCCTCGTCCGGGGAGAATGCGCCTAACCCGACCTCTTCCACCCCCACCACTGCCACGCCCGACGAGACTGTCGGGCCGTTCGCGGTGCAGAATATCGCGAGCTTCGACGAACCCTGGGCAGCGGCCTTCGTGCCCGGCACTAAGGTGCTGCTGGTTACCGAGAAGGCAGGCAGCATCAAGGCTGTCGACAGCGCGACCGGAAAAACGGTGACCGTCAGCGGTGCACCGAAAGTCGACTACGGCGGTCAGGGCGGGCTCGGCGATGTGGCGTTCCTCGACAGCGAGGCGGCCGCCACCATCGGTACGCGCACGATCTATCTCAGCTGGGTCGAAGCGGGCGACGGCAACACGCGCGGCGCGGTGGTCGGGCGCGGCCAGCTGGCGTGCGACGATGCGTCCTGCGCGGTCGAGAACCTCGAGGTTATCTGGCGCCAGACGCCCAAGGTGACCGGACGCGGCCACTTCTCGCACCGTATCGCCTTCAGCCCCGACGAGAAGTACATGTTCGTCTCCAGCGGCGAACGCCAGAAGGGTGAGCCCGCGCAGGACACCTCGAACACGCTCGGCACGGTGGTACGCCTCAACCTCGATGGCAGCGCGGCGGCGGGCAATCCGTTTGCGAACAAGGGCTCGCCCAGTGACCAGATCTGGTCCTACGGCCACCGCAACCTGCTCGGACTGCAATTCGATAGCGCCGGGCGCTTGTGGGATCTGGAGCACGGGCCTGCGGGGGGCGACGAGCTGAACCTTGTTGAGCGAGGCAATAATTACGGCTGGCCGGTCCGCTCGAACGGCGACAATTACGACGGCACGCCGATCCCCGATCACAGCGCGGACGACGGCTTCACCAAGCCCGCGATCTACTGGACCCCGGTCATCGCGCCCGGCGACTTCCTGTTCTATTCGGGCGACCTGTTCCCCGACTGGAAGGGCGACGCACTGATCGCCAACCTCAAGGAAGAGAACATCGTCCGCGTGAAGATGGACGGCACTACCGCGACCGAGGCCGCGCGCTACGATTTCGGCAAGCGGCTGCGCGAAATCGTGCAGGGGCCCGATGGCGCGCTCTGGGTACTGGAGGACGGCGACGGCGGCAGGCTGCGCAAGCTGACGCCAGCGAGTTAGGCAGCCAGTTTCCCCCGAGACTCCGCT
Organism: Citromicrobium bathyomarinum; assembly: GCF_038594485.1. Taxonomy (GTDB): domain Bacteria; phylum Pseudomonadota; class Alphaproteobacteria; order Sphingomonadales; family Sphingomonadaceae; genus Alteriqipengyuania; species Alteriqipengyuania bathyomarina_A. The sequence continues at coordinate 353,245 of NZ_JBCFZG010000001.1, read as the reverse complement.
CACCCTGAGCTTGTCGAAGGGCTGCACTTTTCTTCAGAGCCGTGGTCGCGAAAGAAAAACTGCCCTTCGACAAGCTCAGGGCGAGCGGGAAAGCTATCGACTCGCACCGCGCTGCGGCCTAACCGGCGCAGCCCATGCCCACGATCGTACCCATCGACGCGGTTCCGGCCGCCATGCACGAAGAATTGCTCGACGCGGTGTTCGGCGACGACCGGACGACGCGCACCGCCTATCGCATCCGCGAGGGGCTGGAGCGTCTGGCCGGCCTCAGCTTCGCCGCGCTCGACGATGATGGCTACCTTGCCGGCACGATCGAGCTATGGCCGGTCTCGCTGACCGACGAGGACGGGCGGCAATATCCGCTGCTGATGGTCGGCCCTGTGGCGGTCGCGCCGAGCCGCCAGAACGAAGGCTATGGCCGCGCGCTGATGGCGGCCGCGCTGGGCGCCATCGAGGGCCCTGCGACGGCGGAGAACCCTGCGCTTCCGCAAGTCCTGATCGGCGACCCCGAATATTACGACAAATGGGATTTCACCGCCGCACCGACCGGCGGATGGGACACTCCCGGCCCGGTCGAACGGCACCGCCTGCTGGTCCGCTGCGCCAATCCCGCCGTGCTGCCCAAGCGCGGAATGCTGGGCCCGTGGCGGAGCTAGCCGTGCTCGATTGCGCGACCTTCGCGCTTCTGCCAAGGAATCCGAGATGCCCTACGAGCCCCCACCCCACCTCGCTTCGCTGACCCTGGCGCAGATCGCCGAGCAGGTTGAGGCGCGCAAGTTGCCGCCGGTGGAAGGCTGGGCGCCCACCAAGATGGGCGAATCGGGGATGCGGATCGCGGCCGATGGCACGTGGTTCCACGATGGCAGCCCCATCAACCGGCAGGCCATGGTCCGCGCGTTCTCCGGCCTGCTGGTGCGCGACGAGAGCGGGCGGCACTGGCTGATCTCGCCGTTCGAAATGCTTTCTATCGAGGTCGAGGATGCCGCGTTCGTCGCCACCGACATGGTCGTGCGGCAGGAAAACGGGGGGCCTGCCCTCGCCTTCCGCCTCAATACCGACGAGCTGGTGATTGCGGGCCCCGACCACCCCATCGTCGCGCGCGGCGATGCGGAAACGCCTGCGCTCTATCTCGGCGTGCGGCGCGGGCTGGACGCGCGGCTCAACCGCAGCACTTACCAGCAGCTGGCCGAACACGCCCTTGCGGTCTCCGCGGATCAGGCGGACGACGACTGGACCGTCTCGAGCATGGGCGAGACGTTTGCCCTGAAGCCGTGAGCGCACCTGCTGGCAAACTGGTCGACCGCCTCCAGGCGATCTTCGACGAAGGCCACGGGATCGAACTGCCCGGTCTGCTGACCGACAAGGAATTCGCCGACCGCGATCCGCGCCCCGCCGCGGTGCTGATCCCGGTCACCGACCGCGAACAACCCGGTGCCATCCTCACGCAGCGCCCGCGCGGCATGCGCAACCATCCCGGACAGGTCGCATTTCCCGGCGGCAAGCTCGATCCGGGGGAGGATGCGGTGGAGGCTGCTCTGCGCGAGGCGCATGAAGAACTGGCGCTCGACCCATCGCTGGTGCGGGTGATCGGTGCGACCGATCGCTACCATACCGGAACCGGGTTCGACGTAACCCCGGTGCTCGGCGTGATCCCGCCCGACCTGCCGCTGGTGCCCAATCCGGGCGAGGTCGACAGCTGGTTCGAAGTTCCGCTGAAGGTGCTGTTCGACAGGTCCAACTACACCGAGCACCGCGCGCAGTGGCGCGGGGCGGAGCGCCGGTATTACGAGCTGCATTTCGAAGGCTATCGCATCTGGGGCGTGACCGCCGCGATCATCTTCAACCTTTCGCGCAGGTTGGAGATTACCGAAACATTTTAGAAGCGCCCGGCAGAGCTTGTCGAAACCCCGCACTTTTTCTAGCGCGAGGGATCGAGCAATAACGGCCCTTCGACAGGTTGAGGGCGGGCGGAGAATGGTTTGACCGCGACACTACCTTCACGCGAATGGACGCAGCGCGCCGATCTGGCGGCGCTGGTCGCGGCGCTGGGGGCAGACAATGTCCGCTGGGTCGGCGGCGCGGTGCGCGACACGCTGCTGGGCGCGCCGGTCAAGGATATCGACGCCGCCACCCCGCTCCGGCCAGAAGAGGTGATCGAAGCCTGCAAGGCGGCGGGGATCAGGACCGTGCCGACCGGGATCGATCACGGCACGATAACCGCACTGCTCGATGGTGGCCCGGTCGAAGTGACGACGCTGCGCCACGACGTTTCCACCGATGGCCGCCGAGCGACGGTCGCTTTTGCGAGCGACTGGCGCGAGGATGCGGCGCGCCGCGATTTCACGATCAATGCGCTCTACGCCCATCCGGAAACGCTCCGGATATCGGACTATTTCGGCGGGCTGGACGATCTCGACGCGCGCCGCGTGCGCTTTATCGGCGACCCGCACGAGCGCATTCGCGAGGATCACCTGCGCATCCTCCGGTACTATCGCTTTCAGGCGCGCTTCGGTTCGGCGCTGGACGAGGCGGCGGAGGATGCCTGCGCCGAACTCGCCCCGACGATGAAGGGCCTCAGCCGAGAGCGTGTGGCGATGGAGCTGCTTGCGATCCTCGCGCTGCCCGATCCCGCGCCGACCATCGCGCGGATGCGGACGCGCGGCGTGCTACCTGTGATCCTGCCCGAAGCAGGCGCCAGCCAGATCGCGGCGCTCGAACGCCTTATCCAAAGCGAAGCCCGGTTCGAGGTCGAGGGCGATGCGATCACGCGCCTTGCTGCGCTGATCCCCGCAGTCGACGGCGTGGCAGACAACGTCGCCGCGAGGCTGCGCCTTTCGCGCAGGCATCGCGATCTTCTCGGCTGCCTCGCACGCCGCCAGCCAGACGACGGCGAAGCTGCCAAGGCGCTTGCCTATGCCGAGGGGAGCGAATGCGCCGTGGGTCGCCTGATCCTGGAAGGGCACGATCCGCGACCGCTGAGCGGCTGGGACGTGCCCGACCTGCCGCTAAAGGGTGGAGAGATCGTTGCGCGCGGGCTCGCAGGCCCCGAAGTCTCGAAGGCTCTGCGCGAAGTCGAGGCGCGCTGGATCGCGGAGGATTTCCCCGACAGGTCGCGCGTCCTCGAACTGCTCGACGCCGTGTTGGCCGGACGCGGCTGACGGGCCTGCGCGGTCTGCCGTGTTCGACGCGGCCGCCCAAGAGTCATTCGAACATGACGGCTTTGCCCGCCTGTCCGGCCTCATTCCACCGCCTGTTCTCGAGCGGCCGCGCGCGTTCATCAATCCGCTGCAGATACCGGCGCGGGTAATCCAGCGCGCGACGAATAATCCACCCCAACAGGCTCTTAAGCTTCCCTTCATGCGCAATATTCTAATTATTGTGCATCGGATCAGGACGGCTGAGGATGATTGACCGCATCGCGGTTGACATCATTTGCCTCATTTACATACCGACCGACCCCGGAAGGTGCCCTGAGCGGCACATTCGTCCCCTTTTTGCGGGACCATCCGGCGCCACAGACCGTTTCCTGGGGGACACCCCCATTGCGGCCTTGCAAGAGGTCGCCATCAACAAGGAGAGTTCGATGAAATTCAAGACCGCCCTTACCGCCGCCGCCGCGCTGACGCTGGCGACCGCCGCCTATGCCCAGGTCGGTCCCGAAGTCGGCGCGACGATCTACACCGCCGATGGCGCCGAAGTCGCCACGATCGAATCGCTGCAGAACGGCGTTGCGGTCGTGAACACCGGTTCGCACACCGGTTCGATCCCTGCCAACGTGCTGGGCGAAGGCCCTGACGGTCCGGTGATCTCCGTCACCAAGGCGCAGCTCGACCAGCTTTTCGCCGATCAGGAAGCGCAGGCAATTGCCGCGCGCGACGCAGCGCTGATCACCGGCGCGACGGTGATGAGCACAGATAACGTCGAGATCGGCACCATTACCGAGGTCAACGGCGACACTGCCATCCTGACTCTCGCCGACGGTCCGCTGACGCTTGCTCGCGACCAGTTCGCGACCAACCAGACCGGTGCGCTGGTCGTGCTCGTCCCGCAGGCAGACCTGATGGCTGCGCTGAACGGCGCAGCGACCGCAGAGGTCGATGCCGAAGTGGAAGCTTCGGGCGGACAGTAAGAACACGCGATTTCCCTCGGGGCCACCACTCACGAGGGTCGCAAGGGGCGGGTCGGATGGCGCAAGCTGTCCGGCCCGCCTTTCTTTGTGGGGCCCCCACCCCCTCTTCCGCTCATGCTGAGCAGGTTAAGGAAGGTGGCTTAGAACCTGTTATCCCGCGGGAAGCCCTGCGGCGGCATTCGGCCTGCGCCGCCGCGCGCAACCTTCCACTGCCACATCTCCATCTCGGTGCGGGTGCGTTCGCCCGATCCGCCCATCTGCCAGCTGAGACCTTCGTCGAGCTTGAAGGTGGTGACGTCGGCCATCCCTCCATCCTTGTAGCGTTGCAGCTGGACGCCCTGCCCGCGCTGCATCTCCGGCATTTCCTCCAGGTTGAACACCACCAGCTTGCGGTTGTCGCCCACGACCGCGACGTGATCGTGCCCCTCGCCGATATGCGCGACGCGAGTCAGCTTGGCATCGCCCTTCAGCGTCATCACCGCGCGGCCCTTGCGGGTTTCGGCCAGCAGATCTTCGCTTTTGATGACGAAGCCCTTGCCCAGCGTGCTCGCCAGCAAAAGTCGCTCGTTCGGCTTGTGCGCCCATGAGGCGACGATGTGCGCCGCGTTGTCGATATCGAGCATCGTGCGCACCGGTTCGCCGAAACCGCGCGCGCCGGGCAGCTTGTCCGCCCCCATGGTGAAGAAGCGCCCGTCGTTGGTCGCGATCAGCAGCTTGTCCGTGGTCTGCGCGTGGAAGACGAAGGCAAGTTCGTCGCCTTCCTTGAACTTCCAGTCCTGCGTCAGGTCGACATGGCCCTTCGCCGCGCGAATCCAGCCGCGCGCCGACAGGATCACCGTGATAGGTTCCTTCTCGATCATCGCGTCCATGCTGAATTCGACCGTCGGCGCCGCTTCGTGGATCGTCGTCCGGCGCGCGCCCAGCCCGGTGTCCTTGCCGTATTCCTTGAGCAGGGCATTGAGATCGCGCTTCAACCGGGTGCGCTGGCGAGCCGGAGAATCGAGCAGCTTCTGAAGCTCGTCCTGCTCCTTCAGCAGGTCGTCCTTCTCCTGCCGCAGCTGCATTTCCTCCAGCTTGCGCAAACTGCGCAGCCGCATGTTGAGGATCGCCTCGGTCTGCCGGTCGGTCAGGCCGAATTCGGCCATCATCACCGGCTTTGGCTCGTCCTCGGTGCGGATGATCTCGATCACCCGGTCGAGGTTGAGGAAGGCGATGATATAGCCTTCGAGCAGTTCCAGCCGGTCCGCGATCTTCGCCAGCCGGTGGCGGCTGCGGCGCTGGAGGATGTCGATCTGGCTGGCGATCCAGTTCTGCAACAGCTCCTTCAGGCCCATCACCATCGGTGTGCGCGTCGCATCGAGCACGTTCATGTTGAGGCCGAAGCGCGTTTCCAGATCGGTCAGGCGATAGAGCGACTCTTTCAGCAACTCGGGATCGACATTGCGGCTGCGCGGGACAAGTACGATGCGGATCTGCTCGTCGCTCTCGTCGCGCACATCCTCCAGGATCGGGACCTTCTTGTCCGCGATGACCTGCGCGATCTGTTCGATCAGCTTGCCCTTGGGCACCTGATAGGGAATTTCGCTGATGACCAGCTGCCACTGGCCGCCGCCCAGCCGCTCGATCCCGGCGTCGCGGTCGGCCGCGTTCTCGCTTTCCGCCGCATGGAATCGCGCGCGGATGCGGAAGCTTCCACGTCCGGTTTCGTACGCCGCACTGATGGTTTCCGGGCTGTCGACGATGAGCCCGCCCGTGGCGAGGTCCGGTCCCTGCACCAGCTGCATCAGTTCGGCATGCTCGATTGCCGGGTTCTCGATCAGCGCCAGCGTCGCGTCGATCACTTCTGCGACATTGTGGCTGGGGATGTTGGTCGCCATGCCCACCGCGATCCCGCTGGCCCCGTTGGCGAGCAGGTTGGGGAACAGCCCGGGGAAGATGACCGGCTCTTCTTCCTCGTTGTTGTAGGTCGGCACGAAGTCGACCGTGCCCTCGTCCAGCCCCGACATCAGGGCCATCGCGGTCCTGGTCAGGCGCGCTTCGGTGTAGCGGGCGGCAGCGGCATTATCGCCGTCGATATTGCCGAAGTTCCCCTGCCCTTCGACCAGCGGGTATCGCAGTGCGAATGGCTGCGCGAGGCGGACCATCGCGTCGTATACCGCGGTGTCGCCATGCGGGTGATACTTGCCCAGCACCTCGCCGACCACGCGCGCCGACTTCTTGAACGCAGTGTCGGGCCCGAGGCGCAGTTGGCGCATCGCCCAAAGCAGGCGGCGGTGAACCGGCTTCAGCCCGTCGCGCAGATCGGGCAGCGAACGTGCGGTGATCGTGGACAGGGCATAGACGAGATACCGCTCGGACAGCGCGGTCTCGAACGGCGCATCGACGATTGCAGCGGGGGAATCGGGCTCCGCGGGGCCCTGATCTTTGGAAGCCATCGGCTCGCCCTACCACCGGCTCGCCTCGGCCAGAAGCGCGGAACGCAAAGCTTTCCCCGCCCGTTTAGCCCGTGAAAGCACAATTGATACGAAAGGACTTCATCATGGCCAAACGCGTTATGATCCTCGCCACCAACGGGTTCGAGCAGTCGGAACTCTTCGATCCCAAAAAGAACCTCGAAGATGCCGGCATCGAGACCGAACTGGTCAGCCTCGAAGCGGGCGAAATCAAGGCCTGGGACAAGGACGACTGGGGCAAGACGATCAAGGTCGACAAGACTGTCGACGAAGTATCGAATTGCGAAGGCTACGATGCCCTTCTTCTTCCCGGTGGCCAGATCAATCCCGACCTGCTGCGCGTCAACGACCGCGCCGTCGCCATCGTCCGCGAGTTCAACGCTGCGGGCAAGCCGATCGCCGCGATCTGCCACGCCCCGTGGCTGCTGATCGAAGCGGGTCTGGTCGAAGGCAAGACGCTGACCAGCTACCACTCGATCCGCACCGATATGAAGAATGCAGGCGCGAACGTGGTCGATCAGGAAGTGGCCGAAGATGGCAACCTCATCACCAGCCGCAATCCGGACGACATTCCCGCCTTCTCGGATCGTCTGATCAGCCGCGTGATGGAGAAGGTGCCCGAAAACGCCTAAGCTTTTAAAAAGCCTAGAAAACCGGGGCCCGGTCGCAGGAATGCGGCCGGGCTTTTTTCTGCGCGCTTGTCGATGTGGCGGAATTGAGGCATAAATGTGTTCGCAATGTGATGGCCACATTGAAATTGGGGAGAGAATTGATGGCTTTGCGTTCTTCGCTACTTCTCGTGTCCGCCGGCGCCCTCGCGCTGCCTGCCTGTTCCGACAACAGCTCCTACGAGACGGCAGAGGCGGTCACCACGGTAGACGTGGCGGAAGAACCGATGGCCGACGCCGCACCGCCTCCTCCACCGGCTATCGCCTCTGCCGAGGCCGGAAGTGATGGAAACGAGACCAGCTCGCTCCCCGCAATCCCCGCCGCCGCGCCAAAGATCGCCTATGTCTATTCCTACGGCTTCCGCGTCGCGCGCGACGAGATCGCGCCCTTGCAGGAACGCCACGCCGACATGTGCATCAAGCTTGGCCCGCTCACCTGCCAGGTCCGCTCGCTCCAGCAGAACGGCGCGGAGAACGATTACGGCTATGGCGAGCTGCAACTCTCCGTCGCGGCGGACAAGGCGCGCGAATTCGGGCGCGAGCTTGTTGCGGCGACTGAGAAGGCCGGGGGCGACCAGGTTTCCTCATCCATCGAGGGCGAGGATCTCTCCAAGCAGATCGTCGACACCGAAGCGCGCCTGCGCAGCCGCGAAGTGCTGCGCGACCGGCTGATGGAAGTGCTGCGCACCCGCAAGGGCAGCGTGCAGGAGCTGGTCGAGGCCGAACGCGGCGTGGCGCAGGTCAATGAAGAGATCGATCAGGCGCGCAGCTGGCTGCAGGAAATGCGCGGCCGCGTCGCCTATTCGCGCATCACCGTGAACTATCAGAGCGAGGGCGCGGGCCCCGGCGGCTTCTTCGAGCCCATCCGCAAATCGATCGGCTCGATCGGCCCGGTCGCGGGCACGGTGATCGGCGCGCTCATCGTACTACTGACAATCTTCCTGCCTATCGGGCTGGTCGGATTCGGCATCTGGGCGGTGGTGAAGCGGCTGCGGCGGCGCGCACCTGACGATACCAGCGCGGAATAGGCTCCAGGCGATCGGGGGCATAGCCCTCCCCCGTGCGGGGGAGGGTTGGGTGGGGGCTTGCAAGACCGATAGTTTTGACGCGCGCCTACCGCGCGCTCCCCCACCCCCGGCCCCTCCCCGTGGGGAGGGGAGAGATTCACCTAGCGCCCGCTCATATCGTGCGCGTCGGCGGGGATGGTGACTTCGAGCCCGTCGAGCGCATCGGTCAGCGTGATCTGGCACGACAGGCGGCTGGTCGGGCGCACGCCGTAGGCGAGGTCGAGCATGTCTTCCTCGTCCTCGCTCGCCTCGGGCAAATGCGCAAACCAGTCCTTCGCGACGAGCACGTGGCAGGTGGAACAGGCCATCTGCCCCTCGCAGGTGCCCTCCAGCGGCATGCCCGCAGCCTGGCCGACGCGTAGCAGCACGTCGCCCGCCTGCGCCTCGGCCTCGACCCGCTGCCCGTCCGCCTTGTGAAAGATGACCTTCATGCCTGGCTCTCCGCCGCTTGAATGATGAGTTTGCACGCGCGCTGCATACCCTCGCGCGTGGTGTAGCGCCCCCAGCCGAGGCGGATCGAGGATTTCGCCTGCGCGTCACTGAGCCCGATGGCGCGCAGCACATGGCTCGTCCGGCCCGACCCGCTGGCGCAAGCCGACCCGGCGGAAAACATGACCTCGCGGCATTCGCTCATGAGGCGCGCGACATCGAGGCCGTCTTTCCGAATGTTGAGATTGCCGTGCCAGCGATGCTCCGCACTGCCGTTGAGCGTCCAGCCTGAGAAGGCGTCGCGGGCAATGTGCCACAGCTGCTCGACATGCCCGGCGTCCTCGTCCCGCCTCTCGACCGCCAGCTTTGCCGCTGCGCCGAACCCTGCGCATAGCGCTGGGCTGAGCGTGCCCGAGCGCAGGCCCTGCTCCTGACCGCCACCCTCGATATGGGGTGTGAGAGACAGCCCGTCGCGCACCCACAGCGCGCCGATCCCTTTGGGCCCGTGCAGCTTGTGCGCGCTGACCGCGATCATGTCGGCTTGCTGAGGCAGCGCCATCTTGCCTGCCGCCTGGACGCCATCGACCAGCAGGAGTGCGCCGGTCTCCTTCGCGCGGCGTGCCATGTCGGCAATCGGCTGGATGGTGCCGATCTCGTTATTGACCTGCATGACGCAGAGCAGCCCGACGTATTTGGGCATCTCGACATCGGGCGCGATGACGCCGTTCGGGCCGACCGGCAATTCGGTCCAGTTGCCGATCGCCTTTACGGTATCGATCACGGCCGCATGCTCGATCGCGCTGAAGGCGGTGTGCTCGCCAGCCCGGACGGGTGTGTTGCAGCGGATCGCCAGATTGAGCGCCTCGGTCGCGCTGCCGGTGAAGATTACCTGACCACCGGGCGGGAACAGCGCCGCGACCTGTTCGCGCGCCAACTCGACTGCCGCGGCTGCTGCGCGACCCATGCGGTGCGGGCTGTGCGGGTTGCCGAAGGTCCCGCTCTCGGGCCCGCCGAGCCACGCGAGCATCGCCTCACGCGCTTCGGGCGCGAGCGGGGTCGTGGCCTGGTAGTCGAGGTAGATCATGTAAATCGAACCCGCTCATGCTGAGCTTGTCGAAGCATCGTAGTTCCCTTCGCGCCTTGCGTAGAAGAAAGTGCAGTCCTTCGACAAGCTCAGGACGAGCGGGTCACTTGAGGGAGGACCAAGCCTCAGCAAACGCATCCAACTCCTCGGGCGTGGTGTTCCACCCCATGCTGACGCGGATCGTGCGCGCGGCGACATCGTCGGGCACGCCAAAAGCATCGAGCACTCGGCTCTTCTTGAGCGTCCCCGAAGAACACGCGCTGCCCGCCGACACCGCGAAGCCCATCGCGTCGAGCCGGATCAGCTGGGCCTGGGCGCTCATTGTGGGGTGGGTGAGAGGAACGATATAGTCGACCTGCTCCCCAATCCGCAGGGCCGTTTTGTCGAGACTTTCGCGAAACTTTGCGCGGTCTTCCGGAGTGGTCGTCCATTCTCCTGCCTCAAGCGCTGCCGCCATGCCCAGAATATCAGGAAGATTCTCCGTCCCTCGCCGATAGCCACGCTCGTGACCGCCTGGGGGGTTTAGCATAGCGTAGTCGCGCACCAGCAATGCGCCGACGCCGATTGGCCCACCGAATTTGTGAGCCGAAACGATTACCATATCGGCAATCTGCGGGATCTCAATCTTGCCCACGCTCTGCGCACAATCAACCAGCAGCAATCCGTTATTGCCGTGCACTACTTCGGCAACCATGCCGATGTCGTGCCGAGTGCCCGTTTCCGAGTTCACATGCTGTACTGCGATCAAGCACCGATTCTCTACTTCACCACTTGCAGCTCTAGAGGGTTCTTTTGACAGACGATCGAGAGCAGCTGTGTCGATCATGCCGTCGGATCTTAGGGGAATGCTCTCGGCCCCCCTGTTCAAGACCATCGTGTAAATAGCATCATGCTCGACCGCGCTCACCGCTTCATCGAGAACGTGGGCGTTGTCGAACGCAAGAAGCGCACTCTCACTCGCGCCGCTGGTGAAGATCACCTCGCCATCCCACCCCAGCGCGGCCTTCACCCGTGCGCGGGCATCCTCCAGCGCCTGCTTGGCCTTGCGCCCCTCGGCGTGTGGGGACGACGGGTTGGCCCAGATCGCGAAGCCTTCCTCAATCGCCGCCTTGGCCTCGGGGCGCAGCGGGGAGGTGGCGGCGTGGTCGAGATAGATGCGCGGCTTGCTCAAGCGATGCTCGCCAGAATGCTCGAAGTAATTGCGAAATGCGGCATAAAGCCTATATAGCCGCGCACTTCATGCGCGCCACCGTCGCGTGTGTCAGCCTCGCTATTTCCGGACCCAAAGCACCCATGCCCACCGTCATCTTTCCCGGCCCCGAAGGCCGTCTCGAAGGCCGTTTCTCCCCCCCGCCGCGCCCGCGCGCGCCGGTTGCGCTGATCCTCCACCCGCACCCGCAGGGCGGCGGCACGATGAACGAGCGGATCACGCAGAGCCTGTACAAGACCTTCGTCGATCGCGGTTTCGCGACGCTGCGCTTCAATTTCCGCGGCGTGGGCCGCAGCCAAGGCAGCTTCGACAATGGCATCGGCGAATTGTCCGACGCGGCCAGCGCGCTCGACTGGATCCAGTCGATCCATGAAGAAGCGCAGGTCACCTGGGTCGCGGGCGTCAGCTTCGGCGCGCTGATCGGCATGCAGTTGCTGATGCGCCGCCCCGAGATCCGCGGCTTCATCTCGGTCGGTGCGCCGGCGAGCATGTACGATTTCAGCTTCCTCGCCCCCTGCCCCGCCAGCGGCATCTTCGTCCACGGCGCGGCCGACACGGTGGTGCCCCCGCCGGCGGTCACCAAGCTGGTCGAGAAGCTGCGGACGCAGAAGCACATCACCATCCACCACGAGGAAATCCCGCGCGCCAACCACTTCTTCGAGAAGGAGCAGGACGAGATGATGGGTGCGGTGAACAACTACCTCGACTTCCGCCTCGATCCGTCCTGCCCGATCCGCTGATTGCGCGGGCGGGATAGCCCGCCAACTTTCAGACATCCCCCGTTTCCCGCGCAATTCGCGCGGCGAACGGGTGTGTCTAAAGTCAATCTTCTTTTGAAACGTTATACCATCTAGCTTCTGTTCATGGTTATAGTGTAACATCTCTACCAAGGTGGCGATAAGTCGCCTGCAAAAACAGGAGAGATGCACATGGCCTATGCCAACGCACAAACACCGCAAAACCGCGTCGCCGCGATCGCGGGGGTCGCTGCGATCCACGCCGGGATCGGGGCGATCCTGATCTATGGCCTCGCCACGGGGAGCTTCGTTCCGCCAGAGGTGAAGAAGCTCGTCGGCACGCAGTTCAAGCTAGATCCGCCCCCGCCGCCGCCCGACCCGGTGGAACAGCCGCCGACCAAATCCCAACCGTCGGCGCGCGAAGTGATGGTGCCCGAGACTCCGCTGGACCTGGCGATCAATCCGCCACCCGTCGATACCACGGACATCATCATTCCCCCGGCACCCCCGGTGCCGAAGGCCTACCCTAGCCCGCTGCCGACCGTGTCCCTGCCACCTCCGCCGCCCGTGCCCACGCCGACGTTCGATCCCGTCCCGGCACGTCCCTCGAACAGCCAGAACAGCTGGGTGACGCAGAACGACTATCGGTCGAGCTGGATCTCTCGCGGCTATGATGGAACCGTTGGTTACCGCGTTTCCGTAGGCGCGAGCGGGAAGGTGGAAAACTGCTCGGTCACACGGTCGAGCGGGGTTTCCGCTCTCGACGAGGCGACCTGCCAGCTGGTCAGCCGCAGGGCGCGGTTCGATCCGGCCAAGAACGACCAGGGCCGCGCGGTTGCGGGCAACTACAGCGGCGCGGTGCGCTGGCAGATTCCCAACTGATCGGGGCTACCCCTCGCCGGTCATGCCTTCGGGGGTCGCGACGCCATCGACCGGCGCGCGGCCCTCGGAATCGGGGATCGTCCAGATCGCAACGTTCAACAGCGCAACCAGTGCGGCGACCACCATCAGCCCTGCCTGCTTGCGGTGGCCGCGGCGGAACAGGATGACCCCGCCCGCGATAAGCGCGAAGGCGGCGAGGACGAGCAGCGAGAGAACGAGGTCGAGCATTGGTGCTCCCTAGCGCCGCAGCGATTGACGGGGAAGCGGCACGGTTCCATCGTCCGCAACCATGACAAACCTGACCCTTACCCGCCGACAGGCCCTCGCCGGGCTTACCGCCTCCACCGCCCTCACGCTGGGTGGCTGCGCCGCGAATGGTGGCGTGCCACGCCTTCGCCCCATCGGCACCGATCCGGACGAATGGCTCGACAGCGTATCCTACCGCCTGCTCGAGCATGAACCCGATCGGGCGACCGGCCTTGGGGTTGATACCGGCGAATTCGCCTACCTGCGTGGCAAGCTGGAAGACCAGTCGATCTCCGGCCAGCGCGAATACGCCGCCACGTTGCGCTGGGTGGTCGACCAGATGACCGGGCTCGACGAAAGTGGGCTGAGCAATGACCAGGCGACCAGTTTCGAAGTCGTGCGCAGCGCCTTTAGCACGGCGGCCGAGGGCTTCGACCTGCCCTATGGCGATGTCGCTGTCGGCAGCTGGCGTAATGCGCCCTACGTCGTGATCCAGAACGTCGGCACCTATCTCGACATGCCGCGCTTCCTCGATTCCTCGCAGCCGCTCGCCGACGAGGCCGACGCCGGCTATTATCTCGACCGGCTGGCAAGCGTGGATACCGCGCTCGACGGCGAGCTGGAGCGGCTGGAGAAGGCGCGCTCGCTTGGCGTGATCCCGCCCGACTTCCTGCTCGACAAAGCCATCGCCGCGATGGAAGCGAGCATCGAGTCGGCGCCGTCCGATTACGTCAATCCGCTCGAAAAAGCGCCCGAGGCGATTCGCGCCTCCGCGATGACGACCGCCAGACGCATGACCGAGCAGCAGATCGTACCCGCGCTCCAGCGCCAGCTGGCGGAGCTTAAGACCGAGCGTGCGCGCGCGAACTCCAACGCGGGCATGTGGGCGCAGCCGGGCGGGCCGGAATGGTACGCTTGGGCGCTGAAGGCCAGCACCACCACCACGCTCTCGCCCGACGAAATCCACGAACAGGGTCTGCAGGAACTGGAAGACCTCCATTCGCGGATGGACCCGATCCTGCGCGATATCGGCTATGATTCCGGCTCCGTGGGCGAGCGGATGCAAAAGCTCTCCACCGATCCGCGCTACAAGTTTGCCGAAGGCGATCCCGGTCGCGCCGAGATCATGGCGTTCATCAAGGGCCGCATCGACTGGATCACCGCGCAGATGCCGCGCGCGTTCAACCAATTGGTCGAACCCAATGTCGAAGTGCGCCGCCTGCCGCTCGCCGAAGAACCCGGCGCACCCGGTGCCTATGGCGGCGCGGGCAGTAAGGACGGCTCGATCCCTGCACGCATGTGGATCAACCTGCGCACCACCGATCTGCACCGCAAATACGACCTCGCCGACCTCACCTATCACGAGAGTATTCCGGGCCATGCGTGGGAGGGCGAATTCTCCAACCGCCTGCCGCTGATCCGCTCCATCCTCGCCTTCAACGCCTTTTCCGAAGGTTGGGCGCTGTATGCCGAGCAGCTGGCCGACGAACTGGGCGCCTACGACGATTTCCAGGTCGGCCGCCTCGGCTACCTGCAAAGCCTCGCCTTTCGCGCCTGCCGACTGGTGGTCGACACCGGACTGCATCACAAGCGCTGGACGCGCGAACAGGGCCGCCAGTTCTTCGTCGAGCGAAACGGCAGCAAGCCGGAAGAAGTCGCGAGCGAGGTCGACCGCTATTGCAGCTGGCCGGGCCAGGCCTGCGGCTACAAGATCGGCCATTCGCAGATCGTCCGCCAGCGCGAACGCGCCAAGCGCGCAATGGGCGATGCCTATGATTTCAAGGGCTTCAACACGGCGGTGATCCTCGGCGGCAATTCCCCGCTGGACGTCGTGGAAAAGACCGTCACACGCTATATATCCAGCGCTGGATAGCGGCGCATGACAAGGACCGGGCGCGATGGAGACCTTTGGAGACGATCTGGAAACCATGCGCCGGGTTCCGCTGGCGGATGATCATGTCGCCGCGATCTGCGATATCGGGTGCGAATGCAGCTACGAGGCTGGCGAAATGGTCGCTGAGCTTGGCTCGCCGATGGACCGCTTCGTCTATGTGATCGACGGCGAGATCGAGGTGGTCGATCCCTATAGCGGGGAGCGAATGCTGCCTTCCACGCTTGGACCCACGCAGTTCATGGGCGAGATCGCCTTCCTCAACGGCGGCACAAACATGCTCGGGATGCGCGCCGCGAAGCATACGCGCACGATCGAGGCTCCGCGCGATGCCATGCTGGAGCTGATGGCGCGCGTGCCCGAACTCTCCGACCATATCATCACCGTGTTCGCTGCACGCAGGCGGCGGCAGTTCGAGCAGAACAACAGCGGCATCAAGCTGATCGGCGCGGACCGCGATCCGCGCATCCAGCAATGCGAGCGTTTCCTCAGCCGCAACCGCATCCCCTTCCAGAGCTACGACCTCGACAGCAGCGAGACCGAAGCTAGCCGGTTGTGCAGCCTGGTCGATCACGAACCGGCGGTGATCCTCGGCAAGGATCGCCCGCTGGAAGACCCGAGCCCGCGTGCCCTCGCGCAGGCGCTCAACCTCGATCTGGCGATTGGAGAGGACGAGACGGTCGACCTGCTGATCGTGGGCGCAGGCCCGTCCGGCGTGGCGGCAGCAGTCTATGCCGGTGCCGAGGGGATGAGCGCGCTGGTGGTGGAGGATACCGCCATCGGCGGGCAGGCCGGGACCAGCAGCCGGATCGAGAATTACATGGGCTTCCCCACCGGCATCAGCGGAGCGGACCTGATCTATCGCGGGCAGATCCAGGCGCTGAAATTCGGCACCCGCTTCGCCATGCCGCGCCGGGTCGAGGCGCTGGAGGAAATGCCCGACGGCTCCTTTTGCGCCACGCTCGACCATGGGGAGCGGCTCTGCGCCCGCGCGGTGCTGGTCGCGACCGGCGTGCAATATCGCCGTCTTCCCATCGACCGGCTGGAAGAGCTGGAGGGCGCGGGCGTATTCTACGCCGCGACCGAGATGGAGGCCCGCTTCTGCCGCAATACAGAGGTGGTGGTGGTCGGCGGAGGCAACTCCGCCGGGCAGGCTGCAATGTACCTCTCGCGCGCGGCCAAGTGCGTGCACGTCGTCGTGCGCGGTTCTTCGCTCGCCGCCTCTATGTCGGACTACCTATCGCGCAGGCTCGAAGCCGATTCCCGGGTGCAGCTGCATTACGAGACCACGGTCTCGCAGCTGCATGGAGAGGATCATCTCGACGCCATCACGCTCGACACCCCGGACGGGCAGCGACGGGTCGAATCCCGCGCGCTGTTCATCATGATCGGCGCGGCTCCCAACACCGACTGGCTGGCCGAGCATATCGAACTGGACGAGCGTGGCTTCGTGCTGACGGGCGAGAAGGTTGACCGCGACTCGCCCTACGAGACCTCGAAGCCTGGCATTTTCGCCGTCGGCGATGTGCGCGCGGGATCGGTCAAGCGTGTGGCCAGCGGGGTTGGCGAAGGGTCGGTGGTGGTCAGCCGCATCTGGTCGCACGTCGATCAGTTGCGCCGGGCCGAAGCTATCGGCGCGGCGGCCTAGCTGCCAGCCTCTTCGGAAGAGGTATCCTGCGGCGATTCTTCGCGCGGGATGAAGCGGACTTCGAACAGGCTGGGCCACAGTTTGCCGGTGACGAACCAGCGGCCGGTCTCGGGATCGTGCGCGATGCCATTCAGCACCGCCTCGTGCGATCCGACGGGCATCGCTTCAACGAGGGGGCGCAGGTCGATCACGCGGCGTACCACCCCGTCCGCCGGGTCGATCGCGACGATGAATCCGGTGTGCCAGATATTCGCGTAGATTAGGCCGTCCACCGCCTCCAGCTCGTTGATCTGGGTCAGCGGCTTGCCGGCGTAGGTCACCGCGATCTCGCGCCGCACCTCATAGGTTTGCGGGTCGAGAAAGCGCAGCGTCGCGCTGCCATCGGATTCGACCAGCTCGTCTCCGATCGTCGCCAGACCCCAACCCTCGTACCCGAAGGGATCGCTGCGGATCGGTTCGAGCGTGTCGAGAGACCAGCGGTGGATCGTCCCATTGAGCCAGGTCAGCCCGATCAGGTCGTCTGCCCACAAGGCCAGACCTTCCCCGAACTGGTCGGGCGGCAGGTCGGTCGCAGCCAGAACTTCCCCCGTGGCAAGGTCGACCTTGCGCAGCTGCGATTGGCCTGCGCGCCCCGTGGTCTCGTAAAGATAGCCGTCGTGCCACAGCAGACCTTGCGTGAACGCATCGGCATCGTGCGGATAGCGTGCGACCAGCTGGACATCGAAAACCTGTGGCGACGCCTCTGACAGCGGCGCAGCGACTTCGCTGGGCGCAGCCTGTTGCGCCAGCGCTACGGCCGGGGTGGCGAGCAATGCCAGCGCAAGAGTCAGTCGTGTGAACATCTACCCCCACTGATACCCTGGGGCTGTCGCCAGGATGAAGCGCATCCGTACGCGCGGATCATTTCTTGCCGAAGAACTTGCCCGCCAGACCCGTGATATCGTCGATCGCATCGCCGTCGCCATCCATATCGAGCATCTTGAGAATACCCGCCGCCTGCGGGTGCTCCTGAAGCTGACGCGCATATTCGCCAAGCGACCCCTCGCCGCCGATCTGCTGCACGATCTGGTTGAGTATTCCGCTGTCGATCCCGGTCTTCGCCGCTGCCAGATCCACCGTATCGCCGGGCTTGGGGTGCGCCTGGCTGAGCGCCGCGATCGCTTTTTCCGCCATCGCCGGATCGATACCGAGCTTATCCGCCAGGTTGACCACGTCGTCGGGCGCGCCGCCCGTGCTCTTCAGAATCGAATCGAACAGGCTCATCATGCGCTCCTTCGCCAGAGGTTTGGAAGGATGCAGCTAACGCCGAGAGATGTCGAATTTAGGGCCGATCAGGGTCCGATGGGCTGCTGATGATCCAGAAATCCTTATTGGCGCGCGACCGTTTCACCCTGCACAGCGGCCGGGCGTCGGCGCTGATGTCGATTTCACGCCCATCCTTCGTCTCCGCCAGCCAGAACACGAATGCTCCATCGCGCTTCTCGAACTCGCGGGTTTCCTCTTCGCGGATGCCATCGGAAACGAATCGGAGCCTGTAACGGGTCATCGCGGGAGTGCCCTTCGCCAGATGGAATGCCCGGCCCCCGTCGAATCTCCCGAGGGGTACCAACGGCTCAACCACGCTATCGCGACAAGCGTGCCCAAGCTAACTTTCGATTATATCGGACGAAGACTCGGCCCACTGGCGCGATGCGTCTGAGCACCCGAAACAATTAGGGCCCCGCTCCGGCTTTCACCGTGCGGGGCCCCTCCTCTCCAACCGGGAAAGTCGTTGCGCGGCTAAGCGTCCTGTCGTTCGGGCTGCGGCGCGGCGTCGCGCACACCCTGATCGACATGCGCCGCGAAAGGCTCGAAATTGTCGACGAAGAGCTTCACCAGCTTCTGCGCCGTAGCGTCGTACTGCGCGCCATCCGCCCAAGTGGTGCGCGGGTCAAGGATCGACTGATCGATACCCGCCGCTTCCAGCGCAGGCACCGACACGGGAACGTCGAACCCGAAATTGGGATCCTTGCGATATTCGACACTTGCCAGGTCACCATCGAGCGCCGCGTTGAGCAGCGCACGGGTAGCCTTGATCGGCATCCGGTTGCCCGTCCCATACTTGCCGCCGGTCCAGCCGGTGTTGACCAGCCAGCACTGCACGCCGCCCTCGGCGATCCGCTTCTTGAGCAGGTTGCCGTAGACCGACGGGTGGCGCGGCATGAACGGCGCGCCGAAGCAGGTGCTGAAGGTCGCTTCGGGCTCGGTCACGCCGATTTCGGTGCCGGCGACCTTGGCGGTGTAGCCCGACAGGAAGTGATACATCGCCTGATCGGGCGTCAGCCGCGCGATCGGAGGCAGCACGCCGAAGGCGTCGGCGGTCAGCATGATCACGTTGCTCGGCACCGGGCCGAGGTTCTTCTCGCTGGTGTTGGGAATCGAGCTGAGCGGATAGGCGCCGCGCGTGTTCTCGGCGAGCGAGTTGTCGTCGAGGTCGATCTCGCCATTCTCGTCCATCACCACGTTTTCGAGGACGGTGCCCTCCATCTGCGTGGTCGCGAAAATCTCCGGCTCCGCTTCGGGGTTGAGGCGGATCATCTTGGCGTAGCAGCCGCCTTCGAAATTGAAGACCGCATCGTCGGACCAGCCATGCTCGTCATCGCCGATCAGCGTGCGGCTGGCATCGGCCGACAGCGTCGTCTTGCCGGTACCCGACAGGCCGAAGAACACCGCGGTCTTGCCGTCCGGGCCGATATTGGCCGAACAGTGCATCGGCATCACGCCCTTGGGCGGGAGCAGGTAGTTGAGCACGCCGAACACGCTCTTCTTCATCTCGCCAGCATATTTCGTGCCGCCGATCAGGATCAGCTTTTCCGAAAGATTGACCGCGATCACGGTTTCGCTGCGGCAGCCGTGGCGTTCGGGATCGGCCTTGAAGGTGGGCAGATCGATGATCGTGTATTCGGGCACGAAGTCGGCCAGTTCCGCCTCGGTCGGGCGCACGAGCAGCGTGCGGATGAACTGGTTGTGCCACGCCAGCTCGTTGATCACGCGCACGTTCACGCGATATTCGGCCTGCGAACCGCCAAACAGGTCCGCAACGTAGAGCGCGTCCTTGTCACCCAGCGCGGCGAAGAAATCTTCTTTCAGCGCGGCGAAATGTGCCGGCGTCATCGAAGCGTTATTGTCCCACCAAACCGTACTCTCGGTCTCGGCATCGCGGACGATGAACTTGTCCTTCGCGCTGCGCCCGGTGTGCTTGCCGGTTTCCACCACCAGCGGTCCGTGCTTGGCCTTGCGCCCCTCGCCACTTTCGAGCGCGGCCTTCGTCAGCTGGGCCGAGTCGAGGTTCGCGTGGATGGTCGCGTCGGTCGAGATGCCCTGGTCGGCAAGGCTGTGGTGCAAGGGTGCGGGCACGAGGGCCAATCTCCTGAAATTCGATCCGTCGTGCCGGGCGAGCACGTCGCCAACGAGCATGACTTGCATACGAATGCATGATTCGGTGTGGCAGCCGCATAGAAGCGCACGCGCCGTCCGTCAAACCGGCGTGCACAGCATAAACCGTGCACCATCGCATTCCTGTGCGTTGTGAGTTCACCCCGCACACGCTACCTCGCAAGAACGAGATATTCGAACAGCGCACCGACCATGGATCATACCACCCAGACCAGCGACCCCGTCTCCCCCCTGCGCCGCGACGACCGGCGTGTGATTGCGTTGGTCGACGACGATCGCAACATCCTCACCACGGTCTCCATCGCGTTGCAGGCGGAAGGATTCGAAACGCGGGTCTATTCCGATGGGGAGACCGCGCTGCGGGCGCTGTCCGAAAATCCGCCCGACCTTGCCGTATTCGACATCAAGATGCCGCGAATGGACGGGTTGGAACTGCTCGCCAGATTGCGCGAGCGCTCCGCCCTGCCTGTCATCTTCCTCACCAGCAAGGATGACGAGCGCGACGAGGAAGCCGGGTTCGAGATGGGCGCGGACGATTACATCTCGAAGCCGTTTTCGCTGCGCCTTCTTCTGGCGCGCATTCGCGCGATCCTGCGCCGCAGCGGAATCGACGACGGCTCGTCGGAAACCGGCGAGACGGCTGGCGAACAGAGCCAGGCACGCGACAGCTTCAGCCGCGGTCGCCTGACGATGGACCCAGCCCGCCATCAGGTGACGTGGGAGGGTAAGCCCGTCTCGCTCACCGTCACCGAATTCCTGCTGCTTGAGGCGCTGGCGCTGCGTCCCGGGGTGATAAAGAGCCGCAACCAGCTGATGGATGCGGCCTATCCCGACGACGTCTTCGTCGACGATCGCACCGTCGACAGCCATATCAAGCGGATGCGTCGCAAGTTCCGGCAGGTCGACTCAAGCTTCGGCGCGATCGAGACCCTCTATGGTGCGGGCTACAGCTTCAGCGATGGCTGAGCCCGGCCGCGTGCGGCGCATCGCGCTCCCGCTGGAGCGTGTCGGCGTCTTCTCGCGCCTCTCCCTCACCGCCCGCATCCTCGCGGTCAACATTCTCCCCCTGCTGCTGCTGGGCGGCGGGATCGTTTACCTCGATTCCTATCGCGCACAGCTGCTCGACGAACGCTACAAGCTTGCCCGCATCGAAGCGCAGATCACCGCCGAAGCGCTCGCGGGGGCCACCCGCCAGCGGCAGGATGCACTGCTGCTCCAGATCGGCAAGGAACAGGACATGCGGCTGCGCCTGTTCGATGCCCAGGGCAAGCTGGTGGCCGACAGTTTCCAGCTGGGCGAACCGACCTTCACCCTCGACGATCCCAGCGACGATCCGTTCGAACTGCGTTTCGCGCGCTTCCTCGATCAAATCGTGGACACGGTGGTCAGCGCGCAGCCTGTGCCGCGCTATATCGAGCCCGAGTCGAACGAAGCGGACGCCTGGCCCGAACTGCAACGCGCCCGTGAGCTGGGCATTTCGCAGATAGAGCTGCGCCAGGCGGCGGACCGTACCCCGGTGATCACTGCGGCAGCGCCGGTCGGATTGCAGGGGCTGACTCTGCTGACCACGCGCAATGCGGTCGACATTACCGAGTCTGTCCGCCGCGCCCGGTCCACCCTTGGAACCGGGGTGCTGCTGACCCTGGTGGCATCGATCCTGCTCTCGCTGTTCCTCGCGCGGACCATCGTCACCCCCTTGCAGACCCTGGCCAAGGCCGCACAGCGCGTGAGGCTCGGCCGCGAGCGCGAGGTGCAGGTGCCCCGCCTCCCCGAACGGCGCGACGAGATCGGGATGCTCGCCCGCGCAGTCGCGGACATGACCGATGCGTTGCGCCATCGGATCGACGCGGTCGAACACTTTGCCGCCGACGTCGCGCACGAGATCAAGAACCCGCTCGCAAGCCTGCGCAGTGCCACGGAGTCGCTCGGTCACGTCGAAGACCCTGACCTGCGCGCGCAACTGCTCGACATCGCAACCCACGACGTGCGCAGGATCGACAGGCTGGTGACGGAGATTTCCGATGCCAGTCGCATCGATGCGGAAATGTCGCGCGCCACCTTCGAGCCGGTCGAACTGGTCGGGCTGGTCGGCAATATCATCGACCGGCGGCGCAATCGCGGGCTCGACGCGCAGCACGAACTGGTGTTCGAACATGCTCACCGCACCGCCTGGACCATGGGCGTTCCCGAACGGCTCGAACGGGTGATCGACAATCTGCTCGACAATGCCGCTTCGTTTTCTCCCGCCGCTGGCAGCATCCGCCTGACGCTGTCGCAGGAAGAGGGCGCGCAGGTCCTGCTGGTGATGGACGAGGGGCCTGGCATTGCGCCGCATGCGCGCGACAAGGTGTTCGAACGTTTCCATTCCGATCGGCCGGAACAGGAAAGCTTTGGCAACCATAGCGGCCTGGGCCTCGCAATTGCGCGGACGATTGCCGAAGCGCACGGCGGCAGCCTGCGCGCACAGGACAGGCCGGACGGTGGGCAAGGTGCGTGCCTGATGCTCGCCCTTCCCGCCGTGCCGAACGACAGCGACAATGCCGGCTGAGCCCTTGTGCGATCTTGCGCTCTGGCCCGTTGCATGCTCCCGATCGTGAGCCACAGGAACTGCAATTCAAGGGACGCAGACGGATGAGCGAGCGGCAGAAGATCATGCTGGTTACGGGCATGTCCGGTGCGGGCAAGACCACCAGCCTGCGCGTGCTGGAGGACCTGGGCTGGGAGACGGTCGATAACTTCCCGATCCGCCTCCTGCGCCCGCTGGTGCGCGAAGTGCTCGCCGGGCAGGATCGCACCCCGCTGGCAATCGGGTTCGATTCGCGCACCCGCGGCTTCACCCCCGCGACCATCGTCGACATCGCCAAAAGCCTCTCCGACCGCGACGATCTGGAGCTGATCACCCAGTTTATCGACTGCAACAATACCGAGCTCGAACGGCGCTATAACGAGACCCGACGCCGCCACCCGCTCGCCCGTGGACGCACCGCGATGGACGGCATCAGGGCGGAACGCGACGTGCTCGAACCCCTGCGCCGCTGGGCGGACATGCTGATCGACACCAGCGAGCTTTCGGCCAACGAATTGCAACAGTTCGTACGCCAGAATTTCGAAACGCAGGAAGCGGGCGAACTGTCCATCACCGTCAGCAGCTTCGGGTTTGCCCGCGGGATGCCGCCGCTCGCCGATCTGGTGTTCGACATGCGCTTTCTCGACAATCCGCATTGGGACGGCGATCTGCGCGAACTCACCGGACTGGACGAACCGGTCACCCAGTTCCTTCGCCGGACCGACGGGTTCGAAGAAAATTTCGTGCGGATTCGCGATCTGCTGCTGGACCTTCTGCCGCGCTATCAGGCGCAGGGGAAAAGCTACGTGCATATCGCCTTCGGCTGTACCGGCGGGCGCCACAGATCGGTCTATACCGCCGAAAGAATTGCCCATGCGCTGCGCGAGAACGGCTTCAAGCCCACCACCGCCCACCGCAATCTGGCGAGCCGCGCGGCCGACGCGGTGGAGCTGCAAACGGCCTGATCGCACGAAGCCCCCTTGTGCTGGCCGTTCTTGCTTATAGACACGTGCACCATGATTGGTCTCATTCTGGTGACCCACGGACAGCTGGCGCGGGAATTCGTATCCGCGATGGAGCATGTGGTCGGTCCGCAAGCGGCGATCGAGTCGGTCTGCATCGGTCCGCAGGACGATGCGCAGGGCCGCCGCGAGGAAATTAGCGAAAAGATCGCCGAGGTCGATCAGGGGCAGGGTGTCATTATCCTGACCGACCTTTTCGGCGGCACACCGTCCAACCTCGCGATCTCGCTGCTCGAGGAGGGCAAGGTCGAAGTGATCGCGGGGATCAACCTGCCGATGCTGATCCGCCTCGCCCGGGCACGGACCGAGATGAACGTGGCCGACGCGGTGCGCGCCGCCCGCGATGGCGGTCGCAACTACATCACCATCGCCTCCGAATTCCTCGCCCGGCCCAGCGACGAGATAAAAGGGGCGAACAAGTGAGCGAAGGAAACCGCAAGACCATCACCATCGTCAACGAACGCGGCCTGCACGCGCGCGCCAGTGCGAAGCTGGTCGAAGTCGCGAGCCGCTGGCCCGAGGCGACCGACATCCGCGTTGCCAAGGGCGATCGCGAGGTCGACGGGCGGTCGATCCTCGACCTGATGATGCTGGGCGCGGCGCGCGGCGACGAGATCATGCTGATCGTGGACGGCGAGGATGCGCCCGCTGCGCTGGCCGAAATCGCCGAGCTGGTCGAAACCGGGTTCGGCGAGGAGTAGGCGCCCCGCCCGCTCCCCTAATTTCCGATGCCGCGCCGCGAAATCACCAGTTTTTCCAACCCGACGATCAAGGCGTTGCGCTCGCTGCGGGACAAGAAGCACCGCCAGCGCGAACGGCGCTTCCTTGCCGAAGGACTCCGCCTGCTGACCGATGCGCGCGAATCGGGGCGCGTGCCGGAAGTGCTGGTGATGGCCAGCAAGCGCGATCCCCATCCGCTGATCGACGCGCTGGAGCGCGCGGTGGAGGCGGCGGGCGGCGACGTGATCGAGACCACGCCCGACATCCTGTCCAAGATCACCGGCAAGGATAATCCGCAGGCGGTGGCGGGCGCCTTTGCCGAGTGGGATACCTCGCTTGGCACAATCGAGCGCGATACCGCGCCGATCTGGCTGGTCGCGCAGGCGCTGCGCGATCCGGGCAATCTGGGCACGATGCTGCGCACCGGCGATGCGGTGGGTGCCGGCGGGCTGATCCTGATTGACGATTGCGCCGATCCCTTCGGGGTCGAGGCTGTCCGCGCCAGCATGGGAGCGATCTTTACGCAAACGGTGGTGCGCGCGCGGTGGGATGATTTCCTGCCGTGGCTCCGCGCCGGTTCGGGCCAGCTGGTCGCGGCAAGCTTGCGCGAGGCGGTGCCCTATCGCGGCGCGCCCTACGCGAGCCCGTGCTTCGTCATGGTCGGCAACGAATCGCAGGGGCTGCCGGCGGCGTACGAGGCGGCATGCGATCTGCGCGTGACCATGCCGATGCGCGGACGGGCGGACAGCCTGAATGCGGCGGTGGCCGCAGCCGTGCTGGCCTACGAGGTGCTCGCAACCCTCGAAGGATAGCGGGGCGACAGGGTGACACGTGTCACCCTGGTGTCACCCGGTTGGGGCGGCGATATTCTTCAATAGAAACAAGGCTCTGTCGCGCACAGATCGCGACAGGGTGACAGATACGCGTTTTTGGCGCGAAAAATGAGCCGACGGTTGGAAAGACCGATCGCTGTCTATCCGATGCTGAAGGTGTAGGAAAACGGCGCAACTTCCCCACCCTCGTCATCCCGGGCTCGACCCGGGATCCCGCTTCTTCCGACGCAACGCTTGAAAAAGCACCACCCCGGATCAAGTCCGGGGTGACCTCGAAGGAATAGGCACGCTTCGGTCCAGCGCCGCGCGGCAATTCAGTCGCCCGCGATGATCGTGGTGACCTTCCACTTCCCGTCGATCTTGTCCGCCATGATGCGGTAATCGACCAGGCTGCGCAGCGCCTTTGCATCCATGAAGCCCGCCTTCCCGTCACGCGTGACGACCGGCGGGAACGGGTCTTCGGAATATTCCTTGAGCTGGACGTAATCCCACGAGACCGTGCCGATCTGCTTCGCGGTCGCAGAAGCACCGTCGCGCAGCGGCACATCCGTCCCGGTGACGATCATCGCCTCGAACGGATCGAGCGGGATCAGGTCTTTCGAGAAGTACCACGGCCATGTGGCGTAGCTGTTGCCATCGGCGGACTTGTCGAAGCCGCAGCCCAGCGCCAGCGCCTGCCCGATCTCGTCCCACAGCAGGTACTCGGGATCGGTGAGCCGCTTGCGCAGTTCGGCCTGCCCCGAGCCGCCGCCGTAATCGAGCTGAACATTCCTGTCGACGAGCGCCATCAGCGCGTCGGCATCGCGCGCGGCGACGGCTTTCTTCAGCGCGGTCTGGAGTTCGCCAAGCCCTTCGACGGACGCGCATTCGTCGCGCGGAGCGAGCGGGCCGGAAGCGGTCTGCGCATTGGATGCCGCATCCGAAGCTGGCTCAGACGCGGTATCCGAGGGCGCAGTTGCCGAGGCGGGAGAAGCAGGCTCCTCCGCCTGGCTGCACGCTGCGAGCGCAAGCGCCGCACACAAAGCCGACACACACGACCGCATCGCATTCTCCTCTCAGGTCGCGCAGCTACTCCGCTACGTCACGTGCATCCTCGATAGCAGCCGCATCCTCGTTCGTGTAGCGCGGCGCGCCTTCGACCAGCGGAACTTCCTCGATCTCGCGCTTGCCGATCTCGATGCCCTTGTCGGCCAGCCGCCGCCCGGCGGAAAGCACGTTGCGTTCGAACGAGCCGACGAATTTGTTGTAGTTGGAGACGGCGCTTTCCAGCCCGCCGCCGACGCGCTTCATGTGCTCGGCGGCAATGGCGAGCCGGTCGTACAGCTCCGCCCCGGCCTTGCCGATCTCGACCGCTTCGCGCGCGATGGTGTCTTGACGCCAGACCTGAGCGACCGTGCGGGCAATCGCAACCAGATTGGTAGGTGTGGCGAGCAACACCTTGTTCCGGAAGGCAAAGTCCCACAACTCGGGATCTGCCTCCAGAGCAGCAGCAACGAAGTGCTCGCCCGGCACGAACATCACCACATAATCGGGCGCATCGTCGAACTGGCTCTGGTAGCTTTTCGAACCCAGCGTCTGGACATGGCCGCGCATCGACTTGGCGTGCAGGTCGAGGTGCCGCTTGCGCTCCTCCTCGTCCTCCGCCTCGAACGCCGCCTGATAGGCGTTGAGCGACACCTTGGCGTCGATCACCAGCTTCTTCTGGCCGGGCACGTTGACGATCGCATCCGGGCGCAGCCGACCCTCGTCCGTCTCCAGCGAATGTTCGAGGTGGAAATCGGTGTGTTCGGCCAGGCCGCATTGTTCGAGCACGTTCTGCAACGCCCGCTCGCCCCAGCGGCCACGTGCCTTGGGCGCATTGGTGAGGGAATTTCCCAGCCGCTGCGCCTCGCGCCGCACCTCTTCCTGGCCGCGCTGCATGTCCGCGATCTGCTGGTACAGGCGCGAAAAGGCATCGCCGCGCTTTTCCTCCAGCGCGGCAACCTGATCCTCGTATTTCTTCAGCCGTTCGCCCACCGGGGCGAGCAGTTCGCGAATCTTCTCCTCGGACGATTTTTCCGAATGCCCGAACCGCTCGTTTGCACGCTCGAGGAATTTTTCCTGAGCTGCGCCAAGCACTTTCGCCCCGGTGTTCTCGAATTCCTTGAGCAGGCGGTCGCGGCTTTCCTCGAGCAGTTTCTTCTGCTCCTCGAACCCCGCACGCTCCGCCTTCAGTGTCGACAGTTCGTCGCGTGCGCGATCGAGCGATTCCGCCAGCGCATCGGCGCGCCCCGCCCGTTCGCTCATCGTGGCGAGCTCGGGCGCCATGCGCGAGAGTTTCTCCGAAAGCTCCTTCGCCTCCGCGTCGCGCTCCACATGGCGCGCCCTCCACTCGGCGGCGGGGCGGGAGCCTATAAACCAACCGATAGCAAGCCCGATGACGAGCGCGACGATGCCGAGAATCGCGTATTCCATGGCCGGAACATAGCTGGAACGACGCCGCGCGCCAAGCCGCCGCGGGAACTATCCCCCGCCCGTTCCGCTCCCTTACCAGAGAAGGAGAAAAGCCTATGTCGATCAAGGAAATGATCAAGGAACATCCGCAGGTGGGTGCCGACTATAACGACCAGCTGGGCGAGGCGGTCAAGCACGCGATGTATTGCGCGGCGATCTGCAATTCGTGCGCCGATGCGTGCAATGCGGAAGAAGGCGACATGTCCGAATGCATCCGCAAATGCTCGGACTGTTCGGATATCTGTCAGGCGGTCAGCACGGTCGCGGCGCGGCGCACGCATGGCAACACCGCGGTGATTAAA
This sequence comes from Citromicrobium bathyomarinum, assembly GCF_038594485.1. Lineage (GTDB taxonomy): Bacteria > Pseudomonadota > Alphaproteobacteria > Sphingomonadales > Sphingomonadaceae > Alteriqipengyuania > Alteriqipengyuania bathyomarina_A. Next base: position 325,430 of record NZ_JBCFZG010000001.1, on the reverse strand, counting down.
TCACTGCTCGAGGCCTGCATCCTCGCCTGCAAGGTCTGCGCGGAGGAATGCGCGAAGCACGACAACCCGCACTGCAAGCGCTGCGAAAAGATGTGCCGCGAGTGCATGGAAGACTGCGTGAAGGCGCTTCAGGGCATGGTCGCGGCGGCGTAAGAGCCCGTAAAATCACGTCATTGCGAGGGGCGAAGCCCCGCGGCAATCCAGAGCTTTGCAGCGCTACGCACTGGATTGCTTCGCTTTGCTCGCAATGACGAATATCAGGCTGCCAACCGCAGCTTTTTCAGCTTCTTGAGCGCCATCTGTTTCTTGAGGCGGCTGAGGTGGTCGATGAACAGGATGCCTTCGAGGTGGTCCATCTCGTGCTGGATGCAGGTCGCCATCATGCCTTCCAGCGCCTCGGTATGCTCGTTCCCGTCGAGGTCCTGCCAGCGGACCGTGCAGGTCGCCGGGCGATCGACGTCGGCGTAGATATCGGGGACCGAGAGGCAGCCTTCCTGATAGGTCGAAAGCTCGTCCGCCGGGTCGAGGATTTCGGGGTTGATGAACACCCGCGGCTCTTTCTTGGTGGCGGGATGCGTGTGCTTGTGACCGTCATGGTCGCACTCGATCGGTTCTGCGTCCGGGTCTTCGGGCTGCAGGTCGATCACAAGGATGCGCTTGGGCACGCCGACCTGGATCGCGGCGAGGCCGATCCCGTGCGCGGCATACATCGTTTCGAACATGTCATCGATCAGCACGCGCAGATCGTCGTCGAACTCGTCGGCGGCGACGGGCTGCGACACGGTTTTCAGCCGGGGGTCCGGCACTTCAAGGATTTCGCGGATAGCCATGGGGCTCAGATAAGCGGCGTTCGCTCCGCTATCAAGCGGTTAGCCCATCGGCCTTCGTGCCTTGAGCGGCGTTATTGAAGCGGACGTCTTGCGCGCAATGCCTGCGCCAGCGTGCCCTCGTCCAGATAGTCCAGTTCTCCGCCCACCGGCAGGCCGTGGGCGAGCTGGGTGATGCGGACGGGGAAATCCTCCAGCCTCTCGGCCAGGTAATGCGCAGTGGTCTGGCCTTCGAGCGTGGCGTTCATCGCCAGCACGACCTCGTCCACCCCTGCTTCGACCCGCGTCAGCAGGCTGGGAATGGCGAGGTCTTCGGGGCGCACACCGTCGAGTGCGGACAATCGCCCGCCGAGCACGTGGTAGGTGCCCGAAAACAGCTTGGCCCGGTCGAGCGCCCACAGGTCCGCCACATCCTCGACCACGCAGATCGACCTCGCATCGCGTTTCGGGTCGGCGCAGATGCCGCAGGGGTCGCGCGTGTCGACATTGCCGCAAATGCGGCACTCGACCAGCGTATCCTGAACGCTGAGCAGCGCGTCGAGCAGCGCGGGCAGCGCGGTTTCGCGCTTCTTGACCAGATGCAGCACCGCGCGCCGCGCCGAGCGCGGGCCGAGCCCGGGAAGCCGGGCGAGCGCGGAACTCAATGCTTCGATTTCTTGCGATGCCATGGGCACAGAGATAGGGGCGGAAGGCAGACCTGAGAACCAAAAACTCCTCCCCCCATCTCCGAGCGGATGGGGGGAAGTCGGGTGGGGATGTACGGCGCCAACCGGCAAAGTCGAACCCCCACCCCCAGCCCCTCCCCACGGGGAGGGGAGAAGGAAGAGAAATGCGCATCGTCTTTATGGGAACGCCCGATTTCGCGGTGCCGACGCTCGAAGCGCTGGTTCACGCCGCGCATGAGGTGGTGTGTGTCTACACCCAGCCGCCGCGGCGGTCGGGCCGTGGCAAGAAGCTCCAGCCGACGCCGGTGCATCAGGCGGCCGAGCGGCTGGGGATCGAGGTGCGCCACCCCGCCTCGCTCAAACCGCAGGAGGAGAAGGATGCCTTCGCCGCGCTGAATGCCGATGTCGGCGTGGTCGCCGCCTATGGTCTGATCCTGCCGCAGGCCGTGCTCGACGCGCCGGCACATGGCTGCCTCAACGTCCATGCGAGCATCCTGCCCCGCTGGCGCGGCGCCGCTCCGATCCAGCGCGCAATCCTCGCAGGCGACACCGGCACCGGGGTCACCATCATGCAGATGCAGGCCGGGCTCGACACCGGGCCGATGCTGGCAACCATCCGCACCCCGATCGACCGCAAGACCGCAGGCGAGCTGACCGACGAACTGGCCGAGAAGGGCGCGCAGCTGATGGTCGGCACCTTGCGTGAACTCGCCAAGCATATCCCGGTCGCGCAGGACGATGCGGAAGCGACCCACGCGCCCAAGATCGACAAGGCGGAGGCACGGCTCGACTGGTCGCAGGACGCGGTTCAGGTCGAGCGGCAGGTGCGTGCTTTCAGTCCGTGGCCGGGCGCGTTCTTCGAGCATGAGGATGACCGCATTAAGGTTCTTGCGGCAGAAATCGCGGAGGGCTCGGGCGCGCCGGGCACCGTGCTGGACGACGCGCTGACCGTGGCATGCGCCAGCGGCGCATTGCGGCTCACCCGCGTACAACGGGCTGGCAAGCCGGCGATGGACAGCGCCGATTTCCAGCGCGGGCGCGCCATCGGCAAAGGCGCGCAGCTGCGTTCGTGACAATGCCCGTTAGGCTTGCGCCGGGCGATTGACTTTCCCCGCCCCGGCGCGAAACTCCCCCAAATCCATTCAGCAATCGGGGGAAGCGGCATGAGACGGGGATTGGCAGTGATCGTGGCGACGGGCGCAGGGCTCGCCGCCTGCGGAGGCGCAGCGCAAAGCGAGACGACTGCCGCAGATGTGCCCGATGGCCTGATCACCTGCGCGATGCCCGATTACGATGGCGTCTCCGGGGTTACCGTCACGCAATCCTTCATCCTGATCGACGGACGGGTGAAGCGGTATTCCGATTTCAACAACCAGGCCTTCGACCTGTGCGCGCCCGGACAGGATGGATGTTCGCTCGGCATCGAGGATGGCGCAATCGCGATGACCTACACCAGCCCCAAGGGCGTCGGCTCGCGCTATCGCGTGGACCTCGCTTCGATGGATATGGAGGCATGGGAGACCAAGCCGGGCGAGGCGGAACGTCGCGTCTCTTTCGCAAAGGGCTCAAAATGCGTGCGCGGGCCCCTGCCCGAAGGTCTCAAGGTCAACTGACGGCTTGCCTCAGCGGCTGCCTGCCCTAGCAGGGCGGGATGGCCCCGACCCGCTACTCCCTGACGCTCGAATTCGACGGCACCCCCTTCTTCGGCCTGCAACGCCAGAAGGACGGCCCGAGCGTGCAGCAGGCGGTCGAGGAAGCGATTCTGGGCGTCACGGGCCAGGAGGTGACGCTGCACAGCGCAGGCCGCACCGATACCGGCGTCCATGCGCTGGCCATGCGCAGCCATTTCGATGACGAGAGCAAGCTGACCCCGTTCCGCATGGGCGAGGCGATCAACGCGCATCTGCGCCCAGCCCCGATTGCCGTGACGAAATGCGAGGCGGTGCCGGAAGACTGGCACGCGCGCTTCAGCTGCATCGGCCGCCGGTATCTCTACCGCATCATCAACCGCCGCGCGCCGCTGACGCTGGAGAAAGACCGCGCGTGGCTGGTATCGCACGAATGCGATGCTGAAGCGATGCACCGCGCGGCGCAGGCCCTCGTCGGGCATCACGACTTCACCACCTTCCGCTCGGTCCACTGCCAGGCGGCGAGCCCGGTGAAGACGCTCGACCGGCTGGATGTGGAACGCGTGGGCGACGAGATCCGCGTGCACGTCGCCGCGCGCAGCTTCCTGCATCATCAGGTGCGCAGCATGGTGGGCTGCCTCGCGCTGGTCGGCATGGGTCGCTGGAACGAGAGCCGCATTGCGCAGGTTCTGGAAGCGAAGGACCGGCAGGAACTGGGCCTCAACGCACCGTCGCACGGGCTCTATTTCGTCGAAGCGATCTATCCTGAGGCGCCGTAAACCCACCCCGCTGCGACTATCTCGCTACGCTCGAAGTCTCGCTGCCCCTCCCTTGAGGGAGGGGTTTGGGGTGGGTGTTCGGCAGTTGTAACTCGCGCAAGGGCCACCTAGGTCGCGACGGCATAAGTTTCTAATCGCAACGAAAGGGACGAGGAATGACCACCACCGGCAAACAGATTTTCACCACGCTCGAAAACGATGGCACGCTGACCGTCGAAATCGGGACGAGCGAATTTCCCGAGCCCAAGGGCAATCAGGTGCTGGTCAAGATGGAAGCCGCGCCGATCAACCCGAGCGACCTTGCCCTGCTGCTCGGCCCGGCAGACCTCGAGAACGCCGACTATTCCGACGGCAAGATCGTCGCCAAGATGCCCGAACCGTTCAACTCGGGTGCCAAGGGCCGCCACGGCCAGCGCCTGCCGGTCGGCAATGAAGGTGCGGGCGAAGTGATCGCGACCGGCGACAGCGATATGGCCAAGGCGCTGATGGGCAAGCGGGTCGCCTGCGTCCCCGGTACGGCCTACGCCGAATATGCCATCGCCGATGCGAGCATGTGCCTGCCGCTGGGCGACATTTCGTCGAAGGACGGCGCGTCGGCCTTCGTCAATCCGATGACCGCGCTCGGCTTCGTCGAGACCGCGAAGATGGAAGGCGCCAAGGCGATCCTGCACACCGCCGCCGCCTCCAACCTCGGCCAGATGCTGGTGCGGATCTGCCAGGAAGACGGCGTGCCGCTGGTCAACATCGTGCGTCGGCAGGAACAGGTCGACGTCCTGAAAGAGATGGGCGCGGAGCATATCGTCAATTCCTCGGACGACGATTTCATGAGCCAGCTTCGGACTGCGATCGACCAGACCGACGCGTTCTTCGGTTTCGACCCGATCGGCGGCGGCAAGATGGTCGATCACTGCTTCAAGGCGATGGAGCAGGTCGCGGTCTCCAAGATGACCGATTACAACCGCTACGGCTCGAACCAGCAGAAGAAGATGTACATTTACGGCCGGCTGGACCTCGGCGCGACCGTGCTGAGCCCCTCCTACGGCTTCGGCTGGACGCTGTCGGGCTGGCTGCTGACCCCGTTCCTCCAGAACGCGGGCATGGAAACCGTGATGCGGATGCGCAAGCGCGTGCTCGACAACCTGACCACCACCTTCAAGAGCGAATACACGAAGGAAGTGACCCTCGAAGGGATGCTGGAGAAGGACGCGGTGCTGCAATACCGCCAGATGCGCACGGGCGAAAAGTACCTGGTTACCCCGCACGGGTAATCCACCTCACACCCCTCCCCCTTGAGGGGAGACCCGGGTGGGGGTGTGCCACGCCGATGGCGCAGAGCCCCCACCTCCAACCCCCTCCCCCAAGGGAGGGGGCTATTCTTACCGCCCGTCGAAGTAGCGTTGCGCCTCTGCCGGGTCGGTAATCCCGTTGGCGATCAGCAGCGCGGTGAGCAGCCGTGCCTTGGGCACGCCGAGTGCGCGGGCTGCGACGAAACCGTCGGGGTCGTCGCTCGGCAGGCGGTCGACCAGCCCTTCGTCGGTGCGGCTGGCGCGCACCACCAGCGCGCCGCGGCGGGCATGCTCCAGCAGCACCTGCCGTACGGGATCGGGCATATTGCCCTCGCCCACACCGGACACCGCAATTCCGGGCGGGTTGTGCGCCAGCTGGCGCGCTGCCTCCGCCGCGCTCATCCCGGCGTAAATCGCCAGGATCGGCACTTCGGGCAGGGGCAGGAATTTCAGCAGGGCATGATCGTCCACCCGCCACGGCGCGCCGAACCAGTCGAGCCGCGAGGGCGTGACGATGGCGACCGATTCCCTCGGAAAGCCGCGAAACGCCTCGGTCGCGCGGGTCTGCGCCTTGCGCACGTCGCGTGCCGAGTGGACCCGGTCGCCCATCACCACCAGCACCCCGCGCCCGGCGGCGTTCTGGTCGCCCGCCACCCGCACCGCATTGGCGAAATTGCGCATCCCGTCATAGCCGACCGCGTCGGTCGGCCGCATCGCGCCGACCAGCACCACCGGCTTGGTGCTGGGCAGCGTCAGGTCGAGCAGGAAGGCGGTTTCCTCCGCCGTGTCGGTTCCGTGGGTGACGATTACCGCGTCGACCGAATCGTCGCGCATCGCGCTGTCGATCTCGGTATGCAGGCGCGACCAGATCGACGCATCGATATCTTCCGATCCGATATTGGCGATCTGCCGTCCGGTGAACTGCGCCGCAACGCCCAGCCCGGCGGCCTCGTTCAGATAGTGCTCTATCCCCACCTGCCCGGGCCGGTAATCGTGCCGCATGGCGTCGCCAGCCTCCCCGGCGATGGTGCCTCCGGTGGCGAGAACGAGGATACGGGGGAGCGTCATGGCCCGCCGCCCTAACGACTGAGTGCATCCTTTCAATTGATTTTGAAACTTTGCACGCTAGATAGCGGCCCTTCCGATCTGGATCGGGCGATTAGCTCAGTTGGTAGAGCGCTTCGTTTACACCGAAGATGTCGGCAGTTCGAGCCTGTCATCGCCCACCATTTCCCCTTTCATCGCTTGTCGCGCCCACGCTGACACGGCATTGCTGTGGCGATGACCCGGTTCGACATCGCGATTGCCGGATGCGGTCCGGCGGGGCTCGCCGCCGCGCTGCTGCTTCACCGGCAGGGCCACCGCGTCACCCTGTTCGAACGTTTCGAGGAACCGCGCCCGATCGGTTCGGGCCTGATGATCCAGCCGAGCGGGCTCGCCGTTCTCGAAGCGCTGGGTCTGGCGGCGGAGATTTTCGCGCACGGCGCTCCGATCCGCGCGCTGCACGGGCTCAACCATCAGGGCGATGTCGCCCTCGATGCACGCTATACCGACCTCGGCGTGCCGGAAGCCTGCGGAATCGGCATCCATCGGGGCAGCCTGTTCGCGATCCTGTATCGCGCGGTGATGGCCGAAGGGATCGCCATCGAAACGGGTTTCCCCGTCGCGGCGAGTAGTCTTCACGCCGGTGGCCGGACGCTGACCAGCGACGACGGACGCACCACGCCGCGCTTCGATCTGGTGGTCGATGCCCTCGGCACATCCAGTCCGCTCGCCCCGCCCTGCGGCGAATGGCTGGCTTTCGGCGCTTTGTGGGCTACGCTCGACTGGCCGGAGGGGGCGCCGTTCGACACCGGCCTGCTCGAACAGCGCTACACCCACGCCGCACAAATGGCGGGGGTGCTGCCGACAGGAACGCGGGTCGACGGTGCGCGCAGGGAGCTATCTTTCTTCTGGTCGCTCAAGGCGTCGGAACACGACCGCTGGCGCGGCGCAGGACTCGCGGCGTGGAAGGCGCAAGTCTGCGCGCTGTGGCCCGATTGCGACGGCCTGCTCGATCAGATTGCGGAGCCCGAAAAGCTCACCTTTGCACGCTATGCCCATCGCCGCGTGGCGGAGCCGGTGGGCGAGCGGCTGATCCACATCGGCGATGCGTGGCACTCGGCCAGCCCGCAGTTGGGCCAGGGCGCGAACATGGCGCTGCTCGATGCCTTTGCGCTGGCGCGGGGGCTGGAGACCGACGGCGAATTGGCCGAGCGGCTCGCTTACGCGGCGCGGCTGCGCCGTCGCCATGTGAAGCTCTATCAGGCCCTCACCTGGGCGGCGACGCCACTCTACCAGTCGGACAAGGTGTGGCACGCGCTGCTGCGCGATTTCCTGCTGGCTCCACTGGGCCGGGTGACGCCGGGTCCGTCGATTCAGGCACGCCTCGTCGCCGGGCTGGTCGGCAATCCGCTCGGCCCGCTGGGCCTCAGCCTGCCCGACTACGAAGCGCTCGCTCGCTAGCGACCGGTCCGGTCAGAGCATGTCGACGACTTCCTGAACCGCATTGCGCGCCTTGTCGCTCGACCAGTCCAGTTCGCCGGTCACGCGCCAGACTTCCTGCCCGGTGCGATCGTACATCACTGTGACCGGCAGCGTCGAAGCCCCGATTCCCTCGCCGAGAGAGAGCTGCGGATCAATCCATGGCGGCAGGCTGTTGATGTCGTTCTTCTTGAAAAATGCGGTAATCTTCGCAGGATCGCCCATGTCCTGGCTGACGGTAACGACGTTCAATTCTTCGCCGTAGTCCGCCGCCATCTGATCGAGCTGCGGCATTTCCTTCACACACGGCGCGCACCATGTCGCCCACAGGTTCAGCAGCACCGGGCGCCCCTGCAACGCGCCCAGGTTGAGCACGGTACCTTCCGGGTCGGCCAGGTTGGCCGCGGGCATCAGGTCGCCCGCGTGGCTCCGGTCGATCTCTCCCGGCTTCGCAGCCTCGCTTGCCTCTGCCTTGGTCTCTTGCGGGGACTCGTCCCCACTCCTATCGCACCCGCTCAACATCACAGCGAGGGCGAGCGCGGGCAAAATGGCTGATCGGAACACGGACAACTCCACGGCGCAGGGCAGCAACGCCATGTGGGGCGGCCGCTTCGCAGACGGGCCTAGCGCGATCATGCGCGAAATCAACGCCTCGATCCCGTTCGACAAGGCACTCTGGCGGCAGGACATCGCCGGATCGCGCGCGCATGCCGCGATGCTGGCCGCGCAGGGTATCCTGACGGCCGAGGATGCGAAGGCCATCGATGAGGGCTTGCAGGCCATCGCCGCCGAGTACGAGCGCGAAGGTGTGCCCGAAGACTGGGACCTCGAAGACATCCACATGACCGTGGAATCGCGGCTGACCCAGCTGATCGGTCCGGTCGCGGGGAGGCTGCACACCGCGCGCAGCCGCAACGACCAGGTGGCAACCGATTTCAAGCTGTGGGTGCGCGAGGCAATCGGGCAGATCGACACCGGGCTCGCCGCCGTGCAGGCCGCGCTCGTCACGCGGGCCGAGCAGCACGCGGACGACATCATGCCCGGCTTCACCCATTTGCAGACCGCGCAGCCGGTCACGCTCGGCCATCACCTGATGGCCTATTACGAGATGCTGCGGCGCGACCGGATGCGCTTTGCAGCGGCGGCGGAACGGCTCGACGAATGCCCGCTGGGTGCCGCCGCGCTGGCGGGCACCGGCTTCGATCTCGACCGCGAAGCGACTGCGCAGGCGCTCGGCTTCGCGCGGCCCACCGCCAACAGCCTCGACACCGTATCCGACCGCGATTTCGCGATGGATTACCTGCACGCGGCGAGCCTCGTCAGCATCCACCTGTCGCGACTGGCGGAAGAGATCATCATCTGGGCGAGCCAGCCCTTCGGCTTCGTGCGCCTGCCCGACAGCCTTTCGACCGGCAGCTCGATCATGCCGCAGAAGAAGAACCCCGACGCCGCCGAGCTGGTGCGCGGCCACGCAGGGCGGATCATCGGTGCGGCGACCGCGCTTTCGATCACCATGAAGGGCCTTCCGCTGGCCTACGCGAAGGACATGCAGGACGACAAACCGCCGGTGTTCGAGGCGCACGGACTGCTCACCCTGTCGCTCGCCGCGTGCGAAGGGATGATCGCGGGCGCCGATTTCGACACAGCCAGGATGCTGTCGCTCGCGGGCAGCGGGCACTCCACCGCGACCGATCTGGCCGACTGGCTGGTGCGCGAGGCAGGCGTCCCCTTCCGCGAGGCGCACCACATCACCGGCGCTGCGGTGGCGCGCGCCGATGCGAAGGGCTGCGCCCTCGCCGAACTAACCGCAGACGACCTTGCGGCGATCGACGCACGCGTGACGCCCGAAGCGCTCTCGCACCTCTCGCTCGAAGGGTCGGTCGCGTCGCGGCAGAGCTATGGCGGAACCGCGCCCGATCAGGTACGAAGGCAGGTGAAGGCCGCGCGCAAGGCGCTGGGCCTGGACACCTGATGCGAGACACCATGCGCACCCGCCTGCTTCCCCTCCTCTGCGTTCTGCCACTCGCGCTCGCCGCTTGCGGCCAGCGTGCCGGGCTCACGCCGCCTCCGGGCCAGAGCCTGCCCACTGCGCCCTATGGCAGCGCGACACGCCCGACCGCCGATGAACTGCTGACGCCCGGCGGGATCGTCGTCCTTGAACGCGATACCGAACTGCGCACGCAGTCCGAGGAGCGCGAAGACGACCCGTTCGACCTGCCGCCAGAATAAGCGACGCATACATTTATGGACCATTTCGCCAGCACCGGCGGCATTCTGCATGCCGAAGACGTCGCCCTGCCTGCCATTGCAGAGGCGGTGGGCACGCCGGTCTACGTCTATTCGCAGGCCACCTTGCAGCGCCACGCGCGCGTCTTTCGTGAAGGGCTGTCAGCGCTCGACAACCCACTGATCGTCTTTGCGGTGAAGGCCAATCCGAACCTCGCCGTGCTGCGGGTGTTGCAGCGCGAGGGGTTCGGGGCGGACGTTGTCTCGGGCGGCGAGCTGCGCCGTGCGCTGGCGGCGGGCATCTCGCCCGACAAGATCGTGTTCTCCGGCGTAGGCAAGACCCGCGCCGAGCTGGAGCTGGGGCTCGATACGGCGATCACCCAGTTCAACATCGAATCGCGCGAGGAAGGCATCGAGCTGGCGGAGATTGCTGCCGCACGCGGAGAGCGCGCTCGCGCCGCGCTGCGGATCAACCCGGACGTCGACGCGGGCACGCACGAGAAGATCAGCACCGGCAAGGCGGACAACAAATTCGGCGTGCCGCTTCACCATGCACCGCAGATCTTCGCCGATCTGGCCGCGCGCGACGGATTGCAGCTGGACGGGCTGGCGATCCATATCGGCAGCCAGCTGGCCGACCTCGCTCCGCTGGAAGCCGCGTTCGAGCGGATCGGCACGCTGCTGGCCGAGTTGCGCGCGAGCGGCCACACGATCGCGCGCGTCGATCTGGGGGGCGGCCTGGGTGTGCCGTACAAGGCGGGCGAGACCTTCCCCACCCCCGCCGAATATGGCGCGATGGTCGCGCGCGTAACTGCCGGATGGGATGTGCAGCTGGCGTTCGAGCCGGGGCGTGTGATTGCGGGCAATGCCGGGGTCCTGCTGACCCGCGTGATCCGCGTGAAGGAAGGGCTGAACGCGCCTTTCGTTATCGTCGACGCGGCGATGAACGATCTGGCGCGGCCTGCGCTCTATGGCGCGTGGCACGATTTCGACGCGGTGGCAGAGACGAGCGAGCGGGTCACCGCCAACATCGTCGGCCCGATCTGCGAGACCGGCGACACCTTTGCGCGCGACCGCGACTGCCCGGCGCTTGTGGCGGGGGATCTGGCGGTGTTCCGCACCGCCGGGGCGTACGGCGCGACCATGGCCTCTTCCTACAACTCGCGCGGTTTCGTGCCCGAAGTGCTGGTCAGCGGCAGCGAGTTCGCAGTCGTCGCCGACCGGATCGACGCGGGCGCGATCATGGATGCCGAGCGGGTGCCCGACTGGCTCGACTGATCGCCGATACGACCTAGATTCCTGCGCAATCGCAGTCGCCCACCGCCTCGAAATAGCGCGCCATCGCGTCGAGCGCGGTCTCGCTCAGCGCGACGAAGGCACGGCGCCGGTCGACCCGGTCCTCTTCGCGCACCAGCAGGCCCTGCCGCGTCATCTGACCGATCCAGCGCAGCGCGGTCGTCGGCGGCACGCCGCTGGCGATGCATAGCGAGGTGACCGACACACGACGCCCCTCGGCCCGCGCAGCCGTCAGGTCGAGCAGGATGTCCCACGCGGGATCGGCAAACAGCTCCGCATCCAGAAACCGCGCGCGCAGCTGCCGCTTGCGGATCGTCGCCCGCACCCGTTGCGGCGTGGGGAGGCGCGCAGGCTTCCCGCGCATCGTGCCGCCCTCTTCGTGGATGAAGCTGCGGCCCGGGCTCGCGACGCCGGTGGCAAAAGCGAACGCGCCCGCTGCGCCGTCCTCCTCCCCCACAAGTCCGTCGAGCTTCTGTGCCAGCACGGTCACCCGCTCGACCAGGCGCATCACCGCCACCCGGTCTTCACCCGACAAATCGCGCACGCGTCGCTCGAACAGCCCCGACAGCGTCTCGCCGAAAGCGACCAGCCGTTCCGCCCGGCCCGGCTCGACCAGCAGCACCGGATCGGCGGCCTTGGACGAGACCATGACCGGCTCGAGCGCGCCGATCGTGGTCGACACGATCAGCCGCGCACCCGACCGGACCGCCCGCTCCGCCAGTCGCTCGATCAGCGCGAGCGTCGGCGCGTCGGCGGCGGGTGCATCGACCAGCACGATATCGCCCAGCGGGCGCGCAGTGCCGCCTTCCGACGCGGCGACGGGTTCGGACTGGACCACGCGAAATCCGGCCAGCTGCGCGTCGGCCTGCATTTCCGAACGCAGGTAGCCACGGTCCGCGAACAGCGAGATCGCGACCGGCAGGCCCGCCGCATCGCTCGGCGCGTATGCCTGCCCGCCAGAGGGCGCATCGGCCACCGGCGCGTAGCTGAGATCGGTCTTGTTTCCGGCGGCGCGCGACTCGGTGTGAAGCATCACTATTCCCTCTTTGTTCTACACGCATTCATGAGAACAAAGGGGGAATAAGTCAATCGCATCCAAAATGGAGCGGATTGCCCGCCCCGCTCGGCATCGCGCCTAGTCTTCGAACGGATCGCGCACCAGGATCGTGTCCTCACGCTCCGGGCTGGTCGAAACCAGCGCCACCGGGCACTCGATCAGTTCCTGGATACGGCTGATATACTTGATCGCGTTGGCAGGCAGATCGGCCCAGCTGCGTGCACCGGCGGTGCTTTCCGCCCAGCCCTCCATCTCTTCGTAGATCGGCTCGCACCGTGCCTGGCTGGCCGCGTGGCTCGGCAGGTAGTCGTAGATCTTCCCGTCGAGGCGATAGCCGGTGCAGATCTTCACCTTGTCCATCCCGTCGAGCACGTCGATCTTGGTCAGTGCAATGCCGGTCACGCCCGCGATCGAGCAGGTCTGGCGCACCAGCACCGCGTCGAACCAGCCGACGCGCCGCTTGCGCCCGGTGACCACGCCAAACTCGTGCCCGCGCTCGCCCAGCCCCTGACCGATCTCATCGGTCAGCTCGGTCGGGAAAGGCCCGCTGCCCACGCGCGTGGTGTAGGCCTTGGTAATCCCGAGCACGAAGCCGGTCGCATTGGGGCCAAGGCCCGAACCGCTCGCCGCCGTGCCGCTGACCGTGTTGGAGCTGGTGACGAACGGATAGGTGCCGTGATCGACATCGAGCAGCACGCCCTGCGCGCCTTCGAACAGCACGCGCGCACCCGCCTTGCGCACCTTCTTCAGCCGCTTCCACACCGGCTGCGCGAATTGCAGCACGAAGGGCGCGATCTCGCGCAGGTCTGCAATCAGCGTTTCGCGGTCGATCGGCGGCTCGTCAAAGCCCGCGCGCAGCGCGTCATGGTGCGCGCACAGGCGATCGAGCTGCGGCTCGATCTCGTCGAGATGCGCCAGGTCGCACACGCGGATCGCGCGGCGGCCGACCTTGTCTTCGTAGGCCGGGCCGATCCCGCGCCCGGTGGTGCCGATCTTGCCCTGCCCCGCTGCGGTTTCGCGCAGGCCATCGAGATCGCGATGGAGCGGCAGGATCAGCGGGCAATTATCGGCCACGGCGAAGTTGTCGGGCGTGACCTTCACCCCCTGCCCTTCGAGCTTCTCGATCTCTGATTTGAGCGCCCACGGGTCGAGCACCACGCCATTGCCGATCAGCGAGAGCGTGCCGGTCACGATGCCCGAGGGCACCAGAGAAATCTTGTAGGTCGTGCCATCGACGACCAGCGTATGGCCCGCATTGTGGCCACCCTGAAAACGAACCACGGCATCGGCGCGGCTGGCGAGCCAGTCGACGATCTTGCCCTTGCCCTCGTCCCCCCACTGGGCGCCGATCACGGTTACATTGGCCACACTTACACTCCTTCAAATCCTTGCGCGCACCGTCATATATCGGCGATGGCAAAGGCCCGCCTGACACACCTGACACAGTGTCCAAGGGGCGAAAAACACGCGGCCCGAAAATGGCCGCGCACAGGCGCGCGCCTATGGCATGGGCGATGCGGGTAGGAAACGCCTTATCGGCATCGGGCGGGACATTTTGGCCCGCGCATGTGTTGGGGAAGCAAAAGGAGATTTCATGAGCACAGAGCACCAGACCCTCACCCTCAACGATGGCCGCCGGATTCCGCAGCTGGGCTTCGGAACCTGGCAGATCGAGGAAGAAGACGCGCCCAAGGCGGTCCGCACCGCGCTCGAAACCGGATACTGGCTGGTCGATACCGCCGCGATCTACAAGAACGAGAAAGGCGTCGGCGAAGGCATCGGCGACTGGGCCGACATCTTCCTCCAGACCAAGATCTGGAACGAGAGCCAGGGCTACGACCGCACCTTGAAAGCCGCGGACAAATGCCTCGAACGGCTGGGCCGCGACCATGTCGACATGCTGCTGATCCACTGGCCACAGCCTGAACGGGGCCTGTTCGTCGATACATGGAAAGCGCTGATCGAGCTGCGCGATTCCGGCAAGGCCAAGTCGATCGGCGTGTCCAACTTCCGCGAGGAAGACCTGAAGCGGATCGTCGACGAGACCGGCGTGACCCCTGCCCTCAACCAGATCGAACTGCACCCCAGTTTCCAGCAGCGCGCAATGCGCAAGGTGCACGATGATATGGGCATCGTCACTCAGAGCTGGTCGCCGCTGGGCCAGGGCAACGGGATGAGCAACGACACGGTGAAGGCGATTGCCGAGGAAACCGGCCAGTCGGCCAGCGCGGTCATCATCCGCTGGCATATCCAGCATGGGCTTTCCGTCCTGCCGCGATCGACCAACCCCGATCACATCCGCGACAACTTCAAGGCGCTGTCGTTCGAACTGAGCGACGACCAGATGGCGAAGATCGACGCGCTCGACAGCGAAGACGGCCGGATGGGCCCCGAACCGGGCAGCTTCAACGACTAACGCTGCTCCGTCTCGCCGCGCGCCTCCGACTGGAGGGTCGCGCGGCGCCACGGCCACACGCCCTCGATCTCGGTTTCCAGCGCGAAGCTGAGGAAGGTTCTGATCAACACCACCGCGCCTAGCAGCAGGATACTCTCCGGCGTGATCGGCGCGGTGATGGTGGCGATAATGTCCGCCGCGACCAACAGTTCGAGACCCAGCAGGATTCCGCGCCCAAGATTGGACCGCAGGCGAACGTAGGCACCGCGCCAGTCGCGCACGCCATTTTCATCGCACATCTTGCCATCCCGTACGAACGACACCGCCGACAGGATGATCCCGAACAGGATGACGGCAACGCCGGCGAGTTCGATAATGCGCGAAATCGCGCTGACGAATTGATGGATGGTATCTAGCGGTAGCATGAGTCGCCAACTCGGGCGCGCAGACCCGCGTTCCCGAATGTCCGGCCCGAATATGCCCGACCGAATGGCTGCCACGTCTGTCGACACCCCTTGACCGTATTAATCACCTAACGCACATGGACGATCTTCTAACGGAGCTCGCCCATGTCGTTATTGTTGGCCGTTTCCCTTCTTGCGCAGGCGACCGGATCGGCTCCCCCGCCTGACGATCTGGTCGATATCGTCGATGCCATGGCGCAGGAGCGCGGCGACCTTACCCCCGTGCTGGTGCTGGGCACGTCGCACCTCTCGTCACTGCCCAACGATTTCCCGACCGAACGGTTCGATCCGCTACTCGACGAGCTGGAGGAATGGGCGCCAGAGGCGATCGCGATCGAGGGGATCGAGGGGGTGCAGTGCGACAACCTGCGCATGTTCGATCCGGGCAATGCCAATAGCTATTGCCCCGATCCCGAACCGGCGCGCGCCGCGCTGGGCGTGAGCGCGCGCGATGCGCAATTCGGGGTGATGGACCTGCTCGCCAAGCCAGCCGACCAGCGGAGCATCGCCGAACGCCGGCGGCTCGTCGGCCTGTTTCTCGCTATCGGGGAGCCGGAATCGGCGCTGGTCCAATGGCTCCGCCTGCCCGAAGCCGAACGTGCCGCGGGCGACGACTTGCCCGCGGAACTCGTCGCATTCCTCGAAAAATACGACACCCGGCTGAACGAGAACGTCGTCATCGCAGTGCGGCTGGCGGTGCGGCTCGGCCTCGACCGGGTCGATCGGGTCGACGACCAGATGAGCGGCAGCGATCCCAAGGACCCGGAAGCCTACGGCCCGGAGATCAGTGAAATCTGGGACAATGCGCCGACCAAGCAGCGCATCGCCGAATATGAGGCGTGGGACGCCGCGATGGAGGATGGCTCAATGCCGATCCTCGAATGGTATCGGCGGTACAATTCCCCCACCTCGCTCGCGCTGGCGATGGCAGGCGATTTCGGTGCGGCTGCGGGCGCACGCACGCCAAGCGATGCGGGCCAGACCTATCTCGCCTATTGAGAGACGCGCAACCTGCGCATGGTCGCCAATATCCGCCAGGTCATCGGCACGGACACGCGCACGCTCGCCATCGTGGGCGTGTCGCACAAGCCCTATTACGATCGCTACCTCGGCATGATGAGCAATATCGAGCTGGCCGATACCGAGGCGGTGCTGAGCGGCGACTAGAGCGCCGCCACCCCGCCATCTTCCAGCCGGTGCGTGCAGCCGAGCGCGCGCGGGTCCTCGTCGGCGGATAGCGCCGCCAGCGTGCGCCAGCCGTCCTCGCGCAGCTGCGCCGCAGCTTGCGTGTCGTGGCCGAGCGGGAGGTAGAGCATGTCGCGTGGTTCGCCCGCGTCGAGCAGGGACAGCGCCTGTCCGAGATAGATCGAGAAGCCGGTTGCAGGCTCGTCGGTCCCGCGGATCAGATACGTCCCGCCCCGCCCCAGCGCGCCGCGCGCTTCGCCTGCGTAGAGCGTGAAGCCGAACCAGCTCTGGTATTCGAAGCCGTGGCGTTCCGTGGGGTCGAGCGTGATGCGCGCACGGTCGCCGACCGCCGCTGCGATGGCTTCCAGCCCCTCGATCCGGCTTTGAAGCACGCCGCCCGCGTCGACCGCGCGCAGCCTGTCGAGCGCATCGGGGAACGGACCGGCGGCGTGGATCAGCGGCAGGAAGGCTTCCCCGCCGACCGCCTTCAGCCCGCCTGCATCCTTGGTATCGAGTTCGCGGCGGACATCCTCTGCCTGTTCGTCCGACAGCGGGAACGGCCCGGCGGCGAGCGTGGAGACGAGATCGGGCAGCGTGAAATCGACCGAGATCGAACCGATGCCGACCTTCTCCAGCGCGGTAATCGCGGTCAGCACGATCTCGCTCGCGGCAGCGATGCTGTCCGACCCGATCAGTTCGGCGCCGACCTGCAACCGCTGGCGCACCGGATCGAGCTGGTCGGCGGAAATCCGCGCGACCTCGCCTGCGTAGCATAGGCGCAGCGGCCGCGCGCGGGCGGCCAGCGCGGTCGCGGCGATCCGCCCGATCTGCGGGGTGATGTCGCTGCGCAGCGCGAGCGTGCGCAGGCTCGCCGGATCGACGAAGCGGAACATCGCCCGCGTCTGCAGCCCGTCCATCCGGTGGCCGAGCGACTTTTCGAACTCGATCAGCGGCGGGCTGACCCGGTCGTATCCATGCGCGTCCATCGCCTCCAGCGCGGCACGCATCGCGCGCGCCAAGGCGGCGGATTGATCGGGCAGGTTGTCGGCCAGCCCTTCGGGCAGCAGGTCGTCGGTCATGGCTTTATTCTAAACTCCGCTCGCCCTGAGCTTGTCGAAGGGCCGTAGTTCTTCTGGTCTGGGGCGCCGGTAGAAGAAAGGGCAATGCTTCGACAAGCTCAGCATGAACGGATTTTTTCAGGTAGCTAGAAACTCAGCGCCGTCACCGTCCGCACGCCTTCCAGCGCCTCGGCTTCTTCGATCAGCGCGTCGTCGACCGGCTGGTCGAGGCTCAGCAGCAGCACCGCTTCCCCGCCCGCTTCGCGGCGACCGAGGTTGAAGGTGCCGATGTTGATGCCCCGGTCGCCCAGCAGCGAGCCGATGCGTCCGATGAAGCCCGGCGCGTCGTCGTTGACGACGTAGAGCATGTTCCCGTCGAGCTCCGCCTCGATCCCGATACCGAAAATCTCGACCAGACGCGGGGCCTCGCGCCCGAACAGCGTGCCCGAGACCGAGCGGCGACCGGCGTCGGTTTCCACCATCACCTTGATCAGCGTCTGGTAAGTGCCTTCCTTGCTCGAACGGATTTCGCGCACTTCCATGCCGCGATCCTTCGCCAAAAAAGGTGCGTTGACCATGTTCACGCTCTGCGAATAGCGGCGCATCAGCCCTGCGAGCACCGCAGCGGTGATTGGCTTAGGGTTCAGCTCTGCCGCGTCGCCTTCCAGCTCGATGGAGATTTTTGGCAGGCTACCATGCGCCAGCTGCCCGACCAGCGAACCGAGGCTTTCGGCGAGCTGCATGTAGGGCTTGAGGCGCGGAGCTTCCTCGGCGCTGAGGCTGGGCATGTTGAGCGCGTTGGTGACCGCGCCGGTGAGCAGGAAATCGCTCAGCTGCTCGGCCACCTGCAGGGCGACATTCTCCTGCGCTTCGCGGGTCGATGCGCCCAGATGCGGGGTGCAGATGAAGCCGGGCTTGCCGAACAGCGGGCTTTCCTTGGCCGGTTCGGTCTGGAACACGTCGAGCGCGGCGCCCGCGACATGGCCACTGTCGAGCGCGTCGGCCAGCGCCGCCTCGTCGATCAGCCCGCCGCGCGCGCAGTTGACGATCCGCACGCCCTTCTTGGTCTTGGCGAGGTTTTCGCCTGAGAGGATGTTGCGCGTCTCGTCGGTCAGCGGGGTGTGCAGCGTGATGCAGTCGGCACGGCGCAGCAGATCGTCCAGCTCGACCTTCTCGACGCCGATATCGACGCTACGCTCTTCGGTCAGGAAAGGATCGTAGGCGATCACCTTCATCCGCAGGCCCTGAGCGCGCGATGCGACGATGCTGCCGATATTGCCCGCACCGATCAGGCCCAGCGTCTTGCCGGTCAGCTCGATACCCATGAAATCGCTCTTGGGCCATTCGCCATTCTGCGTGCGCGCGTTCGCCTGCGGAATCTGGCGGGCGAGAGCGAGCAGCATGGCGATCGCGTGCTCGGCGGTGGTGATCGAGTTGCCGAAAGGCGTGTTCATCACCACGACGCCGCGCTCGCTGGCGGCGGGGATGTCGACATTGTCGACCCCGATCCCTGCGCGGCCGATGACCTTCAGATTGGTCGCGGCCTCCAGGATCTCGGGCGTGACCTTGGTCGAAGAACGGATCGCAAGGCCTTCATATTCGCCGATAATCGCCTTCAGCTCATCGGGCGAAAGGCCGGTCTTCTCGTGCACTTCGCAGCCGCGCTCGGCGAAAATCTTGGCGGCATCGGGGCTCATCTTGTCGGAAATCAGGACTTTGGGTTTGGTCATGGGAATACTCCAACCACGAAAGACCGTTCGCCCTGAGCTTGTCGAAGGGCTGCACTTCACGTGTGCGTCAGGTCTTTAGCAAAAAGCAGTGCTTCGACAGGCTCAGCACGAACGGGGATGAATAAGGGGCGCTACTTCTGCAGCTCGGCGAAGGCCCACTCGATCCACGGCAGCAGGCGCGCGATATCCTCGGCTTCGACCGTGCCGCCGCACCAGATGCGCAAGCTCGGCGGCGCGTCGCGGTAGCCGTTGAAGTCGTAGCCGACGCCTTCGGCCTCCAGCATCTTGTAGATCTTGCCGGGAACCGCTGACTGCTCGTCTGCCGAGAGACTATCGAACCACTCGCCCTGGAAGACGAAGCACACGCCGGTGTTGGTCCGCTTGGCCGGATCGTCGACCATGTTGCGCACGTAAGGCGTCGCCTCGATCCAGTCGGTCAGCACCTTGGCGTTGGCGTTGGCGCGTTCGATCAGCGCAGGCAACCCGCCGATCGACTTGCCCCATTCGAGCGCGGCGATGTAATCCTCGGTCGCCAGCATCGAAGGCGTGTTGATCGTCGCGCCTTCGAAGATCGCGGTGTTGATCTTGCCGCCCTTTTTCAGGCGGAACAGCTTGGGCAGCGGCCATTCGGGATCGTAGCTTTCGATCCGCTCGACCGCCTTGGGGCTGAGGATCAGCATCCCGTGCTGCGCTTCGGAGCCCATCACCTTCTGCCAGCTGTAGGTCGTCGCATCGAGCTTCGCCCAATCCATCTCCTGCGCGAAGACGGCGCTGGTCGCGTCGTTGATGGTGATGCCCTTCCGGCCAGGTTCAAGCCAGTCGGTATTGGGAATGCGCGCGCCAGACGTGGTCCCGTTCCAGGTGAAGACGACGTCGTTTTCCTGCGGGATCGAGTTCAGGTCGGGAATCTCGCCGTAAGGCGCGTCGAGGACCTGCAAGTCAGGCAGCTTGAGCTGCTTTACCGCATCCTGAATCCAGACATTGCCGAAGCTTTCCCACGCCGCGACGGTTGCGGGGCCTGCGCCCAGCATCGTCCACATCGCGCATTCGAGCGCGCCCGTATCCGAACCGGGCATAATGCCGACGAGATAGTCGTCGGGCACGCCCAGCAGTTCGCGGCTGAGGTCGATCGCGTATTTCAGACGCGCCTTGCCGACCGAGGAACGGTGCGAGCGGCCCAGCGATTCGGTTTTGAGTTTGTCGAGCGACCAGCCGGGGAACTTGGCGGTCGGACCGGACGAAAAGAAAGGACGCTCCGGACGGAGCGTGGGTTTGTCAGTCATGTATTCTCTCCTTGCAGAGAGCTCGCGCGGCGTTGGGACCGCGTGGCCCGTCGGCGGCAATAAAGTTGCGCCGCGAGGAGTCAATGCGAAACGTGGTTATATCGACAGGGCGGGAGGCTGATTGGTTAGGCTGCGGTCTCGCCTCCCTCTCGCCATTCGGCGCCGCTGCCCCTAAGGCCGGGCGTCATGGACGTTACCGATCTTCGCGTCGCGCTGGTCAGCGGCAATTACGACATGGTCCGCGACGGGCCCACGCAGGCCCTCAACCGGCTCGTCGGCCATGTGCTCGATTCTGGTGGCGCGGTGCGCATCTTTGCGCCGACCGTGAAGAACCCGCAGGTCGAAGCGGTGGGCGAGGTCATCTCGCTGCCTTCGGTCGCGATTCCCGGACGCTCCGAATACCGCATACCGCTGGGCCTGTTTGGCGAGGCGAAGGCGAAGTTCGAGGAATTCCGCCCCAACCTGGTCCACGTCGCCAGCCCCGACCGCGCCAGCAGGCAGGCGGTCGACTGGGCGCGCAAGAACGGCGTGCCGGTGCTCGCCTCGGTCCACACCCGGTTCGAGACCTATCCGCGCTATTACAAGCTCGGCTTCCTGGAGCCTGCCGTGGAGGCATGGCTACGCGCGATGTACCGCAAGGCAGATGCGCTGGTCGCACCGTCCGAAGGCATGGTCGACGTCCTGAAAGCGCAGCGGATGCACGAGGATATCGGCATCTGGACCCGCGGCATCGACCGCAGCATTTTCCATCCCGAAGCGCGCGACATGGAATGGCGGCGCAGCCAGGGTATCGGTGACGACGAGGTGGTGATCTCCTTCCTCGGCCGGCTGGTGATGGAGAAGGGCCTCGATATCTTCGCCGACACGATCATCGAACTGCGCAAGCGGCAGGTGCCGCATCGCGTGATGGTGATCGGCGACGGCCCGGCGCGCAGCTGGTTCGAAAAGGCGCTGCCCGGCGGTATCTTCGTCGGTTTGCAGGCTGGCACCGATCTTGGCCGCGCGGTCGCAAGCAGCGATGTGTTCTTCAATCCCTCGATCACCGAGACCTTCGGCAACGTCACGCTGGAGCATATGGCCTGCGCGATCCCCGTGGTCGCGGCGAACGCGACCGGCAGCTCCAGCCTGGTCGCCGATGGAGAGACGGGCGTGCTGGTGACGCCGGGCGATGTTTCCGGTTTTGCCGACGCGCTCGCCCCCTATTGCACCGACGCCGATCTGCGCGCGCGCCACGGCGCAGCTGGGCTCGAACGCAGCCGGCCCTACACGTGGGAAGCGATCAACGCCTCGATGGTCGATACCTACCTGCGGCTCGCGAACGCGAAACCGCCCAAGCGATCAGCGTAACACGCCTTTTGAGCGCATGCTGATGGAGTAGATCAGCAGGAACGTGGCGATCGACCAGATCACGATGTTGATGATCGTGGTGACAGAGGTGTGCAGCCAGTCGGGTTGCCCGACGATCAGCTGGTAAACGGTCGTCGTCGCCAGCCCGAGCAGCGCAAGCGCGAAGGCGTGCACGGCGAAGCGGCTGCGCAGCAAAAGCAGCAGCGATCCCAGCACCGATCCCCACACGCCTATTGCCCATGCGCCATGCAGCCATGCTGGGTAACTCTGGAAATAGGCCAGCGCCTGTTCGGGAGTGGCGTCCATCCCCTCCATCATGCTTTCGAAATAGGCGAGATTGCCCAGCTGCGTTTGCAGGTAATCGTTCGCGCCGAAGGCATTCCACGCCAGCGAGATCAGCCCCACCACCCACAGGTGCCACGGCGTGCGGCGCCCCAGACTGTCATCCATTTTCGCTCTCCCCCAAAAAACGAGCGACCCCGGCCCCAAGCCTAACACTCGGAGCCGGGGCGACAAGTCCCGCGGATACGCGTAGGTTCAGAGGCGCTCGATCTTGCGCGCCAGTTCGTCGATCAGGTCTACGACCTTGTCCTTGCTCTCGCCGCTGAACTGGCCGTTGGCGGCCCGGTTGGTGATGACCGTGGCGAGATTGCCGAGCGCGCGGAGCAGATCGGGCGATCCGGCAGGCTTCGTGCGCTCCGCCTGCTTGCCGAGACGGCGCATCAGGCTGGCGACCTCGGCGCTGCTGCTTTCCAGCTCGGCCTTGCCCGCATCGGTCACGCGAAACGCCTTGCGGCTTTCGTCGCTCTCGACCGGCGCGATCATGCCTTCGTCTTCGAGCAGAGCGAGCGTCGGGTAGATCACCCCCGGGCTGGGCGCATATTCGCCGCCGGTCAGATCCTCGATCTCCTTGATCAGCTCATATCCGTGGCGCGGGGTCTCGGCGATCAGCGACAGCAGCACGAGCCGCAGTTCGCCGGGGCCGAACATCCGCTTGCGACGGCGGTGCTGGTGGCCGTGCCGATGATGCTGGCCCGCATCGTATACGCCGCCCATCTTCCAGCGGCCGCGGCCCTTGCCCATACCCATGCCTGCGCCGCCGAAGGGACCGTTATTGCCGAAAGGACCATCAGGGCCGAACGGGCCATTGCGGCCGAAGGGGCCTTCCGGACCGAACACGCCGCCGGGGCCGAAGATTGCTTCGGTCCCGAAGGCATCGGAACGCCGGTTGTCGCGCGGGCTATCGCCTTCGTCGAACTCGGCTTCGGGTTGCTCGTCGAACGCCCCATCTTCGGCGTGCTCGGGAATGCCGCCCTCGATAGGCTCCTCGCCCTCACGGCCCTGGCCATCATGCTCCGGGTGATTATCCATGCGTCTTGCTCCTTTAACGACCTATCTAAGATATATCTTAGATAGGTCGCTGCAAGAGCCCGCTGCAATTTCCCGATCAAGCGCCTATGTCAGCCGACCAATGGCCGATCTGTTCGAAA
This sequence comes from Citromicrobium bathyomarinum, assembly GCF_038594485.1. Classification (GTDB taxonomy): domain Bacteria; phylum Pseudomonadota; class Alphaproteobacteria; order Sphingomonadales; family Sphingomonadaceae; genus Alteriqipengyuania; species Alteriqipengyuania bathyomarina_A. The sequence continues at coordinate 302,191 of NZ_JBCFZG010000001.1, read as the reverse complement.
ACGAGGCGCCCCCGCCCTCCTCCTCTGCCCCCGCCGAGCCGCGCGAAGATGCGCCGCTGGCCGACCGGCTCCGCCCCCGCAATCTCGGCGAGGTCGTCGGGCAGGAACACCTGACTGGACCGGAAGGCTCGATCGGGCGTATGGTCGCTGCGGGCAAGCTTTCCAGCATGATCCTGTGGGGGCCGCCGGGCACCGGCAAGACCACGATCGCGCGCCTGCTGGCCGACGCGGTGGGCATGCGATTTGCCGCGGTCAGCGCGGTGTTCAGCGGGGTCGCGGACCTCAAGAAAGCGTTCGCCGAGGCGGAGACTGCCGCAAAGGCCGGTCAGAAGACGCTGCTGTTCGTGGACGAGATCCATCGCTTCAACCGCGCGCAGCAGGACGGTTTCCTGCCCTTCGTCGAACGCGGCACGGTGACGCTGGTGGGCGCGACGACCGAGAACCCGAGCTTCGCCCTCAACGCCGCATTGCTCAGCCGCGCGCAGGTGCTGATCCTCGAACGGCTTGGGCACGAGGCACTGGGCGAGCTGCTGACCCGCGCCGAGGAACTGGAGCGCCCCCTCCCCCTCACCGAAGATGCGCGCGCTGCTCTGATCGCCTCGGCCGACGGGGATGGCCGCTTCCTGCTCAACCAGGCGGAAACGCTGTACAATGCCGGGCTGACCGAGCCGCTCGACCCGGCAGCGCTGGGCAGCTTCCTGCAACGGCGGGTGGCGGTGTACGACAAGGACCGCGACGGGCACTACAACCTGATCTCCGCGCTGCATAAGGCAGTGCGCGGCAGCGATCCGGACGCCGCGCTCTATTACCTCGCGCGAATGCTGACCGCGGGCGAGGAGCCGCGCTACCTCGCGCGGCGGCTGGTGCGCATGGCAGTAGAGGATATCGGCCTCGCCGATCCGGCGGCGCTGACGCAGTGCATCGCCGCGCGCGATGCCTACGAGTTTCTTGGGTCGCCGGAGGGGGAGCTGGCGCTGGTGCAGGCGTGCCTCTACCTCGCGACCGCGCCCAAATCGAATGCCGCCTATGCCGCGCAAAAGGCCGCGTGGCGCAGCGCGAAGGAAACGGGCAGCCTCACCCCGCCCAAGAACATCCTCAACGCGCCGACCAAGCTGATGAAGAATATCGGGTATGGCGAGGGTTACTCCTACGACCACGCGAGCGAGGATGCCTTCTCGGGCGACAATTACTGGCCCGACGAGATGGAGCCGCAGAGGTTTTACGAGCCCACCGGGCGCGGGTACGAGAAACGCCTGGCCGAGCGGATGGAGTTCTGGAACGCGCGGCGCAAAGGGCGGTCTTGAACCGCTTCTCCCACTTCCTCGCGATTGACTGGTCGGGCGCGCGCGGCGAGCGGCAAAAGGGCATTGCGCTGGCGCTGTCCGATCTGGACGGCGGCCCCCCTCGCCTCCTCCAGCGCGACAAGCCGTGGAGCCGCGAGGACGTCCTAACCTTACTGCGCGACGACCTGCCGACAAACACGCTGGTCGGCATGGACCTTGGCATATCGCTCCCCTTCGCAGATTGCGGTGCATTCTTCCCCGGCTGGGAGGACACGCCCCCTCATGCGCGGGCGCTATGGGCGCTGATCGAAGACATCTGCGCCGACGATCCGCACCTGGAGGCCACCAGCTTCGTCGATCATCCACAGCTGAGCCGCTATTTCCGCCGCCATGGCGCGCGCGAGGGGGACCGGTTTCGCGATGACGGTGCCGAACACGGGCGCGGGCGCTTTCGCGTCACCGAGCACGCGCAGGCGGCGATGGGGTGCAAGCCGTACAGCAATTTCAACCTCGTCGGTGCGGCGCAGGTCGGCAAGTCGAGCCTCACCGGGATGCGCCTGCTGCATCGTCTGGGTGGCGCGCTGCCCGTATGGCCGATCGACCCACTGCCGCGCGAAGGATCGGTTCTGGTCGAAATCTACACCTCGCTCGCCGCGCTCGAAGCGCAGCGATCGAGCGGGCGCAGCAAGATCAGGTCATACGAAGAACTCGACACGGCACTCGCTGCGATCGGATCGCCGGGCACCGGTCTGGCAGGCGCGGTCGACGACCATTCGTCCGACGCGCTTCTCGCAGCCGCATGGTTGCGCGAGGTGGGCGAGGACGCGGCGCGCTGGTCTCCGCGCGGAATGACCAAACAGATCGCGCGCACCGAAGGGTGGACCTTCGGCGCGCGCTGAGCGCTAGGCCGGGACCGCAGGTAGCGTGGCCGAGCCGCTCAACCGTTCGAGCGTTTGCAGATTGCGCTGTTCGGTCTGGCCGGGGATCAGGAAAGCATCGACCAGCCACCATACGCCCAGCACGAACCAGCCGAGGAAGAACGGAATCCAGCCGAGCATCAGCAGCGAAAGCTGGATCGCCCCGCTCGTCACACGCCCCAGGTAGAACCGATGCGCGCCGAAGGTGCCGAGAAACAGCCACAGGATATAGGCCGCCGCGACCGATTTCTTCTGGGCGTCATATTGCAGTTGTGTGCGGAGATTCTGGTCCAATTTCGCTTCCTTGCTTACCTGGCCTGACGTACCACAAAACCGCCAATTCGACAAAGGAAACCAGGGTCCGCGCCCCATTCGCCTTGTTCAATGCCGGGCAACATCCGGGGCTGGACGCGCGGCCCGTTTTCGCGCAAGGCGCGTTGCGTCTGGCAGGCCGGTTTAGCTCAGCTGGTAGAGCAGCGGTTTTGTAAACCGAAGGTCGCGGGTTCGATTCCTGCAACCGGCACCACGACAGGCGAGGCGCGAGGGGGAAGCGTGGCCGATACCAGGATCAGCTTCGATTTCGACGGCACGCCGCCCGGCGCATCGCAGCCCACCCCGCGGATCGAATTCGTCTGCGCGCCCGAGCTTGCCGGCCGCATTCCCACACCCGAGCGGGCAATCCGCTTCGCCCCCGAATGGTTCAAGCGTCTGGAGCGCGACATGGGCGTGCCCGACGCGCACGGTCTGCCCGGGCTGACGGTGAAAGCGTGCCTGCCTGTGACCGACGCATTTTCGCTCGGCTTCGTCATCCCGCTGCCCTTCGACGTGATGCTGCAGGTGCCCGAGACCCGCGTCAACATCGCGATGGGCTGGCCGCAGGATGTGCCCTTCGCTCCGCTGGAGCAGCATCATCCCGCCCAGATCGGCGCGCCCGAGCCTCCGTTCGAGGCGGCAATGCCGCTCAAGTTCATCAATCCGTGGCGGATCAAGGTCCCGGCGGGCTATTCGGTGCTGCTGACCCAGCCCTTCAACCGTCCCGACCTGCCCTTCAGCTGCTTTTCAGGGGTCGTCGACTGCGATCGCTTCGACACGACCATAAACCTGCCCTTCCTGTGGACCGGGCCGGTGGGCCAGCATCTGTTGCCCGCCGGAACGCCGATCGCGCAGATCCTCCCTATTCCCCGGGATGCCTTGCTTAAGGATTACGCCAGCCGCCCCGCCAACGAGGCCGAACTGGCGGAGGAAGCGGCGGCGCGCAAACGCAAGTATCACGAGGAATCGACCTACGCGCGCGATTGGCGCGTCAGGAAGTAGCGCGGGATCACTCTCCCTTTGCGAGATATTCTCCCTTGGCACCCCATGGCGACGAGATGTCGGCCGGGGTGAGAAGGATGACAGCGCCTTCGGCACCGTAGGCGCCGCGCAACTGAACGATGGCCGCCACAACGTCGTCGGTTTCGCCACCATTCGAAATGAAGCTCGAAACGAGCCTGCGCGGCCCCTCGCCGCTCATCGCTTCCTGGAGCGCGGATTTGAATTCAACGCGCTTGTCGCGGCTCACGAGTTCTACCAGGTTGGCACCGCGCAATCGGTCTTCGCGAACGCCGAGAAGTTTGCAAAACGGCTCGTCCACACGCTCGATCTGAGCGCTCATCGTGACGCGGATATATCCGATCGCGTTGTGGACCGCCATCGCCTCGATCAAAGCCGCCTTGACGTCGGCGAGCCGGTGGCGCTCGACCTCTTCGGTAATGTCCCTGAACAGCAGGACGTTGCGCTCGTGCAGCGGGAAAGACTGCAGACGCAACCAGCCGCCTTCGCGCAGCGGCGAGGGAATATCTGCCGACGTCGATTCGTTCGCCTCCACGGTTCGCATCAGATGCACATCGAACAGTGTGCCACGCAGCTGCGGGAGGGTTTCGTAGAGATTGCGGCCGATGCATTGCGAACTCGACAGACGGCAAGCCGCCGACGCAACCCTGTTCATTGACTCCACAACAAGATCCCGGTCGCACACGATCACCGCCTCGTCGATCCATTCCGCAAGTTCGAACGGATTGACGTCGGGCGCTTGCCCGCCATGCCCATGGCTCAATTCTGTCAGCTGGGCGATGCTGATCAATGCATGGGTAATGCGGCCATGATTGGCGATAAACACCGGTTTTACTATAGCTTCGTCCCGCCACTTGGAAAATGATCGGACAAAATTCGCCGCCGGAACCCCGGTACCTTTGGGCGTATCGGCTTCGTTCACAAGCCGCAGCGGCTCCGAGCCATGCGAGGCATTGAGGTCGCTCTTGTGCGGTTTGATGCTTTCGAATGCCACGTAAGCCTCCCCTGTCCCTGCTTCCCTTTTATCCCAAGATCCTAAAAATACAATATAATTTGGAATCCTAAGGAATTCCTATCGGTCGGTGGCAGATTTCGGAATTTACGCGAATTGCGTCAAAGGCGTGGTCTTCGAAGCAGTTTCCTCGGCGCGGGGACACATCGGAAGCTTCCGCTGAGAATGCCAGTTTTCCACGCGGAGTATAGGTTAATTGCTGCGATGCACCAGGCGCGGAAAAAGTAACGCAAATTATGTAATTTCCAATTTCATAGACTTCTTAGTCACTTAACCCCTCTCTCATAGCCTCATCTCGTCAGCGCGAAGAAAAACATTCGCGATCATGAATAGAGAGAGCCATGAACCTAGGTAAAAGTACTAGATTGCAGGTCACACTGCTGGCTACTGCCGCAGTGGTCATCGTCGGGGCCGCACCCCAACTGACTACCCCCGCTCGCGCGCAGGCTTTGCAGCCGGTTGTGGATGTATGCACGGGCATCAGCCTCGAACCGTCGGCAGTGACTGACATCGTTGGTGACGTTGCCGTACCCACTGCCGAGGCGGTGGAGGGCCTTTACGACGCACTGCTGAGCGTCTCGATCCTCGGCAACCCGCTCCTCACGCTGGATGACGTGAACATCGGTGCATCCGATACGCTGCAGGCCTATGCCGACGGCGATCCGATCGCACTACGGGTAGCCGATACCAGCGGCACGCTGCTCGCTCCCGACTCGCCCTGCAACATTACCGCCGACGGCTACACCCTGAACACCCCATCGGGGCTTGCCATTGGCGGCAACCAGATCACCGGACTGGGCAATGGCCAGGTCGCCACCGCCGGTGAGCTCGACGCAATCGCGTTCGGCAACAATGCCAGCACCGCCGTCGGTGCAAACGGCGCAATCGCCATCGGGACCAATTCCAGCGCGACCGCCGCCAACAGCGTCGCACTGGGTAACGAGTCGATCGCCGATCGCGGCGCCTCGACCGGATACACCGCACCATTCCTGACGGGCACGTACAGCTCGGTAGGCACGGTCTCGGTCGGCGCGCCGGGCAGCTTGCGGCAGATCACCAATGTCGCGCCGGGCACCGAGTCCACCGACGCTGCGACCGTCGGCCAGGTTCAGGGCGCGATCGACGCCCTTCAGGTCGATCTGGGCAATGGCGTGCAATATGACGGCGCGGCGCAGACCAGCGTCACGCTGGCAGGTGCAGGCGGCACGACCGTCTCCAACCTCGCAGACGGAGCTGTCGGCGCCGGCTCGACCGAAGCCGTCAACGGCTCCCAGCTGTTCGCGACCAACCAGAACGTCGCTGCGAATGCAGACGATATTGCGACACTGAACGATGCTGCGGTCCAGTACGATGATGCATCGGGCACACTCGTTACCCTCGACGGAGCGGGTGGCACGACGATCACCAATGTCGCCGACGGTACGCTGTCCGGCACGTCGAGCGATGCGGTCAACGGTTCGCAGCTGTTCGCAACCAATCAGCAGGTGGCGATCAATACCGGCGATATCGGCGATCTGGACGACCGGATCAGGATCAATGCGCTGGATATCTCCAACCTGGACGACACCGTGACCACAATCGATACCCGGGTGACCCAGAACACGGCGGATATTGCCGCGCTCCAGACGTCGCTGGGCAATGTACCTATCGGTTACGTCAGCGATGCCGACCCCACCGTCGCCAGCGCGGTGCCGACCAATAGTGCCGCCCTGATCGGCGCCGATACGGGTGCCGCCGTCACGCTGGGCAACGTGGCAGCCGGAAACCTTGCCGCTGGTTCGACCGAAGCGGTCAACGGCAGCCAGCTGTTCGCGACCAACCAGCAGGTCGCCACCAACACGGCTGCAATTCAGGCCAATACCGATGCCATCGCCTCGCTCGGCGATAGCAGTTCGGGCAACGCGCTGGCGGTGCTGTATGACGACGCCTCGCGGACCTCGCTGACGCTGGACGGCGCGGGCGGCACCACCGTTTCGAACGTGGCCGCCGGTGACGTGAGCGCCACGTCCGACGATGCCGTCAATGGTGCGCAGCTGTTCGCGACCAACCAGGCGGTCGCCGCCAATACGGATGCAATCGGCGATCTCGACGGGCGTGTCACGATCAATGAGGGCAACATCGCCAACCTCGACACGCGCGTCGCGACCAACGAAGGCGATATTGCCAATCTCGATGGCCGGATCACCGTGAACGAAGGTGACATCGCCAACCTCGACACGCGGGTGACCGTCAACGAAGGCGATATCGCCAGCCTCGACACGCGGGTTACGGTGAACGAGGGCAACATCGACAGCCTGAATACCAGCGTCACCAATATCGATGCGCGGGTTACCGATAACTCGGCCCAGATCACTCTCGTGCAGAGCCAGCTCGCCAATGTCCCGATCGGCTATGTATCGGATACCGATCCGAGTGTTGCCAGCACCGTGCCGACCAGCACGGCTGCGCTGATCGGCACCGGCAGCGCGCCGGTGACGCTCACCAACGTGGCGGCAGGCACGGTCGCTGCCGGTTCGACCGATGCGGTCAATGGCAGCCAGCTCGCGGCGACCAACGCCGAAGTGGCCCGCAACCGCACCGATATCGACCAGAACACCGCCAATATCGCAGCCATCAACAACAACCTGGCGGGCAGCACCACGGTCGCGGTGCAATATTCGGACCCGGACAATCCGAACGTCAGCAATGGCGGCACGGTAACCAACGATGTCGCGCTGGTCGGCGCGGACGCGGGCGCCCCTGTCGCTCTGCATAATCTCGCTGCCGGGACGAGCAGCACCGATGCGGTCAACCTGGGCCAGGTGCAATCCGGGCTGGCGAGCGCGATGGCGGACTCGCGGGCCTATACCGACCTGCGCTTCAACGATCTGCAGGCAGGTATCGCCCAGCTCGACTTCGACCTTCGCGAACTGCGGCAGGATGCTGCGGCAGGCACCGCCAGCGCAATGGCTGTCTCGGGCATTCCGCAGACGATTACCGAAGGTCGATCGATGCTCGGTGGCGGTATCGCGCACTACCGCGGCGAAACCGCCTTCGCGGTGGGCATGTCGACGACCTTCAACGAAGGCCGAGGCGTGCTGAAGGCCGGCGCGACGGTCGATACCCGAGGACATGGTGGCTTCAGTGCGGGTGCCGGGTTCAGCTTCTGATCCCAGGCTGACCCTCAGGCGTCCCCTCCCCCCCGAGACGCCCGCCTGAAGGGAGGGCCGCAGCACCCAGGTGCCGCGGCCCTCTTTCTTGTGCACCTTACCTCTGTTTGGCACCGATCGCGCGGTCATCGAAACTCATGCCGTGATCCGCGACGACGCCTGGCTGGCAGAGTGGTTGCGGAGCAGGTCGACGATCGTGTCCTTCGGCATCGGGCGTCCGAACAGGTAGCCTTGCAGGTGGGTGCAGCCCGTCTCGACCAACAACCGCATCTGCTGCTCCGTCTCGACGCCCTCCGCCACGATGCCCATGTCCAGCTTCTGCCCCAACCCGATCACCGCTTCGATGATCGCACGCGATTCCCGCACCGCGACGTCGCGGACGAAGCTCCTGTCCAGTTTGACCTTGTCGAAGCAGAACTGCTGGAAATAGCTGAGCGAGCAATAGCCTGTTCCAAAATCGTCCATCAGTATCTGGATGCCCTGCGCGCGCAGGTCGCGCAGTTGCCGCAGCGTCCCCTCGACGTCGGTAATGACCAGCGATTCCGTGACTTCCAGTTGCAGCCGCCGGGGGTTGAGCCCGGTCTCGGCAAGCACCTTGGCAACCTGTTGGGGTAACGTGTGCCCCCTGAACTGGTTCGCCGACAGATTTAACGCCACGCTCACGTCGTCGGGCCAGCACAGTGCATCGACGCAGGCCTTGCGCAGCAAATCTTTGCCCAGCTTCCCGATCAGGCCGCACTCCTCGGCCAGCGAGATGAAGATATCGGGGCCGATGGGGCCGCGCGACGGATGGGTCCAGCGAGCCAGCGCCTCGCAGCTCTTGATCCGGCCGGTGCTCGCACAAACGACCGGCTGGTAAGCCAGATCGATCTCGTCCCTGGCGATGGCCAGCCGCAAGTCGCCTTCAAGCTTGCGCCGGTCATGTTCGGCAAGGTCCATCTCGCGGTTGAAGAAGCACGCAATGCCGCCGCCGCCCCGCTTGGCGCGATACAGCGCAAGGTCGACCCGCTCGCGCAATTGCGCAGGACAGTCGCCATCCTCCGGGCACAGCACGATACCTACCGACGCACCGCAATGGGCGGGTTCGCCGTGAACTGCGAAAGGTTCAGCTGTTCTCCGCACGATGTCCGTCGAAACCTTGAGCGCGCGCTTTTGAAGCTGCCCCCCGGTCAGAATGACGGCAAACTCATTTCCACCGGTTCTGGCAAGAAAGTCGAGATCGCCAGTCGCTGCGCGCAGGCGCCGGCCAACCTGGGTCAGCACGGCGTCCCCGACCTCGTGACCGAACTGGTCGTTGATCGACTTGAAACGATCCAGATCGATGCTGAGCATCGCGAAAGCGGCTTTCGAATGAATCAGTTCGTTGATGCGGCTGGTCAGGCTGGCAGCGTTGCCCAGCCCGGTCAGCGCATCGTGACGCCCCAGGCGGATCACCTCTGCTTCTGCCCGGCGTGTGCGGGTCACATCTTCCGAAACGCCCAGGATATAGCGATCCGACGGGTTGGCGCCCGAAATCACCGCCCTGGTAGTCTTGAGGATCGATCGCTCGCCATCTTCGCGCACGAATTCGCTTTCGAAGGTCAGGGGACCCTCGGCATTGAGCACGCTCGTGTCGCGATCCATGTATGCTTTGCCGAAAGCGGGAAACAGCTCCTCGTCCGTCTTGCCGATCACCTCGCTTGCCGGGCGACCGATGGTCCGTTCGGCGAATTCGTTGATCAGCAGATACTGGCGCGTGTGGGCATCCTTGACGAAAAACATGGCGGGCATCTGCGATACGACCGTCGTCAGGAACGCGCGTGCGTCCTCCCGCTCCTTCGTCAGTTGCTCGCGGTCGCTGATGTCCCGCACGATGGCCACAAAGCCGCGCCTGACGGCGCCATCGTCCCATGGCGTGAGGGAGAGTTCGATGGAAAATTGCGAACCGTCCGCCCGCTGAGCCATGCACGAGGATGGAAGAGAGCTTTTCGTAGACGGCTTCTGCATTCGATGGGTCGAAGTGGATCATGAACGCACCTGAGAACCTGCTAGCGAAACCAGAGGCGCCAGCTGCCGAGAAGGGTCGCATCACCCGCATCCGCTTCGCTGGTGACGGCCACGCTCGCGCTGGAGCGTGGACCTGCACTTTCGAAGCCGACGGCGATGCGAGGAGCGATTCGACCGGTGAGGTCGATGTCCCTGCTCGTGAACTGGAGCGATCTGTTGGTTCTATTATAGGCGGTTCCCACGGTGATCGAACCTGCGCCTCCAATAACGACGAGCGGTTGCGCCAGACCGACCCGGATCCGTCCACCAAGCGCCTCGCGAGACACGTCGACCCCGAACCGGGCGGTCGAAAGGGCACCCGCATCGGTCAGCACCGCGTCGGGAGCGAGCCGGATCCGGGTCGTGCCAAGACTGCCATGGCCTTCGATATCCCATGTGCCGATCGATGCTTTGCTGGAAAGTTCGGCGAACAGCGTTCGCGCGCCATCGCCCAGTCGCAAGCTGCCCGTGCCGGTCGCCGTACCGAAGATGGTCCCCCGCTCTTCCAGCACACCCAGCCGGAACACGGTGCGATCGCGCGCCAGCCAGCCCGTCATCGCCACGGCGTCGGCATCCCGCAGACCGCCCGAGTGGGCCGAGATACCGATGCGAAGATCGCCCCATGGCCTGTCGTAGGCGAGCCGCAACCCGCCTGCGGGCATATAGGCACCCATCGCATCGACACGCGGGGCGAGGCCCAGAAGCGCTGCATCGTCCCGCCATGGCCCGTCGTAAGCCGCCGTTACGATGTCGCCTCCATCGCCGAGGCGCATCGCAACTTCGGCGTCGGTGATCCTGCCGCGTGGGCGAGAGGCGATTTCCATCGCTCCCTCGGTCAGAAAGCCGAAGCGAACCTGTGCCGATGACAGCCCAAAAGCCGCCGTCCTGCGATTGGCGGCGCGGTCCAGCCGATCCGCGACAGTGTCACGGTTCGAGGGAGCCGATAGCCGGACAAGCCCGGAAAGATCGGCCTGGTAGTCTCGCCCGAACGCGTCGAGCAGGGTGACCTCCGACAGCACATTGGCCACCTGCTCACCCGCAGCCCCGCCGAACGCCTCGGGCACGATCAACCCGCTGGTGGCAATCGGGGTCGCGAACGATCCGTTGGAAAGTGTCGGCTCGACCGGCGACAGTGCGCTGCGCATGTCTATCAGCCCGTGCCCGAACACGGGGTCTACCCCCAGTTCGCCGATGTCGCGCGCGGTGGAGAGGATGATGTTGCCGGCATCCACGCCGGTTAGCTGCGGCCACTTGTGCAGGATCAGCGCGGCCAGCGACGTGACCTGCGGGGTCGCCGCGCTCGTTCCCGAAAAGCGCACGACGTTGCCAGCGGCATCGGTGGTCACACTGGTGCCAACACCCGCGACGCACCGGTCCATCGCAATGCCGCACCGATTGGAATAGCCTGCCAGCTCGTACCCCGGCCCCGACGGATCGAGCGCGACCACGAACAGCCAGCCTTCGGCGTTCGCGGCGGTCAGGTCGATCGCGTCGTTCGGATTGGGCCCACCGCTATTTCCGGCGGCGTTGATGACCAGGCCGCCCAGCTTGCGATAGTCGTCGACAGCCTCCTGCATGAGTCGGTTGGAGACGGTCGGGATGGCCTTGCTGATCGATCGGTTGACGATCAGCACGCCGTTTTCGCCTGCGTAACGCAGCGCCTCGTGGCTGTTGCCACCGACGTTCTGGGTCCCGGCATCGCGATCCTGAACGTCGGTGCGCAGCACGACGATGCTGGCACCCGGAGCAAAGCCCTGCGTGCCCACACCGTCGTTATGCCCGGCGATAATCGTCGCCACTTTCGTGCCGTGATCCGAATTCTCGCCCCCCAGCGTTGGGTGGGGCGTCAGCACGCCCCCTTCCCGAACGCCGCCGAAATCCCGGCTGAGGTCCGATATCTGCCCCTCCAGCTCGCGCGTTTCCTCGACGCCCTCGTCCAGCACGCCGACCAGCACGCCGGATCCGTCCCAGCCATTGTCGAGCGCGTAAAGCGCATCGACATAGTCTGCGGCGACGCCGTTCGCGCGATACTCGTCGTCGTCTTCCGCTGAACGCCGGGTCGCGTCCGATTGCTGCGCTGCGGATGGTTGATCGCTCTGCTGCGGATCGAGCGAGGTGGTTGGTACCGATGTAGTCGGTGACGGCGACGGTGATGGCGGCACGGCGACCGGCTGCGGGATACTCGCTGCAGGCGGGGGACGGTCCGATCCGCCACCGCAAGCTCCCAGCGAAAGAGAGAGCGCAGTACCAAAAAGGATGGCGGTCGATCGACGGGCTAGGCTGCCGGGGGGCCTTGGACCGCCATCCCCAGAGCTTACGAAGCGCGAGGCGACGAGCCCCCCGATGAAGGAAGTTGCGTGCGTTTCCATCGTCTCACCTTGCTGGCGCGGCCGTGGTGGTTCGGGCCGTTCGAACTGTCAGACACAGCCAAAGATGCCGGCGAGACGCCGCATCGCACCTTTGTCGCCTATGTCATGGACTTCATTATAGAGGTAACCAGAGGGGTCGGGGCTAGAGGTAAGGGAATTTTCAGATTCTCGAGCGTGCCGGTCCTTACCCCCCGGGGACAAACAGTGTTCCGGTGCCGCTTATCCCCGCCCACGATAGTTCTGGACACCCTGTTCAGGCACCCAGAGCCCCTCGGGCGGGGTGCCGCTCTGCCAGAACACGTCGATCGGGATGCCGCCGCGCGGATACCAGTAGCCGCCAATCCGCAGCCAGCGCGGCTTCATCTCTTCGAACAGGCGCTGGCCGATGCCCACGGTCACATCCTCGTGGAATCCACAGTGATTGCGGAATGACCCGAGGAAAAGCTTGAGGCTTTTCGATTCGACGATCGTCTCGCCCGGCGCGTAATCGAGCACCAGATGGGCGAAATCGGGTTGCCCGGTGACAGGGCACAGCGAGGTGAACTCGGGCGCGGAAAAGCGCACGAGATACAGCGAGCCGCTGCGCGGATTGGGTACGTAGTCGAGTTCGGCCTCTTCCGGGCTTGCCGGAAGCGGACTCGACTGGCCGAGGAACCGCGGACCGGGGCCCGATGCCGTGTCAGGTGTGTCGCTCATGCCGCGTCTGTGCCTTCATCGCGCGCCTTGCACAAGCAAGCCTTTGCGCTGCAATGATTCACGCACTATTCATTCGGTTTCTGCCCGATCGGCACGCAGGATCAGGCCCCCATTCACAAGCAAACCAGTCGAACCGATGCGATCGCTCCTCTTCCCCTGTCTGTTGCTGTTCGGCGCCGTCGCTGCGCATGCGCAGTCGGCCACCACTTTCCAGCTTCCGCCGGAGCCCGATGCGACCGCCAGCCCGCAGGCTCAGGGGCCGACCGATCTGGAAGGCACGACGCGCACCGCACCGCGCGTGATCGTCGAACCGACGCCGACGCCAAGCCGGACGCCCACCGCGCAGCCGAGCCCGCGCGCCTCCGCCACGCCGACGGAGCGCGCCACGACCCAGCCCGCACGCACCCCGCCTGCGGACGCGGCACTGCCTGCCACCAACCGCCAGGTGTCCACGCGCGACCTGCTGACCGAAACGCCGACCCAGAGCAGCACCGCCGCCGACCCAGCCGAGGTCGAACAGGATGCAGCGCCAGAACCTGCTGCACCCGATGTCGCCACGCCGACGCAGGATTTCGCCCTGCCCTCGGCCGAGCCGCAAACGCAAGCCGCCGATCCGACTGCAAACGAAGCGAGCCAACGCTCCGCACCATTGCTGCCTGTCGACTGGGTATGGATAGCCGCCGGAGCATTAGGTCTGATCGCGTTCCTGGCAGTCTTAGCGGTATTGCTGAAGGTTCGGCGCAGGCGTTCGGATAATGCCGAGGCGAGCGACGCGAGCGTAGCGAGCGAGGCGAGCCTTTCCAGCCGCCCGGCGCGTCCAGTGGATCGGGAGAGCCCGACAGAGGTGCCGGTCGCCGGATCGATCGAGGTGGAGGCCCATGTCGTCACGCTGAGCCGCAGCGTGATGAACGCGACGATCTCTTACCGACTGACCATGGTCAACCGCGGCCCCGCCCCGATCAGCGACATCAGGATCGGAGGCGACATCACCACCGCGCATGGGCGCGTGCCAGCCGCACAGCAAATCGCCGATATCGGCCAGATGCTGCCCGAACTGCACACTCTTGCGCGGCTCGATCCGGGCCAGAGGGCAACCGTGCAGGGTGAACTGCGCCTGCCCCTGCGCGACGTCCGCCCGCTGCGGCAGGGCAATGTCCCGGTCTTCGTGCCGCTGCTGCGCCTGACCGTCCGCGCGGCGGATATCGAACCGCGCGCCCATACCTACGTTATCGGTTCCAAGCCGATCCAGAAGGATGCGCGGCCCAACCCCTTCCGGCTGGACGAACCGCCGCGCAGCTATGCGCAGCTGACCACGCGCGCGGTCGCCTGATCGCTCGACAAGAGGCGGCTGGCCCGTCTATCCGGGCGGGCGATGGACATGCTCGTTTCGACCGACTGGCTTGCCGGTGAAATCGATGCACCCGATCTCGCGGTGCTCGATGCCTCGCTGCATCTTCCCTCCGCAAATCGCGATGCCCACGCCGAGTTTACGGCCGAGCATCTTCCCGGTTCGCGCTTTCTGGATTTGGCGGGGCTGCACGACCCCGCTTCCGCGCTGCCGGGTAAGGTGCCCGACGGACCGCGCGTCGCGCGCTGTTTGGGGGACCGCGGGATCGGCCCGCAGACCCGCATCGTCCTCTACGACGCCTCCGACCTTCGCAGCGCATGCCGTGCGTGGGTGCTGCTCGACCTGGCGGGGCTTGCCAATATTGCGGTCCTCGATGGCGGGCAGGCCAAGTGGCGCGCCGAGGGGCGTGCGCTGGAGAGCGGCATACCCGATATCGCGCAGGTCGACCGGCCGCCCACCAGCGTGCGCGTGACCGCGATCCGCGACAAGGCCGCGATGCTCGGCAATCTCGACACCCATGCGGAGCAGGTCGTCGACGCACGTGATACGGGTCGCTTCACCGGGTCGGTTGAAGACACCGTTCATGGCCTGCCCGGCGGGCATATTCCCGGGGCCCGACACCTGTTCTTCCGCGACCTGTTCAGCGACGATGGCACGTTTCGCGATGCGGACGGCCTTCGCGCCCTTTTCGCCAAGGCCAACCTCGACCTCGACCGGCCGATCGTCGCGACCTGCGGCAGCGGCGTGACCGCTTCGGTGGTGCTGTTCGCCGCCCGTCTGTTAGGAGCCACGCGAACCGCGCTCTACGACGGCAGCTGGAGCGAATGGGGCGCCGATCCCCAAACGCCCAAGGAAACCGGAGAACCCCGCTGAGCAAGACCGACAAGCCTATCTCCCCCGCGACCCGAGCGGTGCTCGCGGGGCGCCGCGAGGAATGGACCGGAAAAGTGGTCAACCCGCCGGTATGGCGCGGCAGCACGCACCTCTACGCCACCGAGGGGGAGCGGCAGGAGTGCCTCAAGCATAACGAGGATGGCCGGTTCCACTATGGCCGCCGCGGCGGGCCGACCCAGTGGGCACTGGCCGAGGCACTGACCGAGCTGGAGCCGGGCGCAGATGGCACGATGCTCTACCCCAGCGGCACCGCCGCGCTGGCGGGCGCTCTTATGAGCGTTCTCGAACCGGGCGACGTGCTGCTGGTGCAGGACAATGTCTACGAACCGACCCGCTCGATCGGGTCTTCCCTGCTCAAGCGCTGGGGTGTGGAAGCCCGCTTCTTCGACCCAACCGATTTCGATGCCTACGCGGCCATGTTCGACGATCGGGTGAAAGCAGTCATGCTCGAAGTGCCGGGCAGCCTGACGATGGAAGTCTGCGACATCCCCCGTCTGGCCGGGATCGCGAAGGACCACGGTGCCACGGTGCTGGTCGACAACACATGGGCGACCGGGCTCGGCTTTCCTGCGCTGGAGAAAGGCTGCGACATCACGATCACCAGCCTCACCAAGCACGCGAGCGGTCATTCCGATGTGCTGATGGGCTGTGCGAGTGCTCGCAAGGCGCATTACGCGAAGCTGCGGCACACCGCGCAATTGCTCGGCCAGCATGTCTCGCCCGACGATGCAGCACTCGTCGCGCGCGGATTGCGGACCATGCCGATGCGCCTGCGCGAGACTGCGAAGAGCGCGCTGACCATCGCGCAATGGCTGCAACAGCGGCCCGAGGTCGCGCACGTCCTGTGCCCCATGCTGGAAAGTGCCCCCGGGCACGAATTCTGGCAGCGCGACTTTTCGGGCGGCTGCGGCCTGTTCAGCTTCGTCTTCGCGGGCCATACCGAAGAACAGCGCACAACCTTCGTCGATGCGCTCGAACTGTTCGGTATCGGCTATAGTTGGGGCGGTTTCGAAAGCCTCGTGCTTCCCTTCGATCCGCCGCGCATCCGCACTGCCAGTGCGTGGCCCATGGCAGGCTGGCGCGAGGAGGACCGGCTTGGTGTCAGGCTGGCGATCGGGCTCGAAAATGCGGAAGACCTGATCGCGGACCTTGACCGCGCCTTCGCCGCGATCAAGCATAGGTAATGGCAAGCTCCTCGATAGGACCCACCTCTGCAACCGATGCAGTGCTCAACCCGGAAGCGCCCCCCAGCCCGACGAGCACGGCCAGCCCCGATCCGCTGCAGGCGGGCGAGCAGGTGATCCTGCAACCCGTGCCAAGCGATGGCGCAAGTTCCGCCGTGGCGACCCCTGTCCCTTCGGCATCGCCCAGCGACAGCGTGAAGGCGGCGGACGAGCTGAAAGATGCCGTCGGCCAGCAGAACCGCACAGTCGGCCAGGTTATCGAGAGCCTCGACAACATGGCGATCGATGTCGGTTCGATGCACGTTTCCGTTTGGGACGGGATCGTGTTCCTCGCCGTTGCAATGGGCATGATCGCCTTCGCGTGGTTCGGCAGCAAGGCAAGCCACGCATTGCTCGCGCGCGTAACTCGCGTCGACCAGACCCGGCGGCTACTGCTGGAAAAGATCCTGACGATTGCCGTCTGGGGCATTGCCGCACTGGTCGGCATGGACCTGCTGGGCATCAACCTGACGGCGTTTACCGTCTTCTCCGGCGCGTTCGGCCTCGCCATCGGTTTCGGTTTGCAGAAGACCTTCGGCAACCTGATCGCGGGGATCATCCTGCTGATGGACAAGTCTATCAAGCCGGGCGACGTGATCGCGATCGCCGACCAGGCGGGCGTTTCCACCTTCGGGCAAATCCGCAAGATCGGCATCCGCGCAGTCTCGATCACCACCCGCGACCAGAAGGAATACCTGATCCCGAACGAGAACCTGATGATCAATCAGGTCGAAAACTGGTCCTACTCGTCACGCAACGTGCGGATGCAGGTGCCCGTCGGGGTCAGCTACAAGGCGGATATCGTCAAGGCGGAAGAGCTGATGCTGGAGGCCGCCAAATCGTGCAGCCGCGTGCTGCAATCCCCCCCGCCGACCGTCTGGCTCGACGGGTATGGCGACAGCAGCGTCAATTTCATCATTCATGTATGGATCACCGATCCCGAGGCGGGCATCGGCAACGTGAAGAGCGAGGTGCTGAAGAAGCTTTGGCATCTGTTCAAGGAGCATGAGGTGGAGATCCCCTTCCCCCAGCGCGACCTCAACCTGCGCAGCGCCGAAGGGCTCGACCAGCTGATCGCCGCGCTGGAACAGAAGCGCAGCCAGACGAAGAAGGCTGCAAAGCCCGCCTCCGAGTAGGGGCTAGAGCATACCCGCTTCGCGATACCACTGCGCAGTGTCGCGCAGGCCCTCGCGGGTCAGGATCTCGGGCTGCCAGATCGCCTTGGGCACCGCCCGGTGGGGAGACACGGCCCAGTCCGGGTGCGCGAGATAACCCGCCCGGTCCCGCGTTAGCCGCGCGTTACGGCCCCGCACCTTCTCATCCACCATCGCCGCTGCCTTCAGGGCGAAGGCCGGTAGCGGGATCGTCCGCACCCTGGTGCCGACCGCCGAGCCGATACCGCGCGCAAGATCGCCGTGGGTCCAGCCACCATCTCGGGCATCGTCGGGTTCGAAGATCTCGTGGGTGATCCCTTCCCCGCCCTCGCGCAGCGCCAGCAGAAGGCGGGCGAGATCGCGCACGTGGATCAGCGAACTGCGCCCACCCATCGGCACAGGCAGAAAGCCGCTCTTTGCAGCGCGGAACATCTCTAGATAATCGGTGTCGCGCGGGCCGTAGACGCCCGGTGGGCGGACGATCGTCCAGTCCAGCCCGCTCGCCGCGACGATCGTTTCCGCGCGCCGCTTGGACGCGCCATAGGCGGACAGTTCGGGTTCGCGCGCCGCGAGCGAGGAGACGAACACAAGGCGCTTCGCCCCTGCACGCACCGCGGCTTCGACCACGTTGAGCGTGCCGGTGACGTTGACGATCTCGAAGTGGTCGGGGTTCACCGCGCGGGTCAGCCCGGCAATGTGGATGACGCATTCAGCGTCGGCGACCAAATGGGCGAGCGCGAAAGGTTCGTTCAGGCTGCCTTCGACCCAGCGGAAGCCGCGCTTGTCCTGCGGGACCTTGCGCGCGAGCACCCGGACGCGCTCTTTGCGTCCTTCGAGCAGGTCGAGCACCGCCTGCCCGACAAAACCCGTACCGCCGGTCAGTGCCAGCGTCATGCCCGGCAGGAGGAGCAGGCGATCAGATCGGCGACCACGAGCTTTCCCCCTCCCCACCATCATCCTCGATCACACCGCCACTGCTCTCGGTTTCGAGCGGGGTGACATCGGGCAGGTAGCCGAGCACCGCGTCGAGCAATTGCTCGACACCCGCACCGGTTGCCCCCGAAACGGTATAGACCGCGTCGGCCCCGGCCGCCTTCAGTTCCTCGGCAAAGGCCTGGCCCAGTTCGCCGTCGGCAAGATCGAGCTTGTTGAGCGCGATCAGCCGGGGCTTGTCCACCAGCCCCTCGCCATACGCCTCCAGCTCTTCCTCGACCGTCCGCAGTGCCACTGCGGGATCTTCGCCCGCGATGTCGATCAGGTGGATCAGCACCTTGCAGCGTTCGATATGGCCGAGGAAGCGGTCGCCGATCCCGGCGCCTTCCGCCGCGCCTTCGATCAGGCCGGGGATATCGGCCAGCACGAAGTCGCGGCCCTTGTGCCGGACCACGCCCAGCTTCGGCACCAGCGTGGTGAACGCATAGTCGCCCACCTTCGCCTGGGCATTGGAAACCTGATTGATGAAGGTCGACTTGCCCGCATTGGGAAGCCCGACAAGGCCGACATCGGCGAGCAGCTTCAGTCGCAGCCACACCCACATCTCTTCGCCCGGTTCGCCCGGCTGATGCTGGCGTGGCGCGCGATTGGTGCTGGTCTTGTAGCTCGCATTGCCGCGCCCGCCCATGCCGCCTTCAAGCAGCGTGATGCGCTGGCCGACCTCGGTGAAATCGGCGAGGATTTCTTCCTTGTCTTCGGACAGGACCTGCGTGCCGACCGGCACCTTCACCACCAGATCGTCGGCGCCCTTGCCCGTGCGGTCGCGGCCCATGCCGTGCCCCCCGCGCGAAGCCTTGAAGTGCTGTGCGTAGCGGAAGTCGATCAGCGTGTTGAGGCCGGCGACGGCTTCGAAGATGATATCGCCGCCACGCCCGCCATTGCCGCCGTCGGGGCCACCATATTCGATGTATTTTTCACGCCGGAAGCTGACGGCGCCAGGGCCGCCCGCACCGGATTTGAGGAATATCTTGGCTTGATCGAGAAAATGCATTGCGCGGCAGGTAAGCTCAAACGGAGGGGATTGCTAGACGCTCACCCGAGCATCGCCGCAAGTCGGGCTGGTATGCCCGCCACGAAAGAAGCCCGGCGGGCGTTCGCGGTAAGGGGAAAAGGAGAGACCTGGTGGAGCCGAGCGGGATCGAACCGCTGACCTCGTCATTGCGAACGACGCGCTCTCCCAACTGAGCTACGGCCCCGTTCAGGTCTCAAATCGCGCAGGCGGCAGTGCCGTATGCCTGCGCAGGAGCGGGCCCAAATAGCGAACCTTGCGCCAGACGCAAGGTCTTTCGGTGCCCGCCTGCCCTCAGCGCGAAGGATCGGGCGCAGCGGGGCCCTGCACCTCGTCGGGCGTGTCGGTTGCAGCGGTTTCGGGAATGACGATCTCGATTTCGCCACCCTCGGCCGCGTCCTGCGACTGAACGCCGGCACCAGGGGTCAGAAGCACGCTTTGCGCGCCGAGTTCGACCGTTCCCGAAGTCCCGTCGGTCATTCCGGCTGCGGGCGCATCGAGCAGGATCGCACCACCGCTGGCCTGCGGCAGGTCGTTGTCCGCCACCTGCGTCGCCGGGCCATAGCTGGGATAGAGGCCAGCCGGTTGGCCATAGAGCCGGTCCCACGTCGCGAGGTTGGTCTGGTAGCGCTCGAACGAGCGGAAGAAGTCTTCGAACACGCCTTCGAACCGGGCCATCGCGCGCGCGCTGAAGCTGTCGAGGTCGGCGGGTGCGACCGCGACCGATTCATTGCTCAGCGCCAGTGCGGCATCGCAGAAGGCCGTCTTTGCCGGCGGCAGGGTGAAGTAGTTGTAGACCTTGGTCATGTACGAATCGAGTTCCGTACGACCCGTCTTGCGATCGCCATATTGCGCGCGGAATTCGGCTTCGATCTTGTCGTTCGCCTTGTCCAGCTGCTTGTCGAAATTGGTCAGGAACAGCTTGTAATTGTCGAGAATGGCCGCGTGCCGGGGCTCCATGCAGTTCAGCGCCGCCACATTGAACGCGCTGCGGATGTTCCAGGTCGTCTGCGCCGGGGTGATGTAGGCGTTCACCGTCTGGCGAACGCCATCGGCCGCGATCATCGGCACGATCATCGACGCGCTCGCGCCCATGGGCGGGGTCGGACGTATCGGCATCGCAGGCGGCGGAGGGGGCGGCGGAGGCGGAGGTGGCGGCGGGGGCGGCACCGGGGCCGTGGCGCAGGCGGCGAGCAGGCTCAGCGCACCGGCGAGGATGGTAATGCGCAGCGGCGACTTGAAGTCGGCGGACATAATCGAAAGGCTCCCATCGCGGGTCGGCTCGCGCGCTCCAGAGGGGAAACGCAGCGGCGACCAATCGCTTGAGACCCGTCTAACGCATTAGACCTTAACTGAAAATGCCCGGAACGGTAATTTCCGTCCCGGGCATCTCATTTTGCAGGCCTGTTGCGTGCCAGCTACGTGGCGAGCCGCTTAGTTGCGGGTTGCTCCGACCAGGCGCAGCAGGAACAGGAACATGTTGATGAAGTCGAGGTAGAGGCTGAGCGCCCCGAGGATGATCGACTTGCGTTCCCAGTTGGTGCCACGCAGGTGCTGATAGTCGTTCTTGAGCCGCTGCGTATCGTAAGCCGTCAGGCCCGCGAAGATGAGCACGCCGAGGATGCTGATCGCAAGGTCCAGGCCCTGAATGGGGGCACCGGTGAAGAAGGCCCAGCCCACGTTAAGCAGCGAAGCCAGGATGAGGCCGATCACGCCCATGAAAAGGAAGCTGCCCCAACCGGAGATATCCTTCTTGGTCGTGTAGCCCCACAGGCTGAGGCCCGCGAATGCACCAGCAGTGGCGAAGAAGGCGATTGCGATCGACGGGCCGGTGTAGACGACGAAAATGTAGGAAATCGCCATCCCCATCAGAACCGCATAGCCCCAGAACATCGCCTGAAGCGTCCCGGCGCTAAACTTCTGTGCGCCGAAACTCATCGCAAAAACGATACCAAGAGAACCCAGCGCACCGATCATCAGCACCGCGCCGTTCACCATGCCATTCATGGCAAGGAGCAGCGCCACGATGCCGGTCAGCATCACCGCGGAACCCATGTAGTTGTAAATCGAGAGCATGTACTTGCGCAGACCCGCGTCGAAGGTCGTACGCGAGGCGACATCGCCCCCGGCGCGCGGCACAGAGCCGAAACTCTGCCGTGTGCGGTCGTCCCAATCAGCCATTTTCTAGCTACTCCGTTTGCCGGCAACCAACATGTGCCGGTTCAGGGATGAATATCGCGACAAATCGGCAGAAATTCAAGGGCCGTCGGTCGATTTTAGATTAACGCGCGTTCAGGTTCGGGCACGCATTTCCGCGGTTTTCTCACGCCTCGCCCGCAGCGTCGATCATCGCCGCCTCCAGCGCGTCCGCCGGGCTCTTGTTGCCCCACAGCACGAATTGGAAGGCCGGGTAGAACCGGTCGCATTCGTCCACCGCATTCTCTATCAGCGCCTGCGCCTGCGCGACGCTGAGCATACCGTCATCGGCCAGCAGCGCGCCGTGGCGATAGACCAGCACCCGTCCCTGGCTCCAGATATCGAAATGGCCGAGCCACACCTGCTCGTTCACCAGGCTCAGCAGCTCGTAGGCGGGCATCAGGCTTTCCTTGCTGACGCGGATGTCGGGCAGGCAGATCAGCTGCAGCACTCCGTCCTGCGGGCGCATCACCGCGCGTAGCTGGTATTTCACCCAGGCGCCCTGAACCTCGCCGCCCAGCTCGTCCTCCGCGTGCGTGTCGAGCGCCCAGCCGCGCGCATCGAACAGCGCGGCGAGCACGTCCATCGGCGCGCCGTAATCGCTGCCGATATTGTCGTTCAAAGCGGTTTCCATCTGCGATCCCTATACCCGTCCGTCTTTCCCGGGCCTTGTGGGGGAACGGTGGGGCGCGACGCAAACCCGCCGGAGCAGCGAGCGGTGCAAAAGCATTAACCCTGTTCACGCCTTGTGGGAAAAGCCTTTTTCCCACAACTTAGTAGGCGCTCCGGGCATCCCGGCAATCAGCGCAAGTCTTCGACTTCCTGGCCTTCGGGGCTGGTCCACACGAAGGATTCGATACCGTCCGCGGCGAGTGCGTTCAAGGCAGTGCGCGCAGCACTGACGCTGTCGAATGGCCCGGCAAGCAGCCGGTTGGTCTGGCCGAGCGGGGTGACGAAGGGCCCCTTCCCTTTCAGCACGTCGAACTTGCGATATTTCAGCCGCCAGTCGCCGCGCAGCAGATTCCGGTTCTGGCCGATGCCCAGCTGCAGCCATATGCGTTTGGGTGCAGGCGGCGGAGGCGGTGCTGCCTCTTCCTTCACTTCACGCTTGGGCTTGATCGTGCTGATATCGACGACGTTGCCGCCCACCGGCGCAACCTGGGTCGGAGTGCTGAAATCGGCAAACGCAGTGGCGAGATCGAGCGCGCCTGACGCAGGCACATTCTCGGCAACCTTCGTCGACGCAGGAGTTTGCGCCACCGCAGGCCCGGCACCAGCATCTGCCGCGGCGAGCGAAGCCCCTTGCGTGGTCCGGCTTTCTGGCTGGCCGAGGTTTGCCGACGCGATCAGCACCGGCTCGCGGGAGGCTGGCGGGCCCATCGTCCCACCATTACCTGAATCGACGGCGGCAACGCGCGGTTCGCTCTTGCCAGCAACAACGGCATCTGTGGGCGAAACTGCGGCAGGCGGCGGTGTAGCCTTGGCGACCTCGGGCATGTTTGCGGGTGTCTCCTGCACCGTCGCGGTCGTCTGGCCGCTCGTCGCCCGCGCATTCTCGACCGGCTGCTGCACGATCGGGGCGGCGGCAAGCTGTGCCCCTGCAGGCGCAAGCGGAGCATCGGCCGCGCCGGGTGTAACCACGGTGCCTGCCGCGCTGGCGATACGCGGATCGTCGCGCCCGATGCGCGAAGCGGACGGGTAAATACCGAGGTTCGCCGCAGCTGCCTGCTGCGATTTGGTAAGGCGCGGCATGAAGCGCAGGTACGGCTCCAGCTTGCCAGCCATATCTTGCGGCATCACGGTGCGGGCGAGCGCGATCGCATCATCCGCATCGCCCAGCACCGCCAGCCCGAAAGCGCGCGTGCGGATCGCAGCCACGTCCTGTTTGGCGATCAGCGGCCTCAGCGTCTCCTCGAACGGCTGGCGGCTGCCCTCTATCGCGTAGCTGAGCGCCAGACGCTGGCGAACGCTGTTTTCGTCCTTGAGAGAAAGCGCCCTGCGATAGGCATCCTGCGCGGTGGCATTCTGCCCCACCAGATCGTAGGCGAGGCCACGATCCGCCCAGAGCGAGCTATTGCTGATCCCGGACTTGTCGGCTTGTTCGAAAAACCGGATCGCGTCGACCGGGCGCCCACTGCGGACATAGGCTGCGCCCATCCCTTCCGCGATCCGTGGATTTTGCGGCGACAATTCCTGCGCGCGACCGAGAAAGCCGATCGCGGCATCGATGTCATCGAGGTCGAGCGAAGCGAGCCCGGCGGCAATCAGCGCGTCGACATCATGCCGGTCGGCCGCAAGCCGCATCAACGCATCGTTGAGATCGTCGGCAGCAGCCGGCGGGAGCGGCTGAACGACCGCACGAGAGACCGTATCGCCGGTCTGTGCGTGGGCGGGAAACGCAATGCCCGGAAATACGAAGGCGAACGCCGGAAGAGCGGCGCGCAAAGACTTGAAGCGACCCGTCATGATGCGGGTTCTAGTCTTGCGCCGCCGCCCTGAACAGCCCCTTGCACAGCAAGGCAGTGCAGTCCGTCCCGCTTACTGGTTGTTCTGTCGCCCAAGGAAACGCGGGATATTCAACGACGAACCGTCGTCATCATCCTCGTCTTCATCGTCGTCGGGTGCCCCGGAGCGGGACAGCTTCGCCATCCGTTCGAACAGCGTACCGCCCCCACCGCCTTGCGGAAGCGGCGGAGCCGGCTTCTTTTCGCCCGCATCGTCGCCGGAAACGAGACCGCGACGCCGGCCACGCGGGGCCGACCCCTCGTCATCGCCCATCGGCTCGGGCGATCTTGCCGCAGCGTCTGCATTCGCTTCCTCGCCAAGCAGGAGTTCGTCCGAGGAATCGTCCGGCTGCCCTTCCGCGACTTCACCGAGGTCGAGCGTGTCGTCATCGTCCCACTCGCTCGACGGTGCATTCTGGTCGCCTTGCGGGCGCGCGAAAGGCGCGTCGGGCGAAGGCGCGGCCGCACGCGGGCCACCCAGGTCGTCATCGCCGTCAGCATCGTTACGAAGCCCGGCGAGCGGATCGACGATATCGTCGACATCCTCGCCATCGTCCTCGTCGTCGTAGTATGTCGGCGGAGCCGGGGCGCGATCGGCAGCACCCGCATCGAAGGCACCTGCCCCGCCCTGCGGTTGCGCGGGTTCGGGTGCAGCAGCCTGCTGGTCGGACACCTCCTGACTGTCGTCCGAGAAATCAAGAACGGGGCGCTTGGGCGCCCGCGTCTCGACGGGGCGCGGTTCGGGAGCGGCAGCGCGCGGCATCGGCTGCCTGCCTTCGCCACCATCTTCGATGCCGGTCGCGACCACCGACACGCGGATCTTGCCTTCGAGGTTCGGGTTGAACGCCGACCCCCAGATGATGTTCGCGTTCTCGTCGACGAGTTCGCGAATATGGTTCGCGGCTTCGTCCACTTCGAGCAGCTTCATGTCCTCGCCGCCGATGATCGAGATGATCACGCCCTTGGCTCCGGCCATGGATACGCCTTCGAGCAGCGGGTTGGCGATCGCCTGTTCGGCAGCTTCGCGGGCGCGGCTTTCGCCCTCGGCCTCGCCGGTGCCCATCATCGCCTTGCCCATCTCTTCCATCACCGATTTCACGTCGGCGAAGTCGAGGTTGATGAGGCCCGGCATGGTCATCAGGTCGGTGATCGAGCGAACGCCCTGCTGCAGCACTTCGTCTGCCAGGCGGAAAGCTTCCTTGAAGGTCGTGTCGCGGTTGGCGATCAGGAACAGGTTCTGGTTCGGGATCACGATCAGCGTATCGACATGCCGCTGAAGCTCTTCGATCCCGGCCTCGGCGGCGCGCATCCGGCGCGTGCCTTCGAACAGGAACGGCTTGGTCACGACGCCCACGGTCAGCACGCCCTTGCGGCGCGCGGCTTCGGCGATCACCGGCGCTGCACCGGTACCCGTACCGCCGCCCATCCCCGCAGCGATGAAGCACATGTTCACCCCGTCGAGCGCATCCTCGATTGCTTCGACGGTTTCTTCTGCCGCAGCCTTGCCCAGTTCGGGCCGCGCACCGGCGCCCAGCCCACCGGTACTCTCCGGCCCGAGCTGTATGCGGTTTTCCGCAGGCGAGCTGCTGAGCGACTGCGCGTCGGTATTGGCGACGATGAAGTCGACACCCTCGATCTCGGCGTCGATCATGTTGGCGATGGCGTTGCCGCCCGCTCCACCCACGCCGATGACAGTGATCCGGGGGCGCAGATCGTCCGCGGGGTCGGGGCCGATGTTGATGCTCATTGCGTCTTCACTCCGTGAAACCGGCGAGTGATGGGCCGATTTCTCAATGCTTTCGTGTGGCAGATATCGCGGTCACATTTAATCGTTATCCCCGATCTTTTCCACATAACTCGCAGCTTAGTGCGCGTTCGGCATGTCTGTCAGAAATAGTCGCGCGCGGCACGCCACACGCGTTGTACGAGGCCAAGCCCGGTCAGGCGGGTCTGCGTCTGATACTTGGCCTTGACCGTGCGGATGTCGACCGGGTCCTTCGCAGCGTAGAGGCACAGGCCCACGAGCGTGGAAAAGCCCGGGGCAGCGTGCGCAGGCGGGAGCCCGCGCAGGGTCTGCGGCTTGCCGATCCGCACCGGGCGCCCAAGCGCGTTCTGAACGAACTCCGCACACCCGGCCAGTTCAGCACCGCCCCCGGTAAGCACGGCGGGGCCACCCTTGGCCCCTGCGAAATCCATCGCTTTCAGCGATTTGCCGATTTCGTGGGTCAGGCGGCCGAGTTGTTCGGTGATGACTGCGACCAGATCGGCCCGGTTGATCGACCCTGCGCGCGGATCGCCATCGGGATCGACCGGCACCTGCTCGCGGTGGTCAGACGGGCTGGCCAGTGCCGAGCCCGAAACGCACTTGAGGCGCTGCGCATGCTGCCGGCGAATGCCGAAGGTGCTTGCGATGGCATCGGTTATGTCGCCCGAGCCCAGCGGGATCGCCCGCATCGCCTGCACCATTCCGTTGCGCAACACCGCCACGTTGGTCACGTCGCCGCCGATCTCGATCAGCGCGGTGCCCAGCTCGCGTTCTTCCGGGGTCAGCGCGGCATGTGCCGACGCGATCGGCGCAGCGACCACGCCTTCCACGGTCAGATGCGCGCTCTGCACCGCGGTGATGATGTTGCGGATCGGCGCGCCGTCCGCGAGCAGGACGTGGATATCCACGCCCAGCTGCTCCGCATAGAGACCGACCGGGTTGGCAACCCCGTGCGGACCATCGACCGAGTAATGCGCAGGTTGCGCGTGCAGCACCATGCGCCCGTCGGGCTGCAGCGTATCGCGTGCGGTCACCAGCAGGTGATCGACGTCCTCTTCTTCGATCCGGCGGCCGTTGATCGGAATTTCAACGCGCGAGATGCTGCTGGCGAGGCCAGCGCCTGCGCAACCGACCCACACGCTCTGGATACCCGTTCCCGCGTCCTTCTCCGCACGCTCCACCGCCTCGCGGATCGCGTGGGTCGCCGCCTTGCTGTCGGTCACGTAGCCGCGCCTGAGCCCGGCGCTGGCCCGGTGCGAAGAGCCGAGGACGATCAGTTCGCCGCCTTCGGTCAACCCCATGATCATCGCCGAGACTCTGAAAGACCCCAGGTTTACCGCGCCGAAAACGCGCGCAATGCGTGCTGCCGCCATTACTCCGCACTCTCCTTCATGCTCGCGAAACGATCGGCCCTGCCGGGCTCGCGGAAGACGTAGCGATCGGGCACCCGCAGATCGATCACCGTCGCCTTGCCGCCAAGCAGGCGATAAAGCCCATCGAGCTTGGCAAAGTCGATGAAGGCCTCGGCCGCTTCGTCCTCGCCCTGTGGCAACGCGAGGATCTGGCCCGTCTTGAACACGATATTCCAGCGCCGTTCCCCAATCCGGTGCGCGCTGGCAATCTGCGGCTGCAATGCAGGCGCGGCGGCAAGGATATGGTCGAGCGAGTCGATCTGCTTCGCAGCGCCCGCGCCGGAAATGCGCAGCATCCCCTCTGCATCCTTCTCCGCAATCGGATCGAGTTCGACGCCGTTGCGGTCGATCAGCACCAGCCTGTCGGGCTTGACCAGCACCGCGTGCGGCGTGCGCTCCTGAATGTCGATCACCAGCTTGTCGGGCAGCTGCCGCGAGACGCGCGCCTCTGCAACCCACGGCATCCGTTTGAGCTCGGTACGGATCGCCGCCAGATCGAGCATCGGCATCGGCGTGCCGCGATGCTCCATGACTTCTTCATAAACCTTGAGGCGGTTCATCCGCTCGACGCCCGTCAGGTCGATATTGCGCATCTGGAACCCGGCAGAGCCTGCACTGGCCGCGATCTGCTGCTCCATCAGCGCAGGCACACCAGCGGCACGTGCGACAAACCACGCTGCGGCGAGCGCGCCTGCAAGGATCAGGACGAGGAAGGTGCCCTGCAACTGCTGCTGGCTGATCGGCAATGCCGAGAGCGCGGAATTGACCACGCCCTTGCCCTGCCGCGTCGCTGCCCGCGCCTTCGAGGCCCGCGAGCGCGAATTGGCGGCGCGGCGAACGCCGGTTGCCTTACGCTTGACCTTGCGCGCCATCGGTTCCTCCCCTGTCTTCGAGCGCGTCGGCGATAATCGTTTCGACCAGATCCTCGTAGCTCATCCCGCAATAGCGCGCCTGTTCGGGCACCAGGCTGAGCGGAGTCATGCCCGGCTGGGTGTTGGTCTCCAGCACGAACAGCCCGTCGAGCCCCTGCTGGTCGTCCCAGCGAAAATCGGTGCGGCTGGTGCCCTTGCAGCCC
The DNA here is from genome assembly GCF_038594485.1 of Citromicrobium bathyomarinum. Lineage (GTDB taxonomy): Bacteria > Pseudomonadota > Alphaproteobacteria > Sphingomonadales > Sphingomonadaceae > Alteriqipengyuania > Alteriqipengyuania bathyomarina_A. The sequence continues at coordinate 273,835 of NZ_JBCFZG010000001.1, read as the reverse complement.
AGGATACGGTGCGCCTCCAGCGCGTAGCGCATGCAGGCTGCCGCCACATCCTCGGGAATTTCGGCCGGGCACACATGAAGCGTGCGCCCGTCGGTGTACTTGTTCTCGAAATCGTAGAAGCCGCTTTCGACGATCAGCTCGGTCACGCCCAGCGCCTTGCCACCGACCACCGCCGTGGTCAGCTCGCGCCCGCGAATATAGGGTTCTGCGAGCAATTCGGGGAATTCCTGCCACGGACCCTTCGCATCGCGCGCGATCGGGTTGCCGTAATTGCTCTCGTCGGTGACGATCGCCACCCCGACCGAAGAGCCTTCGTTGACCGGCTTGAGCACATAGGGCCGCGGCAACGGGTCGCCTTCGTACAGATCGTCGGTCTTGACGATCCGCCCCCCGGGCATGGGAATGCCGCGCGGCACGAGCGCCTGCTTGGTCAGCTGCTTGTCGATCGCGATGACCGAGGTCGCGAGCCCGCTGTGCGTGTAGGGCACGCCCATCAGGTCGAGCATGCCCTGCACCGTGCCGTCTTCGCCGGGCACACCATGGAGCGCGTTGAACACGATATCGGGCTTCGCCTCGGCAATCCGGGCGGCAACCTGCCGGTCCATATCGATCCGCGTGACGCGATGCCCGCGCGCCTCGAGCGCCTTGGCCACGCCCTCCCCGCTCATCAGCGAGACGGGCCGCTCGTTCGCCCAGCCGCCCATCAGCACGGCAACGTGGAGTTTCTTCGACAAGATCATTTGCGCCCCACCCGCTGGATTTCCCATTCGAGTTCGATCCCAGAATTATCGCGCACCTTCGCGCGGACATCTTCGCCCAGCTGCTCGATATCCTCGCTGGTCGCGGTGCCGGTGTTGATGAGGAAATTGGTGTGCTTCTCGCTGACCTGAGCGCCGCCGCGCATCATTCCGCGACATCCTGCCGCGTCGACCAGCTGCCATGCCTTTTCGCCTTCAGGGTTCTTGAAGGTCGACCCGCCGGTCTTGGTGCGCACGGGCTGGCTGTCTTCGCGCGCCTGCGCGATCCGCTCCATCTCCGCGCCGATCTGGGCCGGGTCGCCTGCTTCGCCCTTCAGCCGAGCACCAACGACCACCGCGCCCTCGGGCAATTCGGAGTGGCGGTAGGTGTAACCAAGCTCTGCGACCGGCAGCGTCTTGAGCGATCCATCGCGCAGCACGACATCGCAATCGACCAGCACATCGGCGGTTTCGCGCCCATAGGCTCCGCCGTTCATGCGGACGAAACCGCCGAGCGTGCCGGGGATACCGCGCAGGAATTCGAGACCCGCAATCGCGTTGTCGCGCGCGGTCGAGGCGATCAGCACGCCGTGCGCGCCTGCACCGCAGCGCAGCGTATGGTCCTGTTCCACCGCGATTTTCGCGAAGGGCTTACCCAGCCTGACGACCACGCCGGGCACGCCCCCGTCACGCACGATCAGGTTCGATCCGAGGCCAAGCGCCATTACGGGCACAGACGTATCTAGCTGACGCACAAACGCACACAGATCGTCCACATCGGCCGGTTCGAACAGCCAATCGGCCGTTCCGCCCGCCTTGAACCACACGAGCGGCGCGAGCGGCGCGTTCTGCGTCAGCTTGCCGCGCACTTTGGGGAGGGACAGAGCCTCGCTCATGCCGACACCTTGCTGCGTTCGGCCTGCAACTCGTCGGGCAGTTTCGCCGCCCACTTGGTAATGTCGCCCGCGCCGAGGCACAGCACGAGATCGCCCGCCTCCAGCTCGGGCGCGAGGATGCGCACCAGATGCTCGCGGTCCTCGATCGTCTGCGCGTGGCGGTGGCCGAGCGACTTGATCCCGTCGACCAGAGTGCCGCCGTCGACACCCTCGATCGGGTCTTCGCCCGCGGCATAGACCGGCGCGACATAGACCTGGTCGGCTTCGTTGAAGCACGCCTGAAATTCGCCCATCAGCTCGCCGAGGCGTGTGTAACGGTGCGGTTGCATCACCGCGATCACGCGCGCCGGGGTTTCGCGCGCATCGGCGCTTTCGCGTGCGGCAGAGAGCACCGCGCGGATTTCCACCGGGTGATGCGCGTAATCGTCGATCACGGTCGCGTTGCCGCCGTCGAGCGCCACGGTGCCGACCTTAGTGAAACGCCGCCGCACACCGCCGAAGCGGGCGAAACCTTCGCGGATCACGTCGTCCGAGCAGTTCATCTCGAGCGACACGGCAATCGCCGCAAGCGCGTTCTGCACATTATGCCGCCCGGGCATCGGCAGGAACACGTTCTCGATCCGGCGATCTTCCTGCCCGCGCTGACGCACCATCACGTCGAAGCGGTTGCCGCCCGCTTCCGGCTTCACGTTGACCGCGCAGATGTCGGCCTGAAGCGAGAAGCCGTAAGTGATGACGCGGCGATCGCGCACCTGCCCGATAACCGCCTGCACCTCGGGGTGATCGACGCACAGGATCGCAGCGCCGTAGAAGGGCACATTGTGAATGAACTCCACGAATGCGCGCTTCACCCCGTCGAAATCCCCATAGTGGTCGAGATGTTCGGGGTCGATATTGGTGACGACCGCGATGGTCCCGTCGAGGCGCAGGAAGCTGCCGTCGCTCTCGTCCGCCTCCACCACCATCCAGTCGCTATCGCCCAGCCGCGCGTTCGAGCCGAACTGTTCGATCACACCGCCGTTGATCACGGTCGGGTCGATCTCCCCACAATCGAGCAGTCCGGCGATCATGCTGGTGGTGGTCGTCTTGCCGTGCGTGCCCGCAATCGCGATGGTCGACTTGAGGCGCATGAGCTCGGCAAGCATTTCCGCGCGGCGCACCACGGGGATGCGATTTTCCAGCGCGGCTTCGACCTCTGGATTGGTGCGCTTCACCGCAGTGGAGGTGACCACCACTGCCACGCCTTCGACGTTCTCACGCGCGTGGCCGATGGAGACATCGATCCCGCGCTGGCGCAGCCGCTCTACCGCAGGGCTTTCCGCCATGTCGGAGCCTTGCACCTGATAGCCGAGGTTATGCATCACCTCGGCAATGCCGGACATGCCGATCCCGCCGATGCCGACGAAGTGGATAATGCCGATATCGGTAGCGACGCCCTTCAAGGATCGGTCCTCCCCGTTTTGTGCGTAGCACCAAATGGGGAGGTGGCAGTCGCGGAGCGACTGACGGAGGGGCCGAGCGGTTCCGTTCCCCTCCACCCCGACACCTGCGGTGTCGCGGTCCCCCTCCCCCCTTGGCCTTCGGCAAAGCGGGGAGGATTGAAGGCCGCGCCCTGCCCCACGGCCGCGCCCTGGGACGCGCCGCGCGCGTTGTTCTTGCCCACCCGGATCACGTCCATCAGTTCGGCCCCGCCGAAGCTTTCGACAAGGTCGGCCAGTTCCTTCACCGCATCGGGGCGGCCGCAATTCCATGCCTTGTGCGCTGCCGTGCTCAGCGTACCCGCCCGCTGGCTGAGCACCTGAATCTGGCGCGCCAGTTCCTTGGGCGTGAACGAGCTTTGGCGGATCATCCGCGCCCCGCCCGCTTCCACGATCTCGCGGGTATTGGCCGCCTGATGATCGTCGGTCGCGATGGGCAGCGGCACCAGGATTGCGGGGCGACCCACGGCAGTCAACTCGGCAATGGTCGAAGCGCCGGCACGCCCGATGAATAGGTGCGCGTCGGCAAGCCGCTCTGCCATATTCTCGAAATAGGTGGCCAGTTCGGCCGGGATGTCGTGGTTGCGATAACGTTCGCGCACCGCTCCGACATCCTCTGGGCGGCACTGCTGAACCACCTGCAACCGCTGGCGCAGTGCGGGCGGAAGCATCGCAAGGCCATCGGGCACCACCTGCGCGAGGATGCTGGCACCCTGACTGCCGCCGGTCACCAGCACCTTCAGCAGGCTGTCTTCGGTAAAGGTCGGGAACGGTTCTTCGCGCAGAGCCAGCACTTCGGGGCGCACCGGATTGCCGACCAGATGGACCTTGGAAGACCAACCCGACTTGAGTCGCTGGACCTTTGGATAGGAGGTCGCGATCGCATGGACGCGAGGGGCGAGCAGACGGTTGACCCGGCCCAGCACCGCGTTCTGTTCGTGAATGACACTCGGGATCTTGGCACTGCGCGCGGCGAGCAATGCGGGCAGCGTGGGATAGCCGCCGAAGCCGACCACTGCGCTCGGTTCGAAACTCTCGAACAGCTGCCTGGCCATCTGGCGGCCTTCCATCACCTTGGCAGCGCCTTTGATCCAGCGGATCGGATTCTTGCCGAACCGGCCAACGGGCATGATGTGCGCGGGCATGAAATCGGGCTTGCCGGGAATATTCGCCCCACGCTCGTCTGTGATCAGCGCAACGTGATGGCCACGCCGGTCCAGTTCCTGCGCCAGCGCGAAGGCGGGCAGCATGTGCCCGCCCGTACCGCCCGCGGCGAGCACGTAATGTCGATTGGCCCCGCTCATTTGTCCCTTTCCTTGTCGAAGAGCATGTTGCGAAGGCCCGCAGTCTCCCGCGTCAGGAACGGGTTGCGGCGCGTGAGCGCGAGCAGCAGGCCAAGGCTCATGCATACCGCGATCGTCGACGAGCCGCCATAGCTGACCAGCGGCAAGGTCATGCCTTTCGACGGAAACAGCGAGAGGTTGACGAGAATGTTGATGAACGCCTGCGCACCCAGCTGCGCGGTGAGCCCGGCGGCAGCGAGCAGCGCGAAATAGTTTTCCTCGCTGGCCAAGCGTACCAGCACGCGGAGCACGATGGCGAAGAACAGCAGCACGATGGCACCGCAGGCGAGCAAGCCGAATTCCTCGCCGACGACGGAAAAGATGTAGTCGGTCTGCGCTTCGGGCAGGCGGAACTTCTTCACCCCGACCCAGAATCCCACGCCATCCCAGCCCCCTGCCAGCAGCGTACGCTGGGCAAGGTCGACCTGGTCGAAATCGGTGCCGCCGAACAGCCAGGAATCGATCCGGTGGCGAGCATTGTCGTAAAACGCGTAGGCCAAGGTGAGGCCCATGAGGCCGACGGCGAACAGCCCGGCAATGTGGCGGAACGATACGCCGCCCAGCAGGACCAGCACGAACCAGACGCCGCTGAACAGGATCGCATCACCCAGGTTGGGCTGCGCCATCAGCAGGACTACGACCACACCCAGCGCACCCGTGACGAGAGCGAAGGACGGGATTTCGGGGTCCTTCAGCCGCCAGCTCATGATCCAGGCCAGCGTAATCGCGAAGCCGGGCTTGAGGAATTCGGACGGCTGGAAGGAGAAGCCGAGGTTCAGCCAGCGCCGTGCGCCGTTTACCTCGCTGCCGATGAAGGGCACCAGCAGCATCGCCGCTACCATTGCTGCGGAAAGCAGGATTGCAAAGCGGCGTGCGCTGTCGCGACTGAGCATCGACAGGCCGATCATCGCGGGCACACCCACCGCCAGCCAGCGCAAGTGAAGGAACAGGAAGCGCAGCGGATTGAGCGTTACTTCGTCGCTCGAGAGACGCGCCGCACCGGCAGGGCTTGCCGCAGAGATCGCCGCGCAGCCGACCGCGATCAGGATCACGATTAGCCCAAGGAGGACATGGTCCAGCTCGCGCCACCAGATTTTCAGCCTGGCGCGGATCGTCTCACGCCGGTTGGTGCGACCGGGCAGTTCCGAAGCGATGGCTGTTGCAGGCGCGATATTCATGCGGTCAGATCCCGGTCGAGCGAATTGACGAGGATGCGGAAAGTCTCACCGCGATCCTCGAAATCGCGGAACTGGTCGAAGCTGGCGCAAGCGGGGCTGAGCAGCACGGTCTCGCCTGCGCGCGCAACCTGAGATGCCAGCTCCACCGCCTTGTCGAGCGTGCCGCACCGGCTCACCGCGCAGTGCGGTGTCAGCGCCTCGGCAAAATCCTCGCCCGCCTCGCCGATGGTGTAGGCTGCGGTGACGTGGCCCATATGCTGCTCGCATTCGCCCAGGCCCGGTTCCTTGGCTTGCCCGCCGACGATCCAGTGGATCTTGTCGAACGCTGCCAGTGCAGGCGCGGCGGCGGCGGTGTTGGTCGCTTTGCTGTCGTTGACGTAGAGCACCCCGCCCCGCTCTCCGACGCGCTCCATCCGGTGCGGCAGGCCGGGGAAGGTGCGGAGGGCCTTTGCTACTGCCTCTTCTGGCAGGTCGAGCTGAAACGCCACTTCGATGGCGGCAAACGCGTTTTGCCCGTTATGAGGCCCCTGCAATGCAGGCCAATTCCGCTGTGATCCCAGCGGTCTAGCATCACGTTCCTGATCATTCCTATTCCAAGGTCCCCATACGTCAGTCGGGTCATCAGGATGGCCATGAATATTCTCTTGAACGGCTGCATGCTCTTCCGACTGCATCGCGAATAGGCGCGATTTGCTCGCCGCATAGGCGGCGAAGTCGCCATCATAGCGGTCCAGATGGTCGGGCGTGATGTTGAGCAGCACCGCGACGTCGCAATCGAGGCTGTAGGTTAGGTCGATCTGGTAGCTCGACAGCTCCAGCACGTAGACGCCACCTTCGGGCAGCGGCTGCTGCTCGAGGATCGGCAGACCGATATTGCCGCCCATCGTGGTCGGCACGCCCGCGGTCTTCAGGATATGGTGCGTCAGCGCGGTAGTGGTGCTCTTGCCGTTGGTCCCGGTGATCCCGACGACTTTGTGCGGTGGGAGACCGCCGCGCGCCTGCGCGAACAGCTCGATATCTCCGATCACAGGCACGCCATACTTGTCGGCATGCGGCTTGATGGGATGGCGGTTCAGCGGAACGCCCGGCGACACAACGACGCCATCGAAGCCGGTCAGGTCCGTTTCGACCGGATCGGCCAGCGTCACACGACCGGCAAAGGCCACGCGCGTTTCCTCGCGCTCGTCCCACGCGGTCACATCGGCACCCGCAGCCAACAAGGCGTTCACCGTCGCCCGGCCCGACCTCGCAAGGCCGAGGACCGCATATTTGCGGCCCTTCCAGGCGGGCGAGGTAATCACCGCAGCTTCAAGGTGCTGAGCCCGATCAGCGCGAGCACGATGGCGATGATCCAGAAACGGATCACGACCTTGGTTTCGCTCCAGCCGAGCTGTTCGAAATGGTGGTGGACGGGCGCCATGCGGAAGATGCGCTTGCCCGTGCGCTTGAACCAGAACACCTGGATGATGACAGAAAGCGCCTCGAACACGAACAGTCCGCCGACGATGGCGAGCACGATTTCGTGGTGGCTGGCAACGGCAATCGCGCCCAGCGCTCCACCCAGCGCCAGCGATCCGGTGTCGCCCATGAAGACATTGGCAGGCGGCGCGTTGAACCACAGGAAGGCAAGCCCTGCGCCCATGATGCACGCGCAGAAGATCGCCAATTCACCCGCGCCTTCGACATAGGGAATGCCGAGATATTCGGAAAAGTCGGCGCGCCCGGCGAGGTAGGCGATGATCGCAAAGGTGCCCGCCGCGATGACGACCGGCATGATCGCCAGCCCGTCGAGCCCGTCGGTCAGGTTCACCGCATTGCCCGCCCCAACGATCACGATCGCGGCGAAGACGTAATACAGCGGGCCGAGCGGGATGGCTCGGTCGGACACGAAGGGCACGTAAAGCCAGGTGTTGATCTGGCTGACGATGATGTAGGCGGCGATGCCTGCGACGATGAACTCCAGCGCAAGCCGCACCTTGCCCGAAACGCCCGCGTGGCTGTTCTTCGTGACCTTGTCGTAATCGTCCATGAACCCGATCGCGCCGAACCCGATGGTCACGGCGAGGCACGCCCAGACGAAGGGATTGGTAAGGTCCATCCATAAAAGCAGGCTGAGCACCATCGCGATCAGAATCATCAGCCCGCCCATGGTCGGCGTGCCCCGCTTGGCGAGGTGTGTCTGCGGCCCGTCTTCGCGGATCGGCTGGCCCTTCCCCTGGCGCACGCGGAGGACGTCGATCAGCTTCGGCCCAATCAGCAGGCCGATGAACAATGCGGTGAGGATGGCAGCGCCCGCACGAAAGGTCTGGTAGCGGAAGAGATTGAAAATCCCTTCGAATTCAAGCCACTTCGCGATTAGATAGAACATTCTCGGCCGTCCCCGATCCCTTGCTTAGCCTCGGCTGACGAAGTGATCGACCAGGCGGCCCAGACCCACGGCGTTCGATCCTTTAACAAGGATCGCATCCCCGGCGTTGAGACCGAATTCTTCAAGCGCGGCAATCGCTTCGGCAGGCCCAGCGCAATGGGCGAAGGCCAGCGGATTGCCAAGGGCATTGGCGGGAGCCGTCCCCAATTTGCGCACCAGCGGCTCCATTGCTTCCCCGACGAGAACTGCGAAGTCGACCCGCGCGTCTTCGATCGGATCGCTAAGCTGTTCGTGGAACTGCCGGCTGAATTCGCCCAGCTCGCCCATCGCGCCGAGCACCGCGATCCGGCGGCTTGCGGGCGTCTGGCCAAGCTGGGTCAGCGTCGCACGCATGGACGCAGGGTTGGCGTTGTAGCTTTCGTCGATCAGCGTCGCACGCCCACCCGTTGCGGTGATCGTGTGGCGTGCACCGCGCCCCTTGAGGCCGCCCATCTCGCCCAGTGCGATTCCGGCAGCGCCCAGATCGCCGCCCACGGCGTAGACGGTCGCCATTACCGCGAGCGAATTGTCGATCCAGTGCTCGCCCGGTTCGGCGACCGAGTAGCACAGGCGCGTATCGTCGATCTGCGCGGTGACCAGCGATGCGCCGCCATTCGCCGCCGGAATCGCATCGAGCAGGCGCACGCGCGCATCCTTCGAGCGACCGAAGGAGTAAATCTGCGCACCAGCAGCCTCGGCATGGGCGCGCAGCCGCTCATATTGCGGGCTGTCCGCGGGAATGATCGCCGCCCCGCCCTTGCTCAGGCCGCCGAAGATCTGCGCCTTCTCGTCCGCAATCGCTTCGATGCTGCCGAGGTTCTCGATATGCGCGGGCGCGATGGTGGTGATGACCGCGACATCGGGGCGAACGTGATCCACCAGCGGAGCGATCTCGCCCGCGTGGTTCATCCCCATCTCGAACACGCCGTAGCGCGCACGAGCATTCATCCGCGCGAGGCTGAGCGGGACGCCGACATGATTGTTGTAGCTGCGGATGGAACGGTGCGCCTGCCCCCGGCTGGAGCGGTCCAGCGCGGTGAAGATCGCTTCCTTGACCCCGGTCTTGCCGACCGACCCCGTAACCGCAATGCGCTTTGCAGGAGAACGCATGCGTGCGGCAGCAGCGAGCGCGTGGAGCGCCGCCGTTGTATCTTCCACCAGCACATGCGGCCAGTCGACCGGCCGGTCGACCAGCGCACCGGCGGCACCGGCAGCGATCGCCTTGTCCACGAAGCGATGGCCGTCCATCGCCTCGCCCTTCAACGCGACGAACAGATCGCCGACCCGCACGTCGCGGCTGTCCATCTCGACACCCGAGCACTGGAAATCACCCGAGGCGACACCGCCGGTGGCCTCGGCGATCTCGGCTGCGGTCCACAGCGCGATCTGCAGCCTGTCGCGCGGCGAAGCCGGCCAGACCCGCATGCGCGGATGGGCAAGTGCCGCCGCGCTCATGCTGCGGACTCCGCCGCTGCGCATTCGCGCGCCACGGTCACGTCATCGAAGGGGTGTACTCGCATAGTCTCTCCCGAGCCGATGATCTGGCCCTGTTCGTGTCCCTTGCCCGCGACGAGCACGATATCGCCGCTGCCTGCCTGTTCGATCGCGGTGGCGATCCCGGTCCGCCGGTCGCCGATCTCCAGCGCATCGCCGGTCATTCCCGAAAGGATGGCGCTGCGGATCTCAGCCGCGTCTTCGCCGCGCGGATTATCGTCGGTGACGACCGCCAGATCGGCGCATTCGCTGGCAACCTTGCCCATCTCGGCACGCTTGCCCTTGTCGCGATCCCCGCCTGCGCCGAACACCACGATCAGTCGACCGTCTTTGCTCGTATCGACATGCGGTCGCAGCGCGGCCATTGCCGCTTCGAGCGCGTCGGGCGTGTGTGCGTAATCGACATAGACCGGCGCGCCGCTCTGCGTGATAACCGCGCGTTCGAGGCGTCCGCGCACCGGCTGCAACCGTCCAACCGCGTCCCATAGCCGGCTCTCGTCGGCACCGGTCGCCAGTGCGAGCCCCGCAGCGGTCAATGCGTTGGCCGCCTGGTAGGCACCGATCAACGGCAGGCGGATCGTCCGCCGCTCTCCGTTGCGGGCAATCTCGAGGCCCTGGCCAAGCTGGGTCGGCTCCTGAGCGATCAGCGTGATGTTTTCGCCCTTCGGACCGACCGTAAAGACCTCCAGCCCGCGCTTCTGCGCGCGCTGGCGTGCCTTGGCGGACCATTCGCTGCCATCGGCCCAGATCACCGCCACGCCATTATCGTCGACCACTTCGTCGAACAGGCGCATCTTGGCCTCGAAATAGGCCTCCATCGTCTCGTGATAATCGAGGTGATCGCGGCTGAAATTGGTGAAGGCTGCTGCGCGCACGGGCACGCCTTCGTTGCGATACTGGCTAAGGCCGTGGCTCGATGCCTCGAACGCCAGGTGCGTCACGCCTTCGCGCGCGAGCCCCGCAAGGTTCGAATGGAAAGTGACGATGTCGGGGGTCGTCAATCCGGTCGAAATGCTTTCGTCGTGCGTCGTGACGCCCAGGGTGCCGATGCTCGCCGCGCGCTCGCCCAGCATCCGCCACAACTGGCGGGTCATTTCGGCGGTCGACGTCTTCCCGTTGGTCCCCGTCACCGCGACGATGGTTTCGGGCACCGGCGTGAAGTACCGCGCCGATATCTGCGCAAAGGCGCGGCGGGGAACCGCGTCTGCAATGTGCAGCGCGCCTTCCACCCGGGCCTCGGGCCGCGCCACAACCGCCACTGCGCCCGCAGCCACGGCAGCGTCGATGAAATCCTCACCATTGACCACAGTACCTTCGAACGCGCCGAAGATCGTGCCGGGAGCCACCTTGCGATGATCGATCGCAAAGCCTGTGACCATGGCCTCGTCCGGCCCACGTTCGGTACGGCCCGACTTTTCGAGAAGAGAATTCAGCTTCACTCGATATCGCTCCGGATGAGGGGCCGCAGGTCCGAGATGTCGACATCGCGGCTCAGATCGGGGCGGACATCCAGCATCGGCCCGATGCGCGGGATCAGCTTGCCCACGATCGGTGCGGCATTCCAGGCGGCTGTCCGCTGGTAGGAGCTGGCGGTCGTGCCCTGCGGCTCATCGAGCATCGCGATGACGACGTAGCGCGGATCGTCCATCGGAAAGGCCGCGGCAAAGGTCGAGACGAGGCTCTTCTTGCGATAGCCATGGGCCGAGGGTTTTTCCGCCGAACCGGTCTTGCCACCTACGCGGTAGCCGGGTGCATCGGCGCTCCGCCCGGTGCCGTAGACCGCGACCATCCGCAGCAGCTGGCGCATCCGCGCGCTGGTATCTTCCTTGAAGACCCGCCGCCCCTTCACTTCCGTGCCGGGCTCGACCTTGAGGAGGGTTGCGGGCCGCCAGATGCCGCCATTGACCAGGGCCGCATAGGCCGAGGCAAGGTGCAGCGGAGTGACCGCGATGCCGTGCCCGTAGCTGACCGTCATGGTGGTGATGCGCGACCAGTGCTCACCCGGCCACAGCGGCTGTCCGCGCGCGGGCAGCTCGATATAGGGACGCTCGTCCAGGCCGAGCGAGCGCATCGTGTCGCGCAGCTTGTCTCCACCGAGCTTGTCGGCAACGCGCGCAGTCACGGTATTGGAGGAATGAATCAGCGCTTCGGGCACGTTGAGCGTGTCTCCGAGGCTATGGCTGTCCGCAAGCGTGCGCCCGGCAACTTTCACCGGCTTTGCATCGTAGCGCACGCCAAGGTCGCGAACGACGCCTGCGTCGATAGCGGATGCGATCGTGATCGGCTTGAAGGTCGAGCCAAGCTCGTACACCTGGTAGGTCACGCTGTTGAACGAATTGGACGGCTGCTTGAGGCGTCGCTGCTCCTTGGTACCGATCAGGTCGGTCGGTTTGACATCGTTGGGATCGAATGCGGGAAGCGAAGCAAGCGCAACCACTTCGCCGGTATCGACATCCAGCACCACGCCCGCCGCGCCGCGCGCGTTGACCGACAGCATGCCCTTGCGCAGCTCATCCTCGAGCGCGCCCTGCACGCGAAGGTCGAGCGAAATGGCGCTCGGCTGGCCGCGCAGGCGCTCATCTGTCAGCCGGTCGTCGAGGACCGCTTCCATTCCGAGATAGCCCTTGCCGTCCTTGACGTAGCCAAGCACGTGCGCCGCCATCGACCCTTGCGGATAGAAGCGTTCCTTCTCCGCAGGCAGTTCGAGCGCAGGCTCGCCGATTTCGAACACCTGGTTGGCTTCTTCGGGCAGCAGGCGACGGCGCAGGTATTGCGCTTTCCCGCTGGCGAGACGCTCGGCGACATCCGCGCGGTCGAGTTCGGGGAAAATCGCGGCAAGCTTGGCCGCCACTTCAGCGGGGGTGTGGACCAGCGGGCTGCCGCCGTCCTTCATCGCCGCTGGATTAAACCAGAGCGCGAAGGCATCGTAGTTGCGCGCAAGCGGAAGGCCGTTGCGATCGGTGATCTCGCCACGCGGCGGCAGCAGGCGCTGCTCCATCGACATCGGCGTATCGGGCGCGCCGAGCACCCCGAAAGAGGCGATCCGCAGCAGCGCGACCACTGCGATCAATCCGAACGCAGGCATCAGCAGCAGTGCACGCATCCGCGCGACCAACAGCGATTCCAGTCGCTTGTTGGCGACCCGCAGGGGGCCCGCCGCAACCATGCTGTCGATCGGAATGCTCGCCATTAGTCGAAGCTCGCCAGCGCGATCCGCGCCTCTCCCTGAGCCGGTGCCGCGACCTTATCGGGCTCACCATCGCCGGCCTTGTCATGCTCTGCCAGCGGCGAAACGAGCGCCGGATAATCGCTCGCTTCCATTTCGCGCGCGAAGCGGATCGGCGGAGGCGAATCCGCCGCGCGGGGAGCGCTGAAGCTTGCCAGCTGACGTTCGGTTTCGAGGAACTGGTCCGCACGCGGCGAGGCGTAGCCGAACTCGATCGCGTTCCAGTCGGCCAGCTGCTGCTGGTTGGCGCGCGTTTCGAATTCGGTTTCCATCGCCAGCTTCTCGCGTTCGAGAACGACGATCTCGCGCTCGGCGCGGACGACCTCGCTCTTCACCGCGTTGACCCGGAAGGTCAGCAGCATGAAACCGGCGAACACGACACCGATGCAGATGGCCCAGCCGATCTGCCTTAGGCGACTGCCCCTAACCATCGATCCATTCCTCTCTTGCCGGCTGTTGCGTCCGGGTGGCTGCGCGCAGGATTGCGGAGCGCGCGCGGGGGTTGCGCAGCAGCTCCGCCTCGCCCGCGCGCACGGCGCGGGACGGTTTGTCGAACGTGGTCGGCGGCACCTCCTTAAGGGGAAGATGGCGGGAGCCGCCGCCGACCTGACCGGAAGCGCTCCGGAGGAAGCGCTTCACGATACGATCTTCAAGAGAATGGAACGACACGACGACCAGCCGCCCGCCGGGCGCGAGCAGCTGCTCGGCGGCGACGAGCGCGCGGCGCAGCTGATCCAGTTCTCCATTCACGTGGATGCGGATCGCCTGGAAGGTGCGCGTCGCAGGGTCTTTCTTGTCGTGCGGCTTGTGCCCAGTCGCCTTGCGAACGAGCCGGGCAAGCTGGCCTGTGGTTTCGAGCGGACGCGCAGCGACGATCGCACGCGCGATGCGGCGTGACTGCCTTTCCTCGCCATACTGGTAGATCACATCGGCGATTTCGCCTTCGTCGGCGCTGTTGAGGAAATCCGCCGCGCTCGGCAGGTCGGGATCCATCCGCATGTCGAGCGGTCCGTCAGCCGCGAAGGAAAACCCCCGCTCCGCCTGGTCGAGCTGCATCGAGGACACCCCGATGTCGAGCACTACGCCTTGCACCTGCGCGACGCCCTGCTCTCCCAGCGCGTCCGCCATTTCGGCAAACGGGCGGCGGTGGAAGATCAGGCGCGGCGGGCTTTCGGCCAGTTCGGACCAGCCCTGCGCGGCCTCGATCGCGGTCGGATCGCGATCGAATGCGTGCACGGTCGCGCCCGCACTCAGCAGCGCGCGGGTGTAGCCACCAGCGCCGAAGGTGCCGTCGACGATCAGTTCGCCGGGCGCAGGATTGAGCGCCGCGATCACTTCTTCGAGCAGGACGGGGACGTGTGGGGCTTGGTCGGAAGCGGTCACTTCTTCTTCCCCTTGGCCAGCGCCTCTTTCTCCAGGGCGCGACAGGCTGCCTTGGGCATCGCCATCTCGGGGCCCATTTCGTAAAGCTTCGCGGGGTTCCAGACGGTGAAGAACTTGCCTGCACCCTGGAAGAACAACGCATCTTCGATCTTGCCCAGATCCTTCACGAAATCGGGCATGATGAAGCGGCCGCTATCGTCGAAAGGCATGGTTTCGAAGCTGTGGAGCTGCATCGCGCGGGTATCGCGGTCGAAATCGCGCCCGAACTTGTAGGCCGCCTCCTCTTCGCGATCGAGGATGGTCTCGAAATCCTCGACCCGGTTCATGCCGAAGCCGACAAGGCAATCCCACTTGTCATGCTTGGTCAGGCACAGCTTGCGATCGACGGTGGAGAGCTTCACCGCGTTGCGGAATGCGGGAGGCAGCGTGAACCGACCCTTTTCGCTGCGAAGCGAAAAGGCCTGCCCGCTAAATCCCTGAAACACTTCCGACACGCGCCGCTCTTCCCCTGTGAGCGCTTCACCCCATGGACAGAGCTCTCTCGTGCCGAGGCGCGCATGCGCCCCGGTTCGCATGGCATCCCACGCGCGAGTCGATTCCTGTCCGTTACGAGACTTGTCTTATCTCGGGACGATTGGGGATTAAAGGGGAAAGTTAGGAATCTCTGTGGAGATCGTCGCTGAATTGTCGATTTGCGGCAGTTTTACGTGCCTGACAAGCTTAAATTAACTGGTTAACGGACGGCAAAGGACGCACAGCCCGACCAGCCGCGTGCCAATAAGTATCTGATTTTTATAGGAGGAAATCCTAGCGCGGAGACTCGTCCCCAAGGATTCCTATCAGCGACCAGAAAATGTCCGCAGCCTGGTCCGAGCCCACAGGGTCTTCAAAGACCGTCGCATCGGCAACGAGCACGGCATGCCCCTCCCCAATCGCACACACGGCCATCAGGCCCCCACTCCGAAGCTCGCAGTCCGCAGAATTGTCAGGATTTTCGCCCGCCGGCGGCCGCTTCGCGAAGGTCCCGCCCAGTGATACGGGCATGTCGTGCCCGCCAAGGCTGACAGAGCGTTCCGCGCCGTCCCCAAATTTTCCCGATTGGAGTTCGAGCCCCCAGCGTGCCTCTATCGGTCCCGTCACCGAGATGGCCTGGGGATTGCGCGGGTCGCCCATAGCGAAGGGTGGCTCACCGACCAGCATGGGGTCTGCGATCAGCAGGACCCGCCCACCCTCGCGCACCCAAGTGTCGAGCGCGACGAATTCGGCCGGAGTCAGTGCACGCGGCTGGATCAGCAGCAGCGTATCGATCTGCGAAAGGCTGTTCGCATCGATCACATCGATAGGTACAAGGCTGTTGCGCGCTTCCACCGCGGCACGCAGCCAGTGTGGCTTCGTCTCGCCCTGCGCCAATGCGTCCGCAACGCTGGCCTGCGGCGCACGATAGATCGGCAGGGACGATGACAGGCCGAAGCGCTCGCCGGTCGGTCGATCGGAAGCGATCTGCGCACCCGCCGACGAAGCACCCTCGCCCGACATCACGAAGCCTGTCGCCCCGATTGCCAGCAGCCCGCCGAGCCCGGCGGCGAGCAGCGCCTTATTCAACGGGGGCACCCTCGCCCTTTTCGGGAAGCACGGGACCTTCGGGGACTGGCTCTTCGTCCGCCTGCGCGGGAAGGTCGGGGACGACGCCAGCGTCGCTGAGCGGATCGCTGGTGGTAGGCGTCGCGCTCGGCTCGATGGTCGCCGCCGCCTGGGGCACGGTCGTTTCCTCGTTCTGCAGCGCGCGCGTGAAAATGACGTTCGCGATCCCCACCGCAATCACCACCACCAGAATGCCGCCTATTCCGGTACGCAGGCGCTGTGTCACCTCCGCGCTCAACGCCCGGTTGCGCGAATCCGTCTCCGTTCGGTCGGTATGGGGGATCAGGGGCATGCGCATAAGGGTAAGGCGTGGATCGTGGTCGTCAATCTGTCAGCCACTCGAACACCGGCAGGCCCTTCGCCCGCAACCACGCCGCGTCGTAAATGGTCGAGAGGTAGCGAAAGCCGGTGTCGCACAGGATAGTCGCCACACGCGCGTCTTCACGCCCATCGGCCACGAGCTGTTTGCCCAGCGCGACGGCACCCGCGACATTGATGCCCGACGACAGGCCCAGGCACAGCCCCTCCTCCTGCAAGAGCCGCGCGACCCAGTGCAGGCCTTCTTCGTCAGAGATGCGGAACTGCGTGTCGATCGGCGAGCCTTCGAGGTTGGCGGTGATCCGCCCCTGCCCGATACCTTCCGCGACCGAGGACCCTTCGGACTCCAGCTCGCCATGCGCGTAGTAATTATAAAGCGCTGCACCATGCGGGTCCGTCAGCGCGATGCGGATTTTCTCGTCGAATGCCTTTAGGCCCAGGCCCACCCCGGCGATCGTGCCGCCCGTACCCGCCGCGCAGGTGAAGCCGTCGATCCGACCTTCGAGCTGCTCCCACAGTTCGGGCGCAGTGCTTTCGATATGCGCCTTGCGGTTGGCGGTGTTGTCGAACTGGTTGGCCCAGATCGCGCCTTCGGTCTCTTCGGCCAGGCGGCGCGAGGTGTGGACGAAGTGGCAGGGATTGGCGAACTTGGTCGGGGGCACGGTCACCAGCTCCGCACCCAAGGCACGCAGCGTGTCCATCTTCTCGCGCGACTGGTTGTCGGGCATGACGATGACGGTCTTGTAGCCGAGTGCGTTGGCGACCAGCGCGATCCCGATCCCGGTATTGCCCGCCGTTCCTTCGACCACGGTACCGCCCGGCTTCAGCAGACCCTTCGCTTCGGCATCGCGGATGATCCACAGCGCCGCGCGATCCTTCACCGATCCGCCGGGATTGGTGAATTCGCACTTGCCATAGATGTCGCACCCCGCCTCCTCACTCGGCCCGGAGAGCCGGACGAGAGGGGTGTTGCCAATGAGATCGAGCGTACGTGGAAGCGGTGCAGGAGAAGCCATGGGAGTGGCTTAGACCCTCCCCGCCACGCGCAGCAACCGCGATAAACTATCGCGCAGGCAAGCTGCCCTTGCGGATCAGTCTTCGGGCGCGATCTGCACCTTCAGCCCGTCGAGATCGGAAGTGAACTCGATCTGGCACGAAAGGCGCGAAGTTTCGTTGCGGTGGTCGCTGCTTTCAAGCAGGTCGTCCTCATCCTCGCTCAGCGCGGGCAGCTTGTCGGCGAAAGCCGGGTCGACATGCACGTGGCAGGTCGCGCACGAGCAACAGCCGCCGCACAGCGCCAGCAATTCGTCGAAGCCGTTGTCGCGGATCGCCTCCATCACGGTCAGGCCATCGCCGACCTCGATCATGCGTTCGGTTCCGCTGCGGTCGACCACGGTAAGCTTGGGCATTGAATGTCCTTTTCCATCCGCGGGGGATCGTGCGCCACGCCCCGCCGTTGACGGGGCTGCTAAAAGGTGCGTTTCGGCAATGCAAGAGACGGTGGGCAAGAGAGGGTGCGGCGATGGGATTGAGCGCAGAACAGATAAAGCAGGGACTGGACGCGGTCGCCGCGCAGGAGCCGGGCATTGCCCGCGCCCTCGACATCGCAGGCTACCCCGAGCCGCGCATCCGCCCTACCGGATATAAGACATTGCTGCGCACCATCGTCGGCCAGCAGGTCAGCGTTGCCGCCGCCGCCAGCGTCTGGAACAAGCTGGAAGGCGAACTAGGCGAGGATTTCAGCCCCACCTGCCTGCTCGAACGCGATTTCGATACTCTGCGCGCCTGCGGCCTCTCCCGCCAGAAGCAGGGCTATGCCCGCTCGCTATGCGAACTGGTGAGCGCGGGCGAGCTGGACCTGGAAAACCTGCCTGAGGATGACGAGGAGGCCATCGCGCAACTCACCCGGATCAAGGGCATCGGCCGCTGGTCCGCCGAGATCTACCTGCTGTTCGCCGAAGGCCGCCCCGACATCTGGCCCGCCGGCGACCTCGCGGTGATGGCCGGCATCGGCAAAATCCTCGGGATGGAAGAACGCCCCGACGAAAAGGCCACCCGCGCCCTCGCCGAACCCTGGCGCCCCCACCGCGGTGCGACCGCAATTTTCACCTGGCACTGCTACAACAACCCGGCGCTGTGATCGGCTATCGTTCAACACGCTAGTCAACGTCCCTGGACATTATATACTTGACAAAGCAGGCCCGATTGCTAGGATTTCTGCATGACAGACGCAAATCTCTTTGAGCCCCGCTTTCAGAACGTCGAAGCAGCGCGCGAACACCTTGAAGCCATCCATTGGCCCAACGGTCCCGTTTGCCCGCACTGCAAGAGCAAGAACGCGACCCGGCTCGAAGACGGTAAGCACCGCCCCGGTCTCGTCCAATGCAATGACTGCCGTAAGCAGTTCACCGTCACAGTGGGCACCGTCTTTGAACGCTCCAAGGTTCCTTTGAACAAGTGGCTGCTCGCCACGCACCTTATGTGTGCCAGCAAGAAGGGCATCAGCGCCCACCAACTGCACCGCATGCTTGGCGTTACCTACAAAACTGCGTGGTTCATGGCCCATCGTATCCGCGAAGCCATGAAGCCTACCGATGATGGCCCCATGGGCGGCCCCGGTGGCACCGTCGAAGTGGACGAGACCTATTTTGGCCGCGACAAGACCAAGCCGCAGTCGCGTATGCCCATGCGCCACATGAACCGTATCGTTTCGCTTGTGGACCGTGTGACGGGCCGCTCCACCAGCATTGTCTTTACCGAGACCTTCAACGCCGAGAACGTCTCCCGCCTGCTCTACACCCGCGTAGATCGCGCAACCCGCCTCATCACGGACGAAGCGCACTCCTACAAAGGCCCCGGCAAGCAGTTTGCCAAGCACGAGAGCGTCAACCACATGCGTGGCGAGTACGTGCGCGGCGATGTGACCACGAACACCGTCGAAGGCTTCTTCGGTATCTTCAAGCGCGGCATGCGCGGTGTCTATCAGCACTGCGGTCAGCAGCACTTGAACCGCTACGTTGCCGAGTTCGATTTCCGCTACACCAACCGCACCGCTTGCGGCGTGAACGACGTTGAGCGTACCGACATTGCCCTCAAGGGCATCGCCGGTAAGCGCCTCACCTATCGGCGGACTGACGCAGTCGCCGCTTAGTCCGCCGTTGGACTTGCCGCGCGTGATCGGGACCAAGCCGAAGCGCTGGACGGACAGCTAACAGCTTTTCCCCGACTCCATTGGGCCGGAGGCTTACGCGTTCCCAACATGTTCCGTAAGCTTGGGGCGGATCGAGTCGTGGGGACCCGATCCGCCTAGAAATCGCTGTATGGGAGCGACCTCAATATGCATCTTCGGTGTGCCGCTTTCGGCCCCGTTGGTCAATCCCTGACAGCACAACCAAGGGACTAACCAATGGCAAAATACGCTATCACCTTCCGTATCGATTATGCTGAACGAGCAGGCTCGACCTACGGCGAACGCTACTCATCATTCATGGAGCAGGTACGCAAAACCGGTGTATGGGAAGAAACCACTTCGTTTGCGCTGACAACCTCGGCGGAAACGACTGAACAGCTTTGCGACCGCCTATATTTCCAGTCAAAGTTTACCGCCGCCTATGACACCGTGGTTGTCGTAAACATCGATACTGGATTCGCAGTTTCGCGGGGGGTTATCAAATCTCCGGCAACCCTGCGCGCAAAGGTAAATGGACTACTTCAAAAGTAGGATTGATGCACTTGGACCGGGACTCGCAGGAGACGAGCAACCCACATTATGATGGTAAGCTTAATCTCTCGCATCCCGGTCCTCACGCCCTTTCCGCTTAGCCTTCCCTAGATCGGTGGTAGGCTCGTGCTTCTTATGAGGGGTGTTGAGCATACGCTTCAGCACCTCGTCCTCTTTGTTTTGATCGGTGTCTGTCATGGAAAAGGAACTACGCTTTCTTGAAGATCGTAAGGCGCACTGGCTGGAAATCGGGAAGCTGTGCGCCTCGTGGGCACTTCTGGATCATTCTCTAGATGATGCCATCGCCGACACCCTCGACATAACCACTCAGCAAGCCCGGTGCATTGGTACACAAATTGAGCCGGTCGCGTCCAGAATCAAGCTTCTACGCCTTCTGCTCCCGACGACACGATTCGACGGAAATTGGGTAAAAGCCGCGACGGCGCTGCTAAACAAGATCGACGCCGTTGCTCCCCAGCGGAACCGCATTGTTCACGATGCTTGGCACTTTGACGGCACCACGCCGAAACGGATCGATAAACGAGCCAAGTTGAAAAAAGCCGAAGCATTCGCCTCAGACGAACTATTCGTAGATGTCCAAAGCGATTGCCCGTTAGGAGACATCAAGCTTGTGACCCTGGAAGTTGGCGTTTGCTGCATCGGCTTGGAAATGCTGTCTTTCGATATACAGACATTCCGAGCAGAGGGGCCGCCTCTTCCAGAATCCTCAACCCTAGTTCATCTACCGCGAGTGGAGAGTCATGCACATCGACTATTCCACGAGCAAGAGAGCGCGCAAGAGCCTCGCCCATCTGAGGCGTAATCTCAATCTGCACCGGCCTGTCACGCGAATCAGGTTGTTCCATCTCTGTTCTGCTTCGTGAAGTATATAATGTCCACGTCCCTTTACTCGGTGACAAGTTTAATTTACTAACGGAGTCGTTCACTTATCGGGAGAGGTTTCATGTTCCATCGCCACAAGTTCGCCCTTGCCATCGGTTGCGCTGCTGCCGCGCTCACGCTAGCCGCCGTGCCTTCCTTTGCTTCCACGGATGACAGCATGACCGCGACCACCACTGCCGAAAACGCTCCCCTGATCCCGCGCGATGCGCTGTTCGGCAATCCGACGCGCGCTGGCGGGCAGATCAGCCCCGACGGCAAGTGGATCAGCTGGCTCGCGCCGTCGAACGGCGTGCTCAACGTGTGGCTGGCCCCGGCGGACGACCTCGACAATGCCAAGGTGATGACCAAGGCGACCGAGCGCCCGATCCGCCAGTATTTCTGGGCGCCCGACAGCCAGAGCCTGCTCTATATTCAGGACAAGGGCGGGGACGAGAATTTCCTGCTCTACGGCATCAATGTCGAAACCGGGGTGGAAACCACGCTGACCGATTTCGAGAACACCCGCGTCATGGTCGTCGGCGGATCAGACCGGATCAAGGACAAGATCCTGATCGGCCTCAACAACCGCAATCCGCAGTATCACGATGTCTACATGCTCGACCTCAACACCGGCGAGCTGACCGAGCTGATCGAGAATAACAGCTATGCCGGGTTCGTCGCGGACGACAATCTCGACGTGCGGCTGGCGCTGCGGCCCAATGCCGAAGGCGGGATGGATTTCTTCAAGGTGGTCGACAACGAAGTCGAGGAAGATCCTTTCGGCAGCACCGGCCTAGAAGATTCACTGACCACCAATCCGGCGGGCTTCACCACCGACGGCAAGACGCTCTACTGGCTCGACAGCCGCGGCCGCAACACCGCCGCGCTGACCGCGATGGACGTCGAAACCGGCGAAACGCGTGTGATCGCGGAGAACGACAAGGCCGATATCGGCGGTTCGATCCGTGACCAGGAAACCGGCGAAGTCGAGGCCTATTCGGTCTATTACCTGAAGAACGAATGGGTCGCGCTCGACCCCGAAGTGAAGGCTTCGCTCGATTTCCTGAAAGCGAACCTTACCGGCGAATTCGGGATCGGATCGCGGACCGAGGACGACACCAAGTGGATCGTCGGCAACGATCCAGTGGTCGGCCCGGCCAAGAGCTTCCTGTACGATCGCGAAGCGAATACGCTGACCGAGCTGTACGTCACCCGCCCCGAGCTGGAGGGCGCGCCGCTCCAGCCGATGCATACGCTGGAACTGAAGAGCCGCGACGGGCTCACCCTGCCAAGCTACCTCACCCTGCCGCCGGGCAGCGACAGCAATGGCGACGGCTATCCCGACAAGCCGGTGCCGATGGTGCTGCTGGTCCACGGCGGCCCGTGGGCGCGCGACGGGTATGGCTTCAACGGCTACCACCAGTGGCTCGCCAATCGCGGCTATGCGGTGATGAGCGTCAATTATCGCGGGTCGACCGGGTTCGGGAAAGACTTCATCAACGCGTCCAACCTGCAGTGGTCCAAGACCATGCACGACGACCTGATCGATGCGACCAAGTGGGCGATCGACAAAGGCATCGCCATTCCTGACAAGGTGGCGATCATGGGCGGGTCCTACGGCGGCTACGCCACGCTGGTGGGCCTGACCTACACGCCCGATACCTTCGCCTGCGGAGTCGACATCGTCGGCCCGTCGAACCTCGAAACGCTGCTCTCCACCATTCCGCCCTACTGGGCCCCGGTGGTCGCGCAGTTCCACGAGCGGATGGGCAACCCCAACACGCCCGAAGGCAAGCAGCTGCTGATCGACGCTTCGCCACTGTACAAGGCTGACGAGATCATCCGCCCGCTGCTGATCGGCCAGGGCGCCAACGATCCGCGCGTCAACCAGGCGGAAAGCGACCAGATCGTCGAGGCGATGAAGGCCAAGAACATCCCGGTCACCTACGTGCTGTTCCCCGACGAGGGTCACGGCTTCGCGCGACCCGAAAACAACATCGCCTTCAACGCAGTGACCGAGAACTTTCTCGCCACCTGCCTTGGCGGACGGGCCGAACCGATCGAGGACACTCTGCAAGCCTCGACGGCCGAAATCGTCGAGGGCGCGGACTTCGTCGAAGGGCTTTCCCAGGCGATCGACTGAACCATCGCCCTGACAGGTGACACGGAGCCGCGCCCGCATTACGCAGGTGCGGCTTCTTTTTGGGACGAGACCTGACATATGAAAAAGGCGATCTTCATCACCGGCGGCGGGTCCGGGATCGGCCGCGCGATTGCAGAGCGTTTCGCGAAAGGCGGCTGGTTCGTCGGCATCGGCGATATCGACGAAAAGGGAATGATCGAAACCCAGCACCTTGTCGGCCTCGGCTTCAGTTTCGGCCACCAGTTCGACGTGCGCGACCGCGATGCGTGGGACGAAGCGCTCAACGCCTTCTCCACCGCAGCGGGCGGGCGGATCGATGTGGTCGCCAATAATGCGGGCATTCCGCTGGGCGGCACGATCGACCAGAACAGCGTCGCCGAAATCGAACGCTGCCTCGACATCAACCTGAAAGGCGTGCTGTTCGGCGCGCAGGCTGCGCTGCCACACTTGCAGAAGACCGCGCCGGGCTCGTGCCTGCTCAACACCGCCAGCGCCGCCGGGATTTACGGCACCTCGGGCGCGAGCGTCTATTCCGCGACCAAGTTCGGCGTGCGCGCGCTGACCGAAAGCCTCGACGCCGAGTGGGCCCAATACGGGATCAATGTGCGATCGATCATGCCCAGCTTCATCGACACCCCGCTGATCCAGCACAATCCCAACGACCGCAGCAATGCCTCGATCAAGGAACAGGTCATGGCTGCCGGGCTGGAAATCACGCCGGTAAGCGAGGTGGGCGAAGCCGCATGGCAGGCGGTGCATGGCGACAAGCTGCACACGACCGTGGGCAAGACGGCCAAGCGCGTTGCCTTCGCATCGCGCTGGATGCCCGGCAAAATGCGCAAGGAAGCGCGTAAACGCGCGGCCCTTGGTGTAAATTAAAGCGCGTTGATCGCCTTGGCCATTTCCACGTCGCGCATCGACAGGCCGTCGGCATCGTGCGTGGTCAGGGCGATCTCTACTGTGTTGTACACGTTCGACCATTCGGGATGGTGGTCGTGCGTCTCTGCCAGCAGGGCGACCCGGTTCATGAAGCCCCACGCCTCGCTGAAATCGGCGAATTTGAAAGTTCGCTCTATCGCATCGCGGTCGCTCGCCATCGCCCAGCCATCGAGCGCGGCGAGCCAGTTCTTGCGTTCGCTATCGCTCAGTTTTTCGACCGCCATCGCACATCTCTCCAGTTCGGGTGATATTGCCGTTCGCCGGGCTCTCGCCTAACCCGCTGCCCCATGCAAGCCCGCCTTTCCGCCACGGACCTCGCCTGCCGCAAGGGCGACCGGCTGCTGTTCCGCCAACTCGACCTCGATCTCGGGCCCGGAGACATGCTCCACGTGCGTGGTCCGAACGGCGTGGGCAAGACCAGCCTTATGCGCATTCTCGCCGGGCTGGCGCGGCCCTTCGCGGGCACTATCGAGCGGAGCGACGAGGTTGGAATGATCGACGGCAGGCACGCGCTCGACCCCGATCGCAAGCTTGGGGATGCGCTGCGCTTCTGGGCGCGGCTCGATGGCGGCGTCGATATCTCCGAGCCGATGCGGCGGCTCGGGATCGACACCCTGACCGATATTCCGGTGGGCTACCTGTCGACCGGCCAGAAACAGCGCGGCGTGATCGCGCGGCTGCTGCTCCGCCCTCGCCCGATCTGGCTGCTGGACGAGGCGTTCGCAGGGCTGGACACCGCATCGCAAGACCTGCTTGCCGATCTGGTTTCCGAACATTGCAAGGCAGGCGGCCTGTGCGCTTTCGTGTCGCACCAGCCGGTCGATCTGCCCGCGCGGGTGCTCGATCTGGCGGAGTACGCCTGATGAAAACCTTCGCGATCCTCCTCAGGCGCGATCTTGCGATCCTATTGCCCGGCGGCGCGCGAGGTTCGGCCTTTCTGCCGTTGATATTTTTCCTGCTGGTCGCGGTTCTATACCCCTTCGCGGTCGGGCCGGAGCCGAGCCTGCTCGCACGCACCGGCGGCGGGGTTTTGTGGGTCGCGGCACTGCTCGCCAGCATCCTCCCGCTCGACCGGCTGGTGGCCTCCGACCGGGAAGCTGGCGTGTTCGATCAACTGGCCTTGCGCGGGATCAGCGAAGAGATTGCGATGACTGCGCGGCTGGTTGCGCACTGGCTCAGCTTCGGCCCACTGATCCTTATCGCCACCCTCCCCGCCGCCGCGCTGCTCTCGCTGAATGGACAGACGTTCTGGCGGCTACTCGCGAGCCTTCTCGCCGGCACGCCGGGCCTCGCCGCGATCGGCCTGATTACCTCGGCACTGCTCGCGAGCTTGCGCGGAGGAACCGCACTGGCGGGACTATTGCTGGCACCCATAGCGGTGCCGCTGGTCATCTTCGGTGCGGGTCACCTCGCGCGCGACGACATCTCCGGCGCGCTGTTCGCCGGCGCGTTCAGCCTCGTGCTATGCGCCATCGCGCCTTTCGCCGCTGCGGCCGCGATCAGGGCGGCGCGGGATTAGGAATACGGCGGCTTGTCGCGCCCCGTCGGGCTGAGGGTGAAGATCTCCACCCCATCCTCTGTAATGGCGAGCGAGTGTTCGAACTGCGCGGAGAGCGACTTGTCGCGGCTCACTGCGGTCCAGCCGTCGCCGAGCACCTTCGCCCAGGGTTTGCCCGCGTTGAGCATCGGTTCGATGGTGAAGAACATGCCGGGCTTCAGCAGAGGGCCAGTGCCCGCCTGCGCCGCGTGGACCACTTCGGGCGCGTCGTGGAACAGGCGCCCCACCCCGTGTCCGCAGAATTCGCGGACCACGCCGTAGCGGTGCTGCTTCGCATGCGCTTCGATCGCGGCGCCGATATCGCCCAGCCGTGCGCCCGGCTGCGATGCGGCCTCGATCCCCAGCATCAGCGCTTCGTGCGTCGCCTCGACCAGCTTCTTCGCTTTGAGCGGCGGGTCGCCCGCGAAGTACATGCGGCTGGTATCGCCATGCCAGCCGTCGAGCAGCGGGGTGACATCGATGTTGACGATGTCGCCATCCTTCAGCGTCTTCTCGCTCGGGATGCCGTGGCAGATCACGTGGTTGATCGAGATGCAGCAGCTGTGCGTATAACCGCGATAGCCGAGAGTCGCGGGCACCGCACCCGCATCCAGCATCATCCCGCGCACCGCATCGTCGATACTCGCCGTGGTGACGCCGGGCTTCACCAGCTCGGGCATGGCGTCGAGGATTTCCGCGGCCAGCCGCCCAGCCTTGCGCATGCCTTCGAACCCGTCGGGCCCGTGGAGCTTGATCGTGCCGTCGCGATAGACTTCGGTTTCGCTGTCGATGGTCTGATATTCGTTCATGCTGCGCTAGATACGCATGACGGGCGCAAAAAGCGAGATCAGGAGATGAAATCGTCCCGATAGCGTGGCTTGACCACCGCGCGGATCGCGTCGTCCACGCTCAGCTCCACCTCGTAGTCGCCCTCCACATACGGACCGGCGACGTAGGGGGCGGCGTAGAGCATCACCCGGTCGAATTTCGTACCGTTCGAAAGCAGCACCAGTTCAAGCTCATCGATATCGGGGCAGCGGTTGAAGGTATCGTCGCCTTCGTCCAGCTCGCCGCCGCGCCGCGCCATGCGCTGGGCATCGAGCGCGTCGCAAAAACGATTCCCCATCGCCTGCGCGAAAGCATCCTTCGATTCAAACAGCATCATCGGTTCGAGCAGTCGCTGCGAACCGGTATTCCACAGCACGCTGCTGATCCCGTAATTGCCGTGGGCACCACCGAAATAGGTCGATCCATTCTCGATCAGGCTCAGCCAGTCGTCGGTCTTCCCGGCCAGCTTCCACTCGATGGTGACCATGTACCGATTATACGGGAAACCCTCGGACCGCGCCTCGTCGCTCGCCTGCTGGGCAGCTTTCTGGAGGTCGGCTTCTTCGCGATTGGCCTGCTCGTCCAGCCGTTCTTTCAGCGCTGGCACCGAGCCGAGCGCTTCCGGATAGGAGAACGAGAACGCGT
The DNA here is from genome assembly GCF_038594485.1 of Citromicrobium bathyomarinum. Lineage (GTDB taxonomy): Bacteria > Pseudomonadota > Alphaproteobacteria > Sphingomonadales > Sphingomonadaceae > Alteriqipengyuania > Alteriqipengyuania bathyomarina_A. The sequence goes on along the minus strand of NZ_JBCFZG010000001.1, from coordinate 247,039 downwards.
AAAGGTCGTTCTTCTCGGTGATGTCGCGGGCCAGCTCGGTCGCGGTTGCGGGCTTCTCCTCACCCGCGCTCTGGGTGGTCTTGTCGCCATCGACTCCGGTCTTCTTTTCAAGCTCCTCGGGCGAAGTGCACGCCGCATTGGCGAGGCACAACGCGATTACAGCAGTGGCAAAACGTGCCGTCATGAAAGATCAATTCCCTTGTCGCGACGCGAATCCGGTTGAGCCTTCGCTCCATCATCGCCATGCACGATATAATGAGTGACACTGCATTGATACAGGCCGAACGAGGCCAGAACGCGACTGAAATCCACCTCGTCAACGAAGCGGGCTTCGCCGACTGGTCCAGGAAATTGAGCGATGTCCAGCGCGCATTGCTCGAAGCGCAGCGATTCACCGGCAAGGGCTACGAAACCGCGATCGTCCCGGCAAAGCCCGGCGACGGTGCCGCCTGGTTCGCGGTCGGCGGGGTCGCCGACCCGGACGACCTATCCAGCTGGTGCCTCGCGCGACTTGCCGAGGTACTCCCCGCGGGCACCTACCGTTTGGCCCAAGGCGACCCCGGCCCCGCACTGCACGGATGGCAGACCGCGCAATACCGGAATCTCGCATACCGCAGCGAAGCCGAAGCGCCAGGTGCGCGCATCCTGCTGACCGGCAATGTCAACGCGATCGAGCCCGCCATTGCGGAAGCCGACGCGGTCAATCTCGTCCGGCGACTGGTCGATGCGCCGCCCGAACATCTCGGCCCGGCTGCGCTGGAATCGGAGATCGAGGCCATCGCCAAGGCGCACGATGCCAAGCTTGAGGTGACGCGCGGCGACCAGCTCGAACAGAATTACCCGATGGTCCACGCGGTCGGCCGCGCGGCGGCACGCCATCACGCACCCCGGATCATGCACCTCACCTGGGGCAAGGCCGATGCGCCGGTGCTCGCGCTGGTCGGCAAGGGTGTCACCTTCGACTCGGGTGGGCTCGACATCAAGTCGGCGACCGGCATGGCGCTGATGAAAAAGGACATGGGCGGTGCAGCGCACGCGATCGCCCTCGCCCGGCTGGTGATGCAGCACAATCTGCCGGTGCGACTGCATCTGCTGGTGCCCGCAGTCGAGAACGCGATTTCAGGCAATGCGCTGAGGCCGGGCGACATCGTCACCAGCCGTAAGGGGCTGACGGTGGAAATCACCAACACCGACGCCGAAGGCCGGCTGATCCTCGCCGATGCGCTCGACCGGGCGAGCGAAGAGAACCCCGAACTGATGATCGACTTCGCCACGCTGACCGGCGCAGCGCGCGTCGCGTTGGGTCCGGAATACCCCGCGCTGATGACGCGGCGGAGCGAAACCGCCGACGCGCTGATCGCGGCTGGCAGGGCACATGACGACGAGCCCTGGCGGCTGCCCCTGCCCGACAGCTACGTCGAGTGGCTCGATTCCCCGCTAGCCGATTGCATCAACGCCCCCAAGAACGGCTTTGCCGGGGCAAGCGTTGCGGGCCTTTTCCTCGACAAGTTCGTCGGAGACGGCATCGATTGGGCGCACTTCGATACCTATGCGTGGCGTCCCACACCCAAGCCGGGCCGCCCGAAGGGAGGCGAAGCTTACGGATTGCGGGCGAGCTGGCACATGCTGAAGGCCCGTTTCGGGGCATAAATGATCCCCAATCCGGGCCATTCCAGCCAGCGAGGTTGTCTGTCGCGCGAGCGCGGGCTAAGCGCCGCGATCTTGAGCATGACAACCGACGCGCCCCAGTGACCGATCAAACCACCTATTCCGTGCCCGACGGCATTCTGGGACTCACCGGCCCGGTAGCCTGGCCCGACAAAGGCACGCTGCCGCTTCGTCGTGACCTGGCGCATATCGCGCTCGCATCGCGTTTCCTCGTGGCACATTACGCCGTACCGTCGATCCTCCATATCGGTGACGCGCCTTCGCCCCTCCTGCGTTCGACCAGTGGGGACGAGGACGTGCTGCTGATCCTTGAGCCGGGAGCGACCTTCGAAGCGCTCGACATTACCAACACCTGGGTGTGGGGCTGCGTGGGACCGGATGGCCCATCGGGCTACGTCAAGCGGTCCGCATTCGCGCAATGACGACGCCGGTCTTCGTCGACGGGGCCGCAGGCACCACCGGGCTGGAAATTGTCGCGCGGCTCGAAGCGCATCCCAAATTTGAGCCGCTCGTCCTCGATGAGGCACATCGCAAGGACCTAAAGGCGAGGCGCGAAGCGCTGAACGACACGCCCTTCGCAGTGCTATGTCTACCCGACGATGCTGCTCGCGAGGCGGTCGCGCTGGTCGATCCGGCGAGCAACACCCGCATCGTCGATGCGTCGAGTGCGCACCGGGTAGCAGACGGGTGGACCTACGGCTTCCCCGAGATCGTCGGACGCGATCGGATCGCGCAGGCGGCGCGCGTTAGCAATCCGGGTTGCTACCCGACCGGTTTCCTCGGGCTGGTCGCTCCGCTCGTGCGCGCGGGCCTGTTGCCCGCCGACTGGCCCTACACCATCAACGCAGTCAGCGGCTATTCGGGCGGCGGCAAGGCCCTGATCGAGCGGTTCGAGAAAGAGCCCGACATCGCCTTCCGCGCCTATGGGCTGACGCTCGACCACAAGCACCTGCCGGAGATGCAAGTCCATGCCGGGCTGGAACACTCCGTGCTGTTTGCACCCTCGGTTGTGCCTGCTTTCCGCGGGATGCTGGTCGAGGTGCCGCTGCACCTCGGCGCAATGCCCACCGAGCCGCATGCCGATGCGCTGAGGGAAGCGTTGGCCGAATTTTACGAGAGTTCGCCAGTGGTAAACCTGGATCGTAATACCGCCGTGAGCGAGCTTCTGCTCCAGCGGGACGCCAAGCCCGACGATACCATGACACTGCGGGTGTTCGGCAACGAAGGCGGCTGGAATGCGCGGTTGATCGCGGTGCTCGACAACCTCGGCAAAGGGGCCAGTGGGGCGGCGATCCAGAACCTCAATCTGATGGCCGGATTTGCGGAAACTGCGTCTCTGCGGCTTTGATCGGCACAAGCGCTCTCATTTGCGGTCTTTCACGCAATGAACGTGCCCCCTTTTCCGCACTGCAACATTGCCCTACGCTGCACATGACAGTTTGCCGACTCGGCAAGGCCAACGACCTCGGAGGACACCAGGCGCGGTGAAAAAGATCGAAGCGATCATCAAACCCTTCAAGCTCGACGACGTGAAGGAAGCGCTGCACGAGGTCGGCGTATCGGGAATCACCGTTACCGAAGCCAAGGGCTTCGGACGCCAGAAGGGGCATACCGAGCTTTATCGTGGCGCCGAATACGTCGTCGATTTTCTGCCTAAAGTGAAGCTGGAGGTGGTCGTTCCCGACGCGCTGGCCGAACGCGTGGTCGAAGCGATCGCGGGCACTGCCCAGACGGGCCGCATCGGCGACGGCAAGATTTTCGTTTCCACTATCGATACCGCGTTGCGCGTCCGCACGGGCGAGCGCGACGACGACGCCCTGTAAGAACTTTTCGCACGCATCCAACGCGGCATCCGCTGCCAGTTACCATCCGAAAGGAGCACTATGTCTACTGCCAAGGACGTACTCAAGCAGATCAAGGAACAGGACATCGAGTGGGTCGACCTGCGGTTCACCGATCCCAAGGGCAAATGGCAGCACCTGACCATGGTCGCCGGCGTTCTTGGCGAGGATGAGCTGGAAGATGGCCTGATGTTCGACGGTTCGTCGATCGCCGGGTGGAAGGTCATCAACGAAAGCGACATGATCCTGCGCCCGGATTTGTCGCAGACCTATATCGACCCGTTCAGCGCGACCCCGATGATGATCATCTTCTGCGATATCGTGGAGCCGAACACCGGCGACTGGTACGCACGCGACCCGCGCACCACCGCCAAGCGCGCCGAAAACTACCTCAAGTCGACCGGTATCGGCGACACCATCTATGTCGGCCCCGAAGCCGAATTCTTCATGTTCGACGACGTCCGCTTCGAAGACGGCTATGCGGGGTCGGGTTTTGCGATCGACGACATCGAACTGCCGACCAACTCGGGCCGCGAATACGACGCGGGCAACATGGCGCATCGTCCGCGCGCCAAGGGTGGATACTTCCCGGTCGCCCCGGTCGACAGCGCAGTCGACATCCGTGCCGAAATGGTCTCGACCATGATCGAGATGGGTCTCAACTGCGACAAGCACCACCACGAGGTCGCCTCGGCGCAGCACGAACTTGGCCTGACCTTCTCGACTTTGGTCCACACCGCGGACCAGATGCAGATCTACAAGTACGTCGTGCATCAGGTCGCGCATCTTTATGGCAAGACGGCAACCTTCATGCCCAAGCCGATCAAGGATGATAACGGGTCGGGCATGCACACCCACATGTCGATCTGGGATGGCGGCAAGCCGACCTTCGCGGGCAACGGCTATGCTGGGCTCTCGGACAATTGCCTTTATTACATCGGCGGCGTCATCAAGCACGCCAAGGCACTGAACGCGTTCACGAACCCGACCACCAACAGCTACAAGCGTCTGGTGCCCGGCTTCGAAGCGCCGGTGTTGCTGGCCTATTCGGCCCGCAACCGCTCCGCCTCGTGCCGCATTCCCTATGGTGCGGGCGACAAGGCGAAGCGCGTCGAGTTCCGCTTCCCCGATGCGATGGCCAATCCGTATCTCGCCTATTCGGCGCTGCTGATGGCCGGGCTCGACGGGATCCAGAACAAGATTCACCCGGGCGAGGCAATGGACAAGAACCTGTACGATCTGCCTCCGGCGGAACTGGCCGAAGTTCCGACCGTGTGCGGTTCGCTGCGCGAAGCGCTCGAAGCGCTGGAAGCGGACCACGAATTCCTGCTGAAGGGCGACGTGTTCACCAAGGATCAGATCGAAGCCTATGCCGAGCTGAAGTGGGAAGAGGTGATGCGCACCGAAACCACGCCGTGCCCGGTCGAATACGACATGTACTACAGCGCGTAAGTGCCCGTCGTCATAGCGAAAACAATCGGGTCGCCGGAGCAATCCGGCGGCCCTTTGCTTGCCCTCAGTTCGGTCCGCGAAGCATCATCCCTCGCCTTGCGGTCTGCCAAAATGCGGCCACCAGCAGGGTGGCGGCGAACATGGTGATCCAGTCGAGCGGTGCAGGCCCGGCGGTCATCCCCAGATGGGCAAAGATCGCCCAGCCCCCGCCGATCAGCAGCATAAGATAGAATGCGGTGGCGGTCGCGTCCTTGGAAAGCGCGCGTTGCAACTCGTCGGTATGACGGTTCATCAATATGCTGAGAACGACGGCCGTCGCCACCATCGCAATTGCCCCGACCGCCGCGACCGGAGCGGATACCGGAGCGGCCTCCCCGCCAAGCGCCAGCAACAGCATTGCGCCGCCGAGCAGGATGAGTGCAACCGAGCTGTAACCCAGCATCCGGCGTTGCTCCCGCAGCTCGTCGGCGTCCTCGACATTAAGGAATTTCGCGCCCATCGCCGGGTTCAGCGAGCCTAGCAGCACTGCAATTCCGGTGACCGCATACAGCAAGCCAACCAGGCCCCCGATTTCGCGCGATTGGCCCAGCGCGCTTCCTGCGGCCAGATCGGTGAGGCTGAGGAATGAAAAGGCTGCGACAAATCCTGCCAGTGCCCCGGCGGACACCGGCAGCAACAGGCGACGCCACATCGGCTTCTTGATGGTATCGTTGGTCATTGCTGCGGCTCCCAATCGTCGATGAACAGGTCCGGCACCGCCACAGCAAACAGCTTTGCCATGCGCAGCGCCAATGGGAGGGACGGATCGTACTTGTCGGTTTCGACCGCGTTGATCGTCTGGCGTGACACGCCGAGGCGCCGGGCCAATTCGCCCTGGCTCCAGCCTGCGTCTTCACGATAGTGCTTTACGCGGTTCTTCAACTATATCGTCCTCCCGCCAGAGCCTGCACCGCCCTGACAAGAGGTCTTTACAGTCAAGAGCTCTTGTCAGTCAAGAGCTCTTGTCAGGCGTGCCGGGCGTTACGCTGTGCCGTTGAAGAACTTGTATACGGGGCGGAAACCCAGCGGCCCCCGCTGCACGCGCGCTTCGGCAGCCTTGAATGCCTTGGGGTAGACCGTCTTGAACAAGTGATCGAAGGTCGCGTCCCAGCTATATTCGCGCTCCACCAGCGCGCGGCCGTTGCGCCCCATTTGCCGAACCTTGTCGGGCCAGATATCGACCACCGCCTGCGCCATCGCCTGGGTATCGCCCACCGGCACCAGTACCCCGTTTTCGGGTGACACCCGGCTCGGCATAGCGCCTGCGTCGACCCCGATGACAGGTAATGCACACGCCTGCGCCTCGATTACCGACATGCCGAAGGTTTCGCTGGGCATGGCCGATACATAGATGTCGGAGGATGCTAGGGCTCGCGCCAGTCCACCGCGATCGCTCATGAAGCCGGGAAACGCTATGTTGAGGCCTGCGGATGCTTCTTTCAGCTCCTCGGTCAGCTGTCCGTCGCCGAACATCACGAGGGCTGCATCCAGCTCTCGCGGAATCTTGCGAAACATCTCGATCAGCTGATCCGCGCCCTTTTCGTAATCGATCCGACCCGCATAGATCAGCAGCGGCCCTTTGGTGTGGCCCAGCCCCATTTCTTCGCGAAAGCCGGGATCGGCCTTGTCCGGGTGGAATATATCGGTGTGCACGCCCAGCGACATGGTGTCGGGATCGGTCACCTTCATGCGGGTCAGATTGCCTGCAGACGTTTCGCCCAGCGAATAGACGCGGTCGAACTCACGATAGGTGATCTCGCCGTAACAACAGCTCTGCCAGCGCCAGAAGCGGGCCAGCTGATGACCGAACAATTTTTCCGCCACGCGAAAGACCTGCGCGTCCGGGAAATCGGTGTGATAGCCCGCGACCAGCGCAGTCGCCGGATGGCGACGCCGGTAATGGATAGCCGTCCACGGCAAGATCCACGGGCATAGCGATTCGATCAGGTCGGGCTGAAAGCGCTCCAGAACCTCGCGAATCGGCTTGGTATCGGTGATGAACCTGTAATTCGGGCTGTTCTCGACCCCGCCTGCAGCGATCTCGCACCAGATGCTGCGCCCGTCCTCGACCACCTTTGTTTCCGGGCCGGGGACGATTTGCAACAGCCGGTGGTTTGTCGATTCGAGAACGTAACGGCGCTTTTCCTTAAGGTATGTACTGACACCGCCGCCGCCACGCGGCGAATAGCTTTGGGTCAGGTCGCACACCAGCAGCTGGTCGTTTGTCGAAGCCATAAGTCCGTCAAAAAGCCGTCGATTGAAGAGTTAGCGCGCCAGATGGTGCCTGGCCGTCGATACGTCCACCTCTATGCCCGATGCCCATCCGCGCGCTCCCCTCTGCCGGTCGGGCAATGGCGCCTTACCCGCCGATATCGCGACTGCAAGCCTAGTAATCGCGGCTCGCCTCGATCGAGACACCATTGCGACCGATGGATGACACCGTCGCCAGCAGCGATAGCCAGCTGGTAATGCGGAATTCCGCATCGGTCGCGCTGTAGCCCTGCCCGTCGGTAATCACCTCGACATAGAACCTGCGGCCGATATTCTTGCCCAGCGCGATCGACGTCCCGCGACCCAGGACCGGATCGGCAGAAACGATCCGCAGACGATCGAGACCGATCGCGCTCCTCAGCTGATTGATCGGATCGAGGCCGCCGCCGCCGCGCAGCGAAGCGACCGCCGCGCCCAGTTGCAGCGCATCGGTTGCCGACAGGCTCGTAATCGAGCCCCCGAACAGCAGCCGCGAGAGGATTTCCTCTTCGGGTAGCGCGGGGGTGGAGCTGAAATTGATCTCCGGCTGCATTGCGTTTCCGGTGATCCCGACGGTCACATTCACGCCGTCCGCATCGGTTTCCGCCTGAATGTCGAGCCTGGGGTCGATCGCTTCCGTCTGGTCGAATTCGATCCTGCCACGGGTCACTTCGAACCGCGCGCCGGCAAAGGTGTAATCGCCACGGATCAGGTTGGCTTCGCCGCCGATCCGCATGTCGTCGGTGGTGCCGCGCACGCGCACGTTGGCACTCCATTCGCTGTCGAGACCCATTCCGTCGACATCCACCCGGCTGGGTGCTCGGGCATCGATCAGGAAGCGCCACGGTGCGCCGGGCGCTGCGGACTGGTATCTGTCGCGCGGCAGGTTGACTTCCCGCGTGGGGATCGTCGGGATCTTGGTGGTTTCGGCGCCAATGCCAAGCTTCCAGCTCGCCCGGTTGACCGCGAGACGGCCGGCGATTGTCCCACCCGATCCGTTGGAAACGATCCGCAGAGGCCCGGTTACGATGGCCGTGAGGCCGCGGGCATCGACGAGTTGGGCGTTACGCGCGCCTGCGCGAATATCGATCTCCGGACCACGACCCGCGCCGAGGTTCTTGAGGTCGACAACGCCGCTGCCATTGACCGCACCACCATTGGGGGCAGTGCCCTTGAAGCTGTTGATCCTGAGCCGCGAGCCAGCGAAGTCGCCGCGCACGCTCGCATCCCGAATATCGGTGCCCGAAATCGCGCTCTGCACGCGCAGACTGTCGCTCGACAGCGAACCGCGCACCCTCGGCCGTTCGAGGGTCCCGCGCACGTCGGCGGCGATCGCCACCGGGCCGGAGAAGTCGAGCAGGTCGATCGCCGCAAGCCGCCAGAGCGATTGGGCCGGCCCGCGATAGCGCAACTGTGCAAACAGGTCGCCACGCTGCAGCCGCTCGATCAGGCTACCGTCTCGCGGAAGGTCGGAAATCAGCGCCTGCACGCGCCCGCCCTGGGTGTTGTTATCATCCAGGATCGCGCGCGCTTGCAGCTTGTCGGCATCGAGGCGGGCGACCAGCGAAAGATCGATCGGTCGCGAAGCCAGGATCAGCCCGGACCGGGTGAAGCCTGCGACCTTCACCCGCGCTTCGCCCGTCGGCATCCCGCCCGAAGGCGCGGCGTAGCTTACCGACCCCGAAATCGAGCCACCCAGCCCTGCATCGCCGAGCACAATGTCGCCGACCGACAGCGGGATATCCTCGGCTCGCAGGTCGAGGCGGGTCGCACCGCCCCCAAGCTGTCCTTCTGCAAGAATGAAGCCGTCGCCGTAGGTAATCTGGGAGCGTTCGAGCGCCCATCCGCCACCATCGACCTTGGTCAGGATCGCACGGCGGGGCATGGTAAGCTCGCGACCGGCAAGATTGCCACGCGCAGCGAGCGCGAGGCGGTCCGGCGCCACGTCTGCGGCGAGTTGCAGCGCAAACCCGCGCCCGCGACGTCCCGCGATGGCGGCGTTCACGGTTCCCCGGCCGTTCGTCAGCTGGGCATCGCCCTGCATCCGCCCGATGAAGAGACTTCCATAGCGGATCCCTTGGGCGTCGGCTTCGCCCTGAATGGTCGTATTGCCATCGGCAATCAGGCCGCTCGCCTTGATGTCCGCGGTTGCGATCTGCAACGCAGTCGCGCCGCCGAAGTTCGCGTTCCTCGCTGCGATATCGACGTCGAACGCCTGTCCGCCACTGCGGGGCGCAAGGCTGATCGTTCCGTCGAGGCCGCCACCTGCCAGCGTGAGATCGCCCGTAGCAGCACCATTACCCAGCGTGATGTCGCCCGAGACCTGCGTCTCCGACACAGTGAGCGACTCGATAGCAAGCCTCGTGGGCCCGCCGGCAGGAGAATAGAGACCCATCTTGCCGACGAACCTGCCGAGCATCGAATCGCCCTCTGTCTCGATGCCGAAACCGTCGTCGATCGGGCTCAGCGCCACGCGAACATCGCGCAGACCCGCAGCAGGCAGTGGGTCAGCAAATACAAGCACCGCCTCGGTGCCCTTGTCCGTCAGCGATGCTTCGACCGTGAACGGCCCATAATCCGCTTGCCGCCCGCGCCCGGCGACCCGGGTGGTACCCGGCGCCACCTGGCCGTCGATCACAAGGTTCAGCTTGCGCGAATTGAGCCGAACCTGACGGAAGTCGATCGGCGCGTTCTGCGCGAGCGACACTCCGCCCGAAAAGTCGAGCAACGGGCCAGCGAGATTGGCGATGGTATCGTTCGTGACGCGCGGAACCTGCCCGCGCACATCGGCGGTGAGGCGCCACCTGCCATCGTAGACGAAATCGATCCTGCCCCCTGCGTTGACCCGCCCGACCTGCTCGAACATCAGCCCGTTAACCGCCGCCGGTCCGCGCACTTCCCAGCGATTCGCGGCGAGGTTGCCGCGCAGGGACAATTGCGCGCTCGCATCGGGGAAATTGATACGCAGCATGTCGGACAAGAGTTCGCGACCGGTATAGACCAGCCGACCGGTCGCCGTGCCGTTCACAAGTCGCGGATCGGCGAGTTCGTTGCCGGTGACGATCCGCCCGATCCGGGCGTCGACGGGCACGACCCAGCGACTGCCGTCATAGGTTGCGGTGCCCTGCTGGGCGATCCCGGTGATCGTGGCGGAGCCCGCGGCGAAACGATCCGCAGTCAACTGAAACGGAATCGAAAGATCGCGGAAAGAGCCGTCGATCGTGCCGCTAGCCTTGGCACCTTCGAGGCGCATACTGTCGCCAAAAAGCTGCGGGTCGCGCAGATCCGCGGCGAAGCGGACTGCATCAGCACGGTTCTCCGCCAGATTCGCGGCCCCTTCGACAACCAGACCGAGGCCCTGCCCCAGCACTTCCAGCTTTCCGTCCAGGATTCGGTCGGCAAAGGTCCCACGCGCTTCGATCCGGGTTTGCGGGCCGAGGGCGCGCTGGGGAATGCCGCTGAGGAAGGGTGTGGTGTCTGCCCGGCCCGAAACGCCATAGGCACCGTCGCGCGCGGTCAGATCGAATTGGCCGATCCGCTCTCCATCGCGATCGACGAGAAGCTTGCCCGCCCACTTGCTCCAGGTGCCGTCCCCGGCAAGCCGTGCGGCGTATGCGCCGTCCAGCCCCGCCAGGCTGGTAATGACGCCATTGGCAGGAGCATCGACCCGCACATCGGCGTCGAACACATCTCCATCCGGTTCCGCTGTCAGGTCGACCACCAGGCGATCGCCCGCGTCGAAGCGGCCATCGGCCTTCACGATCGCGCGGCGATTATGAATGTCTGCGCTTCCCGCGAGATTGAGCCGCCTGCGTTGATCGCCTGCGATGCCCTCCGCCAGAGTGAAATTCTCAAGCTCGAGATGCCCGATGTCGATGTCGAACCCGGGAAGCATCGGCGAGTTGGGATCGCCCGGCTTGAGTTCGGGCAAGCGCTTCAGCTCGCCGCGTTTGACGACCAGCGAACGAATATCGAGCCTGTTGTTCGCCCATGCGAGCGGGCGCCAGTCGATCTCCGCACGCGGCACGGTCAGGAACACGCCCTTGGGATCGGAAAGGGTCAGATCGTGGAGAACCGCATCGCCATAAATGTTGCCCTCGATGCGCCCGACCTTGATCCGCAGGCCGTTCTGCGGTTCCAGATTGGCGATCTGGTCGGTGATCCAGCGCTTGCCGACAGGCGTGTTGAGTCCCGCGACCAGGCCCACCGCCAGCAACGCGAGCACAGCCAGAATGCCAAAGGCCCAGCGCGCAATCCGGCCGCCGACGCTCTTCTTGCGCGTATCCTTGGCGTGCTTTTCCGGTTCGACCGGCGCTGCGGCTGCGGCTTCATCGGCCATCAGAATGCCTGGCCCAGCGAAACGTAGACCGCGATGGGACTATCGCCCGGTCGCGGATTGAGCGGGGTTGCGACATCGAGCCGCAGCGGTCCGAAGCCGGTCATGTAACGCACGCCCACACCGGCACCGATGCGGATATCCTTGAAGTCGGGATATTCTGCCGTACCGACCGAGCCGGCGTCGACGAAGGGCACCACCTGCAACGCACCATTGAACCAGGGGGTTGGCACCCGCGCTTCCGCGGACAATTCAAGCAGCGAGCGACCGCCGATCGGATCATTGTCGGAATTGCGCGGGCCGATCGCCCGGTAGCCATAACCGCGGACCGATCCGCCGCCACCTGCGAAGAAACGGCGCGAAGGCGCGATATTGTCGAGGGCCGCGCCGGTAATCGAGCCGAGCCTTGCCCTGCCCGCAAGAACCGGTCCGTCTTCGCCGATTTGCCGATAGTAGGAGAAGTCCGCCTGATTGCGCAGGTAGAACGTTTCCATGCCCTTCGTGTTTGAGATTTCCGGCGAGACCCGCATCGAGACGCGGAACCCTTCCGTCGGATTGAGCAGATCGTCGCTGGTGTCGATCTGGGCATAGCCGGGGATCGCGGCGACAAAATAGGTCTGCCGCTCCGGCGGGTTGGGATTGCCCGCACTGCTGTTGTCGATATCGAACGCCAGCCGTTCGTCCGATGCGATCAGTTCGAGCCCGATGCTCCAGCTGAAGGGCTTCTGGAAAAGCAGCGTCGAAAGCTGCTCGTAGGTAGCGGTGAAGCCAGCCGTGTCCGCATTGAAGGCGTTGTTGTCGAGCGTGGTGACAAACGCATCGAGGGTCAGCACACGGTCGCGTGCGCCGAAATTGCTCTTGCGGAAGGTCACGCCTGCCAGCTGTTCCTGCGTACCGACGACGCCGCGCACGCGCAATGCGCCTTCTGGCGGGAAAAGGTTCCGGTGTTCCCAGCTTGCCTCGAGGCGGTAACCTTCCTCGGTACCGTACCCGATCGCGCCTGCGATCGTCCGCAGTTTCGCCTCGGTCAGCCCGACTTCCATATTGACCACGCCGCGCTCGCCATTGGTGGGCGCTTCCGCCTCGACGGGCGTGATGGTGACCGAGGAAACCAGCCCGGTAGCAATGATCGCACGCCTGAGATCGAGTTCGAGATCGCGCTGGTAGAGGTCGCCCGGTTCGAAACGTGCGATGGTCTGAAGGTGTTTGCCCGACAGGAAGCCGGGCTTGGTCGAAATCACCTGACCGAAATTATACTGCCCGTTGGGCCGCACCGCCATTGTCAGATCGCCTTCGATCCGCGCATGGTCGATCAGCAGTTCCGGTCCGTCCATCTCGGCGAACGGGAAGCCGTTATTGCCCAGCGCGGTGTCGAGATCGGCGCGTTCGGACAGGATTTCGTAGCTGTCGACGAAATCGCCGGGATAAAGATCGAATGCCTTCCTCAGCGTCTGCGAATCGGGGGCCTGATTCAGTTCGCCCAGATCGATCTCGCCGAACCGGTAGCGCTCGCCGGGGAGGACGTTGAACCGCACCTGCGGCCGTTCGTCCGAACCTTCGATCAGGTTCGGGCCGACCTCGCGAATGATCTCGCCATCGTAATAGCCATATGCCCGTAGCAGACGGTTGAGGATTTCCTCGTCCTCGCGCGCTCGTGCGCCCAGCTGGCCGACATTGGTTTCGGTATCGCCGTATGCCTCGATCGAAGACAGCATCTGGAACTGGTCGACGAATTCGTCCTGCTGGGGGAACGCACCTTCCTCGGATGGAAACGCCAGTTCCAGCTGATCGGTCAGCTTTACCACGCGCGGATCGATCAGCAGCGGGCCCGCCTCCAGCGGGTTGTCCTCGGCGAACTCGGTAGAACCATCATCCGGGATCTGTTCGGCATCTGGAAGTTCGAGCGGGTCGGGCCATTCGATGGTCAGGCCGGGAACCTCTGCCAGCGGGCTTTCAGGCGCCAGATCGATATCTTCGCCAGCGAAGGGATCGGGGCCATCGATGGGAGAGGGTTCTTCAGGCGGCACGCCATCGGCAGCCCAGGTTTCCGGATCGTCGATCGCCTCGTCGGGAATCAGAGCTTCGAGTTCGGAATTGGCGTCGCGGTCTTGCGCGTGCGCGATGCCCGCCTGGCTCGCAAGAATGACAGCGAGTGCCGAAAGGCAGGCTGCACTAGCGGCTGACGGCGAGCGCCTTGTCGCCCCGGCCGGTGCTACCCGCAGAGGCATCGCCGCCAACGGCTTCGCGAATGAGACGATCCTGTTCCTCACTTCCCAGGCGGCGCCAACCGCGCGGACCGAGCCGTTCGAGAGGCCGGTAGCGGATCTTGTATTGCATCCGCGCTGATCCCTCGACCCAATATCCGAGGTAGACGTAAGGGATGCCCTCTTCTGCGGCTCGGCGGATGTGATCGAGAATGATGAAGTTACCAAGACCCGACCGTTCCTCATTCTCGGAATCGTAGAAGCTGTAGATCATCGACAGCCCATCGCCCTGGCGGTCGGTCAGGCATGCTCCAACCAAACGCCCAACAGAGCCATCGCTGGTTGGTTCCCGATATTCAAGGACATAACTCGAAACAGGTGTGTGTTCGACCATGTCCGCATAGTCGACTTCGTCCATTTTCGTCATCCCACCTTCGGGATGCCGGTTGCCCAGATATTCGCGCAGCAGCTCGAACTGCTCGGAGGTTGCCCAAGGCCGACACTCGGTCACGACGAGGTCGCTGTTGCGCTTGAGGATACGTTTTTGCGCCTTCGACGGGGCGAATTCGCCCGCCACCACGCGCACCGACACGCAGGCCTGGCAGTCGACACAGCTTGGCCGGTAGGCGACGGTCTGGCTGCGACGAAACCCGATGCGGCCAAGCGCTTCGTTCAACTGGTCGGCGTGGGGCCCCTTGAGCTCGGTAAAGACCTTACGCTCCGTACGACCCGCTAGGTAAGGGCACGGCGCAGGGCTCGTTACGAAAAAGCGCGGAAAGCGAACGGGGGCAGTCACGGCTAGGCCTGGCGCTCCTGTCGAAGGCTAGAAAAACTCAAGGTCGGCGGCTGGTGGACCGTATGCCTCACGGAACACCCTCTTAGAAGGCCCTTAACCATGAAGCAGGGTTAACGAGACCTTATTTTGCACATCTGTGGCGAAACGGGTCAAGCAAGCTCGACCAAGTGAACGTCGTAGCCGTTGCCGCGCATGTCCTCGATCAGCGCATCGACCTGGCTCTTGTTGCGGGCCTCGCACTCGATCTCGGTGATCAGGCCCTTCGCCGGCAGTTTGGTGAACACGCGCTGGTGGTACACCTCGATGATATTGATGTTGTGCCGTTCGAACAGGCTGACGACCTTGTGCAGCGCCCCGGGCTGATCCTTCAGCGCAATCCGCAGGCGCGCAAGGCGCCCCTCGCGTGCAAGGTTACGCAGCAGCACGGTGGCCAGCAGGCGGGAATCGATATTGCCGCCGCACAGGGGCAAGCCGATGCGCTTGCCCGCAAACTGTTCCTTGTTGGCCAGCACCGCGGCAAGACCCGCCGCCCCCGCACCTTCGACAACCGTCTTTTCTATCTGCAGCAGTAGCGCGACCGCGCCCTCGAGATCGGGCTCGCCCACCAGCAGGATATCGTCGACCCGTTCCCTGATAATCTCGCGCGTGAACGTGCCCGGCTCCTTGACTGCGATCCCCTCCGCCAGCGTGTCGCCGCCGGCCGGCATCGGTTGGCCCGACAGCGCATGGTGCATCGAGGGGAACAGCGCCGCCTCGACACCCACGACGTCGATATCGGGATTGATCGCCTTGGCGACGGTCGCCATTCCGCTGATAAGCCCGCCCCCGCCGATCGGCACGACGATGCAATCGAGATCGGGCTGATCTTCAAGCATCTCGAGCGCGACAGTGCCCGCCCCCGCAGCCACATCCGGATCGTCGAAGGGGTGGACGAAAGTAAGCCCGCGTTCCTGCTCAAGCTGGCGAGCATAGGCGTAGGCCTCATCGAAGGTCTGCCCTTCGAGAACGACATTGCCGCCAACGCTTTCGGTCTGCATCACCTTCACCGCAGGCGTGGTCTTGGGCATGACGATCGTGACGGGAACGCCCAGCCGCGTGCCGTGGTAAGAAAGGCCCTGGCTGTGGTTGCCAGCCGAGGCCGCGATAACACCGCGCTGGCGCCGTTCCTCATCCATCAGCAGCAGCGCATTGAGAGCACCGCGCTCCTTGTAGGCGGCGGTAAACTGAAGGTTCTCGAACTTAAGCCAGATATCGGCCCCGGCAATTTCCGACAGCGTCTTCGACCTGAGCATCGGGGTACGCACGATCGCATCGCCGATGCGCGCATGCGCGGCCCGCACGTGATCGATGGTCAACTGGTCGAGCGGGTTATGTGCCTGGCGTGTCATGCGGGACGCCTATCGTCGCAATTCCGCCTCGGCAACAAGATGTGACGCCTTGCAGGGGACCGACGCGAAATCGCCTCGCAAGGCGAGCCATTGGCAGCACCGCGCGTTGGCAGTAACCGTGCAGCCGAACCCGCCTGTAAAGAAAAGTCGATCTCCCTGATGAAACTCCGTTCCGTTTCCGCGCTTGCCCTCCTTTGCGCCGCGTCCTTCCCCACCGCCGCACAAGCCGATGTCCTGATCGACAACGTCGACGGAGTACGCATCGACGAGGATGGCGACATCGACCATTTCACCGGGCTGTGGGTCGATGATGACGGAACCATCATCGAGGTGCTCGACAAGCGAGACAAGCGGCCCGAGCGTCCGACATACCTTTCCGACATGAAAGGCCAGATCATCGTTCCCGGCATGATCGACGCGCACCTGCACGTAATGGGCATCGGATTCGGCGCCCTCACGCTCGATCTTTCGGAAACCGAATCGCTGGAGGAAGCGCTCGCGCTGATCGAACGGTTCGCTCGCGAGAACCCCGGGCGTCCGTGGATTCTCGGGCGTGGCTGGAATCAGGAAAAGTGGGGCCTTGGACGGTTTCCGACCGCTGAGGAATTGGACAGCGCGGTGAGCGACCGGCCCGTCTTCCTGGAACGCGTCGATGGCCATGCGGCCTGGGCCAATACGCTGGCGCTGAAAGCAGCTGGCGTTACCGCGAAAACTGCCGACCCGGCGGGCGGCCGGATCGAGCGCCTACCAAATCGGGCTCCTGCAGGAGTATTCATCGACGGGGCCACCGAACTTGTCCAGAAGGTCGTCCCCGAGCCGCGTGCCGCGGATCGCGATGTAGCCTTGCAGGCCGCGCAGAAGATCCTGCTTTCCCAGGGTATCACCGCCGCCGCGGACATGGGCACCACCCTTCTCGACTGGCAGACGTATCGCCGTGCGGGCGATACCGATCAGTTGCGGATCCGGATCATGGCCTATGCCGCTGGCACGGAAGCCATGGAAGTAATCGGCGGGACCGGCCCAACTCCCTGGCTATATAATGACAAGCTTCGGCTGAACGGGGTGAAGCTATATCTCGACGGCGCGCTGGGATCGCGCGGCGCATGGCTGAAAGAGCCCTACTCGGATGATCCCGGCAATACCGGGCTGCCCCTGCTGACCGACACGCAACTGCGCAACCTCATGAGCAGGGGAGCGCTCGAAAACTATCAGGTCGCCGTCCATGCGATCGGAGATGCGGCCAATGCCGAGGTTCTTTCCGCGATCGAGGAGCTGTCGGAGAGCTATCATGGCGACCGGCGCTGGCGCATCGAGCATGCGCAGATCGTTTCGCCGCAAGATATCGAGCGTTTCGGTGAATACGGCATCATCGCCTCGGTGCAGCCGGTCCACCAGACGTCCGACCGGATCATGGCGGAGGCCCGGCTCGGGCCGGATCGTCTGGTCGGAGCCTACGCCTGGGAGCGCCTGAAGGACGCAGGCGCAAGGCTGGCCCTCGGATCGGATGCTCCGGTCGAATCGGCCAACCCCTTCGTTGGCATGGCCGTCGCAATGACACGGATCGACGGCGACGGCTTGCCGCCCGGAGGTTGGTTCCCGCAAGAACGTCTCTCTCGCAAGGATGCGTGGCGTGGCTTCACGAGCGATGCCGCCTATGCCGGCTTTGCCGAAGGGCGGTTTGGCCGACTTGTGAAAGGAGAGAAGGCGGACTTCGTGGTGATCGACCGCGACATCGCCCGCATCCGCCCCGAAGAAATTCGCGATACGCAGGTTCTCGAAACATGGGTCGGAGGAAAAAGGATGTACCGCCGCGGCGAGTGAGGGATCGATGTCGGCATCACGTGTGAGAGAACGACGGATAACCTTTTCTTTACACGGCCTTGCTAGCCGGACCCAGGTCGCCTCGGTAAGCTGCCGACACGCCAAACCGTCCGTGATGGGATGAAACGAGCCTGCTTTGCGATACCGGGAGGATTGCATATTGCACATGGGGAGGAGCTTGCTTAGCATGTGCAGCAATTCTCAGGACGCTCTGGCGCTAAGCACCGGAGATACAAGCGTTGCCGCGAGGCAACATTTTTTGGAACGATAACGCCCGTCGACCTTTGGTCTTGTAATGGGACGACTTTTCGATCAGTAGTCGGCCCGAACAGTTTTACCTCGCAAATCGCGCTAGGAGATATTGAATATGAAAACCCGCAACGTTCTCGTCGGTGCAGCAGCTCTTTCGCTGGCAGCCGCTCCTGCAATCGCGCAGGTTCAGATGGACCGTGCGGCGGCTCCGGTGGCTGGCGAAAGCGAAGCAACCGGGACCGGCATCGTGCTCGGTGTCCTGGCCCTCGCCGCGATCATCGCGGGGATCATCATCGCCGCTGATGGCAGCGACGACGTGCCGACCAGCGCGTAAGCGCTTCAGCCGATAAGGTTACACGAAGGGCTCCCTGATGGGGGCCCTTTTCGTTTTGTGCGGGGGATTTGCACATTTGATCTGGTGGCTCGCGTCGACAGATCACCCCCTTCACGCGTTGCCATTTCGCTACACCTTCGCGGTCGTGGCCAACTGCCTTGCCCGTTCGACTTGTAAAGAACGGCCAACTCGGCCAGATGGTATCGAGACACGAATCACGTGGTCAGGGGCCACTAGGAGACTATAGATGAAAGCTCGCAACATTCTTGCCGGTGCCGCTGCACTGACTCTGGCCGCTGCGCCTGCAATCGCTGAGGTCAATCTGGATCGTGCGGCCGCTCCGGTTGCTGGTGAAAGCGAAGCGACTGGAACCGGCATCGTGCTCGGTATCCTTGCCCTCGCCGCGATCATCGCGGGCATCATCATCGCTGCTGACGGCAGTGATGACGTCCCGACCAGCGCATAAGCTGGTCGTACCAAGAGATTTCACGAAGGGCTCCCCTCGGGGAGCCCTTTTTTATGCTGGGTAACGCCCTTCTGGAGCCGACAAGACTCGATCGAATGATCAAGCTCCGCGCCTTCGTCTTCCTCGCTCGTCACCACTGCACCGGTGATCGCGACCTATAGGATGCAACCCACCAGCAGCGGATTCTGAAAGCCCGCAGCTGCGGACTCAGACCGGATCGGATGCTCCAGCATCCTCACCGTCAGGCTTGCGCTCGCGACGTTCGAGGATCAGCATCAAAAGAAGCGAGCCCTCGAATAGCAAGTAGAGCGGCACCGCGAGGATCAGCTGCGATCCGGGGTCAGGCGGGGTCGCCACGGCCGAAACGGCGAGCACCCCGACCACAACGTACGAGCGGACCTTCGACAGCGCCTTGCGGGAAACCAGCCCCGCCCTCTCCAGCAACAGAAGCAGGACGGGCAGCAGGAAGCACACCCCGAACGCCAGGATGAACTGCATCACCAGGCTCAGATAATCGCCTGCACTCGGCAGTGCCTCAATTGCCAAGTCGCCCGCATTTCCCTGAAAGCCAAGGAAAAAACGGAAGGCCGTTGGCATAACGACAAAG
This sequence comes from Citromicrobium bathyomarinum, assembly GCF_038594485.1. Taxonomy (GTDB): domain Bacteria; phylum Pseudomonadota; class Alphaproteobacteria; order Sphingomonadales; family Sphingomonadaceae; genus Alteriqipengyuania; species Alteriqipengyuania bathyomarina_A. The sequence goes on along the minus strand of NZ_JBCFZG010000001.1, from coordinate 227,585 downwards.
TACGCGAGGCTCGCGCCCGTCAGGAAAAGTACCGGCGTGGCAATCAGGAATGGAAGGAAGGCCTTCTTTTCCTTCGCATAGAGGCCCGGAGCCACGAAGGCCCACAGCTGGTTCGCGATGAAGGGAAAGCTGACGCAAAAGGCCGCGAACAGCGCGACCTTCATCTCTACGAAGAAGACTTCGTACAGCTTGGTGTAAACCAGTTTGCCTTGGCCGTCTGGAAAGGCGTTCGCTAGCGGGCGGGCCAGGAAAGCCAGGATCGGATCGGCGAAATAAAAACATACCCCAAATGCGATCGCGAGGACGAAGACCGATCGCAGCAGCCGCGTCCGAAGCTCGGCCAGATGGTCCATCAGAGGCGCCTGTGTTTCGTCGATATCGCGCAGCACACCCATATCAGGCCTCGCCCTTCTTTGCTGGGGATGCATCTTCAGAGGCGTCCCCGCCGAGAGGCAGTTGCGGCTCTTCCCCGTCTGCCGGCCTGTCCGTCGGGGCGGCAACGCGCGATTCTGCCGACGCGGATGGAACTGCCGGTGCGGGATCATCGGCCGACGGGTCATGTGAAGATTCGCTGCCTGGCGTGCCATCGGGGGGAGGAGCCGGAAGCGGGGTCATCTCTTCATTGGGATGCGCGCGCATGATCTGAGCGTTACGTTCCTGCCACTTCTTCTCCATCTCCTCCATTTCGGCCTCGCGGATCATCGCATCGATCCCCGATCGGAAATGGTTGGACATGCGCCGCAATTGCCCGATCCAGCGACCGGCAGTCCGCAGCGCCATAGGCATGTCCTTGGGCCCGATGACGAGAATCGCGGCAATCGCGATCACCAGCAGTTCGCCAGCGCCGATGTCAAACATGGCACGTATCGCGCATGGAGGATGTGCCTTTTGCGATCAGGATGCGCGGTCGGTCGGTTCGGCCGGTTTGCTCTCGCTCACAGTCTCACCTGCGGGCTTCGCATCGTGGCTCGGCCCCTCGATCCGCGCAGCGGGCTGATCCGCGTCCTTCTTTTCTTCTTCGTTCAGGCCCTGCTTGAAGCTTTTGATGCCCTTGCCGAAATCGCCCATCATTTCCGAAACGCGGCCTCTCCCGAAGAAAACGAGAATAACCACGGCAATGATGAGAATCTGCCAGATACCGACTTGTCCGAACATAAGCGCCTTCTGCGTAAGCCTGCTCAACCTTGAGTGGGATCGCTATAGGGATTGTGCAAGGCAAGTTCCAGACGCGACCCGCGTGGGCGGTATTGATTAGCTGTCACTCTCGCCAACACTGTCGGCGGATCCTGCCTCTGCCATTTCCGCCTCGAACGCATCGTCGACCGGATCGAGCATGCCGGTGGCGCGCAATTCGTCGATGCCTGGCAGGTCGCGCCGCGATTCGAGCCCGAAATGGCGGAGAAACTCGGGCGTGGTCGCGTAGATGACGGGGCGACCTGGCACTTCGCGGCGCCCAGCCGGCTTCACCCAGCCTGCCTCCATCAAAACGTCGAGCGTGCCGCCGGATGTCTGCACGCCACGTATCGATTCGATCTCCGCGCGGCTGACGGGTTCATGATAGGCGATGATCGCGAGGACCTCGGTCGCTGCGCGGCTCAGCTTCCGCAGCGACTCGCGTTCCTTGCGCAACAGGTGGGCGCAATCGGGCGCAGTCTGGAAATGCCAGCGCTTCGCTCGCTCTACCAGATGGATGCCCCGGTCGGAGTAGAATTCGGCCAGACGAGCGAGAGCATCGCGCAATTCGCCCTTGTCCACATCGCCGAGATAGGTGGCCAGCTGATCGACCGTCAGCGCATCCTCCGCAGCGAACAGCGCGGCCTCCAGCGCACGGTCGAGGGATTCGGGCTGGCTCATGCGCTCGCCCGCACCCGCCGCAAGCGTAGCGGGCCGAAGATATCGTCCTGCGAGAGCTCTGCGCGACCCGTGCGGGCCAGTTCGAGCGCGGCGACAAAACTGCTCGCCATCGCGGACTTGCGCAGCCGGGCATCCGCACCGGGGGGAAGAAACTCGCGCAATTCCAACCAGTCCAGACTCATCCCGAGCATTCCCGACACACGATCCAGCGCGCTTTCCAGCGTCATCACCTGCCGGTCCCGCACGGTATGGAAAGCAGGCGCATTGCGTGCCTTCACCTGTCCGTAGGCGCGGACGAGACCGTACCAGTCCGCCTGCCAGGCAATCGAGCGATCGATTCGCAATCCCTCCGGCGCACCGCGTAGAAAGACGTCGCGACCTACGCGATCGCGCGCCATCAGGCGGCTTGCGGCCTCTCGCATCGCACCCAGCCGCTGGAGCCGCAGGTGGAGGCGAAGCGCCAGTTCCTCGGGGCTCGGGTCTTCCTGCTCGTCCTTGGGTAGCAGCATCGCCGATTTGAGGTATGCCAGCCAAGCGGCCATCACGAGATAATCGGCTGCGATTTCGAGCGGCAGCTGCTCCGCACCGTCGATGAATTCGAGATACTGGTCCACCAGGTCGAGGATCGAAATCTGCCGTAGATCGACCTTCTGCTTGCGCGCCAGCTCCAGCAAAAGGTCGAGCGGCCCTTCCCAACCGTCCAGCGAAAGGTTCAATGCGGTTTCATCGCGTGCAGTGGATGCGGCTATTCCCTGCCATTCGCCGCCCGCTCCATCGAGATCGGCGAAGTCGGCCACGGTGCCGCCCTCGGGCAAGTCCGTCACAGCGAGAGCCCGGCTGCAGTAAACAGAGCATCGCGCATGGCGACCAGCGCATCGATGTCTGCAGGTTCGGCGGGGATGTCGACGCTTGCGAGCGCACGCTCCAGCCGCGCCGCGCTTTCTTCGCGTATAGGGCCGCAACGCTCGACGATGCCGGTCATGTCGTCGAGCTTGGCCCAACAGTTCAGCACCAGGTCGCACCCTGCGTCCAACGCACGCACCGATCGTTCGGGGATGCTTCCATCGAGCGCCTGCATGTCGATATCATCGGTCATCAGCAGTCCGTCGAAGCCGATCCGCTGGCGGATGATGTTCTCGATCACCCAGGGCGATTGCGTGGCGGGTCGATCCGCATCCCAATCGGTGAACACGATGTGCGCCGTCATGCCAACCGTCGCGCGACCCGCCAGGCTTTCAAAGGGCGCAGTGTCGATCTTCAGGTCCGCATCCGGCGCCTCGACCACGGGCAGGTCCTTGTGGCTGTCGGCGGTCGCGCGACCATGGCCCGGCATGTGTTTGAGGCAGCCGACGACACCCGCAGAGGCCATCCCTTCGAGGATCGCCCGCCCCAGGGCGGCAACCTGCATCGGCTCAGCACCCAGCGCGCGGTCCCCGATCACATCATCGGTTTCGGACCGCGCAACATCGCACGGCGCATGATAATCGACCGTAATTCCGGCTGCCGCCAGTTCCGTCCCCATCGCCTCGCTGTTGAGACGCATCGCCTCGATGCCCGATGCGGGTGCGTGTTCGAACAGTTCGCCAAAGCGAGCAGGTGCAGGCCACTTGCGCCAAGCTGGCGGACCGAGCCGGGCGACCCGCCCGCCTTCCTGGTCGATAGAGACCAGCAGCCGATCGCGACCGTGGATTTCGCGCAGGCTGTCCGTCAGCCGGCGCAGCTGTTCGGGGCTCTCGCAGTTTCGTTTGAACAGGATGTAGCCCGCAGGGTCGGCCTCGCGGAAGAACGCGCGTTCGTCGGCGGTCAATTCGAGGCCGGAACAGCCGAAGATTGCTGGCGTCATGACAATGGGAAGGTGGCGGGAAAACACACCCGCGGCAAGCACTTGGCCATCCGTGACGGTGGAAAGCCGGGCGAGTGCTCGCCCGCCCGGCTATCGCTTACTGCTTGATCTGGCTTGCCACACCGTCAGCCTTGAGCGCATCGCTCAGGCGGCGTGCGGCGGCCATGTCACCCGGCAAGGCCTGCAGTCGGTAGACGGTGCCGATATCGGCCTCGCCCTTCACGATCCGGTATTTCACGCCGGAAAGCGCGTCGGTCTGGCGAGAGAGCTGACGCCAGCCCGCCTCCGCAGTCGCTTCGTCGCGATAGGCGCCAACCTGCACCGCTATCCGGCTGTCCTGCCCACTCGAAGCACTTGGCTCGGGAGCGGGCTTTGCCGCCGGCTCCTCGCTTGCCCTGGCGACCGGCTCGGGCGTAGCGGAACTCTTCGCAAGGCGCCCTTCTCTGGTTTCGCCATCGCCGACTGCGGGGGCCATGTCGCCCGTGCCCTCGAATGTCTTGCCGCCGGGGTCTTCGGGACGTTCCTTGTATGGGCCTTCCGGCGCTTCGATCGTGCTGCCGTCGGCGAGCGGCGTGCCGTCGTTGCTGCGACTGGTGAAGTACCAGATTCCTCCAACCAGCAAGGCGAGCACGACCAAGCCAAGTACGACAAAGCCGGTAATCCTCCACGCATCGACGCTCTCGATCTCTTCGTAGTCCGAGGATTCGAGCCACGGCAGGGCGTCGTCGTCGCTCACCAGGCCCAGATCTTCGCCTTCGAAAGCGTGCTCGTCTTCTTCCTCGTCGAGAGCAGCGCCGTCGAACTCTCCATCTTCGGCGAGCGTTTCGGCTTCGGCCGTCCCTTCGGATTCGTCGCCGACTGCGGATTCTTCGGGAGATTCCGGCATATCGTTCCGGTTTTCCGATTGTTCATCGGGAGTATTGGCAACCGTCCCCCCCTCGTCGGAGCCAGCCTCCAGTTCCATCGCGGGCTGTTCTTCGGCAGGAGCCTGCGCGTCAACCGCCGGATCGGAATGATCCTGCCGGGCAGCCTCCTCGGGCCGATCGTCCACCGTCGTGTCACCCGCGTCAGTGCGGGATTCTTCGGCTGGTGGAGCCCCCTCCTCCGTGCGCGCCTCAGGATCGCGCCGCGCTTCGTCGTGATCGTCCCCATCGATCATCGTCACATCTCCTCAACGGCCTCCACACCGAGGAGACCAAGTCCATTCCGGATTACCTGACCTATTTGCGCGACCAGATAAAGCCTTGCACCGCTCAGGCTTCGATCCTGTGTCAGTATGACCCTTTTCGAAGGATCATCGTTGCCGGCATTCCAGAAGGCATGAAACGCGGCTGCGAGATCGTAGAGATAAAAGGCGATCCGGTGCGGTTCGCGTGCCTGCGCGGCCGATTCGACCAGCCGCGGATACTGCGCCGCCAACTTGACAAGCGCGATGTCGTCTTCGGTCAAGCTGTCCACAGCTTCGTCCGATGGCGCGAGGCCTTCTTCCGCCGCCTTGCGCATCGTGGAGCAAATGCGGGCATGCGCGTACTGCACATAGAAGACAGGGTTGTCCTTCGATGCTTCGACCACCTTGGCGAAATCGAAGTCCATCTGCGCTTCGGGCTTGCGCGTCAGCATGGTGAAGCGGACGACGTCTTTCCCCACCTCGTCGACCACGTCGGCGAGCGTCACGAAGTTGCCCGAGCGTTTCGACATCTTCACCGGTTCGCCATTTCGCATCAACTGGACCATCTGGACCAGTTTGACGTCGAACGGCACCGGCGTGCCCTTCCCCTCGCCCAGCGCGGCGACGGCGGCCTTGATCCGCTTCACCGTGCCCGCGTGGTCCGCGCCCCAGATGTCGATCAGCGCGTCGGCATTCTCCGCCTTTTGCATGTGATAGGCGAGGTCGGCGCCGAAATAGGTCCAGCTTCCATCCGACTTCTTGATCGGGCGATCCTGATCGTCGCCGAATTGCGTGCTGCGGAACAGCGGCAGCTCGACCGGCTCCCAGTCGTCTGGCGTTTTGCCCTTGGGCTTCTCCAGCTCGCCATCATAGACTAGGCCCTGTTCGCGCAGCCATTTCTCGGCTTCGGCGGGTTTGCCCGCAGCCTGTAATGCGGCCTCCGACGCGAAGATGTCGTGTGCGATGCCCAGCTTGGCGAGATCGGCGCGGATCAGGTCCATCATCGCCGCTACCGCCCGGGGGCGGAACAGCGGCAGCCAGTCGCTTTCGGGTGCAGAGACGTATTTGCCTCCGAATTCCTCGGCCAGCGCCTTGCCGACCGGGATCAGGTAGTCGCCGGGATAGAGCCCCTCGGGAATCTCCCCGACATCCTCGCCAAGCGCCTCGCGATAACGGACGTGTACGGAACGAGCGAGGACATCGACCTGCCCACCCGCATCGTTGACGTAGTACTCACGCGTAACCTTGTGACCGGTCGCAGCGAGCAGGCTGGCAAGCGCATCGCCCACCACCGCTCCGCGACAATGGCCCATGTGCATCGGCCCGGTCGGGTTGGCGGAAACATACTCGACATTGACGCGGGTGCTCTCGCCCATTGCGGACTGGCCGTAACCCTCGCCCAGCGTCGCAACCGCGCGCACTTCGTCGATCCAGGCGCGCCCGGCGATGCGCAGGTTGATAAAGCCCGGCCCGGCGATTTCGGCACTTTCGATATCGGGATCGCGATTCAGATGCGCGACGATCTTCTCGGCGAGCGCTCGCGGATTGGTTTTCGCCGCCTTGGCGAGCACCATGGCCGCATTGGTGGCGATATCGCCATGCGAAGGATCGCGCGGCGGCTCGACCGCGACATTGGCGCGGTTCGTATCTGCAGGCAGCGCGCCCTCCATCTCGAGCGCGTCGAGGATGGCGTCGATGCGCTCCGCAAAGGCGGCGTAGATGGTCTTGCTCTCGGACATGTTCGTATCGGTCATGCCCGACCGCTTAGCCGGTTTGTCCGCGCCCGCAAGGGAGCGCGCACGCCGGCTGCCCTTCGAAGATCAGCGAGTGGCGTTGTAGGCCAGCTGTTCCTCGGTCAGCTGGAAGCCGACCAGCATCTCGAACGTGGCGGCCTGCACCGCAGCGCGGACTTGCGGGTCCGCCATCGGGTCGAGTGCGGCATCGACGTCGCCCGCCTTGCGGCGGCGGGTGATCTTGTCGCGAACTTCGTCGGGCAAGGTGGCATCGGCACGGTTGATGAAAGCGCCAGCCTGGCCCTGTGCCGTCGCGCGGTCCTGCCCATCAGCAAAGGTCACACTTACGGTGCCAACGCGTTTGGTCACGACCGAACTGCCACCGCGCAGCACGACCGAGAAATAGGGCAGTTCGACTGTCCGGGCGCCACGCGTGTCGGCACGGCTGGCGTAAACGTCGAAGGTCGCATTCGCGTAGACTTTCTCTCCCGCCTCGTCACACGTCGTGCGCAGATTGGTGATTGTCGCCTCGATATCGAGATCGCTCGCCAGACGGCTATCGGGTGAGCGGAACGTCGTGATATCGCCGGTATAGTCCGGAATTCCCACGGCCGGGCACAGCGTCCTGACTGCCTGCACGCCGACGCCCTGGTCGAGCACCAGATCGCCTTTCTTCGAGCACCCGGTCAGCGCGAACACTGCGATGGCGGGGGCGGCGTAACGGAGCGCAGGATGCATCTTGGTCTGGTCCCTGATCGGTCTTTTCGTCGAACTCTTCCCGGCCACCTAGCGGCGCGCGAACAGAATGGCTAGATAGGGTGGCATGAACGCCGCCTTTCCCGCCGAGCAAATCCCTTCCGCTTCAAGATCGGACCTTCCGGGTCTGACGATCCTGATCGCTGCTCCGCGCGGGTTCTGCGCCGGGGTCGACCGCGCGATCGAGATCGTCGAGCGTGCGCTGGAAAAGTACGGCGCGCCAGTCTACGTCCGCCACGAAATCGTCCACAACCGCTATGTTGTCGAAGGCTTGAAGGCCAAGGGCGCGATTTTCGTCGAGGAGCTGGATGAAGTGCCCGACGACGCGCCGGTGGTCTTTAGTGCACACGGCGTGCCCAAGGCCGTCCCGGCAGAGGCTGAACGGCGCAAACTCCTCTACGTCGATGCCACCTGCCCGCTGGTGAGCAAGGTTCACCGCCAGGCGGAGCGCCTGCTCGAAAAGGACAGGCACATCCTCTTCATAGGCCACCGTGGCCACCCCGAAGTGATCGGCACGATGGGGCAGGTCGAACCGGGTCAGATGACGCTGGTCGAAACGGTTGAGGATGTCACGAACCTGCCGTTCGATAGCGAAGACAATCTTGCATTTCTGACCCAGACCACACTCTCGGTCGACGATACCGCGGAGATCATCCGCGCATTGCAGGAACGCTTCCCCTCGATCGCTGCACCGAAGGCGGAAGATATCTGCTACGCGACCTCCAACCGGCAGGCGGCGGTCAAGGAACTGGCGCCGGGCAGCGATCTGGTGCTGGTGATCGGCGCGCCCAACTCATCCAATTCGCTGCGGCTTGTCGAGGTCGCCGAACGGTGCGGCACGCCCGCACGGCTGATCCAGCGCGCGCAGGAAATCCAGCCCGAATGGCTCGAAGGCGTGGGCACCGTAGGGCTGACCGCGGGTGCATCTGCCCCGGAAACACTCGTGCGTGAAGTGGTCGCAAAGCTCTCCGAATGGCGCGAGATCGAGGAACGGCCGATCCTGGTCACCGAAGAAAAGATGACCTTCAAGCTACCTCGCGAACTGGTCGACTGACGCGCGCGGGGGGCGCGACATGGCAGTCTATACGCATCTCACAGCGGCCGAAATCGCGGAGTTTCTCGACGCATACGACGTTGGTGACCTGCGTTCGGCCAAGGGCATCGCGGAAGGCGTTTCCAACTCCAACTGGCTGATCGAAACCGAGCGCGCGCACGCCTCGCAGAGGTTTATCCTCACCGTGTTCGAAGCGCGCACCGAAGCGGACGACCTGCCCTACTTCCTATCGCTGCTCGATCATCTGGCAGCGAAAGGCCTGCCCGTCCCCCGCACGATCCACACGCGCGACGGCGCGCTAATGCGCGAGGCTCGCGGCAAGCCATGCGCGCTGATCGAATTCCTGCCCGGTGTCTCGGTCGACGAACCCGAACCGGCGCAAGCGCGTGCGGTCGGCATCGCGCTGGCCGACCTGCATCTCGCTGCGGAGGACTTCCCGCAATCGCGCGCCTCCAGCCTGTCCCTGCCCATCTGCGTCCAAATGCTGCGGGATAACGCGGCCAAGTTCGACGAGATCGATCCGCAGCTTGATACGATCATCCCCGATTGCGGCGCGGGCGTTCTGGAGCACTGGCCCGTGGATCTGCCCGCAGGGACGATCCATTCCGATCTGTTCCCCGACAACGTGCTGTCCGTCGGCGACCGGGTGACCGGCCTGATCGACTTCTATTTCGCGTGTTCGGGCATTCTCGCCTACGATCTCGCGGTCACGCACGCGGCGTGGAGCTTCGACCTCGCCGACAATGCATTCCGGCCCGATGTCGGCCACGCACTGATCGAGGGTTACGAAAGCTGCCGCCCGCTTTCGGATGCCGAGCGCGGCGCGCTACCGCTGCTGGCCCAAGGGGCTTGCCTGCGGTTTGTCGCGACGCGGGTGGAAGACTGGTTTGCCACACCGGTTGACGGGCTCGTCCGCAGGAAAAACCCGATGCAATTCGCACACCGGCTTGCATTCTACCGCGCGCAAGGCGAAGCCGCGTTCACACTATGAGCGATGTACAGATTTTCACCGACGGGGCCTGCAAGGGTAACCCCGGCCCCGGCGGCTGGGGTGCGCTGCTGCGCAAGGGCACAACCGAGAAGGAAATGTCGGGCGCAGAGGCCGACACGACCAATAACCGCATGGAAATGACGGCAGCTATCGAAGCGCTGTCAGCGCTCAAGCGCCCGTGCACGGTCGATCTCTACACCGACAGCAAGTACATGATCGACGGGATCACCAAATGGCTGCCGGGCTGGCAGAAACGCGGCTGGAAAACCGCGGACAAGAAGCCGGTCAAGAACGAAGACCTGTGGCGCACGCTCGCTTCGCTCAATGCCAAGCACACGATCACCTGGCACTGGGTAAAGGGCCATTCGGGCCATGCCGAGAACGAGCGGGTCGACAGGCTCGCCAGCGAGGCGGCGGCCGCGATCCGCTAGGTATTGTCAACGATGTCCGCGTCGGGGCCGTTCGTCTTGATCGAGTCGATGGCGTTCTGCGCACTCGCCTTGCTCGAATAGCCTTCGGTCGAGAACATGATCTCGGAATTGTATTTGAAGCGGACCCGGTATTCGCCGGCCTTGTCCCTGTACATTTCGAAGGTGTGTGCCATCGCGCGCTCTCCTGTCTGTTGATTGTGCGATTCTGGCCCAGCCTAACGGATCGGCTGGCGCTTCTCTACCCGAAGCGGGCAGGTGCAAAACCTTCCGCATCGAGCGGGTCGGTCATCGCATCACGCGGTATATCGAGGAAAACTTGGCTGCCCAGACGCGCGGTTGCTGGTGCGGTCTGGATGCCGAAACCGCCCTGCCCTGCAAACCAGAAAAAGCCTGGCACGCGCGCATCCCAGCCGATCACCGGCTTGCGGTCGGGCGCGAAGCTTCTCAGGCCCGCCCAGGTCCGCTCAACCTTCAGCGTCTTCAAGTCGATAACTTTCTCGAGCCGGTCGAGACCTTCGGCCACCGCCAGCTCGTCGGGCGCAGCATCGCATGGGGGCATCGGCGTTTCGTCATGCGGGCTAAACCACATTGAACCGCCGCTCTCCGGCTTGAAATAGAACTTGCCCGAGATGTCGAGCGTCAGCGGCCCGCCGCGCGGCAATGCAGGTTCTGTCTTGAGTTGCAGCATCGTGCGTTGCAGCGGCTGGACGCCCAGTGCCCGCGCACCGGCCAGTTCGGCAAACGTATCCGCCCATGCACCTGCAGCATTGGCGATCGCCGCGGCCCGCCATTCCCGACCATCTGCGGATCGTAGCAGCCAGCCTTTTCCGTCGCGTTCTACCGTTTCGATGCGCGCACGCGTGACCAGGACCACCCCGGCAGCCTTTGCTGCCCGGAGGTAGTGCTGGTGCAGCGCGGCCACGTCGATATCGGCGCATTGCGGTTGCCAGATCGCTTCGCACCATTCTGGGCGCAACAACGGCACCTGCTGCTGCGCCTGGCCTGGCGCAAGCCGTTCCAGGTGCGCACCGGTTTCGGCAAATCGCGCTTCGAACGCATCCAGCGCCGCTGCGTCTTCCTGACGCCCGACATACAGCGCTCCGCGCGGGGCGAGGAAGCCCCCGTCCCGAAGATGAGCCGCAGACGCACGCGTCAGCGGAACGATCTCAGGCCCGCCATAGCATTCTTCCCAGAACGCCGCTGAGCGCCCGGTCGTGTGATATCCCGGCAGGTCTTCCGCCTCCAGCAGGAGAACGCGGGCATGCGGGGCGATTTCTGCGGCAAGGCTCGCCCCCGCAATACCGGCCCCGATAATCGCAACGTCGTAATCGGCCATCGCGCCGATTTAGGCTCTTTGTGGCGCTTTGCGATCCAGAAAGTCGGCAATCGCACTCATGGCCCGCCCACGCACTTCATCTACCTCGCGAAGTATTTCGTGGTGCGCCTCCTTGCCGAAGGGGACAAGCTCGGCATTGGGCAACCGGTTGGCGGCGCGTTCGATGGCGGACCACGCGACCAGCTGATCGTTCGTGGTTCCGAAAAGCATGACGGGCGTCTGCACGCCCTCCATCGCACCCTTTTCTTCGATCACCTGCATGGAGCGGATTGCAGCGGCGACCCAGCCCCAGCTCGCCGGGCCCATGGCGACATCGGGGCGCGCATTGCGCCACCACAATTCGTCTTCGTACCGATCGACATCGTGCGTCAGCAGCGCGCCGCGATCCTCGGGCAGCGCACCGGGCTTCTCACTCGTCTTCCAGGCTGGACGGCGCGCATCGCCAAAACCGGCGAGCAATTTCGAAGTCGGCCCGAGCAGCCATAGCGGAGCGGGCATGCCGACGAGGCCCAGCATGGGTGCCGAAAGCACCGCCGCGTCGGGCGAGACACGCTTCTCGATAAGCGCGCGGAGCACGAGGTGCCCGCCCATCGAATGGCCGACCAGCACATGCGGGCCGGGCGTTTCCTTGATCCACTTGCTCCACAATACGGCGAGGTCGGCGGTCCAGGTGCCGAAATCGTCGATATGGCCGGTAAGACCATCCTTCCCCAGACGCCCCGAAATGCCCTGCCCGCGCCAGTCGCTCGCGGTTACACGCCATCCGTCGCGCGCCCATTGATCCAGCGTTTCGAGGTACTTTTCGTAGTGGTCTCCGCGCCCCGGCATGAACAGGATCGAGCCGCGCGCAGGGCCCTCCCCCCCAGATTGCCAGTCGATCCTGCGAATGTCCGCACCATCGCCCGCCTGCCAGTGGCTTTCGGTCGCAACCGAAGGGATGACGCGGCGGTCGATGGGGGTTGCGGTCTCGTCTGGCATATAGGTCACTCTCGCATTCCGGTTTCTCTTGGTTACTTTTTGGTAAGCGCCAGCGCGTAGCACGTTCCGAGAAAGTGGGATTTGGGGCCCAATATCAATGGACGACTACCTGCAATATGCACTGCTGGTTGGACTGGCAATCGCGCTGGTCACGGCGGCGATTACCGATCTGCGTTCGCGCCAGATTGCGAACTGGCTGACCGGCACTGTCGCGCTGGGTGCCCCGCTATTCTGGTGGGCGAGCGGTCTTTCGTTTTGGCCTGGCGTAGCACTTCAACTCGGCATCGCCGCGCTCGCGTTCGCCATCCTCGCGGTGCTGTTCGCACTGCGCGCGATGGGTGGTGGGGACGTCAAATTGCTTACTGCGCTGGCGCTGTGGATCGCCCCCTTGCAGTTCGGCCAGCTGATCGTGCTGATGGCCTTGCTGGGCGGAGCGCTAACGCTGGCATTCGGCGCGTGGCACATCATGCGCCGCCGCAAGGACCGCCTTGCCATCCCCTATGGAGTGGCGATTTCCGCCGCGGGATTGTGGATCCTTGCCGCGCACTATTTCCCCGCTGCCGGGCGGGCGATCGGACTTACTGCCTGATCTAGCAGTGAACTTCATCTTAACCATTCGGCTCATAAACGTGGAAACCATGTCGGCGAAAGGTCGGCGCAATTTCGATCCTGGGGGTCCACTAAGTCATGGATAGGAAAAAGCTGGTACTGTTGCTGGCAGCACTGGTCATCGCGGCAGGAACGGCCTTTATCGCCCGTTCGATGTTCGCGGGTTCCAGCGCGCCGGAGGCGGTCGCCGCCACGGCAGATGCCCAGCCCACCGGGCCGCGCGTACTGGTCGCCAATCGCAGCCTGCCGGTGGGTACGATCATCACCCAGGATGCCATCGGGTTCCAGGCCTGGCCCAACGAACTGGTGCAAGACGCCTATTTCATCGACGGCGAATCCGACGTGAGCAAGCTTCTGGGCACCGTCGTCCGTTTCCAGATCACCGCCGGAGAACCGGTCACACAGGGCGCGCTCGTCGCGCCGGGCGATCGCGGCTTCCTTGCTGCGGCGCTCGCTCCGGGCATGCGTGCGGTCACGGTACCGGTCAACGCGAACACGGCCGTCGCCGGGTTCGTCTTTCCGGGCGACCGGATCGACCTGATGATGACCCACGATGCCAACGGCCTGAAGGCGACCGAAACGATCCTGCGCAACCTGCGCGTGCTCGCGACCGACCAGTCGACCAGCCAGAACACCGTCGATGGTCAGACCGTGGCGCGCACCGTCAGCACCGTGACGCTGGAAGTGACGCCCAAGATCGCGGAGAAGATCGCGGTCGCGCAAACCGTCGGTACGCTCAGTCTCTCGCTGCGGTCCATCGCGGACAATTCGACCGACCTGGAACGCGCGGTTGCATCGGGTGACATCAAGATTCCCGACAACGCGACGCCCGAAGAGGAAGCACGCCTCCTCGCCCGCGCTCGCGCCATGCCGAGCGACACCGGGTCGTCCTACGTCACTGGAGCCGACGTATCGCGCTTTGCGATCCGTTCCGCCACGCAATCGAGCCCCTCGGGTCCGTCGAACAATGTCGGTGAAGGTTCGTCCCCCATGCCGATAATCCAGGCTTCGAACGGGGTCCCAGTGCAGTCAGCTCCCGCCGCCCCTTCCGGCCCCACCGTGCGGGTCATGCGCGGTGAACAAAGCACCAGCGTAGCCGCCGGAAAGACTGGGGGCGTCAAGACCGACACCGCACGAGCCACCGCGATCGGGGGGCGTGAATGATCATGGAAAAGGCAATAGAAATGACCGCCAAGCATTGCACCGCTGCGCCCGCTCGGGCCAGGCGCAGGCTCCGGCCGACGCTGCTCTGCGCAGCGCTGTTCGCCGCCCCGCTTGCTTCGATGCCGACGATGGCCGACGCGCAGACTGTGGTACGCCCGACGCAGGATATCGTCCTGTCGATCGGCAAGGGCGAACTGATCACCGTGCCCGGATCGATGAGCGATGTGTTCATCGCCAACGACTCGATTGCGGATATCCAGGTCAAATCGCAGCGCCAGCTGTACCTGTTCGGCAAATCGGGCGGCGAGACCACCGTTTATGCCAGCAATTCGGCGGGCGACGTCATCTGGGCGGCCAATATCCGCGTGGGATCGAACATCGGCAGCATCGATCAGATGCTGGCGCTGGCAATGCCGCAGGCGAAAATCTCCGTCGCGACGATGGGCAACAACACCGTGCTGCTGACGGGCACCGTCGCCAACCCGGAAGATTCGGCTGAGGCGGAACGACTGGTTCAGGCCTTCTTGGGCGATGAGACCAACGTTATAGCGCGCATCACGACTGCGACCCCGCTGCAGGTCAACCTGCAGGTGCGTTTCGCGGAAGTCAGCCGTTCTCTGGTCCGCGCGTTGGGTGCGAACCTGACCACGATCGACGGCAGCAGCGGCTTCAAATTCGGGGTTTCGCGCGGTCGCGGTGCGTTCTCGCAGAGGGTCCCGGGCGGACCGCTCGCGACGGGACAAAACTTCGAAGGTGCCGGCTACAACATCGCCGACGGGCTTGAGGGAGGCACGACGCTCGCGGGCGTGGGTCGCCTGCTCGGCCTCGATATCGGTGCGGCGCTCGATCTGGCGGAGACCAATGGCCTCGTCACGACCTTGTCGCAGCCCAACCTCACCGCGCTCTCAGGCGAGACCGCAGATTTCCTCGCGGGGGGTGAATTTCCCATCCCGATCAGCCAAGGCCTGGGCGCGACCTCGGTCGAGTATCGGAACTACGGTGTAAAACTGAACTACACCCCCACCGTGCTTGCCAACGGGCGCATCTCGATCCGCGTAGCACCCGAGGTTTCCGAGCTTTCGACGCAGGGTGCGGTCACTCTTAACGGCTTCCAGATTCCGGCGCTGATCACGCGCAAGGCCTCGACCACGGTCGAGCTGGGATCGGGCCAGAGCTTCATGATTGCCGGCCTGATGAGCAATAATGCGCAAAGTGCGATCGACAAGGCCCCTGGCCTCGGCGACGTGCCGATCCTGGGCAACCTGTTCCGCTCGACCAACTTCCGCAGGGGAGAGACCGAGCTGGTGATCGTCATAACGCCCTACCTGGTCAACCCGGTCAACGGCAACGACATCCGCCTGCCGACGGACGGCTACAACAGTCCTTCGACGCTCGAGCAGCTTGGCATGAAGGAAGCCCGCCCCGCACCGCAGGGTCAGGAGGTACGCCCGATGCCGCGCACCAGCGACCGCCAGTCCGCAGAGCCCGGCATCGCCCAGACCGGGGCGGATACGGAACGTCGTGCGCAGCAGCCGCGCCGCAAGGAACGCAGCGCCTCCGCCGCTCCCGGCTTCAGCATCAACCAGTGAGGGGACATCTGGCCATGACCAATACAAAACACCTTGGCGTCGCCCTGATCGCCTCCACCCTCGCCCTGTCGCTGAGCGCCTGTGGGGGGCCCATGAACCACAGCCTGTATTCCACCGCGCAGCCGGTGGTCGAGCGCACGCATTACACCTTCGATCTCTTCGGTGGGCCAGGCGGGCCTTCGATCCCCGAACAGCGTCGCCTGGCGGGCTGGTTCGAGGCACTCAACCTGAAATACGGCGACCGCGTCTCGATCGAGACGGATGGGACCGATCCGGCAACGGTGACCGCAGTGGGCAAGATCGTCGATCGATATGGCCTCGCCCTCAGCGAGCACGCACCGGTAACCGAAGGCTTCGTTGAACCCGGACGTACCCGGGTGGTTGTCACCCGCTCGGTCGCGACTGTGCCGGGCTGCCCAGACTGGTCGGACGATTACGATGGCAACTACGCCAACGCCACCAGCCGCAACTACGGCTGCGCAACCAACAGCAATCTTGCTGCGATGGTCGCCAATCCGGAAGACCTGGTCCGCGGACAGGAGGTCGAAGGCAGCGCCGTAATCACGAAGTCGAACAGCGCGATCGAAGCCTATCGGTCCGGCAATAACGGTTCCGGCGGCGGCGCTGGCGCAACCACCACCAGCAGCCCCGACTGATAGCGCGAATGAACGAGGAAGCACGATGAACGCACCGTGGAATTCAGGCATGTCGGGTAATCGGGACCCGTTCGCCGCATTCATTTGCGACGATACCGCGCTCGACACCTTGCGTCCGGTGGTCGCCGAATTGGGCTGGGCGCCCGAGAAATGCGCGAAGGGCGGATTGCGCAACGCGATCCAGAGCCTTTCGGTCACTTCGAGCCCCAATATCCTGGTGGTCGATCTTTCCGAATGCAGCGACCCGCTGACCGAAATCAACGGTCTTGCCGAGGTTTGCGAACCCGGAACGGTCGTGATTGCCATCGGGCAGGTCAACGATGTGCGCCTGTATCGCGATCTGCTTGCCAGCGGGATCCACGACTATCTGCTGAAACCGCTCGCGACAGCGCAGGTGCGCGATGCTCTCAACGACGCGCAGACAGTGTTCAACACCCCCAAGGCCGTCGATGCGCAGACTGCCAAGCGCCACATCTCCACCGCGGTCGTAGGCACGCGAGGCGGCGCGGGCGCATCGACCATTGCTACCTCGCTCGCATGGCTGTTCAGCGACGAGCAGAAACTGCCGACCGCGCTGCTCGATCTGGATGTCCATTTCGGCACGGGCGCGCTGACGCTCGATCTCGAGCCGGGCCGCGGCCTGACCGACGCGATCGACAATCCAAGCCGGATCGACGGGCTGTTCATTGAACGCGCGATGATCCGCGCGAACGACAATCTCGCCGTGCTTTCCGCCGAGGCGCCGATCAGCGCTCCGCTGATGACCGATGGCGCGGCATTCGTTCAACTGGAGGAGGAATTCCGCCAGGCGTTCGAGATTACCGTCATCGATCTGCCGCGCAACATGCTGATCAACTTCCCGCAATTGCTTGCGGATGTGAACTTCATCACCGTCGTGTGCGAGTTCACCCTCGCTTCGGCGCGTGATACGATCCGCATACTGAGCTGGCTCAAGACATACGCCCCGCATGCCCAGCCGGTACTGCTCGCCAACAAGAGCCAGAACGGCCTGGCAGAGATCAGCCGTGCCGATTTCGAGGCATCGGTTGAACGGAAGGTCGACTTTGTCATCCCTTACGATGCCAAGGCCGCAACCAATGCCGCGAAACTGGGCCAGGCCTTCGTCGAAGCGAACAAGACCAGCAAGGTGGCCGCACAGATGCGCCAGATCGTCAGCCACATTCTTTCCGCTGGCGACGAGGTGCTCGAAACGGCCGAACCCGCAGGCAAGAAATCGCTGCTCGGTTCGCTGGACCTCAAGTCCATTATGTCGACAAGCAAGAAATCGAAGCCGTCCGGTACCAAAAAATCCAAGACCAAGGGGGCAGCGAAAGCCGACGCCTGATCGTGCTGCCAAGCCCTGACGGGTAATTCGGCACCTATCGGCCAGGACTCGAAAGATACCGATGGATATCATCCAGCTCTCCCTCGTGTTTATCGGATGCTTTGCGCTGCTCGGCATTGCGATCGCTGGCCTGAGCGGCCCGTCGATGCACAAGCAGGTGCAACGACGCCTGAGCGGCGTGCGCTATCGCCATTCGGAAAGCACCGAGGCGCGGGTCGAATCGCAGATGAAAAAGGCGATGGCCGCCCGCAAGCCGAAGGTCCAGCGTGTCGCCGGTGCCGGTTCGCGCACGGAAGCGCTGGCGCTGCGTCTCGAACGGACCGGCAAGCGCTGGACCGTGTCGCAGTACCTTTACGTCAGTCTCGGTCTCGCGCTGGTCGTTGGTCTGATCCTATACCTCCAGAGCGGCGTGCCGCTGCTCTCCTTGATTGGCGGACTGATGATCGGTGCCGCGATCCCGCACATGCTGGTCAATTTCTTCATCAAGCGTCGCACCGCGCAGTTCATCGCCAAGTTTCCCGATGCGATCGACCTCCTGGTACGCGGCCTTCGGTCCGGTCTTCCGGTAACGGAAACGCTCGCAGTGGTCGCCCAGGAAGTTCCGGGCCCCGTTGGGATCGAGTTCAAGGGCATCATCGAACGGATCAAGATCGGCCGATCGATGGAGGAATCGATGCAGGTGAGCGCAGACCGCCTGAACATCGCCGAATTCAACTTCTTCACCATTACGCTGGCGATCCAGCGCGAAACCGGGGGCAACCTGGCGGAAACGCTGTCCAACCTGTCCGACGTGCTGCGCAAGCGGTCGCAGATGAAGCTGAAGATCAAGGCGATGAGCTCTGAATCCAAGGCTTCCGCGTATATCGTCGGCGCGTTGCCGTTCCTCGTGTTCTTCATGATCTTCTGGATCAACCCCAGTTACATCGGCGCTTTCTTCCAGGACGAGAGGCTGATCGTGATCGGCCTGGGCGGGCTCGGCTGGATGGGTCTCGGCGTATTCATCATGTCCAGAATGGTGAGCTTCGAAATCTGATGGACCATTCCAGCATCCTTGCATCTGGCCTGATCGCCGGAGCCCCGGGCGGCCCCACCCTGCTTGGCGTAAACGTCATCATGGTCGCCACCGTGATGGTCGGCATTGCCGCGATGGCAGTGATGACCGCGATCTATGCCGCGGTGACCGTACGCGATCCGATGGCGAAGCGCGTCAAGGCCCTCAACGCCCGGCGGGACGAGCTGAAGGCTGGCATCGTCAAGGAACACGGCCGCAAGCGAAAGAGCCTCGTCCGGCGGACCGAGAAGACCGACCGCGTCAAGGATGCGCTCAACAGTTTCAACGTCCTCCAGCCAAGCCAGCTCGCAGCGGTGCAACAGAAGCTGGCGCACGCGGGCATTCGCAACAAGGAATACGCGGTCTACGTCATCGGTGCGCGCGCGATCCTGCCGATCGTGCTGGGTCTGCTGGCGTTCTATGTTTTCTACATGTCCGACATGTTTGCCGACTGGGGCAGCTTCAAACGTCTCGGCGCGCTGTCGCTCGTGGTGTTCCTCGGTTACAAGGGGCCCGAACTCTACATCGGCAACAAGGCCAAGAAGCGCACCGACGCGATCCGCAAGGGCCTGCCCGACGCGCTCGACCTGCTGGTCATCTGCGCCGAAGCCGGCCTGACCGTCGACGCCGCCTTCAACCGCGTCGCGAAGGAACTGGGCCGCGCCTATCCCGAACTGGGCGACGAATTCCTGCTGACCGCCATCGAACTGTCGTTCCTCAACGAACGCAAGAAGGCCTTCGACAACCTCGCCTATCGCGTCGACCTGGAAGCCGTGAAAGGCGTCGTTACCACGCTGATCCAGACCGAACGCTACGGTACGCCGCTGGCCAGCGCGCTACGCGTCCTCTCCGCCGAATTCCGCAACGAGCGGATGATGCGCGCGGAGGAGAAAGCCGCTCGACTGCCCGCGATCATGACCGTGCCGCTGATCCTGTTCATCCTGCCGACGCTGTTCATCGTCATCCTCGGCCCAGCAGGCTGCTCGATCGCCGACGCGTTTTCGAACTAGGTCGAGGTTCGCTGACCCATTGCAAAGATGCGTCATTGCGAGGGGCGAAGCCCCGAAGCAATCCAGTGCGGCTTTGCGACACGCTCCGGATCGCTTCCCCCGGATCATGTCCGGGGTCGCAATGACGAACCGCGCTTGACCGAGTTCGGCTGACCCTACCCCAGCACTCTTCCGGCGACCGCGTCCAGCTTGGCCATCAGCGTCTTGTCGCGCCTTTCGGGGGCGGTGATGATCGCGTGTTCGAGCGCGGTGTCCACCGGGCTCGGCGCGCGGGTGTCGGGCAAGGTCGCAACCAGCTCGTCGAGCATGGCGCGCGCGCGGTCCGCATTGCCTTTCAGCACGGCGAGGATGTCGAAAGCTTCGACGCCCGCCTCTTCATCGCGCCAGCTGTCATAGTCGGTGACCATGCCGATCAGCGCGTATGGCAGCTCTGCCTCGCGGGCGAGCCGCGCCTCGGGCATCCCCGTCATCCCGATCACGTCCCCGCCCCAGCCGCGATACATGCGGCTTTCGGCGCGGGTCGAGAATTGTGGCCCTTCCATCGCGATATAGGTTCCGCCGCGATGCACAATCGATCCGCTCGACTCCGCCGCATTGGCGACCAGCGCGGCGAGGCGCGGACAGACCGGATCGGCCAGTGAGACATGCGCCACCAGCCCTTCACCGAAAAAGCTGCTCGCGCGCCCGCTGGTCCGGTCGATGAACTGGTCCACGCCCACGAAATGCGTCGGCGCCATTTCCTCGCGCAGCGATCCGATTGCGCTGATCGCGATCAGGTCGGTCACGCCGCAGCGCTTCATCACGTCGATATTGGCGCGATAGTTCACCGTGTCGGGCGACTTCGCGTGCCCCGCCCCGTGCCGCGCCATGAAGGTCAGCCGGACATGGCCGACCGTGCCGGTGGTCACCGGACCCGAGGGTTCACCGAAGGGCGAGGAGACCTCGATCAGCTGCTGGTTCTCCAGCTCGATACCTTCGTAGAGGCCCGAGCCGCCGAGGACCCCGATATGCCATGCTTCGCTCATTTATATTCGGGCTCCTGCCACCAGGGATAGAAATCGGGCATGTCGGTGCTGACCTTGCCGGTGAAGTCGGGCGGGCGCTTTTCGAGGAAGCTGGCAATGCCTTCCTTCGCATCGGCCCCGCGAGAGAGGCGGTAGATCGATCGGCTGTCTATCCGGTGCGCCTTCATCGGGTGATCTTCCGCAGATAGCCGCCACAGCATCGCCCGCGTCATCGCAACCGAGATAGGCGAGGCGTTCTCGGCAATCTCACTCGCAAGTGCGCGCGCGGCGTCCATCAACTCGCCCTGCGGGTGGACCGAACGGACCAGGCCCGCATCGAACGCTTCGGACGCGTCGAAGATGCGCCCCGTCATGCACCACTCGAGCGCTCTCGACATGCCAACAAGGCGCGGCAGGAACCAGCTGGAGCAAGCCTCCGGCGTGATCCCGCGCTTGGCAAAGACGAAGCCAAACCGCGCATGGTCCGAACACAGCCGCATGTCGAACGGCAGCTGCATCGTCGCGCCCACGCCAACCGCGACCCCGTTGCACGCGCCGATCAGCGGCTTTTGCGAATTGAACAGCCGCAAAACCAGCCGCCCGCCGCCATCGCGCACCAGCGGATCGGACAGATCGTCGACGGTAGTGGGGTCCGAGAACACGTGCTTGCTCGTGCCATCCGGGTTCTTCGGCGGTGTCAGGTCCGCCCCGGCGCAAAAGGCGCGCTCCCCGTCGCCGGTGACGATCACCGCGCGCACGGCGTCGTCGGCATCGGTGATGTCGATCGCTTCGATGATCTCGTCACGCATCTGGTGCGTGAAGGCATTCATCTTCTCGGGCCGAAAGAGCGTGATCGTCGCAATCGGACCGTCGATATCGAGCTTGATCTGGGTGAAGTCAGGCATCCGCATAATCTCCTCGCTGACACACTTGACACAGTGTCCAGGGGCAGAAAACAGGCCGGTGCCGTTCCATGCCCGATTGATCGTCTGAAGAGGTGCCGGCAGCGCGCGTCATGCCACTGCGATAGAGCAGGCGCCACCCGGTAGGAAAGGCAGGAGCCAGCCACGGATGCCGCCGGAAATGAATGGAAAATGGGCCCCCGCAACACAGCGAGGGCCCATTCAATTCACGAACCTTCCGCCGCTTACCGCGGTGCCATGCGGATCGCGCCGTCGAGGCGCACGTCTTCGCCGTTGAAGTAGGTGTTTTCCAGCATGACCATCGCCAGCTTGGCGTATTCTTCCGGATTGCCGAGCCGCTTGGGGAACGGCACCGAGGCGTTGAGCGCTTCGATCGCCTTCTCGGGCAGGCCCATGAGCAGCGGGGTGTGGAAGATGCCGGGCAAAATCGTGTTCACGCGGATGCCCTCGCCCATCAGGTCGCGCGCGATCGGCAGGGTCATGCCGACGACGCCGCCCTTCGATGCCGAGTAGGCGGCCTGGCCGATCTGGCCGTCTTCCGCGGCGACGCTCGCGGTGTTGACGATCGCGCCACGCTCGCCATCCTCGTTCAGCGGGTCGAGCGTCAGCATGCCCGCCGCCGAGTGCGCGATGCAGCGGAAGGTGCCGACAAGGTTCACCTGGATCACGAAGTCGAAGGCCGACAGCGGAAAATGCTTGATGCTGCCGTCTTCCTTGGAGCGGCTGGCGGTCTTGATCGCGTTGCCGATGCCAGCGCAGTTCACGAGGATACGCTCCTGTCCGTGCGCCTCGCGCGCTTTGGCGAAAGCGGCGGCGACATCGTCTTCGCTGGTCACATTGACCTTGCAGAAGGTGCCGCCCAGTTCTTCGGCGACCTTCTGGCCTTCGTCTTCCTTCATGTCGAAGATCGCGACCTTTGCGCCCTTCGCCGCAATCGCGCGTGCGGTGGCAAGGCCGAGGCCCGATGCGCCGCCGGTGACGACGGCCGGGGTATTGCTGCTGATTTCCATTCTAGAACTACCTCTCTTCTCCGTTCGCCCTGAGCTTGTCGAAGGGCTGTCCTTATCTTTCAATCCCGCGCTCTCAGAAAGAGCAGGGCTTCGACAAGCTCAGCCCGAAGGGGTGTGTCAGGTGATGCTCAAAGCGCTTCCACGATGGTGACGTTGGCGACACCGCCGCCTTCGCACATCGTCTGAAGCCCGTACTTCTTCCCCCGCGCCTTGAGCGCGTGGACCAGCGTCGACATCAGCTTGGTACCGCTCGCGCCGAGCGGGTGGCCCAGCGCGATCGCGCCGCCGTTGACGTTGAGCTTGTCCGGGTCGGCGCCGGTGTGCTTCAGCCACGCCATCGGCACAGGGGCGAACGCCTCGTTGACCTCATAAAGATCGATGTCGCCGATGCTCAGCCCCGCTTTCTTGAGCGCCTTGTCGGTCGCGAACAGCGGCTCTTCCAGCATGATCACCGGGTCGCCTGCAGTCACCGTAAGGTCGACGATCCGGGCCAGCGGGGTCAGCCCGTGCTCCTTCAGCATCGCTTCGGACACGATGAGCGCCGCGCTCGACCCGTCGCAGATCTGGCTCGCCAACGCGGCGGTCAGGCGCCCTTCGGGGCTGAGCAGCTTGACGCCGGCAATGCCTTCGAGCGTAGCATCGAACCGAATGCCCTCATCGACCGTGTGCATCTTTTCGCCATCGGGCGTTTCGACCGGGATCGGCACGATCTCTGCGTCGAATGCACCCGCCTTGGTTGCGGCCACTGCCTTCTCGTGGCTGGCGAGCGCGAAGCGATCCATCTCGTCCTTCGAGATGCCGTGCTTCTTCGCCATCATCTCCGCACCGACGAACTGGCTCCACTGGATGCCAGGGTATTTCTCTTCGAGGCCCGGCGACTTATAATTGCCAAGCCCTTCCTTCATATGAAACATCGCGGAGCTGCCCATTGGCACGCGCGTCATGCTTTCGACGCCGCTGGCGATGACCACATCCTGCGTCCCGCTCATCACCGCTTGCGCCGCGAATTGGATCGCCTGCTGGCTGGACCCGCACTGGCGGTCGATCGTGACGGCGGGCGTGCTTTCGGGAAGGTGCTTGGTGGCGAGCACGGCGTTGCGCCCCACCTGCATCGCCTGCTGGCCCGCCTGACTGACGCAGCCCATGATCACATCGTCGACCGCCTTCGGATCGATCCCGGTGCGTTCGATCAGCGCGTCCAGAGTCTGCGCCGCCAGATCGACCGGATGGACCCCGGCCAGCGCCCCACCGCGCTTGCCTCCGGCGGTCCTCACCGCATCGATTATATATGCATCAGCCATGCCTTGCTCTCCCAAGTTTCATTTCGAAACCGAGGTGGCGGGGAGGCGGGACAGTGTCAAGCGAGGCTGTGTCCCAACGCGCGACTCGGAGCGCCCCTCAATACGCCACCCCACCGGAGCGCGGTCGAGCTCCCAGCGCCTTCGTGCGGTTAACCATGTTTCCGGAGACCAGGACCGATTGGTGCGTCATGTTAAAAGATTATTGCGCTGCAACGCACCACTGTCACCGAACTGCCACACGCGATACGTTTCGGCACGAACGGGGACTATAGCTTTTGCAAAATGTCCCTGTGCCGTCCATCAGGAGCTCCATTCCATCTTCCGGTGGCTTTTGCGCGTGGCGTGAAATCGCCGGCAGTGGGGGAATGGACCGGGGGCGCCTTGGTGCTCCCTTGGACGAGCAACTAGAGGGAAATGCTCACAATGAAAAACAACAGCTTTCAAAAGCGGCTTCTGGCGTCGGGTTCGGCGCTGCAAGTCCTGGCGATGGCAGGTGGCGGCCTTGCCGTAGCCTCGATCGCCGCTCCTGCCGCTGCGCAGGACTATACCGCTGGTGCCATCAGCGGTACGGTCGTCGACGATGCCGGTGCTCCGGTTGCGGGCGCGACGGTTTCCGCCACCTCGGTCTCGCAGGGCTTCACCCGCACGGCGACCACCGGCGCGAACGGTAGCTTCAACTTCAACTCGCTTCCTTCGGGCAGCTACAACATCACGGTTACCGGTAGCGGCATCGCCGACTACACCGCCGAAAACGTTCGCGTCCTCGGTGGCCAGTCGGTCAACGTCGAGCTCGCCGTTTCGGCAACCAACGTGATCGTCGTCAGCGGCCAGTCGATCGTGAAGGCCTTCGAAGGCACCACGACCGGCCTGAACGTCGACGTGACCGAACTGTTCACCACCACGCCGATCAATCGCGACCTCACCTCGGTCGTGCTGCAGGCTCCGGGTACCACCCGTGGCGACTCGGCGTTCGGTAACCTGGCTTCGGTCGGCGGTTCGTCCGTTGCTGAAAACGCCTATTACCTCAACGGCCTGAACATCACGAACTTCGACAACTACCTGGGTTCGGCACGCGTTCCGTTCGAATTCTACAAGTCGATCGAAATCAAGTCGGGTGCGTATCCGGCCGAATACGGTCGTGCGACCGGCGGCGTCATCAGCGCGGTGTCCAAGTCGGGTACCAACGAAGTGACCGGCGCGGTGCACGTGAACTGGGAACCCAACTTCCTGCGTTCGCCTGGCAAGAACTTCCAGAGCTGTTCGTACAACGACCTCAGCAACCCGGCGGCGGGCATCGCCTGCACCCCGTCCACCAACCGTGCGCTCGACGAATACGACTCGCTTTCGGTTGTTGGCGAATTGGGCATGCCGATCATCAAGGATCGCCTGTTCGTATACGGCCTGGTCGAACTTCCGCGTACCGAATCGACCACGATCAGCCTGAGCTCGGGCCTCGCCATTCACGACAAGCAGGACGATCCGTTCTGGGGCGTGAAGGTCGATGCGTATCCGATCGACGGCCAGCACCTCGAACTGACCATGTTCGACACCACGCGTACCACGCGTCGTGACTACTACTCGTACAGCCCTGCCAACGGGATCGGCCTTGCCGGTTCGGTTCAGGACTTCAACTTCGGTGGTCTGAGCTACGTTGGTAAGTACACCGGCAACTTCACCGACTGGCTGACCATCTCGGCCGCCTACGGTAAGATGAAGGACAACTTCGAAAACGTCGGCGTGGCCGGTGATGCCGCCCTTCCCGACGTGCGCAACGTCGGCGGTGCGACCAACACCTACGCTCCGGGTACTCCGGGCACGGGCAACTTCGCCACGGACGGCGCGGGCAACCCGATCCTGCCGTACCTCGCGTACACCAACGGCCAGGCTTCGGCTTCGACCAGCAGCCCGTACACGACCGAGCGTGAGTTCTATCGTGCCGACGTCGACCTGTTCTTCAACGCGCTGGGTGAACACCACATCCGCGCCGGTTTCGACCAAGAAGACAACACGCTGGAAGAAGCGGCGGTTCGCACCGGCGGCCAGTATCTGCTCGATAACGGGATCCTTACTCCCGAAGCCTTCAACGCCGGTTACGGCAATGCTGGCCTGTATTATCAGCTGATCAACTCGTCGATCCTGCAGATCAACTACTTCAACTCCTCGGGTGCGTTCAAATCGCGCAACCGCGCGTTCTACATCCAGGACGAGTGGCAGCCGTTTGATGGCCTGACCCTGAGCCTCGGCGCCCGTCGCGACGACTTCGTCGTGAAGAAGGCCGACGGTTCGGACTACGTGACGCAGAAGGAAAACTATGCGCCGCGTATCGGCCTGACCTACGAACTGTTCCCGGAAAGCAATGGTCGCGTTAAGGCGTTCTACGGTCAGTATTACCTGCCGTTCGCTTCGAACACCGCGTTCCGTCAGGTTGGTTCGGAAATCTACATCCGTGAACGCTTCTACTACGACGGCTTCAACGGTGACGGCGTTCCGATCCTGACCGGTCAGTTCACCGGTAGCTCGACCTATCAGAACAACTGCCCGATCCAGCTGACCACCTATCCGTTCTCGGACGGTCAGCACTGTAACGTGACCGGCAATGGTGATGTTGCAGCGTCGGACGCGCTGATCGATGCCAACCTTAAGGCAACCAAGGAAACCGAATGGGTCCTGGGTTACGAACAGGATGTCTTCGGTCTTCGCCTCGGGTTGAACTACATCCACCGTGAACTGAACCGCACCGCGGAAGACGTTGCCATCGACGAAGCAGTGAACAACTACTGCGCCGCCAACGGCATCACCGGCTGCTCGTCCACCTGGACCGGCTTCCACCAGTACGTCATCACGAACCCCGGTTCGGACATGACGGTTGCGCTGGATGCCTTCAATCCGGCTCTCGATGGCCGCGTCGTGACGTTCACGGCCGCCGAACTGGGCTATCCGAAGGCGAAGCGTACCTACGACGCGGTTGAATTCACCTTCAATCGTCCGTGGGACGGCGTGTGGACCCTCTCGGGCAGCTACACCTGGTCGAAGAGCAAGGGTAACTCGGAAGGCTTCGTGCAGTCCGACTTCGGTCAGGATGACGCCGGCATCACGCAGGACTTCGACCAGCCGGGCTTCACCGATGGTGCGTACGGCTATCTGCCGAACGACCGTCGCCACCGCTTCAAGCTGTGGGGTTCGTACCGCTTCGACGAGAAGTTCACCGTTGGCTTCAACGCCACGCTGGACTCGCCGCGTCCGCTTAGCTGCTTCGGCTACAACCCGGGCTCGGATCCGTTCGGCAGCGGCCCGTACACGGACTTCGGCAATGCGTACGGCGCTGCGTCGCACTACTGTAACGGTGTGCTCTCGCCGCGTGGTACTGCTCAGGAAAGCGACTGGGTCAGCCAGCTCGACCTGAAGTTCGCTTACGACGTCAAGATCGATGCGGACCGCAAGGTCACCTTCCGCGCGGACGTGTTCAACCTGTTCAACTCGCAGGCTGTCATTTCCCGCAACGAAGTTGGCGAAATCGACGACGGTTCGGGTGCGGCAGACTCGTACATCCTGTCGCCGAACTACGGCAACCCGACGGGTTACCAGACGCGCCGCTACGTGCGTCTCGGTGTGGACGTCGCCTTCTAAAGACGACGGCCCAAGGCCAAACAAAGAGGGGGCGGACTTCGGTCCGCCCCCTTTTTTGTGTGCCGATTGCACGTGCGGCCAGGGCCTCGGCGTCGGACGAACGGAAGCACCCTCACCCTCCGATTGGCGGCGAGGCATTGCTTCGTCAGGCTTTCAGGTTGTCTCCGCCAGCTACGCCGACGAAAATCCGGCGATCAGCCGTAATAGGCATCCCTGAAAGGCGCGAGCTGATCAGCAAAGCGATCCGACTTGCCGATCGCATCGGTCGAAATCGCCGATCGCACCTGCTTCACGCTGGCCGTGCGAACCTTGCGCCGGTTCTTGTGGAACTCGAACACCTGCGGTTCCAGCTCCAGCCCGGCATGGTCGAAGATGCGCCCGATCCATTCTTCGGGCGACTGCACCAGCTCTTCGTAGGGGACCGTCAGGATTTGCTCGGGAAACAGCTCAGCCCAGTGCCGGTAGAGCCTGTCTTCGAGCCGCATCTGGTGCGCGATGTCCGTCATCGACCAGCTCCACGTCACCGACGAAGTGAAGAATGCGCGGTAGCTCGACAGCGCGATATCTTCGGGCCGACGGCGCATCCAGACGACCCGCGCATCGGGCATCATGTGGAGCAGCAACCCCATTACCATCGACTGGCTCAGCGTCTTGTCGACCACCAGCCCGCCCCCGGGGAAGCGCATCCGCAGCATCTTGTGATAATCGGTGGCGAGATCGCCCCACGGGTCCTTGCCAGAAACCCGGTCCTGATAGGCGAGCGCGCCCGCAAACGTCTGGTCCTGCGTCGGGATCAGCGAAGGCTGCACCAGATTGACCTCAGCCCCGTCGGACACGCGCGAGTGGCTGACAAGGATCGACTCGACCAGCGTCGTGCCGGAGCGCGGCATCCCGTTGACGAAAATGGAGCGCTGTCCAGCGAAGCGCGATGGGGCGAGCTGGGCCAACGATTCACGGCTGAAGTCGGCCAGTAACCCTTCGGCGAAGGCCGTCTGCGCCGCACGGTCGTACGGCTGGTCCTGCCGGCGCAAGGCCGCGCCTTTCTCGTACTTCGCGAAGCCCTGCTCCACTTCGCCCATGTCGACCAGCGCCTTGCCCAACGCGTAGTAATAGCGAGCGCGAGTGAGCGTATCGACCCCGCCCATCTGCGATTCGATCGCTGAGAGCCCGGCGAAGTCGGGGTCACCCGGCTCGAAGGTCTTGATCATCGACAAGGCAAACCAGCTCTGCGGCGAACCGGGCGCCAGCTGCAGCGATCGGCGCAGCAGCGCCTCGGCGCGTTCGAACTCACCGTTTTCGCTGGCTATCGTGCCGCGGAAATGCAGCACTGCGGGGTGGTCCTGCGCCTGCGGCGGGAGACGATCGAGCAGTTCGATACCCTGTTCGGAGCGGCCCACTTGCGCCAGCGATCCACAATGGCCCAGCAGACGGTCGAGCGAGATCGGTTCGGACATTGCGAAGCGCCGCGACGCCTCTATGCCGAGATCGATTTCCCCGATCTTGGTTGCGAGCTTGCTGACGCTGCCCCAGCGATCGCCGGTTTGCTCACCTGCGCGCAATTCCTGCGCTATGAGTGCCGCAGCGCGCCGTCGGTCACCGGCCTCAAGGGCCGCAACTGCATCCAGAATTCGCGATTTTTTGACAGCCATCGTGGGGCTTCTAGCACCCGGTCGATGGCTGTCCATATCGGCACGCGCGCGGGGGTCCCGTCAGGAGACTTCCATCTCCAGTTGCCCGTCGCCTTCGTCGATCCTGACCGTGCTGCCATCGGGGATCTCTCCCTGTAACAGCTTCTCGGCGAGCGGGTCCTGTACGTAGCGCTGCACCGTCCGCTTGAGCGGGCGCGCGCCGTAAACGGGATCGTAGCCGACCCGGCCCAGCCAGCGTTTGGCGGCGTCGGTCAGTTCAAGCTCGATCTTGCGATCGGCGAGCAGCTTTTGCACGCGGGCCACCTGCAATTCGACGATCGGCGCCATGTCCGCCTGGCCGAGCCGGTGGAACAGGATGATTTCATCCAGCCGGTTGAGGAATTCAGGGCGGAAATGCCCGCGCACCACGTCCATCACCTGCGGCTCGACATCGCTGACCTGCTGGTCGTCAGTCATGTTGGAAAGGTATTGGCTGCCGAGGTTCGACGTCAGAATGATGAGGGTGTTGGAAAAGTCCACCACCCTGCCCTGCCCGTCGGTCAGGCGCCCGTCGTCGAGCACCTGCAGCAGCACGTTGAATACGTCGCTGTGCGCCTTCTCGACCTCGTCGAACAGGACGACCTGATAGGGTCGCCGACGAACCGATTCGGTAAGAACGCCGCCTTCTTCGTAACCGACATAGCCCGGAGGCGCGCCGATCAACCGCGCGACGGCGTGCTTTTCCATGAATTCGCTCATGTCGATGCGAACCATCGCATTGTCGTCATCGAACAGGAACTGCGCCAGTGCCTTGGTCAGCTCGGTCTTGCCGACGCCGGTCGGCCCGAGGAACAGGAAGCTGCCCAGCGGACGGCCCGGGTCTTTCAGCCCCGCCCGGGCGCGGCGCACGGCCTTGGACACCGCCTCGACCGCAGCGGTCTGGCCGATGACGCGCTTACCCAGCATCTCTTCCATCTTGAGCAGCTTGTCGCGCTCGCCTTCGAGCATCCGGTCGACCGGGATGCCGGTCCAGCGCGCGACAACGCCCGCGATATCCTCTTCGGTCACTTCCTCGCGCAGCAACGCGTTGGAGGTGTGGCCTTCGGCTTCCTTGAGCTTGTTCTCTAGCTCCGGAATGCGCCCGTATTGCAGCTCGCCCGCCTTGGCGAGATCGCCCGCCCGCTGCGCCTGCTCCAGTTCGATGCGTGCGGCATCGAGGTCTTCCTTGATCCGCGATTCGGCCTGAATCTTGTCGCGTTCGCCCTGCCAGCGGGTGGTCAGTTCGGAGGACCGCTGTTCCAGATTGGCGAGGTCTTCGCGCAGGTTTTCCAGCCGTTCCCGGCTCGCTTCGTCGCTTTCCTTGGCGAGCGCCTGCTCCTCGATCTTGAGCTGGATGATCCGCCGGTCGAGGCCTTCGATCTCCTCGGGCTTGCTCTCCACCTCCATGCGGATGCGGCTCGCCGCCTCGTCCATCAGGTCGATCGCCTTGTCGGGCAGGAAGCGGTTCTGGATGTAGCGGTTGGAAAGCTGCGCGGCGGCGACGATCGCGCCGTCGGTGATCCGCACGCCATGGTGCAGTTCGTACTTATCCTTGATCCCGCGCAGGATGCTGATCGTATCCTCGACGCTGGGTTCCTCGATATAGACCGGCTGGAAACGGCGCTGCAGCGCCGGGTCTTTCTCGACGTATTTCTGATATTCGTCGAGCGTGGTCGCGCCGATGCAGTGCAGCTCGCCGCGCGAAAGCGCCGGCTTGAGAAGGTTGGACGCATCCATGCTGCCTTCCGAGGCCCCCGCCCCGATCAGCGTGTGCATCTCGTCGATGAACAGGATGATCTGCCCGTCCGATCCCTTCACTTCGTCGAGCACGGCTTTCAGCCGTTCCTCGAACTCGCCACGGTATTTCGCGCCCGCGATCAGCGCGCCCATGTCGAGCGCCATCAGCGTGCGGTTCTTGAGGCTGTCGGGCACGTCGCCATTGGCGATGCGCAGCGCGAGGCCTTCGGCGATCGCGGTCTTGCCGGTGCCGGGCTCGCCGATCAGCGCAGGGTTGTTCTTGGTCCGGCGCGCGAGGATCTGCACCGTGCGGCGGATTTCCTCGTCGCGGCCGATGACCGGGTCGAGCTTTCCGTCGCGCGCCGCCTGCGTCAGGTCGCGCGCGTATTTCTGCATCGCATCGTAAGCCTGTTCGGCGTTCGCGCTGTCGGCGGTGCGTCCGCCGCGCAGGTCGGCGATCGCGCGCTCCAGCGCCTTCGCATCCACGCCCGCATCGGCCAGCGCAGCGCCAGCCTTGCTGTTCGAAGCGAGCGCAAGAGCGACCAACAGCCGCTCGACAGTGACGAAGCTGTCGCCGGACTTCTCCGCGATCTGCTGCGCCTGGTCGAGCACGCGCACCGAATCATTGTCGAGCCCCGGGCTCGCCTGTGCGCCGCCGCCGGTCACTGCCGGGATGCGCGCCAGCTCATCGTCGACCCGCTGTTCCGCTTTCACCGGATCGCCGCCTGCGCGCTGCACCAGCCCGGCCGCCATCCCTTCGCTGTCGTCGAGCAGCACCTTGAGGATGTGCAGCGGCGTGATGCGCTGGTGGTTGAGGCGGATTGCGGTGGTTTGCGCGGACTGGAGAAAGCCCTTTGCGCGGTCGGTGAAGTTTTCGAGGTTCATTCCGGTTTCCCTGTAAGAACGTGCCCTTCAGATAGTGCCGCCTTCGTACCCCACAAGATTTGAGAAGCCGTTTCGCCTACGACCCATGCCGTTGGTCGACCGCCTTGCGGAAGGTATCGATATAGGCCTGCGCGCTGGCCAACGGATCGGCGGCCTTGCCCGTCGGCGCCGGTCGCGGGCTTGCCAGCACCGCCTCTATCCCGCGCGCCACGGCTTTTGCCTCCCGGCTTTCGAGAAGGCGTCCCGATCCCGGGTCGACCAGCAATTCGCGCATTGCCACGCTGCTTTCTGTCGCGACGACGGGAGTACCTGTCGACAGGGCCTCTATCACCACGTTCGGCCGCCCTTCGTAGCGCGAGGTGAGCAGCAGCAGGTCGGCACGTTCGATGACTTCCTCCAGCCCTTCGACGAAGCCCGGCAGGAACACCTGCCCGGTCAGGCCCAGACGTTCGATCAATGCGGTCAGCTTGGCGCGCTCGCTCCCCTCGCCATAGATGATCAGCGGACGACCGCCGGTGTCGGCCTGGGCATAGGCACGGATCGCCACATCCCATGCCTTTTGCGGTTCGAGCCGCCCGATGCCGAGGATGTAGTTGGGAGCAAGCGGCAGCGCGGCGGGTCCGCCGCCCACGGCGAGGTGCGGATTTTCGATAATATCGATCCGCTCTCGCGGAACTCCGGTGCGCGCCACCGCATCTTCCGCCATCGCGCGCGACATCGCCACCACCCGATCGGCAAAGCGGTGATGCTGGCCGACCCACACCCGGTTGGCGACCTGCATCGGCCACGACATGTCCTTGCGCGCAAGATCGTTCGAAACCTTCCACACGATCGGCGGGCTGCGATCCTTGAGATGCAGGCGAATCCGCGCCGCAGCAGAAGTGTAGTGGTTGCCAGGGCAGAAGAAGATGTCGGGCGCCACCTTGCCGATCGCCTCCGCCGCAGTCTTGCGGCCGCCGAAATGCGGCACCCACTCGACATCCGTCGGCAGGTCGACGCGCAATTGCCGTTCGACCGGTGAAGCCAGGATCGCGACCTGGTGGCCAAGCTCCATCCAGTCGTGCGCGAGCCGCACCGCGACCCGCTCTACCCCGCCGCCCTTGTAGTGTTCGAGCCAGGTTGCGATTTTGAGCGGGCGGCTCATTCGGCGACGAGCTTTGTGTTCACCGCCCCGGTCTCACCCGCGATGGGGTCCCAGCCGGGCGGGCCACCCCGTCGCTCCGGCCTTGCAGTCGATCGCGTGGGCTGCCCCTGCGCAGAGATAATTGTGGGCGCGCAGCTGTGGACATGCCGAGCGCGCAGCCTGGCGATCAGCCGCCTGGCACTGCGCGCGCAAGCCACCGGCGACACCCGAGGCGGCATCGCCATGGAGCGGGCGAGGTTTGCTGCGTAATCGCAATGGTCCGTGGCGATAAGGGCAATCTGCATAGCGCGGCAAATGCCTCTAGCTGCCCCCGGCAACGATTGACAGTGCTTCCAAAGCGTTCATAGCACCGCCCATGACGGAGAGGCCGGAAGGCGAAAGCAGTTTCGCTGCAAAAGCGATGCCGTGGTTGAGACGTGCCTTCAGTGTCGGCATCGTCTGCTACGTGCTGTGGCGGCTGACGCAATTCGGTTGGGGCGAACTGCTCGCCAACCTCCCCCAGAACCCTGCATTCTATGTCGTACAGGTGCTTGCCTACACCGTTCTGCCGGTGTGCGAGATCGTCATTTTCAGCAAGCTGTTCCAGCGCAATCTGCGCTCTCAATGGCCGGTTTTCCTGCGCAAGAGGGCGCTGAACAACTCGGTTCTGGGCTATTCGGGGGAAGCATTCCTGGTTTTCTGGGCGAAGGATCGCCTGGGGCTGCGGCGGCGTGATGCGCTGTCCTACATCAAGGACAACGTACTGCTTTCGGGCTTCACCACCGCTGCCTTCGCGATCATGGCGGCGGGCGCGCTGATCCTGCTGCATCCCAAGCTGCTCGCAAAAAACGAACTGATGCAGACGAGCGAAAAATCGTTCCTGCTGTTCGCAGTCCTGTTCGGCGTGGCGCTGCTGGCGGGGCATCTTTTTCGTCGCAAACTGTTCGGAATCGGGACGAAACTGATCCTTCTGGTCGTGGCGATCCACGCCACGCGGCTGGTGATCAATTATTCGCTGCAGATCGTGCAGTGGGATATC
Organism: Citromicrobium bathyomarinum; assembly: GCF_038594485.1. Classification (GTDB taxonomy): domain Bacteria; phylum Pseudomonadota; class Alphaproteobacteria; order Sphingomonadales; family Sphingomonadaceae; genus Alteriqipengyuania; species Alteriqipengyuania bathyomarina_A. Next base: position 193,701 of record NZ_JBCFZG010000001.1, on the reverse strand, counting down.
GGCATTCCGGAAGGGTCGCTGATCCTGTGGTTCACGCTGATCACGGTGCAACTGGTGATCTCGCAATTGCCGCTTTTGCCCAATCGCGACCTGCTGTTCGTCGCCTTCATCCTTGAGTTCGCGCCCGCGAGTGGCGTCGACCCAGCGGCACTGCGGGCAATGATCCTTGTCATTTTCCTGATTTACCAGTTATTTAATTACACAGTCCTCCTCGCAACAATGGCGCTGCCCTCGGCACGCGCATTCGAGGAGGCAGAGGGGGAGCCGGCATGATTCGCATTCTCAAATGGACCGGAGCAATCGTGGTCCTGTTGCTGCTGATCGCAGCGATCGGTCTGATGACCTGGGAACCGTTTTTCGCCACCAAGGGCACCCCACCCGCAGGGAACCGCACCTACACCGCTGAGATCATCCGCGACGATTTCGGCGTCCCGCACATCTACGGCAAAACCGACGCGGACGTCGCCTATGGCGTCGCCATCGCGCATAGCGAGGACGATTTTACCACCCTGCAGGATGTCGTCGCGATGAGCCGCGGGCGCTACGGCGCAATTGCGGGGCAGGAAGGCGCGGCGGTCGACTATGCCTACCACCTGCTCGACGCGCGCGGCACGGCGGAGCGCAAATGGAAAACGCTGCCCGCTGATACGCGCGCGCTGCTCGATGCCTATGCGGTCGGCCTGAACGATTATGCGCGGGACCATCCGGGCGAGGTGAAGCTGGGCAACCTGTTCCCGGTCAACGGGATAGACATCGCCGCGGGCTTTGCGCTGCGCCAGCCGTTCTTCTTCGGCCTCGACCGCTACATGGGTCCGCTGGTTGCGGGCGATCCGCTGCCGCCCGAGTACGGTCCGTCGCTGGACGGCAAGACGCCCACCGATGCGATCGACGACGCACCGCGGATCATGGACGACGATGCGAAGGCACCGGGCAAGACCGCGTTGGCGCGTCCCTTGCCGATGGGTGAAGATGCGGAATACGCGGGCTCCAATGCCTTTGCCGTCGCGCCCGAGAAATCGGGCGGGCCAACCATTCTCGTCTCCAATTCGCACCAGCCCTGGCGCGGCGGGGTCGCGTGGTACGAACTGGTCGTCGAAAGTGGAGACGGCTGGCACTATGCGGGCGCGAACTTCCCCGGCAGCCCCTTCCCCTTCCTGGGCCATAACGAGGACCTGGGCTGGACCAACACGGTCAACACGCCCGACATGATCGATATCTACAAGCTGGAGCTGGACGACAGCGGCACGCGCTATCGACTCGATGGCAAGTGGCACGATCTCGAAGCGACCAGCTTCACACTCCCCGTGCGCTTCGGCCCCTTCACCCTTCCGATCCGGCGCACGGTCTATCGCAGCGTCCACGGTCCGGTGATCAAGAACGATCAGGGCGCGTTTGCGCTGCGTTACGGCGGGATGGGCAGCATCGCACAGCTCGACGCATATTACCGGCTCAACAAGGCGAAGAGTTACGACGAATGGCGCGCGATCATGGCGCGCGGCCAGGTACCCTCGACCAACTTCATCTACGGCGACAAGCAGGGCAACATTGCCTACATCTACAACGCCGCCATCCCCCAGCGACAGGAAGGCCCCGACTGGCGGCACGTCCTGCCCGGCAACGACAGCAAGCTGATCTGGCAGCGCACGGTCGATTACGACACCCTGCCGCAATATTTCGACCCGGCGAGCGGCTGGCTGATGAATGCGAACAACACGCCGTTCGTCGCCGCGGGACCGGGCAGCGACCTGTCGCCCGACAGCGTACCGCCGGTGATGGGGGTCGAACTGAAGATGACCAACCGCGCGCGGCGCGCATGGAAGCTGATGAACGAGGCGAGCCCGCTCGACAGCGATACGCTGATGCGGATCAAGTTCGACACCGGCTATGAAAACGCAGGCTACATCAAGCGGATGCTCGACGATATTCGCGCGATCGACCCGAGTGAGCATCCCGATCTCGCCGAAGCGCGCAAGCTAATGCTCGACTGGGATTTGACCTCGGACAATATTGGCCAGTCGGATGCGATCGCGCTGCTGATGGTCAAGCCGTACATGGCCGCGAGCTACCAGAAGTCGGCCTGGCCCAATGCTGTCGAGGAGCTCACGCGTTCGAAAGACCACCTTCAGAAATACTTCGGCACGCTGACTCCGCGGATGAGCGATCTGCTGCGCTTGCGGCAGGGCGACGTCGATCTGCCGCTCGACGGCGGATCGGACACGCTGCGCGCCTCGACCACGTGGGACATCGACGACGACGGTCGTCTTTCGGTCAAGCATGGCGACAGCTTTATCCAGTGGGTCGAATGGCTCGACGGCAAACGGGTCACCTCGCGCTCCATCCAGCCCTATGGCGCGGCGATCACGCGGCCCGACAGCCCGCATTTCGCAGATCAGGCTCCGCTGTTCGTCCAGCACCGCTTGAAGCCGGTCCATTTCTGGCGAGACGATGTGGTAGCATCTGCCGCATCTAGGAAGACGGTTTCCAGCAAGCGCTGACCACGCCATTTCAGTATTCGATTTCAGACATTTAGTCGCGACAAGGGAAAGAATCATGTTCCGTACCACTAAGACCAGCCTCACCGCGCTCGCCGTAGCGCTCGCCACCCCCGCCGTGATGGCGGTTCCGGCCCAGGCGCAGGACGCGGCCGAACAGCCCGCTCCGCTGGAGAACCTGGTCGAACAGGTCGCGATTCCCTACGACCAGTTCCAGCTCGACAACGGACTGACCGTAATCGTCCACGAAGACCGCAAGGCGCCGATCGTCGGCGTCGCGGTGTGGTACAATGTCGGTTCGAAGGACGAGCCCAAGGGCGAAACGGGCTTTGCCCACCTTTTCGAACACCTGATGTTCAACGGCAGCGAAAACGCGCCGGACGATTTCTTCAAGTACCTGCAGGAAATGGGCGCGACCGATTACAACGGCACGACCGATTTCGACCGGACCAACTATTTCGAAACCGTCCCCACCGGCGCGCTGGAACGCGCACTGTGGCTGGAAAGCGATCGCATGGGCTATCTGCTCGGCGCGATCACGCAGGAAAAGCTCGATAACCAGCGCGGCGTCGTCCAGAACGAGAAGCGGCAGGGCGACAACCAGCCCGGCGGCCTGGTGTTCTACGAAATCATCAAGACGCTCTATCCCGAAGGGCACCCCTACGATCACAACGTGATCGGTTCGATGGCCGACCTCGACGCGGCGACGATGTCGACCGTGCAGAACTGGTTCCGCGACAACTATGGCCCCAACAACGCCACGCTGGTGCTCGCAGGGGATATTTCCGCCGCCGAAGCCAGGCCGCTGGTCGAGAAATATTTCGGTCCCATCGCACGCGGTCCGGTGAACGACCCCGCGCAGGCCGACGTCCCTGTGCTGAAGGAAAACGTCCGCACGGTGATGAAGGATCAGGTCGCGGCGACCAGCATCGACAAGTATTACTCCGTTCCCGGCATCACCGACCGCGACCTGACCGCGCTCAACGTAGGCGCGCAGATCCTCGGAGGTCTCTCGTCGAGCCGTCTCGACAACGCACTCGTCCGCGACGAACAGATCGCGATCAGCGTGAACGCAGGCAACTACGCGTTCCAGCGGGTCGGCATCCTCGACATCGGCGCAACCGCGAAGCCGGGCGTCGATCCGGCCGTGGTCGAGAAGCGGCTGAATGAGATCATCGCAGATTTCATCAAGAACGGCCCCACCGAAGACGAAGTACGCCGCGCAGCGACCTCCAGCCTTGCCGGAACGATCCGCGGGCTGGAAGAGGTCGGCGGTTTCGGCGGCAAGGCGGTCACGCTGGCCGAGGGCGAAGTCCTTGCCGGCGATCCCGGTTTCTTCGAGCGTCAGATGAACATCCTCGCCACCCTGACCCCGGGTGACGTGAAGGCGGCCATGCAGAAATGGATGACCCGCCCGGCGATGACGCTGGTGCTGGAACCGGGCGAACGAGAAGGCGAATACGAAGAGGCCGCAAGCGTTGCTGCCGCAGACGATGCGACCGACGCCGCACCCGCCGCCAACGAAATCACGGTGACAAAGGTTCGCCCGGCTCCCGAGATTTCCCAGCTCACTGCGCTCGATTTCCCGGACGTAACCGAAACGGCGCTGCCCAACGGGATCAAGGTCTATTACGCGCAGCGTGATGCCGTGCCGGCAACCCGCGTGACGATCAGTTTCGATGCGGGCTCCGCCGCAGATCCGATCGACAAGCGCGGTCTCGAAGGCCTGACGTTGGGCCTGATGGACGAAGGCACCACCAGCCTCAATTCGCGCGAGCTGGCCGAAGCGCAGGAGCGCCTCGGTGCCAATATCAGCACGGGTGGCGGGGTCGACCGGTCGACCTTCACGCTCTCTTCGCTGAGCGCGAACCTCGAGCCCTCGCTCGAACTGCTGGCCGACGTCGTGCGCAACCCGGCCTTCGATCCGGCGGAGATCGAACGCGTTCGCACCCAGACCGTCACCAGCATCCAGCAGAGCCTCAAGAGCCCCAGCGGCCTTGCCTATTATGTCGCCTCGCCGCTCGTTTACGGCGCCGACAACCCCTATGGCGGCTCGGGCACGGTGGAGTCGGTCGGCTCGCTGACCCGCGACGATCTGGTGAACTTCAAGCAGACCTGGCTGCGGCCGGACAACGCGACGGTGTTCGTGGTATCCAACCTGCCGCTGGCCGACGTCATGCCCGACCTGGAGGAAGCTTTCGGCAACTGGGCCGCGCCGGCGACGCCCAAGGGCCAGAAGGACTTCAGCTCGCTCGCAGCGGCGCCGGAATCGGCCCGTATCGTGCTGGTCAACCGGCCCAACTCGCCTCAGAGCTTCATTGTCGGCGGCGAGATCACGCCGTACTCCGCCAGCGATGAAACGATCGTCGATCTCACCAACGCCAACAACGCGCTGGGTGGCAACTTCCTCGCCCGGCTCAACATGAACCTGCGCGAGACGAAGGGCTGGAGCTACGGCGTGCGCGGCGGACCGTCGATCAACGAAGGCGCTGTCGCATACTTCGTCCAGGCCCCGGTGCAGGCCGACCGTACGGGCGACGCGTTGGCCGAAATCATCAAGGAAGTCGGCGAGTTCGTCACCACCCGCGGCGTGACCGATGAAGAGCTGACCCGCAACGTGAACAACGAGATCCGCCAGCTTCCCGGCCAGTTCGAAACGTCGAGCGCGGTGCTCGGCGCGATGCAGAACAACGTGAAGTACGGCCGCCCGATGGATTACTACGAAACGCTGGCAGACAAGTATCGCGGCCAGACGGTCGAAAGCCTCGACGCGGCAGCGCGCAAGGCGATCAGCCCCGATCGCTTCGTGTGGGTCGTAGTCGGCGATGCGGAGAAGGTTCGCCCGCAGCTCGATAAACTTGGCCTGCCGATTGAAACCATCGAGGTGGAATAAGCGTTATTGACACGAGTGTAGGTGCGGGCAATGGCCCGCCCTACCGAACCACACGAGAGGAGATGCGCAAATGTCTGTAGCAGGAACCTATGATACCGTCGTGAAGAGCCCGATGGGCGACCAGAAGGGCACGTTCACCGTCGTCCCCGGTGACGATGGCAACACTTTCACCGGCTCGATGGCCGGCGGCATGGGCTCGATGGACGTCAAGGACGGCACCATCGATGGCGACACGCTCAAGTGGAAGATGGACATGACCGTGCCCATGCCGATGGAACTCAACTGCGAAGCGACCGTCGCTGGCGACCAGATGACCGGCAAGGTCAACGCCGGCGCCTTCGGCGACATGCCGCTTACCGGCGAACGCCAGGGCTGAAGCCGGGCATCTTAGCCGCTATGAAGGGGGCCGCCGGAGACGATCCGGCGGCCCTTTTGTTTTTCTCTTGGCGATCGGGCGAAAGCGGGCAAGATAAGCGGCATCGCCAGACTTGCAGGGGGGGTGTTGCGATGAACCGCACGATGGTTGGACTGATCGCCGTGATCTTATTGCTGGTGGGCGCGGTCGCCTTCCTGCTCGGCCAGCGCAACACCGATGCGGATTCGCAGGAGCCCGCGAACGACGAGACCGTCATCGTATCCAGCGACGACGATACCGGCGCCGAGGAACAGCGAGCGTCCGCCACTGCCGCGCCCAAAGCGCTAGCCGTACGCATTGGGCGGGATGGCCCGCACGCCAGCGCCTGCGACAGGATCGGCCGGGTCGCGAACCTGCCCGGCGGGTCGGACGATTTCCTCTCCGTGCGCGAGGCCCCGAGCATCGATGCGACGCGGATCGACAAGCTGGACGACGATGCGCCCTTCTTCGTGTGCGACCGGCAGGGCCAGTGGTACGGGATCGTCTACCTTCCCGATGGCACGCTGGGCGAGCCGGGCCAGTGCGGGCTCGAAAATTCGGTCGGCGCTCCGCAGCCTTATTCGGGCGCGTGCCTGACCGGCTGGGTATCCAGTCGCTATGTCGACGCCAGCGGCACACAGGATTCGGACGAGCCCTATGTGGAGGAAGGCGACGATGCCGGTGGGCCACGTGTCGTCCAGGTCAGCGCAAGCGGCCCCTCGCAGGTAATCGCGGTAACCCGGCTCTCCGCCAAGGCCGAGAGCGAATATGACAAGCCGGTAGGCCAGCGGCCCGACGGCAACCGGGTCAGCTGCCGCGAAACAGGCACCGGCGATGCCGCGTGGACCTGCTCGGCAACCTACACGCTCACGAACTAGGCCGCTCGAACCCGCCGCGCAGCGCCTGATAGGCCGCCGCGGCGACGGTATTGGCGAGATTGAGCGAGCGGACCTTGTCGCTCTTCATTGGCAGGCTGACCATCTGCGCGCGGTGAGCTTCCACGATCTCCTCTGGCAGCCCCTTCGTTTCGCGCCCGAACACGAGGTAGGCATCCTCCGGATACGCGGGCTCGTAGAAACTGCGCGGCGCGTATTCCTCGAACAGGAAAAGCTGGTCGGCGCGCGGCATGCGTTCAGCCAGGAAGGCCTCCCAGCTGGGAAATTCCGCCAGCCGGATATGCTGCCAGTAATCCAGCCCCGCCCGCTTCAGCCGCGTATCGGTGATTGTGAAGCCGAGCGGGTGGATCAGCACCAGCTCCATGTCCAGCGCCACGCAGGTACGCCCGACCGCGCCGGTGTTACCGGCGATCTCGGGGTTGACGAGGACGATGCTGAGGCGCGGGTCGATCATCGCCCGCGCCTAGCCAAAGCCGCCCGATCGGCAAAGCTTTCGGTTATTTCTCGATCGAAAAGTCGAAGATCCGCGATGTCTGTGCGCCCACTGCTGCGGCGCCCGTGCCACCGCCGGTAGAGGAGGAGTAGATGAAGCCATATTCCCCGGGCTGCAGGTCGGCCTGCGGGGTCACTTCGAACACGCCGGGGGCAATCCGCTCATAGTCGAAACCGATCTGGTCCTTGTCCATCACCCCGGCCTTGGCGCCGCCGATGTTGAACTTGCCCACCTTCGCCTCGCGCCGGTTCTTCTTCACCTTGAATTCCACCAGACTGAATTCGGCGGGCGACGTCACCGCACCCGCCACCCAGAAATTGCCACCGCCCCTGTTGGAGAGCGAAGTGTCTGCCTGATCGAAATAGAAGTAGAATGTCGGTCGCTTGTCGCTTGTCTGAACTCGCGCTTCGGAATTTGGGATGACCGCCTTGAAGCTCATCGAGGCAATCCCGCCGGTCAGCGCGTATCCCAAGAATCCGCCGGTCTTGGTCTGGTTGCTGGTGGTCGCATCGATCACCAGCATCTTGGGCTCTTCAAGCCAGTCGGCGAGCATGTAGACACCTGAGGGATGCGGCACCATCGGATCGGGGCTGTCGATCGACCCTGCGACCGAACTGGAAGCCTTGGTGGTGTTCGAAGCCTCGATCATCGCCGCGATCACCGCCGAGGAGACCCCATCCTGCTTCAGCGCGATAAGCGCATCGGTGGTAACATCGAAATTCGCTGGCGAAGCCTGAATCTTGGCAATGATCGCCTCGTCACCCAGCCCGATCGAAGCAAGTTGCACGACCGTTGCGTTGTCGAGCGTCTCCGCCGCCGCAGGAACGGCGGTCGCGAGCGCGACAGACGCCAGAAGAATGCGCAATTTCATCTCAATCCCCCCCAAGTAAACCCCTGCGGTTCTAGCGAAATAGCGAGGGCTGGCAATTGCGATCGCGACCAACCCACGCAGTATTGCCTAGGCCAGCGGAAGGAACAGATCCGCCACCATTTCGCTCTCTGGCAGACCGGGGCCGAAATTGCTCCGCTCGCAGAACAGCGGGTAATCGCGCAGCGTCTCGCCGCTTTCGGGGAGCCAGTTGCGGTAAAGCCAGGTGGCCGGCGCTTCCAGCTCGTCGTTCACACCGACAAGCCTGAGCCGCGCGCAGCGCCCGGCGGGGATGCTCGCGCGCTCCATGCCCTCGCCCGGTTCCAGCCCGGGCATCGCCTGACAGGCAAGGTCGACGCGGACATCTTCGGGTTCCACCCCATGGAAGACATTGAAGGTCCGCGCGACCTGCGGGCCTACTCTGTTCGCCTTGCGCCATGCGATGAAGCGCGAGATCGACCCGTTCAGCGCGGCGGGGTCGCCATGGTGGGTCAGCCGAATGATCGGCACCTCGGAAAAGTCGACGATCTCCAAATCGGCACGATGGAAGTCGGCAGTCATTATCTGTTTCCTTGCGTTGTCATACGGCGTGATTGCCGTCTGCCACGCAGCCCAGTCCGGAGCCTTCCTGAACGCGCTGGGGCTGGTCCCGAATTCCGCGCGGAATGCCTTCGCGAACGAATCCGGTGACTGGAAACCCGCCGCCAGCGCGATCTCGATCACCGGCATCTCCGCCCTGCACGCCAGCGCGAACGCCGCACGCTTCATGCGTGACAGGTTCACGTAGCGCTGCACGGAAATGCCGAAGGTCGCCCCGAACTGGCGATGGAAATGAAACTTGCTGAACGCCGCGATGCCCGCGAGCGTCTCCAGCCGCAGGTCGCCGTCGGGGTGCCGGTCGATATGATCCAGCACCCGCGCCATGCGCCTGCGGTAGTTTTCGGCAGCAGTCTCGTTCATCCCATCATCCGTGGCAGGAGGATAGCTAGAGCGCGAGCGTGCGCGGTGCCCGACCGATCTTGCGGTTCAAGTATGATCTTGGCCGCTAATAAAGAGGTTTAAGGTCCCAACCGGTGAGCGTCAGCATCTCAAGTGCAACGTCGTGGACCACCCCTTTCTCGGGAGTCCACCGCTCGAAAAAGGCATATTTGCCACCGGCTACGACTTCGAGGATCCACTGCGCACCGTCCATTCCCGCATCACATTTGGCAGCAGGTTCGTTCGAAAGTCTACTGCGCCCTAACAACGCCTTGAACTCGCGAAACTCGGTCGGTGTAAGTTCGCGGTTCAGGTGTTCGGCGATTTCGCCCGGCTCGTAGCCGCCCTCACCCGACAGACGCTTGGCTTCGATCACCGCCCCGCCATTGGCCTGCTCGTCTATTCGCACGACCATCGGATGATCGAACGACCGCAGCCAAAGGAACCGGATATGCAACTGCTCAGGCGTCGCGGCAGCCAGGTCCGGCAAGGGTCGCTCCTTCGCGGCCTTGAGATGCGAGGTGTACCAATCCGACGAGTTTTCATCGAGCAAAGACGGATTCTTGATGGCCGGAAATCCGCATCCCCGCGGGGTGGTCTCAAGAAAAGCCGGGAAGATCTTCCCGGCATCAGCCGATGCATCAGCCAGCGCGACAGGTTCAACGATTGCCCCGCGGAAATCGAAATCGAAAGGCGATGACTCAGCTGAATCACCCTCGTTGCAAGCCGTGAGAAAAAACACGCTTGCGAGAAGCAATGCCGAAAGTGAGCAACCAGAACCTCTCATGGCCTATGCATACCATGCGAGGCTGCAGAAGCGAATTACCCCAGCTTATCCTTCAGTATCTGGTTGACCACCGCCGGGTTGGCCTTGCCCTGCATCGCCTTCATCGTCTGGCCGACGAAGAAGCCGAACAGCTTGTCTTTCCCGCCGCGATATTCGGCCACCTTGTCTTCATTGGCGGCGATGATCGCGTCGATCGCTTCCTCGATCGCGCCGGTGTCGCTAACCTGCTTGAGGCCTTCGGCATCGGCGACTTCTTCGGGGTCGCGACCGGTCTTGAGGACGATTTCGTAGATTTCCTTGGCCTGTCCGCCCGAAATCTCGCCCTTGTCCTGCATCGCGAGAATGCTCGCCTGTGCCTCTGCCGTCGCGTTCGCGGGATCGGCTTCTTCGCCCAGTGACTTCATCACACCCGGCGCCACAGACAGCGCCCAGTTGGCGACCTGCGTGGCGACGGCCTTTTCGGGCTTGCCGATCTTCGCCGCAGTGGCGGAGAGGAGCGTTTCGAAGCGGCCGAAGGTCTCGACCTCGGCGGTCAGTTCGCGCGCGTTGTAGGGCGTCAGGCCCAGCTCGCCTTCGTAGCGCGCGCGCTTGGCGTCGGGCAGTTCGGGCAGGCTCTCGCGGCATTCGGTGAGGAAGGCATCGTCGAGTTCGAGCGGCAGCAGGTCGGGATCGGGGAAGTAGCGGTAATCGTGTGCGTCTTCCTTGCTGCGCATGGTGCGCGTGGTGCCGGTGGCGACATCGAACAGGCGCGTTTCCTGGTCGACCGTGCCGCCGCTCTCGAGCACATCGACCTGGCGGTTCGCCTCGTATTCGATGACCTGCATGACGAAGCGCACCGAGTTGACGTTCTTCGTCTCGGTCCGCGTACCCAGCTCGCTATCGCCGACCTTGCGCACCGAGACGTTGACGTCCGCACGCATCGATCCTTCTTCCATATTGCCGTCGCACGACCCGACATAGCGCAGGATCGACCTGAGCTTGCGCACGTAAGCCCCTGCTTCGGCTGGCGAAGTCATGTCCGGCTTGCTGACGATTTCCATCAGCGCGATGCCCACGCGGTTGAGATCGACATAGGACATCGTCGGGTGCTGATCGTGCATCAGCTTGCCCGCGTCCTGCTCCACATGAATGCGTTCGATCCCTATGATCTTGTCTTCGGGAATGCCCGCCTTCTCGTCCGCCTCGATCAGCAGCTGCCCCTCGCCCACGATCGGGTGGTAGAGCTGGCTGATCTGGTAGCCCTGCGGCAGGTCGGCGTAGAAATAGTTCTTGCGGTCGAACCGGCTCCACGCGTTGATCTGCGCTTCGATGGCCATGCCGGTGCGCACCGCCTGCCGGATGCACTCTCGGTTGGGCACGGGCAGCATGCCGGGCATCGCGGCGTCGATGAGCGAGACCTGCGTATTGGGCTCCGCCCCGAACGCGGTCGACGCGCCGCTGAACAGCTTGGCGTTGGAGGTGACCTGCGCGTGGACTTCGAGGCCGATCACGACCTCCCATTCGCCCGTGGCGCCCTGGATGCGATAAGTGCTCATCAAAATACCTCTAAAACTCTTGCCGCGACCGGAAGCCCGGCCGCCCTGCCCGCCTGATCGCTCGCCGCGTCGGTCGAGTTGCCACCGTCCCTGATCCAGCCGATCAGCGCGAGGACGATGAAGACCGCCACCGCGAGGATCACGAGAAACGTGAGCAGGTTCAGGCAGCCTCTCATCTCACCACCACCGCTCCGGTGTCGCATCGAACCCGCTGCGCTGCTCGATCGCCAGCCCGGCGTTGAGCACGCCCTGCTCGTCGAAGGCCTTGCCGATGATCTGCAGACCCAGCGGCAGGCCCTCGCCGTTGAGCATCGCGGGCACGCTCATCGCGGGGAGGCCCGCCAGCGAGGCGGGCACGGCGAACACGTCGTTGAGGTACATCGCCAGCGGGTCGGAGTTCATCTCGGCCAGCGGGAATGCGGCGGTTGGCGTGGTCGGGGCGAGGATCAGGTCGCACTGGCCCCAAGCCTTCTCGAAGTCCTGCGCCACCAGCGTGCGGATTTTCTGCGCCTGCGTGTAATATGCGTCGTAGAAGCCCGCGCTGAGCACGTAGGTGCCGATCAGGATGCGGCGCTTCACCTCGTCGCCGAAGCCCGCCGCGCGGGTTGCGGCGTACATATCCTGCAAACCAGCCCCCTCGGGCAGATCGCGCAGGCCGTAGCGCACGCCGTCATAGCGCGCGAGGTTGGAGGAGGCTTCTGCCGGGGCGATGATGTAGTACGCGGGCAGCGCGTATTTGGTGTGCGGCAGGCTGATATCGACGATCTCCGCGCCCGCATCGCACAACCATTCCTTGCCGCGTTCCCAGCTCGCGTCGATCTCGCCGTCCATCCCGTCCATGCGGTATTCGCGCGGGATGCCTACCTTCTTGCCCTTGAGGTCCGCGCTCAGCCCCGCTTCCCACTCGGGCACGGGCATATCGAGGCTGGTCGAATCCTTCGGATCGAACCCGGCCATCGCCTCCAGCATGATCGCGCAATCGGTGACGTCGCGCGCCATAGGCCCCGCCTGGTCGAGGCTGGACGCGAAGGCGACCACACCCCAGCGGCTGCACCGCCCGTAGGTCGGCTTGATCCCGGTGATGCCCGTCACGGCGGCAGGCTGGCGGATCGAACCGCCGGTATCGGTGCCGGTCGCTGCCGGAGCGAGCCGCGCGGCAACGGCGGTGGATGAACCGCCCGACGAACCTCCGGGGATCAGCGCGGCATTGCTGCCCGCCTTCTTCCACGGCGAAAGCACGTTGCCGAAATAGCTCGTTTCGTTCGACGAACCCATCGCGAACTGGTCGAGGTTGAGCTTGCCCAGCATTCCCGCGCCCGCCTTCCACAGGTTGGCAGAGACGGTGCTTTCGTACTGCGGCACGAAGCCTTCGAGGATGTGGCTGGCAGCCGTGGTCTGCACGCCGTCGGTGCAGAACAGGTCCTTCATGCCGATCGGCACGCCGCCCATTTTGCCCAGTTCCTCGCCCTTGGCGCGCTTCGCATCGATAGCGTCTGCGGCTTCGAGCGCCTTTTCAGGCGTGGCGACGATGAAGGCGTTCAGGTCCTTCGCGGCGGCGACATTGGCGTTGAAAGCTTCAGCCACTTCGCGCGCGGTGAAATCGCCTGCGGCGACCCCGTCGCGGATGGCTTTGACGCCGAGATTGGTAAGATCGGTCACAGTTTAAACCCGTTCGCCCTGAGCCTGTCGAAGGGCTGTCCTTCTTCAAATGCCCGGGTCCAAGAAGAGAAATGCAGGGCCTCGACAAGCTCAGCCCGAAGGGAACATAAAATGACGGTCGAGGCGATCACTCGATCACCTTGGGCACGCCGAAAAATCCGTGCTCTGCCGCGGGTGCATTGGCGAGCACGTCTTCGCGCCGGCCACCGGCGGTCAGCGGATCGGCATCGACCACATCGTCGCGCAGCCGCATGGCTTGCGGGATCACGGCGGTCATCGGCTCGACTTGCGAGGTATCGACCTCGCCCAGCTGCTCGACCCAGCCCAGGATATTGTTGAGTTCGGGGACCATGCGATCGAGCTCCGCGTCATCCATGCGGATGCGCGCGAGGCTCGCGATCTTGGCCACTTCTTCGCGGGTGATTGACATAAGGGATGCGTTAGCCGCGCCGCACCGCAGCATCAAGCGGCAGTACGGCCTAAAACGTCACTCGAACGGTTCGCCCACCGGCTTGCCATCGACATAGAGCTGACGGCCCTCGAAGGGGCGGATTTCGAACTTGCGATCCCCGTCCTTGCCCTCGGCCTCCATCGAGCGCGCCCGACGATCCTCGTCGGCGACGAAACGCCCCTGTTCAACGAAGTACTGCGTCACCTTGCCTTCACGATCCGCGCCATAGAACTGCGCGCTCCCACCATCGGATACGACCACGAGCCGCGAGCCATCCGGCAATTCTCCGGCGATAATTGCGGTACAGGTGGTATCTCCACCACAGTACGCGCGATTGGCGATGAGATATTCCTCGACCGACGAACGGAGCGCGTCGTCCCCGCCCTGCCACGTTATCGAGAGAGTCTCTGGCGCCTGTCTCTCCCCTGCCCAGCGATAGGGGCGCATTTCCTGCAATTGCGCCTGACGTGCGCCGTTGGCGATTGGCTCGTCCTTCGACTTGGCCAATCGGTCGAGGGCCCTGCGTCCCGGTGCCCCGAAATCCCACTTGAGTGCGCTGAAATCGAATTCCTCCGCCGAAATCGCGCCCGATTGCAGCCGCGCGAGCTGGTCGCGGGTCGAGATTGCACCGAAATTGAGGATCGGCAGCGCGAGGAACAGTGCGAACAGCGCAGTCGCCAGACCCAGTCGCAGGTTCGATGCGCGCAGCCGGTCGCGCCAGCTCCCGCGCGCACCCACCAGAGCGTCGACGAAATAGGCGAGCCCGAAGGCGACCGCGACAATCAGCGAACACAGCGCCCACAGCCTTTCTGGCGAAAGCCCGTGCTGGTCGATCCGCACGCCGGTGGAAATCGCGGCGAACACCGTCAGCGGCAGGATGCCGAGCGCCAGCGCATAGCCCGACCACTTGAGCACCGCCCCGCCGACCATGTCCGCATCCCGGTCGCGCAGCACCGCGTTCGCGAGCACGTAGGCGCCGATCGCGATAGATAGCAGCACCGGGGTCGCGCTATCGGTGGCGTTCCACAGCACGCTCGGCCCCGAGACGACCACCGCGCCAAGGAACACCGCGATCGCCACGGCAAGCGGCAGCGCCAGAATGGACAGCACCAGCAGAACCACCGATTGGAGCGTGCCGATAATCTTCAGCTGGTTGCGCAACGTGCCCAGCCCCGCGCCCAGAGTCAGCCCGATGAACAGCGCCGCAAACCAGTCTTTCTGGATCAGATCGCGCAGCGGGATTCCCACCAGGTCGAGCAGCGACGCCACCAGCCAGATCAGCAGCCAGGACAGCCCCATGAAGGCGATGGCACCCGCACCCGTGATCGCGTCGGTCCAGACGAAATAGTGGATGTCCTTGTAGTCGGTCCGCATCCGACGATGCAGGAAATCGGCCTGGAACAGCGGCACCGCCAGCAGGCAGGCGAACAAGCCCGCCGCCACCGCATAGCCGCCATCCGCGATATCATTGCCCGCGCCCACCGCGCGCCAGGTCAGCCCGCCGACGACGAGCCCGGTGACGAGCGAGAAGATCGCAGGCGCGAGCAGGCGGCCGCGTTCGAGGGTGAAGACCAAGGCACCGGCAGCGAAAGCGATGAATGCAGCGGCCGCCATGCGCGGGCCGCTGTCGTTTGCACCGTCGATCAGGAAATGGATCGCCAGCCCGGCGAGGCCGAGCCACCCGGCCGAAAGCCAGGGGCGTAGCGGCCACACGGTTTCGACCCGACGGCGCGCAGAATTCTCGCCCGCCCCGGCAGCCTCGAACGGTTCGTCTTCCATTCTGCCCTCCCCCAGGCTTCCGGCGAGACGATCGCGCCCTATTGCGGGGGCGGAGCGGCTCCGTCAGGCGGGCCCATCATGCCGCCCTGCTGCTGCATCATCTGGGTAATCACCTGTACGCGGCGATCGAATTCGGCGCGGGTCATGAAATCGATCATGTCGACGTCGAAAATCAGGTCGCTGTTCGCGGGAATGACGACCTCTCCGGTCTGCGGGTTGGTCTTTTCCTCGTCGCCATACGCCATATTGGCGGGGATACGCATCTGGTACTTGCCGCCCTTCTGCATCTTCGTGGCGCCTTCGACGAACCCGGGGATCATGTTGTCCAGCGGCAGCGGATTGCCTTCGGGGAACAGGCCCTGCGCCTGCGGCGGCAGCGGGAGCGGTTGCGACTGGTCGAACACCGTCCCGTCTTTCAGCTTGCCGGTATAATTGACGAAAATCACGTCGCCTGCGCTCGGGCTCGGCCCCGAGCCCGGCTCAAGCGTGGTCACTTCGACGCCCTTGGGTGCGAGGCTCCACGCGAGCAGCACTGCCAGCGCGACAGCCACGATCACACCGATCCACAGTTTGGCCAGCGAGCCCTTCGCAATCGGGCGGAGGGGAACGCGCGTGATTTCTGTCATCGACTGGATCCTGAAAGGCTCTGGAGAGGAAGTTTCGTGATGGCCTGATACGCCAAACGGCTCGCGACCATCTGGCGCAAGCCGTTCGTCAGTTCAAGACTGAGGTTGAGTGGGGCGCGGCGGAACGCCCACCCCTATGCGCGTTCTAGCGACCGTCGCGCTCGGCGCGCTTGCGTTCCATCTTGCGCGCGCGGCGAACGGCGGCAGCCTTTTCACGGGCGCGCTTTTCGCTGGGCTTTTCGTAATGGCGACGCAGCTTCATCTCGCGATAGACGCCTTCGCGCTGCAGCTTCTTCTTGAGAGCCCGCAACGCCTGGTCGACATTATTATCGCGCACGATGATTTGCATACTGGTCTAACGCCTTTCAGTTCATAGCCTTGCGATTCGCGAAATGAAGCGCGAAAGGCCCGGAATTATAACGTGGAAGAGGCCGGCAACGCCCCGAAAAGAGGGATGCGGCCAGCTCCGTTGCGCGCTTTATAGGCAAATCGAGCCCGGCACGCAAGAAAAACCCGCCCATATTGCGCTGATGGGCGTGGATGGCCGCTTGGCGCGACGCACAAGCCGCTATAGGGTCGCGTGTGAAAATGACCAGTCTTTCCCCCGTTGCCGCATCCCTGGGCGTCGCCATCGGCGGCGCGGCGGGCGCCGTGCTGCGCTATCAGCTCGGCCGCGCGATAACCTCATGGATCGCCATTCCGCCGGTGGGAGGGTTCCCGTGGCCCACGCTGGCGGCCAACACGATCGGCGGGCTCGCGATGGGTCTGCTCGTCGGTTGCCTCGCGCGCGGGCTCGGTGGCGAGTTCGAACAGCACGCTCGGCTGATGCTGGGCGTCGGCCTGCTTGGCGGGTTCACCACCTTCTCCTCCTTCAGCCTCGAAACATGGTTGCTGATAGAGGACGGCCGCCTGGGGATCGCGCTGGTTTACATATTGGCCTCGGTTCTCGCGTCGATCTTCGCGCTGGTCTGCGGCCTCACCCTGACAAGAGTATTCTGAGCCATGACCGATGACGAACAGCGCCCCGCGAAGGGAGAGGTCAGGCAATACACCGTTGCCGAGGACGATGACGGCATCCGGCTGGACCGCTGGTTCAAGCGGCACCTGCCCGAAGTGGGCTTTGCCGCCGTCGCCCGCTGGGCGCGCACCGGCCAGGTGCGGGTCGACGGGTCGCGCGCCAAGCCCGACGACCGACTGACGACCGGCCAGGTCCTGCGCATCCCGCCGGGCAACCCCGAACGGGCCAAGGCTCCACGCAAGCGACCGGAACTGAGCGAAGACCAGCGCGCACAGGCGCTTGGCATGGTGATCAAGGAAACGCCTGCCGCGATCGTGCTCAACAAGCCGGCGGGCCTTGCCACACAGGGCGGCAGCAAGACCTACAGCCATGTCGACGGTCTGCTCGATGCTTTCGTCGAAGGCGACGGGCCCCGCCCCCGCCTCGTCCACCGGCTCGATAAGGACACTTCGGGCGTCCTCCTGATCGCGCGCACCCCGGGCAGCGCGGCGGCATTCAGCAAACGCTTTTCCGGGCGTAGCGCCAAGAAGGTGTACTGGGCGCTGGTGGTCGGCGTGCCCGAACAGCACGCGGGCGAGATCGATGCCCCGCTGGCCAAGCAGCCCGGCACCGGCGGCGAGAAAATGCATGTCGACATGGAGAGCGGACAGCCGGCCAAGACGCGCTACCGCGTGGTCGAGCGTGCAGGCAACCGCGCCGCGTGGCTCGAGCTCGAACCGCTCACCGGCCGCACCCACCAGCTGCGCGTGCATTGCGCGGCGATGGGACACCCGATCGTGGGCGATGGCAAATATGGCGGGCAGGAGGCTTTCCTGACCGGCAGCATCAGCCGCAAGATGCACCTCCACGCGCGCCGCCTGATCATCAGCCAGCCTGGTGGCGGGCAACTGGACGTCACCGCCGAACTGCCCGAACACTTCGCAACGACGATGGAGCAGATGGGCTTCGACCTGTCGCTGAGCGATGCGGAGCCGCTGCGCGAGGAAGCACCGCCCAAGACCAAGGCGGAAAAGAAGCAGGACGCGAAGCAGCACGCAAAACAGTACCGCAAGGCCCGCCGGGGAGAGCGGCGTTCGCGCACGATCTCCAAGCCCGCCGCAAAGGCAAAGGCCCGCGCCAAAGGCAAGCCGAAAGGCAAAGGTGGGGGCAAGCGCTGATGCACCCCAACCCGCTGTTCCGTTCCGATGATCGCCAGCTGTTCGAGACGCTGATCGACCAGATCGGCTTCGGGATGGTGTTCCTGACCACGCCCGACGGCCCGCGCGTGGCGCATACACCGCTGCTGTCGACTGGGGATGGCGCGGTGCAGTTCCATCTCGCGCGCGGGAATGCACTCACTCGCCATCTCGACGGGGCGACCGCGCTGGTGACGGTCAACGGACCCGACGCCTACGTCTCGCCCCGCTGGTACGATAACCGCGACACGGTGCCGACGTGGGATTACGTCGCGCTGGAGATGGAGGGCCGCGTACGGCGCATGGCGGACGAGGGGTTGGAAGCCTTCCTCCATGCCGTGATCGGCAAGTTCGAAAGCCGCATCGAGGGCGAGCCCTGGCGCGCGGCAGAATCGAGCGAAGCCATGTGGAGCAAGCTGTTCCGGGGCATCGTCGGTTTCGAAATGGAAGTGCAGGCGTGGCGCCCCACCCTGAAGCTCTCGCAGAAGAAGAGCGCGTCCGAACGCGAATCGATTGCCGCCGGGCATGAAGCAAATGGCAACGCAGCCATCGCCACGCTGATGCGCGGGCTCGCCTGATGCGTTGCGCGGTGTTCGATTGCGACGGCACGCTGGTCGACGGGCAGGCGGCGGTGTGCGATTCGATGGTGGCCGCCTTTGCCGAGGCCGGGCTGCCCGAACCGAATCGCAACGCCGTACGCCGGATCGTCGGGCTCAGCCTGCCGCAGGCGGTGATGCACCTTGCTCCCGAAACGGAGAAGGACGCCAGAGCCGCCGTGGTCGAAGCCTACAAGGCCCATTTCCGCGCCACGCGCGAAAGCGGCGCGCTGCGAGAAGTGCTTTACGACGGTATTCGCGAGACCTTGCAAGCGCTGTACGATGCCGACTGGATGCTCGCCGTGGCGACCGGCAAATCGCATCGCGGCCTCACCGCAACGCTCGCAACGAACCGTCTCGCCACGCTGTTCACCAGCCTGCAGACCGCCGACGGGCACCCATCGAAGCCGCATCCCGCGATGCTCGAAGCGGCGCTCGTCGAATGTGGGGTCGCCCCCGCAGATGCGGTGATGATCGGCGATACCAGCTTCGATATCGAGATGGCGAAGGCCGCCGGTGCGACGCCGATCGGGGTCGCCTGGGGCTACCACGAGCCCGAAGAGCTGCTGCGCGCGGGTGCGGTCGTGGTGGCCCAAAGCCCCGCGCAACTGACGGAGATCCTGCTTGACCGATAGTACCGAAGCCGAACGCGCGGAGTCGATTGCGGCGCGTCGTTACTGGATGCTCCAGTTCATTCGCCTGGGCGGCATCTTCGTGACCTTCACCGGCGCGATGATGGTGGCCGGCCGTATCGACGGCGGCGAGCTTGGCCCGGTACTGTTCGTGGCAGGGCCGCTGCTGTTCTTCGCGGTGCCCGTTCTGCTTGCGAAACACTGGAAGCGTGAAAACCGGTGAAGCGCTTCTGGAAGAATGCCGAACTGAATGAAGCGGCTGGCGGGTGGCAGGTTGCGCTCGACGGGCGAGCGGTGAAGACTCGCGCAGGCGCGCCGCAGATCGTCCCGGCGAAGGCGCTGGGCGAATTGCTGCGCGCGGAATGGGCCGACGCGCCGCAAGAGGTCCTGCCCGAGCATCTGCCGCTGCGCGATCTAGCAGACCGGGCTATCGATACGATTTCCGCCGAGCCCGAGCCGATCATCACGCGGCTGCTCGGCTTCGCCGACGGGGACACGCTCTGCTACCGCGCCGAGCCCGACGAACCTGTCGCCCATCGCCAGAACGAGTTGTGGGAGCCGATCGTCGCGGGAATCGAAGCCGAGCATGGCATCGCCCTCACCCGCACGCACGGCATCCTGCACCGGCCGCAATCGGAGGAAAGCCTCGGCGCACTGCGGCAGCGGTTGGAAGGCGAGAATCCCTTCGTTCTCGCCGGGCTCGACACCGCCGCCTCGCTCGCCGCGTCGCTATGCGTTGCGCTGGCCGGATTGCGCGAGGATGCGGACCACGCGGCGCTCTGGTCGGCGGCAAACCTGGAACAGGACTGGCAGGCCGAAAGGTGGGGTACGGACGAGGAAGCCCTGGCCCGAAGGAACGAGCGCGAAGCCGACTTTACCCGGGCGCTGACCTTTGCCAGCGCCGCACGGGCCGCAAATTAGGCCTTAGCCCTATCCGCCGACCCACGCCGCAACGTCGATGGCGACCTGGTTGGCAGCTTCGTTCAACGCTGCACCGACCGGGGCCGCTTCGGCAGTCACGTTGGGAACGCTGGCGGTGAAGCGGCGTGTTTCCAGCCGTCCGTTGCTCTCACGGATCGCTTCGTAGGTGACCACGGCCGAATTCGTCTGCGCGTCGTAGCCGAAATCGCGCAAGGTGCCGCGAAGCGTCACGTCGGTACCGCTGCGACTTTCGACATCGTCGAGCACGAGGCGGCCGGTCCGCTGGCGGATCGTGGTCACCAGCAGCTGCTGGAACAGTTTGGCCGGGCGGTCGACCCACACGGCATCCTTCAGATAGGCGATGGTCGACGCATCCACCTGCACAGGAACGCGCGTCACACCCAGGCTGCCGGGCACCTGCGGCCGCATCACGGTCAGCGCGCTGGTCGCCTCCGCAGTCACGCCGCTGCCGCTCGAAACCGGTGCCTCGGGCGTTAGCGTGAGCAGCGCGGGCGGCGGGTCTTCGCCGAAGCTGATGCAGCCCGCCAGCAAGAGCGGAGCAGCCAAACAAGCCGGAAGGCGCATGATCGCCAGGCGGGAAAGGTTCATCGCTCTCAATCCTCGGGTTCGTAATCGGGCAGCTTGGGCGAGGAGATCAGGTCGCTCGCGCCCTTGTCTTCAAGCCGCTCGGTCAGTTCGCGCAGCGACCGGCTGGTCGCCTGCAGGTCTTCGAGTGTCGTGTTCGCCGCCGGCAGCGTGCGATCGTTGAGCGTGCGAACCGCAGGCTGCGCCTGCTCGAGCGTCGCGTTCAGCGTCTCGGCGGTCTTGTTCGCCTTTTGCAGCGTCTTGCGCAGTTCGTCGGCGATCGATTCGCCTTCGCGATTGATAAGCTCGTTGGTGGAATCGGTTGCCTGCTCGAACGCGTCGAGCGCCTCGCTCGCTTCGCGCAGGGTGACCTGCAATTCCGCAAGGGTGCCCTGCAACTGCGGCGATGCATTGGCGACGTTGCGGGAAATCTCGTTGGTGTTGCGCAGGATCGCGCTCAGCTGGTTCTGGTTGTCGTCCGACAGGACCATGGTCAGCCGCTCGGTCAGCGTCGCCAGGCGTTCGAGCAACAGCGGCGCGTTGGCGAGGATTTCGCCGAAACCGCCCGCCTTCGGCGGGATGACCGGCACGCCGTTGGGGCACGCGGTGGTGTCGCAATCGATCGGCGGACGGCCCTTGCGTGCGCCGTCGAGCATGATCGTCGAAACGCCGGTGAAGGAGCTTTGCACGGTCGCGGTGGTCCCCACGAGTACGGGCACATCGGTCTTCACCGCCACGCGAACGCGGACGAATTCGGGGTCCTTGTCCCACAGCACGATCTTGCGCACCTGCCCCACGGGCACGCCCGCGAAGGAGACCTGGCTGCCTTCGGCGAGCCCGGCGACCGACTGCTTGAAGAAGATGTCGTATTCCTTGCGGTCGCTTTCGCCCAGTCGCGCAATCCACACGATGAACAGCGCCAGCGCGGCGAGCAGCACGAGCGTGACCGCCCCCACCCAGACATGATTGGCCCGTGTCTCCATAGATTTACGCCTATGCCTCGTCTTCGTCGGACTTGTCCAACGCTTTGACCGTCGCCGCAGCGATCGGCAGGTCCATGTGTTTACGCAATTCGTCGAGCGCCTGCGCCGTCAGCGCGGCACGCCCGCGCGGCCCGTTGAAGTATTCCTGTATCCACGGATGGTCGAGCTTCATCAGGTTGGGCACGGTATCGACCGCGATCACCCTGTTATCCGCCAGGACCGCAACCCGGTCGCAGATTTCGTGTAGCGTATCGAGATCGTGAGTGATCAGGAACACCGTCAGCCCCAGCGTTTCCTTGAGGCTTCGGGTCAACTGATCGAACGCCGACGCACCGATCGGGTCGAGCCCGGCGGTAGGCTCGTCGAGGAACAACAGTTCTGGGTCGAGCGCCAGCGCGCGCGCCAGCCCGGCGCGCTTCCTCATCCCGCCCGACAGTTCGGACGGATACTTGTTCGCTGCCTCTTCGGGCAGGCCCGACATCACCACCTTGTAACGGGCAATCTGGTGGGTCACCTCGGGATCGAGGTCGGGGTAGAACTGCTTGATCGGCACTTCCACGTTCTCGCCCACGGTCAGGGTGGAGAACAGCGCCCCGCCCTGGAACAATACGCCCCAGCGGTTGCGCACACCCAGTGCCTCGTCAGGCTCGGCGTCGGTCATCGACTGGCCGAACACCTCGATCTGCCCGGCGTCGGGCTGTTGCAGGCCGATGATCGAGCGCATCAGCACCGATTTGCCCGTGCCCGACCCGCCGACCACGCCGAGAATTTCGCCGCGCTTCACGTCGAGATCGAGATCCTTGTGGATCACCTGATCGCCGAAGCTGTTGGCGAGGCCGCGCACGCGCACGGGATATTTGCCCCGAAACCGCTCGTGCCGCTCCGGCTTGTCCTCGCCGAAAATCTCGTCGACCAGACGGTTCATCCCCAACCTACCTTGGTGAAGAACACCGCGAAAAATGCATCGAGCACGATGACGGTAAAGATCGCCTGGACCACCGCCTTGGTGGTCCGCTGGCCGACTTCCTCGGAATTGCCGTGGACCTGCATCCCCTGATAGCAACCCGAAAGCGCGATGATCAGGCCGAAGACCGGCGCCTTTATCAGCCCCACCCACAAGTCGTACGTCGGCACGACCTCCTGGATACGGTAGAGGAAGGTCCAGAACGGGATATCCAGCATCAGGTCCGCGATGACCGCGCCGCCGATGATCGACATGATCGAAGCGTAGAAGCCCAGCAGCACCATCATGAACACGCAGGCGAGGATCCGCGGAATCACCAGCGCCTCGACCGGGGCGATCCCGATCGTGCGCATCGCGTCGATTTCCTCGGTCAGCTTCATCGTCCCGATCTGCGCGGCGAAGGCGCTGCCCGATCGGCCTGCGACCATGATCGCGGTCATCAGCACGCCCAGTTCGCGCAAGGTAATCCGCCCGACAAGGTTCACCGTCAGCGATTCGGCCCCGAAGGCCTGCAACTGCACCGCCCCCTGCTGCGCGATCACGATCCCGATCAGGAAGCTCATCAGGCCGATGATCGGCAGCGAGTTCACGCCGACCTTCTCGATCTGCGAAATCAGCGCGCGATAGCGGAACCGGCGCGGATGCCGGGCCAGCGCCGCAAAGCCAAGCAGCACCTGCCCCATGAAACCGACGACGTCGCGAACCCCGTAACCGGCGTTGAAAATCTTGGTGCCCATCGATTCGGACACGCGCTGGAACAGCGGCAGGCGGGGCGCGTCGATCGGGGTATCGCCGTGGCTGTCGCCGACTGCGTCGATCAGCCGCTCGGCCCGCTCGCTCGCGTTGATCACCTCGACCGAGTTCTTACGCGCAAGCTGGCAGGCGAACCACGCGCCGACCGTATCGATCTCGGTCACGTCGGCCAGGTCTACCGCGTCATATTCCGCATCGAGCTTGCGCAGCTCGCTGTCGATCTGGCTCAGATTGGATAGCAGGTACGGCCCGGCGAGCCGCAGGACGGTGCGCCCATCCTCGTTTTCTTCGAGTGTATACTGCGCTGCGGTCCCCATTGCGGCTGCTATGCGGGCAAAGCGACGCCATCACAAGCCATTGGATGACAAAGAATCGCTTGAAGGGAGCGGGTGACAAGCGCGCGGCGTCCTGCTTATGGGATTCGCCATGACGAACACGCTCTCGACCACCTTCGACCCAGCCGATATCGAAGCGCGCTGGTACGCGCATTGGGAACAGAACAACTGCTTCCGGCCCGAACGCGCGGATGCGGAAGCCTTCACCATCGTCAACCCGCCGCCCAACGTCACCGGCAGCCTGCATATCGGCCACGCGCTGGACAATACCTTGCAGGACATCGTGATCCGTTACGAACGGCTGCGCGGCAAGGATGCGCTGTGGGTGGTCGGCATGGACCACGCCGGGATCGCCACCCAGATGGTGGTCGAACGCCAGCTCGAAGCGCAGCAGGACAAGCGCACCAACTACACCCGCGAGGAATTCGTGCAGAAGGTGTGGGACTGGAAGGCCGAAAGCGGCGGCGCGATCACCGGCCAGCTGCGCCGTCTGGGCTGTTCGATGGACTGGAGCCGCGAACAGTTCACGATGGACGAGCATTTCAGCAAGGCCGTGATCAAGGTGTTCGTCGATCTCTACAACGACGGCCTGATCTACCGGGACAAGCGGCTGGTGAACTGGGACCCGAAGCTGAAGACCGCGATCTCGGACCTCGAAGTCGAACAGCAGACGATTTCGGGCAGCTTCTGGCATTTCAAATATCCGCTCGCCGACGGGGCGACGCTGGATAGCGGCGAAGATTACATCGTGGTTGCCACGACGCGCCCCGAAACGATGCTGGCCGATATGGCCGTGGCGGTCCACCCGACCGACGAGCGCTACAAGAGCGTCGTCGGCAAGCACGTGATCCTGCCGATCACCGGTCGCCGCATCCCGATCGTGGCGGACGAGCACGCCGACCCCGAGCTGGGTTCGGGCGCGGTGAAGGTCACCCCCGGGCACGACTTCAACGATTTCGAGGTCGGCAAGCGTGCCGGCTTCGCGCCTGCCGAGATGCTCAACATGCTCGATGCCGAGGCGAACGTCTGCCAGACCGCCGACGGCCTGGTTCCGCAAGAATTCATCGGCCTGCACCGCTTCCGCCGCGACGAGCTGAACGGCGCTCGCGAGGCGGTCGTCGCGCGGATGAAGGAAGAAGGCTTCCTGATCCCGCACATCGCCAAGACCAAGAAGGGCGAGGAAGTCGAACACGACGCCGAGCCCCGTCAGATCGCGACGCCCTTTGGCGACCGTGGCGGCGTGGTGATTGAGCCGTGGCTGACCGACCAGTGGTATGTCGATGCCGAAAAGCTGGCGGTGAAGCCGATCGAGGCGGTGCGCAGCGGCGAGGTCGAGATCGTCCCCAAGACCTGGGAAAAGACCTTCTTCAACTGGATGGAGAACATCCAGCCGTGGTGTGTCAGCCGCCAATTGTGGTGGGGGCACCGGATTCCGGCGTGGTACGCCGACGATGGTCGCGTGATCGTGGCCGAAAATGCCGAGGCCGCGCAAAGCCTCGCCGGGCCGGGCGTCGCGCTGGTGCAGGACGAGGACGTCCTCGACACATGGTTCTCCAGCGCGCTGTGGCCGTTTGCCACGTTGGGCTGGCCGGAGAAAACCGACCTGCTCGAAAAGCACTATCCCAACAACCTGCTCATCAGTGGGTTCGACATCCTGTTCTTCTGGGACGCGCGGATGCTGATGGCGGGCTATTTCAACACCGGGCGCAAGCCATGGGAGAAGCTCTATCTCCACGGCCTCGTGCGCGCTGCCGACGGCTCCAAGATGAGCAAGTCCAAGGGCAACGTCGTCGATCCGCTGATCCTGATCGACCAGTACGGCGCCGACGCGCTGCGCTTCTTCATGGCGGCGATGGAAAGCCAGGGCCGCGACATCAAGATGGATGAAAAGCGGGTCGAGGGATATCGCAACTTCGCCACCAAGCTGTGGAACGCGGTCCGCTACTGCCAGACCAACGGGATCGGCGCGTCGCAATCGATCGCGGCTCCGGAGGCGAAACTCGCGGTCAATTCGTGGATCATCGGCGAGGTGATCGAGACCAAGGCGACGATCGAGAAGGCGCTGGCCGACCTGCGCTTCGATGCCGCCGCCAACGCGATCTACCACTTCGTGTGGGACCGCTTCTGCGACTGGTATCTCGAACTGATCAAGCCGGTGTTTGCTCCTCCCCAAAATGGGGAGGGGGACCATGCGAAGCATGGTGGAGGGGCACCCTCTGCCGATAACGAGCCCCTCCACCGTCCTGCGGACGGTCCCCCTCCCCGTACCGGGGAGGAATGGAGCCCCGCTGAAGAAACCCGCGCTGTGGCAGGCTGGGCGATCGACCAGATTCTTGTCATGCTCCACCCTTTCATGCCCTTCGTCACCGAAGAGCTGTGGCACGCGCAGGCTGAGTTCCAGGGCGGTGAGCGCCCCTACGAACTGATGCTGGCCGCATGGCCCGATCCGCAAGCCGAGCTCGACACCGACGCGGTTGCCGCGATCGACTGGGTCGTCGCGCTCACCACGGCAGTTCGGGGAGCCAAGAACGAGCTGGGCATTGCGCCCGGTGCCAAGCTGGAGGCGTGGCTCCCCGCCCCCTCCCCGCTCGGCACCCGCGTAGTGGAGCGCAGCGCGGCGGCGATCGAACGGCTCGCACGTCTCACTCCGCTGCATTTGGGCGAAGAGGCTCCTGAAGGCCCGGCAATGCAGGTCGCTGCAGGCGAAGACGCGTTCATCATCCCGCTGGAAGGCCACGTCGACGTCGAGGCGGAAAAGGCGCGTCTGACCAAAGCGATGGAGGCGAGCCAGAAGGAGTTCGGATCGCTCGACAAACGGCTCTCCAACCCCTCCTTCGTCGAAAAGGCCAAGCCCGAAGCAGTCGAGAAGGCGAAGGCCGATGCCGCCTTCCACGCCAGCGAGATCGACCGGTTGCGCGCTGCTCTGGCGCGGCTGGGGTAAGTCGGAATGAGCCTGATCGGCTTCGCAATCGACAGGCTCTTCCCGCCACCTCCCACTGAGTTCGAGCACCCGGAGATCGGGCGGCTCGAACAGGATCGCCATCGGCCCAATTGCTATGCCGGCGCGGTCGACTGGCCGGTGGGCACAATGCATGGCGGGCAGATCACGCTGATCCTGCATGGCGACAAGCCCACCAGAGGCGGGCTGCAGAGGGCTGCGAAGCATTTCCTGGCCATGCGGGCCAACGCTCAGCGCGTTGCGTCCAAGGCAGCCGATTGCGCGGGCGAGTATCTTTATCCCAAGTGGCGCGACGAGTGGTTCGGTGACGATGAGGAGATTCCGCTCGATGCGTGGAAAGCCGGGCTGGAGATAGAGCGCATCTGGGTCGATCCGCTGGGACAGATCGGGATCGACTATCGTTTCGGCCAGCCCTTCGCCGGTCATCACGCAACCGTTTCCGGCGTCGCGCCAGACCGCTTCGATTACGCGAGCTTATCTGTCTGATCTGCGGCGAGCCACCGCGTCCTGGCGCACATGCCCATCGCATGGGGAGATGCGCCTTCTACCAAAACCGTAACCACGATCTTACCTGTGCCCCATGGCCCCCTGGATCATTCTTGGCACCGCGCTGCTCTTTGCCGCATTCCTCCTTTTCCTCCGCCATCTGAAACAGCGGAGGCGCGAGCGGATAATGGCGTCTTCGCTCACGCGGGAGCAGCGGGCCACGGTCGAAAGGCTGGTCCCGCTCGTGCGTCGATTGCCCCCGCCCGTCCGCGCGAGCCTGGAGGGGAAGATAAACCTCTTCCTCGACCAGATCACCTTTCGCGGCCAGAACGGGCTCGAAGTGACCGACGATATGCGGCTTTCGATTGCGGCGCAGGCCTGCCTGCTGATCGTCAACAGCCCGGTCTGGTACGATACGCTCAGGAACGTGCTGATCTACCCGTCGGCCTTCCTCACCAACCGCGACACGCACGACGGCCAGTTCGTGCATGAAAACAGCCACGCGACGCTGGGCGAAAGCTGGGCACGCGGCCCGGTAATCCTGTCCTGGGACCACGCGCTGCACGGCGGGCTGGACGCCGAAGATGGGCACAACGTGGTGATCCACGAATTCGCGCACCAGCTGGATGGCCTCTCGGGCCACACCAATGGCATTCCGCTGCTACGCAAGGGGCAGGCCTATGCGGGTTGGGAAAGGGCCATGCTCGA
The DNA here is from genome assembly GCF_038594485.1 of Citromicrobium bathyomarinum. Lineage (GTDB taxonomy): Bacteria > Pseudomonadota > Alphaproteobacteria > Sphingomonadales > Sphingomonadaceae > Alteriqipengyuania > Alteriqipengyuania bathyomarina_A. Next base: position 165,735 of record NZ_JBCFZG010000001.1, on the reverse strand, counting down.
CGCATTTCAGGATCAGGTCGAACGGGTCCAAAATGGGGAGCCCACGCTGATCGACCCCTATGGCGCCACCAGCCATCAGGAGTTCTTCGCCGAAGCCATCGTCACCTTCTTCGAACGGTCCCGCGCGATGCGCGACCAGATGCCCGCGCTGTACGAGCAACTCGCCACGCTGCTCGCGCTGGACCCCGCACAATGGCACTGATTCTGCGTTCGAGCAGGTCCGATCGAACGAGTATCGGCGAATTTCCTACCGCCCGCATTTCTGCCATGACCACCCTTATGACTGCCTTTCGCACAGCCTGCCCCGCCCGCGTTTCGCAAGCCTGCGCGGCGAGACATTTTTTCACCCCTGGACACTGTGTCAGGTGTGTCAGGGGCCTCGCATGAACCTCGTCCTCGCCACCGACGATTCCGGGGGGCCGGAGATTTTCGCGTCCGTACAGGGCGAAGGACCAAGCGCGGGCGAACCGACCGCATTCGTCCGCCTGTCGCGCTGCAACCTCGCCTGCGTGTGGTGCGACACAGCCTATACGTGGCACTTCACCGGCGACGAGCGCCCCCATCGTTCGGGCGAATTGTTCGACCGCAAGGCCAATCAGGTGACGCTTGAGGTGGCCGACGTCGCCGCACGGATCGCAGCACTTGGCCAGCGACGCCTGGTAGTGACTGGGGGCGAGCCGATGTTGCAGGCCGCCGCACTGGCCGAGCTGCTCGCAGCGCTGCCCGACACGACCGTGGAGATAGAGACCAACGGCACCGCCTTCCCACCGCCCAAGCTCGAGGTGTGGGTCGACCAGTTCAACATCAGTCCGAAACTGGCGCATTCGGGCAATGCCCGCGAGCTGGCGATCGTCCCCGGCGTGCTGCGCCGCTACGCCAGCGACGGGCGCGCCTTCTTCAAGTTCGTGGTGGCAGAGCCTGCCGACGTCGACGAAGTGCGCGAACTCGCTCGCGCGCATGCGTTGCCGCGCGGCCGGCTGTTCCTGATGGCCGAAGGCACCGACGGCGCGACCTTGCGTGCCCGGCAGGAATGGCTGGTGCCGCTCTGCCTCGAACATGGCTTCCGCCTGTCCGACAGGCTGCACATTCACCTGTTCGGCGATACGCGGGGGACGTAATTCGTCGGTGCAGACCGCCCGGTTCGTACTAGCGAACCCGAAAAGCTACGCGTGGGTTCGCCACCGGTGGACGATCCTCTCGATCGCTTCCTCTTCGCCGCCGGTCTCGCGCCATAGTGCGCTGAAACTCGGATCATCGGAGGCCGGACGCTTCGCCTCTTCAAGCGTGTCGAACGTGACGCGCATCGGCACCGCGGTCCCCTCGCCGCAGATGATGCACTCGCGGTTGCGCAGCGCGGGGATCGTGTCGAGGAAACTGCGCGCACCTTCGGGCATGGCCGCCTTGACGAAGGCCTGGTCGCGCTCGTTGTTGAGGCGCATCGAGATGATGGTGCCGCATTGCGAAAGCACGCCTTCGGCCAGGTCAGACGGGCGCTGCGTCACCAGGCCCAGAGCGATACCGTACTTGCGGCCTTCCTTGGCAATCCGGCTGAGGACCCTGCCGACCGAAGATTCGTCAAAGTGCTTCTCGTTGGGGACGTATCGGTGCGCTTCTTCGCACACCAGCAGGATCGGCCGCGTGCGCTCCTCGCGCGCCCAGGTGGCATAGTCGAACACCAGCCGGCTGAGCACCGCGACCACGGTGCTGGTGATGTCGGAAGGGACGCCCGAGACGTCGATGATGGAGATCGGCTTGCCATCGGTCGGCAGGCGCAGGATGCGGGAAAGGAATTCGCCCATCGTGTCGCCCACCAGCATGCCGGAGAACATGAACTGGTAGCGCGGATCTGTCTTCAGATCGTCGAGCTTGGTCTTGATCCGCATATAGGGCGCAATGCCGGTGGTTTTGTCGAGATCGCCCATCTCCTTCACCAGCTGGGCGGACAGGTCCGACAGGAGGTAGGGTATCGGCGAATCGACGGTGACCTTGCCGATGCTCTCGGCCAGCCGGTTCTTGCTGCGCGCCGCGTGCAGGCATTTCGCAAGGATATCCGCATCCACCTGCCGCTCGTTGCCGCGGCTGGTCAGCAGGACTTCGCAGTGCTCCTCGAAGTTCATCAACCAGTACGGCATCCGCAAGTTGCCCACATCGAGGAGCGCGCCATTCGATCCGAAAGCACTGGCATATTCGCCGTGCGGATCGATCATGATGACGTGTCCCTGCGGCGACGCCTCGCAAATCCGGTGCAGCATCAGCGCGGTCGTGGTCGACTTGCCGGTGCCGGTGGAGCCAAGCAACGCGAAGTGCTTGCCCAGCAGCTGGTCGATATAGAGCCCGGCGCGGATGTCGCGCGTCGGGAAGACGGTGCCAACTTCGACGAAGGCACGTCCGTCGCTCGCGAAGACCTGCTTCAGGTCGCTGCTGCTGGCAGCAAAGACCATGCCGCCGGGTGTGGGATAACGGGTAACACCGCGCCGGAAATCGCGGATGCGGCCCGTCAGCCTCTCCTTCGCCCCTTCGCCGAGAAAATCGATTTCAGCGATGATCCCGCCGGTTCCGCGTCGATCCTGCCGCTGGTTGCGAATGTTCGCGAGCAACCAGTTGTCGCCCGCGCGAATCTTGATCTGGCTGCCGACCTGGCCCGCCAAAGCGATCGCGAGATCTTCGTCCGAGGCGCACTGCCCCAGACGCTCAGTATCGAGCGCAATAGTCGCGCCAGCGCCGACCACGTCGAGCACGACGCCGATCGGCTGATCCGCATTGCCAGGCGTGGGCGTTACCTTGCGGTCGCCGTCATCGGCGTAGGGTGCCGCGTCGATCGCTTCCCTGAAACTCTGCCCCGCGATGTCCGTCATGAGAAATTCGTCGCCCCTCTGGCCGTTCCGTTATGCGTTCGGCCACGGCTCGACCTACCCGGAGCAGGGTTAAAATCGCGTCAATTCGAATACATAGCTGCGATCATCGAGCCGTCAGCCACGGTTGAAAAGTCGTCCGGCGAACCACCCCATGAACAGCGAAAGCATGATCGCGACCATTCCGTACAAGAACGGCTGCCGGTCGGCGAAAACCTCCACGAAGCGCTCGAAACCGACCTTGCGTACTTCCACGTCCGCGACCGCCGATGCGAGCACACGGCCATTGCGCACCGCGAAGGTCTCGGCGGTGTAGTTGCCGGTCTGCACGTTAGAGGGCAGACGGATGCGCGCCTGATAGAGCACGTCTTCGCGCAGGCTGACCCCGTCTTCTATCGTCTGGTAGAGCCCCTGCTGCTCGCGCAAATCGACCAACCCTGCGCGAAACCGCGCCTGTTCTTCGAGGTCGATCGACCCCGACGGGCTGAGCTGGATAAAGTCGGTCCCGAATTCGAATATGGCGGCGGTGCGTTCGTCGACGATCTGATCGATCGGTCGGCTGGAAGCGACGGCGAAAAAGCTCGGCGCAGAGCGGAATGCGGTGCTGTCTGCGTTCATCCAGATGCCGCCAATCTGGCGCTTCTCACGCAGCCGGATCGGGCCCGCCGGGCCTTTGAGAACCACGATGACATCGAACTTTCCGGCCCGCTCCTGCGGGTCGATCACCGCCCCAAACAAGAGCAGATCGGTACCGGTAAAGCCTTGGCGGACCTGCACTTCCTTCTGCGAGACTTCCGGCACCAGAACGGGGTCGCGCTGGGCCTGCGCGCCCGGCGTCCAGCCGATCACCACCGCCAGCGCCAAGGCGAGGCGTAGAGGCCGTGCGATCCTCACAGATCGATCACCGAATAGACTTCGGTCGGCTGTATGCTGAGGCCGTAGAACATCAGGAAAGCCATCACGAGCACGGTGGTGGCAAGCGCGAGGCGGAGCAGGTCCGGCTTGAACATCAGCGCGATCTTCGTGCCGAACTGCGCGCCGAGCACCGACCCCAGAAGCAGCATCGCCGCGAGCACAAGGTCTACCGCCTTGGTCGTCAGCGCGTGGGTCATCGTGGTGACCATGGTGACGAACAGGATGTTGTAGAGCGACGTACCGACCACAACCTTGCCGCTCATCCCGAGGATGTAGAGCATGGCCGGGACCAGCAGGAAGCCGCCGCCCACGCCCATCAGCATCGTGAGAATGCCCACGCCCGTCCCCAGCAGGAGCGGTGCGAGCGGGGAGATGTAGAGACCTGAAGCGTAAAATCGCCAGCGATAGGGCAGCGCGGCGACCAGCGGATGGTGCCTGCGCTTCGCGGCGCGCTGCTGGCTCTTCGACTGGCGGATATTCAGGCCTGCCAGCGCCTCGCGCATCATCAGCGACCCGATCGATCCGAGCATGAAGACGTAGAGAATGCTGATGACCACGTCGATCTGGCCGAGCGACTGGAACAGCCGGAACAGCAGCGATCCGATCAGTGCACCGATGATCCCGCCGACAACCATCACGCTGCCCATGCGATAGTCGACCCCGCCCCTGCGATTATGCGCAAGCACGCCCGATACACTGGCACCCGTCACCTGCGTGGCGGCGGATGCAGCGGCCACGGTTGGCGGGACGCCGCAGAAAATCAGTAGCGGCGTGGTCAGAAATCCGCCCCCGACCCCGAACAAGCCCGACAGGATGCCTGTCAGGGCGCCGAGAGCGACAAGCAGCAGTCCGTTGACCGACATATTCGCGATGGGGAGGTAGACGTCCATGAGCGCTGCGAGCCGTAGCCTTTTCGCCACCGCTCATAAAGCGCGCAGGCGGAGAAATTCGCCGCTAATCGCTTCAGAACGAAGCTGCCAGCGTCACCACAACCCCGTTCCCCGGTCTGGCGTCTCCGGCGACCCTGATTCGGTAGTCGGCCGAAGCGCGCAAAGTCGTGCCGCCGGTCGACAGGTTGACGCTCGCGGTTGGGCCGACATCCAGCCTCGACGCATCGCGCTGAGCCCCGCCCCAGGCACCGCCGCCGATGGTGAAACGCGAACTTTCACCGCCAAGGACGGAAGCCTGCAGCGTGGCCTTGCCGTCGACGAAGCCCGTGTCGAACTTTCCGCCGACATAGCCTGCCTGAAGATAGGCTTCGGCCTCCAGTGTCGGCCCGACGGGGCGTCTCGGCAGGCCGGTTACGACGTAGGCGGCAGGCCGGACTTCAGCACCTCCTGTTCGATCTGTCACCCGCACTTCGCCATGCACCCGTAATGGAAAGCTGCGCGCCAAGTTCAGGCTGGCACCAGCGGCAGCCTCGCTTTCTCCCCCCGAAACCAGCGCCTTGCTTGCCCGGCCATAGATCTTCGGAGCGAGCCGCGAATTGGGTGCCAACGCATAGCGGACGACCGCGCCCGTCTGATCTCCGCCGTAGCTGGCAGGATTTACGCCTGTCAGCCGGGGGTAGGCCCGTCCTTGCCGGATCAACAACCACGCGTCGCCGGACCATCTCCCGGGCTCGCCCGGCCCCACGCTGGACGGAGGTGCCAGCGGTGTGCTTGCTGCAATGTCGTAAGTTCCGGCTCGCCCTCCCAGAGGGAACCGGCCGCCACCCTTGCCCGGTGCGATCAAGGCCGGGTTTGCGAGACTGGGAAGAATTGGCATGCCGTAGCCTGGCGCGTAGGACATAGCCGAGGCGAACAATGCCTGGTGACGGGCCATCACACCCGCCCTCGCCGAGATCGCCGGACCGCTGGGCCCGCCGGAGGCGAAGACCGCCCTAGCCCCCCCGTCATGCCCCTTGGCATCAGTGCCGAGGCTGCGAGAGCCGAAGATCAGAGCACCCAGCTCGTAGTGAAGCGGCTTCAGCGGGCGTGCATGACGCGCATTGCCAACCGAGCTATCGGGACCGGCGTCCGCGCGGCTTACCCCGGACCGGGTCGGCGCGCTTAGTTCGGCCTGCGCAAACAGAGCCTCGCTTGCGGGAAGCGGGAATGGCGGCTCCCAGGTGCTCGCCCTGATTGCCACCCAACCGCACAGAAGCGCCATCGCCGCTATCAGTGGCCGCCCCACGCCGCGCCCGTTCGACCGCTTGCCCGGGTTCATGCAGGTGCGCCGGGCACAAGAGAAGGATGACCGCGATGCTCGGTCTTGTCCCAAGTCAGCATGGTGCCGCGCAGGCTTGCGACATACTGAACCACCGCACGGCGGCCTGCCAGGATCGCGATGAAATTGCCCAAAGGTATGCGAAGGACAGCCCGAATGCCTTCCTCCAACCCGTATTCGCGCGCAGTGAAGATGCCACGAAACGCAGATCGCCAGACGAGGCTGATGGCATTGGCGACCAGCAGGGTCCCGATAAGCGGTGTAAGCGCCAGCGAACGTGCCAATCCGAGCTGCTGCGCGACCAGCAGAACGGCGCTCAACACGAGCAGGAGATAGGCGGCAAACAGGACCAATGCAGCCATCGGTCCGCGTCGGTCGCGCAGCCGCATCCAGCCGTCGATCACGCCGCCGCTCCAGCCCATGCGATCCCACCCTTGCAGCGCGATCCCGCAGACCCAGCGGGTCTTCTGCCGCACCGCAGTTTCAAGCCGTCGGGGAAAGAAGGCGCGGGTTGCCACCAGCCGCCCGTCGTCGCCGCGGACCCTGAGAAACGCGACCTTGGCGCCCGCTTCCGCCACTCGCAAACCCAGTTCGTAATCCTCGGTCAGACTGTCGGCATCGAACGGGCCGCGCCAGCCCGATCGCGTATCGAGGATCGCCAGACGATCGCGCGCAATCGCGCACCCGACCCCTGCCGATGGGATCCCGGCACCCAGCCAGTTTCGCACGACCATCGCCTTGGCGTGGGCTTCGGCAAACTCGTCCATATAGTGTCCCGATACCCAACGCGACGGCGCCTGAGGTGACGGCAGGACGGGTATCTGCAAAAGTTCAGCCTTCGCGATGGCTGCGTCGAACAGCGGCAGTGCGGCCGGATCGACCATGTCTTCGGCATCGTGGATCACCACCATCCGGAACCGGACATCCTCGCGCCGCTCGTCTTCTTCAATTGCGCGATAGACGCGGTTCATGCAGTCCGCCTTGGTGGTCGGGCCGGGTCCGGAGTGGATCACAATGCGTGCTCTGGCGCGCCCCCGCGCCGCGCGAGCCGCAGCCTCGATCGTCGCCGGGTCATTGGCATAGCAGCCGACATACAGCCGCACCTGTTTTTGCGGCCACGCCGCCAGAAGATGGCGCATGGTCGCGCCGATCACCTCTTCCTCGCGCCAGGCCGGCACGATCACCGCGACAGGTCCGGAAAGGTCGCGACCCTCCACAGCCTGACGGTCGATCACGGGAGTTCGGATACGCCCGCTCAGCCGTCCGACCAGGTAAAGTACGTCGATCGCGAATTCGTCGAGCGAGCCGAGCGCGAAGAACAGACACGAAAAGAGGAGAAGTTCGCGATGAACCACGGCCAGCCAGTCGAGTGGCGTAAATGCCGCGCCTAGCATCTCACGATACCCCTTTACCCCCGTAGATGCAGCCTATCGAAGGCAGCGGGGCCTTGCAACGCGCGAGAGTTTGATAAAGAGGTGCCGCATGCTCGAACCGATCCGCAAACCCATTCGCCGCGCCTTCGCCCCTGTCCGCGCGCTGTTCGTCAGCGACGCATCGGCGGGCATTCTCCTGATCCTTGTCGCTGCCGCCGCGATGGTCGTCGCGAATTCGCCGCTGGCCGAGGATTACGAAAGGCTGTTCAACGGCTATTTGTGGTCGAAAGACACCTTCTACCTCAATACTTTACATCTCTGGATCAACGATGGCCTTATGGTCATCTTCTTCTTCGTCGTCGGTCTCGAGGTAAAGCGGGAACTGATCTGCGGCGAGCTGTCGAGCGCGGACAAACGGACCCTCCCGATCATGGCTGCCGCTGCGGGCATGGCCGCTCCGGCGCTGATCTACGTCACCATCGCGGGCAATGCCGACCCTCAACTTATCCGCGGCTGGGCGATACCCGCCGCGACCGACATCGCGTTCGCGATGGGTGTGCTGGGCCTCCTCGGCAGCCGAGTACCGGCCTCGCTACGTCTGTTCCTCCTGACGGTTGCCATCGTCGACGATATCGGCGCGGTGCTGGTGATTGCGATCTTCTACACCGCCCATCTGGACGTGATGTGGCTAGCCGTGGCGATCGCGCTGTTCGGCGTCATGGTTGGCATGAACAGGTTCGGCGTGAAGCATTTCTGGCCCTTCATCCTGATGGCCGTCGCGCTCTGGTTCGCGGTGCTGTTTTCCGGGGTTCATGCGACCATCGCCGGCGTTCTCGCGGCGCTGACCATCCCGATGCGCAGTTCCGACGGGCACTCCATGCTGGAAAAGGCCGAACACGGGCTGGCACCTTGGAGCGCCTATCTCGTCGTCCCGATCTTCGGTTTTGCGAATGCCGGCGTGCACTTTCTCGACATGGGTATCGAACAGGTCTTCGCGCCGCTCCCGCTTGCGATTGCTACCGGTCTGTTCGTGGGCAAGCAGCTCGGCATTTTCACCATTATCGTCGTGGCGGTGAAGCTGGGCATCGCGAGGAAGCCGGAAAACGCAAGCTGGATGGAAATCTGGGGCGTCTCGATCCTGACCGGGATCGGCTTCACAATGTCGCTGTTCATCAGCGAACTTGCATTCCAGGGTAACCGGCTGTTCGTGGAAGAAGCCAAGATCGGCATCCTGCTCGGCTCGATCGTGTCCGCCGTCATCGGCTATATCGCCCTGCGGATCACCACGAAGCACCCGGAAGAGAAGCAGATTTACGAAGACGCGCGGTCCAGCACGCCCTGATCTCCGGGTTGCGGTTGCGGCCACTACATCCTATCTGCCGCCACACGAGCGCGCTGTCGATAAAGTGCACGGACACGCCTGCGAACCTCTGACAGTCCAATCGCGAACTCATGCTGAAGCCCTTTCGCAATCTTTTCCGCAAAGCGCCCGACGCTCCGCGACCCTCGGTGCCGGAGGGTACGCGCTATTATGCGATCGGCGATATCCACGGATGCTACGACCTGTTCGAAGCGCTGATCGAGGCGATCGAAGAGGATGATGCGAACGCGCCTGCGGCGGACACCACGATCATCCTGCTCGGCGATCTGGTCGACCGCGGAAAGCAAAGCGCCGAAGTTGTGGCGCGCGCACGCGGTTGGGGCAAACAGCGCAAGGTCCGCTATCTCGCCGGGAACCATGAACAGATGTTCCTGGACAGTCTCGACGATCTCAAGGTCCTGCGACAATTTCTGAAGCACGGAGGTCGTGAGACGATCCTGAGCTACGGGATCACACGTCGCGATTACAACAAGCTTTCCCTCGAAGAGCTGCAGGAGCGCGTCCGCAAGGCGGTGCCTCGCAAGCATCGGGAGTTTCTCGCCGGCTTCGAGGAACTGATCATTGCCGGCGACTATGCCTTCGTCCACGCCGGTGTCGAACCCACCCGCACGCTAGACGATCAGACGCGCAAGGACCTGCTCTGGATCAGAGGACGATTCCTCGGCCACGATTCGCCGTTCGAGAAGGTGATCGTCCACGGCCACACGATTTTCGAAACGGTCGAGCATCGGCCGCATCGCATCGGCGTGGATACAGGCGCATTCCGTTTTGGGCGCTTGACTGCGCTGGTGCTGGAAGGCGAGACGCAGCGCTTCATACAAGCAAGCCAGACCTCAGACGACGAGGTGGGCAAAGGCTCCGTGTCGATCGAAAAATGGGGCGACGAGACATGAAAGGTCTAAACGCATGAAAATCGCAATGGTCGGGTCGGGCTACGTCGGCCTCGTCTCGGGGGCCTGTTTCGCCGATTTCGGCCATGATGTCGTGTGCATCGACAAGGACGCCTCGAAGATCGAGCGCCTCCGCGAAGGCATCATGCCGATCTACGAGCCGGGGCTGGACGCCCTGGTCGAAAACAATGCGCGCGCAGGGCGCCTTTCGTTCACGACCGACCTCGCCGAAGGGATAGAGGGGGCTGGCGCCATCTTCATCGCGGTGGGTACCCCCAGCCGTCGCGGCGATGGCCATGCAGACCTGTCTTTCGTCCATGCGGTTGCCCGCGAAGTCGGCGAATCGCTGGTCAACGACGCGGTCGTCGTCACCAAATCGACCGTGCCCGTCGGCACCGGCGACGAGGTCGAGCGGATCCTGATGGAAAGCGCAGCGGTGCGAGATCGCGGCCTGAAGGTTGCGGTCGTCTCCAATCCCGAATTCCTGCGCGAGGGCGCCGCGATCGGCGACTTCAAGCGCCCCGACCGGATCGTAATCGGGGCCGAGGACGATTTCGGGCGGGACGTGATGCGCGAAGTCTATCGCCCGCTGTTCCTAAACGAATCGCCGATCCTGTTTGTCGGTCGCCGCACGAGCGAACTGATCAAGTACGCCGCCAACGCCTTCCTCGCGACGAAGATCACCTTCATCAACGAGATCGCCGACCTGTGCGAGAAGGTCGGCGCGAATGTGCAGGACGTTGCTCGCGGGATCGGGATGGACAACCGCATCGGTTCCAAGTTCCTTCACGCCGGCCCCGGCTATGGCGGTTCCTGCTTCCCCAAGGACACGCTCGCGCTGCTCAAGACTGCCGAGGATTACGATAGCCCCACGCGGATCGTGGAAGCCGTGGTGAAGGTCAACGACAGCCGCAAGCGCGCGATGGGCCGCAAGGTGGTCGAAGCGCTCGGCGGGCTCGACGCTGCGCGGGGCAAGCGGGTCGCCATGCTCGGCCTGACGTTCAAGCCGAACACCGACGACATGCGCGACTCGCCCGCCATCGCGGTAGCGCAGACGCTCGCCGATGCGGGGGTCGAGATCGCCGCCTACGACCCCGAAGGGATGGAGATCGCCGCTCCGCTGATGCCCGAGGTTGAGATGAAGGACGATCCCTATGCCGCGATCGAAGGCGCAGACGCGGTTGTCATCGTCACCGAGTGGGACGTGTTCCGCGCGCTCGACCTCACACGGGTCAAGCAACTCGCCAAGTCGCCCGTGCTGGTCGACCTGCGCAACATCTATACGCCCGCCGACGTTCGCGAAGCGGGGTTCCACTACACCAGCGTCGGCCGGGAATAGGGTGCCAGGAGGCCTGTAAGCCGGGTTCTGTCCCTGCCACAAATGGCAGGGGGCAGCCATTCATCTAGGCGCGCCGTTGCCGGCACGCTCGAGCAGCCAACCCGGACCTCCTCGGAAGCGAAGCGCTCCTGCCATTTCCGGCGCGGGGTCCCTATTCGGCCTTGCTCCGGGTGGGGTTTGCCGTGACGGGACCTGTTACCAGGCCCCCGGTGCGCTCTTACCGCACCCTTTCACCCTTGCCCGCTCCCTTGCAGGAACGTCGGCGGTTTGCTCTCTGTGGCACTTTCCCTGTGGTCGCCCACGGCGGGCGTTACCCGCCACCCTTACTTCGTGGAGCCCGGACTTTCCTCGGCACATAAGTGACGCGGCTGCCCAGCCTCCTGGCACCGGGCGAGATAGGCAAGCCAGCCCCGATAGCCAAGCGCAATCGCGCCGCAGCTACCTCGCCAGCCCCCGGTCGCGGTCGAGCAGCAGCTGAAACAGGATCGCGCGGATTTCACCATCGATCACGCCGTCGATCAGTTCGGGCCGCCAGCGCCGCTGGAAGGCCTCGACCGATTTGCGCCCGTCGCTGATGTCGTACCCGAACCGCTCCATCGCCAGGTAGAAGGCACCGTCATTGTCGAACGGATCGCCCAGCTCCAGCTTGGTCGGCCGCGGCAGACACAGGCCGTGTTCGGCCAGCTTGGCCCACGGAAACAGCTCACCCGGGTCGATCTTGCGGTGCGGGGCGACGTCCGAATGGCCGACCACGTTGGCGCGCGGCACGTCGTGCCGCTTCACGATCGAGTGCAATAGCGGCAACAGCGCTCCGATCTGCGCTTCGGAGAACTCGCGATAGCCCAGCGCATGGCCGGGATGATCCAGCTCGATCCCGATGCTGATGCCGTTCACATCGGATTCGCCGCGCCAGTAGGAAACGCCCGCGTGCCATGCGCGCTTGTCTTCGGGCACAAGCCGGGTCACCTCGCCCCCCTCGCTGATGAGGTAATGCGCGGAAACCTTGGCCTCGGGATCGGTCAGCCGGTCGAGCGCCGCGCTCGCGCTTTCCATCTCGGTATAGTGGACCACCACCGTGGAAACAGGCGCGTGACGTTCGTCGTAGTTGGGCGAGAGCCTCTCGTGATGAACCAGCTCGCTCATGCCCTCTCCCATCATGCCGCTCCGCTCAATCGACGTGCGGCAGCGTGGCGCCGAGCAGCAAGGCGTCGGCTTCGGCGTGGGTCTGGATCTGCCCGCCAGAGCGTTCCGCGATCAGCGAGAGCAGGTGCGCAGGCGCAGTGCGGCCAGTGAGTTCCGCAGGATCGAGCTTGCCGCCCAGCGCCTCGCCGATGGTCGGGTCGAAGGCGATCCTGGGTCCGGTGGCGCGAACGACGATTTCGGTCACGTCGTCGCGTTCCTCCACCCCGATGTCGAGCGTTCCGCCGCGCACCAGCGCGTCGAGCCCGATGTGCGCGAGGTTCAACATCACCTTGGCGGCGGACTTCGACAGGGTCGGTGCAGCCACTTGCCAGCGCAGGTCAATGCGTTTGGCATCGGCGGCCAGCGTCTCGATCACGGCCTTGGGCTCGTCGATGGAAACCTGCTCACCGAAACCACCAGCGGCCCCATAGGCGAGACGGAAATACTTGAGCTTGGCCGCGCTCGTTCGCGCGCTCTGTTCGAGAAGCTCGAAACAGCGCTGGCGCATCTGCGGGTCCTTTTCGTCGGCCAGCAGTTCGAGCCCGTTCGAAAGCGCACCCACGGGGCTGAGCATGTCGTGGCACAGCCGCGAACACAGCTGGCTGGCGAGCAGCAGAGGGTCGGTTTCGCTCATGCGGCAGCTCCGATTTCGTGTGCCCTGACACACCTGACACAGTGTCCAGGGGCGAAAAAGCGACCTCGCGCGATGCGGGTAACGGAACGGGCGTAATATGTGGAAGGGAGATAGATCATTGCCGCCTGCCTAGCGCGGCTCGACTTCGTAGGAAAGCGCCTCGAATCCGTCCTCCCCATCGCGGAAGAAGCGGACTTGCCCATTCGCGACGATTGCCCAGATTTTTCCGTCGTGCGCCGCGCTCTCGCGGTCGGTCGGCGAAGGTTCGGCTCTCCCGTTGGGATGCGAGTGGTAATAGCCCACCACGCGCGGCCCACCCGCACGCTCCGCCTTGTGCGCCGCGATCAGCGCGGCGGGGTCGATCCCGAAATGGGTTTCGGGGGCGGGATGGACGTTCTGGGTGGGTTGCGCGCGAGTAATCCTGGCATCCTCGCCCAGCAGCAGTCCGCAACATTCGTGGGGGTGGGCGTCGGCAGCATGAGCAAGCATTGATTGAACCGGTTCTCTCTCGATCACAACTCGTTCTTTCCCATCAGACCCGTTCGTCCTGAGCTTGTCGAAGGACTGCACTTCTCTTACTCCCGAGGTATGCCGTTCTGGACCTACATGCTCCATTGTCGGGCCGGAAAAATCTACACCGGGCACACAGACGATCTTGAGGGACGCGTTGCTCAGCATCTCTCAGGGGCAATCTCGGGCTTCACCAGCGATTTCGGCCCGTGTGAGTTGGTCTGGTCCAGCGAATTTCCCTCTCGCGTGGAAGCCTTGGAAGCGGAGAGAAAAATCAAGGGATGGTCGCGTGCGAAAAAGCTCGCTCTCATCCGGGGGGATTGGGATGAGATTTCAAAGCTTTCGAAAAGCAAGACCAGTGCTTCGACAAGCTCAGCACGAACGGGGCCAGAGGTGACTTCTAAGCCTGCTTTACCTGAGCCTGTCGAGAGGCCAACCCCATCCATAGGCACCTCCAACACGCTCACCGGGACCATCCCCGCCCCTTCCCGTCTCGACAAGGCGCTGGCCGACGCGACCGATCTTTCTCGCGAACGGATCAAGGGGCTCATCGCGGACGGGCAGGTGACGGTCGGCGGCAGGATCGCCACCTCACCCTCCGCCAAGGTCGAGGCTGGGGCCGCCTTCACGATTGCCCTGCCCGCGCCCGTCCCGCTCGAAGCCGAACCGCAGGATATCCCGCTCGTCATCGCGTACGAGGACGAGCATCTGATCGTGGTCGACAAGCCTGCGGGCATGGTAGTCCACCCGGCGGCGGGCAATCGCGACGGCACGCTGGTCAATGCGCTGCTTTATCACTGCCGGGGCCAGCTTTCGGGCATCAACGGGGTGGAGCGGCCGGGCATCGTCCACCGAATTGATAAAGATACCAGTGGTTTACTGGTCGTAGCGAAGACCGATTCTGCGCACGAAGGGCTCGCAAAACAATTCGCCGATCACAGCATCGAACGCCGCTATATCGCTATCTGCGCGGGGCGCCCGAAACCCGCCGACGGTACGATCGATGCGCGGCTCGGTCGGTCAGATCGGGATCGCAAGAAGATGGCGGTTCTCCCCTCCGATGCGTCGCGCGGAAAGCACGCGGTAACGCATTACCGGACAATCGATTCTTGGGGGGTCGCAAGCAAACTTGAATGCCGGCTGGAAACCGGCCGCACGCACCAGGTGCGCGTTCACTGTGCGTCAATAGGTCATCCGTTAATAGGAGACCCACAATATGGACGCGATCCCAAGGCCTTGCGGCCGATCCTCGAGAAACTGGGCTTTCATCGGCAGGCGCTCCATGCCGCCAGCCTCGGCTTCATCCATCCCGCAACCGGCGAACGGCTCGATTTTCGGGCTGACCTGCCCCGGGACATGGGGGAACTGATCGACGAAATCGCTCGTTGAAATCGATGAACAGAACTCGAAAAATTCCGGGAAGCAGCCTATATGGAAAGGTGTGGCCCAAGCATCCCGAATGCCCAGCAGGGGTTCGGGTCCCAAACGGGGGGATGGGCTGACACAGAAAGGTTAGGGACGAAGTGAGTAAAAGCAAGGCAGTAGCCATCCCGGCACTGGGCGGAGAGCAGAGCCTCAACCGCTATTTGTCGGAAATCAAGAAATTCCCCGTGCTGACGGCAGAGCAGGAATACATGCTCGCCAAGCGGTACGAAGAACACGAAGACCCCGAGGCGGCGGCACAGCTCGTGTCGAGCCACCTGCGGCTCGTGGCCAAGATCGCGATGGGTTATCGCGGCTATGGCCTGCCCGTGTCCGACCTGATTTCCGAAGGGAACGTCGGGCTGATGCAGGGCGTCAAGAAGTTCGAACCCGATCGCGGTTTCCGCCTCGCGACCTACGCGATGTGGTGGATCAAGGCGAGCATCCAGGAATATATCCTGCGCTCGTGGAGCCTCGTGAAAATGGGCACCACCGCCGCGCAGAAGAAGCTGTTCTTCAACCTGCGGCGGATGAAGAAGAACCTCGACGCGTACGAGGACACCGATCTGCATCCCGACGATGTGAAGAAGATCGCGACCGATCTCGGCGTGCCCGAGCAGGAAGTGATCAACATGAACCGCCGGATGCTGATGGGCGGCGACAGCTCGCTCAACGTGTCGATGCGCGGGGAGGAGGAAAACGCCAGCCAGTGGCAGGACTGGCTGACCGACGATCGCCCCCTGCAGGACGAGACCACGGCCGACACGCAGGAGGCGCAGGTGCGCCACGAAATGCTGCTGGAGGCGATGGATTCGCTCAACGATCGCGAGAAGCACATCCTGACGGAACGCCGCCTGACCGAGGACCCGCAGACGCTCGAAGAGCTGAGCAAGGTCTACGACGTGTCGCGCGAACGCATCCGCCAGATCGAAGTGCGCGCGTTCGAGAAGCTGCAGAAAGCGATGCAGCGGATCGCAAGCGACAAGATGATGGCGATCGCGGCGTAAGCCACCCCGGATAGCCACTGGCAAGATAGAACGCCGCCCCGCCATCGTGCAGGGCGGCGTTTTTCGTCTCAGCGGTTCGCGAGCATTTCCATGAAGTCGTCGACCTTGCCGTCTTTCTCAGCGTTGCGGAACGGGCGGACGAACTCGACGCAGATTTCGCGCGGGGTCGGCTGCTGCTGGAACAGCGACATCGTCTCTTCGATATAGGCGTCCAATGGCATGTACCCCTCGCGCTCCGACTGGCCGGGGGTCAGCTCGGTCTGCACGCCCGGAGGCGCGAGTTCGATAACCTCTACGGTGCCCTCCAATTGCTGACGCAGCGACAGCGTATAGCTGTGCAGCGCGGCCTTCGTGGCGGAGTAGGTGGAGGCCTTGGGCTGGGGCACGAAGGCCAAGCCTGAGGTGACATTGACGATCACCGCATCGCCCCGTGTCTTGAGATGGTCGATCAGTGCGTCGGTCAGGCGGATCGGGCCGAGCAGGTTGATCGTCACCTCCGCCGTCGCATCGGAGAGGTCACGCGAGGCGGTGATATCCTCGTATTTCATGATCCCGGCGTTGTTGAACAGCACGTTCAAGGCAGGGAAGCGTTCGATGATGTCTTTCGCGAACCGCTCAACGCCTTCTGGCTGGGCGACGTCGAGGGTTACGGGATGGATATTCTCGTAGCCCGCGGCAGTCTCTTCGAGCGCGTCGAGCGTCCGCCCCGCGACGATGACCGTATTGCCCAGATCGTGCCATTTGCGCGCAAGCTCGCGCCCGATCCCGCTGCCGCCGCCGGTGATCAGGATGGTGTTGCCGGAAATCTTCATGCGCCGTGCCTTTCGTGGATTGCTTACTCGCGGCTATGTAGGCTGCGAAAGGCGCTGCGCCATATTGCACCGCAAGGAATCCGGACGATTGTCGGCGCGCCGCGGACGCCCTAGATAGCCGCCCGTGCTCTTCCGCGTCCTCCAGATCCTCACCGCCCTCGTCGCGACCTTCATCGGGCTCAGCCTGTTCCTGACGCTCGCCTTCCGGTTTGTGCCCGTCCCCGTCACGTGGACAATGATCCTGGACGAGAACGGCTACGCGAAGGACTGGCGCAGCCTTGACGATATCGACCGCAACATGGTGCGCGCAGTGATCGCGTCGGAGGACCAGAATTTCTGCGAGCACAACGGGTTCGACTACGCCGCGATGCAGGCGGCGATGGAAAACAACATGAAGGGCGGCAAGCAGCGCGGCGGATCGACCATCAGCCAGCAGACCGCCAAGAACGTGTTCCTGTGGCAAGGCGGCGGCTTCTTCCGCAAGGGGCTGGAGGCGTGGTTCACCGTGCTGATCGAGAACCTGTGGCCCAAGCGGCGGATCATGGAAGTCTACCTCAACGTCGCCGAAACGGGCATCGGCACCTACGGGGTGCAGGCCGGTTCGCTGCGCTATTTTGGGCATGGTGCGGACCGCCTGACGCCGAGCGAGGCGGCGCGCATGGCGGTCGCCCTGCCCAGCCCCAAGAAGCGCGAGGTCAAGAACCCGCAAGGCTGGCTGCGCCGCCACGGCGACCGGATGGCGCGATCCGTCGGTACAATGGCGCGCGAGGGCCTCGACACCTGCGTCTATGAATAGCCTGCTTTGCGCTCCGATTCGGAGCGCATGACTCGAGTTTGGAGGAGGCATCCCAGTTCCTGATGCTCGACGGCATCCACGGCCGGGTCGACTGGAACGTGATGCACGCGCCCGCCGATTAGCGTGCAACATCCGATACTTGTCAGCGGCCTGCACGATGATATGATATCCTATATATCCGTTATGGTATGGCATATCATGTTGAAAACATAGAAAAAGTTTGGATGGACGGCTCGGTCGCGATAGGACGCGCGGGCACTTTTCCGCGATCGGTCGCGACGACGAGGGGGCACATTGGGTCACGATCACTCACACGACCACAGTCATGGGCACGGGCACGGGCACTCCCACGCACCCGCCGATTTCGGGCGCGCGTTTGCCATCGGCATTGCACTCAACACCGCGTTCGTCGCGGTCGAGGCGGTGTTTGGCTATATCTCGGGTTCGATGGCGCTGGTCGCCGATGCGGGCCACAACCTGTCGGACGTGCTCGGCCTGCTGATCGCTTGGGGCGCGGCTGCGGCGGCCAGGCGGCCGCCCTCCCCCCGGTTCACCTACGGGTTGAAAAGCTCCACGATCCTTGCCGCGCTGGCCAATGCCGCGCTGCTGATGATCGCCATCGGGGCGATCCTGTTCGAGACCATCGACCGGCTGATGAACCCGGTGGAGCCTGAAGGCTGGACGATGATCTGGGTCGCGGGCGTCGGCATCCTCATCAACACTGTCACCGCCCTGCTGTTCGTGCGGGGGCGCAAGGATGATCTCAATATCCGCGGCGCGTTCCTGCACATGGCCGCGGATGCTCTAGTCTCGGTCGGAGTGGTGATCGCAGGTGTGGCGATCCTGCTGACCGGCGCAGTGTGGCTCGATCCTGTGACCAGCCTCGTGATCCTCGCGGTGATCGGCTGGGGCACCTGGGGGCTGGCACGCGACAGCCTGAAGCTCGGCCTCAACGCCGTTCCCGAAGGGGTAGATGAGTCCGCCGTACGCGCCACGCTGGAAAGCGAGCCCGGCGTCGCCGAGGTGCACGACCTGCATATCTGGCCCATGTCGACCACCGAGACCGCACTGACCGCACATCTGGTGATGCCCGATGGCCATCCCGGCGACGCGTTCATAGCGCAACTCGCACAAAGGCTTTCGCACGATCACCAAATCGGCCACACCACCCTGCAGATAGAGCGCACACGCGATTGCAAGGCTGGATGTTAATCGAATGCAGGAATCGAGCCCCGACGCCAGAAACCGCCTGATAGCGGCGATGGAGCGGCTGGCCGGCGGTGATCGGGCAGCGCTGGAAGTCGTCTATCGGCTCACCAATGTGAAGCTTTTCGGCATTTGCCTGCGTATCTTGCACGACAGGAAAGAAGCCGAAGACGCCTTGCAGGACGTTTACATCACTCTCTGGCGCAACGCCGCCCGCTACGACGCCAAGCGCGCCAGCCCGATTGCGTGGCTGGCGACCTTCGCGCGCAACCGCGCGGTCGATCGCCTGCGCACGGGCAAGGTGCGGCGCGGCGCGGTTCCGGTCGAGGCGGCGAAGGAGCTGCCCGATGGCGATCCCGCCGCCGACGCGATGCTGATCGACGCGGAGCGGACGGCACGGGTCCACACCTGCCTCGATCACCTCGACGAACCGCAGCGCAGCGCGATCCGCACCGCCTTCCTCGACGGGTATACCTATGCCGAGCTGGCGGAACGCAGCGATGTGCCCCTTGGCACGATGAAGAGCTGGATCAGGCGCGGGCTGGCGCGCCTGCGCGAATGCATGGAGCGCGGCGAATGAGCGCCGATGACCACAACGGCCCCGAAATGACCGGCCCCGAGCTGGAAGGCGACGAACGCCTCGCCGCCGAGTACGCGATGGGCCTGCTCGAAGGCGAAGAACTGCTCGCCACGCGCGGACGCATGGCGAACGAGCCTGCCTTTGCCGGGCTGGTTGCCCGGTGGGAACAGCAACTGATGCCGCTGCTCGATGATGTCGCAGACGCCGCACCCTCGCCCGAGGTGTGGGAGCGGATTGCAAGCGAGTTCGAGCAGACAGCCGGGGAGGATAGCCCTGTGGTCATCCTCCAACGCCGGGTGACGCTGTGGCAGCGGATTGCAGCAGGCAGCGCCGTCGCTGCTGTCGCCGCGCTCGCACTGCTCTTCGTGCCGATCGCGAACACGGTCGACGATCGGCCTGCACCGGCTTCGGATGCGCCGCCGCTGGTCGCTTCGATCCCGATTGCCGACACCCCTCTTCGCATCGGCGTTACCTTCCTGCCCGATCGCGACGATATGCTGGTGGCTGCGGATGGACTGACCACCGACGGTGTCCACGATCACGAGCTGTGGCTGGTGCCACCAGGCGAAGGCGCACAGGTGCAGTCGCTGGGCGTTGTCGCTCCGGGAACGCAGAAACGTGTGCACCTTGACGCAGGGCTGGCGCAATCGATGCGCGATGGGGCGCAGATCCTGCTCAGCCGTGAACCGCTCGGCGGCGCACCCGACAAGTCCGCGCCCGGCCCGGTGGTGGCCGAAGGGACGCTGCAGAAGACCTGAGCCTGAAAAAAGATTCCGCGTCGCGCTGCATCCACGGCGCGGCGCGCTCCGTAACTCCTCACCGACGGGACAGAGACCTGTTGAAAGAGGAGATCGACGATGTTCGCCAAGAAGACACAAGCCGCGCTCATACTGGCTGCAAGCGCTGCCCTGCTGGGAGGCTGCGCCACGTACGGCATGGATGATGGCGCGATGGCCAGCGCCGACAGCACCGTGATGGTCGGCGGCGCGGCGATGTACCCGACGCGCAATATCATCGAGAATGCAGTCAATTCGAAAGATCACACCACGCTGGTCGCCGCCGTGAAGGCCGCCGGTCTGGTCGATACGCTGTCAGGCCCGGGCCCCTTCACCGTCTTCGCGCCGACCAATGCCGCCTTTGCCAAGCTGCCCGCAGGCACGGTCGACACGCTGCTGAAGCCTGAGAACAAGGCGACGCTGACCAAGATCCTCACCTATCACGTGGTCCCCGGCCGCGTTTCCGCCGAAGACCTGATGATGAAGATCAAGCAGGGCGGCGGGATGGCCAAGCTGACCACAGTGGAAGGCGGTACGCTGACTGCCAAGATGATGGGCGGCAACGTCGTACTCGTCGATGAAAAGGGCGGCATGGCCACGGTAACGCAGGCCGATGTCTTCCAGTCGAATGGCGTCATCCACGTAACCGATACGGTTTCGATGCCGGGCTGATCGCAGTTCCCCTAGCGGCACCGGCGTCTCCACCCCGGTAACCCAGCCCGGTGCCGCGCCAGGGCCCCGCTCGGTGAGTCCCCTCGCCGGGCGGGGTTTATTGTGCCCTGCGGTCTGCGACTGGAAGGGTGACGGCTGGCCTGGCTTGGCTTCAGTCCGCGGGATCGCGGAGTGCCCCGACCTTTTGCAAGTGGAGGTCTGCAAGGCAGGCCTCGAGCGCCTCGTACCATTGGATGCAGGCCCTCGTGAACGCAGGCTGCCGCACACCGTTCAGCAGCACCTGATTGCCGTCCCACGGCTTGTGACGTCCGTTGAAGTGCAGCACGCGCGCGTCTGCGGGGGACAATCCGGTCGCCTCGCGGATCGCGTGCTCGTGCACGAACAGGTAATTGTACTGGGGCACTGCCATGCTCGCTTTCCCAGCAAAGTGGATGTTCAGGACCAGCTGGTCGGTCAGATGCATGATCGGCACATCCGGGTCGTCGTATTCGATCAGGTCCAGCAGCCCCCGGTAATGGCCTTCCTCGATCAGCGATCCAGCAATCGAGATCACGCCTGAATTGAATGTCGAAATGGTTTTCGTTGCCGGCATCCAGCTGCGCCGCTTGCCCTTGTAAAAGGCTCCATCCCCGCACGCGACGAGCTGTCCCTCGTGCGACAGGAGCCCTTCGATCGACCCGCGAAAGAGCAGGTCGCTGTCGATGAACAGAACCCGCTCGTAACCCTCCAGCCGGAACGCCTCGATCGCATGGAAGCGGGGCCGCTTGCGGACCATCTTAGGATCGCTGGCATAGAGCATGTCGAGACGCGCATTAAGGTCGTGCGACGGTGCATGATAGCGGGCCTGCGGGACGACGGCTTCGATATGCGCCTTGCTCGATGCGTTCAGGCCCTTGGTTATCAGCACCACTTCGCCATCGAACCATGGGTTGGTCGCGAAGAACGAGTGGAGCGTGACGAGCGTGCCGACCAGATAATTGTCGGTCGTCACCGTCGCGAGACAGAGCCGTTTCATGCGGACCTCTGTACCGCGCGCGGGAGGACCCGCGTGCAAGGAGGATGGCGGCCATTCATCGTGCCGACGGTAATGCAGCCGCGCGAATAGAAAAAGCTCTCAGTCCGCACCAGCCTCCCGGATACGAAAAGCGGCGCGGGGCTGGGCCGCCGCGCCGCTCCTCTCTTGCAATCCTGCTCAGATCAGGCGGCGTCCGACGCGGTGCGCTTGCCCTCGCCGTCGAACACCCGGATCGGTTCCTTGCGGCCTTCGACTACGTCCTTGTCGATCACGACTTCGTTACAGCCTTCAAGGTCGGGCAGGTCGTACATCGTGTCGAGCAGCAGGCCCTCCACGATCGACCGCAGGCCGCGGGCACCCGTCTTGCGCTCGATCGCGCGCTCGGCGATCGCCTTGAGCGCATCGTCGGTGAAGGTCAGCTCCACGCCTTCCAGGTCGAACAGTTTGGCGTATTGCTTGATCAGCGCGTTCTTCGGTTCCTGCAGGATCGTGACCAGCGCATCGACATCGAGGTCGTTGAGCGTCGCGATCACCGGCAGGCGGCCGACGAATTCGGGGATCAGGCCGAACTTCAGCAGATCTTCCGGCTCGCTCTTTTCGAGCAGTTCACCGATGCGGCGCTTGTCCGGATCGGCGACGTGCGCGCCGAAACCGATGCTGCGCTTCTGCAGGCGGTCGGCAATGATCTTGTCGAGGCCGGCAAAGGCGCCGCCGCAGATGAACAGGATGTTGGTCGTATCCACCTGCAGGAATTCCTGCTGCGGATGCTTGCGCCCGCCCTGCGGGGGCACGCTGGCCGTGGTGCCTTCCATCAGCTTGAGCAGCGCCTGCTGCACGCCTTCGCCCGACACGTCGCGGGTGATCGAGGGGTTTTCCGCCTTGCGCGTAATCTTGTCGATCTCGTCGATATAGACGATCCCGTGCTGCGCCTTCTCGACATTGTAGTCGGACGACTGGAGCAGCTTGAGGATGATGTTCTCCACATCCTCACCCACGTAGCCCGCTTCGGTCAGCGTGGTCGCATCGGCCATGGTGAACGGCACGTCGAACGTGCGCGCGAGCGTCTGCGCGAGCAGCGTCTTGCCCGAACCGGTCGGCCCGACCAGCAGGATGTTGGACTTCGCCAGTTCGACGTCGCCCTGCTTGCCCGCATGCTTCAGCCGCTTGTAGTGGTTGTGCACCGCGACCGAGAGCACGCGCTTCGCGCGGTCCTGCCCGATGACGTAATCGTTGAGCGTGGCGCAGATCTCGGACGGCGAAGGCACTTCGCCTTCCTTGCGCCCCGTCAGGCCCGCCTTGGTTTCTTCGCGAATGATGTCGTTGCACAGCTCGACACACTCGTCGCAGATGAAGACGGTCGGCCCGGCGATCAGCTTGCGCACTTCGTGCTGCGACTTGCCGCAGAAGCTGCAATACAGCGTGCTCTTGCTATCCGTTCCGCTCAATTTGCTCATATCCTGTAGTCCTCGAATCCCCGCAGCGGCGGGGAACCTATCGAATGTAACTTTCGTGCACGCCAATGCAACCAGTGGCGATCATGCATGAAGATGCTTGCGAAGGCCTGAAAATCGCCTCCGCATTGTTCCGCAGGCGGATTTGCGCCCGGAATATCAGTTACCTGTGGCGAACACGCCACGCGAATGAATGTGCTGGTCAGGACGGCGCGCCGCCCGAACCTTCGGCCTCGCCGGTCGAATCGCCCGATCCGTCGCTTTGGGGGCGGGATTCGAACACCTTGTCGACGATCCCGAACTTCATCGCTTCCTGCGCGTCGAGGAATGTGTCGCGATCCATCGCTTCCTCGATCTTCTCCAGCGGCTGGCCGGTGTATTTGGCATAAAGATCGTTCATGTTCTTGCGAATCCGCAGGATTTCACGCGCCTGGATCTCGATGTCCGAGGCCATGCCCTGCGCGCCGCCCGAAGGCTGGTGGATCATGATGCGCGCGTTGGGCAGCGCGATCCGCATGCCCGGCTCGCCCGCCGCCAGCAGGAAGCTGCCCATCGACGCCGCCTGGCCCACGCAGACCGTGGAAATGCGCGGCTGGATGTACTGCATCGTATCGTGGATCGCCATGCCGGCCGTCACCACCCCGCCGGGCGAGTTGATGTACATGCTGATCGGCTTGGAAGGGTTTTCACTTTCAAGGAACAGCAGCTGCGCCACCGCCAGGCTGGCCATGCCGTCTTCCACGGGCCCGGTCAGAAAAACGATGCGTTCGCGCAGCAGGCGGCTGAAAATATCGAAGCTGCGTTCGCCACGGCTGGTCTGTTCGACCACCACGGGCACCAGGGCACCGGTTGCAGGATCGCGGAAGTAGCCGGATTCGTCGAATTGCATGGAGGGTCCTTATCTCTCGTCGGCGCCTATATCTGTGCTCACCCTTTCATCATCAAGGCTTGAATGGAAAGCCCGCGCGCGCCAGTTGTGCCGCAACAACATGCGCGATGCCCAAATTGTAAAGGCGATGCGCCGAAGGAGCCCGATTATGCCGATGCCCAGCAACCCCCTTCCTTTCCGCGCAGACGACGAAGAGGAGAAGGACAAGGACATCTCCAATGCCGGCGCGGCGATGATGAACAAGTTTCTCGACGCGCGCACCGTGCTGATCTTCGGCGGTGTCGACCAGAAGATGGCAGAGCGCATTTCGATGCAGCTGCTCTACCTCGACCATGTCAGCCACGAACCGATCCGCGTGATCGTCAACTCGCCCGGCGGCCACGTCGAATCGGGCGATACGATCCACGATCTCATCAGCTTCATCGCGTCGCCCGTCGCCATGATCGGCACTGGCTGGGTTGCCAGCATCGCGACGCACATCTTCCTGAGCGTTCCGGCGGAGCGCCGCTTCTGCCTGCCCAACACGCGCTTCCTGATCCACCAGCCCTCCGGCGGCGCGCGCGGCATGGCCAGCGACATCGCGATCCAGGCAAAGGAAATCGTGAAGATGCGCGAACGCATCGCGCACAAGATCGCCGATGCGACCGGCCAGCCCTTCGAAAAGGTGCTGAAGGACATTGACCGCGATTTCTGGATGAACACCCAGGAAGCCAAGGAATACGGCATCCTCGGCACGGTGATCGACAGCGCCAAGGACGTCACCTTCGGCTGAGCGAGCTAAGGGGCGCGCCGTTCGTACAGCGCGCCTGAGCGTCCGTTGGGCGGGCCGATCGCAACGCTGATCCATGGTTAGGTTGCAGCCTACAACGCGACTTGTCGCTAGTCGGATCGATATGTCGTTTTGTCGACTACGACTGTAAACGAAAAGCTCCCTCCCCCACTCCTGTCGTCAACGGGGGCGTTGAGGGAGACAGATCATTCGTACATCCGGTCGCATTTTGGCGCGCGCCAGCCTCGCAGCTCTGCTGGCGGCATCCACATCTCACATTGCCTACGCGCAGGACGCGAGCGGCGATGCCCCACCGCCGGGCGGGACGGTGGTCATCGAGCCCGACGGCAGCGACGAGCATGTCTATACGCCGGAGGATTTTGCACGCTTCAAGCCGAACACCGCGCTCGACATGCTGGAGCAGGTGCCCGGGTTCCAGATCAGCCAGCAGAATCAGGGGCGTGGCCTTGGTCAGGCATCCGAGAATGTGCTGATCAACGGGGAGCGGATCGCCAGCAAGTCCGACAGCGCGGTCGACCGGTTGTCGCGCACCTCGGCAGCGCGCGTGCAGCGTATCGAGATCGTCGACGGTGCATCTTTCGGTATTCCCGGCCTTTCCGGCCAGGTCGCCAACGTCATCATCGAGACCGGCGCCATCAGCGGAAATTTCCGCTATAACCTGCGAGTTCGCCCCGAATACGCCGCCCCCAGCTGGGGCAGCGGCGAGGTTTCGCTGAGCGGGGCGAGCGGCAATATCGAATGGAACGGCGCATTCCAGCTCGGCAGCAATCGCGGCGGCGCAGGCGGTAGACCGGGCGTGCGAATCTACGATGCCGACGACAACCTGCTCGAAACGCGGCGGATCCTCATCAAGAATGTCGGCGAATACCCGCGCGTGCGCGGTGGCCTGAAGTGGAATGGCCCGGGCAGCATGGTCGCCACGATCAATGCGGATTAGGGCCAGAACTACAGCAAGAACTACAATTACGAATGGCGCACCCCGGTGGGCGACGTCCCCTACTTCAGGGACTTCCTCAATCGCGACGAGGGATACGATTACAACATCAACGCCGATGTCGACTTCGCATTCGGCCCCGGCAGGCTGAAGCTTATCGGGATCGAACGCTTCGAGCAGAGCGACGGGCCTGCCACCTCGGTCGCGATCTATGAAGACGGTCGCCCCGACGAGGGGAGCCTGTTTTACACCGACAGCAAGTACGGCGAACGCATCGGCCGCGCCGAATACCGGTGGGACATGCTCGGCGGCAACTGGGAACTGGACGCGGAAGCGGCCTTCAACCGGCTGGACCGGGATGCCGAAGTGGGGGTGCTGGTGCCCCCGGCCAGTGGAAACTCCGACATTCCGCCTGAGGAACGGGTGTTCGATCGGGTCCCCTTCCCCGGCGGATCGGGCGGCGTGACCGAGGATCGTTACGAGATGATCCTGACGCACAATCGCACGCTGGCCGAGGGACTGACGCTGCAATTCGGAGGCGGCGCGGAATTCTCCCGCCTCTCGCAGACGGGCACGGGCGGTGTGACGCGGGAATTCTGGCGCCCAAAGGGTTCGGCCAACCTCGCCTGGTCGGTCAAGCCTGGGCTCGACGTCTCGCTCAAGCTGGCGCGTACCGTCGGCCAGCTGTCCTTCGGGCAGTTCCTCGCCACCGTCGACCTCGACGATAACAACAACAACGCGGGCAACATCAAGCTGGTGCCGCAACAGGCGTGGGAAGCCGATCTGGAGGTCAAGAAGAACCTCGGCCCATGGGGTTCGGCAACGGTGGGGGCCTATGCCCGCCTGATCGAGGATTACATCGATATCGTGCCGGTCCCCGGCGGGGAATCGCCCGGCAATATCGACGGCACGGCACGCCTGCTGGGCCTGAGCCTCAACGCGACGATCAATTTCGATCCGCTGGGGTGGAAGGGTGCCAAGCTGACCACTAGCAACGCCTACGAGGCAACGTCGCTGAAAGACCCGCTGACGGGCGAGGATCGCCCGTTCAGCGGCCACACCTGGTACAGCAACGAAACCACGCTGCGCTGGGATATTCCGAACAGCAACTGGGCGATCGGCACGGGCATCGATATCAACGCCAACGAGCGTTACGTGCGGCTCTACGAGACCGGGCGTAACTGGGAAGGCCCGGTCTATCAGTTCTTCTTCGTCGAGAACAAGGACGTGCTGGGCCTGACCGTGAACCTCAACGTGCTGAACCCGACCGGCGGCGGACACGCGTTTGGCGAGCGCTACGTCTACACCGACCTGCGCGATCGATCGCCGCTGCTGTTCCGCGAGGAGATGGAGGCTGAAGTCTCGCAAATCATCCGTCTGTCGGTCAGCGGCAAGTTCTGACGCCCGGCCGGAACCCACGACGGGCTTTCGGGCAATTGACGGGGGCGCGGACCTGACGCAGGTTCGCGCCCCATGACAACATTCTCCTCGATCGCCGTCCTTGCGCTCGGCCTTGCCGCCGCCTCGCCCGCCTTTGCCCAGACGTCGATGGAGGACGACGAGACGATCGTCGATACCGCCGCAGACGCCGGAGCAACGGCCAGTTGGCAGCTCCAGCGGATTGCGAAGCTCGACGACGCCGGGCCGACGCTGAACGCGGTGATCGCGATCAATCCCGATGCCCCGGCAGAGGCGCTCGCAGCGCAGCAGGCGGGCCTGCCGCTGATGGGCCGCACGGTCCTGGTGAAGGACAATATCGAAACCCGCGAGATGCCGACCACTGCGGGCAGCCTCGCTCTGGCAGGCAACATGACCCGCCGCGATGCGCCGCTGATCGCCAACCTGCGCGACGCGGGCGGCGTGGTGCTGGGCAAGACCAACCTTTCCGAATGGGCCAATATCCGCGATTTCAGATCGACCAGCGGGTGGAGCGCGGTGGGTGGGCTCACCCGCAATCCGCACGCGATCGACCGCAACACCTGCGGTTCGTCCTCGGGCAGCGGCGCGGCGGTTGCCGCCGGGTTCGCGTGGGCGGCGATCGGTACCGAGACCAACGGATCGATCACCTGCCCCGCATCGATCAACGGCATCGTCGGGTTCAAGCCCACTGTCGGTCTGGTCAGTCGCACGCATGTCGTGCCGATTTCCAGCACGCAGGACACCGCGGGGCCGATGACGCGCACCGTCAAGGATGCGGCAATGCTGCTCACCGCAATTGCGGGCAGCGATCCGGCTGACGATGCCACCGCCGAGGCCGACACCCACACCCGCGACTTTACCGAGGGGCTGGAAAATGCCTCGCTCGTTGGCGTGCGGATCGGGGTGATGCGCAAGCAGGTGGGCGACCGCGACGATGTGGCCGAACTCTTCGATGCCGCCCTCGCCGATCTTAAAGCGGCGGGCGCAGAGCTGGTCGAAATCGAGTTCGAACCGAACGAGGAGATGGATCGCGACAGCTTCACCGTGCTGCTGTTCGAACTGCGCGAGGAAATGGGCAAATACCTGCGATCGATCCCGCCGGTAACGGGGCGCGAGCAGATGACCCCGCGCAGCCTGGCCGATCTGATCGCCTTCAACGAACGGCACTCCTATTCGGAACTGCGCTGGTTCGGTCAGGGCATCTTCGAGCTGGCCGAACAGACCACCGATCGCGCCGCCTACGAAGCCGCGCGGGAGAACGCGGTGCATCTGGCGGGCGAACGCGGGATCGACATGCTGCTTGCAAAGAACGGCGTGCAATTCCTCGTCGCGCCGACGATGGGCCCGGCGTGGACAACCGACCTCGTCAACGGCGACAATTACAACGGCAGCATCGGCTTCGGCAGCCCGGCGGCCATTGCGGGCTATCCGCATCTGACCGTGCCGATGGGCGGAGTCGAGGATTTGCCGATCGGCCTCTCCATCATCGGCGCGAAGTGGCAGGACTGGGACGTGCTGAAAGCTGGCGCAGCATACGAACGGGCACGCACTGCGGCGATCCCCACGCCCGACTTCAAGCGGTGGATGGAACAGTCCGGCCACCCGGCGGAATAGTCAGTCCGAAACAGCCTCGCGATTGCGGCCCGGCAACAGCGCGATCGCTGCAAAGATGGCGAGATGCACCAGCGCCGCAGCAAGGCGCATGGCGGTCTCGTCGACCCATTCCACGGGCCAGACAGCCCCTGCGAGAGCATTGGCGAGGTTCCAGCCCCAATGGAGACCTACCGCCGCCCACAGGCTGCGCCAGCGCCAGCACGCCGCGGCGTAGGCAAGACCCATGCACATCAGGCGCACCTGCTCGGTTACGCCCCAGTCGAACCGCCAGAGGTGATTGGCAGTGTAAATCAATGCGCTGATGGCCGCGAAGCGAACGAGCCGCGACTGATGCAGCCGCGAGGCGAGCGGAATGCCCCGCGTCATGATGTCCTCGACGATAGAGGGAATAAAAGTGATCGCCATCAGTGCCGCCAAGCCGGCCACGCCGGGAAACGCTGTCGGAGCGGTCGTCGTGGCGCGGCCGAGCCACACTCCCCCCGCGACGCTGCCCAGTTTGGCAAGGAGCGCGACGCAAAGGCCTGCGAGTAACAACTGCCACCATCCGCGCCGCATCGCGAGACCGTAGGCTGGATAAGGGCGGCCGCGAATGAGCCATGCGGCGGGCAGGCACGCAAGCAGCGCAACCAGCATCAGAGCTGGACCTACGGGACTCTCGGGCGCGAACCGCTCCTGAAGGCCCACGGAAGCCTGATAAGGAAGGGCAATTAGCGCAAACGCAAGCAGCAGGCGCACACTGGCGCCTGCCTGCCCACGTTTCCCGCTGGTGGCGAACCCGTGCTCGCCGTCATCCACGCGCGGGTTGCCTTACTTCTTGGCGGGAGCCTTCTTGGCAGCAGGCTTCTTCGCCGCAGGCTTTTTCGCCGGAGCCTTCTTCGCAGCCGGTTCCTTGGCGGTTTCGCTCGCAGCCTTCTTTGCGGCGGGCTTCTTCGCCGGTGCCTTCTTGGCCGCAGGCTTGGCGTCGGCCTTCGTGTCAGCCTTCTCCGCTGCCTTCTTGGCGGGCGCCTTCTTCGCTGCGGGCTTCTTCGCGGCAGGCTTGTCGTCCGCCTTGGCGTCGTCCTTCTTAGCGGCAGCCTTCTTTGCCGGAGCCTTCTTGGCAGGGGCCTTCTTCGCCTTGGCCGCTTCCGCTTCGGTGCTTTCCTCTGCCTCGATCGCGGCTTCCAGCTCTTCGCGGGTCACTTCGCGGTCGGTGATCTCGGCCTTGTCGAACAGGAAGTCGACCACCTTGTCTTCATACAGCGGGGCACGAAGCTGGGCGGCGGCCATGGGATCGTTCTGGATGAACTGCATGAACCGCTCGCGGTCTTCGGCCCGGTATTGCTGCGCAGCCTGCTGCATCAGCATCGACATTTCCTGATTCGTGATCTGGACGTTGTTCGCCTGCCCGATCTCGGACAGCAGCAGGCCCAGACGCACGCGCCGTTCGGCGATGCTGCGATAATCGTCGCGCTCCGCTTCGATTTCCTTCATCGCGGCTTCGGGATCGTCCTCACGCGAGGCTTCCTGAGTCAGTTGCGCCCAGATCTGTTCGAACTCGGCGTCGACCATCCGCTCGGGCACGGGGAAGTCATGGCCCGCGGCCAGCGTGTCGAGCAGCTGGCGCTTCATCTGGGTGCGGGTCAGACCGGCAGTTTCCTGCTCCATCTGCGCCTTGACCAGTTCGCGAAGCTTGTCGGCACTTTCCAGCCCCAGCGTCTTGGCGAAATCATCGTCGATCTTCGAATCGGCAGGCGTCTTGACCGCCTTCACGGTGACAGCGAACTCGGCGTCCTGACCCTTCAGATCTTCGGCCTGGTAGTCGTTGGGGAACGTGACCTTCACGGTCTTCTCGTCGCCCGCCTTCACGCCCTTCAGCTGATCTTCGAAGCCGGGGATGAAGGTACCCGAACCGATCACCAGCGGCGCGTCTTCCGCCTTGCCGCCAGCGAACTCGGTGCCGTCGATCGAGCCCACGAAATCGATGATGACCTGATCGCCTTCAGCCGCCTTCTTGGTCTTGGGCGCATCCTTGTAGGTCTTGTTCTGGTCGGCGATCCGCTGCAGCGTTTCGTCGATCTCGCTATCGGCCACGGGGACGGTCAGGCGTTCGAGCGTGATCCCGTCGATGTCGGGCGCGTCGATCTTCGGCAGCACTTCGAGCGTGACGTCGATTTCAGCATCCTTGCCTTCTTCGTACTCGTCGCCGAGCGAGATGGCGGGCTGCATCGCCGGGCGCAGTTCCTTGTCCTTGATCAATTCGTCGACCGAGGACTGGACCGTATCGTTGATCACCTGCGCGTGCAGCTGTTCGCCGTGCATCTTGCGCACGAGGTTGGCCGGCACCTTGCCCGGGCGGAACCCCGGCATGCGGACCTGCGGCGCAATGCGCTTCACCTCGGCCTTGATCTTGTCGTCGATCTCGCTCGCGGGGATCGTGATGCGATAGGCGCGCTTGAGGCCTTCGTTGGTGGTCTCGGTGATCTGCATGCTGTGGTCTTTACGTGCTTTCCGACAGTGGTGAGAGACTGCGATGTGTAGCGAGAGCCTGGTGCGGGCGAAGGGACTCGAACCCCCACATCTTGCGATACTTGGACCTAAACCAAGCGCGTCTACCAGTTCCGCCACGCCCGCAATCCGAACGAGGTCGCGCGCATGGCGGATGCCATCCACGACAGACCGGCGCGTCTAGAGCCTCTCGCACGAAAGGGCAAGCACTCCGCCAACCCCCGGCTGGACACATAGCCCGGAACCGTATTATGACGGTTTCGTTACAATTTAGGGATCAACTGTAACGCAGATGTCAAACTTGGATGGGTCGACCATGAAAAAGAGAGCTACCATGCTCGGCAAACTGCTCGCTCCGCCGGTCAATCCGGCCAACGGGCGGCTGTCTTCGAAAGAGCTGGAGAAGGACGGCCCGGGCGGCAATCCGCTGCTCGAGCGCAGTTCGTGGACGAGCGAGATCGATCGCGAGTTGTGCGATGCAGGCGTGCGCTCTGCGAAATCCCGTCGCTTTTCCCTTTATAGGTCGAGCCTGGCACCCGATTGACCAGTTCCGCCGCTTGAGCCGTATTGTCAGGCAGGACCCGGGTGGCTATCGGCCAGCGTCATGAGCGACGAAACCCCCGCAAACCCGCCCGAAGACACGCCCGAAGCGGCCGGCAGCGCAGCCGCCGAACTTCCACCAATGCAGCTTTCGGTCAATCCGCGCAGCCCGCACTTCGATCAGGACGTGCTCCAGCGCGGCGTGGGTATTCGATTCAAGGGTCGCCAGCGCACCGATATCGAGGAATACTCGATCCCCGAAGGTTGGGTGCGCGTACAGGCCGGGCGGACAATGGACCGCAAGGGCCAGCCACTGACGCTCAAGTTGAAAGGCCCGGTCGAGGCGTGGTTCGAAGATCTGGGCGAGGACGCCCCGGTCGCCAAGCTCGACAGCTGAGGCCTACAGCCCTTCCCCTTTCCGTCTTACACCTCAGTCGTAAAGGGCGACCGCGCGTGCCGCGACATCGCCGGAGCCCCTTCGTGCGCTCGTGCCGGTGCTGCGCGGAGGCGGTGACAGAGGCGGTGCCGACGCATAGCTGACTTGCTGGCGCGTCGTTCTGGGCGGCGTCGCAAGCAAAGCGCCTGCCTGCCGCGGGGTCGGTGTTGCCTCGAACGCGGCAAGGAAGCTTCGCGATGGCTGCGAACGCGTCGGCTGCGGGCGGACAGGCACAGGGGCAGCCTGCGCCAGGCGCTGCTGCGGTCGCGGTTTCGCCTTGCCGTCTGGATAGATGAATCCTTGCACCGGCCATCGGGTCGTGCCGAGCGCTTGTAGCGGGTCATACCATACGCGCACTTCGCTCCAGTCGTTGGCCGGCGAAACGTCGACCGCCTTCACCCCCCGCTCGATCTGGCCTCGTGTTCCGTTGATCGGCGACCAGTTGGCATGGTCGAGCAGGACGGTGCGCGAATCGATTACCCGCGACACTGCCGCAACGTGGCCGAGGCGCATCTTGTCGTTGGGAACGAACGCCATGACCGCGCCGACGCGAGGCTTCCGGCCCCGCTCGTAACGACCGGCAGCCTGTTCCCACCAGGTCAGCGCATCGCCGTAAATGTCGATGCCCGTCAACTCGCGTGCATACGGCACACATTGTAGGTAAGGCGGCAGCTCCTTGCCGGACGTTGCCGCTTCCTGCGGCGAATACGTCTGCGCCTGGGCGGACAAACCCACAGGAAATGAAAGACTTGCCGCAGCAACCGCGATAGCGAAGGCGGACGTATGGGGGGAGCTGTTCATGCGGCAAGTATTTGCCGCTTCCTCTTTCGATCGCCCTTGCAACTCTGGTTAACGGCGCATTTACCCCTGTGTGCCCGGTACGGGGCCAGATACGCGCGGAGCTTGCCAAGCGGATGCCGAAGCGCCACTTGCGCAGGACTTATGCTCCCACGCGTCATCATCATCGGCCGCCCCAACGTGGGCAAATCCACACTGTTCAACAGGCTGGTGGGCAAGAAGCTCGCGCTGGTCGACGATCAGCCAGGGGTCACGCGCGACCGCCGCTTCGGCGACGTCGAGTTGGCGGGTATGAAATTCACCATCGTCGATACGGCGGGCTGGGAAGACGAGGACCCGAGCACCCTGCCCGGTCGCATGCGCGCACAAACCGAAGTGAGCATATCCGATGCGGACGCGGTCTTGTTCGTGATCGATGCGCGTGCCGGGCTGACCCCACTCGATAACGAAATCGGCAATTGGCTGCGCACTGCCGATGTCCCGGTGATCGTGGTCGCGAACAAAGCCGAAGGCCGCAGCGGCGATTCGGGAATTCTCGAGGCTTTTTCGCTGGGCCTGGGCGAGCCGCTGGGCATTTCGGCCGAGCATGGCGAAGGCACCGCCGACCTGTTCGAAGCGCTTTGGCCGATCATTGGTGAGAAATCCGAAGCGGCAGAGGCCCTGGTCGCGCTGGACGAGGACGAGGAAGACGAAAACGGCGTGCCTACCGGGCCGCTCAAGCTCGCCATCGTCGGTCGTCCCAACGCGGGCAAATCGACCCTCATCAACCGCTTGCTGGGCGAAGACCGCCTGCTGACCGGCCCCGAAGCCGGGATCACCCGCGATTCCATCGCCATCGACTGGCAATGGCCCGATCCGCAGAGCGGGGAAACGCGCGAGATTCGGCTGATCGACACCGCAGGGATGCGCAAGAAGCGCAATGTCGTCGAAAAGCTGGAAAAGCTCTCCGTCGCCGATGCCCGCCGCGCGGTGGATTTCGCCGAAGTCGTGGTGCTGCTGCTCGATGCGACCAAAGGCCTCGAGCATCAGGACCTCAAAATCGCCAGCCTCGCGATCGAGGAAGGGCGCGCGCTGATGATTGCGATCAACAAGTGGGACGTCGCGGCGGAACCGAGCAAGCTGTTCAATGGCATCAAGTTCGCGCTCGACGAAGGACTTGCGCAGGTGCGCGGCCTGCCGGTGATCGCGGTCAGCGCAAAGACCGGCAAGGGTCTCGACCAGATGATCGCCGCCGCTTTCGAATTGCGCGAGACCTGGAGCAAACGGGTCTCCACCTCGGCGCTCAACCGCTGGTTCGACGACGCGCTGGAGGCCAACCCGCCTCCCGCGCCCGGCGGCAAGCGGATCAAGCTGCGCTATATCACACAGGCCGGCACGCGCCCGCCGCGCTTCGTGGTGTTCGGATCGCGGCTGGACATGCTTCCGACATCCTACGAGCGCTATCTGGTCAACGGCATCCGGCGCGAGCTGGGCTTCGGCGCGGTGCCCGTGCGTGTCGTACTCAAGGCCTCGAAAAACCCCTACGCGGAGGGTTGCTGATGGTACACGCCCCGCAGGCTGCGCTCGACATCATCGAGATGACATCCAGCACGCCGGGCGTGATGCAGATGCTGCAGTTCAGCCTGGCCCCGGCCTTCCTGCTGGTCGGCATCGGTTCGATCATGAACGTGATGATGTCGCGCCTGACCTGGGTCGCCAACCGCATCGAGCGGCTGGAATTGCAGGCCGAGGAAAAGCCGCAGAATTCCTACGAGGATGAACTGGCCTGGCTCGCCCGCCGCCGCGCGATCGCGCAGCGCGCAGTGATGTTCTCCACCGCCGCCGCGGGGCTGATCAGCGTGCTGATCGCGGCGCTCTTCATTTCGGCCTATATCAGCCTGAAGATCGGCACGGTGATCGCCGTGCTCTGGGTCGCGACGATGGCGCTGCTGATCACCGGCCTTAGCCTGTTCTTCAGGGAAACCGCCATCGCCGCGAAGGGACCGGCGAGCAGAGGCTCCACCAGCCGCAAACTCGAGGGCTGACCTAGGCCGCGCCCGCCTCCGTCTCGCCCTCACCCGCCGGGCGGCTTTGCAGCTGCACGTAGTTCTGCAGGCCCATCCGTTCGATCATGTCGAACTGGGTTTCGAGGAAATCGACGTGCTCTTCCTCGCTGGCGAGGATGTTTTCGAATAGCTGGCCCGAGGTAAAATCGCGGACTTCCTGGCAATACTCCGCCGCTTCCTTGAGCAGCGGGATCGCCTCCATCTCGATCGCGAGATCGGCCTTGAGGATTTCCTCGACCGTCTCCCCCACCTTGAGCTTATGGATCGCCTGGAAGTTGGGGAGCCCGTTGAGGAATAGGATTCGTTCGGCCAGCCAGTCGGCGTGCTTCATCTCGTCGATCGATTCGTGCCGCTCGTAATCGGCCAGCCGGGTAACGCCCCAGTCGGCCAGCACGCGGTAGTGCAGCCAGTACTGATTGATCGCAGTCAGCTCGTTGGTGAGCGCCTTGTTGAGATAGTCGATGACCTTGGGGTCGCCCTTCATGGCACTGTGCTCCTGTCGCTGCCGATCAAACGTGACTTAGGCGCCCATCGGTCGGGGACGCAAGGGCTTCAGCCAAAAAAAACGGCGGAATTCCGGGATTTTGAGAGCGCCTCGCATTGGCGCGTAGATGTTGCGAATGGTTCTGCCCAGCAGTCTAGGCGGCTGCTCTGGTGCAGCCCATTTCCTGCTCTTCGAACACGATCGCATCCGCATCGCACAGGCAAGATCCGCACTGCGGATTCTTGCCGAGCATTGCGTAGCACGCTTCTGCATCGCCCGCACAGTGCCGCGCCGCGCGACGCAACTCGGTTTCGCGGATGGCATTGCAGATACAGACGTACATTGCGGGCACTAACTCCTGCGAGTAATTCGCAGCAGTATTGTTAATGCGACTTGTTCTCACATGCAAGTGCCGCCCGGCCGATTTTCTCGTCCATAAGATGGGAGTCCCAACTTAAGGCTGCTTTACGAACTCGTACCTCGCGCCGTCCTCATTTTCGAACGCAAGCCGGACCGCCCCGGCTTTCCCGCGTTCGGCATCGGCTTCGTAGGTTTTGCAATTGCCGTCAGCGGCGACGCACAGCAGTTCGAAACGGATGACCAGCCTCGCGCCCAGCTTCACGACCTCATAATTTCCGGCAAACTCGGGATTGGCGCACTGCGCATCGTCCGGCCGACAGAAGCGATAGTCCAGCGTATCGCTCAATTCGAGGCGATAAGGGCGCCCGTTTTCCAGGCGCCCGGTGTAGACACCCGAAATGTCGCCCCCGCCCGGAGATTGCGAGCACCCGGCAAGCGCAAGAGCGAGGACAGTCGCAATCCCGGTGCGGATCATCCTGCGGTGCTCGTCCGCCGGATCGGGAACAGCTTTCCGTAGGTGAGGCAGCGCCACACCCATTCGAGCGGTCCGAAGCGGAACACCGAGAGCCACGCCTTCGACCACAGCAGCATCACCAGCCACATCGCGACGACGATGCCCAGCAGCTCCAGCCGGTGCAGCTTGCCGAACAGACCCCCCGCCCAGCCGTGGAAGACGAACATCATGACGATCGACGTGCCGAGGTAATTGCTGAATGCCATCCGGCCAGCAGCGACGAACCTCTGCCCGAGCCAGCCCTTGGCCGCGCTCGGCCCCCAGAGCGCGAGCAGGAACAGCACGCCGAGCACGGTCATCAGGTGCGGCAATTGGCCCAGCCCGTTGAAGACGAACAACGTGGTCATGAAGGGGAAGCCCGCCGAATAGGCCATCTGCCCGGCGAGGAAGGACGTCACGAGCCCCACAATGAGCCCGATCCAGCCCCATATCAGCAGCTTGCGCCTTGAT
Organism: Citromicrobium bathyomarinum; assembly: GCF_038594485.1. Lineage (GTDB taxonomy): Bacteria > Pseudomonadota > Alphaproteobacteria > Sphingomonadales > Sphingomonadaceae > Alteriqipengyuania > Alteriqipengyuania bathyomarina_A. The sequence continues at coordinate 128,957 of NZ_JBCFZG010000001.1, read as the reverse complement.
ATGCCGCCGGTGAACAGCCCCATACGATACAGACCCATGCCGATCAGGATCAGGCCGATCGTTTCGACCGGGCCGACCAGCAGCAGCTCGCTCAGGAGCTGCCCCCAGTCGTTCTTGACCGCGCTCTCCACGATCTCGCCATAGGAGCCGTCCTGGTAGAGCGCGATTTCCTCCTTCGCGCTGGCCAGGGTGTTCGGTTCGACGTTCTCGATCTGCTCGCGCGCCTCGGGCGGCATGTTGTCGCGGACTTGCGGTATCTCGGCGGCGGCGAACTGAAATGCCATCAGCGCAGCCATCAGCAGGCCGCCCAAAGTGGTCGCGATCAGCCCGACGACCAGTTGCGTCTTCGCCTTCCAGCCGATCATCAGCAGGGCGACGAGGCCCCATACCGCGTACAGCGTCAGGATATCGCCGCGCCAGATCAGGAAGTAATGGACGAGGCCGAAACATAGCAGGAATAACAGCCGGCGCGCCTGCAGCCCCTTGCCCTGTCCGCGCGCCCAGGCGCGTTCCATGAATAGGTAGATGCCCGCACCGAACAGGATGGTGAACAACCCGCGGAACTTGCCGTCGACCAGCACGAACTGGAACAGCCAGATCGCCTGATCGCCCTCGGTCATCCCGCCCGACATCGCCGGAGGCCAAAGATACGCAACATAGGGTTGCCCGAAGGCCGTGATATTGGCGAACAGGATGCCCAGAACCGCGATACCGCGAATGAAATCGAGGCTGAGGACGCGATCATTGCTGCTCGGCTGCACCGGGCCCGCGCTCTCTTCGATCGGAGTGTCGCGAACCGCCTGATCGGGCGTCGCGGCGATATTTGATTCGGTCATCTGGCATGTCCCCCTGAACGACGAACCTATCATCGCCGGTAAAACAGGGGAAACGACTTCGACCGGCCGTCAACCGGCGTCGATAAATCGCAGGACCATTATGCGCGCAGCGCCTAGCGGGTGACGAGGCAATCCTGCCCGCTGCGCTTCAGCGCGTTGCAGGCGTTCTGCGCATCCGCCCGGCTTTCATAGCCGCCCGCCAGCAACACATTCACCCGCCCGGACGGCTTGATGATGCGCGAAGCTCCCGCCAGTTCCGACCTGCCGGAAAGGCGCGCCCACAGCTTCTCGGCATTGCCGTCGACCGCGAATGCACCGAGCTGCACTTTCCATGCGCCCGTCCCGGCGCGAGGCTCGCTCGAGGTAGATGCAGCTGCCGCGGCAGGGCGAGTCTCGGGACGCGAAGCCGGGCGTGTTTCCGGCTGGGCTTCGGGTTTGCGTTGCACCCGCATGACCAGCGGGGTGGTCGGCTGCGCTTCGACCCAGCCCGGCTCGGGCGCGGATGTGGAACGACTTGCAAAACTTGCCCCCGCATCGGCAGGGCTTTCGGTGCCGGTCACCCGGCTCGCCTCGGCAATTGCAGACTGCGCGGCAGCCACCGAGGGCGCGACCCGGGTTTCGGTAACCTCACGCGGAATACGCGATGCGCGGTTCGTGGCCAGCGCCCCGGTCGGCGCAGCGGAAGTGCCAGTATCGCTCTCCGAATCCGCCCGCATGGTGGCGCTCGTGTCGAGATCGGCTGCGGCAAGGCGCGATGTGCGGCGCGCATCGGCTTCGCGCTTCAGTTGCGGTGCGAGGACCTGCGCCTGCTGACGCTGTTCCATCGGGATATATCCGTCCATCTGGCGCACCGCGCTGGCCGCCTGGGGCAGGCCTGCGGAGTTGGCGAGGGTCAGCAAAGCATAGGCGCGCACCCAGTCACGCTCTACGAGGTCGCCGTTGAAATGCGCGATACCGAGCAGGTATTGCGCGCGCGGATCGCCCCGGCTTGCGGCATCGAGAACGTAGGGCATCGCCTCTTGCTGGCGCCCGCCCTGGAACAGCAGCAAGCCCAGATTGTCGGCCGCCTTCAGATGGCCCTGCGCCGCCGCCTTCGCGTAATAGACTTCGGCCTGGCGGGTATTCTGTTCGACCCCGCGCCCCAGCCGGTACGCCTGGCCCATGTTGAACTGCGCATCGGCATCGCCCTGTGCGGCGGGGTCACGCCATTCGGCCACGGCAGCGGCGTAATCGCCCTGCTGCCACGCGGCGACCCCGGCGTTGACATCGGCGAGCGCCATTCCCGGCATGGCCAGCAGGCCCGCCGCGACGATCGCTTTCAGACTGTTCGTGCGCGCATTTCGCGTGGTCATAGTGGTTCCCATCCTTAGCCAAGCGCAAGCTTACAGGTTCGCGCTAATGCTGTTTGGTTAACGCCCAATTACCATCGCGGTGCCCGTGCCGCCACGGATTGCGCAACGCGCGCCCCGTTTCGCGACGGGTTCTGACCAAATGCGACCCTCGCCGGTCAGCGGCGGCACGCGACCGTTTAACTCAAAATAAAGGGTATCCTGCAAAGTATTGCGATGCATCGGGCCATCTACGGCCACGCATGTATCGACGGTGACGCTTATCTTTGGGGGACACACCCGGTGCGGGTATTGGCATTGGCATCACAGAAAGGTGGATCGGGCAAGACCACGCTATCGGGCCACCTATCGGTTCAGGCCCAACGCGCAGGCGCAGGCCCGGTCGTGCTGATCGACATCGATCCGCAAGGTTCGCTGGCCGATTGGTGGAACGAGCGCGAGGCGGATTACCCAGCTTTCGCACAAACCACCGTCGCCCGCCTCGCCCACGATCTGCACACGCTGCGCGGCCAGGGCTTCAAGCTTGCCGTGATCGACACTCCTCCAGCGATTACCATGGCCATCCAGTCCGTTATCTCGGTCGCCGAGCTCATCGTCGTGCCGACGCGGCCCAGCCCGCACGACCTGCGTGCGGTGGGCGCGACAGTCGACCTGTGCGAACGCGCCGGCAAGCCGCTGGTCTTCGTGGTCAACGGCGCGACGCCAAAGGCGCGGATCACCTCCGAAGCCGCCGTCGCGCTCAGCCAGCATGGCACGGTCGCCCCCGTCACATTGCACCACCGCACCGATTTCGCCGCCTCGATGATCGACGGGCGAACGGTGATGGAAATCGACGAGAATTGCCGCTCCTCGGCAGAAGTCGTGGCGCTGTGGAACTACGTCGCCGACCGGCTGGAAAAGAATTTCCGCCGCACCGTCTTCTCCGTTCCGGGTGCACCGGCCCACGTACAGTATGCCCCGCGCCAGGGTGGCTTCGGCCGCCGGATCGCGCAGTAAGGCGACCCGGGCCATGAGCGATATGAACTTCGCCTCCCTCTCCCCCACGTTGCTCGCCCGCAAGGGCGGCGCAAAGCCCGCCATGCGGCGGCAGTCGATCGCGATCGCGGGATCGGTCTCGCAAGACCCCGGTTTCCCCGGAAGCCTGCCCGAGAGCGCGCTGGAAGATCTCGGCTGGAACGATCTGGGTGACGATCACGCAGACACCGCCGAGGCCGCACCCAGCGACGATGCCGAAGAGACTTCGGGCGACGAGACGCAATTCGCAAAGCTCGATCGCCATGCGGCCAGCACCTCGGCAGAGGATGTTTCAGCCACCAAGGTGACGCCAATCCACACGAAGGCCCCGCGCCTCCCCCGCCCCAGGCTGGCCGCTTCCAATCCCACCGGGGGCAGTGGCAACAGCCATGCAACGGGCAAGCGCACCGCCTTCACGCTGCGCCTCGACGCGGAACGCCACCTCAAACTTCGCATGGCATCCACCCTTGCCGGACGCAGCGCGCAAGCACTCGTGACCGACGCGGTCGACGCCATGTTCGCCCAGACACCCGAACTCGACGCGCTCGTCGCGCGCGCCAAATCGCGACCCCACAAGGAAGGATGACTCGATGATCCGCCAGAACATCTATCGGTCCATGCTGATGGCCACCGCACTGGCTGCGCTGCCTCTGACCGGCTGCGCCAGTATCGCGGGGGGATCGCGCACCGCGTCCGTATCCGATGCGACCGAGGCGCGCACTTCGGGCAAAACGGAAAAGGCGGTTGCGCTGGCCGAACAGGCTGCCCTCGCCGCCCCGCAAGACCCGGCCGCCAAGGCCGAGCTCGGCAATTCCTATCTCGCTGCGGGCCGGTTCGCTTCGGCACGGCAGGCGTTCGACGACGCGCTGGCGCTGGGCGATGTGAGCCCGCGCACCGCGCTCGGCTTTATCCTCGCCTCGATCGGCGTGGGCGACAACCGCGCGGCGATCGAGACGCTGGACCAGTGGCGCGATGCCATGTCCCCGGCCGACGCCGGTCTCGCCTACGCGCTTGCGGGCAACCCGGCGATGGGCGCGCAAATCCTGACCAACGCGCTGCGGTCTGGCGACAACACCGCCACCGTGCGGCAGAACCTCGCCTATACGCACGCGCTGGGCGGACAGTGGGCGACTGCGCGCATTCTCGCCGCAGAGGACGTGCCCCCGGCCGAACTCGATGAACGTATCTCACAATGGGCCAGCGTTGCGCGGCCCGAAGACTATACCGCGCGTGTTGCCGCGCTGATCGGCGTGCAACCGCAGGCCGACGCAGGGATGCCCGCACAGCTCGCATTGGGTGCGAACAGCACCGAGGCATTGATGGCCGAAGCGGCGGCGAAAGCGCCTGCCGTAGCAACGTCCTCGGGCGAATTGCCGCCAGTAGACCTGCTCGCAGCCAACACTGCCAGCCGCGAACTCAAGCCGCTCGACCAGCCGTTTGGCGCGCGCAGCATTGCCGCTTCGGCACCCGCCAATTTCGACAGCGCATTTGGTGCCACCGGCAAGACCCCTCGCACGCAGCCAGCGGGTGCCCCGATGGCTCAGCCTGCGCCCGCAAAGAGCGCGCCGGTGGCCAAGGCAGCGGTCGCCGTATCGACGCCCAAGCCCGCGACGCAGCCGGGCCGCGAAACCCGCAGTGCATCGAGCGAACTCGCCGGTGGGTCGCATCTCGTCCAGCTCGGCAGCTATGGGAGCGAGGCGGATGCCAAGCGCGGATGGGCGATCTTCTCGAAGCGTTACCCGCAGATTTCCGACCGTGAGCAGGTAATTACCCGCGCCAAGGTCAACGGCAAAATCTACTATCGCCTGTCGGCAGGCAACCTCGCCGAGGTAAGCGCACGCTCGGTCTGCGAGGCGGTCAAGGCCAAGGGCTATGGCTGCATCGCGTGGGAAGAAAGCAAGCCGCTGCCCGGTACGCTGGACGCGCGTAGCCGTGTCGCAAGCAGGTAAGCGGGCGCGCTTTCCAGCGCGCTAGTCCACTCTGGCACCGCCCTTCCACAGGCCCAGGACTCGGCCTTGCATCGGTTGGCCATCGAACGGCGTATTGTCGGCGGTGGCGGCCATCTTGCGCCGGTCGACAACCCAAGGCTTCTCCGGGTCGACGAGCGCGATATCGCCCTCGTAGCCCGCACGGATCGCCCCGGCCTCCACGCCGAGAATGCGCGCGGGCGCCCCCGCGAGCAGATCGAATGCACGCGCCAGGTCGATCACCCCGTCGCGCACCAGCGTGAGCGTGGTTGAGAGCAGCGTTTCCGCCCCCGCCATCCCCGGCTCGGCATCGGCGAAGGGCAGCCGCTTGTCCTCCGGCCCGCGCGGGTCATGCCCGCTCGAAATCACATCGATCGTGCCGTCCGCAATCGCAGCGACCACCGCGTGGCGATCCTCCTCGCTGCGCAGCGGCGGCGATAGCTTGCCGAAAGTGCGGAAGTCGCCGATCGCGAGGTCCGAAAGCATGAAATGCGCAGGCGTGACACCCGCCGTGACGGCAACCCCTCGCGCCTTGGCGCTGCGCACCAGGTCGAGTGCGGCGCCAGTCGTTACCTGGCGGAAATGGATGCGCGCGCCAGCCATCTCGGCCAGCGCAATGTCGCGGGCCACCGCCAGTGCCTCGGCTTGCGGCGGGGCGCTCGGCAGGCCCAGCCGGGTCGCCATCTCGCCCGCGCTTGCCACCGCGCCGCCCGCCAGCCCGCCATCCTCGGCGTGCGCGACGACCACCATGTCGAGCATTGCAGCATAGCTCAGCACGCGTAGCATCACGCCGCTGTCCGCGATCCAGCGTCTGCCGGTGGCGATCCCGCGTGCACCAGCCTCGCGCATCAGCGCGACTTCGCCCAGCTCTTCGCCTGCCAGCCCGCGCGTCGCGGCGGCGAGCGGGTGGACCCAGAAATCGGGCTTGCCGCTTTTGGCGATGTAGTTGACCCTGCTCGGCAGATCGAGCGGCGGCGACTGATCGGGCATCAGCGCGGCGCGGCTGATCCCGCCGAAATGAAACGCGGGCTTGTCGACTGCGAACACGCCAAGGTCGACGATGCCCGGCACGACCAGCTTGCCCCTCGCGTCGACAACCTCGTCATCGGGCTGGGCTTCCCCTGCCCCGATCGAGGCAATCATGCCATCTGCGATCCGCAGAGTGGCTTCGACGACATTCTCCGGCGTCACCAGCTTGCCGTTCACAAAGGCGATGGGTCGGGTCTGTTTCATTGCCGCCCCCTCACTTCCACTGCCCTTGGCCCAGCGGGCGTTCCCATCCGGGAACCCCGCGCGCCCGGCGCGTCAGCACATCAAGACATGCCATCCGCACCGCCACACCCATCTCCACCTGCCGGGTGATGATCGACCGGTCGAGCATGTCGGCCACGTCGCTGTCGATCTCCACGCCGCGGTTCATCGGGCCGGGATGCATCACGAGCGCATCGGGTGCTGCGCGGCGCAGGCGCTCCTGCGTCAATCCGTAAAGGTGGTGGTATTCGCGGGTCGAGGGGATGAACTGCCCGCTCATCCGCTCCGCCTGAAGGCGCAGCATCATCACGACATCCGCCCCTTCCAGCGCGGCATCGAAATCGACGAAGGGCTTCGCGCCCATCATCTCGATCCCCGCAGGCATCAGCGCGGGCGGCGCGCAGACGCGCACGCTCGCGCCCAATGCCTGGAGGCACAGGATATTGGACCGCGCGACACGGCTATGCGCGATGTCCCCGCAGATCGTCACCACGAGCCCGGTAAAGTCCTCCGCGCCCTCGCCCCGCTCGTCGAGCGCCTGGCGCAGCGCCAGTGCGTCGAGCAAGCCTTGCGTGGGATGCTCGTGGCTGCCGTCGCCCGCGTTGAGCACGGGGCAATCGACCTTGCCATCGATCAGGTCGACCGCGCCGCTGGAGGCATGGCGGATCACAATCGCATCGGCGCGCATCGCATTCAGCGTGATCGCCGTGTCGAGCAGCGTCTCGCCCTTCTTCACGCTCGACTGGGCGGCGTGCATATTGACCACGTCCGCACCCAGCCGCTTGCCTGCGATCTCGAAGCTCAGCAGCGTGCGCGTGGAATTCTCGAAGAAGGCGTTTATGATCGTCATGCCCGCCAGCAGGTCGCAGTGCTTTTCCGGCTGGCGGTTGAACTCGACCCACTGCTCCGCCTCGGCGAGCAGGTAGAGGATTTCGTGCCGCTCAAGCTGCGCGATGCCGGTCAGGCTGGGGTGCGGGAAGGCCTGTCCGCCCGCCGGGAAGCGACCGGAGCCTGAGGATGGACCATCGACTGTCATTGCAAGGCCATGTCCCTAGTCGAGGCACATATGCCGCTCAAGCACATTCGGGTGGCGGGCTCGTCTATCCCCCGTTAGGTGTGGAAAAATTCGACTTCGGCCCGTCCGGCACGGGTCAACGACAAGGGATCGTCCAATGGAATTCGCGAAAAAGGTCTGGAAACTGCTGGTCGCCATCAAGGATGGCCTCTCGCTGGTATTCCTGCTGCTGTTTTTCGGCCTGCTGTTCGCGATCCTGACCGCCCGCCCCAACCCGGCCGCGGTGAAAGACGGTGCGTTGGTGCTCGATCTGGAAGGGTTCATAGTCGAGGAAAAGACCCCGATCGACCCGTTTCAGGCGCTGTTCTCGGGCCGCGCGCCCACGGGCGAGCATGACGTACAGGACGTTGTGCACGCACTCGAAACCGCAGCCGACGACGACCGGATCAAGGCTGTCGTGCTCGACATGCGCGGCTTCCTGGGTGCAGGCGCGGTCCACTTGCGCGACGTCGGCGAAGCGATGGACAAGGTCCGCGCCGCGAAGAAACCCATCCTCACCTACGGCAATGCCTATGCCGACGATGGAGTCCGCCTCGCCGCGCATGCCAGCGAGGTCTGGCTCGATCCGCTGGGCGGGACTTTGGTGACCGGCCCCGGCGGCAAGCGGCTCTATTATGGCGACCTGCTCGACAAGCTCGGCGTGGATGCGCATGTCTTCAAGGTCGGCACCTACAAGTCGGCGGTCGAACCCTACATGGGCAATTCGATGTCCGCGCCCGCGCGCGAGAACGCCGAAGCGCTCTACGGCGAATTGTGGAGCGAGTGGCAGGCGCAGGTGAAGAAGGCCCGGCCCAAGGTCGATCTCGACCGGGTGGCGAAAACGCCTGCGCAATGGGTCGCCTCCGCCAACGGCGATCTCGCCAAGGCGGCGAAGGACGCAGGCCTGGTCGACCGGCTGGGCAGCTGGACCGCCTTTGGTGACCGCGTGGCGGAAATCGCGGGCGAAGACCGCGCCGACAAGACACCCGGGTCCTTCGCGCAGACCGACATGGCCACCTGGCTGGCGGATAACCCCTACGATAGCCACGGCGATGCCATTGGCGTGGTGACCATCGCGGGCGAAATCGTCGACGGCGATGCCGGCCCCGGCACTGCCGGCGGCGACCGGATCGCCAACCTGCTGGACGATGCGCTCGACGACAATCTCAAGGGTCTGGTCGTCCGTGTCGATTCGCCGGGCGGTTCGGTGCTCGCATCCGAAGCGATCCGCGAGGCGATCCTGCGGCACAAGGCGATGGACATCCCCGTCGCGGTCAGCATGGCCAATGTCGCGGCGAGCGGCGGCTACTGGGTCTCGACCCCGGCCGACCGGATCTTCGCCGAGCCCGAGACGATCACCGGCTCGATCGGCATCTTCGCCGTGTTGCCCACGTTCGAGCGGCTGACAGAGAAGGTCGGCGTTAGCGCCGATGGCGTCAGCACAACGCCGCTGACCGGCCAGCCCGATCTGATCGGCGGCCTCAACCCCGAGACCGAGCAGATTCTGCAAGCCTCGATCGAGAACGGCTACGACCGCTTCCTGCGGATCGTCGCCAAGTCGCGCGGCAAGACCACCGCGCAGGTCGATGCCATCGGTCAGGGCCGCGTGTGGGATGGCGGCACCGCGCGCCAGAACGGACTGGTCGATCAGTTCGGCGACTTGGGCGATGCGCTCGCGTGGGTCGCAGGCAAGGCCGGGCTCGAAGATGGCGACTGGCATGCGCAGTATCTGGGCACGGGAGAGACCGAGGTTCAGACCCTGCTGCGCCAGCTGCTGATCGGCGGCGACGATGCCGATGCGAAGGCGAAGGGCGGCGACATGTTCGCGCTCACCGCGCGGCGCGAGGCGGAAACGCCTGCCCGCATGGCGCGCGATCTGCAGCGGCTGGTCCAGACCCCCGGAATGCGGGCCTATTGCCTCGGTTGCCCCGAACCGGCGGCGGCGGTGCGCCCCCTGCCCGGCGCTGCGGGCAACTCGGATTGGCTGGCGATGATGACCCGGCTCTTCGCCGATTAAAGCCCTTGCGCTGACGCGCGAGGATTGGCAAAGGCCCCGCTCGGCGCTTCGACAGCGCGCCGGGCGCGTAGCTCAGTGGTAGAGCACACCCTTCACACGGGTGGGGTCGCAAGTTCAATCCTTGCCGCGCCCACCACGATTTCAACGACTTAGCTGATCTCGTAAACCACCGTATGAAAAAAGTATGAAACGGATTTCCCGGGCATTGCTTGGTCGTCGGGAGAAAGTTCGGGACTCTGCTCCAATCGGTTCAAAGTTTTGACGGAACCTCATGTCGGGGAGCGCAGGCGGGGTTGCCATCGGTTTACCTGTCAAATGACAGGTGCTCGAGCCAAAGGCCGAGGTCGACAGCAAGATTGCCGACCTAACGTCGTTGCGCGCCGAACTGCGAGGTCAGCAAAATCGTCTCGATCAACCTGATGCCTCCGTTAATCGTCTGAGGCGCTCTCTGAGGCGAACAGAAACATGCGCATTGTAGGGTTTGGTTAAAGGCTCAACTGCTGGAAGCCTGAATTCGTCGGGCGCGCTCGACAAAGTGCTCCATCTGTGTAGCAGCATGCAAGGTAAGCGGATGAGGCTTCGCATCGGCATGTGGGGATATGAATTCCGCCATTTCTTCGATTGCTGCCAGCTGATCGGCGCTAGCCCTCGACATAAGGCCGAGCACCATGTTCTCGAGGGCGATCACCCTGATGCGCAATTGGATGATCTCGGCATCGGAAAGCGGCGGAATATCCCACTTCTCGCAATCGGCCGCGAGCGCTTCCTGCGGCCCGCAGGGTAGTGCCCCGCCTTCGTCTTCCCAGCGCGACAGCGCACCGGCTTTTCCCGTTTCCGACATATGCGGTTCCTTTCATAACCATCGAGGCGATCGTCTGCGCGCTGCTCACATAGCACAAAGCCATGCCGGGAAGCGCCTGGCAGGGCGACGGCGAAGCCGGGCAAACGGAACCCCGCGCGTCTAGTTGGTCTTCACGCGGGGTTCCTGAACGGCCCCTTGGGGGCACCTGCGATCCGCAGGGCTTTGGGTGGGGAGGCGGGGCCGTCCTTTCCTGATCTTGCGTTGTTCGTTGCGATTTCTTGCCGAGGGTATCTCCTGAATAGCCGTGCCACTGGGAAACGCGCCCGATCACATGCCTTCCATGTCGTGATCGCCCATCGAGGACATGTCATGGCCCGCATGGGGGTCGGCGGGCGGGGTCGCCTCGCTCGCGGGTTGCGTGCGCGTCGGTGGCGCTGCGGGTGTCGCAGTTGCGCCTGATGCGGGAGAGGCGGCGCGCCGTGAGGCGGGCGTGGTGGCGTCATTTGTCGAAAGAGCGTCCTGCCGCGCGGTCGCTGCCTCATCTTCGGAGGGAGAGGCTGCCGGGTCTGCAAGACCCGCCTCGGGTGCCGAACCAGCCATCACCGCCGCTTCGCCCATCGGCGAAACCTCGGTGATCGGTGTGCTCTCCTGCGCCTCGTCGCAAGCAGCAAGAGCGGACATCAATGGCGCGATCGCGAGAAACCCGAATGCCACATTCAATCTGGAAGTACGCATGCTCTTCAACTCCTTCAGAGCCAGGAAATACCGAGGTGGTTCGACCCATGCGCGAGCTCGCCGCCAAGAAAGCCCTGAATGAGAACGAGTGCCGCCATGGAGAAGATCGACGCGCGCAACCATGCGCGGCTCTGGCTCGGCCTGCTCGCGAGGTATGCCATCGCAATACCGAGAACCGCGATCAGCATACCGGTCCATCGATGGACTTGCATGACAGTATCGCCGCCGAACCACAGACCGGTGTGAATCCATCCGAACAGAACTGCGACGACTGCGCCGATTGCTCCGCCGTAGACGAGTACGCGCACCGCACTTTCCAGGCCCGCTCCTTTCCGGCGCATCACGAACAATTCGGTGGCCGCAGCCATGAGAAACAAGGCGATCGGGAAATGGATCGTTGCCGGATGCAGCTTCTTCAGTACGGCCATGACGCCGGCTTCGCCCTCATCCGCATGGCCAACGGCCTCGTCATGACCTCCGCCCGCTTCATCGTGCGCGCCAGAGGATTCGCCAGCATCCGCAGCCTCACCCATCTGCGCCATGGCCGCCTGGTCGTGCGCATCGCCATTGGTGGCAGCAGGCGCGGCGCTCGCCTCTTCGCCATGTTTTTCGTCGCCATGAGCATGAACGGGTCCGACGAAGAGCAGGCTTGCGACGAGCAGCGCCAAGAATGAGGGGGCTTTCATGTCTCGTATGTCTCCCGACCCTGCAGTTAAAGTGCGACCTATGTGCCTGATACGCACCGCAGCCGCCTGCCCCTCACATTAATTTGATGGTATTGGCGCGACAGATGTGCGTCCGCCGTATCGCGTCTGATGGCGGCACCATCGCGATTGTCGAACGCAGTCGGCTCCTGGCCCCGTTCGGCCTGACGAACGGGGTTAAGGCGTTCGCCCACGCGCATTAGCCCCATGGGCTCAGGCGAGTTTGCTCTTCTTTGTGCGACGACGCAGCCGCGGCATCCGGTTCGCAAGCAGGACGAAACCCGACAGGGCTATGATCGTGCCGCCAATGCCGAACAGCAGAAGCCACCAACTGTTGATACGATCGCGCTCGGTCCAGTCCATGATGTGCAGGCCCCAGATGAAATCGAACAGGCGCCAAGTATCACTACGCGCCGCCCCGAGGGTACCGCTGCTGGCATCGATGTAGAGGCGCGTCGAAGCGTCGTCAGCATAGGCGACCTGCCAGGCCGGAAAAGGGCCGCGAAACTCGGTCCCCACCGGTTCGTGAACGAGCCGCGCGCCTTCGATCGTCGTGCGCGGTCCGGTCCATGCGCGCAACGCGATGGATCTTGCCGTCGCAGCCGAGATGGGGGGGAGTTTGCGCCCTGTCACCGGATCGTGGAGGCTCACGCTACCGTCGACCTTTCGGACCTCGGTCACGGCATCGCCGTCGAGCGAATGCGTCGACACCGCCGCAAGAGTACCGTCGTTTGCGACCCAGGCCGGGAGCGGGGCATCGGCAGGCAGCGCCTCTTGTTCACGCGAAACGACATGTTCGGAGCGAACTTCTTCCAGGTCGAGAAACGACATGAGGGCGCCGGTTCCCATCCACAAGAGAACCTGGACACCGACGAAAATCGCCAGCCATTTGTGGATCTTGCTGCCGAGCACATGCAGGCGCAGCTTCAGCGACGGCGTTGCCAACCGGTGCTACCTCTTCGAAAGCCGTAATCAGTTGCGCAGCGCGCGCGACGAGGAATGGTACTGGACGATTCTCCAGCCGTCCGCATCGTGAGCAAGCACCGATGTCGCCACGCCGTCGCGCTCTATCACCCGGCCATCGGTAAGTTCGATGCGATAGCCATACGTCTCATTAGCATGGGCCATGTGCCCCATCCGGGTGACGGTCAGCGTGGGGTCGGTAAAGGTGAAGCTCACAATCGCGTCGAGCTCGGGGCCCAAATGGTGCTCCATGTAATTGGCAAAGCTTCCTTCCGCCTTGCCATTCTCGAAGATCGCCGAGTTCTCGGCGAAGAGCGCGCGCATTGCCTGCGCGTCGCGCGCTTCAAGAGCGGTGCGATAGGCCTTGAGGGTTTCTTCAGCGCCCGCGACATCCTCCGCCGAAGCGTCCATCGCGTGCATCTGATTGTTCGCATGGGAAGAGTGGTCCATCTGCTGCGCGAAGGCTGGCAGCGGTATCAGCGCGGCAACAAACGCAGTCGCCGCGATGCGCGTCAAAGTCTTGGTCATGGAAGTTCTATCTTTTTTGAGATTTCAGAACCAGAATCGCACGCCGACGACATAATTGGTGACGCTCGGATCCTCTCCGGCGGCCCGCGCAAAATCCGCGCTGTCGCCGATGCGCCATTCCTGCGAAACGCCGACATAGGGTGCGAATTCGCGCGCGAACTCGTAGCGAAGACGCAGGCCCGCCTCGATCCGATCGAGCCCGGCACCGATGCCCAGCTCGGGAATGTCCTGCGCAGAAAGCGCGAGTTCGGCTCTGGGCTGGAGGATCAGCCGCTGCGTGATGCGCTGATCAAGTTCGCCCTCAAAACGCGCCGTCACATCGCCCTTGGTGGAGACGAAGGCCGCGGCATCGACCTCGAACTGGTAAGGCGCGATCCCTTGGATACCGATAACCGCGTGCGTGCGTTCCGGACCGGTCAGGTCCTGGCGAACACCCGCCTGGAAATCGAAGAAGGGCGCAATGGCGCGGCTCCAGAGCGCCTGGACCTCGGCGCCTTCTATGGGTTCGCCGAAGCTGCCCTCACCCTCGGACTTGAACCAGAATTTGTCGATGTCGCCGCCATAATATCCCTGGATGTCCCACAGATATCCATCCTTCCCCTCGCGGGCGCGGTACTCGAGCCGGTCGCCCTGAAACCAGAAGCGCATTCCTCCGTCGGTCTCGCGGACAAGCTCGCGGCGCGCTTCGTTCATGGCTTCCTCGCCCCAGATGGCGACCGCCGCGCGCGCTGGGCCGCTCCCTGCTTCTGGAGGAGGCGGCAGCAGCGGGATATCATCGTCCGAGCCCATCTGGATCGCCGAATGGTCCATGCCCTGCCTGTCCTGCGAAGGCGTCTCCCCATGGTTCATCTGGCTGTGATCCATCTGCCCATGGTCCATCGACGAACTGGCCTCCGCCTGACCCATCTCGCCGTGATTCATCTGCGAATGATCCATCGCGCCTTCGGCGGGCTTGCCCTGCGGCATCGAGCCGTGATCCATTCCTTCATGACTTTCGGGCGATGCCTGTGGACGGGCAGCGTCCACAGGCATTGTCATGCCAGAATGGCCATCCTGAGCGGTCATCGCACCATGATCCATGGTTGAGTGATCCATCTGCGAGCGGTCCATGGCGGCTTCAGGTTGAGCAGCCGGTTCGCATGCTCCATCTGCAACCGGATGCCCCATCGCGCGATGGCGCTCGGCTTCTTCCTCGCACTTCGTCTTCGCGTCAGCCTGCGCCTCGGCGCTTTGCTGCGGCTCCGCCGGCGAATGACCGGCATGCTGCGCCGCCGCGGGGGAGGCGAGAACTGAGCCGGCTGCGACCGATGCGAGCAGGCTGACAATACGAATTTTCATGCTTCGCTCCCGTCGGGATTGGCGACCGTGACGATCTGAAACATCCCGGCATGCATGTGGTAGAGAAGGTGACAGTGGAAGGCCCAGTCGCCCGGCTCGTCCGCCGTCAGGTCGAACTGCGCGCTGCCACCCGGCTGCAGGATTACCGTGTGCTTGAGCGGTTGACGATCGGCCGGCGCGCCATTGACCAGCTCGAAGAAATGACCGTGCAAGTGAATGGGGTGCGCCATCATCGTGTCGTTGACGAGCTTCACGCGCACGCGCTCGTTATAGGCGAAACGGATCGGCTCGTCTGAGACGGCGGAGAACTTCTTGCCGTCGAACGACCACATGTAGCGCTCCATATTGCCGGTCAGATGAATTTCCATTCGCCGGGACGGCGTGCGGCCCTCGCGGTGTGGAGTCAGAGCGCGCAGCTTGCGATAGTCGAGCGTACGATGCGGCACATCGGCGAGACCGATGCCGGGATCGCCCATGCGGTCGACCGGGTTCATCGAGACCATGTCGAGACCGGGCCCGACCTTCACATCGGGCGGCAGAAGCGACGTGTCGCGCATCTGCATCCCCGACATGCCGGCCATGCCTGCCATCTCGGATTGGCCGGACGAACCATGATCCATCCCCGCCATGTCGCCGCCACTTCCGTGGTCCATGCCCGACATGCCGGCATCGCCAGACGAGCCGTGGTCCATGCCGCTCATGCCCATGTCGGCCATGGTCAGAAGCGGCGGATCGCGCAGCGGCGGAATGGCGGCGCGAGCGCCGGGTGCGCTCGCGAGTGTGGCAATACCCATGCCCGAGCGGTCCATCGACTCCGCGACCAGCGTGTAGGCTTGTTGCGCGCCCGGCGTCACGACGACGTCGTATGTCTCGGCCACACCGATCTGGAACTCGTCGACCTCCACCGGCTCGACGTTCTGCCCGTCCGCCTGAACGATGGTCATCGGCAGGCCGGGAATGCGAATATTGAAGAAGGTCATGGCGCCAGCATTGATGAAGCGCAGCCGCACGCGTTCGCCCGGGCGGAAGAGGTATTCCAGATTGTCGAGCGGGCCATGGCCGTTCAGAAGATAGGTATAAGCCGCGCTCGACACGTCGAGGATGTCCGTCGGCATCATGCGCATTTTCGCCCACATCCGGCGATCCTCGCCCGAAAGCGGGTAATCGTCGGTCCAGGTGTTCTGGTTGTAGTTGAAGTAGCCTTCGCCCTTCTTGAGCTTGTCGAAAATCGTGTGGGGCGACATTTCGCTGAATTCGCTCAGCACCACGATATATTCGCGGTCGGCCTGGACCGGATCGGGTCCGGCGGGGTCGACCACGATCGCGCCGTAATGCCCGGCCTGTTCCTGCAGGCCGCTATGCGAGTGCCACCAGTAGGTACCCGACTGGCGAACCGGAAATTCGGCGGTGAAGGTCTCTCCCGGTTTGACGCCGGGAAAGCTCACGCCAGGCACTCCATCGAGCTGAAACGGCACGAGCAGACCGTGCCAGTGGATCGAGGTATCTTCCTCGAGCTGGTTATGGACATTGAGCCGGACGGTCGTGCCTTCCTGCAATCGCAACAGCGGACCGGGGATCGTGCCATTGACGGCGATCGCGCCGCCGCGCCTGTTGCCGGTCGCGAAGGCCGATCGGGCAACGGTGAGGTCGATATTGGGGCCGGATATCTCGTCCAGCCCCTTGCGGGCGTTACCTGCGAGGATGTCCGCGCCCCGTGCCCAGGCAGGCATCGCCCCGGCAAGGCCGAGCAGACCCATTCCTCCTGCTCCGGCTCCGAGAAACTTGCGTCGATTGACGGCGATCATAAAGGGCTCCTGACTTGGCGTTTACCGTTACTTACGCGCGCGCCCAGCCAACCCCTCAAAGTTTTTCGAAGCGCTCCTTCAGCCTGTTGCGCGCGCGATATACGCGGGTTTCGATCGCCTTTTCGGTCGTTCCGAGAAGATCGGCCGCCTCGGCCTGGCTACGCCCCTCGATGGTCACGAGCACAAGCGCTTCGCGCAGCCTTACAGGCATTCGCGCGATCTCGGCCTGAACGAGATTGAGCTCTTCCCTGGAAACGGCCAACGCTTCAGGACCCGGCAAATCATCGGCGATGGAATGGAGTTCGTCATCACCCGACGGTCCGAAAAAGCCCGCGACCTTGCGCCTGCGCAAACGGTCCCGGCAGCGGTTGAGGACGACGGTTGTCAGATAGGGTCCGATCGGCTTGTCCGGATCAAGCCGATGGCGCGTCAGCCACACCGAGGCCAGGCTGTCCTGAACAACGTCCTCGGCCTGAGAAGGAGAGGAAAGCATGCGTGTCGCGAGCGCGAGAAGCCGACCCGTTTCATACTCGACGAGTTTGCTGAAAGCCCGCTTGCTTCCGGCCCTCGCCTGTGAAACAAGGGCCTCATCCGGATTGTCGCCCGCCCCCGACATGGCGCTTCAGTCGCGTGGGTCGCGGGTCAGGGCGTCGGAGACCTTGCGATCGAACTGGCGTTGCTGCTCGGGTTCGAGAATTTCACGCATGTCGAAGACATGCCGTACCGTTGCTTTCTGCAGATCGCCCATACGCGCATGCACCTCGTCGATCGCGGCCGAAACCTCGGGACCGTACTCGTGCTCATTTTCCATCGCCTGGGCGAGCCGGGCATTGGCTGCGCGCGCCGATCCTTCGAGCCGTGCCCTTTCGACAGCGAAACGGGCCTCGAGCGCATCGAGACGCTGCTCCTGGTCGGCCGTCAGGGTGAGCTCGTCGTGCACGAAATCGTGGAGGCCGGAGCCGGCCTCGTGATTGGCCCAGCGGTCCGCGGCAATCGCGCCGAGGCATCCTGCGAGCGCTGCGAGAAGCACCGCGAGAACGATATGTGTCGTCTTCAAACCTTATTGCTCCACATGGAGGAGTGCCGATGGGGACAGCTGTTCGTCGAGGATAAGACTCTCGCCCAGTGGCGCGGACGACGTGCCATAGCTGCCAGGCCAACCGCTTGTTCCGGCGCCAGCTCCAAGCCCGACGACGAACAGACCGACGAACAGAGCCGTCCGGCGGCGTCGGTCGGCGATTTCGCCAAGCTGTCCGGCGCGCTGCCAAACGCCATCCATGAAGTCGGCGGGGACCTCGCTGGTGCCGGTGGCGGAAAGGGTTCCGAGCACCGCATCAAGAGAGTGATTGTCACGCATCCGAAAAACTCCTGTGGGTTGCACGTGTCCTATACGCGCTCGCCTGCACAATCCCTTAAACTTCTTTTTTTGAGGGAATGTCCACCACCATACGTAATCGAGACGGGTCTGTCAGAATCGGGTCGAAGCCGGGATGAATGGAAACCAACTCGTGAGCAATATCACCGCACCTGAAGATCACGGCGAATTTACGCCTCTTCTTGGCAAGAGCTTTCTGACGCCGCTTTACGACCGGGCGATCGGTCTGTTCACCCGCGAACATCTCTGGCGCCAAAGGATTGTCGAAGAGCTGCACCTTGTCCCCGGCGACCGGGTGATCGATGTTGGCAGCGGAACCGGCACTCTTCTCAAGGCCTTGATGACGGATTGTCCGGAAGCGGGTCTGATCGGTGTCGAACCCGACCCGGATGCGCTCGCGCTTGCGCGGCGCAAGTTTGGCGCGGGAGCCGATCTCGTGAAATGGCACAATGGCTTTCTCGAAAGCCTCAAGCTACCCGCAGGGTGGCAGCCGAACAAGATCGTCAGCAGCCTCGTCCTGCACCAGGTCCCCTTGCGCAAGAAGCAGACAATCCTGGAAACCATCGAAAGCTTGCTCGTGCCAGGCGGAACCGTCTTGATCGCCGATTATATGAAGCAGGAGAGCCCACTCATGCGGAGCCTCTTCCGGGCGACCGTCCAGTCGCTTGACGGCATTAGCGACACGCAGCCCAGCGCCGACGGCGAAGTCGAAAAACTGTTCGCCGAAATCTTCACCGAGCCATGCCTGCTCCACCGGCTCCCGACGGTGACCGGGACGATCTCGCTATGGCGCGGATACAAGAAAGGAATTGCACAATGATCTGGAAAAAGCCTGCCCTGTTCCGGCGATCGGTTAGCGGCGCGGCCTTGCTCGTGCTGGCAGCCTGTTCGAACGTGGCTCAGGCAGCGACCTATACGATGTTCAGGGACCCCGGATGTGGATGCTGTCTCAACTGGGCAGGCCATCTTGAAGATGGGATGAACGCGAAGGTGGCATCGGTCGATAGCAACGACATGGCGGCGATCAAGACAGCGCGCGGCGTACCGGAAGAATTGTGGTCGTGCCACACGATGGAGGTCGATGGATACATCATCGAAGGTCACGTGCCCGCCGAAGCCGTCGCCCGACTTTTGCGCGAGCGGCCCGACGGCGTTGCCGGTCTAGCGGTTCCGGGAATGCCTCTGGGATCGCCCGGCATGGAGGCCGGAAACCGGATCCAGCCCTATGAGGTCATCGCCTTTGGTCCGACCGGACAGAGCGTCTTCGCATCTTATCGGTGATTGTAAGGAACTGACGCCAGTGGCCGCGCGAGAAATAAGGGCGATGTCTCGTTGAAGAACAATCGCGCGGGAATAACACAGAAGCCCGGGACACCGGGACGGGCGCTAAGATGCCTGTCGATCATCCCGCTGGGTCCGGGGCCGGCTGCCCCGACGGTCCCGGACCCTTCCGTTTGCATAATTTTAGGACGCACGAAGTGGGAGAAATGCGATGGTAAAAGGATCAATCAAGAACTCGATATTCGCATGGGGCTGGACGCTCAGCGTGTTCCTGCTTGTCAGCTACCTCCTATGCATTGCCTTCGGAGTCCTCGCACCCGAGCGGTTTCACATGCACCAAGCTTGGGCTCCGTTGCTGCCATGGTTCGAATGGCTGACCCTGTCGGGATTTCTCGCAGGAGCGGTGGGCAGTTTTCTCTACGGCTGGTACATCGCACTCATCGCGGTCCCGCTGCACCGGTTTTTCCAGGCCCGGTTTTCCTGATTTGACGCGCTGAATATTAGGCGCACTCAGCGTGGACTGCCGTGCCTTGACGCGCCGCCATCGGCATCGCTGCAGGAAGAAAGAGCGCGCCGCCGGAAATCGATAGCTCATCGCGATTCCGGGGCCAGCCCAAGGATGGCTCATGCCCCGCCAGAAAATTTTTTGAGGGGTGAGCCGCTTCGCAACGTACTGCTTGTCGTGATGTTTCTCGGACGGGAGGACATCGACAGGGGAAAGACTTGCAGACAGATGGCAACGATCAACATGGGAAGAGTGCTGGATCGATAACGCTGCTTGGCGGTATCGCAATGGGAACCGGCGTCATGATCGGCGCTGGTATTTTCGCACTGACCGGCCAGATTGCCGAACTGGCTGGACCGCTATTTCCGCTTTCTTTCATAGTCGGCGCCCTGGTCACTTCCCTAGCCGCCTACAGCTACATCAAGATGTCGAACCGCTGGCCCTCCTCTGGCGGCATCGCGATGATTCTTCAGAAGGCCTACGGACCGGGTGTTGTTGCAGCATCGGCATCGCTCCTGATGGCGCTGTCGATGGTCATCAACGAAAGCCTGGTCGCTCGGACCTTCGCGACCTATGCCTTGCGGCCCTTTGGGCTCGAGAGCAGCGGCATTCTGGTTTCCGTCGCAGCGCTTGCGCTCATCGTCTTCGCCTATTTCGTGAATGCGGCAGGCAACAAATCGGTCAGCGGTTTCTCTCTCGTCATGTCGGCGATCAAGATCGGCGGCATCGCCCTGTTCGCGATTGCGGCGATCTGGGCCAGCGGCTTTTCGGGCGGCGCCTTCTCAGAGCCAGTCGCGCTTTCAGGTCTCGACGCGTTGCTCGCGTCGGTCGCCTTCTCGATCCTCGCGTTCAAGGGTTTCACCACCATCACCAACAGCGGCGGCGAAATCATCGATCCGCACCGAAATGTTGGCAGAACCATTATCATTTCGATCACAGTATGCGTGGTCGTCTACCTTCTGGTCGCGGTGGCGGTCGGAGCCAGCCTCGGCACTTCGGAAATAGCCCAAGCACGCGATTACTCGCTTGCGGCAGCTGCGCGCCCCGCGCTCGGAGAGCTTGGGTTCTATTTCACAGTCGCAATCGCGATCGCAGCCACGACCTCGGGTGTCATCGCCAGCGTTTTCGCCGTTTCGCGAATGCTGACGATGCTGACCGAAATGAAGATGATCCCGCATAGCCATTTTGGGATGAAGGGACCGATCCGCAGTCACATGCTGGTCTATACCGTCGTGGTCGCCGGCACGCTCGCGGTCCTGTTCGATCTTTCGCGGATCGCCTCGCTCGGAGCGTTCTTCTATCTCGTAATGGACATGCTCGTGCATTGGGGCGTGCTGCGCGGTTTGCGGGAAGAGATAGGCGCGCGTGCCTGGATCCTCTGGTCGGCGCTCATGGCGGACGGCGTAGTCCTGACAGCTTTTGCCCTCGCCAAGCTTAAAACCGACCCTGCGGTCGTTGCCTATGCGGTCGCAGGTATTGCCGCAGTGTTCGGAGCCGAATGGTTCTATCTACGTCGGAATCCTGCGCTGCGTGAAATGCCCGCCACAGACGATGGAGATCATCGATGATCGCCGCACTAATTCTCGCCATTGCACTTTTCCTGGCCTCGGTCGGCGTGCATCTGTCGATCCTCGGCGCCGGGCATCGCCTGCTCCACGCACCCGGAAATTTCTCCGCCAAGCTTCGGGTCGCGCTTCTCGTCCTGGCATCGCACCTGCTTGTCGCGACGCTCTTCGCTGGCGGTTTCTGGCTGGGCGCGGAGCTGGGCCTCGGCGGGTTCGACAAGACGCCGGCGATGAGTGCGATGGACTATTTCTATTTCTCGCTGATCAACGTGACCACGCTGGGGCTCGGCGACATCTACCCGACCGAGCACCTGCGCGTCATTGCCGGCGTCGAAGCCTTGACCGGCTTCGCGCTCATCAGCTGCTCGGCACAATTGTTCTGGACCATGATGAAGGAAGGAGAAAACGCATGACTGAAAGCTCATCCCACTCGGATAAGGGAGGGGGCGGCAACTACTGGCGGTTTATGGCCATGGTATCGACCTCGACCGTGATCATGTTCTTCCTGATGTACGCCAACAGCTTCGACATGGACGACGTGTTCTGGAGCGAGACGCGCTTCTGGATGATGTTCGTCATGGGCGCGATGATGATGGTGGTCATGCTGCTCTTCATGTGGGGCATGTACAAGGACCGGACCAAGAATTTCATCATCCTGGGTGTCGGAGCCGTCGTTTTCGCACTCGCGCTATGGCTCGTACGCAGCCAGACCACGGTCGACGACACCGAATACATGGCGGCGATGATCCCGCACCACTCGATCGCGATCATGACCAGCGAGAGAGCGAGCCTGAAGGATCCGCGTGTCCGCGAACTTGCTCAGGCCATCATCGTCGCGCAGCGGCGCGAGATCGCCGAGATGAAATATCTCATCCAGGACATCGAGGAGAACGGTCCGCGCACCGAAGAACGCCTGCCCGAGGAGATGCAGCAATGAACAAGATCGCACTTCTGACGCTTGCAGCCCTCCCGCTGGCGGCCTGCAACACCAATACCGCCATCGGCAATGATCGCGAAGCGCAGCTCGATCCTCCGGCAACGGCGGCGCCGATAGAGAGTGCCGCGAGCGCTCTTGCCAATCTCAGCCCCGGCCTCATGTTGCCCGAAACGATGAGCGACGCGGATCTTACCGCGCTGGGAGCCGAGAACACGTGCCAGTTCCGCCTGACCGAGGTCGCGTTCCCGTCGTTCGTCTACGACAACAGCGGTCGCGGGGCGATCAAGATCAATGGCAAACTGATCCCGGTCACGGCAAGCGCTTCGGGTGAGTATGCGGATGGTGAGCTTCGTATCCGTACGCGCCTTCTCGATGACGAGGGAGACGCGGGCCTGCAGATGCAGGAGCTGATCGTCGCCGGACCCCGGATGAAGGACGAGTTCGGGTTCTGGGGTTACACGACCTGTGGCAACAGCGAGGCGTGAAGACGAGCGAGCGGGCGCTAGCGTCCGTCGGTGCCCGCTCCACGATCACGATCAGCCCGGCACGCGCCGCCGAATTCATAATGAGGTACGACCGTGGAAGCTGAACCTGTGACCGATGCAGCCCCCCTTGCGGTCTTCGGTGCCGGAGGAAAGACCGGCACGGAAATATTGCGCCATGCGGTCCGCAAGGGCATCGCGGTACGAGCGTTCGAACACACCCTGCCCGAACCATCGGACAGGGTCGACAATGTCGAGTATTTCCAGTGCGACGTTCTCAATGACGACTTCAGCAGCGAGCTTGAAGGTTGTCGTGCGGTCATTTCCGCACTCGGTATAGGGTTTAGTCCATCTACGGCGATCGATCCGCCTCCGCTTTATACGGAGGGAACCCGCAAGCTGGTGGAAGCGATGTCGACGACCGGCATTTCCCGGATCGTCGTGATATCGGCGGCGTTTGTAGAGCCGCAGCCCAGCGTTCCTGCATGGTTCGAGCTCACGGCAAGACCAGCCTTGCACAATATTCTCGAACAGATGCGCGCCATGGAAGATCTTCTGGAGCGCGCGAAAGGCCTGAATTGGACGTCTGCGCGACCGGGCTGGCTCCTCGACGAACCCTATACGGGTGAAGCCGTCATTACCGACGAGCGTCTTGCCGAGGGTTGCTTTCGTTGCCGGCACGCCGACCTCGCGGCAGCCATGCTCGAATTCGTGTTTGAGAACACCTGGGTCAACGCCAAGCCCGCTATCGCCCGGCCAGAAGCAGACCGCTTCGAGAACGTCTCGGCACTCAAAGCCGAACTCGGGATCGACTAGATCGACGCGGTCTCACGGAAACACTCCAACAACGAGGCAAAACATGCTGCTCGAGAAGATAAAGACCCCCGGCCTCTCCCACCTTTCCTATCTGATTGGTTCGCAGGGCAAGGCAGCGGTCATCGATCCGCGCCGGGACTGCGAGATTTATGTCGAGCGTGCCCGCGCCGAAGGGCTGGAGATCACGCATATCTTCGAAACGCACAGGAATGAGGATCTCATCACGGGATCGCCGGTATTGGCCAAAATGACCGGTGCCCGCGTTCTGCACGGTCCAAACCCTGCGGACGAGATTGTTTTCGCCGACACCGCGCGAGAGGGCGACGTTTTCGAGATCGGGAAGTTGCGGATTTCGGTGCTCGAAACTCCCGGTCACACCGACGATCATCTCGCCTTCGTCCTCCATGACGACGATTTTCCCGAAGGACCGATCGGCGTGTTCACCGGCGATGCGCTCTTCGTTGGCGACGTCGGACGCACCGATTTCTATCCCGAGCGCGCGCGGGAGGTCGCGGGCCTCCTGTACGATTCACTGCAGAAGATTTGCGGTCTGGGTGACCAGACGATCATTTACCCCGCGCATGGAGCAGGCTCGGTCTGCGGTTCGGGAATGGCGGACCGTGAATTCTCGACCATAGGCCACGAACGTCGCAACAATCCGAAGCTCCAGATCGCCCATCGCGAGGAATTTATCGAGGCCAAGCTCGCCGAGCATCATTACCAGCCGCCCTACTTCAGACTGATGGAACGCCTGAACGTCGAGGGAACATCTCCTGCGCCACGGATCTTGCGACCAAAACGTCTCAAACTCTCCGACATTCGCGAAATCGACGCCGATCATGTCGTCGACGTGCGGGATCCGCTTGCATACGCAAGCGGGCATCTGCCTGGTTCGATATGCCTTCCGGTCGGCATGATCTCGGCGTTTGCGGGCTGGTTCATCAGGGAGGGTGAAACAATCGTCCTCGTCGGATCGGCGGAAGACCAGCTGGCTTCGGCCATGACACACCTTGTGAGGATCGGGCTCGACTCGATCGACGGCGGCTATGTCGGTATCGTCCCGGCTGCAGCGCAGGGAATGGACATGGCGAACCTTCCGATGATCGGGACGAGCGAGGTTCAGGATCGTCTCGAGCGCAAGCGCGACAACTGGACCTTGCTTGACGTGCGTGACCTCGATGAGCGGCGCAGCAGCGCGATCGAGGGATCGGAACACATCTACGTGGGCGAACTCAATTCCCGCTTCGCCGAGCTCGATCGCGAACGCGCCTATTCCGTCATGTGTGCCAGTGGCATGCGTGCGAGTGTGGCGGCGGGCTGGCTGCAAAGCAAAGGATTCGAAAAGCTCGATATATATCTGGGCTCGATGGGTGCCTGGCAGCACGCGTCGTGATGAACCATCGCACCCGATGCGAGGTCCTTGTCTTGCTCTGCGGGAAGCTTTACGCTTTTATTATGCGAGACTTGCGCACCCTTGGACTGCTTTTGATCGCTTGCGGGCTGTTCGTTCAATCGGCAGCGCATGCATCTGCCCTGCCTCAGGCGCTCGATGCAGGCAAACCGGCCTGCGCCGAGATGGAGATGATGGCGGGCGCAGCTTCCATGGACGATCATGACGGCGTGCCTTGCAAGAACCTTCGGCTGGATTGTCTTGTGGCATTCGGCTGCATCCCGCCCCTCGTTCCAGGGGGTGATGCGACCCTGGTCGGTGAAATACCGGCGCAGGCTTCTCAGTTCAGCCGATTAGTCTCCAATTCGCTCGCAGCCACAGGACTAGGGCCAGAGCCGCCACCTCCGCAACTTCCGGCATGACCCGTGTGCAGGCTCAAGCCTGCGCGCTCCTGCCTCTGGATGAACGGCCTGCGCTCGACGCGGGCCGGTGATCCGGAACGCGTGTCTGACGCGCTCCTTTTGCGGATGAACGATCATGAAACGAATAAGCTGGACCGCGCTTCCGGTCCTGCTGGCCCTCGCGCCGGCGAGTAATGCCCAGTCGGTGGGCTATCAGGAAGCTTTGCGAGCAGCAACGAGCGACCAGCCCCAGGTTCGAACAAGCGAGCTAAGACTGGAAGCCCGGCGGGAGATCGCCGATGCTGCCGATGAATTGCCCGATCCGCGCCTTCGCGCGGGCATCCAGAACCTGCCGGTAAGCGGGCCGGCTGCGTTCGAGCTGGATCGCCAGCTCCCAACGCAGATCCAAGTCGGCATCGAACAGGAGATCCCCAATCTCGCGAAACGTCGGGCCCGGTTCGGAATGGCGGAGGCCGACATCGGACTTGCCGCAGCACAGTTGCGTCAAACCCGTTACAGGG
Organism: Citromicrobium bathyomarinum; assembly: GCF_038594485.1. Lineage (GTDB taxonomy): Bacteria > Pseudomonadota > Alphaproteobacteria > Sphingomonadales > Sphingomonadaceae > Alteriqipengyuania > Alteriqipengyuania bathyomarina_A. The sequence goes on along the minus strand of NZ_JBCFZG010000001.1, from coordinate 103,321 downwards.
TGCGCGTCGGAGCAGGAATGGCATGGATTTCGTTGGCTTATGCCCAACGGGCTCTGACCGTCGCCGACGATGCACTTGCTCAAATCGAGGGGCTCGTACCACTCGCCCGCAGTTCTGTCGCCGCCGGTTCGGCCAGACCCGCCGAAAGTCTGGAAGTACGCCGTGCCGTGCTCGAAGTCGAAGACATGCGGACCAGGATCGAAGCCGACCGAGAGGCCGCGCAAGCCATGCTGTCGCGCTATACCGCTCTGACGAACGCTATCGCGACCGGAACCACGCCTTCGCCCGATCTCGATCCCGAAGGTTTGCGGGCAAGTTTGCAAAGCAATCCGGAACTTGTCGTGGCGCTTGCGCAGGTTCGTCAAGCGGAAGCGCGAAGTGATCTTGCCCGATCGGAAAGGCGTCCGGATTTCGGCGTCAATGTGAGCTATGGAAGGCGCGATCCCGACTTTGGCGATGTCGTCTCGGTGATGGGTTCGATCACGCTCCCGATTTTCGCCGACCGGCGCCAAAACCCGCGTGTAGCCGCCGCCGACGCCGAGGCGGCGGCGGCGCAGTCGGCCAGAGCAGACCGGCTCCGTGAACTCGAAGCCCAGTTCGAGACCGATCTCGCCGCATGGCGCAGCGCTTATCGACAATGGCAGCGCGCGACGGACGAACTGCTCCCTCTTGCCGAAAGCCGCGTGGACCTCGAACGCGCGAGCTTTGCCGCAGGCCGCGCGGATCTGCTCGACATCATCGACGCCATCAAAACGCTCGCCATGCTGCGGGTGGAAATTCTGCAACGCGAAGAGGCGTCCGTCGAGGCCGCCGCGAACCTGCGACTGACTTATGGGGAGTATGGCCGATGAGACCCGCAATGGGAGCCGCGTGGGACAGGCTGTCGCCGCGCCAGAAATCCTGGATGATGGCAGGCACGGTCGCGCTCATCAGTCTTGCCGCCGGCTATGGTCTCTCGCAGCTCGGCGAAGGCCAGGGTGGTGCAAGCGACGCGGGCGGCAGTGCGACCGAATGCGAGGAGGTCCTTTACTGGTACGACCCGATGGTGCCGGGGCAGCACTTCGACGAGCCGGGCAAGTCGCCCTTCATGGATATGCATCTGGTGCCCAAGTGCGCGGGCGAGGAGGCCACTGCAGGCGTCAGGATAGATCCCGGCCTGGTGCAGAATTTCGGCATCCGCACCACTGAAGCCGAGTACGGCGTCCTCGAGCCGGGAATAACCGTCACAGGCGTTCTGGCCTACAATGAACGCGACGTCGCGATCGTCCAGCCACGTGCCGGAGGCTATGTCCAAAGAACCTACGGCCGCGCGCCCGACGATGTCGTTGGACGGGGCGCGCCGCTCGCGGATATCCTGGTTCCCGAATGGGGCGGAGCGCAGCAGGAGTATCTGGCCGTCCTGAACAGCGGTGATGAAGAACTTGCGCAGGCCATGCGCGAACGCATGCGCCTTTTGGGTATGCCTCCAGGCCTGATCTCATCGGTAGGGCGCAATGGACGTCCGCAGTCCACGATCACCGTTACCGCGCCGATTGGAGGTGCCATCACATCGCTCGGCGTGCGTCCGGGAATGACAGTCATGGCCGGACAGACGCTCGCCGAGATAACCGGTTTCTCACCGATCTGGCTCGAAGCCGCGGTGCCTGAAAGGCAGGCGGCGACTGTCCGCGTCGGGCAACCTGTCAGCGCGACGCTGACCGCATTCCCCGAGGAACGCTTCTCCGGGCCCATCATCGCTATCCTGCCGAGCGCGCAGGATGCAAGCCGTACGATCACCGTTCGTGCGCAACTGCCCAATGCATCCGGGCGCCTCAAGCCGGGCATGTTCGCACAGGTCTCGCTGACCCCGGACACACGCCGCGCGCTGCTGGTACCGTCCGAAGCGGTTATCAGGACCGGACGTCGAACCATCGTGATGGTGAAGCAGGACGAGGGCGGTTTCATGCCCGCCGAGGTCCGGATCGGCCGCGAAGCGGGTGGAAGGACCGAAGTGCTGGCCGGTCTGTCGGCAGGCGACCAGGTCGTGACATCGGGTCAGTTCCTGCTCGATTCCGAAGCAAGCCTCACCGGACTGGACGTCCGTCCGATAGATCAGGCAGATGACGCTTCCACCGGCGGCGAGGACGCATCAGCGACCTTCGGTGCCACCGGCACGATCCAGTCGATCGCCAATGGTTCGGTGACGCTGCGGCATGGTCCTGTGCCCCGGCTCGATTGGCCCGCGATGACCATGACCTTCCGCACGAAGAGCGCGGCGCAAATGCGCGGGCTCGAGACGGGAGACAGGGTGCGCTTCACCTTCACCCAGCAGGATGCCGGCCCCCGGATCGAGTCTATCACGAGGGCCGGACAATGATTGCTCGGATAATCGATGCCTCGATCGCCAACCGCCTGTTTATCGTTCTCGCCGCCGTCGCGGTAACGCTGGCCGGTTTCTGGGCGGTGCGCACGACGCCGGTCGACGCGTTGCCCGATCTGTCCGATGTGCAGGTTGTGGTCCGGTCAAACTATCCGGGTCAGGCCCCCCGGATCGTCGAGGAACAGGTCACCTATCCCCTGGCAACGACCATGCTCTCGGTGCCGGGGGCGAAAACCGTCCGTGGCTATTCGATGTTCGGTGACAGCTATGTCTATATCATCTTCGAGGACGGTACCGACCTCTACTGGGCACGCTCGCGCGTGCTCGAATATCTCAACCAGGTGCAGAACCGCCTGCCCGATGGCGTCACGAGCACGCTTGGGCCCGATGCAACCGGTGTGGGGTGGATCTACGAATATGCGCTCGTCGACCGGACCGGCGGGCACGACCTTGCCGGACTGCGCAGCCTGCAGGACTGGTTCCTGCGCTACGAGCTCAAGACGATTCCCGGCATTGCCGAGGTCGCCAGCGTCGGCGGAATGGTCAAGCAATACCAGGTCGTGCTGGAACCTTACCGGATGGCATCGCTCGGCGTGACTCACGCCGAGATCGTGAGCGCAATCCAGGCCGCCAACCAGGAAGCGGGCGGCTCGATCGTCGAGATGGGCGAAGCCGAATATATGGTCCGCGCCTCGGGCTATCTCGGCGACCTCGAGGATTTTCGGCAGATTCCACTACGCACTGCGAGCGGCGGCATTCCGGTCACGCTTGGCGACGTAGCGACAATCCAGGTAGGCCCCGAGCTGCGCCGTGGCATCGCCGAGCTCAATGGCGAAGGCGAGGTTGCCGGGGGCATCATCGTTCTGCGGCAGGGCGCGGATGCGCGAAGCGCGATCCAAGCCGTGGAACTCAAACTCGACGACTTGCAGGCAAGCCTTCCCGAAGGCGTCGAGATCGTCACGACCTACGATCGCTCTCAGCTCATCGATGCGTCTATAGAGAACCTCACCACGAAGCTCATCGAAGAGTTTATCGTCGTGGCGCTCGTATGCGCGCTGTTCCTCTGGCACGCGCGTTCGGCACTTGTCGCCATCATCACCCTGCCTTTGGGCGTGCTCGCGGCCTTCATCGTGATGCGCATCCAGGGCGTTAATGCCAACATCATGTCGCTGGGTGGAATAGCCATCGCGGTCGGTGCGATGGTCGATGCCGCCGTCGTCATGATTGAGAACGCGCACAAGCATCTCGAGCGATGGGAACACGAGAATCCCGATACCGCGCTCGCGGTGAAGGAACGCTGGCGGATCATCGCCGATGCATCGAAGGAAGTGGGACCGGCGTTGTTCTTCAGTCTGCTGATCATTACGCTGTCGTTCCTACCGGTCTTCACCCTGCAGGCGCAGGAAGGGCGGTTGTTCGCTCCGCTCGCTTTCACCAAGACCTATGCCATGGCGGCCGCGGCCATTCTGTCGGTAACGCTGGTGCCGGTAATGATGGGATGGCTGATCCGTGGGAAGATCCCTTCGGAGGATTCCAATTTTCTCAACCGCTGGCTGACGAAAATCTATCGTCCGGGGCTCGACTGGGTCATGCGGCGCCCAAAGGCAACGCTGGTGATCGCGGCGCTGATCTTCCTGACCACCGCGATCCCCTTCACCCGGCTTGGCGGCGAGTTCCTCCCGCCGCTCGATGAAGGCGATTTGCTTTATATGCCGAGCGCGCTGCCCGGCCTTTCCCCCGGCGAGGCTTCGGCGCTGCTGCAGCGCACCGATCGCCTGATCAAGTCGGTCCCCGAGGTGGAAACGGTGTTCGGCAAGGCGGGGCGCGCCGATACAGCGACGGATCCGGCTCCCCTGACGATGTTCGAAACGACGATCCGCTTCAAGCCGCGCGAGGAGTGGCGCGAGGGAATGACGCCCGATCTGCTGGTCGAGGAACTTGACCGGGTCGTTCAGGTGCCGGGCCTCGCCAATGTCTGGGTGCCGCCGATCCGCAACCGGATCGACATGCTCGCGACCGGGATCAAGAGCCCGATCGGGGTCAAGGTTTCAGGCGACGATCTCGATCAACTCGAACGCGTTGCACTCGATGTGGAGCGTATCGCCAAGACCGTGCCTGGCGTGAGTTCCGCCCTGGCGGAGCGCCTGTCGGGCGGTCGCTATGTCGATGTCGATATCGACCGGATGGCGGCCGCGCGATACGGGCTCAACATTGCCGACATCCAGCAGATCGTCTCTGGTGCAGTTGGCGGTGCCAATGTCGCACGGACCGTCGAGGGGCTGGCGCGCTATCCGATCAATGTGCGCTATCCCCGCGAAATCAGGGACAGCGTCGAGGAACTCAGGGCCTTGCCGGTTCTGACGCCGTCCGGCCAACAGATCACGCTTGGCACTGTCGCCCGTATCGCCGTCAGCGACGGTCCGCCCATGCTCAAGAGCGAACAGGGCCGACTGACCAGCTACATCTACGTCGACGTCCGGGGCCGCGATCTTACTTCGGTGGTCGCCGATCTGCAGGAGGTCGTCGCCGCGGGTGTCGATCTTCCTGCCGGCGTCAGCCTGTCCTATGCGGGCCAGTTCGAATATCTGACGCGCGCCTATGAGCGACTGAAGGTCGTGGTTCCCGCGACGCTTGCGATCATTTTCCTGCTGCTCTATCTCATTTTCCGGCGCTGGGACGAAGCCTTGCTGATCATGGGCACGCTGCCCTTCGCGCTGACGGGCGGATACTGGTTGCTCTATCTGATGGGCTACAACCAGTCGGTGGCGACTGCGGTCGGTTTCATCGCGCTTGCCGGCGTCTCCGCCGAATTCGGCGTAGTGATGCTGATTTACCTGAAAGCCGCACTGGAGCGGCGACGCGGTGATCTGAGCGCCGAAGAAGTAGACGAGGCCATCCGGGAAGGCGCGCTCCTGCGCGTGCGGCCCAAGGCGATGACCGTCGCAGTCATCCTTGCGGGTCTCTTTCCGATCCTGATCGGCACCGGCGCGGGCTCGGAAGTCATGAGCCGCATCGCCGCGCCGATGGTTGGCGGCATGATCACCGCCCCGCTCCTGTCCATGTTCCTGCTTCCCGCCGCCTATCTGTTGTTGCGGCGCCCCCGTCCGGAAAAACCGGCCAACCCTCAAGGAGAAGAAGAGTGCGTACCCCAACCTACATGATCCTGCTCGCGGCACCGCTGGCGCTTGCAGCCTGCGACGCTGCAGACGACAGCTCAGAGACCATGATGTCAGACGACATGGCGAACTCGGACAGCATGCCCATGTCAGGCGAAATGCCGATGGCGGAGGAGACCGGCGGCGAGCAGAGCGCCAGCGCGGAGGGAACGGTTACAGCCATCGATTCCGAGGCGGGCACGGTGACCATCGAGCATGGTCCGGTCGAAAGTATCGGATGGCCCGCGATGACCATGACCTTCGAAGCCGACGCGCAAATCCTCGAACAGGTCAGTGTCGGTGAGGGAATAGCCTTTGAATTTCGTACTGGAACCGAAGGCAGCGTCGTTACCTCGGTAACGCCGCGATAGGACGGTGGGTGGGAGGCGCTCGGTTGCGCCGGTGCCTCCCACGCAAAAACAGGTGAATATGCCAGGTATCGACAGACCCGACTTTAAGGATCGCCGCGACTTCATCAAGAGCGCCGGCCTCGCGGCGACGGGTTTCGCCGCGCTGCCGCTGCTGGGTTGCGGTACGCAAAGCAGGATGTCGCTCGATCAGGGAGGCGAAAGCAATCCTCTTGCCATACCTCGGCTACAGGCAGGAACGATCGAACGGGGCGAGCGTGTCTTTCGCCTGTCCCTGACACCGGGCGAGAAAGAATTCGTGCCCGGCACGGCGTCACCGACGATCGGTATCGACGCATCCTATCTCGGCCCGACCCTCGAAATGCGCCGCGGCGAACAGGTTCGCTTTCACATCGACAACAAGCTTGCCGAAGATGCGACCGTTCACTGGCATGGTTTCGAACTTCCCGCCACAGCGGATGGCGGGCCGCACCAGCTCATACGGCCCGGTGAGCGCTGGAGCCCGTCCTTCGAAATACGCCAGCGCGCTTCGTTATACTGGTATCATTCGCATCTGCATCGCCGGGCCGGACCACAGGTCTATGCCGGACTTGCTGCCCCGATCTACGTGCGCGACGAGGAAGAGGATCGCCTCGATCTGCCGAGCCGGTACGGTGTAGATGACATACCGCTCGTCGTGCAGGATCGCGTGATCGACGGCGCGGGCCGCCTTGTTTACCCGCTCGATATGCACTCGCGGATGATGGGGGTGATGGGTGAGCGCATCTATGTGAACGGAACGGCCAATGCCGTTTTCGAGGCCGCCGCCGGTCCGCTGCGCCTGCGGCTTCTCAATGGATCGAATGCGCGGTTCTACACCTTCTCGCTCGAAGGTGATCGTCCGATGCAACTCATCGCAAGCGATGGCGGCCTGCTTGCCGCGCCAAGCGAGGTTCGCAGTCTTACCCTTGCCCCAGGCGAACGCGCACAAGTGATCGTCGATCTTTCCGAAGGGCGCCCGCTCCGGCTGATTGCCAGCAGCCCTGCTAACGCCATGGGCATGATGGGCGGGCAAGGCGGGGGTATGATGGGCGGCGGAATGATGGGAAACCGGGCCGATCGCGAGAGGCAGGGGCGCACGTTTTCGATCCTCGATATGCGCCCCTCAGGCGCGTCAACTCCAGTAATGCTCCCGCCCACTCTGGCCGCGCTTGCTGCGCCAGCCCCCTCACTCGCCGTTCGCAGCCGCCGTTTCGTGCTCGATATGGGCATGATGGGCCGGGGCATGTCGATCAACGGCGAAACCATGGACATGGACGTCATCAATCAGCGCGTACCGGTGGGTCAGTGGGAAATATGGGAAATCGCCAACGCATCGATGATGGCCCATCCCTTTCATATTCATAACGTGCAGTTCCGCTTGCTCGACCGGGACGGTCGGCCTCCGCGGGCGGAAGAGGCGGGCTTCAAGGACACCGTAATCGTCAACCCGCGTGAACAGGTCAGGCTGCTGTTGCGGTTCGAAGAAAATACCGATCCCGACACTCCCTACATGTATCACTGCCATATCCTCGAGCACGAGGACGCAGGCATGATGGGGCAGTTCGTGGTGATGGCCAACTAGGGGAGAACGACAGATGAGCGATGGGCACAATGCAATCGAGGGTATGGCGACCGACCCCGTTTGCGGAATGAGCGTGAAGATGGACGGCGCCCGCTTCGTCGATCGACACGAGGGTGGCGACCATTACTTCTGCTCCTCGCGCTGCCTCGACAAGTTCCGCGCGGATCCGGAGATGTATCTTTCGAAGGCGCACCTCGATGCTGTCGAGGATGTCCCGGAAGGTACCATATACACCTGTCCGATGCATCCGGAGATCCGGCAGCCGGGGCCGGGCTCTTGCCCGATATGCGGGATGGCCCTCGAACCCGAAACGGTCACTCTGAACGAGGGCCCCGATCCCGAACTCGTCGACATGCGGCGAAGGTTCTGGTGGAGCGCGCTCTTCACGCTGCCGCTCTTCGCCTATGCGATGGGCGACATGATCCCGTCGCGACCGTTCGATCAGGTCATCGAACCCGCTATCGCGCAGTGGCTGCAGCTCCTGCTGGCAACTCCGGTGGTGCTTTGGGGCGGCTGGCCCTTCTTCACCCGCGCGCTGCAATCGGTCCGGACCATGAACCTCAACATGTTCACCCTGATCGGCTTCGGCGTCGCCATCGCCTATCTGTTCAGCCTTGTGGCAACCCTCGCCCCGGACATCTTTCCCGAGGCATTCCGCGATCATGCGGGCCGGGTCGGCGTCTATTACGAGGCCGCAGCGGTTATCACGACCCTCGTGCTGCTCGGGCAGGTGCTCGAGCTCAAGGCGCGCGGATCGACATCGAGCGCCTTGCGAGCGCTTCTCGAACTCGCACCCCCGACCGCGATGAAGATCTTCGGTCGCGGGGACGAGCGCGAAGTACCGCTCGATGAATTGACGTCGGGGGACCTGCTGCGCGTGCGTCCGGGCGACAAGGTCCCCGTCGATGGCACGCTCGAGGATGGAAGCAGTGCCATCGACGAATCCATGATCAGTGGCGAACCCATTCCCGTCAAGAAAAGCGCGGGCGATCCCGTGATCGGGGGCACCGTAAACCAGACCGGCAGCTTCACCATGCGCGCGACGCAGGTCGGCGCGGACACCATGCTCTCGAAGATCGTGCAGATGGTCGCGGAGGCCCAGCGCAGCCGGGCACCGATCCAGCGGCTCGCCGACCAGGTCACCGGATGGTTCGTACCCATCGTCGTCCTTGTCGCTATCGTGAGTTTTGTCGTCTGGGCCATCTGGGGACCGGCACCGGCCCTTGCCTACGCGCTCGTCAACGCGGTCGCCGTTCTGATCATCGCGTGTCCCTGCGCGCTCGGACTGGCGACGCCGATGTCGATCATGACCGGTACCGGCAAGGGCGCGCAGCACGGGATCCTGATCAAGAACGCCGAAGCGCTCGAAACGCTGGAAAAGATCGATACGCTGGTCGTCGACAAGACCGGAACGCTGACCCGGGGCATGCCTGATCTTGTCGACGTAAAACCGCAGCCAAATTTCGACGAGCAGGAATTGCTGAGCCTTGTCGCTGCCGTTGAGAGAGGAAGCGAGCATCCGCTCGCCCACGCGATCGTGGAAGGGGCTCAAAACAGGGGCGCTGCCATTCTCGACGCTTCCGATATCGAATCCGTGACCGGCGAAGGTATCCAGGCAAATGTCGACAAGCGCCTGGTCGCGATCGGGAATGAAAAGATGATGGAGCGTATAGGGGCGCTCGAAGAAGGCTGGCGGTCAACGGCGGACGAAGGCCGAAGCCTCGGACAGACGGTGATGTTCGTGGCCGTGGACGGGGCACCGGCAGGCCTTATCGCGGTCGCCGATCCGATCAAGGCAACCAGCCGCACCGCTATTGCCGCGTTGCATGAGCGCGGCATCAAGATCGTGATGCTTACCGGCGACAGCGAAGCCACCGCGCGTGCGGTAGCAAGCCAGGTCGGTATCGACGAAGTCGAAGCGAACGTCTCGCCCGAGGACAAACATCGCAAGATCGAGCAGTTGAAGAGCGATGGTCGCCGGGTCGCTATGGCCGGCGACGGCATAAACGACGCACCCGCGCTTGCCGCTTCGCATGTCGGCATCGCGATGGGAACGGGTACCGATGTCGCGATCGAAAGCGCGGGCGTGACATTGGTGCGCGGCGACCTCGTCGGCGTTGTTCAGGCGCTCGTCCTGTCTCGGGCCACTATGCGCAACATCAGGCAGAACCTGTTCTTTGCCTTTGCGTATAATGCGCTCGGCATACCGGTCGCAGCAGGTGTCCTCTATCCATGGACCGGGTTGCTTTTGAACCCGATGATCGCGGCCGCAGCGATGAGCCTGTCTTCGGTATCGGTGATCGGCAACGCCCTGCGCCTGCGCGGCCTCGCTCTTCCCAAATTCGATACCTGAGCGATGGGGACGGGACGGAGATCGCAGGAGTGACGAATCAGACGATGCAGGATCAGGACCAAATCTCTGAGGAATCGCGCGAATGGCGCGGTGCTCATCCAGCCCTCTGGATCGCGATATTCGGAATTCTCATCGCTTTCGCCTGGGAGATGCTCCAGCTTCCTTTCTACCAGTCGGGAGGTCTGTCGCCTGCCGAGGCAGCACGTCGCTGCGGCCTGGCCTCGTTCGGCGATGCCGGGATCATGGTGGCCGCTTATCTCGGCGCCTCTGTCGGCAGTGGTAAAACGCCGTGGCTCGTAGACTGGCCGATCTCGCGTTTTGTCGTGTTCCTGGGAATCGGCCTGGCCATTACTGCCATGGTCGAAGTGCTGGCTGTCGGTGCCGACTGGGGGTGGTCCTATAGTGCAATCATGCCGCTGGTGCCCGGAACCAAAATCGGTCTCATACCGATCGCGATGTGGGTCGCGGTTCCCACAGCCTCCTTGTGGCTCGCGCGCCGTCTCGGCACCGGACCCCGCTGATCGCAAACCGGGATCACCTATCCCTCGACAGCTGCCGGCTGCGGTCCCGATGGTGATCGACTTATCCGAAATCCGGCAATCAGAGCGAGCAGCGTGAGCAATTGCGCGCCGATCGTCTCGACAGTCGGGAAGAAGCCGAGTTCGGCGAGGCGCGGCAAGCCGGCAATGAAAGTGGCGGAAAGAACTCCGGCCTCCTGGAAAGCGCCCACGCCCTTGCCCGCGAGAATGACCGCAAGGATCGCAATCAGGATAGCACTATAGCGGAAGAACTGGGTGATCGGCAGTTTGCGGCTGTAGCGCAGCATAACCCATGCGATGAACGCTAGCAGCGCGACTGCGGACAAGGCACCTGCCAATATGATGCCGCTGCTCTGCGGGTTCCACAGGGCAGCGTAGAACAGAATAGTCTCGAACGCTTCCCGGTAGACGACCACGAATGCAAGACCAAAGAGAAACCATGCCGATCCGCGCGAAAGCGCCTTGCCCATTTTTTCCTGGATATAGCGCCGCCACTCCTCGGCCTGGGATTTGCCGTGCATCCAGATCCCGACCGATACGAGAATGACAGCCGCAAGCAGCGCGCCGATCCCTTCGGTCATCTCGCGGCTCGCCCCGCTGATGCTTACGAAGTAGGTTGCTACGACCCAGGTGGCGACACCTGCGAAAAGAGCAGCGATCCACCCACCATGGATATAGGGCAATACCTCGGAGCGCTGCGACTTTTTCACAAAGGCAATCATGGCGATCACAACCAGAATTGCTTCGATCCCCTCGCGCAGGAGAATGGTGAACGCCCCGAGAAAGGTCGAGATTTCGCTGGCCGCCTCAGGAGCCAACGCTTCCTCGGCTCTTGCCAGCAGACTATCGATGCGAGCCCTTAGTTGCTGTAGTTCGGATGGATTCGCACCGGACTCTATTCCGGCCCGGAATTGCCCGAGCGCCTGTTCTACCTCCCGCATCAAACCGCCATCGCGCGTTGCCAGGAGGGCCTCCAGGGGTTCAAACCCGTCGAGATAGGCAGACAGGGCAAGCTGCCGCGCTTCCTCTCGGTTGCCAGCCCGATAAGCTGACAGGCTGCGATCGAGCGTATCGCGAACGAAGGCGAGCGAACCTGCGTCATTTGCCTGTCCCACCGCATCGGGATTGGCGCGAAGATAGGCAATGACGGCGAGCGCACGGTCCTCGCCGATCTGCTCGGCCAGACTTTCCGGTGTGAGCGCGGCGAGCGTCTCGAGATCGGGGACAAGCTGGCGTATGCCATCATCTTCCCGCCAAATACGCTCGCCCTTGGCCACATCTTCAAAAGCAATGCTGCCGGCATGGAATGCAAGCGCCCAGCGATCCTCGTCGGACAGCGATGCGAAGCTGGCCATGGACGTTCCTTCCAGCCCTTGCGTGATGACCTGGTAAAGCCCGAACGCACTGCGCTGCCGCGCCCGGTCGATATCGGTGAAGTCGATCGGCGGGGGATCAAGTGCCTGCATTGCGGCCGGTGGCGCACTTCCGGCGGCGCCGTGACACGAGGCGCAGTTCTGCGCGAAGAGAGTGCGGGCGCGGTCAAGGTCGGGCGCTTGCGAAGGGGCAAGCGGAACCGGGTAGGCTGTCAGCAACGAGGCTGCCAGCGCGCGCGCTAAGCGCCCAACTCGCTCGGCGGGTTCCTTATTGGCGATCAGAGCTCGCAGCTGGTCCGATCGGCGGATGAGTGCTTGATTGTCTTTAGTATCCGGCAATGCAGCGATCTGCCGCGCCACGACATCGGAAAACTCCACCATTTCGCGATATTCGAATTCGTCGGCAACACGTCCCTCGGAAACGGCGGAGGCGTAGTCGACCGCGATATAATCGAGCAGACGCCATGTGGTTCGCACGTCGGGTTCTTCCGCGTTCGCGGTGACGGACAGACACAGCGCAAGCGCCAGCAGAATGAGCCGCAGTGCCGGATGGACGGTGGCGGAGACGATGCGATGCATGAGGGGTCTCTATATCTGTTGCAATTAATTCGCAATAGCAGGGTGTAGACGGAAATGTATTTCCTCCAACCCCCGATCGCGGGGATATTCTGGAGTTTAGGTAGAGCGCAGTTCGCCACGGGCCTGTTTGGAGACTTCGGCACTTCCCCACACCGCCAGTCCTGACATGATGCTCGCCACAACCAGATCGGGCCACGCACGGCCGGTGCCGAAAACGCCAATCGCTGCCGCCAGCACGGCGATATTACCGATCGCGTCGTTGCGCGAACAGATCCACACCGAGCGCATGTTCGCATCGCCCGAGCGATACCGGAACAGCATCGCGGCGACGGCGAGATTTACCGCCAGAGCAAGAGAACCGATGGCGCCCATCGTTCCCGGGTCGGGCGACGCCCCGACAAAGAAACCCCAGATGGCCGAGCCGAGCACCCACAGGCCGAAAGCCAGCATGGTCGCCGCCTTTACGAGAGCCGCACGCGCGCGCCAGACGAGCGCCATCCCCGCTACACCGAGACTGATAGCATAGTTTGCCGCATCACCGAGAAAGTCGAGCGCGTCGGCCTGCAAGGCGCGCGAATCCGCAGCAATGCCTGCCACGATCTCCACGCCGAACATGATTGCATTAAGGCCCAGTGCGATCCACAGAATGCGCCGCCATGTCGGATCGTTGTTGTTTGCACCGGCCTCATCGGGGCCGCAGCAGGTCTTTCCCATTTACTCGACTCCTTGCGTCGATCCGCCCTATGCACCTTGTAGTAACTACAAGGTCAAGCGGCAGGAGCCTTTGTCATGAGAATTGGTCAACTTGCCCGGATAACCGGCGTCAAATCCGAAACAATCCGCTTCTACGAGCGTGAGGGTATCCTCGCTGCCCCTCCACGCACGCGGGCCAATTATCGCGATTATGGACCAGCAGAGGAAGCGCGCCTTAACTTCATACGGCGCGCGCGTGATCTCGGCTTCTCCATGGCACGCATCAGGGAATTGCTCGATCTCTCCGATGATGCCGACCGGTCCTGCGCGGGCATCGACGCTCTGGCCAGAAGCCATCTCGGCGAGGTCGAGCGCAAGATCTCGAGCCTGGAGGCGTTGCGGACGGAACTTGGGCGTATGATCGCTGCCTGCGAGCAAGACACTGTAGGCGATTGCCGCATCATCGATGCACTTGCGGGTACCGCCGAGCCTTGATGTCCGCGCCTCGTGCGCCAGTTCGGTCAGGCTCGCCAATGCACGGCTTTTGTCGGCCGCCCATAAGAGACTTAACTTCGGGAAAGGCCGACGAGTGCGAAGCTGCCCGTGTCGCCATCCCGGGTCTGTCGAACGGGCTATGATGCCGCCGCAGGCCAGTTCCAGACGGCCATTTTTTCAATGCTCATATCCGCCATAGTGTAGGGGATCCCGCCGACGCCAAGCCCGGAGCGGCGCAGCCCTGCAAAAGGCATCCAGTCCACGCGGAATGCCGTATGGTCGTTCACCATCACAGCCGATCCCGCCAGAGACTGTATGCAATGATTGGCGATTGACAGCCGATCGCTGAATACAGCGGCCTGAAAGGCGTAAGGCAGGGCATTGGCCTGCTCGATAGCCAGGTCGATATCGTCATAGCCATACACGCAGATCACGGGGCCGAAGATTTCTTCCCGGGATATCTTGGCACTTTCGGGAGGATCGACAATGACGGTCGGGGAGAAAAGAGTGTCACTCAGACGGCTTCCCCCGCACACCAGGGTGCCTCCTGCTGCGATGGCTTCATCGACCCAGCGTTCGACGCGGTCAACTTCCTCCGTTCGGATCAGGGGTCCGCATTGGGTCTCAGCATCGGCGGGATCGCCCACTACCAGCTTTTCGGCAGCTCGCCTTAGGTCATGAGCGAAGTCTTTCAATTCTGCAGCAGGGACGTACACGCGCTGCACGGAAACGCAGACCTGACCCGAATGATAGAACCCGCCTTTGAGCAACGAGGCGATCACTGCTGCGCGCTCCACGCCGCTGTCCACGATTACCGGCGCCGCGCCGCCGTGCTCGAGAGCAATGCGGGTTCCCGGCGCCAGCTTCGAGCGAAGCATCCAGCCGATCTTCGCAGAACCGATGAATGAGAAGAACTCCGTGCGCGGATCGGTTACCATTCTTTCGGCAATATCGTTGCCGCAAGGTGCGAACCGGCACCAGGCCTCGGGCAGGCCGGCTTCATGAAGAATGCTCACAAAGCTCTGGCATGACAGAGGCGTTTCCAGCGCAGGCTTGATGAGAACGGGGCACCCGGCTGCTACCGCCGGTCCAACCTGATGGACGATCAGGTTGAGCGGGTGATTGAATGCCGAGATCGCCACGACAGGACCGATCGGCTCGCGGAAGGTATATGCCGTCCTTCCCGCACCCGCTTCTGTCAGGTCCATGGGGATCTCGTGACCGCCGCCATCGCTGAGCGCCTGAACGCATAAGTCGACGCTGTTGATCGCGCGACCGGCTTCCACGCGCGCATCGACCAGCGGTTTGCCGCCCTCCCTGACGATCTGGAGAGCCAGATCCTCGGCTCGTTCGCGCATGATATCCGCAGCCCGCCGGAGGATGGCGACACGCTCGTGCACGGCAAGCCAGCCATGGCGGTCGCGGTGGAGCAACTGCGCTTCATTCAGCCATTCATCGATTTGAGGCCAGTCGACAAGCGGCACTTCTGCAACCGGCTCGCGGTCGAACGGATTGTGAACGATCGTCTTCATAGCTCGCACACCTTTGCGCCGAGTTCGTCGATCAGCACCTTCTTGTTTTCGGAGTAGTCGACGGGCAGATCGACAAGGTGCACGCCGCCCGCCTCGAATGCGGCGTTCAGGACCGCCACAAGATCTGCGCTCCGCTCGACCCGGTGACCGGTCGCTCCATAGCTTTGTGCGTAGGTGACGAAGTCGGGATTGGAAAAGGTTAGGCCGTAGTCCGGAAAGCCGAGCTGGTCCTGCTTCCAGCGGATCATGCCGTATGCCGCATCGTTCAGGACGAGTACGACGAGGTTCAGGCCCAGCCTGACGGCCGTTTCCAGCTCCTGCGAGTTCATCATGAACCCGCCATCGCCGCATACCGCGAGCACTCTGCGCCCCGGCGACAGCATCGCCGCCATCATGGCCGATGGAAGGCCTGCGCCCATCGTCGCCAATGCATTGTCGAGAAGGATGGTACCCGGTTCATTCGCAATGTAGTTTCTGGCGAACCAGATCTTGTAGATACCGTTGTCGAGCGCAACGATATCATCGCGCGCCATTACGCTGCGTACGTCGGCAACCACGCGCTGGGGGACCATCGGAAAACGTTCGTCGTCGCTGGTCTCGGAAATGTGCGAAGCAATCTCGTGGTGCAGCACAGTGTAATAGCTGCGATCGCACTGCAGCTTGCCATCCAGACGGTTTCCCAGCCGCTCGACCGATCCGGCGATGTCGCCGATGACCTCGAGCTGCGGGAAGTAGACCTGATCGACTTCGGCTGCCTTGTAATTGATATGGATGACGGTCTGCCCGCCCGGCTCCATGAAGAAGGGCGGCTTCTCCACCACGTCGTGACCGATATTGACGATCAGATCGGCCTTTTCGATTGCGCAGTGAACATAATCGCCCGACGATAGCGCCGCGGTGCCCAGATAGAGCTCGCTATCTTCATCGACCACGCCCTTGCCCATCTGGGTGTCGAAGAATGGAAAGCCGGTATCAGACACGAATTTGCGCAACGCTTTCGAAGCGCGGCGGCGGTTCGCTCCGGCACCGATCAGGAGCAATGGCCGCTCAGCCGCGATGATGCGCTCGGCCGCTTCGTCGAGCGCAGCATCTCCGGCGACCGCATAACGCCTGTAATGCGGAGGTATGACCGGTTCGATCGTTTCCTCTTCAGCGATATCTTCCGGCAGCTCGAGCAGTACAGCGCCCGGCCTTTCTTCCTGCGCCAGACGGAAACCTTCACGAACGAGCGAGGGAATGCGATTGCCGTTCACGATCTGGGTCGAAGCCTTGCAGAGCGGCGTAAACAGGGAAACGACGTCGACAATCTGGAACTGGGCCTGTTTCGATGTCTTGATCGGTTTCTGCCCAGTAATAATGACGAGCGGAAAGGCCCCGAGCGCGGCATAGGCCGCCGGTGTGGTCAGGTTCGTGGCACCAGGCCCGAGCGTTGCCAGGCACACACATGCCTTGCCGGTCAGGCGGCCATAGGTCGCCGCCATGAAGCCAGCGCCCTGTTCGTGACGGGCCAGAACCAGCGTGATGGCGGAAGTTCGCAGCGATTCCAGGAGATCCAGGTTCTCTTCGCCTGGAACGGCGAAAACATATTCGACGCCCTCGGCCTCGAGCGCGGCGACCATAAGATCGGAAGCTTTCATTCGTTGGTCCTCATTTTACGGGTTGCAGGGCGGTTCATGTCGTGCGCTGCCAAGCAGCTTACCCACAGCGACCGACCCGATCGCCGCGCTTGTCAATGGTCGCGGTCATGGTCGTGATGATGGTTCTTCTCGACCTGATGGTCCGGGATCATGTCGGGATCACAGTCTGCAGCGAGACAGGCTTCGAACGTTGCATGGGCGATGGCGTGCTGCGTCTCGAGCATACCGCGAGCCCGCGCCTTCACATCCTCGAAAGCCTGCAACGAAGATTCGGCAGGAACGATATGCGCCTCAAGCGCGCGATAATGCTCACTGATGCTCCAGACATGGACGTGATGGACGTCGGCCACGCCTTCTGTGTCACGCAGGTCGCTCACAATGCGATCGAACTCGCTTTCGTCCGGCACCGCACCCATCAAGAGCCGCACCGTGCGAGGCAACAAAGTGACGCCCTGCCAGATCACATAGGCAGCAATGACCACAGTGATGATCAGATCGGCAATATAAAGTTCGTATCGCAGAATGAGTACGCCAGCCACGATCACACCGACCGACGCCAGCGCATCGGACACATTGTGCAGAAAGGCGGCTTTCATGTTGAGGGAGTTCTTCGAGCTGGCGTAAACCATCACCGCCGTAACCACGTCGATCACCAGCGCTATCCCGGCGACCCAGATTACGGTCCACCCCTCAACGGGTTGAGGGTCTGCGAAACGGTTGATCGCCTCGACGAGCAGATAGAAACCGATGATAAGCAAAGTCGTCAGATTGATGAGCGCCGCCACGACTTCCGCACGAGCATAGCCGAAGGTCATAAGCTTGTCGGCTGGCCGGCGCCCGATCCGCCTCGCAAACAGAGCCAGTCCAAGCGATGCCGCGTCGCTGAAATTGTGCAGCGCATCGGCGATCAGTGCGAGCGAACCCGACAATATCCCCCCGATGATCTGGGCGACAGTCAGCAGGACGTTGAGGGCGACGGCCAATACAAGGCGGCCGTCGCTCATGCTTTCTTCGCCGTGACTGTGCCCGGCATGACCGCCCGATTGTGCCACTACCTGCCTCCTTTTTCTGTTCTCTTGGTCGTCGTAACGGACTGCGCGGGGGAATGCTGGAACGTGCTGTTCGAGACATCGAGTTCGCGCGACAGTTCTCCAAGCGCCGAGATCGCGAGGCC
Organism: Citromicrobium bathyomarinum; assembly: GCF_038594485.1. GTDB lineage: Bacteria > Pseudomonadota > Alphaproteobacteria > Sphingomonadales > Sphingomonadaceae > Alteriqipengyuania > Alteriqipengyuania bathyomarina_A. Next base: position 85,461 of record NZ_JBCFZG010000001.1, on the reverse strand, counting down.
GAGCAGCGCGAACCCTCCGACGAATGCCAGGAGCGTAATATGATTGGCGGCGACCGATCCGGTTCCCATGCGAAGCAGCGCGCGCGCCGATGCAACTATAAGAAAGCCCGGGATAATAGCCGCTAGCCAACCTCGCCCGTTGTCGGTGAATCCGTGCAGCGCCCAAAAGGTCAAGAGAGCGATCCCGATGAAAAACAGGGAAAAGAGGACAAGTAGCGCAAGCTGGTCCATCCTGCTCACTTGGGCGGATCGGTATTCATCGATCGCCTGGCGTCCTATTTCCAGGTTCGCAAAAACAAGCGCTGCAGACACCGCCATTGCTGTCGTCGCGGATGCAGCAGCGGCAGCACCCAAGATAACGCTGTAAGGCAGGATATCGGACGCCATCGACACCGAGATGCGACGTACCAGGGTTGGCCTATCGGAGCATCGCTCAGGTCCGTCATCATCCGGTCTGAGTTTTGCGTATCGACCAAGCTCGTTGAAAATCAGAAGCAGCAGGCCGCCCGCCAGCATCAAACCAGTGAGTGTCCAGCGGGTGAGAGGAGATTGTCCCAGCGGAAGAGTTAGCAAGACGGCAAGGGCGGCAAAAGCACCCGAAACGCCGCCCGGCAGGAGCGGATGCAGGAAGCTCCAACTGCCTTTTGCCAATTTGCCGCCAATCATGACCCCGATGCCTGATAGCATCGCCAGGACAAGGACCCGCGAAAGGTCCTGCGCGGCAAACAAGGTATCGATTAGCGTCAATTCCTCTTCTCGCCGTGGACGGTTCCCGCCTCGTCGTGCACATCCATATGCGTATCGCGCAGGATCTGCACTCCGCCGTAAAGCGCTATGCAGGCGACCGCTATTCCGACTACTAGGTCGGGCCAGTTGGCACCGGTAATCAGCACAACGATGCCGGCGATGATGATCCCGCCATTGGAGATGAAGTCGTTGAAGCTGAAGGTTGTCGCCGCCCGCATATTGACGTCCTTGTTCTCCACCTTCTGCAACAGGCGCAGGCAATAGAGATTCACCAGTCCCGCGACGAACGCCATCGCCATCATCAGCATGCCGCCCGGATCGGAACCTTCCACGAACCGTCGGTAAGCATCGAAAATGACCCCAGCGGAGAAGACCAGCAGCATGATGCCGGAGAAACGCGCGGCCCCGCGTTTCCAGGTCCGCGAGCGGGTTAGCGCAAGCAGGCTGAGCGCATAAACGATTGCATCCGATGAATTGTCGAGGCCGTTTGCCAACAGCGCGTTGGAATCGGCAAAATATCCGACCGCGAAGAAGCCGATGGCAATCGCCACGTTAAGCCACAGGACAACCCACAGGGTCTTCCGCTTTTCAGGCGACCCGGCATCGACCTCATGTCCGCCACTCATGCTGCGTCCTCCCCGGTTTGTACCCAGCTTTCCGCATGACTACGCAGTGTTGGCCGGAAGAACTTCATTTCGGCGCGGAAGAGTGAGGATGACAATTTCGTGCCCCACTCTTCCCATTCGCTGTCGCCGATTATGGCGATCCGGCCGAAACGATCCTTATGCCGGATGTCGAACTTGAGATCGCGCCAGAGACCTCCGAAGTCCCAACCCGAAAAGTCAGGCGCGAGCTCGATCACCATCGGGACGGTACCGGCCTCGCGCTCTGCGATATGTTCGAATTGGGGAACAAAGCGGTCATAGGCTTCATCCCCCAGCCTGCCTCCGGCGCGTATCCAGAGCAGTCCGTTCTCTTCCTTCAGTGCCAGCACCGTTTTTTCCTTTCCCGATCGGTCATGCGATGTCCTTCAGCTCGCGCTGCTCATCGCTTGTCACGTTGCGCCGCAGCCGATCCCACCAGCGCTGTCGCCAGGTCCGGTCATCTTCTCTGGTACTGAAAACCAGCTTTAAAATTGCGGGCAAGACGAAGAGGGTCAGAGCGGTAGCGGTGATCAACCCTCCGATGACCACTGTCGCCAAAGGACGCTGCACTTCCGCGCCGGTCCCCGTCGCAATCGCCATCGGCACGAAGCCGAGCGATGCAACGAGCGCGGTCATGAGAACCGGCCTCAGGCGCGCCAGGCCACCGGCCACGATGGCGTCATCGAGCGCCATGCCCTTGTCGAGCCGCTGACGGATCGCAGTCACCATCACGAGCCCGTTCAAGGTCGCTACGCCCGACAGGGCGATAAAGCCTACCGCCGCAGAAACCGAGAATGGCATCCCGCGCAGGGCCAAGGAGAATATTCCGCCTGCCAGGGCCAGCGGGATCGCGCTGAATACGGCGAGCGCCGGCACCCAGCCCCCGACCGCCATGTAGAGCAACAGGAGAATGACCGCGAACGCGATGGGAATGACGATCTGAAGTCTTTCCTGGGCAGCTTGGAGGTTCTGGTATTGACCGCCCCACTCGATAAACGCGGCAGCGGGCAGTTCGACTTGCGCCGCAACCCTTTCCTGGGCCTCTTCTACAAAAGACCCGAGGTCGCGTTCTCGCACGTTGGACGAGACGATCACCAGTCTGCGTCCCTGTTCCCGGCGAACCTCCGCGAGACCATCCACCACACGGAACTCGGCAACCGAGCGTAGCGGTATGGTTGCCCCGTTCGGGAGCAGCACCGGCAAAGCACCCAACTGGTCGAAATCGTCGCGGGTCGCGTCCGACAACCGCACAACCACATCGAAGCGGCGATCGCCTTCGAAAACGAGGCCCGCAGGCCGACCGCCCAGTGCGATCGCCACCGATTGCGCAACGTCTTCGACCTTCAGCCCGTAACGGGCAATCGCTGGCCGATCGAAGGCAATATCGAGGGTGGGGAACCCGGTCACTTGCTGGACCTTGACGTCCGCGGCGCCGTCGACATTGCGCAGCACGCCCGCAACCTCGTTCGCCGCTGAGGTCATGGCGCTGAGATCGTCTCCGTAGATCTTGACGGCAACATCTCCGCGAACGCCTGCGATCAATTCGTTGAACCGCAATTCGATCGGTTGGCTGAACTCGTAAAGGTTGCCGACGAGACTGCTGAGGGCGCTCTCCATTTGCGCGACCAACTCGTCCTTGGCGAGGTCGGGATCGGGCCATTCCTCACGGGGTTTGAGGATCACATACGCATCGGAAGCGTTCGGCGGCATCGGGTCACTAGCCACTTCTGCCGTGCCCGTCCGCGAAAAGACGAGCTGGACCTGCTCAAACTGCTCGAGCCGGTCCTCGACCCGCCTTTGCATCGCGAGCGAACGTTCGAGCGAGGTCGAAGGAATACGCAGCGATTGCACGGCGATGTCGCGCTCGTCCAATTGCGGTGTGAATTCGCTCCCGAGGAAGCTGAACACGAAGGCCGCAAAGGCGAAGATGCCGACGCCCATGCCGATGACCGGCCAAGGGCGGGTGATCGCCTTGCGGACCAGCGGTCCGTATCGCTCCTTGGCGATCCGGATCGGCTTGACCTCCTTTTCCGTCAGCTTCTTGTTGAGCAGGATGGCGATCATTGCCGGGACGAAGGTCAGCGACAACACGAACGCCGAGGCGAGCGCGAGCATGACCGTGATCGCCATGGGCGAGAAGGTTTTGCCTTCGACTCCGGTAAAGGTCAGAAGCGGTGCGAAGACGAGAAGTATGATCGCCTGCCCGTACACAGTCGGCTTGATCATTTCCTGCGCGGCAAGCCGCGTTTCCGTCAACCTTTCGCCCAGTGTGAGAAGCCGGCCTTCGTGTTCCTGCCGGGCCGCGAGCCTCGCGACACTGTTCTCGACGATAATGACGGCACCATCGACGATCAGGCCGAAGTCCAGCGCACCCAGGCTCATGAGATTGCCCGAAACGCCGAGCCGGTTCATTCCGATCGATGCCATCAGCATGGAAAAGGGAATGACCAGCGCCGCGATGATCGCTGCCCGGATGTTGCCCAGCAGCAAGAACAGGATCGCGATCACCAGAAGCGCGCCTTCGACAAGATTCTTCTCGACGGTCGCGATCGTCGCATCGACCAGGGAAGACCGGTTGTAGACGATCTCCGCGACAATTCCTTCCGGCAGGGAGCTGCGAACCTCCTCGAGCCGTTCGGCCGCCTGGGCCGAAACGGTGCGGCTGTTCTCGCCCGCGCGCATGAGCACGGTCCCCACGACTGCTTCATCGCCATTCAGCGACGCCGCGCCCGTTCGCAGGTCGCCGCCGATACTGACCGTGGCGATATCGCCCACGCGAATGGGGACTCCCTCGCGGGTGGAAACGACCGCCTGCTCGATATCCTCGACGCTGCCGAGGCGCGCATCGACCCGGGCGAGGAGCGCTTCACCGGCCCGCTCGACGAAATTGGCGCCTTCGGCGAGGTTGGCCGCTTCCAGCGCGGTAATCACTTCGTCGAACGACAAACCGTAACCGGTCAATCGCGCGGGATCGGGTTGAACGAGGTATTGCTTTTCGAAGCCGCCGATCGAGTCGACACCTGCCACACCGTCGACCGACCGCATGAGGGGTGCAACCACCCAGTCCTGGATGGTTCGCAGATAGGCAGCCTTGGCCACATCGCTGTCGAGCGGGTCGCCACGTTCGGTCACAAAGCTCCCGTCGGACTGCCAACCGACCGCTCCGCCCAGCGGTGCTTCCTTGCCGTCAGGAAACTCGAACTCGATGGTATACATGAGCACTTCGCCCAAGCCGGTCGAGATGGGTCCCATCACCGGTTCGGCACCCTCGGGTAGGGAGGCGCTTATGGGCGTCAGCCGTTCGTTGACCTGCTGACGCGCGAAATAGATGTCGGTCCCTTCCTCGAAAATCGCGGTCACCTGGCTGAACCCGTTGCGCGATATCGAGCGGGTCATCTCCAGACCCTCGATACCGGCAAGCCCGGTCTCGACAGGATAGGTGACCTGCGTCTCGACTTGCGAGGGCGACAAGGCTGGTGCCTCGGTGTTGATCTGCACCTGTACGTTGGTGATATCGGGTACGGCATCGATGGGCAGGCGCAGCAAATTCACCACGCCATAGATTGCCACACCGAGCGTCAGCACGACCATTGCCCAGCGAAAGCGCACGGCGACGTCGAGGATCATGCCGATCAGGCCATGGCGGTGGGAGCGATCAGCGTCCTGCATGTGATCAGTGTCCATGCTCGGCCTCCTCCTTCTCGAGTTCAGCCTTCAGCAAAAAGGCATTGGCGGTGGCGATCCGCCACTGCGCTTCGAGACCGGACTCGATGACCACCCGTCCTCCCGAACGCGCACCGGTGACCACCGGACGGGCTTGAAACCCGCGGCGCGTGCGAACGAAGACCACTTCTGCGCCATCGATTGTCTGGACAGCACTTTCCGGCACCGATATGCGGCCTGTGTCGACCTCACCCGAGGGGCGGATACGTGCCTGCAGGAAGGCCCCGGGTTGCAGGCCGGGGATCGGCCTTGCGAGCGACAGGACCGCCGTAGCACTGCGGCTTTCGGGATCGAGCGAGGGAGTGACAGACCGCACGCGCGCACCCACTTCCCGGTTGTCCGCGATTTCCAGAGTCGCCTCGTCGCCAGGCTGGATGCGGCTTGCTTCAGCCGAAGGGAGGGCAACCTCGACCTGCATGCCGCTCGGATTCACGACCTGATAGAGTTCTTCCCCGGCATCGACGAAGGAGCCGAGAACGATAGGCGCCGAGGTCACTCGGCCTGCGAGCGGGCTCGTAACCGCAAGGGAGCGCCCGTCGCCGCTAACGCCCGCCGCGGAGACTGCTGCTTGGGCGCGCGCAAGTTCCGACTGGGCGACTTGCAGATTTGCTCGCGCGGCCTCGAGATCCTGCCGTGCGGTGACATTGGCCTCGAAAAGGCGGCGCTCCCGATCGTAGGCAGCGGACAGTTCGTTGACCCTTGCGCGCGCTGCGCTCAACTGCGCTGCGAGAGCAGCCGCGTCGGCGCTCTCGATGCGGGCAATCGTCTCGCCCTGCCTCACGTAATCGCCCAGCGTTTTGCCGACACTGCGGACCACGCCCGCCGCGCGGGCATCGATGCGGGCACTTGCCGTCGGGCTTGCCGCGACGGTGGCCGGGAAGACCAGCTCGACCACCGATCCCAGGCCGACGGTTTCGACCACTATCTGGGACGCTTCAATTTGTTCGGCGCCAAGCAGGACAAGGCCTTCGGGAAGCTCGACCTCCTCACTCGTCTCCTCGGCGATTTGGTCAGCTTCGTTATCGGGCCACAGCATGAGCGCCGCGACTACAAAGAGAATGGAAAGGCCGATCGCAACGGCCAGACGTTTACGGTTCATCGGAAAATACCTCATTGTGCACCGAGCCAGATCAGTGTCGCCGCCAGGCGACCACGATCTTCCTGAGCTTGAATCAAAGCTTCACGGATGGTGTCGCGTGCTTCCGCCGCAGCCAGAACTTCGATCAGCGGAAACCTGCCGTTGCGGTAGCCAATCCGAACGAGGCGCAAGGCTTCTTCGGCTTGGGGCAAGGACGTCTCCGCGAGGGTCTCGACCCGCGCTTCGGCTGCCAGAAATTGTCCGCGGGCCTGCGTGACCTCGAGTTCGAAATCGGTACGGGCAATTGCTTCCCGCGCCGTCGCGGCGCGAAGCCGCGCTTCGGCAGCGGAGATGTTTCCCTGGTTGCGATTACGCAATGGAAGCGGGATCGAAACCCCCACGAGAAACGCCTGGTCTCGACTTTCCTCGAACCGTCGGACTCCGGCGGATATTGCCGGATCCGGAATGCCGAGAGAGCGTTCCCGGGCGATCGCGGCATCCGCGGCCTCGCGTTCGGCACGGGCGACCTGAAGTCGTAAGGCCGAAGGTGACGCGAGCAGCGTCGCCGGAGGTTCGATCTCGGGGAACACCGAAGGCACGTCCGTAGCAGGTGTTGCCTCGCCCCAAAGCGCGGCGAGCGCGTTCCTCGCCGTACTGTCGGCAGCCAGGGCCGCTTCAAGCTCCGCGAGCGCCTCCGCAAGTGCCGCTTCGGCACGAAGCGATCGCAGAGGAGGCTCCCGCCCAACATCGACCAGTACGCCTGCGATCCTGGCAAGCTCGCGATTGCGCTCGACTATGTCGCGCGCGAGTTCCAATCGGGCTGCCGCAGCGACGGCTTCGACATAGCGTTCGCGCACCGATCGCCCGAGCTGAGCAACCGAGAGCGCTCCTGAAAGGGTCGCGACGCGCGCTTCCGCCTGGGCGGCGCGGACACGCGCTCCTCGTTTGCCGCCCAATTCGAGCCGCTGGCTCAGGGACAAGGTGTACTCGGTGGCCTGCAATCCCGAAAATGCGCCGCTTCCGGCAATGTTTTCGGCTTCGAAAGCAATTTCGGGGTTGGGCCGCAGCCGCGCCTGGTCGACGAGTGCCCGCGCCGCGTCGGCTTCGGCCCGCGGTCCGATCAGGCGCGGATTATCTGGGGGCTCATCTGCGCTGTCGACGATGCCCGCACGAGCGAGCGCAGCATCAAGCGTCAGAAGCTCACGCTCCTGCGCCGCCACGGTCGTGGCTTGAGCGGCGAGGAACAGCCCTCCAAAGAGGACCCCTCGCCAATGAATGGCTGACATTTTTCGAAAATTCCTCTGCTGACGATCCGAACTGCGCTGCGGCATGCAGCGCGGTGACGGTCGTCAGGCGCGAGGGGGGCGCTTCAGTCGGTCGGTAATGTCGGAAGCGAGCGCTTCGGCGGGAGGCGCATCGGGAACCACGACCAAGTGAGGGACCGAATCCTTCTGCACGGTGCCGGCAAAGCTCGCCCCGTGATGGCAATGGCCGTGTCCACACACGCCGTGTTGCTCGGCCGGCGCATCCGGATCGCCCGGCACTTCGTCGGCGGCTGCGGATGACGCAGAAGCGCTATCGAGCGAAGCCAGAACGGGCGTGCTTCCGGGCGCCACTTCGGCACCGCAAGCAGCAGCATCCGCCGCCGTCACGAACACCATCGCGACCAGCATGAGCAGGACGACGAAAGGGTGCAGGACAAGGCGACGATAGCTTGTAGTCATGGATTCCAATGGCTCATAGCAAACCGCATCAAGATTGCAAGTTCCGCAACACGATGAAGTATAAGTCTTTTGTTACAGTATAACAGTCCTCGAATACTGTTTCGGTCTTTAAGAACGGCGCGATCAGGCCGCGCGGAGCTCGGGATGGGGATGCTCGCAGCGATGAACTTCGATCGTGACGTGCACATATTCTGCATGCACTGAAAGTCGCCTGGCATAATGGTCGGGCGCGAGCGGATCACCGGCGATGAGCGAGGCGATGACTGCATACTTGCCGGGACCGATCCGCCAGATGTGCAGATCGCCGATTGCGGCGTCCCGGTCCTCGAGCGCCTCGCGCACCTCTGTGTACCGTTGAGGGGCCGCTTCGGCGTCGACAAGCACGGCAGCGGTATCGCGCAGCAGTGACCATGACCAGCGCCCGATCACCACTGCACCCACCAGACCCATTGCCGCGTCCATCCAAGCCCAGCCGAGGTACATGCCGGCGAGAAGGGCCACGATAGCCAAGACCGAAGTCAGGGCATCGGCAAGAACGTGGAAATAGGCGGAGCGCAGATTGTTGTCGGCATGCGCATGGTCGTGGTGATGATGATGGTCGTGGTGATGATGATGGTCGTGGTGATGATGATGGTCGTGATCATGCCCACGATTATGATCGGCGCCAAGCAGCCAAGCACTCGCGAGGTTCACCACGAGGCCGAGCACGGCGATCCAGATCGCCTCGGTATAGGCAATCGTGAGCGGACTGATGAACCTTTGGGCCGATTCAACCGCGATCCCGATTGCGAAGATGGCGAGGACAAGCGCGCTCGCGAAACCGGCCAGATCGCCCACCTTGCCGGTACCGAATGTGAAACGCGGGTTGTTCGCATGGCGCCTGGCAAACCAGTAGGCGAAGGCCGCGACGCCCAAGGCACCTGCATGGGTCGCCATGTGGATACCATCGGCGAGAAGCGCCATCGATCCGGTCCACAGGCCAGCGACGATTTCGACCACCATCATCGCAGCGGTCAAGGCAACGACATAACGCGTGCGGCGCTCATGCGCGGCGTGCGAGGCACTCAGGAAGTTGTGCTCGTGGGTCAACGGATTGGGGGCGGCGTGGTGCATGCGACGCTGATAATATGAGATGCACTTGAAAGAAATCCCTCAAAGCACGGCCAAGCATGAGCACCGAACTCCCCCTATCTTCAGTCACGGCACCGATCTCCAACAATGTCATCGATCGGATTAGTCCCAATACATCCGCTGCGATGATAAATTGCGAATTGCGAAAAACGCGCATGGAGTTGCCTTAGCAAGTTCGCTCGACATTCTCCCAGTTCCCAGATCGGAAGCGTTCAATGGACCTTGCTTGCAATCCAATGTTCGATATCGTCCTCGGTCCAAGCTACGACACGGCCCCCTAGATGGACTGGTTTGGGAAAATTCCCGTGAGCTATCCAGCGGTAAATCGTCGAGCGACCAAGTCCGGTCCGATGCTGAACCTCCCTTATCCTGAGTAGACGAGTCGGTTGCTCGGGCACCTCGACCTGATGAATTGTGAATTCAGACATTGGATGACTCCCGCTCGCCAGAAAAGAAATTGCCGAGGAACTCGTCCTTGCGCTCAAGTTCAGCGACGTGATCGGCAAGCATCCTTGCGACCCTGTTCGCCGTTCCTTTCGCCCACCGCGATTTCACATCGCCAACATTGTCACCAAGAGATCGCTGTAATGCTTGCGGAAACTCCGCGCTGAACTCCTCTAAGAACTCAGCCAGGTCCGATTGCAACCAGTCGATTGCCTGGTCCTCTCCGCAAACCAGGAACAGCAGCAGGTGCGCACGGGGCGCAACGCGGCTCGCTTCGAGTACACGAAGGGCTTCGCCCACGGTTGCCGAGCGCTCCCCTTGCAAGACACGCCGCAGGGCATCCTTGTGAAGTCGCGCATCGGCAGCAACATCGCACTTGGCCCGCCCGCTCGCATCCACTGCGGCAGTCAAAAGGCGGGCCAGTCCGAGGCGAATCCGTTCCTCTGAGTATTCTGTTTCGTCAGTCACGAACGACTCCCTTCTGCAATCACTCAAGGTTCGACTCGAGAGCTAGAGCGAAGGACGGATGTAGGAAAACGAAAAGAACATAAACGGAACAGATAGGAAGCATCGAATCGCTTCAGCCCGATGATTCGCGCAAAATCCGGTCGCCAATTCTCAAATCCCGGCAACCTGCGCTCAGAATACGGCCAACACCGCGCATAATCCCACCGTGCTAGCGCGCGATCCGGCCTCGCCTGCGCGATTTGTCGCTTTTTGCTTGGTCACACGCCGCAATCTTGCGCCGCCCCATTTCCTACATCGCTGCTCCGGTTGAAGGAAAGAACATACAGCGAACACGAAACTCGCTGTTGTCGATCAACCAACCGGAGTTTCCCTTCATGACCACCAAGACCCTGACCCGTTCGGCCCCGCGGATGCGCGACTACATGGTGCCGGCCGCGCTGGCGCTCGCCATCGCGGGTGCCGCCTATGCCGGCGCCGACACAACCTTCGATCCGGCGCTCACCATGTTCACCGACTTCCTCGAAGGCTCGGGCGGCAAGATCATCACCGTGCTCTCGCTCGCCGGCGGCCTGATTGCGCTTGCGTCTGGACGCTTCGCGCTCGGCCAGGTGGCCGTGCCTGTCGGCGTAGGGATCGGTGTCGGCACCGGCGTGCCGATCGTCACCTCTGTCGTGACCGCGGTCATCTGACGCGTTCCTCGCGGTTCACGACAGGGAGGGCGGCATGGCCGACAGGTATATTGTTCCAAGGCGGCTCGACGATCCGGAGCTTATCGGTTTCTGGACCGTGGACGAGTTTGCGGGGATGCTGATCCCCTTCGCCTGGGGCATCCTCACGCAGCACATCATCCTCGGCACAGGCCTTTCGGTCATTGCCTGGTTCGGCCTGCGGAAGGCGAAGTCAGGCAACAAGGGCGCGAGACTGGTGCATGCTGCCTACTGGTACCTGCCGGGGTCATTCCTCGGGCTGAAAGCCACGCCGCCCTCCCATTGCCGCCTGCTCGCAGGCTGAGGGGAGAAGCAACCATGCAATCTGAATTCGCGCACGAACAGGCCCAGCGCCACCTCGCGCAGCGCAACCGCCTTGCCGCGCTTGCAGGCGTGCTCGGCGTCACCAGCCTGATTGGCATCGGCGCAGCTGTCACCAGCGACAAAGCGGTGGTGCTGGTCCCGATCACCGCCGAGACGCTCACCGTCTCGAGCGGGGGTGTGGACGCGCATTACCTTGAGCTCGTCACACGCGACACCGCGCTGATGCTCTTGAACCGTGCGCCCGAAAGCCTCGACTACTGGATGGAGCAGATCCTCAAAGTCGCCGATCCGGCAGCGCACGGCCGGCTCAAGGCCGAGCTCGTCGCCATCGTCGAGGAGCAGCGCGGCTCGGACATCAGCCAGGCCTTCGTCATCCGCGCGATGGAGGTCGACACAAAGGCGCTGACCTCGACGGTCAGCGGCACGCTCAAGACCTTTGTCGGCGCGCAGGTGATCGCGAGCCAGGAGCGCAGCTTCACATTCCGCTGGTCGCGGCGCGGCCTCACCCTCGCGCTGACCGGCTTTGAGCAGAATTCAACTCCAGAGGACCAGGACCAATGAACCTCCTCAGCAATCCCGCATCCGCCGCGCTTGCCGCAACCGGCCTCGCAATGTTCAGCGTAGGCGCTCGCCAACGCCGAGATGTCGCGCTCAAACTCGCAGGCCTGACCGCGCTCGGCCTTGCGCTCGTGCCAACGCCAGCGCTCGCCGACCAGTTCATCGAGGCAAGCGACGGCTCGACGATCGACTGCGAGCTGGCGCGCGGCGAGCTCACCCGCATCGCGCTGATCGAGGACGGCTTTGCCAATGTCTCGAAGATCGCCAGCGGTTTTCCCTACAACGATTTCCAGGTGACCCACGAGCCGGTGCGCGGCGACATCTATATCTCGGTCCCGCCGCAATATGCTTCGGACCGGATCAGCTTCTTCGCCACCAGTCAGGCTGGCCATGTCTACAAGTTCGCCTGCCGCCTCGGTGGAAGCGAAGCGACCCAGCTGTTCATCACCAACCCCGCGCTTGCGCGCAGCGAAGCCGAGGAATGGCAGGCAAGTGCAAGTCCGTCCGACAATGCCATCCGGCTTATCGAGGCCATGGCCAGCGACGCGGTCCTGCCCGGCTTTGCCGCGCGCGCCGAACTGTCGCGCCCGCGTCGCACCGGTACCATCGAAGTGCAGCAGGTCGCGCAATATGACGGCGCCGAGCTGACCGGCCAGCGCTTCCTGATCCGCAACCTGGGCGGCGAAGCACTGGACCTTGCCAGCGAACGCGAGGCTCCTGCTGGTGCACTCGCCTTTGCCTATGGCCGCGAGACGCTCGCTCCCGGCGAAGCGACCAGCGCCTTCCTGGTCTTTGCCGCAGGAGGGCTCGAGTGATGGCCGAAGCCGAGGACACCAGGGGCAAGACCGAAACCCGCCCGACCGAACACAAGGATTCTGGTCACAAGGATTCTGGGCGCAAGGATACGCGGCGCAACCTCAATGCGAATATCGCACAGCGGCAGAAGCTGCTGCTGGCAGGGATCGGAGGCGTTGCTCTGCTCGCTGGGGCCTGGTTCATCCTAGACGATGACGACAGCGCGTCGGCTGACAGCGAGAGCGTCGCCAGCATCGACACCGGCGGGCTCGTCAATCGCAACCTGTCGCAACGCGAGTTCGTCGCCACCTATGGCAATCGCCTCGATGCGCAGGGTCGCGCGATCAAGGACCTGCAGGACACCCAGCTCCCGCGCCCCGAGATCGAGCAGGAACTCGAAGCCCTGCGCGCCGAGAACGCGCGTATGATGAGCGATGGCCAGGTCGCGATCGATGCCATCTCGGCCGAGAATGCGGCACTCAGGACCGAACTCGAACGCTCGCGCGAAACAGCGCTGCCAGCACCCGCCATGCCGCCGCCTGCTTACGGACCCGGCGTGACACCGCCCGGCGAGAGCAATGGCAATGCTACCCCTGCTGCCGCGAGACCCGGCGGGCTCGACATGCTGACCTTCGGCGAGCGTACGCCAACAAGTGCGCGGCCCACTGCTGCCGAACGGTCGCCCGCGCTGATGCTCGAGGCAAGCCGCGATTACCTGCCTCCCAATTCCTATGCGCCCGCGCGCGTGATCGTCGGGGTCGATGCCTCGACCGGCGTTGCCAGCCAGACCGATCCGTTACCCGTGGTGCTACGGATCACCGGCCCGGCACGCTCGGTCATGCGCGGCAATGAACTGCTCTCGACCGATATCACCGGCTGCCTCGTCAATGGCGCGGCACGCGGCGATCTCTCTGCGGAAAAGGTCTATGTCCAGCTGGTACGCATGACCTGCGCCCAGCCAGGCGGTCGTTACGCGGTCTCCGAGGTCAAGGGCTTCATCGCCTTTGCCGGCAAGTCGGGCGTGCGCGGCCGTGTCGTCAGCCGCGAAGGTAGCCTCGTATCGCAGGCCTTGCTTGCCGGGATCGTCGGCGGGTTCGGCCGCGGCTTTTCCGCCAATGCCAACGGCGTGTTCACCGGCCAGGTCGGAGCCAACGGCCAGCGCGAGGCGCTCTCGCCAACCGACATCCTTGCCGGCGGCATCGGACAGGGCGCGGGCGAAGCGGCCGATACGGTCAGCCGCTACCTCATCGAACGCGCCGAACAATACCAACCAGTCGTCGAGATGCCGACCGGCATCGAGGTCGAGATCGTCTTTCTCGACGGCGTCCATGTCAGGAGCACACCCCAATGAAGTTTTCCGAGAACCAGCCCGGCCTCAAGGCCCGCCTCGCCCATGTCGCCATTGCGGCGAGCAGCGCAGCTGCGGTCCTGACCGTCGGGGTCAGCGCGGTCACCGCCATGCCCGCAACCGCACAGGATCTGGTGAGCGAAGTCGCCCAGGCCCTGCAACTGCGGTTGCCCAAGACGCCGATCGACGAGATCGCCTGCGACAAGTTCGGTCCCTGGTGCGAGGTCGTCTCGGGCGAGACGCTGTTCTATATCGACAAGAGCGCGCGCTACCTCCTGGTCGGGCGCCTCTACGACATGGAAGAGCGGCGCGATGTCACCGCTTCGCGGCTGCTCGAACTCAATCCCGACCTGATCGCGGCAGGCGCGGCGCGCGCCCAGCCCTCGGCAAACGAGAATGTCGCTGCCGCCAGTGCGCCCGCGACCGACAAGTTCGATCTTTCCACCCTGCCCGCCGAAGGGGCAATTCATTGGGGGAACAAAAAGGGTCCAAAGCTTATCGTCTTCTCCGATTTCCAGTGCGGCTATTGCCGCCGCCTGGTGGATGAACTCGGCAAGGCGGGTGTTTGGATCGAGGAGCGCCCCATCTCGATCCTCGGCTCTCAAAGCCGCCGTCTTGCCGAGACCGTGATCTGCGCGGGTGATCCCGCAGCTGCGCTGCACCAGGCCTATGAAGGGGCACTCGATCCGAGCGGTGCAAGCTGCGCGGAGACCCGCGGGCTTGATGCCAACGAAGCCTTCGCCCGTGCCAACGGCTTTGGCGGAACCCCGGTGATCATCCGGGCGAGCGATGGCGCAGTGCTCCACGGCTACCGCGATGCGGCCACGCTGCGCGAGTTTGCCGCTCATGCAAAGGAGCAGCGCAAGTGAGCGCGCTCTCGCATCTGCGCGCACCGGGCCTTGCCTTGCTCATGCTGACGGGCGGCTGCTCAACGCTGGGCGGCAATGTGTCAGGCGACTTTGCCTGCCGCGCGCCCGAAGGCTCATGCGCGCCGACGACGCTGATCGATGCGGCGGCCACGGGGATCGATGCGCAGCCGAGCGCGGCGGCGTTTCCGTCAGCAGCGCCCCCTAGCGCAGGTGGCCAGAGCCTGCGGATCGTGCTCGCCGCCCATCGCGACGAGGCTGGCCGCACCCACGAAGCACGCGTCGTCCATGTCACCCTGCCCGAACCGGCAACTGCCAGCTGGCGCGCGCCGCAGCGTACCGGCGAGGTTCTGCGCGCTATCGGCAGTTCGATCGAAGCATCCAACGGGGTGCGATCGAACGCTTCCACCAACACCACCGAGCACATGCCGGACGTGCTGCTTCCCCCCTGGCAGCCCGTTCCGGCAGAGCCCGGCGCTGATGCGCCGGCAACAGGGGCACCCGGCGCCGAGCAGGCGGCCCGCGTCCGGGTGCCCCACCCTCTTCAATCCCATGGAGACGAGGAATGAACTTCTCCTTTGCTGCTGCGCGCGACGCGCTCATGGCAGGCCTGTTCGCCGATACCGACCGCGCCGAGAAAGACGCTGCGCATTTCGCGCTCGACATGCTCTCGGACTGGCTACCCTACCGCGTCTATGACGAACGCGCGGGGCTCTATCGCAACCGCGCCTCGAAAGGCTTCGTGCTCGAAGTGACCCCGCTCGTCGGCGCGGACGAGCGCACCGGCGAGATCCTCGGGCAGTTCTTCTCCGAGGGCCTGCCGCCCGGTGCCTGCCTGCAGGTGCTCAACTTCGCCTCGCCCAGGATCGGCAATGTCGTCGGCCCGTGGTTCGCCTTGCGCTACGAACAGGGCGGGATCTACGAAGCGATTGCCCGCGCACGCACAAGCCGCCTTTACGATCTCGTCTGGCAATCGGGAAGCGCGCATGCGCCATTCCATGCCCGCAGCAGCCGCTTGGTCGTCTCCTTGGGCGTGCCGGTGCCCGGCAGCATCAGCGATGCCGAGCTCACCGAATGCCGCGAAGGCCTGCTCGGCATGCTCCATTCACTCGGCCTCCACGCCGCGCCGCTAGAACCGGCAGGCCTCCTCGCGCTGATTGACGAGCTGACTTCGCCCACCACGGCGCGCGAGCCCGACCGGATCGACTGGAACCCCCACGAGACATTGGATGTCCAGGCCATCCGCCGCGATATCGAACTCGAAGTCGAAGACGACCGGCTGATCTTGCGCACCGAACGCTTCCGCGAGACTGGGCGCGACCGGCAGGGCGTGCCACAGGTCGGTGAATGCTATCCCGACCGCTTTGACCTTCGCCACTTTGCCTTCCGCACCGCGCCCGAACGCTGGGCGCCGTGGGAATGCGCGCGGCTGATCGGCGACATGTTCACCGACAAGCTGCGCTTCCCCTGTCCTGCTGCGACCATGCTCTGCCTTGTCTATCCCGACCAGGAAGCAGCTGCCGCGCGTGCGGGCTACAAGTTCATGCGCACGACCAGCCTTGCCGATACCAAGAGCGCGCGCTTCCTGCCGCGCCTTGGCGAACAGTCTTCCGAATGGAAGCACGTCCAGGCCGAGCTCCAGGAAGGCAAGAAGCTGGTAAAGCTCTTCTACGGGCTCACCACCTATTCACCGCTCGGCGAAGGCGACGCGCACGAGCGGGTGGTGAAAGCCATCTACAAGGCGGCAGGCTGGGATCTTGCCGACGAACGCTTCCTGCAATTGCAGGGTCTGGTCGCGGCCTTTCCGCTCAGTCTTGCCGATGGGCTTGCTGCCGACATGACGCGCCTCAAACGCCTTCGCACCATGCTTTCGACCACGGCCGCCAATATCGCCCCGATGCAGGGCGAGTACTTGGGCGGCCCCGTCCCGCACTTGTTGCTCGTTGGCCGCCGCGGCCAGCCCTTCTTCTGGTCGCCCTTCGAGAATGGCGCGGGCAACCACAATATCGCCATCTGCGGCAAGTCGGGCTCTGGCAAGTCGGTGCTGCTGCAGGAACTCTGCGCCGCCCTGCGCGGTGCGGGCGCCAAGGTTGTCGTCATCGATGACGGGAGGAGTTTCGAGCATTCGGTGAAGCTCCAAGGCGGACGCTTCGTCGAGTTTACGCTCGCCTCGGGTTTTTCCTTGAACCCCTTCTCGCTGATCGACGACGCCCGCGCAGAGATCGACGAGGATTACCGCCTCGATTGCTTCGCCATGGTGAAAGCAATCGTCGGGCAGATGGCGCGGCCAAGCACCGCGCCGTCGGACACCGAGCGCGGCCTGATCGACAAGGCGATCTCGCAGGTCTGGGCGAGCCTCGGCAGTGGCGGATCGATCGACGATGTCGCCCATGCCTTGCACGAAGGCGAGAACGAGACCGGCAAGGAACTTGCACTCGCCATCGCGCCCTTCTGCCGTGGCGGCAGCTATGCCGGGTTCTTTTCCGGGAAAGCGAGCTTTGCTTTCGACGACGATTTCACAGTCTTCGAGATGAGCGATCTCGCAAGCCGCGAGGAGCTTCGGAGCGTGGTCCTTTCGGCGATCATGTTCATGACCGGCCAGGCGATGACGCGCTCATCGCGGTCAACCAAGAAGCTGCTGCTGATCGACGAGGCCTGGGCCATGCTCAAGGGCGGATCGATGGGCGAGTTCGTCGAGACCTATGCCCGCACCGCGCGCAAATATGGCGGCGCGCTCGCCACCGCGACCCAGTCGCTCAATGACTATTACAAGTCGGACGGCGCGCGTGCCGCGCTCGAGAACAGCGACTGGATGCTGGTGCTCCAGCAGAAGCCCGAGACCATCGCCGACTTCCGCAAGGAAGCGCGGCTCGACATGGACGACCGCACCGAGACCTTGATCCGCAGTCTCAAGCGCTCGGGGTCCGAATATAGCGAGCTCTATATCAAGGGACCCGAGGTCGAGGCCGTTGGAAGGCTCGTGCTCGATCCGCTCTCGGCGACGATCTTCTCCTCCGATCCCGACACCTACGCCGCGATCCATGGCCATGTCGAAAGCGGTATGCCGCTCGACAAGGCCATCGCGCTCGTCGCTGGCCGCCCTGACGTTCTTGGGGGAGAGGCATGATGTGCATGCATGTCGAAACCATGCTCGACCGGATCGAGCACGGCAATCTTCCTAAGCCCCGGATCGCGATCAAGCCCATGGTGCAAGGCACCTGTCTGGTGCTGATCGAGACGGCGGGTTTTACCGCAAGCACGCTGTTGATCGTGCTCGGCCTGCCGCTGTTCGTCTTCCTGTTCCTCGCCGGATGGGATCTTGCGCTGCTGTTCGCGCAGCTCGGCAATCTCGCCGACCACTATGCCAGTGCCGAGCCGCCCGCGCGCATTGCCTTCAGCCGCGACCTGCAGGTGGCATTCCTGGTCCTTGCGGGCGGGTTCACGCTGCTGCGCCTGCCAAGCTTCATCCGGCGTCTTTGCACCAAATTCGAGCGGGAGATGCCGCATGACTGAGCAAGCTTCCCTGCGCCCGCTGGCGCTGAAAATCTCCGCCACGCTCGCTCTTGCAGCCGTGCTGCTCTGGGCGGGCTGGATCACGCGCGCGTTGTTCGTGGACGAGCCGCCCCGGATCGTCACCGTCCGGCTTGCCGAGACGATCGGCCACTTCATTGACGAGGCCGCGCGCGCCGATGCCGATCCCGCCACTGTCCAGGCAGCAAGCCTTGCCTATCTCCAGGCCGCCGAGCTGGCGGTCGCTGACATGGGCAAGGACGGGCGCGTGGTGCTGGTCGCCGAAGCCGTGCTTGCGGGCGCTGCCGAAGACGCAACCCCCGAACTCGAAACCCGCATCGCCGCAAGGCTCGAGGTGGAGGCGCAGCCATGAGGCACTTCTTCAACTGGAAGCGCGTCGGCCTGCTGTGCGGCCTCGTCGCGCTGCCGCTCGCCTGGGCGCCGATCGACGCTTTCAGCAAGAGCCATGCCTTCCTCATCAATGCGAGCCCGAGCCTCCCCAACTGGGCATTCTGGCTCGAAAAGGCAGCGCCCATCGAGCGCGGCAGCCTCATTTTCTTCAAGCCGCCCGCAAGCGCACTCGTTGCGAAGCATTTCGGGGAGGACCCGCAAATGTTCGGCAAGAAGGTGATTGGCCTGCCCGGCGATGTGGTGAGCCATGAGGGCATGGATGTGTTCGTCAACGGGAAGCAGGTCGCCACGCGGCTAGGCCGGACCCGGCTCGGCATCACGCTAACGCGCGGCCCCGCAGGACCAGTGCCGGAAAACTGCTTCTATGTCGGAACCGATCATCCGCGCGGCTTCGACAGCCGCTACGGCGAGATCGGCTTTGTCTGCCGGGGCCAGATCCTCGGCAGCGGAAAGGCGATCCTGTGATGCGCCGCGCCCTACTCATTCTCGCCCTCGCGCTCGCCTTGCCCGCGACCGTCCATGCCCGCGACTACGGCAAGCGCGGCACCGTCTTTCCGGTGGTGGAACGCGACCTCCTCGAACAGATCCAGTCGCGGCTCGTGGCGATGGAAGCCACAGGCGAGACCGCACGGCTCAACGAAGAACTGAAGCGCCGCACGCTCGCGCGGGTCGAGCGCCCTTCGCCCGTCGCCGGGATTGCGCGCGCCAGCGAAAGCCGCTCGTGGACCTTCGATCCGACAATTGCGCTGCAGCAGGATATCAGGGGCGCGCGCGGCGAGCTCATCCACGCCGCCGGGACGCGCGTCAATCCGCTCGACAGCGTCTCCCTGCGTGCCGATCTCCTCTTCCTCGACGGCGACGATGCCGAACAGCTCGCCTGGGCGCTGCGCCAGCAAGGCCAGCCCAAGCTGATCCTTGTGAGCGGAGCGCCGCTGCAGCTGATGCGCGCGCGCCAGCGGCGGTTTTATTTCGACCAGCAGGGCACGCTCACCTCGCGCTTCGGCATTACGGCGGTCCCTGCGCGCGTGCGACAGCAAGGCCGCCAGCTTGAAGTCAGCGAAATCGCGCTGCCAAACAAGGCGGAGGCTGGTCGATGAGCACCTTGCGCAAACTCCTTGCCGCCATGCTCGCGATAGTCTCGCTGGCGCTCGCCACGCCTGCCGCTGCGGGCGGCGAACCAGGCAAATGCACCGGCAGCTTCGTCAACCCGATCACCGATATCTGCTGGTCGTGCCTGTTCCCGATCTCGATCGGTGCACTCGATATCTGGCCTTCGAACCGTCCCGATCCCGACAATCCCGACTTGCCCTTGTGCCTGTGCGGTATTCGCCCCGGCATCGCCATGGGCTTCTGGGAGCCGGTGCGTCTCGCTGATGTCAGCATGAAGCCCTGGTGCTTCGTCAACCTCGGCGGCACCAAGCTCGACCCTGGTTTCGATATCGGTTTCCGCTCGATTTCCGGTCCTTCGGCGATTGGCGGGGCAAGCCAGTATTATTCGAGCTGGCACGTCCACTGGTACGCCTATCCGCTGATCTACTGGATGGAGATCGTCGCCGACTTCCTGTGCCTGGAACCGGGTTCGATCGACATTCTCTACATCTCCGAGATCGATCCGCTGTGGCAGGATTCAGAACTCACCGCGATCATCAACCCCGAAGCCGTGCTGTTTGCCAATCCGCTGGCGCTCGCCGCCTGCGCGGCCGACTGCGCCGCATCGACCGCCAACCTGCCGCTCGACGAGATGTTTTGGTGCGCCGGCTGCCAGGGTTCGATGTACCCGATGAACGGCAATGTCTCGGCCTCGATCGGCCACGTGCAGGCTTCACGGCTCGTGCTCTCGCGCTTTGCCTACAAGCTCCACCGCGAACTTGTCTCCTGGGGAACGATGGGAAGCGCCGGGCTTTGCGGCAAGTACCTCATGCCGGTGATGAGGAAGCAGCAATACCGCTTCCAGATGACCAACCCCAATCCGGCGACCTCGGGCCGCTACGCCTGCCCGCCGATTGGCGCCTCCACCACGCTCCAGGAACCCGGACAGGTCATTCCCGCCATCGGCGAGGACATGGGCTATCTCGTCTGGCGAAAGAGGAATTGCTGCGCGCTATGAAACACACCTTTCCCCTACTCGTCGCCATTGCGCTCCTGACCGCCGCCGGCTTTGCCGCCGTCGCGGCGCAGGACACCGATCCAGAGCTTGATCTCGAAGAGATCCGAGCGCGGGCCAATGAGTTCACCGAAGATGCCAAGGCGCTTGCGACCAGTGTGCGCAATCGCGCCGAGACGCTGGTCGAGGATGCGCGGACAACGCAGAGCGAGGCGAAAGCCAATCGCGCCGCCTATTTCGCGAGCGTCGGAGCAGAAAGCTCGGGCGAGGTGCTCGATTTCGATGCCATGGTGCGCGAACAGGCCGCTGCCGAGCGCAGCACAATGGGCACCAGCCCGCGTTTCATCGCCTTTGCCTCGCTTTCCATGCCAGAAGCTTCATTGAAGGCCCTGGTACAGGACATGGCGCGCGCGGGCGGTGTCACCGTGCTGCGCGGCTTTCCCGAAGGCAATGCCGATCTCTTCAAGCGGCGCCTGGCGTCGATCTGGAGCGATGGCAGCGAGACAGGTGCGCTCGGGATCGATCCGCGGCTGTTCCGCGCCTTCGATATCGAGGCCGCACCGAGTTTCGTCATGCTCGGCGGCGATTTCAGCCCTTGCGACGGCTTCGATTGCACCAGCCATGTGCCCCCGCACGACCGCCTCGCGGGAAATGTGAGCGTTGCCTACGTCCTCGAGACTTTCGCCGGAGGCGGCGGTCCCGGGGCCACTGCCGCTCGCCATCGCCTCACCCAGCTTGAAGGAACCCGGCCATGAAACTGGCACCAATCCTCGCCTGCCTGCTGGCCCTCGCCTTGCCGGGAAGTGCATTATCCCAATCGCCCGATGCCGCGCGCGCCGATGGCAAGGAAACCGCGCGCGAGCTTCTCGAGACCGCACGAAGCAGTGCTTCTGCGCCGGTCGATGCCAATCGCCTGCCCAATTTTGATCCGGCAGGCGTGCAGGGCCTCGAGACGCTGGCCGACGATCCCGACCGGATCGATAACAATTCGCGAAGCGCGGCACAGGTCCACGAAGGCTATCGGGCGATGGAAGAAAGCCTCGCGCGCCGCGCGCGGTTTGATCCCAGCGAAATCGAGGCGGTGATCGCGCGCGCGGGCGCGATCAGCGATGCCCCGCTCGACTATACCAGCGGAATGGCCATCGGCGGCAGCCAGGGCCAGTGCGTTGAACTGCCGCCGGGTTCGGCCTCGGCAGGCACATACATCGCCACCTGCAACAGCGGAACCTCGGGCGAACTGGTCGATGCCAGCTGCACAGCGAGCCTCGTGCCGGAAGTCACGACGACCAGCGAATTCGACTACTATTGCCTGCCGAACAATGCGCCCGATGACGGCAAGTGGTCGTGCACGAACTATACTGGCGGTAGCTGCTATCTCTACCAGACCGCTTTCATCCATTGCGCGAGCCTGCCACAATTCTCGAGCATCCCGTGCCGCGGGCAGAACATGATCGAGGTGCATCGCTTCCGCTGCGGCGAGCAGATCGGTGGCTTCGCGCCTGACGATGTGACCACCACCCGGACGGTCGATGTGCGGCTCGACGACAGCCAGTGCCTGCCGCTTGCCCAGGCCTCTACCTGCTCACAGGTCACCGAGACCTGCACCGATGCCAGCCCTCAGACGCGGGTGGTCGATGGCGTCTCGATCACCCGCAGCTGCTGGGAATGGCAGCGCGACTACCAGTGCCTCGACACAGTGTCGGGCAAGGACTGCGGCGAAATCGAAGCCAATTCCGAATGCCGGTTCCTCCGCGAGGAATGTCTCACCGACGAGACGCCCTGCCAGACCAGCGAGCGGCTTTACGAGTGCGCCTTGCCGCCCGATGGCTCGGCACCTGCGCAATATATCTGCGATGGCGACGTCTATTGCATCGACGGCTCGTGCGAGACCATCGAGCGGACCGCCAATGACGAGTTCAAGGATGCCGTCGTTGCCTTGAACGCGATGAACCAGGCGCGCGGCGAATTCGATCCCGACACGCTCACGCTCTTTACCGGCACGCGCAACACCTGCTCGTCCAAGGTCTTCGGCATTCTCAACTGCTGCAAGGGCAAAGGCTTCCCGCTTATTCCGGGGATCGGCCTGCTGGTGGCGCTGGGCTGCGACCGCGAGGAAGTGCTGCTTCACGAGCGCGATGCGCAGGGCCTTTGCGCCTATGTCGGCACCTATTGCTCGGACAAGTTCCTCGGAGTCTGCCTCACCAAGCGCAAGGCCTATTGCTGCTTTGAGTCGACGCTCTCGCGCATCCTCCAAGAACAGGGCCGTGCACAGCTGCCCAAGCCCTGGGACGCGCCCAAAGAAGAAGCCTGCGAAGGCTTCACGCTCGACGAGTTCGCGCAGCTGGACCTCAGCCAGATGGATTTCTCCGAAGTCTATGCCGAGTTCACCGAGGCGGCACGCCTGCCCAACGAACTCGAAACCAGCGTGCTGATCCAGCAGAAAATCGAAGACTACTATGCAAGGAGCAACCCGTGATGCGCCGTGCCGCCCATTCCATCCGCCTCGCGCTGGTGCTGTCGTTGACCGTGCTTACTTCCGCCAATGCAGCCATCGCGCAGGAAAGTCGGCCCAGCGTCAGTACTGCTGACACGCTCTACTGCCAGGAGCGGCAGCTCGGATATTGGTTCTACTGCATCGACCCCGATCCGGAGCCGCGCGAGGACGAGGCAACCTCGATCCCGACGGCAAGCGCGGCTGAAGAACTCGACGCCATAACCGGCGAGCTGCGCGAGTTGAAAGCCCAGGCGATCCTCTATCCCACGCCTGCAAACGTCACCGCCTATATCCGCTTCCAGCGCGAACAACTCGACCGCGCCTCGCTCTTTTCCGATGTCTGGCAGCGCGCGCTCTGGCAGGATCCCGCGCTCGATTATACGCTCGAACGCCCGGTCGGCGCGCTCGCCAAAAGGCAATGGCAGGACGCGCGCGCTGCCGAGCGCGACGTGGTCATGGCGCGGCTGTCACAGCGTTACGGCCTGTTCTATTTCTTCGCCCAGACCTGCGGCGCCTGCGAGGTCATGAGCCCGATCGTCAAATCGGTCGCGGAGCGGTGGCGCATCACCGTGCGCGCCATCTCGACCGATGGCGGACCCTCGCGCCACTTCCCGAACTACACCGTCGAAAATGGCCAGCGCCCGCGCATGGGCCTCGAGCCCGGCATCACCCCTGCGGTCGTCCTGTGGGACAGCGAGACCCGCCGCCCGATCCCGATTGGCTACGGCGTGCTCTCGGCCGACGAACTGCAGGACCGCATCTACCTCCTCACCACCAGGGAAGCCGGCCATGACTACTAGGATCGGAAAATTAGCACTCACGCTGAGCGCGCTCGCCATGAGCACCGCACCGATTGCCGCATCGGCGCAGGACGTCGGCGACAGCATGGACCGGTTTATGGATGACATGGGCGCGGCGGCCAATGTCACCGGCCCGACTGCCTTCGAAGGCCAGTCGGCAGGCTATTACTCCATGGGCAATGTCTGGACGCGCTTTCCGCAGAAGACCACCAACATTGCCAATCTCCAGCTGCCGCGAGCACGGGCAGGTTGCGGCGGTATCGATATCTTCGCCGGGTCCTTCTCCTTCATCAATGCAAGCGAAATGGTCGCGCTCTTGAAAGCCGTCGCCAACAACGCGGTGGGATTTGCCTTCAGCCTCGCGATCGACACGATCTGCCCCGAGCGCAACAAGATCATGCAGGAGTTTTCGCAAAAGGCGCAGCTCATGAACGAGCTGTCGATCAACTCCTGCGAAATGGCGCAGGGCCTTGTCGGCGGTGTCTGGCCGCAGGGCGATCTTGCCGACAAGGCGATCTGCGAAGCGATCGGCAATTCGACCGGGATCTTTACCGACTACGCCGCTGCCAAGCATGGCTGCGGCACGCGCGGCCAGCGCGAAAGCACCAACAATGCCGGCGGAACCGACTTCGAGGACGTCAACCCCGGCGTGCCGCGCAATTATACCTGGCACGTGCTCAAGGAGAGCGCCTTCTTCAATCCCGGTGGCACCTTCGACCGCGATCTGGCCGAATATGCCATGACGCTGATCGGCACAGTGATCTATGTCCCGCCGAGCGACGATGATCCGGGCAGCTTCGTGCCCTTTGCCAGCGATGCTTCCTCGACGCTGGTGACCGCGCTGCTCGACGGGACGCAGGGTCAGAGCGTCCAGGTCTTTCGCTGCGACGAGCCCGATCTCTGCCTCAACCCCACCTTCCAGCAGCTGAGCCTGTCGTCGGCCAAGGCAATCCGTCCGCGCGTTGCGACCATGATCGGCAATATGGTGGAAGCGATCCGCGAGGATACCGCGATCGGCGCTGCAGAGATCGAATTGCTGCAGGTGGCTTCGCTCCCCTTGTACAAGATCCTCACCGTCCAGGCCGCCTATGGCCGCGGCATGGCGACCGATGATCGCGCCACGCTTGCCGAGGTCACCAGCATCGACCTGCTGCACGCGATCCTCGAGCGGATTTCTTCCGAAGCGAGCCGCTCGATGGCGAGTTTCATTGCCGCCGACGAAGCCAAGCTGACGCTCTGGCGTTCGCAGGTTGCCGAGGTCCGAAACCAGCTCGCCAGCAGGCAGGCCACCGGACAGGCACGCGTGACCGCCATCGTCCAGATCATCGAGAAGACCGCGATGATCGAGAACATGCTCGCCGCTTCCATGTCGCCTTCGATGGCCGCCGCGCTCGACTGGTCGCGCGGCATCCAGTCGCGCTCGATCGTTCCTTGAGGTAATCCCATGGTCGAAGTCTACACGGTCGGCGGCGGCGAATATCTCGTCAACGTCTTCAACGCGGTCGCCGCCTGGACCGGTGCGGGAGGTTACAAGAGCCTGATCCAGGTCGCGCTCGTCATGGGCATGGCGCTTGGCGTCATTGTGCTCGCCTTCAATCAGGACTGGCGCGCCTGGGTGAACTGGTTCCTTGGCGCAACGCTCATCTACATGTGCCTGATGGTGCCGCGCATGGACGTCCATGTCACGGACCGCGTCAATCCGAGCCTCGCGCCTGCAGAAGTCGCCAATGTCCCGCTGGGCCTTGCGCTGATGGCGAGTTTCACCAGCCAGGCAGGCGACTATCTCACCCGCTCGGCCGAACTGGTCTTCGGCCTGCCCGACGACCTCAACTATTCGAAGAACGGGATGATCTACGGCGCCCGGCTCCTGGAAGCGACGCGGGGCCTGCGCATTTCCGATCCCGAATTCGCCGCCAATCTCGACGAGCATTTCAAGCAATGCGTGTTCTACGACGTGCTGCTCGGCCGCTATTCGATGCAGGAGCTTGCCGAGAGCGCCGACATCTGGGCGACCATTGGCCCCGGCAGCGAAGCGCGCGCGCAGCGTTTCCTCATCCGCGACGTCAACACCGGCGAGGTGACTTCGGTCGTCACCACCTGCCGTGAAGCCTACAACACGCTTGGCACCCAGTGGGCGAGTCTCATCGATGATATGGGCAGCGCCTTCGGGCGCCAGCTCTATCCGCGTCAAACCGAAGCACTCGCCCGCGCCAAGCTCTTTGCCGACCTGCCCATTGCCTACAGCTACCTCTCAGGCGTTTCGAGCAATGCCAGCGGCATCTTCCGCCAGGTCCTCTCGATCAACGCCATGAACCAGGCGATGCACGGTTTTGCCGGGGCGAGCGGCATGGGCAGCATCGATGTCTTCGCCCAGACCCGCGCCGATATCCAGACCGAGCGCACCTATTCCTCGATCGCGCACAATTCGATGAAATGGGTGCCGATCCTCAATGTCGTGCTGACAGTCGTCTTCTACGCCCTCTTCCCGGTACTGTTCCCGCTTTTCCTTATGCCGCGGACCGGGCCGATTGCGCTGCGCGGCTATGTCACCGGGTTCTTCTACCTTGCCGCATGGGGACCGCTCTTCGTGATCCTCCACATGATCCTCATGTTCAAGGGTGCGAGCGATGTGGCTGCTGCGGGTGGCGACACCGGTCTCAGCCTGGCGACTTTTGCCGGAATGTCCGATGTAAACTCCGATATCGGCGTGCTCGCCGGCTATCTAGTCGCGTCAATTCCGTTCCTCGCGGGCGGCGTGGCGCGTGGCGCCATGGCGATCTCGGGCCAGGCGACCTCCTACCTCAATCCCAGCCAGAACGCCGCCGAGGAGGCCGCGCGCGAAGCGAGCACGGGGAACATCTCGCTCGGCAACACCAATCTTGAGAATTCGTCGGTCTTCTCGCGGCAGTTCGCGCAGGGCAATCTGGCACCCAATATCGCCTATGGCGCGGGCCAGACGCGCAGTTTCGGCGATAGCGGCACACAAACCACGGGCTTTCCAGTTGCCGAGTTCGCTCACGTTCCGACCTCGAGCTATCCCTTCTCGCCGACGCTGGGATCGGACTTCTCGAGCAGGCTGTCGACCATTGCCGGGCAAAGCCGCAGCCAGAGCGAGACCTATTCCAACCTCGCGCAGCAATCGACGAGCTCGGCGATCACTCGCTTCTTCGAACTTCGCGATGCCTATTCGACCGGCCAGTCGAACGAGACCGTCAGCGGCACCTCGTCGGGAGACAGCATCGGCACCGCCTTCAGCGAGATCGACAATGCCTCGCGCACGCTGCAGCAGCAGTTTGGCCTCTCACGGCGCGCCTCGGACGACATCACCGTCTCGTGGTTCCTGAATGGTGACGCGGGGCTGGGCCTTCGCGGGCAGAGAGGGCCGTTACGCGGCGATATTGGTTTGCGTGGTGGGCGAAACCAAAGCTGGACTGACAGCGATATCGGCATCGCCTCGGAAGATCGCTCGCGACTCTTGGCCGCGCTCACACAGATCTCCGAGAGCCGCAACTGGTCGAGCACACGCGAAGGTTTCCTGCGCGAGACGAGCGCAAGTTCGGAGAGCCTGGTTTCGACCACTGCCTCGGGCCTCAACACCTCGCTCACCGAGGCCCAGAGTTACACTATCGAGGCCCGCCGTGCCGAGGAGCTTGCCAGCCGTCTCGAGGACCAGGCAAGCTGGTACGAGAGTGCCAATGCTGCGGGTACGCTCAATCTCAGCCAGGCCTATCGCGAATGGGGAATGGCCGAGATCGAGGCCAATCGCGACTATTATGGCCCTGTCCGCTTCGACGATATCGCGTTTCAGATGAGTCCAGCCGGACAGCAATTGCAGGCTCGCTTTGTCGCCAGCTACGCCGACCGCATCCACGAAGATATCGAGGGCGAGCTTACCTTGCCCCCGGCCGCACCAATCTCGCGACCGAGTGTTGGGAGCAGAGGTGACGTCCGCGGGTCTGTGCGATTGGGATCGGTGCCAGGAAGCCTGTCGGAACCTTCATCCGCGCGGGAAGATATCGGCCGCGCGGTAGACCGTGTGCAGAGCCGCGGTGGGGACCGGGTCGATACCGTTGGAGACTACCTCGAGGGCCGCACACGCAATGCGCGGGGAGCAAGCGCGGAAGCGGCCGACGAGATCAAGGAATGGTAGGTCAGAGCAGGCCGTCGTAGATCACGACAAAGATAACGAATGCGACGAACAGTACGGCAAAGAGGATCAGGCCAGCTCGGCTCCAGGGGTCCGCCCACGCCTTCGTCCAACTGTACGCGGTCATTCGATTTTCAGCGATAGCTCGATCGATTTCGCGAAAGCCCTGCCAGTCTTCCTTAGATCGCGGCGGAGAGTTGTCAGGATTGGTCATCGATTGTCTCCTTCGCCAGATCCAGAGTGGCCTCTCCTCTTGGACGCGCCAGTCTCGAGAATGTCGAGCGTAGCCGAATTGTCCAGATATTTGAATTGCTCACTCGCACGCCCGTTCGTGATGCGGTCGTTCCCACACTGGCATGCACACGCCTCGGCGCCACACTCCGCAAGGTAGGCTTCCAGCCGCATCACGGTTTTGCGGCGCGGATTACGGCCATTCCTGAGATCGAGCACGAAGCGGGGATCGCCGACCGCCTCCCTCCCGAAGGTGGTCGCCGAAATGTCGTTATCTCTCAGATGGTTTTCGATCCGTTCCAGCAGGGTCATCTACAACTCGCATCGCTTCAAGAATCACTTGTGTTCTTGTTATGTTCTTAGTAGGAAGACATCCTCAGGTCTAGGAAGAATCCTACGATCCAGAACGAAGGCACGAGACGATGGAACATGTCCGACAAGAGCTCGACCGGCTCCTGCGTGAGCGGGGAAGCGGCTACGCCGCGATCTCGCGGATGCTCGGTCGCAACCCCAGCTACATCCAGCAGTTCATCAAGCGCGGTTCGCCCAAGACGCTCGAACCGGATGATCGCCGGATGCTCGCTTCCTTCCTGGGCGTCGACGAACACGTGCTCGGCGGGCCGGATAAGAGCGACAATGACGGCATGGTCGAAATCCCCATTCTCGATGTCCAGGCCTCAGCTGGGTTCGGGGCGATTGCGGCAAGCGAAAATGCCTACACAAGGTTCGGCTTCGACGAACGTTGGCTGCGCGCGCTTACCCCTGCCAAGAGCGCAAGCCTGTCGATCGTGCGCGTGCTGGGGGATTCGATGGAACCTACCCTCAGCGACGGTGACGAGGTCCTCGTCGATGCATCAGATCATGGTTCCCGGCTGCGCGATGGCATCTATGTCCTGCGCACGGACGATGTGCTGGCTGTCAAACGCATCGCCATCAAGCCGGGGGCGCGGCAGATCACCGTTGCCAGCGACAATCCCGCCTATCCGACGTGGAACGATATGGATCGTTCCGAAGTGCACGTGGTCGGGCGGGTCATCTGGTTCGGGCGGGCTCTTTAGGTCGCCTGCCGAAGCGACGTCATTTCATGTCGTCGGCCTGACTTCCCCTAGACAAACGTCGAAGCCAAGAGGCAGAAGCAATTGCGATATCAGTCGCGCCTGACTTGCATGAAAGCTATCCGAAGGCGCCTTCACTTCGACAAAGCGGACCGTTTTGCCCTTCCACAGGGTTAAGTCGGGCCAGCCTGAGCGAAGATCATAGGGCGCGGTAGCAAAGACATTGGCAATCTCTGCAAGACGATCGCTACCCAATGCCTCGAAGAGGCCGAAGACATGCTCTGCACGGACGCTGGGATAGAATGCGGGAGTATCGCCTGCGCTCGCTGAGATGATCTTCCAGTTGTCTTCGATCTGGGACCGGGTCGCTCGGGAAACCGAGGCGAGGAGTTGGTCTTTGGCAAATTTGTCCTGCGCGAAGGCGACATTCTGAGCATAGAGCGCTTCGACAAACGTATCGGCGTGGCGCGGATCAAGCCTTGGGAATGATGCAGCCTTGATCAATGTGAGGATCAAGCCGCCTTCGGAGGCAGCACCTGACCATCCTTGTTCAAGATAGTGTTCGAGCGCGGCGAATTCGACCAATGACCAGTCGTGGACCGTGTAAAGTCTCCAGTCCTTGCCGGTGCCCTTGTCGAGCATGATCACATCGTGCCCGATACCAAGACGTTCGGCCTGCTTTTCAAACCGACTCTGTCTCCCTCTCGCGCGTTTGACCTCCTGCTGCCCCGTTTCCTTGCGAAGCTTTTCAACCCTCCGGGCAACACCCACCTTTGGATCCAGCCTCAGCGCATCATCATAGGCCTTGATCGCCTTTTCCGGCTCGCCTTCTGTTTCATGCAATTCGCCCAGAAGACGAAACGCGCGGGCCTGGCTCCAAATCTCTCCCTCGCGCGCTGCGCGTCTCAGTCCAGCGGCGATGTCTTGCCGCATTTCGCGGTCAAGGGGAGCTAGCGATGACAGGACATCCTTGATCACGCCCAGATCACCAGCAGCGATACGGCGGCGCCGCCAGCCCTCTCGATCGACCATGGTGCCGGCAAGGTCGTAGATCGCTTGCTCGCCGTCCTTCAGGCAAATCACTACCCTGCCGGCATCACAATTCCAATTATAGCCATCGGCCCAACCGGTCTCGACTTCCCATCGCGCGATCTCCCGACCAGCTTCGAGGTCGAAAAGCATGTATCGACAACTGTCGTCGCTCCCTGGGGCATTGGCTGTCTGGCAGATTGCGTAACGACCGTCGGGAGACAGGCCGTTACTCATGAGATTGGCAGAAAACTGCTGCGCGATGAGCGTTTGGCCCTGTGAATCGCAGGCTACAAATCGACCGTGCAAGCCATGTCCGAACATCCAGTCGTGAAGGATGAAAGTGCCGTTGTCGGCGACTTTCCCCTCCTGCGGTCGCTCAAGCTTGCCCGATTTCACGATACTCTCGTCGAAAAGCAGCGACCAGGAGCCGTGCCCGCTCTCGCGGTTTCCACCGCGCAAACCGTCAGGCGTTCGGTCGGTCCAGATCAGACGGAACCGGCGATTGGGCGACCTAGCTTGATGGCCAACAAAATCGAGTTGCGGAATGCTGACAAGACCGTGAGCGAACTCGTCGATCTCGAGCCTTTCCTTTGACCGCGCGACCTGCCCTGCCTGGTCGGGAGCACGCTTACCGAACAGGCGCTCGAAGAAGCCCGTCATGCCTGATCGTTAAGACGGTGCTGCAGGTCGGCCACCGCCTCTATCACTTCATCGAAGGGTGGCGGTTCGCCGAAGATCATGACACTCATTGCGCGATAGTCTTGGCGCAAATCATCGATCATCCCTTTCTCCGGACACAGAGCAAACGTTGGGGCATGTGCCGACGCCAGGTCAAACGGCGGCCTGTTGAAGAACATGCGAGCATGGGCGACGCAGTCTTCGCCCAGCGGCTGGTCTGCCAGCGCTGCCTGGCCAGCGTCGGACTGGAGCAAACGGAACACATCGTAGTAATGGCGAGAAACACGTTGTCCGTTGCCGCGCAGTTGTCCTCGAATGTCGTACCAGCGCCGCAGTCCATGCAAGATGACGACCTTGTCCCAGAAGGTACGCTCGGCATCGACAACGGTGACGTTTGGCACGGCGACGTCGATATCCGGCACGTCGGCATCGACATAGGGTGTAATGGTTCGCAGTGAATTTGGGTCGAGCGCAGATTTCGCCCCTGACTCGATCTTCACGGACTTGGCGATATAGGCGTCGGTCGGAGTTGCACTGGGATAAACCAACAATAGTGTCTGTCGGTCTTGTGGGTCGGGCTTCACCTGTAGTGCGCCAGCTTCGATCCCCGTGCGCGCGCACGTTTCGTCGCATATTGCCGCAAGCCGTTCCAGCAATGACCCGTTGATAAAGGCCTCACAGGCTTCGCGGATTTCGTCGAGCGCGGCTTGCCGTTTCTTGCCACTGAGCGCTGCGAGTTCTTCGACCGAAGCCGGATGTCCCAGATCATCGCGGAAGACAGTCACATCGATGTCTTCGGAAAAGCGTTCGATCAAACCGAAAGCCTTCGACAGCGAAGTGCCTCCCTTGAACAGCAGCCGCGGCCCCTCTCCAAGCCCGTTGAACAGCGCATCGAGCGTCCAGCAGACCCAGAGATCCTTTTCTACGTTCTGCGGCGTCGTACCGAGCCTCTGCGCGGTTGCTGTATATAGCCCGCTGCGTGTTTCTGCATCGGCACGCAGGATTTCATCGAATGAAGGGTTCACGAGAACGATGCCTGATCGCGCAGCAGAGGGCGGAGGAGATCCTGCATCCAGGCGGGAAGCGTAGCGAAGCCATCCGTCAGATCAGCTCGCAACTTTTCGCCGTGCAAAGGATCGGCGAGGAGGCTGATCAGGCGATCTTGCCAATCTGCAACATCGTCACCAGGCATCGTATCGCGCAGCCAGTGCAGGGCTTGAACGATCCGCATCGCCGGGCGCCCGGCCCAATAGAGTTTACTCGCAGCCGTCTGCTTGAATTCGATGGTGAGATTGCCAAGCTTGATCAACTTCGGCCTTGCTTCGCTGTGAACGACAATTTTCGCCGGCACTGCATTTGTAAGACCGAGGTCGTTTGCGGCCGTCATACCGTCAACCAGCACACGTATCTGATCGCGGCGCGCAACTGCCTCGACAATGGCACGATGATCGGGTGCACTTTTTTCCCTGGTCAGGCTGTTGATGCCCGGTTTGTCGTACAGTCCACGGTCAATCCTGCGCAGGTCTCCTGCCTTCACCAGGCGTTGAAGTGTCTTGTCGACAGCATCCCGGCTTGCGAGATCGAGGAAGTCCGATGGCGTCCAGACAGCATTCTTCGCCCCCTTTGCGATACGCTCGAGGATTTGCGACTTTAGCGGAGAGATTTCAACGCCCATGTCCGAAATATGTAGCATAATTTCGGACAAAGTCGAGCCGGAAGCTGTCCGAAAAATGTAGATGAATTTCGGACAGCACCGAAGGCCAATCCTTCCCGCCCCCTATAACCTTCCAGAATAATCCAGAAGCAAGAATTCGGCATTCGGAATATATGATGCAGAAACAGTCAATCAGTCGAATAAGAATGCGCAAAGCCAAATTAGCCCAACCATGAAGAGCCCGGAGTGCGACCAATCATCCGGTCGTAGGTATCTTCGCCCTCTTCCTCGTCATCGTTCTGAAAACGCCTGACGGGGGCAGGCCCGAGATGAAGCAGCGTATATGTCTTATCGAAACGCTCGGAAAGGAACGTCTCTTCAACGCAGGGCTCCTTCAGCCAAGTGAAGGCATTGTGTTCGATGCGCCCTTTGCCGTTATCGAGCAAATGCGTCTGCGCGGCCAACGAACCGGATGGCAAGGACACAGGCGGCAGGTTTGCCGTCTTGATGAACGCACCCGTCCGCAATGCTTTTGGGCTCGACCTTGCCCAAAGCACATAACCATCTCTCGATACCACGAACATCGAACGCTTCTCGGTGAACTGTAGCCACCGCAGCGTCGCAGCGGAAAGAGACACCCCGTAGCGCTCGGCACAGGCACCAAGCTCATCGAAGCCGGGTTGGGCGCTGGGCGTAATCTGCCGCTGGAAGTCGTCCCTTGGCATAAGCAGGCTTGCAGCGA
Organism: Citromicrobium bathyomarinum; assembly: GCF_038594485.1. Taxonomy (GTDB): domain Bacteria; phylum Pseudomonadota; class Alphaproteobacteria; order Sphingomonadales; family Sphingomonadaceae; genus Alteriqipengyuania; species Alteriqipengyuania bathyomarina_A. The sequence continues at coordinate 52,046 of NZ_JBCFZG010000001.1, read as the reverse complement.
ACTCGTTCGCCTGCTGCTCGATCTGGCCATACTCGCTGTCCCATTTCGCCATATCTTCGGCGCTGCATTGCAAGCCATCGGGAAACTGGTGCCTGTGTACGAGATAGTGGCCAAACTCGTGAGCGAGGGTGAAGTTGATCCGGCCGGGGGACTTGATCTCCGAATTGTAGATGATGCCCCAGCCCTTCTTGCCAGGCGGGGCCTTGTAAAGCCCGCCTTCAAAGCGATCGAGGTCGCCACCTTTGATAAGCGTGACGGGGTCATTGGGGAAAACCTGATGCGAATAGTCCTTTGCCAGCGACTTCACATCAACGGGAAAGCGGTCGTCGCCGTCGCGGGCATTGAGAAGCAGGGTCAGGTCAATGGCCCAGCGTTGCGGCGACTTGTTATCCATTATTCGCTGTCATCCCACATTTCGGCGATCTTGCGGATTTTCTCCCGCGTTTCGGCGGGCATACTTCTGTATTTCCTGTAGAATTGCGCATCGACGGCATCGACTTCGGCAACTTTGTTCTGGTCATCGAGAAGATACTCAATTGTCACCCCCAGCTGTTCGGCAATCTTCGACAGCTTCTCTGCCGATGGGCGGGGTGGATTCTTGTTTTCCAGCTCCCAGATGTAGCTCTTGCTGGAGCCGGTCAGCTCCGCGAGCTTGTCGAGCGTCAGCTTCTTCTCCTTACGCAAGTCACGAATCTTGTCGCCTAAGACATTGGCCATAAGCGGTCCTCCTCAAAAAGTTCGGTGTAGGCATACAATAACCTCTTGACTTCCGATTTTCAAGCAATATATGATGTTCGGAGTAGGCGCACTTTTTTTGCGTCATAAATGTTAAACAATGAGGTATCCGCCAATGAGCAAAGGCCCGAAAAGCCACCACGTGGTCCCGAATCCCAACGGGGGCTGGGATGTAAAGAAGGGCGGCGCCAGCCGCGCCAGCAGCCACCACAGCACGAAACGCGAAGCCATCGATCGCGGCCGCGAAATCAGCCGCAATCAAAGCACCGAGTTTCGCATCCATAACCAGGACGGAAAGATCGCCCGCAGCGATAGCCACGGCAACGATCCCTGCCCGCCTAAAGACAAGAAATAGGAGGTTCGCATGACGAACGACAAAGACAAGAAAGAGAAGGAAACCACGGTCATCGTGAACGGTCGCGAGAAGGTCGTGAACGGCAAAGAAATCTGCTTCGACGAACTGGTGAAGCTGGCTTTCGACAATCCGCCGACCGGCCAGAACATCTGCTTCACGATCACCTACCGCAAGGCGATGGGCAACAAGCCCGAAGGCACTCTTGCCGAAGGCGAATGCGTGAAGGTCAAGAAGGGAACTATCTTCAATGTTACCGCAACTGATAAGTCGTAGCGACGATCTGAAGCGGCTGTTTGATGATGGCTATGAGCTGTCCATCGTGGGTGGGCAGCTCGTAGTCAGCAACATTCCCTATGTTGCGGCGGACAAGACCGTGAAGCGCGCCGCGCTGGTAAGCGAGCTGCGCCTGTCCGATGACACGACGCTGGCACCAAAAACCCATGTGATGAAATTCACCGGCGACCATCCTTGCGACAAGAATGGCAAGGAGCTGGCATACATGAAGCACAGCATCAAGAACGAAGTGATTGGCGACGGGAATACCGTCACACGTTCGTTCTCATGCAAGCCGACCACAGGCCCCTACCCTGACTATTATGCGAAGGTAACGACCTACGCCGAGATGATATCGGTTCATGCGCAGCAGCTTGAGCCAGGAGCAACGGGGCGCACTCATGCTGTGACCCAGATTGATGAACCCGACAGTCCCTTCCGCTACCTCGACAATGCCTCCGGCCTCGCTGGTATTACCGACATGGCGCAGCGCGTTGCTGGTAAGAAGGTGGGCATTGTCGGCCTTGGAGGAAGCGGTTCCTTCGTCCTCGACCTGATTGCCAAGAGCTGGGTGGCCGAGATCCACCTCTATGATGGCGACGACCTTATTCAGCACAACGCTTTCCGCTGCCCTGGCGCGGTATCGGCTGAGACGTTGCGTGACAGGCCGATGAAGGCCGATCATTACGCAGCCATCTATGACGTTTTCCGCAAGGGCGTCGTGCCCCACCCCTATTACATCACCGAAGCCAATCTGGCCGAACTGGACGAACTCGACTTCATCTTCATCTGCGTCGACAAGGGAAGCGCGAAGGAGAAGATCGTCGACCATCTGGAAGCAACGGGAAAGAGCTTCATCGATGTCGGCATGGGCGTCGAAATCGCCGACGGGAAGCTGCTTGGCGTGGTCCGCACCAGCACCAGCACGCCCGAGGACCGCGACACGTTGCGGAAGTTCGTCCGGTTCGGCGATGGCGAGGAAGATGCCGCCTACACGAAAAATGTGCAGATTGCGGAACTTAACGCGCTCAACGCGTGCCTTGCCGTGATAAAATGGAAAAAACTGAACGGGATTTATCTCGACCTCGAAGGCGAGATGAACGCGAACTACACAATAGACGGGAACCACATGTCGAATGAATAAGCGCGCCCACCTCAGTCCAGAATTTGTAGACACCATTCCAGCGACAATCGAACAAGGCAAAATCTACATCTCGATTGATTTTGCGACGGCTATTCATAGCTGCGCCTGCGGGTGCGGGATGGAGGTGGTCACCCCCTTCTCGCCGACCGACTGGAAGCTGGTGTTCGACGGAGTTTCCATTTCGCTGTCACCATCAATCGGGAACTGGAGCTTCCCGTGCCGTTCGCATTACTGGATCAGGCAGAATCAGGTCCACTGGGCGGGAGACTGGACCGACGAAGAGATTAACGCCGGACGCGCGAATGATCGCAGAAGCAAGGAGCATCACTACGGAATCGGCACCCTAAGTAGCACATCAAGCAAGAAGACGCTGAAAAAGCCGGGGTTCTGGAAGCGTTGGTTCGGCTGGCTAATAAATTGATCGGGCTTATTGGCCTTGGGGCGTGCCATCATGGTGGTTTGACACCATCCAAGTGGTCGGCTCAATGGAGCTCAAGCTCACCATTGCGCGGAGGACCTCCCCTCAAATCCCAAAGTCCATGGAGCGATTGCGCTCCTTGGCGAGTTCCGGCTCGGGAGCCTTGGGGTTCTTCTCAGTTACATCCTTGCCCGCCCCGACCTGCGCGGCCACTTTCAAACGCTCAGTCACCTCAAGCGCCGATGATTTCTCGCCCCTGTTCTTCGAGACTGCCGCCCCGAGTCTTGCGGCGCTGTCGACCACGAGAGTCAAATGATCACGCAAGCGCGTGACAGTCACGAGGAAGGTCTTCTGGTTGGCAAGGTTGCGCTCGCGGCTGTCCATCACGGCAATGCCGCGGTCGGAGGTGAGGCCCTGAGCCATGTGAGCGTTGAGGGCGTAGGCAAGATCAAGGCGCTTCAGCATCGGATCGTCTTTTCCGAGCCTTTGCTCAACACCCTTGGAGGTCTCGACGGTGACGCGATCGCCATCGATCTGGACAACCCGGGCCTGGTCGGCATTGAACAGCCCGCGCCGATGGTCGTTCCGGGTCCAGCGAACGCGCTCACCTTGATGTATTTCGAGCTTGCGCAGGTCGAACAGCGACAGGTTGTCGTCCTTGCCCGTTCTGCCGATCCGAGACGGCTTGAGCTTGTGCAGCTTGCCTTGCCTGTCCTCAAGCTCAACGGTGTCCTTACGGTCGTCGACCTTCCGCACCGCATATTCGCCGCGCTTGAGGCCAAGTGCGCGCTCAAGTTTCGCGACCTCGAGAACCATTCCAGGCTTGTAGGCGGCAAGGTAGCGTAGTTCCTCGCGCGTGAGATTGACGCGGTCGAGAACCTCCAGCTGGATCTTCTCAGGGCCGATCTCGCCAATGGCGGCAAGGCCGGTCTGGACTGCCTCGTTGACGGCGGCGCGGATCTTGCGGCCCGAGGCATAGATCGCTGTCCTCTCCCGCTCTTCCGGTGAAAGCGCCAGCCATCGTTCGGCAGCGAGTATGGCCCCATCGCCCTTGGCTTCGACCGTGTTCTCCTTGAGGTGGTCTAGCGCCGTGCGAACCAGCCCCGCCTGCGCCGCTGCCTGTGCCTCGCGCAGGACCGGATCGCGGCCGCGCAAATTGGTATTCATCTGCGCCTGGGCAATGCCTCCCTGTTGCAGGAGGTCGAAAGGCTTGCCGGCATCGACCGCACCCAACTGCTTGCGGTCCCCCATCAAAGCAAGCCGCTGGGCACCGGCGCGATTGGCGATGCGGATAAGCTGTTCCTTGTCGGCGTTGGAGACCATCGAGGCCTCGTCGAGGATGAGGACGCTGCCGCCTAATTCCTTGCGCGCCTCACGATCGAGGCCGGACCGTGCTTCCCCCTCGCTGATCGCTCCCCACCGCTTGAGGAAGCTCGCGAGGGTCTGCGCCTCGATCCCTGTGTCGCGTTCGAGCATCTGCACCAGCGTGTTCTGCACCGAGATACCGAGCACCTTGTGACCTTCTTCCCGCAGCACATCGGCGACGGGCTTCAAGACACTCGACTTGCCCGCACCGGCAACGCCCTGCACTGCAATGGTCCGATCGCGCGAAGTCAGGATAAGCCGCGCAGCGCCAAGTTGCCCCTCGTTCAGCTTGAAGCCCTGATTGGCGAGAGCCGATGCCTGTACGCTGGCGTCAGCTCTGCGTTCGGTGATGATGGGTTCGACCGCACCCTTGCCTTCGTTTGCCCAGGCGAGGATCCGCGCCTCGCGCTCGACTTCCTCGTGGCTTGCCAGCCATCCCTTGTGCTCGCCCTTGCCCCGCAGCAACTGCCCCGAACGTACGAGCGAGCGGACCGCCTTCTCGACGTGCGCGATGGTCGTGGGCAGGCCAAAATCGAGCGCTGCCTTGTACAGGTCTTCGCGCGCAAACCCCGCCTCGCGTTGCGACAGGTGGCGCATGGCAGATGCGACAGCCTGGGCCGCCGCTATCTCTTGAGGACCTCGCTTCAGGACATGATCCGGAACAAGCGGATCACGTTCTTTGCCTTTGATGCGTTCGGCAAAATCCTTGAGCAGCGCCAGCCCGCGCTCGGCCAGGCTGGGCATTTTCGTATCGGCAGCGTCGCGTTCGCTTGCTCTCGTCTTCGCGGTATCGATCAGTCTCGGAAGATCGAGGCCGACTGTCTGCGCCGCCGCCTGCCACTGCTCACCGAGGACCGCGCGATCCTCGATCGGGTGCTTGGGCGAACGGGTGGCAAGTGCCGCCACTTTGCCTGCTTCCAGCCCCGGACCACGGCGCGCTTCAAGCACCTCCTTGCGCCGCGAGGAGAAAGCCATCACCTGCTCGCGCGAAATTCCGCGCGCCTCGAAATTGCCGTGCTTGCCAACCGGGCCGGTCTCGTAGCCAAGCTTTTCGACCGCGATCCGGAAGCGCGCCATGGCCATCGAGTTGAGCAGCGTGCCGAGCGCAAAGAGCCTGTCGTTCTTCAGCGTGCGCCATTTGCCGTCCTTGCCTTGCGTCACATTGGCGATCACCGCGTGGAAGTGCAGGTTGGGTTCCTGGTTGCGGTTGGTGTCGTGCTGGAAGAGGCCGATGGCAAGGTTGCCGGTCGCCACGGTCCTGACCTTACCGCGTTCGACAAGGCGGGTTTCAGCAGCGTTCTTTTCGGCCCATTTGAGGGCCTCGGTTACCGCCTCGCGGTAGGCAGCAACAATCCGCTCGTCCTTGCCGACCAGCGCCAGCAGCGACCAGCTCTTGGGCAGCGAGAAGGTAAGATCTGTGCCCGGCCGATGCGCCTGGCCGGGATTGCCGACGCTCGACCCATCGGGGAGCTCACCGCGCAACAAGGCATCGAATTGCTTCGTCTCGACGCGTCCCGAAAGACCGAGCGATTTCGCGCCTTCGCCGACCCATTGCCCGGACCGATCGGCATCGGCCCGGGCATAGTAATTGTCGTCGGCAAAGTAGCTGGCCGCAGCCGAGGGCGAACGCACATTGGCGATTGAGAGCATGGCCTAGTCCTCCAACGAGCCCACTGCTGCCCCGCGCCCCCGCATCAGATATCTGGCTCGATATCGCCCACGTCGGGCTCGTCCCGATCGGACTTGTCGTGGTCCCTGTCATGCGCGGCACCACCAAGCAGACCCTGCTGACGGCGCTCCTGGTCGGCACGGTTGCGCCCCTCTCTGCTCGCCTTGTCGCGGTGCGGATCATGATCTTCACCGCCCTTCGCGGAGCGACCCTTGGCGGTTTCATCGCGCGCCCGATCCTTGTCGGTCCCAAGCGGCAGTTCGCTTTGCCGATTACCCTCTTGGTCTGCGCGCCCATGCGCCTTAGCGGGGTCTTCGCTGCGACCCGACCTGGCACGTTCGTTGGCCAAGTGCTTGTCCCGCGCTTCCTCGCGCGAACGGTCTCGTGCGCGCTTGCGCCGTGCCCCCCGATTTGGACGCTTGTCCTTATCGCTATCGAGTTGCTGACCACGGTGCTTCTCGTCACGGCGACGGCGTTCACCGGAATCGTCATTGTCGCCGCCATGCTGCCCGGTATCGTCGTCATCGTCGCAATCGTCGGGCTCGATGGTGACGGGCCTGGCAGCAGGTTTTGCGAGCTTCGGTGTGTTGCGTGGGATGAACCCCTCGGCAATGCGGGGCCAGTCCTGGGGCTCAAGCGTGATGGGTGCAGTCGGAAGCCCTTCGGGAAACTTGATGTAACCCTCAAGGCTTTTGAGGCCCATGAACTCGTCGGGCAGCAACAAGGGTGCGATCTCGCGGCGGGCGGTAAGGCTCACCGCATCGCGGGCACTGTTGTGCCCATAGCTCTGGTTCTCTTCGACCTCGCGCACTTCGCGGTGACCGACAGTGTCCGAGCACCAGGTGGCCGTCTCGCGGTCGGCCGTTCCGAGCATGAGCTTGGTCTTGGCGAGCGACGACAAGGTCATCGCCATGTTTTCTCCATAGACCTCCTTCAGCTTGGCATAGGCATGCACGCCGGTGACAATGGCGCCGCCGTAATTACGCGCGGTCTGCAGGCCTTTCTCGAGCGAAGGGAGCCGATGAAGCGCGCCAAGTTCGTCGATCAGGAACCACAGTTTGAGGTCAGACGAGGTCCGCCCGGTCATCAGGGTATTAATCGCCGTGTCGAGCCAGAGGGTGAGCATTTGCGAGAGAACCGTGAGGTCAGCGTAGCGCGCCGAGAGGAACAGGAACGATCCCTCCTTGCCGCCACCCTTGACCCAGTCGCGGATCGAGAAGGCCTTGCCTTCGGTCGGCAGCAGTTGCAGCGCCTTGGCGTTGACGTTGAATACCGCGCGCACCGATTCCGCCATCTTGGCGGCCTGCGGATCGGTCATAGGCCCCGCCATCGTGTCCTCGAGCAGCTGGTGCAGATCGGAGAGATTGGCGTTCATCAGGTCGCTTGCGAGCGCCGCGTTTGTGCCCTTGCCCTTTTCGACCAGCTTGAGGCAGGTCTCGACAAACAGGGTACGTGCTGCGAGCACCCAGAACTGCTCTGCCCCGCCGCCGTCATGCGGCACCAGGGACTCTGCTGCAGCATGGAACTCGGAACTGGTGGTGCAGTCGTTGAACACGCTCCAGGCCGGACACCGGGCATCAAGCGGGTTCAGGATGACGTCTCGTTCGGGCTCGTAGAAGGCCTCGATAAAGGCCCCCGTGAGGTCGAAAATGACCGCGCGTTCTCCCCTCTGTCTGATCTCGTCGACGAGTTCGAAGAGCGCCACGGTCTTGCCCATCCCGGTGGTGCCGACGAGCATGGCGTGGCCCTGTTCCTGCCGCCACGGATAGCTTACGCCTGCGAGGTGCGCGGGCGCATAGAGGCCGGCATCTTGCAGCGCCTTGCGACCAGCAAGTCGCCATTTCCAACCCAGTTCGCGGCCATACTCGAGCGCGCGCTTGCCGCGATTGTGGCGAGCGATGTCGGCCTTGAGTTCGGGCAGCGATACAAGCTTGGCACCACGCAGATGGCGCCTGGCTTTGGACTTCTCGCCGAAGTGCTCTGCGACCCACCAGAAGAGCGCCATGAGCGGCACAAGGCAGACCGTGGAGAGCACTACCGCCTGCTTCACCGTGGCGAAGAACAGGTCCCAGGCTTCGCGCATCGGCGGGAAGTCCCGGACCACCGCCATGGGGAAGGCAATCATGTCGCCATCGGGCAGGCGCAGGTTCACGAGCTTGGCCGGATCGAACTCCATGAACATGTAGCCCGAGGCATAAAGATGCATCCACAACAGGTAGGCCTGGTAGTCATCAAGCGCGCTGCTGACCTGCCACCAGCAGATCCCCAGCATAACCAGTGCAGAGATGATAAGCGGCAGCTTGAAGCCGGCTGCAAACATGAAGCCGAAGTGTCCCAGGAGCTGGGTGCCGCGGGTGAAGTTGACGATACTATTCTTCATCGCCGGCCTCCTTCGCACGCGCAGGAATGAAGCCGAGCTGGGCCAGGCGGCGGTGGTAGGCGGCATGGGTTCGCTTGCGCAGATTGTCGTCGGAATGGCTTGCCAGCAGCGCATCGAGCGCCGTGGTGAGGAACACCATCTGGCGAGCCGGATCGCTCCCGCCGGGACGGTCAGCGCTATCGTTGTCGCGGTTCCATGCCGTGACGAGGTGGTCACGAATGACCACGCTCACGCTTGTATCGCGGGTGTTTGACTGCTCCAGAATCCAGTCCGCAATCAGCTGCGGGACGTAGGTCTGGAGGACCCTGTAACGTTGCATTTTTCCAAGCTCCTTGTGCTCAAGAAGCCTGGTTCGACCTGCGGAAGGCGAGGATCACACTAAATAGGAAAGGCCATGTAGGAAAACGAAAAGTTCCCTAGCTATTCCAGCGTGTTAGACGAAAGTGAATTGTCGCCAATTTGCGAATCCAAATCGCGATTTGCGGTCAAATCGGTCGATGCACATGCCGAATTTGCACCGGAACCGATTGAGAACATTAGAAGAACAATGGCGGCCCCGCTGCGTACGGTGTGCCTGTCAAGTTCCCAATTGCGCGGACGTCTCCAGTAACTCGCCAGTCTCGTTCAATAGATTGAATTTACGTCCTTATTTTCGGAGCGAGAGCAAATGGGCCTTTCTGAGACAACGCGATAATTGTGGCGAAGATCGTCCTGGGCTACAAGCTGGCCTTGGTTTGACGGAAATTGCGAACGTTGAACCGTGACCTGCCGGCCTCTTCAATCGGCTCGAAACGCAGAACAAAATGCCACGTCTAGACGCCCGGGCGCTCGTGATCCGATGGCCGCTTCCAAAGCTCAGCGGGTACGATTGCTCACGCTGCCGGCATCTCGGTGGGGACCAGATGGCCATCGAGAGACGCGACGCTTTCGGATGCTCGATGCATTCCCAATCGCGCCGCAACTTCAAGACTTCTCTCTGCGAATTAGGCACCCAACTCGCCCCCGCGAACATGAAAAAAGGGCAGGAACCGTTCCCGGCCCCTGCCCTGATCCTTCGGTTAGAACTCGTCTGACATCGCCCCGTGGATCGTGTGCACTACGCGCGCTGCAAGGTGCGTCGGAAGTGCATTGTAGTCGCCTTCATCCAGGGCAAAATACCCAAGACGCTTGTCCTCGATAATGTGCTGATCGAAGAAGCTGTGCAGCGCCCGACGCTCTGCCACAGCCAGTGCGGCAAAGTAGCGATCCGAAGTCGAAGTTCGTTGGAATTGCGTAGCCATAATAACCTCCTGATGTCTGCCGTTGACGGCAGGAGCAGGACGGATGGGCGTGCGGCCGACGGGTCAGGGATCGCCCGCTCGGGCGACCGCGAAGCGGCGGTAGGGGCAACGATTTTGTCGGACCGCAGCGCAGCGAAGGGGAGGCAAAATGGTGGGACCCTGCCGTCCTTGACGCGTCGGTTGTGCGGCCATCAGAATGGGACAACCGTGAGCCAGGCCCCCTCCCCTCCGGCCCCCAGCTAGATTGCTGCCGAGACCTTCTGCGCGACCTCTGTGAGCGTCGCCCGAAGACGGTTGATCTCCGATAGGCTGGTACCGCTGGGCACGTATCGCGTCATAAGGAATTCGCGCGACAGCGACATGGAGTACAAGTGTTCGCGTGTCCGTTTCCTAAGCACTAGACCACGTTCGACAGCGAGGTCCGCCCTTGCCGCGAGATTGTGCTGGAGCCCGCGGACTTGTCCCGCTCTGTGACCCGATTGAAGAAGGAATGCGTTTATGTACAGTTCGACCGCATGGATCGCGACCATGCGAAACGGTGCCCGCGACCTCGGCTCTCCAGGCCGTCCATTCTGGACGAGAAGCTGTGCCGCGAACCGATACTCATCGGCAATAGCCACCACCTCAGCAGGCGTTGCAGCCTCTCCCGGGTAAAAGGCTATCGCTTCGTCATTCATAGCATTTTTCTTAGCACCGCTTTTACAAATGATTACTGAAAGATCTCCGGGTTTTCATACACTACATAGGGGCGCTGTCCGGTCTGGACAGCGCCCCTCTGAGCGGGATCGATGATGGTGGATGTTAGTCGATCTCGGGAGCATCCTGGTTGTGGTTGTCGTCGCTCGACCCGTTGCCGCGGGAGAGGAAGTCGACCTTGTCGGCGAGGATTTCGGTGCCGTAGCGCGTGACCCCGTCCTTGTCCTCCCACTGGGTGTAGTGGATGCGGCCCTGGACGCTGACCAGCTGGCCCTTTGAGCAGTACTGCCCGACGGTCGTGGCGAGGCCGTTGAAGCAGGTCACCCGGTGGAACTCGCTATCCTTGGTAGTGTAGCCGTTCTCGTCCTTGTAGGTCTTGCCGTCCTTGTCACGTGCGGGGCGATCGGTGACGACGGTGATCCCGGTGACATTGGTGCCACCCTTGGTCTCGCGGGTGTCGGGATCGCGAGCGATGCGACCGGTGAGGATTGCGATATTGGTCATGGGTGTATTCCTTCAGTTCCTCAAACCGGAGACCATCTCCGGCTTGCGAACATCCAGAAGAAGCAGGGCATGGGAGGACTGCACCGCAGGAGCAAAGCTCCAAGGGAAACCTGTTCATGACGGGTGGTGCGGGCAGGCAGCGCAGCTGCCAACACGGCCGGAAAGGAACGGGTTGCCGTCCTCAGCTGACCTGGTTCAGGACTGTTCGCGAAGAAAGCCGGATGGGTATCGGGTGCGGGTCTGAAGGTGCCAAGACCCTACTGCAATCAGCCTGCCCCATCGCCCTCCGATGCCGCCAGGAGATCCATGAAGTTGCGCGCCGCCTCCCGGTCTTCCTCGTTCTCGAACGCCACATCGAGATCGGGGGCGGACCCGAACATGTGCAGGAACGACCACAGTGCAAAGCGCTTGGCGCGGTCTCTTTTTTGTTGGGCTCGCGTCAGCTTTTCGCCCTAATTCCGGACCTTCGGCCGGTAGAGCAGCTTTCCCGGAAACGGAAATTCCGGCGAGCGCCTCGATAGAGCGTTCTGCGCCCCTCCCCGTCGATTACGGCTTCGGCCGCGAATGCTCGCCCCGCGTCCCAACCCCGCTATTCCCGCGGAACGCAAATTCGCGAAAAACGGGCATTGGCCAAACTTCGGATTTACCGTTAGCTCAAGCTGCAGAAGCTAAAGTGATACACTGGACAGCATAATGCGTATCAAATTCGTCGAGATCTCAAATTTCCGAAAGTTGAAATCGACCCACCTCGATTTTGATAAAAAGACGACGATCCTTGTTGGCGCCAACAACAGCGGGAAGACCTCCGCGATGGTAGCGTTACGCCTTTTTCTGCTCTCGCCAACGCGTCTGGCACTGCGTGATGTAACGATCGCAAACTGGACAAAGATCGATCAGCTTGGCGACGAGTGGGAAGCCGATACTGACCCATCGGTCGATTTAGACCTACTCCTCCCCTCACTAGACATCTGGCTCGACGTTCCGCTCAAGGAGATCCATCACGTCGTCCATATCTTGCCAACATTGGATTGGTCCGGCGGCTTGCTCGGAGTGCGGCTCACCTACCGCGTCAAAAATCTCGAGAAGCTCAAGACCGAATACCTCGCGCAGCGCAGCGCGGCCCGCGATGCATCAACCACCGGTCCGAACGGTGAAGCGGTCAAGCTCGTAGTGTGGCCGCGTAGCCTGACCGATTTCTTGGAACGGCGATTGCGCGCGCACCTTGATCTGTCGGCCTATCCGCTTGACCCGGCCGCCCTCACGCCGCCGGGCAAAAGTGGACTAACAACACCGCAAACACTGCCGGCCAGTGCCCTCGCATTCGACCACCCTCCCTTCAAAAACCTGATCAAGATCGATGAAATCGCCGCACAGCGCGATTTCGCCGATGCTGGCAGTAGTGAAAGTGGCGAAGATAGGGTCGAGGCAACTGCCCGCCGGTTCAAACGGCGTTTGTCAGACCAGCTGCGTTCCTATTACGACCGTCACCTCGATCCTTCGAAAACACCTTCTGAGAAGGATTACGAAGCACTTGGCGCGATTCAAGCCGCTGAACGCAGTTTCGATTCACGCCTCGAAGCGGGTTTCTCCGCGGCCTTCGAAGAACTCGAGGATCTGGGATACCCAGGCATGAGCAATCCCAAGCTCAAAATTTCGACGCTCCTTCGAGCGACAGATGGGCTAAAACACGGTTCCTCGGTGCAGTACGAAGTCGCCGACCCATCGGGTGACGGCACCAAAACACTCAAGCTGCCAGAAGACTATTCCGGCCTCGGCTATCAGAACCTGATCGCGATGGTGTTCATGCTGATGGGCTTCCGCGACGAATGGATGCGCGTCGAAAAGGCGGGTGTGCTCGAAGGCGCCGATGTCTCACATGAGATTCAGCCTCTGCATCTCGTCCTTGTCGAGGAGCCCGAGGCCCATCTTCATGCGCAGGTCCAGCAGGTCTTCATCAATAAAGCCTACAACCTTCTCAGGAAACATCGCGACTTGGGTGATGGAGATGACTTTTGCACCCAGCTGATCGTCAGCACGCACTCGAGCCATGTCGCGCACGAAGCGGATTTCGCGAACCTGCGATATTTTCGACGCCGGCCCGCAGCTAGCAAGGGAGAAACTCCGACGACAACGGTCGCCAACCTTTCCCATATTTTCGGGGACGGCGATGACACAAAGCGCTTTGTGAAGCGGTACCTCAAGGCTACGCACTGCGATCTCTTCTTTGCCGATGGGGTCGTTTTCGTCGAAGGCCAAGCCGAGCGCATCCTCGTGCCGCACTTTATCCGCCATCACTACCCTGAACTGTCGCGCCGCTATGTGACGCTGCTCGAGCTAGGCGGCAGCCACGTCCACAGTTTTCGCGATCTGATTGACGCGCTTGGGATCGTCACCCTGATCATTGGCGACCTAGATGCGACGGTGGCGACGAAAATAACCGATAAGAATGGACAGGAAACATCGCGCTGGAAATCGGCACGCCCCCAACAGGGTCAAGCGCAGCAAACCGCGAACTCGGTGCTTAAGGAGTGGCATCCCCAGAAGAAGCTAATCGATGAATTGGTCGCGCTGCCGGCCGAAGGCCACGCATCGACGGCGGGTGGCGATTATGAACTCTACGTCGCGTATCAGAAGCCGGTGAAAGTAGAAGGCGCGGCGGATGATGATGCTCTTGTCATCCCTCGGACCTTCGAGGACGCCCTTATCCTGGAAAACCGCTCGACCATCGCGAAGGTCGAAGGCTCACTCACCTCAGCCAAAATTAGCGCCATCGTGGCGGAGCCGCTGTCGGGAGAAGATCTTGAAGATGAACTGTTCGACTTGCTTAAGACCGCTGAAAAGGCAGCGTTCGCACTCGATTGTCTGATGCTTAAAGATCCCAAGGCTTTGAAGCCACCGAGCTATATCGCAGCCGGTCTCAAATGGTTTGAAGGCGCTGTTGGCAAGGATATTTTGGAAGGCGAAATCAAAGCGGGACGAGTGAATGGTGGAGATTGAAACGGCGCCGCCAGACTTCGACGACGGCGCAGACGCAACAATTCGCGAGTGCCTGAACCCCGCCGCCCCCAAGAGTTTCTTCCTCTATGCCGGTGCGGGCTCGGGAAAGACCCGCTCGCTGAAGAACGCGCTAGACGGGTTTCGCGACGCACACGGCGCAGCGTTCCGTCGTTTGGGCAAGAAGATCGCGGTGATCACCTACACCAATGCCGCGGCAGACGAAATCGCCGAACGTGTGGGGCAGGATTCTCTTTTCCCAATCTCGACGATCCACAGCTTCTGCTGGCGGCATATCGAAACCTATCATTCCGATATTCAGGCGTGGCTGCTCGAAACGCTTCCGGCGAACCTGACCGATCTTCACGAGAAGCAGACCAAGGGACGCGCCGGTACGAAGGCGGCGCTCGACCGCGAGCGCGCCATTGCTTCGACCACCCGGCGTCTCGAATGGCTCAGCTTGCCGCGACGTTTCACGTACAATCCCAACGGCGACAATTTCGGCCAAGACTCGCTGTCGCATTCCGAAGTTCTGAAAATTACCGCAGCGTTTATCGAGACCAAACCATCGATGCGGACGGTTCTTGTCAACAAATATCCGCTTCTGCTTATCGACGAGAGCCAAGACACAAATAAGACGCTGCTCGAGGCATTCTTTTCGCTCGCAGCTGCGAACCAAGGCAAGTTCGGCATAGGTCTCTTTGGCGATACTATGCAGCGCATTTTTCTGGACGGTCATCCGGAACTAGAGCGGCTAGTGCCAGACAGTTGGGCTCGCCCAGTCAAGCGGCTGAACCATCGGTCACCCCAGCGTGTAGTTGCGCTCGGAAACGTGCTGCGGGCACCGATCGATGGCCAGTACCAATTAGCCCGTGACGACAGCGACGCTGGGATTGTCCGGCTCTTCGTCGCATCCAGCACCACCCCCGACAAGCCGAGCTTGGAGCAAAGGGTTCGTGATCGGATGGCCGATCTTTGCGGCGATCCTGAATGGCGCGACGAAGCTGAGGTGAAAACACTCACGCTCGAACACCACATGGCGGCATCGCGCCGCGGCTTCCTGGAGATGTTCCAAGCACTAGATCGGGACTCGCGCCTTTCGACAGGCCTGCGGACAGGGGAGATTGCGGGCCTGAGGCTATTTACAGAACGCGTCGCCCCGCTTGTCGCAGCGGCGCGTGCGAAGGATGAGTTCGCCGTCATGGCTCACTTGCGCGCGACTTCACCGCTGCTCCAACGCTCAGCCGTTGCCCAAAGTACGAACCCAGACGATCCGTTGCTTCCAATTAGGCTGGGAGTAAATGCGCTGCTCGCCCTCAATCCCGACAGCCCCACCACGACATTCCTTTCCATTCTTGAATGCGTTGCAGAGCACCGGTTGTTCGAGATCCCTGCCGCCCTGCAGCCCTTTGTGGCTGATGAAGCCGGTGCCGCGGCAACGGATGTCGAGGCGATTGCTGATGAAGAGGAAATGGACACCGACGAGGAAGCGACAGAGCCGTCTCCAGCAAGCCTCGAAGCATGGAGGGCCTTTCTAGAGACACCGTATCGCCAAGCGGTTCCGTACGCTGAATATGTCAGCGACCGCGGACCTTTCGGAACCCATCAAGGCGTAAAGGGGCTCGAATTTGAGCGCGTATTGGTGATTCTCGATGATAGCGATGCGCGCGGGTTTCTGTTTTCGTACGAAAAACTATTCGGGGCAAAGCCGCTGTCCGACACAGATCGCAAGCATGTTGCTGATGCCACCGATGGCGGAATCACTCGGACTCGGCGACTTCTCTACGTGACCTGCACGCGCGCCGAAAAAAGTCTGGCGCTTGTTACCTATACCGAGGATCCGGACGCTCTTGTTGCGGCTGTGCTTCGCAACGAATGGTTCGATCCCGATGAAGTCGAGCGACTTTAACCAAGCTGACTATCAACACGGGCACATGGCTAATTCCGGCTGCGGCACACTCTGTGACCAGATGAGAGCATCAGATTCTTGCAGCGGCCCACTCATTGCGATCCGCTTCTCGGGTTTCGGCTATTCACGACTTCCACAAAGGTGACGGTTTCGGTTCTCTTGGGGATAATTCGCACGAAATTCTTGGCAAAAATCACATCGGAGCGATGTGTTATCCTCAGATTCGACGGGGAGGCGTGAGAGTGGCCCTTAATTACCGAACCCGAGCTGCGGAGAATTTCGCTGTCGGTCGAGAGTCGATTGCGGCGGATATTCGAGCGCTGATCGCCGACCATGCCAGTCGAGGCCTCCTGCAGAGTGGGGCCACTGCAAAAAATAGCCTCGAAATCTTCGAGAGCCATACGTCAGCAGCATTATCGAAATCACTCGATGAAGCAGCGAAGCTGATCGAGCACCGTGGCCGGGCGTGGAAATCAGCGACCGGATCGATTGCCGAAGCGCTCGACGAGCACCTTGAGCAAACCAGAGACGTTCTTGCAAAGCCCCTGAGCGCTGCAGGGGCCAATGGCGATAGCAGCGCGACACGCGAGGTGGACAAGCGGATCGCGGCCATGGACGAGCGTCTGCGTCGTCAACTCGACGAGGTCACCGAGGGCTGGACTGCCCCTCAAGCGAAGCCGTGGAAGGAACGGCATCCGAATTTTGATCGGCTGGTTTTCGCACTGATCGGTGCGCTAATTTCGACCGGAGTGATTTGGCTTGCCACTCTAATTGAGGTGAACTGAGCCGGTTTCCGCTGACGCCTTCGAATAAGCTCGCCTAGCTCCTGCGCGCACCGCGAACCAACAAGTCGGGCGGCTGGGATGAGAGCGCATTACAGACCGGCAGAAACTGGGCCGGAAGCAGAATGGCGGCTCTAGAGCGGCCAAACCCAAAAAGCGGACTTAGGATGCGCCGACTTACACGCACACTGTTGGAAAAGTTCGTCAGTGCTCGCTATCGGGCTCTATGGCCACGACACCAACAGCAACAAACGCAACGAAGAAGGGGCACTGTCCCACCTGCGATGGCGAGCGCACCTGCGAAATCCACGGCTCGATCTACAAGGCTTGGGACTGGGAGGACAAGCAATATGGCCATTCGGTCAACGGCGGTGTCGACCACTCTCTGCTCGAATGTCAAGGGTGCGAGACGGTCTTCTACGAAACTTCCAGCTGGAACAGCGAAGACACCGATCACTACTACGATGCGGCGGGGCAGGAGCAGTATGAGCATCCGAGGGAGATACAAACTTATCCGAAGCCAGAGGCCAAGACGAAGCCGGTATGGTTCGACGCCATGCAAAAGGCTGACCCCCAGCTGCGCAATATCCTGAGCCAGATGTACGTAGCGCACGACAACCAGGCACACATCCTCACGGCGATAGGACTCAGAACGGCACTGGACCGTGCAACCGAAGTCATCGGCATCGACCCGGCCAAGACATTTGATGAGAAACTGAACGAGCTGCGCAACGGAGGGTGGATCGGGCAAACTGAGCGGGACATCCTCGGCGTTGTTACGGATGCGGGTAATGCGGCTGCGCATCGCGGCTGGGAGCCCGACAGTCAGGAGGTTTCCGAACTGCTCTCATCGCTATAGGTGTTCCTCCATCGCGCTTTTATCGTCGGCCAGAAGGCATTAGGCATCAAGAAAAGTATTCCCGCAAAACCCGAGCGGCTGCTCGCCGTTGGGAAGAAGACTACTCCCTGACCACAATTGGGGCCGGAAGCGGAAAGGCAGCTTTTATATCTTTGAGCGGATTAAGCGGACAGCGACTGCTGACCGAATCGCAAGCCGGTGCATTAGAGAATGGTCTGGAGAAACCCCTCTTGGAATAGACTTTTGCCGTCGTTAAAACGCACTTGCAGGACAGCCAACACGGAGCCGAGAGCCACAAAGTAAATCGGTTTACTATTTAGCGCGCCTTTCCTACCATCCAGTGATGGCGAGAGAAACCTTTACGATTGAGGGCGCAGGCGCAATTTCTCTTACAGCCGAGGCTGAGGGGGATGCCTACGCCATACCCGTCCTTCTTGCGCACGGCGGCGGGCAGACACGGCGCGCGTGGAGAAGGGTGGTCAGCGAGCTGGCTCAAGCCGGCTTTCGCGCAATCGCCTTCGACATGCGCGGTCACGGAGACAGCGATTGGTCGCCATGCGGAGCTTATGAAATGCGCGACTTCGCGGCGGATCTGGTCGCTGCAGCGTCGCGCCTGGACCAGAAGCCAGCGCTGGTCGGCGCTTCACTGGGCGGGCTCGCCGGACTGATTGCCGCAGGGGAGCTTGCTCCAGGTAGCTTTGCTTCACTCACATTGGTCGACATTGCCCCGCGCATGGAGCCTAGCGGTGTGATGCGCGTGGTTGGTTTCATGGAAGAGCATGTCGATAGCGGCTTCGCCTCACCAGAGGAGGCGGCCGACGTGATCGCTCGCTACATGCCGCATCGTCCCAGGCGGGGCGCGAGCGATGGTCTGAAAAACTATCTGAGGCAGAAGCCGGATGGGCGCTTCTATTGGCACTGGGACCCTGTGTTTATCCGTAATATAATGTCAGCCAGACAAGGCGACCCAGACAGCCAAGAACGTCAATCGGCAATGCTGAGCCAAGCTGCGGCGAATCTCACGCTTCCGCTTCACCTCATCCGAGGCGGCTCTAGCGATCTTGTTTCCGAAGAGGCCGTTTTGCATCTGCGACAACTCGTCCCCCATGCAGAATACACCGATATTGCCGATGCCACGCACATGGTCGTGGGCGATGCGAACGATGCCTTTTCCGCCGCTATCGTCGATTTCCTAGGGCGCCATCACTCTCGCGATACGGCTCAGCCACAGGGGACGAGGGAGCTATGATCGATCGAGAGCGCTTGCAGGAAATGCTGCATATAGCGCCGTTTCACCGATGGCTTGGGCTGGAGATTGCAACATGCTCCGACCAGGGAATCGCGATCACCATGCCATGGCGCGAAGAGATCGTGTCGAACCCTATGATTGGGTCGGCGCATGGAGGGATCCTGGCTTCACTGGTCGACCTCACCGGGCTTTATACTCTGCTTGCGGCGGGCGTCGCGGCGAGAGCGACGGCCGATCTGCATGTCAATTACCACCGTTCTGCAACCTCAGGACCTCTCACTGCTCACGGACAGATCGTGAAGCTCGGGCGACAGATTTCGGTGGCGGAAACCCGGGTTCTCGAGCCCGACGGCAAGTTGGTCGCCAGCGGCAGGGGCGCCTACTTCTCGTCAACCGGATCAATTGATCAGCGCGGCGGGACTATTGATCTCGAACAGGCTCTTGCCACCCAAGGCCCAGCGACTTCTGCAGCGCAATCCACGCCAGCGTAAGGGCGCCTTTTGCCCGGACGAGGTCTGCTGAGGCCTGCTGCTGTTCTCGCAGGGCCCGGTTGAGGTCAGCCTTCGAGATCGCTCCTGCAGCAAAACGTTCGCGGTTCAGGTCCGCCGCGACGTCAGCCTGCTTCTTGATTTGCATACTGGCAGCGAGCGCAACACGCTGCTGGCCGAAGCGAGCCAAGGCACGTTCGGCGTCTTGCAGTGCCAGAAGCACCGTCTGCTGGTAATTGGCGACTGCTTCGTTGCGCGCCGCCCCGGTTTGGTCGATCGCAGCGTCTACCCTGCCGAAATCCAGAAAATTCCACTGGAGGCGCGGGATCGCGAGTGCGGAGAATTCGCCGACATCGACAACGTCGTCCAACGAGGATCCGCCGAGGCCCAGGATCCCTGTGAAGGACAATTTCGGGAACCGCGCCGCCTCGGCCACCCCGATCCGCGCCGTCGACGCGGCAAGAGACCGTTCGGCCGCCCTTATGTCAGGCCGACGCGCCACCAGGCTTGCCGGATCGCCAATCGCGACCTGCTCTGGCGGCATGGGAATGGAGCGCACAGTCGTGAGCGCTGCATCAGCTGATCCCGGCACCTGTCCGGTCAGTATAGCGAGCGCATCAGACAGGACTGCGATATCCGCTTCAGCTTCGGCAAGTTGTGACTTGAGCACCTCCAGTTCGGCATTCGCGGTGCCTACCGGGAAAAGCGGCAATGCACCGCGCTGATAGCGTTGGTATGTCAGCGCCAGGATCTCTTCCTGCAACGAAATCTGCGCCTCAAATTGCTCTGCGCGGAATTGGGCCTCCCGCAAATTGACGTAGGTGCTGGCCACTTGGGCAGTCAACTGGACCTTAGCGTCCTCTGCATTGGCCACCGTTGCAGCAGCTTGGGCATTGCTGGCCTCAATGCGCCTGCGCGAGCCACCGGCAAACTCCAGCTCCCAGTTGGCGTTAAGGCCCACATTGTAAAAGCTGAGCGAGTCATCGGTTTCTGCGTCGGAATTGGTTTGCTCTGACGGGGGGGGCGCCCCGCCTTGAAGGTCGAGACCAGGAAGCCGGCCCTGCACGGTGGTGGCCTGTGCCCCAAGCGATGGCATTCGACCCGCACGGTCTTGCCTGATGGATGCCCGTGCCTGAGCAATGCGCGCCTGCGCTGCGGCGAGCGAGGGATTGCCGGACAGCGCAGCCTCCACCAGCCGCGTCAACTCGGGATCGCCGAGCAGCAGCCACCATCGAGCGACAACCGGATCAGATGCGCTCACATCACTGCCAGCGCGCACAAAGCGAGTGCCCGTGTCTGCTGACATAACTTCCGGGGGGCCTGCATAATCGGGCCCTGCCGTGCATCCAGCTAGCAAGGCGATAGTGACAAGCGGAGGTAGCAAGTGGCGCATCGTGTAGGGCTCAGTGCATCGAAAGGGAGACATTTTTTGGAAGCGGCCTCAGGAAGAGGACCAGCGGAACCGTCGCGAGGGTCAGAATCCCCATAACCAGGAACACATCATTGTAGGTCATTATGAACGCCTCGCGTTGGAGGGTGCGGCTCAGGACGGCCATCGCCCCCTCCATGCCGCCGAAGTTTCGCGCCAGCCCTTCGAGATAGGCCTGTAGCGAAACGCTGTTCGCATTCAGGGTCTCTTCCATCCGCCGGCTATGATGCCAGATCCGCTGGTCCTGGAACGATGCCAGAGCCGAAAGAGCGAAAGAGCCACCGAGATTGCGGGCCGCGTTGAAAATGCCCGAGGCATCGCCCGCGTCTTCCTTGGCCACCGACGCAACCGTTGCCTGATTCAGGAACATCATCGCAAGTATCATTCCGGCCCCGCGGATAAGCTGACTTTCAGTGAAGACTGCGCCGCCGGATTCCGCGGTCAGACTCGTGCTGACAAAGCAGCTGATCGCCATCAGCAGCATTCCGGTGCCGACGGCAATGCGGATGTCCACCTTGCGGATCATCAGGGGCAGAACCGGCATCAGGAGAAAGGCCGGGACACCCATCCAGAAGATGACCAGTCCCGTCTGAAAAGCATTATAGTCAGAGATGATCGCGAGGAACTGGGGGATAACGTAGGTTGAACCATACATCACCATGCCCAGGGCGAGAGCCATGATCGCGACGCTGGCGAACTGTCGATTGAACAGGAGCTGCAACTTCAAGACCGGCTTGCGTGCTTTCACTTGTCCGTAAATCAAACAGGCAAAGCCGATAATGGTCACCACCGTTAGCCAGCGAATGAGTGAGGACTCGAACCATTCTTCACGGTGCCCTTCCTCGAGTACAACAGTCAGACCGCCCAGTCCGAGGATCAGCCCGAGAATGCCAGCCCAATCGGCGTCCGTGAGATATTCCCACTTGGGCTTCTCGTGAGGCAGCCCGATAAACAGCAGGAGCAGCAGGATTGCGCAGACTGGCACATTGACGAAAAAGGCATAGTGCCAGCTCAGGTTCTCGGTCAGCCAGCCGCCGATCAATGGCCCCATCACGGGGCCAAGAACCACAGTCATGCCGAACAGGGCCATTCCGATGGGCTGTTGGTGCGGCGGCAATCGTTTAGCCACAATAGTCATTGCGGTCGGAATGAGGACTCCGCCCATGAAGCCCTGGCCCGTTCGGCCGATGATCATGGTCGTAAGGTCGGTGGCTACACCGCATAGCACCGAAAATGCGGTGAACGCGCTGACAGCGATGATGAGGAGGGTTCGCAGACCGAACAGCCGTTCCAGCCAAGCGCTCAGCGGAATGACGACGATTTCAGCAACGAGAAATGACGTAGCAATCCAGGTGCCTTCGGCGCCTGTGGCACCGATCTCGCCCTGAATGACGGGGAGTGCGGAATTGACGATTGATATGTCCAGCGTCGCGAGCATGGCGCCGAGCGCGCCCGCGGCCACAGCGACCCAGGCAGTCACGTCTGCGTTCTTTCGGCTCCCGGCCGGCCCGATCGAAGTGTCCTGCGCTGCCAGTATCTCGGTCATTGAGTCCGACTCGAGATCTCTTCCAATTCGCCGGCAGCATTCCGGGTGTCGACCGTAGCCACTACCGACATGCCGGGAACGAGCAGACGCCGCACTTCAGGGGGAGCATCGATAGCGATGCGGACGGGTATCCGTTGAACGATCTTGGTAAAGTTGCCGGTGGCATTTTCGGGGGGGAGGATGGAAAATTCCGCGCCCGTTCCCGGCGATATGCTGACCACTCGTCCCGCGATCTCAAGGCCTGGCAGGGCGTCAACTTCGAGCCTGACGCTCTGGCCGGCCCGGATGAGGCCGACCTGCGTTTCTTTGAAGTTCGCGGTCACGTAGATCGCGCTCACCGGAACCACCGTCATCAAACGTTGACCCGGTTGCACGAACTGGCCCACCCTCACCGAGAGATCGCCGACGCGGCCGGCCTTGCTGGCGCGCAGCAAGGTCGATTCAACCGTAAGGTCGGCTGTTTCCAGCTGAGCGCGGGCCGCGTCCGCCTGCGCCTGGGTCTGGCTGATCTGCTCGAACAGGGTCCCCCGGCGAGCGGTCGCGGCAGCCACCGCCGCCTGCGCAGCGGCGAGTTCGGCCCGCGCCTGCCGCGCCTGCGCCTCATACTGGTCTAGCTTTTCCCGCGGTTCGGCTCCTGTCGCGGCAAGGGGCCGATATCGCGCCACCTGGTCGTTCGCGAGGTCCAGTGCTGCGCGCGCGGCGGCGAGTTGGGCCCGCGCCTGGCGAATGGCTGCATCCTGTTCGGCTACCTGAGAACGGATTGTGTCGGCACCGGCCAGGGTCGCAGCGATCTGCGCGCGCGCCTGTTGCGCTTGCGCCTGATAATCCCGCAAATCCAGTTGTACGAGGGCTCCGCCGCGAGCAACCTGCTCGTTCTCCCCCACGAAGACCTCTTCGACGTATCCCGCTACCTTGGAAGAGATAACGACGCTGTCGGCAGCGACATAGGCGTTATCGGTCGACTGCATGTACTGTCCGTAGGTTACGTGCCGGTAGTACCACCAGATCCCGCCAAGCAGCACGGCAAGACCAACGATGATTAGCACGATGCGCAAGCCACGCCGCGATTGCGGTTTCGTTGGGGTTGTGCCCTCCTGCTCCGGTTGGTTGGAGTTATCGGTCATCTGACTCTTTCGGCAGCCTCAGTAAAAGGTGAACGCGTCTCGCGCCCTATGAGCCGTGAGTCAAATAGTAAAGGCATTTAGCAGTTTGCATTTGGGCATCCGAGGCTATCCGACTACACAGCGCTATGGATGAAAAACCAGATACCATGTCACGGTCTCAGCGTCGGCAGAAGGTCATCACCGATAATGACCGCATTCTCTATCTTATGGACGAGATCAGTCGCGGCGCGCGCAAAGTGTTCGATGCGAGGGTCGCCAGGATCGGTCTCAAACAGACACAGTGGAGGATCATCGGACAACTTCTTCGCGATCCTGCCCTTACGCAGGCTGAAATCGCCAAGAAACTGGAACTGGAATCGGCGACCATCGGCCAGGCGGTTGCAGGTCTTTGCGCACGCGGGCTGATGAAAAGGCTTCGAGCTGAGACGGATCGGCGAGCGTGGCAGCTCATCCTCACGGAGCAGCTTGACGATCTGCTGCCCGAACTGAGAGGCTCCGCGGATAGGCTTCATGATCTGCTTTGGCGCGACATTGCCGCCGACGAGAAGCGAACGCTGCAGCAGATTCTTGAAAGGGTATCGGAAAATCTGGACCAACACCGTGCCGAGGCTGAATAAAATCATGGCATCGCCCCCGGAAAAGCCTATCGGCAGCATCGCTCGCGCCGCGGAGATTGGCCGAATCCTAATGAGGCACGGAGCGAAGAATCTCGCCGGAGCCCTCGGGTTTATTCCCTCTTCGAACAATGTCATCGACCCTCGCGAATTTCGCCCGGCCGCAGTTGTCGCGTTCCTCCGTGACATCGGGCCAGTCGGCATAAAACTGGGGCAGCTCCTCGCCACCCGAAGCGATCTGTTCACCGAACACTGGATCACGGCATTCTCAACCCTGCACGATCAGGTGTCGCCAGTGCGCTTCGCAGATATCGAGCCCGTACTTGCTTCAAGCTGGGGTGAGGACTGGCGGAACGACTTTGCGCAGTTCGACGAAAAGCCTTTGGCGTCCGCCTCGATTGCACAGACCTATTCCGCCGAGCTAAGGGACGGTAGCAAGGTCATCGTGAAGGTTCGACGCCCGGGCACCGCCGCGCGGATGGAAGCCGATGTGCGTCTGCTTGTGCGTCTTGCCGAGATCGCAGAAGCACGCTCTCCTGACATCGCGCGTTACCGGCCAGTCGAGTTTCTGCGGACCTTCGGCCGCAATCTTGCCTGGGAGATGGACCTCGCTGCGGAATCCCGAGCCTGCGAGCGGATCGGCGCATATCTCGATACCATCGGCGTCAGGACCCCGGCCATCCATTGGGAACTGACCGGGCTGCGGGTGAACGTTCAGGAACGCCTGTACGGCAGGCCCGCGTCTTCGCTGGGCAGCCCATCGGGCGACCCGCGGGTGGCGGCTTTCGCTAAAAGCTATGCCAACGCTGTCCTGCGGATGATCATCCTGAACGGCGAATTTCACGGCGACCCCCATCCGGGTAACGTCTTCCTGATCGGCGAGCAGGATGTCGGCTTCATCGACTTCGGATCAGTCGGGACGCTCACCAAGGCCAGGCGCGACGAGATCGTCCGCCTCGTGCTTGCGATTGCTGGTGAGAAAACCAGCGATGTCGCGAATGTCCTGCTCGCATGGGCGGGGGAGCCGAAGGTGGATCGCGATGCGCTCGCGGTGGATCTGGATCAGTTGATCGGAGAGTTCAGGGGAACCGTGCTATCTGGCATCGAGTTCTCGCAGATTTTTTCCCGCGTTTTCGACCTGTTGCGGGATTATCGACTGGTTCTGCCACCTGATCTGGCCATTCTTCTGCGTACCTTGCTTACGGCAGAGGGTGTCGTCCGATCACTGGCACCCGACTATAACATTGCCGAGGACACCCGGCCGATCATGACGGAGCTTTTCGCCGAGCGGTTCTCGCTCGCTAGCGCTCGGTCGGGTTTGAAGAAACTTCGCGGTCAGCTGCTGGGGTTGTCGGCGTCCTTGCCCGACATACTTGCCACTGCGAACTCGATCGCAAAGTCAGGATATGTGCCGGTTCAGCTCGATCCGCTCAGTATCGAGCAACTCGCAGGACTTCGCAATGAGCGTCAGTCCTTGAAAGGCCCTCTAGCTGCCGCATTGATCGTGGCTAGCGCATTGCTTGTCGATCAATCCTGGCTTCTGGCTGGCGGCGCGCTTGTGATTGCTGGGGTGGTGCTCATCCGAAAATCATAATGAAGGAGCAACTTAATTCGTGCACGGTCACGTTACGGCAAAGCCGAACTTAATGAGGATTTCATACGCCGCACTTCAGCGACCAAGACGCATCGCGAAAAAAATTTTTCGACCTATTGCGATTGAAGGCTTATTTTCCTCAATCAGACGAAACTATGGAACGGCAGCTTTCAGGCTTGTCCTCGCCTGACTTTATGGCCGCTATTAGGGCGCAAAGCTGTCCTAACCTGCGTTAAGCAAAAATCGCGAAAGGTCAGTCCCTTTTGGCCCTAAGCGACCAATCCCAGCCCCCTCCTGAAACCTGACAGAAATTTCCCTCAATGCATTCGCCGATCAAAGTAGCAGCCTTGAGCAAAACGCCGTCGTCCAAGTGAGCATAGCGAGCTGTTGTCGAGACGTGTCGGTGCCCCAAGAGACTCCCGATCATCGGCAGCGTTTCCGAAGAGCGCGCCGCTAGGCTGGCGTAGTTGTGCCTAAGGTCGTGCAACCGGACATTGTCCAGTTCGGCTTCGGTCCGCAACCTTCGCCAAAACCAATCGAGGGCTGATCTCGGCAGAACGTCAAATGTGAAAACGTACTGGTCCTTCTTTCCGCGCGGCAATGCGTCGAGCACCGCCCTCGCCTCCTGACCAAGCCAGACAATACGCGGGCCGGTCTTGGAATCAGTCAATTTCAGCTTTCGGCCTTGTACCTCGCCCCAAGTGAGATTGAGGATTTCGCCTCGCCGACATCCGGTAAGCGCTAGGAGCGAGATCACCGCGACCTCGACCGGGTTCTCAGCGCGATTGTCCGCCAACGCGCGGCCAAGCCGGCTCATTTCATCGTGACTCAAGAAGCGCTCGATCTTGCGTCCCCTGTTGCGCTTCACACCGCGAAACGGATTCGAATACGCAGGCAGGTAGCCCCACGCCTCGGCCTTGCCGAACATGGCCTTTAGGGTTTCCATGGCGCGGTTGGCAGCGCCTGGGCCTGCTGATCGCGTAAGCTCGGTATGCCAGCGCACCGCATCAGCGTGGCTGATTTCGTCAATGAACTTGCTTGGAAAAGCATGATCCAGATGGGTCCGACGGTAGATGTTCTGGATTTCGCGCGTGGACGGCTTCCAGGTTGGCGCGGCGACTTCCCAGTATGATTGCAAAAAGGCCGCATAGGTCGGGGTCTTGCGCCCGCGTTGTTTCTTGTCGGCAGGGTTCTCGCCAAGCTCGATACGCAAGATAAGGCGCCGTGCGACATCCTTGGCAATGCGCTCGGTCAGGATTGCCGCATCGCCGATAGTGATGAGCCGTTGCTTGCCGCCCATCGTGCGCTGGAGGACATAGCTCTTACGGCCGGATGGATGGATGCGCTCACCAAAGCCGGGGAGCACATAGTCGAAGTTCGAGCGGCGCTTGCCAGCCTCGCCAGGTATGACTCGGGCCAGCTCCTCTGCAACGATCTGCCTGAGGTCATACTGGGTCATGCAGCCATCCCCATTGCATTGGCGAGATTGGAGCAGATGCGATCGGCGCTCTCCGCGATCACTTCGTCGGCCAGGTGCGCATATCTTGCAGTTGTTTCCGGAAGGGCATGGCCGAGAAGCTTCCCGATTGTCGCCAGCGGAATGTGTTGAGCGATGGCAACCGAGGCGAAGCTGTGACGCAGATCGTGAAGCCGCACGTCGGGCAGCGCAGCCTTGCGCCTGATGCGATCCCAATACTGACCGAGATTGATTGGCGCCTCGCGACGTGTGGCAGGAAAGACCAGCAGCTCGTCGGCACGACGTTCCAGTCCATCAAGCAAAGCGATGGCTTGCGGGTTGAGATAGATCGTCTTCGGACCGGTCTTGCTGTCTGGCAATTGCAGCCGTGGCGGCTGGACATATCGCCAGCGCAAGGTCGCGATCTCGGATACCCGCGCGCCAGTGTAGATAAGCATGAGCAGCGCCGGAACGACGAATGGATTGCCTCCATCGTGTTCGGCAAGGATGTGCCCCAGCCTCCGGTATTCGAAGGCGGAGAGGTAGCGCTCTGGCAGGTCGCGTTTGAAACGCGAGACGCCGCGACACGGGTTGGTATTCTTCGTCCGGTAGCCGAGCTTCTCGGCATACTGCATCATCACCGACATGATGGGGATAGCGCGATTGAAGGTCCCTCCCCGCTCCGCCAAGCTGTCTCGCCAGCGGTTGATGTCTCCGCGTTCGATCATATCGACCGGCAAGTCACCGAACCTTGGCACGAGCAACTGATCGATGCGCGAACGCGACGATCTCTGCGTCGTTGGCTTCCAATGCGGCGAGTAATCCCGCCAGAACTCTTCGACATAATCGGCGAACAGTGGCACCCGCCTACTCTCAGGTGCGTTCGGAAGGTCGGCAAGCGTTGCCTTGATGAGCAAACTGCGCGCGGCAGCGCGCGCGGCGGGCGCGCTCAGCGCACCTGCCGCCACACCCGCGCAACCAAGTGTCACCATGCGCTGCACGCCTCGCGGGCTATGCTTGACTATCCATGTGAGGTGTCCCGACTCCCGTTTACGAAGTCCGAAGCCGGGAAGTTCGGTGTCCCATGTGATACCGATGGGAATCGACTTTCGACGAGCGATATGACCAGTCAGTTTCAGCCTAAGGGATGGCCTTCGAGGGGCTATGACTGAGCCTTGCCTACCATGCGATCGCTCACGTGTTGCCGAAACTGAACTTATTGTTTTATAGAGCTTTTCTTTCATTCATGCAGCTTAGGCTGCGTAGGGTGTGCCCGGTCAACCGGGTTTCTGACTGGGTGTCCGTGACCAGTTGAACCGCCTGTCATGTCCTGAGAAGTTTCGTGTTCTTTTCCAGTGGATTGCAGCGCCTGATGCGGCATTCGAGCGGACAATTTCAAGCGATGAAAACCGGCAGCGATGCCCCTCAAAATGTGCGTTTGTTCCGGAATGGGGACCAAATAGCCATCTTCAAGGATCACGCCTTGCCAACGCCAATGAGTGGCGGGTGCGTTCGGACTTCTCCTTGATATCCTCAAGCACGCGCCCGACGTTCTGACGGATGGCAAGGCGGGCGATCGGCTCCCAATAGGGGACCGGATCAATCCGCAGCTTGTGCTCAGATGATACCCGCAGCAGCGTCCGGTTCGACCCGATAGGCATGAGCTCGAAACGAGTTTCGCCGGTCAGAAAATAGCCTTGCACGTGGGGCGCGTGAACTCGCCGATAGGGACTCATTTCTTCCATCGCCGGAGGCTGATCCTCGACACTAAATGCGAGAATGCGATCCCGCTTCCACTCGGTCACCACTTCGGTAGCCGTACCGGTCGAGAATGCACCAATGCGCTTCGCGCCAACACCTACGCCCTCAAGTTTTCCGCTCATCGGATAGGCCAACCCTGCAAGCGCTGGGAGGCCGGGTGCAACTTCGATCGGCTCCGGACTGGTAAGCGCTTGCCAGACCATGTCGGGAGCTGCGCTTATCTCAATCTCGTACCGTGTGGCAATCGGCGCTTCCGGCGGAATGGCGGCTTCCAGCATGAAAATCATCGGGAGAACCGCAACGCTTGCGAGCGGGTTTCGGCGGTTGTGCCGAGCGATCGCAAGACCCCTGCCGAGTGCCGCGCCCAGCATAACGATGGGAACCGCGAGCGGTGCGGCCAAGAGTATGCATACGATCCCTTCAAGCGCGAGGACGACGAGCGCGAGGCTCCCGAGCCCTGCCGAAGCAATGGCGAGTTTCATCGTCCGCGAGGAGCCAAAATCACTCTCGGAGTTAACCAGGTATCCCGTCGTGATCCCGACGAGGAACGGAGTCATCACGAACAGTCCCCAGCCATACGCTCCAAACGTCACCGCCGAAATCAGCACGGCAAAAACGATAAGTGCGACCCCTGCAAGCAGGCCCAGTGCGACGCTTTTGGAGGCATGGCGCGTCGCCCGTCCCTCCTCGCCGAGAGCATCCTTCGAGGGGAGAATTGCATTGAGCGCGATGGCTACCAATTGCACTACCGGGACGACACTCAGTACAGCCAGAACAAAGCCTCGGTTTGTCCGCTGCGTCAGCTTGAAGGAAAGCAGGGCAAGCAGCCACGCTACCAGCAGACAGTAGGCAAAGATGACCGCGCCCCAGATCGCGGGGAGCCCCCAGAGTTCCAACGTACTGCTCAGCGGGGTAAGCCAGAATTCGAGATCGCGCGCACGCTCGTCGGCGTAGGTTTGCCTTGCAAACCATGCCACAAGGTTCTGGCTGGCGATGAGCGCGACCGACCCTGCGAGATAGGCCACGCGGTGCAGGATTTCAGACCGACTGGCGTTCATGATCGCGCCTCCTTCAAGGTCTGCACGGAGGAACGCGATTGCGGGCCAACTAGTCTAATCGCCTTCGCCCGGTCGAGGTGTTCGGGGAGCACGATATCCCAAGCCAAGCCAGCGCGCTCCAGCAGGCGGATGAACGCAAAGCCCCAATCGGATTGACCGGGATGAATACCGATTCGTGCCGAGCCGGGATACGCGTGGTGGTTATTATGCCATGCTTCGCCCATGGTCGGGATCGCGGCCCAAGGCACGTCGTGCGCTTGCACTCCCGCATCAATCACGGTCCAGTTCTGTGGGCCGCGCGTATGGGCAAGGTGGCCGACGAACCAGTGACCGGTAACCGACGCAGTCACCCGGACACAGACTCCCCAGATGACCCAACTCCATCCACCACCGATGAAAAGCAGAGCCGCGATCGGCAGTTGCTGTAGCATCCACGTCCGTTCCAAGAACCGGTAGAACGGATCGCGGCCAGCGTCCCCCAAATCAAAAGCCGGTGGATGGTCCAACACCAGACGGCAATGCACCTGCCAATAATAGTCGCGGAGCATCCCGCCTCGGTGTGAGAGATAGTCGTGGCAGTGCGGATTTCGCTGGGCCCAGTCGCGAAGATCATGGGTGCGGATCATCCAGAATGGGCCGCTCATCCCCACGCATGTTCCGACCCAGACGAGGAACCGTTCGAGCCAGAGTGGGCAGGCAAAACTGCGATGGATCAGCCTACGGTGAAAGCCGACGCTATGCCCCAGCAGGAGCGATGCGCCGGTCAGTAGAGTGAAGACCAACAGCGCATCCCAGGCAAAGAGTACGGGGGCCAATACCAGCGAACCAATGAGCATCGCTCCATTCCAGACGGAGTGGACCGGGTCCCAGCGCACCGACCCCGAAACGGGGCTACAGCCGGGCGCCTCGACCAGGCTGTTTACGCGGCAGCGGTCACCACTCTTTTGGTCGGTCCCCATCTCGCCCTCCATCGCCACTAGGTATTTAACTTATGGCTTAAACGTCGATTGAGGGTTGTCAAGCGATTAGCTTATTCCTTAATTAAGGGCATGCAGAAGACCTTCGAAGCTCTGGCCTCGACGCCCCGGCGCAAAATCCTTGCCTACCTTTCGGAGGCGGAACTGAACGCGGGTGAGATTGCAGCACGCTTTGACATGTCGAAGCCTGCTGTCTCGCAGCATCTTTCGATCCTCGAAAATGCCGGTCTGATCGCCAGCGAGAAGCGTGGACAGTACGTTTACTACCGGCTCATGCCGGACAATCTGGTCAACACGCTTAATTCGTATGTGCAGGAGGTCTGCCCAGTCTCGCGTCCGTTGAAGCGCGAGAGCGCTAAAATTTCCGGTCGCAAGGAAGCTGTCGATGATGGTGAAGCGTAATCCCAATAGCGTCGTGTGCGGTCCTTTGCTTAAGACAAGTGATTGCTTGACCGAAGCAGCGATCTGTTGAAGTACAAGCAAATGATCTATCAACCGCAATTGGTTCTGAATCATCGCGCCTTTGGCGACGAGCGGTTTTGCGCGCGCAATTACCGCGCCCTGCTGCCCAATCAAAGCGCTGCGCCCTAGTTCGGACACCACCCAGACAAAGGACGCAGCCCCGCCGAGAAATCGACGGGGCTTTTTTGTACCCGGATCGAGAAAATGCTTCTGACAATCTCCACCACTCACAGGCCTGCTACCGACCTCGGCTTCCTCCTGATGAAGCATCCGGAGAACGTCCATTCGGTCGACCTGCCGTTCGGATCAGCGACTCTGTTCTACCCTGAGGCCGGGGAGGATCGATGCACCGCCGCGATTACTCTGGAGGTCGATCCGGTCGCACTAGTCAGGGGCAAGGCAAGCATTGAGGATCAGTACGTCAACGACCGGCCTTATGCCGCGTCATCGCTGCTGTCGGTCGCGCTTGGCCGCCTTCTCAATACCGCAATGGGCGGTCGATCGAAGCTGCGTCAGGAGCTTGCTGATACCGCGATCCCGCTTGAATGTTCTCTTACGCCGCTCCCGGCCAGGGGGTCGGCTGACCTTCTGGCGCGCATGTTCGAACCGTTGGGATACTCGGTCGAGGCGGAAGTAATTCCGCTCGATCCGGCGCATCCAGAGTGGGGGGCTAGCCCATACGTGTCGCTGAACATCAACGGCACGGTGAGGGTTCAGGACCTGCTTACGCACCTCTTCGTACTCATTCCGGTGCTGGACAATTCCAAGCACTATTACGTGGGCGAGGATGAGGTCAAAAAGCTGCTGCAAAAGGGTGGCGAATGGCTTGAGGCGCATCCTGAGAAGGAACTCATCGTTCGTCGGTACCTGCTCGGGTTCCGGTCGCTCATGCGGTCAGCAGCCGAACAACTAGAAGAGCGGGTTGAGGCGGAAGAACCGGAGGAACACGCATCACGCGATGCCGAGGAAGAAAAAATCGAAAAGCCGATCCGGCTCAACACGCAGCGCATGGATTATCTGGCGGACTTGATCCGTAATCTCGGGGCGTCGAGCGTACTCGATCTTGGTTGCGGAGAAGGTCGGTTGTTGCGCCAGCTTCTCACGATCAAGGGTCTCGACCGCATTGTTGGTGTCGAGGTCGCGCCGCGCGTTCTGGCAAAGGCAGGTGACCGGCTGAAGCTGGATCACATGCCCGACATCAAGCGCAAGCGGATTGAGCTGATGCAAGGCTCGCTCGTGTACCGCGACGATCGTCTCAAGGGTTTCGACGCGGCCGCTCTTGTGGAGGTTATCGAGCACATCGATGCAGAGAGGTTGCCAGCACTGGAAGCGGCCTTGTTCGGCCACGCGCGACCGGCAAACGTGATCGTGACCACTCCCAATAGCGAATACAACGTCCTTTTCGAAGGGATGGAGCCAGGCGCCATGCGGCATTCGGACCACCGGTTCGAGTGGTCGCGTTCCGAATTCCACCATTGGGCGGAATCAGTTGCGAAGGCGTACGGCTACGAAGTTCGATACGGAGGAATTGGGAGCGAAGATCCAACTTATGGTCACCCGACACAGGTCGCCATCTTTTCACGCGTCGATGCGGTGAAGGAGGCGGCATGAAGATCGAGATTCCAGAATTCGCGCTTGTCCTTCTGGTTGGCGCGTCGGGTATGGGCAAGTCGACCTTTGCGTCGAAGCACTTCCTGCCGACTGAGGTCGTATCCTCGGATCGCATGCGTGGTTGGATTGCCGATGACGAGACTGACCAGTCCGCCACCGGCGACGCCTTCGACGTGCTCCATTTCATTGTCGAGAAACGGCTCAAGAACCGGCGGTTCACGGTCGTTGATGCAACCAGTGTACAACCGGAATCCCGCAAGAGCCTGGTCGCGCTTGCCCGCAAATGGCACGCCCTGGTCGTCGCCATTACCTTCGAACTGCCCGAAGAAGTCGCACTTGCTCGCAACGCCGAGCGTCCCGACCGCCAGTTTGGTGCAGGACCGGTCCGTCGCCAGATGCTCAATCTGAAACGCTCCATCAAAAGCATGGGGCGTGAAGGCATCCGCTACGTGCATCGGTTGCGCTCGATCGAGCAGGTGGAGGCAGTCGAGATCACGCGGACACGCCTTTGGACTG
This sequence comes from Citromicrobium bathyomarinum, assembly GCF_038594485.1. Lineage (GTDB taxonomy): Bacteria > Pseudomonadota > Alphaproteobacteria > Sphingomonadales > Sphingomonadaceae > Alteriqipengyuania > Alteriqipengyuania bathyomarina_A. Next base: position 18,798 of record NZ_JBCFZG010000001.1, on the reverse strand, counting down.
ACCGTCGCGAAGACTCCGGACCGTTCGACATTATCGGTGACGTGCACGGTTGTGCCGATGAACTCGAAACCATCTTGGACGAGCTTGGCTATCAAGTTTCGTGGGATGGCAAGGACGTCCATGTAACTCCACCTGAAGGTCGAAGGGCGATCTTCGTTGGTGACCTCGTTGATCGTGGACCGCGTTCACCTGACGTCCTGCGTATCGCGAAGCACATGGTGGACTCCGGCACTGCCTTGGCCGTGGTCGGAAACCACGATGACAAGCTGAAGCGCCATCTGTCTGGCCGCAACGTCAAGCCGACGCACGGGCTAGCCGAGACCATTGAGCAGCTTGGTAGCGAGCCGCCGGAGTTTTCGGCTGAGATGCGCGAGTGGCTCGACGGTCTTTTGAGTCACTACCTGCTCGACGATGGAAAGCTCGTCGTCGCCCATGCCGGTCTAAAGGAAGAAATGCAGGGCCGCGCCTCTGGCGCGATCCGCAGCTTCTGCATGTATGGTGAAACGACTGGCGAGGTCGATGAGTTTGGCCTTCCCGTCAGGTGGGACTGGGCATCCGAATACAAGGGTCGCGCAAAGGTCGTTTACGGGCACACTCCGGTGCTCGAAGCGAACTGGGTCAACGGCACGATTTGCATCGATACCGGCTGCGTGTTCGGCGGCAAGCTTACTGCCCTTCGCTACCCGGAACTCGAACTGGTGTCGGTCGATGCCGAGCAGACCTACTATGAGCCGATCCGGCCCCTTGACGGTCCCGCCGCCGATACCGGGAGCACGCCTGCGCATCAGCTCAATATTGCCGACGTGCTGGGCAAGCAGGTCATCGAAACTGGCCTCTATGGTCATGTGACAGTGCGCGAAGACAACGCCGCTGCCGCGCTAGAGGTAATGACTCGGCACGCAGTCGATCCGCACTGGCTGATCCATCTGCCACCGACCATGTCGCCAGCGGAAACGAGCGCACAGGAAGGATGGCTGGAGCGGCCGGAAGAGGCCTTCGCTTACTACGGCTCAAAAGGCGCACGAAAACTTGTGCTCGAAGAAAAGCACATGGGCTCGCGCGCGCTCATAGTGCTGTCGAAGACCCAGGATAGCGCAGCCAAGCGCTTTGGTGTTCACGATGGTTCGCGAGGAACCATCGTGACCCGGACCGGTCGGCGCTTTTTCAACGATGCCGAATTGGAGGCGTCGGTTCTGCACCGCGTGGACCAGGCGATGGAGAGTTCGGGCCTGTGGACTGAACTCGATACCGATTGGGTTTTGTGGGACTGTGAAATCATGCCTTGGAGCATGAAGGCCGGTGCGCTTGTACGCGGCCAATACGCTTCAGTTGGCGCAGCCGCCAATTCTGGTTTGTCTGCTCTCGATGCCGCTTTGCAGGCTGCAATCGCACGTGGCGTGGATATCAAAGACTTGGGCGCGCGAGTGTCCCAGCGCGTCGAAGACGCGGCGAACTATCGCGAAGCGTACAATCGGTATGTCCACCCGTTCAAGGGCATTGCAGACCTGAAGATCGCACCGTTCCATCTTTTGGCATCGGAGGGTCAGGTACATTCCGACAAAGATCATCTGTGGCACATGGGAATGGCTCACAGGCTGTGTGCGGCTGATGCAAACCTGCTGCTTGCGACCGAATATAGGGCTCTCGATCTGGACGATCCTGCTCAGGTCCAAGAGGCAATCGAATGGTGGGAAGCTATGACTGCCAAGGGTGGCGAAGGCATGGTGGTCAAGCCGCTTGATTTCATCGCTCGCGGTCGGCGCGGTCTTCTGCAACCTGCCATCAAGTGTCGGGGGCGCGAGTATCTGCGGATCATCTATGGCCCGCACTACGACCGACCAGGCAACATCGAGAGGTTGAAAAAACGAGGACTTGGCCAGAAGCGGTCGATGGCATTGCGCGAATTCGCGTTGGGGATCGAGGCGCTGAAACGGTTCGTGGACCACGCTCCGCTCACACGCGTGCACCAATGCGTGTTCGGAGTGCTGGCGATGGAGAGTGAGCCGGTTGATCCGCGGCTTTAAGTACGGACCCTGACCCGCTGCCGGAGGCGTTCATAAAGCTGCACCTCCGCTTCGTGTGACAGTTCGACTGTCACAGCAAAACTCTGGCGACCGACGTCTCCAGCCCAACCACCCGCGCAGCGGACCACAAGGTAATAGTTGTCGCCGTATTGCTGGATGTCTCTTGAGAAGGTTACAGAAGCAGTTTGAAGACTTGATTTCTCGCGGATCGTAGAACTTGGACTCAAATCGCAGTTGTAGCGGTTCTCAACTCGCGGAAACGGCCCTTCCTCTGCGGTTCGCTGGCGAAAATGCTCAAAGATCAAGTCAGGCTCACAGCCCCGGATGAGTCGGAATCCCATCGACACACCATTATAGTCGAGACGACTATGTCGAACCGGCGGATCATAGGCTAAACTCACGCGGACCGTGCGGCGGCCGCGCTCCGTTTGAAATGCGTCCGGGATGGGTATCTGGTAAACAGCGAAATGATCGATCTCGAGCTCATCCTCAGCATAGAGCATGACCCGCGCATCGTCAGAGAACGCCGCCCTTTCGGCATCTACTAGCCCATGTCCGCAAAGGTCGAGGGCCGCTCGTCCTCCCAACGGCTCAAGACGCCTCAGCGCCTCTTCTGGAGGAATAGCACTGCTTGCCAGAAGTGCGCGAACAAGATTTGCAGATGCATCAGGAAAGCGAGCCAGTATTTGGCTCGCCTTGAAAGCGACGAGTGGAGCGGCGTACGACGTACCCGAATAGGTCGCAAACAAGCGATCTATTGGCCGATAATGAAGCGAAACAACACCGGCTTCGGGCCTTGCTTCACCGCCGCGCAACGCAATTGCTTGCCCGTCATAAATCAGCGTTCCGCCAATGTCTGCGAAATCGGGCTTGATCGATCCCCGCACACCCGGTCCGGCACGTGAGAACGGAGATGGCTCGTTCAGATCGGCGATGGGACGAATTCCGATATTCTCTTGAGCTTGTGGGCCCAGGCCATTGCTATGCGCAAGCGAACCGACGGTAACTATGTTCATTCCGCCCGCCGGTTCACAAAGGCGGTTGCTTGGTTCGACTAGATAGCGAGGGTATTCCGTAACCGCCTCTTCGATCCTGTTGCCACCTCGCGGTTGGTGATTTCCGGCGGACACGATGATGACCACGTCCAACTCACGGACAAGTTCGTCGAGGGTTTGCGTCCAAGGGCCAACCTTGGATCCTTCGATGAGCTTTTTACGATCACCCAGCGCCACCACAAAAATACGGCAACCAAACTCATCGTGTAAGCGGGTGACAGCCTCGCGCATTAGACGCGGAGTGAGCCGGCTATTCGGAAATCGCCCCCGATCATCCACTACCTTCGCCGAGCAGAGCCTTGCGTAGCGAACCAGCCTCTCCTGCCCAAGCTGAGCCCGCAAATCGCCAAAGGTGGCTATTCCTCCGACAAAGGTCCCATGGCAAAAATCATCGGCAGTACCGAGCGTATCCGGAATGGCGATGGATCCCGCGATAACGTCTTCAATTAAAGGGTGATCGTTGATCCCGCTATCAATGATGCCAATTAGCGGGAGATCGTCGGTCGCGTCCTCGGGGTCTGGCACATCCGCCAGCGGTCGCTCGATTAACTCACTCGTGGTGAGATCGGGCTCCGGCGGAAAGTCGAGTTCGGCGATCTCCTCGATGTTCAGCAGACTGCGGGCCACCGTTCCATCGGCACGCAATCGAAGCATCGTCAAATTGGGACCAATGTGACGGTCCAACTCTTCTGCCCCGAGGGCCTCTGAGTACGCAGCGATGTCGTCGAGCTTGCGCTCACGCAAGGCTCGTGGTCCCAAATCCCAAAGTTCGATATCGAGTATATACTCTACACCCGCCTGGAAATCGTCGACCTCAACCAAGCCTTCTTCGCGCGCGCGCATCCCAATGCGATCACGCGGCGCGACCTCGGCGATCGCATCAACATTTGCGATGAAAGCGGCATAAGCCGGGTTCTGCCGACCCGGCTGCGTTCCTTGCCCATAGCTGTCCAGCTTGTTCCGGAACTCATCAAGTTCATCACTGTCGGCAAACAAAATGAGTGTGCGATCCTCATCGCTCGAGAGGACCGTCAGCCCAACTTTCGCCCACTCATCCTCTTGGAGTGCCCCATGCATCTGGACACGCAAAATAAGTGATGGATCGACGGAATCAGGCCTGCGTCGCCGTCTTTGTGACGCTATTGCTTCGTCGAGCTCGTCGCTGAGCTGGCGGCTGTGCCCGCCCGGATTTCGTTGTGGTGGTGGCCCACCGCCACCGGTTTTGCGGCGAGGGAGCCGCTCCGGCAGCCTGACAAGCTCAAGGTGATCGTAGCGAGGCAATGACAGCTCATACTTCGGCTATACGCGCTGTGCGTCTACGCCGCCGCCGTTCATCAGCCAATGCATCGAGGAAGTCCTTTTCCGAAACCTGCTTTCGCTGATCGATGATCGATGCCTTAATCGCCTGAACACAGATCCTTTCCAATTCAGCGTAGGAGTATCCATCTAACCCATCCAAATGGGCCTCGGGATCGAACTGCAATGGAACGTTCTTAAATTCCATTCGAAGGAAACGAGCGGCCATTCGTCGATCAGGACGGTCAAACCATATTACTTCGTCAAAACGCCGCCATATCGCGGAATCCAGAGATTGGTCGAAGTTGGTCGCAGCTACCAAAAAGCCTTTCGGTTGGATCCGATCAATGAATATCAGGAGGCTATTCACTACCCGGCGCAACTCGCTGTGCTCGCCATCTTCGCTCCGTGCACGGGCTAGCGCATCAAACTCATCGAAAAAGAGGACAGTGGGTTGCTTGCGAGCAAACTCGAAGATCTTGCGGATATTTGTCGCTGTTTCGCCAAGGTAAGACGAGATTAGCCGGTCAATCTTAACGATATAGAGCGGCAAACCGAGCTCTGCCGCGAACACTTCAGCACACAATGTCTTGCCGCAGCCCGGCGGCCCGCAGAAAAGCAATTTGGAGCGCACAGGCAGGCCGCGCCGACGGATCTCGTCGCCGCGACGATATTCTCGCAGCAACGACAAGAAGATTCGCACATTCTCGGAGGACAGTACGATGTCCTGTTTGTTGTGCGACGGCTCGACCAGCTCGATGAAATCACCAGCTGACTCTGGGAATGGAATTAATGGCGCAAGGCCTCTCGGCTTTGATCGCGGCGAAGGGCCGGCCTCCAAGGATTTGCGCAGCGAACGAGCTAGAACGCGGTTATTTTTCTTCTCCTCTTCGCCGATGATCTGCTCGGCCACAGCGCGGAACTCTTCGTCCCGGCCGTAACTTGCCAGCAGCTTTTTCATCAACTCACCGCGCGCCATTCTCTTCCATTCAACCGAAGTCGCCCCAGACAACTATAGCGATTGCTCTCAAAATCGCCAGCAATGACGCGCAAGCGGATCGCCGAACCTTTCGGAGCTATCTTGCTCTGGCGAAAGGATTCCTCTGGCGAAGAATCGCAATCCGTATGCGCACTTCGTGCTTGTCCACATTTCGTCCACAAGGATCAATTCCAAAGCGACTGATTTCCCCCGCACATTCGTTCGACTGCGTCGCCAATCTGCTGCGCCGCATCAAGCAAATGGTCATCATCCAAATGCGCATACCGGGCCGTCGACTGGTGGTTCGCATGGCCAAGCAACCGACCGATCATGGGCAGCGTTTCCTTGTTCATGGCGGCATGGCTGGCGAAGGTGTGTCGCAGGTCATGGATGCGGACCTGACCAAGCCCGGCACGTTCGCGAATGCCTTTCCATGCCCAAGCAACGTCCCGCATTTGCCGCCGGTACCGGTAGTTCCAGAAAAGCCAGGGGAGTTTCCGATGGCGCGGGATGCCAGCAATGACCTCTCGCGCGGCGGAGCCGAGCCAGACGGTGCGCGGACCAGTCTTGCTATCGCGAAGGTTCAGCCGATTTCCCTTCACGTCGCCCCAATGCAGATTGAGTATCTCGCCCCTGCGACAACCAGTGAGCAGCAGCAGGGTGATTGCCGCGCCCTCACAGCGGGCGGTCAAGTCGTCGCTTTCCCGTAGCTTCGTAAGCTCGATCCCGATCCGCCCCAACTCCTCAAGCGTCAAGAACCGCTCACATTGACGTTTGCGGTTCGGTCGGATCGACCGGCACGGGTTGGTATTCTCGAGCCGATACCCCCACGCCTCCGCCTTGTTGAGCATGTGCTTGAGGATTTCGAGGGTCCGATTGGCAGCACCCGGACCGGTGCGGTTATTGAGCTCGGCAAACCACTTGGTCACATGCTGTTCGTTGACCTCATCGATGAAGGTGCCCTTGAAGGCGTCATCGAGGTAGAGCCGCCGGTAGCGTGTGTGGGAGTCGAGCGTGGAAGCTTTCCAACGCGGCGACCAGCGGGTCCAGTATTCCTCAAGGAAATCGTCAAACCTCGGCGCGGATCGAATGCGCTTGCGATCAGTGGCCGGATCGCGCCCCACCTGCGCGTAGGCAATGACGCGGCGCGCAACCATTTGCGCCTGATGGCGCGTGAGAACCGACGCCGGGCCGATGGTAACGGTGCGCAGCCTGCCACCCATCCGGGTCTGCACAATGTAGACGTTGCGCCCGCTCGGATAGTGTCGAATGCCGAAGCCGTGCTCGATCCCGAGCCAGGTCGTCGTCCGTGCCTTGCCTTTGGGAACGAGCCTGAAGTTTACCGATGCGCCAACCTCGGCCAGTGCCTCTTCGACAATGCGCTTGAGGCTGGCGGCTGTCATGACCGCAGTCCGATCGCTTGCGCCAGCGAGCCGGAAATGCGCTCGGCAGCATCGCCGATCACGTCATCGGACAGATGCGCGTACTTTGCCGTCGTCTCTGGCAAGACGTGGCCAAGTAGCTTGCCGATAGTGGCGAGCGGCACATTGTCCATGATCGCGGTCGAAGCGAAGCTGTGCCGCAAGTCATGGACGCGCAGGTCGGGCATCGCGCAGCGTCGGCGCAGATTGTACCACCACGGCTCGATGTTGACCGGGTGCTTGCCCCGTGAGTTGACGAACACCAGCGCGTCGTCTTCACCGCGCTCAAATCCTGCCAGTACCTCCAGCGCCTGTGAGTTGAGCCAGATGACTTTTGGTCCGGTTTTGCTGTCGGGCAGCACGAGCCGGGGCGGTTTCACCATTCCCCATCGAAGAAACCTGATCTCACCCAGCCGCGCGCCGGTAAACATCAGCAGCCGCACTATTGCGACTGGGATGGGATGCTCGGCCTCAGCCTCACGCAAGGCCGCGCCAAGGCGGCGATACTCGGCAGGCGTGAGGTACCGCTCCATCTTCGGCCGCTTGAATCGCGGCATTCCCCGACAAGGGTTCGATCCCTTGCGACGCATCCGCAGTGCTTCGGCATACTTCATGAGCGAGGCCAGAACTGGCACGGCACGGTTGAAGCTCGTTTCGCCTGTCCCGGAGCAACCGTCACGCCAGCGGTGGATGTCGGCGGGCATGATGTCCGCCACCCGCATCGCGCCAAATTCCGGCTCGATGGACAACCGCCAAGCGTTGCGGTTGCGCTTGACTGTCGATGGCTTCCAGACCCGCGAAAGGTCATCCCAATACGTCTCGACGAAATCGGAAAGCGTTGGCGTGGCTTTGACCACGGCACGCTTGGGCAGACCGTCCAGCGCCACCTCGGCCAGGATGCGCCGCGCCTGAGCCCTCGCTACGGAAGCGTCAAGCCCATCGGTTCGGCCAAGCGAAATCCGGCGATGCTTGCCGCGATGTCGTACGCGGACAAACCAGAAGTAATTGCCGCTCGGCCTGACACGCAGGCCGAACCCGGCAAGCTCGGTATCCCAGATGCAGTATTCCGTCTCGCGAAGCGGCAGCTTGCGCCGCGCAAAATTACCATCGAGCAGTGCCCGGCGCCCGGGCTTTTGCCGCCTGGGGACCATATGGCAATCGTCACTAGCAAAACTGCCCTCAAAAGTCGCGGAATTACCGTCATTTGCGGGGACCGGATGGCCTTCAACAGCATGCCTGCTGCCGAGCACTTCCAGCATCTCACGCACTGATTTTACGGCATTTTTTCCCATACTATGGCAGTCTTACTGCGTACGGTGTGCACATCGTCCCCAATTGCTCGGGTGGTGACCAGTGACCTCGGCTGTTCTGTCTCAAGGGTCATTCCCTACCCCTACTAAAGGAGCGCGAGCAACCCTTCGAACTGGGCCATGTTCGCGAGGGATCTGTCCCTGTAGCCTTCCTAACATGAGACCGCACCTGCGCGGAGAGGGACCGGCCAAGGACCACGTGCGGAGCGGCAGGAACGGGGCGAAGTCGGTCCTGCCGCGCGCGCTGGTCCGACCCGGTTCCGGTGCGCAAGTGCGTGCGGGGCCCAGAAGCCAATCAGGCCGCGCCCTCAGGAGCGCAGCGACAGCTGCGCGGGACAGAGCGCGTCCATAGCCCCGCTCAATTTCTCGAACCTGTTGCCAACGCAGGCGAGCACAAAAAAGGGCGGGAACCGTTTCCGGCCCCGCCCCCTCCGGCGCTTCAGTATTCGTCGAGCATGCCCCCATGGACCGTGTGTACCACGCGGTGTGCCAGGTGCGCCGGGAGCGCATTGTAGTCGCCCTCGTCGAGTGCGAAGTAACCCAGATCATCATCCTCGATAACGTGCTGGTCGAAGAAGCTGTGCAATGCCCGCCGTTCGGCCGTGGCAAGTGCCTCGAAGTAGCTGTTGGAATTGGTCTGAACCGTTGCAAGTGTAGCCATGATATCCTCCTGATTTTGTCGGGAAGCCGACAGGAGGTTGGCGGACGGGGATGCGGCCGCCGGGTCACAGGATCGCCCGTATGGGCGACCGCGAAGCGGCGGTGGGGGTAACGGTTTTGTCGGACCGTAGCGCCAGCGAAGAGGAGGCAAAATCGTGGGGCCCCGCCGTCCTTGACGCGGTGGTTGCAGCCCCGTCAGCATGGGAGTTCCGTGAGCCAGGACCCTCTCACCTTTCCGCCTGACGTGAGGTCAGAATTTGTTTTCCTACATGCCTGTAACCGGGGCAGGATGCGTGCGGGCTGCCGTCACAAGGGGATTATTGAAAGGACCCCATATGCCGTCGCAACGAAGCGCGATTGCCGCATTGAAGAAACTGGAAGCCGACCGGGAAGCGCTCGACCAGCGTCAGCGCGAACTGGAAGAGAAGGCTGCAATTGAACTGGGCCAAATGCTGCTCGGCACCGGTATCGAGACCTTCTCGAAGAAGGGCATCAGGAAGGCCGGCGAACTGCTCGGCAAGCTGGGCGAAGAAGAAGGCCTGCGGCGGCTGGAATCAGCCCGCGCTGCCCCCACTCGCGAGCCCCAGGCATCGTCAGGCTAGAACAGGTAGAGGGGCGCTGCCCGGTTTGGACAGCGCCCCTCTGAGTGGGATCGATGATGCTGGATGTCAATCGATCTCGGGTGCGTCGGTGTTGTCGTTCTCGTCACCCGAGCCGTTACCGCGGGAGAGGAAGTCGACCTTGTCGGCGAGGATTTCGGTGCCGTAGCGGGTAACCCCGTCCTTGTCCTCCCACTGGGTGTAGTGGATGCGGCCCTGGACGCTGACCAGCTGGCCCTTGGAGCAGTACTGGCCGACGGTCTTGGCGAGGCCGTTGAAGCAGGTCACCCGGTGGAACTCGCTTTCCTTGGCGGTGTAGCCGTTCTCGTCCTTGTAGGTCTTGCCGTCCTTGTCGCGCGCGGGGCGATCGGTGACGACGGTGATCCCGGTGACATTGGTGCCGCCCTTGGTCTCGCGGGTGTCCGGATCGCGAGCGATGCGACCGGTGAGGATTGCGATATTGGTCATGGTGAAAGTCCTTCGGTTCCTCAAACCGGAGACCATCTCCGGCTTGCGAACATCCAAAGGAAACAGGGCATGGGAGGACTGCACCGAAGGCCTGAAGGGCCGAAGGGAAACCTGTTGATGACGGGTGGTGCGGGCAGGCAGCGCAGCTGCCAACACGGCCGGAAAGGAACGGGTTGCTGTCCTCAGCTGACCTGGTTCAGGACTGTTCGCGACAAAAGCCGGATGGGTATCGGTGCGGGTCTGAAGGCTCACGTGACCCTGCTGCAATCAGCCTCCTCCATCGCTTTCCGATGCCGCCAGGAGATCCATGAAGTTGCGGGCTGCTTCCCGGTCTTCCTCGTTCTCGAACGCCACATCGAGATCGGGGGCGGACTCGAACATGTGCAGGAACGACCACAGCGCAAAGCGCTTGCCCCGGTCCTCCTCAAGGCCGAGATCGACCCGGCAATGCTCAATGCCGGCTGCAAAGGTGTCGGGAGAAACCCCGGAGAGGTCGGTGGTGGCAAAGTAGCGCTGCAGCAGATCGTCAAGTTGCATGACCGGTCCATAGTCGGGTCGGCGCCGAATGCACATCCAGGCAATTCAGATGCAGATGATGAAGGAACCCTCAGGACCCGGGAGAGGTGCCCAAGAGGCCGCGACGATCGACCACGGTGATCCGGCGCATCTTGGCATCGATCACCAGCCTTTCGGTCACGCCATTGCCCGGAAAGGCGACGACATAACGCGGATTGAGCGAGAGCATCTGCTCGTTGCGCTTGAACCCGGCGCGCGCACCAAGCCGACGATCAAGCGAGTAGGTCAGTTGCTGCACTTCGCGGCGTTCAGCCCAACTCGCTGCCAGGCGATCGGCTCCCTTGCCGTCGCCGCCATGGACCAGGAAGAGATCGGGAACCACATCGCGAACCTTGTCGAGCGTCGCCCAGATATTGTCGGCATAGGCGCGCGCGTCCTCGGCGCTCTCGAAGCTCTGGCGACCACCGGCGAAAACGACCGGAGTTCCTTCCGGGATCAGGGCGTGACGCCGGTTCTCAGCACGTGCACGGAGGAAGTCGCGGGCATCGATCACAGCCGATGTGAGATTGCGCGAATGGCTCGTACGCGAGCCGGAAACGGGCTTCCACGAGGAACCGGTCTCGTCGCGGTAAAGTGCTGCAGCAGCCTCACGCATCTGCTCGAATGCCAGCATGCTGGCTTCGGCAGCCTGCGCGCGTTCGACCTGCTCTTCCAGATTGCTCGAATGCACCTCGGAGCCATCGGCTGATGCGAGGAGGACCCGGATCTCGTCGCTGGCCCGATCAAGCTGAGCCGACTTGCGGCTGGCTGCGCGGTGGAAGAGATTGACCACGCCCCAGGCAATGTCCTCGGCATCAGCCTCTAGGGCCGTGTCGGAAAACATCGCGAAGAGGTCGGACCAGACTGCGGCGAGGGTCTGCTCAATCGCGTCCTCGCAGGGAAAGTCGGTTTCGTTGAAGGTAGCTGGCCTGATGCTGAGGCCTGAGAGGTCGAGACCGTTCAACTGGTCGATGAAGCTGTCGTACATGGGGTGTCTCCTGATCGCGGGGACAAGGAGAGGAGGCGCCATTGCCTCGGCCCTGTCCGCCGAGCCCGATCAGGGCCGGGAAAAGGGGCGAGACGCACCGCGTAGCGGGAAACCTGCGGCCCTAGGCTGGCGCGGGCAACACGGGTCGACGGGCCGCAGGTTGCGGCGTGCCCCGACCGGCCCAAGGGCCTCTCCCGGCGGACTGGGATGAGGCAGGATCAGGACCCGGTGTCGCAGGTGGATCGGGAGCGCTCGAAGATCGCTTCGCCATTCGAGAAGCGCCCGACCAGGCGCAGTTCACCGAACAGGTCGATGAACCTATCCGACACCTGGCCAAGCCAGTGCCGTGCCCTCGGCACTCGCGGTTTGTAGAAATCGGCTTCCCAATAGCGAGCGTCGTCGCGCTCGGCGAGCCAGATCGCGGCGAGCCCGCACCAGGTCGATATGCCGCAATCGGCGAAGGCGTTTCGCAGGAGGATGCGGTCCTCGCGGCCGCGCCATCCTTCGAAGCGTTCAAAGGAAGGAAAGGCCGCCTTCGCGGTATCGATGATCTCGTCGACGAGGCACTCGTAGGCCCAGTCGACATCTTCGTCTTCGCCGTCATCAAGCAGGCGGAAGGCAACCACGGAGCCAGTTGGATAGCTGACGGAACGTCCCATCTCACCGCTCCTCAGGCGGCGTCAGCGAGATCGACATCGGCCTCGCTTTCACGGGATTGATGACCCCCGAGTTCGAGCAACAGGCTGGCCGCTTCCTCGGCCTTGGCCGCAGCGGTCAGGATCGCGCGCTCGTCCGATTTGAGGATCTTGAGCCAGGACGCGATGTAGCTGGCGTGATGGTCGAGGTGGGTGACCGGAAGACCCAGTTCTGCCCCAAGAATGGCAGAGGAAAGCTCGGCGATCAGTTCTTCGGCGGCATAAGCGTCGCTGCCGAAGCGGTTCTTGAGATCGCGGTCGAGCCGCGAAGAATGCCCCGTCCAGTGCGACAGCTCGTGGGCGAGCGTTGCGTAGTAGTGGTCATAGGCTTCGAAGAGTTCGGCTGGCGGCATGGTGACCCGGTCACGCTGCGGCTCGTAATAGGCCTGCGCGCCATGATGCCGCAGGTCAGCGCCGATCTCGGCGAAAAAAGTATCAAGCCGCTCTTCGCGTCCTTCGGGCTCAAGCGCGGCAATGAGTGGCTTGGGATGATAGAACTCGGGGAGGCCGTCGCACTGGTCGGCATTGAACACGGCATAGGCCTTGAGCACGCGCCGGTTCTCGGTGTCAGCTTCGCCTTCGGCGTTCTCGACTTCCTTTGTGTAGCTCTTGTAGAAAATCGCGATGGTCGATTTCTCACCCTTGCGGACCTGTCCGCCGTGCGCCTGACACTGGCGGTAGGTCATCCAGTAAGGCGAGGCGTAGCCGCAGCCATCGGCCACCATCCACAACCAGAAGGTGTTCATGCCGCGATAGGGCGTCCCGCAGGAGCGCAAGGGCCGCGAGACGGGCACACCGCGCCACGGCTTGACCCAGGGTCTGGTGCCTTGCTCGAGCTTTTCGATAATGGCGGCGGTAATGCGCTGCGCTGGGGAAACTGAAGCAGTGCGGCGGGATCTGGTCATGGGAGTTCTCCTGATGACCGGGACGGACATGCCCCGGCTCAAGAAGAGCAAAGCTCCCTCCCCTCTAAGGGGCGACGGTTATACTCTCTCCATTCAGATCTGGGGGGCACACGCGAGCCTCCAAAAGCCCGACGTTCCGCCACACTGGCACAAGCGATTTCCTTCAGCTTTCAGTACCTTTCAGCAACTTGAGCTTTCACGTCCATCGCGGATGTCCTATCTAATGTCAGGATATTCTGTTAATATATTGACATTGTCAGAATATACACGTAATGGTCCGTCGCAGGAGGACGGGATGACCGACGGCCCATTCAAGAATTTGAAGCTCGACAGTCGCTCAAGGCGGTTTGCGGAAGCTGTACAGAATGAGGCTGAAGATCATGACACTCGGTGTGCACTGGGCAGCGATGCCATCGTGAAGGGTATCTTGTCAGGAAACGACGGACTGATCCGCGACCTGCAGAGTTATGGTGCGGATGGGCAGCTTGATCTCGATCCAAAGGGATCAATCAAGGGTATCTTCGAAAAGCACGATAAGTCGGAATTTTCGGATGACCTCCAACGTGAAGTCGCCATGAGGCTGCACGATGGTGAGAGCTCTCGCGATGCAATCGACAAGGCTTTGAACGCATGTGTCGAAACCAATATCGGCAAGACGCTCACCCGTATTCAGGAAGCTGGGCTAGAGGCGCACAGGGAAGGCCCGATGCACAGAGACCAGCTCGACCGTCTCAATGAAGGATTGGGCGAAGTCTCGAAGAGCCTTGACCGTGCGCGCATTCAGGAGGCCGTGAAGAGCTGCGATAAGAACGCGTTCAAGCTGGACCTCAAAAAAAGAACCGGTCTCGATGACCCAATTCTGTGATTGTAATGAGTGAATTTTCTAAGTTTTCTGAACGTGACCTAACCATACTTGAGGCGGGGCAAGCGGTTCCGCGTCGAGGCGCGAAGGGGCGCGTCTATGCGACCATCGGCTCAGAGATTAAGTGCGATAAGGACATCTTTGACAGCTACTGCCATGAAGGCTGGAGCAACATTCATCACGACCTGTTGATTGTCTGCGCGGCCGTCGAATTTGCAGATCGCCGCTGGGGACGCGGCAGTGCACATTGGGCACGGCACTTTCATGTGACTGTGCCCGTGATTGAGCTTGCGACCTGGCAGGATGCGACTGTTCAACAAGGTCTTTGCGATACCCTGCGCCATCTGACTGGTGACGAGTGGCGTTTTAGCTTCGTGCGCCATGAGGGCGCAGCAACAAGCAAGCCGCGACAAGGCCCGCTATTCCCGAACCAGCAAAAGGCGTTCGCCATTGCGTACAGCGAAGGCTTGGACTCGCTAAGTGTTTCGGGCCTCTACAACGAGAATGACACTGCCGTGAGCGTGCGTGTGTCGAAATTCAAGCAACGCCTGCGCAAAGATGAGCGGCCGTTCGACCGCCTGCCCTTTGATATGAAGGTGAAGCCGAATCCCGAGAACAGCGCCCGTTCGCGTGGTTTCAAATTTGCGGCGGTGATCGCAATCGCCTCGCAGCTGTCTAATGTCAGCCGGATCATTGTGCCTGAAAGTGGACAGGGCGCTCTGGGGCCTGTGTTGCTCCCCCTGCTCAACATCTATCCAGACTACCGGAACCACCCGACTTTCTTCAGAAAGATGGAGCGCTTCATAAAGGCGTTGCTTGGTATCGATCTCACCTATGAGCAACCGCGCCTCTGGCATACCAAAGGCCAGACCATCGCGGCGTTTTTGCAAAGGCCAGGCGTAAAGCCCCAGCACGTGATTGATACCCGCTCGTGCTGGCAGCAGCGGGCAAACGTGCGCGTGGGAGGGAAAGTACGCCAATGCGGCATTTGTGCGGCGTGCCTATTGCGCCGGATGAGCTTGCACGCCGCCGGCGTTGTCGAGCCACCCGAGAATTATGCCATTGCCAATTTGCGGGCCGCGCGATTTAGTGATGCTCTGCCGAAGCAAAACAGCTTCAGGGCCACCAACACCCTTTACGATTACGGCTATATGGGCGCGCGGCACCTGCAACAACTGGCCGATTTGGCCAGTGTGCCAGATACCGCCCTGAAGCCTCACGCATTCCAAATCGCTGAAGCCGTTGGATCGTCAGTAGATGACGTGACCGGCCAGCTTAGGGACATGCTCGTGCAACATTCGAAAGAATGGGCAGCATTCGAGCAGGACCAGGGCGAAGAGAGTTTTCTGCAACTATGGACGAAGGGAGGTCGCCATGACTGATCTAAACGAGCTGACCGCACAGGAGATCGGTCGCCGCCTTCGCCTTGCCCGCGAAAGCGCAAAAATACGTCAGGACGAAGCAGCTAAGGTAATTGGCATGTCTCGCCCCACCCTCGTTTCGATTGAAAAGGGGGATAGGCGGGTTCGCATTCAGGAGCTTCAGGCGCTTGCGAACCATTACGGGGTATCGGTGAATGCCCTGCTGCGACGCGAGGCAGTCCATACTGACCTTGTGCCACGCTTCCGCCGACTGCGGGAAACCGAGGATGAGCATACCGGCGAGGCAGTGCAACTGCTGAATGATCTCGTTCGAGCTGAGGTTGAGTTGGAGAACATTCTCGGCATTGAGCGGCCTAAGAATTACCCGCCCGAAAGGGGCATCAACACTGGCGATGTCGTCGAATTGGCAGAACAGCACGCGCAAGAGCTGCGCGACTGGCTCGGATTGGGCTCTGGCCCAATCGCCGATATCTTCAGCTTGATGGAGTTGGATCTCGGCATCCGACTCTACCAGCGACGCCTGTCGAAGGGTTCGAAGGTGGATGCGCTCTTCACCTACGACCAAACTTTGGGAGCTTGCATTCTCTTGAATGCGAACTTCCCACTGGAGCGGCGTATTCAATCCGCAGCTCACGAGCTGGGGCATTTCGTTGGCACTCGTCAGGCGCCAGAAGTTCTGGAAGAAAATGAGAAGTTTCAGTCACGCGAAGAGCGATATGCTCATGCGTTTGGGCGCGCCTTTCTCTCACCGCGCAAGAGCTTTGAAGCGGCGTGGCGTCAGCTCACCGCTGGCTCTGAGATTACCCGCAGGCCAATCATCGTACAGGCGCACCATTTCCGCATTTCACGCGAAGCTTGTGTGAGGAGGCTGGAAGAGCTCGGACTTGTTAAGCGGGGAGCATGGGACAAGCTGAAAGCCCATGGTGGCATTGCTCCCGCACAGGTGCGTGAAGTGCTGGGCGATGCTTCAAGTAAGCCCGACCCAGCAAAAGATGATGCAAACCGGCCGGTGTCCCATCGCATGAGCTTCATGGCCTACACCGCCTGGAAACGCGATCTGATGTCGGAAGGACAACTGGCCGAGCTTCTTAAAATCAAGCGGCTAGAGCTGCGCGCTCTGCTCGATCAAATGGAACTTGAGGAGAGCGAAACGGATGACCTGTTTAAGCTCCCTCTCTGATACGCTGATCCCATTAGTCCCCGATACGAGCGTGCTGATCAATCTGCACGCTTGTACGTTTGGCGAACAGGTGCTTCGGGCCATTCCAAACGACATTGTTCTGACTGAAACGGTGGTTACGGAACTCAACCATGAAACTAGTCACGCCAATGGCGAGAACGGGTTCATCCAACGCCTGATATCGGAGAACGTCGTCAAGGTCGTCCAGATGGATGATGCAGCGGCTCGTCTTTTCGAGACGATGATCCGTTCTCCCGGTTCGCTAGATGACGGCGAAGCAGCTACGATTGCAGTGGCGGTGTCACAGGGTTTTCTGCCCGTTGTCGATGAGCGAAAGGGTCGGGCACGAGCCCAAGACCTGATGGACGGCCAAGCCCCCGCTTGGTCGTTGGACCTTTTGGTGCATCCAGCGGTGCAGATTGAGCTCGTCGGTGACGGGTATATCGAGGCCGTCTATCTCGCCCTTCGAGAAGGTCGAATGAGGATTGATGATGAGCGCTGTGAGGCGGTTGCAAGGTTGATCGGATTTGAACGCGCCGTCGCGTGCAATAGCCTTCCGGGGTTCAAGAGTCGGAAGGGTTCTTGGGAAGCCAAATGACCAGCATTCTTGCGTGCTCTTCCCCAATCGATGATGTGGACGAAAGGGCAGCTTTGCTACTCGTTCTTTCCCAAACGAGACGGTCAGCAAGTGGCCCAAATCTTACATTGAAAAGGCGGCCCGTCCCTGTAGGACGGACCGCCCGCCGAGTGATCTGGACCTGTCAGGAGGGGTCAGGCAGCCTGCTCGGCAATCTCGTCAATCGCGTCGTCGCTGACCGTTTCATCGGCTTCTTCGTCAATCGATGCGGCTTCCTCAAGATTGGCGGGGACATTAGCATCCGTGAACCGCATGATCGGCGGAACCCAAGCCTGCGCCCGTTCCTTGACGTCGGGCTCGCCAATGAAGTTGCCCGAGAAGATGCGTTCGGCAGCGCTCGCAAGCTCAGCCTTCTTCGATGCGGCATAGCGACCGACCAGTTCGGGACCGCCGGCGGCATCGAGCGCTTCGAGCGTGCGGGCCTTAGCCACCCGGTCGAAGTAATTCGACGCCGTAGGTCGCCACCAATGCGCGGTCTCGATTTCGAGGAGCGAGCCGAGAGCCTCGTGCATTGGCACCAAGCGCTCACCTTCGCAGGCCAGGCTGGCAACGAGTGTGCGCGCAACGACATGGCCGAGCCAGGCCGAACGCGCCTCGTCGGACAGCGCCCGGAACCTTGCGAACCGCTCGACGTCGCTTGTCCCAGCACGCCAGCTTTCATCGAGCGAACCGGCAAATTCGGCCAGGGCAGCGCTCGCCGGTGCATCCTTGGCCTCGAAGCCGGTAACCGGGCCGGACGCGACCGAGCCGACCAGCGTCGATGCTTTCCTGGCGCGCCAGTCATGCCCGTCGGCATCGGCGAACGTAAAGACCATGAAGTCGAGCGCCAGTGCCGGATCGTTTGCGAGATGGATCGCCAGGATATCGCGGCGCTGCATTGCGAGCTCGTCGAGCAGACGCTGCGACAGCGAACTTCCCTTGGGCTTTGCCGCTCCACTTTCCTCGATTGCCTCGACAACGCCTTCGTCAGCGATGACCTCGGTCTCGGTATAGAACTGCGGGACCAATGTCGGCTCGCCATTGCGCGAGAGGACGATGAAGGCGCCAGCTTCAGCCTTGAGTTCATCGGCCAGCACCGGCGGGCGATCGGTGAGGTCCCGCATGGCACGATTGATCGCCACCAGTTCCTCTTCGGCCTTGGCCACATCGTCCTCGTCGCTGTCCTTGTCTTCGAGAATAGCGGCGACACGGTCGTAGTCGGCCTCGAGTTCGCCCAGTTCCTGCGCTTCCTGCTCGGTCATTGGCGCAGGCTCGCAGGGCAAGCGACCGAGACCTTCAATAAGGTCGTGGCTGACGTAGTTGCCAAGCGTCGGACACACCCAGGCAAGGCCATATTCAATGGCGGCCTTTTCTGCGGCTTCTTCCATGGCCTTTTGCGCGAGGTCCTCGAGCAGCGCGACATCGATCCAGCTTTCACTGGTATCATCGTCGAACAGTTCGCGTTCGATCCGGCCACCTGCGGCGAGGTAGGCATCGCGTCCGACAAGAACAGCTCGCGGATCGGAACCGCGCACCGTGGCATCGAGCACCATGCGGCGGATCGTGTCGGGCGTGATCTGGTACCAGGCTTCCTGCAGTTCGGCATAGACATGTGCCTGGCGCTCGACATCGGAGATCGCGCCGTAGGCCTTGGCCATGTCGAGCGTGATCGTGCCTTCGGCGAGCGCTTCGAAGACGCAAGGCGCGAGGGCAGCCAGGCGCAGACGCCCTTCGACGAACCGGACGGTGAGGCCGAAGCGACGCGCCACGTCTTCAGGGGTGGCTCCCGCCTCGATGATCGAT